>NZ_JBKBHD010000002.1:0-134429 GCF_046297875.1 Parvibaculum sp. | reverse complement strand
GGCGAGTGGACCACATGGCTCGTGCTTGGCGGCCGCGGCGCGGGGAAAACCCGCGCCGGCGCCGAATGGGTGCAGGCCGAAGTCATGGCCCGCCGTGCTGGCCGCATCGCGCTTATCGGCGAAACTTTTGCAGATGCCCGCGAGGTGATGATCGACGGCCCCTCCGGCCTCCGCGCCATCGCAGGCGCCGAAAGCCCGAAATACGAGGTCACGCGCAAGCGCCTCCTCTGGCCGAATGGTGCGGTCGCCCATGTCTTTTCCGCGGGCGAGCCGGACAGTCTGCGCGGCCCCCAATTCGATGCCGCCTGGGGCGATGAGCTTGCGAAATGGCGCTACGCCGAAGCCGCCTGGGACATGCTGCAATTCGGCCTGCGCCTTGGGCAGCACCCCCGTCAGGTGATGACGACCACGCCGCGCCCCGTGCCGATCCTGAAGCGCCTGATCGCGGATCAAACCACAGCGGTCACCCGCGCCTCGACTCATGCGAACCGCGCTCATCTGGCGGAAGGGTTCTTCCGCAGCGTCATCGCGCGTTATGAAGGCACGCGCCTCGGGCGGCAGGAACTCGATGCCGAACTGATCGACGACAATCCGGACGCGCTCTGGAACCGCGAATTGATCGAACAGGGCCGCATCGTGAAAGCCCCCGCGCTCATGCGCGTCGTCGTCGGCGTCGACCCGCCCATCACCGGCGGCGAAAAGTCCGACGAATGCGGCATCGTCTGTGCGGGCCTCGCGGCAGACGGCCATGTCTATGTGCTGGACGACCGCTCGATGGGCCGCCTCTCGCCGCTCGCCTGGGCAAAGCGCGTCGCCGGCTGCTACCGCGCGCACGAGGCAGACAGGATCGTCGCCGAAGCGAACCAGGGCGGCGAGATGGTCGAAAGCGTCATGCGTCAGGAAATGCCCTTGGCGCCCATCCGCCTGGTCCGCGCCACCCGCGGCAAGGTCGCCCGGGCCGAACCCGTCGCCGCGCTCTACGAGCGCGGCCTCGTTCATCACGTCGGCAGCTTCGCAAAACTCGAAGACCAGCTGTGCGACTGGACCCCCGGCCAGAAAAGCCCCGACCGCCTCGACGCCCTCGTCTGGGCGCTGACGGAACTCATGCTCACCGGCGAGGCAGGCGAACCGAAGGTAAGGGGGTTGTAGAGTACAAAAGATCGAACATCATCGTCATTGCTTCGCCGGCCTGCCGGCCTCCTCGCAATGACGGCGTTTGTTTGAAGCCTCACCAACCCACAGATGTCATCCCGGGGCTTGTCCCCGGGACCCATTGGCCTCTCCGCAAATGACGAAGTGGATTGGGCCCCGGCAACGAGTGCCGGGGTGACATTGAGTTTTAACGAGGCGGACAACCACCGCCACAAGACGGAACCACCACCCATGCAAAACCCGTTCACCGCGCTCGCCCGCGCGATGCGCCCCCGTATGTCTGAAAGGGGCGCGCCCGCCGCAAAGGAAAGCCGCGTCGCGCCCATGATCGCGCTTCACATGCAGGGCCGCCCCGTCTGGACGCCGCGCGACTATGCGGCGCTGGCGGAAGAGGGCTACCGCCGCAACGCCGTCGCCTATCGCTCAGTCCGCATGATCGCCGAAGCCGCCGCCAGCCTCCCCTGGCTCCTTTACGACGGCCCCCGCGAACTGACCGAGCACCCGCTGCTGACCCTCCTCGAACATCCGAATGGCGGCCAGTCCGGCGCGGACCTTTTCGAGAGCTGCTACAGTTTCCTCGAGGTCGCGGGCAATGCCTATCTCGAACTCGTGGAGGTGGACGGTGCCCCTCGCGAGCTGCATGTGCTCCGCCCCGACCGCATGAAAGCCGTTCCCGGCCGCAATGGCTGGCCCGAGGCTTACGAATATTCCGTCAACGGACGGGTGGTGACGATCCCCGCCGGCGAGCGGAGCGCGGTGCTGCACCTCCGCCTTTTCAACCCGGTGGACGACTACTATGGGCAGAGCCCGCTCGAAGCCGCCGCCTGCGCCATCGACATTCACAATGCAGCCGGCGGCTGGAACAAGTCGCTGCTCGACAATGCGGCCCGCCCCTCCGGCGCGCTGGTCTACAAGGGCGGGGAGGGCGGCGCGAACCTGTCGGAAGACCAGTTCGAGCGGCTGAAGCGCGAGCTTGCCGAGAATTATCAGGGCGCCGCCAATGCGGGCCGCCCGCTGCTGCTCGAAGGCGGGCTCGACTGGAAGAGCATGGGGCTTTCGCCGAAAGACATGGATTTCATCGAGGCGAAACACGCTGCCGCCCGCGACATCGCGCTCGCCTTCGGCGTGCCGCCCATGCTGCTCGGCATTCCGGGTGACAACACCTATGCGAATATGCGCGAGGCGAACCGCGCCTTCTGGCGCGGCACGATCCTGCCGCTCGCCGGCCGCACCGCCCGCGCGCTGACGCATTGGCTGGGCGGGCGCTACGACGGCCGCCTCCGCCTCTGGTACGACGCCGATCAGGTGGATGCCTTGTCGGCAGACCGCGACGCGCTCTGGTCCCGCCTCTCCCGCGCCAGCTTCCTCACCGACGAGGAAAAGCGCGAAGCGGCAGGCTATGGCGTCAGCTGCCGCGCTTCTTCGAACGGATGATGTTCTGGATCGCGGCGGCAAGCCCCACAAAGCCGAACACAAGGAACAGGAAGCTCACGCTCGCCCCGCGCATCTGCCAGGAAAGCGCGATGAGCATGATCCCGACCACGAGGCTGAACACGCTATGCGGCGAGAAACGGTAACCCATGATGGAGAAGAGAGTGGGGATGGCAACGCCCTTGTCGCGCGTCTTTTCCTCGGTCCAGACGAGCAGGATGGGGCCGCAGGCAAGCGCCGCGCCCATGAGAACGATCAGCCATTCGTCGGAAGTCATATCGGGCCTTTTGTTGAGGTGAGCGGGATGGAAGCGGAAGCATACACGAAAAAACAGGCGGCATGGGCGCTTGACCGCCGCGTGCCCCTCGCCGTCATCCTCACCATCGCCATGCAGACCGGCGCCGCCCTCCTCTGGGCAGGCGCCGCCGCCGAGCGCCTCACCGCCCTTGAGGTCCGCACAGAGCGCATCGGCGAATTGGTGGAACGCACCGCCCGCCTCGAGGAGCAAACCAAAGCCGCCAACGCCTCGCTGGCCCGGATCGAGGAGAGGCTGGGACGGTAGGTCACAGGCCTGAAAAATAATCTGTCACCCCCGGGCTTGATCCGGGGGTCCAGAGCGGCGATCGCGGAGCAAGCGGTCACTGGATGCCCGGCCTCCTTAAGGTTCAAACGAGGGCCCGGGTATGACTAAATGAGAGAAACTTGAAGGCGCCCCCGGGGCGCCTTTTTGTTGCCCAAAAACATCCCTATACGGAGGAACAAGTGAGCGAAGCCGTGAACAACAGGGCAGGCGAGCGGAAGGCTGCGCGGTTCGAGGCCAAGGCCGTGAAGCCCGATGGCAGTTTCGAGGGTTATGCCTCGCTTTTCGGCGCGGAGGATCTGGGCCGCGACGTGGTCATGCCAGGCGCCTTCCACAAGTCGCTCGCAAAGCGCGGCCCGCGCGGCGTGAAACTCCTCTATCAGCACGACCCGAACGAGGTCATCGGCACCTGGGAGGAAATCCGCGAGGATGCGCGAGGCCTCTTCGTGCGCGGCCAGCTCCTCGCCGATGTCGCCCGCGCCCGCGAGGTGCTGGCGCTGATGCGCGCCGGCGCCGTCGACGGTCTCTCCATCGGCTATCACGTGGTGAAGGCTGAGAGCGACCGCGCGAGCGGCACGCGCCGCCTCATCGAGGTTGACCTCTGGGAAATTTCCGTCGTCACCTTCCCTATGCTCCCCGCCGCTCGCGTCAGCGCAGTGAAGCGGGGCACAAGGCCCACGACACGCGAATTCGAACGCTGGCTCATGCGGGATGCAGGGTTCAGCCGGATGGAAGCCCGCACCATCGTGCATCGCGGCTTCAAGGCGCTGGAGCCGCGGGACGCGGCAACCGGCGACCAGGCGCTCGCCCGCGCATTCCGCGCGGCCGCGCGCCTTTTCACTCACTGAACCTGAACCCAACGGAGACAATCATGTCGAACTGGAATGACGGCGTGCCGCGCATCGGCGCCACGCTGAAGGAAGACACGCGCGCGCCGGAAACGAAAAGCGCCGGCGCCCTCGAAGTGCGCGAGGCGATGGACGAGTTCCTCTCCGCCTTCGAGGATTTCAAATCTGCGAATGACGAACGCCTCGGCGAGCTGGAGCGGAAACTCTCGGCGGATGTGATCGCCGAAGAGAAAGTGGAACGCATCAACAAGGCGCTTGACCAGCAGAAGAAGAAGCTCGACGAGCTGACGCTCGCCGCCCGCCGCCCGGAACTTTCCGGTCATGCCGAAACGGGCCTTGCGGGCCGCGAGCATAAACGCGCCTTCGAGCGATATGTGCGCAAGGGCGAGGCGCATGAGCTGCGCGGCCTCGAAGCGAAAGCCCTCTCGACGCAGCCCGATCCCGATGGCGGCTATCTCGTACCCGCCGAGACGGAACGCATGATCGACCGCATCGTCACGGAAGTCTCGCCCATCCGCGCCATCGCGGGCATCCGCCAGATCGGCTCGTCGTCCTACAAGAAACCCTTTGCGCTGGGCGGCTTGCAGACGGGCTGGGTCGGCGAAACGGAAGCCCGCCCGCAAACGGCAACGCCCTCTCTCGCCGAAATCGAATTCCCGGCGATGGAGCTTTATGCGATGCCGGCGGCGACGCCCACGCTCCTCGACGATGCGGCGGTGAATATCGACCAGTGGCTCGCCGAGGAAGTGCAGACCGCCTTCGCCGAACAGGAAGGTGCGGCCTTCGTGTGCGGAGACGGCGTGAAGAAGCCGCGCGGCTTCCTCGATTATGAGCGCGTGGCGGACAACGCCTGGGAATGGGGCAAGCTCGGCTTCGTCGCCACCGGCAATGAAGGTGCTTTCCCGACCTCCAACCCCGGCGACAAGCTGATCGACCTCATCTATGCGGTGAAGGCGGGCTACCGCGCCAATGGCCGCTTCGTGATGAACCGCTCCACCCAGGCCATGATCCGCAAGTTCAAGGATACGGATGGCAACTATCTCTGGCAGCCGGGTCTCGCCGCCGGCCAGCCGCCGGCGCTCCTGAACTTCCCCGTCACGGAGGCCGAAGACATGCCCTCCATCGCGGCGGATGCGCCCGCCATCGCCTTCGGCGATTTCCGGCGCGGCTATCTGATCGTCGACCGTCTCGGCATCCGCGTGTTGCGCGATCCTTACAGCGCCAAGCCCTACGTGCTTTTCTACACGACGAAGCGCGTCGGCGGCGGCGTCCAGAACTTCGAGGCGATCAAGTTCCTCCAGTTCTCGTCGTGAGGTGGCCCATGCGCGACATTCACAACAGCCTGAAACCGGTTCAGACGCTCGATCCCGCGCCCTCGACGGCCACGCGCTACGGCGCGCCCGTCGACGGCAAGGGCTTTCAGGCGGTGGAACATCTGGTGCTGATCGGCGCCGCGGGCGAGGCGCTTTCGGAGGAATGTGCCATCGCCTGCGTCCTTCAGTCGTCGGAGAATGGCAGCGACTGGCTGCCCGTCACCGCCGCCCATGAAGTGCTGGGCGCATCGCCGGACGAAGCGGGCATCTTCGCCCGCATCGAAAGCGAGGGCGGCGATCTTGCGATCTGCCGCACCGGCTATGTGGGCCCCGCGCGCTACACGCGTGTCGGCGTTCTCTTCCTCGGCGATCACGAGGAAGCAACACCCGTCGCCGCCCTCGCGCTTCTCGGCGGCGCCCATCTGAAGCCGGTGAGTTAGTCGGCCGTCATCCATCAGTGTCACCCCGGGGCTTGCCCCCGGGGCCCATTGGTGGCCGCAACGGGCAGAAACACAAATGGATCCCGGCAACAAGTGCGGGATGACAGAACTATTGAAAATCAGGCAAGGCCCACATGACCCTCTCTCTCATCGCGCCCCCGGCCGAAGAGCCGGTGACACTCGCAGAAGCCCGCGCCCATCTCCGCCTCGACGCGGCGGAGGAAGACGCGCTGCTCGCGGCCCTCATCACCGCATCGCGCACCGCGCTCGAGGCGGAAACGCGCCGCGCCTTCGTCATGCAGCACTGGCGGCTGACGCTTGATGACTGGCCATCGCGCCCCATCGAATTGCCGCTCGCGCCCGTAACGGAGGTGACCGCGGTGAAGGTCGCGCTTCTGAGCGGCACCATGCTCACGATCGACCCTGCCTTCTACGAGGTGGATGCGAAGGGCGAGCCGCCGCGCATCGCCGCAAGGCGCGGTCAGGCCTGGCCCATGCCCGCCACGCGGCTTGCGGGCATCGAGGTGGAATTCACCGCGGGCTATGGGCCTGCCGCCGCCGTCCCGCAGACCTTGAAACAGGCGGTGCTTCTTCTCGCCGCGCACTGGTTCGAGAACCGCGCGCCGATGGGCGAGGGAGCGGAACTCCCGCGCACCGTCTCCGCGCTCGCAGCGCCTTACCGGAGGCTCCGCCTGTGAAAAACAATCCGATCGGCGACATGCGCGAGCGCGTCACGCTCCAGTCGCCCCTGCTTGAAGCCGATGGCGCGGGCGGCGCTGACGTGAGCTGGGAGGACGAAGCGGCAATCTGGGCAAAGGTGGAAACCCTTTCGGGCGATGAGCGCGTCACCGGCGAGCGTCTCGCGCCCCGCGCGCGGCTGCGCCTCACCATCCGCCACCGCGAGGGCCTCAACGCCGCCATGCGCGTCCTCTGGAAGACGCGCGCGCTCGACATTCGCGCCATCCGCGATCCGGACGGGCGAAAGCACCTTCTCATTCTCGATTGCGAGGAAGTGGCATGAGCGCCGATCTCGAATTGCAGAAGGCGATCTTCGCCCACCTCTCGTCCGACGCCCCGCTGGCGGCGCTTGTCGCCACCCGCATCCATGACAATGCGCCCGGCGATGTTGCGCATCCCTATCTCGTTCTCGGCGAAAGCGAGATGCGCGACTGGCCGGCCGGCATGGAACATCGCCTCGCGCTCCATTGCTTCACGCGCGGCGGCGGCAGGGCCGAGGCGAAATCGATCCTCGAAGCGGTCCGCTTGGCGCTGTACGATGCCGCCCTCGCGCTTGAGGGCCACACCCTCGTCAATTTCCGCTTCCTCGATGCGCAAACGCGCCGCGAAGCGGACGGCCTCACCTGGCGCGGCACCATCCGCTTCCGCGCCGTCACGGAAGAAACGGGAGACACAGAATGACAGCCCAGAAAGGCAAGGACCTGTTGCTGAAACTCGACAGCACGGGCGAGGGAAGTTTCATCACCGTCGCGGGGCTCCGCTCCCGCGCCATCGCCTTCAATGCCCGTGCGGTGGACGTGACACATGCCGAATCCGCCGGCCGCTGGCGCGAGCTGCTGGAAGGTGCGGGCGTCCGCTCCGCCGCCATCACCGGCCGCGGCATCTTCCGCGATGCGGCGTCGGACGCGAGCGTCCGCGACATCTTCTTCGCGGGCGCCATCCGCGCCTGGAAAGTCGTCATTCCCGATTTCGGCACCGTGTCAGGCCCTTTCCAGATCACCGCGCTCGAATTCGCAGGCGACCATGACGGCGAAATCACCTTCGACCTCGCGCTTGAAAGCGCCGGCGAAATCGCCTTCGCGGCGGAGTGATCTACAAGATGGTGCCGGGCAGGTCCGATTTCGGAACGACGATCTCACCCGTCGCCGCGTCCTCGATCCAGATCGTATGAGTATGTACCCGCACGCCACCTGATCGCTTCAAGGCAAAGTCGAACTTGACGGTATAGGAGACACCCGGCTTCGCATCCAGAAGAACGGGAAGATAGCCTTCGTACAGGCCGGTGCGCGCGAGGATGGCGATGGCCCGTATACCGGGTGCAAGGGCGACGGACTTTGTCGGTTCCCACCGCGGCGCGACCCACACGCCGCGTTGCCTGTCTTCCGGCACGATTTGCCCGTCGACGGCGATGGGATAGACGCTGAGGCCGCTCTCGTGGACTGTGCCGCGTATCGTCGCCACATCGGCGCCGGAGGGTGGCTGGTAGCGTCCCTCGATCGACATAATGATATCTGGCGTATTCGGCACGACGATTTCGCCTGTCCGCTCATCCTCGATATAGAGCCATGTGCGAATGCGGTTGTAATTCAGCCCGTCCGCCCAGTTGGTGTCCTCGGCTCGTTTGATGACATAGCGGCCGCCCGGTTTCGCATTGAGCATCACGGGAATGGAATCGCCGCGCCTGCCGACGAGATAGCCGATGGTGAGGGATTGCGGGCCGGGCTTGAGCTCTATCGGCGCGTCGAACTTCTCGTCTTCGAAGGCAACCTTGCCATTGATGGCGAAGACACCGACGGCATAGGTCGCGCTGCCGACAAGGCCCGGCTTTTGCGAATAGCTGCCGCGAAGCGTAGCCGGTTCCGCGACGCCCGTAAGATCGGGCTTGTACGCCTGAAAGTCGGCGACCGGCAACGTCTCGAGTTTTGGCGCGCACGCGGCGGTACCGGCGACAAGTGCGATGGCGGCAAGGCGTAGAAGTTTCACGAACGAAGTCCCCCGATGTGGCGCTTCCGGCGAAGCGCGGCCCCGAGGAAGGATAGCCGCATATGGGCGGCAGGCTCCAGTCTAAATGAGGCAGAAATGGCAAACAGACATCGCGGCGAAATCGAGGCCTTCCTGAATGGCGAGCGCATGACGCTGGTGCTGACGCTTGGCGCGCTCGCCGAACTCGAACATGCCTTCGGCGGCGAGGACATGCTGGCACTCGCCTCACGCTTCGAGACGGGCCGCATCGCCGCCACGGACGCCATGAAGATCATCGGCGCGGGCCTCCGCGGCGCCGGATATCAGCACAGTGACGAAGATGTCGCGCGCATGACGGCGGAGGGCGGCGCGGCGGGCTTCGTCGCCATAGTTGCGGCGTTGCTCTCCGCAACCTTCGGCGGGAGCGGGCCTTGAGCACCCCGCGCTTTCCGTGGGATGAGGCGATGACGCTCGGCCTCGGCCGCCTGCGCCTTACGCCGGAAATCTTCTGGCGGATGACCCTGCCCGAACTCGCCGCCGCCGCCCGCGCATTGCATCCGTTGCGCCATACACAGATGGGGCGCAGAGAGATCGACGCGCTGATGGCGCGCTACCCCGATTGAGGATCAGATGACAGAGAGCACCGACCCCGAAGCCCTCACCCGCGCCATGATGGAGGCGGGCGAGGCGGCGCAGCGTTTCGCGCTCGACAGCGAACAGGCGCTGAAAAGCGTCAGCACCGAGCTTCGCCGCACCACGCGCGAGGGGCGCGATTTCGGCAATGCGCTGGCCTCTGCCTTCGAAGGCGCCGCCATCAAGGGCCGTTCGCTTTCCGACACGTTGAGAAAACTCGCGCTCGACCTCTCGCGCATCGCCCTCGACAATGCCGTGAAGGCGGTGACGGGCGCAGTCGGCAGCGGCCTCGGCAACATGCTCGGCTCGCTCATCGGCAGTGCCGACGGCAATGCGATCGCGGATGGCCGCGTGTTGCCCTTCGCAAAAGGCGGTGTCGTCTCGAGCCCCATGCTCTTTCCCCTGCGCAGCGGCACTGGCCTTGCGGGCGAAGCGGGCGCGGAGGCGATCCTGCCGCTCCGACGCGGCGCGGATGGCCGCCTCGGCGTGGCGTCGGGCGAGGGCGCACCGCCCATGCACATCACTTTCAATGTGACGGCAACGGACGCCGCAAGCTTCCGCCGCTCTGAATCGCAGATCGCCGCCATGCTCGCCCGCGCCGCCACGCGCGGCCGAAGAAACATCTGAAATGAGGAACATCTGACATGGCCTTCCACGAAATCAGATTCCCGCTGTCGATTTCGCTCGGCGCAAGCGGCGGGCCGGAGCGGCGCACCGAAATCGTCACCCTTGGCTCCGGCCGCGAGGAGCGCAACAGCCCCTGGGCGCTCTCGCGGCGGCGCTTCAATGCCGGCTTCGGCCTGAAGCGGCTTGATGATATTCACGAATTGATCGCCTTCTTCGAGGCGCGGCATGGCCGGCTCCACGGCTTCCGCTGGCGGGACCGCGCCGACTGGAAAAGCGTGAGCCCGTCGGCCGCCGTCTCACCGCTCGATCAGGCGCTTGGAGCGGGCGACGGCACGCAAACTGTCTTCCAGCTCGTGAAGACCTATGCATCCGGCGGCGCAAGCTACACCCGCGAGATTGCAAAGCCCGTCGCGGGCAGCATCCGCATCGCCGTAGCAGGCGCGCCGATGGAAGAGGGCGCTGGCTTCACCGCCGGCCACACGACCGGCCTAGTCACTTTCACGTCGCCGCCTGCACCCGGCGCGGCCGTCACCGCCGGTTTCGAATTCGACGTTCCCGTCCGCTTCGACACCGACTTCCTCGACATCAACCTCGCTGCCTTCGAAGCAGGCAGCGTACCGGACATCCCGGTCATCGAGATCAGGATCTAGATCATGAAAACCATCTCCCCCGGCGTCGCGGCGCATCTGGCCAGCGGCACGACGACGCTTGCCTGGTGCTGGAAGCTCACGCGCCGCGATGGCGCGGTTCTTGGCTTCACCGAACATGACCGCGATCTCGTCTTCGGCGGCGTCACCTATGAAGCCGCAGGCGGTTTCACCGCGTCCGCCATCGAAAGTACGAGCGGCCTCAACCCCGGCAATCTCGATGTTGCAGGCGCGCTCACCTCAGAGCATCTCGACGAAGGCGATCTCGCCGCCGGCCTCTATGACGATGCCGAATTCGAGATATGGCGCGTCAACTGGCAGGACGCGGGCGAGCGCCTGCTGATGCGCAAGGGCAATCTCGGCGAAGTCTCGCGCTCCGGCGCAGCCTTCACCGCGGAGCTGCGCGGCCTCGCGCATAGGCTGAATCAGCCGGTCGGCCGCCTCTATCAATATGGCTGCGACGCGGATTTCTGCGATGCGCGCTGCGGTCTCGCCGCATCCGATTGGACAGTGGAAGCAACGGTCGGAAGTGTGAGCGCGGATCGGGAAATCCTCGCAGCGGAACTCGCCGCCTTTCCCGCCGCTCATTTCACGCGCGGCAGGCTCGCCTTCACAAGCGGCGCGAATGACGGCGCGGTGATGGAAGTGAAGGCGCATAGTGCAGGCGGCCGGATCGAACTCTGGCGCGCCGCTGCCCGGCCCCTCATGCCCGGAGACACGTTCGAAGTGACGGCCGGTTGCGACAAGCAGTTTGCCACCTGCCGCGATCGTTTCGCCAATGCGGTGAACTTTCGCGGCTTCCCGCATATGCCGGGCAATGACTTCGTGATGGCCTCCGCAGGCGAGTGAACCCATGAACCGCAATGACATCGTCGCCGCCGCGCGCGGCTGGATCGGCACGCCCTATCGCCATCAGGCAAGCGTGAAGGGGGCAGGCGCGGATTGTCTCGGTCTCCTGCGCGGCGTCTGGCGCGAGGTGATGGGGCCGGAGCCGGAAGCGCCGCCGCCCTATTCGCCTGACTGGGCGGAAGGATCGGGCGCTGAAGAAGCAATGGCCGAAGCCGCGCGCCGTCACATGACGGAAATAACAACGGCGGAAGCCCGCGCGGGCGACGTGCTGCTCTTCCGCATGCGCCGCCACGGCCCCGCGAAACACGCAGCCATCGTCAGCGGCGATGACCGGATGATCCATGCCTGGTCGGGCCATGCCGTCGTCGAAACCCATATCGGCCGCTGGTGGCGCGCCCGCGCCGCCTTCGCCTTCCGTTTTCCCGGCATCGAGGACTAGACAATGGCGACACTCGTTCTTTCTAGCGCAGGTTCCGCGCTTGGCGGCGCGCTGCTGCCTTCTGGTCTGAGCTTTCTCGGCATGTCGGTGTCGGGCGCGGCGCTTGGCGGTGCGCTCGGCTCCATCGCAGGCTCGATGGCCGATGCCCGTCTCTTCGGCGCCTCGTCGCATGTCGAAGGCCCGCGCCTCGGCGATCTCCATGTCATGGCGTCCAGCGAAGGCGCGCCGATCCCGAAACTTTACGGCCGCGCCCGCATCGGCGGTCAGGTGATTTGGGCAACGGATTATGTCGAGCGAGCGCATCGCCGCTCCGCAGGCGGCGGCAAGGGCGGCGGCGCGTCCGCCACCGTTGCCGAATACAGCTATTCCGTTTCCTTCGCCGTCGCGCTCTGCGAAGGCGAGGTGACGCGCATCGGCCGTGTCTGGGCGGATGGCAAGCCGCTCTCGCTTGCCAATGTCACCTGGCGGCTCCATCGCGGCGGCGAGAACCAGATGCCCGATCCGCTGATCGAGGCATTGATGGGCGAGGCGCCCGCCTATCGCGGCACGGCCTATATCGTCTTCGAAGATCTGAACGTCACGCCTTTCGGCAACCGCATTCCGCAACTGAGCTTCGAGGTCTTCCGCACGCTCGATGGCGTCGAGGAACTGGTGCGTGCCGTGACGGTGATCCCCGGCGCAGGCGAATTCGTCTACGACACGGAGCCGCGCCGCGAAATCCTGACCGAAGTCTCGAGCCGCCCGATCAACTCGCATATGTCGTCCGGCGTTGCGGACTTCGCCGCCGCGATGGACGATCTCGAGGTATCGCTGCCGAATGTCGAGGCGGCTCTCCTCGTCGTCTCGTGGTTCGGCGACGATCTGCGCTGCGGTTCCTGCTCCATCCGTCCGAAGGTCGAGACGCGCCACAAGATCACCTGGCCGGAAAACTGGAATGTTGCGGGCCTCTCGCGCCTCGCCGCAACGGAAGTGAGCCGCATCGAGGGCCGCCCCGCTTATGGCGGCACACCGTCCGACGCGAGCGTGCGCAGCGCGCTCACCTATATGAAGGCGCGCGGCCTCGCCACCGTCTTCTATCCCTTCGTGATGATGGATATTCCGGCGGATGCGGGCCTGCCCGATCCCTCGGGCGAGGGCGGGCAGGGCGCCTATCCCTGGCGCGGCCGCATTGCGCCGGCGGGCGATGTCGCAGCGGATGTCGCCTCCTTCTTCGGCAGCGCCACGCCCGGCGCTGGCGAATGGTCCTACCGCCGCATGGTGCTGCATTATGCGCAGCTCTGCGCTTCGGCGGGAGGCGTCGATGCCTTCATCATCGGTTCGGAGCTGCGCGCGCTTACCCAGGCGCATGACGAAGAGGGCAACTATCCCGCAGTTGCCGCGCTGAAGGCCCTCGCGGCGGATGTACGTGCGATCCTCGGGCCCCACACGAAAATCTCCTATGCCGCCGACTGGTCCGAATATCGCGGCCATGACAGGGGCGAGGGCCGCTTCGCCTTCCATCTCGATCCGCTCTGGGCGGATGCGAATATCGACTTCATCGGCATCGACATGTACGCGCCCTTGACCGACTGGCGCGATGGCGATGCGCATCTCGATGCGCAGGATTGGGGTTCGATCTACGATCTCGATTATCTCCGCTCGCGCATTGCGGGTGGCGAGGATTACGACTGGTATTATGCGAGCGAGGAACACCGCGCCGCGCAAATCCGCACGCCGATTACGGACGGTGCTTACGGCAAGCCCTGGCTCTGGCGCGCGAAAGACCTGAAGAACTGGTGGTCGAACGCACATTACGACCGGCCTGACGGCACGGAAGCGGATACGCCGACGGCATGGTTGCCGCAATCGAAGCCCGTCTGGTTCGTCGAACTCGGCTGCCCGGCGATCGACAAGGGCACCAACGAACCCAACCGCTTCGTCGATCCGAAATCGGCAGAAAGCGCCGCGCCGCATTTCTCGCGCGGCACGCGGGACGATTTCATCCAGCGCCGTTTCATCGAAGCGGAAATGAGCTACTGGTCGCCGGCGCATGACGATTACATTGCCGGTGCGAACCCCGTCTCCATGGTTTATGGCGGGCGCATGGTCGACCCGGCGCGCATCTTTCTCTGGACATGGGACGCGCGGCCTTTCCCGGCCTTCCCGGAACGGAACGATGTCTGGGCGGATGCCACGAACTGGCGGCTCGGCCACTGGCTCAATGGCCGCATGGGCGCCGCACCGCTCGCCGCGCTTACCGCCGCCATCATGCGCGATGCAGGCTTCACCGAATTTGCCGTGGATGACCTGCATGGTGTCGTCGACGGCTTCGTGATCGACCGCATCATGTCACCTCGCGCGGCCATCGAGCCCTTGATGCTGGCGGGCTTTTTCGACGCGGTGGAGTCGGACGGTACCATCCGCTTCTCGCAACATCGCGATGCGGCGGCGATGTCGCTCACGCCGGACATGCTCGCCGTTGGCGATGACAGCGCCGCGCCCGGCTGGAAGCTCACCCGCGCGCAGGAGACGGAGCTACCCGCCGCGCTGAAGCTCACCTGTATCGATGGCGGTGGCGAATACCGGCAGGCGGCAGTCGAGGCGCGCCGCCTCGCGGGTGGCAGCCAGCGCGTGGTGACGGCGGCGCTTCCCATGGTGCTGACGCAGGTGGAGGCGCAGCGTATCGCCGATCTCTGGTTGCAGAAAACATGGGAAGAGCGCGAACGCGGCGATTTCGCCCTGCCGCCAAGCCTTGTTGCGCTCGAGCCCGGCGACATCCTCGCGCTCGATCTCGGCCACCGCATCGCGCGCTACCGCCTCACCGGCATTGTCGATGCAGGTGCGCGCGAGGCATCGGGCGTCTCGGACATGCCGGGCCTCTTCGCGCCCTCCGATGCGCCGCCGCGCGACACCGTTCCCGCTGCGCCGCGCGACTATGGCCTGCCGCTCGCCGTCTTCATGGACCTGCCGCTCGTCACCGGCAACGAAACGCCCCACGCGCCGCGCATCGCCGTCGCCGCCGATCCCTGGCCCGGCGGCATCGCCATCTACAGGCAGGAAGGAACGGGCGCGACGCTCGACCGCGTGGTCAGCGCGCAGGCAACATTGGGCCGCGCCGCCTCGCCGCTCGCCGCCGGGCCGGCATCGCGCTGGGACGAGGCAAACGAGCTGATGGTCACGCTCGTGAGCGGCACGCTCGCAAGCGTCAGCGAGCGCGCCGTTCTCGACGGCGCCAACTTTGCCGCGCTCGAAGCGCCGGATGGCGCATGGGAAGTGATCCAGTTCCGCGAGGCGGAGCTTGTCGCGCCTGCAACATATCTGTTGCGCGGCCTCCTGCGCGGTCAGGCGGGCACGGAGGCCGCAATGCAGGATGTGCTGGCGGAAGGCGCGCGCTTCGTCCTGCTCGATGACGCGGTGAGCGAGATCGGCCTGCTCGAAGCAGAACGCGGCCTTGAGCGCCAATGGCTCTATGGCCCGGCGCCGCTGCCATATGACGATCCGTTCTATGCGGGCATCACTCGCGCTTTCGAAGGCGTCGGTTTCCGTCCGCTCTCGCCGGTGCATCTCCGCGCACGGCGCAGCGAAGGCGGCAGCATCGAACTGACATGGATCAGGCGCACGCGCATCGGCGGCGATAGCTGGATCGGGCTCGATGTGCCGCTCGGCGAGGAACTGGAAGCATACGAAGTCGAAATCCACGACGGCGTTACCGTGAAGCGCGTCCTCGCCAGCAGCGAACCGCGGGCCGTCTACACCGCCGTCCAGCAAAGCGCCGATTTCGGCCATGCGGATTTCGAAAGTCTCGACGTCACCATCTATCAACTGAGCCGCGCCTTTGGCCGCGGCAGCGGAAGGAGCGCGCATCTTCATGTCGACTAGTTTTCATCTCGGACTTCCCTTTCTCGAAGCCGCACAGGCGCAGAAACATGTGACCGTGAACGAAGCTCTCCGCCGCCTCGATGCGTTGCTGTATCTCTCCGTCGCCGCGCGCGATCTCGCCGCGCCGCCCGAAGAGCCGGTAGAGGGCGCACGCTACATCGTAGGTGCGGAAGCGGAAGGCGCATGGGCTGGGCATGAAGGAAAGATCGCCGCGCTGATCGACGGCGCCTGGGTCTTCTTTGCGCCCGGCGCAGGCTGGCAGGCTTTCGATGAAGCCACCGGCGCGAAGCTCATCCATGACGGCACGGGCTGGTCGCCAGCGGCCGGTAGCGGCATCGCTGCCGCGAGCGGCGCCGCCACCGCATTGACGCTCATCGAGGGCGAGCACGAATTGGCAGAGGGCGCGACGTCCGACACGGTCTTTGTCATCCCGGACCGCGCCATCGTGCTCGGCGTCACCGGCATCGTCATCGAGGCGATCACCGGCGCCGCGTCATGGAGCCTCGGCGTCGCCGCCGACCCCGCCCGCTATGGCAACGGCATCGGCGCCATGCTGGATGCGACAGTCATCGGCGTCTCCGGCACGCCCGTCGCCTATTACGGCGCGACGCCGCTCCGCCTCACAGCCGCAGGCGGCGACTTCACCGGCGGCCGCGTCCGCCTTGCCATCCACTGCCTGGAGCTGACCGGTCCCGCCTGAGCGGTGGTTTGACAATGTTCCTAATTTGTTCTCAAATATCGGAATAAATTCCTATTCTGTTTCAGGGAGCATTTCGCGGCATGAGCCTGCCACTCACGACCAGCCTCACTTGCAGGCGCCTGAAACCGCTTCTCCGCCTCGCCGAAGAGCTGGCCCTGCTGGCCGAGGGTGAGACGGAAGAAGCCCGCCGCGCCCTTGCCCATGCGCTTGTCCGGCGGCTGCAGGGCAGGGCGGCTCTGCCTGCACGAAACGACCTGCTGGCGCTCGCGGCCATCTGCTGTGCGGCGGTCGATGCCGGCCCCGGCCCTGCCGGGGGCGCTACCCGCTTCCATCCGCATACGGAGTGCCCGGACTGGGCCCGCCGTGAAACCCCGCTCGCCCTGATCGGCGGGCATTTCTTCTACGCCGCTCCCGAAGGGGAGGGGCACCACACCTGAAAGGAAACATGATGGAATCAGTTCTTACCGGACTTTTCGGCGGTGTCTTTGCCGCCTGGATCGAGGCCGCCCTCGCAGTCGTCGGCGCGGCCTCGGCCATCGCCGCCGCAACGCCCTCCAGGAAGGATGACGAGGTCATGGGCAAGATCACCCGTGTCATCGACATCCTCGCGCTGAATGTCGGCTTCGCGAAGCGGCGCTGACGGCACCGGAAAATCGATCAAATTCGAGGTTTCACCTTTAGGATCTGGTAAACCCTGATTGTCATAATCGCCATAACCGCACCCCGGCTCCGGGCGCCCTGCGCCCGCAGCACGACAGAGAGGGGAAGCAGATGGCGACGAGGAAGATTTTCTACAATCGCAGGTCGCGCCGCCGCGCCTTGGCGGCGGCGGGGCTTGGCCTGTCCGCGGCCACACTCTTTTCGGCCGGCCTCTATACCGGTCTCGCCTTCGCGCCGCTGTTCGAGCCCGCAAAGATCGCCGCCACGAATGAACCGGCGGCGATACTTGCCGCAGCGGAATTCTGACCTCGCTCCAACCGGCGCTTTCATCCGCCGCCCTATGCCGCTGAAATCCGGCGCCGAAGCCGGACAGGCGCGCGCTTTGCTGCTAGAAAAAGCGCCGCAGAAGAAACGGCAAATCAGGGCGGCTCATGGACCTCCAGCTCAAGGGCAAGCGCGCACTCGTCTCCGGCAGCCATCGCGGCACGGGACGCGCCATCGCACATGCACTGGCGCGCGAAGGCGCAGACGTGATCGTGCATGGCTTCGAGATCGCCGCGGCGGAAGAAGCCGCCGCCGAAATCCGCGCCCTTGGTTTTTCGGCTGTCGCCGTCGCGGGCGATATCTGCACTGATGCGGGTGCAGCGGATGTCATCGCCGCCTGCGGCGATGTGGACATCCTCATCAATAATTACGGCACCGCCGATGCCGGCTCGTGGAGCCGCACGGAAACGGATGGCTGGATCGACGCCTACGAAAAGAACGTGCTCTCCGCCGTGCGCCTCACGCGCGGCTTCATGGGCGCGATGAAGGCGAACGGCTGGGGCCGCATCGTCATGCTCGGCACCATCGGCTCGACGGAGCCCGCCGCCCGCATGCCGCACTACTACGCCTCGAAAGGCGCGCTTGCGACCATGACCGTTTCGCTCGCAAAGGAACTTGCGGGCACCGGCATCACCGTCAATCTCGTCTCGCCCGGCCTCATCCGCACGAAGGAAGTGGAAGAGCGCTTCCTCGCACAGGGCCGCGAGCGCGGCTGGGGCGCGACATGGGAAGAAGTGGAGCCCCATGTGCTGAAAAGCGTCATGGGCAACCTCACCGGCCATATCCCGCTGCCCGAGGAAATCGCAAATCTCGTTGCATTCGTCGCGAGCCCCCTTTCCGGCGCCATCGACGCGCTCAATATCCGGATCGACGGCGGCACGACGGCGCTCGTCACATAAGAAAACCGGAAGAACTGGGAGTAAGAGATGCAGCCTTTCAGGTTCGATCTATGCGAACTGCCCGGCGAGACAATGGGTCTCCGCGAGGAGATACGCGCCTTCCTTGCTGAAGAATTGCGCAGCGTGCCGAAAGTGAAGCGCGCGCAGACCTGGTCGGGATCTGACCCCGAGTTCAGCCGCAAGATGGGCGCCAAGGGCTGGATCGGTATGACCTGGCCGAAGAAATATGGCGGCCATGAACGGAGCTTCTTCGACCGCTACGTGATGCTGGAAGAAATGCTCGCCGCAGGCGCCCCCGTCGGCGCACACTGGATCGGCGACCGCCAGTCCGGCCCGCTGCTGCTCCGCTTCGGCACCGAGGAACAGCGCCAGTCCATTCTGCCGCGCGTCGCGAAGGGCGAATGCTATTTCTGCATCGGCATGTCGGAGCCGGATTCGGGCTCGGACCTCGCCGCCACGCGCACCCGCGCCGACAAGGTGGATGGCGGTTTCCGCGTCAACGGCACCAAGCTGTGGACCTCCGGCGCCCACACCGCCCATTACATGATCGCGCTCTTCCGTACCGACTCCGCGCCGGAAGCAAAACATTCCGGCCTGACCCAGTTCCTCGTCGATCTGAAGACGACGCAAGGCGTCACCATCCGCCCGATCAAGGATCTCGCGGGCAATGCGCATTTCAATGAAGTCGTCTTCGAGGATGCCTTCGTGCCGGACAACATGATGGTCGGGACGCTGGGCGGCGGCTGGGGTCAGGTGACGGCGGAACTCGCCTTCGAACGCTCGGGCCCCGAGCGGTATCTGTCGAGCTTCCTGCTCATGGTCGAAATGATTCGCGAACTCGAAATACATGGTGGCGATGAAGGTGCAGCGGTGATCGGCCGCCTCGTCGCCCATCTGCTGACGCTGCGCCAGATGTCGCTCTCGGTCGCGGGTATGCTTGAAAAGGGCGAGAACCCGGCGCTCGAAGCATCGGTCGTGAAAGATCTCGGCGCGATCTTCGAACAGGACATGCCGGTCGTCGCGCATGAACTTCTCGGCATCGCCCCCACCATCGGCGATGGCAGCGACTATGAGGAAGTGCTCGGCTATCTGACACAGACGACGCCATCATTCTCGCTGCGCGGCGGCACGCGGGAAATCCTGCGCGGCATCATCGCGCGCGGTCTTGGGCTTCGCTGAGGAGAGACGACAATGAATGAATTGCAGACGATCCTTTCCGACAGCGTGAACGGCCTCCTGTCCGACCGCGTGACCAAGCAGCTGATCCAGAAGGCGGAGGAGGGTGCTTTCCCCGCCGCGCTCTGGAGCGAGGTGGAGGCGAACGGCCTCACCCGCGTGCTCGTGCCGGAAGAACTAGGCGGTGCAGGCGCCACATGGGCCGATGCCGCCATCGTGCTGAAAGCGGCGGGCGAGCATGTCGCGCCGCTGCCGCTCGCGGAGACGATCCTCGCCAACTGGTTCCTCGCCAAAGCCGGACTCGATGTGCCGGAAGGTGTGATCACGTTGCTCGATGGCGATTTCACGCACTCGGGCGGCAAGCTCTCGGGCGAGGCGAAGCGCGTACCGTGGGGCCGCGATGCGTCGCATGGCGTTGCCATTGTGGGGGGCGAGGTTGTGCTGGTGCCGCTTTCCGGCGCGAATATCACACCGGGCCTCAACGTCGCCCGCGAACCGCGCGACCATGTCGTTCTGAATGATGCAGCGGCGAAAAGTGCGAAGGCAAGCCTTCCTGCCGACGCGATGCAGCTTTACGGTGCGCTCACCCGCGCCTGCCAGATGGCCGGTGCGCTCTCCTATCTCTCGGCGCAGTCGGTCGCCTATGCGAATGAACGTACGCAGTTCGGCAAGCCCATCGGCAAGTTCCAGGCAATCCAGCAGCAGCTTGCCGTGCTGTCCACGCAGGCCGCCGCCTGCGGGGTCATCACCGATTTTGCCTGTGCGCAGGCGGTGAAGCGCGGCGCCGATGCCGCCTTTGAGATCGCCGCGGCGAAAATCCGCGTCGACGATGCCTCCAGCGTCGCCACCTCGATTGCCCATCAGGTGCATGGTGCCATCGGCTTCACCTATGAACATGGCCTGCATTTTGCCACGCGCCGTCTCTGGTCATGGCGCGCCGAATTCGGCTCTGGCACGGAGTGGGCAAAGCGGCTCGGCCGCGAAACGATCAAGGGCGGCGCGGATGCGCTCTGGCCGCATGTGACCGCCCGCTGACATTCGAAACCAGACAAGGACAAGCCCGATGAAAGTTTCCGAAGCCCTGAAAAGCCGCATCACCTGCCGCGCCTTTCTCGGCAAGCCCGTGCCGGAGGCGACCGTCCGCCAGATTCTCGAGGAGGCGAAATACGCGCCGTCGGGCGGCAATCTCCAGCCCTGGCATGTCTATGTGCTGACGGGAAAGAAGCTTGAGGAGTTCCTCGGCATTGTTGCGGAGAAGCAGAAGGACAATCCCTTCGGCGAGGGCACAGAATACGACATCTATCCGAAGGGCCTGACCGAGCCCTACAAGGCCCGCCGCTTCAAATGCGGCGAGGACATGTATGCGACCATTGGCGTCTCCCGCGAAGACAAGGCAGGGCGGCTTATGCAGTTCGCCCGCAATTTCCGCTTCTTCGATGCGCCGGTCGCCATGTTCTTCGCCATCGACCGCCAGATGGGCCTCGGCCAGTGGTCCGATCTCGGCATGTTCATCCAGTCGGTGATGCTCGCCGCCCGCGAACATGGCCTCCACACGGCGGCGCAGGAAGCCTGGGCCATCTGGTACAAGACCGTTTCCGAGTTTGTGGAGATGCCCGAAGAGCTTATGCTCTTCTGTGGGCTGGGGCTCGGATACATGGATGAAAGCGCGCCGATTAACCAATTGCGAACGGATCGCGCACCGCTTGAGGAATTTGCTACGCTCAGCGGGTTCTGACGGCGCTTCCTGAAGGTTCCTTGCTGGGATCGTTCATCCCGGGTTCAGCGTCAATGGCTTAGGTACGGGGGCATGACGCAGAAAACCACATGGATCGCCTTGACGATCGTCTTCTTCCTCGCGGCGGGCGTTGGCCCCTCGCGGGCAGACGAACTTCTTGTGCCTGCCCAGTGGCATTCCGAGCAGGACAGGGCGCGCGATGCCGTGCGCTCCGGCCAGGCGATTTCGCCCGGACAGGCAAAGCAGGCGGCTCTCGCCCGCTATCCGGGCCAGTTTCTCGATATGAGTTTTGGCGGCAACGCCTATTACGTGAAGATCATGACGGCCCAGAACAGGGTCGTCGTCGTGACCGTCGATGCGGCTTCAGGCCGCGTCGTGGGCGCGAACTAGGCTCAGGGGAACAGGAAAATGCGGCTGCTTGTCGTCGAGGACGATCCCGATCTCAACCGCCAACTCGTCTCCGCTCTGGAAGAGGCGGGCTATGTGGTGGACAGCGCGAGCGATGGCGAGGAAGGCCATTTTCTCGGCGACACCGAGCCCTATGACGCGGTGGTACTGGACCTCGGGCTCCCGGAAATGGACGGCGTGACGGTGCTTGAAAAGTGGCGCCGCGACGGCAAGGTGATGCCCGTGCTGATCCTCACCGCCCGCGACCGCTGGAGCGACAAGGTGGCAGGCTTCGATGCCGGTGCCGACGATTATGTCGCCAAGCCATTCTATATGGAGGAAGTTCTGGCGCGCCTGCGGGCGCTGCTCCGCCGGGCCACCGGCCACGCGACCAGCGAACTCGAATGCGGCTCCGTCCGCGTCGACACGAAAAGCTCGCGCGTCACCGTCAATGGCCGCGCCATCAAGCTCACCTCGCTCGAATACCGGCTTCTTTCCTACATGATGCATCATCAAGGCCGCGTGATCTCGCGCACCGAACTGGTCGAGCATCTCTACGACCAGGATTTCGACCGGGATTCCAACACCATCGAGGTTTTTGTCGGGCGTCTCCGCCGCAAGCTCGGAAAGGATGTGATCGAGACCGTGCGCGGCCTCGGCTACAGGCTGACGGCGGCGGAAGATGCGGCGTGACAGCCTTGCCTTCCGCCTGATCGCAGGCGCGGCGCTCTGGAGCGCCATCGCGCTTGTCGCGGGCGGCCTCATTCTCTCGGCGATCTTCCGCGGCTCCGTTGAACGCAGCTTCGACGGCCGCCTCAACGTGCTGCTGCATAGCCTGATCGCCACAACCGAAATCAACGACCGTGGTGAAATCGAGCGCGGCCGCGGCCTTTCCGAAACGCGCTTCGATCTGGCCTATTCCGGCTGGTACTGGCAGATCTGGCCGGTCGCCCAGCGGCCGGCGCTGCGCTCGCGTTCGCTGTTCGATCAGTCGCTCGACCTGTCGGACGCTGAAAGGATCGATCGTAACGAAGTTGGCCTCAAGATATTCGATACGGTAGGCCCCGAAAATCAGCCTCTGCGCGTCGTCGAGCGCCGCGTGACGCTGCCGGGCTATGACGTGCCGGTTTCCTTCGCCGTGGCCGCCGACCGTTCGGAAATGAACGAGGAAATCCAGAGCTTCAATACCTGGGTATTCGGCTCCATGGCGGCGATGGGCTTTGGGCTCCTTGTCGCGCTGCTCATTCAGGTGCGCTTCGGCCTGCGCCCGCTTGAGCGCGTGCGCAAGGCGCTGTCCGAAATCAGAAGTGGCCGCGCGACACGGCTTGAGGGGGAGTTTCCGCTCGAAATCGAACCGCTGGCGGAGGAATTGAACGGGCTGCTCGAAGGCAATCGCGAAGTGCTGGAGCGGGCGCGAACCCATGTCGGCAATCTCGCCCATGCGCTGAAAACACCGCTCAGTGTGCTGACCAACGAGGCACGCAGCCATGACGGACCTTTCGGCGAGACTGTGCGACGGACCACAATGCAGATGCGCGAACAGATCGACAGGCACCTCGCCCGTGCGCGCATGGCTGCATCCGCCAATGTGCTTGGCGCCAATACGCCGGTGAAGCCGGTTCTCCTTCGCCTCGCCAATGCGCTGGAACGCATCCATGCCGAACGCGGCGTGTCGATCGAGGTGGACTGCCCGGACGAGGCGGGCTTCCGCGGCGAAGCGCAGGATCTCGAGGAAGTGGTGGGCAACCTGCTCGACAATGCCTGCAAATGGGCATCTGAAGAAGTGCGCCTTACCGTGACGGCGGCGGGCATTGAAAGGCGCAACCGGCCCTATCTGCTGGTGACGGTCGAAGATGACGGGCCGGGCCTGCCGGAAGAGGCGCGCAAGACGGTGCTCAAGCGCGGTGCGCGGCTCGATGAATCGAAGCCGGGCTCCGGCCTCGGCCTGTCGATTGTGACCGAGATCGCAGAACTCTACGGCGGCGATCTGAAACTCGAATCTTCTTCGCTTGGCGGTCTCAAGGCAGCGCTTTACTTGCCCGCATCGGCCACCACTGCCTGAAAACCGGCCTTTCCCGCCATTCTGGCTGAACGCCATATGAACGGCGCATTCAGGCCTCGCTCAAGGGCGATTGCCTATCTTCATGACCATCGGATCACCCACTGGGAAACGGGGTACGTGTCATGAAGATCAAATCAGCACTTCTTGTCGGCGCTCTTGCCGTTGCGCTCGCGGGCTGCCAGACCGGCAACCCCTACGGTTATAGCGGCGGCCCGAAACAGGGCATCGGCACTGTCGCCGGTGCGGTGGCCGGCGGTCTTGCCGGCTCGCAGATCGGCTCGGGCTCGGGCCGCCTCTGGGCGACGGGCGCGGGCGTCCTTGTCGGCGCGCTGGTTGGCAACAATATCGGCCGCAGCCTCGACCGCGCCGATCAGGCCTATCTGCAGCAGGCGTCCTATGGCGCCTTCCAGACGGGCCAGCCGCAGCGCTGGCACAACCCGCAGAGCGGCAATTACGGCTATGTCGAGCCCGGCCGTTCCTACCAGACCGCAGGGTCCTACTGTCGCGAATATTCCCAGACCGTCTATATCGGCGGCCAGCCGCAGAACGCCTATGGCACCGCCTGCCGCCAGCCGGACGGAAGCTGGCAGATCGTGAACTGAGTTCACGCCTTACGAGATGAACGGCCCAAAAGGCCGTTCGGCCTCACCCCTGGTGAAATCCGTCCCCCGACCAGCGCCTGGGTGAGGCCACTTTTTCTAGCCGGTCGACGTGAAAAGGCCGCCGCTTTCCCGTTGGAAGGCGGCGGCCAGTTCGGAACGGCAGCGACGCGGTCGCCATTATGTGTTTTACGGGACCGCCCCGTTTGCACCAATCCGTTTCATCCGCAGAGTCACCGCGCGCGGCATGCCCGCGCGGCGAAATAGGTTAAGGCTCAGACAGGAAGGTCCCTGGAAGTATCCGACCATACCTGCCTCGCCACACGACCCTCTGTCGAGATCGAAACTTTGGCGATGGCAAACGGTGTCACCAGACCGTTAGACATCGGATCACCTCCTTTCAAATGTTGAACCTAGGAACTTGAGCGTGAATCCGCGCGCCGCTCACGTCAAGGAAATGTATGTGAAAGATCGATGCCTACTGCATCGGGTGTTCGCATCCCGCACGATTGTGCGCTTTTCGAGCCGATTGCAGATACAGATCGGAGACTCGGGACTGGCCGGAAACCGGTGCGGTGAGGCATGCGGGAGACGAAGCGCGCGAATCAATCCCCGGCGGGCGACGTGGTGGCCGTTTCTTCCTCGCTCCGCTCCATCAGCGAGGCGATGGTGACGGGCTCGGCGAGCGAGGCTTCCTGCTCGGCGAGCTTCTCGAAAAAGGCTTCGACGCGCGGTTCATGAGCAAGCGTGTCGTCCATCACGCTCCGGTCATAGCGATATGACCGGGTTGCCGCAAATACATCCGATATGGCCGTCTTGCCGGCCGGACGGCCGGGCACGAAGCGGCTTGGCGTTCCTGTCGAATAAGTGACGAGCCCCGCTTTCGAGAGTGCGCCCGAAATCTCGCTCATCGCCTCCATCGGCACATGAAGGCGCTTCGCGAGTGTTTCTGCCGTCCATGGGGTCTGGCCCTTTTCGAAGGCTTCATGAATGAGCAGCAGCGCCTGCACCGACATGCGGTCAAGCTGGCGCAGCGCGAGAAGGCTCACCCCGGCATAGGGCGAGAGATAGGCCCTGTTCTGGTAGTAGAAAGCGATGGCGCAGCCGCCCAGCAGAATGAGCCAGGCCGCATAAAGCCAGATCATGAAGAAGACGAGGGTGGCGAAGGCCGAATAGATCGCGACATATTGAGCGGATTTCACGACGAAGGTCGCAAAGGTCCAGCCCGCAGCACCCCAGGCGATACCGGCTACCGTGGCGCCCACGGCCGCAGCGGCCAGTGTTACGCGCGTGTTCGGTATCATCACATAGATGAAGCCAAAGGCGCCGATCAGCACCGCGTAAGGCAGCAGGCGGCTTGACTGCTCGAGCGCATAGCGCACGGCTTCATATTCCGCCAGCGAACCGAAATAGGAATTCGACAGTGCGCCCGCCATGATGCCGAAAACGGAAAGCACGAGCAGCGGCCCGAGGACGCTCATGCTGATGATTTCGGTGAATTGCCGCGCGAAGGAGCGGCTCGCCTCGACGCGCCAGATCACGTTGAAGGCGGCTTCCACCTTGTTGATGAGCGAGATCACCGTATAGAGCAGGAAGAAGAAGCCGATCGTACCGAGAATATTCGCATTCACGCGCTGTACGAATTCCATCATCTGCTGCGTGATCGCCGCGCCCTCGTCGCCGAGCGGCGTGAGGAAGTCTGCGACCATGGTTTCGAGATAGGCGTCGAAGCCAAAGGCGCGGAAGATGGCGAAGCCGATCGCAAGCGCAGGCACGATGGAAAGCAGCGTCGTGTAGACGAGGCTCATCGCCCGGAGGCTGAGTGTGCCGCCGAGCAAATCGCGAACAACGGCCCATCCGATGCGCGCAGAGAGGTAAAGCGCCCGTTGCCAGAATGGCAATTCGTCGATGACGGGCTCCCAGATGAGAGCATGGGCGCGTTCTAGAAAGGAATTGGAGCCGAACATGGGCCTATGCTAATCGGCAGAAGGGGCTTCGGCCAGCCACAGTTGGAAATGGAAAGGCCCTCCGCCCGAAGGTGGAGGGCCCTGATTGTCTCGAATACGGGTGCGCGCCCGATCCGCCCGATGCCGGTTTTAGCCGAGAACCAGATTTTCGGCGGAGAAGCGGCCATTGCGCCCCTCGACCAGTTCATACTGGATCTGCTGACCCTCCTGCAGGGATTTCTGGCCAGCGCGCTCGACAGCCGAGATATGGACGAAGACGTCCTTTCCGCCATCTGACGGCGCGATGAACCCATAACCCTTAGTGGCGTTGAACCACTTCACGACTCCGCTAGCCATAGTGACTTGAATGCCTCGTGTAGAGATAAAGAACGGATACCAGCATGAACGCTGCCATCCGGCTAAAAACGCTATCACCGAAATTTATTGTGGCATATCGAAAATAGCGGTCCCGGCAAGCGGAATTAACGGCTGGTTTACGGACAAATCCGGCGGGTTTCCGCCTGCGGAACCAAATATTAAGCACGGCTGGCTAGCTTGGGCAGGGAAGGGAAACCGCCAAGGCCGCCCGCTGCCGCAAATACGGCCGCGATGCCAGCGGGCTCCATTGCGCCGGAGTTGGGATGACGACCGAACCGCAAGCCTCGATCCGACAGAAACTCGCCATCTATCTGGCGCAGTTGCCGCCGCCTGCTGTCATCAAGCTCGCCTCGGGTCTGGAGCGCGAAAAGCTGCGCGGCACGACTGGCCTGCCTTATGAAATGATCCTCTCTGGCCTCCGTCCGCTGCTCGCGGGTCTGCGCGGCGAGCGTCCGGGAATGCCGGATGCGCTTCGCCAGTTCTGCAATCCGTTCGAGGATTTGCTGGTGAATGGCGACGACGACGGCCGCAGCCAGGGCGCCATTTCGCGCAGCACCATGGTCCGCGTCTGGGAGTGGCTTGGCGAGGAATTACTGCCTGATGCGCTTCCCGATCTGAAGGAGCGGATCGCCGACCACACCCTGAAGAACGACCAGCCGGCGCTGGAAGCGGCGGTTTCGGTGCTGCATGCTTCCGCCGCCAAGGCGATCCTCGCGGCGATCGAGGAAGCGCGGGGCAACCCCGAAAAACGCAAGCAACTCGAAAGGCGTATCGGCGGCGAAGGCGGCCTTGAGGATGCGCGCGAAATCGGCGCCATCCTCTCCATTGCGCCGGCCATGCTGAAGCTGCAGGCCGAACTGCCGAAGCCGATCCTGAACTTCAGTGAAGAAATGGTGACGGCGCTCAAGCACGTCTACGACGAGACACATGAGTACGCGCCGGACGAAGCTATCTATCTGCCGTTCATGGTGATGCGCCGACTGGCGGAGCCCTCACAGATCCTCCGTTTCGTGCGCAAGATCGCGCATCAGCGCAACGACATGATGATCAGCCGATGCGAGCTGGCCGTGTTCGGCGAGGTTCTTCTTGCCGAGATGGAAGACATTGCACGGCGCGTCGACACGCAGCGCCCCGGTCACTCCGATCTTGAGGCCATGCTGCTCGATATTCGCCGCTTCGCACATCTGTCGAAGGGCGTCACTGCCGAAATCGACCTGCGCCGCAACGGTGAGTGGGGTCAGCGTCTTCTCGCGGCGCGCGGCCGTGTCTCGGCCGCGGTCTCCCAGGAAATATCGCGCTTCGAAACAGAACTTGTCCGCGCGCTACCCTTTCACCAGATCGGACAATATGGACGCGGCGGCCCCATGAAACCTGATGTGGCGAAGGCACCGGACCGGGCACGCATCGAACGCATGATGAGCTGCTTGCGCTTCGTCAACGGTCTGTCGACGATTTGCGAGTCCGTTGGCGTACAAAGCCACAGCCGCAGCATCCGCCAGCAGATCGAGACCTATCTGTCGTCCTACGAAGACAGGCTTCTCGAGGAACTGCGGATCGCCAAGGGGGTCGCGCGTTCGAATGCGGAAGAATTCATCGAAGTGGCCGCGGATTTCCGTGGAGCCCTCGGCGAAGACAAGCAGGCCGAAGTCTTGCGCCGCCGGGGTCAGGTTGCCGCTCGCGGCTGACCGCGTCACGAGGCGACGAATTCCTCCTCATAGGCGAAAAGGCCTGGCATTCCACCTGTATGCAGGAAGATAGCGGCGTCGCGCTGCGAATACACACCCGCGAGCAGTTGTGCGATGAAGCCCGCCATG
The DNA here is from genome assembly GCF_046297875.1 of Parvibaculum sp. Classification (GTDB taxonomy): domain Bacteria; phylum Pseudomonadota; class Alphaproteobacteria; order Parvibaculales; family Parvibaculaceae; genus Parvibaculum. Next base: position 106,232 of record NZ_JBKBHD010000002.1, on the reverse strand, counting down.
CCCTTGCCGGTATAGACCGGATCGAGCAAGACGCCTTCCGTCCGTGCGACAAGCTCGACTGCGCGGCGCATGGCGTCGGTCGGTAGCCCGTACCGTTCGCCAAGTTGGTCGCTGTCGAGCACCACCGCGCCCGGCGCGGGCGCTGGCGCTTCGATCAGCGCCGCCGTCTTGCAGGCCAGCGCATGAATGCCCTGCGCCATGTGATCGGGGTCCGCACGGTAGACATTGACCGCCCGTATTTCCGGTCCGCGACCGCGATGGCAGGCGCCTGCGATGAGCCCGGCCTGGGTGCCGCCGCTCGATGAGGCATGAATGAGCGCTGCATCGCCAATGCCTGCATCCTCTAGCTGTATGGCAAGTTCGTGATAGGCCGCCGCGTAGCCCAGCGATCCGACGGCGCTCGATCCGCCGACCGGCACAAAATAGGGTGTGCGTCCCGCGGCCCTGAGTTCGTCCATCACGCCGGCAAAGACCGCACCGGCATCGGCATCGCCCGGCACGATCCGCACTTCCGCGCCCAGCACCGCATCGAGCAGCAGATTGCCCGAGCGGCGGTAGGAGCGGCCCTGATAGGGCACCGTGTCGAACAGTACGAGGACCGAAGCGAGCCCTGCCGCGGCGGCGGCGGCGGCCGTCTGGCGCGCATGGTTCGACTGGACGGCACCTGTCGTGACCACGGTGTCGGCACCGCCCGCGATCGCCTCGCCGATCAGGAATTCGAGTTTGCGCGTCTTGTTGCCGCCGCCGGCAAGCCCGGTGCAGTCGTCCCGCTTGATGAAAAGGCGCGGGAACTTGTGCCCCGTCTCACGCGACAGCGCCTCGCGCAACCGTTTCATTTCCACAAGCGGCGTTGGCAGGTGAGCCAGCGGAAAGCGCGCAAATGTGTCGAGCGAAATCGGCATGGATCAGATAATCCCCTCATCGCGGAAGGCTGCTATCTCGGCGGCCGAATACCCCAGCTCGCCAAGGATGGCCTCCGTGTGCTCGCCGAGTACTGGCGCACGCTCGCGCAATGTGCCGGGCGAACGGGAGAGGCGCAGCGGCGTTTCCATGATCGGGGCGGGACCGGGAAGGCCGGGAAAATCGACCGGCTTCAGAAAATTCATCGCCTTGATATGCGGATCGTCTAGTGCCTGTTGCGGCGAATAGATGGGCCCCCCCGGAATGCGCGCCTTTTCGAGTTCAGCCAGCGCTTCCTCGCTCGTCCGTTCCGCCGCCCAGCGCGCCGTGCGTTCGGAAAGGATTTCGCCATGGTCGCCGCGCGAAAGATCGTCCTTGAAACGCGGATCGGAGAGCCAGTGATCCTCGCCCATGAGCTTTGCCCAGCGCTTGAAGAGCGGCATGCCGATCACCTGCACCAGAATCCAGCCATCCTTTGTGCGAACGATATCTGCCGGACCCGCGTAGGGCGAGCGGTTGCCGATGGCGACACGGTTTGTCTGGCGAAGCTGCTGTTCGATCAAATGGAAATTGAAATAGGCGAGAGCCGTGGAAAGCAGAGAGCCCTCGACAACCTGGCCCCGGCCGGAGCGCGCCCGTTCCATCAGCGCGGCCATCGTGCCGAAGGCGGAAAGCGATGCCGTGCCGAAATCGACCCAGGGGGCATAGCTCTTTACCGGCTCTTCCGGATGGCCGGTGAGGTAGGCGGCGCCCACCATCGACTGCGCCACGCCGTCAAAGCCGGTGCGCTCGCTGTAGGGCCCGCCATGTCCGAAGGCGGAAACGGTCGTGAGGATGATGTCGGGCTTTGCCTCCACCAGACTTTCATAGTCGAGGCCCATCGCCTTCAAGGTCGAAGGCGGCAGATTGGCGACGACGACATCGGCCGTCGCGACGAGGCGGCGGACGATCTTGCGGCCGGTCTCCGTCATGGGATCGAGGGTGAGGCCGCGCTTGTTGCGGTTCATCTGAAGGAACATCGCACCTTCGCCGCCTTCGCCGGAGGCAGCGCCCGGTACGATTGGCTGAACGAAGCGGTCCTCGCTGCCCTCGCGCTTCTCGATACGAATGACATCGGCGCCCATGTCGCCCAGCAGCGCCGCGCAATAGGGCCCGGCGATGTAGCGGCCAAAATCGAGGACGCGAATGCCCGTCAGAATGCCTTTGGATGCGCCGCCTTGATCCGTCATGTCATCAGTCTCCCGAGATTATTTATCCTGTCTCGTTTTGATACGCCGGACAGGCAGGCAAACGATAGGCGGTGTCGTCATGTCGAGAAAGCCTGCAATACAAATTTTGCATTTTATTTAGGCTTTGCCCCGTAGTCTTGGCCCGCTCGGGGAACGGGAGAAGCGCGGAAGCGCAGTTCGGAGGCTGGGTGAGGGGATCGCAAGACGCGGTCGGGGCATTGCTGCATGAAACGCCGCAAACGCCTGCAGGGACGCATGCATATCGCTGGACCGGAGAGTTTGCCGATGCGCAGCTCGAGGACAGCTATGTTCGCGCGAGCTGGGATGAGATCCGCTCGCGGCTCAATGCCGTTCTCATCGCCGTCTACATTTTCGTTGCCTGGGCAGCGTTCGACTTTATGGCGCTTGGCCTGGGTTGGGCTTTCGCCGGCCTGCTGCTCGGCCGCCTGGGAGCACTCGCCGCCATCACGCTAGCGCTCAAGGTTTTTACGTCGGCGGACAAGCAGCGCGGCTTTACGCTCTGCGCCTTCGCGACACAGCTTTGCGTTGTCGTCGTGTCGCCTGTCTCGCTGTATATTGGCGAAGTGAATTTCGCCGCGGCGCTTCTCAGTATTGTTGTAATTCTCTTTGCCTTCTACATCGGTGTGCCGACGCGGCTTACCGCAAATGTCGCCCTGTCGTCTGCGCTCTGCGTCGGCTTTGCCGTTATCGCGCCATCGCTGACGGAGGTCGACACATTTACATTGCTGCAGATATGCCTTCTCTTCGCGGTGGTGAATGCCATCGGCATCGAAATGGTGCGCGCGGCAAATCGCCTGCGTCGCGATGGCTTTCTCACATTGATGCGCCAGCAGGAACTCTACGACCGGCTGAAGCAGGAAGTGGAGAGCCGGGAGGAGGCGGAAGCGAACGTCCGCAATACGGAGGAGAGCTTTCAGAGCATCTTCCATGCCGCGCCGACACCCATTGCGCTTGTCGAGCCGGCGAGCTACCGCGTCATGCAGGCCAATATGGCGGCACTCAATCTCTTCGGCCTGTCCGAGGAAGATGGTGCGGGCATCGACGTGCGCTCGCTCTTCGACGAGGAGGATTTACCCGCCCGCATCGAGGTGCTGCTGGCAAGCAGCCGAATAGGTACGCCGGTCGAATTTCGCATGAAGCGGAAGGACGGTATCGGCATCCATGTGCTCGTCTCGGCGGCAAGCGCCCATTTCCAAGGCCGGCGCGCCTTGCTCATCGGCATGCAGGACATCACGGCCAAACGCAAGGAAGCGGAAGCGCTGCGCGACGCCCGCGACCAGGCGACGGCTGCAAGCCGTTCGAAATCGGAATTCCTCGCCAATATGAGCCACGAACTTCGTACCCCGCTCAATGCGATCATCGGTTTTTCCGAGGCGCTGGAACGCGAACTCTTTGGTCCCATTGGCAGCCCGCGCTACCGCGAATATGCCGAGGACATTCATGACAGCGGCGTACACCTGCTGAGCCTCATCAACGACATTCTCGATCTTTCGAAAATCGAGGCCGGGCACTTCAAACTGCATGAGGACGACACGGACCTCAATCACGTCATCTGCGCTGCCACACGCATCGTGCGCCACAGGGCACAGCAGTCGAATATTGAAATCGAACTGTCATTGCCCCAACCACCCATCGCGCTTGTCGCGGATGAGCGCGCGCTGAAGCAGGTGCTGATCAACCTGGTCTCGAATGCGGTCAAGTTCAGCCCGGACGGCAGCCTGGTGCGGATCGAATCCCAGATCAGGCCCGACTGCCTGCGGATTTCGGTGGTGGATGTAGGCAGCGGCATTGCGCCCGAAGACATTCCCCGCGCGCTGACGCCCTTTACCCAGCTCGACGGTTCGCTGTCGCGTACGCATGAAGGCACGGGTCTCGGCCTGCCGTTAGCCAAGCACCTGACGGAGCTTCATGGCGGCGAGCTCCGGATCGAGAGCAAGCTCGGCGAGGGAACAGCAGTCCATATCGACCTGCCGCTCTCGCGCGTGATCGGCTCCAGCGCCGAAGACGAGCGCGCCGCGCTCTAGTTTCTATCGTTCACCCGGGCGATAGCTCTCTTTCACATATGGCTCGAGTTGTTCCCGTGTGAAGCGGACGGGCTTCGTTTGCATGGCGACGAACAGCGGCGACTGATCGGCATAATGGGGTGACGAACGGTCGAGCGTTGCCGACCCGAAGGGATGGATACTTTCCGAGCGGATGTTCCCCGCCCGGTCCCATTCGACGAACATGATGAGCGTATCGCCGCCACGCGCGGTGAGCGTGCCGTCTTCCACCGGAAAGCCATATATCGCCCGCAGAATATCCGGCCCGCCATCGACCGGCAGATCGACCTCGCCGCGGCGGAAACGGTTGACTTCGCCCCATTCGGGATCGAGACGGCCGAAGTTGGCCTTGAGATGGTCAATAGACTCGCGCAGCCGATCAAGCGTAGCGGGTGGCGTCTCGCGCCGCAGCTCGGCGCGGACGATAGGCTCGGCTGCAATGACGGCAAGCGCTGCGCCGCGATTGGCGGCATCGGTGTGCCGGTTCCAGCCGCGCAAAATGTCCTGTGCTGTGGTGATGTCCGTATCGCCCCCCGCATCAAGTGCGAGAATCTCCGTAACGATTTCGGCCATTCGCGACGTCTCACTATAGGCGAGATCGTATTTATAGGCGTGGAAGGCATCGCGCGTGATCGAACGATCCGCACCATAGGTCTCCTCGATCCGCATGGCGCGGTTCGTCATGTCGGTCTGGATACCCATGCGCGCAGGGAAATCCGCGGGCTTCAGATTGTCGTTCGCTGCCGTGGCGCGGAAGGGCGTGTTGTTCGCATTGTAGAGATAGCCGGAATTCGGATTGTAGATTTTGGGCATCTCCTCGAAAGGCACATAACCCCTCCAGATCAGCGAGGAATCGTCGCCCGGCAGAACGCCCGACCAGTCCGGTCCTTCCTTCCGGTCGGGGAGTTGTGCGTTGTACACGTAGGCAATGTTGCCCTGCCTGTCGGCATATATGTAGTTGATGCTTGGCAGCGCCTGCAGCTTCATCGCCTCGATCCATTCGGCGAGATTGCGTGCCTTGTCGAGTGCGAAATATTGCTCGACCTGGCGTATTTCTCCGAGCCCGGCATAGCGCACGGCATAGGCGCCATTCGGCGCACGCAGAACCGGGCCATGTTCGGAGCGCAATACCTCGCGCTCAACCGTCCACCAGAACGGTCCCCAGAGATCGACGCGGATCGTGGCCGTGCCCTTCTCGAAGTCGCGCCATTTGCCATCGAGCAGATACTGATTGTCATTGTCGGGATTGAGGGTGAGCCGATAGATGTCGATGAGATCGGGCTCGTTCACTGTATTCGCCCAGGCGAGATGAGCGTTGTGACCGTGCAACATGAAGGGCGAGCCGGGAAAGAATCCGCCCGCGACATGCCAGCCTTCGTCGCTTTGAAGCACGGCTTCATACCAGGCAACAGGCCCGGTAAAAGGCTGATGCGAATTGACGAGCAGGCGCGTCGCGCCATCGGCGGAGCGGGCAGGGCTCACCGCCACCGCATTGGAGCCAACCGGAAGCTGTGTCGTTGCGGGCAGGAAGGCATCCACGCCTTCCTTCGACAAACCCTCGCTGTCGCCGATGCGGCCTTCGAAAACGGCGATCAGCGCCTTGTCCAGCCCGTAGAAGAAAGGAGCCTTGAACATGAAGCCGGCGGCAATGTCCTTGCCCGTTGCCGGCGGTGTGCCCGGAACGGCCTTTTCGGGATGAAGCGCCGCAAAATAATTCACGCCATCGGCATAGGCCTCGATCACGGCGCGAACTTCCGGTGAAAGATCACTTTCATATCGCGTCTCGACCGTTTCCCATATGCCCATGAGGTTGACGAGAAAATCGCTGACAGCTGCGCGCTCGCCCTTTATGGCGGCAAGCTGCCCCCGCGTGGCGATCAGCACTTCCTGGATGGTCGCGAAATCGTCTTCGGAATGAGCAAAGCCGATACCGAAGGCGACATCGACGTCGCGCGGCCCATAGACATGCGGCACGCCCCATTCGTCGCGCTTGATCGTGACGTCGAACGCACCCGCCCGTGCGACAAGCGGCGCGGGATCGGCAGGCACCGGTGCCTCGATGGCCGCGCGGGCAAGGATGACGGCAAGCACGGTGAATGCGATGGCAAAAAGGCCGAGAAGTCCGGTTTTGGCAATGCGAAGCACGCGGCGTTCCTCTTTCTGTTTGCGCGAAGCCTAGCGGCAGATGCCGCGCCGTCAATCGGGCGGGCATTTGGCCTGCGTCCCTCCGCCGCTTTGCGCGGGCGGGCATACCCTCTATACAAGGTGCCATCTCGAAACCCGGCGACAGGCGATCCCCTTGCTGCTTTCGGCGAATGAAATTTTGCTCTTCCTCGCTTTCGCGGGTCTGACGGGGCTTGTTCTCTGGCTGTTGCTCCGTCCCTTGCGGGCGGGTGCATCGTCTGTTCCGCAGGACGTGGGCGAGAGCGAAATCGCGATTTATCGCGACCAGCTCGCCGAAATCGCCCGTGATCTCGATCGGGGCACGATCGGCGAAGCGGAGGCCGAAGCGGCGCGCGTCGAGGTATCGCGACGGCTCATTGCCGCAGGCGAGGCGCAGGCCGAAGCCGCGCGCAACGTGACGAAGCCGAGCGACCCGCGCTGGCGCCGCGGGGCAGCTGTCGCGCTTGCGCTCGGCCTGCCCATGCTGACGCTCTTTATCTATCTCGGGGAGGGCGCGCCCGGCCTTGAAGGCCAGCCCATCGAGGCGCGGCTCGACAAGCCCGCCGATGAACTTCCCGTCGAAGGCCTGATCGTGCGCGTCGAACGCCGCCTGAAGGACAACCCAGACGATGTGGCGGGCTGGGAAACGATTGCACCTGCTTATGTGATGCTTGGCCGCTATGAGGAAGCCGTGCGCGCCTGGACGCGGGCGATGATTGCAGGCGGTGTAACGGCGGAGCGCCTTGCCGCGCGCGGCGAGGCGCGGGTGCTGGCGAATGAGGGAACTGTTGGCGCGGGCGCGAAGGCCGATCTCGAAAAGGCGATCGAGCTCGAACCGATGGAACCGCGCGCACAATATCTGCTGGGGCTGGCGGAGCTCGACGAGGGCAATCGCGAGGCGGCATTGACACGCTGGAAGGCGCTTCTGGCTTCCGCCCCCGCAGATGCGCCCTGGGCGCCCGCGATCCGCGGACGGATCGACGCGGTCGAGGGGCGGGCCGCCATAGCGCCTGAGGACGAGCCTATGATTCGCGGCATGGTCGAAGGGCTCGCCGCGCGGCTTGCCGAAGAACCGAATGACATCGAAGGCTGGATCCGCCTTGTCCGTTCCTACGATGTGCTGCAGGACCGCGAAAAGGCTCTCGAGGCGCTCGAAACGGCGCGGAAAACCTTCGCGGATGATGCCGAAGCGCTGGCCCGGCTCGACAACTTATCCCCGGGGTCAACAGCGCCGCGCTAGAATGTGCCTGACTCGACAGGAGGCAGGGCACATGCTGAGCGATCTTCAGAAGGAAACGGCGAAAGCCATCGTCAATATTTTCGAAACGGGCTCAGCGCGCGGCGATTATGCGCGGGTCACGCTCCTCACAGGCGATAGCGGCCACCTGACCTATGGCCGTGCGCAGACGACCCTCGGCAGCGGCAATCTCTACCTGCTCATCAAGGCCTATTGCGATGCGCCGGGCGCGCTTTGTGCGCGGGCACTCAGGCACTATCTGCCGCGCCTTGCCGATATCGACCTCCGCCTCGATACCGACTGGACCTTTCGCAGCCTGCTGAAGGAGGCGGGCGGCGATCCTGTGATGCGGGAAACGCAGGACGCCTTTTTCGACCGGGTTTTCTGGACGCCCGCCGTTGCCGCGGCTACGCGCGCCGGTCTCTCCGAGCCGCTCTCCGTCGCCATCGTCTATGACAGCGTTGTGCATGGCTCATGGGTCGCCATGCGCGACCGCACCATCGCCAGGATGGGCGACGCCGCGCGCGCAGGCGAGCGAAAATGGGCGGCCGCCTATCTCAATATGCGGCGCGACTGGCTTGCCAATCACTCGAACACGCTGCTGCGGAAAACCGTCTATCGCATGGACACGCTGAAGGCGCTCGTCGCGGCGGGTAACTGGAAGCTCGACCTGCCGATGGTAGTGCGTGGCGTCAGGGTCGATGCCGATGTGCTGGGCATACGGCCGCCGGTGATGGCTTCAGCCATCGATGCGGCAACGCGAAATCTCCGCCTCACCAATCCGCCAATGACCGGAAACGACGTCCGCGCGCTGGAGGCGGCGCTGGCGAAAGAAGGCTATGCGATCAATCAGGATGGCGTCTTCGATGCCGGGCTGGAAACGGCCCTCAAATCCTTCCAGCGCGACTATGGCCTTGTGGATGACGGTATCGCCGGCCCGGCAACAAGGCTGATGCTGGGAATTTGACGCCGATTCCGGGAAAAAATCGGCAGAGCCGCGACGATTTAGCGGTTTGGCCGGGTGGGGCCCCCGGGCTATATCTCGAAACGCTGGCCTGTCCCGGCCGAAAGAGGAACGGAACCGACATGACGCGCAAGCAGCGCCGCGCCACATTCATCGCCGTCAGCCTTGGCATTCTCGGCCTTGCCGTGGGCCTGATGCTCTTTGCGATGCGCGACAACATCGTTTTCTTCTATAGCCCCAGCGATGTCGTGGAACGCGGCGTTGAGCCCGGCCAGCGCATCCGGCTTGGCGGACTTGTCGAGCAGGGATCGCTGGAAGATCTCGGCGATGCGAGGCTGCGCTTCAACGTCACGGATTTTGTGGAGACCGTCACCGTCACCTATCGCGGCGTGCTGCCCGATCTCTTCCGCGAAGGGCAGGGCGTCGTCACCGAAGGCTCGTTCGGCGAGGATGGCAACTTCACCGCCACCAATGTGCTGGCGAAGCACGATGAATATTACATGCCACCCGAAGTTGCCGATGCGCTGAAGCGCTCCGGCCAGTGGCAGGGCGAGGGCGCCGAAGCGCCCCATTCCGAAACCTACGGTCAGGGCGCCTATCCATGATCGTCGAGCTTGGCCATTTTGCGCTGATCCTCGCGCTTGCCGTCTCGATTGTGCAGACGATCGTGCCGGCCATCGGCGCGCATCGCCGCGATGCGCAGCTCATGCGGGTCGGTGAGCCGGCTGCGATCCTGCAGCTCGCGCTGATCGCCTTTTCCTTCGGCGCGCTCACCTGGGCCTTCGTCGTCTCCGACTTCTCCGTGAAGCTCGTCTATGACCACTCGCATTCCATGAAGCCGATGATTTTCAAGATCAGTGGCGTCTGGGGCAACCACGAAGGCTCGATGCTGCTCTGGGTGCTGATCCTCGCGCTGTTTGGCGCGATGGTCGCCTTCTTCGGCAAGAACTTGCCGGACACGCTGCGCGCGCGCGTCCTCGCCGTGCAGGCATCGATCGCGCTTGCTTTCATTCTCTTCGTCGTCTTCACCTCGAACCCCTTTGCCCGCCTCGATCCGGCGCCCTTCGAAGGCACGGGTCTCAATCCGCTCCTGCAGGACCGCGCGCTCGCCTTCCATCCGCCCTGGCTCTATGCGGGCTATGTCGGCTTCTCGATGACCTTCTCATTTGCGGTCGCGGCCCTTATCGAAGGCCGCGTCGATGCGAGCTGGGCTCGATGGGTCCGGCCCTGGACGCTGATGGCCTGGCTCTCGCTCACCATCGGCATAGCGATGGGTTCATGGTGGGCTTACTACACGCTCGGCTGGGGCGGTTTCTGGTTCTGGGACCCGGTAGAAAATGCGTCGCTCATGCCGTGGATCGCGGGCACGGCGCTGCTGCATTCGGCCATCGTCGCCGAAAAGCGCGGCGCGCTGAAAAGCTGGACGATATTGCTGGCAATCCTCGCCTTCTCGCTGTCGTTGCTCGGCACCTTCCTCGTGCGCTCTGGTGTGCTGACCTCGGTTCATGCCTTCGCCGTCGACCCCGCGCGCGGCAGCGTCATTCTCGGCATTCTGATCTTCTTCGTTGGCGGCTCGCTCGCGCTTTATGCCTGGCGCGCGCCGCTGCTGAAGACCGGCGGCATTTTCGCGCCGGTCAGCCGCGAAGGCGCGCTGCTGGTAAACAATATGCTGCTTGCGGCGGCAACGGCGTCGGTCTTCATCGGTACGCTCTATCCGTTGTTCCTCGACGCGCTGACCGGCGCGAAGATTACAGTGGGGCCGCCCTTCTTCAACTACACATTTGCGCCGATCTTCGTGCTGCTGTTTCTCCTTGTGCCGTTCGGCCCGTTGCTTGGCTGGAAACGTGCCGATATTGCAGCCGCCGCGGAGCGTCTTTACATCGCGGCAGGCCTTGCCTTCGTCACTTTGCTTGCCTCCTTCGCTTTCTTTTACGACGGGCCGTTCCTCGCGCCTTTCGGCATGGCGCTTGCCGTGTGGCTCGTTGCAGGCGCGCTGTCGGAAATCGCGCTCCGTATCAAGCTGTTCTCGACATCACTTGGCGAAAGCATGGGCCGCGCGCGCCGTCTGCCGCGCGCCGCCTGGGGCACGGCGCTTGCGCATGGCGGCCTCGGCATCTGCCTTGCCGGCATCATTGGCGTTACGGCGTGGAGCGAGGAACTCATCACCTCGGTCGCGCCGGGCGAGAGCGCGGAGATCGGCGGCTACACGCTGACGCTTGAAGGTGTCGCACTCCGCGACGGGCCTAACTTCGATGCGATGGTCGGCGTCGTGCGCGTCGCGCGCGATAGCCGCGATCTGGGCGTGCTCACGCCGGAGAAGCGCCGCTTTTCCGCCGAGCGTCAGGAAAAGACGGAACCGGCCATTCGCACCAACGGCATTTCCGATCTCTATGTCGTGCTTGGCGAGCAGGCCGGCGACGGCAAATGGGTGCTGCGCGCCTATCACAACAATCTGGCGCCGCTGATCTGGATCGGCGGTTGCATTATGGCCATGGGCGGCGTCTTTTCGCTGATGGACCGAAGGCTTCGCGTCGGCGCGCCAACCGGTGCGCGCCAGCGGCTCGTGCCCGCGGCGGCGGAGTAGGGAAATGCGCAGCCTCATTGCCGCGCTTTGCCTTCTCTTCGCGATGTCCGCGCCGTCCCTCGCGCTTGTCGATCCGTCGGAACGGCTGGATGACCCGGTGCAGGAGCAGCGCGCGCGCGCCATCTCGAAGAACCTGCGCTGCATGGTCTGCCAGAACCAGTCGATCGACGATTCCGACGCCGAACTCGCAGGCGATCTTCGCCGCGTCGTGCGCGAGCGCATCGAGGCTGGCGACACGGACGCTGAAATCTATGACTTCGTGGTGGCGCGTTACGGTGATTTCGTTCTGATGACGCCGCGCTTCGGCCCGGCGACCCTTCTGCTCTGGCTTGGTCCCCTGCTGGTGCTCGTGCTCGGCGGCGGCATCGTCATTGCGGTGATGCGCCGCCAGAAAGATCGCCAGGCCGAACCGAGGCTGAGCCCGGTGGAGGCGGCGAAGCTCGCTGCCCTGCTCGAAAAGGACGAGAATCCGCGCGATTGACGCCGGTTTACCGTCACGATTTTGCCTTACACCGATGTAATATTCCGGACATGATTTGGAAAGGATCGGGACATGATGCTGGTCCCCAACCATGCCGCCATCCATGCCCCGCCGGGGCAGGCAGGCCGGAACAACGTGACGGGAGTTTGAGAGATGCGGAACGGTCGAAACGGTACCATGCGCCGCCCGGCGCTGACGCTCGTATTGGCGGGCGTCGTCGCGCTTGGCCTTGGTTCGGCCAACGTGGTGGCGAATACGGAGCCGCTCGACACACGCTCTGCGGCGCCTTCCGCCAATGCACTTGAACGCCTGCCGAGCTTTGCCGATCTGGTGGAGAAGGTGAGCCCTGCCGTGGTCTCAATCCGCGTCAACGAGGAAGTGGCCGCACAGGCCGGCGTGCCCGAACTGCCCTTCCCGCCAGGCAGCCCCTTCGAACGCTTCTTCCGCGACATGCAACCGCAAGGCCGTGACGGCGCACCGCGCCGCCGCCAGACGACATCGCTCGGCTCTGGCTTCCTGATTTCCGAAGATGGCTACATCGTCACCAACAATCATGTTGTCGGCGAAGGCAAGGACATCACCGCCGTGCGCGACGACGGCACGGAAATGACAGCGAAGCTCATCGGCCGCGATCCGAAGACCGATCTTGCGCTGGTGAAAGTCGAGTCCAAAACGCCGCTGCCCTATGTGGCCTTCGGCAATTCCGACAATGTGCGCGTCGGCGACTGGGTGCTGGCGGTCGGCAATCCTTTCGGTCTTGGCGGCACGGTCACGACGGGTATCGTTTCCGCGCGCGGCCGTGAAATCGGCGCCGGGCCCTATGACGATTTCATTCAGATCGACGCCTCGATCAACCGCGGCAATTCCGGCGGCCCGACCTTCGACGTGCATGGCAATGTCGTCGGCGTGAACACCGCCATCTATTCGCCGACTGGCGGCAGCGTCGGTATCGGCTTCGCCATTCCCTCCTCGATCGCCCAGCGCGTGATCGCGCAGCTCAAGGATGACGGCAAGGTGACGCGCGGCTGGCTCGGCGTGACGATCCAGCAGGTGGACGACGATCTCGCCACATCGCTCGGTCTCGACAAGGCCCGCGGGGCACTTGTTGCGCAGGTGGCGAACGAAAGCCCGGCCGAGAATGCAGGCATCCGGACCGGCGATGTGATCGTGAACATCAACGGCAAGGAAATGGAAGATGTCCGCGCGGTGAGCCGCACGGTCGCCGATCTGCAGCCCGACACGCGGGCCGAGATCGTGGTCTGGCGGGATGAGCGCCGCCGCTCCATCCGCGCCCGCATCGGCACCTTCCCGGAAAATCTCGACATGGCCGCCGCCGGCCCCGCCGAAACGGCACCGGCGGCGGGCACGACCGAAAGCCTCGGTCTCTCGCTTGCCAATTCGCCCGACGGCGTCGTGGTGCAGAAGGTGGACCCGGCGAGCGACGCCGCCGAAAAGGGCATCCGCCCCGGTGACGTGATCGTCAAGGTGTCGGGCAAGGACGTGAAATCGCCGGCGGATGTTGTCGCCGGTGTCGAAGAAGCGACGAAGGCAAAGAAGAGCTCGGTGCTCTTGCTCCTTCGCAGCAACGACCAGCAGCGCTTTGTGGCGCTGACGATCGAGAAGTCGTAACGGACGGACGCCGTCGGGGGACGGGTGTCCGCGCGGAACGCGCGGTCCTCGCCTTTCCGAAGGAGGGATCGCAAAGGCGCGCCGCCGATGCTCATCCCCCGCGGCATCGGCGGCGTCGTCTGCCGCCCAAGGTCAGGACCTGGTGAAGCAATGCGCATTCTTGTAATTGAGGACGATCTGGAAGCCGCCGCCTATGCGGTGAAGGGTCTGCGCGAAAGCGGCCATATCGTCGATCACGCGGCAGATGGCGAGGAGGGACTCTTGCTCGCGCTGTCCAGTTCCTTCGATGTACTGATCGTCGACCGCATGTTGCCGAAGCGCGACGGGCTTTCGGTTGTCGAAACGCTGCGTGAGGAGGGCGTGCGCACACCCGTTCTCTTCCTCTCCGCACTTGGCGAGGTGGACGACCGCATCAAGGGCCTCAAGGCAGGCGGCGACGATTATCTGACCAAGCCCTATGCCTTTGCCGAACTGCTGGCCCGTATCGAGGTGCTGGTGAGGCGCGCCAACCCGGACCAGGTGCGCACAAGGCTTCAGGTGGGCGACCTCGAGATCGACCTGCTGGCCCGCAAGGTCATCAGGGAGGGGCAGGAAATCGACCTCCAGCCCCGCGAATTCCGCCTTCTTGAATATCTCATGAAACATGCCGGCCAGGTCGTCACCCGGACCATGCTGCTCGAAAATGTCTGGGAATATCATTTCGATCCGCAAACGAACGTGATCGACGTCCATATTTCGCGGCTCCGGGCCAAGATCGACAAGAATTTCGAGCAGCCGCTCTTGCACACCGTGCGGGGTGCGGGATACTCGCTACGTGCCGCTGATTAAACTCCTCAAGACCTCGACCTTCCGGCTCGCGGTCATTTACCTCGCCCTGTTCGCCGCCTCGGCGATCACGCTGCTGGCCTATGTCTACTGGAATACGGCCGGCTTTCTCGCCCGCCAGACCGACGAGGCGGTGGAGGCGGAGATCGGCGGCCTTGCCGAACAATACCGTCAGGGCGGCTTGCCGCTTCTCGTTCACACCGTCATCCAGCGTTCGCGCGATCCGGGCCAGAGCCTCTATCTCGTGCTCGACCCGGCGGGGCGCGTACTGGCCGGTACGCTCGATGCGCGGCCGCAGGTGGAGGCCGGCCCCGATGGCTGGTTCGATTTCAGCTACAACCGCAAGACGCTGGACGGGACTGAGATCAAGGCCGCCCGCGCCCGCGCCTTCTATCTGCAGGAGGGCTTCTACCTGCTGGTCGGCCGCGACGTGCAGGAACGGCGCGAAATCGAAAGCCTCATCACCAACGCACTGATTTGGGCCATTGGCCTGACCGTCGCGCTCGGCCTTGCCGGTGGGCTTTTCATGAGCCGCAACATGCTGGCGCGCGTCGACGAGATCAACCGCTCGAGCCTAGACATCATGGGCGGCGATCTTTCGCAGCGCCTGCCGATCGCAGGCACGGGCGACGAGCTCGACCAGCTTGGCCAGAACCTGAATGCGATGCTCGAGCAGATCGAGGCGCTGATGAGCGGCATGCGGCAAGTGACGGACAATATCGCACATGACCTGAGAAGTCCGCTCAACCGCCTGCGCAACCGTCTCGAAGTGACGTTGATGCAGGACGCATCCAAAGAGGACTACAAGCATGCACTTGAGAAAACGATTGCCGAAGCCGACTACCTCCTCGGCACTTTCAACGCACTGCTGATGATCGCGCGGGCGGAAGCCGGTTCGCTGCGCGATGCCATGTCATGGGTCGATCTCAGCGCCACGGTGCAGGACGTTGCCGAACTCTATGAGCCGCTGGCGGAAGAAAATGGCCTCGAACTGAAGGTTGAAGCCGAAGAAGGATTGATGATCTGGGGGAACCGCGAATTGCTGTCGCAAGCCGTGGCAAACCTCCTCGACAACGCGATCAAGCATGGCCTGCCGCAGGATGCCGCCAACGAACGCGAGATCGAGGTTTCGGCCAAACCGGATGCAACGCGAGCCGGGCGCGGCGTCGTGCTGTCAGTTGCGGACAGGGGGCCCGGCATTCCGCCGGGCGAGCGGCAGCACGTACTGGAACGGTTCGTCCGGCTGGAGGCGAGCCGCAACACGCCCGGCTCCGGCCTTGGCCTGAGCCTTGTCGCTGCAGTCGCGCGGTTACATGGCGGTGTGGTCGAACTCGCGGACAATGAACCAGGTCTTCGCGTGTCGCTGTCGCTACCTGTTGCCGGGCGTTGAATTGCACGGGAATCTGCTAGGCTGCGCGCCGTTTCTTGGTTTGAGGCGCTTGTGCCGGGCGGGAAAGAGATGACGACACTTCGAGAATACGGATCGAAAGCGCCTGCACCCCACGACAGGGCGCGCGTCGCCCGTGAGATGGAAGATCTTGAAGCGGCGGTGAAGGCGAAAGGCGATCCGGCGCTGGCCTCGCTCGCCGCTGATGCAGGTGCCCGGCATCTGATCTGTTCCATTTTCGGCAATTCGCCTTTTCTCGGCCGCATCATCCGCCTCCATCCCGACTGGCTGCCGCGTCTTCTAAACCGCGCACCGGAAGAAGCGATGAGCGATCTTCTTGCGCGTGCCGCTGCGGCCCGCAATCTTGAGAAACAGGCAGATGTCATGGCGGCGCTTCGCCACGCCAAGGCGGAAGCCGCGCTTCTGGTGGCAATGGCGGATATTACCGGCGCCTGGCCGCTGGAGAAGGTGACGGGCGCCCTCACCGGTTTCGCAGATATGGCTGTCGACAGTTCCGTGGTCTGGCTGCTGCGCAATGCCGCCACGCGAGGACAAATTCTCCGCGCGCCGGAAGAAGTCTCGCCCGAAGGCTCCGGCCTCGTTCTGCTTGGCATGGGCAAATACGGCTCCCGCGAACTGAATTACTCAAGCGACATCGATATGGTCGTCTTTTACGAGCCCGGCCAGCTGCCTTTGAAAGACGGGCTCGACGACGGCGAGTTTTTCGTTCGCGTGACGAAAGATCTCGTGAAGATGCTGCAGGAGAGAACTGCGGAAGGCTATGTCTTCCGCACCGATCTGCGCCTTCGCCCCGATCCCGGAGGCACACCTGTTGCCGTGTCGCTTCCTGCCGCCGAGAGCTACTACGAAAGCCGCGGCCAGAACTGGGAACGCGCGGCCTTCATCAAGGCGCGCCCGGTGGCGGGCGACATGGCGGCGGGCGAACGCCTGCTGAAAACGCTGACGCCCTATATCTGGCGGAAGAATCTCGACTTTGCGGCTATCGACGATATTCATTCAATGAAGCGCCAGATCCATGCGGCAGGCGGCCATGGCGTCGTCGCCGTTGCCGGCCATAACATCAAGCTTGGCCGTGGCGGCATCCGCGAGATCGAGTTCTTCGTGCAGACGCAGCAATTGATCGCGGGCGGCCGCGACCACGATCTTCGCGGCAAACAGACCTGCCCGATGCTAGATGAACTGGCCGCGAAGCAGTGGATAGCGCCGGAGACCGCCGAAGAGATGAAGGAAGCCTATCGCTTCCTGCGGACGCTCGAACACCGGCTGCAGATGATCGATGACGAGCAGACCCATTCCTTGCCCGCCTCCGACGCCGACCTCGACCATGTCGCCTGCTTCATGGGCTTCGCGGGGCGTGCGGATTTTGCCGAGGCGCTGACACGGCGGCTCGAATGCGTTCGCGATCACTATGCCAAACTCTTCGAATCCGCGCCGCCGCTTGGCGAGGAGGGCGGCAGCCTCGTTTTCACAGGAACGGAGGACGACCCAGAAACGCTTGAAACATTGCGCAGCCTCGGTTTTACGCGTCCATCCGAAATGTCGGAGGCCATTCGCGGCTGGCATACAGGCCGGTTTCCCGCGACGCGCGCCACGCGCTCTCGCGAGCTGCTGACAAGCCTCATGCCCGCACTTCTGCGTTCGCTTTCGCGCACGGCGAACCCGGATACGGCATTCGATCGCTTCGACAAGTTCCTCACCGGCTTGCCGGCGGGCGTGCAGCTATTCTCGATGCTGTATTCCAATCCGCATCTGCTGGACCTGCTGGCCGGTATTTGCGGCACGGCACCGCGCCTTGCGACCTATTTGAGCCAGAACCCACGCGTGCTGGAGGCGGTCGTCGACCCTGATTTCTTCAAGGTGCTGCCGGGCCGAGAGGAGTTGAATCGCAGCCTGAAGGATGCGCTTGTCCATGCGGAGGACTATCAGGACATACTCGATTTCGCGCGTGTCTGGGCACGCGAATATCGCTTCCGCCTCGGTGTGCGTGTGTTGTCGGGCAGCGCCGATGCGGAAGAGGCGGGCCCCGCCTATGCCGCGCTTGCCTCAGAACTGGTAGCGGCGCTGGCGCCAGCCGCCGAAGACAAGGTTGCAGAAAAACATGGCCATATCGAAGACGGGCGCTTCTGCGTTGTCGCCATGGGGAAACTCGGCAGCGAGGAAATGGGCGCAAGCTCCGACCTCGATCTCATCGTCATCTACGATGCACCCGATGCAGAGGTGCAATCGAATGGGGAGCGTCCGCTATATGCCTCGCAATACTATGCGCGTGTTTGCCAGCAGCTTATCAATGCGCTGACGGCGCCGACAGCAGAAGGCAAGCTCTACGAAGTCGATATGCGGCTCCGCCCGTCAGGCAATGCGGGGCCTATCGCGACGGCTTTCGGCAGTTTCGTTGCCTATCAGGAAGCGGAAGCCTGGACCTGGGAACACATGGCGCTGACGCGCGCCCGGGTGATCTCGGGCCCTGAGGAACTTCGAGGACGCATCGAGAAGGCGATTGCCGACACGATCCTGAGAAAGCGGGACAAGGCGAAGATCGCGACAGATGTATCGGAGATGCGCGTACGGTTAGCGAAGGAACGCCAGAGCCAGAACCCTTGGGAGCTGAAGCATGTCCGCGGCGGTCTCGTCGATATTGAGTTCATTTGCCAGTATCTGCAGCTCGTCCATGCGCATGAGCACCCCGCCATCCGCAACACGCATACGCGCACTGCGCTCGCCCGCATTGCCGAGGAAAGGCTGCTGCCAGACGAGATCGCGGAAATGCTCGTGCATGCCATTTCGCTCAATCACAATCTGACGCAGGTCATCCGCGTCTGTGTCGAAGGCGTGTTCAATCCGGCAGAGGCACCCATCGGACTGAAGTTCCGCCTCGCCCGGGCAGGCGATGCGCCGGATTTTGCGATGCTCGAAGCCGATCTTCTGGAAAGCCAGCGCCGGGTGCGTGACGCTTTCGAGACGATCGTGACGTCCGCTGCTGGCTGAATATTTGCACCGCTTCCATGCCGGCCGGGACGCCGCGCATTAACTCTGTTCGGGGATGCGCGGTGAAATCGCGACAATTCCCGGCAATTCGTGGTTAACGCGCGCGTCGTCTCGGCAGCGATGCGTGTTTGCCCGGCGCGAAACGTGTCAATTCGATACGCTTCGGATGGGACAAAACCTGGGCGCGTCCCAGGCCGGGTAGTGTGTGGGGTTAGGACGCATGGAGCGTCACGACGCAATCGTGATCGGAGCCGGGCTCAACGGGCTCGTCGCCGCTGCCTATCTGGCGCGCGCCGGGCTCGATGTGCTTGTGCTCGACCGGGCTTCCGCACCTGGCGGCATCCTCATGCCGCATGAAATAGCGCCGGGTTTCCGTCTGCCGCGCTATACGCTGGGCAGCGGCGGTCTGCCGCCGCGCATCGCAACCGATCTCGATCTTGCCCGGTTTGGCCTCCGCTTCATCCGTGCCGATGGCGGCGTCACCTGTTTTGCCGATGGACGTCATGTCGCAAATTACCGCGACGGTCTAGTTCACCGCCGCGAACTCGCGCGCCATTCGCGCCGGGATGCCGATACCTGGACGCGCTATCGGCGCGACATGCTGCGCGCCGCGCGCGGCCTTGCGCCGCTTCTTGCGCGGCCCGCCTCGGGGCCCGCAAGAGGATTGTTGTCAGGACTGCGCGCGCGTCTCGCACTGGCCGACAGGCTCGCAGAACTTCCGGCATCCGGCATGGCAGACATGCTGCGGCTGTGGACATTGCCTGCGTCCGAATTTCTCGACCGGTATTTCGAGTCAGGTCACGTGAAGGCGCATCTTGCCGCCGCCGCGCTTGCCGGCAGTACGCTCGGGCCCTCGTCGCCAATGAGTGCAGCGCGGCTCGCGCTGGCATGGCTCTCCGAGCCCGGCGATGCAATGGGCGGCGCGCCCGACACGCTGATGCCGCATGGCGGCGCGGCAGCGCTTGTGGCGGCGCTCATGGACGCCATTCGCGCCAAAGGCGGCACGATCCGCCTGGAAGCGGAAGTGACCGACATTCTCATCAAGGACCGGAAGGTGCGCGGCGTCGAACTCGCCAATGGCGAGGCAATCAACGCGGATGTGGTGCTGTCGGGCCTCGATGTGAAGCGGAGCTTCCTCAGCCTTTTCCGCTGGAAGGACCTGCCGGACGGACTTGTCGAACGGATCGGCCGCATCCGCATGAAAGGCGTCGCCGCCAAGGTCAATATTGCGCTCGACTCAATGCCGGATTTTCCCGGTCTGCCGGAAGGCTGCCCGTCGCTCGGTGGCGGATTGCGCCTTGCCAATACGATCCCGGCAATGGACCGCGCCTTCGCCGATTGGCGCGAGCGGATGCCGCCGCGCGATCCGGTGTTCGACATGCTGATCCCCTCGATCGCCGATCCGTCGCTCGCACCTCCGGGCAAGCATGTCCTCTCTGCGCTCGTACAGTTCGTGCCGGAGGAACTGCACGACGGACCTTGGACGGAAGAGCGTCGCGATGCGCTGCGCGATCTCGTGACGGCGCGTCTTGCTTCCGTGAGCCCCGGCATCGAAACGCGCATCCTTGCCTGCGAAGTGCTGCTGCCTGGCGATATCGAAAACGAGATCGGGCTCACGGGCGGCGACCTGGCCTATGGCGAAACGACGCTCGACCAGCTTTTCTCGAACCGGCCATTCCCCGGTCAGGGCGGAGCCGCGACGCCGCTGCGAAATTTCTATCTCTGTTCTCCCAGCGCGCATCCAGGCCCGTTCGTCATGGGCGCTCCGGGCGCGAATGCCGCGGCGGAAGTTCTCGCCACCCGCAAGGGGAGGGCCTGAGCCATGCGCCGCCGCGGCAACACCTATGACGCCATCGTGATCGGCGCGGGCCATAACGGACTCGTTGCCGCCGCGCGCCTTTCCCGCGCCGGCCGTCAGGTGCTCGTCCTCGAAGCGGCGGAGGCGATAGGCGGTGCGGCGGCGACGTCTGAAATCGTGCCGGGCTATGTCGGCCCTGCCGTCGCGCATCTCGTCGACAGCTTTCCCAGGTACATCGAACGCGGCCTGAAACTCGGAAAGCACGGTCTGCGCTATGCCGCACGCGACATTCCGACCGTCGTTCTGAACCCGGATGGCGAACACCTGACGCTGCCGCGCAACCGCAAGGAATTCGCTCGCTTTGCGAAAGCCCTGCCGCGCGATGCAGAAGCCTATCGGGACCGCGTTGCGCTGGTGCGGTCGCAGGCATCGCTTATCGAGCCGCTGCTCGGCGAATTGCCGCCCGATATGCGTGACGTAGATGCGCTCCGCCGCTTCTGCCGGCGTCTCGTATGGCGCACGGCCTTTTCCGGGCAGGCGGCGCTGCAAAGCCTGATGCAGACGCTGCCTGAAAGCATTGGCGACCGGCTCGATGCCGAGTTCGAATCGCCGCTTCTCAAGGGCGCGCTTGCATTCGAAGCCACGCTTGGCGGAGCCGAGGGGCCCTATGCGCCGGGTACTTCGTTCCGGGCCGTCTGGCGCGAAGCAATGCGCATGCAGGGGCAGGGGGTTCGCCAGCTTGAAGGCGGCACCGGCGCATTGTGCGATGCGCTTGCTTCCATCATCAATACGCAAGGCGGCGAGATACGCCTCAACACGCCCGTCGAGCGGATTGTCGTCGAAGGCAGTGTGGCAGCCGGCGTCGAACTGGCCGACGGCATGGTCATGCGTGCGCCGCTGGTGCTCTCGGCAATCAATCCGCGCGCGACATTGATCGGATTGCTCGGCGCCGAAAAGCTCGAAACGCAGCAGGCGATGGAACTCTGCCATGCGCCGCGCCCCGGCAACGCGGCAAAGCTCAATCTCGCCCTTGAACGCGCGCCCGTCTTTCCGCGGCTCGCCGCCGAGTTTTATGGTGCGCGCCTGCTCGTCGTGCCGTCTGTCGAAGCGATGGACGATGCGGCGACTGCCTGCCGCGAGGGACGATTTGCCTGCGAACCAGCCCTCGAAATCCACGTGCCGAGCATTGCCGACCGTACCCTTGCGCCGGAGGGCCAGCATATTCTTTCCGTGATCGTGCATAATGTGCCCTATGAAGCCGAAGGCGGCTGGACCATGCAGCGCGAAATCTTCGTGCAGAAGATCGTGCGGGCCATCGCCGTCTTTGCGCCGGGCATCGAGGACGCGATGATTGCGGGTGAAATTCTGACGCCACCGGATATCGAACGGAAATACGGCCTCGCCGGCGGCGCCTGGCATCAGGGCGATCTGCGCCTCGACCGGCTGTTCGGCTTCCGTCCCACGCCCGCCTTCGGCCGCTATGAAACGCCGGTTGCGGGGCTCTATCTGTGCGGCGCTGGCAGCCATCCGGGTGGCGGCGTGACAGGCTTGCCGGGCTGGCTTGCCGTCGAGGCGGCGATGCAGCAGGGGGAGGGCCGCCAATGACCCCCGACACCTTGCCCAAGCCCAATGAAGAACAAGCGGAGATGCCTCGCGAAGTGGCCGATCCCGCCGATGAACGTGCACCTGTCGACCCGGCCCTTTTCGAAGAAGTGCCGGAAGAGCCGCCTTACATGCGCGCCGTGGCGACGACGCCTCTTCACCTTGAAACGGCGGCGGAAAGCCGCACCAACCGCTGGACCGGCTGGAACGGCTATACCGTGCCGGAGGTGCTGAGCGATCTCGCCGATGAATATCGCGCCCTGCGCGGTGCGGCGGTGCTGATGGATCTGTCGCCACTGGTGAAATATCGCATCGCCGGACGCGATGCGCTTGCCTGTCTCGAACGTCTTCTTGCGGTTCGGGTTGCCCCGCTCGCCATCGACCGTTCGCGCCACGTGATCTTCTGCGATGGCGGCGGGTTCGTTCTCGGCGACGGCCTTTTGTTCCGCCTTGCGGAGGACGAATATCGTCTGGTGGCGGAAGAAGCCCATTTCGCCTGGCTGACCGATAGCGCGGAAGGTTTCCGCGTCCGCATCGAGGATGTCAGTGCCACGCTGGCTGTGCTTGCGCTTCAGGGGCCGTATTCCTGCTTCATGTTCTCCGGGCTTGGCATTGAAGACATGGCAGCTCTTGCGCCCGGCGCCGCACGCTGGATCGCGATTGGCGGTATGCCGGTCTATGCGAGCCGCACCGGCGCGACGGGTGATCTCGGCTATGAGCTGTGGTGCGACGCGGAAGATGCACCCCATGTCTGGCGCGAGGTGATGACGAAGGCTGCGCCCTTCGGCCTGAAGCCGGCAGGCTTTGCACTGAGGGAACTCGCCCGGCTCGAAGCGGGTCATCCGCGCGCCGGCCATGACTATCTGTCGGCTTTCGCCGCCATCGACCCGCGGGATGCACTGCAGCCCGCGTCCGTCTGGCCGGGCTTCGTCCTAGATCCCTCGAAAGGCCTGTTCAACGGGGGCGCCGCGCTTCGCGCTGCCGGTGGCATTGTGCCTGCGCGCCGCGTCGTCCGCCTCGCGGTGGAAGGGCTGGAACCGGTGCGGTTTGCTGCCATCTCGCTTGGCGGCCGGGTGGTGGGAACCGCCACCAGTACCGGCTTTTCCCCGGCTCTCGGGGCGAATATCGCGCTGGCGACCATCGAAACCGCCGTTGCCGGTGCGGGCGGCCTGTCCGTTGCGGCGGAACGCAAGGAAGGGATTTCGGTCTCGGAATTCCGCCTTCCGGCCCGGCTTCTCAGGGAACCGGCCTTTTCCCATCCGCGCCGCTTCACGGTGCCTGCGCCCTCACGCGGCTGATTTCTCCTTCACCAGCGACGGAATGGCGCCTCCCGCGCGTTTCTACAAATAAGGATGGCGGCATTGCCCGTCTGCGCTTGCCTGATGCGGCGGCGTTTCCTTGTTCAGCCTCCGGGGGGCGGAAACTGGAAAAAGGACGATCGAAATGAAAAAGCTGAAATATGGCCTGCTCGGAACGGCTGCCGCCCTTGCTATGGCGATGACGATTCCGGCCCTTTCCCATGCTGGCCCCGGCAAGTATGGCCACGGCGCGCATCTGTTCGGCATGGCCGATGCGGACAAGGGCGGCGACGTCACGAAGGAAGAATTCCGCGCTGCCGCCGAAGCCCGCTTTGCCACGATGGACAAGGATGGCGATGGCTATGTCACCAAGGAAGAAATGGCGGCTGCCCGTGCCGAAATGCGCACGAGGTACGAAGCGCGACGCGGCGATCCCGCTGAACGCTTCGCCGCGATGGATGCCGATGGCGATGGCAAGGTGACGCTCGACGAAATGAAGCAGGCGGCCGAGAAGCGCATGGCCGAACGTGGCAGGGAAGGCGGTCTTTCCGATCGCTCTGCAGAGCGCATGGCGGCCCTTTTCGAAAAGGCCGATGCAAACAGCGATGGCGCATTGACGCTTGAGGAAATGCAGGCCGCGAAGAAGCATCACGGCAAGACCGATGCGAAGCGCGACGGCAAGAAGGATGGCAAGCGAGGCGATCACTTCTCGCGCCTCGATGCCGATGGCGATGGCAGGATCTCGAAAGCCGAGTTCCTCGCCAGTGCCGACCGGATGTTCGAGCGGCTCGATCGCAACAGCGATGGCAAGATCGAACGTGGCGAAGGCCGTATGAGCCGCTGAAGCAGCAGGGATGAATCTCCGGCCGAACCCCGCTAGGCTTCGGCTGGACACACCCGAACGGGTAATGGGCACCGGCATCGGCCGGGGCCCATTACCTGCATTGGCCGGGACCGGCATGGGAGGAAGTGCGCGCGTGCAGGATGCGCCGGACGACGAACTGGTTGCAGCGGTCGCCACGGGGGACGGTCAGGCCTGCGGCGTGCTGATGCAGCGTCACCTCGGGCGTATCGTCGCGCTTGCCCGCCGCATGATGGGCAATCAGGCGGATGCCGAGGAGGTGGCGCAGGAGGTTTTCCTGCGGGTCTGGACCCATGCCGGGAAGTGGGAGCCGGGCAGGGCGCAGTTCGGCACATGGCTTTATCGCGTTGCCGCCAATCTCTGTCTCGATCGGTTGCGCCGAACGCGGAGCACCGTCGACATCGATGACTACTTGCCCAATCTCGTGAGTGGCGATCCACGGCCTGACGAGCGGCTGGAGGCGGACGAACTTGCAGCGCGTGTTGAGGCAGCCCTCCAGCAATTGCCGGAGCGGCAGCGTGCCGCTATTGCACTTTCGCACTATCAGGGTCTGAGCAACACCGAGACGGCGGAAATTCTGGATATTAGCGTGGAGGCGGTGGAGTCGCTGCTGTCGCGCGGGCGCCGGCAGTTGCGGACGCTGTTGGCGACGGAAAAGGACGAGTTGTTGCGTTCAAGGCAAACAAGCGCCTGAGCGCGCTTCGAATGGAACTGAAGGCGATGGACAGGGAAATCACACTGGAGAGGTTTACGGCGATTGTCGATGCCTATGGGGCATCGCCTGCGCGCTGGCCGTCGGGAGAGCGCAGGGCCGCCGAGGCGCTGCTTGCCGTCTCCGCCGACGCGCGTGCGCTTCTCGCCGAGGCCCGCGCACTTGATGGCATGTTGGCGGCGGCCCCGGTGGAAGCGCCCTCCGGTGCGCTTGTCGAGCGTCTGATGGCGTCGCGCCCGCGCCCCGCCACTGCAAAGGTTTCGTCGCCGAAGCAGCAGGGTTTCTTCCGTGAGCTGATTTCTGCGATCTGGCCCTACGGATCGCCCGCGCTGCCGACCGGCGCTCTCGCGGCTTCGATCATGCTCGGCATTGCGCTGGGCTCTGTATCCGAAATCGCCGTTCTGGACGGCAATCAGATAGCGGCGGCCTCCGATGAGGCGGAAGCCGGCGACCGGCTGATCGCGCTCGCGCTTGCCGACATCACCTGGCCCGAGGAGTGGATGCAATGAGCGACATGTCCCCAACGCCTGCCGGAAAGCCCCTGCGCCGCTGGCTCGGCCCCGCGCTTCTGATATCGCTGGCGCTTAACCTGTTCCTGGTTGCGCTTATTTCGGTTCCCTTCTTCAAGGGGCCCCGCGACGGCGGATTTGGCCCGATACCGCGCGGCCACGGGCCTGCCCTGATGCAGGGGGCGTTCAGGGAACTGCCGGAAGAGGACCGGCAGGAAATTCGCCGCGCCATGCGCGAGAAGTTCCGCGAGATTCGGCCACATTTCAAGGAAATGCACGAAGCGCGTGATGCGCTTGCCGGCGCGCTCGCGGCCGAGCCCTATGACGAGGCGGCGGTTCGCGCTGCTTTTGACGGCATGTCGTCCGCGATGATGGCGATGAGCGATATGGGCCGCGATGCGATGCTGGAAACTTTTGCCAAGCTGACACCCGAACAGCGCAAGCGCGTGGCCGACGCGATGCGAAAGGATCGCGACCGGATGATGCGCTGGCGCAGGGATGGCCGGGAAACCGGGCCGGACGATATGCCGCCGCCGATGGAGTGACCGGCACCTGACCCTGTATAGTCTCCCGGCGCGATTCCTGGGAGATGAAGCGGAATGACCTGGTATCACCCCGGCATGTACGATGCGGCAAAGCCCGCCGGCAGCATCTGGGAGGAAACGGCGCCGCCGCTTCCGGCCGGGACCGATCTCGGGCCTTGTGGCGACGAGACCTGCGAGGTCGCCATCATCGGTGGCGGCTATACCGGCCTCTCCTGCGCCTTCCATCTTGCAAGTGAATTTTCAACGGATGTCCGCCTGCTTGAAGCGGGAACGCTTGGCTGGGGCGCATCCGGCCGCAATGGCGGCTTCTGTACCCTGCCGCCATCCTCCCTTCCACTGCAATCGCTACTCGCGCGGTTCGGCGAGGCCGAAGCGAAGCGCTTCATTTTCTCGCAGCTTGAAGCCATCTCCTTCGTGCGCTCATTCGCAGCTAAGCAGGGCTTCGCCATCGAACCGCAAGGCGAAGGCGAACTTCATGTCGCCCATGCGCCGTCGCGCTATGCGGGGCTTGCGGAAGAATCGCGGATACTGAAAGAGAAATTCGGCATATCGGCAAAGCTTCTGCCGCGCGAGGAAGTGACGGAACGATTCTACGACTCGCGCGAGCAATTCGGCGCGCTGCTGATGCCGACAGGTTTCGGCCTCCATCCGCTCCGCCTGGCACGAGGGCTGGCCGCCGCGGCAGCCCGTGCAGGCGCAAAACTGCATGGAGCCTCGCCGGTCATACGCTGGGAACGGAAAGGGGCGGACCATCTTCTGGTGACGCCTTCGGGCACGATCCGCGCGCGACGGGTCGTCGTTGCAACCAACGGCTTCACCCGCTCGCCCATGCCACCCGCGCTTGCGGACCGCATCATCCCGGTCATGTCGAACATCTTGGTGACGCGCCCGCTCACCGATGACGAGATTGCGACGCAGAACTGGCAGACCGAATCGCCTTGTGCCAATACGCGCAGTCTTCTTTTCTACTACCGGATGCTGCCGGACCGTCGTTTCCTCTTCGGCGCGCGCGGCGATACCACAGGCAAGCCGGAAGACGGCGCGCGCATGCGCCGTTACATGGAGCGGCGCCTTGGCGAGGTCTTTCCCGGCTGGGCGCAGGTGGAAATCACGCATTCATGGCGGGGCTTTGTCTGCATGAGCCTTGGCGGAACGCCATCCATCGGCAGCCTGCCGGACGAGCCGTCCGTCTATTTCGCGCTCGGCTATCACGGAAACGGCGTCGCAGCGGCCCCTTGGTCCGGGCGCATGCTAGCGCAAGTCATTGGCGACAAAGAGGATTTTTCGGCCATTCCAGCGGCGATGCGAGGGGTTCCCGCTTCCATACCGTTTCCGGCATTGCGTGGCTGGTATCTTCGTGCGGCCCTCGGCTACTATCGCCTCATGGACCTATAGGGCGCGACAGCAGTTTCGAACGCGGGCGGGGGTGTCCCCGCCGGTGTGGATTGCGCGTACTAGACATGCAGGAAATCATGAGCGATCGGGAAAGACAGGGACCGAAGGGCTGGGCCACGCTTGGCGAGTTCAACGCCTTCCTCGCCGAGAATGGCGAAATCGACTATCTCGACGCTGTGTTCGTCGACATGTGCGGCACTGTCCGCGGCAAGCGCTTTCCCTCCGAAGAGGCCGACAAGGTTTTCACCTCCGGCGTGCAGATGCCGCAATCGATCTATTTTTTCGATGTGACCGGCGTCAACGAAGACGTGCTCGGCATGGGCTTCTCCGACGGCGACCCGGACCGGCAGTCGCGGCCTGTTGCCGGTTCCATCGTTCCCGTTCCCTGGGCCTCGATGAAGCAGGCGCAGGTTCTTATGACCATGCTCGACAATGACGGCGCGCCGCATATGCTTGAGCCGCGAAATATTCTTGCCAATGTCGCGAACAAGCTGTCCGGGATCGGACTGCGTGCAACCGTTGCCTGCGAGTTCGAGTTCTACCTGCTCGACAAGGAGCTGGACCGGAAGGGCAGGCCCCAGCCTCCCATCAATCCGGCGACCGGCGCGCGCGAGACAGCGCATGAGGTCTATGGCATTACCGAGCTCGATGGCTTCATGTCGCTGCTGAAGGAAATAGACGAAGCGGCGGCGGGGCAGGGCGTGCCTGCATCGGGAGCAACGGCGGAATTCGCCCCCGGCCAGTACGAAATCAACCTCAAGCATGAGGATGATGTCGTGATTGCAGGCGATCACGCGATCATGCTGCGGCACCTGATCGGCGCCGTGGCCCGCAAGCACAACTTTCTCGCGAGTTTCATGGCCAAACCCTTCGTCAACCAGACGGGCAACGGCATGCATGTCCATTGCTCGGTGCTGGACGAGAAGGGCAACAACATCTTCGACGATGGAACAGACGAAGGTTCGGCCCGGCTGCGCCACGCGATCGGCGGTTTGCAGACGACGCTGCCGGACGCCATGGCGATATTCGCGCCGAACATCAATTCATACCGCCGCTTCGGGCCCAATCTTTTCGTGCCGGTGAACGGAAGTTGGGGATACAATAACCGATCCGTCGCGTTCCGCGTGCCGAATGGTTCGCCGGATTCGCGCCGTATCGAGCATCGCGTTACGGGCGCGGATGCCAATCCCTATCTGGTGCTCGCCGCGATCCTGGCCGGTATTCACCACGGCATCGTGAACGAGATCGACCCGGGCGAGCCGGCGGAAGGCAATGCCTGCGAGAACATGGACGAGAGCATCCCCTTCTACCTGCCAAGCGCGCTGAAGCGGTTCCGGAATTCAGAAGTGATGCGGGAATATCTCGGCCATCTCTATGTCGACGTCTATGCCGAAACCAAGATGCTCGAATTCGACAAGTTCCAGCGCGCCATCTCGCCGCTGGAATATGACTGGTATCTTTAGGCTGCCGCCACAGGCAGCGTGAAACTCACCGTCGTGCCGACACCCTCGGTGCTCTCGATGGTGAGTGTACCGCCATGAAGTTCCACGAGCGAACGGGAGAGGGCGAGGCCGAGGCCCGTGCCCTTGTGCGACTTCGAGTGCTGGCTTTCCACCTGTTCGAAGGGCCGGCCGATCTTCGGCAAGGCGCTTGCCGGGATGCCGATGCCGGTATCCTCGACGGCGATGGTGACGATGCCATCCTTCGTCGCACCCTTGAGATAGATCGATCCGCCGGCCGGCGTGAACTTCACCGCGTTTGACAGGAGGTTGAGCAGCACCTGCTTCACGGCGCGCTTGTCGGCATTCACGGCCGGAAGCGCAGGCAGCAGGTTCTCGACCTTCACGCTTGCAAGTTCGGCGCGGCCGGAAACGAGGCGGAGCGACTCGTCCACGACCTCGGCCACGTCGAGTTCCTGCGTTTCGAGCGTCATGCGGCCCGCCTCGATCTTCGACATGTCGAGAATGTCGTTGATGAGTTCAAGCAGATGCGTCCCGCTCGCATGAATATCGGAAGCATATTCCTTGTATTTCGGCGAACCGAGTTCGCCGAAGAGGCCCGAGCCCATGATTTCCGAGAAGCCGATAATTGCGTTGAGCGGCGTGCGAAGCTCATGGCTCATATTGGCGAGGAACTCCGATTTGGATCGGTTCGCCGCTTCGGCGCGCGTCTTTTCGGAAGCGTATTTCTCGGCGAGATCGACGAGCTGACGCGCCTGTTCCTGCAGCTTCCGCCGCGATGCCTCGAGGTCGCGCACCGTCTTTTCGAGCGCGAGCTTGTTGTCGGTCAGCGCCGCTTCCTGTTCCTTGATGCCGGTGATGTCGGTGCCGACATTCACATGACCGCCATTCTTCGTCCGCCGTTCGCTGATCTGCAGCCAGCGCCCGCCGGGCAGGCGGATTTCGGTGACGGCCTGATCGCCTCCGCTTTCGCTCGCGACCGGCCAGGCTTCGCCGATGCCGGCCCGCGCCATCAGCGCACCGCGCGATGTGCCTGCCTCGGGTTCCTGAATATTGAGGAATTCGCTGAACTTGCTGTTCGCCGTGACGAGGCGCCCCTCCGCATCCCAGAGCACGAATGCCTCGCCGACGCTTTCGATGGCGTCGCGCAGCCGCTCATTCGCTTCCGACACACGCTCTTCGGCGAGCTTCTGTTCGGTAATGTCGATGGTGATGCCGACAAGCCGGTCGCCCGCCTGCAGCGCCGATGCACCGCTGCGCCGGAACCCGGCCGAGCGGCCGCCGCTCCAGACCTGGCCCTTGGCATGCATCCAGACCCAGCTTCCATCTGCATGGCGCAGACGGAACGTGGTGTCGTAGGAGCGGGAAGGCCGGTTGACGGCATTGGCAATCTCGTCGATCGCGTCCGCGTCGTCGGGATGGGCGAGCACCTTGATCTCGGCAGACGACAACCGCTTCGACGGCTGCTTCAGCCCCACCATGTCGAACATGGCGGATGACCAGTAAATCCGGTTTTCGCTGATATCCCAGTCCCAGATGCCGCAACGTGCGCCGGCAAAGGCCATGTCGAACCGGTGCTGGTTCTCGACAAGGGCCGCTTCCGCATCGAGCTTCGACTCGCGCAGCCGCACCAGCATATAGGCGATGATGATATAGCCGCCCGAAAGCAGCGACGAGAAGGCGAGCGCCCGCGAGAATCCGTCCTGCGAGAAGAGCGCGACATTCAGCGCGCCGAGCGCAACCGCGGAAAGGCCAAGGGCAAGGCGCGGCAGAAGTCCGGCAGGCAGTGCGCGCCGCTTCGGCGCCGCGGCTTCCTGCCACCTGGCTGCGTCCTCGCGTGTCGTCGTCGCATCGCTCATGCGCTCGTCCGTCCGCTCCGGGCTATGGCCCCGTTTGTTACTCACCTGCGGCGCCGTCTCGTACCCTACCATGCGCCACACCCGAATAGATATGTGGCGCCAATCATGGCCGAAACGAATCACCGCGCTTGAAACGATGATTCGGCCTTGGAGTCCCGCTGTCCATAGCTGGCGTTAACTTTTTGTTAACCGATGCAAACGGGACTCACCGGGAACGGCCCGATTCACTCCTAATAAGCGGTTAACCTGAAGAGAGGGTTAACTGCCATCGGCCGTTTCGTCCCGCGGCGGGACGGCTCAGGCGAGCGTTTTGCTGGCGATCTCGAAAACATCGCGCGAGAGGCCCTCTACCCCCACGATCCGTTTCAGCTCGGCCTGCATGAGCTTGCGGCGTTTCGGCTCCATCTGCCGCCAGCTCTTGAAGGCACCGAGCATGCGCGCGGCGACCTGCGGATTGAGTCTGTCGAGTTCCAGCACCTTGTCAGCGACGAAGCGATAGCCCGCGCCCTTCGCGTCATGAAACCGAAGCTGGTTCGCATTGGCGAAGCTGCCGATCAGCGAGCGCACCTTGTTCGGGTTCTTCATGGTGAAAGCGGGATGGCCCGTGAGGCGCTTCACTTCGGCAAGCGTGCCGGGAAGATAGGAGAGCGCCTGAATGGTGAACCACTTGTCCATGACGAGATGATCGCTCTTCCATTGGTCGTGGAAGGCGGCGAGCGCTTCCTCGCGTTCACTGCAGTCGATGTTGGAAAGCACGGTGATCGCGGCGATCTTGTCCGTCATGTTGTCGGCCCGGCGGAATTGCTCCGCTGCCAGCGCTACGCCATCGCCATCCGGTGCGGCGGCCAGATAGGCAAGACAGGTGTTGCGCAAGGCGCGCCGCCCCGCCTGCTCGGCATCGGGGCTGTAGGCCGCTTTCACTTCCATGCGGTTGTAGCAATCGAGAAGCGCATCCTTTGCCTCCACGGCGATCGATACGCGCAGAATCTCGCGAGCGTCGTGAATGGCGTCGACATCGACATCCTTGCCGATGATCTGGGCAAGCGCCTGCTCGCTCGGAAGGAGAACGATCTGTGCCGCAAATTCCGGATCGGTTTTCTTCGCGCGCAGGATGTCGCGCACCATCCCGGCAAAGCCGGTGCCCTTGCGGGGACTGCCGCCCGCCTTCACCGTCTCCACCATGCCGGCAAGCAGTCCTGTCGCATAGCGCTGCGCCGCTTCCCAGCGGTTGAAGCTGTCGCTGTCATGGCGCATCAGAAACACGAAATCGCGCTCCTTGAGATTGGCATTGAGCTTCACAGGCGCCGTAAAGCCGCGCAGCAGCGACGGCACCGGCTTTTCCTTCACATCGCGGAAGCGCCATGTCGCCTCGCGCTCGGTCAGATGCAGCACGCGCGTTTTCGCGCCGGGTTTCTCCTCGCCGTCAAGCGTCAGCGGCATGTCCTTGCCATCCGGTCCGACAAGGCCGATGGCGACCGGAACATGATAGGGCTGTTTCACGCGCTGGCCCGGCGTCGGCTGGCAGACCTGGCTCATTTTCAGCGTATAGGTCTTGCGCGCCGCGTCGTAGCGGCCGGAGGCAAGTACTTCCGGCGTGCCCGACTGCTCGTACCAGCGCTTGAACTGCGACAGATCGAGCTTGGCGCCTTCGGCCAACGCATCGAGGAAATTCTCCACCGTCGCTGCTTCGCCGTCATGCCGTTCGAAATAGAGATCCATGCCTTTGCGGAAGCGCTTGGGGCCCGCCATGGTGTGGATCATGCGGCAAAGCTCGGCGCCCTTCTCGTAGACGGTCGCCGTATAGAAATTATTGATCTCGATATAGCTGTCCGGCCGCACAGGATGGGCAAGCGGCCCGCCATCCTCCGGGAACTGGTGGGCGCGCAGGAGCCGCACATCGGAAATCCGCTTCACAGCGCGCGAGCGCATATCGCTCGTGAATTCCTGATCGCGGAAGACGGTCAGCCCTTCCTTCAGGCAAAGCTGGAACCAGTCGCGGCAGGTGATGCGGTTGCCCGTCCAGTTGTGGAAATATTCATGCGCGATGATCGCCTCGATCGCGGCATAGTCGGCATCCGTCGCCGTATCTGGCCGCGCGAGGATGTACTTGTCGTTGAAGACGTTGAGGCCCTTGTTTTCCATCGCGCCCATGTTGAAGGCGCTCACCGCGACAATCATGAAGATGTCGAGATCGTATTCGCGGCCGAAGCGTTCCTCGTCCCATTTCATGGCGCGCTTCAGTGCTTCCATCGCATAGGCGCAGCGATCCTCGTTGCCCTTTTCGACGAAGATGCGAAGCGTCACTTCGCGGCCGGACATGGTGGTGAAGCGGTCTTCGACCTGCGCGAGATCGCCAGCCACAAGCGCGAAGAGATAGGAGGGCTTGGGGAAGGGGTCGTGCCACTCGACGAAATGCCGCCCGTCTTTCGTCTTGCCGCTTTTCACCGGATTTCCGTTCGACAGCAGCACGGGCGTTGCCTTGCGGTCGCCGGTGATGCGCGTCCGGAAAACGGACATCACGTCCGGCCGGTCCGGATAATAGGTGATGCGGCGGAAGCCTTCCGCCTCGCATTGCGTGCAATAGATGCCGTTCGAGAGATAGAGCCCTTCGAGCGCCGTGTTCTCCTCCGGCGCGCAGGTTGCAACCGTCTCGAGCGTGAAACCGCCTTCAGGCACCTCATGGATCAGGAGCTGCGTGTCGCTGAGGCTGTAGCGGTTCCTGCCCAGCACCTCGCCATCGATCTTCACTTCGAGAAGCTTCAGCTTCTCGCCGTCGAGTGCAAGGGGCGCCACGCGGTCCGTCGAATGCGGATTCCGTTCCATCTTCAGTGTCGTATGGACGCGCGTCGCCTTCGGGTCCAGCTCGATATCGAGCGTCACCTCGGCAATGGCAAAGGCGGGCGGCGTATAGTCCTTGAGGCGGATCGGGCGGGGGTCGTCGGTGCGCATGGCGGCTCGGTACTCACGGAAAAAGGCGTACGGTCTTGATAGCTCAAGGCCGTCATTTTCGCGAGAGGAATGGCGGAATTGGGGCGGCGTGCCTTACGTGGCCGGGCCCATGATGCTGGTCACGATCGCATCGGCGTCATTCGCGATCGCCATGACATCGTCCGGCAGGTTTTCCGGGTTGTGCCGCGCATAGTCGGCAAGGCGGCGCAGGAGGACGAGGAATTTGGGCGAGGCGGCGATCACCTTGGCCTGCAATTCCACGCGGTCCGGCGTGAGATCGTATTCGACGCCCGGCACGCGCCAGCCGCCGCCTTCATGGCTGCCCGTCACGACGACGGGATGCGTGCCTGGAATGGGATGATTGGCGCATTCATCCGCGCCCCGCCACTTGTTGGCGACGCGCACCACATGCCATTCCTCCATCTCGGGATCGAGATGGGAAAGCGTGGCGACTTCCTCGGTTTCGAGTTCCTTCGCGGCGAAGTCGCGGCCAAGGCCGACGTCGTAATGGATGCGCAGCGGCTCATCCATGTCCTTCACCCATTGCGGCACGATCCGCTCGATCGTCGCCCAGGTGCCCACCGGGCGCACATAGACCCGCTGGTTTTTATGGAACTGCGCTTTCGCCATCTGACGAGGAGCCTCCGCCCGAATAGGTGAATCCGGGTGGGATGATGCGCCTCAGGCGGTAAGCATTCGCTTAAGGAAATCGGCTGATTTAGAGCGATCTGCCGGAAAATCGGCGCTATTCCGCGGGTGCGCCGGGCGCCTTGCCGCCGAGTTTCGCCCCCATCCGCCGGAAAGCGCCGCCGATCCGGCCAATCCGGGTGCGTGCATCTTCCATCAGCGTATAGGCGACCGGCACCACGACAAGCGTGAGCGCAGTGGACGAGATGAGGCCGCCGATGACGAGGATGCCCATGGCATTGCGGAACTCGGCCCCCTGGCTGGTCGACAAGGCAACCGGGATCAGGCCGCATATGGTCGCGATCTGCGTCATCAGCACCGGGCGCAAGCGGACAGGCCCTGCTTTCAGCGCGGCTTCGCGGGCCGTGGCGCCCGCCTCGCGCAGCTGGTTCGTATAGTCGACGAGCAGGATGCCGTTCTTCATCACGAGCCCCATCAGGGCCAGCAGCGAGATCTGGCTGAACATCGTCATTTCCTGACCGGAAATCTTCAGCGCGATGAAGGCGCCCGCGAAGGAGAGCGGCGCCGACAGCATGATGATCGCAGGCTGGGCGAAGCTGTTGAACTGTGAGGCGAGGATCATGTAGAGCGCAATGAGCGCAAGCATGAAGGCAAAGCCGATGGCGGCGCCCGTTTCCTTCATCCGCTTGGAGCGGCCCTCCGCGCTCCATGAATAGCCGGCGGGCAGCTCGAGCTCGTTTAGATATTTCTCCACCTCGGCGGAAGCCGGCCCGAGTGCTGCGCCTTCCGGGTTGTTTGCAAGGATCGCGATGCGCCGCGCCCTGTTCTGCCGTTCGATCTGTGCCGGACCTTCGGCAACATCGAAACGCGCCACATTGGAAATGTCGATCAGGCTGCCATTCGCGGCCCGCACCTGAATGAGAGAGAGCTTCGAAATGTCGTCGCGCTGGCTTTCCTCAAGCCGCACGCGAACGTCGAATCGCTGACCGAACTCCTCGAAGCTGCCCGCCTTCATGCCGCCCACCGTCGCACGCACCGTTTCCGCAAGCGCGCGCACCGGCACGCCGAGATCGGCCGCGCGGCGCCGGTCCACCTGAACTTGCACTTCCGGCTTGCCGGAGTCGTAACTCGTCTTGGTGTCGGCGAAGAGCGGGCTTTGCCGCATCCGTGCGACGACGTGATTGGCGTTTTCCTCCAGCACCGCAAGGTCCGGCCCCTGCAGCACATACATCATGGCGAAGTCGGCAAAACCGCCACCGGAGATCCAGGGCACATCGGCAAGCGAAATGTGCTTGGCTTCTGGCGCCGCGCGCTGCATGGCGAGGCGCGTTTCATCCATGATCGGGATGAAGCTGTCCTTGCGTTCGTCCTTCGCCGTCAGTCCAATATAAAAGGAGGCCTTGTTGACGCTTTGCTGCGCATCGGAGCCGATGGTGTAGAACACCGTCCTCACCTCGCGGACCCCTGAAATGGCATGGGCGACGCGCGATGCGACGATCCGCGTCTCCTCCATCCCGGCACCGAAAGGAAGTTCCACGGTTGCGAGGAATTCCGCGCGGTCGGCGCGCGAGTCGAATGCCATCGGGATTGTGCGCGCCACGAAGACGGCAAGAAACAGCGAGAATATGGCGACAAGAACAACGACCCAGCGCGCACCGAGCGCCCATCCGAGAACCCGGCCATAGAAGCGGTCGAGAGAATTGTAGGCATCGTCGAAGAACCGCGCGACGCGATTATAGCTCGCAGGGTCTGTTTCGCCCGGTTTCAGCACGCGCGAGCAAAGCATCGGTGTCAGCGTCAGCGATACCAGCAGCGAAACGAGCACCGAGAAGGTAATGGCAAGGCCGTACTGGAAGAAGAAGCGGCCGACGACGCCATCCATGAAGGCAATCGGAACGAACACGGCGCAGATCGAGAACGTGGCGGCGAGCACCGCAAGGCCGACCTGCTTTGTGCCTTCGGAGGCGGCCTGCATCGGCGGCATGCCTTCCTCGAGCTTGCGATAGATGCTTTCCAGTACGACGATGGCATCGTCCACGAGGAGGCCCACTGCAAGCGAAAGCGCCATCAGCGTCATCATGTTGATGGTGAAGTCCATCACATAGAAGGCAAAGAAGGTCGATACGAGCGCCGTCGGCATGGCCACGGCAACGATCAATGTCGCACGGATCGAAAGCAGGAAGGCGAGCGTGACGGCGATGACGAGAACGATGCCAAGCTGGATATCGACGAACACGTCTGCTGCCGATCCTTCGATGAAGACTGCCGTGTCGCGCGCCGTTTCGATATTGACGCTGTCGGGTGCGATCTTGCGGATTTCGTCAAGCTCCTGCCGGATCGCACGGGCCACTTCGACCGTATTGCGGCCCGATTGCTTGCGGATTTCGAGGGAGACGCCTCGCTTGCCGTTGAGTTCGGCATAGGAGCGTTCGTCCGCCATGCCGTCCTCGACGCGTGCAACATCGCCAATGGTGGTCGGCGCGCCGTCCTGCCGGAAGGCGACGAGAATGCTGCGGAAGCCTTCGACGGATGAAATCTCGCCCTTGGTCTTCATTGAGAATTCGGTGAGACCGCCCATGGCTTCGAGGCGGCCGCCAGGAATTTCTGCATGTTCGCGGCGGATCGCGGATGTCACATCATCAGCTGTCACGCCATAGGCACGCATCTTCACGGCGTCGAGCCAGATGCGAACCTCCCGGTCTCGTCCGCCCACCACGCTGATGGAGCCCACGCCGGAAATGCGCTGCAGCCGTTCCTTCACCGTCTTGTCGGCGAAATGCGTGAGGTCGCGGATCGGCAGATCGCCGGCGATCATTACCGACATGATGGCCTGTGCGTCCGGGTCCACCTTCTGCACGATGGACTGCTCGGCATCCTGAGGCAGGTTGGCACGCGCCAGCGAAACCTTGTCGCGCACGTCCTGCGCCTTCACGTCGACATTCTCATCGAGGTCATACTGAATGACGACCTGCGACAGACCTTCCGCGCTGGTGGAGGAAAGCGTTTCGATACCCGATGTCGTGTTGACCTGCTCTTCGATCGGATCGGTCACGTCGCTTTCGATAGCTTCAGGCGAAGAGCCTTCGAGCTTGGTCGTCACCGAGACGACGGGAAACTCGACTTTCGGAAACAGGTCGACGCCTACGCGCCCGAGCGAAATCCACCCCAATACGACCAGCGCACCGATAATCATGATGGCGAAAACGGGGCGGCGTATGGAAACGTCGGCAATCCACATGGGGTCTACTCCTCGCTCGCGCTCAGCGCGTCGCCGTCCCGCTGTCCGGGTTGCTCGCCGCCGTGACATCCACCTGTCCGGGGCGCAGTTCGATACGTACCGGCATCCCTTCGACCAGAAGCGGCAGATTGGGCCCGGTCAGTGCATTGTCGCCTTCCTTCAGCCCGTCCAGCACTTCCACGCGTGTGGCATCGATCTGGCGCACGGCGATGTTGACACGCTTCGCCTTCCCGGCGTCCGAGGTGAACACATAGCGGGCCGCCTCCGTGCCGAGCAGCGCGGTGCGCGGCAATGTCAGCACGTGGCGGGCGCGCGGATGCACCTCGACCCGCGCAAACAGGCCGGGCTTCACTTCATAATCTTCGTTGCGGATCGGCAGGCGGATTTCGACCGAGCGCGTCACATGATCCACACGGTCGTTGATGATTGCCACATAGGATTCATAGGACCGGTCGATACTGTCGATATAGATCGTCGCCTTGGTGCCAACCTCGAATTTGGAGAGATAGACTTCCGGCACGTTCACGATCGCAGCCACGATGTCGATCTTCATGATTTCGAGCACGCCGCCGGGTCCGCCCATGCCGCCCATGCGGGTTGCCATGAACTTGCCTTCGTCCACATCGCGCGCCGTGATGACGCCGTCGAAGGGCGCGGTGACGACGCAGTCGTCGAGCATCTGCTGGGCCGAGGCGAGTTGCGCCTTTGCCATGCCGAGGCGCGCATTCGCGGCATCGCGGCCGCGCCGCGCATCGTCGAGATTGCCGCTTGAGACAAATCCCTTTTCGTGCAGTTCGGACGAACGGTTGAAGGTCTTTTGCGCGTTGCGCACATCGGCCTCGGCGAGCTTCACCTGATTTTCGAGTTCGGCGACCTTGAGCTTCCATTCGGCATCGCGCGTGCGGAAGAGCGGTTGACCCTCCTTCACACGATCGCCCACGCGCACGAAGATTTCCTCGATGATGCCGTCGACACGTGGGCCGAGCGGCGTTGTCTTGTGTGCGGCGATGGTGCCTGTGCCGGTGACCGGTTCCGCCAGTTCTTCTGCGGTGACCGTTTCCGCGAAAACCGGGATCGCGTCGCGCCCGGCATCCGCCTCTTGTTCCGGCGCGTCTTCGCCACAGCCGGCAAGCATGAGCGCGGCAAGCGCGAGGGCGGGGAAACGGATCGCCTGGAACAGCATGTCGAACCTCACTTGGATCCCCGGCGCGCGGCGGGGAGAACTTGTATCTTGTTATGGTATCCTTGGTTACGATATAGAGGAAGAGGATTCAGGAAAGGCGTTTCATGTCCGCCGGAAAGGCAAAGGCGAGCCCAGATCAGGACTTTGGCTGGCTGCACCGCGATGTGTACCGGCTCTTCCAGCGCGCCTGGGACCGGCATTTGCAGGCCTCCGGCACGGGCATTACCGTGCCCCAGTCCCGCGTCCTTGCCGCGTTGCGCCAGCACGACGGGCTAACCCAGACCGAGATTGCCGACCTCGTGATGATGGAAAAGGCGCCACTTGGCCGCACCATCGACCGGATGGAGGAAGTTGGCCTTGTCGAGCGCCGCCCGGACCCGGCCGACCGCCGCGTCCGCCGCGTTTATCTCACCGATGCCATCGAACGCCTCTACGATCCCCTTTGGGGCGCGGCCTTCGCCATGTTCGACGTGGCGCTCGAAGGGTTCACACCCGAGGAATACCAAGCCTTTCTCGCCATGCTTCGCCGCATCAAGGATAACCTTGAAGCAGCCGAACAGGGACAGGAGCAGGCGCCACGAAGCGACCGCGCCGCCGCCCGTTGAGGCTTGAGGCGCGCCGCGCAATCGGCAACCATCGCCTATGCGCAGGCTCTCGATTCTATTTCTGTCTACCTTGCTGGCGATGGCGCTTTGGGCCGCGCTTCTTTTCGCCGGCACCACCCAGGGCTGGTGGCGCGCCGGCTCCGCTCCGCACGGAGATGTGGCATCGTTCTTCTCGACTTCGATTGAGGCAATCGACGCGGCGGAGCAGGGCGCGGTCGCCTTCGTGCTGATCGAAAAGGGCGATATCTTCGGTGAACATTATGTTTCCGCCGGCGAGCCCGTTACCCGCGACACGCTGTTTCAGCTTGCCTCGCTCAGCAAATGGGCGACAGCGCTCGGCGTAATGAAACTGGCCGCCGATGGAAAGCTCGACCTCGATGCACCCGTGTCGCGCTACCTGACGCGCTGGCAGCTTCCTGAAAGCGAATATGGAACGCAGGGCGTCACCGCGCGGCGGCTGCTGTCTCATACCGCCGGCCTGACGGATGGCCTCGGCTATCTCGGCTTCGAGCCGGGCACACCTGTTCAGACGCTCGAGGCATCGCTTACAGAGGCGGCAGACCCCATGCCCGGCGCCGATGGGCGGACCCGCGTTGGCCTCGCACCCGGCAGCACCTGGAGCTACTCGGGCGGCGGCTATGCGCTGCTTGAGCTTCTGATCGAGGAAATCTCGGGTGAACCGTTCGGCCAATATATGAGGCGTGAGGTTTTCGAGCCGCTTGGCATGTCGGGGGCGACTTTCGATCCGGCGGATGCGGAGAGGGCCGGGCTTGCCCCCTGTTTCGATGAGGCGGGTGAGCCCTGCGCCTATCGCGACTTCGCCGCGCCCGCCGCCGCATCGCTGCATGCAAGTGCCGCTGACCTCATCCGTTTCCTGGAAGCGCATATGCAGGGCTCAGGCCGCAGCCTTCTGCCGCCCGCCCTCGCAGCCGCCATGTCAGCGCCCCATGCCTCGCAATATGGTGTGCCCATCTGGGGGCTCGGCGTCATGCTCTATGCCGAAGCGCCGGGCGGCGGCTTCATCATTGGCCATGACGGCATGAACTTCCCGGCAATAGAAACCACCGCCCGGCTTGATCCGGAAACCGGCGACGGCATCATCATGCTCGCGACCGGCAATCCTGACCTCGCGGCAACGCTGGGCGGCGAATGGGTCTATTGGCACACCGGCCGCGTGGATATGCGGGCACTCGACGCGATGATCCCTTTGGCCGGGTTCGCGCTGCTTGCGGGCTGGGCCGTGATCCTCATTGCGGCTGCAATCCTGATAGTACGACGGCGGCGATCCGAAAGCCCGAAATCATCGTAATTCACACTGAAACCCCGCATATGGGCGGGGATTCGGCCGGGCGGCGCCGCCACATCCCAAGCCGACGCGGCGTCAATTGCATGGCCCTTTTCATATGCCCTCAATGTAGGGAGAATGCGCGCCAAACAACGTGCCCGGGCCGCCGATGCGCCCCGAGAAACGCATGACTTACGCCCGAAAGGCATAAAGGGAGACATCATGAATTTCGATTTTTCCGACGACCAGAAAATGCTGAAGGAGCAGGTGCGCAAGTTCCTCTCGGACAAGAGCCCGATGACGGTGACGCGCCGTGTGCTCGAAAAGGAAGAGGCCTATGCCGAAGAGGTCTGGAAGGGCCTTGTCGAGATGGGTCTCACCGGCACCGCGATCCCGGAAGAGTTCGGCGGTCTCGGCCTCGGGGCGCTTGAGCTTTGCGTGATCGCGGAAGAGCTTGGCCGCTCCGCCGCGCCCGTTCCTTTCTCGTCCTCGATCTATCTCGCGGCCGAGGCGATCAAGCTTTTCGGAACGCAGAAACAGAAAGAAGCATGGCTGCCGAAGCTCGCCGCTGGCGAAATCATCGGCACGGTCGCCGTTTCCGAAGGTCTCCACGCCGCCAACCCGCGCAACATCGAAACGAAGTTTGCGGGCGGCAAGGTGAACGGCGTGAAGCAGCCCGTTGCCGATGGTGCCGCGGCCTCGGTCGCCATCGTGGCGGTCAACACCGGCGGCTCCGGCGAGCAGGCGATTTCGCTCGCCATCGTCGATCTCAAGGCCGGCGGCGTCTCGTCCGAGCCTGTCCGCACCATCGACCCTTCGCGCCAGCACGTCACGCTGACGCTGAAGGATGCGCCCGCCGAAATTCTCGGTGACAAGCAGGGTGAAGGCTGGTCGCAGCTTTCGCGCGTGCTGGACGGCGCGGCGGTGCTCTTTGCCTTCGAACAGGTGGGCGGTACAGAAGCGGCGCTTGAAATGGCGCGCGACTATGCGCTGGAGCGCTATGCCTTCGGCCGCCAGATCGGCTCTTATCAGGCGATCAAGCACAAGCTCGCCGACATGTATGTGAAGAAGGAACTCGCGAAGTCGAACGCCTATTTCGGCGCCATGATGCTCAACGACGAGGGTGCCGAACTCACCGAAGCTGCCGCAGCCTCTCGCATTGCCGGCTCGGACGCCTATGTCTTTGCTGCGCAGGAAAATATCCAGACGCATGGCGGC
The DNA here is from genome assembly GCF_046297875.1 of Parvibaculum sp. Lineage (GTDB taxonomy): Bacteria > Pseudomonadota > Alphaproteobacteria > Parvibaculales > Parvibaculaceae > Parvibaculum. The sequence continues at coordinate 64,598 of NZ_JBKBHD010000002.1, read as the reverse complement.
ATTGGCTACACATGGGAATCCGACTGCCAGTTCCATTATCGCCGCGCGAAACTCCTTGCCCTCACGATCGGCGCGCCGATCCAGTGGAAGGAAAAACTCGTCTCGCGCCTTGAAGCGAAGAACGCGGCCTAATCAGGACATTCGGGAGAAACGAAAATGGATTTCAACGATACACCGGAAGAAGCCGCCTACCGCCAGCAGGTGCGCGCGTGGCTCGACAAGAACGCAACCCGCAAGGCCGACGCGAAGGGCGCTGAGCTGCCGCGCGACCTCAAGGAAATGATCGCCCAGTCGAAAGCCTGGCAGGCGAAGAAGGCCGAAGCCGGCTATGCCTGCATCACCTGGCCGAAGGAGTGGGGCGGCGGTGGCGGCACCACCATCCACAACGTGATCTACGGCCAGGAAGAGGCGAACTATCTCGTGCCCGGCGGCATCTTCGCCATCGGTCTCGGCATGTGCATTCCGACCGTGATGGCCTGGGGCTCCGAAGAAGCGAAGAAGCGCTTCGTCGCTCCCGCCGTGCGCGGCGACGAGATCTGGTGCCAGCTTTTCTCCGAACCCGCTGGCGGCTCGGACGTCGCAGGCCTGCGTACCAAGGCTGAGAAGGATGGCGACGAATGGGTCATCAACGGCCAGAAGGTCTGGACGTCGGGCGCCCATTTCTGCGACTACGGCATCCTGCTCGTCCGCACCGACCCCAATGTGCCCAAGCACAAGGGCCTCACCATGTTCTGGATCGACATGAAGGACCCGGCCGTGGAAGTGCGTCCGATCAAGCAGATGTCGGGCGGCGCCGAGTTCAACGAAGTCTTCTTCACCAATCTCCGCGTGAAGGACAGCCAGCGTCTCGGCAATGTCGGCGACGGCTGGAAGGTCGCGCTTACCACGCTGATGAACGAGCGTCTCGCGGTTGGCGGCTCTCAGGGCAATGCCGATACGGACGATCTCATCGAGCTGGCGCGCGACGTGACCATCGCGGGCGAACCGGCGATCCGCCATGGCGGTGTGCGCGAGCGCATTGCCGACTGGTATGTGCAGGCGCAGGGACTGAAGTTCACCCGCTTCCGCACGCTCACCGCTCTGTCGAAAGGTGAGACGCCCGGGCCGGAATCGTCGATCTCCAAGATCGTCGCCGCGAAGAAGATGCAGGATCTCGGCTCCTTCGGCATGGACCTGCAGGACATGGGCGGCGTCATCCGCGACCGCAAGCTCTCGCCGGCCGACGGCGCCTATACCGAACAGTGGATCGGCGCGGCCGGCTACCGCATCGCGGGCGGCACGGACGAAATCCTCCGCAACATCGTCGCCGAGCGCGTGCTCGGGCTTCCGGGCGATGTCCGCGTGGACAAGGATCTGCCGTTCAATCAGGCACCCAAAGGAAAATAAAGAAGGGAATGTAGGACTTTCCTTCTGACGAAAAGCAAAAGGCCGGATCGGAAGATCCGGCCTTTCTCTTTGTGTCGAGTGATTTCTTCACGCCGCCGCGTCGGCATTGGCGTAAAGCGCGAGGTGGTCGCGCATCGCCTTCTGGAAGGCGGGGCGCGCCTCGCAGCGCGCGCGATAGGCGCGCAAGGTCGGGAACTGGGCGAGTACATCTTCTTGCCGCACTTCGCGGAGCACCGTCGTCATCATCAGGTCGCCAGCGGTGAAGCGGTCTTCGAGCCAATCGCGGTCGCCAAGCCATCCGGCGAGTTGCCGCAGACGATGTTGGAGAAATTCCACCGCACCCGGGCGGCGGAGTTTCGCCCATTCCTCATCCTTGAAGAAAAGGTCGATATGCGTGACAGCGGACACTGCAGGTTCCACCGAGTTCAGCGCCGCGAAGACCCAGCTCATGGTCCGCGCGCGGCCTTGTGCATCGCGCGGCATCAGCACTTCCGACTTTTCCGCGAGATGGAGCAGGATCGCACCGGACTCGAACATCGAGACCTCGCCGTCTTCGTAGCAGGGCACCTGCGCGAAAGGCTGCTTCTGCAGATATGCGGGCGTGACCTTGTCGTCCTGCGAGATGCACAACTCCTCGTAAGGAAGGCCCGCTTCCTCCAGCGCCCAGCGTACGCGGAACTCCTTCACGTGACCGCGAGCGAAATCCGGCACCCATTCGAACGAACTGAAGGTCCTCATGCTCATGCTCCTGTTGGTCTGGTCCTGCGCAGGGGGGCGACAACGCGCCGCTTGCAGTAATGTTTTGATATCAATATAATACATAAAGTTTGATATCAACAATAATCTGGCGGGCGACGGACATGACCAGAAAAGAAAACGACCTTGCCGAGGCGACGATCCATATTCGCGATCACTGCCTTTGCCTGCATGCGCAGCGCGCCGCCCGCGCGCTCGCCCGCCGTTTCGACGATGCGCTGCGTCCCTATGGCATCACCAGTGGGCAGTTCTCACTGCTGAACGTGCTGAACCGGCGCGAGCCGGTGGCGATGGGCCCGGTCGCGAAGTTCCTTGCAATGGACCGTTCGACGCTGACGGCGAATTTGAAGCCGCTCGAACGTCAGGGCCTGATCTCGATCGAGGTGGACCCTGAAGACAGGCGCAGCCGCAAACTGATCCTGACCGCTGAAGGCCGCAAGGTGCTGCGCGCAGCCGTGCCAGTGTGGAAAAGCGAGCACGCCGCGCTCGAAAAGGAAATCGGCGGCGACCCCGATGCGCTGCGCGCAGGGCTTAGCGCTATCGCGTGACCGGCTGATCCTGTCGTGCCCGATTTGTGCTAATCTGCGCCGTCGGGAACATCGAGCGGCGGGGCTGTTTGCTTCAATTCATTGCAAAGATGGGAAGCTCGCTGCGGCGCTTGCTGCCCCGTGGCAGCAGCCGTTTGCCCTGGGTCGTTCCCGTTCTGCTGGCACTCTTCGGCGTCAATCACTTCATCTATCTCTATGTCTATGTGCCGCCTGTGCCGCAGGGTCTTGAGAATATTCGCGAAGCGGGCCGTCTCGTCGTGCTGACGCGCGAGGCACCGACGACCTATTACGACGGTATAGATGGTCTGACCGGCTTCGAATATGAGGCGATGCAGCGCCTCGCCAGATCGCTCGATGTCACTGTCGAATTCCGTCTCTACGACACCGAGAAGGACGTGATGAAGGCGCTCGCGGCCCGTAAGGGCCACATCGCCGCGGCCGGGCTCGGCCTCACTCCGGCCCGCAGGGAGGCCTTCGCGGTCGGCGGTGAGTATGAGCGGGTTCGCCAGCTTGTCGCCTGCCGCCGCGATCTGCCGCGCCCGAAGGCGCCCGCCGGTCTGAAAGGGCTCTCCGTCGCCGCCTCGGCAGGCACACCGGCGGCGGAAGCCCTGCTCGCCGCGCTCGAGGGCGTGGATGGCGTGCGCCCGTCGATTGAAAATCAGTCGGCGGAGGAGCTTCTGAGCCGCATATCGGAAGCCCGTCTCGACTGCGTCGTGCTCGACTCCATCCTGCTGCGCGTGGCCAACCCCTATCACCCCGAAATCGCGGAGGCCTTTGCCATATCGGGCGAAATGCCATTTGCATGGCTTCTGGCGCCAGGTTCGGAAGACCTCGCCGAGCCCATGCGCCTCTGGCTGGCGGGCATGAAGAAGTCCGGCACATTCGCCGCACTGGAAAGGCGTTTCTTCGGGTTCCTGCCGCGTTTCGACTATGTCGACATCCGCGCCTTCCGCCGCGCCGTTGAAGAGCGCCTGCCGGACTATGAAAAGGTCATTCGCCGTGCCGCTCGCGACAATGGATTGCCCTGGCAATTGCTCGCCGCCATCGCCTATCAGGAGTCGCATTGGCGCCCCGATGCCGTGAGCCCCACAGGCGTGCGCGGCTTCATGATGCTGACGCAGCAGACGGCGCGCGAGCTAGGTGTCCAGGATCGTCTTGACGCCCATGAAAGCATCAACGCCGCTGCACGTTATCTTGCCGACCTGAAAAGCCGTATCCCGGTCAGTGTCGAGGAGCCGGATCGCACATGGTTCGCGCTCGCCGCCTACAATCTCGGCCTCGGCCATGTCTATGACGCACGTGCCCTTGCCACCCGCCTCGGCCGCGACCGGGATAGCTGGGCGGATCTGCGCCAGGTTTTGCCCCTGCTCAACAATGCCAACTATGCCGAAAGCCTCCGCCACGGCCGGGCACGGGGCGGGCAGGCGGTCCATTTTGTCCAGCAGGTCCGCACCTATATGCACATACTTGACGGCGGCGCTGGGACATAAGCCCCTGTAAAAACTGCGACATTTCGCGCGCGGCCTGCGACCGAATGACCACTCTCAAATTATGGATATTAGGCGGAAAGTAATCCGGTAGCGCGCCGCCGACGGGGCTCGGCGCATCGAACCGGAGAAACACCAAATGAAAATCGAGCGGAAACTGAGCGCAGGCGTCGCGGTCGCTGCAGCCTTGCTGGCGGCGGCTCCCGCCCATGCGGATTTCACGGGCAAATCGGCAGGCGACATCATGGTCCGTGCGCGCGCCCTCTGGGTGGTGCCGGACGAAAGCGCCTCCGTCACCGTGCTGGGCGGCGATGTGAATGTGTCGAATGACGTCGTACCGGAAATCGATTTCACCTATTTCCTCACCGACAACATCGCGCTGGAACTCATTGCCGGCACGACGCGCCACAAGGTATCGCACACGCCGACCGGCATCGATCTCGGCAAGGTGAGCCTCCTGCCGCCGACGCTGACGCTGCAATATCACTTCATGCCGAAGGAGCGCCTGAGCCCCTATGTCGGTGCGGGCGTGAACTACACCGTCTTCTACAATGAAGATGCACCGGGCGGCGCCGTTACCAGCATCGACTACGACAACAGCTTCGGCTGGGCCTTGCAGGCCGGTGTCGACTATGCGGTTGCCGATCGCTGGTATGTGAACTTCGACGTGAAGAAGATTTTCCTCTCCACCGACGTGTCGATCAACGGCGGCGCGATCAACGCCAAGGTCGATCTCGATCCTTGGCTCTTCGGTGTCGGTGTCGGCTACCGTTTCTGACAAGGGCAGGGCGGGCCGAGCGCCGGCCCGCCCGCTTCTCCCGGCGCCGGGGCCAATTGAGCCCGGCCGTCATTTGGTGTAGCAGATAGGGCAAACACCCTAGGCAATTCGGGGCCTGCTAGCCTCTTTTGCCGCTGAAATACCAATAGACTGCCGACCGGGGAGAGTGAGCGTGAGCGAGAGTGTAAAGCCGCAGGCGGGATTGGCCTTCAGCGTCGCCATTCTGGGCGCAGGCGCGGGCGGACTTGCCATGGCGATCAGCCTGCAAAAGGCGGGCATCCCCTTTACCATCTATGAAAAGGCGGCAAGCGTCGGCGGCACCTGGCGCGACAATACCTATCCGGGCTCGGGCTGCGATGTGCCCTCCATGCTCTATTCCTATTCCTTCGAGCCGAAGCCGGACTGGAGCCGCAAATTCGCGCCCCAGCCGGAAATCGTCGACTACTTCGAAGGCGTGGCGCGCAAATACAAGCTCCTGCCGCATATCCGCTTCAACACGGAGATCGCGGAAGCCCATTTCGACGAGGCTCGGGGCCTCTGGCGCATCCGCTCGGTTTCGGGCGAGGAATTTACGGCCAATGCCGTCGTCTCGGGCGTCGGCCAGTTGAACCGTCCCGCCTTCCCGAAGATCGAAGGGCTTGAGACCTTCAGGGGCGCGGCTTTCCACTCCGCGCGCTGGGATCACTCGGTCGGTATCGCAGGCAAGCGCGTCGCCGTCATCGGCAATGGCGCAAGTGCCATCCAGTTCGTGCCGGAAATCGCGCCGAAGGTGGGGCATCTCACCATCTTCCAGCGCACGCCGAACTGGTGCGTGCCGAAGCCCGACCGTCCCTTTCGCGAATGGGAGAAGAATCTCTTTCGCGCCGTGCCCGCGCTCGTCCGCCTGCAGCGTTGGTGGACATATCTGATGCTGGAGCGGAACTACCTTGCCTTCGTGCAGGGCAGCTTCTTCGGCAAGCTCTTCGAGAAGGCGGCGCTGAAGGAACTCGAAACCCATATCAAGGATCCCGAACTCCGCAAGAAGCTGACGCCCGATTATCCGGCTGGCTGCAAGCGTATCCTGCTCACCAATGACTGGTATCCCGCGCTCGCCCGCGACAATGTCCATGTCGAGACAAGCCGCATCGCCAGGGTGACGGAGAACGCCGTGGTGACGGAAGACGGTGTCTCGTATCCCGCCGATGTCATCATCTGTGCGACCGGCTTCGAATCGACGGACTTTCTCGCGCCGATGAAGGTTACGGGCCGCGGCCATGCCGATCTCAATGCCGTGTGGGCGCGCGGCGCAGAGGCGCATCGCGGCGTCGCCGTCGCAGGCTTCCCCAATTTCTTCATGCTCTACGGACCGAACACCAATCTCGGTCACAACTCGATCATCTTCATGCTCGAATGCCAGGTGAACTACATTTCCCAGTGCATCGAAACGATCGTAAAGGATCGCCTGCGCTATCTCGATGTGAAGCCCGCCGCGATGGAAGCATTCAACCGTAACCTCCAGCAGGACATGCAGAAGACCGTCTGGGCTGCCGGTTGCTCGAGCTGGTACAAGACGGCGGATGGCCGCGTGACCAACAACTGGTCGAGCTTCACCGCCAAATACTGGTGGGAAATGCGCCACCCGGATTTCGATGAGTTTTCTCTCGTCGGACGTTGAGACGCGAGACCTTCAAGGCAAGCTGATTTCCTCAACGGCAGGCTGGCGTTCGAGCAGATTTGTTCGGGCAGTCTCGACTCTGCGCATTTCAGGGGCGATGATCGGTCATCGCTTTTGAATGCAACGACAGCGGCCGCAAAAAAAACGGCCGGCAATACGGGGAAACTCCAGATGACTGCAGCGAATGACCGGGACTTCGTGCCCATGCGCAACGGCATCTTCATGGCGCCGTTCCATCCGACCGATCGCGACCCGACGGAAGCGCTCCAGCGCGACCTCGAACTGATCGAGCATCTCGACCGCTTCGGCTATGAAGAGGCCTGGATTGGTGAGCATCATTCGGCAGGGTTTGAAATCATCTCTAGCCCCGAACTCTTCATTGCCGCCGCCGCCGAACGCACCAGACGCATCAAGCTCGGCACCGGCGTCGTCTCGCTGCCCTATCACAATCCGCTGATGACGGCGAACCGCATCCTCCAGCTCGATCACATGACGCGCGGCCGCGTGATGTTCGGCGTCGGCCCCGGCCTGCTGCCGTCCGATGCGATGATGCTCGGCATCGACCCGATGACGCAGCGCGACCGCATGCTCGAGGGTCTGCTCGTCATCATGCGCCTCTTCAATGGCGAGGTCGTGACCGAAAAGACCGACTGGTACAACCTCGTCAATGCTCGCGCGCATCTCACTCCCTATTCGCATCCGCATCCCGAAATCTGCGTCGCAAGCGCGGTAAGCCCGTCGGGCGGTCGCGCCGCCGGCAAATATGGCCTCGGCATGCTCTGCGTCGCCGCGACCAATGCCGATGGCTTCGATGCACTTTCGACCAACTGGCAGATCGCCCGCGAAATCGCCGCCGAGAACGGGCAGGTGATGGACCGCGGCAAGCTGCGCCTCGTCGGTCCGGTGCATATTGCCGAAAGCCGCGAACAGGCCCGCAAGAATGTCGAATGGGGGCTTCACAAGTGGCGCGAATATTTCGCCAATCTCAATCCGCTCGCGCCGCCGCTGCCTGAAGGCATGGACCCTGTCGATGCGATGATCGCAAGCGGTCAGGCCGTGATCGGTACGCCGGATGATGCGATCGAACAGATCAAGCGGCTTCAGGCCAAGCAGGGCCAGTTCGGCGCCTTCCTCCAGCTTGCGCATAACTGGGCGCCTTGGGACGCGACGGTGAATTCCTATCGCCTCTGGGCCGAGCATATCGCGCCCGTGTTCAAGCGCGCCAATGAAAGCCGTCAGGCCTCCTACGAATGGGTGACGGAGAACGGCGCGAATTTCATGGGTCAGGCCATGCAGGCCGCCGGCGCCATGATCCAGAAACACGCCGACGAACGCGCGGCCAAGGCGCAGAAGAAGGCGGGTGAGTAGTCGCCTCAAGGCCGTTTTGCATTTTCAGGTGCCCCCGGGCTAAAACCCGTCTGTGACCCAAAGCAACCGCCCGGCCGTGCCGGGCGGTTCGCATCCTTGGACAGAGCCTGTGAACGCAAGTCGCGCCACCATCTCCGTCGCGCCCATGATGGACTGGACCGATCGTCACGACCGGTTCTTCCTACGCCTCATTTCGCGCCGCGCCTTTCTCTATACGGAGATGGTGACGACGGGCGCCGTGCTGCATGGGGATCGCCAGCGTCTTCTCGGCTTCGACGCATCGGAACATCCCGTCGCCGTGCAGATTGGCGGCTCGGAGCCAGCCGATCTCGCCGAGGCCGCGCGGATCGCGGAAGGCTTTGGCTATGACGAGGTGAACCTCAATGTCGGCTGCCCGTCCGACCGCGTGCAGTCCGGCCGCTTCGGTGCCTGCCTGATGCGCGAGCCGGATCTCGTGGCGCGCTGCGTCGAGGCGATGCGCGGGGCCGTATCCGTTCCGGTCACCGTGAAGTGCCGCATCGGCGTCGATGAGCAGGAACCGGAAGAGGCGCTCCCGGCGATGGCGCGCGCTGTCCGCGAGGCGGGCTGCGAAACGCTCATCGTCCATGCGCGCAAGGCTTGGCTCGAGGGTCTCTCGCCGAAGGAGAACCGCGACATCCCGCCGCTTGATTATCCGCTGGTCTATCGCCTGAAGCAGTCGATGCCGGAGATGGAAATCATCATCAATGGCGGGATTGCGACGCTCGACGAAGCGGCGGATCACCTCGCCCATGTCGATGGCGCCATGCTCGGCCGCGCCGCCTATCAGAACCCGTATGTTCTGGCAGAGGTGGATGCACGCTTCTATGGCGAAGCCGCCGCGCCGCTCTCGCGCCATGATGTGCTGGAAGCCTTCCTGCCTTATGTCGAGCGGGAACTCGCGCAAGGCACGCATCTGCACGCCATGACCCGCCATATACTGGGCCTCTTTCAGCGCCAGCCCGGTGCGCGCGCCTTCCGCCGTCACATATCGGAAAATGCGCCCCGCGCCGGCGCCGGAATCGAAGTCATCCGCGAGGCCATGCAGAAAGTCTCAAGCCTTCCTGCGGCCGCCGCCGCCCAATAGAGAACCGCCGCTCCATGCCCATCGAATCCATGTCGCTCATCGAACTCGCGCCCTTCGCGGCGGGCCTCATCGTCACAGGGCTTGTCGCGGGTGTGCTGGCCGGCCTCCTCGGCGTCGGCGGCGGCATCGTCATTGTGCCGGTGCTCTATCACGTCTTCACGCTGCTCGGCATCGACGAGGCGGTGCGCATGCATCTCGCCGTCGGCACATCGCTCGGCACCATCGTGCTGACCTCCATCCGCTCCGTCCGCGCGCACGCGAAAAAGGGTGCGGTCGATTGGGAGATGCTGCGTTCATGGGCATTGCCCATTCTGGTCGGCGTCGTCTGCGGCACGCTGATCGCAGCCTGGGTCAGCGGCGATGTTCTCACCGCCGTCTTCGCCACCATCGCGCTTCTCGTCGCCGCCAATCTCGCTTTCGGCAAGGAGAGCTGGCGCCTCGGCACCAAACTGCCGGGCATGCCCGCGCAATATTCCGTCGCCAGCGTCATCGGCGTCCTCTCCGCACTCATGGGTATCGGCGGCGGCACATTTGCCGTCAGCTTCATGACACTTTACGGCAAGGACGCGCGGGAGGCGGTGGCCACATCTTCCGGCCTCGGCGTGCTCATCGCGGTGCCTGCCGTTATCGGCTTCGTCTGGGCGGGCTGGAACGATCCGGCCCTGCCGCCTTTGAGCCTCGGCTATGTGAACCTTGTCGGCATGGCGCTCATCGCGCCGCTCTCGGTGCTCGCCGCGCCCTGGGGCGCCGCTCTGGCCCACGCCATCAGCCAGAAGGCGCTCATCCGCGCCTTCGCATTCTTCCTTGTGCTGACATCCTTCCAGATGTTCTACCGGCTCTTCGGCTGACCCTCAGCCGAGAAACCAGTCCGCGATCCGCGCATTCTCTTCCGACGGATAGGTATGCGAGAGATCAGCGATTTCACGGTAGGTGACATTCGCCCCCGCCGCCGAGAGTTCGGCATAGGCAAGCCGCGCCATGTCGGCGGCAAACATCCAGTCGAGCGCGCCATGCGTGATGTAGACCGGCAGCCCCCCAATCCGCGAAGGGCTCGCCATTCCCATCAGCATCGGGTGCCAGGCGGCGGAAACGGGCGCGAGATGCGTGAAGGGCCCGCCCGCAAGCCCCGCAAGATAGGTAAAGGTGCCGCCATCGCTCATGCCGGTGAGGAGAATGCGGCTCTCGTCCGCGCGCCACGTCCCGCGCACATGCGCCATCATCCGCGCAAGGCTCGCCCCGTCCGTTTCCGGCTCCATCAGCGACCATGTCGCATCGAGAGAGGTCGGCGAGAGCAGCAGGCAGCCGCGCGAACGCGCCGTCCTGAGCCAGCTCCACAGGAAACCGCGCCCATGCCCGCTGCCGCCATGGCACGCGACGATGAGCGGCAGCGCTCCGGTGCCGTCATAGGTCTCCGGCACATAAAGCGAAAAGCCGCCGCGGTCTCCCTTTGCATTGCCGAAGTGATGCACGCCGGTATTCGCGCGCGCCGCGCCTTCCGTCAGCCGCCCGATCAGCACCGCATCGTTGCGTGCATCGTCGTCGAGGAAGAAGCGGCTGACCGGTGCCAGCATCGCCGAAACGGGGTAGAGCGCTTCCATGGCGCGAGGCCCGTGGCGGAGCGCGCGATAGGCCGCGAAGACCGGCCCGCCCGATGCCGATGCCTCACGGTCGTCCGCCGCCGCGCGCAGCCCCTCGAAGGCCGCTTCCGTCTCGTCCGTCGCCTCGCGCACATGGACAGCGAAAGCGCGAAGCTCCTCCGGCCATTCGACGGCATCGAAGGGCGTCCGCGCCTCCTTCAGCTTCGCTGCAATCGGCGCCGCCTGTTCGGCAAGCGACGGCAGCAGCGGCGGGTGCAGATGCCGCGCGATGAACGACATCGCGTCCATCCCCTGCAGCAACGCCGGCAGCAGCGTATCGATCGCGTCGATCAGCTTTTCCTGGGGCGTGGCGGACACCGCTTCAGATCTTCTGGTCGTATTCGCCGACTTCCGGCTGCGCCGAGAGATGCCGGTCGATCTCGGCGAAGATGGCGCGCATGTTTGCTTCCGATGTCGGGCTTTCGACCACGATCACAAGCCCCGGCTTGTTGGACGAGGCGCGCACAAGGCCCCATGTTCCGTCTTCCACCGTCACGCGAACGCCGTTCACCGTCACGATGTCGCGGATCTTCTGGCCGATGAGCTTTTCGCCCTTCGTCTCCATTTCCTCGAAGAGCCGCACCATCCGGTCCACGACTTCGTATTTCTTTTCGTCCGCGCAATAGGGCGACATGGTGGGCGAGCCCCATGTCTTCGGCAACGCCTCGCGCAGGTCCGACATCTTCTTTCCCGGATTGCGGTCCAGCATGTCGCAGATCGCAATGGCCGAGACGAGCCCGTCGTCATAGCCGCGCCCGATCGGGGGATTGAAGAAATAGTGGCCGGACTTCTCGAAGCCGACCAGCGCCTTCAGTTCATGCGCGCGCCGCTTGATATAGGAGTGGCCCGTCTTCCAGTAGTCCGTTTTCGCGCCATTGGCGATCAGAACGGGGTCGGTGAGAAAGAGACCTGTCGATTTCACGTCGACCACGAATTGCGCATTGGCGTGTTGCGCGGAAAGGTCGCGCGCCAGCATCACGCCCACCTTGTCGGCGAAGATTTCCTCGCCCGTATCGTCCACCACGCCGCATCGGTCGCCATCGCCGTCGAAGCCGAGGCCCACATCGGCGCCTGTTTCAAGCACCTTGTCACGCAGCGCATGGAGCATTTCCATGTCTTCCGGGTTCGGGTTGTAGCGCGGGAATGTCCAGTCGAGCTCGCAATCGAGCGGGATCACTTCCACGCCGATGCCTTCGAGAACCTTCGGCGCAAAGGCGCCCGCCGTGCCATTGCCGCAGGCCGCGACCACGCGGAGCTTGCGTTTTATTTTCGGCCGATCGGTAAGGTCCGCGATATAGCGCGCCGCCATGTCTTCGACGCGAATATAGCGCCCGCCATCGCGGGGCTTGCCATTGCCGGAGAGCACGATTTCCTTGAGGCGGCTCATCTCGTCCGGCCCGAATGTGAGCGGCCTTTGCGCGCCCATCTTCACGCCCGTCCAGCCATTCTCGTTGTGGCTCGCCGTCACCATCGCGACGCAGGGCACATCGAGCGCGAATTGCGAGAAGTAGGCAACGGGCGAAAGTGCAAGCCCGATGTCGTGGACCTCGCAGCCAGCATTCATCAGCCCGATGATGAGCGCCTGCTTGATCGAGGTGGAATAGGAACGGAAGTCATGGCCCACCGCGATGCGCGGGCTCACGCCCATTTCATGGATCAGCGTGCCGAGCCCGAGCCCCAGCGCCTGAATACCGACGAGATTGATTTCCTTCTCGAAGAGCCACCGCGCATCATATTCGCGAAAGCCGTTCGGCGAGACGAGCGGCAGGTTCTCGAATTCGGGCGTGTTGGGCTTGAGATCGGCGCGGGGCTTGAATGACATGAGGTCTCCGAAGGCGGAATTGCCGGAATCTGGCGGTTATATACCGGAACAGCGGGGCGGGGATAAGTCGAGGCACGAATTTCTGGGCGCCGATTGCGGCAGTAGTTAGGCTTCTATTCGCGCAAGACAAGCCGCTCGCCGCGCACCTCCACGGCGCCAAGCCGCCCGAGAAAGCTCATGCCGAGCAGCGACACGCCAAGTCCGTCGCCTTCCGTCACCGAGGCCTGCACGTTCCTGAGCGAGATCGCGCCGACGCTGACCTCGTCCAGCATCACCCGTGCCCCGCGGACGACGCCATTCGCCGTCTGGTAGGAGATTGTGTAGTTGAGTGCTGCCGGATCGATGCCGAGGCGTCGCGCGTCCGATTGCGTCAGCGCCACATCGCTCGCGCCCGTGTCCACGAGAAAGCGGATATGCGTTCCGTTGACCAGCGCATCGGCATGGAAATGCCCGCCCATCCCGCGCGAAAGATAGGCCGTCCCCGGCTCCCGCTCGACAGGCGAGGAGGGCACAAGTTCGGACTGCACCCGCATCCCCATGTCGGAAAAAACATCGCGGTAGGAATAGCCGATCACAAGCACCAGCCCGATCGCCACCCAGGCCAGCGCCTGCTTGAGCGCGAGGCCGGCTCGCTCGCGCCAGCCGAGGATCAGGCTCCCGCCCACGAAGGTCAGCAGCAGCAGGCTGTAGACGAGCCGCATCTGCTTGTCTTCGCTTTCCAGCGCGTCGGGAAAGCGGTTCATCAGGAAAAGCACGAGTGCCGCAAGCCCGAGCAGAAAGAGCGCGGCCCATGTCCAATTGTTCTGTCTCATGGCCGGGAGTCTAGCGCAGGAGGGTGTGAAATGCGTAACGCGCAGGCCGATTTTACCCCTTTTAAGATGCGCGACAGCTCCTTATTTACATGTTATGATTGGCGAAGAGATTAAATAACCAAAAGATTTGGTAAAATGACGGATGGCAAGGTCATATCGCTCGGTCGCAGCCCCGCACCGGAAGGTGCGGTGGAGGCTGCGTCGCGTCTTGGCCTGCCGGATTTCGAGCCGGGCTGGGTCTGGCTCGTCGGCGCCGGGCCGGGCGATCCGGGCCTCCTCACGCTTCATGCGCTGAACGCGCTCCGCCAGGCCGATATCGTCGTCTATGACGCGCTGGTGGATGAAACCGTCCTGCAATTCGCAAACCCGCGCGCCACGCTCGAATATTCCGGCAAGCGCGGCGGCAAGCCGAGCCCGAAGCAGCGCGATATTTCCGCCCGTCTGGTGGAGCTCGCCCGCGCCGGCAAACGTGTGTTGCGCCTCAAGGGCGGCGACCCTTTCGTCTTCGGCCGCGGCGGCGAGGAGGCTCTGGCGCTTGTCGATGCAGGCATCCCGTTCCGCCTCGTGCCGGGCGTCACGGCGGGCATTGGCGGCCTCGGCTATGCCGGCATCCCGGTCACGCACCGCGATGTGAACCACGCCGTCACCTTCGTCACCGGCCATATGGCGGGCGGCGACGTGCCGGAAAATCTCGACTGGCCATCGATCGCGAAGGGCTCGCCCGTCATCGTCCTCTACATGGCGATGTCGCATCTCGGCGCGATCTCGAAACTCCTGATCGAAAATGGCCGCCGCGCCGATGAGCCCGTCGCCCTCGTCCGCAACGCCACGCTGAAGGACCAGTCGGTCCTCGAAACGACGCTCGGCAATGCGGCGGAAGACGTCGCCCGCGCGGACTTGAGGGCCCCGGCCATCATCGTCATCGGCGATGTCGTGAAACTCCGCGAAGGCCTCGACTGGCTCGGCGCCCTCGAAGGCCGCATCCTGAAACGCGACCCGCTGAACCTCCGCGGCATTGAAGACGCGGTCTAGGCACGATTTTGCGCTTCTCCCTCCCGCTGCCTAAAGAGGACCTTCAACGCCGGAAGGAAGGGCAGCCGAATGTCGGATGAAACGAAGGACAGCAACGGAAACATTCTCGCCGATGGCGATAGCGTCACCGTCATCAAGGACCTCAAGGTCAAAGGTACATCCGTCACACTGAAGCGCGGCACCCTCATCAAGAATATCCGCCTGACCGGCGACCCGGCCAATATCGAGTGCAACACCCCACAAGTGAAGGGCGTCGTCCTCAAGACCGAATTCCTGAAGAAGGCCTGACGCACCATTCCTCAGCATGTCACCCCCGGGCTTGACCCGGGGGGTCCAGGGCCGCACCCTCATCATCAACCCAAACCGTCATGGCCCGGCTGGTCCGGGCCATCCACGTCTTTTTTCCTTCCGAAAAAAACTTATCCCCGCCCCTGAATCCGCCCCCATATTAATCGCACCCGCTTCATGGGAAGGCGCGTCCGGACTGGCCTGATGTGTGGAGTGGGGTTGCGGTCCTGCGGAAAGGGCGATCCAGAGCCCGGCCCCCGGGAGTCTCCTCCAAAGGGAGCGCCGCAACGCGCGGGGCGGAACGAAGCCGCTCCCACATGACATGCACATGTAAACATGTGCGGCCGAGTTCGATGCGCCCCGCGCACCTTCCCTTGGCAAACCCGTAAAGGCTTCGGCCCGAGCGGCTGCTTCAGTGCGCCCGGTCGCCGAGCAGATCGGCAATCTTTGTGAGCGCCTCGTCGCGGTTGCTCGCCCGCTCGCCCAGCGCCTCGATCCGCGCGGGCAGGAGCTGCAGCACATCGTCGCGTTCGGCCTCGCTCATCGCACCCCAATTGGCGATTTCCTTGAGCGACCGCCCGCAGCCCCGGCAGGCATTCGCTCGCCCGTCCACGGCGCAGACGCGAAGGCAGGGGCTTTTGATGGACTGGGAAACACTCATGGAAAACCTTGCTATCGGACATTGATTACCGTTTTCGGTTTACCGAAAACGGCAAGGGCGACCGCCCGCCGCGCCGCTAGGCGCGCAAGTCGAGCGCCTGGATGGGCGCGCCCGGCGTTTGAGGGCAATCAAGTAAAGCTGCAGTAACGTGCGTCTCGGATTACCCGGGGTTCTCTCCACTCGCACAAGAGTATATAGAGCCGTCACTTCCTTTCACGCGAGAACCGAGGCGTCAATGTCCCGCGCGGCAACCGGCCTGCCATTCGACGATATCAGGAACCTTCTGGAGGGCCTGCCGCCCGAAGATGCGGAGGCGCGCGAGGCCGCTGCCGCCCGCACCGCGGCACTCGCGGTCGCCCCCGGCGCGCTTGGCCGCCTCGCCGAAATCGCCGAATGGATGGCCGCCTGGGCCGGAATGACGAAACCCGCCATTTCCCGCCCGCTCATCGCGATCTTCGCGGGCACCAGCGAACTCGGCCGCGCCATGCCGGGTGCGGAACCCAATGCAACACACCGCCTTGTCGAGCTTTATGCCGCGGGCGGCGCCCCGGTGAACCAGCTTGCCCTCGGCGCGGAAGCGGGCCTCAAGGTCTTCGACCTCGCGCTCGACATGCCGGTGCCCGACATCCGTGACCGCGAGGCGCTGTCCGAAGCAGGCTGCGCCGCGACCATGGCCTTCGGCATGGAGGCAATCGCGGGCGGCACGGATCTCCTCTGCCTCGGCGCGGCGGGCGCGGGCGGGCGCATCGCCGCCGCGGCGCTCATGGCGGCCCTTTTTGGTGGCCGCGCGGAAGACTGGTCCGATGGGTCTCCTTTCGCCAATGAAGCGGCCACCAGGGCGCTCGCCACCCATGACGGTCATTTCGCCGACCCGCTGGAGGCGCTGCGCCGTCTTGGCTCGCGCGAACTCGCGGCGATTGCAGGCGCCATCCTCGCCGCGCGCTACCAGCGCATCCCGGTCCTGCTCGATGGATTCGTCACCTGCGCGGCGGCCGCGCTTCTCTGGAAGCTGAAGCCCTCCGCAATCGACCATTGCCTCGCTGCCCACGCCTCGGGCGACCCGGCCCATGCGCGTCTTCTCGCCGCCATCGGCAAGCGGCCGCTCATCGAAACCGGCATCCGGCTCGAGGAAGGGGCGGGCGCAGCACTCGCCCTCGGCCTCGTGAAATCGGCCCTCGCGGTGCATGGTGGGACCGTCACGCGGGACATGCTTTGAATACGGCGGCGCCGTTCAAATCCGTTCAGCGCCCCGTTCGTT
Source organism: Parvibaculum sp. (assembly GCF_046297875.1). Lineage (GTDB taxonomy): Bacteria > Pseudomonadota > Alphaproteobacteria > Parvibaculales > Parvibaculaceae > Parvibaculum. Next base: position 48,006 of record NZ_JBKBHD010000002.1, on the reverse strand, counting down.
GCTTATATGAGGGTGCCCTTGCAACGCAGACGCTTGGCACTATTATCACCGCCAAAATAAAAGGCTTCAGGACGCGGGATTGGCGGGTAAACCGCTCGGGGCGGCACCGGGCCAGTGCAATGGTAATCCGGCAGGACAGCGCGGTGGTATCGCCCGCTCGCGCGACTGCCGCTATGGAGGTTGACCCATGGATATGCGCTTCTCCCCCGACGAGCTCGCCTTCCGCGACGAAGTGCGCGAGTTCATCGCCAACAATTATCCCCACGAGCTGAAGGGCGCTCGCCGCGGCGAGATGTCGAAGGACGACATCCTGAAGTGGCACCGCGTACTCTACAAGAAGGGCTGGGTCGTGCCGCATTGGCCGGTCGAATATGGCGGCACCGGCTGGACGATCACGCAGCGCTATATCTGGAACGAGGAGAATGCGCGCGCCGAGACGACGCCGCTTCTGCCCTTCGGCCTCTCGATGGTCGGCCCCGTCATCTACACCTTCGGCAATGAAGAACAGAAGAAGCGCTTCCTGCCGGGCATCCTCTCGGGCGACGACTGGTGGTGCCAGGGCTATTCGGAGCCCGGTTCGGGCTCGGACCTTGCGAGCCTGCGCACCAAGGCTGTCCGCGAAGGCGATCACTACATCGTCAATGGCTCCAAGACCTGGACGACGCTGGCCCAGCATGCCGACTGGATGTTCTGCCTCGTCCGCACCGATCCGGAGGCCAAGCAGCAGGAAGGCATTTCCTTCCTCCTGATCGACATGAAGACGCCGGGCATCACGGTCCGCCCCATCATCACGATGGACGGCTCGCATGAAGTGAACGAAGTCTTCCTCGAAGACGTGAAGGTGCCGGCCGAAAACCTCATCGGCGAGGAAAACAAGGGCTGGACCTATGCGAAGTTCCTGCTCGGCAACGAACGCTCGGGCATTGCAGGCGTCGCGCGCTCCAAGAAGGCGATCGAACGCCTGAAGAAGCTCGCCACTGCCGAGCTGGTCGACGGCACGCCGCTGATGAAGACGGACGAGTTCTCCCGCAAGGTCGCCGAAGTCGAGATCGATCTCTCGGCTCTCGAAGTGACGGAGCTGCGCACGCTCGCCGCCGAAAGCAAGGGGCGTGGCCCCGGACCTGAAGCCTCGATCCTCAAGATCAAGGGCACGGAAATCCAGCAGCGCATCACCGAGCTTGCCGTCGAAGCCGTCGGCAACTACGCGCTCGTTCAGGCGCCGCGCCTCGAAGTCACCGGCAACGAGTTCATCCCCGGCCCCGAAGGGTCGCAGGGCGTTGCGCAGGATTACTTCAACATGCGCAAGACCTCGATCTATGGCGGATCGAACGAGATTCAGCACAACATCATCGCGAAAATGGTGCTCGGCCTTTAAGGTTCGGGCACAAAAAGAACACCAACAGGGGAAGGTCGGAAGAGATGGATTTTTCGTTCACCGAAGAGCAGACCCTGCTCCGCAATACCGTGCAGAGCCTGCTCAGCGACAAATATGACTTCGATACGCGCCGCAAGGTTGCGAAGTCGGCCGATGGCTGGCGTCCGGAAATCTGGGCGCAGTTCGCCGAGCTTGGCCTGCTCGCCGCGCCCTTCTCCGAAGAGATGGGCGGTCTCGGCGGCGGTCCGATCGAAACCATGATCGTCATGGAAGAGTTCGGCCGCCACCTCGTCATCGAGCCCTATGTCGAGACGGTGGTGATCGCCGGCGGTTTCCTGCGTGAAGGCGGCTCGGCCGCGCAGCAGGAAGCGCATATTCCCGGCATCATCGGCGGCGAAACGGTCTGGGCCTTCGCCTATGCCGAACCGCAGGGCCGCTACAACCTCGCCGATCTCACGACGACGGCGAAGAAGGATGGCTCGGGCTACGTCATCAACGGCTACAAGGCCGTCGTGCTCGGCGCGCCCTGGGCGCAGAAGCTCATCGTGACGGCCCGCACCTCGGGAGGCCAGCGCGACCGTGACGGCGTTTCGGTGTTCATCGTCGACAAGTCGGCAACGGGCGTGTCCACGCGCGACTATCCGACGGTCGATGGCCGCCGTGCCTCGGAAATCACATTCGAGAACGTGAAGGTCGATGCGGATGCGCTGATCGGCGCCGAAGGCAAGGGTCTGCCCCTCGTCGAGAAGATCACCGATCAGGCGATTGCCGCCCTCTCGGCCGAAGCTATCGGCTGCATGAAGGAGCTGAACACCGCCACCGTCGAATACTGCAAGACGCGCAAGCAGTTCGGCGTGCCGATCGGCAAGTTCCAGGTGCTGCAGCACCGAATGGTCGACATGTTCATGGCCTATGAACAGTCCGTCTCCATGACCTACATGGTGAACCTGAAGCTCGACGAAAACGACGCCGAGCGCACCCGCGCCGCTGCCGGCGCCAAGGTGCAGATCGGCAAGGCCGGCCGTTTCGTCGGCCAGCAGGCCGTGCAGCTTCATGGCGGCATGGGCATGACCGACGAGCTCAATGTCGGCCACTACTTCAAGCGCCTGACCATGATCGACACCCAGTTCGGCAATGTCGACTACCAGCTGAAGCGCTACTCGGAAGCCGCGTAAGTTGCTTCAAGCTCAAACGATCAAGGCCGCTCCCCGGAGCGGCCTTTTTCTTTTGGTGCTTTGACCTCGCTTATCCCCGCTTCTAGGCTTTGAGGTAAGATTAAGAACAGGGAGGAAAGCCATGCAGGAACACATTCTCGTCGCGGGCGCCACGGGCCTTGTCGGCTTTGCCGCCATGAAGCATTTTGCCGAGCGCGGCTACAAGGTGACGGCGCTTTCCCGCCGAAAGCCCTTCGAGACGTTCGGCGCGAGGCATCTCCCGCTCGATCTGACGGACCGTGCCGCCTGTGCCGATGCGCTCTCGGGCATGAGCGATGTCACGCGCATCGTCTATGCGGCGCTTTACGAGAAGCCCGGTCTCGTCGCCGGCTGGTGTGAAGCAGACCAGATCGAGACAAACAGGCGGATGCTGGAAAACCTGTTCGACCCGCTGGAGAAAGCCGCGCCGCGGCTTCGCCATGTCTCGCTGCTGCAGGGCACCAAAGCCTATGGCGCCCATGTCCGCCCGCTTTCCGTGCCCGCGCGCGAAGATCGCGACGAAATGAAGGAGCAGCCCAATTTCTATTGGGATCAGGAAGACTATCTCCGCGCGAAGCAACAGGGCCGCCCTTGGCACTGGACCATCTTTCGTCCGCAGATCATTTTTGGCTTCTCGCTTGGCGCGGCGATGAACCTCATTCCCGCCATCGGCGTCTATGGCGCGCTGCTGAAAGAACAGGGCAGGCCGCTCGCCTATCCGGGCGGCGCCTCATCCGTGCTGGAAGCTGTCGATGCCGATCTTCTCGCCGATGCCATTGCCTGGGCCGGTGTCCGCGACCGGCAGGAAAACGCGATCTTCAATGTCACGAATGGCGATGTCTTTGTCTGGAAGAATGTCTGGCCCGCCATCGCGGATGCGCTGGGCATGAAGCCCGGCGAGACCGTGCCCATGTCGCTTGGCGCCGAAATGCCGAAGCGGGCAGGGGAGTGGGATACGATCCGCGCGAAATACAATCTCGACGCGCCGGACATGGCATCCTTCGTCGGTGAGTCCTTCTTCTATGCGGATTTCACGATGGCCTATGGCGCAGATCGCGACACGCCTGCCGCCATCGTTTCCACCATCGCGCTGCGCCGCGCGGGCTTCCACGAGTTCATCGATACGGAAGAGATGTTCCGCAAGTATTTCCGGCTGTTTCAGGAAAAGCGGCTGCTCCCGCCGCGTTGAGCGATCAGGCGATGCGCGCCATATGCCGCTTTGCCCGCAGCCGCTGCGGCGGCAGTACGCATTCTGCCTGCGTGCCCTTGCCAAGCTCGCTCTTAAGTTCGAAGCGCCCGCCATGCACGGCAAGCAGGCCCTTCACGATGGAGAGGCCAAGGCCCGAGCCCTTGCCCGGCTGCGCAAGGCCGGAGGCGCCCTGCGTGAAGGCCTGCAGCACCTTCTCGATTTCCGATTCCGCAATGCCCGGCCCATTGTCATGGACGCCGAAGCGCAACTCGCCATTTTCTTCCATTCGCGCGAACAGGCGGACATTTGTATCGGGCGGCGAAAACTTCACGGCATTGGTCAGCAGGTTGATCCAGGTCTGGCGTAGCGCCCGTGCATCGCCGTAGACGATCGGAAGATTGCCTTCAAACTCGGCGACGATTCCGATGCGCTGGGCTTGCGCGCGAATCTCCACGATCCGGCGGCAGTCCTCCGCAAGCTGCGCAATATCGACTTCCTCTTCCGTGATCTGGAAGCGCCCCGCCTCGATGCGCGAAAGATCGAGCACATCGTTGATGAGGCCGAGGAGATGCTGGCCGGAGCGGTTGATGTCGTGGGCATATTCCTTGTAGGTCGGAATGGCATGCTTGCCGAAGATTTCCGACGACATCACTTCCGAGAAGCCGATGATGGCGTTGAGCGGTGTGCGAAGCTCATGGCTCATATTGGCCAGGAAATGAGATTTCGCACGGTTTGCCTCTTCGGCGCGGGCGCGCGCCGCATCTGAGTCACGCTTCGCCTTGAATAGCTGCTCGATCAGGCCGGACTTGTCCTCCCTGAGCGTTATCGAATGCAACATGATCCGGTTGAGCCGGGCTGTGAGCTGCGCCAGCAAGGCGGCGAACACGATCAGTACGGCGGCAGTCGCCAGATGCAAAAGGTCTCCGTGGCTGAGCGTCACGAAGGCCGCTGCACCGACCAGCGGAACGATGCTCGCATAGAATGCCGGCAGGAAGCAGGATGTAATTAGGGCGATCGGCGCCAGCACGATCAGCAGTGCGACCAGTACGATGGATTGCAGAATGAGATCGCCGGGCACCCAGAGGAAATAGGCCGTGGACGAAAAGCTTGCCGCAAACAGGCCGACAGCAATGACGAAGCGCTTTTCCCAGTAAGGAACGTCGGCTGCAGTGGGTTGCGCTGCCTCGAAGGCCGCCATCGTCTGCCGGTTATGCCAGTTTGCCGCAAAAACAAGAAGAACCGGAATCGCGATCCAGTACCAGGCAAGGTTGCTCAGAAAGCAAAGAGAATATGGCACCATCAACATGGGAAAGGCATAAGGCACGGGCAGCCTCTGGCTTTCCACCAGCATCCGCATCTGTTCAAGCCGGGTTTCGGGCGAAAGCTTTTCCCCGTTCGGGCCGCGCGCCTGAAACGGCAGTATCATGCTGCGCCAGCTATACTGGCGCGGCATTTCGGATGTTCGCCGCGGATCGCCGAGTGCCATGAGTCGCCCTTTATCGGCCCACCTCTATCCGGCTGTGCTGCCCGTGGGCGGCTGCCGGAATCCTCAAGCGCCAGCCTCGGGCAAAAGTCTTAATAAGGTTTTCCGAGACATGGTTAAGGGGCCATAATCCGCTCTCGATCCGGCAATTTTTGCACAGCGGGCAGGCCGTGCGATAAGGCTGCAAGAAAAATGCACATCAGAGAGGCAATTCAGGAATGAGCGATCCGCTGATTTTCGAAAAAGACGGTCCGGTCGTGACGCTGACCATCAACCGGCCCGAAAGCCGCAACCCGCTGGGCGCGCCGGAAGATGCGGAGAACTTCTCCGCAGCCGCAGCCCGCATCAATGCCGATCGCGGCGTGCGCTGTGTGATTCTCACCGGGGCGGGCAAAGCCTTCTCCGCCGGCGGCAATGTGAAGGCCATGCGCGAGGGCGGCGACGGTTTCGGCGGACCCGGCGTCCATATCCGCGAGCGCTACCGCAACGGTATCCACCGCATCGTCAAATCCGTCTGGGGCATCGAAGTGCCGGTGATCGCCGCAGTCAACGGCCCGGCGATCGGCCTCGGCAATGACGTCGCCTGTCTCGCAGATACGCGCATCGCCGCCGACAGCGCTATCTTCGGCGCGACCTTCCTGAAGATCGGCCTCGTGCCGGGCGATGGCGGCGCCTGGCTCTTGCCGCGCATCATCGGCATGGCCCGCGCCTCGGAGCTTCTCTATACCGGCGACACGATCGACGCCGCCACGGCAAAGGATTGGGGCCTCGTCTCCGAAGTGGTGCCTGCGGCCGAGCTGATGGACAGAGCCAAAGCGGTCGCTGCCAAGATCTGCAATCAGGCGCCCGACGTATTGCGCATGACGAAGCAGCTGCTCCGTCAGGGCATGCTGACCAACTTCGATACCATCATGGAAATGTCGGCCTCGATGCAGGCGCTGGCCCACCACACGGACGACCACAAGGAGGCGCTGGACGCCTTCTTCGAAAAGCGGGCGCCAAACTACAAGGGGTCTTGAACCGCCGTCAGGAATTGAACAGCACCCCCGTCTCCGGCGAACAGCAGAGGGGGCGGTGCGCATTGAAGCGGGGGCGCTTTGCCCCTAAAGTCCCCCGCAACAAATCAAAACGGGCCGAGAGCCCTCCGAACACGGGAGCGAAACATGAGCATCATCGGTATTGTGGCCACTCTTCCGGTCCAGGCCGGCAAGGAAGCCGAATTCGAGAAAGTCTTCGGCGAACTCCGCGCCAAGGTGAAGGCCAACGAGAAGGGCTGCCTCCAGTACGACTTCTTCAAGTCGAAGTCCGACCCCTCGACCTATATCGTCATGGAGCAGTACGCCACCCAGGCTGACCTGGACGTTCATGGCAAGACGGACTATTTCCGTGCTGCAGGCCCCGCCCTCGGTGCGGTTCTCGGCGGTGCTCCCACGCTTCAGTTCCTCGACAAGGTCGAGTAATCCACAACGGAATTCGCACATGGATCTCGCATTCAGCAAGGAAGACGAGGCCTTCCGTCAGGAAGTCCGCCAGTTCATCGACGAGTGTTACACGCCGGAAATGCGCCGTCTGCATGCCCGTTCGAAACACGGCTACATCACCAAGGAAGCCCATATCCAGTGGCAGAAGTCGCTGGCAAAGAAGGGCTGGCTTGCACCCAACTGGCCGCAGGAATATGGCGGTCCGGGCTTCACCCAGTCGCAGAAATACATCTTCAACGTGGAAATGGGCCGTGCCGGCGTGCCGCACACCATTCCCTTCGGCCCGACCATGGTGGCGCCCGTCATCATGAAATTCGGCACCGAGGAACAGAAGAAGCGTTTCCTGCCTGACATCCTTGAAACGAATGTGCTCTGGTGCCAGGGCTATTCGGAGCCGGGCGCGGGCTCGGACCTTGCCTCGCTGAAGACCAAGGCCGAGGACATGGGCGACCATTTCCTCGTCAACGGTTCGAAGATCTGGACCTCTGTCGCCCAGTGGGCGGACTGGATTTTCTGTCTCGTCCGCACATCGAACGAGGGCAAGCCGCAGGAAGGCATTTCCTTCCTGCTGATAGACATGAAGACGCCGGGCATCACCGTCGATCCGATCATCTGCCTCGACGCAACGTCGGCGCCGAACCAGGAGGTCAACCAGGTCTTCTTCCAGGACGTGAAGGTGCCGAAGGAAAACCTGATCGGCGAAGTGAACAAGGGCTGGACCTACGCCAAATACCTGCTCGAGTTCGAGCGCGGAAATCCCTATTCGCCGGGCCTCTACAGCGCGCTCGACGAAGTGCGCGAGATGGCGAAGGAAGTCCTCGTGGATGGCACGCCTGTCGCCGATACGCCCGCCTTCAAGGCGCGCTATGCCGACATTCGCAGCCAGATCACGGCCATGGAGTTCACGGAGCTGCGCATCTTTTCCTCGCTCTCGATCGGCGGCAATGTCGGGCCTGAAAGCTCGCTGCTGAAATGCCGCGGCACGGAGCTGCAGCAGGAAGTCTCGCAGCTCATGGTGGAAGTGCTCGGCGACTATGCCCAGCCGACCATCGAGAACGGCCTGATCGACACGAACGAACCGGAAGTGGGACCGGAAGGCGCCTTCACCGCGGCGCCTTATTACTTCTCGCTCCGCAAGGCCTCGATCTATGCGGGCTCGAACGAAGTCCAGCGCAACATCATGGCGAAAGCCGTGCTCGGCCTCTGAGCCACAGCGCAAACCGAAAAGAAGCGGGCGCCGGTCACTCGGCGCCCGTTTTGCTTTAACAATGCCGCAGCAAAAAGGGGAGCCGCTCGGGCTCCCCTTCGATCTCTCGGGCTTGCGCGAGAGGCTTACTTGCCGCCCGTCGCGAGCTTGAGGAACTTGCCGGTCTGCTCGCCGCCCATGAAGAAGGGGGTGGCGTTCGAGAAGTCGGAGATCTTGTCCCAGTTCTCGGCAACCTTCTCGGCGGTGAGCCCTTCGCGGCCAAGGAACAGGCCTTCGGACTCCTCGATGCGCGCGGCAGCGAACACGCCGGCACCCGCGCAGAGCACCATGCCCGTCGGCGCCTGTTCGGAGACGAGGAACATCACGCCCGGCGACACGCTGTCCGGCGTCAGCATCTGTTCGGCTTCCGGCGGCATAAGGTCGGAGGTCATGCGCGTATAGGCGACCGGCGCCAGCGCGTTGCAGTGAATGTTGTTCTTCTGACCTTCGAGCTTCAGCGTGTTGATGAAGCCGACGACTGCGAGCTTCGCCGCGCCGTAGTTGGTCTGGCCGAAATTGCCGTAAAGGCCGGTCGAGGAGGCGGTCACGACGATACGGCCGTAATTCTGCGCCTTCATGATTTCCCAGACGGCCTTGGTCGGCTTCACGGTGCCCATGAGGTGCACGTCGACCACGAGCTGGAAGTCCTGGATTTCCATCTTGGAGAAGGACTTGTCGCGCAGGATGCCGGCATTGTTGATGAGAATGTCGATGCGGCCCCACTGGTCCATGGTCTGCTTGACCATGTTGGCGACGCCTTCGTCATCCGTCACCGACGAGCCGTTGGCGATCGCCTCGCCGCCCAGAGCCTTGATTTCCTCGACGACCTTCTTGGCCGCTTCCGACGAGCCGCCGGCGCCCGTGCGGTCGCCGCCCAGGTCGTTCACCACCACTTTCGCGCCGCGCCGCGCGAGTTCCAGCGCGTGGGACCGGCCAAGACCGCCGCCCGCGCCGGTCACAATGGCGACCTTGCCGTCAAAACGAATGCTCATGGGTATATTCTCCAGTTGGACTGTCGGGCCGAGTGGACCGGGAAGAAAAGGGCCGCCGGAACCCTTGGTTTAAAGGGCTCAGGGCAGAGCCCGGAATAACTTGCGGGACTTTGTGCATGAGTGCCGGGCGGGGGTCAAGGGCAGGGGGGCCGCCCGAAAAAGGGGCCTCCCGTTGCGTGAGGCAGCGCCACCCCTATGATGGCCGAACCCGCAGATTCCCTTGCCGTATCAGCCCGGAAACCTACCGCCCATGACCGCCTACGCCCTGCAGAGCGCCTTCGGCCTCGCCCTCTTCATCGCGCTCGCCTGGGGCTTGAGCGAGAACCGCCGCGCCTTCTCTCTGCGGGCGGTGGCAGTGGGCCTTGCGATCCAGATCGGCCTTGCGCTGGTCCTGCTGAAACTCCCGGCCTCGCAGGGCGCCCTGCTGGCTCTCAATGGCGTTGTTGATGCGCTGACCGAGGCGACACGGGCGGGGACGGGCTTCGTATTCGGCTATGCCGGCGGCGGCGAACCGCCTTTCGAGGCGAGCGCCCCGCAAAACAGCTTCATCCTCGCATTTCAGGCCCTGCCGCTCGTTCTCGTCATGTCGGCGCTTTCCGCCGTGCTCTGGCACTGGCGCATCCTTGGCTGGGTCACGCGCGGCTTTGGCTATGTGCTGCAGAAAACGATGGGCATCGGCGGCGCCGTGGGGCTTGCCTCCGCCGCCAATGCCTTCGTCGGCATGGTGGAAGCGCCGCTCCTTATCCGCCCCTATCTGGAGCGTCTGACCCGCGCTGAACTCTTCATGACCATGACGGTCGGCCTCGCAACGGTTTCGGGCACCGTCCTCGTTCTTTATGCGAGCATCATCGCGCCCGTCGTCCCCGGCGCGCTTGGCCAGATTCTCGTTGCCTCGCTCATTTCGCTGCCCGCCGGCATCCTGATCGCGCGCCTGATGGTGCCCGAAGAGCCCTGCGCGACACCAACCGGCATAGGCGAAGACGTACCCTTCCTCGAATATCAGAGCAGCATGGATGCGGTCACGCGCGGCACCTTCGAAGGGCTGCAGCTTCTCCTCAACATCATCGCCATGCTTGTCGTCATGGTGGCGCTGGTCGCGCTGGTGAACATCATTCTCGCGCTGCTGCCGGATGTGGCGGGCGAGGCGCTGACGCTTCAGCGCATGCTTGGCTGGGTCTTTGCGCCGCTCGTCTGGGCCATGGGCATTCCTGCAAGCGAGATGCATGCCGCCGGGCAGCTGATGGGCACGAAGACAATCCTCAACGAGTTCATCGCCTATCTCAATCTCGCCGGCTTGCAGGAAGGCGCGCTGTCGGATCGTTCCACCCTCATCATGGTCTATGCGCTGTGCGGATTTGCGAATTTCGGCTCGGTCGGCATCCTGATCGGCGGGTTGACGGCCCTCGTGCCCTCGCGGCGGCATGACATAGTGACGCTCGGTACACGCGCCATCGTTTCCGGCACGCTCGCGACCTCCATGACGGGCGCGGTGATCGGTCTCATCATCTGAAAAACAAAAAAGGGGAGGAATGAATGAAACTCTATAACTCGGCCATGCCTGCGCCGAACCCGCGCCGCGTGCGCATCTTCGCGGCGGAAAAAAGGATCGATCTTCCACTTGAGGAAGTCGCGCTCGCAAAGCGTGAACACAAGTCGGACGCATTCCGCGAAAAGAATTCGCTCGGCCAGACGCCGGTACTTGAACTCGACGACGGTACCATCATTTCCGAAAGCGTTTCGATCTGCCGCTACCTCGAGGAGTTGCACCCGGAAAATCCGCTCTTCGGCCGCAATGCGCTGGAGCGGGCGCAGGTCGATATGTGGCTCCGCCGCGTCGAATTCGTGCTGATGGGGCCGGTCGGCAATTTCTGGCGCCACGCCCATCCCTACACGGCGAAAGTCGTGAAGCAGTTTCCGGAGTTCGGCGAGTCGAACCGGGAGGCGACGGCAGCGGCCATGCGCTGGTTCGACCGCGAAATTGAGGGACGCGATTTCATCCTTGGCGGCTATTTCTCCGCCGCCGACATCATGGCGCTTTGCGTTGTGGATTTTGCGAAATTTGCCGGGCTCGACATGCCGGAGGAGACGCCGCATCTCCATGCCTGGCACAAGCGGGTATCGTCCCGGCCGAGCGCGGCCGCCTGAAAAGGAAAGGCGGCGTCCACGGGGTACGGAATGGACGCCGCCAATACGTTCCGCCCTGCCTGAAGGACCGGAGCGGAAACGTGACCGACATACTGTTTACGCATCGGCAAGGCTGAGAATGGCGTCCCGAACCTGAACGCAGGCTGAACCGGAAAATCGCGGGAGCGCGCCGGTTTCGATTGATCCGGGCTGACAAGTTAGTAAATTGAATTTACTATCGGCCGGGCCAAGCGCTTTGGGAGGAACTTATGGCGGAGGTGAATGGCGAAAAGCGCCTGACGAACTGGCAGCTTGTCGCCTATGGCCAGCTCGTGGTGCCGCTTGCCGTGATCGGTTTGCCGGTCGCGGTCTATATCCCGCCTTTCTATTCCAGCACACTCGGGCTCGATCTTGCCGCCGTTGGCTTTATCCTCATGCTGGCGCGCTTCTCGGATGTGTTTACCGACCCGCTGATCGGCCGTCTCTCCGACCGTACACGGACGCGCTTCGGCCGCCGCCGCCCCTGGGTAGTTGCAGGCGTGCCCGTGATGATGATTTCGGCATTGATGCTGTTTGTGCCGCCTGAAGAGGTTTCAAATCTCTACCTCCTCACCTGGATTGCGGCGATCTATTTCGGCTACACGCTCATCACGATTCCCTATGGCGCATGGGGCGCCGAACTCTCCGGCGACTACCGCGAGCGCAACCGCATCACCGGCAGCCGCGAGATATTCCTGCTGATCGGGCTCCTGATCGCGATCTCGGCCCCCATTGCCGGTGCCTATTTGGACGGCGCGGAAGAAGCACAAGGAGCGGCCAGCCGCTCCGCGGTCGGCATACTTGGCTGGCTCACATTTGCCCTGCTGCCGCTCTGCGCCTTCATTGCTTTTGCCTCGGTGCCGGAGCCCGCCATTTTTCAGGCGAACACCATTCCCTTCCGGCGCGGCCTTCGCGTTGCCATGAAGAACGGACCGTTCCGTATTGTATTGCTGAGCTCGATCTTCGGCGCCCTCGCCGGTTCCATCAATATCGGTGTCGTTATCTTCTTCTTCGAACATGTGGCGGAGATCGGTCAGGCGGGCACGATCCTGATTTTCGTGCTGTTCGTCTCCGGCGTCATCGGTTCGCCCTTCTGGGTCTGGCTTGGCGGGCGCATGGGCAAGCACAAGGCGATCGCGGTGGCAGGCCTTGCCTCCATGTTCGTATTTGCGCTGGTGCCGGTCGTGATCTATGCGGTGAAACCGGCCGCACCCGATTGGGTGCTGCCCTGCCTCGTGCTCATCAACATTGTGCAGGGGCTCGCACTCGGCGCGGCGCCCATTCTCGGGCCCTCGATCATGGCCGATGTCGTCGATCTCGATACGCTGAAAAGCGGGGAGCCGCGGGCGGCCTTTCTCTTTGCCTTCACCGGGATGATCCGCAAGATATTCGAGGCGATGGGCGTCGGGCTCGCGCTGCCCATTCTCGCCTTTGCCGGTTTCAGCGCCACGTCGAGGGACAATTCGCCCGAAGCGCTGTTCGTGCTGCTGGCGATGTATTGCATCGTGCCTCTGATCCTCTGGCTCATATCCATCGCAATCATCCTGCGCTATCCGATCACGCAGGCGCGCCAGCAGCGTCTGCGCACGGCGCTGGAACGGCGCATCGCGCGGCGAACCGAAATGCGCCGCATGATGGCGGACTAGCAAAGGGCAGGTAAATCAGGCGGAAATCGTCTCCCCGGTCCGCAAAGCCGTTACGCCCATCACGTCTGCAAGCAGCTCATATGAGCGCAGCCGGTCCTTCTGGTCATAGGTGATGGTGAGGATCGTGAAATCGTCCACGCCATGCGCCTCACCAAGTGCCAGCAGCTTCGCACACACCTGTTCCGGCGCACCGGCAAAGCCGCGCTGTTCGATGGCGCGCAGCATGACGCTGTCCTGATCGGTGTAGGGATAGGCGAGCGCCTCCTCGATGGAAGGGAAGGCGCCGGCCCGGTTCTGCAACAGATGCATGACCCAGAGATTGCGCGAGGAGGCGATGCGTTTCGCTTCCTCCTCTGTATCGGCAACGGTTACGGAGACGGCAATGCCGCCGCGCGGGCTCGCCAGATCGCGCGAGGCGCGGAAGTTGCGCCTGTAGATTTCAAGCGGTTGCGTACCGGCATCCTGATTGATGAAATGCGCGAAGCAATAGGCCATGCCGTATTGCGCTGCGATGATTGCCCCATCGCCGCCGGAGCCGAGCATCCAGAGATCGGGCAAGCCCGGTCCGCGCGGTGTTGCGTGAAGCCCGCGATAGGGGTGATCGGAAGGAAAGCCGCCTTCCTCGCCCTGCAGGCCCATCGAATCTTCGAGGAACTGCCGGAGCAATTCCACCTGCTGCGGAAAGACACCGACATCATAGGCCTGAGGCCCCGGCTGCAGTGCCCGTGTGGTGCGCATGTCGCCGCCCGGCGCACGGCCAAGCCCTAGGTCGATGCGCCCCGGGTAAAGCGTTTCGAGAACACGGAAACATTCCGCGACCTTGAGTGGGCTGTAATGCGGCAGCATCACGCCGCCCGAGCCGACGCGGATGCGGCTCGTCGCCGCCGCGACGGCGGCAATCAAAACCTCGGGTGCAGAGCCTGCGAATGAAAACGTGTTGTGATGTTCGGCAAGCCAGTAGCGCGAATAGCCGAAGCCTTCGGCAGCCTTCGCGAGTCCGATCGTGTTGGCGAAGGCTTCCGCCGCCGTGCCGCCCTTGCGGATCGGGGATTGATCGAGAACGCTCAAGCTGACCATCGAACACGCCTCCTGCTTCAGTCTCCCTGAATTGTGGATCAGGACTCCTGCTTTTCCAGCGGCCGCTTCTTCACGCGCTTCACGATGCCGGAATAGTTGAGAAGGATGCGCTCGTCCGCGCCCTTGCCGGTGAATACCTGACCGCGAACGAAGACCATGCTGCCCGTATTGCGGACGATTTCGCCCCGCGCCTCGATGAACTCACCGGCGCCTGCGGCGGCGGTGAACTCCGCCGAGAAGGAAACCGTGACCGATGGTCCCTGCAGAATGTCGCGGCCGAAAGCGAAGAGCGAGAAATCGGCGAAGGTCATCAGCAGTCCGCCATGCAGGAACCCGCCGCCATTGCAGTGCAGCGGCGTTGCCTCGAAGGCGCAGGTCACGCTCCCGTCATCGTTTTTCCGGAAGAAGAATGGCCCGGCATGATCCTCGAAAGGATCGTGGCCTTCCCATGTTTCATAGCCGGCGAGGCGGCTGCTCAGGCTGGTATTCATCGGTACTCGACTTGTCGTGATTGGCGGTTGCGCGCCTTACTATCAGGAAGACGGCACATTCCAAAGCCCGCAGCGAGCGTCGCGCCCGCTTTACGATGGTGCGTTAAGTCCTTCGTTACAGAAAATGGCCACTCTGCTCCCATTGGGAACTGAAATGCGGCATCTCGCAATGGCGGCCATGCAGGAAAACCGGCGTATCGAACAAAGCGCGCAGCGGATAGCGCCGGAAGAATTGTGCGATCCTGCCCTGGTCGCTTTCTGGCATCATTGGCTCGAAAAACGGCCTGAGGGCGGGCTACCCCTGCGTTCGGCAGTCGACCCGATTCGCTTTCCGCGCCTGCTGCCGCGCATGTTCATCATTCAGGTCACGGGCGAGCCGCCGGTCTTCAGCTACACGCTGGTCGGCGAGGAGAACATCGATGCTCATGGATCGAACTTCAAGGGCCAGGATGTCCGCGACCTGGACAGGCCCTGGCCGGGCTATGGCGCCTCCCTCCACGATTTCTATTCCTATGTAGCGGCCGGCCGGGAGGCGGTCGCGGCGCGTGGCGCGATGAGCTTCCTCGACAAGGAGTTCCGCCGTTTCGAGGCGATCTATCTGCCGGTAGCAGACGAGCACGGCCGGGTGAACCGGATTCTCGGTGCGGCTCACTACGACGCCTGAGCCCCATTCCGGGACGGTCATTTCGTCCGGTATTTACCATTCGGATTCAAGGTCCGTTAGGGAAATGGGGTCAATCTTGCGCGTTAAGGGGCGGCCTCCCGGCCGCTGTGCAGTTCGGGTATGGGCATGGTAGTTCTCGCAGAAGAGCGCAGGATGGAGTCCGGCGATGTATTGGCGGAAGCCTGCGCGCATGGCATTGCCTTTCGACGCCTGAAGGACCTGCGCGAACCGCTTTGCATCGACATGCTTGCCTATTGGAACGAATTGCGCGGCGAGTGCGTCATGCCGCGCCCCGATGAAATCGACCCTGTCCGTTTCGCGCGCCACATGCCCAATCTTCTGGTCGTGCAGATCGACTGGGAGCCCTTCGATGTCAGCTACCGGCTGCTGGGGGGTGATTTTGTCGATGCGCATGGAACGAATTACCGAGGCCAGCGCGTCATCGAAAGCCACACGCATACCGGCCGCTTCAATGAAGTCCTGTTCGAGTTCTATCGCTTCGTGGCGGAGGGGCAGCGCCCCTATGCCGTTGCCGGAACGATGGAATATACCGCCCGCGGCCGCGTGGAGGTCGAGGCGGTCTACTTGCCGCTGACGGTGGGCGGAGAGCGGACCGACCGCATCCTTGGCGCCGCCGTTTCGCGAGCGCTCCCGAAATCCTGATTTCGGCCCGGTCACGGGGTTTTGACCCCCGGCGGCCCATGCCCTAAATTCCCGCAGCCTTTCAGAAATCAAGCTCCGGGAATGCACATGGCCCTCGACGCCGAAACACGCGAACAACTCATTTCCTCCGTCCGCCGCTTTGTGGACGAACGTCTCCGTCCGATCGAGGACAAGGTCTCCGAAACCGACAAGGTGCCGGACGAGATCGTCGAGGAAATGAAGGAACTCGGCCTGTTTGGAATTTCCGTACCTGTGGAATATGGCGGCCTCGGCCTCACCATGGAGGAGGAATGCCTCCTCATGTTCGAGCTTGGCCGCACCTCCCCCGCCTTCCGCTCCGTGATCGGAACCAATGTCGGCATCGGCAGCCAGGGCATCGTCATGCATGGCCGTCAGGACCAGAAGGAATACTGGCTGCCGAAAATTGCGAGCGGCGAGGCGATCATCTCCTTCGCGCTGACAGAGCCGGAAGCGGGCTCCGATGCCGCTTCGCTCAAGACGACCGCGATCCGCGACGGTGACCACTATGTCGTGAACGGCACCAAGCGCTACATCACCAATGCCAACAAGGCTGACGCCTTCACGCTGATGGCGCGCACCGATCCGAAGACGCCAGGCGCGAAGGGCGTATCCGCCTTCGTCGTGCCACGCGACATTCCCGGCATCCACATCGGCAAGCCGGAAAAGAAGATGGGCCAGCAGGGCGCGCATATCTGCGACGTCGTGTTCGAGGATGCGCGCATTCCCGCTTCCTGCCTGCTCGGCGCGGAAGAGGGCAAGGGCTTCGTCACCGCCATGCAGGTGCTGGAGCGCGGCCGCCTTCACATCTCCGCCGTCTGCATCGGCGTGGCCGACCGGCTCGTCGAGGACAGCGTGAAATATGCCGCCGAGCGCAAACAGTTCGGCGCGCCGATCGGCGATCTGCAGCTCGTGCAGGCGATGCTTGCGGATTCCAAGATGGAAGCCTATGCCGGCCGCTGCATGGTGATCGACGCTGCCCGCCGCCGGGATGCGGGCGAGAATGTTGCGACCGAAAGTTCCTGCTGCAAGCTCTTCTGCTCGGAGGCCGTGGGCCGCATCGCCGACCGCGCGGTGCAGGTGCATGGCGGCGCCGGCTATGTCGCCGATTACGGCATCGAGCGCTTCTATCGCGATGTGCGCATCTTCCGCATCTATGAAGGCACGAGCCAGGTGCAGCAGGTCATCATCGCGCGCAACCTTCTGCGGGCGGTGAGCTAAGCGCGATTGGCGTTCGGCGGGCGGCGCGGCACAATGAGGGCATGACGAAGCTCGAACGCCTCTCGGCCGAGATCCGCGCCTGCCGCCTTTGCGTCGAGGCGCCGAAGGGCGGGGCATTGCCCCATGAGCCGCGTCCTGTCTTTCGCGTGTCGGGCAAGGCGCGCATCTGCATTGCCGGTCAGGCGCCCGGCACCCGCGTTCATGCCTCCGGCACGCCCTTCACCGATCCGAGCGGCGACCGGCTGCGCGACTGGATGGGTGTGACGCCGGATGAATTCTACGATGTGTCGCGCATCGCCATCGTGCCGATGGGCTTCTGCTTTCCGGGCCTCGATGCGAAGGGCGGCGACCTGCCGCCACGCCGTGAATGCGCGCCGCGCTGGCGTGCGCCACTGTTCGACCTCATGCCGCAAATCGAGCTCGTGCTTGCCGCCGGGCAATATGCGCAAGCTTGGCATCCGGGCCCGGCGCGGAAGAAGAGCCTCACGGAAACAGTCGCGGCATGGCAGGAATACTATCCCCGCTGCCTTCCCTTGCCGCATCCTTCATGGCGCAACAATGCGTGGCTGAATCACAATCCGTGGTTCGAGGAAGAACTGCTGCCTGTGCTGAAACACGACGTCCGGCGTCTTCTCGCATGAAGCTGCGTCATCACGTCACATCGCTGTGGGCCCAAGCGTTTTGACACCGCCGGCGCGCCGCCGATACTAGAAAGAATTGGGGATTGGGCCGGTGGCTGTTTTGCAATACACAAGGAAGACAGGAAGTGCATCGCGGCGCCGTCGTCGTGTGCCCCTGCTTGTGTCGCATATTCTCCTTTCATTCATTGCCTTCACGATGATTGCACCTGCCTTTGCAGGCAGCTTTTCCGCGCAACCTTCCGAGATGTCCGGCCTGTTCGGTGATCGCATCGTCATCTGTACCGGCAGCGGCATGAAGGTCATCTATTTGGACGAAGCAGGCGCCCCCTTGCCTGAAAGGGATGAGGAACATGCGCCTGCCATCGGTTTCTGTGCACCGATGGCGACTGCCGCGCTGGTTGAGTTTCGCGACAAAATCTTCACCCGATTGCGGCCGGCGCGTATTCCCGAATTTTCCCGTCCTGCCGAAGCGATTCTGATGCCACACGGCACGGAAACGCCGCCTGCCCTCACAAGGGGTCCACCTGTCCAAGTCTGAAGATATCTCCGAATTCAGACATACAAGACAGGAAATCCTGAAAATGTTTCTCAATCGTTCCTTTATGGAGCGCCGTACCGCATTGCGCGCGGGCGTCGCATCCATCGCTCTGATGACAGCTTTCAGTGCCGGATCGGCATTCGCCGAAGAAGACGCGGCCAAAATCGAAGTCAGCATCGCCCTTGAAGAACTCGTCGTCATCGGGCGGGTCGAGGCAGCCGAAACAATCAATCCCAACGAAGTGGCAGGCCCGCCCGCCCGCGATCTCGGCGAACTCCTGGGCCGGCTCCGCGGCGTCTCGGCGGGGCGTCAGGGCGGCCACGGATCGGACATCAGCATTCGCGGCATGTCGGAAGACCGCGTCGCCGTCGTCAGCGACGGTGCCTATGTGTTCGGTGCCTGCCCGAACCGCATGGACCCGCCTTCATCGTCGATGATGCTTCTATCGGGTGACAGCATCACCCTGCGCCGCGGCTATCAGACAGTGATCGATGGTCCGCCCGCACCTGGCGGCACCATCTCCATCGACCGCGCCGATCCTGCGGCATTCAAGGAAGGCGTCTCCGGCAATGTGGAAGCCGGAATCGAATCGAACGGATTTCAACGCTATGGCCTCGCTCAGGGCCGTCTGTCGGCAGATGGCGGATATGCAAGGGCTTTCGCAACCGCGCGCCGCGCCGACAATTACGATGACGGCAACGGGCGCGAAGTGCGCTCCGCCTTCGAGCAGTTTGGCGGTGGCAGCGAAGTCGGCTGGCGCTACGGCGCAGGTTCGGCCATCGCATTGTCCGCCGAGCGCAATGTCGTGGAGGATGCCTTGTTCGCCGGCGCAGGCATGGATGCGCCCTGGACCGCAACCAATACCTACCGCATGTCGCTCGGTCACAATGTCGAAGGCGGTGCTGCGCTCGAGCGCATCGAGGCCAACATCTACGGTTCATATGTCGATCACGTGATGGACAATTTCTCGCTTCGCGCACCTGCCATGATGACCATGCTGACCGAGGCGGAATCCAATACGGTGGGTGGCCGTCTTGCGGGCGTCTTCGGATTTGGCGAAGTGGAACTGACACTCGGTGGCGACTACCGCCGCAATGAGCGCGACGCGGTGAGCTATTCCTCGATGATGCTTGCCGTTCCGCCAACGGCCATTTCCAACTACACTTGGCCAGGTATGGAGATCGAGAATATTGGCGTCTTCGCCGAGGCAAAGGCACCTCTGGCAGCAAGAACGGAACTCACAGCCGGTATCCGCACGGATTTCGTTTCGGTCAAGGCGACGAAGGCCGATCTGCTGCCGGCCGGGATGGGCGCAATCGCCGCCCGCCAACTCTATGCCGCGACCTATGGCATATCGGATACCGATCGCAATGAAACCAATGTCAGCGGTCTCGTCCGTGTGACGCACGATTTCGGCTCGTTCTCGGGTTGGGTCGGCGCGAGCCGCGCGGTTCGTACCGCAGATGCGACCGAGCGCGGCATTGCCCGCGGCCCATTGAATGCGAATGCATGGGTTGGCAATCCGGGGCTCGATCCGGAAAAGCACCATCAGATCGATCTTGGGCTCGAAACCGATCGCAGCGACTGGAAAGCCTCGGCAAGCGTCTGGTACGACAATGTGTCGGACTACATCACCCGCGACAGGGCGCGCGGTCAGGCTGGTGTTCTCGTTGCCAATGGCGCGAATATCTACCGCAATGTCGATGCTGAGCTTGCGGGCTTCGATATGGCGGCGGAGTGGGCATTTGCCCCGTCATGGCGCGTTAACGGCAATCTTGCCTATACCTGGGGCAAGAATACGACCGACAGTCGCGCGCTCTACCAGATCCCGCCCTTGAGCGGCAGCGTGGAGATAGTCCGTCAGGTGACGGAGTGGAGCGCGGGCATGCGCATGCGTTGGGCGGCACAGCAGACGCGCGTCGATCTCGATCCGGCGACGGGCTCGGGCTTGGATGTTCAGGAAACACCTGGCTATGCCGCACTGGATATCTTTGGCAGCTGGAAACTCGCCGAAGCGGTCGAATTGCGGGCGGGCGTCGCGAATATTCTCGACGCGTCCTATGCGTCTCATCTGAACCGCGCCAATGGTTTCGACCCGACGGTTGTTCAGGTGAACGAGCCGGGCCGTTCGGCTTATTTGCAGATGAATTTCGAGTTCTGAAATCGGAGGGAGGCGGCGCGCAATCCGCCGCCTCCCTCCGCGATCTCGTATCGGCCTGTGCGATACGCTATTCTTGGCAGATGCCGCATGTCTTGTTCGCCATTCTGCTCTCGCTTGCGCTTTCTGCCTGTGCGCCGCGCCTCATGGCCGTGGGCGATCCCGTTTTCGAGCCGCGCCTTGCAACGGCCTCGCCCCTTCGCGCGATCATGGCCGATGGCGCACATCTGCCGCTACTGGTCTTCGAGCCGGATAATCCGAAGGCTGTCATTCTCGGCCTGCATGGCTTCAACGACTATTCCAACACGTTCGGTGCTTTCGGTCCCGGCGAATTTCTTGCCGGGCAGGGTATTGCGGTCTACGCGATGGACCAGCGCGGCTTTGGCAGCGCGCCGGGGCGCGGGCTCTGGGCGGGCGATACGCGCATGGCTGAAGATGCCGCGACCGCAGTTGCGCTTATCCGAAAGCGTCATCCGGGCTTGCCGCTCTATGTGCTTGGCACCAGCATGGGCGGGGCCGTCGCCATGCGCATGATGGCGCTGCCAGAACCGCCGGAAGTCGACGGGCTTGTTCTTTCCGCACCCGCCGTCTGGGGCTGGCAGAACCTCAACCGCTTCTATGCCGCAACGCTTTGGACGGCCGCGCGGCTTGCGCCCTCGGCAACGCTCACCGGCAGCGGCCTCGAAATCTGGCCCTCGGACAATATCGACATGCTGCGCGCGCTTGGTCGCGATCCGCTTGTCATCAAGGAAACGAAAATCGGCACGCTTCACGGTCTCGTCACGCTGATGGACGAGGCCTTCAAGGCGGCGGACCGGATTCCCGTTCCGGTGCTGCTGCTCTATGGTGCAAGGGATGAGATCGTGCCGTCCCATGCCGCCGCTGCCGCCCTGCGTTCCATGCGGGCGGGAGAGGTCGAGGTAAAGCCTGCCTGCTATCCGGCTGGCCATCACATGCTGCTGCGCGACAAGCAGCGCGAGACCGTCTGGCGCGACATCGCCGCCTGGGTCGAGGCGCGGCAAGCGCCGCTTCCCTCTGGCGCGGATGCCGACCTGCGACCTTGTGGCCCTCTTGCGAATCCCGGATGAACGCCTAGATTCCATGCGGGTTCAACACCCGATCCTGTTCTTAAAGGCGCTGTCTTGGTCTGAAAGGAGAGGAAAAATGGCCAATGAAGTCAGCAAGAATGAAGACGGCCGGTTGCCGTCGCTTTTCTCCCACGACCCCTTTTCCTCGTTTCGCGAGGAAATGAACGGCTTGATCGACCGAGCGTTCGGTCGTGGATTTCTCGACATGCCGGGCTTCGCCCGCTTCGGCGCAGGTCAGATCGCACCGAGCGTCGATCTTCACGAAACCGACAAGGAATATTCGCTCACGGCCGAACTGCCTGGCCTTGACGAAAAAGATGTCGACCTTTCCGTCCATGAAGGCGTGATGACGCTGAAGGGCGAGAAGCGATACGAAAAGACGGACGAAAAGGACAAGGCGCGCATCTTGGAGCGTAACTATGGCAGCTTCCAGCGCGTCTTCACACTTCCCTCCGATGTCGATGACGAGAAGATCGCCGCGAAGTTCGACAGGGGCGTACTCACCGTCACCATGCCCAAACGGGCCGGCGCAAGGCCCGCTAGCCGGCGGATTTCGATAGGCAAGGGCTGACGCGTCAAGCCTGTTGTGAAAGCGCCTCGCCGTGCAAGTCGCCGGCAGGCGCTTTTTCCTCGCCGAAGCGAATCCGGATTTCCCGTTCGAGATCGGCGAAGAGTTCCGGCACATGCTCGAGATGTGCGCGCTCGGCCTTCAGGATAGCCCGGAAGAGGCGCGCCTTGAGCTGGTCGAGGTCGAGCCCCGCCTTGGCGATGGCGCCGGGCGCGCTACTTGCCACGATGTCGACCAGCCTGTCGGCGGCATGGAGCCGCCCCCAGAGATAATCGTTCTCGCGCGCGCGGCGGCTGAAGAAGGCGGCGAAATAGCCGAGGTCGCGGCCCATCAGTGTGGCGGGGGCGCCGCCTTCGCGGATCGCGCGCGCATCTTCCGGGCTTATCCGGTCCACCAGCACCGTGTCCACATCGTCGAGATCTTGCCACTTGTTGAGCGGCAGCGTCAGCACGTCGAAGAAGGGAAAGCCGACATAGGCCTGTAAAAGTTCATTGCGAATTTCGTCCGGCAGTCCGGTTTCGGCCATCGCTATGAAGCGCGCATCGACTTCCTTGTCGAGCCCGACAAGATTGATCTGCGGCGCGATATGCGCCGTGAATGAATCGATCTCGTGCGGCTCTGCTATGCCATCATCATAGATGAGACGGCACAGGCGCCTCGTTTCCGGCGTGCGCAGCCGGGCCGACGTTTCCGACTGGACACGTTCAAGGCAGCGATAAAGGCTTGTCTTGAATTCGTCCAGCGCTTCCGCGGCGGCGCCGTCGCCATCCGTCTCGATATTCTGATAGAGCTCGTTCAGGCGGCGGATCACGAAGCGCAGCCGCCGGACGCGGAAGCTGATGTCGAATTCGCGCAGGAAGCGCACCCACGCATCTTCCTTGCTCGGCTCCGTCCCGCCTGCCGCATGGAGTGCCCATTTGACGGGGAAGATGTCGCTTTCGTTTGCCCATGTCTCAACCGTGCGCGACAGCGCCAGCCTGTCGCTCGGGTGTTTCACCGAGCCGCTGAGATCGGCGACAATATTGGTAATCCGGTCGAGAACGGAGGCAACCTTGAGCTGCACATAGGCGTCATAGGCATAACCTGCTTCGATGGCGGCCTGCGCATTCGCCTTGTTGCGCAATGAGACAAGCTCATCGGCATCCGGAAGTTTTGCGGCGCTTCCATTGAACAGTTCGAGGACGCGCGCGCGCACATGCGGTCTTGTCGCCGAGACGATCTGGCGGTAGCGGCGCACCCGCTCCGAAAAATCATGGAGTGCTTCAAGTTCGTCGCGAACCGGCTGATTGCGTGGAATGTCGGAAAGCGCGCCACGGATCGTGTGAAAGAAGCCGGGCGCCGCCCCGCCGCCTTCGACGCGCGCACCCTTCGGGTCCGGGTCGATATAGACGATGCGGCGGTCCACTTCGCGGTAGGCGGGCCTGCCGCGAATGGCAGCAATCGCTTCCGCGAACGGCTTGTTGTTGAGCACGCTGCCGTCGATGAAGGACGCCTTCACCGGGTCCGAGCCCGCTGCGATCAGCGGTGAGAAGTTCGCCGCAAGAAATTCGTTCCTTGTGGGCCACTCAATCTCCTGCGCCTTCAACACGCCATCGATTTCGCCGATCCGGGCAGGAGGGAAAGCGCCGGGGAAAGAGGATGTTGCGCGTGCCGCGAAGACGAGGCCCGGCACATGATCGAGATCGAAATCGCTCTGCAGCGCGCCGCTCGGGTGCTGGAAATAGGTGAATTTGAGGACATGCCTGTGCTCGCGTTCCCGGATCGACGCGGGGTCGTGCAGGGGAATGTTCTGGCTGTAGCCGTGAAAGTCGGTCACGGAGACGATCAGATCGAGCCGGTGACCGGTGGGCAGAAGCGATGATCCTTTGGGCTCGGGCTCGCCCATGGCGCGGCACGCATCGAGCAGCATCCCGCTCATGATCGAGCCCGAGAAAGGCGGCTGGAACCAGCGCGACCGCGTGAAGCGCTGCAGCTTCTGCCGCATCTCGATATCGGGCGCATAGCGGGCGAGCCATTTATCGGTCATCCCCCAGAACAGCGGCTTCATGAACAGCTTGTCCCAGCGTCCGGCGATATGTTTCTCGTCCATCAGCGCAACGATGTCGGCTTGTTCGAGCCACATCTTGCGGTGCGCATCGACCGGCAGGTCATGCGCCAGTGCGCGCGCGAGCAGAACGCCATTGATGCCGCCCGCGGAAGCGCCCGCGATCGTGTCGACGAAAACGCGCAGTTCAACGGATTGGCCGATCGCCTGGATCAGTTCGAAATAGAGTTCTTCGGTATCCGTCTCGCGGTCTGGGTGGTCGACATCGGAATAGGCTGCGTTGGTCTTGTGCGAGCGGCCGAGGTCGTGGTGATAGACGCGCGAAGCGCGCACCAGCTTCAGGATTTCCTTGGTCACGCCGTGCATATAGACGGCGAGCGACACGCCGCCATAGCAGACCAGCGCGATCCTGAGTTCCTTTTCCTTCATGACACGCCGCTGCCCCTATCCGGCCTTTGCCCCGGTGTCCCGCGGCACTTCCGCCCGGTTAAGTCTAGTGGAACAGGATTTCACGACCAATTAACGATGCAATGGGACCATAATCCCTTGGCAAAACCCGGGATTCCGGTGCCATTTCGAGGCTGATACGGGCAGGCAAGGCGGCCGCCCGATCACCCGGCACACGAATCCCCGTCAAATGACGGCAGACGGCGACTCGAACGCCACCTTTGGGAAGTTGAGACAGTCTCGTCTGGAAATGGACGCCGAAATGGAAGCTGCGCGTCTCAAGGCGCTCCGACAATATGAAATTCTGGACACGCCGGCTGAAGCAGCCTTCAACCGGTTGTCGCGAATAGCGTCCCTGATTTTCGAAACGCCGATCGCGCTCGTTTCCCTGATCGACAAGGACCGGCAGTGGATCAAGTCGCGCGTCGAGAGTGCGCCCAGCAAGGGCACGGCGATTTCCGCGTTCCTGCCGCTGCCGGACGCGAAATAGGCGCGGCCTTGAGAGGCCGCTCCATGACGCCGCCATCCCGGCCGATAGCGTACATGCGGCAGGATGCATCATTTATATTACCGCCAAAATATGTAAATATTGCGGGACGGCTGCAGGTGATCTGTGGCTCCATCATGGAGAGATGCACCATGGATCCAGCACTTGCCTTCGGCCTGCTGGCCGTCCTTTCCGGCATGCTGGTTGGCCTTTCGCTCGGGCTCATCGGCGGCGGCGGCTCGATACTCGCTGTGCCGTTGCTGCTCTATGTCGTCGGGGTCGGTTCCCCGCATATCGCCATCGGCACAGGGGCATTGGCGGTGGCCGCAAATGCTGCCTTCAGCCTTGCCATGCATGCCCGCGCCCATACCGTCAAATGGCCTTGTGCGCTGGTCTTTGCCGCAGCCGGCATCGCCGGTGCGGCGCTGGGCGCGCGCCTCGGCAAGGCGATGAATGGCGAGGTGCTGCTGGCGCTATTCGGCGGCGTCATGGTGCTGGTCGGTGCTGCCATGTTCATCCGCCGCGGGCAGGGCGGCAATCCGGATGTCCGCCTCGACCGGGCATCGGCGCCGCGCCTCCTGCCGCCGCTGGCAGGCACCGGCTTCATGGTGGGCGGTCTCTCCGGCTTCTTCGGGATCGGCGGCGGCTTCCTCATCGTCCCCGGCCTCATCACCGCCACGGCCATGCCGATGCTGAACGCCATCGGTTCGTCGCTTGTCTCCGTGACGGTCTTCGGCCTTACTACGGCAACGAGCTATGCCATTTCGGACCTGATCGACTGGCAGGCGGCGGGGCTGATGGTGGCGGGCGGTCTCGCCGGTTCGCTTGCCGGCCTCGCGCTGGCAAAGCGCCTCGCCGGCTCGCGCCAAGCGCTCTCGGTCGTCTTCGCCGCAATCGTCATCGCTACCGGCGTCTACATCGTCTGGTCCGGCATACCGGCTATGGCTGCGTTCCTGTGAACGCCGCCAAGTCACTAAAGATGCTGGGAAAATGGTGGACGGTACTGGACTCGAACCAGTGACCCCTGCGATGTGAACACAGTGCTCTACCAACTGAGCTAACCGTCCGCTGCGCCAGGCGCGCCCTCGGGCGAGGGAGCCCGTCTATAGGCGCGGGCCCTGTCCGAAGTCAAGCGCCTGTCAGCCGAAATGGGCGGGCAGGATCCTTGCCAGTGCTGCCGGAAACTCGTCGAAATGATCGATGGTCGCCTCTGCCCCGAGTTCGGCCACGGGGATGCGCGTATAGCCGAAGGTGACGCAGATCGAGGGCAATTTCGCGTTTTTCGCCGCGTGCACGTCGGTCTCGCTGTCGCCCACCATGACGGAATGTGCGTTCTCGCCGCCGAGCCTGCGGATCGCCTCGAAAAGATGTTCGGGGTCGGGCTTTTTCACAGGCAGCGTGTCGCCGCCGATCACGACCGGGAAATAATGGTCGATCGACAGCATTTCGAGGAGCTTTCGCGACAGGTCTTCCACCTTGTTGGTGCAGACGGCCATCAGCGCGCCGCGTTCGGCCAGAAGGTCGAGCTGGTCGCGCACGCCCGGCCAGAGCTTCGTGTGGTCGGCGATGTGCCGGCCATAATAGTCGAGGAATTCGTGGAAGCTGCGGTCGAGCAGTGCCTCGCTGGCGGGCTCTCCCGTCTCACGGAAGCCGCGTTCGAGCAGCACCCGCGCGCCGCCACCGACCAGATGCCGCACCCTGTCGTTCGGTACCCGCTCGCGCCCGTGGAGTTCGAGAATGACGTTCAGCGTCTCGCAGAGGTCGGCTGCCGTATCGGCGAGCGTTCCATCGAGATCGAAGAGAAGGGTGGGGCGGGGCATGATCGTCCGAAACAATGTGACACGGGCCTCTCTCGCACGGCGCATGGCGTCGCGCAAGTCCGGCTTCAATCGGCGGCCTTCAGCCCCTCGCGCGACCACTCGGCGAGGCCATTGAGCGTTGTCTCGTAGCAGGCAAGCCCGTTCGTAATCACATTCTCGCGCCAGCTTTCACGGCGCGGCGCGTAATCCTCACGGATCTCCTCGAAATAGAGTGGAGCCTCGGGCGCGTCGAAGCCGCCGATGAAACGCAGCCATCGCTCGAGCATCGGAACGCGCATGGCCTTCGCTGCATTGTTCTTTGCCTGAGCCGAACGAAACTCGACGACGGCGCCGCTGAACTGCGCATGGGGCGCGAGCATATCCTCTATGCCCCAGAACATGGTGCCGCGCCGCGTTGGCCGCTTCGAGCCCCACATGGCGTCGACGGTCTTCGGATCAAGCGCCTCGCGGCCCCACCAGTTTGCAGCACGGGTGAAGGCGGCGCTGCCCGGCTCCGAATAGCAGAGATAGATGAGTTCCCCGTCGCCCACCGGCCCCGAATGCCAATCGACAAGGCCGACGCGATGGGTGTACGCGAGTTCGCGCGCGATGATGCCTTTGAGCGTCGTATTCGACCACTCGGGCGCCGTGCCGCCGAAATGGTAGCCGTCGGGATGCGTGTATTGCCCGCGGCTAATCGCATCTTCAAGCGCCCACTGACCGTATTTCTCGACGAAGCGCGCTCCCTCCGCGAGCATCTTCTGCACGGCGTCTTCGCTCATGGAGTTGGGGCAGAGGATCTTGTGCAACTCGTCGTAAAGGGCGTTTTCAGGATGCGGCTTGGTGTGGTCCAGGAAATTGCGGTTGAGATCGACATTGTTTTCGGTGCCGCGCAGACCCCAGGCAAAGCCGAAAGGATTGGCCGCATGGACCATCAGCATCGCAATGCCATGGGGCAGTGCCGCAGAGCCCATCTCGGCGATCCAGGCGGTCTGCGCCGCGGAGCCGCCATAGCCTTCGGCGCCATGCGTGCCGCTCACATTGAGCAGCACCGTTTCGGCGTTGGCCGGGCCGAACCAGGCCGTGTCCATGAAAAGGCGCATGCCTCCGGGCCCCAGCGCATTCGGGTTTTCGTATGATTCGAGGCGCGCGCCGGCCGCTTCCGCAGCGCTGAGAAAGCGCCTGCGGGCCTGCTCATATGTCTCTGAAAAATACGCGCTCGCCTTCATGCCGCTGCAATGTCCTTCCGGGGCCTTTCCGGCACCCGCCGTGAAATGCTAACAAGGGAATGGCCCTGCTGCGGGGCCAACTTGCGCACTTCTTTTAACTATATCACGCGGTGAGGCAGGCAAACGCAAGAATGCCCGCCGGAAGCGCCGGATTTCAGGAATTTTCATGACCCTCGTGACGCGCCTCAAGGATAAATCCCTGCTGAAAACCCGGTGTTTCATCGATGGCAAATGGGCGGGCGGCGATGCGGCGCAGATCGACGTCACCGATCCGGCAACTGGAGAAGTGATTGCCACCGTGCCCTCGCTCGGTGTGAAGGAAACGCGCGAGGCCATCGAGGCGGCGCACCAGGCACAGAAGGGCTGGGCAGCGCGTCCGGCGAAGGAGCGCGCTGCCGTGCTCCGCCGCTGGTTCGACCTGATGATGGAAAATCAGGACGACCTCGCCGCGATCCTCACCGCTGAGCAGGGCAAACCGCTCGCCGAAGCCAAAGGCGAGATCGCCTATGCCGCCTCCTTCGTCGAATATTACGCGGAGGAAGCAAAGCGCATCTACGGCTCCATCGTGCCCGCACCGGCAAGCGACCGGCGCATCGTCGTGCTGAAACAGCCTATCGGCGTTTGCGCCGCCATCACGCCGTGGAATTTTCCGGCCGCCATGATTACGCGAAAGGCAGGACCGGCGCTCGCCGCCGGCTGTTCGATGGTGGTGAAGCCTGCAACGGCGACACCGCTTTCCGCCTTCGCACTGGCGGAGCTTGGCGCCCGTGCCGGGCTTCCCGCTGGCCTCCTCAGCGTCATCACCGGCAAGGCAGGTGCCATTGGCGGGGAAATGACGTCGAACGCGCTGGTGCGCAAGGTAACGTTCACAGGCTCCACCGAAATCGGCAAGGAGCTGATGGTGCAATCCGCCGCCACTGTGAAGAAGGTCGCGCTTGAACTCGGCGGCAATGCGCCATTCATCGTTTTCGACGATGCGGACATAGATGCAGCCGTGGAAGGCGCTGTCGCCTCGAAATACCGCAACACCGGCCAGACCTGCATTTGTACCAACCGCTTTCTCGTGCAGGCGAAGGTGCATGATGCCTTCGTGGAAAAGCTGACGGCGAAAGTCGCGGCACTGAAGGTCGGTTCCGGTTTCGAGGAAGGCGTAGCGCAAGGCCCGCTGATCGACATGGCAGCCGTCGAAAAGGTCGAGGAACATATCGCCGATGCGCTCGCAGGCGGCGCGAAAGTGACGACCGGCGGCAAGCGCCATGCGAAGGGCGGTTCTTTCTTCGAGCCGACCGTCGTGACCGGCATGAAGCCGGAGATGATGGCTTCACGCGAGGAAACGTTCGGGCCGCTTGCGCCGGTCTTCCGTTTCGAGACGGACGAGGAAGCGATCGCACTTGCAAACGACACACCTTTCGGCCTCGCTTCCTATTTCTACAGCCGCGACATCGGTCGCGTCTGGCGCGTGGCGGAGGCGCTGGAATATGGCCTCGTCGGCGTCAATGCCGGCATCATATCGACCGAAGTCGCGCCGTTCGGCGGCTTCAAGGAGTCGGGGCTCGGCCGTGAAGGCGGACCCTGGGGGATCGAGGAATTCCTCGAAGTGAAATATGTCGCGATGGCGGGGCTTTGAGCGATGAATGCTGACGAACAGAAGAAAGCAGCCGCCATTCGCGCGCTGGATTTCGTGAAACCCGGCATGAAACTCGGCCTTGGGACGGGCTCAACGGCGGAACACTTTGTTCGCGCGCTCGGCGAAAAGGTGAAGCAGGGGTTGGACATTGTCGGCGTTCCGACATCGGAGCGCACGGGCAAGCTCGCCGAAAGTCTCGGCATCCCGCTCTCCAATCTCGACGATATGCCGCATCTCGACGTGACCGTCGATGGTGCCGATGAACTGGACCTCGAACTTCGGCTCATCAAGGGCGGCGGCGGCGCGCTGCTGCGAGAAAAGATCGTCGCGACCGCTTCCGACCGCATGATCGTGATTGCCGATGCGTCAAAGGTTGTGAAGACGCTTGGCGCCTTTGCGCTGCCCGTCGAGGTGGTGCCCTTTGGCGCCGCTGTCACCGCGCGCAAGATTGCGGAAGTGGCGGGCGCTCTCGGCTGCACAGGCAGGATGTCGCGCCGCGCGGATGAATATGGCGAGCCCTTCTTCACCGACAATGGCAATTTTATCTATGACTGCGATTTCGGTGTCATTCCGGACGCGGATGCGCTCGCCCCGGCGCTGAACCGTGTTCCAGGCGTCGTCGACAATGGATTGTTTGTGGGCATTGCCACGCTTGCCATTGTGGGAACGCCTTCGGGTACCGATATCATCGAGAAAAAATGACAACACTTTAATTGTTGTCACCCCTGGCTTGACCCGGGGGTCCAGAGCCGCAAGTTCGGTGCGCGCGGCCCCAGGATTGCCGGATCAAGTCCGGCAATGACGAAGTAGATAAAGCGGAAGCTTCGCCATGACCAAATATGACTACGACCTCTTCGTTATCGGTGCGGGTTCGGGCGGGGTGCGCGCTGCGCGCATCGCGGCGAATTACGGCGCACGCGTGGCCGTCGCCGAGGAATATCGCGTTGGCGGCACCTGTGTCATTCGGGGTTGCGTCCCGAAAAAACTTTTCGTCTATGCAAGCCATTTCGCCGATGAGTTCGAGGAGTCGGCTGGTTTCGGCTGGACTGTCGAGGGCGCCCGCTTCGACTGGAAGACGCTCATTTCCAACAAGGACAAGGAAATCGATCGCCTCAATGGCATCTATATTCGCAACCTGCAGAACGCCGGCGTCGAGATCATCGAAAGCCGCGCGACGGTCGTCGATGCGCACAAGGTGCGCCTTGAGGCGACGGGCAGGGAAGTGACTGCCGAGCGTATCCTGATCGCGGTCGGCGCGACGCCCTTCCTGCCGGAGATTCCCGGCATCGAACATGCGATCACCTCCAATGAGGCATTCCACCTCGAAGAACTGCCGAAGCGGGTGGTGGTCGTGGGCGGCGGCTATATCGCAGTCGAATTCGCCGGCATCTTCAACGGACTTGGTGCAAAAACCATGCAGCTCTATCGCGGGCCGCTCTTCATGCGCGGTTTCGACGACGACCTGCGGGCGCTTCTTGCCGAGGAGATGGCGAAGAAGGGCGTCGACCTCAGGATGGACGCCGACATCAAATCCATCGACAAGGCCGGGGGAGAGCTTCGCCTGACGCTGACCAATGGCGATGTCGTGAAAGCGGACGCCGTGATGTATGCGACCGGCCGCGTACCGAACACGAAAGGCCTTGGCCTCGAAGCTGTGGGCGTGAAGCTCGGTAAGAACGGCGAAGTCATCGTGGATGAATATTCGCAGACCTCCGTCCCGAGCATCTATGCCGTGGGCGACGTGACCGATCGCGCAAACCTGACGCCGGTGGCGATCCGCGAAGGCCATGCCTTTGCCGACACGGTCTATGGCGGCCGGAAAGTGATGGTCGATCACTCGATCATTCCGACCGCCGTCTTCTCCCAGCCGGAGCTTGGCACGGTCGGCCTCACCGAAACGCTCGCCCGCGCCCGATGCGCCGAGATCGACCTTTACAAGACCACTTTCCGCGCCATGAAGAACACGCTCTCCGGCTCTCAGGAGCGGACCTTCATGAAACTCATCGTGGATGCGAAGACGGACAAGGTGCTTGGCGTTCATCTGATGGGGCCGGGTTCGGGCGAACTCATCCAGGCGGTCGGCATTGCCGTGACGATGGGGGCGACCAAGGCCCAGTTCGACATGACCATCGCCGTCCACCCCACGGCGGCGGAGGAACTCGTCACCCTGCGCGAGAAGTGGCAGCCGCCCGCCGCAAAGGCCGCAGATTAACCGCGATTCCCGCGTCCCTGAGCCGGATCAAGGGCTTAGGCTTCCCTTTAGAGCCCTTGTGGACTATATATCCGCCTTCCATATGAAGGGTGTGGGGCAGCCGCCGGACCGGGCGGGGCCCGTGGCCTTTCTTGCGTTTCGGAGAGAAGACGATGGCGGAGACTTGGAAACCGGAGAGCTGGCGCGCAAAGCCCGCCAAGCATCTCCCGGCATACCCGGATGAGGCGGCGCTTGCCGCCGTTGAAGCGCGCCTGCGCTCCTATCCGCCGCTCGTGTTTGCAGGTGAGGCCCGCAAGCTGAAGGCAGATCTCGCAGAGGTCTGCGAAGGCCGTGCTTTCCTGCTGCAGGGCGGCGACTGCGCCGAGAGCTTCGCCGAATTTTCCGCCGACAATATTCGCGACACGTTCCGCGTGCTGCTGCAGATGGCGGTGGTGCTGACATTTGCGGCCGCCTCGCCCGTGGTGAAGGTCGGGCGCATCGCCGGCCAGTTCGCAAAGCCGCGTTCCTCGCCCACCGAGACGATCGGCGAAATCACGCTGCCGTCCTATCTGGGTGACAACATCAACGGCATCGAGTTCGACGAGGCGGCACGCGTGCCCGATCCCGAGCGGCTGCTGCGCGCCTATTCGCAGTCTGCCTCGACGCTGAACCTCATTCGCGCTTTCGCGAATGGCGGCTATGCCGACCTCGATTTCGTGCATCGCTGGAATCTCGGCTTCGTCGCTGACAGCGCCGAAGGCGCGCGCTATGAGGAGCTTGCGAACCGCATCACCGAGGCGCTCGACTTCATGCGCGCCTGCGGCATCGACGGCGCATCGCAGCCGCAGCTTCACACGACGGATTTCTACACGAGCCATGAGGCGCTGCTGCTCGGTTACGAGCAGGCGATGACGCGCATCGATTCCACCACGGGCGAATGGTACGACACCTCGGCCCATATGCTCTGGATCGGCGACCGCACGCGCCAGCCCGATCACGGTCATGTCGAGTATATGCGCGGCATCAAGAACCCGATCGGCATGAAGTGCGGTCCCTCGCTCGACCCGGAAGAGTTGATCCGTCTGACGGATATTCTCAACCCGAAGAACGAGGCCGGACGGCTCACGCTTATCTGCCGCTTCGGCGCAGAAAATGTCGAGAAGCATCTGCCGCAGCTCATTCGCGCCATCGAACGCGAAGGCAAGAAGGTGGTCTGGTCCTGCGATCCGATGCACGGCAACACGATCAAGGCATCGTCGGGATACAAGACGCGGCCAGTTGACCGCATCCTCGCCGAGGTGCAGGCCTTCATGGCCGTGCATCGCACCGAAGGCACGCATGCGGGCGGCGTCCATTTCGAAATGACCGGCCAGAACGTCACCGAATGCATCGGCGGCGCGCAGGCGATTTCGGAAACCGATCTTGGAGACCGCTATCACACGCATTGCGATCCGCGTCTCAATGCCAGCCAGTCGCTCGAACTCGCCTTCCTCATCGCCGAAGGGCTGAAGAAGGAGCGGGCCGAAGCCCGCCGCGAACAACAGGTCGCCCTAGGCGCCTGGTAAGATCGGTTCACGGATGAAGTAAAAAGGCCCGATGGAAACGCCGGGCCTTTTGCATTGCCGGCTGGGAATCGGTAAAAGGGAGCGGGGGGGCATTACAGGCACAAGGAGCGCCAGTGAGCCCGAAAATCATGTCTTCGCCGCTGCATCTGGCTGCGGCGGTCCTTTTCATGTGCGCGCTCGCGGCGCCTGCCGACGCTTCGAAATGGCGTGGCCCCGCCGAGGACGACAAGCTTTATGCCGTCACCGCTTTTATTGGCGAGGGAACGGAAGACAATTTCAGCGATGTGCTGGAAAACTTCTTCTATGTCGAAGGTACATCCGACCATGTGGCGGCGCTCACCGTCTCGCGTTTGCTCGGCTGGTATGGCCAGTCGCTGAGCTTCGAAGGCGAGCTCATGTATGCCTGGCATCATGGCCGCGAGAATTATCACGAATTCGGCACAGCGATTTATGCGCGCTGGCACGATTTCCCGTGGAATGAATATCTGGTGACGACGGCTGCCGTCGGTCTCGGCCCGTCCTACACGACCGAGTTTCCGCAGCTTGAGCGCCAGCCGGATGGCAGCCGCTCGCGCACGTTGAACCAGTTCAACCTGCAGGCGACGTTCGCGCTCCCGGCCCATCCCGATATCTCGCTCGTCACCCGGCTGCAGCACCGCTCAGGCGTCTTCGGCCTGTTCAACGGCGTGACGGACGCCTCGAACTTCGTAACGCTCGGCCTGCGCTACGACTTCTAGCTCACCTTGATAAGCCGCCGCCCGAGATTCTCGCCTTCGAAGAGGCCGATAAAGGCGGCGGCCGATCCTTCGATCCCCTCCGACACGTCTTCGGTATATTGCAGCTTGCCGGCATGTATCCATCCGGCCATTTCGGTCTGCGCCTCGCGGAATTGCTTGAAATAGTCGAAAACGACGAGGCCTTCCATGCGCAGGCGATGTGTGATGAAGCGCGTCACATTGCGGATGCCGACAAGCTCGTCATCCGCGCGGTTATATTCACTGACCTGCCCGGAGACGACGACGCGGCCATGCTCCTTCATGTTGAGGATTGCCGCATCGAGCATTTCCGCGCCCACATTGTCGAAATAGATGTCGACGCCTTCGGGGCAGTGTTCCTTGATGGCGGCCTTCAGGTCCACGCCGCGATAGGAGAAGCAGGCGTCGAAGCCGAGCCCCTTCACGTAATCGCATTTTTCCTTCGAGCCCGCGATGCCGACGACACGGCAGCCTTTCATCTTGGCGATCTGCCCGGCAGTTGCGCCGACGGGACCGGCGGCGGAGGAGATCAGCACCGTATCGCCTTCCTTGGGCTGCCCGAGATCGAGCAGGCCGAAATAGGATGTGAGGCCCGGAATGCCGAGCACGCCGATGGCGGCGGTAGGGCGGAGCTTGCCGTGATACATCTCCGGCGGAAGGATCTGCACGCCGCGCCCATTCGAGATGGCATGCGTCACCCAGCCGAAGCCGCCGGTCACGCGGTCGCCCGGCTTGAACTTTTCGTTCTTCGACTGCTCCACCACGCCCACCATCGCGCTGTCGATGGTCTGGCCAACGGGAAGCGCCGCCGTGTAGCTGTCGCCGGAAAGCCGCCCGCGCATGCCGGGATCGACGGAATGATGTTCCGTACGAATCAGGATTTCGTGGTCGCCGATCTCCGGCAGCTCAACTTCCTCCAGACGGAAGTTATCCGCCTTCGGCTTCCCCTCCGGCCGCGAAGCCAGCACCCAGCGTTTCGCTTTTGTCGGCATGGTTTTCGTTCCTCCCCGGCTTTCTTGTCCCGTCTTTTCTTATTCTGTCATTGCCGGGCTTGACCCGGCAATCCAGAGCCGCAGGCGCTGAACCAGGCGGCTCTGGATGCCCGGATCAAGTCCGGGCATGACGAGTGAAGGAGTAGATGTGGGTACCGCTCACACTGCCTTGTCGGGGCCGATCTTCACCAGCATCTTGCCGAAATTCGCACCCTTGAAGAGATTGAGGAAAGCCTTGGGCGCGTTCTCGATGCCGTCTTCAATCGTTTCTTCCCATTTCATCTTGCCGCCCTGAATGAGCGGGCCCATTTCGGCATAGAACTCGCCGATATGCTGAAAGTAGTTGGAAACGATGAAGCCCTTGAGCATCAGGCTCTTGCCGACGATCTGGATGAGGTTCGTCGGGCCGGGCCGCGGCGTGGTGTCGTTATATTGCTCGATCATGCCGCAGAGCGCCATGCGTCCGTTCGGACGCATGGCGTTGATCGCCGCTTCGAGATGCGCGCCGCCGACATTCTCGAAATAGACGTCGATCCCTTTCGGGAAGGCATCCGCCACCGCCTTGGTGAGATCGCCGCAGGTCTTGTAGTTGATGGCCTTGTCGATACCGGCGACATCGGTGAGCCACTTGCACTTCTCGTCGGAGCCGGCGGAACCCACCACATAGCAGCCATGCGCCTTGGCAAGCTGGCAGACGACAGCGCCGACAGCGCCCGAAGCGGCGGAGACGAACACGGTGTCTCCGTCCTTGAGGCCCGCCACCTTGAAGAGACCGGCCCAGGCCGTCATGCCCGGCATGCCGAGCACGCCGAGAAACGCCTCGACGGGGCCAAGCGCCGGATCGACCGGCGTGAAGCCTTCCGCAGGGCCCGTCGCATATTCGCGCCAGCCCCACATATGGTTCACATAGGTGCCGACTTTCAGCTTGCCGCTTTTCGACTCGACGACCTGGCCGATGGCGCCGCCTTCAAGCGGCTTGCCGATCTGGAACGGCGGCACATAGCTTTCGCGGTCCATCATGCGTCCGCGCATATAGGGATCGACCGACATCCAGATGTTGCGCACAAGCACTTCGCCATCGCCCGGCTGGCGCACATCGGCTGTCGCGAGTTCGAAGTCGCTTTCCTTCGGCATGCCGACAGGCCGCGCCTTGAGCCGGATTTCCTTCGAGCTGAGATTGGTCATGGGGGTCCTCCACCGTTTTGGGATTTTCGTTGGGTGGAGCCTAGCCGCCTTTCACCCCCGGTGGAAGCAAAGCCCCCTTCGCTGCTGAACAACAGGTTGTGAAGGGATGAACGGTCAGCTCCGCCAGCCACCGCCCAGCGCCACGAAAAGGTCCACCGCCGTCGTATAGCGGTTGAGCTTTGCCTGCGCCGCGCTGTCGCGCGCGGAAAGCCAGGTGCGCTGCGCATCGAGCACGGAAAGGAGATCGCTCGCGCCCGCGCGGTAGCGCGCTTCCGCAAGCTGATAGGCCTTGCCTGCTTCCTCGGCGGCGATGGTTAGCAGCCGTTCGCGCTCCGCCGTTGCTTCCACATTGACTAGGGCATTCTCGACCTCGCCGAACGAGTTGAGAACGGTGAGCTGATAGCCCGCGGCAAGTTCCCGCTGCCGCGCATTTGCGGATAGAAGGTTGCCTTCCAGCGAGCCGCCGGAAAAGATCGGCGCGAGGAGCGAGGCGCCAGCCGATGTCAGAGTCTCGGCAGGCGAGGCGGTGGCGAAGCTCCGCGTGAGGGAGGCCGAAAGATCGAGGCTCGGGAAGAAGGCGGCCCGCGCCGCGCCGATATCGGCATTTGCGCTCTTGAGCCGTGCCTCCGCGCTCTTGATGTCTGGACGCCGCTCCAGAAGGCCGGATGGCTGTCCCGCTGCAATCGCGGGCAAGGTGGCGCGCGCGAGCGTCTCGCCTTCGATGCCGAAGGCGCCCGGCGTCCGCCCGATGAGGATTGCGAGTGCATTCTGTTGCGCGGCAAGGTTCGCCTTGAGCGAGGGTATCCCCGCTTCGATGCTCGCCACCGTGTTGCGCTGCTGCGCGAGATCGAGGCCGGAAATGCTGCCCGCATTGTAGCGCGCTTCGACAATGTCGAGCGTGCCGCGCGCCGCCGCAAGCGACTCCTCGGCAATCGCGATCTGGTCCTTCACGGCGAGTATCGTGAAATAGGTTGCCGCCACCTGCGACTGAACGAGAAGCGCCGTCGTTTCGCCGTCGAAGGTCGTGGCATCGAGCGAGAAGCGCGCCGCGCTCGCCTGATTGCGATAGCGGCCCCAGATATCGAGAGCGTAGCTTGCCGACAGGCCGATATCGGCGCTCTCGCGGGATGAGCCGCCATCGGTTGCACGTGTCGTAGCGCCACCGCTTCCAGAAAGTTGCGGCAACAGGGATGCGCCTGAGGCGCGGGCAGCGCCGCGCGACTGGTCAATACGGGCGAGAGCCTGCGCAATGTCGAGATTGGCCGACAGCGCCATCTGCATCAGCAGCGTCAGTTCCGGGTCGCCAAAAGAGGTCCACCATTCGGCGCCCACCGGCGTACCCGCCGCCTGCGGCCCGCTCCACACCTGCGCCGCGCCTGTCTGCGGCCGCTCATAGTCCGGCGCCATCGAACAGGCGGCGAGGGCGAGGGTAGCGGCAACAACGGTGAAACGATGCAAGCAGGTCTTCATTTCTCTACTCCGATGCCAGCGCGACCACGGGGTCTAGCCGCGCCGCCTTGCGGGCCGGCAGATAGCCGAAAACGAGCCCCGTCAGCACGGCGCAACTGAAGGCGAGGATCGACGGCATGGGATTGATCGCAATATTGAGCCCGGCGCCCGAAAGTCCCTGTGCCAATGAGAGTCCGAGCGCGACGCCCATAAGTCCGCCGACGCCGCAGACCACCAGCGCCTCCGTGTTGAACTGAACGAGAATGTTGCTCATTCGCGCACCCGTTGCCATGCGAATGCCGATCTCGCGCGTCCGCTCCGTCACGCTTACCAGCATGATGTTCATGACGCCGATGCCGCCAACAAGAAGCGATATCGCTGCGACGGAGCCGAGCAGGATCGTCATTGTGTTCGACATGCTTTCGAGCGTTTCGAGCATCGAGGCCGTATTGCGGATCTGGAAATCTTCGGTCCGGTGCCGCGCCAGAAGCAGGGCATGGATTGTGTCTTCCGTCTCCGCCACACGGTCGGAATCGGCCACCTTTACGGTGATTGAATTTGCATATTGCCGGCCAAAGAGCCGCATGAAGCCGGTTGTCAGCGGCACGAAGGCGACATCGTCCTGATCCCGGCCGAAGGCGGCGGCACCTTTCGGCGCCATCACGCCTGCAACCTCGAAGGGAATATTACCGACAAGCACATACTGGCCGACTGCGTGCTCGCCGCTTGGGAAGAGGGCATTGACGACCGTTTGGCCGAGCACGATCACCGGCGCATAGCCGTTGAGGTCCGCTTCGGTGAAGAAGCCGCCTTGCGCGACGTGCCAGTCGCGCACGGTCGTCATCTCAGGCCAGGTACCTTCGACCTGTGTGCGATAGTCCACATTGCCGAAGCGCAGCGTACTCGCCGTGCTGCGCTCTGCAACGACGGCAACCACATTGTCGACTTCACGGATCGCTTCCGCATCCGCCGTGGTCAGCGTGGCTATGTCGCCGCTCGACCTGATGCCCGGCGCGCCGGGCCTGATGACAAGAAGATTGGTGCCCATGCTCTGCATCGACGATACGATATTCTCCTTGCTGCCGTCTCCGATGGCGAGCATGACGACAACCGCCGCGACGCCGATGACGACACCGAGCAATGTCAGCGCCGTACGGAAGATGTTGGCGCGGAGCGAGCGGAAAGCCATTTTCACCGCTTCTGCGATTTCAGTCTGGATGACGAATCCGTGTCCGACTGGTGCGTCGGAAGGCGATGCGATGCTGTGTGGTGAACTGGCGCCGCTGTCGGAAATGATCTTCCCGTCGCTGATATGGATCTGGCGGTCGGCATGTCGCGCAACTTCCGCATCATGCGTGATCAGAATGATCGTATGCCCTTCCGCGTTCAGGTCCTTCAGAACCTTGAGCACATCGGCACCGCTTTGCGTATCGAGCGCGCCGGTGGGTTCGTCGGCGAGAATAACGTCGGCACCGTTCATCAGGGCGCGTGCGATGGAAACGCGCTGCTGCTGACCGCCGGAAAGTTCGCCGGGCCGGTGCGCCGCGCGGTCGGCCATGCCGAGCCTTGCCAGCAAGCCTTTCGCGCGCGCGCTCCGCTCGATCCGGGTGGTGCCCGCATAGATGGCCGGAAGCTCCACATTCTCCGTCGCCGTCATGGTGGAGAGCAGGTTGTAACGCTGAAATACGAAGCCGAACGTGTCGCGACGCAGCGCGGCCAGTTCATCGCTCGTCAGCGTGGCGACATTCGTGCCTGTAACTTCATAGGAGCCGCCGCTAGGCCGGTCGAGGCAGCCGAGAATATTCATCAGCGTGGACTTGCCGGAGCCCGACTGACCCATGATGGCGACGAATTCGCCATGCCGGATCGTCAGCGACACACCGTCCAGCGCGCGCACTTCCTGTCCGCCGGTGCGATAGACCTTGGTCACATCCCTGAGTTCGATCAGAGGCGGCTTGCCTCGTGGGTCGGGTGCATGCATGACCGTCCCCTACAGGAAGCCCATGCGGCGCGTCGTGCGGCCGCCTGCGCCGCTCGCAGGCGCACTGCCGGAAATGACACCTGTCACCACGCGCTCGCCTTCTTCGATGCCGGAGAGGATTTCCGCGTTCATGCGGTTGGTGAGGCCGAGCTGAACTTCGCGCTCCACAGGCCCGCGTTCGCCCATCACGCTGACGCGCGCTGTGCCGTCGCGGCTCTCTGTCACCGCGTTCACCGGCACGATGATCGTGTCTTCCGAGCGGCCGAGCACGAAGAACACCTGCGCCGTCATGTCCTTCATCAGCCGCCCGTCGGGGTTGGCAATATCGACCAGCACTGTATAGAGCACAACTTCGTTGACGATCTCGGGTGTTGGAAGGATTTGCCGGACTGTGGAATTCCAGCGCCGCTCCGGTGCGCCAAGCGTGGTGAAATAGACCGGCATCCCGGCTTCCAGCTTGCTGACATCGGCCTCCGCCACCTGCGCCTCGACCGTCATGGTGGCAAGGTCCGAAACCGTCATGATGGTGGGTGCGGTCTGGTTCGCATTGAGCGTCTGGCCTTGCAATGCCTGTTGTGCCGTCACCGTGCCATCGATCGGCGCATAGATGCGCGTGAAGCCGAGATTGGTTTCGCCGCCTTCGACGGTGGATTTCTGCTGTTCGATCTGCGCCTTGAGCGAGCCGATCCGTGCAGCGACGGTTTTGGCGGATGTCTCGCTCGTGTCGAGCGCATCGCGGCTCACGGCATCGATCTTGGCAAGATCGAGATTGCGCGCATATTGCCGCCGCGCGAGCACAAGTTCGGCCTCCGCGCCTGCAAGCTGCGATTCGAGATCGGTAAGCCTCGCGCGCGCCCCTGCCACTTCCGTTTCGTAAACCTTGGCGTCGATCTCGGCGAGCAGGTCGCCCTGTTTCACCGTATCGCCCACCTCGACATGGACGCTTTTGAGCTGACCTGAAACCTGAGCGCCGACATCGACATAGTTCTTCGGCTGCAACGAGCCGAGCGCGGTCACTGTCTGTTCGATGGTGCCGCGTGTCGCGGGCACGGTGCGATAGGAGACCTTCTCGCCGCCGAAGAAAAGGCTGGAGACGATCCAGTAGAAGATCAGGGCAATAGCCGCGATGGAACCCCAGCGGACAGCAGCGGGGAAGTTGCGCCACGTGGCCGCAAGGCGCGTGGCCAGCGCCAGCGTGCCGGAGGAAGCACCGTTCTTCGTATCGCTCTCATATCCCATGCGTCTTGCCGGCCTTTGCGAAGCGTCCCCATTCCTTATAACGGAGAAAGGCGCCCGTTCCGTCGCAGGAACCCGGACGCCTTCCTGAAAATCGGCCGAAAGCAGCGAAAAACAAGTGGCTCAGGAAACGTGGATCATGCGCTTGCCGATATTATCGCCCGCCAGCAGCCCGACCAGCGCCTTCGGCGTGTTCTCGAGCCCGTCCATGATGTCTTCCTTCACTTTCAGCTTGCCGGATGCGACCCAGCCCTGAAGCTCGGCCAGCGCCTGATTCTGCTTGTCTTGATAGTCCGTCACGATGAAGCCCTGCATGGTAAGCCGCTTCACGACGACGAGGCCCGGAATGCCACGTGGCCCATGCGCCGGCGCCGCGCCGTCATATTGCGACACCGCCCCACAACAGGCGATGCGGCCATAATTGTTCATGCCGAAGAGAACGGCTTCCAGAATGTCGCCGCCCACATTGTCGAAATAGACGTCGATCCCGTTCGGCGCCGCCTTGCGCAGCGCCTTGCCCACGGGTTCGGCCTTGTAGTCGATGGCCGCATCGAAGCCGAGTTCATCGGTCAGCAGCTTGCACTTCGCCGCGCCGCCCGCGATACCGATGACATGGCAGCCCTTGATCTTCGCGATCTGCCCGACAATCGTGCCGACGGAACCCGCCGCCGCGGAAACGACTACTGTGTCGCCCGCCTTCGGCTTGCCGACTTCGAGAAGGCCGAAATAGGCCGTGAGTCCCGCGATGCCATAGACGCTGAGAAGGTGGGAGAGGGGTTCCATCTTCGGCAGTTTCTGTGCGGCCTTGGCGGGCAGGGCGGCATAGTCCTGCCAGCCCGTATCGGCGAAAACGAGATCACCCTTCGCAAAGCCCGGCGCCTTTGCTTCCACGACTTCCGAGACGGAGCCCCCCGCCATGACCGTTCCGGCATTCACGGCCGAGCGATAGGTCGCGCCCTGCATCCACGCCCGGTTTGCTGCATCGAGCGAGATGAGCCGCGTCCGCAGCAGCAATTCGCCGTCCTTCGCCTCGGGCACCTGACCCTCTGAAAGCTTGAAATGGCTTTCGGCGAGTTTCCCCTGCGGCGTTTCGGTCAGCAGGATCTGGCGATTCACGGTCATCGGGTCCTCCTCAGGTGTTTTGCGGTTCCGGGCAGCCTAGCTGCCCCGGCGTGGAGGTGCATCCCTCAAAGCCGCTTTGGCTTGTTCACGCCTGAACTATTGTGAGTGCGTCCCTCAACGGCTAAAACCGCGAGGCTGAATCCCCATATCCTTGGGGCATAACCGCCCGGAATTGCTTCGAAAAATGACCGACAAGCTTCGCATAGCTCTGGCCCAGTTGAACCCCGTGGTGGGCGATATTGCCGGCAATCTGCAAAAGGCCGTTGAGGCCCGCCGCGAGGCCGAGATTGAGGGCGCGGATCTGATCGTTTTTTCCGAGCTGTTCCTTACGGGCTACCCGCCCGAGGATCTGGTCCTGAAAGGCGCCTTCCAGCGCGCCGCCCGCGCCGCCGCGATCGATCTCGCGCGGCAGACGGTCGATGGCGGCCCCGGCGTACTGATCGGCTGCCCCTGGATGGCCGATGACGGCAAGCTCTTCAATGCCGTGCTCTATCTCGACAAGGGCGAGGTGCGCGGTTATCGCGCCAAGGTGCACCTGCCGAATTATTCCGTCTTCGACGAACCGCGAGTCTTCGACGATGGGCCCATGCCCGGTCCCTTCGACGTGCGCGGCGTGCGCATCGGCGTGCCCATCTGCGAGGACATCTGGTTCCCGGATGTGGTCGAGTGCCTTGAGGAGTCAGGCGCGGAAATCCTGCTGGTGCCGAACGGTTCGCCCTACGATTTCAACAAGTTCGACGCACGCATGCAGCTCGTGATTTCCCGCATCAGGGAAAGCGGCCTGCCCATGGCCTATGTGAACCAGCTCGGCGGACAGGACGAACTCGTCTTCGATGGCGCCTCCTTCGTGCTCAATGCCGATCTCTCGCTGCCGTTGCAGATGCCGGCCTGGGAAGAGAAGATCGCGATCACCGACTGGTCGCGCGGCGAAAAGGGCTGGGTCTGTGCGCAGGGCGAAGTGGCGCCCATCGAGGAAGGCGACGAGGCGCTCTATCTCGCAGTGGTGCAGGGTCTTCGCGACTATGTGAAGAAGAACCGCTTTCCGGGCGTCGTGCTCGGCCTCTCCGGCGGCATCGACAGCGCACTTGTCGCCGCCATCGCCGTCGACGCGCTGGGCGCCGACAAGGTTCATTGCGTCATGCTGCCTTACCGTTACACCTCCTCGGAAAGCCTCGTAGATGCGGAAGCCTGCGCAAAGCTACTTGGCGCGCGCTACGACATCGTGCCGATCGAGGAGCCGGTGACGGGTTTCACCGTCGCACTCGAAAAACTCTTCGAGGGCACGCAGACCGACACGACGGAGGAAAACCTCCAGTCCCGTGCGCGCGGCGTCATTCTCATGGCGATCTCGAACAAGTTCGGCTCCATGCTGCTGACAACGGGCAACAAGTCCGAAGTCTCGGCGGGCTATGCCACCATCTATGGCGACATGAATGGCGGCTTCAATCC
This sequence comes from Parvibaculum sp., assembly GCF_046297875.1. Classification (GTDB taxonomy): domain Bacteria; phylum Pseudomonadota; class Alphaproteobacteria; order Parvibaculales; family Parvibaculaceae; genus Parvibaculum. The sequence continues at coordinate 4,553 of NZ_JBKBHD010000002.1, read as the reverse complement.
GATCAAGGATCTCTACAAGACCCGCGTATTCCGCTTGTCGCGCTGGCGCAACGAGAACATGCCGAAGGGCTGCCTTGGGCCGAAGGGCAGGGTGATTCCCGAGCGTATCATCACGCGCCCGCCCTCCGCCGAACTCCGTCCCGACCAGAAGGACGAGGATTCGCTGCCGCCCTATGAGCAGCTCGATGACATTCTCCACTGCCTCGTGGAAGAGGAAATGTCGGTGCGCGAAATCGTCGAACGTGGCCATGACCGAGATCTCGTGAAGCGCGTGGAGCATCTGCTTTATATCTCCGAATACAAGCGCCGTCAGGCTGCGCCGGGCGTCAAGGTCACCGCGCGCAACTTCGGACGCGACCGCCGCTACCCGATCGTCAACGGCTTCCGGGATCAGGATGTATGAGCGGTAGTCCCGTCATCGTCCGCTTCGCCCCGTCGCCGACAGGCGAGCTCCATGTCGGCAATGCCCGCGCGGCGCTGCTGAACTTCCTCTTTGGAAGGAAGAATGCCGGCAAGTTCATGCTGCGCATGGACGATACGGATGATGAGCGCTCGACCGCGGAATATGCGGCTGGCATCGAGGCCGATCTTGCATGGCTCTGCTTGCGCCACGACATCTTTGCCCGACAGTCGGACCGCCTCGCAGCCTATGAGGCGGCGGCAGAAAAACTGAAGGCAGCAGGCCGTCTCTATCCGGCTTATGAAAGCGCCGCCGAACTCGACCGCCGCCGCAAGCGCCAGCTCGCGCGCGGCCTGCCGCCGGTCTATGACCGCGCGGCGCTCAAGCTCACGGCGGACGAGCGCGCCGCACTGGATGCCGAAGGCCGCAAGCCTCACTGGCGTTTCAAGCTCGACCACGAGCACACGAATTTCGAGGACCTCATTCAGGGCCATGTCGAGGTCGATGGCGCCTCACTGTCGGACCCGGTGCTGATCCGCGAGGATGGCCGCTTCCTCTACACCCTGCCCAGCATCGTGGACGACATCGACTTCGCCATCACCCATGTCATTCGCGGCGCAGACCACATCACCAACACAGGTGTGCAGATCCAGATCATCCGCGCGCTGGGCGCTGTACCGCCCGTCTTCGCGCATTACTCGCTGTTGAACGGGCCGGACGGCAAGCCGCTCTCGAAGCGCAACGATGCCGCGCAATACTCGCTGCGCGCGCTGCGCGAGGCAGGCTTCGAGCCTATGGCGCTCAATTCGCTTCTCGCCCGCCTCGGCACGCCCGATGCGGTAGAGGCCTCGCTCTCGCTCGATGAACTGGCGGCGCATTTTGACATATCGCGCCTCGGCCGCGCCGACATCCGCTTCGACCCGGCGGACCTCGCCCGCATCAACGCCGCCTGCCTCCACCTCATGTCCTATGCGGATGCGAAGCCGCGCCTCGCCGCGCTCTCCTGCGATCTCGGCGAAGCTTTCTGGGAGGCGGTGAAGCCCAATCTCGCGCTTTTTGCGGAAGCCGCGGACTGGGCCCGCGTGGTCGAAGGACCGGTGGCGCCCGTCATCGATGACATGGGCTTCGCTTCCGCCGCCGCCGCCGCGCTGCCGCCCGAGCCCTGGGGGCCGGAGACATGGGGTCTCTGGACGGATGCCGTGAAGGCCGCAACAGGCGCCAAGGGCAAGGCGCTCTTCATGCCGCTCCGCCTCGCGCTCACCGCCTTGCCGCATGGACCGGAACTGAAAAACCTGCTACCTCTCATCGGAAGGAAGCGGGCCGAAGCCCGGCTTTCCGGTCTAACGGCTTGAAATCGTTAGAGTTTGTTAACGGCGAGTGACTGAGGATACCGGCATGAACCCGGCTTTCCCGATCATCCAGGGTCTGATTATTAGCGGCTGACATAGCTCCGCCGCCGCCGTACAAGCACGCTTGCAAACATTGTGGAACACGGACGGGCCGGTGGCGGATTGCCACCCAATGACGGGCCTTTGCGCCCTCCACGATGCGGAATGGAACCATGAGCACGACAGGCAAAGAGCGCCTCTATCTTTTCGACACCACGCTGCGCGACGGCGCGCAGACGACCGGCGTCGATTTCAGCGTCGAGGACAAGCGCCTGATTGCGGGCCTGCTCGATGAACTTGGGCTCGACTATATCGAGGGCGGCTATCCCGGCGCGAACCCCACCGACACGGCCTTCTTCGGTGATCGCCCGAAACTTACACGCGCGAAATTCACCGCCTTCGGCATGACGAAGCGGGCCGGGCGCTCGGCCTCGAACGATCCGGGCCTCGCCGCTGTGCTCGACGCGGATACGGATGCCGTCTGCCTCGTCGCGAAGAGCTGGGACTTTCAGGTCGCGGTCGCTCTCGGCATCACCAATGAGGAAAACCTCGAAAGCATCGAGGACAGCGTGAAGGCCGTGGCGGCAAAGGGCCGCGAGCCCATGATCGACTGCGAGCATTTCTTCGACGGCTACAAGGCGAACCCGCAATATGCACTCGCCTGTGTCCACGCCGCGCTCGACAATGGTGCGCGCTGGGCCGTGCTCTGCGACACCAATGGCGGCACGCTGCCGGATGAAGTGGAGCGCATCGTGGGCGATGTGATCGCATCGGGCGTGCCGGGCGACCGTCTCGGCATCCATGCGCATAACGACACCGAGAACGCAGTGGCAAATTCGCTCGCCGCCATCCGCGCCGGCGTGCGCCAGGTGCAGGGCACGCTGAACGGGCTCGGCGAGCGTTGCGGCAATGCCAATATGGTCTCGCTCATCCCGACGTTGCTGCTGAAACCGCATTATGCGGACCGCTTCGAGATCGGCGTCACTCTTGAACGCCTGAAGAGCCTCGTCCATGTCTCGCGCACGCTTGACGAAGTGCTGAACCGCGCGCCGAACCGCTATGCGCCTTATGTCGGCGAAAGCGCCTTCGCGTCCAAGGCCGGCATCCATGTTTCGGCGATCCTGAAGGACCCGAAAACCTATGAGCATGTGCCGCCGGAAAGCGTCGGCAACAAGCGCAAGATCGCCGTCTCCGATCAGGCCGGGAAGTCGAACATCCTCGCGCGCCTCGAAGAGGCGGGCATCGCCTTCGACCCGAAGGACCGCCGCATCCAGCGCCTGCTGGACGAGGTGAAGGAGCGCGAATTCCTCGGCTATTCCTATGATGGCGCAGAAGCCTCCTTCGAGCTTCTCGCGCGGCGCATCCTCGGCGAAGTACCGGAATTCTTCGACGTCGAATCCTTCCGCGTGCTTGTCGAGCGCCGCTACAACGCGCTCGGCGATCTCGTCACCGTGTCGGAAGCGACGGTGAAGGTGGTAGTCGATGGCGACAAGCTGATCTCTGTGGGCGAGGGCAACGGCCCCGTCAACGCGCTCGATCAGGCGCTCCGCAAGGATCTCGGCAAATACTCGCCCTATATCGAGGATCTGCGCCTTGCGGATTTCAAGGTGCGTATCCTCACAAGCGGCACCGAAGCCGTGACGCGCGTGATGATCGAGAGCATGGATGGCAAGGGAAATCGCTGGTTCACAGTCGGCGTCTCGCCCAACATCGTGGACGCCTCCTTCCAGGCGCTGAATGACTCGATCGTCTGGAAGCTGCTGCGAGATGGCGCACCGGCGAAGAATGCACCGCGCCGGGAGAAGGCCGGGGCGTGAGCGTCAGCGCATCTTCTCCGCTCCGATCGTTACCCGCCTCTTGATGCCGATAGCATCGAGGAACGCTTCGTCGTGGCTGACTGCGACCAGCGCGCCGTCATAGGCCGAGAGCCCGGCTTCAAGAATTTCGATCGACTCCATGTCAAGATGGTTTGTCGGCTCATCGAGAATGAGAAGCGAGGGAGGGCGGCGGCCCCCAAGCACACAACCAAGCCCCGCGCGCAGCATCTCGCCACCGCTCAATGTGCCCGCCCGCGGCAGTGCCGCCTCGGCGCGAAAACGGAACCGGGCGAGAGCCATCCTGCATGAATTCTCGTCCATATCGGGGTTGAGCCGCAGAAAGTTCTCCATCACCGTCTGGTTCCGGTCGATGGCGCTCACCTGCTGATCGAGCATGGCGAAAGGAACATGGATCCGGGCGGCACCGGAGAATGGCGGCAGTTCCCCCGTCAGCATTTTCAGCAGCGTCGTCTTGCCCGACCCGTTCGCACCGGCAATCGCGATACGCTCCGGCCCTGCGACGATCAGCGAAAAATTGCGAATGATCGGTCCGTCGGGGTCGTAGCCGCCATGGAGGTCGTGCGCCTCCAGCACCACGCGTCCAGCGTGAAGACCCGTGGATGCCAGCGTCACGGTGAACGGCTGCAGCACTTCAATCTTGACCCAAGCTGCTTCAGCTGTCTCCTTGGTCTGCATCTGCCGTTTCTCTGCAAGCCGGGCATTCTTGCCGCCCGCCGCCTCGGCACTATTCTTGCGGCCGCCGAGCAGAATGCGCGGCAGGGCACCCTTCGCCTTTTTCGCTCGCCCCCGCTTGTCCCGCTGCGCCTGCTTCTCGCGGATCTCTTGAGACTTGCGTGCGGTGTCCTTCAGTTTTCGTTGGGCAATCACAAGGTCGTGCTCCGCTGCCTGAAGTTCGATTACCTTCTGCGCGCGGTAGTGGCTCCAGTT
>NZ_JBKBHD010000001.1:2954317-2973706 GCF_046297875.1 Parvibaculum sp. | reverse complement strand
GCTTCTCGCGGATCTCTTGAGACTTGCGTGCGGTGTCCTTCAGTTTTCGTTGGGCAATCACAAGGTCGTGCTCCGCTGCCTGAAGTTCGATTACCTTCTGCGCGCGGTAGTGGCTCCAGTTGCCGCCATAGCGCGCAGCGCCAAGCGAGGTGAGTTCGACGATTTCGTCCATTTCCTCAAGCAGCGCCCTGTCATGCGAGACGATGATCGCGCCCCTTTTCCAGCGTGCCAGTAAATGCTTCACCGCTTCGCGGCCCTCCGCGTCGAGATTGTTGGTCGGCTCGTCGAGCAACAGGAAGTCGGGTTCGGTGAAGGTGAGTGCCGCCAGCATGGCGCGTGTGCGCTGTCCACCCGATAACGCGGCAAGCGGTGTCTCCGGCGAGGCCTCAAGGCCCAGACCGGCAAGACTCTCCGCAATTCGTGCTTCCAGTGTCCAGTCGGCCTCGGAAAGCTCGCCGGGTGTTGCCCTGCCTGTTTCCGCGCGGCGGAGCAGGGCCAGCGCGTCGTCTGCGCCGAATAGCGTAGCGATCGTCTCGTCCGAAGCAGGCTGCACGCTCTGCCGCAATATCGAAAGTCGTGCGTCCACATGAATCGTGCCGCGCACAGGCACAAGCTCGCCGCTGATGAGTTTCAGCAGCGTTGTCTTGCCCGTTCCGTTCCGGCCCACAAGGCCTGTGCGGACCTGGCCGAACCGAAGGTCGAGATCGGAAAAAAGCGTCCTGCCGTCAGGCGTGGACCATGAAAGACCGGAAAGCGAAATGGAGGGGCACATGGACATTCTTCTCCACAGGGGCAAGGCAAGGGCTCATTGCATTGCGGAGAAAATCCATGTCGCACACATCCTGTCGGGTTTCGCTGGTGCCAAGATAGGCGTGAATTGTACTGGGTCAACCCCCGCCTGAGCGAGGCCGGTCTCACTAAACCGGAAACGCGCCCTTTTCATTTGGTGCCGGAAAGTGCTGTTTCGCCGTGTTATAAGAACGAAGCGGGATGGCGCGTGCCTGCGGTGGACAACTCGACTAGGGAGAAAGGCCAAGGCACAGGAGGCCATTCGGAAAACGCGCCCGAAACTTGACTCCGTGGCTTCAGCGTCATGGCTGCGAATCGCTGTTCCATTGCGGCTCTTTCGCGTCTACTCTTAAATGATCAATAGAATTGCCCCGCGACGCCAAGAGGAACGCCATGAGCGAGCTACCAAAGCCTGCCATTTGCCCTGACAATGCTTATGTAGAGGAAACCCTGTTTCGATTACTGTCGGGGCACTGCGCATCAGGAAACAAGGAGGCATTCTCCCATGGCGGCATTCTACGTTTTGCAAGCCGCAGGGGGATAGCGAAGCTGATCGCCCATTATGAAATCTTTCGCATGGTGGAGGATTTGCCAGGCCACATCGTGGAGTTGGGTGTGTTCCGCGGCGACTCTCTCATTCGATTTTCTCAGTTTACTGAGATATTCTCCACATATGATCGAAGTTTCGATGTGATCGGGTTTGACAATTTCAAGGGATTCCCGAGTTTTCATGAGAAGGACGGTGTAAGGCTCGCCCGCCACGACAAGCAGGAGGGGGGATGGTCTTCGGAGGCCTATCGTGAAGAGCTCGACGTTCTAATCAACGTCTTTGATCACGATCGATTCGCACCTCAGAAGCCGCGCATTCGCCTGATCGAAGGGGATATCCTGAAAACGGTTCCAGAGTATGCGGAAAAGAACCCCGGTACCGTTATCAAGATTCTGCACCTAGATGCGGACCTTTACGAGCCCACTCTCGTGGCGCTCCGGCACTTCTGGGATCGGCTGGTCATCGGCGGTGTGTTACTTCTCGACGAATATGGTTTTGACATTTTCCCCGGCGAAGCGACCGCGGTGAGTGAATTCTTTGCTGAACGAGGTATTGCACCCGTCATTCGTAAGTTCCCGTTCAGTGACAACCCGGGCGGATATCTCGTGAAGGAATGCTACTAATCATGCAGCCGACGCTCGATCGTGATGGATGGGAAAAGGTGGAAGTGGCAGGTGCGCTGAAGCTTCAGATTGAGGTTCTGTATCGGGACCTGTGCGCCTACACTTTAATTCTCGCAGATGATGGAGCGGTTACGACTCCGCCAGCTTTGGGATCTCTTCGTGAGGCGCTTGCGGATGGGTCCGTATTCGAGATCGAACCATATTTTCAAAGTGTGCTCCTCTCTCTAGCGCGCACCGACCGCAAGGTGCTCGGGAAAATCTACGATATCGGCACTAGGCCAATGAAGCTTATGTCCGGGCGCAAGCTTTTCTATGCACCTGAAATTGAAAAAATCGCAGATCAATTCTTTGCCTCCAACACGCATCAACCGCTGCTTGTGTCGCCCTTTAATGGCGAGACGTTGCATGTCTTCCCGCCAGGTGTGGAGAATTACCGATACAATCTGCCGATCCATCAGGATTATCCCTATCTGCTGCAGAGCTCTCGCCAACTCACGTTCTGGCTCAATCTGACGGATAATTCTGGAGGGCGTGCCGGTGGTATTCGAGTTTATTCAGGTACACACCGCCACGGGATCGCGATGACCTTTGCCGGCGAGCATGGCCATTACGAGGTCGCCACCGAGCACTATCCCAACTTCGATCCCTCTCGCTACAATGACAGCGCTGGCGGTCTGTTTGAAATGTATGCTGTAGACAGTCTTACCTGGCACACTTCATTGAGAAATGAGACGGAAGATCAGGTTCGAATAACTTATATTTTCCGGATTTCCGATATTGGTGCGCCGGATCGTGTTCCCTTCGGAATGGACAGGGCAACGGGACAGGCCAAGTTTGAAGATTTGCATGCGGATCTTTATATCGGCAATTGATTTTCCTTTTGATTGAACACCCTATTCCCCAAGGAGTATCTCGCGCAAAGGCATACAATTAGCTGCGCGACAGATCGGGACGGGAAATTGGGGCGGCCGGTTCAAGCGCGAGATATGGAAATGCCCGACCATTTTCCTGCGCATTCTAAAAGCCAAGCCGCCCTCGGCGCGGCGGCGGCGGGCGGCGGCTATCTGCTCTGGGGTCTCTCCGTCATCTATTACCGCCAGCTTGGCCATGTCGTGCCGATGGAAATACTCGCCCATCGCGCGCTGTGGAGTCTGCTGCTCGTCGCGCTCTCCATCGCCCTTTTCAGGCGCTATGCACAGCTGATCGCCGTGTTGCGCAACCGCCGCGCCATGCTGATCCTGTCGGTGACATCCCTCATCATCGGGTCGAACTGGCTCGTCTTCATCTGGGCCGTCAATTCGGACCGCATCCTCGAGACGAGCCTCGGCTATTTCATCAATCCGCTGATGAGTGTGCTGGCGGGCGTGCTTCTGCTTGGCGAGCGTCTGTCCAGTGCGCAGAGGCTTGCCATCGGCCTTGCCGCTGCGGCGGTGCTCTATTTCACCTTCGCACTCGGCTTCGTTCCCGTCGTGTCGCTCTTCCTCGCGCTGAGTTTCGCGGCTTACGGCTATCTGAAGAAGATCGTCCGCGCCGAGGCGCTCGAAGGCCTGTTCGTCGAGGTCGTCATTCTCGCACCATTCGGCATCGCTTGGCTTTTCTGGATGTCGGCGCATGGCGGGGCGACATTCGGCAATGCCGGTCTCTACACGGATATTCTGCTGATCCTGACAGGACCGATGACGGCAGTGCCGCTCATTCTCTTCACCTATGGCGCGCAGCGCATCCGGCTGACGACGCTCGGCCTGATGCAATATCTGGTGCCGACGACGTCGTTCCTGATCGCGGTCTTTCTCTATAACGAGCCCTTCGGCATGGGCCAGCTCGTCACCTTCAGCCTGATCTGGATTGCGCTCGCGCTTTTCAGTTACGACACATGGGTGCGCGAGCGCGAGCTGCGCCGTCTCGCCGCGCTCGCGAAGCGCGGCTAGGCGTCAGAGCGAGGCTTCGATGCGGGGCAGGATGTCCTCCACCTTGTCCACCACCGAATAGATGCTGCGGATATTGGAGCGGGCGAAGCCCGCCTTGATGATGTGATCGAGAAGTTCGATCATCGGATCCCAGAAACCGTTGAGATTGGCGATAATGATGGGCTGGCTGTGCCGCCCGAGCTGTGCCCAGGTCAGCATCTCGATAGTTTCCTCCACCGTGCCGATGCCGCCCGGCAGGGCCACAAAGGCCTGTGCCCGCTCGAACATCAGCTGCTTGCGGGCATGCATGCTGTCCGTGACGATGAGCTCGCTCACCTCGTCGAACTGGACCTCTATCTCGGTCAGGAACCGGGGAATGACGCCGGTCACCTGGCCGCCGCCTGCCAGCACCGCCCGCGCCACCGCGCCCATCAGGCCGACGCCGCCGCCGCCGTAAACCAGACCGACACCCTCCTTCGCCATCATATGGCCGAAACGGTCGGCCTCGGCCATCATCGAGGGCTCGTTTCCGGTGCTGGAACCGCAATAGACGCAAAGACTTGTAAGCTTCATGGAGGTAGGGTTTCCGGGCTGATTCAGGCGTTGCTGCTTGCGAGGTTTCACATTGGTGCCGTAATTGCAAGCTACGCGGTAGATTGGGTTGAACGTGCCAGATCGTATCGTTCCGGCACAGAGGGTATGGGGAAGGAAACAGGCAAATGAAACTGGGCGCAATCATTGGCGCATTCGTCGTCGCGCTGGTTCTGCTTTTTGCTGGCTACTGGTTTTTCCTGCGCGGCGAGAGCGAGCCTGTGCCCTCGGACGTCGCGGTGGAAGAGTCTGCAGCGCCGGAAACGGCCGAGGAAGTTGCCGAAGACCCATCGATCCCCACCTTCGATATTGTCCGCGTTGAGCGCGACGGCTCGACCATCGCCGCCGGCCGCGCCCTTCCCGGCGCCCGGGTCCAGCTCAAGGCGAATGGCGAAGTGGTCGCCGAGGCGACGGCCGATCAGCGCGGCGAATGGGTTGCCGTTCTCGAGCAGCAGCTCGCGCCCGGAACGATCGAACTCACACTCACCGCGCGGAACCCCGATGGCAGCACGAAGGACAGCCGCCAGACCGTTGCCGTCTCGGTGCCGGAAGGTGGGCAGGGCCAGACGCTGGTCGTCCGCAGCGAGCCGGGCAAGGCGAGCAAGGTGCTGCAGGGTCCCGGTGTGCCCGCCGATGCGGGTGGCCTCGTCCTTGAAACCATCGACTACGACGAAAAGGGCAATGTCATCATTTCCGGCCGCGCCGACCCGAATGCCGCCATCCGCATCTATGTGGACGGGGCGCTCGTGGGCGAGACGAGGGCCGATGTCGAAGGGCGCTGGGAGATGAGCCCCTCTGCCGACATCGCCCCCGGCCAATATACGCTCCGCGTCGATCAAGTGGACGAGGATGGCCGGGTGGCCGGCCGCATCGAACTGCCCTTTGAGCGGGGCGAGCCGCAGGCCGTGCTGGCCGCGCTCCGGGATGGCAAGGTGGTCATCCAGCCGGGCAACAACCTCTGGAATATCGCCCGGCGCCTCTATGGCTCCGGCTTCAGCTACACGATCATCTACGAGGCCAACAGGGACCAGATTCGCGACCCGAACCTGATCTATCCGGGCCAGGTCTTCGAAACGCCGGCCCGCTGACGGCCCTTTCGAAAGGGACATTGTCCCCGGCCTAAAAAGTCTTATGTATGGTGTCTATCACGCCCCGTCCGTTGTACCGGACGGGGCGTTCCCTTGTGAGCGGCCGCAAAGGCGGGCCCGGCGGAGAACGTGGCTTCATGCCAAGGCACCTGAACATGGCGACACGGCAAGGCCCGGACCTGGTCACAGGCGGCGCTCCGGCCGCGCGCGAGCAGCACTGGCAGACGCTGATCGCGATGCTGCCACGGCTCTGGCCGCAGGGCAGGGCGGACCTCAAGGCACGCGTCGTCTTCGCGATGGTGGCGCTTCTCGGCGCGAAGGCGATCACCGTCTATGTGCCCTTTCTCTACAAGGAGGCGGTGGATCGCCTGACGCCCGACACGGTGGCCGCAGCCGCCCTCATCGTGCCGGTCATGCTGATCGTTGCCTATGGCGTCGCCCGCATCATGATGGTGGCGCTGGCGCAATTGCGCGATGCGGTTTTCGCCAGAGTCGGGCAGAATGCGGTTCGCCAGCTCGCGGTCGAAACCTTCCGCCACCTCCACGCCCTGTCGCTCCGCTTCCATCAGGAGCGGCGTACAGGCGGGCTATCGCGCGTCATCGAGCGCGGCACAAAGGGCATCGACTTCCTGCTGCGCTTCTCGCTCTTCAATATCGTGCCGACCATCATCGAGCTAGTGCTGGTCTGCATCATCCTCGCCTATGCCTTCGACATTCGCTATTCGCTGGTTACAGCCGGAACGGTGATTTTCTACATGGCCTTCACCTTTGCCGTGACCGAATGGCGCACGCGCATCCGCCGCGAGATGAACGATCTCGACACGGAAGCGAACACCAAGGCCGTGGACAGCCTGCTGAACTACGAGACGGTCAAATATTTCGGCAATGAGGAGCACGAAGCGCGCCGCTTCGACCGTTCGATGGAGGGCTATGAACGCGCCGCGATCAAGACGACAACGTCGCTTTCGCTCCTCAACACCGGCCAGACGCTGATCTTCAGCATCGGCCTCACCGCGCTCATGCTTATGGCGGCGCAGGGCATTGCCGATGGTGTGCTCACCGTCGGCGCCTTCGTCATGGTCAACGCCTATCTGATCCAGCTCTATCAGCCGCTCAATCTGCTCGGCACCGTCTATCGCGAAATCCGGCAGGCGCTGATCGACATGGAGACCATGTTCAGCCTTATGCAGGTGCCCGCCGAGATCCGCGACAAGCCGGGCGCGCCGGCGCTGCACATCGAAGGCGGCGCAATTGAGTTCGACAATGTAAGTTTCTTCTACGATTCCGACCGCCGCATTCTCGACGGGGTTTCCTTCCATGTGCCGGCGGGCCGCACCCTTGCGATTGTCGGTCCTTCCGGTGCCGGGAAATCCACCATCGCGCGCATCATCTTCCGCTTTTACGACATATCGGGCGGTGCCGTGCGGATCGATGGTCAGGATCTGCGCGACGTCCGGCAGGCTTCACTTCGCGCCGCCATCGGCATGGTCCCGCAGGATACCGTGCTCTTCAACGACACGATCCGTTACAACATTCGCTATGGCCGCCCGGACGCGAGCGATGCGGAAGTCGAGGAAGCGGCGCGTCTCGCCCAGATCGGCCCTTTCATCGACAGCCTGCCCAATGGCTATGAAACGCGCGTCGGCGAACGTGGCCTCAAGCTCTCCGGCGGCGAAAAGCAGCGTGTCGCCATCGCCCGGACCATCCTGAAGAACCCGCCGATCCTGCTGCTCGACGAGGCGACATCGGCGCTCGACACGCATACGGAACGCGAGATCCAGACTGCGCTGAGGCAAATCTCCGAAAACCGGACGACGCTTATCATTGCCCACCGGCTATCGACAGTTGTCGATGCCGACGAGATCGTGGTGCTGGATCACGGCCGGGTGGTGGAGCGGGGCAGGCATGAGGCGCTGCTTGCCCTTGGCGGCGCCTATGCGTCCATGTGGAACCGCCAGCGCGAATCCGACGCCGCACGCGAGCGCGCCGGGGAGGAGGCCAGCGATTCATCGCCGCCCGGTGCCCTTTCGCGGGCTGAAGCCGAAATCGACCCCGGATTTGCTTAACCCGAAGCGCCTCGCAGGCTACACTCCGCCGTATCCGGGGCCACAAGAGACCAGAAGCATCCCATGAGCAGCCTGACATCGATACTCACGCCCATCCACCGCGAAGGACATCGCTGGGTCATCATCTTCGCGGCGGTGACCGTCGTGCTTTTCATGATCTGGAATCCGCTGGGCTGGATCGGCGTCATCCTGACGCTCTGGTGCCTCTATTTCTTTCGCGACCCGGACCGCGTCACGCCGACGCGCGAGGGCCTCGTCATCAGCCCGGCCGACGGCGTGGTGAACCTCATAACCGAGGCTTCGCCGCCCGAGGAACTTGGTCTCGGCGACATGACGCGCACCCGCATCACCATCTTCATGAATGTCTTCAATTGCCATGTGAACCGGGCGCCGGTTGCCGGCAGGGTGAGGCGCGTAGCCTACAGGCCCGGCCTTTTCCTCAATGCCGATCTCGACAAGGCGAGCGACGCCAACGAGCGCAATTCGCTGGTGATCGAGCGCGCTGATGGCGAGCAGGTCGTCGTGGTGCAGATTGCCGGCCTCGTCGCAAGGCGTATTGTCTGCGACGTGGCGGAAGGCCATGATCTGGCCGCTGGTGAGCGCTTCGGCATAATCCGCTTCGGCAGCCGCCTAGATGTCTACCTGCCGAAAGGCGCGGTGCCGCTCGTGGCCGTCGGGCAGACGGCAATCGGCGGCGAGACGGTTCTCGCGGATCAGGCGCTCGCCGAACCGCATCATGTCTAGAGGCGTGTGAAAGGCTGACGAATATGGCCGGACCGACACCACCCTTCGAACCCCGTCCTGGCCCCGGCTTCCGGGTTGGCGAAAGCACGAGGGCGCGCCGCGCACGGCATTTCGCGCAACTGCCGGTCAGAACGATCATTCCGAACGCAATCACGGTTCTGGCGTTGTGCGCCGGTCTCACTGCCATCCGTTTCGCTATCGAAGGCCGCTTCGAGGCCGCTGTCGTCGCCATCATCATCGCCTCGATTTTCGATGCGCTGGACGGACGCATCGCGCGTCTGCTGCATGGCTCGACGCGCTTTGGGGCCGAACTCGATTCTCTGACCGATTTCGTGAATTTCGGCGTCGCTCCGGTCGTCGTTCTCTATCTCTGGTCGCTCGGCGACATAGGTGGCATCGGCTGGATTGCGGTTCTTGGCTTTTCGGTCTGCACAGCGCTTCGTCTCGCTCGTTTCAATGTTGCGCTGGAAGACCCGGACAAGCCGGCCTGGACCGGCAACTACTTCGTCGGTGTGCCGGCACCCGCCGCAGCGGGGCTCGTTATGCTGCCTCTTTATCTTTCCTTCGCGGGCGTTTCCTGGATGCAGGATGTGCCGGTGCTGATCGCGCTTCATGCGATGGCGATTGCCTTCCTCATGGTGAGCCAGATCCCGACTTTCTCCGGCAAGCGCATGGGATTGCGCATCCGCAGGGACATGGTTCTGCCTATTCTTCTACTGGTGGGTATGAGCGCGGCGATTATCCTGAGCTATCCCTGGCTAGCCTTTACCGGCCTTGCAGCGATCTATCTCGCGTCGATCCCGGTCGCCATCATGCGCTATCGCTATCACAAGCAGCGCACCGAGGCCGCGATGGAAGAGAAAGACAGCGACAGCCTTGAAATAGGCTAGAGCGGCGCGACTTACTCGCCGCAGCCAGTCTTGTCGCGCGATAGGGGCATCCGTTCGGCTTCGTTCTTGCTCAGCGCATGCCGCTTCAGGGTTCCCGAAGCGTCGAAAATCGGTTCCACGCGCCTGTAGCTTTCGGCCGGTCGGGAATTGTAGTTCGTCATGGCGAACTCCACAGGCCGTTCATTCTTCACGGCCTTGCTCCATTGAGATGTCATCGTCTTCCGCAACTGCCTCCTCGGCCATATCGTCCGCCGAAGGCGAAACGCGGCGCGCATGAACGAGAACGATGGACAAATGTCCGGACTCAAGAGCCTGACTGCGCGCAAGCCAGAGATTGCCCTCGCGCTTCAATATCGGAACCGTTTCAGGCGGAAGTTTGGCGTTTTGCAGGCAATCGTGAAATCGACGGAGACCTTCCTTGACGAGAGGAAGGTATTTGGACGTGATGTTGTCGAACCTTTCGACATTGTAATGTTGCGCCTCAAGCACATCGCGATATTCGGCTTCCGTCCACGGATCGGCGCCATCGGGCTCCGCTGCACGCCAATGCGCGACAGCTTGCGATATGGGGCGATCAGGGTCGCTGTCGACGACGAAGTCGGTGAGGATCAGCGATCCATCCTCTTGCAAGGCCCCGTGAATTTCCGCAAGCATCTGCTCGCGGCCTTCAACGGCAAAAAAGGCTTCACGCATGAAGACTGCCGCATAGCCGCCGTCCGAGGCGAAATCCTCCGAGCCGAGTCCCTCGAAATTCGCAGGACGTATGGCGGCGATGTCGCCGAGGCCGGCGGCTTGCGAAAGTGCGGCCGCCGCCTGCGCAAGTTCGCGATCGCTTTCAATCCCGATCATCCTGGCGCCGGTCGCCTGCGCAACGGCCCGCATGCCGCCGCCAAGGCCGGGCGCAAGATCGAGATACTTTGATCCCTTCGAGATTTTCGCGGCGGCAGCAAGGCGCAGGGCGAAATCTGCGCCGCCCGGCAGGCTAAATCCATCACCCCATAGTTTCTGCAGCAGATCGATACGCGTGAGCGGGGGAGCCTCGGGCTCGGCTGCGGTCTCTGTCTTGGCTTCGTTTGCGGCTTTCGCCGGCTTTGCCTTGCGCTTCCAGCGTTTGATACCGCGCGCGCGCGCCAGCGCATCCGTGTCGACGCCGTCCCACCAGGCGATGAGACGAAGCAGCAGATCTTTCCAGAGTGATGCTTGCTGGGGGCCTTTTACTGTGTTTTCGTCGGCGCTTTCGCTCTTTGCACCTGCAGCGGCCTTCATGCCGGCGGACTGAGCGGCGGCACTTCCGGCCTTGCCGGGCTTCCTTTTGTCCTCCGGTTCGCTCAATGCGCGTTCAACGGCAGCCTTTTGCGCTTCGCTCAGCTTGCGCATGCGCTTGAAGCGAGCAATCGCTTCATTCGACATCTGGTCGAGACATGAGTTGAAGACGGCAATCGGCATCGCCTTCAGCTCATCGCTGCCGACAGTCGCCAGATTGACTTGCGTCGTGTTGCTCATGGTCCCGTGAATCCGTTCACGGCTTGCCGGTCGCATCCGGGCGCCGTTCGAACAATCGGCCACCGCCTGAAAGAACGATGGCCATCATCCTTAATGCCATAAGGTGCGTTAAATCATGGTTTCCGGGACGCTCCGGATTGTTAACTTTGGGTAAACTGGCCACTTTTCTTTTGTCCCGGAATGGCCCACCTTACGCGCGCGCAGAGTGAATCGGGGGTGGGGGCCGCGCTGTTTCATGGAAACGATCCGAAATCCGTTCTTGCGATTTCCGCGAACGACGATTCTTGTCTGCGCAGCGATTTTTCTGGCTGCCGCAGCGGGCATATTTCAGTTCTCCCTGTCATATGACACACGCGTCTATTTCAACCCTGAAGGCGCGGATTTTGCGGCGCTTCGCAACTTCGAGGCGAAATACGGTCAGGACAACAGCGTCCTGATGGTCGTGTCGGCGCCTGGCCGCAAGATGACCGAGCCGGAGACGCTGGCGGCACTTGCCGATCTCGTTTCTCGCGCCTGGACCTTGCCGCATTCGAGCCGGGTCGACGGACTGACCAACTTTCCCCATGTCATGTCCGATGCCGACAGTTTTTCCGTGGCGGATCTCGTTCCGGGGGACGTACCTCTCGATGCGGCACAGGCGCGCGAGATCGAGCGGATTGCGCTGGACGACATGCTCATCCGCAACCGCCTCTTGTCGGGTAACGCGGAGACGGCCGGCGTCATTGTCAACTTCAACCTGCCTGCCGAGGCCTCCGCCGAGGTGCGGGAGATCGTTGCTGCCGTGCGCGCACTTGCCGCGGCTTTCGAGGCCGATCATCCGGGCATCGAGGTAAGGCTTACCGGCAATGTGATGCTGATGGCGGCCTTCTCGGAAGCCGCCATGATCGACGTGATGTATCTGATCCCGATCAGCCTCGCGGTGACGGGGCTCGTCATGCTGATTTTCGTGCGCGCCCTGCTGCCCAGCCTTGCCATTTTGTCGTTGCTCGGCCTGTCGAGCGCAGCTGCAATGGGCATTGTCGGCTGGTATGGCTACGACCTCAATACATCGACCGTTTCTTCACCCGTCGTCATCATGACGGTGAACATGGCGGCGGCGGTCCGGCTCGTGACGACGGCCCTGCATGCTCTTGGGCGGGGAATCTCGCAGCGCGAGGCGATTGCGGAGGCGATTTCGGTGAACCTCTGGCCGATCACGCTGACAAGCGCCACCACGATCATCGGCTTCCTGTCGATGAACCTCGCCGATGCACCGCCGCTTCGTCAGCAGGGCAATATAGTCGCGCTCGGCATCGTCATTGCTTTCATCTTCACTTTCACCTGGCTGCCGGCCGTGTTGTCGTTGATGAAGCTGAAGCCGACGGTGCAACGCTCCCAAGCCTTCATGGTGAGCCTCGGGCGGTTCGTCAATCGATACTATCGCCAACTCTTTTTCCTGTGCAGCACCATCGTGATTGCTTGCGCGATATGGCTCGGCAATATCCGGCTCGACGACGATTTCGCGCGCTATTTCGGCGAGCATTTCGAGTTCCGTCAGGCATCGGATTATGCCGAAGACCATCTGACCGGCCTGAACATCGTCGAATTCGACATTGGTTCGGGCGAGAGCGGCGGCGTTTTCGATCCCGCCTATCAGGCGAAACTTGCCGAATTCGAGGCGTGGCTACGCACACAGCCGGGCGTCGTCAGCGTTGCGGCCATTTCCGACATAACGGAACGCGTTCACGACGCCATGAATGCAGGCGCCGCAGCGGCAAGCGGCTTGCCGGTGGACAGGGAAACCATCGCGCAATATTTCCTGCTCTACGAGCTTTCGCTGCCCTTCGGTGCCTCGCTCAACGACCGGATAGACGTCGCGCGCAGTTCGAGCCGCGTCACGGTGATCCTGCGGCACATGACCTCGTCTAACATTCGTGAGTTCAACGCGAATGCGGCGGCTTGGCTCGCCGCCAATGCGCCGCCGGAAATGCAGGCGCGGGCAACGGGCATCAATGCGCTCTTCGCAAACCTGTCTGGCTCCAATATCCGTTCCATGATGCTCGCAACGGCGGTTTCCCTCGTGGTGATCGCCTTTATCGTCGGTTTCGCCTTGCGCAGCGCCGTCTATGGCGCCCTCAGCATTTTTCTCAATCTGCTGCCGTCGCTGGTCGGATTCGGTCTATGGGGGCTTCTCTTTCAGGAAATCGGGCTTGCGGCCTCTGTCGTCACGGCCATGACGATCGGCCTCATCGTCGACGACACGATCTATTTCCTGCTCATGTATCAGCAGGCGAGAAAACGCGGTCTTCCACCGGACGAGGCGATCAACCACGTCTTTTCCACCGTAGGCGTCGCCATGCTCGTCATAACCGTGTCGCTGACGGTCGGTTTCGGCATCCTGATGTTCTCCGGCTTCGAGGTGAACCGGACGCTCGGCGCCATGACGGCACTTGTGATTCTCGCCAACCTTTTCATCGACTGGCTTATGTTGCCGCCTGTCATGCGGATTTTGGAGAATAGCCGGGCCCGCAGGGGCAGGGCCTCGGCATCATAAATTCGTGGTTTTATAGAGGCTTAAAAGATCCGGTTAATCATTTGTTAAGGTTTGTGATGCGCTGCACTACGCATTTCATTATCTTGCGGTGCGGGTGTATCGGGTTGAGTTAGTAAAGGGGTTGGGGCCAGTGATCAGGACGTATGAGCAGCTGACAGGGGCGGAAGGCAGGCGAATGTTCTACCGGGCGGAGCGTTTCCGGCCGGAGCAGCTATTCAGCGAGGCGATTCCTGCAGTTTTCATAGACAATGAGCAAGCATCGCTGAAAAACCTCAGCATGACAGGCCTTGCTGTCCAGAGCTCCAATGCCGACCGCTGGGATGGCCGGGTGGGAGCCGAGATTCCTTTCGAGTTTCGCGTCGGCGAAACGGCGCTTTTCGGCGGTTCGGGCCGTGTGCGCCGTGTGGAGCCGCATGGGGTGCGCACGCTTGTCGGCCTCGAATTCACCTCCGGCTATCTCGACATTCCCGCCATCGTCAGCGAGCACGACAATCTGGTTCTGAGCCAGGCGCTGGCGGACCCGAATTTCGGCATGTCGGAGGGCCTGCTGCCGGAGTTCCTTCAGCTCTGCACGGAAATCGTCAATCTGTTCCGCTCCTACAAGGATCTGCTCGAAACCTATGAGGCGCGTCTGAAGGCGACCGGCCCCGAGCGCGAAAAGCTGCTGCTTGAGGCGCTCATCGCCTGCGAGGAACGAATGGTCCCGCAATGGCAGGAGCTCTGGTATCGCGGCAATGATATTCTGACGCCTGTCTGGACCGATCCGGCGATGCTGGCCCGCCACAAGCGCTATGCGGAGCGCGTGCTGACGCCTGATTTCATGCCCGGCGCCGTTATGAAGCGGTGCTATGAGAAGCCGCTGGGCTATCCTGGCGACTTTCAGATCATGAACTATGTCTATGAGTGGCAGCGCGTCGGCAATACGCCTTATGAGAAACTGCTGCATCGCATAGGCATCGAAACGGGCGCTTGCGTCGGAACGCGCCTTCGCATGACGCAGAAGATCATCGCGGACCGCATCGCTGAGACGCCCGGCGACGAGCCGCTCAATATCGCCAATCTCGGTTGCGGCTCGGCGTATGAAGTCTACGACTATCTGAAGATCGGCAAGCTGCCGCGGCCGGTGAATTTCACGCTGATCGACCAGGATCACCGCGCACTCACCCATGCCTATGAGCATGCTTACCCTGAGGTGGTCCGTCATGCTGGCCGCGCCAAGGTGCAGTGCCTGCAGGCGTCCTTCGCGCAGCTCCTGAAGGCGGGCGCACTTTTCCGCGCACTGCCGCCTCAGGATGTCATCTACAGTCTCGGACTTTACGACTATCTCTCGGCCCGTCGTGCGAAGGCCCTGACACGCGATCTCTATGAACAGGTGAAGCCGGGCGGCAAGCTCATCCTCGCCAATGTTAAGAAGGGCCGCGAGAGCTGCGAATGGCCGCTCGAATTCGTGACGGACTGGAGCCTGATCTACCGCACCGAGCAGGATATGCTCGACCTGCTCGAAGGGCTTGACGTGCGGAATGTCACCATAGAGGTCGACTCGACGAAGTGCATCTATCTGATGGTGGCCGACAAGCCGGACTGATGGCGGGGCCTAGCCGGCCTTCCAAGTGAACTCGGTTGCTTCCGGCGCGACAAAGCGGCTCTTGGGGAAGGTTGCATAGGCCGTCGTGCCTTCGCCGACCGTGCTTTCGAGCTCGATCGTGCCGCCATGCAGATTCATGATCTTGCGCACGAGCGGCAAGCCGAGGCCGGTGCCCTGATGGGTGCGCGACATGGCATCCTCGACCTGTACGAAGGGCTCGAAAATGCGCTGCATGTCGCTCGACTTGATGCCGATGCCCGTATCCTTGACGCTCAGTACGAGGTCGCCTGAGCTGTTGAAGCCGAGTTCGACCCAGACATTGCCATTCTCGGGCGTGAACTTGAGCGCATTGGAGGTCAGGTTGATCGCGACCTGATTGAAAAGCCGCGGATCGGCGATCAGCCAGGGAATATCGTCGCGGACGCGGAAGGTAAGATCCACGCCCAGTTCCGATGCGCGCTGGCGGAACATGCGCATCGTCCGGTTGAGCGCCTCGACCGGGTCGATAGGCTCTTCTTCCAGCTGCAGCTTGCCTGCTTCCGCCTTCGAGATGTCGAGAATGTCGTTGATGATGCTGAGGAGATGCGCGCCGCTCGCCCTGATGTCGCTCGCATAGTCGACATATTTGTTCTGGCCGACCGGACCGAACATCTGGTTCGAGATGATTTCGGAAAAGCCGATAATGGCGTTGAGCGGTGTCCGAAGCTCGTGGCTCATGATGGCGAGAAAATCGTTCTTCGCGCGGTTTGCAGCTTCCGAGCGGCCAAGCAGGCGTTCCGAACGCCGCTGCTCTGCGCGCAACTTCTCATTGTCGACGAAGCTCACGCGCAGCTTGTATTCCTGCACATAGTTGACGAACACGCTGACGCCCACGCCGAACAGCAGGAACACATTGTTGTTGATCAGCATGTTCGTCGGAATCGGGTTCACGAACAGGATGACATACTCATAGGCAAGACAGGTCAGCCCTGTAGACAGGATCGCGTAGAAGTAGCGAAGCCGCCAAAGGCAGTTGGCATAGCTGAGAATGATCAGGATACCGGCATAGTAGAGATAATTGCCGGGCGCGTCCGCGACCGCGATCATGCCCACCACGGCGAGTCCCGGAATGACCATCGCGAAAGAGAGCAGCCCCTGATGCCGGTAGTTGAAACCGGGCAGATAGGTGAGCGCGACAATCGCAAAGAGAAGCGGGCAGGCGATGCCAATGCGGATTGCCCAGGCCTCGTATTTCACTTCGGGTATGATGAACGGGTCGACCACGGCGTAAAGCGCGAAAATGACAGCGCCGAGCGCCATGGAGAGGCG
The DNA here is from genome assembly GCF_046297875.1 of Parvibaculum sp. GTDB lineage: Bacteria > Pseudomonadota > Alphaproteobacteria > Parvibaculales > Parvibaculaceae > Parvibaculum. The sequence goes on along the minus strand of NZ_JBKBHD010000001.1, from coordinate 2,957,529 downwards.
CGTCAGGCCGATCTGCCGCTCATAATTCTCGACATTGTAGCGATGCTCAAGCGCCGGATTTTTGAAGCACAAGCTGAGGCGATCCATGCTGTAGTCGGCCGCCGAGTCTGGCGGCAGCATTTCGCTCGATGCCCGATGGTCTGGCATCGGATTGCCGGGATTCCCGCTGGGAAATTCTCCTGCAAACGTCTGACTGTTTCTATCTTTCATGAGTCCCGGATGCCCCATGCCAACCCTTGGGCGTAGAGCAGAGAGACTAGGTGCAAACGTATAATGCTTGGTTAAGCGAGATTTACGTTTTGGATACCAAAACGCCGCCTCAGGCTCGCGTCAGATAGTAGGCGAGCAGCAAGCCGCCAAAGGCGATCCTGTACCAGCCGAAAACCGCAAAGCCGTGCCGGCTGACGAAGCCGACGAACCATTTGACGACTACGAGCGCGGAGAGAAATGCCGCGACAAAGCCAATCGCGAGAACGGGCAGATGGCCGCTTTCGATGGCATTCCGGTTTCCCCACACATCGAAAACAGTGGCGCCGACAATGACGGGTATGGCGAGGAAGAATGAAAATTCGGCCGCTGCCTTGCGCTCCACGCCGGCAATCAGCGCCCCGATGATCGTTGCGCCTGCGCGCGACATGCCGGGAATGAGGGCAAGGCACTGGAATGTGCCGATCTTGAGCGCCGTAGCAGGCGTCAATTCTTCGACCTCGGTCACTCGTTCCTCGATCTGCAGACGTTCGATGATGATGATGGCCGCACCGCCCACAATGAAGGCTGCGGCGACGACGAGCGGCGAGAACAGGACATTGACAATGAAATCGTAGAACACGGCGCCGAGCAGGATCATCGGCATCGTCGCAAGGATGATCGCGGTGGCGAAGCGGCGTGCATCGGCGTCGCCGCTGAAAAGACCGAAAGTGACAGCGCGCAGCCGCTCCCGATAGAGGGTACAGATGGCGAGGATTGCACCGATCTGGATGGATGTTTCGAAGACCTCACCCGGAATCGCATCGAAGCCGAGCATGTCGCCGGCAATCACCAGATGGCCGGTCGAGGAGATGGGCAGAAACTCCGTCACGCCTTCGACGATGCCGAGTATCAGGGCTTGCAGAAACGGGGTCTCGGACATGTCGGACATGCATCCTGGGCAACGGAGCGGCGATTCGCGTCCGAGCCTAACATGCCGACCTTACGTGAACCTTATGGCACTTCGATGGCAGCTCAGAAGCCGGTCGCGTCGAGCGCCTCCTTGACGCGCGCGACTGCAATGTCGAAGGCAGCCGAACGATAGTCGATCTTGCTTTGCCCGGCATGCTCGAACACGGCAGATGCCGCATTGCCCAGAATCCGGGCAAGTTCCTTTTCGATCCGCTCCTCCGGCCAGACCTCGCGCTGCAGGTTCTGGACCCATTCGAAATAGCTGACGATCACACCCCCGGCATTCGCCAGAATATCGGGGACGACATCGATACTGCGCTCGCCGAGTATCTGGTCTGCCTCGCGAGTGAGCGGACCATTGGCCCCTTCAATGACGGCGCGCGCCGAAATCCTGCCTGCATTCTGCTCGGTGACCGCATTGCCGAGAGCGGCGGGCACCAGAAAATCGCACTCTGTTTCGAGCAAATCCTCCGCGCCGATCGTCTTGTGGCCCTCGGCATCGGCGAGCGAGCCGCGCTCTCGCTTGCGTTTAACCAGCGCATCGATATCGACCCCCTCTTCGCAATAGACGGCGCTGCGCGAGTCCGAGATAGCGATTACCTTGATGCCGAGCTTGCGATAGGCCAGCGCGGTATTGATGCCCACATTGCCGAAACCCTGAATGACGGCCGTGGCGCCATCAAGGCTGATATTGCGGCTTTTTGCATATTCCCGCGTGACAATGGCGATGCCGTCGCCGGTTGCCGTCTCGCGCCCGGCCGACCCGCCAAGGGCAATCGGCTTGCCGGTCACGGCAGCGGGCGAATGTCCGTAGATCGCCGAATATTCGCTGTGAATCCAGCCCATCACGCGGGCATTCGTGCCCACATCGGGCGCCATGATATCGCTGTTCGGCCCAATCTCGCGGTGGATGCGCTTCACGAATTTTCGGGTCAGGGTCTCCAGTTCGCGTGCCGACAGGTTTCGAGGGTCGCAGGTAATGCCGCCCTTGCCGCCGCCCAGCGGAATGTTGACCAGTGCCGTTTTCATCGTCATCAGCGAGGCGAGGCCGCGCACCTCGTCGAGATCGACATGCGGATGGTAGCGAAGACCCCCCTTGCAAGGCCCGCGCGCGCTTTGATGCTGAACCCGGTAGCCGGTGAAAATCGCAAGCTCGCCATTATCGCGAATGACGGGAATTTCGACCTTGATCTCCATCGCGGCCAGGGAAAGCAGCGAAGCGATCGTTTCGCTATAGCCAAGCCTGTCGCAAGCGGCCTTGAGGAAGCTTTCAAAGGCGGATTTGGTCGTGCTGTCGGCAGGCATTTTGCTTCCTTCTCATGCGCGGATCGTGCCCCGGATGTGCGGCTATTGCGCCGGAAACGCAACCGGCGCTTTGCCGCATAGATTAACAAACGGTTCACGCAGCGTTCAGCTTCGCGGTGAAAAACTCCCTCTGCAGGGCCGAATCCGGCCTTTTTGCTGAAGGGAGGCGCCTCATGGCGCAGAAATTCGCACGTTCGATCAGACTTTCTCTTGCCACAGTGCTTTGCCTTGGCCTTGCGGCGCCCGCCGGTGCGCAGTCCTGGGATGGCCGGGGTGGCGGAAGGGAAGACGGCCGTGAATATGGCAGGGGTGGCGAGCGGCCGGAGCAGCACATCCAGCAGCGTCAGCAGCAGCGCCCGGAACAGCAGCGCCAGCAGCCGCCGCGCCAGCCGGAGGCAGACATGCAGCGCGCGCCCCAGCAACGCGACTGGCAAAATCGGCAGGCGCAGCCGCAAGAACGCCAGCGTCCTCAGCCGCAGCAGGCCGAACGGCAGCGCGAATATCAGCAACGCGATGGCGCGCGCCAGCCGCAGATCCAGCGCCAGGAGGTGCAGCGGACGCAGCAGCAGGATATGCAGCGTCGCCAGTCGGAGCAGGCGGATCGTCAACGCCAGCAGCAGGTTCAGCAGAACGAGCGGCAACGGCACCAGCAGCAGGCGGCACAGCAGGATCGCAAGCGCTATCAGCAGCAGGTGCAGCGTCAGAGCGACCAGCAGCAGGACTGGCAGTTGCGGCAAGCCCAGCAGCAG
>NZ_JBKBHD010000001.1:1402500-2954217 GCF_046297875.1 Parvibaculum sp. | reverse complement strand
GAACGAGCGGCAACGGCACCAGCAGCAGGCGGCACAGCAGGATCGCAAGCGCTATCAGCAGCAGGTGCAGCGTCAGAGCGACCAGCAGCAGGACTGGCAGTTGCGGCAAGCCCAGCAGCAGGATCGCAAGCGCTATCAGCAGCAGGTGCAGCGTCAGAGCGACCAGCAGCAGGACTGGCAGCTGCGGCAAGCCCAGCAGCAGAATCAGCAGCGCCATCAGCAGCCGGTTCAACGCTACAGCGATCAGCCGCGCGACCGGCAACGCCATGACAGTCACCAGCAGGTCGCGCAGATCAATCGCAATACGGCGTGGCGTGGCTCAAATGAACGGCGCCACATCCAGAACCAGACGCAATACACGCGGCCCTACAAGCCCGTCTATGCGGATCGCCCGTGGTATGGCTGGCATGGCAGCCGCAAGCCGCATTCGCACGGCCCCATCATCGTTTACAGGAACGTCAACTACTACGTCACGATTCCGCAGCCGGTCTATGTGCATCACGTGTCGGGCTACAGCTACAGCGACTACTATTACAGCGGCCCCTATGCCGGTTACGATTCGGTCTATCGCTATGACAGCTACGGTTATGGCCACCGCTATTCGGCCTGCAACAGCGATGCTGTCGGCGCCGCAATTGGTGCTGTTCTCGGTGGTGTCATCGGTGCTGACAAGGGCCGCGGCGCCGGCCCCGTCATTGGCGGCGCCCTCATCGGCGCCGTGCTCGGCGGTGTCATCGGCAGTTTGGTCGACTCCACCAATCAGGCCTGCGTCGGCGACGTGCTCGAATATGTGCCGTCGAATCAGCCCGTCTATTGGCAGGACCCGCATAGTGGTTATGGCTACGAAGTTACGCCGCTACGCACTTGGGAGCCCCATCCCGGCCAGTATTGCCGCGAATATCAGACGGTCGTGACGATCGGCGGCCGCGCCGAACAGGCCTATGGCTATGCCTGCCGCCAGCCGGATGGCTCATGGCAAGTGGCCAATAGCTGACCGGACTTTCCTGGCCTTGAAGGCGGCGCAGCGATTGCGCCGCCTTTCCTTTGCCTGCGACAGGAAAACACTGGGCTTTCCGCCGCCGGGACGCCATCATTCCCTTAGCAAAGCGGCCTGCAGAAGCCGCGTCAGCCGCAAGGAGGGGGCATGTCCGTCAGCGAAAAGATCGGTGATTTCATCACCATTGAACGCGAGGGTCGCGTTGCGACATTGCGCTTCGACCGCGGTGACCGTGTAAATGCGCTTTCCGTGCAGCTTTTGCGAGACCTCACAACGGCTGCCCGGGCGCTGCGCGACGATGTGAGTTCGAGCGCCATCGTGCTCACGGGCGGCAATGCGTTCACCGGCGGCGCCGATCTTGCCGATCCCGCCATGCGTCAGCGCGCCGAAGCGTCGCTGCTTGAGCGCCGGGAGATGCTGCGCGCCGGCCCCGACATGTGCGACGCTTGGGAGGCGCTCGATCAGGTGACGATTGCCGCCATTGAAGGCTTCTGTATCGGCGGCGGCGTGGCGCTTGCCGTGGCCTGCGACTTCCGTATCATGGGCCGCGGTGCGCATTTCCGCCTGCCGGAAATTCCGCTCGGCATGAACATGAGCTGGCACACCCAGCCGCGCATGGTGAACCTGATCGGGCCGTCGCGCGCAAAACAGCTCACAATATTTGGCGAAAAGGTCGATGCCGCGAAGGCCGAGCAATGGGGTCTTGCCGACGAGATTTGCGACGATGGCAAGGCGCTTGAAACGGCGCGCCGCTGGGCGGAGAAGGTGGCCGCCCTGCCGCCCGTCGCGATCCGCATGGCAAAGCGCGGCATCACCAATGCGGCGACGGCGCTGAATGCAGTCTCCACCTTCATGGATGCCGACCAGTTCGCGCTCGCATCCACCAGCGAGGATCACCGGGAGGCAGTCGCCGCTTTCCTCGAAAAGCGCAAGCCGAATTTCACAGGACGCTGAGGGGGAGGCGAGACATGCCGCATAACAGGCCGGAAACGCATGAAAGCGGTTGCCCCTGCTGCTCTCCCTATATCTGGGAGGCCTATCAGCTTCGCCATCCAGGCTTGAGCCGGCGTGGATTTTTCGGCGCAGGGGCGGCGTTGACGGCAGCCGGCCTCGCGCTGCTCGGCGGCAGGAAGGATGCGGCGGCAGGTGGCCTTGCCACGGCGCTCGCCTTTTCCGCGCCCGCGATCGCCAATGTCGATACACGGCGCGCACGCCTCGACGCGGCAGCGGGCGTCACCGTCTATCGCGGCGGCACGATCCGCACCATAGGCGCTTCGGCGCCTCTGGCTGAAGCCGTCGCCGTTTCAGGTGGGCGCATCGTCGCGGTCGGCAGCGAGGCGGACGTGGCGGCACGCGCCGGGCGCGATGCAAAGCTCGTCGACCTTGAGGGCCGCACCATGCTGCCGGGTTTCATCGATTGCCACGGCCATATCTCGATGACGGCACTGCTGATGGGCTTTCAGAACCTCGCGCCGGAACCGGCCGGTCCCATTCGCAGCATCGAAGATATCAAGTCCGAGCTTCGCAAGTTCCGCGAGCGGACGGGGGGCGGGCGAGGCGGCTGGATTCTCGGCGCGATGTATGACGATTCACTTCTCGCTGAAAAACGGGCCTTGACCCGAGCCGATCTCGACGAAGTATCCACGGATCAGCCTGTGCTTGCCTATCACGCCTCGCTTCACGTCGTCGTGGTGAACTCCGCCGCCCTGTCGCTGCTCGGCATCAATGCCGATACACCCGATCCGAAGGGCGGCGTCATCCGCCGCTGGCCGGGCACGCGCGAGCCGAATGGCATATTGGAAGAAGGCGCGATCACGCTTGCCATGCCGCGCCTGCCGCAAGCCTCGCGCGAAGAACTTCTCGATCTGCTCGACGAGGTTCAGAACCGTTACGCCGCCTGGGGTATTACCACGGCGCAGGATGGCGCAACGCGGCGCCCGGATTTCGAGCTTCTCTCGCTTGCCGCCGAACGCGACAGGCTAAGGATCGACGTCGTCGCCTATCCCTTCTTCACCCATATCGAGGATCTGGCGCGTGGCGATATCGAAATGCAGCGCGACTATAACGGCGTCAAGGTGGGCGGCATCAAGATGATGCTGGACGGCTCGCCTCAGGCGAAGACCGCATGGCTCACGAAGCCCTATGAAGTCGTGCCGCCCGGTTTCGACAAGAATTATAGCGGCTACCGCATTGTCGATGACGAAGCGGCGGCCAACATGGTCGATGACGCCTTTGCCCGTGGCTGGCAGGTCTATGCCCATTGCAATGGCGATGCGGCAGCAGACCAGTTCATCGCTGCCATCGACAAGGCAACGAAAAAACATGGTGCAGGTGACCGTCGCGCCACAGTCATCCACGCACAGACGTTGCGGGAAGATCAGCTTGACGACATGGCGCGGCTCGGCGTCATGCCGTCCTATTTCGTCACGCATACCTTTTACTGGGGCGACTGGCACCGGGACTCGGTTCTGGGCGCTGAGCGCGCGTCGCGCATCAGCCCCGTCCGCACCACCATCGACCGGGGCATGCGCTACTCGCTCCACAATGACTCGCCGGTCGTTCCCTCCGATTGCCGAATGTTGCTCTGGTCCGCCGTCAATCGTAGGACGCGAAGCGGCAGGGTGCTGGGTGAGGAACAGCGTATATCCGCCGAAGAGGCCTTGCGCGGGATCACCATCGATGCCGCCTATCAGCACTTCGAGGATGACATCAAGGGCTCCATCGAAGCAGGAAAGCTCGCCGATCTCGTCATTACCGAGCAAGATCCGGTCAACATTGATGCCGACGAACTGCGCAATCTCACAATCGCCGAAACGATCAAACGCGGCGAGACAATCTATCGTGCATAAGGAAGTCGAAAGCCGATGATGCTCAGGATACGCCGCATCCCGCTCGATACGCTGCGGGAAAATGTGGCCGTACTCGCCTCGAATTGCATTGCGCTCCGCCCGGAGGCTTTTCAGGCCTTCAAGCGGCTGGAGATTCACAATAACGGCCATTCCATCATCGCCAGCCTCGACATCTGCAGCGATCCGTCGATGGTCGGCCCGGATGAAATCGGACTGACGGAACCTGCCTTTCGCCGCCTCGATGTGAAGGAGGGCGGGACAGTGACGATAGCGCCCGCGCGCAGCCCGCAGAGCCTCGATCATGTGCGCGCCAAGATCGTCGGCGAGACGCTCGACCGCTATCAGATCGAATCCATTATCCATGACATTGTCGGCTATCGCTATTCCGACATGGAGATCGCCGCCTTCCTCGTTGCCTGCGCGGGCTTTCTCACGACAGATGAACTGCTCCACATGACCTTTGCGATGGCCGATGTCGGCAATCACATGACGTGGAACGCGCCGGTCGTGGTCGACAAGCATTGCATCGGCGGCATTCCCGGTAACCGGACGACGATGGTCGTTGTGCCTATCGTCGCGGCGCATGGTCTCACCATGCCAAAGACATCTTCTCGTGCGATCACCTCGCCGGCAGGCACGGCGGACACGATGGAGGTGCTCGCTCGCGTCGATCTGTCGATGGATGAGATGAAATCCGTGGTTGAGGAGTGCAATGGCTGCCTCGTCTGGGGCGGTCATGTGAATCTTTCTCCTGCCGACGATATTCTCATCGGCGTCGAGCGCCCGCTCAACCTCGATACGCGCGAGCAGATGGTTGCCTCCATCATGTCGAAGAAGAAAGCGGCAGGCTCGACCCATCTGGTGATCGATCTGCCGGTTGGTCCGTCTGCGAAGGTGCGCGATGCGATGGAGGCGATGCGCCTGCGCAAGCTGTTCGAGTTCGTGGCCGACGCCATGAAAATCCATGTCGATATTCTCGTTACCGACGGTGCCCAGCCGATTGGCCGCGGTGTCGGTCCGGTTCTCGAAGCCCAGGACGTGATGGCAGTGCTTGCCAATGATCCGGCAGCGCCGAAGGATTTGCGGGAAAAGTCGCTTCATCTGGCAGGCCGCGTGATAGAGGCGGACCCGGCGGTCCGTGGAGGCGGTGGCTATGAGCGCGCAAGACAATTGCTGGAAAGCGGTGTCGCGCTTGAATCGATGAACAAGATAATCGATGCACAGGGAAGGGCGCCTGTGGCGCCGAAGCCCGGCCCCCTTACGGCCGACATTTGCGCGAATGCCGATGGTGTGGTCGCCTCCATCGATTGCTTCCGCATCGCCCAGCTTGCGCGTCTGGCAGGTGCACCGCTCGATCGTGGCGCAGGTCTCCTCATGCTGAAGCGGATCGGCGACCGGGTAGAGGCAGGCGAACCTCTCTACCGCATCTATTCAGCCGGTGAATCCCATTTCCACTTTGCGGTCGACGCCGCGAAGGAAATCAATGGCTTTGCGCTTGCGAGCCCCGGGGCAAAAAGCGGTGGTGCAAAGTGAGCGCCGTTTCGCTTTTCACCTTTGCGCATGGCAAAGAACACGCCGCCTGCCTCGCAGCGGTGCTTTCCATTTCACTTTCTGAAATCGGCGTTCATCGTTTTCCCGATGGCGAGTCCCGTGTGACGGCGCCGGGTGCCACCGCAACGTCGATTGTCTACTGCCCGCTGGATCGGCCCAATGAGAAGCTCGTCGAACTGATGTTCGTGTCGGACGCGCTGCGCCGCGGCGGTGCAGGCCGGCTCGTCCTCGTTGCGCCCTATCTCTGCTACATGCGGCAGGACAAGGCGTTCCATGAAGGCGAAGCCGTAAGCCAGCGGGCGATGTCGCGATTCCTTTCGTCCTGCTTCGACCGCATCGTCACCGTCGACACGCATCTTCATCGTGTTTCGCGCATAGACGAAGTTTTCCCGGATATCGAGGCGCAGAACCTGACCGCCGCCGATGCCATTGCAGATTTCGCAAAGGGGCGGGGGCTCGGCGCCGATGTGCTGGTGGTGGGGCCCGACGATGAGTCGATCCAGTGGGCCCGCCGTGTCGGCGATGCACTTGGCGCCGAGGCGATTGCCGGCCGCAAGACGCGGCATGGCGATCGCAAGGTCGAGATAGAATTCCCCCACGGCGATGTAAAGGGCCGGACTGTCCTGTTGCTGGATGACATTGTGTCGAGCGGTGGCACGGTTTTGATGGCCATATCGAAATTGAAAGAGAAGGGCGCCGCCTCGATCCACCTCGCCGTCACTCATGCACTGTTCGACGATGTAATGGAGCATCGCCTGCGCAAGGAGGGCGCGGTGTCCATCTGGTCAACGACATCGGTGCCGCACCCGACCAATGAAATTTCCCTCGCGCCTCTGCTGGCGAATGCCCTTCGCGTCGAAAAGGTGAAGTGAGAGATCAATGACGATTTCGCTGAATATTCATGGTGCCGCCCGAACGGTCACGGGTTCCTGCTTCCTCCTGCGCGCGGGCAAGACGAAATTCCTTGTCGATTGCGGCATGTTCCAGGGCTCGAAAACGCTAAAGGCGCTGAACTATGCGAACTTCCCCTTCAGACCCGAAGAGATCGACTTCGTTCTCCTGAGCCACGCGCATATCGACCATTCGGGGCTGCTGCCGAAGCTTGTGAAAAATGGCTTCACCGGCCCCATCTATGCCACGCATGGCACCTTCGATCTGCTTACCTGCATGCTGCCGGACTCTGCGCATATTCAGGAATCCGAAGTCCAGCAGCTCAACCGGCGAAATGCGCGGCGCGGCCGCGATGAGGTCACGCCCATTTACGGCATGACGGATGTGGAGACGACGTTGCGCATGTTCAGCCCGGTCGTCTATGGCGCATGGGTGGAGCCTGCACCGGGCGTTCGTGCGCGTTTCTGGAATGCGGGACATATTCTTGGCTCGTCATCGGTCGAGATTGAACTGCGCGCCGATGGAGACAAGCCGCATACGCTTCGCCTGCTTTTCTCCGGCGATATCGGCCCCGATGTGACGAGCTTTCACCCATCGCCGGATTCGCCGGAAGACCTCGACTACATCATCTGCGAGGCGACCTATGGCGCGCGGGAGCGCGGCCTCATGTCGCTCGAGCAGCGGCGCGATCTCGTGGCGAGGGAGGTGAACGAAGCGCTCAAGGACAATGGCGCGCTCATCATTCCCTCATTCGCCGTCGAGCGCACGCAGGAGCTCCTGTCCGACCTGCTGGCTTTGGCGCACAAGCGCCGTATCCCCCAGGTGCCGATCTTTCTTGACTCGCCACTTGCCATCCGCGCGACGGAAATCTTCATGGACCATGCAGATGAGCTGGAGGACGGGGAGACCTTCAAGCACCTCATGCGCTCTCCGCTCCTGCGGACCACCGAGTCCGTTCAGGAAAGCATGATGATCGAGCGCATGGATGGCGGCCATATCGTCGTCGCCGCCAGCGGTATGTGCGATGCAGGCCGTATCCGCCACCATCTGAAAAACCGCCTCTGGCGCCAGAATACGACCGTGCTGCTGGTCGGCTATCAGGCGGAAGGCACCCTTGGCCGCATATTGCAGAACGGGGCGGAAGCCGTGCGCATCCAGGGCGAAGAGGTGAAAGTCCGCGCCCGCATCCGCACCCTCGATATTTTTTCCGGCCACGCGGATGGCCCGGGGCTCGCCCGCTGGGTGGCGGATCGCGGGCCGGTGAAACGAGGCATCATCCTTGTGCATGGCGAGGATGAAGGCATTGCCGGGCTCCATGAGAGGCTCGCCGCGCTCGGTCTCGACGGCGACCGGATATTTGCCCCTGCGCTCGACGACGAACTGGACCTGCTGGCTGAAACACCCGCTACGCGCGAGCGCCCCGCCGCACGACGCCTTCAGCCCGAAAGCGTCGGACGGACCGATTGGCACAATGATCTTTCCGAGCTCTGGCTCGATATTGGCGCTGAGCTCGAAAGAGCTGCGGATGACAAGGCCCGCCGCGTCATTCTACGCCGCGTCCGGCGCGCACTCGAAAGTGGCAGTGAATAGGTCTATAGTTTTCCAGAGGGGGAAGGCGCCTGTAGCAATTGCAGGCGCGGTTTGGGAAGATGCAAACGGCAATATCGATGAGTTTCCCCGAATGACCGACAGCTCCATCAAGAAACAGGACGGACGCCGCCTCCGCAGCGCGGCAAGCCGCCTTCGTATCGTCGAGGCCATGCGCGATCTGATACGGGAGGGCAATGTGGCGCCGCGCGCCGAAGAGGTTGCGACACGCGCCAATGTCGGTCTGCGCACCGTGTTTCGGCATTTTGACGATATGGAGAGCCTCTACCGCGAGATCGGCGCCCTTGCGATGATGGAAGCCGAGCCCTTGCTCGATCTGTCGGAGCCGACCGGCACGGTAGAGGAACGCTTGCAGCAGATGCTTGAGCGCCGCTCGCGCCTTTTCGAGCGCATCATGCCGTTCCGTCTGGCGGCCGACGCAAATACCCATCGCTCGCCCTATCTGATTGAGGACAAGAACAGGATGAATGCGGGCCTGCGCGAGCTGTTGCGCAATGCCCTGCCATCCAATATTCGCAAGGATCGAACTACCCTCGATGCGATGGACGCCTTGCTCAGTTTCGATATGTGGCGCCGCCTGCGTGTCGATCAGCGGCTTTCGATCCCGCAGGCGAAACGTGTCATCGAGGCGATGGGCCTCGCTCTTGTCGCTCCCGGACGCAACAAGCGCTGAACCGGTCTAGCCTTCGAAAAACGCCTCGCAACCGCTCCCTGCAAGCAGCTTGTCTACCGCCGCCCGGTCTGCCGGCGAAAGCGCCGCGCGCTTCTCGCGTAACCATTGCAGGCATTTTCCCTGATAGGGAAAGGGCTGCTGCACCCAGGGCTTGCCGTCGATCTCGGTTTCGACCCGCTCGGCATCTGTCATCAGCGCCTTCGCATTGGCGATGAGTGCCGGGGCGTAGACGCGGCCGATTTCCTTGAGCAGTCCGCCCAGTACACCGGCAATGGCATCGCGCGATATCCAGTCGCTCTCCACAGGTTCGAGACCGGACAAGTCTTCCATGATGTCGGTCCAGGCAAAGACGCGTGGCGCGCGCTTGAGCGTTTCTTCCATGGGGGTCGGATCGAAATGCGTGAGCTGCGTCAACTGCCCGAAAATGCCGAAATCGCTGCTGCCCGGGCGTTTTCCCATTACGAATGGCTGCTTCTCCAGAATGGCCTTCATGCAATCGAGAAAGCGCAGATAGCTCGCCTCGATCACCGGCGCCGTCGTGTCGTTCGAGCCGACGACATAGAGCCGCGAAATCTGCCTTTCGGCAAAGAACTTGCCCATCTTCAGATGGTCGTCCTCCGAGGCGGTAACGGCCCGCCAGCGCGGCAGGATGGCTGCCGCGCGCGCGATGTCGGGCTTGTAGTACCAGCGATAGTGAAACATCGCCTTGGTCAGCCATTCATCGGCATAATCCTCGATCAGGTAGTCGATGAAATCGGCGACCGGGTCCGAGGGCAGGGCACTCCGTCCACTGAACTCTTTTTCAAATCGCCGGATTAGCGGCGAGGAGTCGACAGCAGCCTGATAGTCGCCGCCATTTTCCTTCAGATAGAAGGTCGGCAGCAGTGGCACTTTCGGCGTGGGCAATTTCTTCGGCGTATCGTGGCCAGACAGGAAAAAGCGATAGGGAATGTGACGGTAGCGCAGCAGCGCCAGCATCTTGCGCGTGTAGGGGGAGCCCGGCGCGCCGCTGAGCAGCAAGGGTGTTTCGAGCGACATGGATTTTCTCCCTGTTTCTTTTTTCTTTCAGCCGAACGACAGAAGATGCCCTTCCGCCGGGTTGATGCGGCCCGCCAGCATGTCCGAATAGACTCTGGCGATTGCGGCCTCTCCGTGGCCCCGCTCGAGCTTCATCCATTTCCCGGCAGAGGTGGCAAAGGCGTCCCAGCTTTCGCCCACTTTCCGGTCATAGGCCTCATGGCCCCATTCCTCGTTCCGCTTTTTCATCTGGTCGGGCGCGAAAAAGAGATGCGGCTTGGCACCGGGCAGATTTGCGGGCGCGCGTGGCGCGTCCTTGTGCGAAAGCCCGACCGTCGTGCTTTCCACCAGATTGTCCCGGAAATGATGATGCACCGCCGACAGAACGTCCCCATTGCCTGCGAAGTCGACTACCGCCGTCGGGATCGACGCATCGAGGATTGAAACATCTTCATAGGTGACGGTCTTGTCGAAATAGCCCGAACTTTCGACGAAAGCCTTGTTGCCCTTTGAGGTAAGGCCGATAGCGGCAGGCCCCGATGGGCGCCGGCGGTTCAATCCGAAGCCCAGTCCGAGCCCTGTCTTGGATGAAGCGCTGATCGAGATCACCTGCTTCGCCCCGAAGAAACTGTTATCGGCCAGCCAGTCGTCGATCAGGAATGAGGTCGTGAAAAGCGGCCGCAGGATGGGCTCGAGGTCTTCATGGGCGCGCGGCCCCGTGATGCGCATGTAGTTGTTGTAGACGGGATGCAGGTCGCGGCGTTGCTTGTAAAGATCGAGGAAACTTCCGGCGCTGATCCTTTCGGGCTGCATGACGAGATAGTTCGCCATCGGCAGATAACCGAATATGCGCTCGCCCACCGCAACCTGCGGACATTTCGAGGCGACTATCCGCGCAAAGCCCCAGACAGGGATTTTTCCCCAACCTTCCTGCGCCGGAAAGAACGCCCAATAATTCAGCATGTCGCCAGCGACGGCATAGGTGATGTTATTCGCGGTCAGCGCAAACTTCTCGATTTCGGCAACCACTTGGCCGTCTTCCAGTTCCGCCGCCCGGTCGACCCATTGGGCCTTGGAAAAATCCTGCCGGTTGACGATGAACTCCCGGATCTGTGTGCTCATGTGGTTTCCTCCCCTGATGCGGCCGCGACATACCATCCTCTCACGTTACGGTGCTGTTGCGCATGAAATCCCTGTTCACCCGGCCGTCGAAATTTGCACATCGTGCCGTGGCCTCTTGCCGCTTGACCGGCGCAGCGAAAATGCCGATAAAATGACACGGATAGTGTCAATATAATGTGCCATCCTCTCCCGCGTCAATCGCGTTAGAGAGGGCCAGGAGAAGGCAGATGAAAGTCGAAAATGCATTGCGGCCGGGCGACGATCAGATGGAAGCCTTCTTTGGACCTGCAGGCGTGGACCGGGACGGGCCCGTCGTCATGGTCAATCTGCTGAAATTCCGGGCGAAGGCTGCCTACCCGGACGGAAGCGACGCCCATATCAGCGGCTTCGAGGCCTATACGCGCTATGGCATGGCCGTGAAGGCAATCATCGAACGTCTCGGTGGCCGGATGATCTATGTCGGCATCGTCGACGGATTGATGATCGGGGAGTGCGAAGAGCTCTGGGACCAGGTCGCGCTGGTTGAATATCCCTCCCGCGCCGCCCTGCTCGAAATGGTCAATTCGCCCGAATATCACGCGATCGAGCTGCATCGGGATGCCGGTCTTGCCGGGCAATTGAATATCGGTGCGAAGACGCTGCTGTCGCTATAGAGACCACGCATACCGCCCGATTGTCCTTTCGGCTGCCCTGCCTCTTGTGAGAGGCAACGGCCCGGCGCATCATGGCTTCCGGAATCTGCCATCCGGGGAGGGAAGGCAGGTCGCAACGATAGAGGCCGGGGAGGGCAATATGGCGAGGCGGCACAAGGAAGACGTTGGGGCGGGCATCGGTGAGGAAGCGGCTGAAACGCCGAATGTCCTGAGCCCTATCGTCGGCATCAGCCGCGAGGACGTCATGTCGGCCATCGGGGCGATCGTCGGCGGCGCTGCGCGCAACCCGTTCACCTTCATGCAGCATATCGGCTCCTTCGGCCGAAATGTTGTGGACATTATCGGCGGCCAGCAGAAATTCGCGCCCGAGCCCAAGGATCGCCGGTTCGTGGACCGTGCCTGGCAGTTGAGTCCGGTCTATAGCCGCATGATGCAGGGCTGGCTCGCCTTCCGCAGCGAGATGCACGAATTCATCAAGTCGCTTGAGCTCGATCCGGTGGAGCATGGCCGGGCCATGCTCGTCGCCGACATCATGATCGACGCCGTTGCGCCGACGAACAGTTTTGTAGGCAATCCATCGGCGGTGAAACTTGCCGTCGATACCGGCGGCCTCTCGCTGGTGCAGGGCCTGCGCCATGCGCTGGACGATCTGCGCCACAATCACGGCATGCCCTCGCAGGTCGACAAGACGCCCTTCAAGGTCGGCGAGAATCTCGCCACCACGGAAGGCGCCGTCGTCTATCGCAACGAGATGCTGGAACTCCTGCAATACACGCCGAAGACGGGCGAAGTGCGAGCCATGCCGCTGCTCTTCGTGCCGCCGCAGATCAACAAATATTATGTGCTCGATCTCACCCCCGAAAAGAGCATGTCGCGCTATCTCGTCGATCAAGGCTTCCAGGTCTTCGTCGTCAGCTGGCGCAATCCGGGGCCCGAGCATCGCGACTGGGGTCTGGCCGACTATGTGTCGGCGCTGGTCGATGTCATCGGCGTCGTGACCTCGATCACGGGGTCTGAGAAGGTCAATATTTCCGGCGGCTGCTCCGGCGGCATAACCACGGCAACGCTCCTCAGCTACATGGCCGCGAAAGGCGACAAGCGCGTCAATTCCGTCACTTTCTGGGTCTGCGTTCTCGATCCGCGCATGGAAGACAGCGATGTCGGCGTGCTTGTCACCAAACGCGGCATTGAAATGGCGCGAAAGCGATCAGCCAAGAAAGGCGTGCTCGCGGGCTCCGATCTCTCACGCGTCTTTGCCTGGCTGAGACCGAACGATCTCATCTGGAACTATGTCGTGAACAATTATCTTCACGGCCAGAAGCCGCCTGCATTCGACGTTCTCTTCTGGAACAACGACTCCACCAATCTCACGGCGGCGCTTCATTCGGATTATCTTTCGCTATACGAGACGCAGCCTTTCGCCAATCCCGGCAAGGAAATGATCCTTGGAGAGACGATCGATCTCGGCCAGGTCGATATCGACGCCTTCATCGTCGGCGGCGTCACGGACCACATCACGCCCTGGAAGGCCTGCTACCGCACCACGCAGATGCTGACTGGCAAGCGCGAATTCGTTTTGTCAAATAGTGGACATATTCAGGCGATCCTGAACCCGCCCGGCAATCCGAAGGCAAAATATTTCGTTAACCAGAATCTTCCAGCCGCGGCGGACGAATGGGCTGCCGGCGCCTCGGAAGTGCAGGGTTCCTGGTGGGAACGCTGGGGAATCTGGCTCGGCGAGAGGTCCGGCGAAATGGTTCCGGCTCCGAAAAAGCTTGGCTCACGCAAATTTCAGCCTATGGATCCCGCTCCGGGTACTTATGTATTAGGCTGAGTGGTCACTGTGTGAGTCGAAAGGCCGGCCCCGGAATGAATGATCGGACACCGCGTTATCGCGACATCAGGGTGGGGTCGAATGTGCTTCGCACCGCCGTGTGGGAAGGCAAGGGGCACGGCCGTCCACTGCTGTTCTTCAACGGCATCGGTGCCAATATCGAGCTGATCGCGCCGCTCGCCGAAGCGATGCCCGATCGCGACATCATCGCCTTCGATGCGCCGGGCGTCGGCGGCTCGCCTGCCGCGGCCCTGCCATACAGACCCTGGCAATTCGCACGAATGGCCGCCGGCATTCTCGATGAGCTGGGCTACAGCGAAGTCGATGTCATGGGCGTCTCATGGGGCGGCGCCATGGCGCAGCAATTCGCCTTCCAGTTCGCCTCGCGCGTTCATCGCCTTATCCTGGCGGCGACGTCTGCCGGCTTCTTCATGGTGCCGGGCAAGCCGGCTGCGCTTGCGAAGCTTGCTCATCCCAAGCGCTACATGAATCCCGACTACATGATGCAGCATTTCGAAATGCTCTATGGCGACGAGCAGGATGGTGCGGATGGGCATGCGCGGCGCCTTCGTGCACCAAGCTTCCGCGGTTATTTCTACCAGCTTCTTGCCGGTATGGGCTGGACCAGCGTTCCTTTCCTTCCGTTCCTGAAAGCCGACACGCTGGTACTCGCGGGCGAAAACGACCAGATCGTGCCGCAGGTCAACGGCCGCTTCCTCGCCTCGCTCATTCCAGGCGCACGCCTCGAAGTTGTGCCCGGCGGGCATCTCTTTCTCGTCTCGCGCGCGAAGGAAGTCATTCCCCTGATCCGGGATTTTCTGGACGAGGCACCCGCCCGCCGCCCTTTCGCACGTAGCGATTTCGCGGGCGAGCGCCGGTTCCGTGGAACTCGCCGCACCGCTGCCGGGAAGCCTCGCCCTGCCGTTTGAGCAGGTCCGTTTCGCAATACGGAATGCCCGTTGATTCACCTTGTCCACCAAGATTGCTCCCGACTACGCTAATGACAGACATTAAATCGACGGGGGCAGGATGCCATGAAGATCGGAAAGCGCGCGCTTGCAGTCGGTGCCGGATTCGCCCTCATCGTTGCCGTGGGCGCGATCCTGTTCGACCGCTACTGGTACTATCTGCCTGGCGTCATCCAGTCGATCACCGACCCTGTTAAGCCAAATCGCGAAATCGTGTGGGAGGAGGGGCCTTCGGAGGTCTCGCTGCCGCCCTCGGAACGTGCGCCGAATATCGTCTTCATTCTGGTGGACGATATGGGGTTCAATGAACTGACCTATGGCGGCGGTGGGCTTGCTGACGGAACAGTGCCGACACCGAACATGGATTCCATCGCAAGCGGCGGCGCGATCTTCACCAATGGGTATGCCGGCAATGCGACCTGCGCGCCCTCCCGCGCGGCAATTATGACGGGCCGCTTTGCGACGCGCTTCGGCTTCGAATTCACGCCGGTGCCGCCCGCCTTCGCCAAAAACATTGCTGCCTTTGCCAATACTGGTGCCATCTATCATGGAGACCGAGAGAAAGACACGCCGCCGGTTGAGGAAATGAGTGTGCCGGTCAGCGAGATCTACATTTCGCAGATGCTGAAGGAGCAGGGCTACCGCACTCTGATGCTTGGCAAATGGCATCTTGGTGCGACAGATACCTCGCGTCCCGAAATGCGCGGGTTCGACGAAGCGCTTGGTTTCATGCCGGGCGCCGCTCTTTTCCTGCCGAAGAACCACCCTGATGTCGTCAACTCCATGCAGGACTTCGATCCGATCGACAGGTTTCTCTGGGCGAACCTGCCATTCGCTGTCCAGTACAACGGCAGCAAGCATTTCGCGCCGTCGGAATATATGACGGACTATCTCTCGAACGAGGCGGTGAAAGCGATCCGTGCAAATCGCAACCGGCCATTCTTCATGTATCTCGCCTATAATGCGCCGCATACGCCGCTTCAGGCGCTCAAGTCCGACTACGATGCACTCTCCCACATCGAGGATCACACGTTACGCACATATGCCGCGATGATCGTCGCGCTGGACCGGGGCATCGGAAAGGTACTCGACGAGCTTGAGGCGCAGGGCCTTGAGGAAAACACCATCGTGATCTTCTCGAGCGACAATGGCGGTGCGAACTATGTCGGCATCGCGGATCTCAACACGCCCTATCGCGGCTGGAAAGCGAGCTTCTTTGAAGGTGGCATTCATGTGCCTTTCTTCATGAAGTGGCCGGCACAAATTCCCGCTGGCACAAGGCTCGAAAATCGCGCCGCCCATGTCGATATCTTTGCGACCGCGGCCGCCGCCGCCGGTGCGCAGCTGGCCGAAGATCGCGTCTATGATGGTATCGACCTGATGCGTCACGTGCGCGGCGAGGCCGTCAGCGAACGCCCGCTCTATTTCCGGTCTGGCAATTACAGGACGCTCTTCAAGGGCGACTGGAAGCTTCAGGTTTTGGCGCGGCCGGCGAAGGCCTGGCTCTTCAACCTCGCCGACGACCCGGTCGAGCAGTACAATCTTGCGGAAGAAAACCCCGAGAAGCTTGCCGAGATGATGGCGGCGCTTGAAATGATAGATGCAGAACAGGCTGAACCGATCTGGCCTTCGCTCGTCGAAATGCCTGTAATGATCGACCGGCCGCTCGGTGGCGCACCGCGTGGAACGGACGACGAATTTGTGATGTGGGCGAACTAGGAGCCGGATTGCCGGATGAACCGGAGAATTCTCGTTGTCGGTCTTGTCATCGGATTGTTGGTGCTGTCCGCGCTTGCTGCTGGCGCGTGGATTCGTGGCGGGCAGCAAGCCGCGCGCCTCGCCGATGCCGGCCCCTTGAGCTGCGACTTCGCCGAAGCGCCGGTCACGCCCCATGAAGGCATGGTCTGGGTTCCGGGTGGCCGCTTTGTCATGGGCGACACCTATTACCCGGAAGAACGCCCGTTGCGCGAAGTCGCGGTCGATGGCTTCTGGATGGACCGGACGGAAGTGACGAATGCCGAGTTTGCCTCCTTCGTCGCGGCGACGGGCTATGTCACCGTGGCCGAACGCCCGGTCGATACTATGCGCAATCCGGGCTTGCCGCCGGACATGCATAAACCCGGTGCCGTTGTCTTCATCATGCCGAACAATGTCGATGGCAGCGGCAACATCGCGCAATGGTGGCAATATGTGCCCGGCGCGAACTGGCACCAGCCCGGCGGCCCCGGCACTTCAATCGAGGGACGCGAGCAATTCCCCGTCACCGCCATCGCCTATGCGGATGCGCTTGCCTATGCCGAATGGAAGGGCAGGGCGCTTCCCACCGAAGCGCAATGGGAATGGGCCTCGCGCGAGGCAAATCCACACGCGCAAAACAACCGCGACCAGCCAAAGGAAGCGAATACCTGGCAGGGGCTTTTCCCTGTCATCAACCTCGCCGAAGACGGCTTCGCCGGTATCGCTCCCGTGGGGTGCTTCAAACCCAATGCTCTCGGTCTTTACGACATGATCGGCAATCTCTGGGAATGGACGGCGGACCCCTATGCCGGCGCACCGGGCAGCCGCGTCATCAAGGGCGGTTCATGGCTCTGCGCGCCGTCCTATTGCCTGCGCTACAGGCCGGGTGCGCGCCAGCCGCAGGAAGAAGACCTAGCGACGACCCATCTCGGCTTCCGAACCATTCTCGTGGCGCCGCCGCCGTCCTGATCGCGCCCTTCAGCGCCGCGGTGTGCCGTCCAGCGTCAAGAGGTCGGTATAGAGTTCCGGCCGCCTGTCGCGGAACACGCCCCAG
This sequence comes from Parvibaculum sp., assembly GCF_046297875.1. GTDB lineage: Bacteria > Pseudomonadota > Alphaproteobacteria > Parvibaculales > Parvibaculaceae > Parvibaculum. Next base: position 2,937,263 of record NZ_JBKBHD010000001.1, on the reverse strand, counting down.
TTGAGTCGCTGCCGCCGCAGCACCTCTAGATCGAATGTCGCGGTCAGCACCGTTTCGCTAGTCTCGTCCGCCTCGGCAATCTTCGCGCCCATGCCATCGGTGATGAAGGACGAGCCGTAGAAAGTAATGCCGCAACTTTCGCCTTCCTCGCGCCCGATGCGATTGGAAGCGATGACGGGCACGAGGTTCGACGCCGAATGCCCCTGCATCGCGCGCTGCCAGTGGTCGCGCGAATTGATCTCCGGATCATGCGGCTCCGAGCCGATGGCAGTGGGGTAGAGCAGCACTTCTGCGCCTTTCAGCGCCATCGCGCGCGCGGGCTCCGGAAACCACTGGTCCCAGCAGATCGCCGCGCCCACACGGCCGACCGCCGTGTCGAACACGCGAAAGCCTGTATCGCCGGGATTGAAGTAATATTTCTCGCTATAGCCCGGCCCGTCCGGGATATGCGATTTGCGATAGAGGCCGAGATTGGCCCCGTCTGCGTCGATCATCACCAGTGAATTGTAGAGCGCATTGTTCTCCCGCTCGAAGAACGACACGGGCAGAACGACCTTGAGTTCCTTCGCGAGCGCGCTCATCGCGCGGATCGCCGGATTTTCCGATACCGGGAGCGCAAGCTCCATATATTCCGGCTTCATGTCCTTGCAGAAATAAGGCGTCTCGAAAAGCTCCTGCAGCAGGATCAGCCGCGCCCCGCGCGAAGCCGCTTCGCGGACAAGCTTCTCCGCCTTTGCGATATTCGTTTCGCGGTCGGTGCCGCAGGCCATTTGCGTGGCGGCGACGGTAAGGCTTGTCATGGCCGGACTCCCGTTTTTTGGCTCATCCGCTAGCAATGCCATGCCGAACGGGCTTCGCCAACCCTGCCAATGGGCATGACCGCCTGATATGGTGGGCGCCGACAGGATTGGCGCCGCGAACGGCAGGAATTTCGGCGGAAATGGTTTCAGTAGATGCGAGTGAGACAGGGGGAGAGGCAGAGGCGCCGCGCATGACGTTCCACGTCTCGCCGCCGCCACCGCCCCGGCCGCACACATGGACGCGCGAACTGGCGATCGCGTTTGGCCTTGCCGTCCTGATCAACCTGCTGGTTCTGCTGCCGCTCCTCTTTGTCGGCCCGAAGCAGACACCACCGGCGGAAGGTCCGGCAGCCATTGAGGTCGAGATCGTTCAGGAACCTCGGCCGCAGCCGGTGCCAGAACCTCAGGCGGAGCCAGAGCCAGAACCTCAACCGCAGCAGCAACAGGAAATCAGATCGCCATTCCAATTCGGCTCCGACGACGCGCCGGAAGAGCCGGCCGACACCGAACGGGCAGAGCGGGAAGTGCCGCGCCCGCTTGAGGAAACGCCGGAAAGGGCAGCGCCCCGCGAGAGGGCCGAGGCGCCGCCTCTGCCGGAATGGGCTCAGACCATTGAGCGGAGTTACAGCGCCGCTTCGCCGGATAGCGGCAGGCAGGTAGGCCGGGGCGATGCCTATGGCCGGATGCTCAGGCAGCGCCTCAACGCAAATCTTGTCTTGCCGCCCAATCTCGATATCGCGCGCATTGTTGCCCCCCATGCTAATGTCTCCTTCGACAGGTCCGGCAGGCTCGTCAATCTGGTGCTCGTCCGCCCGTCGGGATCGCCTGCACTCGATCAGGCCATGCTGGATGCAATCAGGCGGTCCTTCCCCGTGCCACCGATCCCGGCCCATATCCCTGACAATGTCGTGACCCTTCCGCTTACTCTCGATTTTCAGTGATTTTCTTGCCCGGCCAGGTATCAAAGCCCATACCCACCCTTTAGGGTGGGTATGGGTGGGAGAAACTGTTTCAGCATGCGACGCTTGTAACGCTGCCTGGGGAGGAAAGCGTGCTGAAACGGTTAAGTAACTGGATTCGAAGGGAAAAATCCTCGGATCCCGTAGCAGGGGGAGGAGCGGCAGTGGGCAGGATTGCGCGTCACTGGTATTTCAACAAGCGCCCGAAAGACGTCATCGAGGCCGATACGCTGGTTCTGCGCGAAGACCCCGTACCCGCCCTTGAGCCCGGCCAGATCCTCATTCGCAGCCTCTATATGTCGCTCGATGTGACCAACCGCGTCTGGCCGAGCGACTGGGACACCTATATGGACCCGCTGCCCCTCGGCGCCCGGATGCTCGGATTTATTTTTTGGCGAAGTGGCGGAATCGCAAAATCCCGCTTTCCCGAAGGGTTCGCTGGTGACCGGCATTGGAACCTGGTCGGACTGGATCGTGACCGACGCCGAGGGCTGGGCGCCCTTTCCCCGGCCTGAGGGTATTCCGCTATCCGACGCCTTCGGCATTCTCGCCGTCGCCGGCCCCACGGCCTATGTGGGGTTGCTTGAAATCGGCAAGCCGAAACCCGGCGATACAGTCGTCGTCACGGCGGCAGCAGGCGCTGTCGGCGCGCTTGTCGGCCAGATCGCGAAACTGCATGGCTGCCGCGTCGTCGGCGTTGCGGGCTCCGATGACAAATGCAAATGGCTGAAAGACGATCTCGGCTTCGATGCCGCCATCAACTATCGCAAGGAAAACCTGCTTGACGCGCTGAAGCGCGAGGCGCCGAACGGCATCGACGTGCAATTCGAGAATGTCGGCGGAGACCAGCTCGATGCGGGCCTCACCTTGATGAATGAGGGCGGCCGCGTCGTAGTCTGCGGTCTCATCTCGACCTATAATTCGTCGGACCCGGTGCCGGGGCCTTACATGTTTCGCAATGTCATCATGAAGCGCCTGACCATTCAGGGCTTCGTCATTCTCGACTATGCGGCGCATTTTCCCGAGTACCACGCGGAACTCATCGAATGGATGCGTACGGGAAAGCTCAAGTATCGCATCCACATCGAAGACGGTCTGGAGAACGCCGTGGATGCGCTGCGCATGCTCTACACTGGCGGCAATAACGGCAAGCTGATGGTACGCATCGCGCGGGAAGCCGCCTGAGGCATCCGGGAAAAAGTCCCGTAGCAAGCGGGCTTGCGCAATCCAGACGGCGTCTTCCATTGGACAGCGTCGAACGATCCGGTTCTCGCAGGCACGCCATTCTCCATAAGCAATACAGGCGTCTATTCTGCGGCCGTGTGGTTCACCTATGCCGGTATGGCACGGCTCAACGGCTTCACGGGGTTTAATACGGCAGTTCGTGAGTTCCAGCCCGCCACAGGCGCACTCGGCGCGGTGGAATTGCCAACCCAGCCTCTTGTCGCCTCGGAGCTGGATCTCTTCTTCCAGGCTCTCGGTCCGCTTCGTGATCATATCGCGCGGGTCTATCCACGTGAAAATATCTTCGGTCTCGGCGCGAACTATATCGTCAATGCCGACCCAGGTTCGTTCTTCGACCAGCTCGTGATCCGCAGCGAGTTCACATGGACACCGGACAAGCACTTCACGAGCCCCGATCTCAGCCGCACACATATTGTGAAGGACGAATATGTAGGCTCGCTGGTCTTCGAGAAGTATCATCGATTCTCGCAGGAATTCCCTGCGACCTTCATGGTGCTGCAATATCTGCACAAATCCGAAAGCGACATGTTCGGCCGTCACCTGAGCGGCATGGGCGCGACGGGTGAGCGAGACAGCGGTCTGCCCACAGGTAACAGCTCCTTCAATGCCGATGCTTTCGCCATGCAGCAGCCTTTCCCGAACCTGATCTGGCGGGCGGACATGGCAGTATTCTACGACCTGAAGGGCGGCGCATTGATCCAGCCGAGTCTGCGCTGGAAGCCAAGCGCGGCCTGGACGGCGGAAGTCTTTGCCAACATCACGCTCTCCGATGGCGGCAATGACGACATCATCGACACGATTGACTGGGCCGACGAACTGGCATTCCGCATTACCTACCAGTTCTGATCTCCGTCGTCGTTCCCGCCCGGAGAGCCGGTGCCTTGACATAGAGCTTGTTTATGCAGGCGCCCGTGTACCCCAAGGCAGGCACCGGCGCTCCGGGCGGGTACCTTCACAAACAGGGTTTGACAACCGGCGGAGATAAAAGTGCATATCCGTCGTTTCGCACATGACTACTCGCGCCGAACATTTCTCAGCCGCATCGGCAGAGGGATTGTTGCACTTGGTGTCACAGCTCCCTTGTGGAAGACGGTTGCCGCGCATGGCGACGCATCGCGGGCCTATCCTGACGAACTTCTCTCAATTGAACCCACACAAGGGGTGCGATCTCCACCGGCGGGCGTATCGACGCCGGCAATGTCGATCTCGTGAAGGATCTGCTGGATCCGATCCGTTATCGCCAGATCAGGGAGATGGGACGTGTCCTCGAAGTTGTCGCGCCGACGACAGACATCATGGCGTTGAGCCCCTGGGAATATCTCGAGGCCACGTTTCGTAACAAGGGCAAGGCGCGCTTCGACAGGAGCGGCAATGTCGTCACTGCGGACGGTGAACCATGGATCGGCGGGAATCCCTTTCCCGACCCCAAAAGCGCTCTCGAGATTTTCGCAGGCCTGACACTGAGCTGGGGCCGCCACGACATCTCGGTCTATGCGACGCGCGAGGAAGACCTCTCACCCGACGGCACTGTCGACTACAGATATGAATCGGTCTGGGCGGAGCTTGCGCCGGTCGGCCGCGTCGCCGTCGATCCGAAACCCTATTGGCCCCAATTCATCGACAAGTTTCGCTTCCAGTCGGTGGCTTTCACATCACCGAACTCGGAAAAGGGAACCTCTTTCCTCAATATCTGGCCCTATGACCAGAACGAGTTTCCCGAACTCTATGGCTACCTTCCGGCCTTCAAGCGCATCCGCCGCTTTCCCACCAATCAGCGTTTCGAGCCGCTGATCGCCGGCTCCACCATGTATCTGTCCGATGCCTGGGCGGCGGGCGATCCATTGCATACATGGGGAAACTACAAGCTGGTGCATCAGGGCCCGGCGCTCGCCGCGCTGTCGGACGGTTGGGAGGCCGGTCACCCGAACTGGCAGCACCGCACACATGGCGGACCGAACGGCGTCACTTTCTGGGATACCAAGGTTCAGCTCGTCCCCGAAGCATTGGTCGTGGAGGCGGAGCCGGTCCGTTTTCCTCGTGCACCTGTCGGCAAGAAGTGGGTCTGGTTCGACGCCCGAACCCTCTTGCCCTTAGTGATGGTTTCTTTCGACCGCAGCGGCAAGGTGTTTCGCTCGTTCGACGGCGCATTCTCGCAATACAAGCAAGGCAGGGAAGTGGTGATGGACGGCGCTCACCCGTATTGGTCTTGGACACATGTCCATGCCCACAATATCCAGACCAACAGGATCACCAGGCTGGAACAGGTGCAGCGCATTACCGGCGGTCATACCATGATGGTCAATGACCAGTCTGCTTATGACCGCTATCTGACAATGAACGCGCTTCGCCGTCTTGGGATTTAGTCTGTCTCAGCGCGCGGGCGTGACGCGCAGCACGCTGCCGCCTTCGCCATCCGTCACGAGATAGAGATAGCCATCCGGCCCCGACCGCACATCGCGGATGCGCTTGTCGAGTTCCGCAAACAGCACTTCCTCGCCCGCCGGCTCGCCATTCTCCATCTTCACCCGGCGGACATGCTGTGCCGCCAGCGCGCCGACAAAAATATCGCCCTGCCATTCAGGGAAGGCGTCGCCGCGATAGATGGTCATGCCCGACGGCGCGATCGAAGGCGTCCAGTCCACGATGGGCTGTTCCATGCTCTCATATTCGGTGAACGGTGAAATCCGTGCACCAGAATAGTCGATGCCGCGCGTGATGACCGGCCAGCCGTAATTCTTCCCCGGCTCGATCACGTTGATTTCGTCGCCGCCTTGTGCGCCATGCTCGTGTTCATAGACCCGCCCGCTTGCTGCATCGTAGACGAGCCCCTGCTGGTTGCGGTGCCCATAGGACCAGATTTCCGGCAGCGCCCCTTCGCGCCCGACAAACGGATTGTCGCTGAGCGCCCTTCCGTCCCGGCCGATGCGGAGGATCTTGCCGAGATGGCTGCCGAGATTCTGCGCCTCCTCGCGATAGTCGAAGCCATCGCCAATGGTGACGAGCATTGTCTCGTCCGGCAGGAAGGCAATCCGCCCGCCGTAGTGGACCGGCGTGTCCTTCGCGGGCGTTGCGTCGAAAATTACCGCGAGATCGGTCAGCGCCTCGCCGTCGAAACGTGCCCGCGCCACCCGTGTTCCATTGCTCTTGGGCGTGCCATGCGCATAGGATAGATAGACGAGGCTGTTTTCCGCGAAGTCCGGGTCGAGTACCACGTCGAACAAGCCGCCCTGGCCCGCGAAATAGACCGCCGGTACACCGGCCACCGGCTCGTCCGCCAGCGAGCCGTCCCGCATCACGCGAATCTGGCCGGACAATTCCACAATCAGCAGCGAGCCGTCCGGCATGAAGGTCAGGCTCCAGGGATGGTCAAGCCCTTCTGCCACCGGAACGATCTCGTAAGCCGCCACTCCCTCATTCTGGGCAACGGCATGTGCCGCCCCGAGCAGTGAAAGCGCGATTGCCGCGCCCGCGAGCGCGCTGAATTTCCGCACCAGTTTCGCCATTCGCTGTTTCCCGTCCCTTCCGGTGATATTTTATGCGATCATATAGGTATAAAGCGGCCGAAAGAAATCGTGGGGAACGGAAATGCGGATTTTGAAGCTCGTACTGGCCTTTGTCGCGGCGGTCATCGTGACGACGATTCTCGGCGCCGTCTTTCACACCCAGTTCGTGATCGGGCGCCTGACGGATATGGGCATCGCCGTTTCCTTCTCCGACCGCCTTGCGACCACCTTGCATGACATTGGGGGCATGGCTCCGCTTTTCGGCCTGGTCATCGCGGGGGGCTTTCTCATTGCTTTCCTCGCAGGTGCGCTGGTCTATCGCTTCGCGGGCACGCAGCGCAATCTTGTCTATGCCGTCGCGGGCGCCGTCGCCATTGGCGTGGCGCTTTCCGCGATGGGCATGGTCTACAACATCACGCCAATTGCGGGTGCCCGTTCATGGGCAGGCTTCATTGCGCAAATGGCCGCGGGCGCGCTTGGGGGCTATGTCTTCGCGCTCATCTCGCGTGTGCGAACGGCCTGAAAACAGGGCAGGGGCAGGCTGCTTTTCGGGCAGTTTGCCTTTCCAGGATGCGACCGGCTGCCGTCCGGCCCGCCGCTCCGGCTTTACGCCATTTTTCGGCTGAATGCTGTCGCTTCCCGGTTGCTATGACACCGCAATCCGTGCAGCCTTTTGCCCGGTTGTGCTTGGGGGGTGCGCTTGCCGGAATGCGGCAATCCGGCCCTGCGCCCCGGAGCGGTCTATCCACCGGTGGATTGAGGGAAATTGCCGAAAGCAGCGCGAGTCTATGTCCGGTACGTCGAGGCGGTGAACAAAGTCGTCGGCCGCATCGTCATGTACCTGATTTTCGTGATGATGGGGGTGCTGCTCTACGCATCCTTCTCCCGCACGGTCATCGGCATGCCGGTCAACTGGGCCATGGAAATGGGCCAGTTTCTGCTGGCCGCCTATTATCTGCTCGGCGGCGGCTACTCCCTGCAGATCAATGCCCATGTGCGCATGGATCTGCTTTATAGCCGCTTGAGCCCGCGCAAGATGGCCTTCACCGATACGCTCACGGCCTTCTGCCTGATCTTCTATTTGTCGACGCTTTTGCTCGGCGGCATTTCCAGCACCGAGTACGCGATCACCTACAAGCAGGTGAACTACACCTCCTGGGCGCCGCTCCTCTGGCCAATCAAGTCGATCATGACCTTCGGCATCTTTCTCATGCTGCTGCAGGCCATCGCAATCTTCTTCAAGGATCTCGCTCGCTTTCGCGGTGAGGAAGTCGCATGAGCTACGAACTCATCACGCTGCTCATGTTCTCGTCCCTGATGGTGATGTTGCTCACCGGGCAGCGAGTCTTCGGTGCCGTCGGCTTCGTGGCCGCAGTCGCGGCGCTGCTGCTCTGGGGCGACCGAAACATAGAGATGCCGTTCAATGCAACCTTTCAGGTTCTGAACTGGTTTCCGCTGCTCACTCTGCCGCTCTTCGTCTTCATGGGCTACATGATGTCGGAGTCGGGGATCGCAAACGATCTCTACCGCATGTTTCACGTCTGGATGGGCCGTGTGCGCGGCGGTCTTGCGCTTGGCACAATCGGCCTCATGGTCATCATTTCCGCGATGAACGGCCTCTCCGTTGCCGGCATGGCGATAGGTGCGAGCGTTGCGCTGCCTGAACTTCTCCGCCGCGGCTACGACAAGATCATGGTAACGGGCGTCATTCAGGCCGGCAGCTCGCTCGGCATCCTCATTCCGCCAAGCGTCGTGCTCGTGCTTTATGCGATGATTGCGCGCCAGCCCGTTCTGCAGCTCTGGCTTGCGGGTGTGGTGCCCGGCCTCATCATGGCGACTCTCTTTGCGATCTACATTTACATCCGCTGCCGCCGCCACCCGGAACTCGGCCCCGCACTTCCCGAGGAAGAACTGGCGCAAATCACATGGGCCGAAAAATTCCGCCTCCTGCGCGCGGGCATCATCCCGTTCTTGATCTTCGGCACCATGATGGGGCTCTTCCTGAAAGGCATCACCACCCTTGTCGAAAGCTCGGCCGTCGGTGCGCTTGGCGCCATTATCGCGGCTGCACTGAAGCGGCGCCTCACCTTCACGGTGCTCGACAACACGGTGCGGCAGACGCTCGCCATCTCCTGCATGTTCCTCTTCATCATCCTGGCCGCACTCTGTTTCAGCGCGGTCTATGACGGGCTCGGCGCAAAGAATGCCATTCGTATCCTCCTGCTCGAGACATGGGATCTGACGCCCTGGGAAATCCTCATCATGATGATGGTGTCCTTCGTCATTCTCGGCATGTTCCTCGACGATACGGCCATGCTTGTCATTGTGGCACCGCTCTACATCCCTCTGATCATCGGCCTGGGCTTCAACCCGATCTGGTTCGGCATCCTTTATGTGATTACCTGCCAGATCGCCTATATAACGCCGCCCTTTGGCTACAATCTGTTTCTGATGCGGGCCATGGCGCCACCCGAGATAACGCTTGTCGATATCTACCGCTCAATCGTACCGTTCGTGGGGATCATGATTTTGACCATCATCATCGTGATGGCTTTCCCGCAACTGACCCTCTGGTTGCCCAACTGGTATTTCGGGCGATAGGGGGTGCGGCGGCAGACAATTGAGAGGCAGTACCTGTTTTCTTCGTGCGAGGGCCGGGTCTGGCATTGGGGCTGGATCGACCCGAAACCATCCAGAGAAGAAGGAGCCACCTGATGAGTGACCGTCCCGTAATCAACAAACGCGACTTTCTGAAAAAGGCCGGCCTTGGCGCCGCCGCCGTCGGCGCATCGACGATCGCCGCACCGAACATCGTGCGCGCGCAAGCGCCGATCAAATGGCGCATGCAGACCTATGCCGGTGCATCGCTTGCCGAACACGTCATCAAGCCGTCCATCGACGAGTTCAACAAGGCCGCCAACGGCGAAATGGTAATCGAGCTTTTCACCGCCGACCAGCTTGTCCCGCAGGGTGAATTGTTCCGCGCCGTCCAGAACGGAACGATCGACGCCGCGCAGAGCGACGATGACTCGATGGCCGCGCCGGTCGATGTGTCGGTCTTCGGTGCATACTTCCCCTTCGCCTCGCGCTACGGCCTCGACGTCCCGGTGCTGTGGGAATGGTATGGCCTGCGCGAAATCTGGGAAGAAGCCTATGCCGAAGTGCCCGGTGTCACTTGGCTCAGCGCCGGCGCCTGGGATCCTTGCAACTTCGTCACAACGAAGCCGATCCGAAAACTCGATGACCTGAAAGGCCTGCGCGTCTTCACTTTTCCGACTGGCGGCAAGTTCCTCGAGCGTTTCGGAGTCGTGCCGGTCACGCTGCCCTGGGAAGATATCGAAGTCGCCATACAGACGAACGAACTCGACGGCGTCGCCTGGTGCGGCGCGACCGAGACCTACACCGTCGGCTGGGCGGACATCACCAAGTACTATCTGACGAACAACATCTCGGGCGCATGGGCCGGTTCCTACATTGCCAACACCGAGAAGTGGAATGCGCTTCCCGAGCATCTGAAGACGCTCTTCAAACTCAGCATGGACAGCTCGCACTACTATCGTCAGCACTGGTACTGGTGGGGTGAAGCCCATTACCGCACCACGGGCGGAAAGCTCGAACTCACCACCATCCCGGAAACGGAATGGAAGACGGTGGAGGACGAGGCGCTCAAGTTCTGGGACGAGGTTGCAAAGCAGAGCCCGCGCAATGCGAAGATAGTCGACATCCTGAAGAAATATGCGGACACGATGCGCAAGGCCGGTGCGCCTTACCGCTACGGCTGATCGTATATCGTCACGACGCAATCACCGGGCTCCGCCGAAAGGCGGGGCCCGTCTTGTTTGGGGTTTGCGCCGCCCGGCATCTGACGCCAGGAAATCCGGGCTTTTTCGCTTTGCTTTGACAGTTAGTAAATCGACATTATCATTTGACGAAACAGCGGGCAGAGACCCGCCGGCCCGCATGGTAGATTGCGGGCCATACAGGCATTGGAGGAAGAGACGTGGCGAACGAAGCAAACGGCACTGCACAGGCCATCGACGATCTGGATTTCGACCCGGCGGCGCTCAAGGCGAAATACCGCGCCGAGCGCGACAAGCGCCTCCGCAAGGAAGGCAATGAGCAATATGTGGAGATCAAGGGCCAGTTCGCACATTACCTTGAAGACCCCTATGTCGAGCCGGGCTTCACGCGCGCGGCCCTGTCGGATGAAGTCGATGTCGTGGTGGTCGGCGGCGGCTTTGGCGGCCTGCTTGCCGGTGCGCGTCTGCGCGAGGCCGGTGTCGGCCGCGTCCGCATGATCGAGAAGGGCGGCGACTTCGGTGGCACCTGGTACTGGAACCGCTATCCGGGCGCCGCTTGCGACATTGAATCCTACATCTATCTGCCGCTGCTCGAGGAAGTCGGCTACATGCCGGTCGAGAAATATTCCAAGGCCGCGGAAATTCTCGAACACAGCCGCGCCATCGGCCGCCATTTCAAGCTTTATGACGACGCGCTCTTCCAGACCGAAGTCACAGAAATGCGCTGGGAAGACGAGGCCGCCCGCTGGATCGTTCACACCAATCGCGGCGACGCCATTCGCGCCCGTTTCATCGTCACGGCGAGTGGCCCGCTCCACCGCCCCAAACTGCCGGGCATTCCCGGCGTCGAAGGTTTCAAGGGCCACTCCTTCCACACCAGCCGCTGGGACTATGGCTACACGGGGGGCGACTGCAATGGCGGCCTTGAAAAACTGAAGGACAAGCGCGTCAGCATCATCGGCACGGGCGCCACCGCCGTGCAATGTGTGCCGCATCTCGGCGAATGGGCGAAAGAGCTTTATGTCTTCCAGCGCACGCCATCCTCGATCGACGTCCGCAACAACCGGCCGACCGACCGCGAATGGGTGAAGACGCTGAAGCCCGGCTGGCAGCAGTTCCGCATGGACAATTTCAACACGCTCGTCTCCGGCGGCTATCAGGAAGAAGACCTCGTCAATGACGGCTGGACCGACATCATCGGCAACCTGCTCGTCATGGCGCGGAAGAACCCGAACAAGCTCGCGCCTGAAAAAATGGCGGAGACCGTCCAGCTCGCCGACTTCAAGAAAATGGAATCGATCCGCAAGCGCGTCGAAACCGTTGTGAAAGACCCCTCGACCGCCGAGGCGCTCAAGCCCTGGTACAACCAGTTCTGCAAGCGTCCCTGCTTCCACGACGAATATCTCGCCACCTTCAATCGCCCCAACGTGCATCTCATCGACACGGCGGGGAAGGGCGTCGAGCGCATCACCGAAAATGCGATCATCGCCAATGGCAAGGAGTACGAGATCGACTGCCTCATCTATGCGACGGGCTTCGAGGTCGGCACCGGCTACACGCGCCGCGCAGGCTTCGAGATTTATGGTCGCGATGGCCTCTCCCTCACCGAGAAGTGGGAGGAGGGCGTCTCCTCGCTCCACGGCATGCACACACGCGGCTTCCCCAATTGCTTCATCGTCTCCAACGCGCAGTCCGGCTTCACCGCCAACTACCCGCATATGCTGAACGAGCAGTCGAAACACCTCGCCTATATCGTCAAGGAATGCATCGGCCGTCAGGCCCGCGTGGTCGAGACGACGCAGGAAGCCGAAGACGCCTGGGTCGAAGAGGTGATGAAGGTCGCCGTCTTCAACCGCCGTTATCTCGAGGAATGCACGCCCGGCTACTACAACAATGAAGGCCAGCCCTCCGCCCGCGCCATCCGCAATGGCGCCTATGGCGCAGGCTCCATCGCCTTCATCAAGGTGCTGGAAAACTGGCGCGCCAAAGGCGACCTGACGGGCCTCGAACTCCACTGAGGCAAACGGAGTGACAAGCATCATGGCCGGGCAAGTCCCGGCCACTGGCTTTTGGCGTACCGCCAACGCTGCGGTAAACGAAATGGCGTGAAGGGAAATTGGCTGGGGGACTAGGATTCGAACCTAGACTGGCGGAGTCAGAGTCCGCTGTCCTACCGTTAGACGATCCCCCATTGGCGTGAGGCAAATCCGTGATAGTCCGCCGATTCCGGCTCGACTCGCGGGTGCTCAGGGCCTTGGTTGCGCGCGAAACTAGTCGCAGGGCTCGCCTTCGTCAACTCTTTGGGGCCGCGGCGAACCGCTCCCCGTCCTTTACCCCGCGGCTCAGCCTGCTACACTTCACACAACTGAAAAATCGAGGGAATCCGGTGCGGAGCGCGGCCCGATTTGGGCCCTGCGCTTCCCGGATGGGATTTACGTGCACCAGGAAGGTGACGGCGGCATCGGTGGCCCGGAAAGGGCCCCCGCCGCCAATCAGGGGCCATCATTGCGCCCGCAGGCCGAATCCGGCCCTTCCGGCGAGGCGGAAGGCGCGGAGCCGCGTGGCGACGGCACCGGTCAGAAGAAATCCGGCAAATCCCGCCGCCGTCGCGGACGTCGTGGCAAGGGCCGCGGAAAGGCTGCGCCGGCAGCCGCCAGGGCCGAGAAGGCCGAAACCGCCCCGCCGCCGGCGTCAGGCCCGTCCACCCGCTCAAGCTCGCGCCCAAACGCGCGTGAAGACAAGCTCTATGCCGCGCTTGATCTCGGCACCAATAATTGCCGCCTGCTGGTCGCGCGCCGCGCACCGGAGGGCTTCAAGGTTGTCGATGCCTATTCGCGCATCGTCCGCCTCGGCGAGGGGCTTGCCACCACTGGCGCGCTCGGAGAAGCCGCCATGGCCCGCGCCATCGACGCGCTCAATATCTGCGCCGAAAAGATGAAGCGGCGCGGCGTGAACCGCGCCCGCACCATCGCCACCGCGGCCTGCCGCACGGCATCGAATGGCCCCGACTTCATCGCCCGCGTGAAGCGCGAAACCGGCCTCTCGCTCGAAATCGTTTCGACCGAGGATGAAGCCCGTCTCGCCGTTGCAGGCTGCGCGCCGCTTCTCGATGCGGATTGCGCCTCCGCCCTGGTGTTTGATATTGGCGGCGGTTCGACCGAACTCATCTGGGTCCGCCTTGAAAACAGCGGCAATGGGAAATGCCGTCCTGTGATCGGCGACTGGATTTCATTGCCCTGCGGCGTCGTCACGCTGGCCGAGCGTCATGGCGGCGTCGATGTGCCGGTAAATGTCTATGGCAACATGGTGCAGGAAGTGGCGGATCATCTCGCCCCGTTCCTCGGCCGCTTGCGCGAGGAGCGCGACAGCCGCCGCCCGTTCCATCTTCTCGGCACATCGGGCACGGTGACGACGATAGCGGGCGTTCATCTGGGCCTTGAGCGGTATGACCGTTCGCGCGTCGACGGCATCTGGATTTCCCCCACCGAAGTGCATCGCGTCACGCGCTCGCTCCTCGACATGGACTACAGGCAGCGCGCCGCCCACCCATGCGTCGGGCAGGAGAGGGCCGATCTCGTGCTCGCGGGCTGCGCCATATTCGAGGCGATTGCCGATGCCTGGCCGGCAGAGCGGCTGCGCGTTGCGGATCGCGGCCTGCGCGAAGGCATCCTCATGTCGCTCATGGATACGGATGCAAACCGCCGCAAGCGGCGGCGGCGTCATAAATCGAAACGCGGTGCGGCCCGCACGGAGGCAAACGCATAATGGCCAAGGGCCCGAAAAAGACCGGCGGCAGTACGAGCAAAAGTTCGATCTCCGGCAGCGCCCGCGCCATGAAGGTGCGCGTGAAGACCGCCCGCAAGCGGAGCAACTCGTCTGCCCGCTGGCTCCAGCGGCAATTGAACGACCCTTACGTCCATGCCGCAAAGCGCGAGGGCTTCCGGTCCCGCGCCGCCTTCAAACTCATGGAGATCGACGACCGCTACCATCTCCTGAAGCCCGGCGCCCGCGTGGTCGATCTTGGCTGCGCGCCGGGCGGCTGGTGCCAGGTGGCGGCCAAGCGCGTGAAGTCGGATGGGGTCTCACCGCGCGCGGGCGTCGTCATCGGTATCGACTACCTGGAAACGGAATCCGTTCCGGGCGCAACCATCCTGCAGATGGACTTTCTGGACGAGGGGGCGGAGGAGCGCGTGAAGGAGGCGCTGGCGGGCGAGGCCGATGTCGTCCTGTCAGACATGGCCGCGCCGACAACAGGCCACAAGCAGACCGACCATCTCAGGATCATGCATCTCTGCGAGGTTGCGGCGCAGTTCGCGATCGAGGTGCTGGCGCCGGGCGGTTCCTTTCTTGCCAAGGTCTTGCGGGGGGGAACGGAGAATGAGCTGCTCACGCTCCTCAAGCAGCACTTCAGCATCGTCCGCCATGTGAAGCCCGAGGCGAGCCGGGCCGATTCGGCCGAGATGTATGTGCTGGCTCAAGGCTTTAAAGGGCGTCCTGAAAGTGATGCCGAAGAGTCCGCATGAATATTTTGCGGCCGCGTCATCGTGCCCTTTGCATTCCCGCATATAGGTGTTAAAAGCCAGCGCCAACACACGATAGGGTGGCCGCAAGCATTCGGCCCAGGAGGTTGGCAGTATGATCCGCGAAGCGCTGACGTTTGATGACGTCCTTTTGTTGCCCGCCGCTTCCACGGTCCTGCCCAGTCAGGCAGATACAAGAACCCGCCTGACGAAATCGATCAGCCTCGGCATCCCCATCATTTCTGCAGCCATGGACACGGTCACCGAGGCGCGCCTTGCCATTGCAATGGCACAGGCCGGCGGCATTGGCGTCCTCCATCGCAACATGTCGCCCGAGGCGCAGGCCGAGCAGGTTCGCCAGGTCAAGAAGTTCGAAAGCGGCATGGTAGTGAACCCCGTCACCATCGGCCCCGATGCAACGCTTGCCGACGCGCTCGCCGAAATGCAGCGCCACGGCATTTCCGGCATCCCCGTGGTCGAGCCCGGCACCAACAAGCTCGCCGGCATCCTGACGAACCGCGACGTCCGCTTTGCGATCAATCCGTCCGAGCCCGTCCGCAATCTGATGACGAAGGAAAACCTGATCACGGTCGCCGATGGCGTCAGTCAGGACGAGGCGAAGCGCCTGCTTCACCGCCACCGCATCGAAAAACTGCTTGTTGTTGACGACGCCTATCGCTGCATCGGTCTTATCACGGTGAAAGATATAGAGAAGGCGCAGCTTCATCCCAATGCCGCGAAAGACGAGCAGGGGCGCCTCCGCGTCGCCGCCGCCACCACGGTCGGCGATGAAGGCTTCGCCCGCTCCGAGGCGTTGATGGCCGCAGGTGCAGACGTGGTCGTGGTCGACACCGCGCATGGCCATTCGGCGCGCGTCTCCGAAGCCGTCCAGCGCATCAAGAAGCTCTCCAACAAAACGCAGGTCGTCGCCGGCAATGTCGCGACGGCGGATGCGGCCCGCGCGCTGATCGATGCAGGCGCGGATGCAATCAAGGTCGGCATCGGCCCCGGCTCCATCTGCACCACGCGCATCGTCGCGGGCGTCGGCGTGCCGCAGCTCACGGCCATCATGGATGTGGTCGAAGCCGCGCGGAAGAACGACATCCCCGTCATCGCCGATGGCGGCATCAAGTTCTCGGGCGATCTGGCCAAGGCGATCGCAGCCGGCGCCGATTGCGCCATGCTCGGCTCGCTCTTTGCGGGCACGGAAGAAAGCCCCGGGGAGGTATTCCTCTTCCAGGGCCGCTCCTACAAGGCCTATCGCGGCATGGGCTCCGTCGGCGCGATGGCCGTCGGCTCGGCAGATCGCTACTTCCAGCAGGATGTGAAGGATTCGCTGAAGCTCGTCCCCGAAGGCATTGAAGGGCAAGTGCCTTACAAGGGCCCGGTCGGCACCGTGATCCACCAGCTTGTCGGCGGCCTGCGTGCCGCGATGGGCTATACGGGCAATGCCACTGTGAAGGAATTTCAGGAGAAGGCGGAATTCGTCCGCATCTCGTCCGCGAGCCTTCGCGAGAGCCATGTTCACGATGTGACGATCACGCGCGAAGCGCCGAACTATCCCGGCGGTGCAAGCTGATCGCGGTTGTCGTTCCGGGTGATGTGACATGACACCCGGCGCACGTCTGCAATCCGCCATCGAAATTCTCGGCGATATCTTCGCGAGCGGCCGCCCGGCGGACCGTATCTTCGACACATGGTCGCGCTCGAGCCGCTATGCGGGCTCCAAGGACCGCACGGCCGTCAGCGAGATCGTTTTCACCGTGCTTCGCCGCCGCGCCGAACTCGCCGCCGCCTGCGGCGATGAGGCGCCGCGCCTTCTCGCCTTCGCCGCACTCCACCTCATCGAAGGAAGGCCGCTCGCCGATGTCGAGGCGCTTGCCGAGGGCACCCGTCATGCACCGGCGCCACTGACGGACGAGGAGAGGGCGGCTCTCGAAGCCGCTTCTCTGCCCGGTGCCGATGCGCCGCTGCATATCCGCTTCAACTATCCCGAATTTCTGCAAGCCGAGTTCGAGCGCGCCTTCGGCCCCCGCATCGAGGCGGAAATGGCCGCGATGCTCGACCGCGCCCCGACGGACCTACGCGTCAATACGCTGAAATCCACGCGCGACAAGGCGCTCGCCGCGCTTGCCGAGGCGGGCATCGCGGCGGAGCCCTGTGCTCTTTCACCCTGGGGCATCCGCCTTCTCGCCCGCGCCAACCTGCCGGGCCTCGCGCTTTTCCGCGATGGCGCCATCGAAATTCAGGATGAGGGTTCGCAGCTTGCCTGCCTCCTCTCCGGTGTTAAGCCGGGCGAACAGGTCGTGGATCTTTGTGCAGGTGGCGGCGGCAAGTCGCTCGCGCTTGCCGCCATGATGGGCAATCGCGGTCAGATCTATGCCTACGACATCGATGGCCGCCGCCTTGGCGGCCTCGTCCCCCGCGCCGAACGCGCCGGCATCCGCAATCTGCAGACCCGTGTGCTTGAGCCCTTCAGGCCCGGCGAGGCGGACGCAAGTTTCGCAGACCTCGACGCGCGCGCCGATTGCGTGCTGGTCGATGCGCCCTGCAGCGGCACCGGCGCCTGGCGCCGCAGCCCCGATGCCCGCTGGCGCATGACGCCGGAGATGCTCGCCGGCTACCGCGCCGCGCAGGACGAAGTGCTCGCCCGTGGTGCGCGCCTCATGCGTCCCGGCGGCCGCCTCGTCTATGTCACCTGTTCGCTGCTCCCCTCCGAAAATGAGGATCGCGTCGCCGCCTTCACCGCCGCGAATCCCGGATTCGTGCAGGAGGATTGGCTGGACCATTGGCCGGACGGCCTCCCGGCGCTCCCTTCACCGGCGGGCGGCAGCCTCCGATTGAGCCCTGCAACTGCCGGAACCGACGGCTTTTTCATTGCCATTCTGCGCCGCGAGGGCGAGGCATGACGCGCTGCGGCAACAGGCTTGACGGGTCCGGGGAAGGATGGTCTACCGGACATTCCTCTCCCGACGGGCCTGGATGGATGGCGGCCGAACTTTCCCGGAAAATCTGTCTTTTTGCGTGCCTCGCCTTCGGCCTCCTGGCTGCAGGTTTCGCCGTGCCCGCCGCCGCCAAGAATGTCGATGCCGCCTCGGCGCGCGCCTCTCTCTCGCTCGCGGCCAGGGGTGCGGCGGCGATGGAACGGGGCGATTTCCTCGCCGCACAGCGCCTCTATGAAACCGCAGTCGTGGCAAACCCCGCCAATGCCGCCGCCTTCACCGGCCTTGGCACCGCCCATGAGGCGCGCGGTCAGACGAAGCTCGCCCGCAAATATTACGAGAGCGCACTCTCCATAGAGCCTTCGGACACTGGCGCCTTGAGTCGCCTGGCGCAGCTCGACCTGAAAGACGGCAACCGCGCCGCCGCGACCGAAGGCTTGCGCAAGCTCCGCGCCCATTGCCCGGCCTGCGGCGAGACGCAGGAGCTTTCCCGCGCCCTTGGCCTCGGCCTTCAAGACCCCATTCCAGCTCCAACCGATCCGTAGACGGAACATGACCGAAGACCGCATCCTCATTATCGATTTCGGCAGCCAGGTAACGCAGCTCATTGCCCGCCGCGTCCGCGAAAGCGGCGTCTATTGCGAGATCGTTCCCTTCAACAAGGTGGACGAAATCTGGGAGAGCTTCGGCGCAAAGGGTGTCATCCTTTCCGGCAGCCCCTCAAGCGTCAGCCGCGAGAAAAGCCCCCGCGCGCCGCAATATGTCTTCGAGGCGGGCCTGCCCGTCCTCGGCATCTGCTATGGCCAGCAGACCATGACGCTGCAGCTTGGCGGCAAGGTGGAAGGCGGCGACGAGCGCGAATTTGGCCGCGCTTCCATCGAAGTGATCGAGGAAACGCCGTTGCTCGACGGTATCGTCGGCAAGGGCGGCACGGAACCTGTCTGGATGAGCCACGGCGATCGCGTCGTCGCCATCGCGCCGGGCTTCAAGGTCGTGGCCCAGAGCCGCGGCGCACCTTTCGCCGTCATCGCCGATGAAGAGCGACGCTTCTATGGCGTCCAGTTCCATCCTGAAGTGGTGCACACGCCGCGCGGCCGCGACATGCTGTGGAACTTCACGCATCGCATTTGCGGCTGCAAGGGCGACTGGACGATGGCCGCCTTCCGCGAAACCGAAATCGCGAAAGTGCGCGCGCAGGTGGGCAAGGGCAGGGTGATCTGCGGCCTCTCGGGCGGCGTCGATTCATCCGTCGTCGCCGTGCTGCTGCATGAGGCGATCGGCGACCAGCTTCAATGCGTCTTCGTCGATACGGGCATGATGCGGGCGGGCGAGGCCGATCAGGTCGTATCGCTATTCCGCGATCACTACAACATCCCGCTCGTGGCGGTCGATGCAAGCGACCTCTTCCTCGGCAAGCTCGATGGCGTGACCGACCCCGAGCAGAAGCGCAAGATCATCGGCGCGACCTTCATCGACGTCTTCGAGGCCGAAGCGAAAAAGGTCGGCGGCGCCGACTTCCTCGCCCAGGGCACACTCTATCCCGATGTCATCGAAAGCGTCTCCTTCGCAGGCGGCCCTTCCGTCACCATCAAGAGCCATCACAATGTCGGCGGCCTGCCTGAGCGCATGAACATGAAGCTCGTGGAGCCGCTTCGCGAACTCTTCAAGGATGAAGTCCGCGCCCTTGGCCGCGAGCTTGGCCTGCCGGAGCAATTCGTCGGCCGTCATCCCTTTCCGGGACCGGGCCTCGCCATCCGCGTGCCGGGCGAGATCACGCGTGACCGCCTCGAAATTCTCCGCAAGGCAGACACGATCTATCTTGAGGAAATCCGCGCCGCCGGTCTCTACGATGAAATCTGGCAGGCCTTCGCGGTGCTGCTTCCCGTCCGCACCGTCGGCGTCATGGGCGACGAGCGTACATATGATTATGTCTGCGCCCTCCGCGCCGTCACCTCGCTCGACGGCATGACGGCGGACTATTACCCTTTCACCCACGAATTCCTGGGCCACGTCTCCACCCGCATCATCAACGAAGTCCGCGGCATCAACCGCGTCGTCTACGACGTGACGTCGAAACCGCCGGGAACCATCGAGTGGGAATAATTTTTGCCCATCCGAAGGTATCCGAAACTACGCCAGAATACGACGTAACCACCTGAAAAACAAAAATATTTTAGCCGAGACCTATCGATAGCTATCGGTGGGCATCAGACGCGTCTGTCGTGCCCGCTGACGGACCCTGCCCCCGTTGATCATCCGGAAAATCGAAAGTACCGTCATAGCGACTGAGGCTAATGACGGTACTTTTTTCAGCCTAACACGCTGAACATAAACAGATATTTCCGTCAAAAGCCTCCAAAAACCGCGTGACGGTACTTTTCCGCGAGGAGGCCCAGAATGTTGACGGATGCGGCACTCAAGTGCCTGAAACCAAAAGTCAAAATGTACAAGGTGACCGATCGTGACGGCATGTATGTGCGTGTCGCGCCGACAGGCGGCATCTCGTTCAGGCTCGACTATCGGCTGAACGGCAGGCGGGAGACCGTCCATCTCGGCAAGTACGCCCGAGACGGTATCTCGCTCGCCCGGGCTCGCGAACTTTGCCTGGACGCGAAACGCATGATTGCCGAGGGGCGGTCCCCCGCGATCGAGAAGCAGCGGGAGAAGCGCCGGATCAAGGAGGCCAAGAGCTTCGGCGAGTTCGGCGAGAAGTGGCTGACGGGCGCGCCCATGGCGGACAGCACGCGCGCCATGCGTCGCGCTATCTTCGAGCGCGAACTCATGCCCGTCTGGCGGAACCGTTTGCTGACCGAGATCACGCCTGATGACCTGCGCGCCCACTGCGCCAAGATCGTGGAACGGGGCGCGCCCGCGACGGCCATCCGTGTGCGGGACATCCTGAAGCAGATCTACGGCTTCGCCATTCTCCACGGCGAGAAGGTCGCAAACCCGGCCGATGACGTCGGCCCGGCGTCGATCGCCACATTCACGCCCAAGGACCGGGCGCTTTCGCCGACTGAGATCCGCATCATGCTCAAGCAACTCGAGCATGTCGCGACGCTGCCGACGATCCGCCTCGGCATGAAGCTCTACCTCCTCACCATGGTCCGGAAAAGCGAACTGCAGGACGCGGTCTGGGATGAGGTCGATTTCGAAAACGCCGTCTGGACGATCCCGAAGGAGCGCATGAAGCGATCGAAGCCGCACAATGTCTACCTGTGCCGGCAGACCCTCGACATCATGATCGCGCTCAAGACCTGCGCCGGTAATTCCCGGTATCTGCTGCCGTCCCGCTACGATGCGGATGCGCCGATGTCGCGGGCGACCTTCAACCGGGTCACCTACGCGGTCGTCGAACAGGCCAAGAAGGAGGGGCTGCCGCTGGAGCCGTTCACCGTGCATGACCTACGCCGCACGGGCTCGACGCTGCTCAATGAGCTGGGCTTCAACCGCGACTGGATCGAAAAGTGCCTGGCGCACGAGGACGGGCGTTCATCACGCGGCGTCTACAACAAGGCCGAATACGAGGTTCAGCGGCGGCACATGATGCAGGAATGGGCTGACACCGTCGATGCTTGGGTCGAGGGCCGGAAGTATGTTCCCACGCTGCTGCCGACAGTCATGCCGTCTATCGCGCTCGATCCTGCCCTTTGACTGGGCGGGACTTGCGCTTGGTGACGTCGGGATGCTGTGCGCGCTGGATCGGCTTCGCGCGCCGCGCCAGCAACCAGGCGTGGACCTCGGCGAGATCCCAGACGATGCAGCGCGGTGACAGCGCGAAGCGGCGTGGAAATTCGCCGCGCTGCTCCATTTCGTAAATCGTGCTGTCGGCCAGAGGCACCATCTCGCGCAGCTGGTGCCGCCGGATGGTCTTCCTGATTTCCAAAGGCTCGTTTTGGACCATACCCAATCTCCTTCGCGGCTGTCGCTAGCGATTGAGAACGATAGGTGCCGATGCCGGAAGTCCCTCCCGAGAGGCGTGCGGCAATTTCGGGCTCTGGCGTAGAAATCGGCGGGTCATTTTCAGTCCTGACAGCGCGGCCGGACATCCGTCAGCCCACAGAATCTGCACGACTCGCCGCACGCGTTCCGCGCCGCAATTGCGCTGTTCAGATCACGCACCATTTACTGCTTGCACCGGCGAGATGCGATCCGGAAGTCCACAAGCGACGTAGCAACAGTCGAATGTGTGACACTTAAGGATTTCGTGGGCGACGGTAGCGAGGAGACGGAGAAGACCCATAATTTGATCGGAACAGTTCTCGGGGGCTGACGGGGCTACGTTTGCAAAGACCTTTGCATCATGGGGAACCATCGTGCCGAGATCGAAGATCGAGCTGCGCCATGTGCGTTACATCATCGCCGCCGCACAGAGCGGGAGTTTCCGGCGCGCGGCACAGGACCTGGGCGTCGAGCAGTCGGCGATCAGTCGGCGCATCCGGGATGTCGAGGATGAGATCGGCGCCCAACTGTTTCGCCGTCACAGCGCCGGCGTCGACCTTACGGAGATAGGCAAGCAGTTCCTGCACCACGCCAGCCCCGGCGCCCACCAGATCAATTCGGCGCTCGAAAGAGCAAGGACGACCGCGGCCAATGGGCGACACCTCAGGGTCGGCGTCTTCGGGCCACTGACCATGGGCTTCTTGTCGGAGCTCTTCGGTACTTTCCGTCGCGCGCGGCCGGGCACCCGGCTGCGGTTCAGCGAGGCAAGTTCGCCTGAGCTCGTGGCGGCCGTGCGGCGCGGGCAACTTGATGTCGGTGTCGTCGTCGAAGCATCGCCCGGAAGGGGCTATGAAGTGACGGATCTGTGGAACGAACATGTCTATCTGGCGATGCCGGAGGGAGACCCGCTAGCGGATCAGAAGACGGTTCGATGGCGTGACTTGGGGCATCGGCACTTCGTGGTGACTGACTTGCCGACGGGCCATTTCGCAAGAGATTACCTTCGGCGTCATCTCGGCGCCCCGAGTGACGCTCTGCGTATCGAGCAGTTATCCGTGACGCGGGAATCGCTGATGCAGATCGTTGCTCAAGGCGGTGGCGTCACGCTGGCGGGCAGCGCTCATGTCCGATGCGGCCATTCCGGCATCACCTTCCGCCTGATCGAGGACGCCATGCTCCGCTATGGCGCGGTTCATTCGAGTGGCTTCCTGCAGAAGGATCTCGAGCGCTTGCTGGCGCTGGCGAAATCCCTGTCAGAGAGAGACCAGGCATGGTTCGCTAGTCAGCGTCTTATCCGTCCTGAGCATCGGCGCGTGCCGCACGTTGACTGCCATCGCGGCGCGCGCGGGCGAACCCCCGATCGGTTGCAATGAAGCGCTCGAGCATGGGCACAATCAGCTTCGTCGGGTCGCCGATGGTCTGGCCTTGTTCGCGGCCGAGTGCTGCGGCGTAGGCGACGAGGTCCCGATGCAGCGGCGCAGGGAGTTCAATCGTCACCTTGACCGGCTTGTCGTCGATGATCGGGCCGAACTTCAGCTTGGTCATCACAACCCTCCATAAGGTTCGAGCACGAGGTCGCGGGTGACGATGACGCGCACGGGGAACCCCGGTCTGATCGTCAGGGTCGGCGCGACATTGAGTTGCCGACGGATGATCTGCTGCCCTGCGTCGTTGATGGTGTCCTGCCCGCCGTTGCGGATCGCCCGGAGCAGCCGATCCTGATCGTCAACGGCGAGTTCGGCGCCGACCGACAGCAGTGTCGACAGGCCGGCAGCCTTGGCGAGATCCCACCAGTGATAGTCGACGCCATCCTGGAGACCCGCATAGCCTTGCGCGTCGGCTCCGGGTTGACGTTCCAGGACGATCGAACGGCCATTCGGGAGGATGAGCCGCTTCCAGACGAGCAGCACCCGGCGCTGACCGAAGCCGACATCGTTGCTGTACTCGCCGATCAGCCGCGTGCCTTGTGGGACGAGCAGGATGCGCCCGGTCGGGCTGTCGTAGACATGCTCCGTGACCTGCGCAGTGATCTGGCCCGGCAGGTCGGATCGGATGCCGGTGATGAGGGCCGCGGCGATGACGGCGCCGGTCTGAAGCACATAGGGCGACGCCGGACCCATCACGCGATCTGGCGAGACCGTGCGGCGGTCCACGCCCGCATTCAGGAACGCGAGCTGGCGATCCTGCGCCGTCGCTGCCCCCGGCTGGCCCGGAAGACCTAGCCCAGAGAGGCTCGGGCTGCCTGGTCCGCCAGCTGTCGCAATCGGAGCTGCGACGCGCGCCTCCGTCTGAAAGAAGACGCGGCTCGTTCGGGCAGCTTCTTCTTCCGCGCGCCTGCGCTGCTCAACCGGATCGACGGTGGGCGCTGCCGCCATCGACGGCGTGACGAGCTGGCCACGATTCTGCGCATCGAGGATGGGGCGTCCCAGATCCCCGGGCAGCGGAGGCCCAAGCACCGGACCGGTATAGTCGCGTGGCAGGCCGGCGAGCCCGTCCGCGGTTCGCCGGTTCTGCGTGGAGTAAAGCTCCTCACTGCCAGGGCCGATATTGCGCGTCTGAAGCGCATAGATGAGCGCGCCACCGACCCCAAGGGCGACGACGAGACTGATACCGCCCAGCACCTTTCGCGACAGTCGGGTGATCCGGGGCGGTTCGGCGCGCAGCCGCATGGGCGCAGCGGCGTCGCCGGGCTGTGTGCCGACCAGCGGTGCGTCGGCTTCGTTGGGCGTGTCGCGCTCGCTCATGACGCGGGCCTCCCATCGGTGCGAACGATCCGGACCGTCTGCTGGCGCTCGCCACTGCCGAGACGGAGCTCGGCGGCGCCGAACAAGCGGTCGATGATCAGGATGTTTTGGTGGATCCGGCTGTTGGCGATCTGCGGTTCGCCATCTGCGCCGATGACGAAGAGCGGCGGCATCTCGCCCTGAACGATCCCACGCGGGAACTCGACATAGACGCGGCGCCCGTCGTCGTAGACCGAGATTAGCCGCCACGGCGGCGTGTCGCCCGTGAGGCCGTAGCGATAGTTCCGTGCCGCAACGGCCGGGATCACTGGCGTAGCGGGCACTGCCTGTCTCTGCGAGGCGGGCGGCTGCGGATAGGCCCAGGCGACGGCCGGCATATAGGGGCGTTCGCCCGAGCGCAGCTCGATCATGTAGATGCGACGGTCGGTGGTGATGACCAGATTGGTCGTGATGTCTGGACGTGTCGGCTTCACGAGGACATGGACGCGCCGGGTGATGCCCGAGCCGCTCTCGGTGTCGCCGATGATCCAGCGCGCCGTGTCGCCCGCAGCGATTGGGCCGGCGCCGGTCAGGCTCTCGCCTGGTTCCAGCGCGATGTTGGTGATCTGCCCGGGAGCGGCATAGACCTGATAGAGCGCGCCCTCGCTCCAGGGATAGATCTGGATCGAGTTGTAATACCCCTCGCGGCGTGGTTCGACGCGCGCGGCGGCGTTGGCATTCTCCACGCGGCCCGCCGGCGTCCCTGCGGCAGCGCCACCGCGCGCGGGTGTCCAGGCGGGCGGCGTGTGAAGCGGCCTTGGTGGCGCCTCCGTGATGGCAGCCGGCACAGGGGGGAGCGGCGGCACATCGGCGTCGTAGCTGACCTGTGGCGGCCGGTTGGTCGCGCAGCCGGCCAGCGCCAATCCGGAGATCAGCAAAAGCGCAGAGCCGGATAGGCGGAAGCCGCGGCTCGCGGATCGGCGGAGATGATCTCTCATTGCCCCATCTCCCGCGACCAGTTGATGGCGTTGACGTAGATCCCAAGCGGATTGGCCCGCAGCCGCTCTGCGTCGCGCGGGGGTTGGATCACGATGGTCAGGATGGCTGTCCAGCGCTGTGTCGTGGAGAGCTGGCTGTTCTCGTACTGGCGTTCGGTCCAGGCAACGCGGAAGCTGTCAGGCGACGCGCGGATCACACTCGACACTTCGACCGACACCTGCTGCTTCCCGACGCGGGTGAACGGATCGTTGGCGCGGGCGAAGTCATTGAGGGCCGCCGCGCCGCGATCGGTCGTGAACTCGTAGGCGCGCAGCCAATTCTGCCGCACGACGATGGCGTCGGCCGGGATCGAGCGGACCTGCTCGATGAACCGCGCCAGATGCCATGCCACCTGCGGGTCGGTGGGGCGGTAGTCGGCTTGCGCTGGCGCGACCGCCTGCGCCTGGCCGAGACTGTCGACCTGCACCACCCACGGGACGATGGTCCCGCGCGCCGACTGCCAGACCAGCGCGGCAGCGAAGCCAGCGGAGAGGATCAGGCAGCCAAAGGCCATGAGACGCCAGTTTCGGGCCTGGACACGCGCTGAGCCGATCCGATCATCCCAGATCTGCGCCGCGCGCTGATACGGCGTCTCGGGCTCGGGCGTCTTTCCATAGTGGGTTGCGGGTCGCTTGAAGAAGCTCATGTGCGGTCGCCTCCGGAGAGATTGATGGAAGAGCCGCCGCCGTGGCTGTCGCCCGATCGGATCGCGTGTGCCGCGAGCGTGACGCCGTGGCTCATGGTCTGCCCACGCCGCATGCGCTGCGCCCAAGCCGGCGGGCTGGCGGCAGAGCCTGTGGCTGCCGGTGCGGCCGAACCGGCATCATTCGCGACCGTTCGCATGCTCGAGGAGCCGCCGGTGGCTCCGAAGCCGCTTTTGACGCCGTCGGCGAAGCTCGAGCGAACGCTTTGCGCGGCCCGGCGCAGCGGAGAGGCTGCCGCGCCGCCGGCCGCTCGTGCGACGCCGCCAAGGCCCGACGCGACGCCGGCGGCGCCCGACTGGCCGAGGGAACCGAGACTGTAGGCGGCGGAGGCGGCTCCCGCCGCGGTGGCTCCACCGCGCACGGCGGCGGCGCCGCCGGAAATGGCGCTCGCGCCACCGCGCAGGGCGAGTCCGGCCGCGCCGCCGGCAGCCATGGCTGCGCCGCCCGCGACGAGGCCGGTGCCGATGGCGGAGCCTGCGCTGAGTTGCGGGCCGCCGGAAACGATGCCGTTGGCGATACCCGGACCGAAGATGCCGAGACCGAGAAGCGACAGCGCCGCCAAAACGACGGCCATCGCGTCGTCGATGGTGGGTGGCTGGCCGCCGAAGCCTGCCGTGAACTGGCTGAACAGAGTCGAGCCGATACCGATGATGACGGCGAGCACCAGCACCTTGATCCCAGACGAGATGACGTTGCCCAGCACGCGCTCGGCCATGAAGGCGGTCTTCCCGAACAGGCCGAACGGGATCAGGACAAAGCCAGCCAGTGTGGTCAGCTTGAATTCGATCAGCGTGATGAAGAGCTGGATGGCGAGGATGAAGAAGGCGAGCAGCACCAGCGCCCAGGCGAAGAGCAAGCAGGCTATCTGGATGAAGTTTTCGAAGAAGGCGATCCAGCCCATCAGGTTTGAGATGGATTCGAGCAGCGGCCTCGCCGCATCGAGACCCGTCTGCGCGACCCGGCCCGGCCGCATCAGGTCCTGGATGGAAAAGCCCGTGCCGGACGCCTGAAGTCCGAGGCCGGCGAAGCTTTCGAAGACGATCCGCGCGAGGTTGTTCCAGTTGCCGATGATGTAGGCGAAGACGCCCACAAACAGCGTCTTCTTCACCAGACGCGCGATGATGTCGTCATCCGCGCCCCAGCTCCAGAACAGGGCGGCCAGCGTGACGTCGATGACGATCAGCGTCGTCGCGATGAACGCCACCTCGCCGCCGAGCAGGCCGAACCCGCTGTCGATGTAGGAGGTGAAGACCCCGAGGAAATTGTCGATGACGCCGCTGCCGCCCATGGCTCACCGCCCTTCGTTGGCGCGCTGTGGTGCGGTGCGGGTGCCAAGGAAACGGTCGCGGGTTTCGGCCCAGATCCGCAGACACGCGCTGTCTCTGGCCGCGGCTTCCCCCATCTGCTGGCACCGACGCTGGCCCTCGCGCAGCGGGTCCGGCGCCTCCTCAAGCACGGGCGTCGGCCGAGCCGCTGGCCTTTCCTCTTTCCGGGTCATCTCGATCGCCGTTGCGGTGATCGCGACGGAGACGAAGATGATTGCGCCCACGCGGGCCAGCGTCTTGCCGTCCATCCTGCTGTCCTCAGTTGCCGTTCGGGAACATCCGGGCGTTGCCGGGCTGATAGCCGGAGCCGGGCGTCAGGAACCGGCGGCGCTGTTCACGGCCTTGTTCGGCGGCTGCGGCGCGCTCGGCATCGACAAGCGCCTGCGCTCGGCCGTTCGCAGCGACCACAGCGACCAGGTCTGCGAGTTGCTGCGCCTGCAACGCGAGCAACTGGTTGCCGGCTTGGGTTGCCTGAAGCGCGCCGGTCGCACCCTGGCTCTGCCCGACCAGAGCCGCCATCTCGGCGCGGTTGGTGTCGATATTGCCCACGACACCGGCCTGCACGCGCAGCGCGTCCTGAAGGCCGCCGACCGTGTTCTGCCAGCGCGATCGTGCATCGGCGACGAGACGCTGATCCGAAGTCGACAGCGAGATGTTGCCGTACTGGCTCTGAAAGGCTTGGTCGATCTGCTGCACGTCGAAGGCGATGCGCTGTGCCTGACCCAGAAGCGCTTGCGTGCGCTGCACCGATTGCTGGAGCTGCTGAAGCGAGGAATAGGGCAGGCTCGCGAGATTGCGGGCCTGGTTGATCAGCATCTGCGCTTCGTTCTGGAGGCTCTGGATCTGGTTGTTGATCTGCTCGAGCGCCCGCGCGGCCGACAGGACATTCTGGACGTAGTTGGTCGGATCATAAACGACCCACTGCGCCGCTGCCGGAGTAACGAACACGGGCGAGAAGGCGACGGGCAGCGACAGGATGGTTGCGGCGAACAGCGCCGCGCGAGAGCGTCGGATCATCATGGCTTGGGCTCCAGGTTGGTGAGATCGGTGATGAGGTCGGCGGCCCATCCGACATCGCGGGCGCGCAGCCAGGCGGACAGGAAGCCGTCGCGGCCATGCTCGGCGAGGATCGCCTCGATGGCGGCCTGATCGCCTTTCGAGGATGCCGCGCAGAGCGCGAGGGCGACTTCGGAGAGCCCCAGCTCGAACAGCCGGTTGCCGCGCCGCGACTGGCAGTAATAGTCGCGCTTGGGTGTGGCCCGGCTGAGGATCTCGATCTGGCGGTCGTTCAAGCCGAAGCGCCGGTAGATCGTGGTGATCTGGGGTTCGATCGCGCGTTCGTTCGGCAGCAGCAGGCGCGTCTGGCAGCTTTCGATGATGGCCGGAGCGATCGCGCTCCCATCGATGTCGGCCAGCGATTGCGTGGCGAAGACGACCGACGCGTTCTTCTTGCGCAGCGTCTTCAGCCATTCGCGCAGTTGCGCCGCGAAGCCGTCATCGTCGAGCGCGAGCCAGCCCTCGTCGACGATCAGGAGCGTGGGCCGCCCGTCCAGACGATCGCCAATCCGATGGAAGAGATAGGCGAGGACCGCCGGCGCCGCACCGCCGCCGATCAGCCCCTCGGTTTCAAAGGCCTGGACCGCAGCTTCCCCTAGCTGCTCGCCTTCGGCGTCCAGCAGCCGTCCGTAGGCACCGCCCACGCAAAAGGGGCGCAGCGCCTGTTTGAGATCATTCGACTGGAGGAGGACGGCAAGGCCCGTCAGCGTGCGCTCAGGGATCGGCGCGGACGCCAGCGAGGTCAGCGCCGTCCAGAGATGTTCTTTCACCTCCGGCGTAATCGTGACGCCCTCGCGGGCTAGGATGGCGGCGATCCAGTCGGCTGCCCAGGCACGCTCATGGGTCTCGTGAACGCGTGCGAGTGGCTGGAGGGAGACCGACGACGCGGCGCCGTCCGTCAGGCTGCCACCGAGGTCATGCCAATCGCCTCCCATGGCGAGCGCGGCTGCGCGGATCGAGCCGCCAAAGTCGAAGGCGAAGACTTGGGCACCCGGATAGCGCCGGAACTGAAGCGCGATAAGCGCGAGCAGGACGGACTTGCCCGCGCCGGTCGGTCCAACGACAAGAGTGTGGCCGACGTCGCCGACATGCAGCGAAAAGCGAAACGGCGTGCTGCCCTCCGTCTTGCCGTAGAGCAGCGGCGGCGCACCAAAATGCTCGTCCCGTTCCGGCCCGGCCCAGACTGCGGAGAGCGGAATCATGTGGGCGAGGTTCAGGGTGGAGATCGGTGGCTGCCGGACGTTGGCGTAGACGTGGCCGGGCAGCGACCCGAGCCAGGCATCGACGGCATTGATGGTCTCGGACATCGCGGTGAAGTCGCGGCCCTGGATCACCTTTTCCACGAGGCGGAGCTTCTCGTCGGCGGTGCGCGGATCGGCATCCCAGACGGTGACGGTGGCGGTCACATAGGCCTGACCGGCATAGTCGGCGCCAAGCTCCTGCAAGGCCATGTCGGCATCGGCCGCCTTGTTCGCAGCGTCCGTATCGACGAGCGCGGAGGCCTCGTTGGTCATTACCTCCTTCAGGATTGCGGCGATCGACTTGCGCTTGGCGAACCACTGCCGGCGGATGCGCGTCAGCAGTTTCGTGGCGTCCGTCTTGTCGAGGAGGATCGCCCGCGTGGACCAGCGATAGGGAAAGGCGAGCCGGTTGAGATCGTCGAGAATCCCTGGCGTCGTCGCCGTTGGAAAGCCGTTGATCGTCAGCACGCGCAGATGAGCGGCGCCGAGCCGCGGCTCGAGGCCGCCGGTCAGCGGCTCATCGGCGAGAAGCGCATCGAGGTAGATCGGCGTTTCGGGAACGCGGACGCGGTGACGCTTCGTTGAGACGCTCGAGTGCAGGTAGGTCAGGGTCTCGCCGTCATCGAGCCACCGGCATTCTGGCATGAAGCCATCGACGAGCTGGAGGACGCGGTTTGTGCGGTCAACGAAGGCCGCGAGGGCTTCATGGGGATCGACGCCGGACTGTTGGCGACCCTCGTAGAGCCAGGTCTCCGCCCGCGCGGCGTCCTCGGCAGGCGGGAGATAGAGAAAGGTCAGGAAGTAGCTCGACTCGTAATGCGCGTCCGCTTCCTCGAAGTCGGCCTTGCGCTCAGCATCAACGAGGGCGGAGGCGGCGTCCGCGAAGCGGCTTGCCGGATAGGAGGCGGCTTCGTGACGCTGCGCTTCGACGAAGATCGCCCAGCCCGAGCCCAGACGCCGGAAGGCGTTGTTGAGGCGACTGGCGACGGCCACCAGTTCGGCGGCCACAGCTGAGTCGAGATCGGGACCACGAAAGCGCGCGGTGCGCTGGAAGCTGCCATCCTTGTTCAGCACGACCCCTTCGCCAACAAGCGCCGCCCAGGGCAGGAAATCAGCGAGGCGGGTCGCGGTGCGGCGATACTCGGCGAGGTTCATCATGGCCACGCCTCAGACCGTGAGGTGGCCCGGAATGCGCAGATGCCTGCGGCCGACTTCGACAAAGAGCGGATCGCGCTTTGCTGCCCAAACGGCAGCGAAATGGCCGATCGCCCAGATGAGGAGACCAACCAGCCATAGCCGCAAGCCGAGACCGACAGCGCCGGCGAGTGTGCCGTTCATGATGGCGATGCTGCGCGGTGCGCCGCCCAGCAGAATATGCTCGGTCAGCGCGCGGTGGACCGGAACCGAGAAGCCCGCGACTTCATCGGGATGATGCAGGAGGCCCGCCATCAGACGAGCGCCCCGCCGCCGAACGAGAAGAACGACAGGAAGAAGCTGGACGCCGCGAAGGCGATCGACAGGCCAAAGACGATCTGGATGAGGCGCCGAAATCCTCCGCTCGTGTCGCCGAACGCCAGCGTCAGGCCGGTGACGATGATGATGATCACCGCGATGATCTTGGCGACCGGCCCCTCGATCGACTGGAGGATGGACTGCAACGGCGCCTCCCAGGGCATGGACGAGCCGGATGCGTGGGCGGCGGGCGCCAGAAGAAGGCTCAGGGTCAGCGCCGTGGCGGCGGTCGCGAGGCGCTGACGGCCGCGCGCGATATGTCGGATCATGCGGGTTCTCCTTGTGGGTCGGGAGGCTGGGTTGCGGGGGAAAGGCGGTAGTCGGTGTCCGTCCCGAGCCCTTCGACGCGGGCGAGTTCGGCGAGACGCCGCGCAGCGCCGCGGCCGGAGAGCACGGCCACCAGATCGATGGTCTCGGCGATCAGCGCCCGGGGGACGGTGACGACAGCTTCCTGGATGAGCTGCTCGAGGCGGCGCAGCGCGCCGAGCGCGGTGCCCGCGTGGATCGTGCCGATCCCGCCGGGATGGCCGGTGCCCCAGGCCTTCAGCAGATCGAGCGCCTCAGCCCCACGCACCTCGCCGATCGGGATCCGATCCGGCCGCAGCCGCAGCGAGGAGCGCACCAGGTCGGACAGGGTCGCGACGCCGTCCTTGGTGCGCATGGCGATGATGTTCTGCGCCTGGCATTGCAGCTCGCGGGTGTCTTCGATGACGATGACGCGGTCGGTTGTCTTCGCGACCTCGGCCAGCAGGGCATTGGTCAGCGTGGTCTTGCCGGTGCTGGTTCCGCCGGCGACGAGGATGTTGGCGCGCGCTGCGACCGCCTGCCGGAGGATGTCGGCCTGGTCGGCCGTCATGATGCCCGCGGCGACATAGTCGTAGAGCGTGAAGACGGCGACGGCAGGCTTGCGAATTGCGAACACCGGAGCCGTCACGACCGGCGGCAGCAGGCCTTCGAAGCGCTCGCCGGTTTCGGGAAGCTCGGCCGAGACGCGCGGGCGACGGTCATGCACCTCGGCGCCGACATGATGGGCGACGAGGCGGACGATGCGTTCGCCATCGGCCGCCGAAAGCCGTTCCCCCGTATCGGACAGGCCGTCAGAGAGCCGGTCGACCCAGAGCCGCCCATCGGGGTTGAGCATGACCTCGACGATCGCGGGGTCTTCCAGGAATCGGGCGACCGCAGGCCCCAGCGCGGTGCGCAACATGCGTGCACCGCGTGAGGCTGCTTCCGATTGCTGATGATTGACCGCCACGTCGTCCCCGTTCGCTTGCGGGCCCGCGCGATGCGCGGCCCTGGATCGGGGATGAGTAAGAAAGGTAGGAATTGGGGCGTTGCAACAACGCTCAGGGGGTCATCGTACTGTGGCGAAGAAAGACAGGTGATCGGCGGACCGGCGTCGAGCCGCGGCAGCATCTGAGGCTCCCGACCGGCGCGTTTTCCCGAGCGGGAATAATCCAGACCCAGGAGCGACCCCGTGCGCAAGCTTTCCCGAGCGGGAGATTCTTATAGACATTCTTCAGAAATCCATGATACTTTCCCGTTCGGTAAATATCATGGCCAGACGCAACCTCACCACCGCCGAGATCGGCGACATTGTCCGGACAACCCGCAAGGCCGCTGGCCTGCGGCAGGACGAGCTTGCCGGCGCAGCTGGCGTCGGCCTGCGCTTCATCGTCGATCTCGAAGCGGGCAAGCCGACCGCACAGATCGGCAAGACGCTTCAGGTCCTGTCTGCGCTGGGCTGCTCGCTCGATATCACACCGCCGCCCGACCCCAAAGGAGCGCGGAAGGGATGACGCGCACCCTCGATATCTGGTGGGACGGGCGCCTGGTGGGTCAGCTGACGCAGGACAAGCACGGTGAACTCGGCTTCGCCTATGCGCGGGCTTGGCTGGACGACGAGGCGGCGCAGCCCTTGTCCGCTTCACTGCCAAAGCGGACGGAGCCGTTCAGTCGTCGCGAGTGCCGCCCGTTTTTCGGTGGCCTATTGCCGGAGGAAAGCCAGCGCGATGCTGCGGCTCAGGCACTCGGCGTGTCGCGCGCCAATGATTTCGCCCTTCTTGATCGCCTCGGCGGCGATGTGGCGGGCGCGCTCCAGCTTCTGCCGCCGGGCGAAGGTCCGGCCACTCTTGCTCCCGATCAAAAACCAACCCGGCTTGACGATGCAGGCCTGATCCGGGTGCTGGACGCGCTGCCCGTCCGCCCATTGCTCGCAGGCGAGGAAGGCCTGCGTCTCTCTCTCGCGGGCGCGCAATCGAAGGTGCCTGTGGTTCTGGTGGACGGGGCGGTGGCGTTGCCTGCGCCGGGCCAGCCCACGACGCATATTCTCAAGCCCCCAATATCCCGCTTCACGGCCACGACCGAGAACGAGGCGTTCGTGATGCGCCTTGCTACCGCAATTGGTCTCGATGTCGCGCCGGTAGAAGCGCGCACCGTCCAGGATCGAACGTTTCTGTTGGTCCAGCGCTATGACCGCGCCATTGGCGACGATGGAGGTGTGCGCCGGATCCATCAGGAGGATTTCTGCCAGGCGCTCGGCGTGCCGCCGGAAACCAAATACGCCAGCGAAGGCGGCCCGACCTTCAAGGATTGTTTTGCACTTCTCCGCCAGGTCGCCGCACGCCCCGCCGTCGATGTGCTGAAGCTTCTGGATGCGGTGATCTTCAATGTGATCGCCGGGAACGCCGACGCACACGGCAAGAATTTCTCGATCCTCTACGACGCCGAAGGCCCGCGTCTCGCCCCGCTCTATGATCTGCTGGCAACCGTTGCCTATCCCGATCTCTCGCCGAAATTCGCCATGAAGATCGGGAAACGCGCCACGCACACCGAACTAGACGTGAAGGCCTGGGCAGCGTTCGCGGCGGACGCGGGTCTCGGCCTGCCGCTGATACGCAGGCGAGTCGCAGAGATCAGCAAAGGCGTCCGCGAGGAGGCAACCGTCGTCGCTGCGGAGCTTTCGCGTCCCGGGTTGGACAGCATGGCTGTTGAGCGGCTTGCTGAAATGATCCGCGAGCGCGCCGAGCGCTGCGCTGTGACCGTTGTTGGAGCCGCTTAGCGAGCTGGTCAAACTTTCTAGTCATCGGTATGTGTCGACTGCTTCGCCGTGCGGACGTCGGTCTATGTTTCGAGGAGCTTGAAGAAGCCGCCGGCGACAAGGCGGGCTTGGTTATCGCTCCGCGACCGCCTTCCATGCGGAGTAAAGGCGTGATCGCGCGCATTCGCCCCCATGCAAAAACGTCCATCCGTTGGATGCCGGTCGTCAATTTGTCCGGGTCAGGTCTTAGGTTAGAGCTTGAGAAATGAGCCAGGAACCAACCGACATGGCCGAGATCATGGAGGCCATCACCATCTTGCACTCCGGCGATCGCGCGACGGCGCGCACCGCTCTGCTACGTCTCTGGGAAGAGCTGGGCGAGCGTGGCACGCCAACGCAACGCTGCACTATAGCGCATTTCCTCGCCGACACCGAGGACAAGGTGGAGGCCGAGCTGGCTTGGGACTTGCTCGCCCTGAGGGCGGCAACCGGGAAGGAGCAGGACGTGGACCATGACGCGCTCGAGCCGGACCTCGCCAGCTTCCTTCCATCGCTGCACCTCAACGTGGGCGACGCATACCGGCGCCTCGGCGACCTAGACCGCGCGCGAGCGCACACTCGCTTCGGGCTGGGGCGGTCCGAGGCTCTTCCTGCGGGCGGCTACGGCGACATGGTGAGGGCGGGGCTGGAACGCTTACAGACGCGGCTTGTCAGAGCTGATTCGGCCTGAAGACGCCGCGGCGCCGACCCGTCGAGGTGAGATTTCTCTAGGGCCTGTTGACGTTCACTTCAGTCTAATGATGGTCGCTTCGGATGGAGATGAACGCGCTGTAGCTTGTGTCGGTCTTGCGGCAACGCACGGCGATGCTTCTGTATTCTTTGAATTTCCCGAAGAAGTTCTCGATCAGTTGCCGCCATTTGTAGGTGTCTCGGTCGAAGTCGGCCGGGAAGCGGCGGTTGGATTTGGGCGGGATGACCGCTTCAAAGGCTACCTCCCATTTGGTGACCTTGAATCACGAGACCGATTTGGGAATCCTCAAACGTCAACAGGCCCTAGTTGGATCGATCGATGACAAGGCCTTGCGCAATTCCAGGCTGCCGGGCGCGCGACGAAAGCCGATCGATGCGTTGAGGCGCAGCGCCGGGGTATTGGTGTCGAGGTTTGTAGTCCGCATCGTCACGATGCCCTGGGCCTGGGCCGCTCCGATCAACCGCAGCTTGAGCGCGAGGCCGACATGCCTGCCGCGCCAGCTGGGCATCACGCCCGTGAAGTATGAATAGATCTCCTCTCCCATGGCGTGACCGACGGTGAGGCCGACGGGCCCGCCTTCCGATCGCGCGATGATCACCCAGTCCGGCCGCGCGGCCGGTGTCTCGCGTAGAACCGAAAGACAGCGAGTCATGGTCCATGGCGGCAGATCTCGCATGTCGGGGGCATCGGCGATCAGTGTCTGCAACAGCGCAGCCACTTCTCGCCATTGCGTCTCGGTGGCTTCAGCCATGTCGGTGAGCGATACTTCTGCAGGCACATCCGCCTGACGGTGGAAGGTCCGCAGGTCGAGCAGACTGTCACTGTGCAGCGCATGGCGACGAAAGCCGCGGGCTTGGGCCCAGGCCTGCGGATGCGATGCAGCTTCGGGGATCGTGGCGACGAGTCCCCGGAAACCTCGCCCGTTCGCCTCGCGCTCCAAGTGGTCGAGCATGTCGCTGCCTCGCCCGCAGCCCCGATGATCGGGGTCGACCGCGATCTGGATGGCAAGATGATCGGCCGGGGCATAGGGCGAGATGGCGATTTGCCCGTAGGCGACTGCACGGTCATCCTCATACCCGAGCCAGCGCAGACGCAGATCGCCCACCGTCCAACGCGAGTCGCGCGCGAAGAACTCGGACAGCTTGATCGGCGCCGGCCGCAACAGATTCACCAGGAACAACGCATCGTCTGCTCGATCGGCGGCGAAGTGCACAATCCTCACCTTAGTTTCTCCCCAAAAATCTCAACACCTTCGACGAAGATCCGACCGCCCGGGGCGAGGGCGGCGCGCAGCCGCGGCCCGGCGCAGGGGCCGGCCTCCGGTTGGCGGCCGTCAAGATTGCCTCGCCGCATGACGACTGTCGTTCCACCCTAAGTAAGATAGCTTTCCACATGGCTAGCTATCTTGACTCGCTCGGCGTGATGTCAATAGATAGCCACATGGCTAACCTTAATTCGATTTTCCATGGGCTTTCCGATCCTACCCGGCGCGCGGTGATCGCCCGGCTGGCGGCGGGTCCGGCACCCGTCTCGGAACTCGCCGCGCCGCACGACATGGCGCTGCCGAGCTTCCTCAAACACCTGAAGGTGCTTGAGGCGAGCGGATGGATCGCATCGGACAAGGCCGGCCGCGTCCGGACCTGTCGCCTGCAACCTGAAACGGTGAAAGCCGCCGAAGGCTGGCTCGGCCAGCAGCGGTCGCTCTGGGAGGCGCGTCTCGACCGCCTCGACGCATTTCTCGACAACCTGAATGACGAAGGAAAGAATGATGAAGGCTGATCCCAAACTTGATCTCGTGCTGGAGCGGACGGTTGCCGCCAGTCCTGCCCAGCTCTGGCGGGCATGGACGGAGCCCGACCTCCTGAAGCAATGGTTCGCACCGAAACCCTGGACGGTGGCGCGTGTTGCGATCGATCCCCGCGCCGGCGGCATCTTCTCGGTCGTGATGGCGTCGCCGGAAGGTGCCGAAATGGAAGAGACGCCAGGCTGCGTCCTCTTGGCTGAGCCTCAGAAGCGCCTGGTCTGGACAGATGCCGTCGGGCCCGAGTTCCGGCCGAATGCCGAGACCTTCATGACCGTCGACATCACCATGGAGGGGGTCGAGGGTGGAACCCGGTATCGGGCGCTGGTGCGCCACAAGTCGGACGCAGACCGCCAGAAACACGAGGAGATGGGCTTTCATGATGGCTGGGGCACATGCCTCAACCAACTCGAAGCCCTCGCTGGAGGGCTCTGATCATGGGCAACGCGATCCAGCACGGCAGCTTCACCGTCGAACGCCGCTATCCGACACCGCCCGCCAAGGTCTTTGCGGCGCTCGCCCAAGCCGAGGCGCGGCGCAGGTGGCTGGTCTATGCCGAGGGGTGGACAATTCACGAGTATAAACCAGCCGAACCGACCATTGCCGGCGCCGTTGAGTTCAGCCGGTTCAGCCCGCCCGGCACAGACGTCGTTCTCACGAACGCGACGACCTGACTGCACGTCGATGAAAGCAGCACGCTCACTTATGCCTACCACATGACGATGGCTGACGCGCCGCTGTCGTCGTTGCTCGTAACGGTCAGCTTCAATTCCGATGGCACCGGTACGCGCTGGAATTGACGGAACAGGGCGCGTATTTCGACGGCAACATCGCCGGCCGGGAAGAAGGGACGAGAGCATTGCTCGATGAGGTGGAGAAGGTGCTGTGAGGCACGACTTGCCTGCTCAACATGCGCCATCTGCAGAGCGCGAGATGCGGATATGAGGCCTGCCGTTGTGGGCGATGCGGAAACGCTAGCCGACATGATTGCCGGCTCGGCGCAGCACAAGGTTTCGCCCTTCATCGTTGCGGTCGATGGCAGAAGCGGTGTCGGCAAATCGACGATGGCGAGGGCGCTCGCCGAACGGCTCGATGCCTGCGTGATCGAGGGCGACGACTTCTACGCGGGCGGGATTGAGCTTCGGTCGGATACCGCCGCATCAAGGGCGGCCGCTTGCATCGATTGGACAAGGCAGCGATCGGTGCTCGAGGCGCTTGCGGCAGGCTGCACGGCGCACTGGCGCGCGTTCGACTGGGACGCTTTCGACGGACGCCTATGCGATGAACCGACGAGGCTGGAACCTAGGCCAATCGTGATCCTCGAGGGGGTCTATGGCGCGAGGCCCGAACTCGTTGAGTTTCTCGATTTGCGCATCGTCCTCGTAGTGCCTGACGAGGTGCGCCTCGCCGCGCGCGAAGGCACGATCGGATCTTGGGAAAGGCAGTGGCACGAGGCGGAGGAATTCTACTTCGAAGCTGTCATGCCGACCGCGAGCTTCGACGTGGTTGTTGAAGCGTATGGAGATTAGGCATGCCGGTTTTCACGCCACAGCATTTCGTGACCGAAGGCCGAGAACCAGGCGATGTCTGTGGCCCGGCACGTACGCACTGGATCAGCGAAGCGGCGGGGCTGACGCAGTTCGGCGCGCTCATCGAAGTTCTCGAACCCGGTTCCCTATCGTCTCTAAAGCATTGGCACAGCGCCGAGGACGAACTGATTTATGTACTCGACGGCGAAGTCACGCTGATCGAGGGCGACACCGAGACCATCCTGCGCGCCGACGATGCAGCGGAGTTCAAGGCTGGCACCGCGATCGGTCATAGGCTCCACAACCGCAGCGATCGTCCGACCCGCTGCCTCGTCGTCGGCACGCGTGCGCCTGTCGACGTGATCACCTATCCAGACCATGACCGGGTCTGTCATCGGGACCGTTGGCTTCCGGACGACATTTGGACCGATGGTTCTGGCGCGCCAGCTTCAAATCCATATTGCGGATCCGCTGCGCTTTGGGTGCAATGTCGGCTGACCCTGAGAAGGCTTAGGTCAGTCCGAGGGATACGGCCCGACGACATCCGCAATGCGCGGCAGCTCATGGTCAGTCGGCGTCGGCCTGCTCAATTGAGCTGCGGGCAACGCCACCCGCTACATCGTCCGGTATTTCCCTCAGGAAGCTCTGCCCCTTTTGTAGCCGCCGTCCGAGCGTCTCGATAAATCCCTCGTAGCGCTCCCGCCCTTTGGCCTGTGCTGACGCTTGAGCATCGTTCGGCAAGGGCGGCGTGATCGTCAGCCAGAACCGGACGAAGAGGGCCAGTGTCTCTGCGGTGACGCCGAGGTCGCGCTCCAAGCGCTGGACTTGGCGCGACAGGCGATCGAGGCGGCGCGCGAATGCGGCCTCGCGCTTGTCCGCGCCATCAGGTGACAGGAATGACGCAACCGCCGCTTCGACGATCGCGGAGCGGGAGAGCTTCTTGCGGTCGGCGAGATCGGCGATCTGGCGGAGCATCTCGGGCGGGAAGTAAACGTTCATCCGGTCGCGCATGGTTGCCTCACAGATCGATGCCGTCATTGGGATCGAGCGCCACCTGTCTCGCCACGCCGCGCATCTGCTGGCGCAGCGCCTGACGCTGCCGCGCCGCGTCTTCCGGCTCATCGTCCAGCATGATGGAAAACTCGTCGGCCGCGGCAGGTCCGGTTGTTTCCTTGGCGATCGCGACATGGTCGGGCAGTTCCGGCTCGCGCCGCAGCCCGCCATTGGCAGCGTCCTCCGCCTTGGCGAGCTCAGCCGCGAGCACTGCGTCGGGCCGCTGCGGCTTCAAATCGGACCAGGCGTCCTTTCGGGCCGAACGCCCGCATTTCGCCGGGTCGGGCGATGGCAGGATGCGTTCCTTGAAGCGGCGATCCTCGAAGTAACGGGCCTTCTTGGCTCGGATGGGATGGACACCGGCGGCCATGACGATTTCATCCGTCGACGGTAGCTGCATCACC
Source organism: Parvibaculum sp. (assembly GCF_046297875.1). GTDB lineage: Bacteria > Pseudomonadota > Alphaproteobacteria > Parvibaculales > Parvibaculaceae > Parvibaculum. The sequence continues at coordinate 2,897,375 of NZ_JBKBHD010000001.1, read as the reverse complement.
TCGCCAGGGGTGAGCAGCGGTCGTGCCGTCTCCGAGCGCGAGACCATCAGATGACCGAGCCAGGGGCTGAGCCGATGCCCGGCATAGTTCCGCATCGCCTTCATCTCGGTCGCCGTACCGAGGGCGTCGCTCACGCGCTTGGCGGTGCGCTCGTCATTGGTGGCAAAGCTCACGCGCACATGGCAGTTGTCGAGGATCGCGTTGTTCGGGCCATAGGCCTTTTCGATCTGGTTCAGCGACTGAGCGATGAGGAACGACTTCAGGCCGTAACCCGCCATGAAGGCGAGTGCGCTCTCGAAGAAGTCGAGGCGGCCGAGAGCTGGAAACTCGTCGAGCATCATCAGCACGCGATGCCGCCGGTCTCGCGCATGCAGATCCTCGGTCAGGCGTCGGCCGATCTGGTTGAGAACGAGCCGGATCAACGGCTTCGTCCGGGAGATGTCGGATGGCGGAACCACGAGGTAGAGCGTTGCTGGCTTGTCGTCGGCGATGAGGTCGGCGATCCGCCAGTCGCAGCGGCGCGTCACCTCCGCCACCACCGGGTCGCGATAGAGGCCTAGGAAGGACATGGCGGTGGACAGAACACCCGAGCGCTCGTTGTCGCTCTTGTTGAGGAGTTCGCGCGCCGTCGACGCTACAACGGGATGAGGGCCGCCAGGGCCGAGATGCGGCGTCGTCATCATCGCCTTCAGCGTGGCTTCGATCGGACGGCGCGGATCCGACAGGAAGGCGGCGACACCGGCGAGCGTCTTTTCCTCTTCCGCGTACAGCACATGCAGGATGGCGCCGACGAGCAAAGAATGGCTCGTCTTCTCCCAGTGATTGCGCTTGTCGAGTGAGCCCTCGGGGTCGACGAGAACGTCGGCGACGTTCTGCACGTCGCGGACTTCCCACTCGCCGCGTCGCACTTCGAGGAGCGGGTTGTAGGCGGCCGATTTGGCGTTGGTGGGATCGAAAAGCAGGACGCGGCCGTGCCTCGCGCGGAAGCCGGCAGTCAGTTGCCAGTTCTCGCCCTTGATGTCGTGGACGATGGCGGAGCCCGGCCAGGTGAGGAGCGTGGGAACGACGAGGCCGACACCCTTGCCCGATCGGGTCGGTGCGAAGCACAGGACATGCTCCGGTCCATCGTGCCGGAGATAAGCGTCACCGAGCTTGCCAAGGACGACGCCATCGGGTCCGAGCAGGCCCGCTGCCTTCACCTCGCGGAGTTCAGCCCAGCGGGCCGAGCCATATGTCTCGACATTCTTCGCCTCACGGGCACGCCATACCGACATCGCGATGGCGACGGCGATGGAGATGAAGCCGCCGGAGGCGGCGATCACTGCGCCTTCAACAAAGATCGGCGGGGCATAGGCGTCGTAGAAGTACCACCACCAGAAGAAGGCGGGTGGGTAGTAGACCGGCCAACCCGCCAGCTCGAACCACGGCGTGCCGAGCTGCGCCTGAAAGCCGAGCCGCCAGGCTGTCCATTGGGTCGCGCCCCAGGTCGTGAGCAACACGATGAGGAACACGGTGGTGACCTGGCCCCAGAGGATTTTCGTCGCGGACATCAGCGGCGGTCCTTTCTTCCTTGTTGGCTAGAGGGCGAGCCCGCGCTTGCGGCCGAGGCCCCATTCGATGCCGCCGCCGTCCTTCACGGCGCCAGCGACATGCTGGCCGAGCGTGCGTTCGATCTCGCGCGACCAGGGCACGAGCTGGAAGCCGAGGCCCCCATCTCGTCCCATGCTCTCGATCATCGCGAAGCGGCCGGAGGAGAGGTTGAGGCGCTGGCGATAGATGCCGGCGACCTGATCGCCGGCGGTCGGCTTCATGTGCGCCAGACCGGTCTCGGCGGAGAGGCGCGCCCCGACCGCATCCAGTTCGCGCCGCCGCAGCGTGGCGAGGAGGTCGCGTTGCAGGATGATCCGCGGGCCTTGGCGGCGACCGAGGCCTTGGTCGGCGAGATGCTCGGCCCGTGCCTGCAGGGCGTCGCGCACCTCTCGCCCAAAGCCTCCCATCGACAGCGGCATGGGGTCCGCCTCCACCAGCCGATGGTCCAGCCATGTGGCTCCCGGCGCCGTGATCTGTCGGCTGAGATCGAGGTCTGACCGGGGTGCGAGGACCAGTGTCGGGCGCGGCTCATCGGCACGGCCAAAGCGCCGAACTTCCACGATGCCGCCGATCGGAGGGGCGTGCTCGAAGGCCTCGACACCGCGGAACCTGACATGGTGGGCCCGGCCGTCGGTGCCGTCGATCACCGCATAGGCTTCGCCCGTCAGCTCGTCGTGCAGGCCGCGATCGACCAGCCGCCCGATGATCGGCGCCTGTCCACTGCCGCCTTCGATGACATAGTCGGCAACTCCGCGATCTTCACCGCGCTCGGCGAAAGCGCGGTGCATGGTCTTGACGATGTCGCCGCGAAGCCCGAGGTCGCGAAGGTGGCGTTCGGCATCGAGCCCGACCATCCACTCGCCGGGGCTGGCGGATGACGCGAGGCCCATCTTCTCCAGGTGCTGGAGCCGACCGATCATAAGCCGGCGGGTCTGGAGATCAGCGGCGCCGGTTTGCTCGGGACGAAGGTCGATGAAGCCGGTCTCGTCGGCGGCGATGCGAATCTCGACATCGAGGCGCGTCCAGCGCTCGGCCGTGATTTCGCGCTCGAGCGCCGTCTTGATCTCGTGCTCCGGCTTCGGGCCGAGTTCGATCGACACGAGATCCTCGGCCCGGGATCGCAAGCCGCGGCTGATGTAGTCGCGTGATATGACGAGGTCGGCGCCCTGGGCGTCAACGCCTCGCACCAGCAGGTGGACGTGGGGATTGTCGGTGTTCCAGTGATCGACCGCAACCCAATCGAGCCGGGTCCCGAGGTCGGCTTCCATTTGGCGCGCGAGGTCGCGCGTGAAGGCGCGCAGGTCCGTCAACTCGGCGGCGTCCTCGGGCGAGATGATGAAGCGGAAATGGTGCCGGTCGTCCTTCGAGCGCGCGGCGAAACCAGCGTCATCGGCGCGGTCGCTGTCGGCATCGAACATCACGGCCTTTTCACCGTCGCGCGTGACGCCGTCGCGCTTGAGATAAGAGAGGTGGGCATTGAGCGGCGCAGACCGAAAGGCCCGGCCCTGGTGGCGGGCGATCCGCGCCTTGACGACGACGCGGCGCGACGAGCTGAAAAGCCGCGCGCGGCTGAAGGCAATCCGTCCGCGCCCGAAGCTCGAACGGCCATAGCCGGCCGCCTTGCGGCCCGGACCGCCGCCGGTGCCGACATGCCCCGAGCGCTTGGCGGCGCGCAGGACTTGGTTGATGAAGCTCTTGGGTTTCGGCGCCCGCGTCGAACCGATGCGGCCCGGCCGGACCCGGAAGTCGCTGTGGCCGTCGCTCATCGCCGGCCTCCGGCGGGCCAAACGCGGGACAGTGCCGGCAATGTCCTTGAAATATCGTGGAAAATAGCCGGAACCGGCACTGCCCCCGACCGACCGGCACGTGAAAAGCCATGCGAAAGCAATGGCTTGCTCGCTAGTGGCGAGCCGCTTTTATCTCGCCGTCTGTTGGTCGTGTCTGCCTGGCCCCAACCGCCCCATGCCGCCTCTTTCCGGGAGCTCACTACACCGCGCCGGAGTGCGATTCTGGTCATGGACGCCCCCCATCATCGGCGCGGGTCACGAAGATGCCTGCCGTCTGCGTCGAAGCGGCGATTGGGGGTTGCTGCGGATCTGCCGTTCGGCTGCCGTTCCTTTGACGATCGGGCTGCGATCGTTCTGCTGCAACGCTGCCGTTGGAGCGCGCGACGAACAACGGAGACCGAGTCCACGCGAGCGGGTCAACGATCGCGACAGCGACGCCGGCAGCGAGCGGGTCACTGCCGATCAACGGCGCGATCGCGGCCACGTAGGCGATGGTCTCGGCGGGCAGCGCGCGGCCAGCCGAGAGATAGTCATCGTAGCGCCCGGGGCCGGCATTGTAGGCCGTAAGGAAGCCCGGCGCGCCGTAGCGGTCGTGCATTTCGCGCAGATAGGCTACACCAGCCAGGATGTTGTCGCGCGGGTCAAAGGGATCGGCCCCCAGACCGTGGCGTGCCCGCAGATCCGCCCAGGTCGCGGGCATGATCTGCATGAGTCCCATCGCGCCTTTGGGCGAGACCGCGCGGACACGACCGCCGCTCTCGACGCGCATGACAGCCCAGATCCAGCGCTCGGGAATGCCGAACCGCCGCGCTGCCTCGGCGACCGCTTGTGTGTAGGGCGAGCCTGCAGCGGGTCGCTCGATGACCGAGGTCTGCGCCAGAGACGGCGCAGGCATCGCGCCGGCAAAGGCCAGGCCGGAAAGGAGAAGGAAGGGCAGTCGGCGGGCGGCCCCTTTCGCTCCGGCAGCGGGCTGGCGATGGGAGGCGCGCATCGGTCAGTCCCGCTCGCTGCGTTTGGTTGGCCGGTTCCAGTAGAGACCCCACGCTGACTTGTCGTCGGCCGACTGGAACAGGCTGGCCCGGATCGGCTGTGCGAAGGTCGGATCGTCGAGCTGCAAAGACACATACTCGCCTGCCTTCTCGCCGGTGCGCTTCCATCCCGCGCCCACTTCCGGCCCATCGGCGTCGTCGCCGAGATGAACGCGATAGTCGGGCGCGTTCTCGGCGTCGGAGTGCTCCGCCGGCACAAGCACCAGAGCGGCGTCGAGGGCGAGCGTGCGAATGCGACCGCCATAGCCGCTCTTGGTGCGGGTGAATTCTCCGATCAGACTCATGGCAACCTCCTTGGCGATGCGGTGGAACGGGTCATGGCTGCGCCGTCACCGCGTCGGCGCGCGCCAGACGAAGCGACCGTCGCCGTCTTCGTCGGTGTAGAGAGGCGTGGCCCGGCCGATCACGGTGTTGACGGCGAGAGGCCCGAAGTAGCGGCCGTCCAGGCTGTCCCGGACGCCGATGTTCATGAGGAAGAGTTCGCTCGCGCCGATCCGGTGGCAGCCGCTCCAGATAGGCAGCGTGCGTCCAAGACGGTCGCGGTCGAGCGCATTGCCGACGGTGATTCCGTCGACGGTAATGTCGCCACCCGAACGGCAGACCGTCTGCCCGGGAACTGCGGCAACGCGCTTCAAGAGCGGCACGCCGCGCGGGAGATAACCCCGGTCCGCGAGGAAGGCGGCAAGCGGCTCTGGCGCATTGACCGCGACAAGGTCGGTGACCTCGAGCGGCGTAGCCGAACCGATCTCATAGAGGCCGACCGGGACGCTGGCCGATGCGTTCCAGACGAGCCGCGGTGCAACGTGCACCATCGCCAGCGTGATCAGCAGGAGCGCGGCGCCCGTGGCCGTCAGCAGGTAGCCGGCGCGCGTCATGGCTCGGCCCTCTGTCGCAAGCGCCAGGCGCGGTGCTGCTGTCGGGAGTAGGATCGCGGGGCGTCCCCGGCGGCGAGCCGGTTATGGACATGGCGCCAATAGTCAGGCGCAGCTTCGGCGGGATCGATGTCGAGCGCTTCGATCGCGTCGATCAGAAGCAGCACCTGCTCGACGCTCGGCCAGCCTCTCGTTTGCAGCAGGATTTCACCACCGGGCCGCACCGAGGGCAGCGTCTGATAACCTTCGCCCGCGCTGACGGCGCGCAGGATGTCGATGCGCGAGACGACGGTGCCAAAGCCATTCGACGCCCAGCGGACGAAGGCGAAGACAGCGCCGGCGGGGAAGCTGAGGACGCGGCGCCGCCGGTCGAGGATCTGTTCGTGGACCGCATGGCCGAAGCGGATCCAGTGCTCGATCTGCTTCTCGCGCCAGACCAGTTCGACCTCGGTGAGCCGACCCGGAGGTGATGACGGCCGAACGCCCGCTGCGCCATGAATTGCCGGAGGGCTCATGGCGCGTCCCCCTCGGCAGGAAACGCGCCCGCGAGGAGCTCGCGCAGCATGTCCGCGACGGTTTGGCCGCGCTGGAACGCGGTGACCTTGATCCGGCCACGCAGGTCCGGCGTGACGTCGATCGTGAGGCGCGCGGTGTAGGCGATGGCGTCAGCCCTGCGGCCGCGCGGATCGTCGGCGGCCTTGATCCAGGTGTCCGGGTCGCCGGGCCGCGCGGCGAAGCTGCGCCTGGTCATGGTGCGAGCCTTGCAACTTCGGCGCAGAGCGCTGCGATCTCGCGCGTGCCGGCACGCTGGCCATCGAGCTCCGAGATCAGGCGGCCGGATTGCGCGGCATCCGCGAAGCCGACGCGTTGGCCTATCGCGCTCGCCAGCACCGGCGGATCGTGTTCGGCGAGCGCCTTGGCGGTCTCGCGTGCGATGATGGTGCGCGCGCCACAACGGTTGAGCACGAAACGCGCGACAAGCGACGGGCGGAACAGGCGTGCTTCGCGGAGCAGCGCCAGCATCTCGGCCGACGCCCATCCGTCGAAGGGCGACGGCTGAACCGGGATCAGGATGAGATCGGCGGCAAGCAGGGCCGAGCGCATGAGGCCGGCGACGCGCGGCGGCCCATCGATCACCACATGATCGGCGCTGCGCGCCAGTTCGGGCGCTTCGCGGTGCAAGGTGTCGCGCGCCAGTCCGATGACGGCGAACCGGCGGGGCAGGCCTTCACGGGCGCGGGCTTCGGACCAGTCGAGTGAAGAACCCTGCGGATCGGCGTCGATGAGCATGACGCGTTGATCGCGGCTGGCCCATTCGCCGGCGAGATGAAGGGCGAGCGTCGTTTTGCCAACGCCGCCTTTCTGATTGAGCAACGCGACGATCATGACCGCGCGCTCCGTCGGCCGTGGGGTGGTTTTCCACCGTCGCCCCGCTCCAACAAGAAGTTAGATTCGTTGTTAGATTCTAAGTTAAGGCTCGGAATCGCCGTTTCAGGCCAGAGGGTTAGTTGCGATTTCCGCGCTCGAAGTCCCGAGGCGGCTGCGCCCGAAATCCCGATACCATTTGCGCCCGAAGTCCCGATCGCATCCACAACACCATCCACAGGGCCTGTGGACAAGTTGATGGGGCGGATGTGCAGGCGTTCCTGACGACCGGTGCGCTCCAGAGCCAAGCGATAGCCGGGCAGCGGCTGGCGGGCGACGATGCGGCGGATGTCGATGGCGAAGTCGGAGACGCGCGCCTGGCTCCCCGATTTGGCGTGCAGGTGCGCGATTTCGAAGGTCCAGCCCGCTGGCTGACGGCCGGCATGCTTCCGGGCGACCCGATAGAGCCAGCGCTCGATGCCGCCGGTCAGTCGGAAATAGGCGGGATCGATGGCGAGGACGAGCGAGCGGTCGATGACACCGCGATAGAGCCAGTCGGGCAGGACGAACTCCATGCCCTCTACGCGGCCGTCGCGCGTCGTGCATTCCCCCCACTCGTTGATCCAGGAGAATTGCTGACGCCGCCAATGCTCGCCGTTGCGGATCGTGGTGCGGATGACCGTCGACTGAAGGCGCGCCAGAGCGCCCTTGAGGAGCCGATAGTCGCGCGATCCCGTCTGGCGCCCGATGGCGGTCAGGAGTTGATACGGCGTGAAGCGCAGGAAGCGTGACGTTTGGAAGCCGAGGTTTGCGGCCTCGACGATCTGGCTCGCGGCCCAGATCAGGATGTCGGCATCCCAGATGGTCGCCATGCCATGCTCGGGGACCGCGAAGACTTCGACGCGGATGTCGCCGGCTTGGTAGTGGATCGGTGAGGTACGCTTGGCCTTGGCGAGCGAGAAGAAGGGCCGCTCCATCAGATCGCGCTGGTCGCGCGGACTGGCGTCGCCGGTGGCGACGACGAACGGGTCGAGCCGCGATCGTTCGCTCAAGGAGAGGGGGCGCTGCCGCGGGGACATGTCGGACGGCTCAGCGGGCTTGGCCGCCGCCGAAGGCAGGCGTGACGGCGGCATGGCGCTTGGCGGGAAGGACACTCCCGCGCGGATCGGACGTCGAGGTGACGAAGCCGCGGTCAGCCCACGCTTTCAGGTCCTCGAGCGCGTAGACGACGCGCCCGCCAAGCTTGCGATAGGCGGGACCGGTGCCGTAGGTCCGGTGCTTCTCGAGCGTGCGATCCGATAGACCGAGGAAGCGGGCCGCTTCAGGCGTGCGGAGAAAGCGTTGCGGCACGCCGGCGCCATTGGGTGACATGATCGGGCCTCCGAGGGTTCGCGAGAGCCGCAGGGGGACAGCGGCGGTTGGCGGCTACCCTGGCGGACCGCGAAGTTGCGGAGGGAGTGGGAAGCTGGCGGGAGCAAATCCCCACACTAGGCGTGCTAGCGTCGACGGCGATGGCTCAGCAGGCGTCGATAGCCGCCGGCGATCATTGCGAGGCCGCCGCGCACGAGGTCCATGGTGGCGAACCGGCGCGAGGATGTTTTCCAGGGTTCATCGGCGAGGTCGCGTGCGCCGAACAGTGCCGCCGCGATCTCGCGGTAGCTGGCGCCGCTGAGACGACCGTCGACGGCCTGCAACATCCGTCGAGCACGTTGACGCTGCTGCTTGGTCAGCCGCGTGTCGGCAGGGATCGAGCGGCCATGGAGCGAACTCAGGAGGCGGGCGACGGCCTCGAGCCGATCGAAGCCTTCGGGGCCGAGCGGGATGACGGCCGCCGCGCCTTCGTCTGCGCTCACGCCGGCGAGGCGCAGGATCTGAAGCCGTTCGCCGTTTTTGAGGCTGTGAAGGAAGTGGAAGCCTTGCGCGTCTGACTGACCGGCTGTCTCCGCGTCAATGGCGGGCGGTCTGGCATCCTTCGGTAGGATGGCTGGCTGCGCGGTCAGCACAACGACGCCGGTGTTTGAGGTGGGTGCCCAGATGGGCGCGGCCTCCTTGGCGTCGAGGGCAGGCGACAACAGGAAATCGCAGCCCCCATCGAGACCTCGTCGCCTCGGTTGCTGCGGTGTCGGCGTTCGGTTCCAGCTGAGCGGCCTCGAAGTCGCGCTGATAGTCTTCGTTCCGGCGCAGCCATTCCCAAGCGAGTTCAGGCGAGACGAGGCCTTCGACGTATTCGTAGCGCTCGGATGATCGCCAGTGCGAGATGTCGGGGGTCATGAATCCTCCGCCAGCAAACCTGCAGCAGCTTCGCTGCGCAGGATTCCGCCACGCAAGCGCAAGCGGAAGCCGGAGAAATGGAAACGGGCGATGCCGCTGCGGCATCACCCCCGCATCAACGACGCGGGTGCTCGTGTGCGAGCTCGCGGTAGCCGTGCTGGGTCATCCATTTCGCACGATCGAGATGGCTGTCATGGATGCGGCGGGCCCGCTCCGGTTCGGCGGCCGGGTCTATGCCGAACAGGATCGACACGGCCTCTTCCCAAGCAGCGCCGTCCGATGCGGCATCAATGAGACGGAGGTAGAGCGTCATGTGCGCCCGATCATAGTCGGTGATCGACGCGCTCTCCGGCGGTCGTTCGAGGAAGTCTGCCTTGGTCACGACGCCCCACCTGGAATCACAGAGCCCCTTCGTGTCGGCATGGCGTTAACCAAGCCCGACTTCGACGGCAACTGGTATGGCTGCTGGCTCGCAACGCGGGTTGGCCGTCGTGGACCGGCGCTACTTTCTCTTCCGCATGTCGCTGGCGGCTTTTCGGCCATGGACGAGCATCACCCCTTCACCTTGGTCGGACTGCAAGAGGACGATGCCATGCGCTTCGAATGCCCGGCGCACCTGATCGCGCGTGCTCTCGTACACCTTCAAGTCGCTCTCCGACTCGAGGCGCTTGAGCGCGGTCAGTGATACACGGGCTTCGTCAGCGAGCGTCTCCTGTGTCCAACCCAGCAGCGCGCGTGCGGCCCGCGACAGTCGGGCGGTGATCATGCATGATCACCTCCACTCGGACCTCAGCGCACGCCAGAACTACGGCTATAATAGTCGTTCTTGGCTTTTCGGGCCAGACTGAAGAGCGTCTATTGCGGTCGTTCGAGTAGTTGAGGCCGCAACCTGATTCGGATGCTTTGGCCGACGAAGGCCCCGTCCGGATCGATCGGACGGGGCGTCGCCGGAGCCTCAGTCGCCGTTGCGGCGGCTGGGGCGGGACCAGATGAGGCTGAAAGCTTCGCCGTCCTCGTCGTCGAACAGGTTGGCGTAGATCGGGGCGTTGAAGCTCGGGTCGTCCAGCTTGAGACCAAGATAGTCGCGGCCCTCGTTGGAGCGCTTGGACCAGGCGGCGCCGATCTCGGCGCGACCGACCAGGACGCGGTGGCTGGGGGCGTTCTCGCCGGTGGCCCGGGTCTCGGGGACGATGCGGACGTTCTTGGCCTGAACGCTCAGGGTGACGATCTCGCCGGTGAACTCGTTCGTGCCGGTCTTCTTGAAGGTGCCGATGGTGGCCATGTCATTTCTCCTCGATCTGAAGTCTCGAGCCCGCACCATTGCGGCCTCGATGGCGATCGACGGGCCGGAGACGCTCGGCGGCGCACCCCAGCCTCGGGGCCCCAGTTCGCTGGGGTAGGCTTGGGGCCCGACAGCAAAGGAGGAACTTTCTTGTCCCGCGAGGAATGTCGGCGCAGCCGGCAGGGGAAGAAAGTTGTGACGCCGCTGTTGCGCCATAGGCGAGCGAGGCGTGAGCCGGTCTTCGGCCAGATCAGGCCATTGAAGAGGCCGCTCGGGTGCGCTCGATCTGGCTAGATCCCGAGGGGATGACGTGGCGGCGCAAGGCATCGGCCGAATTGGCACGCGCGGTTCACGCGATCGGCGTTTCTGAGCGCTGAGCTGACACTTCTCGTCCTGCTGATGAGGAGCGCCTGACCGGTGACGCCCGTCAGCCTGCGTTTGGTCGGTCGGCGAATGAGCAGCCTGCGATCAGACGATCAGCGAGCCCTGCGGCATGGCAGGCTACGCGCGGCCGTGCCCGCTTTTTCGCCCGGTCCCACATCAGATCCGTCGATGGTTGGTACGTGGCGCACGTCCGCTCTCTGGTCCGGCTCTGCGTTCAGCTCGACACTCAGGCATTGGCAACGCCCCGGCCGGTCGATCCAGGCGGGGTGAGTGACGTCACGCGGATGAAGGTCGTGACCGCAACGGCCATCGCGCCGATGACCGAGAACACGAGCTGCCAGGTTTCCGACGGCATGGTGTGCTTCACGATGCCATGGGTCGCGTAAAAGCCCGCGATGGCTGCGGGCGCGACGAAAGCCAAGGCGACGAGGATTTTCAGCCACGCCGGCCGCAGGATGGCGAGCAGAAGCTGGCCGACGCCGAGTGCGATACCGGCACCAACGGCGCCGATGACGATGGCACCGAGCAGGCCGGCGCCGGTCTCATACGCCCAGATGCCCGCGCTGACGCCGATGAAAGCCGGGAACGCAAACACAGCGAGCGTAAACAACAACCAGCAAAGCACGCCAATGGCGGCGAGCGAACCGAGAATGGCGAAGACGATCATGGTGGTGGCCTCCGTGAGAATAGGTCTGACGGGTGCGCCAACCACCACCACCAAGGCGCGATGCAGGTTATAGCCAAATTCGATGCGCTTCGGGAGCGGAAATCGAACCGAGCTCCGCCTGCGAAGCTGTTCCGCCAGACGTCAGACGTCGAACGGATCGATCTCGGCCACGATCTCGGCATCGCCGTCGAACTCGTTGCAGGGAGTGACGGACAGCGTGCCGTCGCCCGCCCGGAAGATGATGATGGCGACCATCAGGGTGCCAGCGAGGCTGTTTGCGAAGGCATAAGCGGCGTCGAGGGACATTGGTCCGGCTCCTGTTCCGAGCGGAGGACCATCCCCCGCTGACAGGCGCCCGATGTGTCCGACCGTGGGCCGCAATCACCGCGCAGGCGAAGACGAAGCGGCGGCACGCAATGGGCGTAGCCGACCCTTCACGGGTTGATGGCATCAGGCCCTCGGTTGGACCAAGGATCAGCGCAAGGACGAGGGGGTTGGGCGGACGCCGGATGTCGGCCGAACCAAACCTGCAGCGCGAAGCAAGTGGCTTGACGTATAATATGCATCACCATACATATGCACCATGATGCAACAAATCGCATTTCAGACATTGGCGGACCCGACGCGCCTTCGCATCGTCGAAGCGCTGGCAGGCGGTGAGCAGGCCGTGGGCGACTTGGTTCGTGCCGTGGACATCGACCAGTCCGGCGTTTCGCGGCACCTGCGGATCCTCGGCGAAGCAGGATTCGTCGTGATGAGGCCTGATGGGGCCAGGCGCCTCTACTCGCTCCGACCCGAGCCGTTCCAGGCGATCGACGACTGGGTTCGAAGCTACCGAAGACTTTGGGAGGGACGGCTCGATCGATTTGACGCGGCTTTGGCGCGCCGGGGGAGCGCGCAGCAGTCCGGGGAGAAGAAGTAATGGCGCACGCCAGCGAGCGGGGCGCAGGTCCCATCACGTTCGAGCGGGTCTACGACGCATCGATCGAGGACGTCTGGGCGCTGTGGACCACGAAAGAAGGGCTCGAGGCGTGGTTCGCACCCGAGGGAATGCGCGTCGAGATAACAGCACTTCATCTGCGAGTCGGCGGCGCCTTCGATTACGTGATGAGCGCGGTGGGTGCCGAGCAGATCGCCTACCTGGGGAACCTCGACATGCGGCAGACCGCGCGGGTGAGCGGTCAGTTCGTGGAGATGGTTCGGCACCGGCGGCTGCGCATCCGCTTCGACATGGACTTCGTCCCCGGCGTCGAGCCGTATCCCTATGACATGTTGGTCGAGATGAGCGTCGAAGCCGGGCGGGTTCGGATGGTCCTCACGGCGGATCGTCATCCGGACCCCGAGATCACAAGCGGCGCAATTCTTGGACTGACCAGCCAGTTGCACAGTTTCGACTTGGCTATCTCGGCACGAGCAAAAAAGGAGCGACAAAAACAATGAGGCCTCTTCTCTACTCCATCAACGTGACGCTGGACGGTTGTGTCGATCATAACGCCGGCTCAGCGGACGAGGCGCTGCGACAGGAGGCCCTGCGCGCAACACATCGTCACGCCATAGGGAGCATGGGCCGAGCCGATGGCCTGCTCTTTGGTCGCGTCACCTACCAGATGATGGAAGAAGCGTGGCGGCTGGAGACCCGCACCATCGCAATGCCCGATTGGACGGAGCCGTTCGCACGGACCATCGATGGGATGAAGAAGTACGTTGTTTCCAGCACGCTGGACCGGGTCGATTGGAACGCGGAGCTGGTCCGTGGCGATTTGGCCGAGGCCGTCCAGGCACTTAAACAAGCACGCGGCAAGGCGCTGTTTACCGGTGGCGTCAGGCTGCCGGTGGCGTTGGCGGAGCTTGGTCTGATCGACGAGTACGAGTTCGTTGTTCAGCCCATTATTGCAGGGCGTGGCCCCAGCTTGTTCGCCGGCCTCTCAAAGGCCATCGACTTGAAACTCGTCGACCGGATTGACTTGAGCTCCGGTGCTGTGGCGCTCCGCTATGAGCCCAGAAAGTAGGATCGGCGCAGCTTGCAGGCCGTTGATCGCAATCCGATGTGCACCCCCGGGGTCGATCGGAGACTTGTCATCAGCAGTTTCGTCTTTGGCCTGACGAGCGGGCATCGCCGAACTGCCCGACGGGGGTAGCGCATTCGATACCCAAAGCCATAACACGCGTCGCGGACTGCATTGATGAACACACTGAATGGAGGCAATGCATGGCTTACGAGGGTAGCTGCCACTGCGGGAAAGTCGCATTCCGCGTTGATGAGGATCCACCCGCGAAGGCTGTAAGGTGTAATTGTTCCCACTGCCGACGGAAGGGATTTCTGCTATCCTTTGTTCCATCACGCAGTCTATCTATTGTTCGAGGCGAAGAAGTACTGACAGATTACAAATTCAACAAGTGCGCCATTGTTCACCGTTTTTGCTGCTTATGTGGTTGCCAAGCATTCAGTCATGGCAAGGGTCCAAACGGTGTCGAAATGGCGTCCATTAACCTGCGCTGCGTGCCTTCGATTGACCTCGATACTCTGGATATTCAAGATGTGGACGGGGCAAAATTCTAGCTAGAGCTGCCCGCGTTAAGATTTGATCACTTAGTGCATATCTGCACTAGAAGCTGTCGTGCCGCGTGTTGCGTCCGCTACTTCTCGCCAGTCGCCTGATTGGCCAGACCATGATGGCGGCGCTCACGCGCCGCCGAATCTCCAGACCGGGATGCCGAGCTTCTTCGCCTTGTCGGCCAGGTTGTCCTGGATGCCGGTGCCGGGGAAGACGATGACCCCGATCGGCAGCACGTCCAGCATCTGATCGTTGCGCTTGAACGGGGCGGAGCGGCCGTGCCTGGTCCAGTCGGGGGCAAAGCCGATCTGCGCGACACCGCGGTGGTCGGCCCAGCGGGCGGCGATCTTCTCGGCCCCTTTCGGAGACTTGCCGTGCATCAGGACCATGTCGGGATGCTTCATGCGGACCTGGTCGAGCTTGGCCCAGATCAGTTGATGGTCGTTGAAGTCGAGCCCGCCGGTCAGCGCGATCTTCGGTCCGGCGGGCAGCAGCACCTCGCGATCGGCGCGTTTGCGCGCGGCGATGAAGTCGCGGCTGTCGATCATCGCAGAGGTGAGCTGTCGATGGTTGACGCGTGAGCCGTGGCGGGGAGACCAGTTCGAGCCGGTCGTTTTCCGGTAAAGGTCGGCGCCGGTGTCACGAAAGAGTTCGAGGGCGTCGCGGCGTTCGATGAGCCGCTGTCCGGTGGCGATCAGCGCTTCGAGCTGCACGGCCTTCACCTCGGAGCCGTCCTGTTCGCGCTGCCCCTGCTTCTGCGCCTGCTCGTTGTCGTCGAGTGTGCGTTCGACCCGTTCGACTGCCCGGTGGAAGGTGTTGACCGTTGACCACAGCAGGTCGTCGAGATCTGCGTCGAGGCCGGTATCGGCCATGGTGGCGATCAGCGCGTCGAAGATGTCGGCGACGGCGCCGGCGATCACGCGATCTTCCGGGATTGGTCGAGGATCGGGTTCATCATCGCGGGGATGGAAGCCGTAGAGCTGAAGCTCGGTCAGAACGTGGTCGGTGGGAGAAGAGATGTGGTCGGGCTCAAATTCGTCGTGCTCGCTCATGGGAAGCTCCGTTCGCTGGACCGCGACCGCCGCGGCCTTCATGGCGACGAAGCCGTCGGACGGGCTGGACTGGCACCCCGAGCGAAGCGAGGGGCCGCAGCGTGAGCGAAGGACCGCAGGGGCCGGCTATTTTGTCTCGCGATGGAAAGGCCCGCGCCGGGGTCCCCGCGCGGCTTGACCGCGTGGGGTGGAACGGGCCGCCGGAAAATAGTCGGCCACAAGGTTGCCTGGATGGACCGTCTGATGGCCGATCGCCCTCTGGAAGGCCGGGGCGCGGTCCTCTGGCGAAACGTTCATCCCAGATGCGGGCGTTGATCGAAGTGCTCGACCAACAACCGCCTGCCTCCATCCCGGTTAGGCTGCATGCTCCATGAAGCGTGCGACGTCCTGGGGCGCGATCTGGACACGGATGGCTGCCCGGAGCGCCGCGAGTCCCAGCAGCCGCAGGTCTTCATTGAAGTCGCCAAGCGTCGGAGACAGGGTGACTGCCTCGATGCCCGCTTCCTCCGCGCGGGTCATCAAGGTCCTCACCGCTGCATCGCCGGCGGGATCGTCATCACGCGCGACATACAGCCGGTGCAGGGTGTCGGGGAACTGGATGGCGGCGAGATGTGCCGCCGACAGCGCGGCTGCCATCGGCATGGTCGGCAGGACGCAGCGCAGCGACAGCATGGTCTCGACGCCTTCGCCGGCCGCCATCACCGAGCCCGGCAGTCCGAAGCGCACGGCAGATCCGAGGAGATTGCCCATCGCCCGTCTTGGTGTCTCGACGGGCGCCTTGCCTAAAGTCGCTTCGTTGAAGCCGCCGGGGTCCAGCCAGGTGCGATGTGCGCCGGTGAGCTCGCCATTGAGATCCGTGACGGCTGCGATGATCGCCGGCCAGATCTCGGTCGGGGAATGCTCATCGGGGCGGAAGAAGCAGCGGGGATGAAAGCGCAGCGATCCGGTTTCGTGCAAAGACGTAATGCCGCGTCTGCGCAGATACGTCTCGCCGAGTGTACGGCTGATAGGCTGTGCCATCGCGAAGAGACGCTTCGCGGCTTCTGGCGTACCCATGGGCGCCACGGGCGTCCTAGCCCGCCGCGACTCTCGTGCGGGCTCTGGATGCGGGAGGCTCAAGAAGCGCCGCGCCTCCTCGGCGACCTGCTTGAAGTCGGGAAGGCCGCAGGTTTCGCGAATGACATCGAGCAGATCACCATGCTCGCCAGTCGCGGCGTCGGTCCACTTGCCGGCGGCGCCCTGACCCGTCTGCGGCCCCTTGAGCCGCACGAACATTGAGCGGCCCGGCGTGTTGCGAACGTCGCCGACCAGCCAGTAGCCTCCCTGCCTTGTGCCGTTGGACAGATAGTGCCGGCACACGGCTTCGGCCTGGCCGGCGAGGCGGGCCGCAAGATCGGATGCGTCCAAGCTGGCCATCACGCGGCCTCCCGTTCAGAGATCCGCGTGACTGGATAGCGCTCCATCACTTTGGCAAGGACGGCCACGCCGGTCGTGTCGGTGGGAACGAACATGCGCAGCTTCCAGGAGATGATCTCGTGGAACAGGCCGTAGGACCGGAGGCGATCGCGCATCGTGTCGGAGAAGCCCGATAGCTCGATGCGGTGGACGCCCATCACCCGCGCGCGATGAAGCTGGAGGCCCTCAGTGAGATCGAGGACGGTGCTGCCTGCCACCAAGGCTGCAAAGGCATCGGCAGCCGTCAGCGTCGGCGCGTCGGTCGCGAGCGCGTTGGCCGCCCAGGCTGGAGACACGCGTCGCCCGATGATGCGTTCGCCGTCGTCCGTCTGGAGGCGATAGACACGCGTGCACTCATCCGGGAGACGCTTCCAGATCGGGAGCAGGAGCCCGGCGACGACATGGATCGTGCTGTCGGTGAACTCGGGGATCTGCGTCAGTTCGCGCTGCCACGCCGCCGCGAAGACCTCGCGATCGGCCGCCCGCCAATGGCTTTCCGCCATCGACGCCAGCGATGCATGGTGATGTTCCATCGGCCGGAGCAAGCGCACCCGGCGTTCGATTTCTCCATCATCCAGCATGATGCTCGGGGCAGGCACCTGAACCGCCGCCCTGGCGGATCGCTCGTTGATCAGCAGAGCTGCACGTGGATCGGCGAGAAGCTCGAAGGCTTGGTCGAGCGACAGGGGCCGGTTCCGCTCGCGCTGGGTGATCGTCAGCAAGCGGGTTTCCGCGCCAGTGGCGGGATGCGTGTAGATGGTGTGCCGGTCGGTGACGACGAAGCTTTCGGCCTTCAGCGTTTCCAGCCCGATATCATAGGTGCCGCTGGCCAGTGCTCCGGCAATACGGGCACTGAGAAGCTGCTCGAAGGCGCTGAACAATATGCCCTGCAGGTCGATCGTCAGCGCCAGCAAGCGATTGAGAAAGGTCGTGATCGGCGGTAGCTCGTCGCGGATGCCCGTGTCGTCCATCAGGCTGAGGCCGGTGGCGCTCTCGAAGAGCTGGAGCGGGCAGCCATCGACCTTGCCGCGGACGATCAGCAGGTAAAGTTGGCGCAGCGCGTCGCGCGCGTGGGGGCTTTCGAGATTGTCCTCGGGTCTGAAGAGGCCCTGTCCGCCGGTCTGGCGCTGGCCGCGGGTGATTGCCCCGAGCGTGTCGAGCCGGCGGGCAATGGTCGACAGGAAGCGCTTCTCGGCTTTCACGTCCGTTGCGATCGGACGAAACAGCGGCGGCTGCGCCTGGTTGGTGCGGTTGGTGCGACCAAGGCCCTGAATGGCGGCGTCGGCTTTCCAGCCCGGCTCGAGGAGATAGTGGACGCGAAGGCGCTGGTTACGCGCCGCGAGGTCGGCGTGATAGCTGCGCCCGGTGCCGCCAGCATCACTGAACACGAGGATGCGCTTGGCATCATCCATGAAGGCGGCGGTCTCGGCGAGGTTGGCGGAGCCCGGACGGTTCTCGACCATGAGCCGGTCACCTTTGCGGATGATGCGCCGCGATCGCCCGGTCACCTCGGCAACCAAGTCCACTCCGAAGCGCTGGACGATCTGATCGAGCGCGCCAGGCACCGGCGGCAGGCTTGCGAGTTTCTCGATCAGCCGGTCACGCCGGGCGACCGCTTCACGGCTTTCGACGGGCTGGCCGTCGCGAGTGACAGGTCGCGAAGAGAGATTGCCATCCGCGTCGGTGAACGGCTCGTAGAGCTGCACCGGGAAGGAGTGTTGAAGGTAAGACAGCACATATTCGCGCGGCGTGATGTCGACGCGCACGTCGTTCCATTCCTCGGTCGGCACCTCGGCCAGTCGCCGCTCCATCAGTGCCTCGCCGGTGGAGACGATCTGGATGACAGCCGCGTGCCCGTCATCGAGATCGCGCTGGATCGAGCGGATCAGCGTTAGGGTCTTCATCGAGGTCAGCAGGTGCCCGAAGAAGCGCTGCTTTGTGCCTTCGAAGGCCGAACGGGCGGCAGATTTGGCGCGCGGGTTGAGCGTGCCGGTCTCGCTGGTGATGTTCGCGGCGCGCATCGCGGCATCGAGGTTGTTGTGGATGATGGAGAACGCGCCAGCATAGGCGTCATAGATGCGGCGTTGCTCGTCGGTGAGCGCGTGCTCAACCAGCTCGTACTCGACCCCGTCATAGGACAGGGATCTGGCGGTATAGAGGCCGAGGGCGCGAAGATCGCGGGCCAGCACCTCCATCGCTGCGACACCGCCGGCCTCGATGGCAGCGATGAATTCGGCCCTGGTGGCGAACGGGAAATCCTCACCGCCCCACAGGCCGAGACGCTGGGCATAGGCGAGATTGTGGACGGTGGTGGCGCCTGTCGCCGAGACGTAGACGATCCGAGCGCCGGGGAGCGCGTGCTGGAGCCGCAAGCCGGCACGGCCCTGCTGCGACGGCGCGACATCGCCTCGTTCTCCCTTTCCGCCGCCGGCGTTCTGCATGGCATGGCTCTCGTCGAAGATGATCGCCCCGTCGAAATCGGAGCCCAACCAATCGACGATCTGGCGGACGCGCGAAACCTTGTCGGCCTTCTCATCGGACCGCAGCGTGGCATAGGTGGTGAATAGGACGCCTTCCGGCAGTGTGATCGGCCGTCCCTGCGGGAAGCGGGAGAGCGGCGTCACGAGCAGGCGCTCCATGCCCAGGGCCGACCAGTCGCGCTGCGCATCCTCGATGAGCTTGTCGGACTTCGAGATCCAGACGGCCTTGCGCCGACCGTGCAGCCAGTTGTCGAGGATGATGGCGGCGGACTGGCGCCCCTTGCCCGCGCCCGTGCCGTCGCCGAGCATGAAACCGCGCCGGAAGCGGACGGCGGATGCCGCCTCGTCAGGTGCGGCAGAGACGACATCGAACGTCGCGTCGACAGTCCAGGCGCCGCTGAGGAAGCCCGTATGCGCCTCGCCGGCATAGATCACGGTTTCGAGCTGCGCGTCCGACAGTACGCCCTCGTTGATGAGCCGTTCAGGCACGCGTGGACGATAGCTTGGCTTGGGCGGCGCGACCGACGCCATGGCCGCCGATTGCACGAGCTTGGTCGGATGGGCCTGAGAGCCGGGAATGCGGATCGTCTGAAGTCCGTATTCCTCGTAGATGGCGTCGGTCAGCCGACCATCTTCGGCCGGCTTCCAGTCGAGGGTCTCATAGGCGAGGTCCAGGTAAACCGGCTCCTCGAGTGATGACCTCTGCGGCGCGTTCGCGGTGCCGCGCGCAATCGGACAGGCAACCTGCTTCGTCGCCATCGCCGACGGTGCCGGCAGGGCGACGAAACCCGCCAGTGTGAGCCGTGGGGGAACGTGTTCCGTGACCCAGCCCATAAGCGTCTGCGTGTCGGGTGCTTGACCCTGTGATGCGGGAAACCGGGCGGGATCGTCTGCTGGCAGCTTGTCGAAGACTGTGAGCCGCGTCTCGATGGTTGTGCCGTGCTTGGCGTAGACGGCGCCGTCGATGCTCGCGGTGAATACGACGCGTCCGCGCTCCTGCAATCGGATGAACGCGTCGCGCCAGGCTGGATGCTCCGGGCTGACATTGGCGCCGGTGATGGCCACCAGGCGCCCGCCCTCGGCGAGGCGGGCGAGCGCGGATGCGATGTGTCGCAGCGCTGCGTCGGCCATGCGACCGATGACGTTCGCCATCGCCGAGAATGGCGGGTTCATCAGCACGACCGACGGGACCACGGCCGGGTGCAAATGATCGTCGATCTGCGCTGCGTCGAAGCGCGTGACTGCGACCGCCGGGAAGAGGGAGGAGAGGAGGCTGGCGCGGGTTTCCGCCAGTTCGTTGAGGATCAAAGTAGCGCCCGCAATCTCGGACAGAATGGCGAGCAAACCGGTCCCGGCGGACGGTTCGAGCACACGGTCGGCAGGTGTAATAGCGGCCGCGCGAGACGCGATGAATCCGAGCGGGATGGGCGTCGAGAATTGCTGGAACGTCTCGCTTTCGAGGGAGCGGCGCGTGTGCGTGGGAAGCAGACCGGCGACTTTTGCCACCAGCGGCAGGGCAGCGGCCGGAGAGCCGGCTTTTTGCAAAAGCGCTTTGCCGAATTTGCGGAGGAAGAGAACAGTTGCTGCCTCGCAGGCATCGTAGGCCAGTTTCCAGTCCCAGGCTCCGGCAGCGTCGCTCGCGTTGAAGCTCGCTCCCATCGCGTCACGAAGCAGGGTGGCGTCGACACGTCGGCCGGCTTCGAGATGGACGAGGATGGATCGGGCGGCATCGAGCAGGGCCGCCATTCGGTCGACGCGTGGCAGATGAGACGCCGGCATATGTTTTTGCGCGCATGGTGCGGAACGATCGTGCATGGGGAAGACCTCGAGGAGAGCGGGAACAGGGCGAGCCCTCGGGCGCTCTCTCTCGACCGTCCGGGCTCAAACCCGTCCCGGCCCCCTCTGCCTCTCGACGTGCGAGCGGCAGGCTGAATCAGCCGAAGCGCCGGCCCGCTTCGGTGAAGGTGTAGCCGCTCGCCGCAATCGCCTCGTCGACCACCGCGTCCGAGGTCAGATGCTCGTATTTCCTTTCGAGCTGGCGGTAGAGCCAGCGGGCCAGGTCACGGAGCGCTTCAGAGACGGCATCTTCTGCATCGGCGGTCATGTCCTGACCCACGGGACTGTCGCGATGGACCATGATGTCCATGCAATGCTCGTGATAGTAGCGCCCCCGGTAGGTCATCGTGGCAGGGAGCTGGTAGAAGTTGCGCCGCTGAACGGCCTGGAGTGTATCGGCGATCCGGTGTAGCGTGGTATCCGTCGGTGCATAGGCCCGGATGCGGCCGGCGGCGGATCTCGCGTGTCGGTAGTCGCCCTCGAAGCAGGCTCCGTCGCCCTGGCTCCAGAAGCCCGAAAACCAGATGCAGGGTTTCGAGCGGGTGCTACCGCCGAACAGTCGGACAGGGCGCCTCCTGAGGCTGATGCCGAGGATCATGCAAATGCGTTCGAAGTCGTCATAGGCGAACTCGAACCAGTCATAATCGAAGCTGCCGTCGCGGTACCATCCGCGTGCGGCGTCCTTCGCCGCAGCGGAGAGTTCGTCGAGGCGATAGACGGTGGTTTCGATGATCTCAGGCATCGGGATTACCTCCATCCACCGCGGCGGCGAGCCAGCCATCGGTGTCGATCCATCCGAGGGTCTCACCCGTGCCGAGGTCGAGGACGTGCGCACCGCCGCCAAACGCATTGAGCCGGAGCCGCGAGCAGGTATTGGCGTATTGGAAGCCCCAACGGCCCTTGAGGCTGAATTCCGCCGCGCAGAGTTTCACGAACTGGATCAGCCGTTCGGGATCGCCGGAGACGTCATCCCGTAGCCAGAGCTGCGAGCCGCCGTGCTCCGGCCGGATGGAGACAAGGAAGCCCTCCGACGGCGGTTCTTCCGACGCGCCCGCTTCGGACAGGGCATTGTAGAGATCGAGTGCGCGCGCGGCGTTCTGAGCTGTGCCGACGTCGAGCAGGCACGAGAAGTGCGTGAAATAGTCTGCCATGACAGTCTCCCACGAAAATGGAAAAGCCCGGAGTGGCGACCGGGCTTATGGAAGGGGCGTGTGCGGAAAGATGCGGGACCGCCGGAGCGGTCCCGCCTGGATCGGCTACTCGGCTGCGATCGCCGGGAGCGGCTCGGTATCTTCGTCCGAAGCTTCCTCGTCGCCTGAGAGGAACGCCGGCAGATCCAGGGAGCTTGCCTCAGCTTCGGGTTCGCCCGGCTCGGACAATGTGTCCGTATCAGGGAGTCGCAGCGGCTCGGGCAGCCACCGGGCGTCGGCGAGAAGGCGTTCGGCTTCCTTGGCCATTTCAGCTTTCTTCAGATGCTCGATGAGCTGCGCCGCCCGGTCTCCCGCGCCCTCACGCACGGCCTCGACGATGCGTCGCTTCGGCACCCGGCCGAGATAATTGTCGACCGAAGGACGCCATCCGGCCTCCACCATGTCGAGACCAGTCGCCCGCGCGAGCCGGTCGGCCTGGATGAGACGGCGTTCGAGCCCGTGCTGGGACACGCCGTTCCCGCCGTAGGGGTTCGGCTTCTCGTAAAGCGCGTTGACGCCGAAGCTCACGCAATGAGCGAGCAGCGCGAGTCGGCTCGCATCGTCGAGTGCCGACAGCCAGTCCCAGAGCGCCTGATCGTCCTGCGGAAGATCGGCCTTCCAGGCGTCGTGACGCTCCGCGATCGCGCATGCGGAGGGGCTGTCCTTGAGGTCGGCGGCCTGCGCGGGGAAGAAGACGTGTCGCACGGACGCTTCGAGGCACCCGCCGCCGGTGCTGGTGCGCTGGAATGTGTCGATGACGAGCTTGTGCAGCAGCGCCGTCAACGCGATCTGCGGGTTGCTCGCCACGGCGTCGCGCAGCGCAAGCGTGCGATGGGCGGTCAATTCGATCACCAGGCGCTCGGGCAACGGCTTGATCACGTCGTCCTCGTCGTCCTCGCTTTCGATCGGCTGCCCGCCGACCGTGATGACGGTGCGGGATGTGCCACTCGGTCCGGGTTCGCCGGCTTGGCCGCTGGTCGCCGCCGTAGCGCCATCGGTCTCGGCATCGGGCAGGACGAGGGGCGCCTCGTCGTCCGGGCGAACATAGCCGCGGTCGGCCACGGGCCTGCCGTCCGCGCCGATGCTGACGAAGACGCCTGCACGGGTGATGTCGCTCGGATCAAAGATCACCTGCCGGTTGCCGAGCTCGCCAAGTAGGGCCTCGATCTCGCCGAGCCGCGCATCGACCTCGTCGGGCAGTTCGTCCGCATCTTCATACTCGGCTTCGAGCCGCTGATACTCAGCGTTGAGCGCGTCGATCGTCGCCTGCTCGTCAGCCGATCGTTCGGCGGCGACACCGTCGATCTGGCGCAGACCGTGGGTGTGACCGTAGGGGAAGTCGGCAGCGACCTCGATCCACTTCCAACCTTCGGCCGCGATGGCCTCAGCCTCTGTCTTCAGCTTGGCGGCAACCAGGGTATCGAGCAGGGCGACATCGGCGAGCCAGCCGCCATCGTCCTGTTGGAAGAGATCGCGCAGGACCGTGCCGCCAGCGGCTTCATAAGCATCGAGCCCGACGAACATGGCGCGGCGGTCCGACGCGCGCACCGTCTTCTCGGTCAGCATGCGGCGGATCTGATAGGGCTCCTTGGACCAGGAGCCTGCGATCGTCTCCCAGACCTGTTCCTGCCTTGCATGGTCTGCGCTGACCGTGAAGGCCATCAGCTGATCCAGCGTCATGCCGTCCTCGGCATAGATGTCGAGAAGCTTCGGCGAGACACCCGCAAGGCGCAGACGTTGCTTCACCACATGGGCGGAGGTGAAGAAGGCCGCGGCGATGTCTTCCTCGGACTGGCCCTTGTAGAGCAGCTTCTGGAACGCCCGGAACTGATCGAGCGGGTGGAGCGGCGCGCGCTGGATGTTCTCCGCGAGGGAGTCATCTTCGGCCAGGATCGATGTCGCGGGATCGCGCACGACGCACGGCACGGGGGCAGTTTTGGCGAGGCGCTTCTGCTTCACCAGACGCTCGAGCGCCCGGTAGCGACGGCCGCCGGCCGGGATCTCGTACAGGCCGGTCTCGGCGCCATCGGCATCGATGATAGGACGGACGTTGAGGCTCTGCAGGAGACCGCGGCGCGCGATGTCCTCGGCGAGTTCCTCGATAGACACACCGGCTTTGATGCGCCTGACGTTCGCCTGCGAGAGCGTGAGCTTGTTGAAGGGGATGTCGCGAGACGGCGACAGGGTGATCTTCTGAATGGCAGTGGCCATGACAGGTCTCCGCGACGGGCGGCCGGAGCCTCTCTCCCGACCTCCAAACCCGTCACGAAAATCGGCGCAGCCCTCTTCCTCTCATTGCTTCCGGAATGCCGGAACGCCGTAGAGTCGGAAAGACGGGACTGCGCCGATGCTTGGAGCGTATGCGAGTGGGTCAGGCCGCCTGGCGTGCGGCCTCGGGGGTAGTGGCAATTGCCTGACCCGGTTCGCCCGCTTGTGGGGCGAAGGCCAGCAACCAGTCCGCTGCCTTGCTTGCCTGACTGGCTGCACGGACGATGGCGCGATTGTCCTCGCGCAGGACCTCGGCCCATGATCCGATGTAGTCGGCGTGGCGGACGGTCGGGGCGATGCCGAGGGCGGCGCAGCAGAAGGCCGAGGCGATCTCGGCCACCAGTTCCTCGAACGCGTATTTCTTGGAGCCGAACGATCCTGTGAGATCGCGTCCCAGCCGATGGGCCGCGCCGCTGGCATGGGCGCATTCATGCAGCGCCGTGCGATGCCAGTTGATGGGCTCGAAGAAGGCCTGAGGCGGCGGCACCATCACATAGTCAGGTGCCGGCGCGTAGTAAGCCCGGTCGCCGCCGATGCGAAAGTCGATCCCGCTCGCCCGGATCAGCGCGTCGACCGTGGGCTCGATCAGCCCGGGTTCGGGCGCCGGCACGGCGGCCACAAGGTCCTCAGGCAGGCCGTCACACTGAGCGACGTTGAAGACCGTGAAGCGCTTCAGGAACGGGATCGCCTGTGCCTCTTCGCCGGCCTCTCGCGCACGACGGCGTTCATCGTCCGGCACGAAGCGGTCGGCATAGACGACGGTGGTGCCGCGCTCGCCCTTTCGGACATTGCCGCCGAGCGACAGGGCCTGGCGGAAGGTCAGCCAGCCTTGGCTCGGGAAGCCAAGCGAGATCACTGCGCCCCAGAGGATCAGCACATTGACCCCCGAGTAGCCGCGCCCGGTTGTGGCGTTGGTCGGCATGGCCAGCGGCGCCTTGGCCGCGGCCGTCCCCCAGGGCTGGACCCAGGGCAACCGTCCGGCCTCCAGTTCGGCCAGGATCTTGCCGGTGATTTCGTCATACAGGCTCGTCCGGTCGGCGCTCGGCCGGCCGCGTGGATCACGTTTCGACATCGCGGGTCTCCGCGACGGGCGCCGGAAGCCTCTCTCCCAGCATTCAACCCGTCACGGCACATCCGGCCTGCACTCTCACTCTTGTGGGCGGTGCGGGGGGCTCCCCGCAGAAGGGGTCGGCAGAGACAAGGCTGGGCCGCAGGGGAAGGCTTTCCCCTCAGCTACTGGAAAGCAGTGTCAACAATACCAATCAGCGGGCCACCGGCTACAGATCTGCCGAGGCCGTGGTGACCATGGGTGAAGCCGCTCAATGGGGCGGATCAAGCATAGTGGTGATGATGACGGCGAACCTGCAAGAAGCTCATAATCTTAGCCGTGATATCGTCCAGCCGCATGGGTGGCGGCCTGCTTTACGACTGCAAATGGTAGGCGGGCTGCCCCATGCTCGGACCAATTTTTTCATGAAGTTAAATGATCTTGAAGGTAGATCGGAGACTACTCAGGGTTCCTATCCGATCCGGGAGTACGGATAAGCATTCCGAATGTAGATGTTGAGAAATTGCCCTTTGGACGGAGCGGCCATGAGTTGTTCGTACAATCCAGACGGCACATTGAAATATTGGTAGATCGAGCCGTTAGTGAACTCGATCTCAAGCGTTTCACTGCCCGGATCGTAGCCGATCGAAGCAATGTTGCTAGAGGCGACATGGTTTCGAATCATGGGATTTCCTACTGTTCATCTTCGTTGATGGGGGTCCGTTGAATAGTAATATCTCGCACGACCGCAGTGGTTCGTTGCGCTCGCCATGACGCGACCATGCGGTCATAGCCTTCTGCTACGCGGCGGGTCCTCCAGGCTCTGCTGACTTCGGGGTCTGAACTGCGGGGCAAGCGATCCGCGGGCGGTAGCGACACACGGCAGCGCACGGGTAATCTCGCGGCCTCACCGGAAATGATGGTCTCGCCAGTCCGTAGTACCGGCAGAAGATCCATTAGGCCTGATAGATTATCAGGAAGCGCGCCCTTCACCCGTCCGCGGTCGGCTGGATTGGATAGCCGCAATGCTATGAGGGTTCCGCACTGGGAGAGTATAGTTTCATCGATCTCCGACGGACGTTGAGAGACCAGCATGGCACCAACCCCGTATTTGCGACCTTCCTTTGCTATGCGTTTTACAACATCGGAAGCGACATTTCCGCTATCGGGACTGACATAACGGTGCGCTTCTTCCATCACCACCAGTAGTGGGCGCAGGATGCCACCCTCTGTCTTTTCCCTACTCCAGTAGAGGGCTTCGTAAACAATACGCAGTATGGAGCCAATGAGCCGGACCAAGACACTGCTAGGCACGCCTGAGAGGTCGAGGATAGTGATTGGACGGTCATGGCCGAGCCAGCCAGCCAACAGCGTATCAAGGTCCTGTGCCGTCTGTCCGGTCAGGTCCGGCTCCCAAGGGCCAGGGTGCAGGATGAAATCGTAGCGCCGATCGAGAAGACGAGAGCGCACCAGATTAAGTTGCCGGCGGATACCCTTCGCGGCCTGATTAAGGAACGGACCCGCGGCTCCCATTGCGTGCGGCGTATAGCGGGGAGGGGTCAGGGTCGCGGGGTCACCAGCAGCCTCAATCGCAGGTTGGTCACGTTGCGGCCCAGTAAATGTAGCTGTCTCGAATTCAATCAGGTCATACCAAAGCTTTTTCAGCGAAAAAGGCACGGGACTGTCAACAGTGAGTGACTGCAGGTCGAGCCCCGGAAGCGGGCCAGCGCTCAGTCGGCTTTCTTTCAACTCCTGTATCTTGTCGGTAAACGCGATCAAATGATTATCGCTTAGCCCACCAGCGACGAAGTCAAGTAACTCACCGGCTTCCAACGCCCAGTAAGGAACGAATAGAGGCTCTTCGCCGGGCATGGGCGAAGCGCTGAATGTTTTGGCGAGATCTCCGAGTGCGGCGGAATATTCCCCATGCACATCCAAGAGAAGGACGCGTGCGCCGCTGGCGCTTACGTTTTCGGCGGTACGCACTACGGAACGAAGCAAGCTCGCAACCGTAGTTGACTTACCTGAGCCCGTGGAACCGACGATGGCGCTGTGTCGCGTGACTAAGGCGTCGAGTGACAAGCGCACGACGATATTCTCGGCGCTCGAAAGCGTGCCGATTTCGATTTGATCTTCCTCTGCGCCACCGTAGATGCGCCGAAGATCCTTCTGGGTGACCAAGTGCACCGCGTCATCGACGTTGGGGTGCTGACTGAGACCGCGCTCAAAGTGATCGCCGGTTGCTTCGCCTGCTAACTCGACGCGCATCCAGCGGCCGGTGTCCTGGCCTCCTACATCTGCAACAACGACATGCTGAGGTGCGGCCGCAGCACCGATCTCTGCGACAACACCATATAGATCTTGATAGCCCAGAGGGATGCGGACGAAGCTGCCTACCTGACCGACGCGATAGGTATGACCGTCGATCATAGCTAGACCAGAGGAGAGGGACTCGGCCAGCCTTACCGTTATTGTTGAGCCAGAAACGGCGCTTACGTGGCCAAGATAGGTTGGGTCTGTCGCAGTCATGCCGACACCGTAGCGGGGTCGGGTCCATCGACCGGAATAGCCGCCTCGGTCGGGCGAGCAAGGTCGGGCGAGTAGGAAAGCGCACAAAACTGGCAAAACTTCGCAAAGTCGCCTAAAAGGAATGCGTCGTTGCTACCGCGTTTACCCCAAAAGCTCGAACGAATTTCGCCCCAATTTTTGGGCAAGTCGCCCAAACGCCACGGACCTGAAATGCCACCGATCACAGCTGCGTCGCTGGCGTAGACTGAGAGGTTTGGGTGTTCGAATGCAAGCTTACGTGCCGGATCCTCTTCGGCGAGCGTCTGAAATTGCAAAGCGATCACCGCAGCATTGGCATTCATCGCGAGTGCCTCGCCCAGAACTGCGCAGATGTGTGCGTCGCGGAATGAAAAGCCTGTCGTTAGAAGGACTGTGTCGGGCGTAAGCAAAAACCGTTTCAATCGCTCGAACAGCGCGGCATAGGGTTGCTTCTGTGTCAGATCGTATTTGAGATGGTCAGGGTAGACGAGTTCGGTGGAGTCCGCACCGCCGCAGCGGACGACCGTACCGTTTTCGCTTTTCCAACCAAGCGATCCGTGAAGCTTCCAAACGCGGGACCAGCGCGGTGGCAAGTCATTGCCCGCCACCGTAACCGGGTCAAAAAACGGTGCATGCCCGCCGGTGAAACCATCAAAATACGGTGCTTTTGCTTGCTCGAAGGCGGTTTCAATCAACAGGTCATAGTTGGTGGTGAATATCTCGACCGAGTGTGCTCGCTGCGTTCCGCTTACCCAGGAGACAAGTTCGTGGTATGGAGTTCTTCCTTCCGGTAGCTTTGCGCCGACGATCCCGCCGATCGCTTCACAGATCGCCCTTCCCAATGTAGCATAGCCTGCGCCGTCAAGACCGTGCACAGTCGTGTTCCCAAGCGCAGTTTGGAGCAAGCGAACCTTGGATAATATAGTTTCAATATTGCCGCCGTCCGGTAGAGACTTTCGGATTTCCGCCGCTGCCGCCGCTTCATTACCACTTAATTTTTGCAATGCTTGGTTAGTCAAATCGTTTACGCCCGGGATCAGCGCCTGACCCGTCGGGTCAAGCTTGCCACTTGTGTCGACGCGCACCGATAGGGGGCCGCCGGCACCAATTAGAATACCAATGCGCTTGCGCCCTTGTGACAGGATTTGGCGGAGATCGGCCATAAAACGATCGGGATTATGTACTGTATCCAACTCGCCTATCCTTCTGTTCACTTTATGAATTACAAGATTTGCTGCCCGTGGTAATTATCTGCAGTATCAGCCCAGCCGAGGCTAGGGCGAAAACCCATAAACGGGCTGGTGGGATTCCCATCTGCCTCCCGGCATGATTCAAGCTCCCGAACGGGAGCGCTGCGATGGGCCGATATGACCTGACGGAGAAGGAATGGCAGGCGATCAAGCCGCACCTGCCGAACAAGTCGCGGGGTGTGCCCCGGGTTGACGATCGCCGGGTCCTGAACGGGATTTTCTGGGTGCTGCGCTCAGGCGCCTTCTGGTCGGATCTTCCGGAGCGCTATGGGCCTCCGACGACGATCTACAACCGGTTCAACCGGTGGCGGAAAGCCGGCATCTGGGACAGGTTGATGGATGCCATCACCGCGGCTCACGATGGCAAGGTGCAGATGATCGATACGTCCATTGTCCGGGTCCACCAGCACGGGGCCACGGCAAAAAGGGGGGTCGAGATCGATGTGTGGGTCGTTCCCGAGGCGGCCTCACCACCAAGATCCACGCGCTTGTCGATGCCAGGGGGCGCCCGATCAGGCTCCATCTCACGGCCGGCCAGAAAAGCGACATCGAAGCGGCCCCCGGTCTGATCGCGGACATCCCGGCCGGGGCCATGCTCCTTGCCGACAAGGGCTATGATGCGAACAGCCTGCGCGAGGCTGTCATGGCCCGGGGCGCCTGGGCGAACATCCCGCCCAAAGCCAATCGGCGGGACCCGATCTGCTTCTCGAAACACCTGTACCGTGCGCGCAACCTCGTCGAGCGCTTCTTCAACAAGGTCAAACACTTCCGGCGCATCGCGACCCGCTACGACAAGCTCGCCGAAAACTATGCCGCAGCCCTCAAGCTCGTCGCCGTCCGTATCTGGATCAGGGATTTATGAGTCGTCGCCCTAGGATTCGCTGCCATCACAGGACGGGAATTACGGCACCGGAGGTCATCAGCACGATCAGACCACGCTCTGCGCCGGTGATGTCGAGATAGGCCCGCACCTGCGCCCGATAGTGATCGAGCGTTCCCGGCGTCGGCGTCACATCGCTTTTCCAGTCCACGACAACCTCCGGGTGACCCTCGGCCGTAAGGGTCAGGGCATCGGCGATCCCGGCCGTTGCGGTCTCCACGCCGTCGGCCGCTTGCGCAGAATAAACGGGAAATTCGGCCAGCAGACCCGGTCGCAGGGCCGCGATGTCGGGCAGGGCCAGCGTCCGGACAACGCAGTCAGTCAGTTCCTTTGCCGAAAGCCCCGTTGCCGGGTCTGCGACCGGGGTCTGGCCAAGCGAGCGGATGAGGTGTGCTGCCCGGTCGGTCAGGGCAGCCTCCGTCTCGGGGGTTTCGCCGGTCAGGACCTCTTCCATGAGCTTGTGGAGGATCAGCCCCCGTTCGCGGCCACCCTGCACGAGGTCTGCGGCTTCCAGTTCAGGAGGCTGTTCGTCGGCGTCCCCGTCCAAAGCGCGGCTTCTTCTTCGCGCAGGACGGTTCCGACGCCGCTTTCGTCACGGCTGGGCGCAAGCCAGGTCAACCGCATCTGCGCGGCCCCGATGGCTTCGGCTTCGGCGGCGAAGCTCGCGCGCGTCTGCATGTTGCCCGCGCCTGCACCTCCGGCCGTGAGGCCGACAGGCAGGTGAGTGACATCCAGGCCTGGCAGGCCGGCGAGCGACAGATCGACGAGACCGATCCAGGCCGATTTCGACGGCGTGACGTCGAGCCGGGGAAGGACGAGGAGTTCCCGAGCACGGGTGGCCGCGACATACCAGAGCCGGATGCGTTCGCGGTCCAGCTCCTCCCTTTCCGCCTGACGCGCGGTTTCGTAGCCTTCGGGCGCGACGCGTAGGACCGGGCAATAGAAGGTCTCGCGCTGGCGGTCGATGACTGCGCTGTCGGGTGCCATGACGCCGGTCATGGTGTTGACCGGAATGACGATCGGCCATTCCAGCCCCTTGGCTGCGTGCATGGTGAAGAGCGCCACCGCTTCTTCCTGCGCGTCGGGCCGTCCCTCGACAGCGCGGGCCTCGTCGGACCACGCTGCTGCCATCGCCTCGGCAAAGGCGCGCAGGCCGCGCACGGCGTAGCCCGTCGATAGGCTGAGATAGAGATCGACATTGGCGAGTGCGCGCTCGGCCTGGCCGCGATGACGTTCAAGGAGGAGCGGACGGACGCGCATCACGTCCACGGCCTGCGAGAGCAGTGCGTGCGGCGTCGTGCTATTGCCGCGCCGGGAGAGCGATTGCAGCCGCTCGATGATCTCGCGCGCGAGCGGGTGGGCGATGACGGCCGGGTCGATGCTGAGATCCAGGCGCGGAATCCGATCCGGCTCGTCCTCCGAACGCGGAAGCGCCCAGATGATATCCAGCAATTCTTCTTCAGTAAGGCCGACCAGAGGTCCGCGCAGCAGCGCGCCGAGCGCCAGCGTGTCACGGCGATCAGCCAGAACACGGGTCAACGCGATCAGATCCTGAACCTCCTGGCGGCGGAACAGCCCCTTGCCGGCCTGCGTTGCCACGGGGATGCCGCGGCGCTCCAAGGCTTCCTCATAGCGCCAAAGCTCCGCGCCGGTCGGCGCCAGCAAGGCGATGTCGCCAGGCTGGCAGGGGCGCTCTGCGCCGCTGCGACGGTCGATGATGGGGTGGCTGTCGATCAGTCGGGCGCACAGCTCGGCGATGGCATCGGCCTCGGCATCGCGCTGCTGTTCGGCGCTGGCCTTGCCGTTTTCGTCAGCCACGGCGATGTCGAGGGCCGCCACGCACAGGCCGCCGCGATCGTCATGGAACGGGTTGAGAGCGGTGAAACCGGGCTGGCCATTGGCGGAGAGAACGGCTTCGAAGCGCTCGTTGACGAAGGTAAGGATAGAGGCGCAGGAACGGAAGTTGGTAGAGATCGACAGGAGGCTGCCGGGGTCCTGGGCGCGGAATGCGTCGCGCGCCTGCACATAGGCGCCGACATCGGCGCCCCGGAAGCGATAGATCGCCTGCTTGGGGTCGCCCACCAGGAAGAGCGCGCCCGGCCGGATGCTGAAGCGGGTCCAGTCGTCATCGCCATCTGCCGGTTCGCCGCACAGCCGCCAGAAGATTTCGGTTTGCAGGGGATCGGTGTCCTGGAATTCGTCGACGAGGACATGGGCAAAACGCTGCCCCAGTGCCCGGCGCACGGCATCATGGTCGCGCAGCAAGTCGCGCGCGGCAAAAATCAGGTCGTCAAAATCAAGCTGGGCGCTGGCGCGCTTGTGGTCGCGATAGCGTTGCAGGATCGGGCGCGCTTCATCGATCAGCGCCGCCAGAGCGTGGCCGGCGGCGGAATGCACCAACGCGACCCAAGCATCGCAGCAGGCGGTGTAGTGGGTCTCGGCACCGTCGTTCAGCCGGTCGCCATCGGCCTTGGAGAGACCGGCCTGCTTGGCGGCAGCGGCCCATTTGCCCTTCTTGCGATAGGAGGCAAAGGCCCCGGCCTTGGTGCAAAGGTCCGGATGTGGCCGCAAGGTCAGGAGGTGGACGAGGCGCGCAGGCGTTGCGGGATCGGGACCGTTGGCCAAGGCGGTCGCCATCTCGGCCAGCCGCTCGACGATCGTCACCGTTTCCGGCTCGGCCGTCGCCAAACCATCCATGAAGCCTTCGAAATCCGCAGCGGCCTGCCGGAACGCCGTCAGGTGGCCCTCAATCGGGGAAACAGTCGGAGCCGAGAGCGTTGGGCGGCGGCGCAGATTTTCGGCGATCTTATGGATGAGCGCCACGGTTTCGCCGGGGCTGTGCAGCACCATCTCGGCCAGGATGCCTTCCTGGCCGCCGGACAGGCGTTCGCGCAGCCAGCCATCGACAATCTCTAGGAAGGTAAGATCGGCCTGGTTGCGATCCATGACCCCTGCGCCGGGATCAATGTTGGCCTCCGCCGGATAGGGCTTGATGAGGCGCTGGCAGAAGCCGTGGATTGTCGAGCAGGTGATTTCGTCGATCGCCGCGCTGGCGGCGGCTAGATTGCTTCGATGGGCCTGGGTCAGCCCATTGGGGAACGCCACGCGCAGATCGGTCGCGATCGCGCCGGCCGAGAGGTCGGCGACGAACTCGCGGACGCGCGACAGCAGCTCGCTCGCAGCGAGTTCGGTGAAGGTGACGGCGGCGACGGAACGCGGCGCGACGCCTTCGGCCAGCATCGCGGCGATGCGGCCGGCCATGACGGCGGTCTTGCCCGAACCCGCGCCGGCCTCGACCAGTATCGAGCGATCATGCAGGCTGATCGCATCGCGGCGCGCGCCGTCGTCCTTCAGCACTTTGGACACGCTGCTCATCATTCCGCCTCCCAGACCCGAGCGACTTCGCCAAGCAGCTCCGTGGCTGCCGGCATTTTGCGTTTGCAATAGGTGGCGCTGGCGTTGGCCGGCAGGGCGAAGGCGAGGTCGTCATAGTCGCCGCCGGTGTCCGGGCCAGGCAGGGCCGCGCCTCTGGCGAGACTCGACCGTGCCGCGCGCAGATAGCCTTTGATCTCCGCCAGAACGGCTTCGGGATCGTCGAGCTGAAGATCCACCGGCTCGCGGGGGTAGAGCAGCGAGGCGCTGATGGCGACATCCTCGCCGAGCAGCGCCTTTACCGCGAAGGCATACAGACAGCGCTGAAGCTCGCGTCCGCCATTGATGCGGATATCGCCGCGTGGCGGCCGCCCGGTCTTGTAGTCCCGCACAAGCGCGCGCTTGCCGTCGCCTGAGATGTCGAGCCGGTCGATGTAGCCAGCGATCTTGAAGCCCGTGTCCGGGATCGTGACCGGCGCGCTTGTATCCCAAGGCGTTTTTGCGTCGGATTTTGGCTCCGAGCCGCCGAAGGGAACCTCTCCGTAGGAGCGTGCGCCCGGCAGGACTTCATCACCATATGACAAGGCGCGGCCCGCCATAACGCGGGCGTCGTCGAGCGTGCGGCTCCAGATGACGGCCGGCGGAACCGGTCGCTCGCTTTCCCAATCGGCGGCGACGGCTTGCGCGGCCCGCGCCACCGCGGCCTCGATGGTCTCGGCGTCGGCGGAGGCGAGACCGTCTCCGGTTTCGAGGTCGCGCAAGGCGCGGTCGAGAACCAAATGAACGAGATCGCCGATCCCGAGCGCGTCGAGCACGAGCGGTTCGGCGCTGCTCTGCGGTTCGCGCCATCCGAATGCATAGACCCACACGAAACTCAGCGGATTGCGCAGCAGGCGGCGCAGCGAGCTGGCCGACTGGGTGCGGCCGAGGATGGCGAGAACGAGCGGATGATCTGCCCGCACGAGCCCGTCATGGCGAGTAATCTCGGCTCGCAGCCAGTCGCGCCAGCAGCCCTGCGCACCGACCGCTTGCGGATCGGCTGCGAACTCCTGGGGCCGGGCCATGAGGCGGTCTGTTTCGCTAAAGGCGTGCGCCGGCGTCGCGTTGCGGCGCAGATAGGTTTCGTCGCCACGCCCGGCGAGCAGAGGGCTGCGACCCAGGAGACGCCCGTCGCTGTCGCGCCGGGCGCGCGACAGAACGACGGTGTCGGCCGTTGTGGCGAGGATCGTCTCGAAGTCGCGGCGGTCGGCGAGGTTGACCGGCAGCGGGTCGAGCACCGGAGTCGGGATGATGTGGTCCGGGATCAGCCGGTCTTCGGCGATCCCCCGCGGCCAGCGCGAGGAATTAAGCCCGAGGAGCCGCACGAAGCGGCGGGGCGACGCCGCGAGCGCGCTGGCGGGCATCCAGGCAACGCAGAAACATGCTTCCAGTCCGTCGTCCTGCTTCAGGGTTTCCAGCGTGGCGTCGATCGAAGCGGCGGGGCCAGCGAGCAGAGCCTTGCGCCAGATCGCGAGCGCGCGGCCCTTAAGGAAGGCTCCTCCGATCTCGCTGGCGGCCTCCGATCCTTTCACAAGGGTCTCGACCGCCGTGCGCAGCGCCGGAACATGGTCGGCGCCGTCGGGCCAGTCTTCCGGCGTCAGCCGGGCCAGCAGCCGGTTCCAGGCGCTCGGCGTCGAGAGCGGCGCATCTGTCGGCAGCACCCGCAGCCAGCCTTCGGGCAGGGTCTCGAATGGCCCGCTGTCCCGGCAGAGCGCCGCGAGGCGGCGCAGCCGCGACTGCGACAGGCCGCGAACCACGATGTCAGCCAACGCCGCAGCCGCCTGGCCCTCGCGGGTGGCGACGGTGCGGATGCCATGGACGAAGTGAAAGTCGATGTTGGCGTCGGCGCGCAGGGCCAGGAAATAATCATCATAGTCGGCGGGCGAGGCGGTTGCGATGGCGATCTCCGAAGCCGGGACGCCCGAGGCGAGCAGGCTGCGCGCCCAGCGCATCGCCTCAACGGCCTCGTGATAGGCCGTCGCCGCGCTGGCGGCACTGATTCCCGGCGCATGTGCCGGTGCGCGCGCGACTGTGACGCCGGTGCCCTCCAGCCATGCGGGAACGCTCCTCGGGCCGGCCGTCCACCGCACGGGGATATGGGCGGTGAGCGCCTGGAGCAGCGGCCGCCAACAGGGCGAGAGTTCGGTAAGGCCGACGATCTCCAACTGGCCTAGGACTGCCGGGGCATGACCGATACGGGCGGTTGCGGCGGTAACGATGTCGAGAGGCCGCATCATGCCGGGCGGAAGCTGGTCGAGGACGGCCGCTTCCAGGCGCGCGATGGCGGCGAGACGCGGATGATCGGCCGCGCATGCGGCAAGATCGATGCCCGCGCGCCAGGCTTTGTGGAGCGTGTCGGCCGCCGCGTCGATCATGCCGGGAAGAGCCTTGATGCTCTCCAGCTCACCCATCGGCGTGGCAGGCAAGGCCGCCTGGATGGCCGCACGCAGGCTCTCGTCGTCGATAGGACGAGCGAAGCCTCCAGCTAGCCGGACAGCGGCCTGTTCAAACGACATGATCTGGAGGCCGTGACGACGATCCCGGCCAGCCGCCAGCCGGCGCTCCCGCATGGCGAGACGGCCGTGAACGACCAGGGTAGAACGATTTACGACTGCCATGACCGCTCTCCTCCCAGAGATCACTTACGGTTCGAGCGCTGCGTCAGCGCCGAGGCTGCGGCAGTCTTTGCGGCCTTGCTGCTCTTCGGGTCGCGCAGAACTTTCGCTGCTGCGCTTGCCGCCCGCTTGCCGGTGACCTCGCCATTGGATCTGCGTTTTGGCATCGCTTGCTCCCGAAATTTGGGCCTCATTGACCATTGACCAGCTGGTCTGATGGGACTAATAATTACACGCATCATGTACCAGTGTCCATATAGTTTTGATGCCCATGTTCGGGCGGAGATGGAATGCGATGAAAGTGACCGCAGCGGCGTTGAAGTGGGGGGTGGAGCGCCGTCTCGAGTTCGTCGAGTTCCGGTTGTTCTGGGAAGGGTCGATCAATCGTGCCGACCTCGTGGAATTTTTTGGCGTGTCAGTGCCCCAGGCGTCGAAGGACCTGGCCCTCTATCAAGAGCGCGCGCCGGGAAACATGGACTACGATACGCGGGAGAAGCGTTATGTAGCGGCCGACAAGTTCGTCCTGCGTTTTCTTGAGCCCGATCCGTATGTCTATCTTGCGCAGCTTCGGTCAGTCGCCGAAGGCGCGGTGCCGACTCACGATTCTTGGATCTCCACGCTGCCGAATGCGGATGTGGCGCTGACCCCAAAACGGGACATCGACATCCAGGTCTTGCGCCTTGTGCTCGACGCAGTGCGCGAGAGCGAATCGGTGGAAATCTTCTATCAGTCGATGAACAAGGTTCGGCCAGATCCCATCTGGCGTCGAATTACACCGCATGCCTTCGGTTTTGACGGCTTCCGATGGCACGTGCGCGCCTATTGCCACCTCGAGAACAGGTTCAAGGACTTCCTGCTCCCACGGATCCTCGAGGTGCGGGGTAAGGGCAAGCCCGGGGCGACCGGCGAGCAAGATTGGCTCTGGAACAACTTCTTCGATGTAGTCATCGGACCCCATCCGGATTTAACGGAAAGTCAGAAGAAGGTGGTCGCCAAAGATTATGGGCTGGACCAAGGCAATGGTGTGCTGTCCGTTCGGTATGCGATGCTTTTCTATGTTCTGAAGCGACTTGGCCTGCTCGGCGATGCGGCCAAGCAGAGTGCTCGCACACAGCATATTGTTGCGCTAAACCGCAAGGAAACCGAGGCTGCGCTGAACAAGGCGGAGCTTCTGATATGACGATATTGTGGGGGAGCGCCGGCTGATGATCGCCAAGCTCGAAAGCATCAAGAACGGCGCCTCCGTCCGCGGCATCGCGTCTGCGCAGCCCGTGCAGATCGTGTCCGTGGACTGGATCGGAGATCAGGCGATCAATGTCGTCTACCGCAACCACGACGGCTCGGTCGCGGAGTCTGTTCTCTACAGGGACGACGAGCATCGTCTCGAGGTCGAGCAGGACGGGCGGCCGTGGTCGTTCGACGCGGATGGTGCGTTGCTTCGATTGGTGACCGAAGCCAACCGCATCAAGCTTGCCCATTTTTTCGATCCTTATCTGGCCATCCACACCAGCCTCGTCGATCCGCTGCCTCATCAGATTTCGGCAGTCTATGGCGAGATGCTTCCGCGGCAGCCGTTGCGCTTTCTGCTCGCAGATGATCCCGGCGCCGGCAAGACGATCATGGCGGGCTTGCTGATCAAGGAACTCATCGCGCGGAGCGACCTCGAGCGTTGCCTCGTGGTCGCCCCCGGCAGCCTGGTCGAGCAGTGGCAAGATGAACTGGGTCAGAAGTTCAATCTCGAGTTCGACATCCTGACGCGGGACATGATCGAGACGTCTCGCTCGGGGAACCCGTTCAACGACCGGGATCGACTTATCGTTCGCCTCGACGTTCTGGCCCGCAACGAAGACCTGCAAGAAAAGCTCATGAGCGCCCGCGAGTGGGACCTCGTCATCTGCGACGAAGCCCACCGCATGTCGGCAACCTATTTCGGTGGCGAGGTCAAATACACGCGGCGATATCAGGTTGGTCAGAAGCTCGGCCAGGTCTGCCGGCATCTGCTGCTCATGTCGGCGACGCCGCATAACGGCAAGGAAGAGGACTTTCAGCTCTTCATGGCGCTGCTCGACGGCGACCGGTTCGAGGGGCGTTTCCGTGATGGCGTCCATTATGCCGATACGGAAGACATGATGCGGCGCCTGACGAAGGAAGAGCTGCTGAGGTTCGACGGTCGGCCGCTCTTTCCCGAGCGCCGAGCCCGCACGGTCAAATACCAGCTCTCGGAAGGCGAGGCTGCGCTCTACGCCGCCGTGACCGAATATGTGCGAACCGAGATGAACCGGGTTCAGCGGTTTGCTGAGGGAGATGGCAAGAAGCGCAATAATGTCGGATTCGCCCTGCAGATCCTGCAGCGTCGCCTCGCTTCCTCACCGGCTGCCATCTATCAGTCGCTGAAGCGTCGCCGCGAACGGCTCGAGACCGAGCTGGGCGAAGCGAGACTCGCGGCCAAGGGACGGCGTGCCGGTATCGGCGAGCCGTCGGTGAGCTCCGATGTTCTCGGCAACATCGACGAGTACGGACAGGACGAAATCGATGAGCTCGAAGAGCTGATTTCGACTGGCGCGACGACGGCGGAGACCGTCGAGCAGCTGGCTCTCGAAGTCGACACGCTCAAGGGGCTGGAGTCGATGGCGCTGGGCGTCCTGCGCTCCGGTGTCGATACGAAGTGGACCCAGCTGAACCGCATTCTCGACGACGATCTCATGATCGACGCCGCCGGAAATCGCCGGAAGCTGATCATCTTCACCGAGCCCAAGGACACGCTTCATTACCTGCTCGACAAAGTGCGCGCTCGCCTTGGGAGCCCTGAAGCCGTGGACGTCATCCATGGTGGTGTGTCGCGCGAGGAGCGGAGGAAGGTGATCGAGCGCTTCATGCAGGACAAGGACTTGCTTGTGCTCATCGCCAACGATGCGGCGGGCGAAGGCGTGAACCTCCAGCGCGGCCACTTGATGGTCAACTACGACCTTCCATGGAACCCCAACAAGATCGAGCAGCGCTTCGGCCGCATCCATCGCATCGGGCAGACCGAAGTTTGCCACCTCTGGAATCTTGTGGCGGCCGACACGCGTGAGGGCGAGGTCTACGGGCGTCTGCTCGAAAAGCTTGAGGCGGCGCGGGAGGCCTTGGGTGGGCGCGTCTATGATGTGCTCGGTGAGCTTTTCGAAGGGACCGCGCTGAAAGACCTCTTGTTCCAGGCCATCCAGTATGGCGAACAGGAGGAGGTGAGGGCGCGCTTGTTCCGCCAAGTCGATGGCGCAGTCGACCAGACGCACCTGCTGGAACTTCTGCGTCGACGCGCGCTCACAAACGACACCATGCCTCAGGCCAAGGTCGAAGAGCTGCGGCTCGAGATGGAGCGCGCCGAAGCGTTGCGCCTGCAGCCGCACCACATTCAGAGCTTCTTTGTCGAGGCATTCCAGCATCTGGGCGGCCGTTTGAAGCGCCGTGAAGAGGGCCGCTGGGAAGTCACCCACGTTCCAGTGCGGATCAGAGAGCGCGATCGCCAAATTGGCACGGGCGCGCCTATCCAAAAGCAGTACGAGCGGGTCTGCTTCGAGAAGAGCAAGATCAATCAACAGCCGGTCGCTGCGTTCATCTGCCCGGGCCATCCGCTGCTGGAGGCTGTGATCAGCCTCATCCGGGAGCAGTACGAGCAGATCATGCGCCAGGGCGCGATACTGGTGGACGAAACCGATACTGGCGACGCGCTGTCCGCTGTCTTCCTGCTGGAGCACACGGTCCAGGACGCCCGCACGACGAGCGGCGGCAAGCCGCATGTGATTTCTCAGCGCTTGCAGTTTGCCGCGATCGACAAGGCCGGGAGTGCCAGCAACGCTGGTATCGCGCCTCATCTCAATCTTCGTCCCGCTGCGCCGGAAGAGGTCAGCTTGGTGCGAGATCTCCTGGACGATGACTGGTTGACGACTGAGCTTGAGAAGACGGCAATCCGCTTCGCCACCGTGGAGCTGGCGCAAGGACACGTCGCCGAAGTCAAGGCGCGGCGCATACCCGAAATCGAGAAGGTCGAGCAGGAGGTACGTGCCCGCCTTAAGAAGGAAATTAACTACTGGGACTCGCGGGCCTTCGAGCTGAAAGAAGAAGAGAAGGCCGGCAAGAAGACGCGGCTCAGCTGGCAGAACGCCCAGCGGCGCGCCGAGGATCTGGCGGAGCGGCAGAAGCGCCGAATGGATCAGCTCGAGCGGGAGCGGTTTATCTCATCGCAGCCGCCGCGGGTGCGAGGCGGCATGGTCGTCATTCCGCGCGGGCTGCTCAAAGCCCGGCAAAATCCCACGGTACCCAATCATTTTGCCGAGGATCCGGCGGCGCGGAGAGAGATCGAGCTCGCGGCAATGCAGGCTGTGATGGCGGCGGAGCGAGCGCTGGGGCACGAACCGCTCGACGTTTCCGCCCAGAAGATTGGCTACGACATCGCCTCGCACAATCCGAAGTCCGGACACCTTCGCTTCATCGAGGTCAAGGGCCGGATCGACGGTGCGGACTCCGTGATGATCACGCGGCAGGAGATCATCACATCTTTGCATGAGCCGGAAAAGTTCATCCTCGCGGTCGTGGCCGTCAACGGCGGGTTTGCG
Source organism: Parvibaculum sp. (assembly GCF_046297875.1). GTDB lineage: Bacteria > Pseudomonadota > Alphaproteobacteria > Parvibaculales > Parvibaculaceae > Parvibaculum. Next base: position 2,856,926 of record NZ_JBKBHD010000001.1, on the reverse strand, counting down.
CACGAGCCGCGATATGTGCGCGGCCCGTTGATTGAACGCGAGCCGTCCTTCCTGGAGACAGCGATCCAGTTTGACCTGCGGCGTCTGCTTGAACGTGCGGTGCCGCCATCATGAGTGCGGAGCGCCAGTCCAAGCCCGTCAGGGCTGGGCCACCGGATTACTTCCATCCGATCAGGGATGGCGCATCGAAGCGCTGGAATCAGCTTGAGGCCGACCCCGAGCTTGCCGGGCCTTGGCACCAACTGTTCAAGCAGGTGCAGAGCCCGCGCCATATCCTGTCGGAGCTGCTGCAGAATGCCGACGATGCCGGGGCGACCGAGGCGCGTGTTTCGATCGAAGACCAGCGTTTCGTGTTCGAGCACAATGGCGAAGACTTTGTCGAAGCGCACTTCGCGTCGATCTGCCGCTTCGGCTACTCGAACAAGCGCGCCCTGCACACCATCGGGTTCCGGGGGATCGGGTTCAAGAGCACGTTCAGCCTGGGCGATCGCGTCGAGCTGTTCACCCCCACATTGTCCGTCGCCTTCGAGCGGAACCGGTTCACCGAGCCACATTGGATTGACGGTGGGCGCACGACGCATGGCGTCACGCGCGTCGAAGCGGCGATCGCCAACCCACTTCTCTGCCGCGAGGTCGAGAAGAACCTCGATGACTGGCTGAAGAGTCCGGTTTCGCTGCTGTTCTTCAAGAAAATCCGCCGGCTGCAGATTGGCGAGCGCGTGGTCCACTGGCAGAGCCTCGGACCCGGCCCTGTCGCCGAGAGCGAGTGGATGTCGCTGGACGACAAGGGCGATGACGCCTTTCTGCTGGTCCGGTCGGCGGAAGAAGCGTTCCCCGCTGATGCGCTCGACGAAATCCGTAAGGAACGGATGCTCGGTGCCGAGGACGGCGGGGACTTCCCGCCCTGTCGGGTTGAGATCGTCCTGGGCGCGAAGGGCCGGCTCTATGTCGTGCTGCCAACGGGTGTTGAGACGCCGCTCCCGTTCGCCTGCAACGCTCCGTTCATCCAGGATCCCGCCCGCCTTAAGATCAAGGACCCCGAGACCTCGCCGACAAACCGCTGGTTGCTGCAACGTGCCGGCGAACTCGCGGCCAAGGCGATGGTGGAATGGCTCGAACAGACCAAGACCGGTGTTCTGGATCGAGCTGCAGCCTATGGCCTGCTGCCTGACGTTGACCGCGAGGCCAGCACGCTTGAGGGCTCTTGCGCTGGCATCGTCGAGCTGGCGTTCGCGGACGCGGTCGAGGACCGGCCGATCCTGCTGACCGATGAGGGCAGGCTGGTTGCCGCCGACGCGGCGATCGTGATCCCGCTGCCGATCTTCGATATCTGGCCAGCGGAGCAGGCGATGGCTCTCTTGGATGAGAAGTCGCGCCCCGCCTTGTGTCGGCATGTCTCGGCCTCCGACCGGACCAAGCTGGTTCACTGGAACCTGGTCGAGGAGTTTTCGAAGAGCGATCTTCTCGCGCGCCTTCGCACGAGCCACCTGCCTCGGCCGTCCACATGGCGGCATCTGCTGAACCTTTGGACTTACATCGCGCCCGAGGTGACGGGATGGCAGAGCCATCAACCGGAGCGACTCCGCATCGTTCCTGTCCAGGGCAATGAAGTGCTGTATTCGGCGTCTGAGGTGGTGCGGCTCGGGGAGAAGAAGCTGCTCCAGTCGGATGATGACTGGGAGTTTCTCGCGGGGCATCTGATCGTCCTCAATCAGAACTGGACCCGCTTTCTGGCGGAGCAACGCCGGGACAAGGGCGACGGCGATGGCCGAGCTGACCCGACCCAAGCTGCCTTTGCAGTGCTCAAGAAAATCGGCCTCGACGACACGAGTGACGTCAACGCGGTGATCGAACGGGTCGCTGCCGACTTCTTTGGAACAAGCGGCATCAAGCTGGCCGAGTGCGTGCAACTGGCCCAGATCGCGGCAAAGCTTGGTGCGACCGCGGGCGAAGCATTTCGCTATGCCTGCGCTGATCGGAAGCTTCGACAGGTCGCCACAGCGATCCTGTACGACGAAGACGGCACCTTGGAAGCCCTGTTGCCGGAGACTGCACGGCAGACGCAGCTCCTGCACCCCGATTATGTGGCCAGCTTCTCCTCCTGTTCGCGCGAGGATTGGCTGCGGTGGGTGTCGTCCGGCCGTTCGGGACTACAGACCTTCGCACCGCTGACCGCAAAGCGGACAAACGTCTATGGGCGCCAGCAGGTGGACGCCGAGGCCAAAAAACGTGGTCTGCGCGGAGCGCTCTATCACCCCTATGTGACGAGCCAGTTCGTCGTCGAGGACTGGGATGTCCCGGCCGAGTACTGGCGGCACTGGGAGGCGCTGGCGAAGTCCGACCCACGAATTTGGGCCAAGGTCGCCGGGCGAATTTTGGAGCAGCGGGACAGCTACTGGTCTCGTGCATCAAGTGCGCGCCTGTCCCAGGTCGCGACTACGGGATCGACCCGATCGCTGACGTCAGAGCCCCTGCTGGCGGACTGGTTGCTGAAGCTCAGGTCGAAGCCCTGCCTTCCCGATACGCGCGACATGATCCATGTCCCTGCCGATCTGCTCCGGAGGACGCCGGAGACGGAATCGCTCATGGATGTCGAGCCATTCGTGCACGGTCTCCTCGACCGGGAGACGACTCGGCCGCTGCTCGATCTGCTCGGCGTCCGCAGCTCGCCGAGCGGGCCAGGTCGATTGCTCGACCGGCTACGCGCGCTGGCGAAGTCGGACAAGGCGCCGGCCCATGAGGTCGAGAAATGGTATCGCCGCCTCGACCAGATGCTCGATGCCGCTTCCACGCCTGACGCCCAGAGCATCAAGGACGCGTTCAAGGCAGAGAAGCTGATCCTCGCACAGGACGGGACCTGGGTGACATCGGGCGCGGTGTTCCTGGCCGGTGACGAGGAGGATGTCCCGGGCGCCGCGGTGATCCGGGCCTCGGTGCTCGATCTCAGCCTGTGGCGGCGCGTAGGCGTCGCCGAACGGCCCTCTGCTGATCTCACGCTGCAATGGCTGGGTACGCTTGCCTCGGGCAAGGCGCTCTCGCCTGATGACGCGCGCCGTGTGCGGACACTCATGTCCCGATACCCGACCCGCATCTGGGAAGAGTGCGGGCATTGGGTAAACCTGTCCGGCGAATGGGTCGAAACCGACGCGCTCGCCTATGGGCTCAGCATGCAGAGCCTGTTCACCTACGGGCATCTCCACGACTGGGTGAAGCGCAAGACAGCCGATTTCCGGCAGCTTTCGGCCGAAACGGTGCGCAATCCGCCATTCTCGTCGCTTCAGGCATTGTCCGATCTCGTCGAGGAGCGCTTCAACCAGCCGCCCCTGTTTCCGGGTCTTGAAGACAGGCGCGCTTGGCTCACGGCCTTCGGCACGCAGCTTGCGCGGATCGAACTGGCCGACCCTGGCGAGACCGAGCGCGTGCGCACGGTGGCAGCGGCGATCGCGGCGACAAGCTGGGTCGCCGCCCCGAAGCTGGAAGTGATCCCTTATCTGGACGGCGTGCCCGCTGGCACGGCGCGGCTCACGGACATTCTCTGGCTGGACCGCAAGCTGTTCGTCAGCCCGCTGTCGAAGGCGAAGCTTGCCAAGCGCGCGCCGGAAGAGATCGGCAAGGGCCTGAGCGCCGATATTCGCGCCGCGCTGGCTTATGCGTTCGAGCGGTCGCCCGGGGACATCAAGGACTATCTCGAAGAGAACTTCACGCTCGGCCCAGAGCAGACGACGGTCGCGCCTGTGGTGGAGGTTCCGCCTGCGGCTACCCCTGTCGAAGGCAACGCGGTCGATAAGCCGGCCGAGCACTCTCAGCAGGCGGCGTCGGCAGATGGCGAGGCCGGGTCGGTGATCGACGAGGACTTGTCCGAGGACGAGGACGAGGACGAGGACGAGGATCCCACGAATCCGCCGGAACCAGAGGCGACGCACCAAGAACCCGATGGCGGGTTGTTGGAGCCGGAGACGGTCAGCCGTCCGCGCCCGCCGCAGAAGCCAGCGCGGCCCAGCGTCATCGCCCGCTTCGCGTTGGCGCTCGGCTACAAGCCCGATGGCGAGGATCGCTTCTACCATTCGGATGGCAGCTGGATCGGCCGTGCCAACGGCGCGCGTTTCCCGTGGGAGCGTCGCTCGGCAGGCGGCGAGGTGCAGCGGCATTACTATCCGAAAGAGCATTGCCTGGAACGTGAACCGCTTCAGATCGAGGCCGACGTCTGGGGCCTGCTCGACCAGAAGCCCGACGCTTACTCATTCATTCTCGTCAACCCTGAGGGTGAACCCGTCGAAATGACGGGCGCTCGCCTGCGCGCATTGCGCGATGGCGGCGAGATCACCATTCACCCCGCAACATACAGGCTCGTCTATGACCTCGACCAATAAGTACAAGAAGAAGCTCATCGAGGTCGCCATCCCGCTGGAAGCGATCAACGCGGCGTCGGCGCGGGAGAAGTCGATCCGGCACGGGCATCCGTCCACGCTGCATCTCTGGTGGGCGCGGCGGCCGCTGGCGGCGTGCCGGGCGGTGCTGTTCGCGCAGCTCGTCGATGACCCCTCGGGCTATGCAGACAAGCTGTTGGATGATCCGAAAGTCCGCCACCGGGCGGAGGCGGACCTAGCAGTCCGACTAAAAGCGTGGCGCGAGCGTAAGGTGGACGCTCAGGGGAATGTGCCGGACACGCCAGAGCCAACACTCGCGGATTGCGCGGCCGACATCGAACGCAAGCGCCTGTTCGAGATTATCGAAGAGCTGGTGCTCTGGGAGAACTCGACCAATGAGGAGGTGCTGGAGCGCGCGCGCGCTGAAATCCGGCGCAGCTGCGGCGGAGTGCTGCCGCCTGTATACGATCCATTTTCTGGCGGCGGGTCGATCCCCCTTGAAGCGCAGCGGCTTGGGCTGCCCGCCTACGGCTCTGACCTGAACCCAGTAGCCGTGATGATTGGCAAGGCGCTGATTGAGATCCCGCCCAAGTTCAAGGACATGCCCCCCATACACCCAGGCATCAAGGATCGGTCATTCTATCGCAATGCAGAGGGGCTGGCCGAGGATGTGAAGTACTACGGCGCTTGGCTGCGCGAGAAAGCCTTGGAGCGCATTGGGCATTTGTACCAGCCGATAGATATGCCCAAAGAGCATGGCGGCGGCAAAGGAACCGTTGTTGCATGGATTTGGGCGCGCACGGTCCCAAGTCCTGATCCTGCCTTCTCCAATGTAGAAGTTCCGTTGGTTCGATCTTTTCAACTCAGCGAAAGCGCGTGGGTCGAACCGATTGTTAGTGGTAAAAACTACTCGTTCCGGGTTCAGACAGGAAAGCTACCCAGCGCAAGCAAGCTGGAAGGCACCGTCAGCAGAACAGGCGGACGATGCCTCGTCTCCAATAGTGCTATGCCACTCAATTACATCCGCGAAATGGCGCGTAAGAAGGGACTTGGGCAGCGCCTTATGGCCGTAGTGGTCGAGGGTACGCGTGGCCGAGTGTTTATCTCACCAACGGATGAAGTTGAGAAAGCTGCCTTCCTCTCGCAGCCAGACTGGCGACCGGAAGAGCTGGTAACCACTCCGTCTCATGAGGTCGATCGACTGCCCATGTATGGGATGGCAACGTGGGGGGCTGCCTTTACGGATCGTCAGGCGACGGCCCTCACAACATTCGTTGATGTAGCGAAAGATTTGAAGGCGCAGATCATCAAGGACCTTGGTGATCAAAATTCCTTGGAATCAGTGGATCCCGTTGAATACGCCAACGCCATACGCGTCTATCTTTCTTGTGCGATAGATCGGTGTGCAGACGCATGGAGCACAATTGCAACTTGGTCAACAAGTGGGTTCATACGGTTTACCTTTGCGCGTCAGGCAATTGCTATGACGTGGGACTTTGCTGAATGTAATGTATTCAGTTCTTCAACCGGAAATTTCAGTGGTGCCGTTGAATGGGTGGTCAAATCACTTTCCGAGCTTCCTGCCATTGGGGCCGGCAACATTAAGCAGGCAGATGCACGATTTGCTGCATTGCCGTCAGGAAGCTGTCTTTCGACAGATCCGCCATATTATGACAATATCGGATATGCTGATCTGTCAGATTATTTTTATGTATGGTTGAAGAGGTCTGTTGGGGATATTTACCCGGAGGTATTTTCGACCATCACAGTGCCGAAAACCGATGAGTTGGTGGCGATGCCGCATCGCCATAAAAATCGGCGTGCAGCTGAAGACTACTTTTTGAGCGGCATGACGGAAGCGTTTAATAACATATCCGCACAGCTCGACCATGCACTGCCTGCGACGATTTACTATGCATTTAAGCAGAGTGAGGTTTCGGAAGAAGGTCTAACGTCGACCGGCTGGGCAACCTTCCTCGAGGCGGTTATTTCATCGGGGCTTTCAGTAGTCGGCACTTGGCCTGTTCGTACTGAGCGGGCAGGCCGGACAATTAGTGTAGGCACGAACGCACTCGCGACGTCAGTCGTCCTGGTATGCCGCAAGAAGGAGGCATCGGCTGAGATCATCACCCGTGCAGAATTCATCCGCGCCCTAAAGCGCGAGCTTCCCCCGGCAATTGCCGAGCTTCAGGCCGCCAACATTGCTCCGGCTGACATGCCGCAATCAGCCATCGGCCCCGGCATGGGTGTCTTTTCGCGCTACAAGGCTGTGCTGGAATCCGACGACAGTCCAATGAGCGTAAAAACCGCGCTTCAGCTCATCAACCGCGAGCTCGACGAATATCTCGGCGGCATCCAGGGCGAGTTTGATGGCGACACGCGGTTCGCGATCACCTGGTTCGAACAGCATGGCATGGCAAATGGCGAGTACGGTACGGCCGACAGCCTAGCCCGTGCGCGAGGCATCTCAGTCGAGAGCGTGAAGCACGCCGGGATAATCGAGAGCGCTGCCGGCAAGGTGCGCATCCTGGCACGCGATGAACTCGACGATGATTGGGAGCCCGAAGCCGACGGTCACCTCACGGTGTGGGAATGCCTACAGCATCTCGTTCGCAAGTACGAGAAGGACGGTATCTCGCACGAGACTGCTGTTCTGCTGAAAAAGATCGACGCGAAGGCGGAAGCCGTGAAGGACCTTGCCTACTGCCTCTACGACATCAGCGCCAACAAGCGGAAGGATGCGAAAGAGGCCACGGCCTACAACGCCCTGATCGCCGACTGGACGGAGCTGACGCGGCAGGCAGCAGCAATCCACGACACGGGCGGGGATCGTCAGATCCGCCTGGATATCTGAGGGGGAACGGGACAGTGGCCAAGAGCACGCGCCAATATGTTTTCGAGGGCATGGAGCTGCTGCCCGCAGCCCTCATTCCGTTCGTCGAGAAGCGGCTGGAAAGCTCCTTGAAGGGGCATTGGCAGGTCCAGGTGCTGGAAAAGCTGCCCAGCCTGCGCCCGAACAGCAACGGCGAGGTTGGCTGGGACCAGGCCGCGCTGTTCAACGCGATGGACCGCTTCTGGAACGACGCCTTCCGCGCCGTTCTCGGCCGGGCGGAGCGGTCCTGGGTGAACGAGCTGAGCGACGTTCGCAACAAGCTATCGCACAACGAGACCTTCACCTACGACGACGCTGAGCGCGCGCTCGATTCCATGCGCCGTCTGATGGAGGCGATCAGCGCCGGCGAGACTGCCGAGCAGCTCTCGAAGATGCGCGACACCATCTTGCGGACGAAGTTCACCGAGCTTCAGCGTAATGAGGAGCGGCGCAAGACCCAGCGTCTTGAAATCTCCGTTGAGACAGTGGCGGGCTTGCTGCCGTGGCGCGAGGTGGTCGAGCCGCACCAGGATGTCGCCACCGGCGAATTCCAGCAGGCCGAGTTCGCGGCCGACCTCGCCAAGGTGCATTCGGGCAGCGCGCCCGCCGAATATCGCGACCCGCGCCAGTTCTACAGCCGCACTTATCTGACCGAGGGGCTGAGTGCGCTGCTGATCGGGGCCGCCAAGCGGCTGTCGGGCAGCGGCGGCGATCCGGTCGTCGAACTGCAAACCAACTTCGGCGGCGGCAAGACGCACTCGATGCTGGCCCTCTACCACATGGCGGGGCCGACGCCGGTTCAGGACCTGTCGGGTCTCGATCAGCTGCTCGAGAAGCACGAACTGACCGTGCCCAAGAACATCAAGCGCGCGGTGCTGGTTGGCACCTCACGCGGGCCGCAGGACGTCCTCAATGCCGAGGGCGGTCGCAAGATCCGGACGACCTGGGGTGAACTGGCGTGGCAGCTCGGCGGCGCCGAAGCTTTCGACATGGTTGCGGAGAATGATGCCAATGGCATCGCGCCAGGCTCGCACCTGCTCGAGACGATCTTCAAGAAGTACGCCCCATGCCTGATCCTAATCGACGAGTGGGTGGCCTATCTGCGGCAGATTTATCGTGTCGAAGGGCTGCCGTCGGGTTCGTTCGATGCGAACCTGTCGTTCGTCCAGTCGCTCACCGAAGCGGTCAAGGCGAGCCCCGGAACACTGCTGGTCGCATCCTTGCCGGCGTCGCAGATCGAGGTCGGCGGCGAGGGCGGCCAAGAGGCGCTCGCGCGTCTCAAACAGACCTTCAGTCGTGTCGAATCCTCATGGCGACCGGCCAGCCAGGAAGAGAGCTATGAGATTGTACGGCGGCGGCTGTTCAAGGAGATCTCCGGCGACAAGTTCCATCATCGGGACAACACGCTGAAGCAGTTCGCCAAGCTCTATCGCGAAAACGCCAACGACTTCCCGCAGGGCTGCGCCGACGAGGATTACCGGCGCAAGCTGGAGAAGGCCTATCCGATCCATCCCGAGCTGTTCGACCAGCTCTATACGAGCTGGGGTTCGCTGGAGAAGTTCCAGCGCACGCGCGGCGTGCTGCGCCTGATGGCGCAGGCGATCCACGAGCTCTGGATGAACGGCGACCCGTCGGTGATGATCATGCCAGGCAGCGTTGCGGTGAGTTCGCCGCGCGTTGAGCCAGAGCTGCTTCACTATCTCGATGTGACCTGGCAGTCGATCATCGCCGGTGATGTGGATGGCACCGCGTCGACGCCCTACAAGATCGATCAGTCGGCCCCCAACCTGAACCGATATTCTGCGACGCGGCGCGTGGCGCGCGCGATCTTCATGGGCACGGCACCGACACACCAGCAACAGAACACCGGTCTGGACGACAAGCAGATCAACCTCGGCGTCGTGCAGCCGGGCGAGCGGCCCGCGATCTTCGGCGACGCGCTGCGGCGGCTGACCAACCAGGCCAAGTTCATGCACGCCGATCTCGGGCGCTACTGGTACTCGATGTCGGCGAGCCTCAACCGCATCGCGGCCGACAAGGCAGCACAGATCGAGACCGCGCTCGTCCTGATGACGATCGACACCGAGCTGAGCAAGTATGTGAACAGCCTCGCTGATCGTGGGCACTTCGATGCTGTGCAGGTGGCGCCGGCCTCGTCTGCAGAAGTGCCGGACGAAGCTGGAGGCGTGCGGGCAGTCGTGCTTGGCGTCGCGCATCCGCACAATGGCCGCGAGGGTTCCGAGGCGTTGGTCGAAGCCAAGGACATCCTGATGCAGCGTGGCAGCACGCCGCGCGTCTATCGCAACATGCTGGTCTTCATCGCCGCGGATTCCCGCCAGCTCGACAATCTGAAAGACGCCGTGCGAGCGTCACTCGCCTGGGGCGAGATCGTCCGCGACACCGAGCGGCTCAACCTGACGCAGAGCGACAGCGCGCTGGCCAAGGCCAAGCTGGCTGAATCAAACGAGACGATGAAGACACGCCTGAAAGAGGCATGGTGCTATCTTCACTATCCTGCGCAGGAGAGCGCACAAGCCGATGTCGAATGGGTCTCGGGCAAGATCCCGGCTCAGGACGGGCTGCTGGCGCGGGCCAGCAAGAAGCTCGTGGCCGAAGAAGGGTTGCTCACGGAACTGGGCCCGACGCGCCTCGATCGCGACCTCCAGAAGTACATCTGGAACGGCAAGCCGCATCTCTCGCTCAAGGATCTGCGGGAGTATCTCAATCGCTACATCTATCTGCCACGCCTGAAGAACCAGGAGGTTCTGATCAAGGCCGTGCAGGCCTCCGTAAGCGGGATGATCCCGGGGCCCTTCGCTTATGCCGAGCGATGGGACGAGAAGTCGGACATCTATCTCGGCCTTGCCATCGAGCGCGCCGCAAACGCGGCAGTCGTGATCGACAGCGACAGTGTCATTGTTAAGCCTGCTGTGGCCGAGACCCATCGACCGGCTCCGGTGCAGCCTGGTAGTGGCGGGGGTACGCAAGGCCCAGGCGAGAAGTCGCCGGATACAGGGTCACAGCCAGACGGCGGTACGCCCCAGCCTCCACCTGCTGAGAGGAAGCCAACTCGCTTCACCGGCAGCGTGATGATCTCTTCGGAAAGACCAGCCCGCGAAATCCATCAGATTGTCGAAGCGATCGTCGAGCAGCTCACGACGATCCCGGGGAGTTCGGTGAAGCTGAAGCTAGAGATCGACGCCGAAGTTCCATCGGGGCTCGACCGGGCGAAGGTGCGGACGTTGGTAGAAAACGCCAATACGCTCGGGTTCATCGACAAGGCGGTCGAGTAAATGAGCAGGGGCGGGCCTGTTGAACGCGACCTGATTTTCATTTCCAAGGCGACGCCTGGTGATGACCAGTTCGTGTTGTGGCTCGCGCCGCGGCTCGAAGCCGCCGGCTACAACGTCTTTGCAGACATCTTCGATCTTGATGCCGGAGACGAATGGCGCGGCAAGCTTACTGCGGCGCTTCAGACTCGTGCGTTCAAGATGCTGTTGTGCTGTAGCGACGAGACGCTCGCCAGAAAGGGTGTTCGCGAGGAGATCGCCATCGCGGAAGACCTGACGAAACAACTCCAGGATCCCAACTTCATCATTCCGTTGAAGATGCGCGCCTTCCAAAAGCTCTTCGGCATCGGCGGCCTGCAGTATGTCGACTTCGAGAGCGGATGGGCGAAGGGGCTGGAAAGCTTGCTCAAATCGCTCCAAAGGCAGCATGTGCCCAAGGCTGGCGGCGGCATCATTCAGCCCGAATGGTACGCTCATCTGCGTCGGCGCGCAGTCGAGATCGAGGCGGTTCCCGAGGTCCTGACGTCCAATTGGCTCCGGATATTAAGGATGCCGGACAAGCTTAATCACCTGGTGCCTAACAATCGTGCCAATGAGGCGTTGCTGCGTAAGCTCGGCGCGTCCTTCGAATACCCGATGGCCGAATTCGGCGCCGGCTTCCTGACTTTCGCCAGCCCAATGGACCTGACGGAACATTTCGAGCGGGTGGGGCCGTTTCACGCCGAGCGTGACTTCGACGTTCTCGATCTACTCGAGAACGGGTCAACGGACGTGGGGATCGACAGCCGCGATGCCCGGTCGATCATGATGAATCTCTTGCGCCAGGCATGGGAGAAGCATTGCGCCCGCCAAGGGCTTCTTGCACATTCGTTCTCAAGCGGACTGTCCTTTCACGTTGGCGACAAAAGATTGGGCCTCAAGAAGCGCGTCTCATGGGGGCGCCAGGGTCAGAGCCGCAATTCAATGCTACGCGGTGTCGCCCGCAAGAAGATCTGGGAATACGGTGTAAGCGTCATTCCCAGCCTCTTCCCTTACCCTCATATGCGGCTCAAGGGCCGTGTGCTGTTCTCTGACATCGGCGAGCACAACAAGCCGATCGCTATTCCAGACCCCAAGACTCAGTTTCGCCTTCGACGTTCGATCTGTTCAGCTTGGCGGAACAAGGCTTGGCATGGGCGTGTGATGGCCTTCATGGAGCTGTTGGCTGGCGACAGTCCGTATGTCGACCTTGCCGTCGGCTCGGGCGGCAGCATCACTCTCGATGCGATGCCGATCCAGTTCACAGCACCTGTGACCGCGCGCCAGACCAACAGACTGGGCGAGGATGCGGAAGAAGCCGATCCCACAACGTTAGGCGGCCACTTCGAGGAGGAGGACGCTTGATCGAATTTTCCGAGAAATCCGTTCCGGTTCTCTACATTCCGGAACCACCACTGGGGTTTGGGCACGGGCAGGCTTCGGATCACCCGAAGGACGGCCTTACGCTTTACGGGCCTGCGTCAAAGCCTGATCGTCCGCAGATTACGATAGGTGCGGTTGGTACAAAACATGGCCTAGACCTCCTGTGCCGCTGGCTCGATGCAATCAGCAATCCCGTCGCAATTCCGCCTCGGGGTCAGCGCGACAAAGAGTTCCGGCTTCATCTTTCTGATTTTCCTGGTCTCGAGGAAGCCTTCGGCATCCGCGCCAATCCCGGCGCTATGATTAAATGCGAGATTGATCCTGCGGATATCCGTGCTGCGATTGCGATCGAGAACCATCACGAGGCGGTGGCCACCACAACTAAGCTGTTCATCGACCCTATTGAACGCCACGCGAAAAATGAGGAGCGGACGGTAGACGTTTGGATCTTCGTTGTGCCGGAAATTGTCTTCGAAACCTGCCGCCCAGTTGCGGGTCAGCGCCGTAAGATCGAGCTTCTCAAGGGGGAATTGTCCCGGCGCCAGAAAGGGCGCGTCGACCTTCCGCTACTGGCCGGTGTTATTGATGACACGCTTGAAGCAGTGTTCGATGACATTCCCGACTTCCACCGGCAGGTCAAAGCGAAGCTTTTGAAGCTGGGCATGACATCTCAGCTTATTCGCGAGACAACCCTTGCCCCTGAAGAGTTCGTGAACAAGGCAGGATATCCGAAACGTGGCACTCAGGATTCCGCCACCGTCGCTTGGAATCTGGCCACAGGCCTGTTCTACAAAACGCAGGCGGAACCCCCGTGGAAGATCGCCCGTATGCGGCCAGGCGTCTGCTACGTCGGCTTGGTGTTTAAGCTCCTTCCCAATCACGCTGACAATCACGCCTGCTGTGCGGCGCAGATGTTCCTGAGCGAAGGAGACGGGGTCGTCTTTCGCGGGGCGAACGGGCCGTGGCAGACTGAAAACAGAGAGTTTCACCTCAGCGATCTGGCGGCCGAAAACCTGATCAAGACGGTTCTGGATACCTACAAGCAACGCTTCGGAACTTATCCAAAAGAGCTGTTCATTCACGGGCGAACCAAGTTCAACGACGCGGAATGGGAGGCCTTTAGCAAAGCCGCGCCCGACGGCACCAATATCGTAGGCGTGCGTATCCAATCGACTCATGGCGAGACCAAGCTCTTCCGCGATGGCGATTATCCGTGCCTGCGCGGCACGGCGATCCAGCTCGGAGACAAAGACGCTTATCTTTGGACCACAGGGTATGCGCCACGTATCGATACCTATATCGGTCCCGAGACGCCGAACCCGTTGTTCGTGACAGTGCTCCGCGCGAGCGGTGACTATCCTTCTATCGAGACGGTGCTGGCAGACATACTGGGTCTCACGAAAATCAATTACAACGCCTGCAATTTCAGCGACGGGTTGCCGGTCACCATTCGTTTCGCGGACAAGGTCGGCGAAGTGCTAACTATGGGCAGCGCTACGGGAGCAGAGCGACAGCCGTTCAAGTTCTACGTTTAGGGGCGTCGGACGTGCGCTGGCCACCTTTACCGTTCCCGGGCTACTCGATCCGAAGACTGAGTCCTGCTATGGAGAACTGACGGTATTTTTGGGCGGCCGCCGGAGTTACGCTGGGCAGGCAAGAAAACGGGTCTGTGGGGCGATTGACCTCGATAGATGCCGGAACCGCGAAAATATTTTTTCTGGCAGTTTTCTCAATGAAATCAAAAGCGTAGCATTTTGACGGCCTCACAGTCGGAGAATGACCGTCAGATCGGGTACTTACCATCGATTTTTCAAACACTTATGGGGGACTCAGACAATCGAGTGGGAGTGAGCCCAGGTCTGGCACTTGCGTAAGCGTCTAACCCGTCTTTGGGGACAAGGTCATGCCACGCAATCTCAGTCACCGTGAAAGTCACCTCGTATCCCGTGTCGGCTGGTTGCGCGCTGCCGTTCTTGGCGCGAATGACGGCATCGTGTCGACCGCAAGCCTCATCGTGGGTGTCGCTGCCGCTTCCGCCACGCAGTCCGGTGTTCTGATTGCAGGCACAGCCGGTCTCGTTGCAGGCGCCATGTCGATGGCGGCAGGCGAATATGTCTCGGTTAGCTCCCAATCCGATACCGAGGCCGCCGATCTCGCGCGTGAGCGCGGGGAACTTGAGACTCAGCCAGCCTTCGAGCGGGAAGAGCTTGCGAACATCTATGTTGCGCGCGGTCTCACGCCCGAGCTTGCATATCAGGTTGCCGATCAGTTGATGGCGAAGGATGCGCTCGCGGCCCATGCGCGCGACGAGCTCGGGATCACCGAAATCAGCGCCGCCCGTCCCATTCAGGCAGCATTCGTGTCGGCCTCAACATTTTCCGCGGGCGCTGCGCTGCCGCTCGCAATGGCATCGATCCTCCCTATGGCCTTTCTCGTGGAGGGCGTCTCTCTGGCTTCGCTTGCATTTCTTGCGGCGCTCGGTGTGGTTGGTGCACGCGCTGGCGGCGCCAATGTCTGGAAGGCGGCTGCGCGTGTCACCTTCTGGGGCGCGCTTGCCATGGCGGCGACGGCTGCTATCGGTGCCCTGTTCGGCACGGTTATCTGAACATCCGGGCCCGCGCATTGCGCAAAAAAGAAACGGCAGGGTCTCCCCTGCCGTTTTGCTTTTCCAAATCCCAAATGCCGTCAGTGCAGCCCTGACGCCTTGTCGATGGCGTCCTTGTCGCGCACCGCGCCCTTGGCGGCGCTGGTCACGAAGGCGGCATAGGTTTTGAGCGCGGTGGAGACGGCGCGCTTGCGCGGCTTTGCCGGTTTCCAGCCCTTGGCGTCCTGCTCGGCGCGGCGCGCGGCAAGTTCTTCGTCGCTCACCTTGAGATGGATGCCGCGTCCCGGCACGTCGATCTCGATCATGTCGCCCTCGCGCACAAGGCCGATGGCGCCGCCTTCCGCCGCTTCCGGCGAGGCATGGCCGATGGAAAGGCCCGATGTGCCGCCCGAGAAGCGTCCGTCGGTCACAAGCGCACATTTCGCGCCGAGGCCCTTCGATTTCAGATACGAGGTCGGGTAGAGCATTTCCTGCATGCCCGGCCCGCCGCGCGGTCCCTCGTAGCGGATGACGACGACATCGCCCGCCTTCACGCGATTGGTCAGGATCGCGCTCACCGCATCGTCCTGGCTCTCGAAAACGCGGGCCGGTCCCTCGAACTTCAGAATGCTCTCGTCGACGCCAGCCGTCTTCACGATGCAGCCATCGAGAGCGATATTGCCATAAAGCACGGCAAGGCCGCCATCCTTCGAGAAGGCGTGTTCGACACTGCGGATCACGCCACCCTTGCGGTCGGTATCGAGGCTTTCCCATTTCCGGTTCTGGCTGAAGGCCGTCTGCGTCGGCACGCCGCCGGGCGCGGCAAGGAAAAGCGCCTTCGCCGCCTCGCTCGCCGTGCTCCGCTTGATGTCCCACTCATTGAGTGCACCGCCAATCGTCGGCGCATGAACGGTCGGCAGCCCGGCGTGGAGCAGCCCACCCCGGTCCAGTTCGCCGAGGATCGACATGATGCCGCCTGCCCGGTGCACATCTTCCATGTGAACATCGGCCTTCGAAGGCGCGACCTTGCAGAGCACCGGCACACGCCGCGACAGACGGTCGATATCGCTCATGGTGAAGTCGATCCCGCCTTCATGCGCCGCCGCAAGGATGTGCAGCACCGTGTTGGTCGAGCCGCCCATCGCAATGTCGAGCGACATGGCGTTCTCGAAGGCTTGCTTCGAGGCGACATTGCGCGGCAGCACCGACTGGTCGTCCTGCTCGTAATATCGCTTTGCAAGCCCGACGATCCGCCGCCCGGCTTCGAGGAAAAGCTGCTCGCGCGCCGCATGGGTCGCCAGCGTCGAGCCATTGCCCGGCAGGCTGAGGCCGAGTGCTTCGGTCAGACAGTTCATCGAGTTCGCGGTGAACATGCCTGAGCACGAACCGCAGGTCGGGCAGGCCGAGCGTTCGATGGTCTGCACTTCCTCGTCCGTATAGGAGTCGTCCGCCGCCGCGACCATTGCATCCACGAGGTCGAGTGCCTTTGTCTCATCGCGCAGCACCACCTTGCCGGCTTCCATCGGCCCGCCGGACACGAAGATCGCCGGTATGTTGAGCCGCATCGCCGCATTCAGCATGCCCGGTGTAATCTTGTCGCAATTCGAGATACAGACCATCGCGTCCGCGCAATGCGCATTGACCATGTATTCCACGGAATCCGCGATGATCTCGCGCGAGGGCAGCGAATAGAGCATGCCGTCATGGCCCATCGCGATCCCGTCATCGACGGCGATCGTGTTGAACTCCTTGGCAACGCCGCCTGCCTTCTCGATTTCGCGCGCGACAAGCTGGCCAAGATCCTTCAGATGCACATGCCCCGGCACGAATTGCGTGAAGGAATTTACCACCGCGATGATAGGCTTCCCGAAATCGCCATCCTTCATGCCCGTGGCGCGCCACAGGCCGCGGGCGCCGGCCATGTTGCGGCCATGCGTCGTTGTGCGTGAGCGGTAAGTGCCCATAATGATCCCGTCCTTCAGTGCTTGCGCCGGTCGATCCGGCATCAGGGAGAATAAACTTTCTCCCCCGGCGCGTCGAATACTCGCCAAGGACATAGCCTTTCAGGCCGCGGGATTGAAGAGGGCATGTAGCCACATTCGGTATCGGGTTAATGGCACTGGCGCGCTTGCGGCGCCGATTCCGCTTTGACATCGGTTATTTATGTTGATATCAACTTATATTTCCTTTCTCCGGTTACAGGTGTCTCGTGCTGAAATTCTTTCTCTATGCGGGCCTCGTGCTCGTCCTGCTCGTCGTCGCGCTGCTGGCGCTCGCCAGCCGCAAGCCTGATCATTTCCGTGTCGAGCGCAGCGTGCTCGTCGACGCATCGCCCGAACGCATCTATCCGCTGGTCGAGGATTTTCGCCTCTGGCTTCGCTGGTCGCCTTATGAGACGCGCGATCCTGAAATGGCCCGTATCTATAGCGGGGCGGAAAAGGGGGCCGGCGCCGTCTATGAGTGGGATGGCGACCGCAGCATCGGTAGCGGCAGCATGGAAATCCTGGAAGCGGAAGCCCCCTCGCGCCTCGTCATCGCGCTTCATTTCCGCGCGCCGATGCAGGCAGACCACACGGCCATCTTCACATTTGTCCCGGAGGGCAATGCCACCCGCGTCACATGGGCAATGGAAGGCAAGTCCGGCCTCATCGCCAGGGTTTTCCATCTCTTCTTCGACATGGACAAGATGGTCGGTGCCGATTTCGAAACGGGTCTCGCGGGTCTGAAAGCCGAAGCCGAGAGGGAGCTTGCACAATGACAGCGCCAAACACATTCCTCTGGTACGAATTGATGACGACGGATACCGCCGCCTCAGGCGACTTCTATTCGCATGTCATCGGCTGGAAGCTCGAATCCGTCGATGACAGCCCTGAGCCCTACACGCGTTTTCTTATCGGGGATGCGGGCGTCGGCGGCATGATGTCCATTCCGCCCGATCAATGCGACCGGATGAAGCCTGGCTGGATCGGCTATATCGGCGTCGATGATGTGGACCTCTATGCCGCCCGTGTCGCAAATGCAGGCGGCGTCGTGCTGCGCGCGCCGGAGGACATTCCGGGCATCCTGCGTTTTGCCGTCGTGGCGGATCCCGCTGGCGCCGCTTTCATCATATTCAAAGGCGAGGGCGGGCCGATGAACCTGCCGCCGATAGGCACACCGGGCACGACGGGCTGGCACGAACTGTATGGCGGCGAGGTCGATACCACCTTCGCTTTCTATTCCGGTCTCTTCGGCTGGACGAAGGGTCAGGCGATGGATATGGGCGAAATGGGCATCTATCAGCTCTTCGCCGCAGGCGGCGAGGCTGTAGGTGCCATGATGCGCAAGCCCGCCGAAGTGCCGTCGCCGGTCTGGAACTTTTATTTCTGCGTCGACGATATCGACGCCGCTGTTACGCGCATCGGCGAGAAGGGCGGCACCGTTCTCATGGGTCCGCATCAGGTGCCGGGCGATGGCTGGATCGTTATGGGGCTTGATCCGCTGGGCGCATCCTTCGCCCTTGTCGGTGCGCGGAACTGAGCGGGGATAGCTGTCATGACGAACCACGCACCCCGCCGGATAGGCATGAGCATCGGCGCGGTCCTTGCGGGCCTCGTCGCGATCTTCGTGCTGTCCCTTGGCACCGACCAGCTTTTCCACACGCTCGGCGTCTATCCGTCCTGGGATCAGCCTATGACGGACACGGGGCTTCTCATCCTCGCCTTCGCCTATCGCTGTCTCTATGGCGTCGCTGGCGGCTACATTGCGGGGCGGCTCGCGCCGCGCGCGCCGGTTGCCCATGCGCTTGTGCTTGGCGCCATCGGCGTGGTGCTCAGCACGCTCGGCGCCATCGCCATGTGGGAGATGAGCCCGCCCTGGTATCCGCTGGCGCTGATCGCCGTCTCGCTCCCGCTCTCATGGGCAGGAGGCAAGCTCGCCGCGCGGCAACGATAGTTATTTCGCCGCGCGGACGAGGATTTCGCCGATCTGCACGGCGTTCAGTGCCGCGCCCTTGAGAAGCTGGTCGCCCGCGACGAACATCGCGATCGAGCGGCCCGACGGGTCCGAAATATCCTGCCGGATGCGGCCGACCAGAATATCGTCCTGGCCGGACGCATCCTTGGGCATCGGGAAATAGTTTTCCGCCCGGTCGTCGACGATCTTCACGCCCGGCGCACCTGCGAGAATTTCGCGCACCTCTTGCGGCGTGATCGGCTTTTCGCATTCGATATCGAGCGCCTCCGAATGCGCGCGCAGAACGGGCACACGCACGCATGTGGCCGTCACGCGAATATCGGGATCGCCGAAGATCTTCTTCGTCTCCTTCACCATCTTCAGCTCTTCCTCGTTGTAGCCCGTTTCCGGGTCCACGCTGGAATTGTGGCTGAACACGTTGAAGGGATAGGGGTGCGGAATGATCTTCTGCTCGAAGGGCTCGTTCGCAAGAAAGGCGCGCGTCGCCTGCTCGAGTTCTTCCATCGCCGCCGCGCCCGCGCCCGACGCCGCCTGATAGGTCGCGGCCACGATGCGCTTCACGCGATTGACCTTGTGGATCGGCCAGAGCGGTGTGATGGCGATGATCGTCGAGCAATTCGGATTGGCGATCACACCCTTGTGGGTGAGTGCCGCTTCCGGGTTGATCTCGGGGATCACCAGCGGCGTGTCGGGGTCCATGCGGAAGGCCGACGAATTGTCGATCATCACCGCGCCGGCATCCATCACGGCCTTCACGAACTTCCTGGAAATGCCACCGCCCGCCGAGAAAAAGGCGATATCGACGCCCTTGAAGCTCTCTTCCGTCAGTTCCTCGACGAGAATGTCCTTGCCCCGGAATTTCATGGTCTTGCCGGCCGAGCGTGCGGAGGCGAGGAGCTTCAGCTCTTTCACCGGGAAGTTGCGTTCCTCGAGGCAGCGGATCATTTCGACGCCCACGGCGCCGGTCGCGCCCGCAATGGCGACGACGGGATTGGCATTCATGTCGGATACTCCGGGCCTAAATCAGCGCCGTGCCTATAACAGCGCCAAGGGGCCCCCGCAAGGGGACCGGGCGTCGCGGGTTCACTCTTCCCGGAACCCTTCCACGATCTCGGAAATCCGCTTGAAGAAATGAAGCCCCTGCTCGATTTCCTCGTCCGACATATGGTCGATGATCCGCTGCACATAGGCCTCGCCGCCCGCGATCATCTTCTTCATATGGACTTCGCCCTTGGGCGTCAGAACGACGATCTTTTCCCTGCCGGATTTCGGGTTTTCGACAAGCCGCACAAGGTCCAGCGGCGGCTGCGCCATCGCTCTGAGCGCCTTGGTTATCGCTGCGCCCGAGATTTCGAACCAGGTTTCGAGCGAGCGTTCGATGGCCTTGCGGTCCATCTCCCGGCCCTCCGTACCCTCGGAGTGAATGAGCCAGAGCATGGCGACCTGATGCCGGTTCAGCGAGCCGCCGCGCAGCGCATCCTCGACGCCGATCCCCGCCTTGTAGTGGATCGGGTAATAATATTCGAGAAAGCGCAGCGCCGCCGCCGGAATGGCCGATGTCTCTCGGGGCGTCCGTCCGCCCGTTTTCCTTGAACTCAACGCCGCCTCCTCTGCGCCTCTCGGGCGCTGGCCGATTCCCGCCGGAGTTTAGGCTTCGCGCCCGGTTTCATCATCGTTAAAATCATTTACAAACGAAATAATTTATGAAATGAATAATATTGTCTCGGGAGGAGACGCAAAAAGGACAGTCGAGAGAGGAGGGGGGAACCTCATGCAGAATTCCGTCGTCTCGGGCGCGAACCGCGAGGTTGCGGCGCTTGTCGAAGCCTTGCCGAAGGGCGACACAATCGCATCGCCCTACGCGCTTTATGAGAAGTTGAGGCCGCACTGCCCGGCCTGGGGCTATCGCGACTACCCGCCGGGCACGGTGCCGGATGCGGATGAGCCGGTAACGGCCTGGGTGCTGCTTGACTACGCGCATGTCTCCGCCGCCGCCCGTGACCACAGGGTCTTTTCCTCGCGCGACCCGCTGCAGGAGCAGTCTTCCGCGCCCACCCTCATGCTGGTGAATCACGACAACCCGGAGCATGACCGGCTGCGCGGCATCGTGAACATGGCTTTCTCGCGCCGCCGCGTCGAGGCGCTGGAGCCTTGGGTCGGCGAGATCGTGAACGATATGCTCTCGCGGCTCGGCGATGGCGAGGTCGAGGTGATGGATGCGCTCGCCGCGCGCATTCCCGCCCGCATCATGGTCGGCCTTCTTGGGCTTCCAGACGACGTGGTGGAAAAGTTCCGCCGCTGGGCGACCGCCTTCATGCTCTCCGCCGATCTTGCGCCTGAAGAGCGCGAGGCGAGCAATATGGAGCTGGTCCAGTACTTCACCGCCACGATCGAGCGTCTCTACGGCGCGCTGGAAAAGGGCGATCCGGTGCCGGATTCGCTCATCACCGCGCTCCTGAAAGCGGAAGTCGATGGCGAACAGCTCACCCTCGACGAAATCATCCGCTTCTGCATTACGCTTGTCGTGGCGGGCTCGGAAACGACGACCTTCCTTCTCGGCAATCTTCTCTACAATCTCGCCACCATGCCGGAGATCAGGGCAAGGCTCGCCGCCGATCCCTCTCTCATCGACGCTTTCATCGACGAGAGCCTGCGCCATAGCGGCCCGCCTCAGCGCCTCTTCCGCATCGCCACGCAGAATGTGGAAATCGGCGGCAGGCTGATCCGCGAAGGCGACTGGGTGGCGCTTTTCTTCGCCGCTGCCAATCACGATCCGGCTGTGTTCCCCGATCCGTCGAAATTCGACATCGCGCGGCCAAACCTCAACAGGCAGCTCACCTTCGGCGTCGGCATCCATCATTGCCTGGGCTCGGCGCTCGCGCGCATGGAGGGCCGGGCGCTCATCGCGGCAATTGTCGGCTGCATGGACGATGTTTGCCTTGGGCGCGATGCCCCGGTGCAGCAGCGCGCCAGCCTGCTGAACCATGGCCTCGACAGCCTCACCCTTCGTTTTACCCGCCGCCGGAAAGGAGCCGCGTGATGAAAGCAAGAGTCTCCGAACAGGACCGAAACATTGCCGTCACAAAGGCGCTGTTTCATGCCTTCGGTGCGCAGGATATACCCGCGATTATGGAATTCCTGCACCCGGATGCCGTGATCGAGTTCTATGGCACGCCGGTCATCCCCTATGCCGGGATCTATCGCGGCCATGACAAATGCCGCCGCTTCTTCGAGCGGGTGCTCTCCTCGGTCGATGTCCACCAGTTTGACGCCGAGGAGTTCATCGCCGACAGGGACAAGGTCATCGTGACCGGGCATTTGAACCTGACGGCCCGCTCCACGGGCCGGCCCATCGACTCCGATTTTGTCCATGTCATCACCATGAAGGATGCCCAGTGGATTCGCTTCCGCGACTTCATGAATACGGCGATAGCCGTTGCAGCTTTCTCGCAGGCCGATGAAGGAGTAGTCTCGTCGCTCTGATTGCAGGGAGCGGAACGGGATATGACGAGAAAATCGGGACTGCTGATGCTGGCTCTGGCGCTCGCGGGCGGGGTTTCCACCGCGGGCGCCGATGCCATCGGCGACAACAATATCTGCTATGCGCAGTTTGCCACCGGCGATTACCGCTCGGCCATCGACTATTGCACCCGCGCGATCGACTCCGGCGAGCTCTCCGACGACGATCTCGTCACGGCGCTGCTCAATCGCGGCGTCGCGCTCAAATCCACTGGCGAGCATGACCGCGCCATCGAGGATTACACGCGCGCCCTCGCCATCGTGCCGGACGATGCACTTCTCTATCAGAACCGCGCCAACGCATATCGGGAGAAGGGCGATATCGCCCCCGCGCTGGCCGACATCGAAAAGGCGATCGCGCTCAACCCCGATAGCGCAGGAGCCTGGTATGTGCGCGGTGCGCTGGCAGAGGCGCTCGGCAATCAGGATGTTGCCCGCCGATACTACATGACGGCGCTCGGCCTCGATCCGCAGAACGAGGTCTATCGCAGCAAGGCCTTTGGCGAGGCCGCGCAATGACCACCCGTCTCGATGTCGTCTCCACGATCACCGAGGCCTATGGCGGCGCCTGGCGCAATCTTGGCGACATGGTGCGCCTGATCTGGTTTCCGGTCGCGCTCTATCTCGTCTTCTCCATTGCGCGCGTCTTCGTCGACGTCGAGACGCAATTCTTTCTGGCACTTGTGCTCGAAATTGCGAGCTTATTCCTCTGGCCGGTCATCGCTGTTACCTGGCACCGCTTCATCCTGCTGGGCGATGAACCTACGGGCCCAATTCATTTCAGCTTCGGCCGCCGCGAGGCGATCTTCCTGCTCGTCTCGATATTCCTCATCCTGCTGTTCATCCCCGGCGCGGCGCTCTCACTTGCTGCGGCGCAACTGCAGGAAACGCCGTCCGGCGCGCTGCTCGCGCTGTTCGGCCTCTTCCTCGTCGCAATCGCGGTTTATTTCTTTGTCCGCCTGACACTCCTGCTGCCCGCCGTCGCCATCGGCGACCCGGTGGACCCGCGCCTCGTTCTGGAGCGCACGCGAGGAAACTTCTGGCGCCTCCTTGCGGTCATGTTCGCGGTTGCCGTGCCGATCCTGCTCCTCTCCAGTCTGGCCGGATCGCTCATGGCGGGCGGCGGAGCGATGCAGATTGCTGCAGTCGCGATTGCTGCCTTTGTCTATGTTTTCTTCGCCGTCGTGAATATCGCTGTGCTGTCGATCGCCTATCGCGAGCTTGTCGGCCCGCCCGGAAGCGTTCCCCGCGAAACCGAGCCGCATATCGACCCGACATTCTGATCCGCATTATCCGTTGGCGGACGGCGTTCGAGCGGCTAGGGTAAACGCCTCGTTGCGGCACGGGGTGCCGACTGATTCTTATTGGGGGCACAATGCGCAAACTTCCGGTCTTTCGTTCCGTAGGCGAAGTATTTTCGGGCGTCACGCGCCATTATTTCCAGCTTGTCTTTGCCGCATGGCCAGCTGTCATCCTTATTGCTGTCGGCCTCGGTGTTTATATCTGGGCCTATGGCGAAGCTGGTTTCGGCGATCTTTTCGCGCTGGTGCAATCGGGCGCCTCTCCAGAGGAGATCGCCGCGGCGATGGAAGCCGTCGATCAGCGCGCCGTGGGACCAGCCTATTTCGCTTCGATCCTTCTCATGTTTCTGGCGAGTGCGGTTGCCGCGGTTCGATGGCACCGTTTCGTGCTGATGGGTGAACAGTCCGGGGCACTGCTGCGGCGCGAGGACTTTCGCTACATCTGGTCCTTCATCAAGACGATGGTGCTTTACATCGCAATGATCGTCGTTGGCGGTGTCATTGTGGCGGCCATCTTTGGTCTCGCCGGTTTGTCGGGTGGGGACTCTGGCGCTGCCGGCTTCGTCATCATGGCAGGGGGCATTGCGATAATCGTGGGGTACCTCGTTGTGCTTGGCATTTTCCTGCGTCTGATGCTGGCACTTCCCGATGCCGCTGTCGGCGGTTCGGGCAAGGTCTTTGCTGCCTTCTCCGCGTCCGCCGGCAACACCTGGCGCATGGTTGGCTATGCGATTCTGATCGGCATTGTATTTGCGTTGGCCGTAATCGTGGTTGCCGTCGTGGTCGGCCTTGTCTCGGCCATGCTTGGGGGAGGCATTGTGACAACGGTTCTCGCTGCGGTCGTGGGCCTTGCTGCCTATTTCTATTTTCTCATGTCGCAGATCACCATGCTCTCGGTCGCCTATCGCGAGATCGTCGGCCTGCCGGGCGGGCATGAGGGCGAGGCGACCGCGGCGGAGCCCAGCCCCGGCCTCTGATTGCGCTTTGCCGCACTTTTTTGTAGGGTCCGCCCAGAAGGATCGGGAAAGGTGCCGGGAGGGACCTAAGGGCTTGTTTTGTATGCCCTTTTCGAAGCGGCATCCGGCCGTAGTCGCAAAACCCCGCGCAGAGCCCCATATATGGGGCTGAGTAAGGCGCGTCACCTGCAAGGGAAGATCCGAATGTCCGTGCAGCCGAAGATCAAGCGTATCACCGTGCCGGAACTCCGCGCCCGCAAGGGAGCAGAGCCCATCGTCTCGCTCACCGCCTATCACGCGCATACCGCGCGCTATGTCGATCCTTACGTCGATTTCCTGCTCGTCGGCGACAGCCTCGGCATGGTCATGTACGGCATGGAGACGACGCTCGGCGTCACCCTCGACATGATGATTGCGCATGGCGCCGCCGTGGTCCGCGGCACAGAGCGCGCCCTTGTCGTGGTCGACATGCCCTTCGGCTCCTATGAGGAAAGCCCCGAAATCGCCTTCCGCAATGCATGCCGCGTCATCAAGGAGACGGGCTGCACCGCCGTGAAGATGGAAGGCGGCGCGCGCCTTGCGCCCACCATCCGCTATCTGGTGGATCGCGGCATCCCCGTCATGGCCCATATCGGCCTAACGCCCCAAAGCGTGCAGGTCATGGGCGGCTTCAAGGCGCAGGGCCGCGAGGAGAGCGAATGGGCCGCCATCGAGGCCGATGCCCGCGCAGTTTCCGAAGCGGGTGCCTTCTCCGTCGTGGTCGAGGGCGTGGCCGAGCCGCTTGCCGCCCGTATCACCCGCCAGATCGACATTCCGACCATCGGCATCGGCGCCTCGGCCCATTGCGACGGTCAGATTCTCGTGCTGGAAGACATGCTGGGCCTCTCGCCCAAGCCGCCGAAATTCGTCCGCGAATTTGCGACCCTTGGCGCGCAGATCGCGGGTGCGGCGGAAGCCTATGCCCGCGCCGTGCGCGAGCGCAGCTTCCCGGCCGCCGAA
The DNA here is from genome assembly GCF_046297875.1 of Parvibaculum sp. Taxonomy (GTDB): domain Bacteria; phylum Pseudomonadota; class Alphaproteobacteria; order Parvibaculales; family Parvibaculaceae; genus Parvibaculum. The sequence goes on along the minus strand of NZ_JBKBHD010000001.1, from coordinate 2,831,683 downwards.
CACACCTACAGCATGAAAAAGGCAAAATAGCTCAATCCCTTGCGGGGCCTTCGGGCCCCGCACTGCTGTTTGCCATTGGCCCTTGGCCGGGCTATTTTACGCGGCCTGCAGGGGGCAGGCGCCGGGCGCTTCCTCTTGCGCCTATTGAAGCATTCTCCGCGGAGTATTCTTGTGACCGATCTCTTTCGCGAAGTCGAAGAAGACCTTCGCCGCGAACAATTCTCCAAACTCTGGGAAAAATACGGGATCTATGTGATCGGCGCCGCCGTCTCCATAGTCCTCATCGTCGCCGCCATTGTCGGCTGGCGTGCCTGGTCCCATTCGAAAACAGTCGAAGCCTCCGCTGCCTATGAGGCGCTGGTGGTAGAGATGGCGAACATGGACCCTGCCGAATCCGCGGCCGCCTTCGACGAATTCGCGGACAGGGCCAGCGGTGGCTACCGGATCATGGCGCGTCTTGCCCAAGCGGACAGGCTGCTCGCCGCAGGCGACAGCGAAGGCGCCCTCGCGGCCTATGAAGCCGTCGCAAATGACGGGCGTGCGCCGCAGATCGTGCGCGGCATGGCGACGGTGAAGGCCGGCCTGCTGCTTGTCGATACATTGAGCCTCGACGACATGCGCGCGCGCGTCGCGCCGATCAACCGGGAGGCTTCGCCCTGGCGCTCGAACGCGCGCGAGCTGATCGCCCTTGCCGCCATCCGTGAAGGCAAATGGGCCGAAGCGGATGCGAATGCGAAGCTCATCATTGCTGATCAGGACACGCCCGCGGGCCTGCGCGATCGCTCGCATGTGATTCAGGCGCTCGCTGCACCGCATCTTCCGCGTGAGGTGGCCCCGGTGACGGATGCAGCTCCGGCTGAAGAGACCGCCGCTGAACCGGCGGATGAAGCCGAAGCACCGGCTGAGACGGAGTAGGCTAAAGTGAAAAAGAACCCGGCTGAGGCAAAAGGCATGACACGTATTCTCCGCATCGCGCTTCTCTCGCTCGCAGCGGCGAGCCTCGCAGGCTGCGACACGGTGACGGGGATCTTCACTTCCGACGATCGGACAGTGCTGCCCGGCGAACGCCTTTCCGTGATGGAACTTGGCGCTCAACTTGAAGTTGATGCCGGCATCGCGGGCGACCTCGTGCTGCTGCCGGACGCGCGTGTGAATGAAAGCTGGCCCCAGCCTGGCGGCAATCCGACCAATGCAAACGGCCATCTCTCCGCGCCCGGTCCGCTCCGTCAGATATGGTCGGTCAGCGCCGGCAGCGGCTCGGACCGAGTCGCCCAGCTCCTTGCCGCACCCATCGTCGCAGATGGCCGCATCTATGTTCTCGACGCGCGCACACGCCTCGGCGCCTTCGAGCAGTCCTCGGGCCGCAAGCTGTGGGACGTCAATCTGGTGCCGAAAGGCGAGAATGCCAGCTCCGGTCGTGGCGGCGGCGTCGCCTATGAAAATGGACGGCTGTTCGTGGCGACGGGCTACGGCGAGGTTCATGGCGTTGAAGCCGCCAGCGGAAATATCGCCTGGACACAGGCCATCGGCGATCCTTTCCGTTCCGCTCCAACGGCGAGCGGCGGCCGCGTCTTCGCCATTACCTCGGACAATCAGACCATCGCACTGTCCCAGGAAACGGGCGATGTCGTCTGGCGTCACCGCGGCATCGTCGAAAGCGCGGGCATTTTGGCCACGTCGAGCCCTGCGGTTGCCGGGTCCACTGTCATCGTGCCCTATTCCTCGGGCGAACTGGTGGCGCTTCGTGTCGAAAACGGTACGCCGGTCTGGACCGACTCGCTGACGCGCACCGGCTCCATCACCTCGCTGAGCGCGCTGAACGACATTGCGGGCCGTCCGGTCGTCGACCGTGACCGCGTATTCGCCATCAGCCATTCGGGCCGCATGGTCTCGATCGACCTGCGCACGGGTGAACGCGTCTGGACGCGCGAAATCGGCGGTGTGCAGACGCCTTGGGTCGCGGGCGATTTCATCTACCTCGTCACCTCCACGCAGGAAGTGATCGCCGTTTCGCGCCGCGACGGACGTATCCGATGGATCACGCCGCTGCAGCGCTGGCGCAATCCCGACAAGCGCACCGATCCCGTCGAGTGGTCAGGGCCGGTGCTTGTGAGCGAGCGGCTCGTGCTCGTATCCTCGCGCGGCGACTCGGTAATGATTTCCGCCCCGACCGGCGAAGTCCTGGGCAATCTTGCCATTCCATCAGGCGCGCTTGTCGCGCCTGTCGTGGCGAATGAAACGGTCTATGTTCTGACGGACAACGCCCGCCTGACCGCGCTGAAATAACGGAGCAGGCAGGCGGGTTGGCCGCCCGTCCAGAAACGGCAGAAAAAGGGCCGCACACATTGTCTTTCAAGGTCGCCATTGTCGGCCGGCCGAATGTCGGCAAGTCGACGCTGTTCAACCGCCTCGTGGGGCGGAAGCTGGCGCTTGTCGACGACACGCCCGGCGTCACGCGCGACCGGCGCGAAGGCGAGGCGCAGCTTGGCGACCTCATCTTCACCGTGGTCGACACTGCCGGTCTTGAAGAAGGCGTGGGTGACAGTCTCGAAGCGCGCATGCGCCGCCAGACCGATCTCGCCATCGCCGAGGCCGATGTCTGCCTCTTCCTCATGGATGCGCGCGCGGGCGTCACGCCTCTCGACAAGCGTTTTGCTCAGCTGCTGCGCAAGTCGCCGACGCCTGTCATCCTAGCTGCCAACAAATGCGAAGGTGGTGCCGGTCAGGCGGGCCGCATGGAAGCCTACGAGCTTGGTCTTGGCGCGCCTCTGCCGCTTTCGGCCGAACATGGCGAGGGCCTGAGCGATCTCTACGATGCACTGGCGGAGTTCGCCCGCGGGCTCGAGGAAAACGATGCCGAACAGGCGCTTGAAGATGCCCTGGCAGATGGCGATGAGGATTCTTCATTCGATCCCGATGCGCCCTACGAGCCGGACCTCGAAGCGCCGCTCCGTATCGCCTTTGTCGGGCGCCCGAATGTCGGCAAATCCACCCTCGTGAACCAGCTTCTCGGTGAAGACCGGATGCTCACCGGCCCCGAGGCTGGTATCACCCGCGACAGCATCGGCATCGAGTGGCAATGGCGCGGCCGCCGCATCAAGCTCTGGGACACGGCCGGTATGCGCCGCCGGGCCCGCGTGACCGAAAAGCTCGAAAAACTTTCGGTCGCCGATACGCTCCGCGCCGTCCGCTTCGCCGAAGTCGTTGTCGTTCTGCTCGATGCGACGCAGCCCTTCGAACGGCAGGATCTTCACATCGCCGATCTTGTCGAGCAGGAAGGCCGCGGCCTCATCATCGGTGTCAACAAATGGGACACGGTGGAGAATCCGCAGGAGGTTCTCCGCGTTCTGAAGGAAGAGCTGGAGCGCCTGCTGCCGCAGATCAGGGGCGTGCCCATCGTCCAGCTTTCGGCGCTGACGGGCAAGGGTACGGAAAAGCTCATGCCCGCGATCGAGCGCATCCACACGCTCTGGAACGCGCGCGTGCCGACCGCGCGGCTTAATCGCTGGCTGGAAGAAGCCGTCTCGCGCCATCAGCCGCCAGCCGCCAAGGGCCGCCCGGTCAATCTGAAATTCATGTCGCAGGTGAAGTCGCGCCCGCCCACTTTCGCGGTCTTTTCAAGCCGCGCCGACGAGGTGCCGACCTCCTATCGCCGCTATCTGGTGAATGGGTTGCGCGAGAGTTTCGATCTGCCTGGCGTCCCCATCCGCCTTTTCATGCGCAAGGGCAAGAACCCCTATGCCGGAAAGAAGAAGCGGGACTGAGAGCCTCAGGCATCACGCGCTGAGTTGAGCGCTCCGTTGCTCCGCCGCGAAAAGCGCGGCGATCACATCCGTCTGCGTGACGATCCCCGCAAGCTTGCCTTCCTCGTCCACCACCGGCAGGTGGTGGTGCCCCGCATCGCTCATGATCGGAATGAGGCGGCCGAGCGGCAGGTCCGGCGTCGCGGTCAGCACCGGCGCACTCATGATGTCGCCCGCCACCGCGCCGCCGCCATTCCGGCGGACCAGCGCGCCGAAGCCTGCCTGAAGCCCCGCGCGCAGCGAGGCGGCCCGGTCCACGAGATCGGTCTGCGTCAGAATCCCGATCACGCGCCGCTCGCTGTCCACAACCGGCAGCGCCTTGATGCTGTGCTTGCGCAGCAGCACAAGGGCCTCATCGAGCGGCGTATCCGGTGTCACTGTCGCTACATCGCGTGACATGGCAGCGCCGCAGCTGATTCCGCCGGAGCGCCGCTCGAAGGCGAGCATTCCCGCCTCCAGAAGCAAATTCTCGATATCGCCGGGATCGACCGGCACAACCTGGTCATGGGCCTTGAGAATTTCGGCAAGGTCTTGCGCCGTCACGCCGAGCCGCGCAAGCGGCGGCACATCTGCCGTCGCCCGGTCCTTTGCCTCGGCAGGGCGATGCGGGTAGGGCTTGCCTGTGAGGTTGTTGTAGGCAAGGGCAACGGCGACGATCGCGATCGAATCCAGCGCGACCGGCCACAACACGAACCAGTAGCCGAGAGCATCGATCTGCGTACCGCCGATAACCGCCGTCATCGCAACGGCTCCGCTTGGAGGATGGAGGCATCGCAGCGCCATCATCGTCGCTATGGCAAGGCCCGCCGCAATGGCACAGGCAAGCACCGGATAGGGAACGAGGTCCGAACAGGCAACGCCGATCGCCGCGGAAATTATGTTTCCACCGATCACGGCCCAGGGCTGGGAGAAGGGGCTGGTCGAAACCGCGAACAGGAGTATCGCGGACGCGCCCATCGGCGCAATGAGGAGCGGCAGTCCGGTTCCCATGCCCAGTGCTACAGCCGATACGGCGCCTGTCAGCAGCACACCAAGCAGCACGCCGATGGATGCGCGCAGTCTTTCTCGCCCGCTTACAGGCGCAAGATGGGGCAGAAAGTTCTGCAGGCGCATTGGGTTCATGGCGGGACCGATTGGCGCGAGGGGGTCAGTCCTCCGCGCCCTCAGGCGCTCTTCACCTTGACCTTCTGATATTCCACGATTTCGCCATGCCGCGTGCAGGAAGGCAGCGCGAGTTCTATGAAAAGCGGTACGAGTTCGGCCGGCTTTGTCAGCGCCGTGGGGTCTTCGCCCGGCATGGCCTTCTTGCGCATCGCGGTGCGCGTCGGGCCGGGGCTGATCGAATTGACGCGGATCTGCGTCTTCTCGATTTCCGCCGCCCATGTTTTCATCATCGCGTCGAGCGCCGCCTTGGTGATGGAATAGCCGCCCCAGAAGGGCTTGCACTTGTGCGCCGCGCCGGACGTCACAAAGATCGCGCGCCCCGCATCCGAGCGCCGCAGCAGCGGCTCGAAAGAGCGGATCAGCCGGTAGTTCGCGGTGACGTTGACGGCGAGCGTCTTGTCCCAGTCTTTCGGGTCCATATGCGACATCGGAGTCAGCGTGCCGAGAAGCCCGGCATTGCCGACCAGAATGTCGAGTTTGCCCCAGCGTTCGAAAATCGTCGCGCCAAGCCGGTCGATTGCCGCGAAATCGGTCAGGTCGAACGGCACCAGCGTCGCCTTGCCGCCCACCTTCCTGATCTCGTCATCGACTTCCTCAAGCCCGCCCACAGTGCGCGCCACGAGAATGACATGCGCGCCTTCCGCCGCCATGCCGAGCGCCACCGCGCGTCCAATGCCGCGCGATGCGCCGGTTATGACCGCAACGCGGTCCTGCAAACGTCCCGTCATATCGAGTTCCGGTTCTTGAAAGGGTCAGGCAATTTCCGCCAGCAGCGAGAGCTGCCTCGTGCGTTGTTCGCCATCCCGGTCGGTGAGCGGCGTCGGATAGTCGCCGGTGAAACAATGGTCGGTAAGCTGCGGGTTCTCATTGTCGCGATGGTTGAAGCCCATCGCCCTGTAGAGCCCGTCCACCGAAATGAAAGCAAGGCTGTCGACGCCGATATAGGCGCGCATCCCCTCGAGGTCGTAATTTGCGGCAAGCAACTGCTCGCGCTCCGGCGTATCGATGCCGTAGAAATCGGAATGCGTGATCGGCGGGCTCGCAATCCGCATATGCACTTCCGTCGCGCCGGCCTCATACATCATCTTCACGATCTTGATGGAGGTGGTGCCGCGCACCACGCTGTCGTCCACAAGTATGATCCGTTTGCCTTCGACGATGGCGCGGTTCGCATTATGCTTCAGCTTCACGCCAAGCTGGCGGATATGCTGTGTCGGCTCGATGAAGGTGCGTCCCACATAGTGGTTGCGGATGATGCCAAGTTCGAAGGGCACACCCGACTCCGCCGCATAGCCTATCGCCGCCGGCACGCCTGAATCCGGCACAGGGATCACGACATCCGCATCGACGGCGGATTCGCGCGCGAGTTCCTGACCAAGCCGCTTGCGGACGTTATAGACGCTCTTGCCGCCGACGACGCTGTCAGGCCGTGCGAAATAGATATATTCGAACACGCAGGGACGCACATTCTGCACAGGGAACGGGCGCAGCGACTCGATCTTGATCTCGCCATTCTCGCGCGTGCATTGCACAATTTCGCCGGGTTCCACCTCGCGCACGAATTCCGCGCCGATAATGTCGAGTGCCACCGTCTCCGAGCAGAAGATCGGCGCACCCGCGAGTTTGCCAAGGATGAGAGGGCGGATGCCGAGCGCATCGCGCGCGCCGATGAGCTTCTTGTTGGTCAGCGCAACCAGCGCATAGGCGCCCTGGATCTGCGACAGCGCATCCACGAAACGCTCCATCACGCGCGGCTTCCGGCTCCGCGCCACGAGCTGCAGGATGGTTTCCGTGTCAGAGGTGGACTGGAAAATCGCGCCGTCGCGCACCAGCTCGTTCCTGAGCGTGATGGCGTTGGTCAGATTGCCGTTATGCGCCACCGCGAAGCCGCCGCCCCAAAGGTCGGCAAAGAGCGGCTGCACATTGCGCAGGATCGTCTCGCCGGTCGTCGAATAGCGCACATGACCGACCGCCATGTCGCCCTTCAGCCGGTCGATCATCTTGGCCGACGAGAAATGATCGCCGACAAGACCAAGCCGCCGCTCCGAATGAAAATGCTCGCCATCATAGGCGACGATGCCGGCCGCCTCCTGGCCTCGGTGCTGAAGCGCGTGCAGGCCAAGCGCCGTCAGGGCCGCCGAGTCGGGATGGCCGAAAATGCCGAAAACGCCGCATTCCTCGCGCAGCTTGTCGCCGTGAAGGTCGTCATCGGTCAGTGAGAGTGGGGAAGGGTCCGGTTTTCGGGCAGATTTCGGCTCGAAAGCCGCAAGGGGGAGGTCGAGCTGCGTCTGGTCTTGCATTCCTGAAACTCCGGAATAATCAGGCATCTACTCCCCGGTCGTGTTCTCGAACAAGCGGTCGAGCCCCCTCCGTTCGGACGGGTTATACCCCGCTCCATTACCTCTGTCAGCGCCCGAATCCGGGGCCGGACGGGCCGGTTCTGCGGGGGCCGGTGCGGCCTGCTGACGCGGCGGCTCGCTTTGAACCGGCGCCGTGCTGCGGCTTGTGCTCGAGCCGCTGTCCTGGGGCGCCAGCGAGAACAGGAAAGCCGCCGTATCTTCCACCACGGTCCGCGTCTTGGCGTTCCTGATCCAGTCCGGCTGGTCTTTCGGGTTCGGCACAAGCCAGGCAAAAAACAGATAGGCGATCGTCACGATCAGGAGCCCGCGCGCCAGACCGAAAATGAAGCCGAGCGTCCGGTCGAGCATGCCCGCCCGGTCGTGAATCTCCATCAGCGAGCCCGACCAGCGCGAAGTCAGCGCTGCGGTCACCAGGTAACCCGCAATGAAAATACCGATGGCCGCCGCCGCAGCCGCGAGCCAGGCCGGCGAGATCACTTCGGCCAGCACAGGCGTCAGATAGGGAAACAGCCACAGCGCCGCAAGGGCACCCACCACCCAGGCGAGAATCGACAGGACTTCATTGGTGAAGCCGCGCAGCATCGCCAGCATGCTCGAAACGAGCAAAACGCCGATCACGATGATGTCGAACAGGGTCACGTCAATCTCCTGAAAGCTTGCTTCAGCCTATCACAGATCGGCCTTCCGCTTGGCCCCCCCGGCCCGGCCTTCGCCGGCCGCGAGACGGGCTATTAATCCCGCAAGGTCCGAAATTTCCGTGAACGAGAGTGCCGCCGAGCCCCTTGTCCGGGCCACCCCCGCGGGCAGGATCGCCCGCGAAAACCCCAGCTTTTCTGCCTCTTTCAGCCGCGCATCCATCTGGCTCACGGGCCGGATCGCGCCGGAAAGGCTGATTTCGCCGAAAATGACGCAGTCCGGGGGCAGGGGCGTCCCCGTTATCGAAGAGATCAGCGCCGCAGCCACCGCAAGATCTGCTGCCGGTTCATTGATTCTGAGGCCGCCCGCGACGTTGAGGTAAACATCCTGCCCGGCAAGCGACAGCCCGCAGCGCGCTTCGAGCACCGCCAGCACCATCGAAAGCCGCCCGCTGTCCCAGCCGACGACCGCCCGGCGCGGCGTGCCGAGCGTGCTCTGCGCCGTCAGCGCCTGGATTTCCACAAGCACCGGCCGTGTTCCCTCGATGCCGGCGAATACGGCGGAGCCGCTCGTCCCCCCGTCGCGCTCGCCCAGGAACAGGGCAGAGGGGTTCGGCACTTCCGCCAGCCCCTTTTCGCCCATCTCGAACACGCCGATCTCGTTTGCCGGGCCGAAGCGGTTTTTCACCGCGCGCAGGATGCGGAACTGATGCCCGCGCTCGCCCTCGAAATAGATCACCGCATCGACCATGTGTTCCACGACGCGCGGCCCGGCTATCTGGCCTTCCTTCGTCACATGCCCGACGAGTATGATCGCAGTGTTGGTCTTCTTGGCGAAGCGCACCAGCTCCTGCGCCGAGGCCCGCACCTGCGCCACCGTGCCGGGCGCCGAGTCCAGCGTATCCGTCCACATGGTCTGGATCGAGTCGATCACGACCGCGTCCGGCGCCTTGCTGCTTTCAAGCGTGCCGATAATGTCCTTGAGGTTCGTCTCAGCGCCTAGCTCGACCGGAGCATCGGCGAGGCCGAGCCTGCGCGCCCGCATCCTGACCTGCGCAATCGCTTCTTCGCCCGAAATATAGACGACCGAATGTCCCCGGCCGGCGAGCGCCGCCATCACCTGCAGCAGCAGCGTCGACTTGCCGATGCCCGGATCGCCGCCGATGAGCAGCGCCGATCCCGGCACAAGCCCGCCGCCCGTCACGCGGTCGAACTCGCCAAGCCCCGTCACATAGCGTGGTGGCTCCGCGCTCTCGCCGCTCATCGACACGAGTTCGATCTTGCGGCCCTTGCCCTTCAGCGCCTTCGCCGACGGTCCGGCGCCGATGCCACCCGCCGTGCCCGCCTCCTCGACGATCGTGTTCCACTCGCCGCAGCTCTCGCAGCGCCCCGCCCAGCGGGGCGTGACCGCGCCGCAGGACTGGCAGACGAATGTGCGGGAAGGGCGGGCCATTGGACTCTGACATCTCTCCGAAAATAAACCCGTCATTGCCGGGCCCTCCTTTGAACTTTAAGGAGGCCGGCAATCCAGGGGCCGCTTGCGCCGTGCTTGCTGCTCTGGACCCCGGATCAAGTCCGGGGGAGACAGATCATGGGACTAGGGCTTCAGCACTTCCATCTGGATCGGCCCTTCCGCGCGGCCGTGAATGAACTGATCCACATATTCGTTTCCGCTCGCATCGACCTCCGCGCGTGTGCCGGACCAGATGATCTTGCCCTTGTAGATCATGGCGACGCGGTCGGCGATCTTGCGCACACTCGCCATGTCATGCGTGATCGAAAGCGTCGTCGCGCCAAGTTCCTTCACGCTGTTGACGATCAGTTCGTTGATGACATCCGCCATGATCGGGTCTAGGCCCGTCGTCGGCTCGTCGAAGAAAATGATTTCCGGTTCCGTCGCAATGGCCCGGGCAAGGCCCACGCGCTTCTGCATGCCGCCCGATAGCTCCGCCGGATAAAGTTCGCCAACTTCCGCGCCGAGCCCCACCTTGGCGAGCTTCTCGATGGCGATGTCCTTCGCCTTTTTGCGCTGCACCTTGCGGCCCTGAATGAGCCCGAAAGCGACATTCTCCCAGACGGACAGGCTGTCGAACAGCGCCGCGCCCTGAAACAGCATGCCGAACTTGCGCAATGTCTTCTCGCGCTCTCCGGTATCCATCTTCAGCACATTCTTGCCGTCAACAAGAATTTCGCCGCTGTCAGGCCTGATGATGCCGAGCACACACTTGATCATCACCGACTTGCCGGTGCCCGATCCGCCGATCACGACAAGGGACTCGCCCTTCGGCACGGTCAGGTTGATGCCGTCCAGAACGACCTTCTTGCCGAAGCGCTTGCAGACGTTCCTGAGTTCGATTTTTGCCTCGCTCATGTCCGTCCTCAATTCGCAAACAGAAGCGACGTCATGACGTAGTTCGCCGCAAGGATCAGGATGGAGGCTGTCACCACGGCATTGGTCGTCGCGCGGCCCACGCCCTGCGCGCCGCCCTTCGAGTTGAAGCCGTGGAAGCAGCCCATGATGGCGATGATAAAGCCGAACACGGCCGCCTTGATGAGGCCCGACACCACGTCGTCATACTTCAGGAAGTCCGCCGTGTTCTTGATATAGACGCCGGGATTGAAGTCGAGCGACTGCGTGCCCACCACGAAACCGCCCATGATGCCGATGATGTCGGCAATGAAGACAAGGGCAGGGAGCGTCAGCACCGCCGCCACCACGCGCGGTACCACGAGATATTTGTAGGGGTTCGTCGAAAGCGTGGTCAGCGCGTCGATTTGCTCGGTCACGCGCATCGTACCCAGCTCCGCCGCGATCGCCGCCGAAACGCGGCCTGCCACCATCAGCCCGCCTAGCACCGGCCCGAGTTCCCGTGTGATGCCGAGCGCAACGATGGTCGCGACGATCGATTCCGAATTCAGCGAATTGCCGCCGTAGTAGATTTGCAGTGCCAGCGCGCCGCCGGTGAAAAAGGCGGTAAGCGCCACGACCGGCAGCGAAAAATAGCCAATACGCATCATTTGCTGCGCAATCAGCCGCCAGAAGAAGGGCGGTCGGATGATATGGCTGACCGCGTTCCAGGTGAAACGCGAAAGTGCGCCAATTTCGGCGAGCGTGGAAAGCACAGCCCGCCCGATAATCGCAAATACGTTCACGCCTTTCCCCCGCTATCTGGCTCTGTCTCTTTGCAGTCCTCGATATAACGCCGCATATATCTCGCGCCCAGTGCCGTCAGAATTTCATAACCAAGCGTGCCGGCCCGAAGCCCCACCTCGTCCACACTCATATGCGGGCCGATCAGCTCCGCCATGTCGCCGCGCTTCACCGCGCCTTCAGGCAGGTGACTTATATCCACCATCGCCATGTCCATCGAAACGCGGCCCGCAACCGGCGCAAAACCGCCCCCAATGTAGACGGAACCGCCCGATTCGGGCTCATTTCCGGCCCTCATGCCGGAAGAAAGCGCCCGGAAATAGCCATCGGCATAGCCCGCCGCCAGCACCGCGATCCGCGCCGGCCCTGGGGCCGTCCAGGTGGCAGCGTAACCCGCCGTGTCGCCCGCTTCGACCTCTCGCACGGCGAGCACCCGCGCCAGTGCCGTTACCACGGGGCGGAAGGGGTTTTCCCGGCCCGTGAAGGGATTGCCGCCATAAAGGCTCACCCCCGGCCGCACCATGTCGAAATGATAGCCGGGCCCGAGCCAAATCCCGCCCGAATTGGCGAGGCTCGCCTTCGCCTGCGGAAAGGAAGGGCGGAGCCGCGCCATGATCGCCCGGAAACGCTCAAGTTGCCGCGCGTTATGCGGATGGTCCGCATCGTCCGCACACGCGAGATGGCTGATGATGAGCGGAATTTCCATGCCCGCCGTCAGCGCCTTGTCCTCAGCGATCTGCGCCGCATCCGCCTCGCTCATGCCGAGCCGGTTCATGCCTGTGTCGAAATGGAGAGCGGCGGGCAGGGGGGCGCCAGCTTCCGACCATTCCGCAAGTTCGGCCCGCGAGGCGACGACTGGCCGGAGGCCCGCCGCCGCATATTGCGGCACAGCGCCGGGATAGAGGCCGTTCAGCACATAGATGACCGCCGCTGGCAACACTGTCTCCAGAGCCCTTCGGAGCGAAGCGCCCTCGCGCGCATCGGCGACGAAGAAGGTGCGGCATCCGGCGGCCGCCAGCCGCCGGGCGACAGGGCCCATCCCCGTACCATAGGCATCTGCCTTCACGACCGCTGCCACCTCGGCAACGGGCGCTGCTCCTTGCAATATCCCGTAATTGGACGCCACGGCGCCAAGATCGACGGTGAGGGTGCCCCCCGCGATGGCGATGTCTGATTGAGTGTCGATGATGATGCTCGCTGGTCAAATCTCGTAAGGCGTACGAGATCATAACGGATCGTGCTGCGGGGGGAACCGCGCGGCTCCCGTTTTGGTTAACCCCGGCCGGGAGCCGGATCATCCGACTCTAGAGAACTCCTTAACGATCTTTTTCCATACTCCAGCTGCGATTGGAGCAGACCGCTAATGTATTGGAACTCGAGCGGCCAGCGGCGGATTTTTCAAATATTCGCCCTGATCATCATTGTGACGGTGATACTCATCGCCGCCTCGGGACCGGCCATGTCCCGCGATGCGGGGGCGGGCGCCATCTCTGTCCAGCTGGCCAAGACGGGAAAGCTCTCTCTTACCAATGGCTGGACCGTCTATCGCGACGCCATCGTGCAGGCCGATCGCTTTGCCACCACCTGCCGGCATTCATATCCAGGCCTTGCGGCGGAAGCCGTTTCCCTGCCCGATATCTGGGGTCCGGCCCTGACCGCGGACGTCGCGACCGGGCACGGCATCGCAACCTATTGCATCGATCTTGCGCTTCCGGCCACGTCTCAATTCCTCGCGCTTTCGATGGGGACCACCCGATCGGTCTACGCCATCCATGCCGTATCGACTGGCCCAGACGGAAAGGTGGAAGTCCGGCTCCTGCATCAAAACGGCGACCCGGCGGAAGCGGAGCGCATTGTCGCCATCAACCCGACTGCGCCCGTGATCGCCCTGCCGCATGATTTGCGCAATTTCAGGCTCGTCGTGCAGCTTGCCAATTATGTTCACAAGCAGGGCGGCATTGTCGATGTGCCCACCGTTGGCCATCTGCAGAAGATGGATTCAATGCAGCGCCGCGCAAGCGCTCTGCCGACGGCACTTGCACTCGTCCTTCTGCTCGTCGCCGTTGCCGCCGTCGTCGTCGGCCGTTCCACCAGAAATCCGGGCGGCCATATCATATTCGCCTCGCTTTCGGCAGCGTCCGCGCTTCGCGTGTTCCTCGTGAGCAATCTCATCTGGGACTATTTGCCTAATTTCCCCGAAGCACGAAAATACGACCTCGAGTATCTCTCCCTTTTCCTGATCGCGCCTGCCTACTACGCCTTCATCTGCTATCTTTTCCGCGACGGCAAGGTGCTTTGGATCGACAAGCTGATCTATGCCGTCTCCGCGCTGTTCTGCGCCTTCGCACTGTTTGCAGCACCCTTCATGGCGCCGGGTACGATCACGCTGCTGCGCGAGCCGTTCCAGATTCTCTGGGCCTTCATCGCCTGCTCGGTCGGCGTCACCATTCTTCACACGCTGCTGATGGAAAAGGCGGCGCGCCGCGACGCGCTTGTCGTTCTCCTCGCGGCGCTCGCCTATTTCACCTACGAATTTCTTTCGAGCATGAAGATCATTGGCTCGTCGATGGAGCTTGCAAATCTGCTCGTCATCTTCGTCACCACGATGCATATCCGTGCATTCGTGCTGAAATACCGCCGCGTCGAAAGCGAGCGCGATGCGCTTCATCGCAATCTCCTCGACGCCAATACCGATCTGGAAGCGCGCGCCGCGGATCTTTCGCACGCATTGCTTCTTGCCGAACAGGCTTCTCAGGCGAAATCGGAATTCCTCGCCACCATGAGCCATGAGCTGCGCACGCCGCTGAACGCGATCATCGGTTTCTCCGAAACCATGAAGCTCGAAATATTCGGACCGCTGGGCCACAGCAAATATGCCGACTACGCGAAGGACATCAATCAGAGCGGTGCCCATCTGCTCGATCTTGTCAGCGACATCCTCGACATTTCCCGGGTCGAGTCCGGCACCGACACGCTCTGCGAACAGGAACTCCGCGTCGAGGCAGTGGCGCGTCAGGTGCTCGACGCAACTGCCGTGCAGGCCGGCAAAGCAGGCGTCACCTGTTCGCTCGATGCGCCGCGCCATTTGCCGGGCATCCTCGCCGACGAGCGCAAGATCCGCCAGATCGTCACGAACCTTGTCGGCAACGCAATCAAGTTCAACGTCGAGGGAGGCACGGTCGACATAAGGCTCGATGCGGGCCCGTTCGGCTATTCCATCGCCGTCGCGGATACCGGCATCGGCATAGCGCCGGAGGACATACCGAAGGCACTTGCCCGCTTCGGCCAGATCGAGGATCAGTTCAGCCGCAAATATGAAGGCCTCGGCCTCGGGTTGTCGATCGTCCAGGCGCTGACCGCCCAGCATGGCGGACGCTTCGAGATTGAAAGCGAACCGGGCCTGGGCACGACGGTGACTGTGACGCTCCCGGCAAGCCGTTGCCTCGCTGCCGAGCCCGCCTTGCAAGCAGCCTCCGTCTGACGATCGTCAGCGGTTTTTCGGCATTCTGGAATGCCGCACCAAAGCCGTTATTTCTCGCATGGAAGTTTTATCCGGGCAGAGGCTGATCGCGCGCGACGCAGCTACTGGGCAAACGGTTGGTATTGTTCGTGGATTGCCGCCTCGAGTGAACCAGGTCTTCACTCGAAATCCCCTGTATGCACCTGGTCGAGGTCGGAGAACCTTGTTACATCCGCCTGGAACTGCAGCTTCACCGTGCCGGTGGGCCCATGGCGCTGCTTGCCGATGATGCATTCGGCCAGCCCGTGGACGCGCTCCATTTCCTCCTGCCACTGCAGATGCTCCGGCGTGCCTTCCGTCGGCTCGCGCCGCGACACGTAATATTCCTCGCGGAACACGAACATGACCACGTCGGCGTCCTGCTCGATCGAGCCGGATTCGCGCAGGTCCGACAGCTGCGGCCGCTTGTCGTCGCGGCTTTCAACCTGGCGCGATAGCTGCGACAGCGCGAGGATGGGCACATTGAGTTCCTTGGCGAGCGCCTTCAGACCCGTCGTGATCTGCGTCACTTCCTGCACACGGTTGTCGCCGCTCTTGCCGCTGCCTGCGAGCAATTGCAGATAGTCGATCACGAGAAGCCCGAGCCCGCGCTGCCGCTTCAGCCGCCTTGCCCGCGCCGCCAGCGTACCGATAGTGAGGCCGCCCGTATCGTCGATATAGAGCGGAATGCTTTGCAGCTCGCGCGAAGCTTCGACCAGCTGGTGAAATTCGTCCTCGTGAATATTGCCGCGGCGGATACGCTCCGACGGCACGCCCGATTGTTCGGCGAGCAATCGCGTCGCCAATTGTTCCGCCGACATTTCGAGCGAGAAAAAGCCCACGATCGCGCCGTCCTTCGTCTCTACCGTGCCGTCCGCGTGGTGCTCTGCCTTGTAGGCTTTCGCCGCACTGAAGGCGATGTTGGTCGCAAGCGCGGTCTTGCCCATCGACGGGCGCCCCGCAAGGATGACGAGGTCGGAAGGCTGCAAGCCGCCGAGCCGGTGGTCGAGATCGCGAAGCCCGGTCGAGATGCCGGAAAGCCCGCCATCGCGCTTGTAGGCTTCCGCCGCCATGTCGATGGCGACTTTCAGCGACTCGTGAAAGCTCTGGAAACCGCCTTCATACTTGCCGCTTTCGGCAAGCTGATAGAGCGCCTGTTCCGCATCGAGAATCTGCTGTCCCGGCGTGTCATCCACTGGCGCGTCATAGGCGCGGTTGTGAATGTCGGTGCTGACATTGATGAGTTCGCGGCGCACGGCGAGGTTGTAGATCGTGCGGCCATATTCTTCCGTGTTGATGATCGTCGTGGCCGCGCCCGCAAGCCGCGCGAGATAGGCAGGCCCGCCAATTTCGGCCAGCGCCGCATCGCGCTCGAAGAAATTCTTGAGCGTCACCGGCGAGGCGAGGTGCCCGCCCGTGATGAGCTTCGCTGCAGCTTCGTAAATTCGTCCGTGTACGGCATCGAAGAAGTGTTGCGGCTCGAGGAAGCCCGCCACCCGGTCATAGGATTCGTTGTTGACGAGGATCGCGCCGAGCAGCGCCTGCTCCGCATCTATGTTGTGCGGCGGCACCCGGTACTGCGTTGCGGCTTCGTCGTCTGTCGAATAGGCGTGTTGTGCGTTTTCCATGGCGTCGTTTCTAGCCGAAGCAGCGGGCGATTGAGCCCGCGAATCCGGCTCTTCCATTGCTCACCCACAGATTTCTTGTTCAGGCCCTGTGCATAAATCGGCATAAATCCGGCAAGCCATTGAATCGGGTTGGTTTTTCCGCGGGGGAGCCTGTGGATGAATACGAATTTAGCGGGATTCGCTCTGTGTGGGGGAGGGGACGTCTATCCGGTCGCGCCGCCTTAAAACCTTTGCCGCCATTTTATCCCCGCTCCCCCCGTCATATGCTCGAATAGCCGGAATCACCCGGGGGGAGGAACCCATATGAACCTGTCATCCGATATCGTCACGCTGGTCGGCCGCGTCCTGCTTGCGGCCCTTTTCATCCTTGCAGGTTTCAACAAGGCGATGGGCGCGGAAGGCACCATCGGCTTCATCGAGTCGAAGGGTCTGCCGCTGCCGCAGATCGTCTATGTGCTGACCGTGCTGCTTGAGCTCGGCGGCGGCATCCTGCTGCTGATCGGCTTTCAGGCACGGCTTGTTGCGCTTGCCTTTGCCGCCTTCTGCGTGGCGACCGCGGTAATCTTCCATCCGAGCCTGTCGGACCCGTCCTTCCTGAAGAACTTGGCGCTGGCGGGCGGCTTCCTCTATGTCTACGCCTTCGGCGCAGGCGCCTACAGCCTCGACGCCAAGCGCGGCAAGGCCTGACGCATCGCGCGCCGCGGCTCAGTCTCCCGCCAGGAGCCTTTGCTGCGGCGCCGCCTGCTCGTTGAGCCGGCGCTCACCGTCCAGCATGTAGTCCCGGGTCATCGGCAGGGCATCGATCTTCTTGGCGATCTGCATCTGGAAGATCACCATGCCCTCGTTGCGGAACGAGGTTTCCGAGCCGGCGAGATAGAACTCCCACATTCGGCAGAACCTTTCGTCATAGATGCGCGCCGCCGTGTCCCGCCGTTCCATGAAGCGGCGGCGCCATTCGCGCAGCGTTTCGGCATAATGGAGCCGAAGAACTTCGACATCGGTCATGAATAGGCCAGAGCGCTCCACCGATGCCGACATTTCGCTGAGCGCCGGGATGTAGCCGCCGGGGAAGATGTATTTCGCGATCCAGGGATTGGTTGCACCTGGCCCGTCCAGCCGCCCGATCGTGTGGATCAGCGCCACGCCGTCATGTGTGAGCAGATGGTCCACGCCGCGGAAATATTCCGCGAAATGGCCGACGCCAACATGTTCGAACATGCCGACCGAGACGATGCGGTCGAAACTTTCCTTCACCGTCCGGTAGTCCTGCAGGCGGAATTCGACCTGGTCTGAAAGCCCGCGTTCTTGCGCGCGCCGCTGCGCCACCTTGAGCTGTTCCTGAGACAGCGTGACGCCGACGACTTCTGCGCCCGTTTCCTCCGCCAGCGTCAGTGCCATGCCGCCCCAGCCGCAGCCGATGTCGAGCACCCTCATGCCGGGTTCGATCCTCAGCTTTGCCGCGATGTGGCGTTTCTTGGCGAGCTGGGCTTCCTCCAGCGTCATGTCCGGATGCTGGAAATAGGCACAGGAATATTGTTTGTCCCTGTCGAGGAAGAGGTCGTAGATGCCGCCATCGAGGTCATAATGGTGGGCAACGTTCTTCTGTGCCTTGCCGACCGGATTGTGCTGGTCGAACCGCCGCTTCATCCGCCTGAGCGCGCCATAGGCCTCGAAGAAGGGCCCGGCGAATCTGGTGCCCAGATTCGATGTCAGCAAGTCGAGAAATTCATAGATCGTCGCCGGCGGGTCGACCGTCAGCCTGCCATCCATATAGGCTTCGCCAAGCTTGAGGTAAGGATTGAGGCCGATCTCGTAAGCCGCTGTTCCGTCATGAAGACGAATGGTGACGGGGTGGCCTGAGCCGTCGCCGAATTGGCATGACTGCCCGTTCGGCGCAACCACCGTCAGCGAACCACGCTTGATGATCTTTGCAAGAAGCGCATTGAAAATCATCGCAACCACCTCCGTATCGAGGGTGAATGTCAGATTCTCGCGCGGACCAACGCTGCCGTTTTCGCGGTGGGGGGAGGCCGCACGAACAGGCTTTCTGGAATTCATCTAAGGAGATTAGACCGCCCGTTGCAAGGGGAACGCGAATCGCTTTGGGTGGGTTCCAGCAAAAAGGGCGCCCAGTGGGCGCCCTTTGAATTTTTTATGACCCGAAGCGGATCAGTCCTTTGCCTCTTCTTCGGCGGGAGCTTCTTCCTCGTCATGCGGGGCAAGCTCTTCGGACTCGAAGAATTCGGCAGCCTCATGGGCTTCCTCTTCTTCGTCGCGGCGCTGGGTGAGATCTTCACCCGCCGCCTGCCGCTCTGCCTCTTCGGCCGTGCGTGCCACATTGATCGAGATCATGGCAGACACTTCCGGGTGCAGCACCACGCGGATTTCATGCAGGCCGATCGTCTTGATCGGCTTGTCGAGCACCACCTGGTTACGTGCAGCCGTGAAGCCGCCATCGGTCATGGCATTCGCGATATCGCGCGTGCTGACCGATCCGTAAAGGATGCCGGTCTCGCCCGCCTGACGCAGCACCACGAAGGACTGGCCGTTCACCTTGGCGTGAACCTGCTCGGCTTCCTTCTTGAGTTCGAGGTTGCGCGCCTCGAGCTGCGAACGCTGGCTTTCGAAGCGCTCGATGTTCGACTTGGTGGCCCGGAGCGCCTTCTTCTGCGGCAGCAGGAAGTTGCGCGCGAAGCCGTCTTTCACTTTGACGACATCGCCCATTTGGCCGAGTTTTTCCACCCGTTCCAGAAGTACGACTTGCATCGTTCAGTCTCCTTTCCGGGCCTTAGCTGATGACATAAGGAAGGAGCGCAAGGAACCGCGCGCGCTTGATGGCACGGGCGAGTTCACGCTGCTTCTTGGCCGAAACGGCCGTGATACGGGACGGAACGATCTTGCCGCGCTCGGAAATGTAGCGCTGCAGGAGCTTCACATCCTTGTAGTCGATCTTCGGGGCGTTGGCGCCGGAGAACGGGCAGGTCTTGCGGCGGCGGAAGAAGGGCCGGCGCGCGGGCTGTGCTGAGCTGCTCATTATTCGTCGCCTCCATCGGTGTTCTCGTCGCGGTCACGGCGCGGGCGGTCGCCAAAACGGCTGCCACGGTCGCCACGGTCTCCGCGGTCTCCGCGGTCGCCGAAGCGGTCGCCGCCGCGGCGCTCGCCGCGATCGCCGCGGTTCTGCAGCATCGCCGACGGCTCGGTTTCGTGTTCTTCGACGCGAACCGTGATGAAGCGGAGAATGTCGTCGCTGATGCCCATCTGGCGTTCCATTTCCGCCACGGCGGCATGGGGCGCATCGATGTTCAGAAGCTGATAGTGGCCCTTGCGGTTCTTCTTCACCTTGAAGGCAAGGTTGCGAAGACCCCAATATTCGGACTTGCCAATCTGGCCGCCATTTTCCTTGATGACGGTCGAAAACTGCTCGGTGAGCGCCTCGACCTGCTGCTGCGACACGTCCTGCCGCGCAATAAAGACATGCTCGTAGAGAGCCATGTGAGCCTTTCCTTTTTGTATCCGGCCCCGGCGCAAAGCCCCCTTTGAGCCCTCAAAAAGGCTCGAAAGGACCACCAAAGAAGCGGAGACACCGGAACCCGGACTTTCGTCCTGCCATGCCGCGAAAGGCATGGTGTCCCGTTCAGCCTCCAACCAAGGCCTTCGGAAGGGCGGCAATATACGGAATATCCGGGGCATGGCAAGGTATTTAAGGCGGCTGCGTCGGCTTGACTCAATCGGGTCGCGGGGTATCACTTTGGCCCAATGAACGGGCGTCGGCCCGGCCACAAAAAAGCCCGGAAAGCCTCGAAAATCGCAGGCCTTCGGGACCAGCAGGGAGCGGGGATGACGCGGGCCTTCATTTTTCCCGGACAGGGGTCGCAATCGGTCGGCATGGGCCGCGAACTGGCGGAGGCCTTCGGCTCCGCTCGCGAGGTCTTCGACGAGGTCAATGAGGCGCTCGGCCAGAACCTGTCGAAACTGATGTGGGAAGGCCCGCAGGAAGACCTGACCCTCACCGAGAACGCCCAGCCGGCGATCATGGCGGTGAGCCTTGCGGTCGTCCGCACCCTCGAAAGGGAAGGCGGTTTCCGCCTCGCCGGCAAGGCGGCCTTTGTCGCCGGCCACTCGCTTGGCGAATATTCCGCTCTTGCCGCCGCCGGCACCTTCACTATTGCCGATACGGCCCGCCTCCTGAAGCGCCGCGGCCAGGCCATGCAGCGCGCCGTGCCCGTGGGCGAGGGCGCGATGGCAGCCCTTCTCGGTCTCGACTTCGAGCAGGCGGCGGAAGTCGCCGCCGAAGCGGCACAGGGCGAGGTTTGTGCTGCCGCAAACGACAATGGCGGCGGCCAGGTCGTCGTCTCCGGCAAGAAAGCCGCCGTCGAGCGCGCCATCGAGATTGCCAAGACCAAGGGCGCGAAGCGCAGCATGCTTCTGCCCGTCAGCGCGCCTTTCCATTGCGAGCTGATGCAGCCTGCGGCCGACGAAATGGCCGAAGCGCTCGCCGCCGTCGATCTCAAGGCGCCGTCTTTGCCGCTGGTCGCGAATGTCACCGCCTCGCGCGTCGCCGATCCGGCAACCATCCGCGACCTGCTGGTCAAGCAGGTGACGGGCATGGTCCGCTGGCGCGAAAGCGTTCTTTACATGGAAGCCGAAGGCATCACCGTCTTCGCTGAAATCGGGGCCGGCAAGGCGCTCTCCGGCATGGTGAAGCGCATAGCCAAGGAACCTGAACTTCATGCGGTGGGCACCCCCTCCGATCTTGAAGCCTTTCTCAAGACCGTCTGACACGAAGGAGCCGCAATGTTCGATCTCACAGGTAAATGCGTGCTGGTAACGGGCGCATCGGGCGGCATCGGCTCTGATATTGCCCGTGCGCTGCATGGTCAGGGCGCAACCGTTGCGCTTTCCGGTACCCGCAAGGAGGCGCTAGAAGCGCTGGCGGCGGAACTCGGGCAGCGTACCCATGTCCTGCCCTGCAACCTGTCGGACGCCGCCGCCGTCGACGCCCTGCCGAAGCAGGCCGAGGATGCGATGGGCAGCCTCGATATCCTCATCAACAATGCCGGCCTCACCCGCGACAATCTCTTCATGCGCATGAAGGACGAGGAGTGGGACGAGGTCATCCGCGTCAACCTTACTGCCGCATTCCGCCTCTCCCGCGGTGTTCTGCGCGGCATGATGAAGCGCCGCTGGGGCCGCATCATCGGCATTACTTCCGTCGTCGGCGTGATGGGCAATCCGGGGCAGGGCAATTATGCAGCCTCAAAGGCCGGCATGATCGGCATGACGAAGTCGCTCGCCCAGGAAGTGGCAAGCCGCAACATTACGGCCAACTGCATTGCGCCGGGCTTCATTCGCTCTGCCATGACGGATGCGCTCAACGAGGATCAGCAGGGCCGCATCATGGCGACGATTCCCGCCGGACGGCTTGGCGAAGCCGCCGAGATCGCGGCGGCGGCGGTCTATCTGGCCAGCGAAGAGGCGGCCTATGTCACGGGCCAGACTTTGCACGTGAATGGCGGCATGGCCATGATCTGAGCCATGGTGCCCTTTTCCGGTATTGGAAATGTCAGCAATTTCAGGAATATAGAGGTGAAAAACACCCTATTCCCTTTGCTGGCACAGGGCCGAAAAGTGTGTTACCTAAGCCCTCGATTTGGCTTGCGGTCCTGCCTTGAAATGGGCCAGAAGAGGGGCATTCTTTCCACCGAATTCGATCACATCCATTCCTCGATGCCTTGAATGCGAGCAGCGGGATGTGCGAGGCCGGTCCAACAAAGATCTGAGGACTTAAAATGAGTGATATCGCTGAACGCTTGAAAAAGATCGTCGTCGAACATCTGGGCGTCGACGCGGACAAGGTCACCGAGAACGCCAGCTTCATCGATGACCTGGGCGCAGACAGCCTCGACAACGTCGAACTGGTCATGGCGTTCGAAGAAGAATTCGGCGTGGAAATTCCGGACGATGCGGCCGAGAAGATTCTCACGGTGAAGGACGCGATCGAGTTCGTCAAAGCGAACGCCAAGTCCTGATCGACTGACCTGCAGCGAGGCCGGAGGGATGAATCTCTCCGGCCTTCTGTCTCTGGATGACTTTCCGGATACCGCCCGGTCTCCGGTTTGAGGTGGGAGTGAGCATCGGCATGAGACGCGTCGTCGTCACGGGTTTGGGTATGGTGTCGCCGCTCGGATGCGGCGTCGAAACCACTTGGAAGCGGGTTCTGAACGGCGAATCCGGTGCGCGGAAAATCGAGAAATTCGATGTTTCCGATCTTCCCTGCAAGATTGCCATGCCGGTTCCACGTGAAGGCGAAGGGGCATTCAATCCCGACGACTGGATGGACCCCAAGGAATCGAAGCGCGTAGACGATTTCATCGTCTTCGCCGTCGCCGCAGCCAAACAGGCGCTTGACGATGCAGGCTGGCACCCCACGACCGAAGAGGAACAGTGCCGCACCGGCACGATGATCGGCTCGGGCATCGGCGGCCTTGAGGGCATTGCCGAAACCGCGCTCATTCTCCATGAAAAGGGCCCGCGCCGCGTCAGCCCCTTCTTTATCACCGGCCGTCTCATCAATCTCGCTTCGGGTTATGTGTCGATCGAACATGGGCTTAAAGGCCCTAACCATTCGGTTGTCACCGCCTGTTCGACCGGCGCCCACGCCATTGGAGACGCGGCGCGTCTGATCGCGCTCGACGATGCGGATGTCATGGTGGCGGGCGGTGCCGAGTCGGCGATCTGCCGTATCGGCATTGCGGGCTTCGCTGCGTGCCGCGCGCTCTCGACCAACTGGAACGACACGCCGGAAAAGGCGTCCCGCCCCTATGACAAGGACCGCGATGGATTCGTCATGGGCGAAGGTGCGGGCATCGTCGTCCTCGAGGAATATGAACACGCCAAGGCGCGCGGCGCGAAAATCTACGCCGAAATCGCCGGCTATGGCCTCTCGGGCGACGCCTACCACATCACCGCGCCGCCGGAAGATGGCAATGGCGGTTTCCGCTCCATGCAGGCAGCACTGAAGCGGGCAGGAATCTCTGCTTCCGATCTCGATTATGTGAATGCGCATGGCACATCGACGATGGCCGATACGATCGAGCTTGGCGCGGTGACCCGGCTTCTCGGCAATGCCGCGGAAAAGGTCTCGATGTCTTCGACAAAATCCTCGATCGGTCATCTGCTCGGAGCCGCCGGCGCTGTCGAGGCGATCTTTTGCATGCTCGCGATCCGCGACAGCAAGATTCCGCCGACGCTCAATCTGGATAATCCAGAGATTGAGTCGCCCATCGATCTCGTGCCGCTTAAGGCGCGCGACAAGGAAGTGAATTTCGCGCTCAGCAATTCCTTCGGCTTCGGCGGCACGAATGCGTCTCTCATCATGAAAAAGGTCGATGGTTGACGGGCGCGGAAAACAAACCGCAAGCGCCTGACAATGGTGCGGAAAGCGGCGGCGATACCGCCGATGTGAAGCCAGGCAAGCGCCGTGGCCGCATTGTCCGTTTTCTTCTGATCGCGCTCATCGCTCTGCCGCTTGGCGCCGTGCTTGCGGCGGGCGGCACCTTTCTCTACGGCAAATATCTCTTCGAGACGGAAGGCCCGCATGACGAGGCTGAAATCATCATGCTCGAACAGGGCATGGGCGTGCGCGCCATTGCGGCGCGGCTCGAACGCGAAGGGGTCATCTCCAACGCGAATGTCTTTCTCGCGGGCGTTCGTTTCAATCGCGCGGAGCGCTCGCTGAAGGCGGGAGAATATGAAATTCCTGCCCATGCAAGCATGGCGTCGGTCATGCGCATCCTGCGGGAAGGCCGCTCGATCCTCCACCGGATAACAATCCCTGAAGGCCTCACCAGCCTGCAGGCGATGCAGCTTGTCGAGGCGCACCCTGTGCTCGTGGGCGATATGCCCGAGACGCCGCCGGAGGGCTCCCTGCTGCCCGAGACCTACAGCTTTATCCGCGGCATGACGCGGGCGCAGATCGTCGCCGACATGAAAGCTGCCGCAACCCGCGTGATGGACGAGCTATGGGACAGCCGGGCGGACGATCTGCCATTCAAGACGCGCGAGGAGGCGATCATCCTTGCCTCAATCGTCGAGAAGGAAACGGGCGTCGCCTCTGAAAGGCCGCGCGTGGCAGCCGTCTTCGTGAACCGGCTGAAAGCGCCAATGCGGCTGCAATCGGACCCGACGATCATCTATGGGCTCGTCGGCGGCAAAGGGGCGCTTGGCCGGCCGATCCGCCGCAGCGAGCTCGACCGGGTCACGCCCTACAACACCTATCACATTGACGGGTTGCCCCCGACGCCGATCTGCAATCCGGGCCGGGCCTCCATCGAGGCGGTTCTCAACCCGCCCGAGACCGACGAGTATTATTTTGTGGCCGATGGAACCGGGGGCCACGCCTTCTCCCGCACCCTCAGCGAACATCAGGCCCGGGTCCGCGAATGGCGCGAGATTGAGCGCCGCCAGGGCGCCCGGTAACCCTGATTGGAATTCCGGCATACGGTAATGGCGAACCGCTGGGGCGAGGCTGCTATAGTCGCCCGGAAAGTTCATGATTCCGGGGAGGTTCGATGCCGCTCAACAGCATGACAGGTTTTGCCCGCGTGGAAGGGGCCTCTGGCGCCGCCCGTTGGCACTGGGAGCTGCGGAGCGTCAACGGCAAGGGGCTCGATGCGCGCTTCCGCCTGCCTTCTGGCCTCGACCGGCTCGATGCCCGCCTGCGCGCCGAACTTGCGCGGCAGCTTCGGCGCGGCAATTGCCAGATTACCCTGACGATGGACCGCGCGGCGGAAGCATCGCCCCTTCGCGTCAACCGCGAGGCGCTGCGGGTAGTGGTCGATGCGGTGGGTGAGTTGCGGCGCACGATGGAAACCGCTCCGCCAAGGCCAGAAGGCATCCTCGCGCTCAAGGGCGTGCTGGAGAACGCGGAGGATATCGAGGAAACGGACGAAGAGCGGGCGGCTTTCGAGGAAGCGCTGGTTTCTTCCTTTGCCGAAGCCGTCACTGCGCTCGCCCGCGCCCGTGCCGATGAAGGCGCAAAGCTCGAGGCTGTTTTGCGCAACCAGATCGGTCTGATTGAAAAGTTGACCGCCGATGCGGCTGCCTGCCCGGCGGCCACGCCCGAGGCGCTCAAGGCCCGGCTTATGGCTCAGGTAAATGAACTTCTCGGCGCTTCGCCCGCCCTGTCAGAAGACCGGCTGGCCCAGGAAGTCTCCATGCTCGCGACCAAGGCCGACATCCGCGAAGAACTCGATCGTCTTATGGCCCATGTTGCACAGGCGCGCGACCTGCTGGAATCTGAGGAACCGGTCGGCCGCCGCTTCGATTTCCTGACGCAGGAGTTCAACCGCGAAGCGAACACACTTTGCTCAAAGGCCGCAGATGTGAGCCTCACACGTATCGGGCTTGATCTGAAGACGGTTATCGACCAGTTCCGCGAGCAAATTCAGAACGTGGAATGACTGCATGACCGGAATCGAAATTCACCGTCGCGGCCTCATGCTGGTGCTGTCCTCGCCGTCCGGCGCCGGCAAGACCACGCTTTCCCGCCGCCTGCTCGAAAGCGACAGCGAGATAGACATGTCCGTCTCCGCCACCACACGAAAGCCGCGGCCGGGCGAGGTGGACGGCAAGGACTATTTCTTTCTGAGCACGGAAGATTTCGGCATCATGCGCAACAATGGCGAGTTCCTCGAACACGCCAAGGTATTCGGCAATTATTACGGTACGCCACGAAAACCCGTCGAGGATGCACTGGCGCACGGCCGCGATGTGCTGTTCGACATCGACTGGCAGGGAACGCAGCAGCTCGATGAAACGGCGCAGGAGGATCTCGTGAAGGTCTTCATCCTGCCGCCTTCGGCGCAGGATCTTGAAAAGCGCCTCGAGAAGCGCGCCCAGGACCCGGCGGATGTCGTAGCCGCGCGCATGGCGAAGGCTTCCGACGAGATCAGCCACTATCAGGAATATGACTACATCATCATCAACGAGAATATCGACAAGGCCTTCATGGAGTTGCAGTCGGTGCTGCGCGCCGAGCGGCTGAAGCGCCGCCGCCTCACGGGTCTGTCCAACTTCGTGAAGCAGTTGCGCGAAGCGCTGTAGCCAGGACCTTGGGGGAAGGCACATGACAAAGGTCGTATTGCTGGCCGGCGGGCTTGGCACACGCATATCGGAGGAGAGCCAGCTCCGCCCGAAGCCGATGATCGAGATTGGCGGCAGGCCGATCCTCTGGCACATCATGAAGATCTACACCCATTTCGGGTTCACCGATTTCGTGATCTGCCTTGGCTATCGCGGCTACATGATCAAGGAATATTTCGCGAACTATGCGCTTCACTCGTCGGATGTGACCATAAACCCGCGCTCAGGCGAGATTGTCTACCATCAGAATACGAGCGAAGACTGGTGCATCACTCTTGTCGACACGGGCGCGGAAACCATGACTGGCGGCCGCATCAAGCGAGTCCGTGACTATCTCAATCCCGGCGAAACCTTTTTCATGACCTATGGCGACGGCGTTGCCGACGTCGACATCGGTGCGCTGCTCGCCTTCCATAGAAGCCACGGCAAGGCCGCCACGCTGACACGTGTGGTCCCCCCCGGCCGCTATGGCGCGCTCGAATTGACGGGCGACAAGGTGCAGCGTTTCATTGAAAAGCCGCCGGGTGACAATGCCTGGATCAATGGCGGGTTTTTCGCACTCGAACCATCCGTGCTGGACCGGATAGATGGCGATGCAATGCCATTCGAAGGCGAGCCTCTGACGAGCCTCGCAAATGACGGCGAGTTGATGAGCTTTGCTCATAACGGGTTCTGGCAGCCTATGGATACGCTGCGCGACAAGAACCATCTCGAAGAGCTATGGGGGGCCGGCGGGGCGCCCTGGAAGCTATGGGGGAAATAGCGTGGCGATCGATGGCCTCGATAAGGCTTTCTGGGTGGGCAGGCGCGTGTTACTGACGGGCCACACAGGTTTCAAGGGGGCATGGGCATCGCTCTGGCTTTCGCGCATGGGCGCCGAGGTGACAGGCTTTGCGCTGGCGCCCGAGACGGAGCCCAACCTCTTCGCGCTCGCTGCCATAGAAAATTCGGTTCGTTCCCATATCGGCGATCTGCGCGATGTGGCCGCCTTGCGCGCGGCCATTGATGCGGCGGACCCGGAAATCGTCATTCACATGGCGGCGCAACCGTTGGTGCGCCGCTCCTATGCAGCGCCTGTCGACACTTTCGCAACCAATGTCATGGGCACCGTGAACCTGCTTGAGGCGCTGAGAGGGCGAGAGGCGCTCCGCGCCGTCCTCGTCGTGACGACGGACAAGGTCTATGAGAATGCAGAGCAGGGCGTCTCCTTCCGCGAGGAAGATCCGCTTGGCGGCCACGATCCCTATTCCGCGTCGAAGGCGGCCGCCGAAATCGTCACCTCATCCTATGCGCGTTCGTTCTTTGCGGAGGCGGGTGTGCGTGTCGCAACGGCGCGCGGCGGCAATGTCATCGGCGGCGGCGATTTTTCGGAAGACCGGCTGGTGCCCGATATCTGGCGGGCCCTTCGAAAAGGGGAGCCGCTCGTCCTGCGCAATCCTTCCGCCGCACGGCCGTGGCAGCACGTCCTGGATTGTCTTTCCGGCTATTTCGCCTATGCCCGTGGTCTTTCCGAGCGGGCAGATCTGCCTGCGGCACTGAATTTCGGCCCGCCGCCCGATGCAGCGCCCGTTACCGTTGCCGCCCTCGCAGAAGCAGTCCAGTCGGCGCTCGGTGGCGGCGGCTGGGAGCCCGCAAATGACACGGGCCCCCACGAGATGATGGCGCTGGAAATCGACAGCCGGAGGGCGCGCGCCTGCCTCGGCTGGAAAGACCGGCTGGCGGGTGAGCCATGTGTCGCGTGGCTGGCCGAATGGTATCGCGCGTTGAACGTAGGAGCCGACATGCGCGAGGCCACCTTCAGCCAGATTGCTGCCTTTGAAGCGCTGCACGGGAAGGGCGCCTGATGACCGGCCGCTTCGACATAGCGCACACGCCTCTCGACGGCCTCGTTCTGCTCAAGCGCAAACGCATGGGCGACCATCGCGGCTGGCTCGAACGCATGTTCTGTAACGAAGAATTGAGCGAGGCCGGCTGGCTCTGGACGGTCGCCCAGATCAACCGAACGCTCACGGCTAAGCGCGGCACGGTGCGCGGAATGCACTACCAGCACCCGCCGCATGAGGAAGCAAAGCTCGTGAGTTGCCTGCGAGGCGAGGTCTTCGATGTCGCAATCGACCTCCGGCCAGGATCGCCCACATTCGGACGCTGGCATGGCGAATATCTGACCGGCGAGAATGGCGCGAGCCTTCTGATCCCGCCCGGCTTTGCGCATGGATTTCAGACGATGACGGACGATGTGGAAATGTTCTATATCCACTCAGCGGCCTATGCACCCGCTGCTGAAGACGGTGTGCGCGCCGATGATCCCGCGATCGGCGTGGAATGGCCGCTCCTGATCGCCGAAAGGTCGGAGCGGGACATGAGCTTTCGCGATTTCAGCGCGATGGCAGGAGGGAACGAGACGTGAAGTGCCGTCACTGCGGAACGCCGCTTGAGCTTGTCTTTGCCGATCTCGGCTCCGCACCGCCCTCGAATGCCTATCTCACGCATGAAGGCCTCACCGCGCCCGAGACCTGGTATCCGCTGCGCGTGCTCGTTTGCACCGCCTGCTGGCTCGTCCAGACGGAAGACCATGCGGGTCGAGAGGAGCTCTTCGCGCATGACTATGCCTATTTCAGCTCCACCTCCGCCGGTTGGCTTGCCCATTCGCAGAAATATGTGAGCGAGATGACCGCCCGCTTCGGTGTCGGGCCGCAAAGCATGGTGGTGGAGGTCGCGGCGAATGACGGCTATCTCCTCCAATATGTGAAGCAGGCGGGCGTGCCCTGTTATGGCGTCGAGCCGACGGCGAGCACAGCGGCGGCGGCGCGCGACAAGGGCATCGAGATCGAACAGAGCTTCTTCGGCAAGGAGCTTGCGATGCGGCTAGCGGCGGCGGGCAGACAAGCCGATCTCACCGCCGCAAACAATGTCCTCGCCCATGTGCCGGACATCAACGACTTCGTTGCAGGCTTCGCAACGCTGCTGAAGCCGGAAGGCGTGTCCACCTTCGAGTTCCCGCATCTCCTGAAGCTCGTTGCCGAAAACCAGTTCGACACGATCTATCACGAACATTATTCCTATCTCTCGCTCAGCGCCGTTGCCCGCGTCTTCGAGAAGAACGGCCTTGCGCTTTTCGACGTCGAGGAACTGCCGACCCATGGCGGAAGCCTGCGCGCCTTCGCGCAGCGCGCGGATACGGGCAGCCGGGAAAAGACCACACGCCTCGCCGCACTCCTTGAAGCCGAGCGCCGCGCGGGCGTGGAGGGCGAGGCCCTCTATGCGGGTTTTCAGAAGCGCGCGGAAAAGGTGAAAGATGATTTCACCGCATTCCTGATCGATGCAAAGCGCAAGGGACTGAAAGTCGCCGCCTATGGCGCGGCCGCGAAGGGCAACACGCTGATGAATTTCGCAGGCACAAGGCCCGACCTCATCCCTTACGTGGTGGACAAGGCCACCGCAAAGCAGGGCCGCTTCATGCCCGGCAGCCGCATCCCGATCGTCGCGCCCGGCCATTTGGATGCGGACCGCCCCGATATCATCGTGATCCTGCCGTGGAATATCAGCGAGGAAGTGCAGAGCCAGCTTTCCCACGCGAGGCAATGGGGCGCGAAATTCGTGATGGCGGTGCCGGAGTTGAGGGTTAACTGACAGCAGGCTTTCGGTCTGGCATATTTTGGCGCGACCACGCGCAAGATCAGGAAAGATAGATTATGTCCGTCAAAGATGACCGTAAGGAATTCGAGGAAAACCGAGTCCAGCAATCAGTTGCACTCGGACAAGACAAGTTCGTATTCAGCAGATCTCTTGAACTCGTTTCCGATCTTGATCGTTTCGACTACAGCTACCTTTGGACGTGGCTAGGCGTTCCGATCATTCAAATGCCTGCCGATGTCATGGCGACCCAGGAAGTCATCTGGTCTACAAAGCCCGACATAATCATAGAGACGGGAATTGCACGCGGCGGGTCGGTGCTCTTTATGGCGTCTATTCTCGAGTTGATTGGAAAAGGACAGGTCATAGGCGTAGATATCGATATTCGTGCTCACAATCGAGAGTCGATCGAATCTCATCCTATGTCTAGGCGTGTGACGATGATTGAAGGGCCGTCTAGCGACCCACGAATTGTGGCTCAGGTGGCGGCAAATATTCCGGAGGGCGCCTCCGTGATGGTTATTCTGGATTCAGACCATTCGCGCGACCACGTACTGTCCGAACTCCGGGCATATGCGCCTCTTGTTACGAAAGGGTGTTATCTCGTTGTCGCAGATACGCTCGTCGGCCATGTTGATGAGGCGAATGCACCGCGGAAACGTTCAAAGCTTTGGTTCAAAGGTAACGAACCGCTTGCGGCACTGAACGATTATCTCCGGGAAACCGATCGTTTCGAAGTCGATCCCGTCGTGAATGGCAAGCTTGTGGTTTCATCCTCTCCCGGGGGATATCTCAAATGCGTCCGGGAGTAACGAGGTTCGATGTAAAGCTGCGGGCGCCCGGTGCCGGCGACAAGGTGGAGCTGGGCAGTATGCGGCGCGATACCGCGCTCCAGCACCTTCTTCTCGCTTATCCAGATACAGAAACCTCAATCGATCTCGATCATTGGCTTGAGCGGCGGACTAGCGATCCAAAGGGGGCTTTCTTTGTGGTTGCAGACATTGAGACTGACAAATGCCTCGGGTTCGTCCAATTGACTAATGTGCATGGGAAGGGCCGTCACGGAGCTCTGGGCATTGCGATTTCCCGGGCTGTGCAAGGGCGTGGAGTAGGGCGCCAAGCTGTCACACTTCTGCTCGACTATGCGAAGGAAACGATGGGCCTCCGCAAGGTAGAGTTGGAGGTAATGTATGAAAATGATCGGGCCATACAGCTTTACAGGTCTCTGGGCTTCAATGAAGTTGGCGTGCGCCGAGAACACTACTTCAACGGTACAAGTTGGCACGACGTACTTCTCATGGAAATTTTCCTTGAGGAACGCCAAGCGTGACACGCGTTGTCATTTCGCAGCCGATGTATTTTCCCTGGCCGGGCTTTTTCGAGCAGATGATGCTCGCGGATGTCTACATCTGGCTGGATGACGCGCAGTTCTCCAAGGGTTCTTTCACGAACCGGATTCAGGTGAACATCAATGGGCAACGCAAGTGGATGTCCATTCCGCTGGAGGGCAAGGGTACTCTGACGTCCATTGCCGAGTTGCGCCCGGCAGGAAACGCCTGGATCGCATCCCACCGCGAGATGTTGCGCCAAAGCCTTTCCCGCCTCTCGGCCAGGACCGCAGCGCTTGAAATATTTGACATGGCGACCGGCGAGGCGTCGCTCTTGAATTGCCTTATCCAGTCCGCCGCCTTGCCGGCATCCTATATCGGCATTTCGCCGGCGCGTGTCCTGCGCTCCAGTGAAATGGGGGTAACAGGGTCGTCATGGCAGCGGGTGCTTGATCTGGTGAAAGCGGTCGGCGGCACGGAGTACATCACGGGACATGGTGCCGCAGCCTATATGGACCATGAGGCTTTCGAGCGGGAAGGTGTTGGTGTTGAATACATGGAGTACAGCAAGACCCCTTGGGGGAGCGGCGAGTCTTTCGTTTCTCCATACGTGACCATACTCGACCTGATCGCCGCCGAAGGGAAAGGCGCGGCTGACCGTCTCCTCCCCCGCACGGTGGGGTGGCGGCAGTTTCTCGAAGCGAGGAGCTAGACGTCAAAATGGAACTGAGCGCGGGCGCTGTTGCCTCCTTTGAGAATGACGGGTTTGTTCTTCTCCCGGATTTCTACGACTTCGAAAGCGAGATTGCTCCGATCCAGGAGGGAATCCGCCGGGTCGTGGAATTGTCCGCCAGAAGGCATGGGCTGAAAGTAGCCTGCGAGACGCCGCTCGAGGCGATGACCGGCGGCTACATGTCCCTGATCGGTAAGGATCGCGGCATCGGTGGCGAAGTCTACGACGCCGTCAAACAAATCCCCGGCTTCATGAGGCTTGTTGCCGATCGCCGCAATGAAGCGGTATTCGAGAGGTTGCGGTCGGGCTCCGTCCCCGGCCTCGCTGCGGGAGGTTACGGCATAAGGATCGACAATCCCCGGGAGCATACTTTCCGGGCACCGTGGCACCAGGAATTTCCCGCTCAGCTGCGCAGTCTGGACGGCATCGTCTTCTGGTCCACGCTTCTGCCTGTTCAGCCGGAAATGGGACCGGTAGAGATTGCGGCCGGATCCCATAAGGAAGGCATCGTCCCGGTTTTCAACGAAAGCGGCGACGGCGCCCGGCAGGGCGCCTATGGGCTTCGGCTTGACGAGGAAGAAAAACGGCTTTCCCCCTATGTCAGGTGCGCACCGCTTACAAAGCCCGGCGATCTGCTTTTGATGGATTTTCTGACCCTGCACCAGTCGGGGGAAAACCGCTCGGACCGGCCGCGCTGGTCGATGCAGTTCAGATATTTCAATTTCGCGGAACCCACGGGCATCCGCATCGCCTGGCGAGGATCTTTTGCTGCAGGCGTGAAATTCTCGGATATTATGCCGGGATTGAAAAAGTCGGATTGAAATTAGATGAAATGCTGTGCTTGCGGGGCGGAAAAATGCGACCTCGTTTACCACTATCCGGCACCCGCGATTACATCGCTGTCGACCATTCTTGAGGTCGACACGCGCGTCTACATCTGCTCCGCGTGCGGGCACATGCAGTCCGCCGATCTTCCTGACGTGCAGAAATTCTATGACACCGAATATCAGATATCGCTGACGTCAGAGGATGCCGATCAGCTCTACGATGTTGTGGACGGCGTGCCGGTCTACCGGACGCAGTATCAGGCGGGGCTGATCCTCGATTTCGTCGATCTCCCCAAAGGGGCCGCCGTGCTCGACTATGGGGCGGCGAAGGCAAAATCGCTTTTCCGTCTGCGCGAGCGGCGCCCCGACATTTCGCCGCATGTGTTCGATGTCAGCGAGGATTACCGTTCCTATTGGCAGGAATGGGTCCCCAAGGAACAACAGTCTACCTATTCCGCTCCGGCGGGGTGGAATGGCCGCTTCGACCTCATAACGGCCCATTTCGTTCTCGAGCATGTTCGCGAGCCGGTAGAAATTTTCTCGGACATTGCGCGACTTCTCTCGCCGACCGGCCGCTTCTTCTTTTCCGTTCCCGATGTGCTGGGGAACCCGGCCGACATGATTGTTGTCGACCATCTGAACCACTTCACCCAGACTTCGCTCCCTGTTGCGCTTGATCGGGCAGGTATGAAAATCGAACGGATCGACACATCCAGGCTGCGCGGGGCATTCGTCGTTGTCGCCGTGTTTAAGGAGGTCGGGGAGAAAGCCGCGCTCTCTGCGCCCGCGGAAGTCGATTTGCAAATTCAGTCGCTCAAAAAGTGTTGCGATGCCTGGCATGCGGCAGAGAAATTCGTCGCCGATGCGCAATCGGGAAGCGCGGGCAAGAAGGTGGCGATCTACGGTGCGGGCGTTTACGGGACTTTTGTCTATGCCCGCATTCGAAACAATGGCGGTGCCGTTTGTTTTGTAGACCGCAATCCGCATGTGCACGGCCGCGATCATCTGGGCGTCCCTGTCGTGCCGCCGGAAGCGCTATCCTCCGATATCGGAATTCTCTATGTTGCGCTGAATCCCGCAATAGCGCGCAAGGCGATGGCCGATCTGGGGCTCGATCAGCGCAAGGGTTTGGAACTGGTCTATCTCAGTTAGACTTACGGTTGATCAGCGAGAGACCAATCTCGCGCAAGGCGCGACGGGCTATCTTGCGGTAGCCATAGCAGCGATCGCTTGTATATCTTTCGATCATTCCTCTCAGGCGTTTCAGTTGCTCCGGCGTGAAGTCCTGTTGCTTCGCCTCATCGAGGCAGAATCGCCTGAACAGGCGCCGCAGTTCCAGCATGTGCCTGTAGGGCGGCCGCACGCGCGCGGGCCGATGCTGGATCGTCTGGGTCAGGGAGGCGGTGTTCGTTCCGGCCAATGTTCCCCGAATGATTTGCGTGTAGATCGTCAGATGATCGGATCCCCACCCATGTGGATAGTGTGACCAGGCACGGCCAAACGCATTCTTGAGCTCTTCCCTGCGCCACAGAGCGTAGAACCAGCTGGGCGGCGCCTCGCGCAGCAGGAGCGAAATTCGCTCGAGCCGGTCGTCCGGAATTGGGCTCGGCCAGCGAGCTTCGCCATAGGCCCGGCCGTCTTCGTGCAGCGAGACAACACGGGGTACTGCGAGGCCAATACCGGGATCGGCGCGAAAAAGACGATGCAGTTCCTCAATGAAATTTGCGGAAATGAAATCGTCATGTGCAAGCCAGAAGAAAAATTCCGTTCTCGCGGCATCCAGGACATCGAGAAAATTGTTTGTTGGCCCCTTGTTCTCACTTTGCCTGAAATATTTGAACCTCGTGTCGGTAAGGCAGAAGGATTCAGCAATTTCCCTGGTGCCGTCGGTTGACGCGTTGTCATAGATCAGCGCAACGAAGTCATTCTCCGTCTGGCTCTGGACCGATAGCAGGCAGCGTTGAAGATACGCTTCACCGTTATAGACGGGGATACCGACAGTCACTTCTGGCATGGAGAGAGCCTGGGCTAAACTTTCAATATCTGTTTAAGGGCGTCCGCAACGCGCTGCACCAGTTCCTCGGTCATATGGTATCCGGAGGGAAGGTTGACGCCGTATTTTGCGATCGTCTCGCCAACCGGTTGGGCTGGCATATGCGCGGATGACGCTGGCCGGTCGGCAAAGGCCGGGAGGCTGGACAGCGGCGAGAAGAAGGGCCGCGTGTCGATCTTCCGTCCACGGAATCCATCCATCAGTGCGAACTTGTCCAGTCCGAACGAGGGTTCGGGAATGACCGTCACCATCCAGTAGGAATTGAGCGTGCCCTGAGGCTCGGCATTGAGCGTGATGCCGTCGAGGCCGTTCAGCGTCTCCCTGTACCAGTTGAATATCTCCCGCTTCCTGGCGATCAGTTCCTCCACGCGCTCGATCTGTGCAAGCCCAAAGGCCGCCTGCAAGGCGCTCATCTTGTATTTGAAGCCAACCTCCGTATTGAGGAAGAGCTTGTCGCCCGGTGGGCGCCCATGATCTCGCAACGTCATGACGCGCTGATGGAGATGATCGTCATTGGTGACGAACATGCCGCCTTCGCCCGTCGTCAGCGTCTTGGAGCCGTGAAAGGAGAAGACGCCGGTGTCGCCAAGCGCGCCCGCCTTCCTCCCCCCATATTCCGACCCGAGCGCTTCCGCCGCGTCCTCGATGAGCAGCAGGCCGTGCCGCTCCGCAATCCGCCGCAACTCGGACCAGTCGGCCATCGAACCATAAAGGTCCACGCCGATAATGGCTTTCGTTCGCGCCGTAGTGGCGGTCTCGACCGATCGGGGGTCGATGCACCAGGTATCCTTCTTGATATCGGCGAAGATGGGGGTCGCGCCGACATAGACGACCGGTGCGACAGACGCAATCCAGGTCACGTCGGGAACGATGACCTCATCGCCGGGCCCGATACCGGCCGCCGCCAGCGAAAGATGGATGGCGGCCGTGCAATGGGGAAGCGAGACGGCATGCTTCACGCCGACATAGGCGGCGAAAGCCTCCTCGAACCGGCGATTATACTCGTAATGATTGCTGAACCAGGCATTGCGGGCTGCGTCGGCAACGTACGCGATCTCCCGTTCGGTAACCCACGGGCCGGCGACGGGAATCACCTCTTCATTTTCGCTCAACTCAGAATCTCCGGTATTCAGACCGGAGCTATTCTAGACCAATGCGCGAAAAGTCGATATCGGGATAAAAGCTTCTGTATTCGCGGACAATCTGCTTCTGGTGCTCGGGAAGGGAGGCGCCTCTGCCGGGGCGGCCCACATTTTTCCGTTCCTCGGAAGGGTTTGTCCATTGCACCGCTGCCCGTATCGTTTCGGGGTCAGTCGTATGCCCGGCCCGTTCGAGGATGCGGGTAACGGCTTTCACCGGATCAGAAATAACCTCCTCGTAGCAAAGCCAGAGGGCATCCTCGCATTGCGTCCAAGAAACATAGAAGTTGATGTACCACGGGATCACCATCTGCACGATCATGTGGTCGAGCTCTCGGTCATCCATCTCAAGGTGATCTTCAAGGACATAGGCCATTGGACCCCGGATGGACTCGCGCCGCCAGTGGTCGCGGATGCTGACCACGCAATCGAAAATGTTGCGCACCAGCACGACGGGCGTCAGCTGAAACGTCTGGATGGCTTCGGCTGTTCTCGAGTGGTAACGAACGTGCTGTTGGGAAATATAATTGTACTTGCTCTTGCGGATGGCGGCGCGGAAGTTGATTTCCTGTTCTTCGCGCGCAGCGCCGCTCACCAGCGATGTCCGCCGGAAATTTGGCAACCGCCCGATTGAATTCGACAAATAGGTCGATCCGCTTTTCGGCATACAGGCGAGGAGAATGTGTGTCCGCGGTGCCGTCTTCATGACGATGTTGTGAGCAGCAACATCGAATAGGCCTCTGAAGGCTTGTCCAAGCGTCGTCATGTTTATCCAACGGTTGTTGTCAACACGTGTGATACGCATGCGACCGAAAGTTCCGTCGGCCAGCGCCCTTTCTTAATTGCGCATTTTTCCGCGCAGCGAAAGAAAAAACACACCCCGGAAGGAAATTTCCGGGATGTGTGAACCGTTTTGAACTGAAATATCCTGGGCGATTGACGAATCAGGGTCTCAAAACGACACGCCCCATGATCGTTCCGTTGCGCAGGTCGTCGAGCGATTTGGAGCCCTGTCCAAGCGGACGCTCGCTGACGGGAATCGGGTCGATCTTGCCCGCCCTCACCAGCTCCATCATCTCCTTCGTCTCGCAGAGCGAGCCCACATAGGAGCCGCCGATGGAGATGGCGCGCATCGGAAAGAGCGGGATCGGCATGGAGAAGCCACCGCCAAACAGGCCGACCACGATCACCTGGCCGCCCTTGCGCACGACGCTTGTGGCGAATTTGAGCGAGGCTTCCGATCCCACGAAGTCGACCGCCGCGGGGACGCCGCCATTCGTGTCGGCGAGAACCTTCTTGATCGCTTCCGGGTCTTTCGGGTTGTAGACCTCATGCGCGCCGGCGCCGCGCGCGGACTGCAGCTTGTTGTCATCCACATCGGCGCCCAGCGGTGCAGCCGGAAACAGTGCCTTCGCGAACTGCAGGCCCATCATGCCCACACCGCCAAGGCCGACCACCATCACCCGTTCTTCAGGGCTGATGTCGCCGAGTTTCTTCATGGCGCTATAGGCGGTGAGGCCGGAGCACATATAGGTAGCGGCAAGGCCTTCCGGTACGCCCTTGTAGTCGAGCAGGTAGCGCGGATGAGGCACAAGGACATGCGTCGCATAGCCTCCCGCGACCTGAATGCCGAGGTTCCTCGGCTTGTTGCACAGATGTTCATCGCCGCGATTGCAGGTCGGGCACTCGCCGCAGCCGATCCACGGATAGGCAACGAAACGCTGTCCGATGGAAACGTCCTTGGCGTCCGGCCCCACAGCCACGACCTCGCCTTCGATCTCGTGGCCGAGCGTGAAGGGCAGCTTCCGTCCGCCGCGCACATCGAGCTTGTTGCCGCCGCCCATGTCGAAATGCCCGTCATGGATATGCACGTCCGAGTGACACACGCCGCAATGCGTGACTTTCAGCAGCACTTCGCTGCCCGTGGGCTGCGGCGTTTCGCTTTCGATGATTTCAAGCGGCTGGCCGTATTCGACGATGGCTTCGGACTTCATGGGATTGCCTCCGGGCACGATTTTTCTCGATGTCGTTGCGTGTCAATTTCGCACGGGCCGAGCTGGTCCACAACCGCGCGATAAGCTATTCGCCTGCGGAAAAGTGCCGCGCAAGGGCGCAGAACTGTTCAACGCTCAATTCCTCGGCCCGCTGCGTCGGGTTTATTCCCGCCCCTTCGATCATCGGCGTGGGATCGCCGCGTCCGAGCGATTTCAGGGCGGCTCGCAGCATCTTGCGCCGCTGCCCGAAGGCGGCCGCAACCACTTGCTCGAGCGCCGGCAGGTGTGCCTCGGCCAGCGGCTTGTCCCGGGGTATCAGCTCCACGATGGAAGAAGTCACGGAAGGCGGCGGCGTAAAGGCCCGGCGGTCGACATCGAAGACGATGCGAGGCTTCGTCCGCCACTGGGCGAGCACACCAAGCCTTCCATAGGCCTTGCTGCCGGGCAGGGCGACGATCCGTTCCGCCACCTCACGCTGGAACATGAGGGTAAGACTCTCATACCAGGGCGGCCATGGATCGGTCTGCAGCCAGCCGACAAGCAGTGGTGTGGCGATGTTGTAGGGCAGGTTGGCGATGATGCGGGCGGGCGCGGTCACGAGGCTCCGCATATCTGTCTTCAAGGCATCCGCCTCTATGATGACGAGACGGCCGGGATAGGCCAGCGAAATCTCTTCGAGCGCCGCGATGCAGCGCCGGTCGCGTTCGATGGCGACGACGCGCCTTGCGCCATTGTCGAGCAGCGCGCGCGTCAGGCCGCCGGGTCCCGGCCCGATTTCGAGCACGTCATGCCCTTCGAGCGGACCTGCCGACCTTGCAATGCGCCCCGTCAGATTGAGATCGAGCAGGAAATTCTGCCCGAGCGACTTCTGCGCGGAGAGCCCGTGTTTTGCGATCACCTCGCGCAGCGGCGGCAGATTGGCCGGTTCGCCGCTCATGCACGGGCCCGGCAGGAGGCAATCTGGCCAGCCATATGGATGGCCGCAATCAGGCTGCCCGGATGCGCGATGCCCTTGCCCGCAATGTCTAGCGCCGTGCCATGATCCGGAGAAGTCCGCACGATCGGCAATCCGAGTGTCGTGTTGACGCCATTCTCGAAATCGATGGTCTTGAGCGGGATCAGCGCCTGATCGTGGTACATGCACAGCACCGCGTCATAGCTCTGGCGGGCCGCGGCGTGAAACAGCGTGTCGGCGGGCAGGGGGCCGCGAAATTCGGTTTCCGGGCAGGCAGCTTTCAACTTTTCGATGGCGGGCGCGATGATGTCGATTTCCTCCCGCCCCAGCCGGCCTTCCTCGCCTGCATGCGGGTTGAGGGCGGCAACGGCGATACGCGGACGCGAAATGCCGAAATCGGCTTTGAGCGCAGCGGCTAGAATGATGCCCTGCTCGGCGATCGCCTCGCCCCGAAGCGAAGCGACAGCACCTTTCAGCGATTGATGCACGGTAACGGGGATAACGCGCAGGCCGGGGCAGGAGAGCATCATCACCGGCGTCATTCCGCCGCAAAGGGCGGCGAGATATTCGGTGTGACCAGGAACGCTGAGCCCCGCGTCATAGAGCGCACGCTTGTGAATGGGATTGGTGACGACGCCTCCAGCTTTCCCGGCGAGCGCCTGCTCGGCTGCAAGATCGATCGCCCGCATCACGGCAGCCGCATTTTCCGGCGCGAGGCGCCCGGCCTGCGAAGCTGCCGCAAGCGGCACCGGCAGCACGGGCAAGGCATCGGGAAACAGCGCATGCGTCTCATCCGGATCGGCAATTTCGCGAATTTCGCAGGCGAGGCCGGCGCGCTTCGCCGTGGCGCTGTAATGCGCCGGATCGCCGATTGCAAAAAAAGGCGGTAAGGGCGCAGATCGGGCGGCCGCCCATGCTTTCAGCGTGATTTCCGGGCCGATGCCGGCCGGCTCGCCCATGGTCAGCGCCAGAGGCGGAACTTCTAGCGCTGCCATGCTTTCCACCGTCTGTACCAGCCTAGGTCGGCCATGCCGGAAGTTGGGCCGGTGGTGCGGAAATTAGCGATAGACGACAACCGCATCACGGCGCAGATCGCGCAGATGGCGACGGCTCATCATCGAAAGCTGCTGCTCGAAAAGCGTATTGTCGATCTGCTCGCGTGTCGGCATTTCGCCTTCTGCCGCCCGGTGCCCGCAAACGACAATCATCTCGACGCCGCGATCGGAACGGATAGGTTCGCTTGCCTTGCCGACGGGCACGCCGGCGATGGCCTGCCTGACGCGCGGATCGAGCTGCCCGGCAATTGCCTGCTGGCGAGGACTGGCAACGCCGCTCACATATTTCTTGATCTGCTGCTCGGCGTCGTCACACGACGAAATGCTGTTGCGGAACTCGTTCACTTCGCGCGCCCTGCGGTTGACGGCTTGCGGGTCCGCATCCGGCGTAAGCGGAAGGAGCACCTGCATCAACTGGTATTGATCGCGCATCGGGTCGGCGCCTGTGCCGGATTGCATCGCCCGCAACGCAATGATGTAGAAGCCGTTCAGCGTACGGATTGGGTCGGACACCATGTCGGGCTGCATTTGCGTCACGACTTCCCGCACACCTTCAGGCAACTGGCTTGAATGAACCCAACCAATGTCGCCGCCATTGGCCGCCGAAGCGGACTGGCTGAATTGCCGTGCAACGGCTTCGAAGGGAGCCCCCTGACGGATTTGGTCAGCCAGACGCTGTGCACCGGCGGAAATTTCGTCTGCATGCCCCGGATTGTCGAACGAGATCAATATTTCGGAAACCAGATAACGCGGCTCCCCGGCTTCCTCCTGCAGACGGCGCATCACTTCGTTGATCTCATTTTCGCCGACAGTCACCATTGGGCCAAAGCGCTGCTGCATGGCCCGGTTCCATGCCATGTCCACCCGAATTTGCTGCTCGAGGGTCGCCCGCGAGATGCCGCCCTCCTTTAGCGTCTCGGTAATCTGGTCCGGCGTCATGTTCGAGCGCTGCGCGATACGCCGGAACGCTTCGTCCACCTCTTCCTGGGAAACGGTAATGTTCAGGCGACCGGCTTCTTGCGCTTTCAGATATTCGTCCACCAGAGAGCGAAGCACCTGCCCGCGGATGCGCCCGATATTTTCGGATGTGTTCGGGATGCCTGAGCTGAGCAGCACCAGCTTGACGCGCTGATCGAGGTCGTAGGAGGAGATGACAAGATCGTTGACGACAGCCGCGATGCCCTGCGTGTCAGACGTCATGGTCACGGATGGCGCGGGCCCAGGCGCCGTCTGCGCGACCGCAGATGCGGCGGGGAGCGTCGCAAGCCCGGCGAACAGGGCGGCAACTGGAACCAGGCGGGAAAGCCGCAAAATGCCTTTCGGCACGGGGAATGCGTCGTTTTCAGTAGGGGTCATCGCGTCTTTCTTGTGGGGGCGAACAGCCCTCCGCTTGCCAGCTCCGTCGGGCCGACAGAATACTTGAAACAGGGGCCCAATCAACCAGCCAAATATTGCGAAAATCCTGCCTTTTTCAGCGGTTTGAGGCGGCTTCTCGATGACGCGGCTAATTCGAGTCGACCGACCCCGATGCGCTGGCCGAACCCAGTGTCTTGAGCGTGATTCTCAGGACGATGGCGCGGTCGGGCTCGATGTCGCGATCGCGGTAGAAGGATTGAGAATAGCCGAGCGACACGTCGATGCATTCGTCCTCATAACCGATACCGATCCGGTTGGAGACCGACCGGCTGTTCGCAAGATCGCGCCTGACCTGTCCGAAAACGCGCCAATACTCGCTCAGATTGACCACGCTGCCGGCATAGATTTCTTCGCGCGGCTGGAAGGCCAGCGTCTGGTCCGCCGCGAAATAAGCATAGCCGAGTTCGGCCATGACAGGGCCTTCGCGCCCCATTAACGACACTTCGTTACGGCGGATCTTGTAGCGTTCATCATCAAGGCGGAAGCGGTAGAC
This sequence comes from Parvibaculum sp., assembly GCF_046297875.1. Lineage (GTDB taxonomy): Bacteria > Pseudomonadota > Alphaproteobacteria > Parvibaculales > Parvibaculaceae > Parvibaculum. The sequence goes on along the minus strand of NZ_JBKBHD010000001.1, from coordinate 2,789,674 downwards.
CGCCATGTAATCCTTGTTTGGAGACACCATAATCCGGCCGACATAGTCGGACGACTGATCCCTGAGCCCAGTTGGGGCTGCCAGACTCTGGTTGTCCTCGATGCGGAAACTCTGCCCGAACATGGCATTTGCCTGTCCACCGTCTGCGGTGAAGATGGAATAGCGAAACCCGACATTGGCCCGCGCGCCGGTTTCCCATTGATCGAGGCCGGTGAAGCGGTTGTCCGAAAACAGATTTGTGTCGTCGAACTCGAAGCTCAATGAATCCTCGTTCGGAATCTCGACCGTATTGCCGACATTCGGCGAATAGATGACCTGCACGATCGGCTCGAACACGTGGCGCGTCCCGCCTTCGGCACGGATGAGCGGGTAGCTCCACTCCGCCCCGATAGTCGGCAAGCCGCGCGCAATCGTCGCCGTGTCAAAATTCGTACCGGGCAGCGCCGGATTGGGTACATCCTCGACTGAATAGATGTCGCCGCGCAGATTGGCGAAGTAATGAAGCACAAAGCCGTCGCGCGTCGTATCGCGGCGATCCCAGCTGATGGTGCTGGAAATACGCCGTGACTTCGCGCCAACCTTGCGCTCGAGAACCATCGCATTGGCGGAAAAGCCGACGCGGCCACCCCAGAACTGCTCGGGGTGGGAGTAATTGTATTGAAGTATGGGGGCGACCCAGGGTGTCGTGTCAGCGCTGTCGGTCGCGAGCAGTCCCTGGAAATAATAGGCATCGGCCGTAAAGCTGTTTCGGCCTTCGGCGTAGCTCGCATTGATATTGCTGATGAGGTCCGTTGCGCCGGACAGTCCGTATTTGCGAAGATAGGTGTCGTCGGTCGTTAGTTCCGAGCGGAAACCCCAGCTCCAGTTTTCGTCAATGCGGAACCGGCCGTCGCCGAACAGGCTGCCACGGAAGCTGTCGTCCGCAGGTGTCCCGGGGGTGCGAGTTTCGGGCCATGTCGCCGTTCCGAACATCCCGATCTGCCCGCTTTCGAAGCGCTGCCGGTATTCGCCCTGATAGACTGTGCCTTCCTTCGTCGTGAATCGCGGAATGAGAGTGACGTCCTTGTCGGGGCTGATCGCCCAGTAATAGGGAATTTCGACCTGCTGCCCAAGCTCCGTTGAACTGGAAAGGCTGGGCGGCAGGAAGCCGGATTGCCTCTTTACCGTCGGATCGGGCTGCGAAAAGTACGGAATGTAGAAGACCGGAATGCCGAAGAATTCGATGAAGGCGTCTTCGTAGATGATCCGCTTTTCTTCCTGATTATGGATGACGCGGAAGGCCTTTATCTGCCAGAGCGGCTTGGTATGCCCCTTTTCTTCGCATATGTCGCAGGCCGTGTAGACGCCGCGGTGAAGCGTCGTCATATTGCCGCCGCTCCGCACGACGCTCGATCCTGCCATCCGCGAATTGTCGGACAGCAGCACTCGTAACGTATCGATGACGCCATCGCGCATTTCATTGCGCAAGATCAGTTGATCGGCAAAGGCAACATCGCCTTGCGGGTCGAGCAGCGCGACGTTGCCATCCGCCTTCACGACACCCGTCTTTTCGTCGTAGGTCACCCGGTCGGCAAGCAGCACACGCTCGCCATAGGCCAATTCCACATTGCCTGAAGCCGTGACCACCCCGGATTCGCGGTCATAGGTAAGCTCGTCAGCCTGCATGAGCACTTCCCCGGACTGGGGAAAGGCCGCCTGCCGGGGCGGAGCATCTTGGGCACTTGCCGGATGCGCAAAAAGGGCCGTGAACACGGTTGCCACTGCCAGCAGAACGCCGCGCCGCACCCCCCCTGAACCCATCGAAACCCCTTGGACCACCTTTGCCCGCCCCCCGGCTGCACATGAGAATCGCCTGACACGGCAGGCATGAACTCGATTTCTAACCGTCTTCGAGGTGAAAGAGAACCGCAAGACCTAAAAGCATCACCACGATGGAAGGTGCCCAGGCTGCGAGCGGGCTCGGCAAAATGCCTGAAAGGCCCAGCGCAAGCGACAAATTGCCCAGGAAAAAGACCACAAAACCGGCGGCAATGCCGCCGATGACCATGGTCAGCATGCCGCCCATGCGGGTAACGCGCATGGAAAAGACCGCGGCCACCAGCACCATGGTGCAGAGCATGGCAGGCGTGGCCAGAAGTTGATGAAAATAGATGTGATACCGCCGGGCGGAGAAGCCGGCCGCCTCGGCCGTCGCAATGAAATGGGGGAGGTCCCAGAAGGAAATCGTCTCCTCGCGGGCAAAACTTTCCTCGATCTGCTGCTCGGTCAGCGAGGTTTCCTGCTGGTAAGTCTCGTATCGCCGCGGCTGGTCGCCCACCATCAGCGCCCAGACATCCGTCAACTCCCAGTAGCCGGGCCTGAGCGCGGCTGTCCGCGCATCGATCCGGCCCATGAAATCGTTGCCGTTGCCATAGAGATAGATCGTGACGCCGCTGATGGAGAAGCCGGTTCCATCGATGCGTTGCGCGTGAATAACCGACTGTCCTTGCGGATCGGCCTGACGAAGCCAGAGCCCGTTTGCCGATACGGTGACGAAGCTCGTGCGCTGCTCGAGATACCGGGTTTCGAGCTGTCCAAAGCGCGCGGTAAGGGTCGATGCCACAGGGTTGTAAACGGTGATGACAAACGCACCCAAGATGAATGCGACCGCGAGCGCCGGCGCAATGAATTGCCAGACCGAAACACCGGCCGCACGCGCCACCACAAGCTCGTTGTTGCGGCTGAGATTCAAGAATGCCGCCATGCCGCCGAAAAGAACGGCAAAAGGCAGCGTCCGCGATCCGTTTCTCGGCACCTCCATCAGCGCCATCAGCGCCAGGAGGTCGAAGGTAACACCGGGTTTTCCGGCGCCACGCCGCAAAAGCTCTACAAGCTCGATGATGTAAATGAGTGCGACGAAGATCCCGAAAGTCAGGAGAACAACGGTTAAAAACTGTCTGGCGAGGTAAATCGACAGCGTCCAGGAAAGGTTCATTGTGTTGACCCCTCCTTCCCGAAGCGTCTGAAAAGTCTGCGTTGGGTAGAATGCCACGCCTGGTCGAAACGGGTGCCGGCGATTATTGCGATGCATATGCCGCTTACGCCGATCGGCAGAAGATACATGATCGGCACGAGGCGAAGATCCTGCGTGGCGGCATTGGCTATCGCAAAACCGGCGATCCTGACGCCAAGTGCAGCCGCCGCCGCAATGGCAAGGCGGGCGGCATACCCCCTGCGGCTGAACGGCGCGGGCAGCAGGGCCGCGAGTGCAATCAATGCAAGTGTTACAGGATAGAGTCCTTCGACGAGCCGCTCATTCGCATCGGCCAAAAACTTTGTGCGGTTCATCTGTGCATAGGCGTCGTCGGCCTGCGGGTTGATGAGTTCGCGGAAGTATCTCTCCCGGCTTTCGAATGTCACTGTCTGCCGGTCGTCCATATATTGCGAAAGGTCGTAGGTATATTTGTCGAAATAGAGAATGGTTGCAGGGTTCGTCGAGTTGCCCTCTCGTGAGACACGCTGGATGCTTCCGTTGAACATGACGAACAGCAAGCCGTCGCCTTGGTCGATCAGGCTGCCCGACTCCGCCATATAGGTGATCGGTTCTTTTGGATTGCGCCCGTCGTGAACCAGAATGCCGTGCGTAGACCCGTCGGAATGCCGCTCGCGGACATAGACGGTGAGCCCCTGCGCCGGATTGTTGAACATGCCCTCGCGTATCATGGCGGTCGCGACATCGCTGCGAATTTCGAAGAGCCGGGTTCTCAGTTCCCGCAGGCCCGCCGGTGCCACATAGACAGAGAAGGAAAGGATAAGGAGCGATGTGACGGTGGCGACGGCGATGATGGGCATGGCAATCCGCGCACGGCTGACACCCGCTGCATACATCACCACGACTTCGCTATCTCCGATCAGCTTGTTGAGCGCGTAGAGCACTGCGCAAAACAGCGATACCGGCAGCACGATCATCAGGGTGCCGGGCAAGGCGAGCGCCGTCAGTTCAAAGAAGGTAAGAAGGGTCTGCCCCTGGGTAATGAGAACGTCGAGCATCCGCAGCGCCTGCGTCAGCCAGATGATGCCTGTGAGCACGAAGCTCGCCACGAGGAACGGTCCCAGCGTCTGCAGAAACAGGTATCTCGACAGTTTCGTCGGCATGAATACGGCTTCCTCGACGCTTCGGCGCATCCGGGCGCCCGCTTCGGGGGCAGCCGGCAAGGTCTTGTATCGGCGGCTTTCAACAGGCGCCGATTGGTTTAGGATACGCAACGGAGTCCCGAGGCGCTGCAGGAAAGGGTTATCCCATTTTGCCGCTGGGGAAAAGGCTGGGGCCGGACACGATCCGGCCCTGTCTGCGGAGTTCAATGCCCGGTTCTGGTGCCGGGGACAAACTGGAGAGGCCCTGAAATGAATATCGCTTTCGCCGACATATCGCTTGCCAAGCCCGGCGCACTGGCAGTGCTGGTGACCGAGGGGGCGACGCTGCGCGGCGTTGCAGCCGATCTTGACGGCAAGCTGGGCGGCGCCTTGAAGCGCGCCGTCAAGGCGGCAGGTTTCACAGGCAAATCCGGTTCGGTGCTTGAAGTCGTCGGACCGCAGGGCGTGTCCGCCACCCGAATTCTGCTGGCAGGCCTCGGGAAGTCCGCAGACGTTTCGGCGGCAAATCTGGAAAAGGCGGGTGGCGAACTTGCCGGCCGTATCGGGAAGGCAAACGAGGCATCGCTGTCGATCGTACTCGATGGCATTTCCGCGCCGAAGCTGACGGCGGCGGAAGCGGCGGCTCGCGTCGCCTTCGGCGCACGGCTGCGTTCGTACAACTTCGACAAATACAAGACGAAAAAAAAGGACGATGGTAAGAAGACCGAATTGAAGTCCATCACCGTCATGACGCGCGCCGCCGCTGCCGCGCGCAAGGATTACGGCACGCTCTCCAAGGTCGCTGACGGCATGGCGCTCGCGCGCGATCTCGTCAATGAGCCGCCGAACGTGCTCTTCCCCGGCGAATTTGCAAAGCGCGCCAGGGCGCTCTCAAAACTCGGCGTGAAGGTCGAAGTGCTTGGCGAAGCGGCCATGAAGAAGCTCGGCATGGGCTCGCTGCTCGGCGTCGGCTATGGCAGCCAGCATGAAAGCCAGCTCGTCGTCATGCGCTGGATGGGCGGCAAGCAAGGCGAAAAGCCAGTCGCTTTTGTCGGCAAGGGCGTCTGCTTCGACACGGGCGGCATCTCGCTGAAGCCCGGTGCCGGCATGGAAGACATGAAGGGCGATATGGGCGGCGCGGCCTGCGTGACGGGCCTCATGCACACCCTCGCCGCGCGCAAGGCAAAGGTGAATGCGATCGGCGTTATCGGCCTCGTCGAAAACATGCCGGACGGAAAGGCGCAGCGCCCCGGCGACATCGTGAAGTCGATGTCCGGTCAGACGATCGAGATCATCAACACCGATGCCGAAGGCCGCCTCGTGCTGGCCGACGCGCTCTGGTACACGCAGAATCGTTTCAAGCCGAAATTCATGATCGACCTCGCAACGCTTACCGGCGCGATCATGATTGCGCTCGGCAAGGAATATGCGGGTCTCTTCTCGAACGACGACAAGCTGTCGAAGCAGCTGACGGAAGCGGGCGAGGTGGAAGGCGAGAAGGTCTGGCGGATGCCGATGGGTGCCGTCTATGACAAGATGATCGACTCGCGCTTCGCAGACATGAAGAATGTCGGCGGCCGCGATGGCGGCTCGATCACGGCGGCGCAGTTCCTGCAGCGTTTCGTGAACAAGCTCCCCTGGGCCCATCTCGATATTGCCGGCACCGCCATGGCCTCGCCGCAGACTGCGACCAACCAGAGCTGGGGCTCGGGCTGGGGCGTGCGCCTGCTCAACAGGCTGGTCGCCGATCACTATGAAAAGTGAAGGTGAGGGGTGACGGAAGTCCTGTTCTATCACTTACAGAACGTACCTCTCGAGAAGGTGCTGCCGCAGCTTCTCGAGAAGTCGCTCGAACGCGGCTGGCGCGCTATCGTGCGCGCCGGCGGCCCCGAGCGGCTGGAGGCGATCAATTCGCTCCTCTGGACCTATAGCGACGACAGTTTTTTGCCGCATGGCACAAGGCAGGATGGACCGGCCGAACTCCAGCCTGTCTTCCTGACGGTCGAGAACGAAAACCCCAATGGAGCCAATGTTCTCTTTGTTGTGGACGGAGCCGAGCCCGGCGATCTCACCCCATATGAACGCTGCGTGCTGATGTTCGACGGGCGCGACGAGGCAGCGCTCGGCACGGCGCGCGAGCACTGGAAGCGGCTCAAGGCCGAAGGCCATGACGCAACCTACTGGCAGCAAAGCGAGCAGGGCCGCTGGGAAAAGAAGGCCTGAGTGCAACGGAATTGGGCGTATCGCTATTCAATTGAGATAGATTGATCGCCTGTGGCCTCTGGCTCATGATGCGTGCGGATCAAACGGGGGGTACATCATGCCGAAATGGTTGAAGGTGGTGCTTGGCGCTATCGGTGTTCTGCTGGTGGTGGGCGGTGCAGCCTATTACTGGTTCATCGTCGAAAGCACGATGCCGTCCGATGCGGAATATGCCTTCGATATCGGCGAGGTGCGCCGCGCCGTGGCCGCCGTGCCGGGCGACAAGCCCCGGAGCGTCGAGGTCGAATGGGTTGCATCTTTCAGCTTCCCTGCCACGGCGATTGTCGCGGGCGACGGCTGGTCGAGCCGCGAAATGCCGGTCTACAGCTTCCGCCTCGTCTATCCCGACAAGAGCGCCATCATCGACACGGCATTGAGCGAGGAGCTTGGCGGCAGCAATCTCGCCGCCTTCAACGCCGATGCATTCGAGCGGATGAACAAGGCGATGGAGGAAGCCTCGCTCATCGTTATCACCCATGAACATATGGATCACATCGGCGGCATCACCGAGCATCCGAACCTTTCTGCCATCTTGCCGCAAACGAAGCTGACCGAAGAACAATTGTCGCAACCGGGGCGCAGCTTGCCTGCGCGTTTTGCAGAAGGCGTGCTCGACGGTTTCGTGCCGCTTGCCTATGACAGACTCATGGTCATCGCGCCGGGCGTCGTTCTCATAGAGGCGCCGGGGCATACGCCGGGCAGCCAGATGGTCTATGTGCAACTGCAGGATTATTCCGAATTTCTTTTCGTCGGCGATGTCGCCTGGCAATACCGCAACATCCTGACCCAGCGCCAGCGCGCCCGCCTCGTCACGCAGGTCTTCCTGAACGAGGATCGCAAGGCCGTGTTCGGCCAGCTTGCCGCGCTTCATGCATTGAGCGAAGCGGAACCCGAAATCGCCATTGTGCCGGGACATGATGGCGAGATCGTCGGCCAGCTTGTCGAGGCCGGCCGATTGACGGAAGGTTTCTCGCTCACGGCGGATTAGTCCGCCGCGGCTGCTTCGTAGGCGGCGCTTGCTTCGAGCCATTTGTCTTCGGCCGAGGCAAGTGCCTTCAACGTGTCGGCGCGCTCCTTCGCGGTCGCGGCCATCGCGGCGGGATCGCCCGCGACCTTCGGCTCCGCGAGCTTCGCATCGAGCGTTGCGATGACCTGCTGCAGCCGGGCGATTTCCTTTTCCGCTTCCTGCGCCTTCTTCTTCAGTGGCGCAATCTGCTCGCGCTTCTGCGCGGCAAGGCGGCGAGCCTCTCGCTTGTCCACCTGCGCGCGTGGCGCTTCGGCAACGATTTCCTCGCCATCCTCCGCCACCAGAGGCTTGATGCGCCGTGCCGGATCGAGAAGCCATTTGCGGTAGTCGTTGAGGTCGCCGTCATAAGGCGCGACTGTGCCGTCCGCCACGAGCCATAGCCGGTCGGCGCAGGTCTCCACCAGATGCCGGTCATGCGAAATCAGAATGAACGCGCCGTCATATTCGTTGATCGCCATGACGAGCGCCTCGCGGCTGTCGACGTCCAGATGGTTCGTCGGTTCGTCGAGGATGATCATGTGCGGCTTGTCGAATGTCGCAATGGCAAAGAGGAGCCGCGCCTTCTCGCCGCCTGAAAGTTTCTCGACCTTCGTGTCGGCCTTGTCCGCGCCGAAGCCGTAGAAGCCTGCGCGGGCGCGCACCTGCGCGATCGTCGCGTCCGGCATCAGCTCGCGGAAATGCTCGTAAGGCGTCTCGCCCATATTGAGCTCGTCGAGCTGGTGCTGCGCGAAATAGGCGATGCGCAGCTTCTTCGAGACATATTTATGCCCCGCCGTCACGCGCAGCCGGTCGCAGAGGAGCTTCGCGAATGTCGATTTGCCATTGCCGTTCGCGCCAAGCAGCGCAATGCGGTCGTCCTGGTCGATCCGGAGATCGAGCCCGCTCAGAACAGGTTTGTCCGGCTCATAGCCGACGCTTGCATATTCAAGCCGGATGATCGGCGAGGCGAGCGGCTTTTCCGGCGCGGGGAAGTGGAAGGGTAGCACGCGCTCCTGCAGCACATCGGCAATGGGCTCCATCTTCGCGAGCGCCTTCATGCGGCTTTGTGCCTGCCGCGCCTTGGAGGCCTTCGCCTTGAAGCGCTCGATGAAGCTTTCCATGTGGCGGCGCGCATCGTCCTGCTTCTTCTTCATCGACAGCTGAAGCATCAGCTTCTCGCGCCGCGTCTTGTCGAAGCGGTCGTAATTGCCGGTATAGAAAGTGAGCTTCTGGTTCTCCAGATGCAGGATGTTCTGCGCCACATTGTTGAGCAGGTCCTTGTCGTGGCTGACGATGAGAACCGTATAGGGATAGCTCCGCAGATAGTCCTCGAGCCAGATCGTGCCTTCGAGATCGAGATAGTTGGTCGGTTCGTCGAGCAGCAGCAGGTCGGGCTCGGAAAAGAGCACACCGGCCAGCGCCACGCGCATCCGCCAGCCGCCCGAAAAATCCGAGCAGGGCCGGGCCTGCGCCGCCTCGTCGAAGCCGAGGCCGGAGAGAATGGTGGCTGCGCGGGCCGGGGCCGCATGGGCGCCCATATCGGCCAGCCGCATGTGAATTTCGGCAATCCGGTTGGGGTCGGTCGCGGTCTCCGCTTCCTCCAGAAGCGAGGCCCGCTCCTTGTCGGCGGCCAGCACCGTATCGAGCAGGGAGGTCGGCCCGGCCAGCACCTCCTGCCGGACCATGCCGATCCGCCAGTTCTTCGGATAGGAAATGCCACCGCTTTCCGGTCCGTATTCCCCGGTTATGAGCTTCAGAAGGGTGGATTTGCCGGTACCGTTGCGGCCGACAAAGCCCGTCCGCTGCCCCGGCGGTATGGCCGCGGTGACCCGGTCGAGGAGGAGGCGCCCCTCCATTCGGAAGGTGAGATCGTTGATATGAAGCATGGTGAGCGGGCTTTTAGCACTCGCGGTTGCCCGCGTCACCAAGCCCCGCTATAAACCGCGCCAAATCTTCCACCTGCACAATTTGGGAAAGCTGAGCATGGCCCTCGAACGGACCTTCTCGATCATCAAGCCGGACGCGACCCGGCGGAACATCACCGGCAAGATCATCGACCGCATCGAAAGCGCAGGCCTCCGGGTCATCGCCTCGAAGCGCATCCACATGTCGAAGGCGCAGGCCGAAGGCTTCTACGCGGTCCACAAGGAACGCCCCTTCTTCAACGATCTCGTTTCCTTCATGATTTCGGGCCCGGTCGTGGTCCAGGTTCTCGAAGGCGAAAACGCCATCGCGAAATACCGCGAAGTCATGGGCGCGACGAACCCGGCCAATGCCGATGCCGGCACGATCCGCAAGGACTTCGCCGAGTCGATCGAGGCGAACTCGGTCCACGGCTCCGACGCCGCGGAAACGGCTGCCGAAGAGATCAAGTATTTCTTCAAGGACGAAGAAATCGTCGGCTGATTTTATTGGCCGCTGAATTCGTAAAGCCCCGCTGGAAACGGCGGGGCTTTTTTGTGGCTCTCGCATCTATAAAACTCCGTCATGGCCCGGCTTGTCCGGGCCATCCACGTCTTTCTTCGTGGCTCGGTCAGCTAAGACGTGGACGGCCCGCATAAAGCGGGCCGTGACGAAAATTATTGACGTTCAAATTCCCGGCACAAACAACGGCGCCGTCGCTTCCGCGCCATCGGCATCGCTCAGCACCACATGCTCGCCCACGACGCGGGCCTCACCGTTGACGACGAGCCTGAGCGCCAGCGGATAGAGCCTGTGCTCGGCTTCGAGAATACGCGCGGCGAGCGTCTCGGCCGTGTCGCCGGGCAGCACGGGCACTGCTGCCTGCGCCACGATCGGCCCTTCATCCATTTCCGGCCGCACGAAATGCACCGTGCAGCCGGTGATCTTCACGCCCGCATCGAGCGCGCGCTGATGCACATGGAGCCCCTTGAAGGCGGGCAGCAGGGAAGGGTGGATATTGAGTTGCCGGTCGCGCCACTTCTCCACGAAACCGTCGGAGAGAATCCGCATGAAGCCCGCATTGCAGACGATTTCGACACCTGCCTTGGTCAGCGCATGGTCGAGTTCCGCGTCGAATGTCTCGCGGCTTGCAAATTCCTTGTGGTCGATCACCAGCGTCGGGATGCCTGCCGCTTCCGCGATAGCAAGCCCCGCCGCGCCCGGCCGGTTGGAGATCACGAGCGCGATCTTTCCGCGAAAGTCCGGTTCGGCGCAGGCCTCGATCAGCGCCTTGAGGTTCGAGCCGCGGCCCGAAATGAGAACACCGATCTTCACGCCTTGCTGCCCAATGCGCCTTTGACGCTGACGCGCGGCGCGCCCGCCGCCGCTTCCGTCAGGCGGCCGATCCGCTGCACCGTCTCGCCCGCATCGGCAAGCACAGCGGCAACCTTGTCGGCTTCGTTTTCGGCGACGACGACGACCATGCCGATACCGCAATTGAAGGTCCGGCCCATTTCCGCATCCTCGATACCGCCCAGCGCCATCAGCCAGCGGAAGACGGGTGGCATCGCCCAGGACGCGCCGTCGATCTCCACATTGATGCCGTCGGGCAGTACGCGCGGAATATTCTCGACGAAGCCGCCGCCGGTGATATGCGCCATCGCCTTCACGGCGCCCGTCTCGCGGATCGCGCGCAGCATCGCCTTCACATAGATGCGCGTCGGCGCGAGCAGCGCCTCGCCGATGCTCGCCCCGTCGCCATGCGGGAAGGGCGCCGAATAGGAAAGCCGTTCGTCCTCCACGATCCGCCGCACCAGCGAATAGCCGTTGGAATGGAAGCCCGAGGAGGAAAGGCCGAGCAGCACATCGCCGGGTGCAACATCGCCCCGCGGCAGGATCTGGTCGCGCTCGACAGCACCCACGGCAAAGCCCGCAAGGTCGTAATCGCCCTTGGCATACATGCCGGGCATCTCCGCCGTCTCGCCGCCGATCAGCGCGCAGCCGGCCTGGCGGCAGCCCTCGGCAATGCCCGAAACGACATCGCGCGCCACATCCACATGAAGCTTGCCGGTCGCGTAATAGTCGAGGAAGAAAAGCGGCTCCGCGCCCTGCACCACAAGGTCGTTGACCGACATGGCCACAAGGTCGATACCAACTGTGTCGTGAATATCGGCCTCGATCGCGACCTTGAGCTTGGTGCCGACGCCATCATTCGCGGCCACCAGCACCGGGTCCTTGAAGCCGCAGGCTGCGAGGTCGAACAGCCCGCCAAAGCCGCCCAGAGCCGCGTCGGAGCCGGTCCGCTTCGTGGAAGCGGCCAGCGGGCCGATCGCCCGCACAAGTTCATTTCCGGCATCGATATCGACGCCGGCCGCCGCATAGGTGTAGCGGTTCGGACGGTCCTTCGGGGGGGTGGGGGCCATAAGGTCTCTCAAGGGACTCAAGGGGGTCTCGGAAGCGCTCAAATCACCCGAAATCGCCCCCACGCGCAAGAGAAAGACGAAAAAGCCCGGCAAGCTGTCTTCGCCGTGGCGCGCGGTTGTTGTACTGTGCCCCGAGGCGGCTTGTTGAATCGCCAAATACCTCGACGGATCAAGGCTCTATCCATGATTTCTGCATTCAGGCTTTGGTGCGCGGCGCTTCTGCTCGCTACCGGTTTTGCGGCTTCGGCGGGCGCTGCCGACATTTTCACGGTCCGCGGCATCCATGTGGACAAGACGGCCGACAGCGCGACCGCCGCCCGAACGGCGGCTCAGGCCGAGGGCCAGCGCCTCGCCCTCACCGCCATGATGCGGAAGCTGACCCTGCCCGAAGACTGGCCGTCACTCCCGGAAGTCGATGAGGCAGCCGCTCAGAATGCGGTCCGTGGCTTTCAGGTCGCGAACGAGCGGACCAGTTCGACGCGCTATATGGCGGAAATGATCGTCAGCTTCCAGCCGGAGGCCGTCCGGCGCCTGCTGCGCGGCGCGAACGTTGCCTTTGGCGAGACGCAGGCCCGCCCCGCGCTGCTGCTGCCGGTTTTGCACCGCGACGGGCAATTGATCCTTTGGGAGGACGACAACCCCTGGCGCGGTGCCTGGGCCTCGCTCGAACCGGGCGACGAGATGACGCCGCTCATCCTGCCGATCGGCGAAATCATGGAAATCAACTCCGTGCCCGCCGCGACCGCACTCTCGGCCAGCGAGGATGCGCTCACGGCACTGACGAGCCTTGCCGCAAATTACGGCGCGAATGAAGTCATCGTCGCCGAAGCGACACCGGGCGAGGGCGGATTGCGCGTCACGTTGACGCGGCGCGGCGGCATCGGCGCAAGCGAGCCGCTCAGCAGCACCTATGACCGGCAGGGCCGCGAGATGGGCGACCTCATGAAGGCCGCAGCCGCCGACATGCTGAATTCGCTTTCCACCCAGTGGAAGCGCCAGATCATCGTCCGCGACGGCCGTGTTTCCACGATGGTGGTTCAGGCCGATTTCGCAAATCTCACGGAGTGGGAGAGCATCCGCAAGGGTCTCACTTCCACGCCGCTTGTGCAGGGCATGGAAGTATCCGGCATTTCGTCGCGCGCTGCCGAAATTCGGATCTCGCACAAGGGCAGCACCGAAATGCTGGCGCTCTCGCTCGCGCAGCAGAATGTGGAATTGTCGCGAGCCGATGCAGCCGGTATGGAGGCCGCCCAGGTCGATCCTTCCGGGCCGGCGGCGGCGTCAGCGCCTCGTTGGCGGCTCGCGGTCAGGCGTTAATTCTTGGAAGGGTCTCGCATGAGCATCCAGCGGCAGGCGCTTATATGGGCGGCGGTCATTGCGGTTTTCATCGCGCTGACATGGGCGCTCAAGAGCATCCTGCTGCCTTTCGTTGCCGGCATGGCGATCGCCTATTTCCTCGATCCGTTGGCAGACAGGCTGGAGAAATACGGTCTGTCGCGGCTCGCGGCGACGGCGTTGATTACAATCTTCTTTCTGATCGTTACCGTGGTCTTGCTGATCGTGCTGGTGCCGGTTCTCTACAATCAGCTCATAGCTCTCGCCGAAATCATGCCGCGCCTCATGCAGAGCGGTCAGGAATGGCTCATCACGGTCGGCGATGGCCGTCTCGGCCGCTTGCTCGGCGTACATGGCACCGACGTCGAAAAGGCCATATCGGACAGCCTCGGCGGTTCGCTCGATTGGCTGGTGAAATTCGTTTCGTCGGTCGGCTCTCAGGGGCTGCAATTCGTGGCCCTGATTTCGCTTGTCGTGGTAACGCCGGTCGTCGCCTTCTACCTCTTGCTCGATTGGGACCGCATGGTCGAAAAGATCGACGGATTGCTGCCGCGCGATCATCAGGAAACGATCCGCAGGCTGGCGCGCGAGATCAATGAAGTGCTGTCGGGTTTCATTCGCGGACAGGTCATCGTCTGCGTGGTGCTTGGGCTGATCTATGCGGTGGGGCTCACGCTGGTCGGCCTCCGCTTTGGATTGATTGTCGGCATTATCGCCGGGATCATCAGTTTCATCCCCTATCTTGGAACGATCGTGGGCTTCGTTATCGGCGTGGCGCTCGCGCTCTTCCAGTTCGGGTTGGATTTCATGTCGGTCGGCCTCGTGGTCGCGGTCTTCGCTGTCGGCCAGTTCATCGAGGGCAATTTCCTGTCGCCCAAGCTGGTTGGCGACCGCGTGAAGCTGCACCCCGTCTGGGTCATGTTCGCGATCTTCGCCTTCGCTGCCCTGTTCGGATTTGTGGGTGCGCTGCTGGCGCTGCCCATCGCCGCCGCGCTCGGCGTCATTACGCGCTTTGGCATCTCGCAATACAGGAAAAGCCAGCTCTATCTCGGCGCCTCGCCCGGCCACATCATCCCGCCGCGCGATACCGGCAGTTGAGTCATGGCACGGCAGCTCGTTTTTGAACTCGGCCACAGACCGGCTTCGGGCCGCGAGGATTTTCTCATCGCGCCGTCGAACGAGGCTGCCGTGGCGCTGATCGACGCCTGGCCCGACTGGCCAGACAGGATCGTCGCTCTGTCGGGCCCCTCGGGCAGCGGCAAGACGCATCTCGCCGAAGTCTGGCGCATGGCGAGCGGCGCCGTCTCGCTTCGGCCCGACATGCTGGCGAGTGCCGATATTCCAGGTCTTGTCGCGCAGCGTGCGATCATCCTCGAAGATCTGGAAACGCTCACTTCGAAAGGCGAGCGCGCGCTCTTCCATCTCCTCAATCTGGTGCGCGCGGAAGAGGCGTTTCTCCTCATCACCTCCCGCGAAGCACTGGCGCGTCTGCCGCTCGCGCTGCCAGACCTCACGTCGCGCCTCAAGGCCGTACCGCAAATCGAACTCGGTCCGCCCGACGATGTGCTGCTCGCGGGCATTCTTGTCAAACTCTTCGATGACAGACAGCTGCGCGTCACGCCGGCCGTGGTCTCCTATCTCGCAAGCCGCATCGAACGCTCGGTCAAGGCTGCACGGGAGGCCGTTGCCGAACTCGACATCGCCTCTCTCTCCGGCAAGCGCCCTATCACCGTACCGCTCGCCGCCGAAATTCTCGGCCGTCAGGGCGAAATGCCGCTCTAGCCTTCTCCGCGGCGGAAGCGGCCGCGCGCAGCCGCCGAAAGAAAGAGCCATGTGCCGATGGCTAGATAGGCGGCATATTCCGCCGCCATCGCAAGCCATCGCATGTCATGGACAAGATATTGCGTTGTCTCGATCAGGCAGACTATGGCCATGCCGCCATATCCGAGGGTCACGGCAAAGGGTGTTCCCCGCCAGCGAAGGACGAAGCCCGCGAGAAATGCAGTGGCGGCGGCAATGACAGACATCCAGTGAAAGAACAGCATGGGACGGGGGAACAGCGGATTGGCGACGGCTGGCCAGGGCACGGTCCCGAAAATCCACTCGGAAAGCCCCATCAGCGCCCAGACAAGAAGCCCCAAATGGAGCAGCACAAGCCCTGCCATAACGGCCCGCCCGAAGGAAATCCCTCCCATAGCCGTGCCTCCCGAAGGTTCCGCGCCCATCCTAACCGGATTTGGCATCCGGGTTACTTCCGGTTTTGCTCCAGCGGTCATGACTCGGTCATATCTTTGTCTTAAACTTGAGCGATAGCAGCGACTTATTCCCGTTTTTGCAGAAGTGATCTCATGACCAGCGCCCCGCAGAGTCCTGCCGCCGTCCCGCCCGCCGAAGAGGCGCTACTTCCGGTTGTCGTCCGGCAGGAGCCGCATATCGGCATGGACAGCCCGGATCGTTTCATCAACCGGGAAGCCTCATGGCTCGCCTTCAACCTTCGGGTGCTGGAAGAGGCGCAGAACATGAACCACCCGCTGCTTGAGCGGCTGCGCTTCCTGTCCATCTCCGCCTCGAACCTCGACGAATTCTTCATGGTCCGCGTCGCGGGTCTGCGCGGGCAGGTCGGTGCCGGCGTGACGACGCTGAGTCAGGACGGCTGCACGCCTGCGCAACAGCTCGACCTCGTCAACTCCATGGCGAACGATCTGATGCGCGAGCAACAGCGCCAGTGGGTCGCGCTGCGCAAGGAGATGCGGGAAAACGGCATTGCCGTGCTCGAGCCGGGCGAAGTGACTGCCGAGGAATTTTCCTGGCTCGAAACGCGCTTTCTCGAGCAGGTATTCCCTGTTCTGACGCCGCTCGCCATCGATCCGGCCCATCCGTTCCCCTTCATTCCCAATCTCGGTTTCGCGCTGGCGCTGCAGCTCCGCCGCATATCGGACGGCAAGCTGATGGATGCGCTGCTGCCCGTGCCGACCCAGGTGGAACGATTCATACGCCTGCCCACGAGGGACGGGGATAGCGATATCCGCTTTGTCAGCCTCGAAAACATGATCGGGCTTTTCCTCGACCGCCTGTTCCCGGGCTACAAAGTGATCGGACAGGGCGCGTTCCGACTGCTGCGCGACAGCGATATCGAAATCGAGGAAGAAGCCGAAGACCTCGTGCGTTATTTCGAAAGCGCGCTGAAGCGCCGCCGCCGCGGCAGCGTCATCCGCCTGAAGATAGAGGCGCGCACGCCGGATTCGCTCCGCCAGTTCGTGGTGCATGAGCTTGGCGTCAGCGAGCGCGAACTTGTGTCGGTCGAGGGTCTGCTTGGCCTCGCCCAGACGAGCCAGCTCATCGTCGATGACCGCCCGGACCTCAAATTCACGCCCTACAATGCCCGTTTCCCGGAGCGCATCCGCGATCATGGCGGCGATTGCTTCGCGGCGATCCGCTCGAAGGACATCATCGTCCATCATCCTTACGAGTCGTTCGACGTCGTGGTGCAGTTCATCCGCCAGGCGGCGGCCGACCCCGATGTCGTCGCGATTAAGCAGACGCTTTACCGGACCTCGAAAGACAGTCCCATCGTGCAGGCGCTGATCGAGGCGGCGGAAGCCGGCAAGTCGGTGACGGCGCTTGTGGAACTGAAAGCCCGTTTTGACGAAGCGGCCAATATCGTCTGGGCGCGCAATCTGGAGCGCGCCGGTGTGCAGGTCGTGTTCGGCTTCATCGAGCTCAAGACCCACGCGAAGATTTCAATGGTGGTGCGCCGCGAGGGCGGACATCTGCGCTCCTATGTGCATTTTGGCACAGGCAACTACCACGCGGTCACGGCGAAGATTTACACCGACTGTTCGATGTTCACCTGCGACCAGCGCCTCGCGCATGATGCAGCGCAGGTCTTCAACTACATCACCGGCTATGCCGAGCCGAAATCGCTGGAGCTTCTGGCGGTTTCGCCGATCAACATGCGTTCGCGCCTGATCGGCGATATTGACGCGGAAATCGACCACGCAAAGGCGGGCCGTCCAGCCGCCATTTGGGCTAAGATGAATTCGCTCGTCGATGCGCAGATCATCGACAAGCTGTATGAGGCGAGCCAGGCCGGTGTGCAGATCCATCTCATCATTCGCGGCATATGCTGCCTGCGTCCGGGCATTCCCGGCCTCTCCGAGAATATTCGCGTGAAGAGCATCATCGGCCGCTTCCTCGAACATTCGCGTATCGTCTGCTTCGGCAATGGCCACGGCCTGCCCAGCGACAAGGCCAAGGTCTATATCGCCTCCGCCGACTGGATGCCGCGCAATCTCGACCGCCGTGTGGAAGTGCTGGTGCCGATCCTGAACCCGACGGTTCACGACCAGGTGCTGGACCAGATCATGGTTGCCAATCTGAAGGACAACCAGCAGAGTTACGAACTTGAGCCGGACGGCGTCTATCGCCGAATCGCCGTGAAGGAAGGCGAGGAGCCTTTCAACGCTCATACCTATTTCATGAACAATGCGAGCCTTTCCGGGCGTGGCACCTCTCTCAAGAAAAATCTTCCGCCCAAATTCGACATCAAGTCGGCATAACTCTATCTTGCGGCAAACGGCGGAGGTCAGGCTGTGAGCCGCACAAAAGGCAGGGGAAGATTCGGCATCGTCGATGTCGGCTCGAATTCCGTGCGCCTCGTCGTCTACGCGGCGGCGGAGCGGAACCCCGTTCTCGTCTTCAACGAAAAGGTCATGGCGGGTCTTGGCCGCTCGCTTGCCTCGACGGGCCGTCTCGACCCGAAGGGAATCGCGCGGGCGCTGGATGCCTTGCGCCGCTTCATGGCCTTGCGCGACCAGATCGGCGTCGAAACGCTTGTCGTGGCCGCGACGGCGGCGGTGCGCGACGCGGAAGACGGACCCGAATTTCTCGAAAAGGCGGAAAGGATTTGCGGCTTCAAGATCGACCTCCTGTCAGGTGTCGATGAAGCCCGGTTTGCCGCTCAAGGTGTACTCTCAGGGATTCCCGAAGCGGACGGGCTGGTCGGCGATCTGGGCGGCGGCAGTCTGGAGCTTGTGCCCGTATCGGGCGGCAAGGCAGGCCCCGGTGCCACGCTGCCGCTCGGTCCGCTCCGCCTGATCGATCTTGCTCACGGCAGCCTTGCCGAAGCCGAAGCCGTGGTCGATCGCGCGCTGGGCGAACAGACCTGGGCGAAGGAACATCAGAGCAAGCGCCTCTATGCGGTCGGCGGCGTCTGGCGAAATCTCGCCCGCATCCATATGGCCCAGCGCAACTA
The DNA here is from genome assembly GCF_046297875.1 of Parvibaculum sp. Taxonomy (GTDB): domain Bacteria; phylum Pseudomonadota; class Alphaproteobacteria; order Parvibaculales; family Parvibaculaceae; genus Parvibaculum. The sequence goes on along the minus strand of NZ_JBKBHD010000001.1, from coordinate 2,771,379 downwards.
TCCGATCCATGTGCTGCACCAATATGTGATCCCGGCGCGCGAAGCCTCCGAAATTTCCCGCGTGATCGAGAAGCTTGGTCCGAAGTCACTGGCACAGATACCGGACGTGTCCGAGCGTCGTGTGGAGGCGCTGCCCTTCGGCGCATTGGTCCTCGACAAGCTGATAGGCGCGCTCAAGGCGAAGGAAGTCGTGATCTCGGCCTATGGGCTGCGCGAAGGCATATTGTTCGACCGCCTCGACAAGAAGGAGCAGGCGAAGGACCCGCTGATCGCCGGCTGCCATGACCTTGCAGGACGGCTGGCGCGCTTTCCGCAGCATGGCGACGAATTCTTCAAGTGGACGGAGCCGCTCTTTGCCGATGACGTGCTTGCGGAAACGCCGCAGGAGGCGCGGCTGCGCCACGCAGCCTGCATCCTCGCCGATATCGGCTGGTACGTGCATCCCGACTACCGCGCGCATTACGCAATGACGCAGATCCTGCTCGCGCCTTTCTCCGGCGTCGATCATCCGGGACGCCTGTTTCTCGCCCGTGTCGGTTATCACCGCCACGAGGGCAGGGGCGAACCTGAGTTGCTCGGCAATCTCTCGGGCTTCATCACGGAGCGCGAGCATGAACGCGCACTCGTGATCGGCCTCGCGCTCCGCCTCGCCTTCACGCTCTCCGGCGCCACGATGGGTATGTTGCCGCGAACGCGCTTCGATGTGACGAAGAGCGGTGTGACATTGGTCGTACCGAAGAAATATGAGGCGCTGATCGGCGAGATCGTCTCAAAACGTCTCTCCGCGCTTGCCCGCGCGCTTGGCCGCAAGAGCGATATCAGGATCGGGAAATAGCGTCAGCCGCGGCCTGTCTCGATCAGCACGATCTTCTTGCCCTTTGCGCCGATGGCGAGTTCGCCGCGCTTCAGGCGCAACGCATCCTCTCCGAACAATTCGCGCCGCCAGCCCTTGAGGGCAGGCACATCCGCTTCCTGATGTGCGGCAATGAGTTCGAGATCGGAGACATTGGCGACGAGCTTCTGCGCCACGTCATGCTCCTCGCATTTCAGCTTGAGCAGCACTTTCAGCAATTCGACCAGCGGGCCGATGCCGGCGGGCAGCGGTTCCGGCCCTTCGACGACGGGAATATCCTCTTCCTTCATGGCGAGGCCGCGCTCGATCGCTTCCATCAGGCTTGCCGCCGAACGGCTGTTCGAGAAGCCCTTGGGCACGGCGCGAAGCCCGTCGAGGTCGGACAGGCTTTTCGGAATCTGCGTTGCGATCTCGTAGAGGGCATCGTCTTTCATGATGCGTGAGCGCGGCATGTCGCGCTCCTGCGCCTGGCGTTCGCGCCAGGCCGCAATCTCGACCAGCACGGCAAGCCCGCGCGTACCTCGGAACCGGCCCTTGAGCCGCTTCCAGGCATTCTCCGGCCGCATGGCATAGGTCTCGGGGTCCTGCAGGACCGCCATTTCCTCCGCTACCCAGTGAACGCGGCCCGTCTGCGTCAGGCGCTTTGCCAGCACTTCATAGACGGTGCGCAGATAGGTGACGTCCGCCATCGCATATTGCAGCTGTTTTTCGGAGAGGGGGCGCCGCGACCAGTCGGTGAAGCGCGACGACTTGTCGACATTGCCGCCCGCGAGCTTGCGCACAAGCGTTTCGTAGCCGATCGAGTCGCCGAAACCGCAGACCATGGCCGCGACCTGCGTGTCGAACAGCGGATCGGGGATGGCATCGCCCTCATGGAAGAAGATTTCGATGTCCTGCCGCGCGGCATGAAACACCTTCACGACCTTGCGGTTCTTCATCAGCTTGTAGAAGGGCGCAAGATCGATATCGGGCGCCAGAGGGTCGACAATGACCTCGTCCTCGGGCCCGGCCAGCTGGATCAGGCAGAGGACCGGCCAGAAGGTCGAATCCCGCATGAATTCCGTATCGACCGTGACATATCCGGCCGTTGAAAGCCGGTCACAGGCGGCCTTAAGGGCCTCGTTCGTCGTGATAATTTCCATGCGCCGCTCTATAGCCGATCTCGCCCACCCTGTCGCGGGTCGAGACAAGAGGGCGGGAGGGGCAGGCGCCCTTGACAAGGGCCGCCGATCCGTGCGCTTTTGCCGGTCGCCGGGGGTACTTCTTTGATGATCCTCCGCCGATTCGTTCTTGAATCTCAAGGCCTTATGACAATGAGCAGTTTTCGCAGCCACAGCTGTGGCGAGCTTCGCAAGTCGCATGTGGGCGAAACCGTCCGCCTCTCCGGCTGGGTCCACCGCAAGCGGGACCATGGCGGCCTGCTTTTCATCGATTTGCGCGACAATTACGGCCTGACCCAGCTCGTTTTCGACCCCGACCGGGCGGCGGCCTTCGGCCTCGCCGAAAAGGTCCGCTCCGAATATGTGGTCTCGATCGAGGGGCAGGTCGTCGCGCGCTCTGCGGAAACCGTAAATCCGAACTTGCCGACAGGGGATATCGAGATTGCCGTTTCGGCGCTGGAAGTGCTCTCCGAAGCGCAGGATCTGCCCCTGCCGGTCTTTGGCGAGCCTGACTACCCCGAAGACATTCGTCTGACCTACCGCTTCCTCGATCTGCGCCGCGAGACGCTGCACAGGAACATCCTGCTGCGCTCGAAAATCATTGCCTCGATCCGCCGCCGCATGACGGAAGCAGGCTTCAACGAATTCCAGACGCCGATCCTCACGGCTTCGAGCCCGGAAGGCGCGCGCGACTTCCTCGTGCCATCGCGCATCCATCCCGGCAAGTTCTACGCCCTGCCGCAGGCGCCGCAGCAGTTCAAGCAGCTCATCATGGTGGCGGGCTTCGACCGCTATTTCCAGATCGCGCCCTGTTTCCGCGACGAGGACGCACGCGCCGACCGCTCGCCCGGCGAGTTCTATCAGCTTGATGTGGAAATGAGCTTCGTCAACCAGGACGACGTCTTCTCATCCATCGAGCCTGTGCTGCACGGCCTCTTTGAAGAGTTTGCGGGCGACCGCAAGGTCTCGCCCTATCCCTTCATCCGCATTCCCTATGCCGAAGCGATGCGCAAATACGGTTCCGACAAGCCGGACCTGCGCAACCCGATCGAGATGCAGAACGTCACGGATCACTTCCGTGGCTCGGGCTTCAAGGTCTTTGCAGGCATGATCGAAAAGGACTCGAAGGTCGAGGTCTGGGCGATCCCGGCGCCGGGCGGCGGCAATCGCGCCTTCTGCGATCGCATGAATTCATGGGCGCAAGGCGAAGGCCAGCCGGGCCTCGGCTACATTTTCTTCCGCGAGGAAGCGGGCGCGCTAGAAGGCGCAGGCCCCGTCGCGAAGAATATCGGCCCTGAGCGCACCGAAGCGATCCGCACCCAGCTCGGACTGAAGGCGGGCGATGCCGTCTTCTTCGTCGCCGGACAGCCGGGCAAGTTTGCGAGCTTTGCCGGTCAGGCCCGCACGCGCGTCGGCACCGAGCTTGGCCTCGTGGAAGAGGGTGTCTTCAAGTTCTGCTGGATCGTCGACTTCCCGATGTATGAATGGAACGAGGACGAAAAGAAGATCGACTTCTCGCACAACCCGTTTTCCATGCCGAACTATCCGCTCGACAAGTTTCTCACGCTCGGCAAGGACGATGCGGACGAAATCCTCGGCATCACCGCCTTCCAGTATGACATCGTCTGTAATGGCGTGGAGCTTTCTTCCGGCGCCATCCGGAACCACAAGCCGGATGTCATGTACAAGGCCTTCGAGATCGCGGGCTACGACAAGTCGGTGGTCGAGACCAAGTTCGGCGGCATGCTCAACGCCTTCAAGTTCGGTGCGCCGCCGCATGGCGGGCTCGCGCCCGGCGTCGACCGCATGGTGATGCTGCTGGCGGGTGTCGAAAACCTCCGTGAGGTGACGATGTTCCCGATGAACCAGCAGGCGCAGGACCTGCTGATGCAGGCGCCGTCCGAAGTCGAGCCGAAGCAGCTCAAGGAACTGCACATTCGTCTGGCGTTGCCGCTCGAGAAGAAGAAGGAAGGCTGACAAGGCTGCGGCGAAGAGCCCGGTTGCACTTCGCCTCGCTTGCCGTCAGGCTTGTCCGCACTACCTGAAAATGTCAGGAGGACAATGCCCATGCCCGACCTTATCTGGATCGTCGTCGCAGACGGTGAGAACTGCCGCTTTCTTGCGAGCGCGAAGCGCAATGCTGATCCCGTATCAGCCATGCCCGACATGAAGGTCGAAAACCCGCCGACGCGCGAGCAGGTGAGCGACAAGCAGGGGCGTAACTTCGAGAGCACCGGCACGCGGCGTTCTGCCTATGAACCGCCGACCGATCCTCACCGGCAGGGCAAGCGCGATTTCGCAAAAAAGATTGCCGATATACTGCTCGAGAAGGCGCGCGCGCGGGCCTTCGACAAGCTCATCCTTGTGGCGCCGCCCACCATGCTTGGCGATCTCAGGGCCGAGTTGTCCGGCGAGGCGCTGGACAGGTTGATTGGCGAGGTGAACAAGGACTATACCCGGTTCACCCCGCGCGAAATCAAGGAGGCGCTCTCGGACCAGTTCAAGGTTTGAGAGCGGCGGCCCTTACTGGCCGGGAGGCGGCGTCGTTTCCTCGAATACGGGGATCGGCAGGGCATCGACCGGAATGATATTGCCGTTCGAGGCGCTGATGGCGCTGCCCGCGACATTTGCCCCGAAATCCATGCTTCCATAGCGGATCGGGCTCGCCGTGCCATCGATCCTTACCTTGCCGCGCTGAAGCGTGGTTGCTTCCGTGACCTTGCCCGTCAGGCTCTCAGGCGTGTGGCGGCCGCTGACGATCTGATAGAGCAGCAGGGCGCGGGCATTTTCCTTCACGCTCGGGTTTTCGCCCGTGAGCATGTCGTCGACACCGCCGGGCTGGCGGGCCAATGCCTCGTCGGTCGGCGCGAAGACCGTGATGTTGTTTTCCGAATAGCGGAACTTCAGATCGTTCGCCTCGATCATCTTCACGAGCGTCGAGAACTGCGGATCGGCCTTCAGCGTTTCAAGTACATTGGCAGCGAAGGCTGGAGCGGCGGAAAAAGCGCTCATTGCAAGTGCCGCGAGAAAGATGCCGGTTCTTTTCATCTCTTTGCCTTTCGATTGGCGGTCAATCCCTGAATGGAGCCACCCGATAAGCATATCTAGTGTGCGATTTTGACCGGAATGCGACATTTATCCGCGCTCGGGCAAGGCCAGCGGCGCCGCAATAAAAAAGGGGAGTGGCAAGGCCACCCCCTCCGTCCTTATGTGCCCCGTATCAGAACGGGAGAATGTAATGCAGCGTCAGGGCATGCGCCGTGAGGTTGTCAGCACCATTGCCGCCGGGCATGACAACCCAAGAAGGGCAAAAAGCCCCCGTCCGAGCCACCCAATAAAAAACTTATCCCCTCCCCTTATAGAGCCCCCATATTCATTCCACTCGCTCCATGGAAGGCGCGTCCGGACTGGCCGAAGGCGTGGAGAGGGGTTGCGGCCTGCGAAAGACGGTACCAGACCGTCTTTCCCGGGAGGCAAGGGACGAGCCGGGTATTACGGCCCGGGGCCGTCACCGCCGATAAAAGCGGCTGGCGGTCTTGAAAGACACTCTCCCTCCGGAAAACCGCAATGCGCGGGGCGGAACGTGAACCGCCCTTACATGTGCCACATGTCACATGCGAGATACATGGTGTTTGCGTTCTCTGCCCCGCGCACTTCCACCTTGCGTGATCCGCTTCGCGCGCATCCGTGTGGCTTCTGCCGCGCGGCGGTTACGCTTTCGCGTGATCGCCGACGTGCTTTTTCAAGGCGGTGAGAATATCGGCGGGGCGGAACGGCTTGGCGATGTGATCGTCCATGCCGGCCTCGAAACAGGCCTCGCGGTGATGCTGCATGGCATTTGCCGTGAGCCCGAGTATGGGCGCCGCGAAGCCCATTTCGCGCAGCTTCCTCGTTGCCGTCAGCCCGTCCATGACAGGCATCATCACGTCCATGAAGACGACATCGAAGACCGCTTCCCTGACCGCGTCGAGCGCCTGCTGGCCGTCGAAGGCATAGACGGGTTCGATGCCCGCGATCGCGAGGACCGAGCCGATGACCTTGCGGTTCACCGCATTGTCCTCAACGACGAGAACGGCGATCGGCGCTTTCGCTCCCTTGGTTTCAACGCCGACGGGCGGCGGCGTGGCGGGCTGCACCGGCGCCACCGGAACGATCGCCTCGGCGGGCGCAGTGCCGGCGGCAAGCGGCAGCGTCACGGTGAAGCAGGACCCCTTGCCGGGTTCGCTCTGCACCTCGATCCGGCCGTCCATGGCGCCGACCAGGCGCGAAACGATGGCGAGGCCGAGTCCGGTTCCTTCCACGCGCGCACCGGCCTCGTCCTGCACGCGCTCGAATTCGCGGAAAATGCTCTCCGTTTTGTCGGCCGGAATGCCACGCCCGGTATCCGTGACCTTCATGACGAGATCGAGGCCGGCGTCGGTCGGGCGCGTTTCCGCGGCGAGCGACACTTCGCCTGCATCCGTGAACTTCACGGCATTGCCGAGAATATTGAACAGGATCTGCGAAATACGGTCCGGGTCGCCCTTGAGCCAGATGCGCGTCGAGAGCGGCAGCACGGCATTGAAACGTAGCCCCTTTGCTTCCGCACGTCCGGCCATCATGTCGCAGACCGTATGCAGCAGCTTCTCGGCATCGAAGTCGCGCTTCGCAATCTCGACACGGCCCGCCTCGAGCTTCGCCATGTCGAGCACGTCGTTGATGATCGAGAGCAGCATTTCGGCGGAGCTGCGGGCCGTCTTGATGAGGTCGAGCTGGTCGCCGGAAACGCCGCTTTCGGTGAGCATGTCGAGCATGCCCATCACGCCCGTCATCGGCGTGCGGATTTCGTGGCTCATCGACGCCAGAAAAGCGCTCTTGGCGGCGCTGGCGTTCTTGGCCTCGTCGCGCGCGGCGACAAGCTGTTCCTCGGCCTGCTTGCGGGCCGTGATGTCCTGGATCTGCGAGATGAAATAGAGCGGCGTGTTGTTTTCCGCCCGCAGTATGGAGACTGCGAGATTGACCCAGATGGTGCCGCCATCCTTGCGGAAGTATCGCTTCTCCATCTGATAGGTGGTGCGCATCCCTTCAACGCACTCATGCAGATGGTCGAGATCGATTTCCAGATCGTCGGGATGCGTGACGTCCTGGAAAGTGCGTGTCCGAAGTTCTTCTTCCGAGTAGCCAAGCATCCGGCAGAGCGACTCGTTCACCTGCATGAAGGCGCCATCGAGCCCGACCAGTGCAATGCCGTGCGCCGCGCCCATCAACGCCATGCGGAAGCGCTGGTCGTTCTCGACATTCAGCGTTTCGGCGGTGCAGTCCTGAACGAGGCCCCAGGCGGATTTCTCCGTCCGGCCGAGACAGAACACGCGAACGGCGACCGGATCGTCGCGCAGCGTGAAACTCGCGAGGGCGCTGTCGCCCTCCTTGCAGGTTTGCAACCATGAATCGAGCCGCGCCATCGACGGCGTACGTACCTTGCTCTTCGAATACAACTTGCGGGGCGCATTGCGCGCGTCGAGCGTGTCGTTGAGCAGGTCGATCTCACCGCTCTCCGCGTCCCATTTCCAGCGGCCGATTGCGAATGCCTCCGCGACTGCGGCCATGAGATGTGGCGGCACAGGGGCACGGGCATCCGGGTCCGGCGCAGTTTTTTTGTCGGCGAGGCTCATCGGCGCGTTCCATCCTCCGCTCCCGGACTCCAGAAAGGCCGGGAAACCTTGGAATTATTGCAGCAGGGGATTAACCATCCCTTTCCGGATCGCACCAATACGAAAAGCGCGGAGTCTTGGTACGGATTTACTTGAGCAGATTGCGAATATTGAGTTGACCGCCCCAAACTGGGACGCCCAAATTTGGCGTTTCATTTTAAGGGGGAAGAATCCAGTGAAACAGTTTGTAAAACTTGCAGCGGCGACAGCCGTTCTTGCGGCGCTTTCCGCGCCTGCCTTCGCCAATGAAGTCAAAGTTGGCTTTTGACCTGCCCCCCGGAAACTGGACCGTTTGAAGCTGGAAAATTCTAATTTACCAGCCCAGCCGGTCCAAGGTTGGGGGCAAGTTCATGACGAACTCTTTGGGTAGCAAAGACGGCAGCAGATTGGGGTTGTTGTTCGAGACTGCATTCAGAAGCTTCTCTAGTTCTTTTCGATGAGCTTCACTTCCTCCGTCTGGGTATATCCGAGAGATAAGCGAAACGATCTGCTCGGCATGACCGGATTTGGTATTGCAGGCAAGGCATGACGGAAATTCCAGACCGGCAGGGCGCTGTTTGAAATCGAAGAGTTGCCGTGGCGGCATATGATCGCAAGTGCTAGCGGGTGTGTCTCCGCCGCAGTAAATGCAGTGCGGATACTTCTCTAAAATTCTAGCCAATCGAGATTTTCGCGGTCGATCTTTGTTCATCCACCTTCTCAACTACACCCGCTCGTGCCTCCGCAGGTGTCGCACTTCAGGCACGTCCCGTTCCTGACCATCGTGAAATTCCCGCATTCGCTGCAGGCTTCGCCTTCATAGCCCTTCATGCGGGCTTCGGCGACGCGGGACATGGTGCCGCCGGATGAGGCGACGCTGACGGAGCCCGACGCGACTGCCGCGAAGCTTTCACCGGAGCCAGTGCGCATCAGCGCGCCTGCGGCCATGACTTCGGCCTTGATCGTCTGTTCGCGGACGGCGGGTGCGGCGGCAGCTTCAGCAGCGCCCGCGCGGGCCGTGGCAGCCGCTCCGCCGCGCACGACATAGAGGTTCGCCATTTGCGGCATGCGCGTATAGCCGGGGCTCACCACGGCGGCGGCCGGCATGGCAGGCGCCTTGCCTTCGTCCGCACCGTCGCCCATCGCGTCGAAGGCGAGTTCCTTCGGATCGACATGGCCGAGATCGGAGCGGCCAAGATAGGAGACGGCAAGCTCGCGGAAAACATAGTCGAGGATAGATGTTGCGTTCTTGATCCGGTCATTGCCCTGCACGAGGCCCGCAGGCTCGAAGCGCGTGAAGGTGAAGGCCTCAACATATTCCTCGAGCGGCACGCCATATTGGAGGCCAAGCGAGACGGCGATGGCAAAATTGTTCATCAGCGAGCGGAAGGCAGCGCCTTCCTTGTGCATGTCGATGAAGATTTCGCCGATCTTCCCGTCATCATATTCGCCGGTGCGCAGATAGACCTTGTGGCCGCCGACCAGCGCCTTCTGCGTATAGCCCTTGCGGCGGTCGGGGAGGCGGTCGCGGGTCTTCTCCGAGGCGACGACGCGCTCGGCAAGCTCCATCACGCTGCGCTCGGCAACGATACGGGCGCGCTCGGCCTGCGGCTGTGCGATGAGCGTCTCGACCGCGCTTTCCTCGTCCTCGTCTTCCACGTCGTCTTCGAGAAGCTGGGCATTGAGCGGTTGCGACAGCTTGGAGCCGTCGCGGTAAAGCGCATTGGCTTTCAGGCCAAGCTTCCAGGAAAGCATGTAGCTCTCCTTGCATTCCTCGACGCTGGCCGCATTCGGCATGTTGATGGTCTTGGAAATGGCGCCCGAGATGAAGGGTTGGGCCGCCGCCATCATGCGGATATGGCTTTCGACCGAGAGAAAGCGCGTGCCGGTGCGTCCGCAAGGATTGGCGCAGTCGAAGACCGGAAGATGTTCGTCCTTCAGGCCCGGTGCGCCTTCAAGCGTCATCGCGCCGCAGACATGGAGATTCGCGGCCTCGATTTCCTGTTTCGTGAAACCAAGGGCGGAGAGCATGTCGAAATCGAGATCGTCCATCGCGTGCGCGTCGAGGCCGAGCGTCTCCGTGCAGAAATCCTCGCCAAGCTGCCACTTGTTGAAGACGAAGCGGATGTCATAAGCGGTGGCGAGCGCTTGTTCGATCACCTCGATCTTTTCCGGCGTGAAGCCGAGCGAGGCAAGGCGGTCGTGATTGATGCCGGGCGCCGTTGCGAGCGTGCCGTGGCCCACCGCATATTTAACGATGGTCTCGATCTCGGCATCGGTGTAGCCGAGCGTACGCAGCGCCTGCGGCACGGCGCGATTGATGATCTTGAAATAGCCGCCGCCCGCGAGCTTCTTGAACTTCACCAGCGCGAAATCGGGCTCGATGCCGGTCGTGTCGCAATCCATGACGAGGCCGATCGTGCCGGTCGGCGCAATCACCGTCGCCTGTGCGTTGCGATAGCCGTAGCGTTCGCCCATCGCGACCGCGAGATCCCATGAAGCGCGCGCATGATCGACGAGATCGGATTGCGGGCAGGAAGCGGCATCGAGCGGCACGGGATAGACCGACAGCTCTTCATAGCCGCCGTTGAGGCCATGCGCCGCACGGGCGTGGTTGCGCATCACGCGGAGCATGTGCTCGCGGTTGTCCGCATAGCCGGGGAAGGGGCCAAGCTCCTTCGCCATCTGGGCGGATGTTGCGTAGGAAACGCCGGTCATGATGGCGCTGATCGCGGCAGTGAGCGCGCGCGCCTCGCGCGAGTCGTAGCCAAGGCCGCCCGACATCAGCAGCCCGCCGATATTGGCGAAGCCGAGACCGAGCGTGCGGTAGCGGAAACTGCGTTCTGCAATCTCGCGGCTCGGGAACTGTGCCATGAGAACGGAAACTTCCAGCACGATGGTCAGAAGCTTCACCGCATGCTCGAAGGCTTCCACGTCGAAACGGCCATCGGCCTCGCGGAACTGGATCAGGTTGATCGAGGCGAGGTTGCAGGCCGTGTCGTCGAGGAACATATATTCCGAACACGGATTGCTGGCGCGGATCGGGCCGGAGGCAGGGCAGGTGTGCCAGTCATTGATGGTGGTGTGATACTGGATGCCGGGGTCGGCGCTCGCCCAGGCGGCCACGCCGATCTTTTCCCACAGCTCGCGCGCGGGCAGACGCTTCGTCACATTGCCATTAAGGCGGCTTGTGAGCGACCATTCCTCGTCCTGTTCGACGGCGCGCAGGAACGCATCCGTCACGCGAACCGTATTGTTCGAGTTCTGACCCGAGACGGTGAGATAGGCTTCCGAGTCCCAGTCCGTATCGTAGACGTCGAATTCGATGTCGCTATAGCCTTGGCGCGCGAACTGGATGACGCGCTGGACATAATTCTCCGGCACATGCGCCTTGCGGGCGGCCGAGATTTCGCGTTTCAGCGCCGGGTTCTTCTTCGGATCGAAACAGGCATCGCCATCCGCCTCGCAATTCACGCAGGCGCGCATGATGGCGGCGAGGTGTTTGCGGTTCACCTTCGAGCCGGTGACGAGTGCCGCGACCTTCTGCTCCTCCTTCACCTTCCAGTCGATGAAATCCTCGATGTCGGGATGGTCGATATCGACGATGACCATTTTCGCTGCGCGCCGCGTCGTGCCGCCGGATTTGATGGCGCCTGCCGCGCGGTCGCCAATCTTGAGGAAGCTCATCAGGCCCGATGACTTGCCGCCGCCGGAGAGCGATTCATCCTCGCCGCGAAGGGTCGAGAAATTGGAGCCGGTGCCCGAGCCATATTTGAAGAGCCGCGCCTCCCGCACCCAGAGATCCATGATGCCGTTCTCGTTGACGAGATCGTCGTTCACGCTCTGGATGAAACAGGCATGGGGCTGCGGATATTCGTATGCCGTATCGGTCGGCGCGGTGATGCCGGTCGCGGGGTCGGTGCGCCAATGGCCTTGCGCCGGGCCGTCGATGCCATAGGCCCAGTGGAGGCCGGTGTTGAACCATTGAGGGGAATTAGGCGCGGCGATCTGCGCCGCCAGCATGAAACGGTGTTCGTCATAGAAGGCGCGGGCGTCCGCCTCCGAGTCGAAATAGCCGCCCTTCCAGCCCCAATAGGTCCAGGTGCCGGCAAGGCGGTCGAAGACCTGCCGCGCATCGCGCTCCGGGCCGAAACGGTCTTCCGGGCGCAGCGCCTCGAGCGCATCCGTATCGGGCACACGGCGCCAGATGAACTCGGGCATGCCCTCTTCCGGGACCGATTTCAGAACGGCGGCGACACCCGCCTTGCGGAAATATTTCTGGGCCAGCACGTCGCAGGCGACCTGGCTCCACTCGGCGGGGACATGAATATCCTGCAGGTGGAAGACGACCGAGCCGTCGGGGTTACGGATTTCGCTCGCCGTGGTCCTGAACTCGATCCCCTCGTAAGGCGACTGGCCCTCGACGGTGAAACAACGCTGGATACGCATTCTGGCCCCCGGTTTTCCGCACTTTTCATCTGCCCTGCAGGAGAGGAGGGAGCCGGTTCCGGGTTCGGTCAGGGCGCAAAATCCCGTCGCGCCGGGCACATCTGGACCTCCCACCTAAGTGTTTGATTCCAAAGTACCTTCGCCGCCGGAGGTTTGTGACCTTGTATGATGCCCGCTTGTTGCTCGTGCCTCTCCCCTGAGGGAAGTGAAATCCTAGGGACGATGCCGGGGGGCCGTCAAGCCAAAGTCACAAGATATAGATGTTGCAGGCACTCAAGCTACGAGATCGGGTGGCGCCACCACCCGAATCGACGGGTTAACAATGCGGAAACGCCTTGTCTGATATGAATCGTCAGCGAAGCCCAGAAGAGGTGGAGACCGCAAGGTGGGTGAACTAAGCACGGCTTATGGCAAGGACTTGAAGTCGCTGAAAATCCTCATGGTCGAGGATAATGGCGGCATGCGGCTGCTGTTGCGCACGATGCTCAGCACCTTCGGCATTTCCACCGTGCGCCAGGCGCGTGACGGCACGGACGGGCTTATGGAACTTCAGCTCCATGACATCGACCTTGTCATCTCCGACTGGGAGATGCAGCCGATGAACGGTCGCGATTTCATCACCAGTGTCCGCTCCATCGGCAACGAGCCGGTCTGTTTCACGCCCATCATCGTGCTGACCGGCCATGCCTCGCATTCGCTTATCAAGGAAGCCTTCGAGATCGGCGCGACGCATCTGCTGGTGAAGCCGGTGACGCCGGCAAGCCTGCTGCACCGGATCGAATGGGTGCTGCACGACGACCGCCAGTTCGAGCGGGCAGGCGATATCTACCGCCAGCCCATGCTGCTCAAGGAGCGCGAGGGCCTCAAGCGCGCCAAGGCCGTCGGCCAGACCACCTGGTCGCTGGAATAAGCCCGAGCTGCAGGCCGCCAAGGCTGGACCCGGCCTTCCCCGAATGTCATATTCTGCCCGTTTTCCGGCCCCCTCCGGCCGGAATCGCGTCTAGAATAGAAGTTGACCGGCCCTTGCCGCCGCTTCCAACGGGATATGCCTTTCATGGGTTTGTTTTCTGAAATCTTCATCTGGTGGGACAGCCAGACCATGGGCACACGCTTCCACACCTGGCGCAATGGCCGGCTGGTGGGCGAAGACGGTGAGGGCAACCGCTACTATGAGGACAAAAACGGCCGGGCGATCGGCGGCTATGTCCGCCGCTGGGTGATCTATAACGGGCTTGCCGAAGCCTCGCGCGTGCCTGCCGACTGGCATGGCTGGCTCCACCACACGGTGGACACGCCGCCGACCGAAGAAAACTACACACCGCGCGGCTGGCAGCAGCCGCATCTCCCGAACCTCACCGGCACGCCCCATGCGTGGCGACCGGACGGCAGCCTGCACAAGGGCGGCCACCGCCCGCAGGCGACCGGCGACTATCAGGCCTGGCGGCCCGAGTAATTTCACGTCTGCTCCGGCACGGAGCGATTAGCGGGGAGCCCCATGCAAAGCAATCTCGTAGAAACGCTGATCGGTACGGTGGTTGTCGCTGTGGCGGCCGTATTCCTTTTCTACGGCTATTCGTCGTCGGGCATGAGGAGTTCGTCCGGCTATCAGGTGAAGGCAGCCTTCAGCGCCGTGGATGGCCTTGCCAATGGAGCCGATGTGCGCATGTCGGGCATCAAGATCGGAACGGTGGTCCGTCAGGCACTTGATCCCGACACCTATCAGGCGGTGGTCACGCTCGACATTGCCAGCAACGTGAAGGTGCCGGATGACAGCAGCGCCAAGATCACGAGCGAGGGTCTGCTCGGCGGCAGCTATATTTCCGTCACGCCCGGCGGCAGCGACGACATGCTGACGAGCGGCGGCGAGATCATGTTTACGCAGGGCTCGGTCGATCTGATGAGCCTGATCGGTCAGGCCGTCTTCTCCGCCACGGATAGCGGCAGCAACTAGCTCAGCGCGGCAGGGCCGGGGGGCTCTCAGGAGTTTCGATGCGTCACCGTCATCTCTCGCTGCCCGGCGCAATGCTTGCGCTTTTCGCCGCATTGCCTGCGCCGGCTCTTGCCGAGAAATTTCCTGTCGCCGTATTCAGCGGTCTCGACAAGATCACCGCGCGCGTCGACAGCTTCGAGGCGAAAGTCGATGAGCCCCTGCGCTTCGGCTCGCTTGAAGTGCTGGTGCGCGATTGCGACAAGAGGCCGCCCGAAGAGCCGCCCCGGACAGCGGCCTATGTCGAAATCCGGCAGCTTGACCGCGACGACGATGGGGAAGCGCATGGCAATCAAGCACCGCCGATCTTCAAGGGCTGGATGTTTGCGGAAAGCCCCGGCCTCAATGCGCTGGAGCATCCGGTCTACGACATCTGGGTGACCGACTGCAAAATGTAGTCTGGCGCCGCATCCTGCGGCATCGCGTGAAAATCTGCCCGCTGGGCGGTCGCGTGGGCAAGGCGGCCGCGGTACTCGTCGCGTGAAATCTCCACGGCGCCGAACTGGGCGAGATGCGACGTGACGAACTGCGTATCGAGCAGCTGGTAGCCGCCGCGAATGAGCCGCGCGACGAGATAGACGAGCGCGACCTTGCTCGCATCGGTCTCGCGCGAAAACATGCTCTCGCCGAAAAACGCCGCGCCGAGCGATACGCCGTACAACCCGCCGATGAGTTTGTCCTCCCGCCAGCATTCGACGGAATGGGCGCGGCCGCGCGCATTCAATTCGCAGTAGAGCGCAAGGATACGTTCGTTGATCCATGTCCCGTCGCGGCCGGGCGCAGCATCCGCGCAGCCGAGCATTACCTCGCGAAATGCCGTGTCGATGCGGATGTCGAAAGGCCGGTGGCGGATGGTGCGGGCGAGGCGCTTCGGCACATGAAAGCGGTCGAGAGGGAGGATGCCGCGCCGCTCGGGGTCGATCCAGTAAAGCTCTGGATCGTCGCGCGCTTCCGCCATCGGAAACACGCCATAGGCATAGGCCCGGAGCAGCATTTCGGCATTGATGTCGCTCACGCCCGCTCCCTCGCCATATCCGCGGCGGCGGTCAGGACTTCTTCTTCAGGAAGTCCTCAAGCCAGTGAATGTGATACTCGCCATTCATGAAGTCCGGCTCGTTCACCAGTTCCTGAAAAAGCGGAATCGTGGTCTTGATACCGTCGATGACGAACTCGTGCAGCGTACGGCGCAGCCGCATCAGGCATTCATTGCGATTGCGCCCATGCACCACGAGTTTGCCGATCAGGCTGTCGTAGTAGGGCGGGATGCGGTAGCCGGAATAGACCGCGCTGTCGACGCGCACGCCAAGCCCGCCCGGCGTGTGGAAATCCTTGATGGTGCCGGGCGACGGCGCGAAGGTGCGCGGATCTTCGGCATTGATGCGGCATTCCACGGCATGGCCGTTGAACTGCACATCCTCCTGCCGGAAGCTCATTTCGAGGCCTGCGGCGATGCGGATCTGCTCGCGCACAAGGTCGATGCCCGTTACCGCTTCGGTGATCGGATGTTCGACCTGGAGGCGGGTATTCATCTCGATGAAGAAGAATTCGCCATTCTCGTAAAGAAATTCCACGGTGCCGACGCCGAGATAGCCGAGCTTCTTGATGGCGCGGGATACGATACCGCCGATTTCCGCGCGCTGCTGCTCATTGAGGGCGGGCGAAGGGCACTCTTCGAGCACCTTCTGGTGGCGGCGTTGCAGCGAACAGTCGCGTTCGCCGAGATGCGCCACATTGCCATGGGCATCGGCGATCACCTGCACCTCGATATGGCGCGGCTGGCCGAGATATTTTTCCATGTAGAGCGCGTCGTCGCCGAAAGCGGCCTTCGCTTCGGCGCGCGCTGTGGAGAGTGCGGAGGACAGTTCCTCGCGCGAACGGGCAACCTTCATGCCGCGCCCGCCGCCGCCCGCCGCCGCCTTGACGAGAACGGGATAGCCCGTCTCCTCTGCGACCTTGTAGGCCTGCTCGTCGCTGGTGATGGCGCCGTCCGAACCCGGCACGCAAGGGATGCCGAGTTCCTTCGCAGTGATCTTCGCCTGGATCTTGTCGCCCATCAGGCGGATATGATCGCCGCTCGGGCCGATAAAGGTGATGCCATGCGCCTTCAGGATGTCGGCGAACTTGGCATTCTCGGAGAGAAAGCCGTAGCCCGGATGGACTGCATCCGCCCCCGTGATCTCGCAGGCGGAAATGATCGCCGGAACATTGAGATAGCTCTCGCTCGCAGGCGCGGGGCCAATACAGACGCTCTCGTTTGCGAGGCGGACATGCATCGCATCCGCATCCGCCGTGGAATGCACGGCGACCGTCTTGATGCCCATTTCGCGGCAGGCGCGGTGGACGCGCAGCGCAATCTCGCCGCGATTTGCAATGAGAACTTTCTCGAACATGAGGGGGTGCCCGCCCTTACTCGATCACGAAAAGCGGCTCGCCGAACTCGACCGGCTGGCCGTCATCGACGAGAACGCGCGTGAGCTTGCCGGAGCGCGGCGCCGGAATGTGATTCATGGTCTTCATCGCCTCGATGATGAGGATCGTCTGACCTTCGGTGACGTTCGAGCCGGGCTGCACGAAGACGGACGCACCGGGCTCGGGCGCAAGATAGGCCGTGCCGACCATCGGCGAGGGAACGGTGCCGGGATGCGGTGCGCTGCTGTCGGCGGCGGGCGCTGCCGCGGCGGAGGCACCAACGGACACGGGCGCAGGCGTCGCAACATGCGCGACAGCCGATACCATCTGGCGCGCGACGCGCAGCCGGAGGCTCTCCGTCTCGATTTCTATTTCGCTCAGATCCGTCTCCGTAAGGAGGGCGGCGAGCTGCCGGATCAGTTCCTGGTCGACGCCTGATTTGCTCATCTCGCTCTTCTTGCTTTCCTGTTTACTCGCGGACTTCGTGGTCGCTGCCGGGGTTTTCGATGCCAAGGCTTGTCGCCCCTCTCAAAGTTTTGATTTGATCGCCTCGAGCGCGAGGTCGTAGCCGACGACGCCGAGGCCGCAAATGACGCCCGTGGCGACGGGCGAGATCATGGAATGGTGCCGGAAGGCTTCGCGCTTGTAGACATTCGAGATGTGAACCTCGATCACCGGAATATCGAGCGTGGCGAGCGCATCGTGAATGGAGATGGAGGTGTGCGAATAGGCGCCCGCATTGATGACGACGCCCGAGCCCATCGTCCGCGCTTCCTGAATCCAGTCGATGAGTTCGCCCTCATGGTTCGACTGGTGGCAGATGACGGCAAGGCCGAGCGTCTTTGCGCGCGCTGCCACCTGCTTCTCGATCGCGGCAAGCGTGGTCGAACCGTAGATATGCGGCTCGCGCTGGCCGAGCAGATTGAGGTTCGGCCCGTTCAGCACATAGACCGGCTTCGCAACAGCCTTGATCTTCGCGGCCGGCTTCGCCTTTGCCTTGGGAGCAACCGCTTTGGAGCTGGGTCTGGCCATCGGGTCGAGGGCTTTCTGGGCAGGTGCCGGAGGCCGGCGCTTGGGTTATGGAGGGGAACCTATCGGGCCGCAAAAGGGCGAAAATAAGGTGCCCCGGCCGACGCTTCGCCCCGAATCGTGGACTTCTTTATACGCAAAGCGGGGGGACAGGAAAAGCCTTGCCGCCACAATGGGTTGGTCCTGCCGCAAGGGCAGGGAGGGGGTGGGAGGGGCCTTGTTCCCCGCGCTTCTCTTCATGTTGTCATTGCCGGGCTCGACCCGGCAATCCAGGGGCGGGAGGCACGGCGCAAGCGGCTCTGGACCCCCGGGTCAAGCCCGCGGGTGACAGTTCAATTGAAAGGGGTTCCCGCCTTGAAACTGCCTCCCCCCGCCGCCATTATCCGCGCCAAAGGAAAGGCATGGGCAAGGCGTGAAACTGACGGTGAACGGCGAGGAGCGCGAGGTGACGGGCCCGATGACAGTGCTCGGCCTTGTCGAGAGCTTCGGCCTCGCCCCGCAAAAGATCGCGGTGGAGCGGAACCTCGAAATCGTGCCGCGCTCGGCCTATGCGGAAGTGGCGCTCCGCGACGGCGACCGCATCGAGATCGTGAATTTTGTCGGCGGCGGCTGAGGCGGCCCCAGAGGAGTATGCAGTGACGGAAGCGGCGAAAAGCATCGAGGCGGACGACGAAACATTCGAGGTCGCGGGGCGGAAGCTCAAATCGCGGCTCATCGTCGGCACGGGCAAATATAAAAGCCTCGCCGAGAACGCCGCCGCCGTGGAAGCGGCAGGCGCCGAAATCGTCACCGTCGCCGTGCGCCGCGTGAACGTCACCAATCCGAACGAGCCGATGCTGGTCGACTACATCGACCCGAAAAAGATCATCTATCTGCCGAACACGGCCGGCTGCTACACGGCGGAAGACGCAGTGCGCACGCTCCGCCTCGCGCGGGAAGCGGGCGGCTGGAACCTCGTGAAGCTCGAAGTGCTTGGCGACCAGAAGACGCTTTATCCCGACATGGTGGAGACGCTCCGCGCGGCGGAAGCCCTGTTGAAGGACGGCTTCGAGGTCATGGTCTATTGCAGCGACGATCCGATCATGGCGAAGAAACTCGAAGACATGGGCTGTTGCGCGATCATGCCGCTGGCAGCGCCTATCGGCTCCGGCCTCGGCATCCAGAACCCGGTGAATATCCGCCTCATCATCGAACAGGCGAAAGTGCCTGTACTGGTCGATGCGGGCGTCGGCACGGCGTCGGACGCTGCCATTGCGATGGAGCTCGGCTGCGACGGCGTGCTGATGAACACCGCCATTGCCGAAGCAAAAGACCCGATCCGCATGGCCCGCGCGATGAAACTCGCGGTGGAAGCGGGACGGCTTGCCTATCTGGCAGGGCGTATGCCGAAGAAGATGTATGCCGACCCCAGCTCGCCGCTGGCAGGGCTGATTTGACCCCGCATCACTTCGCGCAGGCGACGCAATGCGTGCTGACGGGTTCGATCTCGAGCCGCTTCATGCCGATGAAGTCGCCGCAGGCGAGGCAATAGCCGAATTCACCCTGTTCCATGCGTGTGATCGCCTGCTGGATGAGCGTACGGCGCTGCTTGCGGCGTGTGTTGACGGCTTCCGCCATCGCCTGCGCTTGCATCGCATCCATGCGCGACAGGCGGCCGACGCTTTGCTGATCGAGCGCGACGGGCTTCCGGTCGGCCGAGGTGTCGTCTGACTGGCGCTGCAGCTCCTCAAGCTCGGCCAGAAGCCGTGGCTCGAACAGACGTCTCAGTTCCTCGTCGTCAGGCTCGCCCATCGCCTTGCCTCACCTGAACAGTACCACCGGCACCTTGCAGGACCGAATCATCTCTGTTGTCGTTGAGCCGATGATAAGGCTTCGGATGCGCGAATGGCCATAGGCCCCCATCACGAGAAGGCCGATCTTCTGCGAATCCACATGCGCTGCGATGGCCGCTTCCGGCGCACCGGGGGCGACAAAGGCTTTGACGGTGAAACCGGCTGATTGCAGCCGTGCATCCGCCTCGTCGAGTTTGCGGCGGAGATCGGCACTCGCATCGCCCGCCATCAGGAGGTGGCATTCGAGCCCGGCGAAAAGGGCGCCCGCCGCCACATGCTCCACCGCTTTGAGGCTGCTTGGGCCGCCATCGAAAGCAATCAGGAAACGCTCAGGCGCATGGAAGGCGCGGGCCGCGATATAGACCGGCTTGTGGCTGGCGCGCACGATGCGCTCGATATTCGAGCCAAGATGGAGCCGGGCGAAATCCGCCGCCTCGCCGCGCTTACCGATCACCAGCATGTCGGCGTCCGCTTCCGCTTCCGCGGTCGTCTCGACGATATCGGCAATGCGAAGCCGCGTCGTGACGGGGCCAGCACCCGCCGCCTCGACCACCGCCTTGGCGTCGTCGAGAATGGCGCGGCCGCGCTGCTGCTGCAGCTTCGCGCGCTGTTCGTCGAGCGCGGTGAGTTCTTCCAGCAGGGCGCTGCGTGCGCCGAGTGCGATGCTGCCGCTGAGATCGTTGCTTTCGGCGCCTTGGCGCCGGCCGAGCACATGCAGCAGTTCGACCGCGGCGCTGAGGCGCGAAGCGATCCAGGCGGCATTTTCGCAGACGCTGCGCGAATAGATCGAGCCATCCACCAGCGCGACGATTTTCTTCGTCATGACCGTTCCTCCCTCAATGGCCCATCAGCTTTTCAAGCGCGCCGGGCTTGTCGTGAATGGCGAGCCGGTCGACGATGGTCTCGCTCGCCTCGTTGAGCCCGATGATCTCGACCGTCGCGCCATCCCGCCGGAACTTGAGCACCGCCATGTCGAGCGCGGCGACGCTGGAAATATCCCAGATATGCGCGCGGCTGACATCGATCACCACGCGCTCGAGCGCCTCCTTGAAATCGAAAGAGGCAAGGAAGTCATCCGCCGAGGCGAAGAAGATTTGCCCCTCGATCGTATAGACCCGCTCGCGCCCGTCTTCCGACAGCGTCGAGCGCACCCGGAAAATCTGCGCGATCTTCCAGGCGAAGAAGAGGCCGGAGAGCAGTACGCCCGCAAGCACGCCAAGCGCGAGATTGTGCGTGACGACGACCGTGACGACCGTTGCGACCATCACCACGGAGGAGCTACGCGGATGGTGGCGGAGATTGCGGATCGACGACCAGCTGAACGTGCCGATCGACACCATGATCATGATGGCGACCAGGGCTGCCATCGGGATCTGCTTCACCCAGTCGCCCAGCACCACGATCATGAAAAGCAGGAAAATGCCCGCGCAGAAACAGGAGAGCCGCCCGCGGCCGCCCGATTTAACATTGATGATCGACTGGCCGATCATGGCGCAGCCCGCCATGCCGCCGATAAAGCCTGTCGCCGTGTTGGCAAGGCCCTGGCCGATGCATTCCTGGTTCTTGTCGCTCGGCGTATCCGTCAGATCGTCAACGATTGACGCCGTCATCAGCGATTCGAGAAGGCCCACCGCCGCCACTGCCGCCGAATAGGGCAGGATGATCATGAGGGTTTCGAAATTGAGCGGTATGTTAGGAATGAGGAACACCGGCAGCGTCGATGGCAACTCGCCCATATGGCCTACCGTGCGGATATCGAAACCGAAATACATCGCCGCACCTGTCAGCACGACGATGCAGACCAGCGGCGACGGAATGGATTTGGTCAGCAACGGCAGGAGATAGATGATCCCGAGCCCGGCTGCGACCAGCGCATAGGTGAGCCAGGATACACCGATCAGCTCCGGCAATTGCGCGATGAAAATCAGGATCGCCAGCGCATTCACGAAGCCTGTCATGACCGAACGCGAAACGAAGCGCATCACATAGCCGAGCTTCAGAAAGCCTGCCGCGATCTGCATGAGGCCGGCAAGCACCGTGGCGGCGAGGAGAAATTCGAGCCCGTGCTGTTTGACGAGCGTCACCATCAGCACGGCGGTGGCCGCCGTCGCGGCGGAGATCATGCCGGGGCGCCCGCCCGTGAAGGCGATGATGACCGCGATGGAGAAGGAGGCATAAAGCCCGACCTTCGGATCGACGCCGGCGATGATCGAAAAGGCGATGGCTTCGGGAATGAGCGCCAGCGCGACAACGAGACCGGCGAGCACATCGCCGCGAATATTGCCGAACCACTGCTGGCGATAGGCGTCGAAGGAAAAGCTTGAAAAACGCAACAAGGGGGGATTCCGCAACAAAAGGAACACGCGCGGAACCTGAATGATTCCACGGCCTTGGGAGGCATTGAATGTGTAGTGGGTTATCCGGCGGATCAGCGGCCGGAGGAGCCACCCGGCCATCGCCGGGTCCAGTCGAGAGGCTGCTTGTTAGCGCGATTTATACTGCGGCGCAATATGAAAGGTGAGTGTCCGGTTATGGCACTGCTCCGCCCAGGCTCACCAGCACCTTGCCATGCCGTCCGCCCGCTTGCGCGCGGATAAGGGCTTCGCGGATGTCTTCGATGGCATAGACGCTGTCGACCGGCGCGTGGATCGTCCCGTTGGCGATGCCTGTAGCGAGTTCGGCATAGATCGCGCGGATTTTTTCAGGCGCGCGGCGACCCAGAAACCGCCCCAGCATGAAGCCGGTGAAGGTGACGCCCCGGAAGACGATTTCGCCGATGGGGATGTCGGCATTCGCGCCGGACATCGCGCCATAGGTGCAGACCGTGCCTTCTTCAGCGATCGCTTGCGCCATGCGGCCCGTGGCATCGCCCGCCACAGCGTCGAGCGCGAGGCGGATCGCTTCGCCGCCCGTCGCTTCCCTCACACGCGCGGGCAGATCGGGCCCGTCGGTGAGGCAGATATCGGCGCCGAGCGATTTCAGATCGGGGAACACATCCTCGCGCCGTGTGACATTGATCGTGCGAAGCCCGCGCGCCTTTGCGAGCGTGATGACGAGGCGGCCGACCGCGGAATTCGCGACATTCTGGATCACCCAGTCGCCGGGCTTCAAATCCACAATGTCGGAGAGAAGGAGAAGAGCGGTGGGCGGGTTGATGCGCAGCATCGCCGCCTGTCTGAGATCGAGGCCAGACGGGATCGGCACCGCATCGTCCGCCTTCACGCGGCGGCGCGATGCCCAGTTCTCCCGCGCGAGATTGATGACGAGATCGCCCGGCTTCGTGTGGCGAACGCCTTCGCCCACGGCAACGACACGGCCCACGCATTCCGCGCCCGGCGTTGCGGGCAGGGGAGGGCGGAGCCGATAGCCGCCGCGGCAGAAGCCGATATCGGCCGGATTGATCGGAAAGGCGATGACATCGAATACGACTTCATGCGCGCCCGGCGCGCCGACATCCGGCACCTCCACGCAACGCGCGACATCTTCCGGTACGCCATAATCGGATATGTCGATGCGCTTCATGTTGGCCCGCCTCCCGTCAAATGCCGCTTTCGCAGCAGTATGACGCCAAGGGAGTGCCTGCGCTATACGCCCTGAAAACCCACGAGCTTGCGCTGTGCCGGGTCCCAGAGCGCCAGCCGCGCGGTCATGAGGCTTTCGGCGATCGTCAGCCGGTTGATCGATTTGAGCGCCGGCATCGCATCGAGACACTCGCGCAAGCGGTAGTTCGGAATGTGGCTGCAGAGATGGTGGATGTGGTGGAGGCCGATATTGCCGGTGAACCAGGCGAGCACCGGCGGTAACACATAATAGGAGCTGCCGTTGAGCGCGCCGCTGTTGCGGTCCCATTGGCCGTTTCCGTCCCAGCTTGTGGTCTCGAACTGGTGCTGCACATAGAAAAGCCAGACGCCCATCGCGGCGGCGGCAACGAGAACCGGCACAACCATCACCAGGAAGTTCTGCCAGCCGAGAAGCGCGAGCAGCGCGCCATAGACGGCCAGCATCGCCAGATTGTGAAGCATCACGCTCGTCCACATTTCCCGTGCCGGCGTACGCAAGGTGAGCGGCAGGCGCTGCAGCAGCAGGAAGTGAACTGGCCCGCCAACCGCCAGCAGAAAGACGGGGTGCCGGTACACGCGATAGGCGAGGCGGCGGACCGGACTGAGCGCACGGTATTCATCCGTCGTCAGCGTGTTGATATCGCCGAAGCCGCGACGGTCCAGATTACCAGAAGAGGCATGGTGCAGCGCATGGAGCCGCCGCCAATAGGCATAAGGCGTAATGGTCAGAACGCTGATGATGCGCCCGGTGATGTCGTTTGCCCGCTTCGAAGCAAAGAACGATCCATGACCGCAATCATGCTGGATGACGAAGAAGCGGAGCGCAAACCCCGCCATCGGCACCGCCAGCAGCAGCGTCAGCCAGTAGCCGACGGAGAGACTGAAATACATCGCCGCCGAAAGCGCGATGAAGGGAAGGGCGGTAGTGGCGATCTGCCAGCTGGCACGGGCAAGGTCCGGCGTGCGGAAGCGCGCGCAATGGGCAGCAAATTCATCGATACGTGTATGCATGACAACCGTGCCCCTTGAGAGGGCCTTCTCGTTCGAGTTTTCCGAAAGGCGCGAATACCCCGGACGGGGCACCGCGTAGAAAGGTGTGCCGCACTTGGCGAGCACTTGTCGATAGTGGATGACCGGCTCAGTTGCCGCGCGCGCTGGCGACCATATGTTCAAGGCGGTCTTCATCCGCCATGCCGGGGAAGACGGTGCCGCCCGCAACGAAGGCCGGTGTGCCCTCGATGCCGAGCGCCTCGGCAAGCGCGTAGGTGCGGCTCACCTGGTCGGCAAAGGCCGGGTCTTCCATGTCCTTGCGCATCTTCTTCACATCGAGCCCGGCCTTTTTCGCAATGGCGTCGATGGCCGCACTGTCGAGGTCGCCCTTGTGCGCATAAAGGCCTGCATGCATGTCCATGTAGCGGCCCTGTTTCCTGGCCGCCATCGCGGCCTTCGCCGCTTCGAGCGAGGCCGGCCCCAGGATCGGAAATTCCTTCAGCACGAGACGGACATTTCCGTCCTTCTTCACGAAATCCATCAGCGGTACGAAGCTCCGCTTGCAATAGCCGCAGCGGTAATCGAAGAACTCGACAATGGTGACGTCGCCTTCCGGATTGCCGGCGACATAATCGCCGGGGTCGGAATAGAGCGCCTGCGCATGTTCGGCGAGCGCCGCCCGCGTTTGCGCAAGTTTGGCGTCGTCGTGGCGCCGCTCGAGTTCCTCGAAGGCCTTGACCAGAACTTCCGGGTTCTCGATCAGATAGTCATGGATGATGCGTTCGATCTCGGCTTTCGCCTTGTCGTCGAACTGCGCCGGTTGCGCATGGACGGCAAGCGGCGCAAGGAGAAGGAGGGCGAAAATGGCCGTGCGAAGGTAAGCGATCATTTGTCTCGTCTTTTGAGAGGATAGGGAGTGCGTCAGCCGCGCCGTTCCGGGTTCGGCTGCATCGCAATGTCCTGCGCGCGCAACCATTCGGGGCTGCCCTTTGCGAGCTGGCGCATGGCGCGATCCGCATGGGCCTTTGCCTGCTGCACCCGGCCGAGCGAGTCGTAATATTGCGCGGTGGAAAGCTCCGCCATGCCGATATTGTCGAGCTGACCATAAGCAATGGAAAGCTGATAATAGGCATAGGGCTGGTTGCCGCCGCTGGCCGCGGTATTGAGATGGGCGATGGCCTTTTCCGTGGTTTCCCTGTCGCCGCGCGCTGCAAGCGCCCGGCCATATCCCAGGTGAAGCTGGTGGTCCTGCGGCTTCAGGCGCACGGCCTCGCTATAGGAGGTGATGGCGTCCTCCACCTGTCCGCTCTCGAAATAAATCTGGCCCTGAACTTCCCGGACATAGGGGTTCTTCGGCTCCTGCTCGAGAAGCGGCGCAAGTTCGGTCATGGCGCGGTCGAGCTGCCCCGTGCGGTGATAGGCGACGGATCGTGCATAATGCGCGTAGGGGCTCGTGTCCGACGCCGGGTAGCGGCGGAACACCACATTCGGATCGTCGAGAAAGCCGTAGATCTTCGCCTGCACCATCTTGAAGGTGTGGACGCGCTCGGGCGGATCGGGCTTGTCGTAATAGGGCGATTCCTTCACCCGCGCTTCGAGTGCCGAATAGCGCGCGCCGGACATGGGATGCGAGCGCGCATAAGGGTCCTGCCGGTTGGCGGACAGAAGCTCCTGATCGCGCATCGAGGCGAAGAGATCGAGCATTCCCTTGCCGGACAGTCCCGCGCGCTGCAGGAAGGTCGCGCCTGCCTGGTCCGCGCTTGCTTCCTGTTCGCGGGTGAAGGCAAGCAGGCTCCGCGTTGCGAGATGCTGGCTGCCCATGATGAGCGCCATGCCGGCATCGCCCGCACCGGCGGCAATGGCGCCGACACCGAGGATCATCGATGCCATGACCGGCATCGACATGTTCTCGAATTCCTCGCGGCGCTTCACGAGATGGCCGCCGGACATATGGCCGATTTCGTGCGCGATGACGCCCATGAGTTCGCCCGGCGAATTCACGGTCGTTATGAGGCCGGTATGGAAGAACATTTGCTGGCCGCCGGCAACGAAGGCGTTGAGATTGCGGTCGTTGACCAGATGGATTTTTACTGCAGCCGGGTCGATGCCCGCAGCGCGCAACAGCGGGTCCGAATATTCGCGCAACATGGCTTCGGTTTCAGCATCGCTGACGATTCGGATGCCCTGCGCTTCCGCCGGGGCGGCAAGCAGGGCGCAGAAAGAAAGCGCGACGGCGAGGGCAACGCCCTGAATGGCCGCCCGGAAGCCCTTGATCGAACTGGAAAATACCATTCGTACTGAACCCGTGTTCGGGGCACGATGCCCCGCTCCTGCGTTCCCGCCCTCGCCGGCTGCCGCTTTGTTGACGCCGCGGCTTGATCGCGACTAAACGGTAGGGGTGGGACACACTACCGTCAATCGTGCCGATTTTTGCAGTTCCTCTGCAGATACGGCAAAACCCGCGGAATCCGGCGCTTGAGGAACCAGTGAAAGACGACATGCCTGAAAATCATATGAACGCCGGATTGTGGTTAAACTTTGAAGCCGGGCGCGGCCGGAAGCTGGTGCCGCTCGTACTGGCGGCCTCACTGGGGCTTGCAGCCTGCGCTGACGATGGTCCGCGCGATCCGGTTCGCGGCACGGCGGTCAGCCACGGCGTCGAAACGCAGCCCGAGCGTCAGGCCCGCATGACGGGCCGGACGGGCAGGGACAGCCTGCTTGCACCCGGTTTTTCAGGCGCCGCGGTGGCGGACGAGCCCGCAGCTGCACTCGCTGCCCGGCAGGTTCTGGAACAGGGTGGAAATGCGGCGGATGCGGCTGCGGCGATCTATTTCACGCTGTCGGTCACCTATCCGGCGGCAGCCGGCCTTGGCGGTGGCGGTATCTGCCTCGTACATGGCGCCGGCGAGAAAACGGTTGAGACCGTTTCCTTCCTTGCATCGCGCCCGCGCGGCGGCGGCGCCGTCGCCGTTCCCGGCAATGTGCGTGGCTTTGCCTATATCCATTCCCGCTATGGCAAGGCGGCCTGGTCGTCCGTCGTTGCTCCCGCCGAACGGCTGGCAGCCACCGGCAGTTCCGTGTCGCGCGCAGGCGCGGCCCAGTTCGCCATCGCCTCCAGCATCATCGGCGCCTCACCTTCGCTTTCCAATGTATTTGCGCCGCAAGGGCGTGTCGCAAGCGAGCGCGACCTGCTCACGCAACTTGAACTCTCCACGACCCTCGGTCAGATACGCGCGCGCGGCGCGGCGGGCTTTTATACCGGCCCCGTCGCAAGGCGGCTTGCGGACGCGGTGCGCGACGCGGGCGGCAACCTCGACGAGAGCGATCTTGCGGATTACAGGCCTATCGTCAGCACGGCGCAAAGCGCCGATCACGGGCCAATGAGGGTCTGGTTTCCTTCGGCCGAACTTGGAGCCGGTGTTTTTGCCGCCGAACTCTGGCGTGAAGGCGCGACGGCAAATGCCACGGAACTTTCCGCGCTGGCAGACAAGACGGCCGCTCGCCTCGGCGCTGCTTCGCCCTCCGGGGTCAATCATGGCGCGACCACCTTCGCCGCGATGGACCGCAATGGCGGTGCCGTCGCCTGCGCCGTCACCATGAACGGACTTTTTGGCGCAGCAAAAATTGCAGGCGATACCGGCGTCGCGCTTGCGGCAAGCCCGGTCGGTGCGGCTGGCCTCGCTTCGGTCTATCTCTCGCCCATTCTCGTGACGGGTCCAAGCGGCGAAATCGTGCGTCTGTCGGTGTCGGGGGCCGGCGCGCCAAAAGGCGCAGCGGCGGCGCAGCATATCGCTCGCAACTTCACGTCTGCAGAGGCGGCGCAGGCTGCAATCGGTGCCGGTATCGCCGACCTTGCTTCACCGGTGAATGCCATCGGCTGTCCTGCGGGTGTCGGCGCGGCAAGCTGTGTCCTTGAAAGCAACCCGCAAGGTTTCGGCATGGGCGTGACCGGATTTTCCGCCGTGAATTGAGGCGGAAAGCCCAAAAATAAAGGCCCGGAGCGAACTCCGGGCCTTTTGTTTTGCCTGAGGCAAAAGGTCAGCGGCGCTGCCACCAGCCTCGTTTCGACGACGCCTTTGGCTCGCCGGCGTCGGGCCGTGCCTCGCCGACCATCGGGATATCGGCTTCCGCCTCGGCCATTTCGATGACGGGTTCGAGTGCGGCTTCATCTTCTTCGTCGTCATCGTCGGCGGTCTCGGGAAGATCGGCGCTTTCGCTTTCCTCGTCGCCCATCGCCTCGGCGGCATCCTGCACGCTTTCGGTGTAGGCACCTTCCTGGGCTGCTTCCGCATCCCAGGTTTCCTCATCGTCGTTATCTTCTCCATCGCCGTTACGCGAATAGGACAGAAGCACGGGCGCTTCGCCCGTTGCGAGCGGCTCGCCGGATTCGAACTCGTCGGCAGCCTCGTCGCTCAGGATCGCATCGCCATCCACATCCGCAATGGCGCCTTCGATCGGGTTGCCATTCGCATCCTCGTCCTGGCGGCGGCGATTGCGGCGGCCGCCACGGCGGCCACGGCGGCGGCGCTTGCGCGGCTGGCCATCGGCATCGAGCTGCTCGTCCTCGTCGCGCGCCTGCGTCGAGGCTTCACCTTCGGCGGCGCCTTCTTCGTCGCGGTCTTCTTCGTCTTCGTCACTATCGGCCTGATCGCGGGGTTCATTCTCGCCGCGCGCTTCGGTCTCGCCATTGCGCTTGCCGCCACGGCGGCGGCGGCGCTTGCGGCGGCGCTGGCCGTCGCCCCGCTCGTCATTCTTGTCTTCCGGGGCACTGCGCGTTGAGGCTTCGGATTCTTCCTCTTCCTCGTCGCTTTCGTCCTCGATCTCGGCGGCTTCGGGCTCTTCCTCGTCGGAATAGCCACTCTCGGCATTGATTGCGCCCTGCGCCGGACGCGTACGGGTCAGCGCACGGGCCTCGGCGAGTTCGACCTTGTGATCGGAGCCGGCAAGCGTCGGATCCGCTTCGACATAGACCGAGACGCCATAGCGTTCCTCGACATCGAGCAGGTTTGCGCGCTTCTGGTTCAGGATGTAGATCGCCGTTTCTGCCGGCACCTTGATCGTGAATGCGGCAGCACGGCCCTTGATGGCTTCCGCCTCGACGCTGCGCAACACATGCAGCGCCATCGACTCGACCGATCGCACAAGGCCGGTGCCCGAGCAATGCGGGCAAATGACGGTCGAGCCCTCGAGAACGCCCGATCGCATGCGCTGGCGCGACATTTCGAGTAGGCCGAAATGGCTGATGCGCCCCACCTGAATGCGGGCGCGATCATATTTCAGGCATTCCTTGAGCTTGCGCTCGACCGCACGATTGTTGCGGTTCTCGTCCATGTCGATGAAGTCGATCACGATGAGGCCCGCAAGGTCGCGCAGCCGCATCTGCCGTGCGATCTCTTCGGCCGCTTCGAGATTGGTCTTGAGCGCCGTCTGCTCGATGTTCCGTTCCTTGGTGGAGCGGCCGGAGTTCACGTCGATGGAAACAAGGGCTTCCGTCGGATTGATGACGACATAACCGCCAGATTTCAGCGTGACAGTCGGGTTCAGCATCGAGTCGAGCTGCTGCTCGATCTGGAACTTCTGGAAGAGCGGCTGCTTTTCCTTGTAGGGCTGCACATTCTTCGCATGGCTCGGCATGAGCATGCGCATGAAGTTCTTGGCTTCCTTGTAGCCTTCATCGCCCTCGATCTGGACCGTGTCGATGTCCTTGTCGTAAAGATCGCGGATCGAACGCTTGATGAGGCTGCCTTCCTCATAGACGAGGGCGGGCGCCGTCGATTTCAGCGTCAGCTCGCGCACGCTTTCCCACATGCGCAGCAGATATTCGTAGTCGCGCTTGATTTCCGCCTTGGTACGCTTTGCGCCTGCGGTGCGGACAATGAGGCCCATGCCTTCCGGCACATCGAGCGTTTCCGCGATTGCCTTGAGCTTCTTGCGGTCCGCCGCCACGGTGATCTTGCGCGAAATGCCGCCGCCCCGCGCCGTGTTCGGCATGAGGACGCAATAGCGGCCCGCAAGCGAGAGATAGGTGGTCAGCGCGGCGCCCTTGTTGCCACGCTCTTCCTTTACGACCTGCACGAGCAGGATCTGGCGCCGCTTGATGACTTCCTGAATCTTGTAGGAGCGGTAGTTGATACGCTGTTTGCGCGGGGCCGCTTCTTCCATCGCGTCTTCCGCGCCCACGCTTTCGATGGTTTCATCGGAGACGACCGTTTCGGTCTCGCCGCGGTCGGGCATGCCGTTGTCGTCTTCGGCGTCGTCGCCTTCTTCGGCGTCTGCTTTCGCCTCGCCGTCCTTCGGTGCGGATTTATCGGCCGCGGCCTCTTCCTCCGCTTCCTCTTCTTCGTCCTCGCGGCGCGCCTCGTCGGCCTGCTGTTTCAGCAGGGCTTCGCGGTCCGCAACCGGAATCTGGTAATAATCGGGATGGATTTCGCTGAAGGCGAGGAAGCCATGCCGGTTGCCGCCATATTCGATGAACGCCGCCTGGAGCGACGGTTCAACGCGGGTCACCTTGGCAAGATAGATATTTCCTCGAAGCTGCTTCCTGTTTTCTGACTCGAAATCGAATTCTTCAACGCGATTGCCGCTGACGACCACAACCCGGGTTTCTTCCGGGTGGGCCGCATCGATCAACATTTTCTTTCCCATAAGGGTGTTCTCCGGGGCGCAAACCGTCGCGAGCGGTCCGTCGCAAAATCATGCGTCCGGCAAGCCGCGCAACCGCGCCTGTTGTTCTGGTCCTGCCGGTCGCGTCGGCACCTTGATGGCGCGGCGCGGCGGCGGACGGGTTCTGTGATGAAGGGGCGGGGACAACCCGCGCGGCCCGACACGCAACCGGTGCGTGGCCCGCTGCGGGAAATTCCCGTCGCGCCGGCCGGTCGGCTTGCTGTCTGACTGCGTCGTGCATCTCTACCTTTGGTGCACCCATCAAGACGCCGGGTGCCGGCGGGGCCCGCCCTTCGCCGCGCCAGTAAGAGGCGGCGGGGGGAGCAAGAACTTGTCGATTGCGCATTTCGGCATCGCCCCACGGCAATTGCCTTGACGGGGAAATGGCCGGGCCCGCGCCGCCCGCTTCCGGTTTGCCCCTTGGGGCGGGACCGGCGCGCAACTCTTGCCCGAAATCAATGGTCCGGCTGCAGAGCCTGTCTGCGGTCCGGTCAAGCCGGATGGTCCTGTGGACGGGATACGGCTGGAAACCGGTTTTACCTTTTGCGGCTCTGATTTGGCAAGCGGCGCGGTGTGCGTCTCTCCAAATCGCCAATTGTGCCGTTATTAACCATTCTACCCATTGAAACTTCGTAAATTTTGGACGTGGTAACCAATTTTGAAGTAATCTGAGGCAAATACTGATTTGGGTTGCTTTGAATACCGCAGCTTGCCGCGTCTGCGGACCGGTATTTCGGGAAGGGGCCGCAGGGGGCCAACGCCTTCGAGCGGCGGGTGTGCATGAGTTTGGCTGGCATTCGCAGGAATTGGGGACGGATCGGCGCGCGATGGGCCATCGCGGGCATTTTTGCGCTTGCGCCTGTACCAGCGGCCAATGCCGATCAGATCAACGACCTCAACGATCTGGTTCGGCAGCTTGAGGCCGACCTGCGGGCGGGAGACGCCGCGGCCGCAAATGATGCACTCTCCACGGGCGCGCTTGGCGCGGGCGCGGTTCCGGTGCCGCCCGGCGCGCAGCCTGGGACGGGAGGGGCGGGCGTAACCTCGATCCGCCTCGGCGAGCGCGGCGATCAGACCCGCTTCGTCATGGAATTCGCAGGCGAGGCGGCGGCGGAGTATCGCATCTTCACGCTGGCGGAACCCTATCGCGTCGTCATCGACATCAAAGGCGTCCCTTTCAATCTCGCCGAAAGTCCGGCCATCAAGAACCTTGGCGTCGTGACCGGCTACCGCTACGGCCGTTTCGAGGCGGACACCTGGCGCGTGGTCATCGATACGGCCCAGCCTGTTGAACTGGCAAGCAATTTTGTACTCGACCCGCAGGCAGGCTTTGGCCGCCGCGTCGTGCTTGATCTCGCCCCGACCGATGCAACGACCTTCAATCGCACTGCGGGCCTGCCCGACCGCGCGCCGGACGCCGCAGATGCCGCTGCAGAACTCGCCGCCGTTGCCGCCGTCCCCATGAGCCCGCCCGCACAGCGCGTCGAGCGCCGCCGCGTCGTGGTGATCGATGCCGGACATGGCGGTGTCGATCCGGGCGCCCTTGGCAGCTCCGGCGTGAAGGAAAAGAACGTGACGCTCGCTTTCGCCCGGCAATTTGCCGAGGAATTGCGCGCGACTGGCCGCTATGAGGTGCACCTCACGCGCGATGGCGACATTTTCATCCCGCTGCGCGAGCGCGTGGCGATTGCCCGCCGCCACAAGGCGGACCTCTTCATTTCGGTCCATGCAGATGCGATCCAGCGGCCGGATGTGCGGGGCCTCTCGGTCTACACCCTTTCGGAAACCGCCTCCGACGCGGAAGCGGCCGCGCTTGCCCGCAATGAAAACCAGGCGGACCTTATCGCCGGCCTCGACCTTCAGGGCGAAACGCCGGAAGTAACAGGTATCCTGATCGATCTCGCCCAGCGCGAAACCAAGAACTATTCCTCCCGCTTCGCCAGATCGCTGGTCGACTATGCCAGCCAGCAGACCAAGACGCTCGACCCGGCGCATCGTTTCGCGGGCTTCGTGGTCCTGAAGGCACCGGATGTGCCGTCGGTTCTTGTCGAACTCGGCTTCCTGACGAACCGCGACGACGAGAAACTTCTCACCTCCACGGCCTGGCGAGCCGGTATGGCAAAAACCATGTCCCGCGCGGTCGACCGCTATTTTGGCGACCGCATGGCAGAGATGCCGAACTGACACCAGCCAATGCAGGAACTGGCAACGCATTATTGGTAAATGCAGCTTTACCTTGATTGCCAATGCGCGCAGCCGGATGTCGTTTTGCTGCCTCGGGCGTGCCATAATTGATCATTAGAGGGCAACGGGGCGGAAATGTTGTGCGAGTGGGGGCGGAGCACCCGATGCTGAAAGTTCTTTCGATCGTTGCGGCGGTCATTCTGGTGCTGCTGACAGGCGGCCTGATGGCCGGTGGCTATATGGTCTGGCGCCTCAATCAGGATCTGCCGGACTACACGAAGCTTGCCAATTACGAGCCGCCGGTAATGACGCGCGTTCATGCGGGCGACGGCGAACTGATCGGCGAATTCGCCCGCGAGCGCCGTCTCTACGTACCGATCAGCGCCATCCCGCCGCGCGTGGTCGAGGCTTTTCTGGCTGCCGAGGACAAGAATTTCTACAGCCATGGCGGCGTAGACGCGACGGGCATCGTCCGCGCGATGATCGACAACATCTCCAACGTGATGAACGACCGCCGTCTCGTCGGCGCTTCGACCATCACGCAGCAGGTGGCCAAGAACTTCCTTCTGTCCTCCGACGTCACCTTCGATCGGAAGCTGAAGGAGGCACTGATCGCCTTCCGGCTTGAGCAGGCCTTTTCCAAGGACCGCATCCTCGAGCTCTATCTCAATGAAATCTATCTCGGGATCGGCGCCTATGGCGTCGCTGCCGCCGCGCTCAACTATTTCGGCAAGTCGCTGGATGAGCTGACGATCGCCGAGGCGGCCTATCTTGCGACGTTGCCCAAGGCGCCGAACAACTATCATCCCTACCGCTTCCGCGAACGCGCCATCGCCCGGCGGAACTGGGTCATCGCCCGCATGGCGGAAGAGCGTTTCATCACACAATACGAAGCGGCGGAGGCTCGCGCCTCGGACCTCGATGTTTCGATCCGCGCCCGCGGGGTGCAGATGCGCGATGCCAATTACTTCGTGGAACAGGTGCGCCGCGAACTGCTCGCCATTTATGGTGAGGAGAAGCTTTATGGCGGCGGGCTGTCGGTGCGAACCACCATCGACACGAGGTTGCAGGAAATCGTTGCAAGCGAACTCCGCGAAGGTCTTATCGCCTATGACAGGCGCTATGGCTGGCGCGGCCCGGTGCGCACGCTGGAAGAGGGCGAGAACTGGCAGGAGGCGCTCGCCGCCATGCCCGTGCCCTCCGATATGGAGCCCTGGACGCTTGCGACCGTGCTGGCCGTGAAGGCGGATGAAATCGAAGTCGGTCTTCGCCCGCTCCGCCAGCCGGACGGCAAATTCTCGACCGAAGTGATGAGGGCGAAAGTTCCCTTCTCCACGATGCGCTGGGCGCGCAAGAACGTGAACGAGGTCTATCTCGGTCCGGAAATCTCACGGCCTTCGGAAGTCGTGTCGGTGGGCGATGTGATCTGGGTATCGCCCGTTTTCGGCGACGAGAAGAAGAACGCCACGCATTACGCGCTCGAACAGATGCCCGCCGTGAACGGCGCCGCAGTTGCGATGGACCCGCATACAGGCCGCGTTCTCGCCATGCAGGGTGGCTTGAGCTTCGGCATGTCGGAATTCAACCGTGCGGTGCAGGCGCTGCGCCAGCCCGGTTCCTCCTTCAAGCCCTTCGTCTATGCAGCCGCCCTCGACAAGGGATTCACGCCGTCTTCGCTGGTGCTCGACGCGCCTTTTGTGCTCGATCAGGGTGGCGACCTCGGCCTATGGAAGCCGGAGAACTACGAGCGAAAATTCCACGGCCCCTCGACGCTGCGCTTCGGTCTTGAACATTCCCGCAACCTGATGACGGTGCGCCTCGCGCAATATGTCGGCCCGGAAACCGTTTCCGCCTATGCGCGTCGCTACGGCATAGCCGACAACATGCCGCCTGTGCTTTCCATGTCGCTTGGCGCTGGCGAGACGACGCTCATGCGCATGGTCGGCGCCTATGCGATCCTCGACAATGGTGGCAAGCGAGTCACACCGACGCTGGTTGATCGCGTACAAGACCGTTTCGGCCGTACCGTCTTCCGCAAGGATGAGCGGTCCTGTTCTGCCTGTACGCAGGATTGGGAAGAGGCGCTGGCTGAGGCTGCGCGCCGCAACCCGGCGAACCCCGAACCTGTGATGCCGCCCGAACTGCCGGACAATCGCGAACAGGTCGGCAATCCGCAAACGGCCTATCAGGTAACGTCAATGCTCGAAGGCGCGGTGCTGCGCGGCACGGGCGGCGCAGCGCGCAAGGTCGGCGTGCCGCTTGCCGGCAAGACAGGCACCACGAATGATGGCAAGGATGCCTGGTTCATCGGCTACTCGCCCAATCTTGTGGTCGGCATCTATATCGGCTTCGACGAGCCGCGCCCGCTCGGCCGTGCAGAAACCGGCGGCCGTGCGGCGGCGCCGGTATTCGCAAACATCATGCAGCGCGCGATCGGCAACAAGCCGGCCGTTCCCTTCCGTGT
The DNA here is from genome assembly GCF_046297875.1 of Parvibaculum sp. GTDB lineage: Bacteria > Pseudomonadota > Alphaproteobacteria > Parvibaculales > Parvibaculaceae > Parvibaculum. Next base: position 2,736,130 of record NZ_JBKBHD010000001.1, on the reverse strand, counting down.
ACCGCCTGGCATTTCGCTTGTGAAGGTGAATGCGAAGACGGGCAAGCTCGCCGATGGCGAGGGCTCGGGCATCATTCTCGAGGCCTTCAAGCAGGGCACCGAGCCGCAACTCTCTTCCTCGGCGCCCGGCGTCAGCCTGTTCGGCAATGTGCCTCTGGTGGCCGACGAAGAGATTGGCGCCTTCGAGGAGGCTGTCCTCGATGGCGGGGAGGATCTGCCGCCCGGCATGATGGATCCCGTCAACGATAATCCGCAGGCGGACGGCCTGCGGGGGCCGGACGGCGCGACACTGCCCTTCGGCGTTGCGATTCCCGAAGGCGGCGTGCCGACGGAGCGCATCCCCGGTGCGGGCGGCGAGGAGCCGGAACCACGCCGCGGCCTTGCTGCGGGCGGCGGGCAGGGCGGCGATATCGGCGAAGGCACGGGCGGGCTCTACTGACATACGACGCGATCATTCTGGGTGCGGGCGGGGCAGGGCTCTTCTGCGCCATGACGGCGGGCAGGCGCGGGCGTCGTGCGCTCGTCATCGACCATGCGAAAAAGCCCGCCGAGAAAATCCGCATCTCCGGCGGCGGGCGCTGCAACTTCACCAATATCCACGCAAGCGGAAAGAACTTCCTGTCGGACAATCCGCATTTCTGCCTTTCGGCGCTGGCGGGCTTCAAGCCGGCGGATTTCATCGCGCTGGTGGAGCGCCACGGCATCGCCTGGCACGAAAAGACGCTGGGGCAGCTTTTCTGCGACGGCTCCTCTCAACAGATCATCGACATGCTGCTTGCTGAATGCGCGAAGGCGGGCGTCACCATCTCGCTTGAGACGGAGATCAGGAGCGTCGCGAAGGGCGAGGCTGGCTTCACCGTCGAAACATCGAAGGGGCGCTTCGCCGCGCCTGCGCTCGTCGTCGCGACGGGCGGCAAGTCGATCCCGAAAATGGGTGCGACGGGCCTTGCCTATGACATCGCGCGGCAATTCGGCCTCGGCCTCGTGCCGCCGCGCCCCGCGCTCGTGCCCTTCACCTTCGGGCCCGATCTGCGCGAGGCGCTGGAAGGGCTATCCGGCGTCTCGGTCGATGCGGTGGTCTCGCATGGCAAGACGCGCTTTGCCGAGGCGCTGCTCTTCACCCATCGCGGGCTTTCGGGCCCGGCCATCCTGCAGATATCGTCCTATTGGCGCGAGGGCGACGAGATCGTCATCGACATGGCGCCGGGCCGCGACGTGCTGGCGGAGTTGAAAGAGGCGCGCAAGGCAACGCCGAAACAGGAAATCGCGACCGCGCTCGCGCGTATCCTCCCGAAAAGCCTCGCCGAGAATGTCGCCCGCCGCGCGGGCGTGGAAGGCCGCCTCGCGGACCTCTCGGACAGGAAGCTCGAAGCGGCGGCGAACCTCGTCAACCGCTGGCGCGTGAAACCCTCGGGCACCGAAGGCTACCGCACGGCGGAAGTCACCGCCGGCGGCGTCGACACGCGCGACCTCTCCTCGCAGACGATGGAAGCGCGAAACGTCCCCGGCCTCTACTTCATCGGCGAAGCCGTGGACGTCACCGGCCACCTCGGCGGCTTCAACTTCCAATGGGCCTGGGCATCGGGCTTCGCGGCGGGGAGGGCGCTCTAATTCAAGTTGTCATTGCCGGGCTTGACCCGGCAATCCAGTAGCCGCCGAAAGGCGGCGTCAATCTTCGAAAAATCCATCTTCGCAATCGGCGTTGTTTCGTCCCCCGCCCTGGATGCCCGGATTAAGTCCGGGCATGACGAATAGAGAGAAAGAGCAAATGAGGTCGTTGGGCGCTCTGGGCCAGGCCATCGAGCCTTTACACCGCCCCCTCATCCCCCTATTTTCCGCGCCAGAAACGGGGCCAAATCCGGCCGCACACGAAACGAGAAGAGTTCCCCATGCGCGCCGAGATGCAGACGCTCGCCGATGAAATCAAGCAGTCGCTCGCACTGCTGAGGAGGCATCTTTGACTGGGATGCTGCCCTCCGCCGCTTCGACGAACTGACGGCGAAAGCCGAAGATCCCGCCTTCTGGAACGATCCCGAAAAGGCGCAAGGCCTGATGCGCGAGCGCACGCGCCTTGAGGAATCCATTGGCCGCTACCGGCGCCTCGAAGCCGCGCTCAACGACAATATCGAACTGATCGAGATGGGCGAGGCCGAGGGCGATGCGGGCATCGTGAGCGAGGCCGAGGCTGCGCTTCGTGCCGCGCGCAACGAGGCGGCGGAAGCCGAGGTCGAGACGCTGCTTTCCGGCGAAGCCGACCAGAACGACACCTATGTCGAAGTCCATGCGGGCGCCGGCGGCACCGAAAGCCAAGACTGGGCGCAGATGCTGCTGCGCATGTATACGCGCTGGGCGGAAAAGCGCGGTTACAAGGTGGAGTTGATCGAGCGGCATGACGGCGAAGAGGCGGGCATCAAGTCGGCCACCATCGTCGTGAAGGGCCACAATGCCTATGGCTGGCTGAAGACGGAATCGGGTGTTCACCGGCTCGTCCGCATCTCGCCCTATGACAGCGCCGCGCGCCGCCATACGAGCTTCTCGTCCGTCTGGGTCTATCCAGTGGTCGACGATCGCATCGAGATCGAGATCAACGAGAGCGATTGCCGCGTCGACACCTATCGCGCGTCCGGCGCGGGCGGCCAGCACATCAACAAGACCGACAGCGCGGTCCGCATCACCCATATCCCGACAGGCATCGTGGTCGCCTGCCAGAACGAACGCTCGCAGCACAAGAACCGTGTCGCCGCCTGGGACATGCTGCGCGCCCGCCTCTATGAGCAGGAGTTGCAGAAGCGCGAGGAAGCCGCCGCCGCGCAGGAAGCCGGTAAAACCGATATCGGCTGGGGCCACCAGATCCGCTCCTATGTGCTGCAGCCCTATCAGATGGTGAAGGACCTGCGCACCGGCATCGAAAGCCCCGATCCCGCCAAGGTGCTGGACGGCGACCTCGACGCCTTCATGGCCGCAGCCCTTGCCGCCCGCGTGCATGGCGGCGCCGAGGCGGTCGAGGATATCGATTAGGGACAGGTGTCCCGAAAGCGGACAAACGAAAAGGCCGGAGATCGCTCTCCGGCCTTTCGCATGTCAGGTGCTGTCTGACGAAGGTTTGTCTGGCCGCTTACTGCGCCGCCGGGCGCTTCACCACCACGCCGCCATCGTTCACGACCACCGGGCTGTCATTGCCGGGGGCAGGGCGGGGCACGGCCGGGCGCGGCGCGTCCGAAACCAGCGGGCCCGAAGAGGCAGGCGGACGCGGCGCGGTGCCGCGAGCCGCCGGTGCGGCGCTCGACTGATTGATCGGATCGTCGGAATGGCGGCAATTGCCTTCGAAGAAGGCGCCGGTCTCAACCGCGAGCGCTTCATGCAGGATGTCGCCCTCGACATGGCAGGTCGAGGAAAGCTGCACGCGGCGGCCGCGAATGGTGCCGACGACGCGGCCGCGGATCACGATATCTTCAGCGACAATTTCGCCGGTGATCGAAGCCTTCTCGCCGATTGTCAGCGACTGGCTGCGAATATCGCCTTCGACAGTGCCGTCGATCTGGATGTCGCCGGTCGCGGTCAGATTGCCATGCACCACCAGGTCGGCGGAGATGATGGAGGGCGCCGTGCGAACATTGGGGCGCCGTCCGGCGCCGGCCACAGGCGCGGGAACGGGCGCGGCGGCAGCCGGCGCCTTCTCTGTGTCTTTATCCTTGTTTCGCGAAAACATATTGCCCTGCCTCGATGAACTTGGAGGGGTTACGAACGATACCGTCGAACCAGACCTCATAGTGGAGATGGGGACCGCTGCTTCGTCCAGAGGACCCGACTTTGCCTATCACATCCCGGAATGCAATTTTCTGGCCAGCCTTGACGTTCATTGAGCCAAGGTGCCCGTAGCGTGTCTTGAAGCCGTTTCCGTGGTCGATTTCGATGACCCGGCCGTAACCGCCCCGCCAGCCTGCGAAAGTGACGATTCCGGCTCCCGGTGCATATACCTTTGTACCATGAGGCGCCGCCATGTCCTCACCGGAATGGAACGCCATGCGCCCGTTGAACGGGTCGCGCCGCGAGCCGTAGCTGCTCGTCTTGCGGTAATGAATGAGGGGCTCGGCAAGTGGCATTCTTGCAATGGATTCCTCTAGATCGGCCACTTTCCTCAGATTTTGGCTGACCCGGAAGAGCTGCTTGGCAAAGGCGCTCTCGTCGCCGCCTGCCAGATCGAGCCCGCCCGCCAGTTCGATGAAGGGGCCGCCTTGGGCGGACTGGGTCGCCGAGCGCTTCAGAAGGTCGTCGGGATTGACCACTTTGGTCATGGAGACGATGGATTTCAGTTCCCGGAGCCTGCGGTCCGTCAGTTCCTCGACAGAGTTGATGAGGCCCTGCTGGGCGTGGTCAAGCTGGGCCAGCCTTGCGTCAATTTGGGCCACGACCTCGTTCGGCCGTTCGGCCCGGCCCGCAAGCTCGCCAATGTCTATGACGGCGCTGTCCTGGGGGGCTTCGATAATGAAACGCTCCAGATTGGCGGTCTGCTGCTGCGGCCTTGCCGTGGTGTGGACCAGTTCGGCCCCGCCTTCGCCCGTCCCATCGACGCGCATCAGCACCGTATTGCCGTTCGCGCTCGCTACCGTCTGGCCGGAGACCGTCTGTGCATAGTTCCGGCGCATCGTATCGAGCGTTGATCCAGCACTTTGACGCTGGCTCATAAGCATCGCCAGATGCTCATGTTTTTCCTCGAGCTGCTTGGTGGTGGCGAGGAAGCGTTCTTCGGTAATGATGAGCTGGCCGTTGAGTTCGTCATAGGCGGACTGGAGCCGCGCCACGCGCTCTTCATAGGAGGATTGCATCTTCACATAGCGGCGATCCTTGGCCGCGATGATCTGCTCCTTGAAGACGACATTGACCGAGGAATAGGCCACCCAGGTCAGGCAGGCGAAAGCGATAAACGCGAAAACCGCCTGTGTCAGCGGTGAAAGCGAAATGAACTGCACATGCCCGTGGGAGCGGATGTAAATCTGCCTCTCCACATACATATGCCGCACGAAACTGCGAAATCTGTCGGCCCAACTACGCCGCTGGTGCATGCCCCTCAATGCCCCAAGCCCCCCATTTATGTGTGCCCATTCCACCCAATTTGGCACAGGCTTACAACATACGCCGGTAGAGTTTTGAAGTTAATGGTTAATATTCATTCACCATATTTCGCTTCACGACGTTTTCGCCGGCCCGGACGGGAGCGCAGCAGCGGCCAGCGGCTCGTAGAAACCGGCAGGCAGCCCGGCTTCGTCGCGCGCCGGCTTATTGAAGGGCAGCTTCAGGGCGCCGCGGAAATGCCGTTTCACGAGGCGGTGGAAGGCGGCCTCGGCATCTTCGCCCCGCCTTTTGCAGAGATAGGCAAACCAGCGCGCTCCCGCTGCGACGTGATCCTTTTCCTCCGTATAGATCGTTTCAAGCACACGCGCACTCTCATGATCGCCCGCGCCGGTCAGCCGTCCGATCATGGCCGGCGTCACGTCGAGCCCGCGCGCCTCCAGCACCATCGGCACCACGGCGAGCCGCGCCAGAAGGTCGCTCCGCGTTTCTTCCGCCGCCTGCCAGAGCCCGTCATGGGCGGGCAGGTCGCCATAGCTCGCGCCATGCGCTGCGAGCCTCGCTTGCAGCATGGCGAAATGACGTGCCTCATCGTCACCGACCGCCACCCAGTCGTCGAAAAAGGCGCGAGGCATATCCTCGCCGGCAAAGCGCCCTGCAAGGTCGAAAGCGAGGTCGATGGCATTGAGCTCGATATGGGCAAGCGAATGGAGCAGGGCGACCCTTCCCCGCTCGCCCTTGAAGGTCCGCCTTGGCATGTCGCGCGGCAGCAGGAGCGCCGGCCGCGCAGGACGGTTCGGACGGTCGGGCATTGCCACAGTCGCACCGGGCACAAGCCCGCCCGCCCGCCAGCGCGCCGCAACGATGCGCGCCAGACGCGCCTTTTCATCCGCATCGCCGCAGAGAAGCACCTCCCGCGCGGCCTCTGCCAGCGATGTCGCGCCCATGCCGCTCAAAGCGCCTTCGCCGCCTCAAGCACCTCTTCGGCGTGCCCGTTCACCTTCACCTTCGGCCACACCTTGCGGACGACGCCCTTCTCATCGATCAGGAAGGTGCTGCGTTCGATGCCCATGAACTTGCGGCCATAAAGGCTCTTTTCCGTCCACACGCCGTAGGCCTCGAGCATCTTGCCATCCTCATCGGAAAGGAGCCGGACGGTCAGATTGTGCTTGTCGCGGAACTTGCAGTGCTTCTCGATCGAGTCCTTCGAGATGCCGAGAACGACGGTGCCCGCCGCGTCGAACTTCTTCTTCAGCGCGCTGAAGGCGATGCCCTCCGTGGTGCAGCCCGGCGTATCGTCCTTCGGATAGAAATAGAGAACGGCCCTCTTTCCCGCGAGCGACTTCAGGGAAACCGTCGAGCCGTCATCGGCGGGCAGCGAGAACGCGGGGGCCTTCTTGCCCTCGGCGGGCAGGCGGGAGCCGGCATCGGCCTTTGCTGCCGCATTGGGCTTGGCCGGGGTCTTCGCTTTTGCTGCCGCTTTGGCTTTTGCCGCCGGCTTCGGCTTGGCGGTGGAACTCTTCTTCGCGGGGGCCTTGCTCATGGATACCTAGCTCCTTGCTGCTCGGGTCTGGCGGGCTGACGGAAAACCGCGCCACTGCCGTTAATATTGTTTGCCGCACGCCGCTGGCTAGCCCCAAATTTGCAGACAGGGAACCCGGCTGGGGATAGAAAGTCGCCTGACTCGCTTTCGCCGCAATTCTCCGGTCTTCATGGCGCGGCTAGCGAGAGGAGTTAACGTAGTTCTTTGATACGCCGGACCAGTAAAATTGCCCTGGAAGTCGCGGGTGTCGCCGTTGCGGTGGTGGCGGTGCTTTTCGCCGTCCTCGCCTGGCGGCTGTCGTCGGGGCCTGTCTCGATCTCGATCCTGAACCGGATGATCGAGGATGCCGCGCGCCCGGCGCTGCAGGGCGGCGAACTCGTCATCGGCGACACAATCCTCATCTGGGCAGCCGAAGAGCGCGATCTGGCGCTGCGCCTGTCCGATGTGCAATTGAAAGGTGCCGATGGCAATGAAATCGCCACCGTGCCGCAACTCGCGTTCGACCTGAGCCTTCCGGCACTCTTTCGCGGTATGCTTGCCCCCACATCTGTCGATCTTTACGGCGTGAGCGCCACGGTCCTGCGACGGCCCGGAACCGGCGTGACGCTCGCACTGGGCGAAGAGGGAGCCGAACCCGATCCCGATGGCCGGCAGGCGGCGATACTTGGCCCGCTGATCGAGGCGCTGCTTGACGAGAGCGACATCGCGACGCCGCTCGGTTATCTGACCCGTTTCGGTATCCGGAATGCGCGACTGACTTTCGTCGACGAGGTGAACGGCGTCACCTTCGAGGCACCCAGGGCGAATATGTCAATCTATCGCGGCGACGGCGGCATCGCCGGCATGCTCGAAGCCGATTTTCAATTCGCCGAAACGACCGCGCGGCTAGAGATGAATGGCTTTCTGCCTTTAGGCGAGGAGGCTGCGCGCATAAAAGTCAGGGCGAGCGATGTTGTACCGGCGGCGTTGTCGCGCTTGTCGCCTGCCTTCTCCGACTACGCTGTTTTCGATGCGCCGCTTCACGCTGAAGGAGAAGTCGAAATCGAACGTAACGGCGATCTGAAATCGGCACGGCTGCAACTGCAATCCGGCGCAGGCGAGATCAATCTGCCGGAGCCCTGGGAAACGACGATCCCGCTTGAAAAGGCGGAAGGCGTTGTCCGCGTCGATGGCGCAACGCGGCTCATCACGGTGGAGGAACTATCCTTCAAGGCGGGCCCGCATGATGCGACTGTTTCGGGCACCATCGGTTACGAAATGGGCGAGGGGCTGAATATCGCCGCAGTCACGGCCGATCTCACGGCCGATCGCGTGCATACCGAAGTGCCGGGGTTTTTTGCAGGCCCCGTCGATCTCGATGTGATGCGCCTCAATGCACGGCTCGATTTCGACGCCATGAAGGCCGAGATCGGTGAACTCTTCGTCGGCACGGCAGGCGGCGGTATTCGCCTCGCAGGAAGCGTTACCGATGCCAAGCGTTCGCCTGCGGTCAAGGTGAGTGGCACGATCGAACCCTTGCCGCTCGATGCCTTTGTCGCGATCTGGCCTTACGAACTTGCGCGTGGCGCACGCGAATGGGTTGGCAAAAATCTTTCCGGCGGCACGCTGACCGGCGGACGTTTCGAGGTCGATCTGCCTGCCGGCATGATCGAGGACGCCGAAAACCACATTCCAATTCCGCCGGGAAACCTGCGCTTCGAATTCACCGCGAGCGGGCAGACGCTTCACTATCTCGGCGAACTGCCGCCGATGGAGGATGTCGAGGCGCGCGGCCTTGTTGAAGGCAACCGCTTCGACGCATGGGTGCCCTCTGCCGTCATCCGGCAGCAGGGCAAGGGCGATATTGCCGTAAGCGAAGGGCATTTCTACGCCGACCAGCTTGCGACCAAGGGCGCCCCCGGCCATATCGCCTTCACCGTTGCAGGCACGACGGCGGATATTCTTTCGGTACTCGACCGCGAACCGCTCGGGCTCATCAGCAATTTCGGTCTCGATCCGGCCGATGTCGGCGGCACCGGCCGGCTGACAGGCGCAATTTCCTTGCCTCTCCGGAAACACGTGGAGATGGATGAGGTGATCTTCTCCGGCACGGGCCGCGCTGAGAACGTTTCCATTCCGAACATTCAGGAAAATCTCTCTGTCACATCCGGCACGCTCGATCTGACGGTTGACCGGCAGGGTCTGAGCGCGAAGGGGCCGATCGGCCTCAGCCATGCCGCCGAGCTCGATCTCGAATGGCGCGAGAATTTCGGAGAGGGCGTCGCGCCACGCTCTTCCTACCGCCTGAAAGGTCCGCTCGACGAGGAAGGCCGAGCGGCGCTCGGCCTGAAGCTCGATGAATTTATTGCAGGCACGGCCAATATCGATGCGACTTTGAGCGGTGACGGGCGGCGTGTGAACCGAGGATCGATCGGCGCCGATCTGACGGATGCCGTGGTGCGCTTCGACGATGCGGGCTGGTGGAAACCCGCGGGAGAGCTCGCAACCGTCGCCTTCGACCTTGCCATGCTGGAAGATGGCGCTTACCGCATTTCCGGTTTCGAACTCGAAGGCGACGGCATCGAAACGCGGGGAACATTCACGATAGGACCGGCGGGTGGCCTGATTGCGGCAGACCTGCCGGTTGTGAAGCTTGGCCCCGACAATGATTTCAGTTTCCGTGCCGGGCCGGTGGCCGATGCCGCCCTGCAGATGGAAGTGAGAGGCTCGCGCTTCAATGCTCGCGGCCTTCTCAGCGGCTTCCTCGGCGGTTCCGGGAAAAAGGATCAGCCCGAAGCGCCCGCTCCGGATCCTGTCGTCCTGACCGGTGAACTCGTGAACGACCCGTTGCGCCGGACCATACTGACCGCCGATATAGATGAGGCAACCGGCCATCACGGCGCATTGTTCCGGGACGTCTCGCTTCACATGGTGCAGGTGGATCGCCAGCTCTGGTCTCTGAACCTGACGGCGATCGACAGCGACGATGCGCCCATTACAGTGACCATCGGACCGGACGGGACCGGCGAACGGACATTGCAGGCGCGGTCCGCGAATGCCGGCTCCGTCTTGCGCGCGCTCGACTTCACGCGAAGCATGCGCGGCGGCGAGCTTCGTGCGAATGGTTCATATGACGACAGCAAGCCGGGTTCGCCCCTGTCCGGCACGCTTCGTATCGACAAGTTCCGCATCGCAGATGCGCCGGTGCTCGCCAGTATCCTGACGCTTGGTTCGCTGACCGGCATCGGCGATACGATGCGCGGCGAGGGCATTTTCTTCGAACGGCTCGATCTCCCCTTTGCCTTCACCGAGAACCGCATCCATGTGAAGGACGCACGCATGTCGGGCCCCGCGATCGGTCTCACCGCGGATGGCCAGATCGACCGCGCCGAAGACAGGATCGACATCGAGGGAACGCTCGTCCCCGCCTATACGATCAATTCCTTTCTCGGCCAGGTGCCCGTGCTGGGGCCGCTGATCGTCGGGCGCGAAGGCGAGGGCGTCTTCGCCATCACCTATGGCGTTCGCGGCAAGACCGACAATCCGACCGTCATCGCCAATCCGCTCTCCGCGCTCGCGCCCGGATTCCTCCGGCGGCTCTTTGAATTTGGCGCTACCTTGCCGCCCGAGCAGCCGTCGGAACCGCCGGCTGCGGTGCAAAGTCCTGAAATTGCACCCGAAACCGCAGAATCACCCGCCGAAACGCCGCCCGCACGAAATTGAAGCTCGCGTCGTTTTTAGGATTGCGGAGCAACACTCCGCATCGGTAAGCTTCCCCATCGCTTTTGACCGGACAAGGAGGGAGGAGCCATGTCCACCAATCAGAAGATGACGATGGATGCCGCCTATGAGGCGGTCGCGCCGGACGACTTTCCGGCCATGATGGATGTCGACCGCTACGGCAAGCGCTCGACCGCTTTCGACAAGATCATCTCGGCGACCCATGACCATTTCTGGGACCCGCTGGACCCGAAATATATCGACTTCTCGCAGCCCTGGGACCTCGAGAACGAGGCACTGATGCCGGTCGATTTCAGCATGGAGCTGAAGACGGCCGTCTCCGACAAGCTCGACGAGAAGCAGAAGATCTACCTCATCAACGAGAACATCCGCTGGAGCATGTCGTCGATCCTGCATGGCGAGCAGGGCGCGCTCGCGCTCTCGGCTTCGCTCTGCCACATCCTGAAGGACCCCGGCGCGCAGGAATATGCGGCGAACCAGACCCGCGAGGAAGCGCGCCACGTGACGGGCTTTGCGCGCTACATCCAGGCGCGCTGGGGCAAGCCCACCGCTTGCGGCGTGGTGCTGGAAAAACTGCTCTGCGAGATCGTCGCCTCGCCGCTCGTCTGGAAGAAACTCGTCGGTATGCAGATGATCGTCGAGGGCCTTGCCATGGGCGCCTTCGCGACCTTCTACGCCAAGACGACCGATCCGCTGCTGAAGCGGCTGATGCAGCTCACCATGACGGACGAAGCCTTCCATCACAAGTTCGGCAAAATCTGGGCGGACCGCACCGTGCCGAACCTGCCGGAAGCCGAGCGCGATCTCATCGAGGACTGGGCGCTTGAAGTGTTCCTGACGCTGATGCGCAACTCGACCGGCCCCGAGCAGAAGAAGGAAATCTACGAGAAGGTCGGCCTCGACTGGCGCTGGGTGCAGGGCGCGCTCGCCGAGGCGCTCACCGACAAGAACATGCGCAAGGAGCTACAGGAATCGACCAATATCTTCCGTGTGCTCATCAAGACGCTGGTGAAAGCCGGCATCATCACGAGCCGCACGGCGCCCATGTATGCCGCCTATGTCGATATGGCCGAACTCTATGGCGAGGGCGACCGCATGATCGGAGACGATATTGCGGAGGAAGGCATCAAATATCTGCAGGCAATCAACGGCGCGGGCGGCGACAACGCCGTCTTCGCCCTCACGGGTGCCACGGCCGCCGAATAAGGCGGGCGCAAGTGAAAAGCGGCAGCCAATAGCCGCGGAACGCGATCGACAAGGATAAAAAAGAAGAACAGAAGAAAGAAATCAGGGAGCGTTCAGGAACTGGCCCTTCTGGCAACGGAAGGGCCAGAATTTTTTTGTGCCTCACCCCTTCGGCTTCAGCAGCACATGCTTCTTCTTGCCGAGCGAAAGCTTCACCACGCCTTCGCCCGTGAGATGCGACAGGGTCAGCGTCAGCTTCTCGTCGCTCACGGCAGAATCGTTGACGCGGACGGCGCCGCCCTTGATCTGGCGGCGCGCATCGCTGGTCGAGGCGCAAAGCCCCGCCTGCACCAGCGCGGTGAGCAGGCCGAGCCCGCCCGCAAGCTCGCCCGTTTCCACCGTGGGCAGGTCGGCACTGATCGCGCCTTCCTCGAAGGCGGTGCGGGCGGCTTCCGCCGCCTTCTCCGCTTCCGCACGGCCATGCACCATCGCCGTCGTCTCGGTGGCGAGCACTTTCTTCGCCTCGTTGATCTCCGACCCGCCAAGCGCCTCGAGCCGCGCGATCTCGCCGAGCGGCAATTCGGTGAAGAGCTTGAGGAAGCGGCCGACATCGGCATCTTCCGCATTGCGCCAGTATTGCCAATAGTCATAAGGAGACAGCATGTCGGCATTGAGCCAGACGGCACCGGACGCCGTCTTCCCCATCTTCGCGCCGGAGGAGGTGGTGAGCAGCGGGCTCGTCAGCCCGAAGACCTGCGCGCCCGCCGTGCGCCGCGCGAGTTCGATGCCATTGACGATATTGCCCCACTGGTCCGAACCTCCCATCTGCAGCTCGCAGCCATATTGCCGGTTCAGCTCCACGAAATCGTAGGCCTGCAGGATCATGTAGTTGAATTCGAGGAACGACAGGTTCTGCTCCCGGTCGAGCCGCAGCTTCACGCTGTCGAAGGAGAGCATCCGGTTCACCGAAAAATGGCGCCCGTAGTCGCGCAGGAAGTCGATGTATTGAAGCTTGTCCAGCCAGTCGCGATTATTGACCATGATCGCGCCGGTCTTGCCCTCGCCGAACTCAAGGAACTTCGCGAACACGGCCTTGATGCCGGCAAGGTTCTCGTCGATCTTCTCGTCGGTCAGCAGCGGCCTGGCCTCGTCGCGGAAGCTCGGATCGCCAATCCGCGTGGTGCCGCCGCCCATCAGCGCGATGGGCTTGCCGCCCGTCTTCTGCAGCCAGCGCAGCATCATGATCTGCATCAGATGGCCGACATGAAGGCTCGGCGCCGTCGCGTCATAGCCGATATAGCCCGTCAGCACGCGGGTCGCGGCAATCTCGTCCAGCGCGCCCGCATCGGACTGCTGGTGGATGAAGCCGCGCTGCTCGAGTTCGCGCAGGAAATCGGACTTGAAGCTGGACATGATGATCGCCCGGGTTTCGGATAGGCTGGAATTGGCGGCTGGTGTATCACGGGCCCGCCGCAGGGGCAAAACGGGCAGACGGCAGAATGATAAGAGCCTTGGGATTGATGAGCGGCACCTCGCTCGACGGGATCGACGCCGCCATCGTGGAGACGGATGGCGAGGGCGCGGTCAGGCCCGGCCCCTCGGCCTTCGTTCCCTACAAGCCCGAGGAACGGCTGATCCTCTCCATGGCGCTCGAAGCCGCCAAGTCCTGGGAGCCGGAAGCCCCCATGCCCGAGGAAATCGCCGAGGCCGAGCGACACTTCACCCTGGCGAACGCCATCGCGGTCCGCCAGCTCCTCGCCGATGCGGACTTGAAACCCGCCGACATCTCGGTGATCGGCTTTCACGGGCAAACCGTGCTCCACCAGCCGGAGCGCCGCCGCACGGTGCAGATCGGCCTCGGCGACGTGCTGGCGCGCCTCACCGGCATCGACGTCATCAATGATTTCCGCAGCGCCGATGTGGCGGCCGGCGGGCAGGGCGCGCCGCTCGTGCCGCTCTATCACCAGGCGCTGGCGCGCAGCGCGGGTATCTCGGAGCCCGTCGCCATCATCAATATAGGCGGCGTCGGCAACATCACCTTTGTCGGCACGGACGGCGCGCTGATCGCCTTCGACACCGGCCCCGGCAATGCGCTGATCGACGACTGGGCCCATGCCCATACCGGCGAGCCGGTGGACCGCGACGGCGCAATGGCGGGCGCGGGCGAAGTCGACATGGAAGCGCTGGAGCGCCTCATGGCGCATCCCTTCTTCGAGGCGCCGCCGCCGAAATCGCTCGACCGATTTTCCTTCTCGCCCGATGCGGTGAGCCACCTCTCCGCGCCCGACGGTGCGGCGACCCTCACCGCCTTCACCGTGGAGGCGATCGCGCGCGGCCTCGCCCATGTGCCGGGCGTGCCCTCGCGCTTCATCGTCAGCGGCGGCGGGCGGCACAACCCGGTGCTGATGTCCATGCTGAGCCGCAGGCTCCAGGGCGGTGTTCTGCCTGCGGAGGATCTCGGCTGGCGCGGCGACGACATCGAAGCCGAAGCCTTCGCCTACCTCGCCGTCCGCGCGCTCCGCGGCAAACCCCTCAGCCTGCCGGGCACGACGGGCGTGCCGGAGCCCATGCCGGGCGGGCAGTTGCACCGGGCGGGGAAGGTGTTGGGGTAGGGTAGTATTCTATGTTTTCAAGGGAATCCTGGGTTTCCGCCTTATTGATCTGGGTACAAATGGATGAACGAAGATGACTGTCGTGCGTGACCTGAGTCACAACCTTCATCCAGTTGGAAACAGAGTCCTTTGAACATTTGAACTTGTTGGGCTCGGTGATGCGAAGGGACAGAGTTATAAGGTCAGTCCGAGCGCATTTGGAAGCGAGATTGAGCACATTCAGCCCTAAAGACGGAGCAGAAAATCTTCTCGAGGTACCGCAGCAAGCTTCGCATTTGCCGCTAAACCTGCTCCGTCTCAAACCTTCTCCGTCTCCTTCGGCTTCGAAGCGGCGCGGGGTTTTTCCTCGGCTTTGGGTTTGGGCAGGAGGCGGAAGCGGGATTGGCACCAGGCGAAGTCGACGCCGACATCGAGCAGCGCGTCGGAGCGCCCGCAGGGGCAGGCAAATTCCATCACGGCGAAGACGACATAGGTCTCGCCGGCCTGCAGCGGCACGGGCCAGCCCGTTACATGGTTCGGCGCAGTATTGACGCAGAGAACGAGATCGCCGGGGCCGATTGCGTCGCTCATGGCTTCCATCCCTTGGGCCTTGTTCCGGGGAGAGAATAGTCCGCGGGGTGCGAGCCGGGAAGATCGCTAACCAGCGAACAGCGTCCGCGTCTCACCCCTTCTCGGGTGCGGCGGCGAGGCGCTTGTTGAGATAGGCGCCGACGGTGGCGGCGAGCGGCTCGAGCTTCGTCTCGAAGAAGTGGTTGGCGCCGTCCACCGTCGCGTGCTCGATGGTGATGCCCTTCTGCGTCTTGAGGCGCTCCACCAGCTTCAGCACATCGGCCTGCGGCGCTACCTGGTCGATGCCGCCATTGATGATGATGCCGGAGGAGGGGCAGGGCGCGAGAAACGAGAAGTCATACATGTTGGCGGGCGGCGCGACCGAGATGAAACCCTCGATCTCGGGCCGGCGCATCAGCACCTGCATGGCGATCCAGGCGCCGAAGGAAAAGCCGCCGATCCAGCATTGCGAGGCGTCCGAATTCTGCGATTGCAGCCAGTCGAGTGCGGACGCCGCATCCGAGAGCTCGCCGATCCCTGAGTCGAAGGCACCCTGGCTTCGCCCGACGCCCCGGAAATTGAACCGCAGCACCGAAAAGCCCCGCTGCACGAAGGCCTGATAAAGCGCATAGGTGACCGGGTTGTTCATGGTCCCGCCGAATTGCGGGTGCGGGTGAAGCACCAGCGCCACGGGCGAATTGGCCTTTTTGCTGTGGTGATAGCGGCCTTCGATACGGCCGGCCGGACCATTGAAAATCACTTCGGGCATGTCTGGGTCTGCTTCGGTTCAGGCGTTACTGGGGCGGGCCAAAAGCCCGACTGTGGCAATCGGACAAATTTCCGCGAAAAACGGCCATCTCCTCTGGAAAAACCGTTCGGAGATGCTAAGTAGTTGACTATGGCGCTAGGAAATTCTAAGGCCTAGCCCCGGAAGCCCCCGGCGACTCAGCCGATTTCTGCCCGAAAGGGCGGAAATCCGGGCTGTCTCGGCCTCGGGCGCACGTTCTTAACACAGGCGGCGGGCACTTGTGCAAGCTTTTGGGCCCGTCCCGCCCCGTCCATGAAGGAGTTGCCCCGTGAAGCTCACCACGAAGGGACGTTATGCGGTGATGGCGATGGCGGACCTCGCCCGCCATTCGAGCGGCAGCCCGGTGGCGCTGGCCGAAATCGCAGACCGGCAGGAAATCTCGCTCTCCTATCTGGAGCAGCTTTTTGCGAAGCTCCGGCGCGGCAATCTGGTGAAAAGCGTGCGCGGCCCCGGCGGCGGCTATCTCCTGTCGCGGGCGGCGGACGAGATCCGCATTTCCGATGTGATCCTCGCGGTCGACGAGCCGATCAAGGCGACGCGCTGCGAGCTGGGCTCGCCCCGCGGCTGCATGCCGTCTGCCGGCCGCTGCATCACCCATGACCTCTGGGAAGGCCTCAGCCACCACATCCAGATCTATCTGGGCTCCGTCTCGCTCGGCGATGTCATCAATGGCCGCGTCGCCGCGCAGCAGGGCCTCGACACGCTCCGCAAGGCCGGACAGGCAATCGCCGCCGATTGAGCGCGGCGGGAAGGCGGACCTGACACCATGACGGAAAGGCGCGTCTATATGGATCACAATGCGACGACACCGCTGCGCCCGGAAGCGCGGGCGGCGGTGCATGCGGCGCTTGAGGTTCCGGGCAATCCCTCCTCGGTCCATGCCGAGGGGCGGGCGGCGCGCGCCCTGATCGAGAAGGCGCGGGGCGAGGTCGCAAGGCTCGCCGGCGCAAAGCCCGCCGAGGTGATCTTCACGAGTGGCGGCACGGAAGCAGCCCGCATGGCTTGTCATGCGGCGCGTGAGGCGCAGGGCGTGACGCGGCTCATTGTGAGCGCGGTGGAGCATGAAGCCGTCCGCGCTTCTGCCGAAGCGAGCGGATTGCCGGTCGAGACGCTCCCTGTCGATTCCGAAGGCCGCGCGGACCTCGCGGCGCTGAAGTCTTTGCTTGAGGCGGGCGAGGGCAAGGCGCTGGTGGCGCTGATGCTGGCGAACAATGAGACCGGCGTGATCGAGCCCGTGGCCGAAGCCGCGCGGATCGCGCATGAGGCAGGCGCGCTGCTGCTCTGCGACGCCGTGCAGGCGGCAGGCAAGATGCCGCTCGAATTCGCGAGCCTCGGCGCAGACATGATGCTGCTCGCAGGCCACAAGCTTGGAGCGCCGATGGGCGTCGGCGCGCTTGTCATCCGCGAGGGCCTGCCCTTTGCTGCGCTTGCCGTGGGCGGCGGGCAGGAAATGCGCCGCCGCGCGGGCAGCGAGAATGTGAGCGGCATTGCAGGCTTCGGCGCGGCTGCCGCTGCGGCGCTTGCCGGGCTCAATGATTTCGCGGCGCTCGCCCGTCTCCGCGACCGGCTCGAGGCCGAAATCGCGGCAAATGCGCCGGATGCGGTTTTCTTCGGCGGGAAGGCGGAACGCCTCGCCAATACATGTTATGTCGCGGCACCGGGCCTCGACGCCGAAACCATGCTGATGGCGCTCGATCTCGATGGCATCGCGGTGAGCGCGGGCGCGGCCTGCTCCTCCGGCAAGGTGGGGAGCCCCCGCGTGCTGGAAGCGATGGGCGTACCGCCCGCGCTGTCGAAAGGCGCGATCCGCGTCAGCCTCGGCTGGACGAGCGAGCCGGACGATGTGAACCGCTTCGTTGCGAGCTGGAGCCGCGCTTACGAGCGCGCGAAGGCGAAAGTGAAGACAAGTGTAAATGCGGGCGCGCCAAGGCCGCTCGCATCCGTGGAGAGTTGATATGGCTGCCGTGCGGGAAACCGTCGAAACCGTTGGTGAAGTCGAGAAGTACAAGTACGGCTTCACGACCGATATCGAATCCGAAAAGGCCCCGCTGGGTCTGACGGAGGATACGGTTCGCTTCATCTCCGCCAAGAAGAACGAGCCCGCATGGCTGCTCGAATGGCGGCTTGCGGCCTTCCGCCGCTGGCTGACCATGGACGAGCCCACCTGGGCGAAGGTTTCCTATCCGCCGATCGATTTTCAGGACGCCTATTATTATGCGGCGCCGAAACAGAAGGTGAAGCTCGACAGTCTCGATCAGGTGGACCCGAAACTCCTCGAAACCTATGAGAAGCTCGGCATTCCGCTGACCGAACAGAAGATGCTCGCGGGCGTCGCCGTCGATGCCGTGTTCGACAGCGTCTCGGTCGTCACCACCTTCAAGGAAAAGCTTGCGGAAGTCGGCGTGATCTTCTGCCCCATGTCGGAAGCCGTGCAGAAGCATCCCGAACTCGTGAAGAAATATCTCGGCACCGTCGTTCCGGCGTCGGACAATTTCTACGCGACATTGAACTCCGCCGTCTTCTCGGAAGGCTCCTTCGTCTATATCCCCGAAGGTGTCCGCTGCCCGATGGAGCTGTCGACCTATTTCCGCATCAACGAAAAGCAGACCGGACAGTTCGAGCGCACGCTCATCATTGCCGACAAGGGATCGTACGTCAGCTATCTCGAAGGCTGCACCGCGCCGCAGCGCGACGAGAACCAGCTCCACGCAGCGGTGGTGGAGCTTGTCACACTCGACGATGCCGAGATCAAGTATTCGACGGTGCAGAACTGGTATCCGGGCGACGAGGAAGGCAAGGGCGGCGTCTACAATTTCGTGACGAAGCGCGGCGATTGCCGCGGCGCGAATTCGAAGATCTCATGGACGCAAGTCGAGACGGGCTCCGCCATCACCTGGAAATATCCGAGTTGCATCCTGCGCGGCGACAATTCGCGCGGCGAGTTCTACTCGATCGCGATCTCGAATGGCCGCCAGCAGGTCGATAGCGGCACAAAGATGATCCATCTCGGCCGCAATACGACGAGCCGGATCATCTCCAAGGGCATTTCCGCCGGCAAGTCGTCCAACACCTATCGCGGGCTCGTCAGCGTTCACCGCAAGGCGGAGAATGTGCGGAATTTCACGCAATGCGACAGCCTGCTGATCGGCGACAAATGCTCGGCGCATACGGTTCCCTATATCGAGACGAAAAACCCGAGCGCCATTCTGGAGCATGAGGCGACGACCTCGAAGATCAGCGACGACCAACTGTTCTACTGCATGCAGCGCGGTATCGGCGAGGAAGAGGCGGTGGCCTTGATCGTCAACGGTTTCTGCCGCGACGTGTTGCAGCAGCTGCCGATGGAATTTGCCGTCGAGGCTCAGAAGCTCGTCGGCATCAGCCTTGAAGGAAGCGTCGGCTAGGACGTTTGAAGTGAAAGAAGTGAATATGCTCGAGATCAAAAACCTGCACGCAAAAGTGGACGGCAAGGAAATCCTGAAAGGGATCGACCTCGACATCCGTGCGGGCGAAGTGCATGCCATCATGGGGCCGAACGGCTCCGGCAAGTCGACGCTCTCCTATGTGCTTGCGGGCCGCGAGGGCTATGACATCACGGAAGGCGCGATCCGCTTCAAGGGCCGCGATCTGACGGAGATGAGCGTGGATGAACGCGCCGCAGCGGGTATCTTCCTCGCCTTCCAGTACCCGCTGGAAATTCCGGGCGTCACCACCATGACCTTCCTCAAGACCGCACTCAACGCACAGCGCAAGGCACGCGGCGAAGATGAGCTCGATGCCGTGCGCTTCCTGAAGCTCGTGCGCGAAAAGGCAAAACCCTTGAACGTTAATGACGACATGCTGAAACGCGCCCTCAACGTCGGCTATTCCGGCGGCGAGAAGAAGCGCGCCGAGGTGCTGCAGATGTCGCTGCTCGAACCCGCGCTCTGCGTGCTCGACGAAACCGACTCCGGCCTCGATATCGACGCGCTGAAGACGGTGGCCGAAGGCGTCAACGCGCTGCGCTCGCCCGAACGCGCCATGATCGTCATTACGCATTACCAGCGCCTGCTCGACTATATCGTGCCGGATGTCGTGCATGTTCTGTCGCAGGGCCGCATCGTGAAGACGGGCGGGAAGGAGCTGGCGCTCGAACTCGAAAAATCCGGCTATGCCGGCTATGGCGCAGACGCCGCGTGAGTGAGACCATGAACGATAAGGCGACGGCAAATTTCGTGACGGCATTCGAGATGTCGGGCAATGAACTCCCCGGCGCCGGAGGCTGGCTTGCGCGCCGCCGCTCGGCTGCCGTCAAGGCGTTTGCTGAATCGGGCCTGCCGCATCGCCGCCTCGAGGACTGGAAATATACCGATCTCCGCCAGGCGCTCGACAAGGCGGGTTTCGCGCCCGCGCCCGAACACAAGGGCGCGGTGATCCTGCCGGAAACAAGCGCCGCCACCGCCTTTGCGAGCATCGACGCATTCAGGCTCGTCTTCGTGAATGGCCGCTTCCATGAAGGCCTTTCCGAATCCGTGCGGCTGCCGAAGGGCGTGGAACTTCACCGCCTTGCCGATGTGCTGAGCGAGCAATGGGCGAAGACGCTGATCGAGCGCCGGATGGACGAGGCGCGGCAGGCGGAAAACATTGTCGAACTGAACACGGCCCTGATGGCGGATGGCATGGCGCTCCGCATCCGCAAAGGCGTCACGCTCGACAAGCCGCTGCATCTCGTATTCGTGGCCGCGGATGCCGGCGCCTCTCACACACGCAATCTTGTGCTGCTGGAGGAGGGTGCCGAAGCCTCGATCCTCGAAAGCCATCTCGGCGGCAAGGCGGCGCTCGCCGACATCGTGACGGATGTCGAGCTTGGGGCGGGAGCCACGCTCCGCCATGTGAAGCTGCAGGACGAGACGGCGGATGCCGTTCACATCTCGACGCTGCGCGCGACGCTGGCCGCAAAGGCGCGGCTTGAAAGCTTCACGCTGACGCTAGGCTGCGGCCTTTCCCGCTCGCAGAACTTCATCCGCTTCGAGGGCGAGGGCGCCCATGCAAGCGTCGACGGCGCCTACGCACTCCGCGCAAAGCAGCACTTCGATACGTTCTCCGTGGTCGATCATGCCGTTCCCGCCTGCACCAGCCACACATTGTTCAAGGGCGTGCTGGACGGCGAGGCGGAAGGCGTGTTCCAGGGCAAGGTGATCGTGCGCCCCAATGCGCAGAAGACCGATGGCCGCCAGATGACGCAGGCGCTGCTCTTGTCGCGCGATGCTTCGATGAACGCAAAGCCTGAACTCGAAATCTATGCGGACGATGTGCAATGCGCGCATGGCTCCACGGTGGGCGAATTGTCGAAGGACGCGATCTTCTATCTGCGCTCGCGCGGCATCCCGAAAGCCGAAGCCCGCCGCCTGCTCGTGCTTGCCTTCCTCGAAGAAGCGATCGAACTCGCCCCGCATAAAGAGGCCCGGGAAATATTCCGAGATCTCGTCTCGGGCTGGTTCGAGGAGGCGGCATCATGAACAAGCCACTTCTGACCACCGGGCCATACGACGTTCAGAAGATCAGGGCCGACTTCCCGATCCTTTTACGCGAGGTCTATGGCAAGCCGCTCGTCTATCTCGACAATGCCGCCTCGGCCCAGAAGCCGAAGCAGGTATTGGACGCGATAGCCGAAGCCTATGGAAATGAATATTCGAATGTTCATCGCGGCATGCATTATCTCTCCAACGCTGCGACCGAGAAGTTTGAGCAGGCCCGCGAAACGGCGCGCGCCTTCCTGAATGCCGCGTCGACGGACGAGATCATCTTCACTTCCGGTGCAACGGATGCGATCAACCTTGTCGCATCCTCCTTTGCCGAACCGATGATCGAAGCGGGCGACGAGATCATCCTCTCCGTGCTTGAGCATCATTCGAATATTGTCCCCTGGCATTTCCTGCGCGAGCGGTTCGGCGCGGTGCTGAAATTCGTGCCTGCGTTCGATGACGGCTCGCTCGATATCGGCGCTTATCGCGCGCTTTTCTCGCCGCGCACGAAGATGGTGGCGATGACGCATATGTCGAATGCGCTCGGCACCATCACGCCGATCAGGGAGATGATCCGCTTCGCGCATGACAAGAGTGTGCCGGTCCTCGTCGATGGCTGCCAGAGCGTTGTCCACTTGCCGACCGATGTGCGCGACCTCGATTGCGATTTCCTCGTCTGCTCGGGCCACAAGCTCTATGGGCCGACAGGCATCGGCCTGCTTTACGCCAAGGCCGAACATCTGAAGAAGATGCGGCCCTATCGCGGCGGCGGCGAGATGATCCGCGAAGTGACCCTCGAAAACGTGACCTATGCTGCGCCGCCACATCGCTTCGAGGCGGGCACGCCTGCAATCGTCCAGGCGATCGGCCTTGGCGCTGCACTTGCCTATATCGAGAGCATCGGCCGCGAGCGCATTCTCGCGCATGAGGTTGCGCTGCGCGATTACGCGACGCGGCGGCTTTCAGAGATCAACAGCCTGCGCATTGTTGGCATGGCGAAGGAAAAGGGCAGCATCGTCTCTTTCGTGATGGAAAATGCGCATCCGCACGATATCGCAACCGTGATCGACCGTGCGGGCGTCGCCGTCCGCGCCGGGCATCACTGCGCACAGCCTGTGATGGAGCGCTTCGGCGTCGGCGCGACGACGCGCGCCTCCTTCGCGATGTACAATACGCTGGAAGAAGTGGACCGGCTGGCGGAAGCATTGATCGACGCCAAGCGGTTCTTCGAGTGAGGCCGATGATGGAAGAGGCAAAGATGAGGGATGGAACGGAACAGGCGGCGGCGGAAGCGCCGGTGCAGGCCTCCGCCATTCCGCCCGAGGAGCTGGAGCGCCTGACGGATGACATCATCGCGGCGCTGAAATCGGTCTATGACCCGGAAATCCCGGTTGATATTTACGAACTCGGCCTCATCTACAAGGTGGACATCTCGGACGACCGCGATGTGGTGATCGACATGACGCTGACGGCGCCGGGCTGCCCCGTGGCGGGCACCATGCCCGTCATGGTCGAGGATGCGGTCCGCAGCGTCGAAGGCGTCGGCGACGTCCGCGTTGAGATGACATTCGATCCGCCCTGGGATCCGAGCCGGATGTCCGATGAAGCGCGCGTTGCGCTGAACATGTATTGAGCGAGGTGCGGGAAGTGGCGAGACCCATGCCAAAGGCAATTACATTGACGGATGCCGCCGCCGAGCGGATGCGCCAGATCATGGCCGCATCTGGCGGGAAATTTATCGGCGTGCGCATTGGCGTGAAGAATGGCGGCTGCGCCGGCATGGAATACACGATGGAATATGCCGAAGAGCAGAAGCCGCTCGATGAAGTGGTGGAAGATCGCGGTGTGAAAATTCTGATCGACCCGAAGGCGATCCTTTTTCTGCTCGGCACGGAAATGGATTATGCGGCGGACAAGTTTTCCTCCGGCTTCCGCTTCAACAATCCGAACCAGACCGATGCCTGCGGCTGCGGCGAGAGCGTGACCATCACGCCCGCCACCGTCTGACCGCGGTATGGCCGTCAGCCCCGAATACAAGGAATTCGTGAGCGAGCAGCTGGAGCCGCTCGGCCCCGTCCGCATCCGCAACATGTTCGGTGGCGCCGGGGTCTATTTCGACGATCTCATGTTCGGACTGATTGCGGGCGAAACGCTTTTCTTCAAGGTGGACGACAGGAACCGCGCCGACTACGAGGCGGAGCAGATGGGCCCCTTCGTCTACGAGCCGCCCTCCGGCAAGTCGGTCGCGATGTCCTATTACGAATTGCCCGAGCGGCTTTATGACGATGCCGACGAGCTTGTCGCCTGGGCGCGCAAGGCGCTCGACGCCGCGCTGGCGGCGAAGGTGTTCATACCCATGTGCATTAACGTAGAAACACAAAATGGGTTCTGTCAAACAGAATATCGGTCTGTTTTTGCCAGCGTTAACCATGAAATGAGTTTTTCTTTTAACTCCAATGGCTTAATTGACTTATTTTATGTTTTATTTTTGTGCCGCGAGGGCGCGCAGTGAGAGACCGACAACACAAATCGAGTTCTCTCGCTGCAAGGCTCGTGGCCATGCGCTCGCATTTGGGTTGCTCACAAAAGGAGATGTCGAAGAGATACCGCCTTGGCCCCTCGACCTGGCAGCGCTGGGAGCAGTTGAATGAGGCACCCAACCCGAAGGTACTTGAGCAGTTGCTTCAAGATGGCTTCGACATCCATTGGGTGCTGACCGGAGTGGGATCGATGCTGCGGCCGTCCCCGGATGACCAGGAGAAGCGCGGCTTCAGCGACTTGCCTGCGGCGGCGCTTGAGGCAAAAGATATGGACCGCGGCGGCTTCGTTCGCATCCCTCGATACGATGTGAAGGCGAGCGCGGGCGGCGGATCGTTTTACGAGGAGCAGAACCTGAACGGCGGCATCGCCTTCAGCCGCGAATGGCTCCACCGGGCGCTGCGCGCCAATCCGGCGGACCTGATGCTGGTGGAAGCAGCGGGCGACTCGATGCCGGGCATCGCCGATGACGGGGCGCTGCTCCTGCTGGACAAGAGCGACCCGATATTCCGGGGCGACGGCGCCTATGTCTTTGTCGTCGACGGGCTCTTGATGGTGAAGAACCTGCGCCTCCTGCTCGACGGCTCGCTGGAGGTCACAAGCGCCGACGAGCACCAGTCCATGCGGGAAGTGATCGCCCGCAAGGACCTCGAAAAGGTCAGGATCGTCGGAAGGGTAATCTGGAAAGCCGGCAGGGCCTGAGGGAGTGGAAAATGGCTGAAACGGATCATGTGGCCGCCGAACGGCGGAAGCACCGGCGCGATGCGGCGATGTGGATTTTGGGCATCCCTATCTTTCTCCTCGCCATCGTAGTCCTCATGCCCAGCGCCGACCGTCGGCCAGTCACCTATGATCCGCCGGAGACGAGTTTCGCCGGGCGCGTGACAGCGCTCGTCGACATCTGCGTCCGAACTAGAGCCTACGGACAGTGGGACGGTGCGCTAGCCAGATCGCGGCCTTCGCTGGAACAATACTGCAGGCAAACCGCCCTGGAAGTGGTTCTTGAACAAATAGAGAAGGAACGCGGCGAGCCGGCCGCCGACTAATTCGCGTAAAATTTTGCGCCCGACTTCACGCCGTCTTCCACCCCCTTTTTGGCGGATTTCCGCCATTTCGAACTCGGACACGGACGTCCGAGTTCGCGCCAGATGGATTGATTTCCTTCGCGGCGCCTGACCGCGCTAAGTCATTGACCTGCCGCATCTTTGTGGCGATTTCCATTTGGCGCGCCGCTCGGCCTTCCCGCCGCCGCCGGGAATGTTTCACGCGAAACCATCTGGCACGGCGAATTTCCGCCCAATGCCCCTAAGTCCCGCCAAATCCTACGAAATCCCGCCTAATCCCGATATTCCCCGCCTCCTCAAACCATCTGGCACAGCACAGAAGGCGTCAAAACCGGCGCCAAAGAAACGCACACCGAAGCAAAAAGCAGCCAAAAGGAAATCCGCGCGCTCCAGAGCCTGAAGCGCGCGGCGGGAGAGGGCAAAATGCCTCACATGATCTTCTTCATAGCGATGATGTTTCTCGCGCTGCTCGCAAGCTGCATCATCGCCTGAGAATTAGTTGCCCTTAAACTGCGCCGGACGCTTCTCGAGGAAGGCGCGTACGCCTTCCTTGAAATCCTCGCCATAGCCCGCAGTGCGCTGAAGCTGCCGCTCGAGATTGAGCTGCTCTTCATAGGTGTTGTCCGTGCTTTCCCAATAGAGCTGGCGGATCATGCCGAGCGTCTTGGTCGGGCCGCTGGCGAGATCGGCGGCGAGCACCTTTGCTTCGTCCATCAGCTCTTCGTCGTCATAGACGCGGTTGACGAGGCCCCACTGCAGCGCAGTTTCCGCAGGCAGTTTCTCGCCCAGCAGCGAGAGTTCCATGGCGCGCGCCTTGCCGACGAGACGTGGCAGGATCCAGGTCGAGCCGCCATCCGGCACAAGGCCGATGCGGCGGAAGGCCTGCAGGAAATAGGACGAGCGCGCGCAGAGCACGAGGTCGCCCATCAGCGCGAAGCTCATGCCAACGCCGGCTGCCGGCCCGTTCACCGCGGTCACGAAAGGCATGTTGAGATTGCGCAGACGCCGCAGGAAAGGATGATACATGGTTTCGAGCGCCGAGCCCGCATCGGGCCGCGCGCCGGAATTGTCGCCGCGCCCCTGCAGATTGGCGCCCGTGCAGAAGCCGCGTCCTTCGCCCGTCATCAACAGGCAGCGGATGCCGTTCTTTGGGTCTTCCACCTGATCCATGGCGAGCATCAGACCGCGGAGCATTTCCGGCGACACAGCATTCATCACTTCCGGGTGATTGAGCGTGAGGATGCCCACGCTCCCTTCGATATCGAGCCTTGCGCGTTCGAAGTCCATTATCTTCTCCCTGTTCCGGTTTTGAATTTTGAGTATCAGGCTTTGAATTCTGGTTCCCGCTTCGTCAGGAAGGATTTGACGCCTTCCGCGAAATTCGGGTGATCGCCGAGCTTGCCTTGCACGTCGCGCTCGTGGTCGAGCTGCGCCGAATAGCTGTTGCCGGCGCCCGCATCGATCGCCTTGCGGATTTCGGCAAAGGCGTTGGTCGGTCCCTTGGCGAGTTTGGTGGCGACAGCGCGGGCTTCGCCCATCAGCGCCTCGTCCTCGACGCATTTCCAGATGAGCCCCCATTCGGCGGCCTGTTCTGCGGAGAGCTTGTCTCCGGTCAGCGCAAGGCCGAGCGCGCGGGCGCGGCCAACGAGTCGCGGCAGCTGCCAGGTGCAGCCGAGATCGGGAATGAGGCCGAGACGCGGTCCGAAAACCTGCACGAAGGAGGCGCTCTTCGCGGCGATCACAATGTCGGCCGCAAGCGCAAGGCCGACGCCGCCGCCTGCCGTGATGCCGTTAACGGCAGCGACGATCGGCTTCTGAAGCGCATAAAGCTCGCGCATCATCGGGTTGAAGCGATAGGTCATGCCATGCGCCACGCCCTGGCCGATGCTCATGTCGCTGCCGCGCGAGCCTTGTTCGGCAAGGTCGGCGCCCGCGCAGAAGCCGCGGCCCGCACCCGTCATCAGCATCACGCGAGCATCCTTGTTGGCGGCGATTGCCGCCACCGTCTCGCGCATTTCGTCGATCAGCTTGGTGTTGATGCTGTTCAGCACGTCCGGGCGATTGAGCGTGACGATTGCGAGGCCGTCCTGAATGTCGAGCGTAAGCGTTTCCATGATCCCTGCTATCTGGCTGCCTGGGTTTACCCGGCCCCGAAAATAGCCTTCGCACCGCCATAGCGAAAGCCCGTGGCGGCGCAAATCGCGGAAGCGAGCCTTCCGCTGCGTCAAAGATCAGGATTGGGCGGGAGGGTTTGTCAGCCCGCGAGTGCCTTGGGCATCTCGGCGCCCGCGTCCTCGGCAATCACACGATTCCGGCCGGCATGCTTGGCCTGATAGAGGCACTGGTCCGCCCGTTCGATGAGCGAGGGCGCGGCATCGTCGGGCCGGAACAGGCTGATGCCCATCGACATGGTCACACGCCCGAGGGACTCGCCGGTTGAGCGCTTCACCAGTTCGCGCGCCTTCACGGTCTCACGGATCTTGTTGGCGATCGTTTCCGCCGTAGCGAGATCGGTTGCCGGCATGATGAGCGCGAATTCCTCGCCGCCGTAGCGCGCCGCAACGTGGCCTTCCGCGGCGCCATTCTTCAGGCAGCTCGCAACGAGACGAAGCACCTGGTCGCCGGTACGGTGGCCGAATGTGTCGTTGAATTTCTTGAAGTGGTCAATGTCGCCGACAACGAGGCAAAGCGGCTTGCCGCTCTGACGCGCACCCGCCATTTCGCGTTCGATGGCTTCGTCGAATGCCTTGCGGTTGGCAATACCCGTAAGGCCGTCGGTTCGCGCTTCCGATTGGGCCTTTTCAAGGTTGTCCTGAAGTTCGTTGAGTTCGCGCTTTGTGGAATGTAAATGCTCTTCAAGTTCGGCACTGCGCTCTTCCATCTTGCGCGACGCGGTGACGATCGCCTCAACGGCTTTCAGCACGTCGCCCGGCGTCGACTGGTTTGAGAGGCCTTCGCTTGCCTGACGAACGCTGGCGCCGAGGGCGGTGGAGTTGCCGACCGTTTCTTCTATGATCCTAAGGATCTGGTCGACTTCCGTATTGAGCTTGGTGCCGGTGTGAAGCGTGACATCGGTCAACTTCTCATCCGAAAAGTAGCGCCGCTGGAGATCAAGCGTCAGGTCGAGATCTACCGGCAGACCGCTCGCAGTCTTTTCATCGATTTCTTTGTTGAGCTCCGGCAGGCGGCCGGACGCATAGCGGAACCACACCGCATAATTGTCGGGGATCGGCGGGATGGCGTTTTCCTGCATCAGCCGGAGGGCCTCCGCGCTCCACTGGCCCGCAAACTCCATGTCTTCAGCCTGCATCACGACTGCAATCCCCCGTATCGGCGCTATCCGTTCGTCGACTGGAATCGACAAGGCCAAGCTAGGCAATTCCGGTTACTTGAGTGTAAATCGAGCCGAAAACGGTTGTTTTTTTCCGGTGGACGGAGCCCGCCGTTGCGGAAATGCCTCGACCTGCCGGAACCGGCCTCAAAGGGGCTCTCAAAGCGGCCGTAGTTATGTATATTTCGTGAAAATCCGGCTCCGTGAGGGCCGGAAGGGCCGTCAAAAATGGCGGCCCGCAGGGCAGGGTAATCAGGCGGCATATTCCCCCAGAGGCGCCGCGCACCAGGAGGTTTCAGATGAGCTTGGCGGAGCAGACATCGCGCGAAGCGGATTCGGCCACGATTTCGGCCTCGATCCGCGCCATTCTCGACAAGCAGAAAGTGGCGCATATCAAGGAAGGCCCGGCCAGTGCCGAGCGCCGCATCGACTGGATCGACAGGGCGATTGCCATTCTGGTCGATAACCAGAAGGAAATCGTCGAAGCAATCGCCTCCGATTTCGGCCATCGCAGCCATGAGCAGACCCTGCTGACAGACGTCATGGGCTCCATCGGGCCGCTCAAGCACGCCAAGAAGCATCTGCGCCAGTGGATGAAGCCGGAAAAGCGGAAAGTGCAGTTCCCGCTGAACCTCCTCGGCGCCAAGGCGCGGGTGGAATATCAGCCGCTCGGCACGGTCGGGATCATCAGCCCCTGGAACTTCCCGGTGAACCTCACCTGGACGCCGCTTGCCGGAGTCTTCGCGGCAGGCAACCGGGCCATGATCAAGCCGTCGGAATTCACGCCCGCGACCTCCGAGCTCATGGCGCGCCTGCTTCATGCGGCTTATGACGAAACCGAAGTCGCGGTCATCACCGGCGGCCCGGCCGTCGGCGAGGCCTTCTCGCGCCAGCCCTTCGACCATCTTCTCTTCACCGGCGCGACCTCCATCGCCTATCACGTCATGCGCGCCGCGGCTGAGAACCTCGTGCCGCTGACGCTGGAGCTCGGCGGCAAATCGCCGGTCATCGTGTCGAAATCGGCGAAGATCGACGATGCGGCCGCCCGCATCATGAACGGTAAGGTGCTGAATGCCGGCCAGATCTGCCTCGCGCCGGACTATGTCTATGTGCCGGAAGGCAAGGTGGACGAATTCGTCTCCGAGGCCACCAAGGCCGTGACGAAGATGCTGCCGACCATGAAGGATAATCCGGACTACACCTCGATCATCAACCAGCGCCACTACGACCGCCTCAATTCCTATATCGAGGATGCGCGGAGCAAGGGTGCGAAGATCGTCGAGATCAACCCGGCGAATGAAGACTTCAGCCAGCAGCAGGCGCACAAGATTCCGCCGACGCTGGTGCTGAACCCGACTGAAGACATGAAGATCATGCAGGACGAGATTTTCGGCCCGCTGCTTCCGGTCAAGACCTACAAGGAAATGGACGAGGCGATCGGCTACGTGAACGCGAAAGATCGTCCGCTCGGGCTCTATTTCTTTGGCGACGATCAGGCCGAGCAGCGCCAGGTGCTCGACCGCACGACGTCGGGCGGCGTAACGCTCAATGACGTCATCATGCATGTCTCGATGGAAGACCTGCCTTTCGGTGGCGTCGGCCCGTCCGGCATGGGCGCCTATCATGGGCTCGACGGCTTCCGCACCTTCAGCCATGCGAAGGCGATCTATACGCAGTCGAAGGCGAAGATGGTCGCCGAGATGTTCCGCCCGCCCTACGGCGCGAAGACGCGGAAGACCCTCGCCAGCATGATCAAGAAATAACCGGCCTCACAGCCAAAAAGAAAAGGCGGCTCGCGAGAGCCGCCTTTTTCATTTCGTAAGATCGGAAGGATCAGGCGTCTTCGGACTCGATTTCGATTTCGTCGTCCGTGTCCTTCGTCTTCTTCGGCAGCTTCACTGCGCGGAGAATGAAGGCAGGGACATGATCGCCAAGACCGACCACGCGATTGTCATCGTCGCGGTCCCGCTCGCGACTGCGATCACCGCTATGGCGGTTCGAGCGGTCGTCGCGCTTCGGCGCTTCGGCGCGGCGGGGCGTCTCTTCCCGCGCGGCGGGGCGTTCAGTTCTTTCGGCAGGCTGCTCGGCCGGTGCTTCGGCAATGGCGTCCAAAGTCTCGACTGCGGTTTCTTCCTTCGCGGCACTGCGTCCGCGTCCGCCGCGGCGCGAGCGGCTGCGTTTTGGCGCTTCCTGCTCTTCGCCCTGTGACTCGGGGGCTTCCGCTTCCGGCGCGTCCGATGCGGGAACATCGGCCTTTGCGGCCGGCTTCGCATCGTCTTCCGGGATCGGATTGCCGATCAGCTTTTCGATGGCGGCGAGATATTTGCCGTCCTCGCGCGTCGCAAGCGTATAGGCGGTGCCGCTCTTGCCGGCGCGCCCCGTGCGGCCGATGCGGTGGACATAGTCTTCGGCATGGGTCGGCACGTCATAGTTGAAGACGTGGCTCACATCGGGAATGTCGAGGCCGCGCGCCGCCACGTCGCTCGCAACGAGGAGGCGGATATCGCCCTTGCGGAAACCGTCCAGCGTCCGCGTCCGCACCGATTGGTCGAGGTCGCCGTGAATGGCGCCCGCGGAAAGGCCTGCCTTCTGCAGCGCGCGTTCGAGCGTCGCCACGTCGCGCTTGCGATTGCAGAAGATGATCGCGTTCTTGACGTTCTCTTTCTCGATAATGCTTTCGAGCTTCGCCCGCTTGCCTTCCTTCGTGGTCTTCACCAGCGCCTGGCGGATCGTCGCATTGGCAGATGAGATACGGGCAACTTCGATACGTTCCGGATTGTGCAGGAAAGTATCCGTGAGGCGCTGGATTTCCGGCGGCATGGTGGCCGAGAAGAAAAGCGTCTGCCGCGTGAAGGGCAGCTTCTTGCAGATTTCCTCGATGTCCGGAATGAAGCCCATATCGAGCATGCGGTCGGCTTCGTCGATCACGAGGATTTGGACGCCCGTCAGCAGCACCTTGCCGCGCGAGCAATGGTCGAGCAGGCGGCCCGGCGTCGCGATAAGAACATCGACACCACGGTCGAGTTTCTTGTCCTGGTCGCCGAAGGAAACGCCGCCGATGAGCAGCGCCATCGAAAGCTTGTTGTACTTGCCGTAGGTCTCGAAATTCTCGGCCACCTGCGCGGCAAGTTCGCGCGTCGGTTCGAGAATGAGAGAGCGCGGCATCCGCGCCCGCGCCCGGCCGCGCGACAGCTTGTCGATCATTGGCAGGGTGAAGGAGGCGGTCTTGCCGGTGCCAGTCTGCGCAATGCCTAGAACGTCGCGGCCCGCAAGCACCTGCGGAATGGCCTGAGCCTGAATGGGGGTAGGGGTCGTATAGCCGCTTTCGGAAACGGCTTTCAGAATCTCCGGCGCAAGGCCGAGTTCGTCGAATGTCATGTAGTTGCCCTGATTACCTTAAATATGCTGCCCGCAAGGCCCACTTTCAGGGCCGTGGACGAACCTGCCGCTCGGAAGCCTGCAGGGTCGGGCAGTCTCAGCGCGTGATATGGCGACCGCGCGAATCCGCATTACGTCGCGCGGACCATACGGCTTATCGACAAATTGTCAATAAAGCCCCGTCCGGCCGAATGGTTTTATCCGGAAAGTGGCGGATAAGGCGCAGTTCTGGCCGCTAAATGTCCAGATCATGCGCAAATTCGGCATGTTCCTGAATGAACTGGAAGCGCATTTCGGGCTTGTTGCCCATCAGCCGGTCGATGGCGCCAGCCGTTGCCTTTGCCTCGTCGTCGGGCACAACCACGCGCAGCAACACGCGCTTGCTGCGCGCCATCGTGGTTTCCTTGAGCTGTGCGGGCATCATCTCGCCAAGGCCCTTGAAGCGGCTGATCTCGACCTTGCCCTTGCCAGTGAATTCGCTTTTCAGAAGCTCGTCCTTGTGTGCGTCGTCACGGGCATAAAGCGTCTTGCCGCCCTGCGTGATCTTGTAGAGCGGCGGCACCGCCATATAGAGGTGCCCGCCGCGAATGAGCCCGGGCAGCTCGCGATAGAAGAAGGTGATGAGGAGCGAGGCGATATGCGCGCCGTCCACGTCGGCATCGGTCATGATGATGACCTTGTCGTAGCGCAAGTCCTCGTCGCGGTAGTGATTGCCGGTGCGCACGCCGAGCGCCTGAATGAGATCGCCGATCTGCTGGTTCTGAGCCATCTTGGAGCCGCTCGCGCTGGCGACGTTCAATATCTTGCCGCGCAGCGGCAGCACGGCCTGGCTTGCGCGGTCACGCGCCTGCTTGGCGGAGCCGCCGGCCGAGTCGCCTTCCACGATGAAGATTTCCGAGCCATCGGCCGCCGACTGCGAACAGTCGGCAAGCTTGCCGGGCAGCCTGAGCTTTCTTGTTGCCGTCTTGCGCGCGACGTCTTTCTCCTGCCGCCGCCGCATGCGTTCGTCCGCGCGGTCGATCACCCAGTCGAGCAGCTTGTTCGCCTGTTGCGGCGCAGCGGTCAGCCAATGGTCGAAATGGTCGCCGATCGCCTTCTCGACAAGCTTCTGCGCCTCGGCACTCGCAAGCTTCTCCTTGGTCTGGCCCTGAAATTCCGGCTCGCGGATGAAGACGGAGAGCATGGCGCCCGCCGTGCCGAGTACGTCATCGGCCTGGACCTGCGCCGCCTTCTTGTTGCCGACCATGTCGCCATAGGATTTGAGCGCCTTGGTGAGCGCCGCACGCAGCCCCGCTTCATGCGTGCCGCCTTCGGAGGTCGGCACCGTGTTGCAATAGGAATTGACGAAACCGTCACCGCCGCCGAACCAGGCAATCGCCCATTCGACCGAGCCGTGGCTCCCCGCGCGCGACACCTTGCCCGTGAAGGGCTCTGCCGTCACCGTGTCATAGCCGTCGATCGAGGCACGCAGATAGTCGGCAATGCCGCCCGGAAAGTGCAGCACGTCGTTGGCCGGCGTCTGGTCCTTCTCGCCGATCAGTTCAGGCGCGCAAGCCCAGCGGATTTCGACGCCGCCGAAGAGATAGGCCTTCGACCGCGCCATCTTGTAGAGGCGCTTGGGAATGAAATGCGCGCCCTTGCCGAAAATCTCGGCATCGGGATGGAACGTCACTTTCGTGCCGCGCCTGTTCTGGATACGACCCTTGTTCTCGAGCTTCGTCTTCGGGGCGCCGCGTTCGTATCGCTGCGTATAGAGCGTCTGGTCGCGCGCGACTTCCACCTCGAAACGGTCCGAAAGCGCATTCACCACGGATATGCCGACGCCGTGGAGGCCGCCCGACGTCGCATAGGCCTTGCCGCCGAATTTGCCGCCCGAGTGGAGCGTGGTGAGGATGACCTCGAGCGCCGACTTGTTCTTGAACTTCGGATGCGGGTCCACGGGAATGCCGCGGCCATTGTCGGCGACGGTGAGGCTGCCATCTTCCGACAGCGTCACCTCGATCCAGTCGGCATGGCCGGCCACCGCCTCGTCCATCGAATTGTCGAGGACTTCGGCAAACAGATGATGCAGCGCCTTCTCGTCCGTGCCGCCGATATACATGCCGGGGCGCCGCCGCACGGGCTCTAGCCCTTCAAGCACCTCGATATCCTTCGCCGAATAACCATCGCCCTTGGCGGCGCTTTTGGGCGCACCCTTGCGAGGCTCGGCGGCCGCCTTCGGGGCGCTCGCGGCAGCAAAGAGATCGTCGGTCGTGTCGTCGGATTTGCGCATCTTGGGAGCGGCCATGAACTCGGAACTTTATGAAGGAGAATCAATAGCGATTGTAGGGCGAGGTGGCGGGAGCGCCAATTGCGCGCCGAGATTTGCCCTTGGGGCCGGATATGCCACATTTGACCGGATTTGTCGTGTTGGAGGGATTCCCTGAAATGACTGCCACCATTGCCTCGCCGCTGACGCTGCCCTGCGGCGCCACGCTGAAGAACCGCATCGCCAAGGGCGCCATGACGGAGGGCCTCGGCGATGCACGGAACCGGGCGACGGAGGCCCATGTGCGCCTCTATCGCCGCTGGGCCGAGGGTGGGGCAGGCATGCTGCTGACCGGCAATGTGCAGATCGACCGCCGCTATATGGAGCGCCCCGGCAATGTCGCGATCGACGGGCCGCAATCGAACGAGGCGATTGCCGCGCTCCGCGACTATGCAAAGGCGGGCACGGCAAACGGCGTCCATCTCTGGATGCAGATTTCCCATGCCGGCCGGCAGACGCCCGCCCTCGTCAACAAGGAACCGGTGGGGCCTTCGGACAAGGCGCTCGACATGCCCGGTGCGCAGTTCGGCAAGCCGCGCGGGCTGACCGGCGCCGAAATTGAGGATGTCATCCGCCGCTTCGCCTTCGCCGCCTCCGTGGCGCGCGACACAGGCTTCACCGGCGTCCAGATCCACGGGGCACACGGCTATCTGGTTTCTTCGTTCCTCTCGCCCGACGTGAACACCCGCACCGACGAATGGGGCGGCAGCCTCGAAAACCGTGCCCGCCTGCTGCTGGAAACAGTGCGCGCCGTGCGCAAGGCGGTCGGCACCGATTTCCCGGTTTCCGTGAAGCTCAATTCGGCGGATTTCCAGCGCGGCGGCTTCAGCCATGAAGATGCGATCCGCGTCGCAAGCTGGCTCAATGCCGAAGGGCTCGACCTGCTGGAGATTTCCGGCG
Organism: Parvibaculum sp.; assembly: GCF_046297875.1. GTDB lineage: Bacteria > Pseudomonadota > Alphaproteobacteria > Parvibaculales > Parvibaculaceae > Parvibaculum. Next base: position 2,701,620 of record NZ_JBKBHD010000001.1, on the reverse strand, counting down.
GCACATATGAACAGCCCCGGCTGGTCGGTCTCGACGACATGACGCTCCATCCCGAAAAGGCGGAGACGCGCCGCGAAAGCACCATCGCCCGCGAAGCCTATTTCCTCGAATATGCGAAGGACATTCGTACTGCGACCACCATGCCGCTCATGGTGACGGGCGGCTTCCGCTCCGTGGCGGGCATGAACGCCGCGCTTGCGAGCGGCACCATGGATGTCGTCGGTATTGCCCGTCCGCTCTGCGTCGACCCCGAAATCGCGGACAAGCTTCTCTCCGGCGCAGCGGCGGAAACGCCGGCCTATGAAAAGACGCTCCGCCTCGGGCCGGGCATTCTCGGGCCGCATAGCCCCGTCAATCTCATCAAGGCGATGAATGGCTGGGGCCAGCAGGGCTGGTTCTGCCTGCAGATCCTGCGCATGGGCGAGGGGAAGAACCCCGACCCGAAGATGGGCGTCTTCTCCGCCTTCCGCAATTACGCGAAGAACGAGGCGAAGACAGCCTCTGCGCTTCAGCGCTAGTCGGAGCAGGGCATGGACAGCGTCGAGGGGCACAAGGTCGGCTTCGGCCGGAGGCAGGTTGCAGGCTGGATTATCGGCCCGGCGCTGCTCCTGCTCACTTTCATTGTGCCCCCGCCAGAAGGGCTGAGCGAACTTGGCTGGCGCACGGCAGGCGTCGCTGCACTGATGGCCGCCTGGTGGATCTGCGAGCCGATCCCCATTCCCGCCACCTCGCTTCTGCCGATGGCGCTCTTCCCGTTGCTCGGCATTGTCGAGATGCGCGGCGCCGCCGCGCCTTATGCGCATCCCATCATCTATCTCTTCTTCGGCGGCTTTTTGCTGGCGCTTGCGATGGAGCGCTGGGGGCTCCACAAGCGTATCGCACTCGGTCTGATCGGCTTCATGGGCACGAGGCCGACGCGCATCGTCGCCGGCTTCATGATCGCCTCCGCCTTTCTCAGCATGTGGGTCAGCAACACCGCGACCGCGCTGATGATGCTGCCCATCGCGCTCTCCGTCATCGCGCTGCTCGAGGCGCAGGCGAAGGACGACACGGCGAAGGACCACGCACAGACTTTCTCGCTCGTGCTGCTGCTTGCGGTAGCCTACAGCGCCACCATCGGCGGCCTGGGCACGTTGATTGGTACGCCGCCCAATGCGCTGCTCGCCGCCTTCCTCAACCAGACTTACGGCCTGCGCATCGGTTTTGCCGAATGGATGCTGATTGGTGTGCCCGTCGTGCTCGTTGGCGTGCCGCTCGCCTGGTTCATGATGACGCGGGTGATCTTCCGCGTCGAAGGCATGGAGATAACAGGTGCCCGCGAGGTGATCGCGTCGGAGCGATCGAAACTCGGCGCCTTCTCGAAGCAGGAACGCGCAGTTGCCATCATCTTCGCGTTGACGGCGCTTGGCTGGATCACGCAGCCCTTCCTCGTGCAGGTCTTCCCGCTCATCACCGATACGGGCATCGCGCTGCTCGGCGGGCTCGCGCTTTTCATGACACCGGTGAATATCCGCCGCGGCGAATTCCTGATGAACTGGGGAACCGCGAAGAAAGCGCCCTGGGATGTCTTTCTGCTCTTCGGCGGCGGCCTCAGCCTCGCCAGCGCCATCGAGGCGCATGGCGTCGCCTCATGGCTCGGCACCATGTTCGACGGCGCGGGCGCCATACCGATCATCCTGCTCGTCGCAGCCGTCTGCGCGCTGATCCTCATGCTGACCGAGCTCACCAGCAACACGGCAACGGCCGCAACCTTCCTGCCGGTGATCGCTGCCGTCGCCATCACCATCGGCGAAAATCCGCTGCTGCTGCTGATCCCCGCCGCCATGGCCGCGAATTGCGCCTTCATGCTGCCCGTCGGCACGCCGCCAAATGCCATCGTCTTTGGCAGCGGACGAATATCGCTGCCGCAAATGGCCAAGGCCGGGTGGTGGCTCAACGTCTCATTCGTGCTGCTGATCGTCGCGATGGTCTATGTCCTCGGCCCCATCGTCTTCGGCATCGAACATGGCGTGTTGCCGGACTGGGCATCGCAGCCGCAATCATCCTGATGCTGCAGGCGGAGATTCGCATTGCGGGCAAGAATGAAATTCAAAAGGCGCAACCCCGCTCCAACGGAAGCCCCGGATGATCCTGTCGGGCGTTCCTTGCGGGGTTGCTACTGGATGTGCTGCTCGCACTCGCCCTGGTGAGAAACCGGGCTTGTCTCCAATGCCTTTTTGCCTGCGCGCTCAATCAGTACGGCCTGGGCGTCAAGCTGTCTTTGCGCTGTTTCCTGGCCTATAAGATTTGCTGACCGGCCGCACCTGTGATCCGCGTCAGAGCTTGGCATGTATCAAAAGTCTTCTGGTTCAGTCCCTGCAGAACCGCGTCGGTGGGGTCATCTTCGTAAACCTCCTCCTTCATCAGACATGAAAATGCTACGCCCCAAAACACGGAAAGGTCAACTGGAATAGGCATTTCCCGTAAGTCCATATGAGTCAGTCTTGTTGACCGAAAATACTCCGTACACAAACAGAATGGCTCCTCGGCGGCGTGTGACGCGGCGCTTGACGGCGCCGCCCGGCACGGCCAGTTTCGCGGCAATGAAAAAAGGGAGGATGAAACATGTGGCTGAGGCAGGTGGCGCTCGTCGCGCATGATCTCGAACCGGTTGTGGCGGAGCTTGAGGCGGTGCTGGGGCTCAAGGTCGCCTTCCGCGATCCGGGCGTCGCCATATTCGGCCTCGTCAATGCGGTGATGCCGGTCGGCGGCGAGTTTCTCGAAGTCGTGCAGCCCGTGAAGGACGACGCCTCGGCACTTCGCTATCTCCATCGCCGCGGCGGCGATGCAGGCTACATGCTGATCTTCGAGGTGGCGGATGCGTTGGCGCACCGCGAGCGTGTGTTGGGCCTCGGCGCGCGTCAGATCGCGGCGATGGACAAGCGTTATGTCTTCACCCATTTCCACCCGGCCGATTTCGGTGGCGTGCTGACCTCGATCGACAGCGTGAAGGGCGTGGAGAATTGGCTCGACCCGGACAGCGACTGGCCGCCCGCAGGCGATGACTGGCGCAAGGCGAAAGCCACGAATGCGACGGCCATTCTCGGCGCGACCGTGCAGACGAAAGCCCCTGCCGCACTCGCCGCCCGCTGGGGTGAATTGCTCGCCGTGCCGGTGGAGGAGGGCAAGGGCGCCCCGTCGCTCCGCCTCACTCGCGGCAATGTCCGCTTCATTGAGCCTGTGGATGCAGACGGCACCGGCGTCACCGGCATCGACATCGCAATGTCAGACCCCGCCGCCGCACTCGCCAAGGCCCGCGAGCGCGACCTGCCGGTCGAAGGCAACAGCGTCACCATCTGCGGCACGCGCTTCACGCTTCATCAGGCGTGAGCCTAAACAAAAGAGGCCGGAGCTTTCGCTCCGGCCTTTCCGTCTCTCTGAACCGTAAGGCTCAGACCGAGTAGTACATGTCGAACTCGACCGGGTGCGGCGTCATTTCGTAACGCAGGCATTCTTCCCACTTCAGTTCGAGATAGGCGTCTATCTGCTCGTCGGTGAAGACGTTGCCCTTGGTCAGGAACTTGCGGTCCGCATCGGCCGCGACCAGCGCTTCGCGCAGGCTGCCGCAAACGGTCGGGATGTTCTTCAGCTCTTCCGCCGGCAGGTCGTAGAGGTTCTTGTCCATCGGCGCGCCCGGATCGATCTTGTTCTCGATGCCGTCGAGGCCCGCCATCGCCATCGCGGCGAAGGCGAGATAGGGGTTCGCCGTCGGATCGGGGAAGCGGATTTCGATTCGCTTCGACTTCGGCGACGTGCCATGCGGGATGCGGCAGGAGGCCGAACGGTTGCGCGCCGAATAGGCGAGCAGCACAGGCGCTTCATAGCCCGGCACGAGGCGCTTGTAGCTGTTCGTGCTGGGGTTGGTGAAGGCATTGAGCGCCTTGGCGTGCTTCAGGATGCCGCCGATATACCAGAGGCATTCCTGGCTGAGGTCGGCATACTTGTTGCCCGCGAAGAGCGGCTTGCCGTCCTTCCAGATCGACTGGTGGCAGTGCATGCCCGAGCCGTTGTCGCCGAACACCGGCTTCGGCATGAAGGTCGCCGTCTTGCCGAAGGCCTGCGCGACGTTGTGGATCACATACTTGTAGATCTGCATGTGGTCCGCAGCCTTGGTCAGCGTCTGGAACTTGGTGCCAAGCTCGTGCTGCGCCGCCGCCACTTCGTGGTGGTGCTTTTCGATGTGGACGCCCATCTCTTCCATGACGGTCAGCATCTCGCCGCGGAGATCCTGGCAGGAGTCGATCGGGTTTGCCGGGAAGTAGCCGCCCTTGGTGCGCGGACGGTGGCCGAGGTTGCCCGTCTCATAATGCGTATCCGTGTTGGTCGGCAGTTCGACGGAGTCGAGCTCGAAGCCGGTCTTGTACGGATTGGCGGAGAACTTCACGTCGTCGAAGATGAAGAATTCGGCTTCCGGGCCGAACACGATCGTGTCGCCGATGCCGGACGACTTCACATAGGCTTCGGCCAGCTTCGCCGTGCCGCGCGGGTCGCGGGCATAGGGCTCGCCGGTCGAGGGCTCGAGAATGTCGCAGAAGACGGCAAGCGTCGTCTGGGCATAGAACGGGTCGATCACAGCCGTTGCCGTGTCGGGCAGCAGGACCATGTCGGACTCGTTGATCGCCTTCCAGCCGGCAATCGACGAACCGTCGAACATCGTGCCCTCGGCCCAGAAGTCGTCATCGCAGAAGCCGACATCGAAAGTGACATGCTGCATCTTGCCGCGCGGATCGGTGAAGCGCAGGTCGATGTACTTCACGTCCTTTTCCTTGATGACGTCCTGAATAGATTTGCCAGCCATTTGGTCCTCTTTTCCCTGTTGTCCTTTAGGGGTTCTTGCGTTGGGCTTTCGCCCTCTCGTGGATGTATCGCGCGGCGGTATGGGGGCCGCTGCGCGCCTTCGTATCGGGGGTCAATGCGTAGTCGTTATCGCCGCTCCTTCGTGTCCGCTAGATGGCTTCCGATCCGGTTTCCCCGGTGCGGATGCGGATCGCTTCCTCGACATTGGAAATGAAAATCTTGCCGTCGCCGATGCGGCCAGTGCGCGCGGCTGCCTGGATCGCTTCCACAGCCTTCGCCACCAGCTCGTCGTTCAGCACGACCTCGATTTTCACCTTCGGCAGAAAATCGACGACATATTCGGCGCCGCGATAAAGCTCCGTATGTCCCTTCTGCCGGCCGAAGCCCTTGGCTTCCGTAACGGTGATGCCCTGAAGTCCCACTTCCTGCAGCGCCTCTTTCACTTCGTCGAGCTTGAACGGCTTGATGATTGCCTCGATCTTTTTCATTCGCTGACTTCCTTGTTCATGGGCTCGCCGCCCGCAACCATGTACAGACTGGTTAGCACGGCTCGTGCCAACCGCACCGGAGGGCGAAGCCCTAGTGAAATCAATAGGTTGAATTCCTGCGCGTTGCAGCGTGCTGCTATTTTATGCAGAAGAAATGCACAAAATATAGGCTAATTGGCTAAAATAGTGGCTGCGCGTTAATCAACCCTTCCGGACATGAGGAAATCCGCCAGCTGGCGGGCAGGGCAGACCCGATTGACAGCACCCGCTCGCCCCGCGACAACCGCAGGCAATCGGGCATTCGCGAAGCAACGAGGCAGGCGGCATGCGGGCGGCAAACGGCGTTTTTTCGGCTCTCGGCACCACCATCTTCACTGTCATGTCGGCGCTCGCCACCGAGCATGGCGCGATCAATCTCGGCCAGGGCTTCCCGGACGATGAGGGGCCGGATGATGTCCGCGCGACCGCCGCGAAGGCCATCATCGACGGCCCGAACCAGTACCCGCCCATGATGGGCTTGCCCGCGCTCCGTCAGGCCGTCGCCGCCGCCAACAGGCGTTTCTACGGCCTCGACATCGACTGGCAGAAGGAAGTCATGGTGACATCCGGCGCCACCGAGGCGCTGGCCGACTGCCTGATCGCGCTGCTCAATCCGGGCGACGAGGCGATCATCTTCGAGCCCGCCTATGACAGCTACCGGCCGGTGATCGAGGCGTCGGGCGCGAAAGTCGTCCCCGTGCCGCTCTCGCCGCCGGACTGGTCGCTCCCATTCGCGGAGATCGAGGCGGCTTTCACGGCGCGCACCAAGCTCGTCCTTCTCAATTCGCCGATGAACCCCGTCGGCAAGGTCTTCTCCCGCGCTGAACTTACGCGCCTTGCCGGGTTGATCGTCCGCCACGACGCCTATGCCGTCTGTGACGAGGTCTATGAGCATCTCGTCTTTTCCGGCCACAGCCACGTCCCGCTGATGACGCTGCCCGGCATGCGCGAGCGCACCCTCCGCATCGGCTCGGCGGGCAAGACCTTCTCGCTCACCGGCTGGAAGATCGGCTATGTCACCGGCCCCGCGCATCTGATGGAAGTCGTCGGCAAGACGCACCAGTTCGTCACCTTCACCACGCCACCCGCATTGCAATCCGCCGTCGCCTACGGCCTCGGCAAGGATGATGACTACTTCGCAAGCCTCGCCTCATCGCTCGAGGCGAAGCGCGATCTTCTCTCGGATGGTCTGCGCGAGGCGGGCTTCGATGTGCTGCCCGCGGATGGCACCTACTTCGTGAGCGCTGATTTCCGCTCTCTCGGATTCAACGGCACGGATGAGGAGTTCTGCCGCGAGATCACCGTGAAGGCGAAGGTCGCCGCCATCCCGCTCTCCGCCTTTTATTCGACGCCCGATGCGCCGAGCCATCTCGTGCGCTTCTGCTTCTGCAAGCAGGACGCGATCCTGAAGGAAGCAAGCGCGCGGCTGAAAGCTTACGCGAAGGGCGGCACGGCGTGACGCTGAACGCGCAGCGCCGCGATGCCGCCTCCGGCAAGGGGGAATGGCTCGTCGTTTTCCTGCATGGCTTCGGTTCCACCGGCGCCGACCTGATAGCTTTTGCCGATTACTGGCAAGGCTCCATGCCGAATACCGCCTTCGTCGCGCCCGATGGCCCGATCGAAACGAAAGATGGCGGCTTTCAATGGATCGGCAAGCGCCCGGCAGGCGATCCGAAACTCTATGACGATGCGGTGGACGCCGCGCCGCGGCTCCATGCCTTCATCGACGCCGAACTCGCGCGCGTGGGGCTCGATGCCTCGCGCCTCGCGCTGGTCGGCTTCAGCCAGGGCACGGTGATGGCGCTGCATCTAGGGCTCCGCCGCGCCGTCGCGCCCGCAGCCGTGCTTGGCTATTCGGGCGGTCTCGTCGGGGCTGACAGATTGAAGGACGAAATGACGTCGAAGCCGCCGGTCATGCTCGTTCATGGCGAGCAGGATCGGCTCGCACCGCTCTACGGGATGATGACCTCTGTGAAGGCGATGACGGAGGCGGGGATCGTCTGTCAGGGCGTGCCGCTGCCGAACCTCGGCCATGCCGTCAATGCCGATGCGCTGATCTATGGCGCCCGCTTCCTTCTCTCCGCCTTTGCCTTCCGCGACAAGCACGGTGCCTGACGCAGCGGCGCCGCGCCGCATCAAGGCCCGCTGGACAGGCCGGATGCAGCCGTTATTCTTCCCGGCAAATGGTTAGCGCCACGAACTAATAAGTATCAGGGAGACTTCCGATGTCCGACATCAAGCTCGACGACCGCATGCCCGTACTGGTCGGTTGCGGCCAGCTCGTCCAGAAGGAAAAGGATGTCGAAAAGGCGAAGTCGCCGATGCATCTGATGGCCGATGCGGCCGAAGCCGCCGCCGCCGATACCGGCCTCGGCAAGAAGCTCTGGGACCTCGTCGACAATGTGACGACGGTCCGCTTCATTACCGACAGCCCGGATTCGGCGCGCCTTCCCTTCGGCCGCTATCCGAATGCGGCAAAGACGCTGGCGAACCTGCTCGGCGCGAACCCCTCAAAAACCTGCTACGGCCCGACTGGCGGCAACACGCCCCAGCTCCTCGTGAACCACACGGCAGAACTCATTTCCCGCGGCGAAACCGAGATCGCGCTTGTGGCCGGTTCGGAATGTTTCGGTACGCTGATGCGCGCGCTGGGGCAGGGCAAGATGCTCCCCTGGCACGATGAGAACCCCGGTGGCGAACGCATCGACATCGGCGTCGAAAAGCTCGGCGTCACCGAAGTCGAGAAGCGCCACAAGCTGCAGTTTCCGGTCAACATCTATCCGATGTTCGAAAACGCAATCCGCGGCGCGGCTGGCCGCAGCGTGAAGGATCATCAGCTTGCGATCGGCCGGCTCATGGCGCCCTTCACCGAGATTGCCGCCAAGCACCCGCAGGCCTGGTTCCCGATTGCGCGCACGGCAGAGGAAATCGCCACGCCGACCGATGACAACCGTTATGTCGGCTTTCCGTACACGAAGTATATGAATGCCATCATGCAGGTCGATCAGGCCGCCGCCGTGGTGATGATGTCGGTGAAGAAGGCGCGCGAGCTTGGCGTGCCGCAGTCGAAATGGGTCTTCCTCCATGGCTGCGCCGATGCGAACGATCTCTGGTATCCGACAGAGCGCGTGAACTATCATTCCTCGCCCGCCATCCGCATGATGGGCAAGAAGGCGTTTGCCATGTCGGGCTGGTCCATCGATCAGATCGACTATTTCGATCTCTATTCCTGCTTCCCGTCTGCCGTGCAGATCGGCCGCAACGAGCTCGGCATTGCAGAGGACGATCCGCGCGCCCTCACCGTCACGGGCGGCCTGCCTTACTTTGGCGGTGCGGGTAACAATTATGTCATGCATTCCATCGCCACCATGATCGACAAGCTCCGCGCCAAGCCCGGCACGAAAGGTCTCGTCACTTCGAATGGCTGGTACGTGACGAAGCACGGCCTCGGCCTCTATTCCACAACGCCGCGCGAGGGCAAGTGGGAGCGTGAGAACCCGGCCACCTATCAGGCCGAGATCGACGCCGAGAAGCATCCAAGGGTCGAGGAAAAGCCGAACGGCAAGGCGAAGATCGAGACCTACACCGTGGTGCACGGCCGCGGCGGCCCGGAATTCGCCATCCTGTTCGGCCGTCTCGCCGAAAACGATGCCCGTTTCGTCGCCCACACGCCGAACGATCCGGCCACGCTCCAGGAAATGCTGTCGCGCGATCAGCTTGGCCGGAGCGGAACCGTGGCCTCGGCCGCCGATGGCAGCGTTAACATTTTCACGCCGGACTGACGTCGCGAAGGATCATTGGCGGTTGTGGCTTTTTCACACTGCCAATGCGTCCGGTTTGCATGATATGTTCAGTTCAACTTACCGGCCTAAAGAAAGTCAGGCGTAGTCCGGGGTGCGTCCTGATTGATCGAAGCCGTGGGTAGAGATGCGGCCTTGTTGAGATATCAGGGGGGGTTCCCTTGCCAATTGAACTTGTTGGACGCCGCCTTGCGGCTGGCTGTGTTGCCTTGTGCCTTGGCGCGGTTTCTTTTTCCGTCCCGGCTTCTGCCTTTGTCGATGAAATTCGTGGCGGCATCTTCGCGCATGATCCGTTCAGCACGACGCGCGAAGACGATCACGCCGACATCAATGTTGAGCTGGTCTTCGAGACGCCTTCGTTTCTCTCCTGGGCGGGCAATCCGCGCCCGCGCCTTGGCGGCACGCTGAGCGGTGGTCCAGGTACGAGCCTCGTCTATCTGGATGTGCTCGGTTGGACCTTCAACCTCACGGACAATCTCTTCATCGACGGTGCCATTGGCGGCGCTATTCACGATGGCGATCTGAAGGGCAATCGTCCGGACAAGCGCTATTTCGGCTGCCGTGCGAATTTCCATCAGAGCGGCTCGATCGGCTACCGCATCACGCCGCAATTGTCGATCATGGCGAGCGTCGAGCACATGTCGAACGCCTCGCTCTGCGATCAGAATGATGGCCTGACAAATGCGGGCATCCGGCTCGGCTATTCCTTCTGAGCAGCCTGCAATCCTGATCGATATGCGCCGCCGGAGAGATACCGGCGGCATTTTTCTTACCAGAGCCAGGTTTCGGGATCGGCCACCGCCTTGCCGTCCAGCGCCAGCATGAAGCCCTTGATCGAGCGGATCAGATACCAGACGAGCGTTGCGAAACCGAGCAGGAAGCCAATGCCAATGACCAGCGTCACGGCGCTGATCACACTGAAGAGAAGCCCGATCCAGAAGGTGCGGATCTGGAAGGTGTAATGCGAGACGGCAATCGCTGGCGCGTCGCCCCGCTTCAGATAGGCGACAATGACGCCGGCAATGGCGGTGATAGCCGTCGCAACCCCGATGAAGTAGAGAACGTAAATGAGCTTTGCGGCATCAAGATCGCCTGCGGCGGGCTGAACGGCGGGCGGCTGCGTCTCGGACATGGAGGCCTCCTCTGATGAGTCGCTGCTTAAAAGGCTATCCCTTTCAGACCGGCTCTTCCATCTGCCTTGCAATCCGCTTCAGCCTCGCCGACAAACGGGGCATCGGGAATTGAAGCAGGACGAGAACCCATGCCCACTATTTACATGATCCGCCATGGCGAAGCCGCTGCGGGCTGGGACGCCGATATGGACCCCGGCCTGTCGGAAAAGGGCCGCGCCCAGTCGGAAGCCGTCGCCCGAGAGATCGAGACGCGCGTGGGACGGAAGCTGCCAATTCTCACATCGCCTCTGCGCCGCTGTCGCGAGACGAGCGAGCCGCTGGCGACACTCTGGGGCCGCGTACCCTATATCGAGCCCCGCGTCGCCGAAGTCCCCTCCGCCGTCGAAGACCTCGCCGAGCGCGGCGTCTGGCTCCGCCGTCTCATGGCAGGCACATGGGCGGAGGCGAGCTTGCCGGAGAACAATGGCAATGGTGCGCTCGATCTTGTCGCCTGGCGCAATGCTGTCGGCACGGCGCTGACGGAACTCACCGACGACACGGTGATCTTCTCGCATTTCATCGCGATCAATGTCGCCGCTGGCCTCGCCACGGGCGACGACCGCCTCGTCTGTTTCCGCCCCGACAATTGCTCGGTGACCGTGTTCGAAACATCCGGCAAGGCATTGAAGCTGGTGGAGCAGGGCAGGGAAGCCGATACGAAGGTGAATTGAGCCAGGTCTCGAAATCATCAATTCCCTGCCGCATTTGCAGGTCTATAGTGCGGCCATGAAACCGCCCGCTGATTCCATCGAGCTCCTCTCCGTCGCTGAGATGACCCGCGCCGACGCCATGACCATCGCGCGCGGCAAGGCGGGCATTACCCTTATGGAGAATGCGGGTGCGGCGGTGGCGCGGGAAATCGTTGCGCGCTTCCGGCAAGGGCCGGTGTCGGTCCTGTGCGGGCCGGGCAATAATGGCGGTGACGGTTTTGTTGCGGCGCGCCTGCTGGCGGAGCAGGGCTGGCCTGTCACACTTTTCCTGCTGGGCAGGCGCGATGCGCTGAAAGGCGATGCGGCGATTGCGGCGGACCGCTGGACGGGCGCCATTCATGCGCTCGATGCCGATGCCGGGCGCGGTGCCTCGCTCGTGGTCGATGCGATCTTCGGCGCCGGGCTTGCCCGCGACGTCGAAGGAGTCGCCGCAGAAGCGATCAAGCGCATCAACGAGGCGCGTATCCCCGTGGTGGCGGTCGATGTACCAAGCGGCATCGACGGCGACACAGGCGCCATGCGCGGCGCAGCCTTTGCCGCCGCACTCACCGTCACCTTCTTCCGCGCGAAACCGGGCCACCTGCTGCTGCCGGGCAGGCTTTATTGCGGCGAGGTCAAGGTTGCAGATATCGGCATTGATGCCGCCGTGCTGTCCGAGATCAGGCCTGCGGCGTTCCTGAACGCGCCGCCTCTCTGGGCGCACGCCTTCCCGCGCCCGCGCCTCGACAGCCACAAATATACGAAGGGCCATGCCGTCGTCGTCTCAGGCGGTGCGTCGCATACGGGTGCTGCGCGCCTTGCCGCCCGCGGCGCGCTCCGGGCAGGCACCGGCCTCGTCACCGTCGCTTCGCCGCCCTCGGCACTCCTCATCAATGCCGCGCAACTCACTTCCATCATGCTGCAGGTCTTCGACGGCGCGGACGATCTCACCGCCATTCTCGAGGACAAGCGCAAGAACGCATTGCTGATCGGTCCCGGCGCGGGCGTCGGCCCCGCCACGCGCGAGAATGTGCTGGCCGCGCTCCTCTCCGGCGCCGCCACCGTGCTCGATGCCGATGCGCTCACGTCATTTGCCGAAATCCCGCGCGACCTCCTCGTCGCCATCAAGGGCTATTTCGCGGGCCCCGTGGTGATGACGCCGCATGAGGGCGAGTTCGCCCGCCTTTTCCCAAAAATCGTGGAGGAGGGCGGCTCGAAGCTCGACCGCGCCCGCAAGGCGGCTGCCGAGGCCGCTGCCATCATTATCCTCAAGGGCGCCGACACCGTGGTCGCGGCGCCCGATGGCCGCGCCACCATCGCCCGCAATGCCGGGCCGGAACTGGCCACCGCAGGCTCTGGCGATGTGCTCGCAGGCATCGTTCTGGCTCTCCTGGCGCAGGGTATGCCACCCTTCGAGGCCGCCGCCGCCGCCGTCTGGCTCCACGGCGAGGCAGGGCGGTATTTCGGCCCTGGCCTCATTTCGGAAGACCTCCCCGAGATGCTGCCCGCGGTATTCCGCGACCTCTTGCCCGCCCTTTGAGCCTCTCGTCCAAATTCGCGGCTTTTGCTGGCGTTCCCCCCATGCCCTTGATATAGAGAGCGCCAAATTGGGGACCGGCTGGCCTTTCGGGGCACGCCAGCGCCCTTCTCGCGGGCGTGGCGGAATTGGTAGACGCGCTGGATTTAGGTTCCAGTGCCGCAAGGCGTGGGGGTTCGAGTCCCTCCGCCCGCACCAGGCCGGAAGCCCGGCACATGAAAATGGATTGGACGATGCAGGTCACGGTTACGAACGCGGACGGATTGAAGCGCGAATTGAAGATTCAGGTTCCGGCCAAGGATCTGGAAGCCAAGCTTGGCGCGAAGCTCGACGAGCTGAAGAACCAGGTCCGCCTCAAGGGCTTCCGCCCCGGCAAGGTGCCGCTCAGCCATCTGCGCAAGACCTTCGGCAAGCAGGTCATGGGCGAGGTGATCCAGGAGACGGTCGGCGAATCGACCCAGAAGGCGATCGAGGGTGAGTCCCTCCGTCCCGCCTTCCAGCCCGCGATCGACCTCGAAGGCGAAATCCAGGATGTTATCGACGGCAAATCCGACCTCACCTTCAAGATGAGCTTCGAAGTCATCCCGGCCTTCGAACTTGCGGACTTTTCGAAGGTTTCGCTGGAGCGCCTCACCTCCGACGTGAAGGATGAGGAGATCGACGAGGCCGTCAAGCGCCTCGCCGAAAACCAGAAGAATTTCGAAGCCCGCGCCGAAGGCGCGAAAGCCGAGACCGGCGACCTCCTCACAATCGACTTCGTCGGCAAGATCGGCGGTGACGCATTCGATGGCGGCTCCGCCGAGGACGCCAATCTGGAGCTCGGCTCGGGCCGCTTCATTCCCGGCTTCGAGGAACAGCTTGTCGGCGCCAAGGTCGGTGACGAAATCGAAGTGAAGGTGACCTTCCCGGCCGAGTACGGCGCCGAACATCTCGCCGGCAAGGACGCCGTCTTCGATGTGAAGGTGAAGGAAGTGAAGGCGCCGGCAGAAGTGAAGGTGGATGACGAGTTCGCCAAGCGCTTCGGCCTCGATAGCCTCGAAAAGCTCCGCGAGGCGCTCGCCGAACAGATGAAGAGCGACTATGCCCGCATGTCGCGCCAGCATCTGAAGCGCGCCATGCTCGACAAGCTCGACGAGCTGCACAGCTTCGAGCTGCCGCCGACCATGGTCGAGCAGGAGTTCAACCAGATCTGGCAGCAGTTCGAGCATGAGCTGCAGCACCAGAACAAGACCGCCGCCGATCTCGACGAGCCGGAAGAGGAAGTACGCGCCGAGTACCGCAAGATCGCCGAACGCCGCGTCCGCCTCGGTCTCGTGCTGGCCGAAGTCGGCGAGAAGAATGCAATCACCGTGACCGAACAGGAGCTGAACCAGGCGCTTGCCGAGCGCGCCCGCCAGTTCCCCGGCCAGGAGCGGCAGGTGTTCCAGTTCTACCAGCAGAACCCGCAGGCCGTTCAGGAACTGCGTGCTCCGATCTTCGAGGACAAGGTGGTGGACTTCATCGCCGAACTCGCGACCGTGACCGACAAGCTGGTGAGCCGCGACGAACTCTTCACCGACCCGGACGCGGATGAGCATGATCACGACCACGATCATGTCCATGACGAAAACTGCGATCACGACCATGACCACGACCACGACCACGATCATGGCGACGCCAAGCCGGCCAAGAAGCCCGCGGCGAAGAAGGCCGCTGCCAAGAAGGACGAGGACGGCGAGAAGAAGCCCGCCGCCAAGAAGGCCGCTCCCAAGAAGAAGAAAGAAGACTGAGCGGCGCTTCCTTCGCTCCAGACATCAAAGGCCCGGCTTTGCGCCGGGCCTTTTTGTTACCGCTGTCCCGCCGCGAGCCGGTTTAACTCGTGCAGCGACGCCGAATATTCGACGAAGGCTCGCGGACAAATCTTGCGCGCCTCTTCCAGTGGCTCCTTCGCGCGCCGGTCGCCCCGCGCGGCCAGCGCCGCGCCGAGGAAGAAATGCACCTCGCAAAGCTGCTCGCGCTGCACGAAGGGGGTGCCTTCGGCTGCCTTGTCGAACAGGGCTTCCCGGTCCAGCGCGCCGATGAAATGGTTGAAGATCGGGCGCGGCCAGGTCACGCCGAAGGATTCGGCATGGGATTGCAGAATGGCCGGCTGAGGCCCGCCCGTGCGGAGATGGACGAGGTGCAGCCAGAGAGCTGGAAAGATGTAGGACGGGTTGGCCGCAAGCGCCGCTTCGAGTTCCTTCCTCGCGACCGCCATCCGGCCCAAGTGATAATTCGCCCTGCCGCGTCCGTAGTGGGCGAAGCTCTCGTCGGGATCGAGGCCGGTAGCCGCGTCGAGATCGCGCAGCGCGCCTTCGAAATTCCCGGCAGCGATGCCGGAAACGCCGCGCGCGAGAAGGGCTCGCGCATTTCGCGGCTGGAGCCTGATCGCCGCGTCGAACTCCTGCTTCGCCCGGTCATAGGCGGCGATGTTGTCGAACTCGATACCGCGCCCGACATGCCCCTGATAGTCGTATGAACCATCGAGCGGTATGGCGGCGATTTCGCTTATGGCCTTCTCGATCTCGCCGAGCTCCGCATAGGCCGTTCCACGCTTGCGACGAGCATGACTCGCGAAAGCCGGATAGTGCTCGATGATCAGACCGTAATCCTCGATCACCGCATGGTGATTGAGATAGCTCTCATGCAGCAAAGCGCGGCCGAGCCGCGAGGGCATATCCGATGGGGCGAGCGCCAGCGCCTCGGTTAGATCGGCGATCGCTTCGTCGTACTGGCCGCCGCGCTCATGCACGGAGCTTCTGAGCCGGTATGAGGCGGCACTCGGCGCGAGCCTGATTGCTTCGCTTAAGTCCGCCAGCGCCTTCTCGTCTTCCTTGAGCACGTAGAAAGTCTCCCCCCGCAGCCTGTAGGCCTCCGCCTTCTGGTGGGGCAGCAGAAATGGCGAGCCGGTCGCCGCCGTAAGCCGGTCGATGGCGAGGTCGGTGTCTGCGGCGCGGTAGGCCTTGCGTGCCTCTGCCAGTCCGCTTGCGAAAGTGACGTAGATCGTCTGCGCGCCGGCAAGGGCGAGCAGGACGAGCAGCCCCGCGCCCGCAATGAGTCCGATCCTCTTGATGCCCGGCATTCGCTCCCTCCGTCGTCCGTCGCCGATTGTGGCTGAATGAAGACAGGTCGTCGTTAGGATTTTGTTAGTAAAAAACTTCGCCTGCCCAAGAAAAACCTGTTGCAAGGACTCGGCGATACCTATATCTCCGCGCATCACAAGACGCACACGCACGTGCCGCTGGCCCATCGCAGGTTTATGCAACGACGGAAAGCGTCCTTTTTGGATCACGCCGGACTCTGAAAGAGCCGGGTCTGAAAAAGGGTGTTTACGATGTTCGCTTCCGAGCAGGGCCGCCGTGCCCGTTCGCGCATCTCCACGAAATCCGCCGCCAAGTCGGTTCCGGCCACCAAGCCGGTATCTGCCAAGGCATCATCGCGCCGCAAGCCGCGCCTTCGCCTCGTGCCGAAGGCGGCCGAGCTGCCGCTCGAGCGGGGCGGCCTGCCCCCCAAGATCGCGCGCTATCTCGCGACGGCTGACATTCCCTCGCCCTGCCTTGTGGTCGATGTCGACATCGTCGCCCACAATTTCGATGAGCTTGCCCGCTCGCTGCCGGCGGCGCGCATCTTCTATGCGGTGAAGGCGAACCCGGCCGACGAGATCGTCTCGCGGCTCGCGGGCCTCGGCTCCGCCTTCGATACGGCCAGCATGGGCGAGATCGATCTCTGCCTCAGCCACGGCGTGTCGCCCGACCGTCTCTCCTTCGGCAACACGATCAAGAAGGAACGCGACATTGCGGAGGCCTATGCGAAGGGCGTGCGCATGTACGCCTTCGACAGCGCCGCCGAGCTCGACAAGATCGCCCGCGTGGCGCCCGGCTCGAAGGTCTATTGCCGCGTGCTGATGGAATGCGAAGGCGCCGAATGGCCGCTCTCGCGCAAGTTCGGCTGCGAGCCCGACATGGCTGCAGACCTGCTCGTGCGCGCGAAGGAACTCGGCCTCGATGCCTATGGCGTTTCCTTCCATGTCGGCTCGCAGCAGACCGACCTCACCCAGTACGACAAGGCGCTGGCGCTTTCGCTGTCGCTCTTCCGCACGCTTGAGGCGCGCGGTGTGAACCTGCGTATGGTCAACATGGGCGGCGGCTTCCCGTCGCGCTACCGCACCGACGTGCCCTCGATTGCCGCCTATGGCGCGGCGATCCGCGAGGCGCTTGCACGTCACTTCGGCGACAATCAGCCGGACGTGATCGTCGAGCCCGGCCGCGGCGTCGTCGGCGATGCCGGCGTCATCCAGGCCGAAGTCGTCCTCGTCTCCGAAAAGGGCGGCGACGATGCGCGACGATGGGTCTATCTCGATGCGGGCAAGTTCCACGGCCTCGCCGAGACGATGGATGAGGCGATCAAGTATCGCCTGCTGACCTCGAAGGATGGCGGCGATACCTCGCCCGTCGTCCTTGCCGGGCCGACCTGCGACAGCGCCGACATCCTCTACGAGAAGACGGATTACCGTCTTCCGTCGAGCCTCGAAGCAGGCGACAAGGTCTGGATCCTCGCAACGGGTGCCTACACGACCACCTATTCGGCGGTCGCGTTCAATGGCTTCCCGCCGCTCGCCAGCGTCTGCATCTGATCGCATTGCGCATTGATGGTTGGGGAAGGGCGCGGCTCTGCCGCGCCCGCCCGCCACATGGATTGAGAATATGAAGATCGTTCAGGAAGAACTCGTCCACGGACCGGCCGTGGAAAAGCTGGTCGCCGAGGCCTTCGGCCCGGACCGCTTTGAAAAGACCGTGTACCGGTTCCGCGATGGCGTGGATGCCGAAGCCTCGCTCTCGCTTGTCGCGCTCGACAAGGGCGAAGTCGTCGGCACGCTCCGCTTCTGGCCCGTCGAAATCGAAGGCGGCACGGCGGCCCTTCTGCTCGGTCCTCTCGTCACCGCGCCTTCGCGCCAGGGTGAGGGCATCGGCAGCCGCCTGATGAAGGCGGGCCTCGCCCGCGCCACGGCCGAAGGCCATCGCATCGTCATTCTGGTCGGCGACGAACCCTATTACCGCCGGTTCGGTTTTACCAGGGCGCTCGCCCGCCGGCTTGAACTGCCGGGCTGGGTCGATCCCGCCCGTTTCCTCGCCCGCGAACTCGTTGCAGGTGCGCTCACGGGCGTTTCCGGCATGGTTGTGCGGGCAGGTGGGACGGAGAAGGCCAGCAAGGCTGCGTAACGCTGCGGCAAGTCCTGCAAGACCATGATGGCAGAAGGGGCGAAATGCGTCATTTCCGCGCCTATATACCTTGCGCTAGTGTTCGGAACCGTCCATTTACCGAATCGGACTAAGCCTTTTCATGCACCCGCATGGAAAAAGCGCCCGCCGGGCCCTTTGCACGAGGGAGGCGCGGCCTGCTAAACAGGCATTCCGGTCCGACGCCCAGGAGAGAATATGAAAGACCCCATCGATACCTACATGAACCTCGTGCCGATGGTGGTCGAACAGACCAACCGGGGTGAGCGCGCCTACGACATTTTCTCGCGCCTGCTGAAAGAGCACATCATCTTCGTGGCCGGTCCGGTCGAGGACGGCATGGCAATGCTTGTCACCGCGCAGCTTCTCTTCCTCGAGGCGGAAAACCCGAAGAAGGAAATCTCGATGTACATCAATTCGCCAGGCGGCATTGTGACATCGGGCCTCGCCATCTACGACACGATGCAGCACATCCGCCCGCCGGTTGCGACCGTCTGCATGGGCCAGGCGGCTTCGATGGGCTCGCTCCTTCTCGCTGCCGGCGAAAAGGGCATGCGTCACGCCCTGCCGAATGCGCGCATCATGGTTCACCAGCCCTCGGGCGGCTTCCAGGGCCAGGCGACCGACATCGAAATCCATGCGCGTGAGACGATCGCGATTCGCGAGCGGCTCAACCAGATCTATGTGAAGCACACGGGCCAGAGCCTGAAAGCGGTCGAAGATGCGCTGGAACGCGACAACTTCATGAGCCCGGAACGCGCCAAGGAATTCGGCATCATCGACCATATCGGTGTCGAGCGGTCTGCCGACGGCGCGAAAAAAGGCTGAAATTAGCGCCACTTTGCGGCATTTCGCCTCGCACCTGCCGCCCGGACGGGCGGGGGTTGCACAAGATTCGGGCCGTTGCGGCGCAGGGAACCGCCATTTTTCGAGGCATGGCGAGCCTTTTCGCGGGTAATGAAATGTTGATCCCCCCGCGAATAACATGCTCGTATGGCAGTGGGGCGAGGGTTTCCAGCATCCGTTTCGCGGTGTCAGGCGTACACGAAACGGGCGCCTTGAAAGGGCCCCGGATGGCAGGCACGGTTGGTGCATCGGAAATCAGCCAGGCATGTCCGGCCGGGTCTGTGGGTTACTAAGGAGTTCTTATGAGCAAGGTGAGCGGCGGCGACTCCAAGAACACGCTCTACTGTTCCTTCTGCGGCAAGAGCCAGCATGAGGTCAGGAAGCTGATCGCGGGACCGACCGTCTTTATCTGCGACGAATGTGTCGAACTCTGCATGGACATCATCCGTGAGGAAAACAAATCCTCGCTGGTGAAGTCGCGTGACGGTGTTCCCTCGCCGCAGGAAATCTGTGGAGTGCTCGATGATTATGTGATCGGCCAGAAGCATGCCAAGCGCGTGCTCTCGGTCGCGGTCCACAATCACTACAAGCGCCTGAACCACGCGGCGAAGAACAACGACGTCGAACTCGCGAAGTCGAACATCCTGCTGATCGGCCCGACCGGTTGCGGCAAGACGCTGCTCGCGCAGACGCTCGCCCGCATCCTCGATGTGCCCTTCACGATGGCGGATGCGACGACGCTGACCGAAGCCGGTTATGTCGGCGAAGACGTCGAGAACATCATTCTGAAACTGCTCCAGTCCGCCGACTACAATGTCGAGCGTGCGCAGCGCGGTATCGTCTATATCGACGAAGTCGACAAGATCAGCCGCAAGTCCGACAACCCGTCGATCACGCGCGACGTGTCGGGCGAAGGCGTGCAGCAGGCCCTGCTCAAGATCATGGAAGGCACGGTAGCCTCCGTGCCGCCGCAGGGCGGCCGCAAGCACCCGCAGCAGGAGTTCCTGCAGGTTGACACGACGAACATCCTGTTCATCTGCGGCGGCGCCTTCGCGGGCCTCGAAAAGATCATCGGCCAGCGCGGCAAGGGTGCAGGCATTGGCTTTGGCGCCTCGGTGAAGGATGTCGAAGAGCGCCGCACTGGCGACGTGCTGAAGGATCTGGAGCCTGAAGATCTGCTGAAATTCGGCCTCATCCCGGAATTCGTCGGCCGTATGCCGGTTCTGGCGACGCTGGAAGACCTCGACGAGGAGGCGCTTGTCACCATTCTGACCCAGCCGAAAAACGCGCTGGTGAAGCAGTATGAGCGCCTGTTCGAAATGGAGAATGTGAGGCTCACCTTCTCCGAAGAGGCGCTGCGCTCCGTGGCTCGCAAGGCGATCGAACGCAAGACCGGCGCCCGTGGCCTGCGCTCCATCCTCGAGTCGATCCTTCTCGACACGATGTTCGACCTGCCGACGCTGGAAGGCGTCGAGGAAGTCGTCATCAGTGCCGAAGTGGTCGAGGGCAAGGCCCGTCCGCTCTACATCTACGCCGAGCGGCAGGGCGATGTCGGCACCAGCGCCTGAGTGAAGGCCCGGAAACGCTACGTTTTTTGAGAATTGAAGGTGGCCTTGAAAGCGCGTGCTTTCAGGGCCATTTTCTATTTAACCAGCTGGCCCACCCGCGCCGCGCCTGACGGGGCAAACGCTCCACAGGCAATCGTCCGAAAGAGCCTCGATAGCGGGCGGAATTCCGCCGAATCCAGCTATCCTGAGAGGACGGTCGGCAGATCAGCATTCGTTCAGATTCGAATGGTAGGCTGTCACTCGCGGTGGGCGGCAGACATTTGTAAGGCAGGTATCCGAGCATGACAGACTCAGACGAAAACAGGCAGG
Source organism: Parvibaculum sp. (assembly GCF_046297875.1). Lineage (GTDB taxonomy): Bacteria > Pseudomonadota > Alphaproteobacteria > Parvibaculales > Parvibaculaceae > Parvibaculum. The sequence continues at coordinate 2,681,081 of NZ_JBKBHD010000001.1, read as the reverse complement.
CAGGCGGATCGGGCAAGGGCGAGACCCTGGTGCTTCCGGTGCTCCCGCTCCGCGACATCGTCGTCTTCCCCCACATGATCGTGCCGCTCTTCGTCGGCCGCGAAAAGTCGGTGCGCGCGCTTGAAAACGTGATGCAGGACGACAAGCAGATTCTGCTCGTCTCGCAGAAGAACGCCGCGGACGACAATCCGGACACGAACGATATTTACGAGATCGGCGCCGTCGGCACCGTCCTTCAGTTGCTCAAGCTGCCGGACAACACCGTGAAGGTGCTCGTCGAAGGTGTGCGCCGCGCCCGCGTGAAGCGCTACACCGGCAATGAGGAATTCTTCGAAGCCGAAATCGAGATGATCGATGAAGCGGAAGGCGACACCGAGCAGCTCGAAGGTCTCGCACGCTCCGTCGTCTCGCAGTTCGACGGCTATGTGAAGCTCAACAAGAAGGTGCCGCCGGAGGTGCTGGGTTCGATCGGCCAGATCGAGGATCCCGCCAAGCTCGCCGACACCATCGCCAGCCACCTCAACATCAAGATTCCCGAGAAGCAGGAGCTTCTCGAAATGTCCTCCGTCAGCGAACGGCTGGAGCGCGTCTACTCTCTCATGGAAGGCGAGATCAGTGTCCTCCAGGTCGAGAAGCGCATCCGCTCGCGCGTCAAGCGCCAGATGGAAAAGACGCAGCGCGAGTACTACCTGAACGAGCAGCTCAAGGCCATTCAGAAGGAACTCGGCGACGGCGACGAGGGCAAGGACGAGATGCGCGAGCTTGAAGAGCGCATCCAGAAGACGAAGCTTTCGAAGGAAGCCAACGAAAAGGCCATGGCGGAGCTGAAGAAGCTCAAGCAGATGAGCCCCATGTCGGCCGAAGCGACCGTCGTGCGCAACTATCTCGACTGGCTGCTCTCCGTTCCCTGGAAGCAGAAGAGCCGCGTGAAGAAGGATCTCGCCAACGCGCAGACGATCCTCGACACCGAGCATTACGGTCTCGACAAGGTCAAGGAACGCATCCTCGAATATCTCGCGGTCCAGAGCCGGTCGAACAAGCTCAAGGGTCCGATCCTCTGCCTCGTCGGCCCGCCCGGCGTCGGCAAGACATCGCTCGGCAAGTCGATCGCCAAGGCGACCGGCCGCGACTTCGTACGCATGTCGCTCGGCGGCGTGCGCGACGAAGCCGAGATCCGCGGTCACCGCCGCACCTATATCGGCTCGATGCCCGGCAAGGTCATTCAGTCGATGAAGAAGGTGAAGCACACGAACCCGCTCTTCCTGCTCGACGAGATCGACAAGATGGGCTCGGATTTCCGTGGCGACCCGTCGGCGGCGCTGCTCGAGGTTCTCGACCCCGAACAGAACAACGCCTTCGCGGACCACTATCTCGAAGTCGATTACGACCTCTCCGACGTCATGTTCGTGACGACGGCGAACACGCTCAACATTCCCGAGCCGCTGATGGATCGCATGGAGATCATCCGCATTGCCGGCTACACGGAAGACGAGAAGGTCGAAATCGCCCGCCGCCACCTCATCGCCAAGGCGGTCGAGGCGCATGGCCTGCGCAAGGGCGAATGGTCGATCGACGACGAGGCGCTGCGCCATCTCATCCGCGTCTACACGCGCGAGGCAGGCGTCCGCAATCTCGAGCGTGAGCTGAACAATCTGGCCCGCAAGGCGGTGAAGGAAATCCTCACAAACCCGGACCGGAAGTCGATCAGCCTCACCAAGGAGAACATTGCGGATTATGCCGGCGTGCCGAAGTATCGCTTCGGCGAGATAGAGGGCGAGGATCAGGTCGGTATCGTGACAGGCCTGGCCTGGACCGAAGTCGGCGGCGAGCTCCTCACCATCGAAGGCGTGATGATGCCCGGCAAGGGCCGCATGACGGTGACGGGCAATCTGCGCGAAGTCATGAAGGAGTCGATCTCGGCGGCCAGTTCCTATGTCCGCTCGCGGGCGACCCGCTTCGGCATCGAGCCGCCGCTTTTCGACCGCCGCGACATCCACGTCCACGTGCCGGAAGGCGCAACGCCGAAGGATGGCCCCTCCGCGGGCACGGCCATGACGACCGCGATCGTCTCGGTGATGACCGGCATCCCGGTTCGCAAGGATGTTGCCATGACCGGTGAAATGACGCTGCGGGGCAGGGTGCTGCCCATCGGCGGTCTAAAGGAAAAGCTCCTCGCGGCGCTGCGCGGCGGCATCAAGAAGGTGCTGATCCCGCAGGACAACGCCAAGGATCTGGCCGACATCCCGGACAATGTGAAGAACGGTCTGGAAATCGTGCCGGTAAATACCATCGACGAGGTGCTCCGCAACGCGCTTACCCGCATGCCGGAGCCCATCGAATGGGACGAGGAAGCCTGGCTTGCCGAACAGGCCGCAGCCGGCAAACGCCCGGATGCGGGGGAACAGCTGACGGCCCATTAATCGCCATAATTTCAGGCAAAGCGGCAAAAAACATGAAACGGGAGCCACTTGGCTCCCGTTTTTAATCTCCGTGCCGCCTGAATTTTCCGCAGAAATCCTTAGATTTTACTTTGACCCCCTCTTTGGCCGACGGGTAGACTCCCTAGTCTCAAGGGAATCCTTGGATTCCCGCCATCGCATCTGGAGAGGGGCCTCACGTGAACAAGAACGATCTGATAGCAGAAGTGGCGGACCGGAGCGGCCTGTCCAAGGCCGATGCGACCAAGGCCGTCGACTATGTCTTCGATATCATCACGGCATCTCTGAAAAAGGGCGAAGAGGTCCGGCTGGTTGGTTTCGGTACTTTCAATGTGTCGAGCCGCGCTGCCACCGAGGGCCGCAACCCGCGTACCGGCGAGACGATCCAGATTCCTGCGTCGAAGCAGCCGAAATTCAAGGCCGGCAAGGGTCTGAAGGACGCCGTGAACAGCTGATCGTCCAGGCGATCAACCGTTTTATTCAGGGGCCGGCTGCCTTCGGGCAGGCCGGCCTTTGATTTTCAGGCGGTTCGTTCCGCCTCGCCTGGCATATCGGTGTCGTCCGCCGCGCGCGGGTCGAGTTCGGTCGGCGGCGGCTGCACCTGCGCCACGGGCACGGCCACGAATTCGCCGCGCTGTTCTTCGGTGAGCGCCGGCGTCGTCGCAATCCGCCAGGCCGTATAGCCCGCGAAGACGGCATGCACGATTGCCGTGAAAACGAAGATCGAGGCAATGCCGAATGTCGAAACGCCGACCGAGGCTGCAGTCGGGCCGATGATCGAGCCGACAGAAAACACGATCAGCAATCCGCCCGACACGGCCACGAAGCTCTCGCTCTGCGCATGATCGTTCATGTGGGCGACCACGACCGAATAAAGCGTGAGCCCCGATATGCCGAAAATGAAGCCTGCCACCAGCACCGCTTCGCGCAAGCCGCTGCTGCCTGCCAGCACCAGCGCAATTTCGCCGATGGCCGCGCCGATGCTGAGCGCCACGATCACGCGCCGCCGGTCCATCCGGTCCGACAGGCGCCCGATCGGCCATTGCGCCAGCGCCGCGCCCACGATCGCCGCCGACATGAACAGTGCGATGCCGCTCGTATCGAGCCCGCTTTCCGCCGCGTATAGCGGCGCCAGCGTCCAGAACGGAGCATTGGCAAGCCCCACCACGAAGGCGCCCGTCAGCCCCACAGGCGACAGAGCATAGAGCGCCTTGATGTCGATCCGCGTGCTCTGAATCGGCATCGGCTGTACGGATGTCGTCATGGCGACAGGCACGAGCGCGATGGACGTCAGGATCGACCCCACCGCGAAAAGTGCAAAGCCCGCCGGGTCTGCCGCATTGAGCACGAATTGGCCAACGGTCAGCGCCGAGAAATTGACGATCAGATAGGCCGAAAAGAACCGCCCCCGCGTCTCGTTCGTGGCCTGCTCGTTCAGCCAGCTTTCGATCACCATATAGAGCCCTGCAAAGCAGAAGCCGGTCAGCACCCGCAGCAGCGCCCAGACGTAAGGATCGCCCGATAGCGCGTGAATCAGCGGCGCTGCCGCCGCCACGCCGCAAAAGGTCGCAAAGGCGCGGATATGGCCCGCCCGCCGCACCAGATGCGGCGTCGCGATGCAGCCCACCAGAAAGCCCGCGAAATAGACCGAGCCGATAATGCCGACGGTGGTGGGCAGGAAACCCTCGATACCGGCCCGAATCGGGATCAGCGTGCCCAGCATCCCGTTGCCGATAAGAAGGATGCCCGTGGCAAGCAGCAGCGAGAAAACGGGTGCGATGGTGCGGGGCAAGGGAACACCCGTTGTCGTGAATGGAATGGGCAGTATGGCCAAGATTGCGGGTTTGGTATGGCAATGCAATGGCGCGCAAAGGGTTCCGTTTGCAAATGGCGGAACCATTCGATAGAGGTTTCGCGCAGCGGCAAAGGGCGGTTAGCTCAGTTGGTAGAGCGCCTCGTTTACACCGAGGATGTCGGGAGTTCGAGTCTCTCACCGCCCACCAGCGTTCGCTCGCTTCGCGAGCTACGGCCCGGCGGGCCGCAGGCTTGAAAGCGAGCAGGCCGGCCATTCAATATCCCCGCTAAAATCCTTGCGTTGTCCGGCACCGATCCTCCTTGACAGGGCCGGTACCTTGGCTTACGAACCGCCCACCTTTCGGACGGCGCGGCCGTCGGCAAAGGGGGTGTAGCTCAGTTGGTTAGAGCGCCGGCCTGTCACGCCGGAGGTCGCGGGTTCGAGCCCCGTCACTCCCGCCATCTCTCTCCAAATCATGGGTTTGATGTCCGGTCCGCGTCTGCTGCGGGGGCGGGCGTTTGCGTTGTTCGGAATGTCTTGCAACGGCTGATAAATCAACGGCTTTTTGCCACTGACAATTCGTCGGCTAGCCTTTGATTTTGCAATTGCGAGGGATATACTGCGCGCCGAATTGGGGGCTTGTTGAGGACGACCTCTCGTCCGGTTTGCGCGCCCGCGCGAACGAAACGGCAGTCCTTGCCCGCGCGTCTCGCACCGGGACCATGTGAGGAAAGTTCGATGGAAGACCTGCTGCTCGAGTACTTGCCCATATTGATCTTCATGGGCCTGTCTCTCGTTGTCGGTCTTGCGCTTCTGATCGCACCTTTCGTCGTTGCGCCCTCCAAGCCCGACCCCGAAAAGCTCGCAGCCTATGAATGCGGCTTCGACGCCTTCGATGATGCGCGCATGAAGTTCGACGTGAAATATTACCTCGTCGCCATCCTCTTCATCATTTTCGATCTCGAAGTTGCCTTCCTCTTTCCTTGGGCGGTCGCGCTCGGCGATGTCGGCATGTTCGGCTTCTGGTCGATGATGGTGTTCCTTGGCGTGCTGACGATCGGCTTCACCTATGAATGGCGGAAAGGTGCGCTTGAATGGGAGTGACGACTTCGCAAACCGCAGCCGTCCCCGCGCTGCAGGGCGATGATTTCTTCCGGCAGGCTTCCGATGAGCTGGCCGACAAGGGTTTCGTGCTGACGACCGTTGATGACCTCATCACCTGGTCGCGCACCGGCTCCTTGATGTGGATGACATTCGGCCTTGCCTGCTGCGCCGTCGAGATGATGCAGACCTCGATGCCGCGCTACGATGCCGAGCGCTTCGGTGTTGCGCCGCGTGCAAGCCCGCGCCAGTCCGACGTCATGATCGTTGCCGGTACGCTGACGAACAAGATGGCCCCCGCGCTCCGCAAGGTCTACGACCAGATGCCGGAGCCGCGCTACGTCATCTCCATGGGCTCCTGCGCCAATGGCGGCGGCTACTACCACTATTCCTATTCCGTGGTCCGCGGTTGCGACCGGATCGTTCCGGTCGATGTCTATGTACCGGGCTGCCCTCCCACCGCCGAGGCGCTGCTTTATGGCATCCTCGCGCTTCAGAAAAAGATTCGCCGGACGGGCACGCTCGACCGCTGATTTCCAATAACCGGGCAATGCCGCGCGCATGCCGCTACCGGATTTCGAGACCGCATCGATGGACGAAAGTCTGAAAGAACTTGGCGAGCACATCTCAGGCATGCTTGAGGATTCGGTGCTCGGTTTCGAAGTCGCCTATGGCGAGCTGACGATCCGCGCCCAGGCGCAGGCGATCGCGCGCGTCCTCAAGTTCCTGCGCGACGATCCCGCCTGCCGCTTCTCGACGCTGCTCGACATTACCGGCGTCGACTATCCCGCCCGCGCCGCGCGCTTCGATGTCGTCTACCACCTGCTGTCGATGTTTCAGAACCATCGCATTCGCGTCACCGTCACCACGAGCGAGGATGTGGCCGTGCCGAGCGTCGTGCCGATCTTTCCGGCGGCCAACTGGTACGAGCGCGAAACCTTCGATATGTATGGCGTTCTCTTTTCCGGCCATCCGGATCTTCGCCGCATTCTCACCGATTACGGTTTCAACGGATATCCGCTGCGCAAGGACTTTCCGCTCACCGGCTATGTCGAAGTCCGCTACGACGAAGACCAGAAGCGCGTGGTCTACGAGCCGGTTAAGCTCGTACAGGAATTCCGCAGCTTCGATTTCATGAGCCCCTGGGAAGGCGCGGAATATCTGCTGCCGGGCGACGAAAAGGCGGAGGGCTGATCCGATGGCCGAACAGGAACTCCGCAACTACCATCTGAATTTCGGGCCGCAGCATCCCGCAGCTCACGGTGTTCTTCGCCTCGTGCTGGAGCTTGATGGCGAAGTCGTCGAGCGCGTCGATCCGCATATCGGCCTTCTGCATCGCGGCACCGAGAAGCTCATCGAGCACAAGACCTATCTGCAGGCGACGCCCTATTTCGACCGCCTCGACTATGTGGCACCGATGAATCAGGAGCACGCCTTCGTGCTCGCCGCGGAAAAGCTGCTCGGCCTCGAAGTGCCGCGCCGCGGCCAGTTCATCCGCGTCCTCTATTCCGAGATCGGCCGCATCCTCGCGCATATGCTCAACGTCACCACGCAGGCGTTGGACGTTGGTGCGCTGACGCCGCCGCTCTGGGGCTTTGAAGAGCGCGAAAAGCTGATGGTCTTCTATGAGCGCGCCTCCGGCGCCCGCATGCATGCCAACTATTTCCGTGTCGGCGGTGTGCATCGTGACCTGCCGCCGAAGCTGCTCGAAGACATCTACAATTTCTGCGATCCCTGCGCGCAGGTGCTGGACGATCTTGAAGGTCTCCTGACCGACAACCGTATCTTCAAGCAGCGCAACGTCGACATCGGCGTCGTCAGCCAGCATGAAGCGCTCGAATGGGGCTTCTCCGGCGTCATGGTGCGCGGCTCGGGCATGGCCTGGGACCTGCGCCGCTCGCAGCCATATGAAGTCTATTCGGAACTCGATTTCGACATTCCCGTCGGCAAGAACGGCGACTGCTACGACCGCTATCTCATCCGCATGGAAGAGATGCGCCAGTCGCTGCGTATCATGAAGCAGTGCATCGAGATGATGCCGGGCGGGCCGGTGCATTCCGAGGATGGCAAGGTCGTGCCGCCGTCCCGCGCCGAGATGAAGCGCTCCATGGAAGCGCTCATCCATCACTTCAAACTTTATACCGAGGGCTATCACGTCCCCGCTGGCGAGGTTTATGCCGCCGTCGAAGCGCCGAAGGGCGAATTCGGTGTCTATCTCGTCTCGGATGGCAGCAACAAACCCTACAAGTGCAAGATCCGCGCGCCGGGCTATGCCCATCTTCAGGCGATGGATCATCTCTGCAAGGGGCACATGCTGGCCGACGTGGCCGCCATTCTCGGTTCCATCGATATCGTGTTCGGAGAGGTGGACCGGTGAGCGTCAGGCGTCTCGATCCCAATCAGCCCGCGAGCTTCGCCTTCACGGCGGAAAATCTCGACTGGGCGAAAAAGCAGATCGCGAAATACCCACAAGGCAAGCAGGCCTCGGCGATCATTCCGCTGTTCTGGCGCGCGCAGGAGCAGCATGACGGCTGGCTGCCCGAGCCTGCGATTCGCTATGTCGCTGAAATGCTGGGCATGGATTACATCCGCGCCCTCGAAGTCGCGACCTTCTACACCATGTTCAATCTCTCGCCGGTCGGCGAGCATTTCGTGCAGCTTTGCGGCACCACGCCTTGCTGGCTGCGCGGCGCGGACGAACTGAAGGAAGTCTGCCGCAAGCATATCGGCCCGGAAAAGACGGTGACTGCAGACGGCAAGTTTTCCTGGATGGAGGTCGAGTGCCTCGGCGCATGCGTCAACGCGCCGATGGTGCAGATCAATGCCGATTTCTTTGAGGATCTCGATGCCGCCTCGCTTGAGCGCGTGCTGACCGATCTTCGCGCCGGCAGGGAAGTGAAGCCCGGTCCGCAGAACGAGCGCCATGCGTCGGAGCCCATTGGCGGACTGACGAGCCTCACCAATGTCGGTCAGCCGGAGACGGGTGGGAGTAACTGATGCTTGAAGACAAGGACAGGATTTTCACCAATCTCTACGGGCTCCATGACTGGCGGCTCGCCGCTGCGCGCAAGCGCGGCGATTGGGACGGCACGGCCGCGATCATCGCCAAGGGCCGCGACTGGATCGTCGACGAGATGAAGAAATCCGGCCTGCGCGGCCGCGGCGGCGCGGGCTTCCCGACCGGACTCAAATGGTCCTTCATGCCGAAGGAGTCCGATGGCCGCCCTCATTACCTTGTCGTGAATGCCGACGAGTCCGAGCCCGGCACCTGCAAGGATCGCGACATCATGCGTCACGATCCGCAGAAACTCATCGAAGGCTGCCTCATCGCCTCCTTCGCGATGGGTGCCCATGCCTGCTATATTTATGTACGCGGCGAATTCATCCGCGAGCGCGAGCAGCTTCAGGCCGCCGTCGACGAAGCCTATGAAGCGGGCCTTCTCGGCAAGAATGCCGCCGGCTCCGGCTGGGACTTCGATCTCTATGTCCATCACGGCGCGGGCGCCTACATCTGCGGCGAGGAAACGGCGCTCATCGAAAGCCTCGAAGGCAAAAAGGGCATGCCGCGCCTGAAGCCGCCATTCCCGGCCAATGTCGGCCTATATGGTGCGCCCACCACAGTAAATAATGTGGAGTCGATCGCGGTCGCGCCGACGATCCTGCGCCGCGGCGCATCGTGGTTCGCGGGTCTCGGCCGTCCGAACAACACCGGCACCAAGCTCTTCTGCATTTCGGGCCATGTGAACAAGCCCTGCAATGTCGAAGAGGAAATGGGCATCCCGCTGCGCGAGCTTCTCGAAAAGCATGCGGGCGGCGTACGCGGCGGTTGGGACAATCTCCTTGCGGTGATCCCCGGCGGCTCCTCCGTGCCGCTCATTCCGAAATCCGTCTGCGACGACGTGCTGATGGATTTCGACTCGCTGAAGGCCGTGCAGACCGGCCTCGGCACGGCTGCCGTCATCGTCATGGACAAGTCCACCGACGTCATCAAGGCGATCGCGCGCCTCTCTGCCTTCTACAAGCATGAAAGCTGCGGCCAGTGCACGCCCTGCCGCGAAGGCACGGGCTGGATGTGGCGCGTCATGGAACGTCTCGTCGCGGGCGATGCGGAGGTCGAGGAAATCGACATGCTGCTCGACGTCACGAAGCGCGTCGAAGGACACACGATTTGCGCCCTCGGCGATGCCGCGGCCTGGCCCGTTCAGGGCCTCATCCGCCATTTCCGGGGCACGATTGAAGACCGCATCGCCGCCAAGCGCGGCGCGGCTCAGGCGGCGGAGTAGGTCATGCCGAAACTCATTGTCGACGGCATCGAGGTCGAAGTCGAAAACGGCGCCACGCTGTTGCAGGCCTGTGAGGAAGCGGGCGCGGAAATCCCGCGCTTCTGCTACCACGAGCGCCTCTCCATCGCGGGCAATTGCCGCATGTGCCTAGTCGAGGTCGAGAAGTCGCCGAAGCCCGTCGCATCCTGCGCAATGCCGGCCGCCGATGGCATGGTCGTTCACACGAAGACCGAGCAGGTGAAGCGCGCCCGCGAAGGCGTGATGGAATTCCTCCTCATCAATCATCCGCTCGATTGCCCGATCTGCGACCAGGGTGGCGAATGCGACTTGCAGGACCAGTCGATGGCCTATGGCGTCGACGGCTCGCGCTTCCATGAAAACAAGCGCGCCGTCGAGGAAAAATACATGGGCCCGCTCGTGAAGACGGTGATGACGCGCTGCATCCATTGCACGCGTTGCATCCGCTTCTCGCAGGAAGTGGCTGGCGTGCCTGAACTCGGCGCCATCGGCCGTGGCGAGGACATGGAGATCACCACCTATCTGGAGCATGCGCTCACGTCGGAGCTGTCGGCAAATGTCGTCGATCTCTGCCCGGTCGGCGCGCTTACCTTCCGTCCCTTCGCCTATACGGCGCGTCCCTGGGAACTGAAGAAGACCGAGTCGATCGACGTCATGGATGCGGTGGGTTCGAACATCCGCGTCGATGCCCGCGGTGCCGAAGTCATGCGCATTCTCCCGCGCCTCAACGAAGAGGTGAACGAGGAGTGGATTTCCGACAAGACGCGCTTCGTCTGGGACGGCCTCAAGACCCAGCGCCTCGACACGCCTTACATCCGCGAAAACGGCAAGCTGCGCCCCGCCTCATGGGATGAAGCCTTCGCCGCCATCGCCGCGAAGCTGAAGGATGCAAATCCCGAAAGCATCGCCGCCATTGCGGGCGATCTTGCCTGCGCCGAAAGCATGAAGGCACTGAAGGATCTCTTCGCCGTCCTCGGCTCGCCCAATATCGACTGCCGTCAGGACGGCGCGAAGCTCGATGCGGGCCACCGCGCAAGCTACATCTTCAACTCGACCATTGCGGGTATCGAGGACGCAGACGCCATTCTGCTCATCGGCACCAACCCGCGCATCGAAGCCCCCATCGTCAATGCGCGCATCCTGAAGCGCGCTCGCATGGGCGGCGTGAAGATCGGCGTCGTCGGCCCGCGCGTCGACCTCTCCTATGATTACGACTATCTCGGCGCCGGTCCGCAGTCGCTGAAGGATCTCGGTGCCTTCGCCGATGTGCTGAAGAATGCCGAACGTCCATTGATCGTGGCCGGGCAGGGCGCGCTCGCCCGTGCCGATGGCGCGGCCGTTCTCGCCGAGGCGATTGCGCTGGCGAAATCCACCGGCGCCGTCTCAGGCGAATGGAATGGTTTCAGCGTGCTCCACACCGCAGCCTCTCGTGTCGGCGGCCTCGATCTCGGCCTCGTGCCGGGTGCGGGCGGCCGCGATGTCGCGGGAATTCTCGATGGTGCCTCAAAGGGCGACATCTCCTTCGTCTATCTCCTCGGCGCCGACGAGATCGACATGGGCAAGCTCGGGTCCGCCTTCGTCGTCTATCAGGGCACACATGGCGATGCCGGTGCCCACCGCGCCGATGTCATCCTGCCGGGTGCTGCCTATACCGAAAAACCCGCCACCTGGGTCAATACAGAAGGCCGGGTGCAGCTTGGCCGCCGCGCCGTCTTCCCGCCCGGTCAGGCGCGCGAGGACTGGACGATCCTGCGTGCGCTCTCGGGCGTTATCGGCAAGGTTCTGCCTTACGACAATCTCGACGCGCTCCGCGCCGCGATGGCGGCCGACGCGCCGCATTTCGCGGACGTGGATATGGCCGTGCCGGCAGGCGCGCTGCCCGATCTCGCCAGGGGCGAGCTCGATGCCGCGCCCTTCGAATGCCCGGTCAGGGACTTCTACATGAGCAATCCCGTCGCCCGCGCAAGCGCGGTGATGGCGGAATGCGCCGCAGGCCGTGTTGCGGCGGCGCGCATTCAGGCGGCGGAATGAGGATGGGCTGCAGGCAATGATGGATTTTCTCGTCGCATATGGCATCCCGCTGGCAATCATTGTCGGCCAGTCGCTCGCGCTCATCGTCGCGATCCTGCTGGTCACGGCTTACGTACTTCTTGCCGACCGCAAGATATGGGCGGCGGTGCAGCTTCGCCGCGGCCCCAATGTCGTCGGTGCCTTTGGCCTGTTCCAGTCCTTTGCGGACCTGCTGAAATTCGTCTTCAAGGAAATCGTTATTCCGGCAGGCGCCAACAAGGGCGTATTCCTCATCGCGCCGCTGGTCACGGTGACGCTCGCGCTCGCGGGTTGGGCCGTCATTCCGCTCGATGCGAAAATGGTCATCTCCGACATCAATGTCGGCATTCTCTATATCTTCGCCATCTCCTCGCTCGGCGTTTACGGCGTCATCATGGCGGGCTGGGCGTCGAACTCGAAATATCCCTTCCTCTCCGCGCTCCGCGCCGCCGCCCAGATGGTCTCCTATGAAGTCTCCATCGGCTTCGTCATCGTCTGCGTGCTCATGACGGCAGGCACGCTGAACCTCTCGGAAATCGTCGAGTCGCAGAAGACGGTCTGGTACGTCATCCCGCACCTGCCGATGTTCGCAATCTTCTTCATCTCGGCGCTGGCCGAAACGAACCGCCCGCCCTTCGATCTCGTGGAAGCGGAATCCGAACTCGTCGCGGGCTTCATGGTCGAATATTCGTCCACCTCCTACATGATGTTCATGCTGGGCGAATATGTGTCGATCCTGCTCATGTGCGCCATGACGACGATCCTCTTCCTCGGCGGCTGGCTGCCTCCCATCGACATCGCGCCCTTCAATATGGTGCCGGGCGTCGTCTGGTTCCTGCTCAAGGTCTTCGCCGTCTTCTTCATGTTCGCCATGGTCAAGGCCTTCGTGCCGCGCTACCGCTACGATCAGCTGATGCGCCTCGGCTGGAAGGTTTTCCTGCCGTTCTCCCTCTTCTGGGTCGTGCTGACGGCCGGTGTGCTGGTCGGCTTCGACCTGCTGCCGAACAATTGAGGAGCGGGCCAATGACGGTAAAATCCGAAAGAAACGCAAGCATGGCCTGGCTCGATCAGTCAGTGCGGTCTCTCTTCCTCACCGAGTTCGTGTCGAGCTTCTTCCTCGCCATGCGCTATTTCTTCAAGCCGAAGGTGACGTTGAACTACCCCTTCGAGAAGGGCCCGCTCTCGCCCCGTTTCCGCGGCGAGCATGCGCTCCGCCGTTATCCGAACGGCGAGGAACGCTGCATCGCCTGCAAGCTCTGCGAGGCGGTGTGTCCGGCGCTCGCCATCACCATCGAGGCGGGCCCACGCCGCAATGACGGCACACGCCGCACCACGCGCTACGACATCGATATGACGAAGTGCATTTACTGCGGGCTCTGCCAGGAAGCCTGCCCGGTGGATGCGATCGTCGAAGGGCCGAATTTCGAATTCGCGACCGAAACCCGCGAAGAACTCATGTACGACAAGAACCGGCTGCTCGCGAATGGCGACCGGTGGGAACGCGAGATCGCGAAGAATATCGCGCTCGACGCGCCATACCGCTGAACGACCGGGTACGAGGAACAGGATGATTGCCACCGCCATAGCATTCTATCTCTTCGCGGCGATTACCGTCGCTGCGGGGTTCATGGTCATCGCGGCGCGCAATCCTGTGCACTCCGTGCTGTTCCTCATTCTTGCCTTCTTCAATGCGGCGGCGCTTTTCGTGCTGCTCGGCGCAGAGTTTCTCGCGCTCATTCTCGTCATCGTCTATGTCGGCGCGGTCGCGGTGCTGTTCCTCTTTGTCGTGATGATGCTCGACATCGATTTCGCTGAACTGCGTCAGGGCTTCCTGCAATATCTGCCGGTCGGCGCGCTCATCGGCATCATCCTGCTAATCGAGCTTCTGCTGATCTTCGGCAGCTGGGTCATCGCGCCGGAAGCGGCGGGAATTGCCGCGGCGCCCACGCCCGCCATCACCGAGGTCCACAACACGCGGGCTCTCGGCCAGATCATCTACACGCAATATGTCTATCCGTTCCAGGCGGCCGGCATGATCCTGCTCGTCGCCATGATCGGCGCTATCGTGCTGACGCTGCGCCACAAGCCGAATGTGAAGCGGCAGGTGATCCGCGATCAGGTGGGCCGCAAGCGCGAAGATGCAGTCGAAATGAAGAAGGTCGAGCCCGGGCAGGGGCTCTGAGGAATATCGGGGCGCTGCGGCTATCGCATCGCCGGAGAATTTGAAGGGGACTGGCCTCCACGCCTTTCGGCGGAGGCAGGAGACAACAGATGGCAATCGGCCTCGAACACTATCTCTCCGTGGCGGCGATCCTGTTCACGCTGGGCATTTTCGGCATCTTCCTCAACCGGAAGAATGTGATCGTCATTCTCATGTCGATTGAGCTGATGCTGCTCGCCGTGAATATCAACCTCGTTGCCTTCTCCGCCTTCCTGGGCGATCTCGTGGGACAGGTCTTCGCGCTCTTCGTGCTGACCGTCGCCGCAGGCGAGGCCGCCATCGGCCTTGCCATCCTCGTCGTCTTCTTCCGCAACCGCGGCTCTATCGCGGTTGACGACATCAACATGATGAAGGGGTAAGGCGGCATGTATTCGGCAATCGTCTTCCTGCCGCTCATCGGCTTTCTGATCGCAGGCATCTTCGGCCGTTGGCTTGGCGTGCGCGGCGCGCAGCTCGTCACCTCCGGTCTTCTCGTCGTTTCGGCGGTCCTTTCTGTCGTCGCGCTCATTTCCGTCGGCCTTCAGGGCGAGACCGAGCGCGTTCAGGTCTTGACCTGGATTGACTCCGGCAGCTTCGAGGCGGATTGGCGCCTGCGCATCGACACGCTCACCGCCGTCATGCTGGTGGTCGTCACTTCGGTGTCGGCGCTCGTGCATATCTATTCGATCGGCTATATGAGCCACGATCCGCACCAGCCGCGCTTCTTCGCCTATCTATCACTCTTCACCTTCGCCATGCTCATGCTGGTGACGGCGGATAATTTCGTGCAGCTTTTCTTCGGCTGGGAAGGAGTGGGCCTCGCTTCCTATCTGCTGATCGGCTTCTGGTATCAGCGCCCGAGCGCCAATGCCGCCGCCATCAAAGCATTCGTGGTGAACCGCGTCGGCGATTTCGGCCTCATCCTCGGCATCGCCACGCTCTTCCTCACCATCGGCTCGGTCGAATTCGACACCGTCTTCGCCGCCATTCCGGAACTGGCGGACAAGACCTTCCACTTCCTCGGCTACGATGTCCCCATCGTCACCACGGCCTGCCTGCTGCTCTTCATGGGCGCCATGGGCAAGTCGGCGCAGTTCCTGCTCCACACCTGGCTTCCCGACGCGATGGAAGGCCCGACGCCGGTTTCCGCCCTCATCCATGCGGCCACCATGGTCACGGCCGGCGTTTTCCTGCTCGCGCGCCTCTCGCCCATCTTCGAGTTCTCTGCTGTAGCCCTCACCGTCGTCACGGTCATCGGCGCCATCACCGCTTTCTTCGCGGCGACGGTCGGTCTCGTCCAGAACGACATCAAGCGCGTCATCGCCTATTCCACTTGTTCGCAGCTCGGTTTCATGTTCGTTGCCATCGGCGTCGGCGCCTATGAAATCGCGATGTTCCACCTCTTCACCCATGCCTTCTTCAAGGCGCTCCTGTTCCTCGGCTCGGGCTCTGTCATCCATGCGATGAGCGACGAGCAGGACATGCGCAAGATGGGCGGCCTATTCAAGATGATCCCGGTCACCTGGATCATGATGGTGATCGGCACGCTGGCGCTGACCGGTTTCCCCTTCACCGCGGGCTACTATTCGAAGGACGCGATCATCGAAGCGGCCTATGCCGGCCACAATGCCGCGCATATGTTCGCCTTCACACTCACTGTCACGGCGGCGCTCTTCACCTCGTTCTATTCCTGGCGCCTCATCTTCATGACGTTCCATGGGACAAGCCGTGCCTCGAACGAGACGCTCTCCCATGTTCATGAGTCGCCGCTCGTCATGCTGGTTCCGCTCGTCATCCTCGCCGTCGGCGCGCTCGGTGCCGGCATGGTCTTTGCGCCGCTCTTCATCGGCCACGCCTATGAGGCGTTCTGGCTCGAGTCGATCTTCCGCGGCGCCGAGAACCGCATCATGCACGAGTTCCACAACGTGCCGGCCTGGGTGCCATATGCTCCCACGCTGATGATGATTGTCGGTTTTGCCACCGCCTGGCTCTTCTATATCGCGCGCCCGGATATTCCGAAGCAGCTCGCGAAGACCCATGAGCCGATCTACAAGTTCCTGCTCAACAAGTGGTATTTCGACGAGATCTATCATTTCCTCTTCGTCCGTCCCGCCTTCTGGATCGGCCGCGTCTTCTGGAAACAGGGCGACGGGCGCATCATTGACGGGATCGGACCGGATGGTATCGCCGCGCGCGTGCAGGACATCACGCGCCAGGTGGTCCGTCTCCAGAGCGGATATCTCTATCACTATGCCTTCGCCATGCTGCTCGGTGTCGCCGGGCTCGTGACCTGGTTCATGGTCGGAGGGGCATGACGATGACCGACGGCAATATTCTCTCGCTGATTACATTCCTGCCGCTGGTCGGCGCGCTCATCATTCTGGTGACGCGCGGCGACGAGGCGACGGTTGCCCGCAATGCGCGCTATGTCGCGCTCTGGACGACCTCTATCACCTTTGTCGTCTCGCTCTACATCTGGTGGAAGTTCGACCCGACGACCGCCGATTTCCAGTTCGTCCAGAAGACGGAGTGGCTCGGCGGCGCGATCAACTATCACATGGGCGTTGATGGCATCTCGATGCTCTTCGTCATCCTCACGACCTTCCTGATGCCGGCCTGCATCCTCGCAAGCTGGACCTCCATCGAGAAGCGCGTGAAGGAATACATGATCGCCTTCCTCGTGCTGGAAACGCTGATGATCGGCGTCTTCTGCGCGCTCGATCTCGTCCTCTTCTACATCTTCTTTGAGGGCGGCCTGATCCCGATGTTCCTCATCATCGGCGTCTGGGGCGGCGCGCGCCGCATCTATGCGAGCTTCAAGTTCTTCCTCTACACTTTCGCGGGCTCGGTGCTGATGCTTCTCGCCATCATGGCGATGTACTGGTCGGCCGGTACGACGAGCATCCCCGTGCTGCTCGAGCATGATTTCCCGGTCGGCATGCAGACCTGGCTCTGGCTCGCCTTCTTCGCCTCATTCGCGGTGAAGATGCCGATGTGGCCGGTCCATACCTGGCTGCCGGATGCCCACGTCGAGGCGCCGACGGCAGGCTCTGTCATCCTTGCCGGTATCCTGCTCAAGATGGGCGGCTACGGCTTCCTGCGCTTCTCGCTGCCCATGTTCCCGGTCGCCTCCGCCGATCTCGCCTGGCTTGTCTTCGGCATGAGCGTCATCGCCATCGTCTATGCTTCGCTTGTCGCACTGGTGCAGGAGGACATGAAGAAGCTGATCGCCTATTCATCCGTCGCCCATATGGGCTTCGTGACGATGGGCCTCTTTGCGGCAAACACGCAGGGTATACAGGGCGGCATCTTCCAGATGCTGTCGCATGGCTGGATTTCAGGAGCGCTCTTCCTCTGCGTCGGCGTTGTCTACGACCGCATGCACACGCGCGAGATCGCGGCCTATGGCGGTCTCGTGAACCGGATGCCGCTCTATGCCGCGGCCTTCCTGATCCTTACCATGGCCAATGTCGGCCTGCCTGGCACCAGCGGCTTCGTCGGCGAATTCCTCACCATCATCGGCACCTTCAAGGTCAACACCTGGGTCGCAGCCATCGCCGCCACGGGCGTCATCCTCGCTGCCGCCTATGCGCTGCTGCTCTATCGCCGCATCGTCTTTGGCGCGCTGGAAAAGGACACGCTGAAATCCATCATGGATCTCAACCGCCGCGAGATCGTGACTATCGCTCCGCTCGTTGCCGCGACCATCTTCTTCGGCGTCTATCCGGCGCCGATCATGGAAGTCACGGCCGTCTCGGTCGAAAACCTGATCGCCAACTACAACGCCGCCATCGAGGCGCATAGCGTCGCCGGTGAAACCGGCCTGATCGGCGAGGTCGCAAGCCTCTTCGCCGGAAACTGATCTCGGGAACGAATGACAATGGAAGAAGCAGCATCCAACGTTCCGGCCATCCTTCCGGCCCTGCCTGAGATCGTTCTCGCGGTGGGCGCCATGGCGCTTCTCATGTTCGGCGTGTTCCGCAAGGAATGCACCGCGCGTGAAACCTCCATCGGGGTGATCGGGCTCTTCGTTCTTGTGGCCGCGCTGCTCGTCGTCGAGCCGAGCGAGGCGGTGCTCGCCTTTGGCGGCAGCTTCGTCGCCGACGGCTTCACCAAGTTCATGAAACTGCTGACGCTGCTTGCCGCGGCAGCGGCCATCATCATGTCGCTCACCTTCATCAAGCGCGAAGGGATCGACCGTTTCGAGTATCCCATCCTGATTGCGCTGGCGACGCTCGGCATGTTCATGATGATCTCGGCCAATGGCCTCATCGCCCTCTATATGGGCCTCGAGCTGCAGAGCTTCGCTCTCTATGTCATCGCCGCCTTCCACCGCGACAACACGCGGGCGACGGAAGCTGGCCTCAAATATTTCATCCTCGGCGCGCTTGCCTCCGGCATGCTGCTCTACGGCGCCTCGCTCATCTATGGCTTCACGGGTTCCGTCGAGTTCCCTGCCATCGCCGCGGTGCTACAGGCAGACGGTGCCAGCATCGGCGCCATTTTCGGCATCGTCTTCGTGCTGGCGGGCCTCGCCTTCAAGATTTCCGCCGTGCCCTTCCACATGTGGACGCCGGACGTCTATGAAGGCGCGCCGACGCCCGTCACCGCCTTCTTTGCGGGCGCGCCGAAGGTTGCGGCGATGGCGCTCGTCATCCGCGTGCTTTTCGGCGCCTTTCCCTCGATGGAAGATCAGTGGCAGCAGATCGTCATCTTCATCTCGATCGCCTCGATGGTGCTCGGCGCCTTCGCCGCCATCGGCCAGTCCAACATCAAGCGCATGCTTGCCTACAGCTCGATCTCGCATATGGGCTTTGCGCTGGTCGGCGTCGCCGCCGGCACGCCGGAAGGCCTGCGCGGTGTGCTTGTCTATCTCACCATCTATGTCGTGATGAATGCTGGCGTCTTCTGCTGCGTCCTCGCCATGAACCGCAAGGAAGGTTATGTCGAGAGCATTGCCGATCTCGCAGGCCTCTCGCGCAGCCGGCCCATGCTCGCCTTCATCTTTGCGATGCTCGTGTTCTCGCTGGCCGGCGTGCCGCCGCTCGCGGGCTTCTTCGGCAAGTTCTACGTCTTCATGGCAGCGATCGAGGCGGGCCTCTATCCGCTCGCTGTGATCGGCGTGCTCGCCAGTGTCGTCGGCGCCTATTACTACCTGCGTATCGTCAAGATCATGTATTTCGACGATCCGGCGGAGCCTTTCGAGGCGCCGCTGCCGGGCGAGATCGCGGCGGTGCTCGGCGTGTCGGGCGTCTTCACCATGCTCTTCTTCGTCTATCCGCTTCCGCTCATCGCGGGCGCCGAGATGGCTGTCACCGCGCTCTTCCCCTGATGCGGAAATGACCGCCGATATCCGCCGCTTCGAAGAGATCGACAGCACCAACGAAGAGGCGCGCCGCCTCGGCGATGCCGGAACCGAAGGCCCCGTCTGGATCGTCGCAAGGCGGCAGACGGCGGGCCGCGGCCGCAGGGGCAGGACATGGGAAAGCCCCTCCGGCAATTTCATGGGCACGCTCTATCTGACGCCCCGCTGCGGCCCGCGCGAAGCGGGCGAACTTTCCTTCGTCGCCGCACTCGCCGTCCATCAGGCGGTGGAAAGCCTCCTGCCGCCGCCGCTCCGCGGTGCGCTCCGCCTCAAATGGCCGAACGATCTTCTTCATGACCGGGCGAAACTCGCCGGCATCCTGCTTGAGTCGTCCGGCGTCGCGGGCGCGCAGGTCGCCTGGGTTGCAATCGGCATGGGGCTCAATCTCGCCACGCATCCCGAAGGCCTTGAATACAGGGCAACGTCGCTCGCCGCGATAGGCTGCGCGCCCGTTGCCCCCGATGAAGCGCTGACGGCGCTTGATGCCGCCTTCACCCATTGGCTGTCCGTCTGGCGCGGCCAGAATGGCTTTGCGGCCATCCGCGAATCCTGGGTGAAGCGCGCCGAGGGCCTCGGCGGGCCCATCACCGTCCGCCTGTCGGATGAGGTGATAGAGGGCATTTTCGAGGGCCTCGCGCCCGATGGCGCCCTTCAGCTTCGTCTTTCCAATGGCGAATTACGCCTCATTTCTGCGGGAGATGTGTTCTTTCCCCGCCCGGCGCACTAGGTTCTGCCCATGAGTAAAGCCGTGTCCCAGCCCTCCCGTGACGAATTCGTCTTCCTGCCGCTCGGCGGCTCCGGCGAAATCGGCATGAACCTAAATCTCTATGGCTATGGCCCGGAGGACGCCCGCCGCTGGATCATCGTCGATATCGGCGTCACCTTCGGCGACGACCGCACCCCCGGCGTCGACCTCATCATGCCGGATCCCGCCTTCATCGAGGAACGGCGCGAGGATCTCATCGCCATCGTGCTCACCCACGCCCATGAAGACCATATTGGCGCTCTTGCTCATCTCTGGCCGCGCCTCCGCTGCCCGGTCTATGCCACGCCCTTCACGGCGGCAATGGTGCGCGGCAAGCTGATCGAGGCCGGCATCGAGGCGGAAGTGCCTATGCACATCATCCCGCTCGGCCACCGTTTCGAGCTCGGCCCCTTCGACATCGAACTCGTCACGCTCACGCACTCGATCCTCGAGCCGAATGCGCTCGCCATCCGCACGCCGCTCGGCCTCGTGCTGCATACCGGCGACTGGAAGATCGACCCCGATCCCGTGGTCGGCGGCGACATAGACGAAGCCCGCCTCCGCGCCATCGGCGATGAAGGCGTGCGCGCCATTGTCTGCGACAGCACCAATGTATTCTCGCCCGGCACCTCCGGCTCCGAGGCCGATGTCGCGGCAAGCCTGATCGAGCTTCTCAGGGAATGTCAGGGCAGGGTGGCCGTCACCACCTTCGCGTCCAATGTTGCGCGCCTCGAAAGCATCATCCGCGCGGGCGACGCCGTCGGCCGTCATCCGGTTCTCGTCGGCCGCTCTATGCACCGCGTCGTTGCTGCCGCGCGCGAGGCGGGCTACCTGCACGACCTCCCGAGAATCCTGAGCGAGGATGATGCGGGCTATCTTCCGCGCGAAAGCGTCCTCTTCATCTGCACCGGCAGTCAGGGCGAGCCGCGCGCCGCCCTTGCCCGCATCGCCGAGGACAGCCATCCGAGCATCGTTCTGGAAAAGGGGGACACAGTCATCTTTTCCTCGCGCGTCATCCCCGGCAACGAAACCTCGATCTTCGATCTGCAGAATCGTCTCGCCGAACGCGGCATCCGCATCGTCACGGAGAAGGACCACTTCGTCCACGTCTCCGGCCATCCCTGCCGGGATGAACTTGCCGCCTTGTATCAGTGGATCAGGCCGGAAGTCTCAATTCCGGTTCACGGCGAGGCGCGCCACCTCGCAGAACATGCAGCCCTTGCTCGCGAACTTCAGGTGCCGGAACAGATTGTGGTCAGAAACGGCCTCATGGTCCGCCTCGCGCCCGGCGCCGCCGAGGTCATCGATGAAGCCCCTTCGGGCCGCCTCTATCTCGATGGCGAGGTGCTGACGGAAGAAGACGAGGGCGCGGTGCAGGAGCGCCGCCGTCTCGCTTTCGCGGGCTCCGTCTTCGTCAGCCTCGTGCTGGACGGCAAGGGCGAGGTCCGGGGCGAGCCGCAGGTGCGGCTAATGGGTCTCCCCGAAGAAGATTCGCATGGCGTCACCTTCGAGGACCGGGCGCTCGATGCCGTGGACGATGCCCTCGACCGCCTGCCGAATAAGCGCCGCGGCAATGATGATGACGTAGCGGAATTCCTGCGCCGCGCCGTCCGCGGCGCGCTGCGGCGCGAATGGGGCAAGAAACCCCAGGTCGAGGTGGTGGTCACACGTATATAACCATTTTCGAGGCACTCGAAAATGGCAAGCGCGACCGCGCGCCGCGCCTTATGGCGCGTAAGTCAAGCGCGCGGATGCGCGCGCCGGCGCTTGAGGCTAAACAACAATGACCTAACTTGTTTTGGTGGGAGAACCGGCCTAAACAAAAGGCATCTGAACTTTGAAACCGCTCCAGAATACGGAATAAACCATGCTCGGACAGCTCAATCACGTTGCCATCGCCGTGCCGGATATCAAAGCTGCGGCAGAGACTTACCGCCAGAAGTTCAATGCCAAGGTGTCGGATGCCGTGCCCCAGCCGGATCATGGCGTGACGACCGTATTCGTCGATCTCGGCAACACCAAGATCGAGCTGCTGGAACCGCTGGGCGAGGATTCGCCGATTGCCGGTTTCCTTGCGAAGAACCCCAAGGGCGGTATCCATCATATCTGCATCGAGGTGGACGACATCGAAGCCGCCTGCCTGAAGATGAACGACGAAGGCGTCACCATCACCGGCACCGGCAAGCCCAGGATCGGCGCCCACGGCAAGCCCGTCGTCTTCCTGCACCCGAAAGACCTGAACGGCACGCTGGTCGAGCTCGAGCAGGCCTGAGACCGGCATGGACCTCGTATCCGGGCTCGCAATCTATTTTATCGTCTGGTGGCTGACCCTCTTTGCGGTCCTGCCTTGGGGTATCCGCTCGCAGCATGAGAGCGGCGAGGAGATTCCGGCCGGAACCGAGCCCGGCGCCCCCACGCGCCCCGCGCTCCTGAAGAAAATGGCGGTCACCACGGTGATTGCCGCCTTCCTCTGGGCCTTCATCTTCTGGCTCCAGGTCGCCGAGCCCATCGCCTACGAAGACATCCCCTTCATGCCCGATTTCGGCAGCGGCTATAGCGGCTGAACTTCCCGCTCAACGGACAAAAAGCCAAAAAAAAGCAAGGCCAGCTTTCGCGGCCTTGCTGCTTTAGTGTTCCCTCATTTCGCGCCTCCGCGATCCTTGTGGATCGTCGAAGTCAGCGTTCCCTCCCTAAACTTGGGCTGCGCTTATGCGCTTTTCCCCTTTTGTGGAGGGGACTTTAGTAAGCCTGCGGCGACATGTCACGCGGTTTTTTCTACTCCGTGAAATTTTTGCATCATCCGCTTCACACGCGCGCAATGAAATGACCGATGCACCCCTCCGGGCTTGTGTTTCATTGCAGGGCAAGCTTCACGGCGAAGGCCGCCGCAATGAGCGCGATGGCCCAGTTGAGGTCGCGCCAGCGTCCTGAGGCGAGCTTGATCCCGGCATAGGCGATGATGCCGAGCCCGATGCCGCTGGAGATGGAATAGGTGAGGGGAATGGCAAGTGCCGTCACCATCGCAGGTACGGCTTCCGTGATGTCGTCCCACGAGATGTCGGCAAGGCTGCGCGCCATCAGGCAGGCAACGAAGACGAGCGCGGGCGCCGTCGCATAGGCCGGCACCGTGCCTGCAAGCGGCGCGAGGAAAAGGCTCGCTAGAAACAGCACACCCACCGTCACCGCCATAAGCCCCGTGCGGCCTCCCGTCTCGATGCCCGCCGTGCTTTCGATGTAGCTCGTCGTCGTGGAGGTGCCGAGCGCTGCGCCGATTGCCGTCGCCGTCGAATCCGCCACCATCGCCTTGCGCAGCCGTGGCAGCTTGCCGTCTTCATCCACCATGCCCGCGCGTTGGCCCACGCTGACCAGCGTTCCCGTTGTATCGAGGAGGTCGACCAGCAGGAACACGAATATGATGGTCACGAATCCGATCTCGAAGGCGCCGCGAATATTCATCTCGAACAGCGTCGGCGCGAGCGACGGCGGCATGTCCACCACGCCCTGCAGCGGCTGCAATCCGAGCAGCACCGCCGCCGCCGTCACGCCGATGATCGTCAGCATGATCGCTCCTGGCACGCGCCGGAAATAGAGCGCGACCAATGCGACGAACCCCGCCATCGCCAGCAGCGCGCCATGCGCGCCGAGATTGCCAAGCGTCACCAGCGTCACCGGATGAGCCGTGACGATGCCGGCATTCTGCAGCCCGATCAGCGCGAGGAAATATCCAATGCCCGCGCCGATGCCGTATTTCAGCGATCGTGGGATCGCGTTCACGAGCCATTCGCGCAGCGGCGACAGCGACAGCGCAAGAAAGGCAATGCCGGAGAGGAAGACACAACCAAGCGCCAGCCGCCAGTCGCCGCCGAATTGCGGCACGACAGTGAAGGCGAAATAGGCGTTGAGCCCCATCCCCGGCGCGAGCGCCACGGGGTAATTCGCATATAGCCCCATGATGAGCGAGCCGGCCGCCGCCGCGATGCAGGTCGCCACGAACACCGCCCCGAAATCCATCCCCGCTTGCGCCAGGATCGAAGGGTTCACGAAAATGATATAGGCCATGGTGAGGAACGTCGTGATGCCCGCCAATATCTCGGTACGGACAGTTGTCCCGTTCGCCGTGAGCGCGAAAAGACGTTCGAGAATGCCGCTGCTTCCATCGCTCATTTTCGTGCTATCCCCGGTCCCATGTAATATCCCCGCAACAATTCCTTAAAGCCCTCCGGCGCAGGATGGAAGCATGATGAAACGGCTCTTGTCCCTTCTGGTGCTTGTTCTTGCCGCCGCGCCCGCTCACGCCGGGCTCGCCGGCGGTGAGGCCCCGCGTATTGTCGAGATTTCCGAAAAGGACTGCCGCCACATCGCGCCCTATCTGCCGGGCGGGGCGGACTATGTGCCGGGTGTCGCCGCCGACGGCCGCGCCGTCGCACCCGCCGATCTCGATGGAGGCTATGGTTATGGCCGTCGCCCCGTCTATGAATTCGACGCCACGCTCGATCCGCTTGCCGGACGAAACCCTGCTTTCAATTCCGCCACCAAGATGAATGTTGCCCGCATCGCCATCGACATGGGTACGGGCCGCGTCACAATTGACGGTGAAGACGTGACCGGCCTCGACCATTCCCTCGCCGAAGCCTGTGCAAGATTGCATCAGCGGCAGCCGAAATGACCCGCGCCTGACCGGCTTTTGTTGACAGGCCGATCCCCGGCCCGCAGGCTTTCAAGCAGTTTGGGGCCCAGAAGGGGCAAGGAACGTTTTCCATGATGTCACGCTGGCGCAGAGCCGCGTTTGTTGCTGCCTCCGTTTTCCTCGCCGCCATGTTCGGTGCGAGCGCCGTGGCCCATGCGCAGGACGGGCGCTGGCGCATCACCAAGGAGCGCTGGGAGCCGTCCGACGAAAAGGCATGGCAGGATTTCGTGGCCGGTCTCGGCGCTGCCGATTGCTGGACCTTCGACGAGTGCATCAAGAGCCCCGCCAATCCCTATCGCCACACCGACCCGAAGACGCGCTTTTATGTCGACTGCGCCGACATGCCCTATGTGCTGCGCGCCTACTTCGCCTGGAAGAACGGTCTGCCCTTCGCGTGGCAGTCTGCGATGCGCGCCGCCGATGGCGAGAAGGGCGACATCCGGTATTCGCCCTTTGGCAATGTCACGGTCGCGCGCGACTCCGTTCCGCGCACGGCAAACGGTGTGCCGGCCATCCCGGTCCTGCATACGCTCGTCAATGTCGTGTCGACCGCCATGTTCCGCCGCAACTCCATGGCGGACGATCCCGTCATGTTCTCCGATACCTATTCGCCGCGCCTCGACCGGGAATCGATCGTACCCGGCACCGTCACCTATGATGTGAACGGCCATGCCTCGCTTGTCTGGCGTGTGGAAAGCGGCGGCCGCATCCTCATCTTCTCCTCGCACCCGGATCATTCGCTGAGCCGCTCCCATCTCGGCAAGGAGTTCCTGCGCACGGGGCCGGAACTCGGCTCCATCTTCCAGAAGTTCCGTCCGATCGAAGTCGTCGGCGCTACGCGCGCGCCCAACGGTGCGCTGGTCGGCGGCCGCATCGTCGCCGCCTCGAATGACGAGATCCCTGATTTTTCGCTCGAGCAGTATCAGGGCAGCCCGCCCGGTGATCCGCTCCGCTGGGCCTCGGCTTCGTGGAATCACAATGGCGAGGACCACGACTTCTACACCTATCTCCGAGCGCGTCTGTCGGCTGGCGAACTCGAGTATCGCCCGGTCGAGGAACTGCGCGCCATGATGCAGTCGATCTGCTTCGATGTGCGCTCGCGCAAGCAGGCGGTGGATATTTCAATCGGCCGCGGTATCCAGAACATGGACCCGCCGCATCGCCTGCCGGACAATATCTACGGCACGCATGGCGTCTGGGAACTCTATTCCACACCCTCCCGCGACGCCCGCCTCAAGACCGCCTTCAAGGAGATGTACGATCTCGTCGTCGAATTCATCAAGATGGACATGGTGGATGCGCCCCGCCTGAACTACGAAGGCGACGATCTGGCGGGCGATCTCCTTGCTGCCTATTGGGAGCAGAACGCCGCCTGCAACATCTCCTATGTGAATTCGGCAGGCCGCACCGTCCCGCTTTCGCTCGATCACATCATCGGCCGCCTCTACGACCTCTCCTTCGATCCCTATCAATGCGTCGAGCGGCGCTGGGGCGCGAGCGGCGAGGAGCTTTCCACCTGCCGCGACGGCGCCCTCAAGACCCGCTGGTACGAGGCGCAGCGCTTCCTCAGGAACCAGATCGACCGCACCTATGACGTCGATATGGGCTATACGATCGAGGATCTGGAGCGGGGCCCCTGGGGCCTGCGTACGGGCCGCGGCGTGGAAGAGGGCCCCGAGGTCAATGTCCGGGCCTATCTGCAGGGCGTGACGAGCCGCCGCACAGCTAGCGGTGAGATTGCGAATCCGCCCGCGACCCCCTAAAACTGGCCCACATTTGTCATCGCTCCGGCGGGCCCTCAGGGGTGCGCCGCGGGCCGCCCTGCCATCGTTGCGGCGGCCATATTCAGGGTCATCATGCGCCTTTCCAGATACTTCCTGCCCACCCTCAAGGAAAACCCCGCCGAGGCGCAGATCGTCTCCCACCGGCTGATGCTGCGCGCGGGCCTCGTCCGCCAGACGGCCGCCGGAATCTATGCCTGGCTGCCGCTCGGTCTCGCCGTGCTGCGCAATATCGAGAAGATCGTTCGCGAGGAGCAGGCGCGGGCAGGGGCGATCGAACTCCTGATGCCGACGCTGCAATCCGCCGACCTCTGGCGTCAGTCCGGCCGCTTCGACGCCTATGGCCCCGAAATGCTCCGCATCAAGGACCGCCACGAGCGCGACATGCTCTACGGGCCCACAAACGAGGAGATGATCACCGACATCTTCAAGGGCGCCGTGAAATCCTATCGCGACCTGCCGCGCAACCTCTATCATATCCAGTGGAAATTCCGCGATGAGATCCGCCCCCGCTTCGGCGTCATGCGCGGCCGCGAATTCCTGATGAAGGACGGCTATTCCTTCGACCTCGATGTCGACAGCGCGCGCAATGCCTATCGCAAGATGTTCATCGCCTATCTGCGCACCTTTGCGCGGCTGGGTCTGAAGTCGATCCCGATGGCCGCCGACACCGGCCCCATCGGCGGCGACATGAGCCACGAATTCATCATCCTCGCCGAAACCGGCGAGAGCGCCGTCTTCTGCCACCGCGACCTCGTGGACATGCCGGTCCCCGGCGATGACATCGACTATGACGGCGATCTGGAAGCAGCGATCCGCGCCCGCACCGATCTCTATGCCGCCACGGACGAGAAACACGACGAAGCGAAATTCGAGGCCGAAGTCCCCGCCGATAAGCGCCTCTCCGCGCGCGGCATCGAGGTCGGCCACATCTTCTTCTTCGGCACGAAATATTCGCAGGCAATGGGCTGCGTCGTGCAGGGCCCGGACGGCAAGGAAACGCCGCTCCAGATGGGTTCCTACGGTATCGGCGTCTCGCGCCTTGTCGGCGCCATCATCGAGGCAAGCCACGACGAAAACGGCATCGTCTGGCCGGATGCCGTCGCGCCCTTCAAGGTTGGTCTCGTGAATTTGAAGAGCGGTGATGCGGAAACCGATGCCGCCTGCGCCGCGCTTTATGACAAGCTCCAGGCAGCGGGCGTCTCGGTCCTCTATGACGACACGGACGAGCGCGCCGGCGCCAAGTTCTCGAACATGGACCTGATCGGCCTGCCCTGGCAGCTCGTCGTCGGCCCACGCGGTATCAAGTCCGGCACGGTCGAGCTGAAGCGCCGCGCCACCGGCGAAAAGGAAGAACTCTCGCCCGAAGCCGCGCTTGCAAAGATCGCCGGGTAACCGAGGTGGCGAGGGACAACCAGTTTCCGTTTTTCGCTGACGAAAAACGGCAAGGCCGACTGGCCGCCGCGCCTTATGGCGCGTGAGCCAAGCCGCCGGAGGGCGGCGCCGGCGATTGAGGAATAAAAATGACAGAGGCCGCCTACCACCGCGAAAGACGCACCGGCAAGAGCCGCGCCTTCGGTGCTTTCGAATGGCTGCTCGCCATGCGCTATCTGCGTTCGCGCCGCCGCGAAGGCATCGTCTCCGTCATCGCCATCATTTCCTTCCTCGGCATCATGCTCGGTGTCGCCACGCTCATCATCGTCATGTCGGTGATGAACGGTTTTCGCACCGAGCTTCTCTCGCGCATCCTCGGCATCAATGGCCACATGTATGTGCAGGGCATCGGCGTCAACATCACCGATTACGACACGCTCGCCGCCGAATTGCGCAATGTGCCGGGCATCACCGCCGTCTCGCCGCTGGTCGACGGTCAGGTCATGGTGCAAAGCCCCTATAATGCCGGCGGCGCGCTGGTGCGCGGCATGCGCGAGGCCGACCTGAAGTCGATGCCGCTTCTCGCAGACAACATCAAGGAAGGCTCGCTCGACGGGCTCGATGAGTTTGGCGGCGTCGCTGTCGGTTCGCGCATGGCGCAGAATCTCGGTCTCAATCTCGGCGACAACATCACGCTCCTCTCGCCGCGCGGTGCGATCACACCCTTCGGCACGGCGCCAAAGGTCGGCGCCTTTGAAATTCGCGCCATCTTCGAGCTTGGCATGTCGGAATACGATGCGAGCTTCGTCTTCATGCCGCTCGATGAGGCGCGCATGTTCTTCCGCACCAATGAAGGCGTGAGCGCGCTTGAAATCCGCGTGACGAACCCCGACCGCATCAATGATTTCGTCGCCCGCGTGGCCAATGCGGCAGGCCCCTGCTGTCAGGTCACCACATGGCAGCAGCGCCACGAAAGTTTCTTCTCCGCCCTTCAGGTAGAGCGGAACGTGATGTTCCTCATCCTCACGCTCATCCTCATCGTTGCCTCGCTCAACATTATCTCGGGCCTCGTCATGCTGGTGAAGGACAAGGGCAGGGACATAGCTGTGCTGCGGACGATGGGCGCAACGCGCGGCACTGTCATGCGCGTCTTCTTCATTTCCGGCGCGTCGATCGGCGTCATCGGCACCATCGCGGGCTTCCTTCTCGGCCTCGTCTTCTGCCTCAACATCGAGAGCCTGCGGCAATTCCTGTCGAGCCTGTCGGGCACTGAGCTTTTCTCGCCGGAAGTCTATTTCCTGAGCCGCATGCCGGCAGAGGTCGATCCAGGCGAGGTCACGGCCGTCGTGCTGATGGCGCTCTTCCTCTCCTTCGCGGCCACGCTCTATCCCGCCTGGCGCGCCGCCTCGCTCGATCCGGTGGAGGCGCTTCGCTATGAGTGATGACATGCATGACGACGCGGCCGTGCTGAGCCTGCGCGGCATCACCCGCACCTATATGCAGGGCGAAGAGGAACTGCGCATCTTCGCCGGCGCCGATCTCGACATCTGGCCGGGCCAGATCGTCGCGCTGGTCGGCCCCTCGGGCGCGGGCAAGTCCTCGCTCCTCCATATCGCGGGCCTCCTCGAAGCGCCCAACGCGGGCGAGGTCTGGATCGGCGGCCGCGATTGCGTGGCGCTTTCCGATGCGCGTCGCACCGCCGTGCGCCGCTCCGAAGTCGGCTTCGTCTATCAGTTCCACAATCTCCTGCCCGAATTCTCGGCGGTAGAAAATGTCATCCTGCCGCAGATGATCGCGGGTGTGTCGCGCCGCGAGGCGCGCGGCTTTGCGATGGACCTCCTCACCCGCATGGGCCTTGCCGAACGCGCCGAGCATCGTCCGGCGGAACTGTCGGGCGGCGAGCAGCAGCGCGTCGCTATTGCCCGCGCGCTTGCAAACCGCCCCGGCATCCTCCTTGCCGATGAACCGACCGGCAATCTCGACCCCAAGACCGCCCGCATGGTCTTCGGCGAACTTCTGAACATCTGCCGCTCCGAAGGCGTCGCCGCCCTCATCGCGACCCACAATCTCGACCTCGCCAGCCACATGGACCGCGTCGTCCTCCTCCATGAAGGCATCCTCCACGAAGGCACCGACATAGCGGCGGCCTACCAGAGCCTTTGAGGACTCCATCTCTGATCTGGCATGATTAGAAAGATCGTCATGGCCCGGCTTGGCCGGGCCATCCACGTCTTTCTTGCTTTCACGGATTGCCACCTGCGCCGTGAACGGCCCGAATAAATCGGGCCGTGACGTCGTCTGTTGAATGGATGAGGTGAGTGTGCCTCCACCCGCTGGAAGGTTTATCCTGCACGCCTGACAGGAGACGCCCCATGCACACCCGCCGCACATTCCTTCTCTCCGCCCTTGCCGCCACCGCACTCGCGGCTACCGGCCTCCCGGCCCATGCCACGACCGAAACGCTCGACGTCTACAAGACCCCCTGGTGCGGTTGCTGCACCGCATGGGTCGATCACATGCGCGAGGCGGGCTTTGCCGTCCGCGTGACCGAGCTCGACGATCTCGAACCCCTGAAATCCGCCCACGGCATCCCGGCGGAGCTCGCCTCCTGCCATACGGCCCTGATCGGCGGCTTTGCCATCGAGGGCCATGTCCCCGCGGCCGATGTCATCCGCCTCCTGAAGGAGCGCCCGGCCGCGGCGGGCCTTGCCGTCCCCGGCATGCCCATGGGTTCGCCTGGCATGGAAATGGACGGGCACACCGAGCCCTACTATGTCGTCCTCTTCGGCCCCGGCACCCGAACCGTCTTCGCCCGCTACTGACCGCCCGTTCGGCCTCCGCATATTTTATGGGCTTGGCCTCCTTGACAAATGAGAACGAAACGACAACATACAAATCAGAACATTTAGCGAACATATCTGGAGGGCTTCGATATGCGTGCGATCTGGAACAGGGCTTCTGAAGGCGAAACGCGGGAATGGGTGAAGGATGTCGCGGGGCTGATCTCTATCGGCGCCTTCCTCTGGGCCGCGACCACCTGGCTCCACATCGCCGAGGTCATGGTCGGCTGAAGCGGCGGGCATTGTTGTCCACAGCTTTGATGGCCTCAGGCGCGGCACCGTCCGTGACTCTGTGGCTCCCGCGCCCGACAATGACGCATGGCCGATTCAATGCCCCAGTTCATCCATCTCCGTCTCCACTCCGCCTATTCGCTCCTCGAGGGCGCGATCAGGATCAAGGAGCTGCCCAAGCTCTGCAAGGCGGATGGCATGCCGGCGGTGGCGCTCACCGACACGGGCAATCTTTTCGGCGCGCTCGAATTTTCCGAAGTCATGGCCGAGGCGGGCATCCAGCCCATCACCGGCTGCACGCTCCCCATTCGCCTCGATGAGCCGGAAGAGCCCTCGCGCGGGCCCGCCCGGCGCGACCCGCATGGCGTCCTCGCGCTGCTGGTGAAGGATGAGCAGGGCTACCAGAACCTCATGAAGCTCTCGAGCCTCGCCTTCCTTGAGCCCGATGCGGGCGAGGCGGCGCAGGTCTCGCTCGCCCGCCTCGCGGAGTTTGGCGAAGGTCTCATCTGCCTCACCGGCGGGCCGGACGGTGTCGTGAACCGCCTCCTTGAGCAGGGCCAGAAGGACGCCGCCGAGGCGCTTCTCCTCAAGCTGAAATCGGTCTTCGGCGACCGCCTCTATGTCGAGCTGCAGCGCCACGACATGGCGTCCGAGCGCCAGACCGAAGGCCCGCTGGTCGATTTCGCCTACGCGCACGACATTCCGCTCGTCGCCACCAACGAGCCCTATTTCACCAAGGAAGAGGAATATGAGGCGCATGACGCGCTGATCTGCATCGCGGGCGGCGCCTATGTCGTGCAGGCTGACCGCCGCCGCCTGACCCCCGAGCACCGCTTCAAGACGCAGGCCGAAATGCTTGCGCTCTTTGCCGACCTGCCGGAAGCGACAGCGAACACCATCGAGATTGCGCGCCGCTGCGCCTGCCGCCCGCGCACCCGCAAACCCATCCTGCCGAAATTCGCCGCCGGCACCTCGGAGGCCGACGAGCTTCGCCGTCAGGCCCATGAAGGTCTCACCGCGCGCCTCGCCGCCGCCGAGGCTGTCGCGCCGGAAGAGGAATACCGCCAGCGTCTCGACTTCGAGCTCGACGTCATCATCAAGATGGACTTCCCCGGCTATTTCCTCATCGTTGCCGACTTCATCAAATGGGCGAAGTCGCATGACATTCCGGTCGGGCCGGGCCGCGGTTCGGGCGCGGGCTCCGTCGTCGCCTGGGCGCTCACCATCACCGATCTCGATCCTCTCCGCTTCGGGCTCCTCTTCGAACGCTTCCTGAACCCTGAGCGCGTCTCGATGCCGGACTTCGATATCGACTTCTGTCAGGACCGCCGCGACGAGGTGATCCGCTATGTGCAGGATCGCTACGGCTACGAGCAGGTTGCGCAGATCATCACCTTCGGAAAGCTGCAGGCCCGAGCCGTTCTGCGCGACGTCGGCCGCGTCTTGCAGATGCCCTACGGCCAGGTCGACCGGCTCTGCAAGATGGTGCCGAACAATCCGGCGAACCCTGTCACGCTCGCCCAGGCGATCGAGGGCGAGCCGCGCCTGCAGGAAGAACAGCGCAACGACGAAACCGTCGCCCGCCTGCTCGAGATCGGTGGCCGCCTCGAAGGGCTTTATCGTCACGCCTCGACTCATGCCGCCGGTGTCGTGATCGGCGACCGCCCGCTGGACGAGCTTGTACCGCTTTACCGCGACCCGCGCTCCGACATGCCGGTCACCCAGTTCAACATGAAATGGGTGGAGCCTGCCGGCCTCGTGAAGTTCGACTTTCTGGGGTTGAAGACGCTCACCGTGCTTGACCGCGCGGTGAAGCTCGTCGCCCGCCGCGACATTCCGGTCGACCTGCTGCAACTGCCGCTTGAGGACAAGAAGACCTTCGACATGCTTGGCCGCGGCGAAACGGTCGGCGTGTTCCAGCTTGAAAGTTCGGGCATGCGCGACGTGCTGCGCAAGCTCGAGGCCGACCGCTTCGAGGACATCATCGCTCTCGTCGCGCTTTATCGTCCCGGCCCGATGGACAACATCCCGTCCTATGTCCGCCGCAAGCACGGGCAGGAAGCGCCGGACTATCTGCACCCGATGCTCGAACCCGTCCTGAAGGAGACGCATGGCGTCATCATCTATCAGGAACAGGTGATGCAGATTGCTCAGATCCTGTCGGGCTACTCGCTCGGCGAAGCCGATCTTCTGCGCCGCGCCATGGGCAAGAAGATCAAGGCGGAAATGGAAGCGCAGAAGGAACGCTTCGTCACCGGCGCCGTCGCCAAGGGTATCGACAAGGCGCAGGCATCCACCATCTTCGAGCTGGTGGACAAGTTCGCGGGCTACGGCTTCAACAAGTCGCATGCCGCGGCCTATGCGCTTGTCGCCTACCAGACGGCCTGGCTCAAGGCGAACCATCCGGTCGAGTTCCTCGCCGCATCGATGAGCCTCGATCTCGGCAACACCGACAAGCTCGGCATCTTCAAGCAGGAGGCCGAGCGCCTCGGCATCAAGGTGCGCCCGCCCTGCGTCAATCGTTCGGAGGCGCTGTTCGGCGTCGCCAATGGCGAAATCCTCTATGCGCTCGCCGCCATCAAGAATGTCGGCCTGCAGGCGATGGAGCACATCGTCGAGGTTCGCCGCGAAGGCGGACCGTTCCGCGACCTGCTCGATTTCGCCCGCCGCATCAATCCGCGCATGGTGAACAAGCGTGCGCTGGAAAACCTTGCCCGCGCCGGTGCCTTCGATGCGCTGAAACCGAACCGGGCCCAGGTGCTTGCCGCCGTCGACATGATGCTCGGCACGGCCAATGCCGCGATCCGCGAGCAGGAGAGCCAGCAAGGCGGCCTGTTCGGCGAGGAGAGCGGCACCGCCGCCGCCGGCCCGCCGCTTCCCGCCGCCGAGCCCTGGATGCCGATGCAGCGCCTGACGGAAGAATTCAATGCCGTTGGCTTCTACCTCTCCGGTCATCCGCTGGACGATTACCAGACCGATCTGAAACGCGCCGGCGTCGTCACCTATGCCGAGCTGCTTGCGCGCGGCAATCGCGCCGAACTCATCGCGGGCACTGTCACGGCGCTCCAGCAGCGCAAGTCGAAGAAGGGCAACCCCTTCGCTTTCCTCAGCTTGTCCGACCCGACCGGCCAGTTCGAACTTGTCGTATTCTCCGAAGCCCTCTCGCAATACCGCCACCTCATGGAGCCGGGCAATGCCATCGTCATCGGCGTCGAGATTGACCGCATAGGCGAGGAGGTAAAGCTCCGCGCCCAGTCCGTCCGCTCTGTCGACGAGGCGGTGAAGGATACCGGCGCGGGGCTCCGCATCTTCATCGATGACGCCGCACCTCTCGCCACGGTGAAGTCCCGCCTCACCGAAAAGGGCAAGGGCCTCGTCTCTCTCGTCCTGATGGGTGAAGGGGGCAGGGAGGTCGAGCTGCGCCTCAAGGAGCGTTTCCGCGTCACCCCGCAGATCCGCGGCGCCATCAAGGCCGTCCCCGGCGTGGTCGATATACGGGAGATTTGAAGATCGGCACCGCCGGGACTAACAGCCCGTCCCGCTTGCCTTTTTGCCGTTTTCCCCTATAAAGGCGCCATTCCACACGCGGGGTTCGGCTCTCCCACTTCCCTTTTAAGAGGGAAAACATAGGGTTAGTCGGTCCGGTGCGACCCTCCTTTGAAGGCTCAAGGGCGGTCGTTCACTCCCCGCGGAGGTTCAACCGGAAAAGGAGATAGGGTGTCATGGCACTCCCCGATTTTTCTATGCGTCAGCTTCTCGAGGCCGGTGTCCATTTCGGTCACCAGACCCACCGCTGGAACCCGAAGATGGAGAAGTTCCTCTTCGGCGACCGCAACAACATCCACATCATTGATCTCGCGCAGACGGTTCCGCTGCTGCACCAGGCCCTTCTCGCGGTGCGCGATGCGGTTGCCGGCGGCGGTCGCGTGCTTTTCGTCGGCACCAAGCGCCAGGCTTCCGAGCCGGTCGCTCAGGCCGCTCGGCAATGCGCCCAGTACTACATCAATCACCGCTGGCTCGGCGGCATGCTGACCAACTGGAAGACCATTTCGAACTCGATCCGCCGCCTGCGCGAACTCGATGAGATGCTCTCCGGTGAAGCGCGCGGCCTGACCAAGAAGGAAGTCCTGAACCTGACCCGCGAGCGCGACAAGCTCGAGCGCGCCATCGGCGGTATCAAGGACATGGGCGGTCTGCCGGATCTCATTTTCGTGATCGACACGAACAAGGAAGAGATTGCAATTCAAGAAGCCCGCAAGCTCGGCATCCCGGTCGTCGCCATTCTCGACTCGAACTCGAACCCGGATGGCATCGCCTATCCGGTGCCGGGCAATGACGACGCCGCCCGCGCGATCAGCCTTTATTGCGATCTCGTCTCGCGCGCCGTCATCGACGGTATCTCGCAGAGCCAGTCGGCTTCCGGCATCGACATCGGTGCTTCGGCCGAACCTGCGGCGGAAGAAGTTCCGGCAGTCGCCGAGTAATCGACGCTTTCGCATTGGCCCGGCTCCGGCTGGGCCAATTCAGGCTTTCAATGCCCCGCTGCGCAACCCGCAGGGGACGACAGACAATCGAGGATACAATGGCTGAGATCACCGCAAGCATGGTGAAGGAACTGCGCGAGAAGACCGGCGCAGGCATGATGGATTGCAAGTCGGCTCTGAACGAAGCCGGCGGCGACATGGAAGCAGCGATCGACTGGCTGCGGACGAAGGGTCTCGCCAAGGCCGCGAAGAAGGCCGGCCGCGTGGCAGCCGAAGGTCTGATCGGCGTCGTGGCGAACGGCACCGCTGGCGCCGTCGTCGAAGTGAACTCCGAAACCGACTTCGTGGCGCGCAACGAACAGTTCCAGAAGATGGTGACGGACATTGCGAAAGTCGCGCTCGAGAATGGCGGCGACTTCGACAAGCTCGTGGCCGCGAACTTCCCCGGCGCCTCGAAGTCCGTGAAGGACCACGTGACCGAAATGGTCGGCACCATCGGCGAGAACATGAATGTCCGCCGCGCCGGTTTCATCTCCGTGTCGGATGGCGCGGTTGCGGCCTATGTCCATAACCAGGTCGTGCCGGGCCTTGGTAAGATCGGTGTGCTGGTCGGCCTCGAGTCGACGGGCGACAAGGCGAAGCTCCTTGAGCTTGGCCGCCAGATCGCCATGCATATCGCGGCGACGAACCCGCTTTCGACCCGCAAGGAAGATCTGGATCCCACCGTTGTCGAGCGTGAGCGCAATGTGCTCATCGCCGAAGCGAAGGAATCCGGCCGCCCCGACAACATCATCGAAAAGATGGTCGAAGGCCGTATCCGCAAGTTCTACGAGGAAGTCGTGCTTCTTTCGCAGGCCTTCGTGATGAACCCCGACGATACGGTCGAAAAGGCCGTGAAAGCGGCCGAAGCGGGTGTCGGTGCCCCGATCACCGTGGTCGGTTTCGTCCGTTTCGCGCTCGGTGAGGGCATCGAAAAGGAAGAATCGGATTTCGCGGCGGAGGTTGCGGCTGCCGCTCGCGGCTGATAACCCGCCCGAAAGGCAGATTTGAGTACAACGCCCCCTTCGCCAGATGGTGTTGGGGGCGTTATTGTCTTGAGGGCACGCGGGGATTCGGAAAACCGGCCCGCCTTGCCCCATGCTTGAGTAAACAGGCCTTCCCGGCCGGTTATGACGGAACGGATGCCCATGCCCGAAAAACCGCTCTATTCCCGCGTTTTGCTCAAGGTCTCAGGCGAGGCCCTGATGGGTGACGGCCAGTACGGCATCGACATTGCGACCGTCGACCGGATTGCAGGCGACATAAAGGAAGCGGTCGAAGCGGGGGTGCAGGTCTGTCTCGTGATCGGCGGCGGCAACATCTTCCGCGGTCTTTCGGGCGCCGCCAAAGGCATGGAGCGCGCCAGTGCCGACTATATGGGCATGCTCGCGACCGTGATGAACGCGCTTGCCATGCAGACCGCGCTGGAAGCGATCGAGATTCCGACGCGCGTTCAGTCCGCAATCCCGATGACGACCGTCTGCGAGCCCTATATCCGCCGCCGGGCTGTGCGCCACATGGAAAAGGGCCGGGTCGTGATATTTGCAGCCGGTACCGGCAATCCCTTCTTCACCACCGACACGGCGGCCGCACTCCGCGCTGTAGAGATGGGATGTGACGCGCTTTTCAAGGGCACGCAGGTCGATGGCGTGTATTCGGCCGACCCCCATAAGGTGGCCAATGCCGAGCGCTACGAAAGGCTCACCTTCATGGACGTGCTGTCGCGTGACCTGAAGGTAATGGATGCCTCGGCCATCGCGCTGGCCCGCGAAAACAACATTCCGATTATCGTTTATTCCATCGATGAGCCGGGCGGCTTCGCCAGGGTTCTGAAAGGTGCAGGCCGTTGCACCGTGAT
Source organism: Parvibaculum sp. (assembly GCF_046297875.1). GTDB lineage: Bacteria > Pseudomonadota > Alphaproteobacteria > Parvibaculales > Parvibaculaceae > Parvibaculum. The sequence goes on along the minus strand of NZ_JBKBHD010000001.1, from coordinate 2,643,793 downwards.
TTCAAACGCTGCCTGAGCGGCGTGACACGGAAATAAGAAGGACAGGAAATGGCTAACGACAGCTTTGACATCGACGATACCGAACGCCGGATGCGCGGTGCGCTTCAGTCGCTGAAGCAGGAATTCGCGGGGCTCCGGACCGGGCGCGCGACGGCAAGCCTGCTGGAGCCCATCGTGGTCGAGGCCTATGGCCAGTCCATGCCGATCAACCAGGTAGGGACCATTGGCGTGCCGGAGCCGCGCATGCTCACGGTTCAGGTGTGGGACAAGAGCATGGTGGGCGCCGTGGAGAAGGCCATCCGCAGCTCGGGCCTGGGGCTCAACCCGGTCGTGGACGGAATGATGCTTCGCCTGCCGATTCCTGAGCTCAACCAGGAACGGCGTACGGAACTGACCAAGATCGCCGCCAAATATACCGAGCAGGCCCGGATCGCGGTCCGCAATGTCCGCCGCGATGCGATGGACGAACTGAAGCGCCTCGAAAAAGACTCACAGATGAGTCAGGACGATCACAAGAGCTGGTCCGAAAAGGTGCAAAAGCTGACAGACAAGGTGATCGGCGAGATCGATGCCGCCCTTGCGCACAAGGAGGCCGAGATCATGCAGGTCTGATGACCTGCGTGTTTCTGACCTGAGCGAGAGGTTGCCGTTAACCATATGATTTCCATTGAGGAAAAATTGGCGCCATGACGCTCACCTCCGGCCAAAAGATGAGCGAGGCCGCGCCGGGTAAACTGCCTCGGCACGTGGCCATCATCATGGATGGCAACGGCCGCTGGGCTGCCAAGCGCCATTTGCCGCGTGTCGCCGGGCACCGCCAGGGCGTCGAGGCGGTTCGTGTGATCGTGCGTGCGGCGGGCGAAATCGGCATCGAATATTTGACGCTCTATGGGTTCAGCTCGGAAAACTGGAAGCGCCCGGCCGAAGAGGTGAGCGACCTCATGGGGCTGCTCCGGCTCTTCATCCGCCGCGATCTTGCGGAACTGCATCAGAACGGGGTGCAGGTCCGTGTGATCGGCGACCGCGATCATCTCGACGCCGATATCGTGGCGCTGATCGACGAGGCCGAGGCCCTGACACGGGAGAACAGCCGGCTGAAGCTCCAGATCGCTTTCAATTATGGCGGCCAGAACGAAATCACCTCGGCCATGCGCCGGATCGCGCGCGAGGTGAAGGCGGGCAACCTCGACCCGGAAATGATCACGCCGGAAATTGTATCGGGCTTCCTCGATACGGCGGGTATTCCCGACCCCGACCTCATCATCCGCACCAGCGGCGAAAAACGCCTGTCCAACTTCCTGATCTGGCAGGGGGCCTATTCCGAACTCGTTTTCTCGGATGCCCTGTGGCCGGATTTCACGCCTGAAAGGTTGCGCGAGGCGGTCGACGAATATTGCAGCCGCAGCCGCCGTTTCGGGGGGCTCGATGCCCCGGTACCGGATGCCGGATCATGACCGATACAGCCGGCGAAATAGCCGCAAGCCGCACCGGTGATCTCAAGATACGCATCGCATCCGCCGCCGTTCTGGCGCCATTGGTACTTGCCGCGGTCTGGTTCGGCGGCTGGTTCTTCGCCGGCCTGCTGGCCATTGCCGCGGTGTTGATGGCGCGTGAAACAGCCGGCCTGCTTTTTGGAGAGGCGAGCCTCCGGAAATCGGCCCTTCTTGCCATCACCGCTCTCGTGGCGCTGGCGTTTGCAGTGGCGGGGCTGACGACGGCGGCGCTGGCTGCGGGCGCAGCGGGGCTTGCGTTTGCGCTGGCGGCGCGAAGCTGGACCGGGCAACCGCTATGGCCCGCCCTGATCGCCTATCCATATGTCGTCCTGCCGCTGGTCGCGCTGATCTGGCTGCGCGCCGATCCGGCGCTTGGACTCACGGTAATTTTCTGGCTGCTCGCAACTGTCTGGGCCATCGATATTTTTGCTTATTTCGCAGGCCGGTTTATCGGCGGACCGAAGCTGGCGCCGAAAATTTCGCCCAAGAAGACCTGGGCCGGTCTGATCGGCGGCATGGGCGGCGCCATAGCCGTGGCCGTCGCGACATGGATGTGGCTGGGCGCAGGCTCGCTGCTGGCGCTGATCGCCATTGCGATCGTGCTGACGGTCGTCGAACAGGCGGGCGACTTCGCTGAATCCGCCTTGAAACGCCGCGCGGGCGTCAAGGATTCCGGCACCCTCATTCCCGGACATGGCGGTATTCTCGACCGGGTGGACGGACTTGTGGCAGTTGCGCTTGGCGCTGCCCTGCTGGCCCTGATGAACGATGCGGCGAGCCCTGCCGCGGGGGTACTGATTTGGCCTTGAGCATCGCCGCCGATATCAATGAACGGGGGACACGCTCGCCGCAAGACGCCCGGCGCAGTGTCACCATTCTGGGCTCGACTGGCTCGATCGGGTGTTCAACGCTCGACCTGATCTCGCGTGACCGCGAACGCTTCGATCTTGTGGCGCTGACGGCGCACCGCAACGTGACCGCGCTCGTGGCCCAGGCACGCGAGTTCCGGCCTCGCCTTGCCGTGATCGCCGATGAGACGCACTACGCCGCATTGAAGGACGGCCTTGCCGGCACCGGGGTTGAAGCGGCGGCAGGCGAGGCGGCCGTCGAAGAGGCGGCTGGCCGCCCGGCCGACTGGGTGATGGCAAGCATTGTCGGGGCGGCCGGGCTTGCCCCGACGCTCGCCGCTGTCCGCCGCGGCGCCCATGTTGCGCTCGCCAACAAGGAGTGCTTGGTTTCGGCCGGTCCGCTGTTCCTGGCCGAAGTCAGGAAATCCGGCGCGATGCTCCTGCCTGTCGATTCCGAACACAATGCCATCTTTCAGGTGCTCGACACCGCGCAGCTCGAAACGGTCGACAAGATCGTGCTGACCGCCTCCGGCGGCCCGTTCCGGACCTGGAGTTTCGAGGAGATGGCGAAGGCGAGCCAGGCGCAGGCGGTCGCCCATCCACGCTGGGATATGGGAGCCAAGATCTCGGTCGATTCCGCCACCTTGATGAACAAGGGGCTGGAACTCATTGAAGCTCATTATCTTTTTCCGGTCGGCGAGCAGCGTCTTGACGTCATCATTCACCCGGAATCGATCATTCACAGCATGGTCGCCTATGTCGACGGATCGGTTCTGGCGCAGCTTGGTTCGCCCGATATGCGGACCCCCATCGCCTATGCGCTTGCATGGCCTGGCCGGATGGCCGCACCAACCGAGAAGCTCAATCTTGCGCAGATCGCCCGGTTAACCTTCGAAGAGCCTGATTTGCAACGGTTTCCGGCATTGAGCCTCGCCCGCGAAGCACTCCGGGCCGGGGGCGCCGCCCCGACGGTGCTGAATGCCGCCAATGAAGTGGCCGTGGAGGCATTTCTCGGCGGTGCAATAGGCTTTCTGGATATTGCGCGGCTGGCGGCCGATATAATGGCCGGAAATGCCGGGCGGAACGGCGCTCCCGCTGACCTGGACGGCGTTTACGAAATTGACAGAAACACCCGAATTCTTGCGCGCCAATGGGTGCAAAAGCATAGCCGCTGACGTAGTCTGTCAAAAGCAAGAGGCCCGGGAATCGACAATGCCACCGGGCTGGGTGTGTAGTGGGGGAACGGCAGAGTCTCGTCCGGTATCCGGATGGGCTGCCGCTCGTTGAGTGGGACAACAGCTTGAGCGTGATGGAACTGCTTGCCGGGATAGGAGGCTTCGGAGAGTCGCTCTGGAGCTATCTCATTCCCTTCCTCTTCGTGCTGACCATTGTGGTCTTCTTCCACGAGCTTGGTCATTTTTCGGTCGCGCGTTGGTTCGGTGTGAAAGTCGATGTTTTCTCGATCGGTTTCGGGCGGGAGATTTTCGGCTGGAACGACAGGCACGGCACGCGCTGGAAGGTGAGCTGGGTGCCGCTTGGCGGTTATGTGAAGTTCGCGGGCGACGAGAATGCCGCGAGCGTCCCGGATCGCGAGAAACTCGACGCCATCCCGGAAGACCAGAAGGCCGACCTTTTTCACTTCAAGCCGTTGCATCAGCGCGCCGCCGTCGTTGCAGCGGGGCCCATTGCCAATTTCATTCTCGCTATCGTCATTTTCGCCAGTGTGTTCACCTTTGTCGGCCGCCAGATCAGCACTCCGCTTGTCGGCGGGGTGGTCGACGGCAGCCCGGCAGCGGCGGCAGGCTTCATGGCCGGCGACCGGATTGTCTCGATTGACCGGAAGCGCGTAGACAGTTTCGAGGATATTCAGCGCTACGTTTCGACGACGACCTCGACCATGACATTCGGTGTTGAACGCGACGGCGGACAGCTCACATTGACCGCCACGCCCCAAGTGAATGAAATCACCGACCGGTTCGGGAATGTGCATCGCGTGCCGCAGCTTGGCATTCAGCACGGCGGGACGACAGAGGTGGTGCGGAGCAACCCGGTCGCTGCCATTTGGCAAGGCGTCAAGCAGACCGGCTTCATCGTTGAACAGACATTCGCCTATATCGGGCGCATGATTACCGGGCGGGAATCGGCGGACCAGCTTCGCGGACCCATCGGAATCGCGGAAACCTCGGGGCAGATCGCGACATTCGGTATCGTTGCGCTTCTGATGCTGACCGGGCTCCTTTCGGTCAGCATAGGTCTGTTGAACCTGTTTCCTGTGCCGCTCCTTGATGGCGGCCATCTTCTGTATTATGCGGTTGAGGCGGTGCGGGGGCGGCCGCTCGGCGAGGAAGCCCAGGAATACGGTTTCCGTATCGGCCTCGCGCTGGTCATGACATTGATGATATTTGCGACATGGAATGACCTGTCTCGTTTGCAGGTATTCTCGTTTCTTGGTGGTTTGTTCAGCTGATTGCCGCGATCTGACGGCAGCGCCGCAAAGTGCGACCTGGGTCGCGGTTGGGCGAAGATGAGAAGGTTAGGGGACAGGATGGGGCGACTGGCCGGCTATTTGACCAGAACGGCGCGCATCGCGGCAATGGCCGCGGCTTTGTTTGTTGTGCCGATTGTCGCAACCGGTTTGGCGGGGGCGGGCGGGCAAGCCCGCGCCGAGGCACCTTACATCACCGAAATTGTCGTGCAGGGCAACCAGCGCATCGAGTCCGGCACGGTCCGGACCTATATGCTGCTGATGCCTGGCATGCAGTATGACCCGCAGATTGCCGACGCCTCGCTGAAGCAGCTTTTTGGCACGGGCCTGTTTGCAGACGTGTCGATGCATCTCGATGGAACCCGGGTGATCGTGTCGGTCGTGGAAAACCCGATCATCAACCGTGTCGCCTTCGAAGGGAACAGTGCGATCAACGAAGACGATCTGCGGCAGGAAGTGCAACTTCAGCCGCGTACCGTCTACACGCGCGCGAAGGTGCAGAGCGACGTCACACGCCTGATCGAACTCTACCGCCGTGGCGGCAGGTTCTCGGCAACGGTCGATCCAAAGATCATCCAGCTGCCGCAGAACCGCGTCGATCTGGTATTTGAGATCACCGAAGGCCCCAAGACAAAGATCGCGTCGATCAATTTCATCGGCAACACCAAATTCAGCGACGGCAAGTTGCGGGAAGTCATCTCCACCAGCGAATCCGCCTGGTGGAAGTTTCTGTCCTCTTCCGACAGCTATGACCCCGACCGCCTGACCTATGACCGCGAATTGCTTCGCCGCTACTATCTGCAGCGCGGCTATGCCGACTTCCGGGTCGTGTCGGCCATCGCCGATCTGCGGCGTGACGACTCCGCCTTCCACATCACGTTCACGGTCGACGAAGGCGATATCTACGAGTTTGGCGAAGTCATCGTCACGACTGAACTCGACAAGTTGAATATGGCAGAACTTGAGGCTCTGCTCCTTCCGAAGACCGGCGACATCTACAACGCAGGATTGATCGACAAGACGCTTGATGATCTCACCTATGCGGCCGGCACGAGCGGCTATGCCTTTGCCGAAGTGCGCCCGCGGGTTCGGCGGCGCACCGACGAGAAGGTGATCGACCTCACCTTTCAGATCACCGAAGGCCCTCGCGTTTATGTCGAGCGTATCAATATCACGGGCAACTCCCGCACGCTGGACAAGGTGGTCCGGCGGCAGATGCGCATGTCGGAAGGCGACGCCTTCAACAAGGTTCTGCTCGACCGCTCCGAGAAGAACATTCGCGCGCTTGGATATTTTGCGAAAGTCGACATCTCTCAGGACCCTGGCACCGAACCCGACAAGACCGTGATCAATGTCGACGTTCAGGAGCAGTCGACGGGCTCGCTGTCCTTGAGTGCCGGTTTCTCGACGCTCGACAATGCGGTGGCCGGCATCCAGCTTTCGGAACGCAACTTCCTGGGCCGCGGACTGCAGCTCAGCACCAGCCTGTCGATTTCGAAGCGCAGGCAGCTGATCGATTTCCGCTATACCGATCCCTACTTCCTCGACCGCAATCTGGTTGGCGGCTTTGATTTGTTCGGCAGCGAAACGAACTATCAGAACGAGTCCTCGTTCAACTCGCGTTCGCAGGGCTTTGGCCTGCGCTTCGGCTTCCCGCTCTCGGACAAGTCCAGGTTCCTCGCCCGCTATCAGTTCCGGTATGACGAGATTTTCGACGTACATCCGAACGCTTCAAACATCGTCAAGGCGGCCGAAGGCGAGAAATACCGTTCGATCATCGGTTACGACTACTACTACGACAACCGGAATGATCCGGTCGATCCGACAGGCGGCTGGGACTTCCTCTTTACGCAGAATTTCGCCGGTGTCGGCGGCAATGTCCGCTACATTTCGAACGAGGTTCTGGCTCGCTTCTATTATCAGCTTACAGAGGGTTTCCTGACGAGCTGGAAACTGGACGGCGGATATACGCACGGAATCGGACAGGAAGTGCCACTGGCCGACCATTTCTTCAAGGGCGGCAACACGATCCGAGGTTTCGCACGTGGTGGTGTCGGTCCTCGCGACCTGTCCTCGCCAAACAATGATGCCGTCGGCGCGCTCGCCTATGTTTTCGGTACGGCGGAACTGTCGTTCCCCAACGGACTGCCGGACGCGCTGGGCGTAAGGACTTCGGTGTTTGTGGACGGCGGTTACATCGGTATCGCTGACTACGATTCCACCCTGTACCCGGGTGTCATCGATGATTTTGCGCCGCGCGCATCGGTTGGTGTCAGCCTTTACTGGCAGTCGCCGTTCGGCCCGATCCGCCTCGACTTCGCCCATGTGCTGGTCGAAGAACCTTACGACCAAAAGGAATCGTTCCGCTTCAGCGCGGGTACTTCGTTCTGATCCGGGCTGCCGGGGGGCAGCCTGCAACAAGACCAATGAGGGATGCTCTGAAATGAGTTTCAAGTTGAGTGTTAAGCGTATCGCTGCCGTTGCAGCACTTGCCTTTGGGATGAGCCTTGCTGTGGCTCCGGCGCAGGCGGTTGGCCCGGCCGTAATTCTTGTTGTGGATACGCAAGCCGTATTCGCGCAGTCGAAGGCCGGTCAGAGCATCCGCAGCCAGTATGAAGAGCAGGCCAAGAAGATCATGGCCGATGGCAAGAAGACGGATGATGCGCTTCAGGCTGACGCCAAGAAGCTCTCCGATGAGCGCGCTCTGCTGTCGCAGGAAGATCTCCAGAAGCGGGTTCAGAGCCTTCAGCAGCGCAATGTCGAGTTCCAGCAGTCCATGCAGATCAAGCAGCAGGGGCTGCAGCTTGGCGTACAGCGTGCCGAGGCGCAGGTTGAAGCCGCGCTTCGCCCGATATTTGCCGAGATCATGAAAGAGAAGGGCGGCACCATTCTGCTCGACCAGGCTGTGGTGCTTGCCGGTGGCGCCGATCTCGATATTTCGGCAGAAGTCCTGAAGCGTCTCAATGAAAAGCTTGCAAAGGTGGACGTGAAGGCGCTGACGAAGGAAGAAATCGAAGCGGCCCAGAAGGCGGCAAGCGGACAGTAATACTTCGAATGCACTGGCGGGCCGCTTAGGTGGCCCGGATGCGGTTTCTATGGCGGACGAGCGGTTCTTTACTCCGGGAAAGGCCTTGCCACTCAGGGATTTGGCAAGCCGGACCGGTGCGGCTGTCGTTCCGGGTGCTGACGCGGACTATCTGATTGAAGGGGTCGCACCGCTTGATTTGGCGGGGCCTGGCGAAGTCAGCTTTCTCGACAACCCGAAATACGCAGCGGCCTTTGAGAGGACGAAGGCCGCTGCATGTTTTGTCCATCCGAAATTTGCCGAGCGGGCGCCGAAGGGCGTGTTGCTTCTCCTGACCGAGCAGCCCTACAGGTCGTATGCTCTAGCTGCGCAGGCTTTCCATCCCGACGCGACGCATGGCTGCGATACATTCGGCAATCGAGGATCGGTTGACCCCCGTGCCTGCGTTCACGAGACGGCCAGGCTGGGAGAAAATGTGACCATCGAACCGGGTGCGTCTATCGGTGCTCACGCTGAAGTCGGCCGGAACACGATTGTTGGAAGCAATACAAGCATTGGCAAAGGCTGCACTGTCGGCAAGGATTGCTTCGTCGCGCCGAACGTAACTGTCAGCCATGCCCATATTGGCGACCGGGTGATCATCCATCCAGGCGTGCGCATCGGTCAGGATGGTTTTGGATTTGCAATGGGCTATCCGAAACACGAGAAGGTGCCGCAGCTCGGCCGCGTCATCATTCAGGACGATGTTGAAATCGGCGCAAATACGACCATTGATCGCGGCGCCGGTCCGGATACGGTAATTGGTGAGGGAACCAAGATCGATAATCTTGTTCAGATCGGTCACAACGTGGAAGTCGGCAGGGGATGCGTGATCGTTGCGCAGACAGGTATTGCGGGCAGCGCCAAACTCGGTGACTTTGTTGTTCTCGCGGCGCAGGTTGGCGTAACCGGCCATCTCACCGTCAATAGCGGTGCGCAGATCGCGGCGCGAGGCGCCGTCGTACATGATGTTCCTGCCGGCCAGCAATATGGCGGCGTGCCGGCGCGACCCATAGCGGAGTGGCGCCGCGAAGTGGTTGAGCTCCGGAAGCTTGGACGGCGTCCGAAACGGACGGCAAAGACAGACGAATAGCGACGAGCAATCTTGGAAGGATGAACGTATGAGCGAGGCTAAGGCGCCGGAAAAGCTCGATAGTGCCGATATAAAGCGGGTTCTTGAGCTTCTTCCCCATCGTTATCCCATGCTGATGATCGATCGCATCGTCGATATGAAACGTGATGAATTTGCCATTGGCATCAAGAACGTGACGAATAACGAACCGTTCTTCCAGGGACATTTTCCCGGCCATCCGGTGATGCCGGGCGTTCTGATCGTCGAGGCTATGGCGCAAACCGCGGGCGCGCTTGTCATCAACCATCTCGGAACCTCCGGCAGTAACCAGCTCGTCTATTTCATGACGGTGGACCGCGCCAAATTCCGCAAACCGGTAGTGCCAGGGGATGTGCTGGAATTGCACATGACGAAACTGCAGAGCCGCGGTTCGGTCTGGAAATATCACGGTGAGGGCCGGGTGAACGGTCAGCTGGTCGCCGAATGCGATATTGGTGCGATGATCGCGGGTGCATCAGCAAAATGACAAATATTCATCCGACAGCGATAGTCGATCCGAAGGCGCAGGTGGCGCCCGGCGTCACTGTCGGTCCCTATTGCGTCGTCGGCGCCAATGTGGTGCTCGATGATGGCGTTGTCCTTCATTCGCATGTGGTGGTCGAGGGACGAACGACGATCGGCGCGCGGACACAGATTTATCCTTTCGCTTCAATCGGTCATGCGCCGCAGGATCTGAAGTTCAAAGGCGAGCCGAGCCGTCTTGAAATCGGCACGGACAATCTCATCCGCGAACATGTGACCATGAATCCCGGCACCGAAGGCGGCGGCATGGTAACGCGCGTGGGCAACCACTGCGCTTTTCTGACGGCATCGCATGTCGGCCATGACTCGATTGTCGGCGATCATGTCGTGTTCTCGAACAATGTGATGCTCGCCGGACACTGCAAGATCGACGACTATGTGATCTTTGGCGGCGGCGCTGCGCTTCATCAGTTCGGTCGTGTTGGCAAGCATGCATTTGTCGGTGGCATGAGCGCTGTCGAGAACGATGTCATTCCCTACGGCCTTGTGGTCGGCAATCGCGCCCATCTCATGGGGCTCAACCTGATTGGCCTGAAACGCCGCGGTTTCACGCGGGAGCAGATCCAGGCCATGCGCGAAGCCTATTCTCTTCTTTTTGCGGAGCAAGGCACGCTACGGGATCGCGTGGAAGAGGCGGCGGAGCGTTTCGCCGACAAACCGGAAGTCATGGAAATCGTGAATTTCATCCGTTCGGAATCGGACCGCGCGATCTGTATGCCCCGTTCTGAACGAGCGGCCTGATCGCTCTCATGGCGACCCATGAAAAACTTCGAAAGCTAGGTATAGCCGCCGGTAGCGGCCCATTGCCCGAGTCGCTGGCAGAAGCCGCGCTCGCCGCCGGCCGGGAAGTCTTCATCGTCGGCATCGAAGGGGCCGCCGGGAAGGGAATCGAACGTTTTCCGCATGCCTGGGTCCGTATAGGTGCGATGGGCGAATTCCTCCGCTTGCTGAAGGAGAATGGCTGCGAGGATATTGTCTTGATCGGCGGTGTGAAGCGGCCGAGCCTTGCGGCCATCTTGCCGGACAAGACCGGACGGCAACTCATGCCGCGTGTCGCGCGCTGGCTGATGCAGGGTGACGATGGGCTCCTTCGTGGACTTGCCGAATACTTCGAAACGGAACACGGATTCCGCGTAATCGGTGCGCATGAAGTGGCGGGCGAGCTGCTCGCGCCGGAGGCAGTTCTCACGCGCGTGTTGCCAACGGCCGAACAGGATATCGACATCGATATCGCGATCCGTGCAGTACTCGCCATCGGTGCCCTCGACATCGGGCAAGGCGCGGTCGCATGCCGCGGCGTGGTTCTGGCGCTCGAAGCCGCCGAGGGAACGGATCGGATGCTCGAGCGCATCGTGACATTGCCGCCGGAAATGCGCGGGCGGGACGGAGCGCGCGAAGGCGTTCTCGTGAAGTTGTCGAAGCCCGGGCAGGAGCGGCGTGTGGACATGCCGACCATCGGCGTGAAGACTGTCGAGAATGTCGCCGCCTCCGGTCTTGCCGGCATCGCCGTGGAGGCGGGCGGTGCATTGATCGTCGATGGCGAGGCCGTGGCGCGCGCGGCCAACAAGGCGGGCATATTTGTCGTCGGCCTCGGCCGCGCTCGAATTGAAAAGGCGCGGGCGTGACCGGCGCTGCGAGACATGTGATGCTCGTGGCCGGAGAAACCTCCGGCGATGTTCTCGGCGCCGGTTTGATGGATGCACTGGTCGCGCAATCCGTGGTGCCATTGCGATTTTCCGGCGTGGGTGGCCCTGAAATGGAAGCGCGTGGGATCTCGTCGATTTTCCCCATGTCCGATATTGCCGTCATGGGCCCGCGCGAAATCATTCCACGCCTGCCTCTTATTTTTCGCCGGATCTGGCAAACGGTGCGTCATGCCGTGGAGGAGAAGCCCGATATTGTGGTGGTGATCGACAGCCCCGAATTCACGCATATGGTTGCGAAGCGGATTGCGCGCCGTGCGCCGGGTGTTCCCATCGTCGACTATGTGCTGCCAAGCGTCTGGGCCTGGCGGCAGGGCCGCGCCCGGGCGATGAAAAACTATATCAGCCGCGTCCTTGCGCTTTTGCCCTTCGAGCCTCGCTTCCTTAAGACTGTCGGCGTCGATTGCGTCTATGTCGGGCATCCCGCGATCGAACGATTGCCGGAGCCAGGCAGCGGCACCCGATTCCGTGATCGTCACGGCATTTCGCCGGACGCACCCCTGCTTCTCGTTCTGCCCGGCAGCCGTGTAAATGAGGTAAAGCATCTCGTGGGCATATTCGGCGACGCAGTCCGCAAACTCTCGGCCGAGATGCCCGGACTGCGCGTTGTCGTGCCTGCCGTTCCACATGTCCGCCCACTTATCGAGGCATCGGTGGCGAAATGGGGCATGGCCGTCGACGTCGTCGCCGGTGAGGATGAGAAGCGCGCGGTCTTCGATGCCGCGACCGCCGCGCTTGCCGCCTCCGGCACCGTATCGCTCGAGCTTGCTCTCGCGCGGGTGCCAATGGTCATCGCCTATCGCGCCGAGGCGATTGTCGGCTGGTTCGCGCTCAATGTGCTGAAAATTCCCTCGGTCGTGCTCGTCAACCTGATCCTCGACCGGCCATCTGTGCGGGAATATCTGCACAGCCGGTGCACGGCCGATGAGCTGGTGGACGGCCTGCGGCCGCTGCTGTCGGATACGGCCGAACGCCGCCGCGCTATTGCTGATCTTGAGGAAGTGCGCTCGCAAATGGGCGTTGGCGGTGAAAGCCCGAACAGCCGCGCCGCCAAAGCCGTCCTCGAACTCCTCTGAACGAAAAAAGGGCGCTTCCGAAGAAGCGCCCTTCATGGCCTCTCGCCGAAACGAGCGCTTACTTGCGCTTGCCCATGTCAACATAGTCGCGCTGCGCTGCGCCCGTGTAGAGCTGGCGCGGGCGGCCGATGCGCTGGCCCGGATCCTCGATCATCTCGTTCCACTGCGCGACCCAGCCGACCGTGCGGGCGAGCGCGAAGAGAACGGTGAACATGGTGGTGGGGAAGCCCATCGCCTTCAGCGTGATGCCCGAATAGAAGTCGATATTCGGATAGAGCTTTTTTTCGATGAAGTACTCGTCATTGAGCGCGATCCGCTCGAGTTCGAGCGCGACGTCCAGAAGCGGATCGTCCTTGATGCCCAGCACTTTCAGCACTTCATGGCAGGTCTGCTGCATCACGCGGGCGCGCGGGTCGTAGTTCTTGTAGACACGGTGACCGAAGCCCATCAAACGGAACGGGTCGTTCTTGTCTTTCGCCTTCTTGACGAATTCAGGGATGCGATCGACCGTGCCGATTTCCTGCAGCATGTTGAGTGCGGCTTCGTTGGCGCCGCCATGAGCGGGGCCCCAGAGGCAGGCGATACCGGCCGCGATGCAGGCGAACGGATTGGCGCCCGACGAACCGGCGAGGCGCACGGTCGAGGTCGAGGCGTTCTGCTCGTGATCGGCATGAAGGATGAAGATGCGGTCCATCGCGCGGGCGAGGATCGGGTCCACCTTGTATTCTTCCGCCGGAACCGAGAAGCACATGTGGAGGAAGTTGTCGGCATAACCGAGGCTGTTCTTCGGATAGACGACCGGCTGGCCGACCGAATATTTATACGCCATCGAGGCTATGGTCGGAATCTTGGCGATCAGTCGGCGGCTCGCGATCATGCGCTGCAACGGGTCGTTGATGTCCGTCGAGTCGTGATAGAAGGCCGACAGCGCGCCGACCATACCGCACATGATGGCCATGGGGTGCGCGTCGCGCCGGAAACCGCGCAGGAAGAACTGCATCTGCTCATGCACCATGGTGTGCATGGTGATGGCGCGCTCGAACTCGCTGTACTGCGACGAGGTCGGCAGTTCGCCATTCAGCAGCAGATAGCAGGTTTCGAGGAAATTCCCCTTCTCCGCGAGCTGGTCGATCGGATAGCCGCGATAAAGCAGGATGCCTTCTTCACCGTCGATATAGGTGATGTCGGACTCGCAGCTCGCCGTGGAGGTGAAACCCGGATCGTAGGTGAAAGCGCCGCTCTTGCCGTAGAGCGAAGAGATGTCGATGACGCTCGGGCCAAGCGAACCGCTATAGACCGGCAACTCGTAAGACTTGCCATCCACCGAGAGCGTCGCCTGGGATTTCGCTCCAGCTTTGGTTCCGAATTCAGTCATGCCTGCCTACCTGTCCTGTTTTGCCGGCCGGAGCGCTGCTTCAGGGCAGCAAGCCGGGCGGATTCGTTCAACATCATCATGTCTTGTCGCATTCGCCGGTGCAAAGCCCGGTTCATGCGGCCTGATCCTTTATCCGCGCCAGCGCTTCATCCCTGCCAAGGGTGGCCAGCACATCGAAAATGGGCGGCGATATGGTACTACCGGTCACGGCCGCGCGAAGCGGTTGCGCCACCTTGCCGAGCTTCAGATTTTCTTCTTCGGCGAAGGCGCGGATCTCCGCTTCTATGTGTTCCAGTTGCCAATCATTGTGCGTCTCGAGCCGGGAGACGAGGCGGGCGAGCAAGGCGCGGGCCTCGGCGTTCAGAAGCTGGGCTGCCTTGTCGTCGCAGGACAGGGGCCGCTGCGCCAGCAGGAAGGCTGCACCCTGACCGAGTTCGACCAGCGTCTTGGCGCGCTCCTTGAGGCCGGGCATGAGCGCGATGAGCTTCTGACGGAAAGCGTCGTCTGTTTTCCAGCCGTTGAGTCTTGCCATCAGCGCGATGGTTTCGTCGGCCAGTCGCTCGTCGCTTGCTTCGCGAATATAGTGTCCATTCAGATTTTCGAGTTTGGCAAAGTCGAAACGCGCAGGCGACCGGCCGATGCTGCCGAGATTGAACCACTCGATGGCCTGTTCGGTGGAGAAAATCTCGTCGTCGCCATGGCTCCAGCCGAGCCGCACGAGATAGTTCCGCATGGCCTCAGGCAGATAGCCGAGGTCGCGATAGGCTTCCGCGCCCAGCGCGCCATGGCGCTTGGAAAGTTTTGCGCCATCAGGCCCGTGAATCAGCGGGACATGGGCGAATTCGGGCGTTGCCCAGCCGAGCGCTGCATAAATCTGGCCTTGACGGCCGGCATTGGTCAGGTGGTCGTCCCCACGGATGATATGGGTGATGCCCATATCGTGGTCGTCCACGACGACCGAAAGATTGTAGGTCGGCGTACCGTCGCTGCGCAGGATGATGAGATCGTCAAGCTGCTCATTCGGGAAGCGGACGTCGCCCATCACATGATCGCGGACCACGGTTTCGCCTTCGTCTGGCGAGCGGAAGCGAACCACAGGCTTTACACCGGCAGGTGCTTCCGATGGATCGCGGTCGCGCCAGCGTCCGTCATAGCGGATGGGCCGACCTTCTGCGCGGGCCTTCTCGCGCATTTCCTCAAGCTCTTCGGGGCTGGCATAGCAGTAATAGGCCTTGCCTGTGGCAAGCAGCTCTTCGGCGACTTCCCGATGCCGCGCACTGCGAGAGAACTGGAAGATCGGCTCTCCGTCCCATTCGAGCCCGAGCCAGCGCAATCCTTCGAAAATTGCGTCGATGGCCTCATCGGTCGAGCGCTCGCGGTCCGTATCCTCGATGCGTAGCAGGAAGCGGCCGCCATGATGGCGGGCGAAGAGCCAATTGAACAAAGCCGTCCGCGCCCCGCCAATATGGAGATATCCAGTCGGCGAGGGAGCAAAGCGGGTAATGACGGTCTTCGTATCGGTCATGGTCTCCTGCGATCCGGCCTCGCAGCCGCACGGGTAGGCAACACGCTAGAATGTTGGCAAGCTTTGACCCTGTTATGGGCAAGAACCCTGGGGCCTGCTGCGGGGCAGGGGGATTTCTAGCACATTGCGGCAACGCAGCGTAAGCCTGAAATGTGACCTGCGGCGGCCGGAAAAAAGCCTTTGGGATAAGTGTCTTAGGTGCCGTATTCGCCGCGGGCGCAGGGCACTTCGCTGACGGGGTGGGGAGTGGCAGGGGCGGAGAGCTTTCCGGAGACTTATGGGGCCAGGCTGACGCCCCGCGAAGCGCCGGCGGCGGCGCTGAACTGGATACGCCGGTCATTCGCGGCCGAGGCGGATCGCTATTTCCTGTGGACGCCGGTTTTCATGGCTCTCGGGATAGGAACCTATTTCTCCCTGCCGTTTGAACCGGACATATTGCCAGCGCTGATGGCTCTGGCCGCAACGGGCCTGCTCCTTTGGGGTGTGCGCCGGCGCCCCATGATGGCGCTCTGTGCCGCGGCGCTGTTTGCGACGGCGATCGGCTTTGGCGCGGCGGTTTGGCGGGCGGAGCGGGTGGCGGCGCCGGTGCTTGAGCGGCCGCTTTCGGGGACGCTGATCGGGCGCGCCATATCGGTCGAGAAAACCGAGACCGGCGCGCTTCTGGCAGTCATCGCGCCACAGTCCTTTTCGAGCCACGCGGAAGATAAGCTACCTGCGAAAGTGCGGCTCAATATCCGCATCCGTGACGCTGCGTTACGCCCCGGCGCGGTTGTGGAATTGCGGGCCAGGCTCATGCCGCCGCCGGAACCTGTCTCGCCACGCGGCTTCGACTTTGCGCGGCAAGCCTGGTTTCAGGGGCTTGGCGCGGTCGGCTTTGCCTATAGCGCACCTGTCGAACTGGAGGCGCCGGACGGTGCCGATGCGTGGCTGATGAGCCTGCGCATGACGATCGGCGACCGCATACGCGGCGTGATCGGCGGGACGAGCGGCGCCGTTGCGGCCGCATTGATAACCGGCGAACGCGCGGGCATCCCGGACGATGTGTCGGATGATCTGCGTTCTGCCGGCATCTATCACGTTCTGGCTATTTCCGGCCTGCATATGGTGCTCTTTGCAGGCTCGTTCTTCTGGGCGGTGCGCGCCGCACTTGCGCTCGTGCCGGGACTGGCATTGCGCTACCCGATCAAGAAATGGGCCGCTGCCGCCGCGATTGTCGGTGCGAGTTTCTATCTCGCCATTTCGGGCGGCGCCATAGCGACGCAGCGCGCCTGGCTGATGATTACCCTCATGTTTATCGCGGTCATGCTCGACCGGCCTGCGCTCAGCATGCGGAACGTCGTTTTGGCGGCCATTCTGGTTTTGCTCTGGCGGCCCGAAAGCCTCATCGGCGCAGGTTTCCAGATGTCATTTGCGGCAGTGGTCGCCCTAATAGCTTTTTATGAAAGCGATATGGTGCGCCGCTGGACGACGGGGCCTCGCGGCTATGGCCTAGCCGATTGGCCGCGCCTTGCAGCCGCCTACACGCTCGGTATAGCACTTACGAGCATCGTCGCCGGTGCAGCGACGGGTGCCATTGCCGCCTTCCACTTCAATCGCATCGCAATCCACGGTCTGGCGGGGAACATCGCCGCCATGCCAGTCGTCGGCATT
This sequence comes from Parvibaculum sp., assembly GCF_046297875.1. Taxonomy (GTDB): domain Bacteria; phylum Pseudomonadota; class Alphaproteobacteria; order Parvibaculales; family Parvibaculaceae; genus Parvibaculum. The sequence goes on along the minus strand of NZ_JBKBHD010000001.1, from coordinate 2,626,920 downwards.
GTCGTGATGCCTATGGCTCTGGCGGCGCTGCTCTTGATGCCGTTTGGGCTGGATGCACCCGCACTTTGGGCTATGGGCTGGGGTGTCTCGACCATGCTCGACGTGGCGAATGAGGTGGCGAGCTGGGGTGGAGCCGACAGGCTGGTGCCCGCTGCACCGCTGCATGCGTTGCTGCTTGTTACGCTCGGCGGATTGTGGATGGCGCTATGGCGCGAGCGCTGGCGCCATGCCGGCGTGCTGCCGATCGTCATTGGCCTTGCGCTTTGGAACAGTGCGCCGAAGCCCGATATCATGATTGACAGGGATGCGTCATTGCTCGCAGTACGTGCCGCCGACGGCAGGATCGCGCTTACCTCGTCGCCGCCGGACTATGCCGCGCGCCAATGGCTTCGCTACGAAGGTGATAGCCGGAGCCCGCGGGACGCCGCGCGCGTGGAACATATGAATTGTGATGCGAGCGGATGCGTTTATGCAGAGGAGGGCAGATATGTTGTTGCGTTCCCGGCAACGCTCGATGCGGTTGCGGAGGATTGCGGCAAGGCTGAAGTCGTTGTCGCCCGTGTGCCGGTGCCTTACCGATTGAAAAATGAATGCGGCGCGCTGCTGCTGCTCGACTGGTTCCACTTCTGGCGAAATGGAGCGACCGAACTCACCTTCGCCGAAGACGGAAGGATTGAAGTGAAGACGGCGCGGCAGGCACGTGGCAACCGGCCCTGGGTACAGCAGCGCGGCAGGGCTCAGTAGCGGCGGAGAAGACCGACCAGCTTGCCCTGAACCTTGACGCGATCCGGCCCGAAGATCCGGGTTTCATAGGCAGGGTTCGCCGCTTCGAGTGCGATCGACTCGCCTTTCTTGCGCAGGCGCTTCAGCGTCGCTTCGTAGCCATCGACAAGCGCTACCACGATGTCGCCGCTCGATGCCGTATCGCAGCGCTGAATGAGAACGGTATCGCCGTCGAGAATGCCCGCCTCGATCATCGAGTCGCCTTTCACCTCGAGCGCGTAATGCTCGCCGGATCCGAGCAGCGTCAAAGGTACACTGACCTGATGGCTCTCCTCCTGCAGCGCCTCAATGGGCGTGCCGGCTGCAATCCGGCCCATGACGGATATGGTCATGGAGTCGCCATTGTCCCGTGAGGGCGCGAGATCGCGGCTCGACGGTTTCGCCTGGGCGCCGCCTTCGATGACACTGGGCGAGAAGCCCCTGCCGCGAGACACGGCGAGGCTGGGCGAGGCAGCTTCCGGCAGTTTCAGGATTTCGAGAGCACGGGCACGATGCGGCAGGCGGCGGATGAAGCCGCGCTCCTCAAGCGCCGTGATGAGCCGGTGAATGCCGGATTTGGAGCGAAGATCGAGCGCCTCCTTCATTTCGTCAAAGCTTGGGGAGACACCGCCTTCCTTGATCCGCTCATGAATGAACATCAGCAGTTCGTGTTGTTTGCGTGTCAGCATCGTCTCCAGCCCCTTCCAGCGGTTCACGGGGCCAAATTCTGGCCACTCGGAACAAAACAAAAACGCTTTTGGCTGTTCTAGTTTAGTTCTCGTGAATCTGTCAAGCGCATTTGTGGATAACTCACATACGCAGTGGCAAAACCGTAACGATTTCACCGGCTTTGGCCTCCGGCGCCTCGGGCGGACGAATGATGAGGCAGCCGGCGCGCGAAAGCGCGGAGAGCATGGAACTGTCCTGAATCATGGCCGGTGTCGCGACGGGAAGCTCCCCCTGAATATGGTCGAAACCGGCCCGGACATAGTCTTCTCTCCGGTCATTGGCGGGAAGCGCTGAGCCAAGCCGGGCGAGGGTCGTGCGGAGCGAAGCATCCCCGCCCTGCAGCCGGGCGATGGCGGGCTTGAGGAACAAGACGGCGCAGACAAGGGCGGAAACCGGATTGCCAGGCAGGCCGAGCATGGGCTTATCGCCAAGCCGGCCATACATCAGCGGCTTGCCCGGCCGCATGGCAATCTTCCAGAAGTCGATATCGAGGCCGAGCGGCACAAGCGCCGATTGTACCAGGTCATGGTCGCCCACCGATGCGCCGCCCAGCGTCACCAGCATGTCGGCCTCGCGCGCGCGTTCGGTCGCAGCGCGGATGGCGTTTTCGCTGTCTGCCGCAATGCCGAGATCGAGCGGGACCCCGCCCGCCTCGAGGATGAGCGCCGCAAGCCCGTCATTGTTGGCGGAGACGATCTGGTTCGGGCCCGGTTCCGTGCCGGGCGGAACAAGCTCGTTGCCGGTCGAGAAGAAGGCTATGACCGGTCGCTTGCAGACTTGCAGCGTTGCGAGGTTCATCGCAGCGGCAAGCGCAATATCGGCGGGTGAAAGGCGCTGTCCGGCAGGAAGTCCTGCATCGCCGGTGCGGAAATCGAGGCCGGCGCGGCGCACATGCCGACCCGCCGTTGCCGTCTCCTTGACGATCACGATGCTGCCGTCGCGTTCCGTGTTCTCCTGAATGACGATTGCGTCGGCACCGCGTGGCAGCGCTGCGCCGGTGAAGATGCGCACCGCCTCGCCAGTCTTGAGTTCATCGGCATAGGCGCCGCCCGCAGGCACCTCGCCAACAATCCTGAGACGTGCGGGAACGGTCGCAGCATCCGCCGCTTTCACCGCATAGCCATCCATCGCCGACAGATCGGCGGGCGGCTGCGTCCGCCGCGCAATTGCTTCTTCCGCAAGCACGCGGCCATACGCGTGGCGCAGCGGCACGCTTTCCGTTTGCGTCGAGTGCAGAGAGGCGAGAATACGCGTCCGCGCTTCCGCCACGGAAAGGAGAGGTTGCTCTGCCATGAGGCTTTCCTAGCCTGCCTTGTAGTGACCAGACTTGCCGCCCGACTTCTCCGTGAGCCGGATATCACCGATCACCATGCCTCGATCGACAGCTTTCGCCATGTCGTAAAGTGTGAGGCAGGCAACGGATACGGCAGTCAGCGCCTCCATCTCTACGCCTGTCTGACCGGACAATTTCACCGTCGCCTCGACTTCGACAGAGTTTGTCTTCTTGTCAGCGCGCAGATCGACTTCGACCTTTGAAATGGCGAGCGGATGGCAAAGCGGGATTAGGTCGGCCGTTCTCTTTGCCGCCATGATTCCCGCAAGCCGCGCCACTTCGAGCGCATTTCCCTTCTTGAGGTTGTCATCGAGAATGAGCTTGAGCGTAGACGGCTTCATGAAGATGCGCCCATTCGCCGTTGCGCTGCGTGCCGTGACCGGTTTCTCCGATACGTCCACCATCCGCGCCGCACCCTTTTCGTCGAGATGCGTGAGCTTCCTCTTCGAGGCAGGTTTTTTCGTCATTCGGCAAGTTCCTTGCGCATGAAGCAGCGGCGTTCGATCGGCAAGCCCAAATCTTCCTCGCGATAATGAGCGAGAAGAAGGGCCGGCGTCCACTCGTTCCGTGCAAGCTCCCGGAATCCGCATGAAACATAGAACGGGCCGTTCCACGGGATATCACGGAATGTGGAAAGCGTTACCGCATCAAATCCACGCTCCCGCGCATGGGTGCAGACGGCTTCGACCAGCCTGCGTCCCAGACCGCGTTTGCCATGTGAGGGGTGCACGGACAATTCATAGATATGCATATGGCGGTCGAGAGGCGCGCCGAGAATGAAGCCGACCGGCATGCCGTTACCGGTCGCGGTAAAGACAACGCCTGCATTGGCGGTGGCTTCGATGAATTCGAGACCGGTCGGTTCATGCGATGCAATCTCCGGCAGACCGGCATCGGCGAAGAGGGCTGCGGCTGCGCTTTCGATCACACCGAAATGGCGGAAATCGTCCGGTCGAGCCTGGCGGATTTCATAGGTCACAGGTTTTGTCTTTCGATGGCGCTATCACCGAAACGCAATACAAACGTCGCATGAAGCGGTGGCGCACGAAACGGGGATGCGAACTGATCTGCGCGGGGACAGCAAGAACCAGGCCCCGCTTGGTCGGCCCCTCACGGGGGCCCATGCGCCTGCGGTCAGGTGGAACCGGACAGCAACGCGCGCGTTGCCGCCTCCACATTTTCCTGCCGCATAAGGCTTTCCCCGACGAGGAATGTCCGCACTCCAACCTTTTCGAGCCGTTGGAGATCGGCATGCGTGAAGATGCCGCTCTCGCCGACGATGAGCCTGTCCCGAGGGACCCGTGGCGCAAGGCGCTCGGTCGTTGCGAGCGTCGTCTCGAAAGTCTTCAGATTGCGGTTGTTCACTCCGAGAAGTTCGCTCTTGAGAGAAAGCGCTCGTTCCAGCTCGTCCTCGTCATGCACTTCGACCAGCACATCCATATTCCAATGGAAAGCGGCGTCCTCAAGTTCGCGCGCCTGTGCGTCCGACACCGCCGCCATGATAATGAGAATGGCATCGGCTCCCATAGCGCGGGCTTCCGCCACCTGATAGGTGTCGTACATGAAATCCTTGCGGATGACGGGCAGGACACAGGCGGCTCGCGCGGCGGCGAGATAGTCGGGCGCACCCTGGAAAGAGGGGCCATCTGTCAGAACGGAAAGACATGCCGAGCCGCCCGCCGAATAGGCGCGCGCAAGGGCAGGCGGGTCGAAATCGGCGCGGATCAAGCCCTTGGAAGGGCTCGCCTTCTTGATTTCGGCAATCAGTGCAAAGGAGCCGGCGGACAGGCGCGACTTCAACGCATCGGCAAAGCCGCGCACGGGGCTCGCCGCGCGGGCTGCCGCCTCGACGCCGGCGAGTGGATGCGCCTGCTTTGCGGATGCGATTTCCTCGAGCTTGTAGGCACCGATCTTTTCGAGAATGTCAGCCATCTGACTTTCCGTTCGAGACCGCGACAAGCTTTGCGAGAGCCGCTTTTGCTTCGCCGCTGTCGATTGCCTTGGCGGCGATCGTGACGCCGTCCTTGAGATCCGTTACACGGCCCGAGACGATGAGTGCCGCGGCGCTGTTCAGCAAAACGATGTCGCGATAGGCGCTTGGCTCGCCATCGAGGAGGCGGCGGATAGCCGCTGCATTCTCGGCCGGGCTGCCGCCCTTCAAATCTTCGATGGAGGCACGCTTCAGGCCCGCATCTTCCGGCGTCACCGCGAAGAGGCGGATCGCGCCGTTCTTCAATTCGGCAATAGTGGTCGGACCCGTGGTCGTGATTTCGTCCATGCCATCCGAGCCATGCACGACCCAGGCGCTTTCGGAGCCCAGATTGCGCAGCACTTCGGCAAACGGCTCTACCCAGCCTGACGAGAACACGCCAAGCAGATGACGCTTCACAAGCGCGGGATTGGAAAGCGGCCCGAGCATATTGAACACGGTCTTGATACCGAGATCGTTGCGAACAGGCGCAACATGCTTCATGGCGGAATGATGGGCCTGCGCGAACATGAAGCCGATACCCGCCTTCTCGATGCAGCGCTGGATGGTGGCGGGATCGATGTCGAGATTGACGCCGAGCTCCTGCAACGCGTCCGCTGTGCCCGAAAGCGAGGACGCCTTGCGGTTGCCATGCTTGGCGACCGGAATGCCGGTCGCGGCGACGACGATGGAGGTCGCCGTCGAGATGTTCCAGGTGCCGAGCGCGTCGCCGCCCGTGCCGACAATGTCGATGGCATTTGCAGGCGCCTTCACGCGGAGCGCACGCTCGCGCATGACATTGGCACCAGCCGTGATCTCCTCGACCGTTTCGCCGCGTACACGAAGCCCCATCAGGAAGGCCGCGATCTGTGCCGGGCTCGCCTCGCCGGACATGACGGTCTCGAAAGCCGAGCGGGCTTCCGCCGCGTCGAGCTTCTGTCCTTCGGCAAGCGCTGCGATAATCGTCTTGAAATCGGTCATTGTTCTGCTTGGTCTGTTCTGGTCCGTCTGAAAGATATTCGCTCGACCGCCAAAAATACAGCCATTCCGCCTTACTGCCTCAGGCCAGTTCCCGCACATTCATGCCGGCGAGCTGCAGGAAATTCCTCAGCAGGTCGTGGCCATGCTCGGAGGCGATGCTTTCGGGGTGAAACTGGACGCCGTGGATCGGCAGATCCCTGTGCTGCATGCCCATTATGATGCCGTCCGTGGTCCAGGCGGTGATCTCGAGGCAATCCGGCAGGCTCTCGCGTTCCACGATCAGCGAGTGATAGCGCGTCGCAGCGATGGGGCTCGGCAGGTGCTGGAAGATGCCTTTACCGCCATGGTGGATGTCGCTCATCTTGCCATGCATGAGGACCGGAGCGCGCACCACCTTGCCACCGAAGGACTGGCCAATGGCCTGATGCCCGAGGCAGACGCCGAGAAGCGGAATCCGGTGCGCGGCGGCGGCGGCGATGAGGTCGAGGCAGATGCCGGCCTTGTCCGGGTCGCAGGGGCCGGGCGACAGGACGATGGCCTGCGGCCGCGTCGAAAGCGCTTCCTTGACCGTGATCTTGTCATTCCGGTGAACGGACGCCTCGGCACCCAGCTCGCCCAGAAAATGGACGAGATTGTAGGTGAAGCTGTCGTAATTATCGATGAGAAGCAGCATGGCGCGTTTCCCCAAAACCGGCCTCAGGGCCGTTCATTTTGATCCGGGTTTTCACCCTGCATTCCAGCAAGGCGCTCATTGCCGCTTTCCTGCCTGAGACGCATAGCGAACGGCCTCTTCCGCGGCGCGGAAGAGGGCCTTTGCCTTGTTGATGCTTTCCTGATGCTCGCCTTCGGGCGTTGAATCGGCAACCACGCCGCCGCCCGCTTGCACATACATCTTGCCGTCCTTCACGATGGCCGTGCGCAACACGATGCAGGTGTCCATTTCACCGGCCGCCGAGAAATAGCCAACGCAGCCCGCATAGGGGCCACGCTTCTCTAGCTCGAGTTCGTCGATGATTTCCATTGCGCGAACCTTCGGCGCGCCGGAAACCGTGCCCGCAGGAAAGCCCGCGACGAGCGCGGAGATCGCATCATAGGATGGATCGAGGTCGCCCTCGACATTAGATACAATGTGGATCAGATGCGAGGTGTACTGGAGCGCAAAACGTTCCGTCGCCTCGACGCTGCCGATTTTCGAGACGCGACCGACATCGTTCCGTCCGAGATCGAGCAGCATCAGATGTTCGGCACGCTCCTTCGGATCGGCGAGCAGCTCTTCGGCAATCGCCTCGTCCTCCGCGCGGTTTTTCCCTCGATGGCGTGTGCCGGCAATCGGACGGATCGTCACGCGATTATTCCTGACACGTACAAGAATTTCCGGGCTTGATCCGACGATGGAGAAATTCTCGAAATTGAGGAAGTAAAGGAAGGGCGACGGATTGATCCGCCTGAGTGCCCGATAGAGCGAGAAGGGCGGAAGGGCGAAAGGCGTTTCAAAACGCTGCGACAGCACCACCTGAAAGATGTCGCCTGCAGCGATATATTCCTTCGCCCGCTCCACCATGCCGTAATAGGTGTCGCGCGGTGTGTTCGATTGCGGTTCGGCGAGCGCCGCAATGTCGGCGTCGCGCGCACCATGCGGCAGTGCGCGGTCGAAATCGGCAACGACATCGGAGAGCCTTTCGCTCGCCCGTGCATAGGCGGCGGTGGCGCTGACATCGGGCTCCGGCCGGACCGGCGTCACGATCGTGACTTCATCCTTCACGGAATCGAAGACGCAGATGACGGTCGGACGGATGAAGATACCGTCGGGGAGGCCGAGCGCATCCGGGTTCTCATTCGGCAGGTGCTCCATCAGGCGCACCATGTCGTAGCTCATATAGCCGAAGACACCGGCGGCCATCGGCGGTAATTCTTCCGGCAAGTCGATCCGCGACTCCTCGATGAAGGTGCGCAGACTTTTCAATGCACCGCCTTCGCATGGGGCAAATGCTTCCACGTCGAAGCGGGCCTTGCGGTTGATTTCGGCACAGTCGCCCTGCGTCCGCCAGATGGCATCGGGCCTGAGACCGATGATCGAATAGCGGTTGCGCGCATCGCCGCCTTCGACGGATTCGAGGAGAAAGCTGTTCGCCTTGCCGTCCGCAATCTTGAGCATGGCCGAAACCGGCGTCTCAAGATCGGCAACGAGGCGGGTATAGACGACCTGTGGCCGTCCTTCCTTGTAGACAGCTTCGAAAGAACCGAATTCAGGCGAGATCATCGTCCGGCATCCGCCGATGTCAGCCGTCGCACGAGACCCTGATTGATCGTGACACCGGACTGGTTCTGATATCCGACGACGAAGGTCTGAAGCATGTCGGCGCCGATGGAGTCGGCGACGTCTGCACGTGCCTTCTCATAGGCGTCGGAGCCTTTTTTCGCCTCCGGAACGCCCACCGAACGAACCTGCATCAGCATGAGGCTGTCGCCCACGCCGACCGGCCCCCAGGTGAAGCTGCCTTCCGGCGCGGCGAACATGCGTGCGACGGCCGTCCGCGAGAACGTGTCGCTCTGCGCATATCGCTGAATGCCGGGCATGGTGAGGACGCTGCGGTTCAACTCGCTCGCGATCTGATCGAAGCTTTCGCCTGCATTGCCGCGGTCGGCAAGCTTCTGTGCGATGTTCTCGAGCGCCGCCACCCGTTGCTGGTCGCTCCAGACCTTGACGATTTCAGTGCGAACCTCGTCGAGAGGTTTCCGCGCGGCGGGCGTCACCGCATTGATCTCGACCCAGTAGTAGCCTTCCTTGCCCGTGTCGAGCGGCGGAATCTGGTCCCCCTCCATGTTCTCGAAAACGGCGCTGAGAAGTCCCGGCAGCTCCGGCAGGTCGACAGCCTCGCCTTCGCGCGTCCGTCCCTGCGACGTGACGCCGGAGAAATGGCGCACGGCGATGCCAAAGCGCTCCGAGATGGCATCGAGCGATTCACCGCCCGCACGTGCATCTTCTATGTCGTTTTGCGTGTCGTAGATTTGCTCGCGCGCCAGTTCGATCTTGAGCGCGGCGAGAAGTTGCTCGCGCACTCCCTCGAATGTGCTCGGGTTGCCTTCTTCGATCGAGTCGGTGCGGAAAACAGCCCAGCCGAGCGGACCGCGCACTGGCTCGCTCCATGCGCCAGCCTCGGCGGCAAAGGCAGCATCCGCCAGAACCGGCGAAAGCAGCTCGTCGCGCGTGACCTTGCCGAGCTTGAAATCCTCTTCGTCGAGGCCGAGTTCGCCTGCGATGACGGATGTGGACGTACCCTCGCGCAGCCGTGCGAGCGCGGCCGAGGCATCGCCTTCGCTCGGGAACGTGATCTGAACGAGTTCGCGCCGCTCGGGCACGTCATATTCGCCGCGCCGTTCCTTATAGGCTGCCCGAAGCTGTTCCTCGGACACCGATACGGAATCGAGAATGTCCGAGGGTTCGATTTCCATGATCGCGAAGTCGCGCGTCTCGGGCAGCGTGAAGGCGGAGGCGCCGGCTTCATAAAGCGAGGCGACATCTTCTTCCGAAGGCTCGGGAATCTCGGTCACCAGCGACGGTGGCAGAATGATGTATCCGGCTGTGCGGGTTTCCTCCTGAAAGCGCAATACTGTCTTCGTAAGAATGTCCGGTGTGGGAATGCCGGCCTCGACCACGCCGGAGAGCTGCGCCCGCTGCATGCCCTTGCGGCGCTGTTCGATGAAACGCTCTTCGGGGATGCCGTTCTGGCGGAGAAGCTGCCGGAAGAGGTCGCGATCGAAGCGGCCGAAGGCACCCTGCAGATTGGGATCGTTCACAATGTCGATCCCGACGGCCTCGTCGCCAATGGCCAGGCCGAGTTCGCTGGCGGCCTCGTCAAGCGAAACCACGGCGATAAGGCGGGACAGGGCCATCCTGTCGCCCCCGAAGCGCACCGCCTGCTCACGCGTGAGGGGCTGACCGAGCCGCTCGGACATGCGGTCGATCTCCATTCGGAACTCGCGCTCGAATGTAGCCGAGTCGATCTTCTGGTCGCCCACTTTGGCGACGGTGTCATCGCTGAAGCCGGTAAAGATGTCGGCGATGCCCCAAACCGCGAATGCGATCACCAGAATGCCGATAATGGCAAATCCGACGATACCGGAAGCGGTTTTCCGAAGACTGTCGAGCATGGTCCGTCTTTCTCTCCGGCCCCCTTTTGGCAAGGCGGCTCAATTCGTATTTCAGATATGCGGGTCCGGCCAACCGGCCCCCGCGAATGAGGGCGGCATGATAGGTGCGGGGGCAGGGGGCCGCAAGCGGCTCGGCGGGGCTTCACGCTTGATTTTCCTTGGAAAAATGCGGAAGCCCCGCCGTCCGGCAGGGGGGGGGCTGCTGCCGGGACCTCAGACCTGCGCGCTGTAGATTGGGGGCAGGCCGAACTCGACATAGACCCGGATGCTCGCCTGCGTTGCTTCTACAAGCGCCCACATCAGGACGAAGCTCGCCGCCGCCCAGAGCGAGAAGGCAAAGCGGGCGCCGAGCAGATGCGGCGTCTCATCCTGCGCCGTCGCGAAAATCAAGGCGAAGAAGGCGACCTGAAAGGCGGGCAGTATGACGACGAGCGCCTGCAGGAGGTCGTCCGGCGGGCGGGAGCCGAACGACAGGCCGAGAAAGACGGCGAGCGAGGCGGCGACACCCGCGCTGCGGCCGTGCTGAACGATCCTGTGAACCAGGGCGATAGGCATAATTCTTCTCCATTCCCTCTCCGCGATTGCGAAGAAGGTCAAGTTGTTTTCAAGTATTCAGGCGCTGGAAGGCAGGCAAAACTCTACTGGTTGTGCCCACGCAATTTGCGCGGGAACAATGGCTCCACCTTCGGAAACGCTGTAATGACGCTGAATCAGCGCGGCGGCGCGCGTATCTCCAGCGACGGGCCGGCGAAGCGGTTCAAGTATTCAAGCGGCATGGGCAATCTCCGGTTACGCGTTGTGTCGGCGGTGACCGGAGTTCTGAAAACACAAGAGCCCCGATCTGGTGGATGGGGCTCTCAAACGTCGATTTTGCAGGCTATTTCAGCGCGTGCGCAAGCGACTCGGCCCCGAAGGCGAGTAACCCCAAAAGGTGGCCTCTACGGCCATATGGATTCGACGGTTTTTCATGCCGGGCAACCTACACGCGGGTGTATTACTTGCCAATCGAATATTCATTGAAATGAAAGTTTCGTTGGGACTGTGTTCTATTTCCCTCAGGTGAATGTCACCCATGCGCGGCGTGTGTCACAGCCGGGCGTTGGCGCGGTGCCGGCCTTCTGCTAAACGGACGCAAATCATTTTGATGCGGAGAGCGGGAAGATGGCGCGCGTGAAGGCACTTGTGGCCGGCAACTGGAAGATGAACGGGGAGAAGGCCTCGAAGAAGGAAGTGACGGCGCTCGTGCGGAAGCTGGCGGGCAAGAAAAAGCTGGCTTGCGACGTTCTGATCTGCCCGCCTGCCACTCTGGTCGGCCTGGTGAAGGAAGCGGTGAGGGGCTCGAAGATCGCGATCGGCGGCCAGGATTGTCACGCGAAGGAAAGCGGCGCTCATACTGGCGACATTTCCGCGGAGATGCTGAAGGATGCCGGCGCAACCCATGTCATCGTTGGTCATTCCGAGCGCCGCGCCGACCATGGCGAAACCGATGCCGCGGTTCGTGCCAAGGCGGAAGCCGCACATCGCGCAGGGCTGACGGCCATCGTCTGCGTCGGCGAGACGGAAGCCGAGCGCGATGCAGGCGCGACGCTCAAAGTGATCCGCAGCCAGCTCAAGGGCTCGCTCCCTGACGCTGCCGCGGCGAAGACAACCGTCATCGCCTATGAGCCGGTCTGGGCTATCGGCACGGGCCGGACGCCGACCCCGGAAGATGTTGCCAGGGTCCATGCCGCGATCCGCAATGTGCTGGAAGCGCGCTTCGGCGCGGAAGGCGCGAAGATGCGCATTCTCTATGGCGGCTCGGTGAAGCCTGCGAATGCGAAGGAGCTTATGGCGGTGCCGAATGTGAACGGTGCGCTGGTGGGCGGTGCGAGCCTCAAGGCGGATGATTTCTGGGGTATCATTTCCGCCTATCTCTGAGCGAGACGCGACATTTCGGTTTGGCCAAGTACGGTGGAATTGGCTGAATACCGGGTTTTTTTAGGATTGCCTTGTAATCCTCCGGCAAAGCGCCTATATGTGCGTCATCGAATTCTTTGGTTCGGCTGCTCTCCACGCTCGCGATCGAGCGCCGGACCTGTCTATCCCGATCCCTCGAAGTTTGATCCGCCGGTAGCACAGTGCGACCGGTGGCAATATCTCACGTTATAAGGAATGCCTCACATGGCAAACGGCACCGTTAAGTGGTTCAACTCCCAGAAGGGCTTCGGCTTCATTCAGCCGGAAAGCGGCGACAAGGACGTTTTCGTCCATATCTCCGCTGTTGAACGCGCGGGCATGCGCGGTCTCAACGAAGGTCAGGCGATTGCCTATGACCTCGAGACCGATCAGCGCAGCGGCAAGGTCTCGGCGGCGAATCTTCGCAACGCCTGAACCGGCTATTCAAGGGGCGCTTCGGCGCCCCTTTTCTATTTTTGGAGCGGGTTATGGCGCGCAGCAACAGAAAGCTGACGGACAGCGACTTCGTCATGTTCAACGTCGTCTATGAAGACGGCGCGCTCAGCTCCAATCGCAAGGTGCCGCTGACGGAGATCGACGGCGCCGCCGATACGGCGGGCGCAAAAGCGATCATCGAGGCGCAGGACCGTGACATCGCGGAAAAGTCCGGGCGCCCTCGCGGCCGGGTCAAAACGATCGAGCGGGTCAAGCGAAAGTAAGCATGGCATTCAAACCGAACTATCGGCATGAGCGCGCTGAGCGCGATCGCGCCAAATCCGCGAAGACACAGCAAAAGCTGAAGGATCGCGAGGAAAAAACGGCTCTCCGCAAGGATGTGAAGGGCGACGATGGCAGCGAGCCGCCAGGAGACTGAACAATGCAGAAGCACAGGTTTGATATCGGTGAAACGGTCGAGTTCACCGCCGGCGGGTCTTATCCGCCCGCCGCACGCGGTCTTTACAAGGTGCTGCGCCAGCTTCCCGCAGAAGGCGACGGCTACCAGTACCGTGTCAAGAACCTTGCTGATGGCCATGAACGCATGGTTCGGGAAGGTCAGCTCGATCATCCCGCAACGGCCGGGAACACGACTGCCGCCTGAGGCCGAAACCAGCCAAGCTGAAAATTTCCGTAATAATTGCGGGGCGGCCGTGACCTTGGTCGAAACCCCGTTGACAGGGCTGGAAACCGGACGCTTCATGCGCTACAAACCGGCCCGTCTGGCCGGACCGCATCGAGCGATGCGCGTGGCGGCTCTTTATTTTCCATAAGCCTTCAGGGCTGCCCGAGGTGTCATGACGACCATCATTCTCATCATTCATCTGATGCTCGCGGTGGCGCTTGTCACGACGATCCTGCTGCAGCGCTCCGAAGGCGGTGCGCTGGGTATCGGCGGTGGCGGCGATGGCTTCATGTCGGGGCGCGGGACAGCAAATGCGCTAACCCGGACGACAGCAGTTCTGGCTGTGCTTTTCATCACCACAAGCCTTGTGCTCGGCATTCTTGCGACGCGCGGAGGCTCGAGCGACAGCGTGCTTGACCGTGTGGTGCCGCTGGCAGGCCCGGGCGACACCGTGCTGCCGGATGTGCCGGCGCCGTTCGAGGGGTTTGGTGAACCGGATGTAACTCCGGCGGCCCCGGCCGAACCTGCCGAACCGACCGTTCCGCGCGCGGAATAGACGAAAAAAGTCACGTTTGGCCGGTTCTGGACAGGCGCCCGGACCGGCGGGAAGATTCTGTATCGGGAGCCGGTTTGGGGCCTCCGAATCATTTTGCTTGGTGTAACCTAGGGGCCCATGACGCGGTACATATTCATCACCGGCGGCGTGGTTTCCTCCCTCGGAAAAGGTCTCGCTTCCGCAGCGCTCGGCGCGCTTCTGCAGGCGCGCGGCTATTCCGTGCGGCTGCGGAAACTCGACCCGTATCTCAATGTGGACCCGGGGACCATGTCCCCGATCCAGCATGGCGAAGTCTATGTGACCGATGACGGGGCGGAAACCGACCTCGACCTCGGCCACTACGAGCGCTTCACCGGCGTACCGGCAAGCCGCGCCGACAACATCACCACCGGCCGCATCTATCAGGAAATCATCGCGCGGGAACGCCGCGGCGATTATCTCGGCGGCACGGTGCAGGTGATCCCGCATGTGACGGATGCCATCAAGGAATTCGTGCTCTCCGGCAACAAGGATGTCGATTTCGTGCTTTGCGAGATCGGCGGCACGGTCGGCGATATCGAGGGTCTACCCTTCTTCGAGGCGATCCGCCAGCTCGGCAACGAACTCGACCGCGGCCAGACCTGCTACATCCATCTGACGCTCCTGCCCTTCATCCCGTCCGCCGGCGAAATGAAAACCAAGCCGACGCAGCACTCGGTGAAGGAACTGCGCTCCATCGGCATTCAGCCCGACATACTGATGTGCCGCTGCGACCGGCCGATCCCGAAGGATGAGCGCCGCAAGATCGCGCTCTTCTGCAATGTGCGCGAAAGCGCCGTCATTCAGGCGATGGATGTCGATACGATCTACGACGTGCCGAATGCCTATCACCTCGAAGGGCTCGACGAGGAAGTGCTCGCCGTCTTCGGTATCAAGGATGCCAAGGAGCCGAACCTCGCAAGCTGGCAGACCATCACCCACAATATCCGCGAGCCGGAAGGCGACGTGACCATTGCCATTGTCGGCAAGTACACGGGCCTCAAGGACGCCTACAAGTCGCTCATGGAAGCGCTGGTGCATGGCGGCATCGCAAACAAGGTGCGCGTGAACCTGAAATGGGTGGAGTCCGAAGTCTTCGACACGGAAGACACGGCCTATTACCTGGAAGACGTGAACGGCATTCTGGTGCCGGGCGGCTTTGGCGAACGCGGCAGTCAGGGCAAGATTCGCGCGGCCGAATTCGCGCGGACGCGGAACGTCCCCTATTTCGGTATCTGTTTCGGGATGCAGATGGCCGTGATCGAGGCGCTGCGGAGTATCGGCGGCCTGACCGGCGCAAGCTCGACCGAGTTCGGCCCGACGAATGAACCCGTTGTCGGCCTGATGACCGAATGGATGCGCGAGAACGAACTCGTGAAGCGCGCGGCGAATGGCGATCTTGGCGGCACCATGCGGCTTGGCGCCTATGACGCGGTGCTGAAAGAGGGGAGCCGGGTCGCGCAGATCTACGGTTCCACCCGGATCAACGAGCGCCACCGCCACCGCTATGAAGTGAACATGACCTACCGCGATGCCATCGAACAGGCGGGCCTCGTCATGTCCGGCGTCTCGCCCGACGGGCTCCTGCCGGAGATTATCGAGATACCCGACCATCCGTGGTATATTGGTGTTCAGTATCACCCGGAGCTGAAGTCGAAGCCGTTCGACCCGCATCCGCTGTTCCGGTCCTTTGTGGAAGCGGCGGTGGAGCAGAGCCGCCTCGTCTAGGCCGCAGGAGTAACCGAGATGCCCGCTAACAAGTCAGTCAAGGTCGGCAATTTCGAGATCGCGAACGACAAGCCCTTCGCGCTGATCGCGGGGCCGTGCCAGCTCGAAACGCGCCAGCATGCCTTCGACATGGCGGGCGCGATCAAGGAAATCGCGGACCGGCTCGGCATCCCCTTCATCTACAAGACATCCTTCGACAAGGCGAACCGCACGAGCCGCAATGCGAAGCGCGGCCTCGGCCTCGAACTTGCGCTGCCGATCTTCGAGGACCTGAAGAAGGAACTCGGTGTGCCGGTGCTGACCGACGTGCATGAGCGCGAGCAATGCGCGGAAGTGGCGCGCGTCGTCGACATTCTGCAGATCCCGGCCTTTCTCTGCCGCCAGACGGACCTTCTCGAAGCAGCGGCGCAGACCGGCAAGGTCGTGAACGTCAAGAAGGGCCAGTTCCTCGCGCCCTGGGACATGAAGAATGTCGTCAACAAGATCGTCGATGCGGGCAACCCGAATGTGCTCGCGACGGAGCGCGGCGTCTCCTTCGGCTACAACACGCTTGTGAACGACATGCGCGCGCTGCCGATCATGAAGGACGAATGCCTCTGCCCGGTGGTGATCGACGCGACGCATTCCGTGCAGCAGCCGGGCGGGCACGGCACGGCATCGGGCGGCGACCGCCGCATGGTGCCGGTGATCGCGACTGCCGCCGTTGCAATCGGCGTCGGCGCCGTCTTCATGGAAGCGCATCAGGATCCGGACAATGCACCTTCCGACGGGCCCAACATGGTGAAGCTCGCCGAGCTCGAACCGCTGCTCGCTCGGCTCAAGCAGTTCGACGCGCTGGCAAAGGCCGCCTAGGCCGTCTGCTTCTCGCCCCTGATCTGCGCCGAGACCTGCTGGCGGAGCTCCTCCGAACCGAACTGTGCAGCCGAAGGATCGAGCTTGCCGAGCGCGAATTCCGGCGGCACGACTTCCGGCCCCTGACCCGGTCCTAGCGGCGGCGTGTAATAGCCGAGTGCATAGCTTCCCATCGAATATCCTATCAAGGCCTGTAACTCGGGATCGAGCGTCTTTGCGATGTCGGGCGGGCAGGAGAGGTATTGGTTTTCCTCCTGACGTAGCCAGCCCAGCGTATAGGTGATGTTGATGCCGATGCGGTCGCCATTCGACTGATTGGCGCCGCCGCCGTGGAACACGCCGCCCGAATAGATCAGCACGGAACCGGCCGGCATTTCCGCATAGCCGATCTGGTCGTCCGTCGGCTGATAATCGTCCGGCCAGTCGAGACTGCCGGGGCAGACCTGTGTCGCGCCGTTTTCCTTCGTGAAATCGCTGATCGCCCAGATCGTGTTGAACTGCGGTTCGAGGCCCTTGAGATGCGTGCCCCAAGCCCAGCGGTCGCGATGGATCTGCTGTTTCTTCTGTCCCGGCGTGATGCGGATGACTTGCGTCAGATGAAGCTGGATGCGCTCACAGAATGGCTTGAGGAATATGTTTGCCGCTTCGACCACGGTCTTGCTCATCACCATGTCGCGGCAGGCGGGCGAGCGGGCGACCAGCGCGCCTGTGCGCGTGGTGAGATTGCCGGTGAAATCGTCGCGGCCGAATTCTGTCGCCTCGATATAGGGCATGGTCTCGGCCTTCACGCGGGCAAGCTCTTCGGCTGAAAGAACACCGGTCACGATCAGCGCGCCGTCGCGCTTCAGAACGGCGACGATATCTTCTGCGCTGGCGCTCGCGGGCAGCATTTCAAGCTTTGGCATTTTTCTTTCCTCCCGTTGATTTGCGGTGCGCGGTCTCCGGCGCGGGCAATAGCGGCCGCAGCATGGCTTCGAGTTGCGCGCGCTGGCGCTTCGCGGGCCATTCATCGGGCTCAAGCGTGGCGCGGATCGAGAAACCGTCAAGGATCGAGATGATCGCATCGCCCGTGACGGCGGGATCGATATGGGCCGCGAGTTTGGCTTTGCGCTGCTGACGGCGAATGATGGCGGCAAGCCCGTCGCGGAATTCGTCGTAATAGGCCTTGTTGATGCGGGCGAGGGCGGGGTCGCCCACGGCGCGGCCGAAGAAACTCATCCAGACGCGCCATTCGCGCCGGCTCTCCTCGTTGACCGGCAGGATGAGGGCCGCGAGCTCGACGAGATCATCCGCATCACCGCTCGCCTTCAGCCGGTAAAGGATGCCCTGCGCCACATGATCGAGCGCGGCGAGCAGCACCGCATCCTTGTCATTGAAATAATGAGTGATCGCGCCGGTCGTCGCTCCTGCTTCGCGGGCGACATCGACAAGCCGCGTATTGTCGATCCCCTGTTCGCCGATCACCGCGATGGCGGCGCGGGCGAAGTCCTTACGGCGGGCATCATGGTCGATCAGTTTTGGCATAATGGTAATTATATAAAAATCGCCGGGAAGTGCAAGGGGGCTTCTTAACATGCGTCGGGCGCGGTGACGGGGCCAGGGTGTCAGATTGGGCTGTTTACCGGCTTTCCGCGCGGAGTGCCTGAACGCCAACTGTTTCCTGAGCCTCGACGAAGCACGATCAAAATGCGAGGCTTGGCGTAGAGACTACAACGAGGTCCGACCGCACAGCGCGATCGGAAACGAAGTACCGATCAGGCTTCATCCTCCGGCCGGCAACCCCGGCCAGCCTGCCGTCAGATGAAGCCGGAATTTACCAGCCCAGCCGGTCCAAGGTTGGGGGCAAGTTCAATCGGCAATCTGATCATCGGTCCGATACATTTAAGCCGGACGCGCTTCCCTGACTGCGCAAGCCGAATATGGAAGGCGGCCGAACTTCTCAATGAGGAGTTTGTTGGTAGTGGTGAGGAGTACGGACACGCGATCATCGTGCGGCGGATCGCGGAGATTATCGTCATCAACATGACACGCTCACTCCTGGCGGAAGGGCCGAATCTCCCTTCCGGCGTCGTCAAGAACAGAGGAGTGATCTCCGCCATTCGCGCCTTCCTCGATGCGCCTCTCGAAAGCTGGAGTATCGACCGGCTTGCCAGACAGGCCGGGATGTCGCGAACGAAGTTTGCGGAAGAATTTCGCCGTGTCGTCGGACGCACACCGATGCAAACGCTGGCGCGGCTGCGTCTCACGCATGTGACCCGGAAAATGCTCGCCGAAGATCTGTCGGTGGAAGAGGCGGCGGACATGGCAGGTTATAGCTCAGCCGCCGCCTTCATCCGCGCCTTCAGCCGGGAGTTTGGCACGACCCCGCTTCAATGGCGCAAGAGTTACCAGTCTCGATCCGAAACTGGATGACCGTGCAAAAGGGGGGTGTATTGAACGTACCCGTGTAGCAACGGCTCGTTCGGAAAAATGAAGCGAAATCAGTGACTTGACTATTTTGGGTCAAACTGACTTGAAAGCCATCACGCCTGAATCACGTTAGCCCGTGAAACGAGTCACTTCCGATTCAAAAAAAGTCAATGAACTCAAAGGTCGACTGAGCTACTAAGAATCTGTGTCCTTCTCAACGTCGCCCAAGCAGGGGAGCGAGCGGCGTGCTTTTGGTCACGTAAGCGCTCGTCAAAGGCCGATTGCCATGTGCTATAGCCTGTTCCGTTGCAACCGGCAGAGGGACCAGGCAGAAAAATGGCGCAGGCAGTAGCGGGCAGGGCGGAAGAGATAGCCGCAAGGGTTGAGGATTTCGTGCGCAATGTCGTGGCGCCTTACGAGCGCGATCCACGCTGCACGGTGCATGGGCCGACTGAAGATCTTGTTGTCGAGCTGCGCGACAAGGCCCGGGCGGCCGGCGTGATGACGCCGCATATCCTTGCAGACCGCAGTCATCTCACACAGCGCGAAACGGCGCTCGTCCTGCGCAAGACCGGCCTTTCGCCGCTCGGCCCCGTTGCATGCAATACCGGCGCGCCGGACGAGGGCAATATGTACCTGCTTGGCAAGATCGGCAGCCCGGAGATCAAGGAACGCTTTCTGAACCAGCTCGTCTCGGGCGCTTCCCGCTCGGCATTCTTCATGACCGAACCCGCGCTCGAAGGCGGCGCGGGCTCCGACCCCTCGATGATGAAAACGACCTGCGTGAAAGATGGCAATCACTGGGTCATCAATGGCCGCAAGGCTTTCATCACCGGTGCTGAAGGCGCGAAGGTCGGCATCGTCATGGCGAAGGGCGAGGACGGCGCCTGCATGTTCCTCGTCGATCTCCCTCACCCCTCGATCCGCATCGAGCGTGTGCTCGACACGATCGACAATTCCATGCCGGGCGGCCATGCGGTCGTCATGATCGACAATCTCCGCCTGCCCGCCGACCAGATGCTCGGCGAAAGCGGAGAAGGCTTCAAGTATGCCCAGATCCGCCTGAGCCCGGCGCGGCTCTCGCATTGCATGCGCTGGCTCGGCGGCTGCACCCGCGCTAACGAGATCGCGACCGATTATGCGAACCGCCGCCATGCTTTCGGCAAGCCGCTGATCGATCATGAAGGCGTTGGCTTCATGCTGGCGGAAAATCTGATCGACCTGAAGCAGGCCGAACTCATGATCGACTGGTGCGCCGATGTACTCGATACCGGCTCGCTCGGCACAGCCGAAAGCTCGATGGCGAAGGTTGCCGTATCGGAGGCGTTGATGCGCATTGCTGACCGTTGCGTGCAGGTGATGGGGGGCATGGGCGTCACGGGCGATACGATCGTCGAACAGATTTTCCGCGAGATCCGCGCCTTTCGCATCTATGACGGCCCGACAGAAGTTCACAAATGGTCGCTAGCAAAGAAGATCAAGCGCGACTGGGCTGGAAGATCGCACTGACATGAAACTGAACAGGGAGGACATGATGAAACTCGACAGCTCGATTGCCGCCATCGTTACGGGCGGTGCATCCGGTCTCGGCAAGGCGACGGTGAAGGCGCTGCGCGATCTGGGCGTCAAGGTTACGATCTTCGATCTCAACAAGGATAACGGCGAGCGCGTCGCCAAGGAGCTTGGCGCGACATATTGCGAAGTGAATGTGATGGACGAAGCCTCCGTCGATGCGGGATTCGAAAAAGCGCGTGCTGCCAACGGGCAGGAGCGGGCGCTGGTGAACTGCGCCGGCGGCGGCCGTGGCGGCAAGACCATCGCGCGCGACAAGACGACCGGCGCGATCATCCCCTTCAAGATCGCAGATTTCGAATATGTGCTGGGCCTCAACACGGTCGGCACCTTCCGCTGCATAGTGAAGAGCGCGGCCGGAATGGCGACGCTCGATCCGCTGGAAAGCGGCGAGCGCGGCGCGATCGTGAACACGGGCTCCGTTGCCGCCGAAGACGGGCAGATCGGCCAGGTTGCCTATTCGGCGGCAAAGGCGGCGATCAAGGGCATGACACTCACCATCGCCCGCGATCTTTCGCGCGAAGGCATCCGCATCAACACGATCCTGCCCGGCATCATGGCGACGCCGCCCATGCTCGGCGTGAAGGATCGCGCACCGCAGATTTTTGAAAATCTCGCGGCCTCGGTGCCGTTCCCGCCGCGTCTTGGCGATCCGTCGGAATATGCTGATCTTGCCTGCACCATGCTGCGTAACGGCTATTTCAACGGCGAGACGGTTCGTCTCGACGGCGCCATTCGCATGCCGCCGCGCTGAGCGGCGGCTCAGGCCGCGGCCGTCTTCCGAGCCCCGCAGATGCACGGCAGGGTGACGGTCGCGACGGTGCCCTTGCCTGGCTCGCTCTCCAGCCGGAATTCACCCTCCATCAGCGAAACGAGTTCCGTAACGAGAGCGAGTCCGAGGCCCGCGCCCTCGAATGTGCGATCGAGCCCTGCATCGGCCTGCCAGAAGGGACGAAGCGCGGCCTCAAGCTCTTCCTTGTTCATGCCGATGCCGGTGTCGCGGATGCGGATGATGGCGCCGCCTTTTGTGCCATGCGCGAGCTCTAGCGTGACCTTGCCGCCGGACGGTGTGAACTTCACTGCATTGTTGAGCAGGTTGATGATGACCTGCTTCAGCCGCCGCTCATCCGTCTCGATGGCGGGGAAGGGCGGCACGGCATCAAGTACGAGTTTGACATCGCCGCGTTCGGCGCGCCCGCGCACGATGGCGAGGCAATTGTTGCAGACGCGAGCAAAATCCACTGGCTGAGGATTGAGTTTCAGACCGTCAAGCTCGATTCGCGACAGATCGAGAATATCGTTCACCAGCGATAGCAGATGCTCTCCGGCGTGATGAATGTCATGCACGTAGGATTCGTAGCGCGGATTGCCGATAGGTCCGAACAGGCGCTGCTCCATCGCTTCGGAAAACCCGAGGATTGCATTGAGTGGCGTCCTGAGCTCATGGCTCATGTTGGCGAGGAATTCGGTCTTCGCCTTGTTGTCGCGCTCTACCGATGCATAGAGTTTCATTTTTGTCAGCGCTTGTTCCAGCGCGCGCTCGCGTTCCCCGGCCTCTGCGCGCATGCGTATCAGCTTGCGGCTGCTGCGCAGCCGTAGCTCGATGGCGAGAAAGCCGATGAGAAGTGCCTGAAGATTCATCACCGCGAAATGCTCCAGCATTTTGGAGTTTTCGGTGACCATTGCCGCGCATATCGCCCACACGGAAAAATTGATGGCGAATGCGATGATCAGGTTACGGCGGGAAAGGAAGAAAAGGCCAGCCGCGACGAAGATGAGCGCGAAATTCGTCGACTGGTAGATGTCCTTCTCGATCAACATATGAAGTGCGGAATTGGCAAGAACGATTCCGAGGATGATGAAACCGGTCGTGTAGGCATATTTCGGTGCAATTTGGTTTGCGCGTACCGATGCGGCGATGATGAGAAGTGCCGACATGCCTGTCAGTGCGGCAGACGTCATGATGATCCGCGACGGATTTTCCAGAATGCTCAGGTGGAGAATGACGAACAGCGCGTAGAGTGCCGCCAGAAAGAGCGATATGGGCAGCAGCGAGTCGCGGAAAAGAGCGTTCAGCTCGCGCTGTACGTCGAAGTCGCTTATGCGATTTTTTTCGCGAGACGAGGTGGACAAGACGGCGCTCCATCGAAACGCCAGACGGCTGCCCACCCAAGGCCGTGCGTTTCGTCGCGCGAGAGTAGTCCACGCGTGTAAATCAAAATTTAATTTTCTTTTCGAGGTCAGCCCCGTCCGCGATAGGGCGTAATGCCCTGATCCGGTGCCCAGATACCGGCAGGAAGCCTGCCTTTCTGCCAGAAAACGTCGATCGGGATGCCGCCACGTGGATACCAGTACCCGCCGATCCTGATCCATTTCGGGACAAGTGTCTCTGCAAGCCGTTTGCCGATCGCAACCGTGCAGTCCTCATGAAAGGCACCGTGATTGCGGAAGGACTGGAGATAAAGCTTCAGCGACTTCGACTCGACGAGCCATTTACCCGGAACATAGTCGATAACGATATGCGCAAAATCCGGCTGGCCCGTCACCGGGCAGATCGAGGTGAATTCGGGCACGGTGAAGCGGGCGACGTAATTTTCGCCCGGATGCGGATTGGGAACGCGCTCGAGCACCGCCTTTTCGGGGGAGGCGGGTATCGCTGCTGCCCCGCCAAGCTGCTTCAGGCCCTTCGAATTCTTGTTTCCCGCAGGTTTGGTCATCTTCCGATCCTTATTCGGCGTCCGGGCCATCATAGACGCAGCCTTCGCGGCAGGAAGCGCGATGCACTTCGACCCGCGCGATTTCCGGCAGCGGACCGGCCAGCGCCTTCCATATCCAGGCGGCGATATGTTCGAGCGTCGGCAGTTCCAGCCCCTCGATCTCGTTGAGCAGGTGGTGATCGAGCTTCTCGCGCACGGTCATCACCTCGCGCTCGACATCCTCAAAATGGTGCACAAGGCCCGTCTCCGGCGAGGGCCTGCCGGAGAGCCAGACGACGACGCGGAAGGAATGGCCATGCATCCGCCGGTTCGGATGGCCTTCTTCCGCGTAAGGGAGGAAGTGCGCCGCGTCGAAAAAGAATTCCTTGTAGATCTTCATCACGGAATACCGATCAGCTTGTGGGTCTGGAGGCTGAGCCGCCATTTCGGATGCGCGAGACAGTATTCCGTCGCCGCGCGCGTATTCTCTTCCCGCTTCGGTCCATCCATCGGCTGCAGGAAGAAGTAGCGAAAGCCGAGCCCATCGAAGCGCTCAGGCGAGGCTTTTTCCTGCGGATAGACGAGCTTCAATTCGTCTCCTTGTGTCTGGATGAGTGGCGCGTCTGCCTTTGGGCTGACACAGATCCAGTCGATCCCTTGCGGCGCGGCAAGCGTACCATTCGTTTCGATAGCGATTTCGAAGCCACGCGCATGCAACGCCGCGATCAGCGCCTCGTCGAGCTGCAACAGGGGTTCGCCGCCGGTGCACACGACATAGCGGTTTTCACCGGCTCCCGTCACCCATGTCTTTTCGATAGCGTCCACCAGCGCCGCAGCATCGCGGAATTTGCCTCCGCCTTCGCCATCCGTGCCAACGAAATCCGTGTCGCAGAAGGTGCAGACGGCGCTCGGCCGGTCTTCCTCGCGGCCTGACCAGAGGTTACAGCCCGCAAATCTGCAGAAGACGGCTGGCCGCCCGGCCTGCGCGCCTTCGCCTTGCAGCGTGTAGAAGATTTCCTTCACCGAATACATGGGAGTCAGGCTCCCGCCGCCAGATAGGCGGCATGGCCGCGGGCGCGCAGTTCGCATGCCGGGCAGGTGCCGCAGCCATAGCCCCAGTCATGGCGGTTCGAACGGTCCCCCCGATAGCAGCTATGTGTCTCTTCCACGATGAGGTCGACCAGCGCCTTGCCGCCCATTGCCTCGGCAAGCGACCATGTGGCCGCCTTGTCGATCCACATGAGCGGCGTTTCGAGCGCGAAGGGCTTGTCCATCCCGAGAGTGATTGCAGCTTCCAGCGCCTTGATCGTGTTTTCCCGGCAGTCGGGATAGCCCGAATAATCCGTCTCGCACATGCCGCCCACCAGCACTTGCGCGCCCCGGCGATAGCCCAGCGCCGCCGCGTAGGTGAAGAAGATGAGATTGCGGCCCGGCACGAAAGTCGTCGGCAGGCCGTTCTCGCCCATCTCGATCTCGACATCGCGGGTGAGGGCGGTCTCGCTGATCCGACCCAATTCGGTTAGCTCGATCGTGTGATCGGGCCCGAGGCGCGCGGCCCAGACAGGATCGAGCGCGACGAGTCCCGCGCGCACCTTGTCCCGGCAGTCGAGCTCCACGGCATGAGACTGGCCATAATCGAAGCCGACCGTCTCGACTTCAGCAAAGCGCGCAAGCGCCCATGCGAGGCAGACCGTCGAGTCCTGCCCGCCCGAGAACAGCACGAGTGCCTTTTTCCCTGCCGATTCAGTCATTTGATAGAGCTCCGTTCGGGGGTGTTGAACAGGAGCCGCCCGGCGCCGTCAAGCGGACAAAAGGAAGCCCCGGAAAAGCGAGCTTTTCCGGGGCCTTGAACGTCGCCGTTAACTTCAGATCAGAACGAGTAGGAAACGCTCGCCATGATGAAGTCGCGGTCATGGGTGGGATTGTCGAAGCCGGCACCGAAGATGTTGGTGTAGCTCAGATTGCCCCGCCAGGTGTTCTGGTAGTCGGCGGAAAGGCCGAGCGACACCTGCTTCATGCCCTGCAGATAGTTGGCCGTGTTCGGGCCAGGCGAGTTGCCCTGCAGGTCATGACGCCACGAGATGCTCGGCGTCAGCGTGACGGCCGTACCGAAGGCGTTGTTGTAGGACGGTGCGAAGACCAGACGATAGCCATAGGACATATCATCGGCATACTTCACATTGGTCACGCCGCCCGTGAGGAGCGCCGCGCCGAACGGGTTACGCAGGCCGCCTTCGGGGCCAACGCGGTTGAGCGGATAGTCGCTCGCATTCTGCACATAGACGAAACCTGCGTTGAACACGAAGGTCGCCGTGTCGGCACGGAAGAGTTCCGTGATCGGGTCCGTGGTGCTCCAGAGCTTCACGGTACCGATCTGGCCCTGGATCGCGTCGAGTTCGATCATGTGGACCGTGTCCTGGTTCGGACCGGCCGAAGGCAACGAGCTTACATTGCCGGGCGCACCCGTAAGCGGACCGGACGCGCCGGTGCCGTCGAGCTGCGAGGCGTTCTGCTCAAGATCGGACACGCCGAACGGCATGTTGGGCGAGTAGGAGAGTTCGCCCGAAACCGCTGTTCCGCCGATCGTGGTCGCAAAGCTTGCACCCAGCGTCTCGATGGTCGGGAAGCTGTAGAAGTAGCGGAGCTGGTTGGCGGCATAGGCAAAGGCGGCGTTCAGCGAAGCGGCCTGGACCGCAGGTACAGCCGAACCGCAATCCAGCGCGCCGCCCGTTGCAATTCCGACGAAGGCGCAAGAGGACGCCAGATCGTCCGGACCGGTCGTGAAGCCGAGATAGGGCAGGCGGCTCGTGTAGCGCACCGCATAGAGGCCGAAATCGACACCATCGCCGAGATTTTCGGCATAGTAGCGCAGGGCCATGCCGAACTGATCGGTCTCGCTGGCGATCCGGTCGGCGGAACGCCGAACCGCGATCGGAACCTGCGCGCTCGGCGGGAAGCCGCCGGGAGGGCCTGCGAGATCGGGATTGTCGACGACAGCGTTAAGCAGGCCGGGAAGCGAACCGCGGCCGGTGATGTCATCGGTCGAGAAGAACGAGCCGGCCGGATCGAGTTCCGTGTACTCATATTTGAATTGCCAGAAGGCCTCGACCGACAGATTCGGCGTGATCGTCGTCGAGGCGAAAAGCATCGGCATCGGCGTCAGCGCGTCCTTGAGTTCCGCGCCGGGTGTGCGAATGCGAGTGACATCAACGGCCTGGAAAGCATTGATGCCGCCCTGGATGAAGAGGCTTTCGCCCCAGTTCAACACCTGCTTGCCGAAGCGGACGGTCGTGTAGTGGCCGTCGATATCCCAGTTGCCGTAGACGAAGGCGTCGAGTACGTCGATGTCATAGGCGAGCTGGTCGCGGCCATCCGACTCGAGATTGCGGAAGCGAAGGTCGTTCTCTGCATAAACGAAGTCGTAGAAGGCAGTCGGACGGACGAAGAAGCCGTAGTTTTCCCACGTGCCCTGAATGTCCATTGTGGTCTGGATCGTCTGGTTGACGAAGTCCCACCGGTCGTAGTTCAGGTTGCCGTTGTCCGAATTGATGCCGGTCGTCCGGCCGTCGCCATTGACGCAGCCGCCATTCACGATCGAGACCTTGGTGCAGTCGCGGTCGCTCGCCCGGAGCGTCACGCCCGCCGAAACCGTCGTGTCGATCTGGACGTTCAGATCGCCAAAAACATAATTTGCAGCGGTAGCCGAAGTTGAAAAGAGAAAAGCCGAAGCAAACGCTGCGGCAACTGGCAATGCCCCCGAACGGCGATTGCGGAGCAATGCTCGTTCATTCGTGACAGCGCCATTTCCTGCCGATACTATCATTTTGAAGGTTCCTCCCGGGAGGTTGGATTCTTGTGTTTGCGCCTGGATTTCTGGTGGAACTCCAAGCAATCGGCCGGTTCCGGTGGAACCGGCCTCAAGTTTGGTGAGGGATGCTGACCTTTTGCGAGGATCGAGGAGGGATATTCGCGTTGGGTCAATCTGTTATGTGAGGGTTCGCAATAGGTATTTCATACCTATTAGTAAAGGGGATATATCAAGTCGGCACAGCGTTCAAGTGCCGTAATCTGCTGTCGGGGAGGGCGCGGATTGAATACCAAGGAACTGTTGCTGAGTGTCCTCATGTCCGGTCCCGCGACCGGATATGACATCAAGAAAACCATGGAAAATGAGGTTTCGACGCTGCTCGATGTCAGTTTGTCCAACCTCTATCCGGCCCTGAACGAGCTGGCCGCGGAGGGTCTTGTGACCTTCCAGCGCGTTGAACAGGACAACCGGCCGAACAAGAAGGTCTATGAGTTGACCGATGCGGGGCGCGCTGCCGCTCTCCGGGCGCTGATGTCAGGTAGCGCCAAACACAGGTTGCGCTCCGAATTCATATTCATATTGAGCTTTGCGCCGTTCCTGCCGCGCTGGCGCGTCAAGGAGCTGCTCGATCACCGCCTTGCGGAAACGAACGAAATCCTTCGTGATCTTGACCGGCGGGAAGCCGAAGAACTGCTGCAGGAGGGGCAGCGCTTCTGCATCGGCTTCGGCAGGTCCATGATGGAAGCGCAGCGGGACTACATCATGAAGCATTCGGCCCAGCTGCTGGCGAGCTGCCCTGAAGAGGTCAGGGAACTGAACCGAGCCGGCGCCTGACGGCTCATAGCAAATCGATCGGATTGCGAGTGCCCCGGACTTCAGGTCCGGGCATTTGTATTTCCGTGATTAGGCTCTTTCGCCGGGAGCCACGCTCCGCTATGAAACGCGCAAAACCGGGCCTGGCCCGGAGGCTCACCAATCACTAGACAGAAACGGGACGACATGGCCGCCATCATCGACATTATCGGGCGTGAAATTCTGGACAGCCGTGGCAACCCGACTGTCGAGGTGGACGTATTGCTGGAAGACGGCGCGCTTGGCCGCGCCGGCGTTCCCTCCGGTGCGTCGACGGGCGCGCATGAGGCGGTCGAGCTGCGCGATGGCGGCGCCCGCTACAAGGGCAAGGGTGTACAGAAGGCGGTCGCCGCGGTGAACGGCGAAATTTTCGACGCCATCGGTGGCATGGATGCGTCCGAGCAGATTCAGATCGACCGTACGATGATCGAACTCGACGGCACCGACAACAAGTCGCGCCTCGGCGCAAATGCGATCCTCGGCGTTTCGCTCGCCATCGCCAAGGCGGAAGCAGCCTCGCTTGGCCAGCCGCTCTTCCGCTATGTCGGCGGACCCGCCGCGCGCGTGCTGCCCGTGCCGATGATGAACATCGTCAATGGCGGTGAACATGCTGACAATCCGATCGACATTCAGGAGTTCATGATCATGCCGGTGGCGGCAGGCTCGATTGCCGATGCCGTCCGCATGGGTTCAGAAGTATTTCATACGCTCAAGGGCGAACTGAAGGCCGCCGGCCACAACACGAATGTCGGCGATGAAGGCGGCTTCGCGCCGAACCTCGCGTCGACGGAAGAAGCCATCGGCTTCATCATGAAGGCGATCGAGAAGGCGGGCTACAAGCCAGGCGATGACATCTTCCTTGCGCTCGATGCGGCCTCGACAGAGTTCTTCAAGAACGGCGTCTACGATCTGAAAGGCGAGGGCAAGAAGCTCGATGCCGGCGGCATGGTCGACTACTGGGCCGATCTTGTGGGCAAGTACCCGATCATCTCCATCGAAGACGGCATGGCCGAAGACGATTGGGCTGGCTGGAAGGCGCTGACCGACCGCATTGGCGGCAAGGTTCAGCTCGTCGGCGACGATCTCTTCGTCACGAACAAGCGCCGTCTCGCTGACGGCATCGCGAGCGGCACCGCCAACTCGATCCTCGTGAAGGTGAACCAGATCGGCTCGCTCACCGAGACGCTCGAAAGCGTCGAGATGGCGCATAAGGCGCGCTACACGGCGGTCATGTCGCATCGCTCCGGCGAAACGGAAGACGCGACGATTGCGGATCTCGCTGTGGCGACGAATTGCGGTCAGATCAAGACCGGCTCGCTCGCGCGCTCGGACCGTCTGGCAAAATACAACCAGCTCATCCGCATCGAGGAAGCCCTCGGGCCGACAGCGGAATATGCCGGCCGTTCTGTCCTGAAGGCTTAGCGGCAAGCGTTTCGACGTGATTTCCGGTAAATGCCCTTGACCGTTGGAATCGCTGTATGATTCCATCATGAACATGGAAAGCAACGTCGTGATTCGCAGCTCGGAACCACTGCGCCTGAGGCAGGCGCTGATTCCCTTCGTCTGCATCATCGTGCTCGGCTACTTCGCCTATCACGCGGTTTATGGACGGCTTGGCTTCATTTCCTGGCTCGACATACAGAATCGCATTGACCTTCTGGCGCACCAGCTGGCGGATGTCGAACGCCAGCGCCAGCAGCTTGACCGGCAGGTGGCGCTCTTGCGGCCGGAAAGTCTCGACCCGGACCTGCTGGACGAACGCGCTCGCGCCGCCCTTGGCTATGCAAATCCGGGGGAGATAGTCATTTTTCTCGATCCGCCGCCTGTGGGCCCGCGCTCCGCGCGCTGAAATGGACAAAACGATCCGCAGCGGAACTTAACCGAAATTCGGTTAATTCGTCATTTTTTCATTGAAACCAAACCTTTATCATCCATTTCTAAAGTATGGCGACGGTGCCTTTGCGCGCCTGTTGGCTGCCAGCGTTTCTTGAATTTCTGACGTCGAGGCCCCCGAATGACGTCCAAATCTGCTTCCAGATCCACCGCCAAACCTGTTCAGAAAAAACAGGTGAAAAAGTCCGTGGACGGACCTGCTCCCTTTACGAAGGAAGAGGATGTCCAGGCCTATCGCGACATGCTGCTGATCCGCCGCTTCGAGGAGAAGGCGGGTCAGATGTATGGCATGGGGCTCATTGGCGGCTTCTGTCACCTCTATATTGGTCAGGAAGCCGTCGTCGTCGGCATGCAGATGGCGATTGATGAGGGCGACCAGGTCATCACAGGCTATCGCGACCACGGTCATATGCTTGTCTGCGGCATGGACCCGAAAGGCGTCATGGCGGAACTGACGGGGCGCGAAGGCGGCTATTCGCGCGGCAAGGGCGGCTCCATGCACATGTTCAGCCGCGACAAGAATTTCTTTGGCGGCCACGGCATTGTCGGTGCGCAGGTGCCGCTCGGCACGGGACTCGCATTCGCCAACCGCTATCGCGGCAATGACCGCGTTTGCCTCGCTTATTTCGGCGACGGCGCAGCGAACCAGGGCCAGGTCTATGAGAGCTTCAACATGGCCGAACTCTGGCAGTTGCCGGTCGTCTATGTGATCGAGAACAACCAGTATGCGATGGGCACCAGCGTCGCCCGCGCGAGCGCGCAGACGAATCTTTCGAAGCGCGGCGTGAGCTTCAACATTCCCGGCGAGCAGGTGGACGGTATGGATGTTCGGGCCGTGCGTGAAGCCGGCGCGCGCGCCGTTGAATTCTGCCGTGCCGGCAAGGGGCCCTACATCCTCGAGATGATGACCTACCGCTATCGCGGCCACTCCATGTCCGACCCTGCGAAATATCGAGCCAAGGAAGAAGTGAACAAGATGCGCGCCGAGCATGACCCGATCGAGCAGGTTCGCGTACGGCTGCTTGATACGAAGGCGCTCGCCGAGGAAGACCTCAAGGAAATCGACAAGGAGATCAAGACCATCGTCAATGAAGCGGCCGAATTCGCCCAGTCGAGCCCGGAGCCCGATCCCTCGGAACTCTGGACTGACATTCTTGCCGATGTGGAGGCGTGAGAAATGACGATCGAAGTGCTCATGCCCGCGCTCTCGCCCACAATGGAAGAGGGCACACTCGCCAAATGGCATGTGAAGGTGGGCGACGAGGTGAAGTCCGGCGACGTGATCGCCGAGATCGAGACCGACAAGGCGACGATGGAAGTGGAAGCCTCCGAGGACGGCAAGGTTGCCAAACTTCTCGTCGAAGAAGGCACAGAGAATGTGAAGGTGAACGAGGTCATCGCCATTTTCGCCGATGACGGCGAAGACATCTCCGCTGCCGATGCGCCGAGGGAAAAGAAATCCGCCGCGAAGAAAGAAGATGCGCCCGCGAAAGAGGCGAAGTCCGCGAAGCCGGCGAAGGTCGAGGTAAAGTCCGATCCAGATCTGCCGGAAGGCACGGAATTCGTGACGCAGACCGTGCGCGAGGCGCTGCGCGATGCGATGGCTGAAGAAATGCGCCGTGACGAAAGCGTTTTCGTCATGGGCGAGGAAGTCGCGCAATATCAGGGTGCCTACAAGGTCACTCAAGGGCTGCTCGACGAGTTCGGCGACAAGCGTGTGGTCGACACGCCGATCACCGAACATGGCTTTGCTGGGCTTGGCGTCGGTGCGGCGATGGCGGGGCTTCGTCCCATCGTCGAGTTCATGACGTTCAATTTCGCCATGCAGGCGATCGACCAGATCATCAATTCGGCCGCGAAAACGCGCTATATGTCCGGCGGGCAGATGTCGTGCCCCATCGTCTTCCGCGGGCCGAACGGGCCGGCGGCGCGCGTCGCCGCGCAGCACAGCCAGGACTACAGCTCCTGGTATGCGCATGTGCCGGGCCTCATCGTGATTGCGCCCTATTCCGCGGCGGACGCGAAGGGCCTTCTCAAGGCTGCGATCCGCGACCCGAATCCGGTCATCTTCCTTGAGAACGAAGTGCTCTATGGCAAAAGCTTTGAAGTGCCGAAGCATGAGGACTTCGTGCTGCCGATCGGCAAGGCACGGGTGATGAAGGAGGGGAACGACGTGACCCTCGTTTCGCACAGCCACGGGATCACCTATTGCCTTGAGGCGATGACGAAGCTGGCAGAGGAAGGGATCGACGTCGAACTGATCGACCTGCGGACCATCCGCCCGCTCGACCTGGACACGGTGATTGCCTCGGTAAAGAAGACGAACCGTCTCGTTACGGTCGAAGAGACTTGGCCGGTCTGCGGCATCGGCGCGGAAATCGCCGCCACGGTTCAGGAAAAGGCCTTTGACTGGCTAGATGCGCCGGTCCTTCGCGTGACGCAGAAGGATGTGCCGATGCCATATGCGGCCAATCTCGAAAAACTCGCGCTGCCAAGCGCCGCAGATGTGGTGGAGGCGGTGAAAGCCGTCTGCTACCGCTGAGGAGGCGCCGATGCCGGTCAATATCCTGATGCCCGCACTCTCGCCCACAATGGAAGAGGGTACGCTTGCCAAATGGCATGTGAAGAAGGGCGACAAGGTGAGCGCGGGCGACGTGATCGCCGAGATCGAAACCGACAAGGCGACGATGGAAGTCGAAGCCGTGGAAGAAGGCACGATCGGCGAAATCCGCGTGGCGGAAGGAACGGAGGGCGTTCTCGTCAATGACGTGATCGCCGTGCTTCTCGAAGAGGGCGAAGACGACAGCGCACTGAAGGATGCGGGCGACGCGCGAAAGCCTGAGAAGAAGGCCGAAGAGAAAAAGGCCGACGAGCCAAGGAGACCAGAAGAGAAGGCACTAGCGAAGCCGGTGCCTTCACTGAAAGCTGAAAAGGGTGGCCGCATTTTCGCCTCGCCGCTCGCGCGCCGCCTCGCGGAGCAGCGGGGAATTGATCTGGCCACCGTTGAAGGCTCCGGTCCGCGCGGCCGAATCGTGAAGGGGGACCTTGAAGGCGCACCGAAATCGGAGCCGAAAAAGCACGCGACGTCCGGCGCGGCTTCGCCTGCCTCCTCCATCGATGCGCGCGCCTTCTACGAGAAGGGAAGCTATGAGGAAATCCCGCTTGACGGCATGCGCAAGACAATTGCCCGCCGCCTTACTCAGTCGATGCAGGAGATTCCACATTTCTATCTGACGGTGGATTGCGAACTCGATGAATTGCTGGTGGCGCGAAAGAGGTTGAATGAAGCGGCGGGCGAAGGCGTCAAGCTCTCGGTCAACGATTTCCTTGTTCGTGCCGCTGCGCTTGCGTTGATCAGGGTGCCGGAGGCGAATGTGAGCTTCGCGGGCGATTCGATACTGAAGCACAAATCGGCCGATATCGGCATTGCCGTTGCGCTCGATGGCGGGCTCATCACGCCGATCATCCGTAACGCGGAGAAGAAGGGCCTCGCCGAAATCTCCGAGGAGGCGAAATCGCTCGCTGAGCGCGCGCGCAACAAGAAGCTGAAGCCCAGTGAATTTGAAGGCGGCAGCTTCTCGATCTCCAACCTCGGCATGTTCGGCATCAAGCACTTCACCGCCGTCATCAATCCACCCCAGGCGGCTATCCTCGCCGTTGGCAAGGGCGAAGAACGGCCGGTGGTGAAAAACGGCAAGCTCGAAGTGGCTACTGTGATGACGGTGACGATGTCCTGCGATCACCGTGCAATCGACGGTGCGCTCGGCGCGCGCTTCCTCGAAGCCTTCAAATCCTTCGTGGAATATCCGGCAAGGATGCTGCTCTGATGGCGGACAATTACGATGTTGTGGTGATCGGCTCCGGCCCCGGCGGCTATGTCGCGGCGATCCGTGCCGCGCAGCTTGGCCTAAAGGCGGCCATTGTCGAACGCGACGCGCTGGGCGGCATATGCCTCAACTGGGGCTGCATTCCGACCAAGGCGCTGCTGCGCTCGGCTGAAGTATATGAGGCGATGCAACATGCGTCTGACTACGGCCTCAAGGTGGAAAAAGCGAGCTTCGATGCGGAAGCCATCGTGAAGCGCAGCCGCGATGTCGCCGCGCAATTGTCGGGCGGCGTCAAGTTCCTCATGAAGAAGAACAAGATCGATGTGATCGAAGGCAGCGGCAGTCTCGCTGGCGAAGGCAAGATTGCCGTCAAGGAAAAGGAAGGAAAGACGCGCGAGTTCGCCGCGAAGAATGTCATCCTCGCAACCGGCGCCCGCGCCCGCGTGATCGATGGTCTGGAGCCCGATGGCAAGACGGTCTGGACCTATCGCGAGGCAATGGTGCCGAAAGCGATACCGAAATCGCTGATCGTTATTGGCTCTGGCGCCATCGGAATCGAATTCGCGAGTTTCTATCGTACCTTCGGCGCGGAAGTGACAGTGGTCGAGGTGCTTGACCGCATTCTCCCCGTCGAGGACGAGGAAATCTCTAAGGAAGCCGCGCGCGCTTTCAAGAAGCGCGGCATCCGCATCCTCACTGGGGCGAAAATCGAAATGACCGACATTTCGGACAAGGGCGCGAAGATCGCTGTCACGGTAGGTGGCAAGAGCGAGACGCTGGAAGCCGAAAAGGTTATTTCGGCTGTGGGCATCGTCGGCAATGTCGAAAATCTGGGTCTCGAAAAGGCAGGCGTGAAAGTCGAGAAGTCTCACGTCGTCGTCAATGAATGGCTGGAGACAGGTGTGAAGGGCGTTTATGCCATTGGCGATCTTGCCGGTCCGCCCTGGCTTGCACACAAGGCTAGTCATGAGGGCGTGATCGCGGTGGAGCGCATCGCGGGTTTGAAGGGCCTCCATCCGATGAACACGAGCCGCATCCCCGGCTGCACCTATTCCTCGCCCCAGATTGCGAGCGTCGGCCTCACCGAAGCCAGGGCCAAGGAGAAAGGCCATGAGGTGAAGGTCGGCCGCTTCCCCTTCAAGGCGAATGGCAAGGCCATCGCGCTTGGCGAGACGGGCGGTTTCGTGAAGACGGTGTTCGATGCCAAGACCGGCGAGCTTCTTGGCGCCCATATGATCGGTCCGGAAGTGACCGAGCTCATTCAGGGTTATGGCATCGCCATGTCGCTCGAAACGACGGAAGCGGAATTGATGCACACCATCTTCCCGCATCCGACGCTTTCCGAAGCCATGCATGAGGCGGTACTCGACGCTTATGGGCGCGTCCTCCATACTTGATCCCGAGGGATCGTAAGGGGAGGAACCATTGGCCGCCGAGGACAAGCTGGCCGCGCTGCGCGCGCCGAAGAATGCCGTCGTCATTCTGCTGGACAGTCTTAACCGGCATATGCTGGGCGCGTATGGCGGGCGCGAATTCACCACGCCCAATCTCGACAGCTTCGCCGCTCGCGCCACGCGCTTCACGCGGCACTACACAGGGTCGCTTCCCTGTATGCCGGCCCGGCACGACATTCTATGTGGCGCGCTCGATTTTCTCTGGCGGCCCTGGGGCTCCGTCGAAATCTGGGAAGATGCAATCACCTATGAGCTGCGCAAGAAGGGCGTGGTGACGCAGCTTATTTCCGATCACCCGCATCTTTTCGAGACGGGTGGCGAGAACTATCATGTCGACTTCACGGCCTGGGATTATCAGCGCGGACACGAAGGCGACCCGTGGAAAACGCGGGCAGACCCAAGCTGGGCCGGCGCGCCGAACTTCATGCGCAAGCATATGCCCTATGACGACTCGCGCGGCTATTTCCGCGGCGAGGAGGATTTTCCGGGTCCGCGCACCATGGGCGCTGCCGCGCGCTGGCTTGCCGAGAATGCGGAGCACCATGACCGCTTCATGCTCTTTGTCGATGAGTTCGACCCTCATGAGCCTTTCGACACGCCCGAGCCCTATGCCTCCATGTACGACCCGGACTGGAAAGGCCCGCATCTCATCTGGCCACCGTATGTGCAGGGTGGATTAGAAAAAGGCGTGATCGATGCGCGTCAGGCACGGCAGATTCGCGCTTCCTATGGCGGCAAGCTGACCATGATCGACAAATGGTTCGGCCGCATTCTCGATGAACTCGATGCCCATGATCTGTGGGACGATACGCTCGTCATTCTCTGTACCGATCATGGCCACTATCTCGGTGAGAAGGACATCTGGGGAAAGCCCGGTGTGCCGGTCTATGAGCCGCTCGGCCACATCCCGCTTATGATCGCCCATCCCGGCATCGCGCCCGGCACCTGCGATGCGCTTACGACGAGCGTCGACCTTTTCGCAACCCTTGCAGATTTGTTCGGCGTCGAAGTGCGCCAACCTACACACGGCAAATCGCTGCTGCCGCTGTTGCGTGGCGAGGCGGGTTCGGTGCGCGACTGGCTGCTTACCGGCGTCTGGGGCAGGGAGGTGCACTATATCGACGGGCGATACAAATATGCGCGGGGCCCGGCGGGCGACAATGCGCCGCTCAGCATGATGTCGAACCGCTGGTCCACCATGCCGACGCATTTTCTGACGCGGGAGCAGGAACTTCCGCTGCCGGACGAGCGTGCCTTTCTCGACCATATGCCCGGCAGCCGTATCCCCGTGATCCACCAGCAATGGCAGAAGGGCGATATGGTGCCTTACTGGGCGCTGACCAAATTCACTGGGCATCATCTTTACGATCTGGAAAGCGACCCGGAGGAAACGCAGAATTTGGCGGGTTCCAGCCACGAAACCGGAATTGCGGCGCGTTTGCGGGAGGCCCTTGCCGAGCTGGATGCGCCCGCCAGCCAGTTCCAGCGACTTGGTCTTTAGCTGAAATAGGGAATGTTTAACTGCCGGGGACTAGGCTCGATACTGGAGGAGTGGCCCATGGCGATAGAAAAACAAGCGCCTGCTGCCGGAAGCGGGATCGACTATGCGGTAGTCGAGGTCGATGAACCTGCACATCCGCACTGCCGTGCGTTGTTTGCCTATTGGCGAGCCCGCCTGCAGGAAGATGGTCTCATGCTGCGATCGGATTTCAATCCACTCGACATGCCCATGGCGATGGGCGGCATGTTCGTGGTAGAGCCGGTCGATGGCGGCGCGAATATGCGCTACCGCCTTGTCGGCAGCGAAAATGAACGCCGGCTCGGCCGAAAATTCACGGGTGAATTATTCACCGAAAGCTACGCGCCCGAAATGGCGGCGGAGCAGATCGCCTTTCATAACCGTATCATCGAGACGAAAAAACCCGCCTGCCTGCGGGGGCGTTTTATCGGCGTCGATCTCGAGCATGTGCACTACGAGGCGATCTACCTGCCGGTGCGAACGGCGGCGGGCGCTATGCAGGTTATCGGCGGTCTTTACGATCTGGCGGGCCACAAGGCCTGAAAACTGCCGGATTTGCTTGAATCGGGCCGACGTACTATCCATGTCCTGACGGCAATGGCATATCCGAATTCATGGTTACGATCGTAGATACGCTGAAGCCGGGCGCGGCAAAGCCCCGGCATCCCGAGAAGGCGAAGCGGCCCGACACGCCCATTCTGCGCAAGCCCGAATGGATACGCGTCAAGGCGCCGGGCTCGCCTGTCTATGCAGAGACGAAACAGATCGTTCGCGAGAATGGTCTCGTCACCGTCTGCGAGGAAGCGGGTTGCCCGAACATCGGGGAGTGCTGGACGAAAAAGCACGCCACCATGATGATCATGGGTGACACCTGCACCCGCGCCTGTTCCTTCTGCAATGTGAAAACGGGGCTTCCCGCGCCGCTTGATGCGGATGAGCCGGAGAAGGCAGCGAATGCCGTTGCGAAACTCGGCCTTCGTCATGTCGTGATTACCTCTGTGGACCGCGACGACCTCGCCGATGGTGGCGCGCAGCATTTCGTCGAGGTGATCGAGGCGATCCGCCGCCGCTCTCCCGGCACGACGATCGAAATCCTTACGCCAGATTTTCTACGAAAAGACGGTGCACTGGAAAAGGTCGTGGCGGCACGGCCCGACGTATTCAATCACAATCTTGAAACCGTACCGCGGCTCTATCTGAACATTCGTCCCGGTGCGCGCTATTTCCACTCGCTGCGCCTGCTCCAGAGGGTAAAGGAGCTCGATCCGACGATCTTTACCAAGTCCGGCATCATGGTCGGCCTTGGCGAAGCGCGCGAGGAAGTGTTGCAGGTGATGGACGACATGCGCTCCGCCACCATCGACTTCTTGACTATCGGGCAATATCTCCAGCCGACGCGGAAACACGCGGCGATTGACCGCTTCGTGACGCCGGACGAATTCAAGTCCTATGAAACGGTCGCGCGCACCAAGGGCTTCCTGCTCGTTTCGTCGAGTCCGCTGACGCGCTCCTCTTATCATGCGGACGAGGATTTTGAACGGCTGCGCGAAGCGCGCAAAGCGGCGCTCGCGCGGGGGTGATGGTCCATGCCGGCGCATGAGCAGATCCGCGATGTACCCTACGCGGCCGACGATATGTTCGAGCTTGTGGCCGGCATCGACCGCTATCCCGAGTTTTTACCCTGGTGCAGCGGCGCGCGTATCCGCCGGCGCGAACGCGAGGGCGACAACGAGGTGCTGCTTGCGGACCTCATCGTCTCCTACAAGGTGTTCCGCGAACAATTCACCAGCCGGGTCACTCTTGAGAGGCCGGTGTGCAAGATCGATGTCGCCTATGTGCAGGGACCGTTCAAATATCTGCACAACAAATGGTATTTCGAGGCGCTGCCACTGGGTGGCACGCGCATCCATTTCTTCATCGATTTCGAGTTTCGCAGCGCGACGCTGCAAAAGATGATCGGTGCGGTGTTTTCCCGCGCCTTCGCAAAGATGATGCAGGCCTTTATAGACAGGGCCGATGCGCTTCACGGAGGCAAGAGCCCGGCAAGTGGCGAAAGCCTGGCCGTGGCTAAATCATCCGTCGCACAAGATTGAGCGCCGTCTCCACGGCTTTCAAACGGATTTCCTCGCGCCCGATATCGCCGAAGAGCTGCATTTCGTGAATGATGCTGCGGCCGGCGCGCGCAGCCCCGAAATGAACGAGGCCGACGGGCTTCATCGGTGTGCCGCCGCCCGGACCGGCAATGCCCGTGACGGACACGGCAATATGCGCCCGTGAATTTTTCAATGCGCCTTCCGCCATCGCTCGTGCGACCGGCTCCGATACGGCGCCGAAGTCCGCAATCATGTCGCCCGGAACGCCGAGCATGTCACGCTTCGCCTCATTGGAGTAGACGACGAAACCGCGCTCCACCACATCGGAAGAGCCTGCAATTTCGGTCAGCAGACCGGCAATAAGACCGCCGGTGCAGCTCTCGGCCGTGACGATCTTGAACTTTGCTTCCCGCGCATCGGCAAGCGTGAGTTCTGCGAGATGAACCAGGCGGCGCGGAAACATGCTCATGTAAGAATCGTCCAGAGAGCGTGGAGAAGAAACCATGAAATGATGGCGAATATGGCGGCGAAAATGTCGTCGATCATCACGCCAAGCGCACCCTTGACGCGCCGCTCGATTAAGCCGATGGGCCAAGGTTTCAGAATATCGAACAACCGGAACAGAAGAAATGCCAGCAGCCAGTCGAAAGCGGTGGCCGGTATTGCGACTAGCACCAGCCACATCGCGGCGACTTCGTCGATCACGACTTCAGATGCGTCGTCTCGTCCCACGGCCCGGCAATAAGCCCCCGAAGCCCAAAGGCCGACGGTGAAGACAAGGATTGTGGACAACGCGAGGAGCGATACGCCGCCGCTCATTTGCAGCACAAATGCGAAGGGTAGCGCGGCAAGCGTGCCCCATGTGCCAGGCGCAGGCCGAAGAAGCCCGGCGCCAAACCATGTTGCGGCAATCACGGTTGGATCACGAAAGCGAAGCGGAGCGGGAAGGGGCGTCAGTCCGATCATGGCTTACCCGAACCTCAGTGTCGCCACGGCTTGCGCCGCGATGCCTTCGCGCCGCCCGGTAAAGCCGAGCCCCTCGGTCGTCGTTGCCTTGACGCTGACGCGCGACACGCCGATGCCGACAATATCCGCGATGCGCGCACGCATGGCGTCCGTATGTGGAGAGATTTTCGGCGCTTCGCAGATGAGCGTCACATCCACGTTTGAAATTTCGCCGCCTGAATCATGCGCGAGCCTTGCTGCATGCGCCAGAAAGCGGTCCGAGGAAGCGCCCTTCCATTGTGGGTCGCTCGGTGGGAAATGTTTGCCGATGTCGCCGGCACCGATTGCGCCGAGAATGGCGTCGGTGAGCGCATGAAGCCCCACATCGGCGTCCGAGTGCCCTTCGAGCCCCGCCACATGGAGCACCTTCACGCCGCATAGCCAGACATGGTCGCCCGGCCCGAAGCGATGCACGTCGTAACCCACGCCAGTTCTCGTTTCGCCTCCACGCATCAGCATCCGTTCCGCCCGCTCGATATCCGCCGCACTCGTGATCTTGAAATTGTCCTCATCGCCCTCGACCAGCGCGACGTCGATCCCCGCCATTGCCGCGACAGCTGCATCATCCGTGAAGTCTTGCCCCCCGGCCGCGCGATGCGCCTCAAGAATAGATCTGAAACGGAAGCCTTGGGGCGTCTGCGCGCGCCAGAGCCCGTCCCGCGGCAAGGTCTCTCCGGCAAGTCCCGCTGTACCCCGTCTTATGGTGTCGGTGAGCGGTAGAGCGGCCA
This sequence comes from Parvibaculum sp., assembly GCF_046297875.1. Taxonomy (GTDB): domain Bacteria; phylum Pseudomonadota; class Alphaproteobacteria; order Parvibaculales; family Parvibaculaceae; genus Parvibaculum. The sequence continues at coordinate 2,586,929 of NZ_JBKBHD010000001.1, read as the reverse complement.
GCGCGCCGTCATGCGAGGCGAGGGCCACAATGCAGTCGGTTATCAGGCGGTGCGAAACGAAGGGCCGCGCCCCGTCATGAATAAGTACGAGGTCGGGCGCCTCTGCGCCTGCCAGTGCCTCGAGCCCGGCAAGCACGGAAGCCTGCCGCGTCTGTCCGCCCGGGATGGCCGGGCGAAGCTGGGTCAAGCCCCTTGCCGCCGCTTCATAGGCTTCGGCATCTTCCGGGTGGATGACGGTCTGAATCACAGAGATGTCAGGATGCCCCGCAAATACCGTCAGGGTCCGCCTCAGCACCGGCTCACCGGCCAGAGGGCGGTATTGCTTGGGCGCGCCCGGCCCCGCGCGGCTGCCGCGGCCGGCCGCCACGATCAGAGCGGCGACTTTCATATCTGCTCGTTTCGCACCCCGCATGTATCCGCGCAAGTAATTTGCCTTGCTGAAACTTTAGGCAGGCGCTAAATTGGATAAAATTTGTGCAGTTTCTTGCGGTGCCCAAAGTTTGACCATTACCATTGGCAACCATTCCCTCGCAAACCCGGTCCTGCTGGCCCCTATGGCTGGTGTGACGGATCTGCCCTTTCGCCGTGTGGCTCACAGGCTCGGTGCCGGTCTCGTCGTTTCGGAAATGGTGGCGAGCGACGAACTGGTCCGTGCCCGGCCCGATGTCGTGCGCCGGGCTGCCGGGGCGGGCGAATTTGCGCCGCTTTCGATCCAGCTTGCAGGCCGGGAGGCTCACTGGATGGCCGAGGGGGCGAGGGTGGCAGCGGCAGCGGGTGCCGACATCATCGACATCAATATGGGCTGTCCGGCCAAGCAGGTGACGTCCGGTCTTTCGGGCTCCGCGCTTATGCGCGACCTCGATCATGCGCTGGGATTGATCGAGGCGACCGTCGGCGCAGTCGACGTTCCGGTGACGCTGAAAATGCGGACCGGCTGGGACGAGACAAGGCGCAACGCGCCCGAACTTGCAGCCCGCGCGGAAGCGGCGGGCGTGAAGATGGTGACGGTTCATGGCCGCACCCGTTGCCAGTTCTACAAGGGCAGGGCGGACTGGAATTTCATTTCCGAAGTGAAGAAGGTGGTCTCGATCCCCGTCGTCGCCAACGGCGATGTGACAAGCGAGGAAGATGCACGCGCCATCCTCGACGCATCGGGCGCCGACGCCGTGATGATCGGCCGTGGTGCGCAGGGGCGCCCCTGGTTCCTCGCGCAGGTCGCGCACTATCTTGCAACCGGTGAGAAGCTTGCATCGCCGTCATGGCAAGAACAGGGCAAAATCGCCTTCGCGCATTATCGTGACATGATCGATCACTATGGCGAACGCCTGGGCCTTCGCGTCGCACGCAAACATCTCGTCTGGTATCTCGAAGACGCATCGCGCGCATTCCCGGACGAGGCAATGGAAGCGAAGCGCGAAATCGTGCGTATGGACGAGCCCGATGCCGTCCTCCGGCGTCTTGCTGCCTTCTATGAATTTGCAGCGAGAACTGCACCCCAAAACAAAGCCGAAAACATGGAGGCAGCCTGATGTCGCAGGCCGTTCGTGCATTTGGTCCGGGCGGTCCGCCCGAGGCAAATGTCATTCTGAAATCGATGCCGCATCCCGTTCTCCTGATCGACCGGGACAAGCGCATCGAGTATGTGAATGACAGCGCCCAGGAATTTTTTGCCGCAAGTTCGACCATGCTGCTCGGTCATCCGCTGAACGACATTGTCGCCTTCGGCAGCCCGGTTCTCGCATTGATCGATCAGGTTTTCGAGCGCGGTGTATCGGTCAACGAATATGGTGTGGAAATCGGCACACCGCGCATCGGCGACCGGCAAGTCGATATTCAGGTAACGCCACTCAACGAATATCCCGGTCACGTGCTGCTGCTTTTGCAGGTGCGCACCATGGCACAGAAGATGGACCGGCAATTGACGCATCGCGGCGCGGCCCGCTCCGTCACTGGCATGGCCGCGATTCTCGCGCATGAAATCAAGAATCCGCTTTCCGGCATTCGCGGCGCGGCGCAACTCCTCGAGCTTTCGGGGTCACCCGAAGACAAGACGCTGACACGGCTCATCTGCGACGAGACGGACCGCATCTGCAAGCTCGTCGATCGGATGGAGGTATTCTCCGATGAGCGCCCCGTGCCGCGCGAGCCGGTGAACATCCACCTCGTGCTCGGCCATGTGAAGCAGCTCGCCACCACGGGCTTTGCGAAGAACATACGCATTGTCGAGGAATACGACCCATCGCTGCCGCCTGTGCTGGGCGACAAGGACCAGCTTATTCAGGTCTTTCTCAATCTCGTGAAGAATGCCGCAGAAGCGATCGGGTCGGCATCGGAAGGCGAAATCGTGCTTACGACGGCCTACAGGCCGGGCGTCCGCCTCTCCATGCCCGGCAGCCGCGACCGTGTCAGCCTCCCGCTCGAAATCTGTGTGATCGATGACGGCCCCGGTGTGGCCCCTGACCTTATGGAGCATCTGTTCGATCCTTTCGTGACGACAAAAACCTCCGGCACCGGCCTCGGTCTTGCGCTGGTCGCCAAGATCATCGGCGATCATGGCGGCATCGTCGAATGCGAAAGCCTGCCCCGGAAAACGATCTTTCGCGTGTTGCTGCCAATGCATACGGGCGCGACCGCGGTTCGCAACGACAAGGCGCGTGGCGCGCATCAGGTAGCAGGAGCGGCAGATGCCTAGCGGAACCATTCTTCTTGCAGATGACGATGCGGCGATCCGTACCGTACTCAACCAGGCGTTGGGCCGCGTCGGATACGAAGTGCGCTCGACCGGCAATGCGGCGACGCTCTGGCGCTGGGTCAGCCAGGGCGAGGGCGATCTCATCATTACCGATGTGGTGATGCCGGACGAAAACGCTTTCGATCTCATCCCGCGTATCAAGCGCGTGCGGCCCGAACTTCCGATCGTCGTAATGAGCGCGCAGAACACGCTGAAAACGGCTATCACGGCGGCCGAGCGCGGCGCCTATGAATATCTGCCGAAGCCGTTCGACCTCAATGAGTTGATCCGCGTGGTGGACCGCGCGATGACGGCGCCGCGCGAGCCGGCGATCGCGCGCGTGCAGCCGGAAGAAGATGAGAAGATTCCACTGATCGGCCGCTCGCCCGCGATGCAGGATATCTACCGCGTGCTCGCGCGCCTGATGCAGACCGATCTCACCGTGATGATTTCCGGCGAAAGCGGCACCGGCAAGGAACTCGTTGCCCGCGCGCTGCATGATTATGGCCGCCGGCGGAACGGACCCTTCGTTGCCGTCAACATGGCCGCCATCCCGCGCGAGCTTATCGAAAGCGAACTCTTCGGCCATGAGAAGGGGGCTTTCACCGGCGCAAGCCAGCGCGCTACCGGCCGCTTCGAACAGGCCGAAGGCGGTACACTCTTTCTCGATGAAATCGGTGACATGCCGATGGAGGCGCAGACGCGGCTTTTGCGCGTATTGCAGCAGGGTGAATATACGACCGTCGGCGGCCGCACACCGATCAAGACCGATGTGCGGATCGTCGCCGCGACGAACCGCGATCTCCGCCAGCTCATCAACCAGGGACTTTTCCGCGAAGACCTCTTCTTCCGGCTGAACGTGGTGCCGATCCGGCTGCCGCCGCTGCGTGAACGCTCGGAGGACATACCGGATCTCGTGCGTCACTTTCTCGGGCAGGCCGAGGATGAAGGTCTGCCGCCAAAGACCATAGATGCCGAAGGCATGGAGCTCATCAAACGCTATCGCTGGCCAGGCAATGTGCGCGAGCTCGAAAACCTCGTCCGCCGTCTCGCGGCGCTCTATACCGAGGAGACCATCGGTGCGGCAATTCTTGAAGCCGAGCTTGCCGAGCCGGATTTCGGCAAACCCGTGGAGCAGGCCGCCGCCGACGAGCCTCTGTCGGTTTCCGTCGAGCGGACACTGAACCGGATTTTCGCTGCCCATGGAGACGATCTGCCGCCGCCCGGCCTTTATGACCGGCTGCTGCAGGAAGTGGAAAAGCCCCTTTTCAGCATGAGCCTTGCCGCGACGCGTGGAAACCAGATCAAGGCTGCGCACCTCCTTGGTATCAACCGCAACACCCTGCGCAAGAAGATCCGTGAACTCGACATTCAGGTCATTCGCGGCCTGAAGTGAGGCGAGTATGGTGTCCGGCCCTTGTTTGCCAGCAATATGACAGTGATGTAAACGGGCAACATTGTTGTTGATCGGTACCGCTGACAGTTGCAAAATGCGCGCTGCCGAATAGGAGCGTGGCGTATCGGGCACAGGCGGGGCGGTCGATCATGGCCCTTGAGCCTGTTCAGGCCCGGCACTGTTCCGCCGCGCAAGGACTGGCATGGTACCGACAGATCAGGTTGAAGAAATCCGGCCAGGCCGGGCAGCGCGCTGGGAAAGCCGGCTGTGGCAGATGTTCAGCCGCCGCCGCTATTCGGCTGCCTTTTCGGTTGGACTGGTGGTCACGGCGATCTGTCTTGGCTCCTTCACCTATATGCTTCTGACGGGGCTTACCCCGTTCTCCCCGACGCGCGGCCTCGTCATTGCGCTCCTGCTCGGAAATCTGTTTATCGTGCTGGTACTGGCGGGGCTCATCTTCTGGCGGGTGGTGCGCATCATCCTCGCGAGGGTTAGCGGTACGGCCGGGGCGAAGCTCCATGCCCGCCTCGTGACGCTATTTGCCATCGTCGCGGTCATGCCGGCGATCATCGTTGCCGTCTTTGCCGCCGTGACGCTCAACCGTGGTCTCGATACCTGGTTCGGCGAGCGCGCCCAGACCATCATCTCGAACGCCGAAACGGTTGCCGCTGCCTATCTCAATGAACACAGGCAGGTTCTGCGTGCCGATACGCTCGCCATGGCAACCGACATCAATCGCGAGTCGGCGATGCTCGAAAGCAATCCGCCCTATTTCATGACCCTGTTCAACGGGCAGATGCGGGTGCGCGCGCTCCATGCGGCCTATCTCATCCGAGCGGATGGCCGCATCATTGCGAAAGCTCGCGGCAGCGTCGATGTAGGTATGCCGGAAACGCGCTATTTCGATACCGCGCGGGCCAATGACGTGGCTCTGTTCGTGGTCGAGGACTACAATCAGATTAGGGCGCTCGTGGCGCTGCCTGCGATGGAGGGCACATTCCTTTATGTCGCACGCCTCGTCGATGCGCAGGTGCTCGAGCATCTTGCAGAAACGCGCGCCGCGGTCAGCGAATATGAAAACCTGGAGACCAGGCGCAATCAGTTTCAGGTCACGTTTGCTCTGATCTACGTCACGGTGGCGCTGATTACGCTGCTTGCCGCGATCTGGCTTGGTCTCTGGGCGGCAAACCGTATCGTCGATCCGATCTCCCGGCTTGTCGGCGCGGCCGAACGCGTCAGCCTCGGCGATCTTCGCGCGCGCGTGCCGGTCGGCGGTTCCGGCGACGAACTCGACATGCTTAGCGGCGCGTTCAATCGCATGACAAGCCAGATAGAGAGTCAGCGGAATGATCTGATCGAAGCAAATCATCAGCTGGATGAACGCCGCCAGTTCACCGAAGCGGTGCTTTCGGGCGTCAGCGCAGGCGTTCTGGGTCTCGACAATGAAGGCCGCATCACTCACGCAAATCGAGCCGCACTCCGCTTCTTCCAGCGCACCGAGTCGCAGTTGCTGGGCAATCGGCTCGAATCTGCGATCCCCGAAATGGCGGCAGCCGTGGCGGACGCTCGCGCGCACCCGGATCGCACAGCGCAGGCCCAGATTGTGCTCGCGCGTGCCGGGCAGGAGCGGACGCTCAACCTTCGTGTGACCCGCGAGATGACGGATTCCGGGCAGGGCGGCTTTGTGCTGACCTTCGACGATATTACCGAACTTGTCCGGGCGCAGCGTACATCTGCATGGGCCGATGTCGCGCGCCGCATCGCGCATGAAATCAAGAATCCGCTGACGCCGATTCAGCTTTCTGCAGAGCGCATCCGGCGAAAATACGGGAAGGAGATCGTTTCCGATCCCGATGTTTTCGAGCAATGCACAGAGACGATCATCCGGCAGGTGAACGATATCGGCCGGATGGTCGATGAATTCTCGTCTTTTGCGCGAATGCCGTCAGCAACGATGAAACAGCTCGATATAAACGAGATTGTGCGGCAGTCGGTTTTCCTTCAACGTGTCGGGCATGCGGATATCGAATACAATCTCGAAATGCCCGAAGAGCCCGTCATACTCGAATGCGATGGCCGGCTTGTCAGTCAGGCGCTGACCAACATCCTGAAGAACTCGGCTGAGGCAATTCGGGGCTCAGGAGAGAATGAAGGGGATGATGACGGATTGCCTGCCGCGCGGCGAACGGCGCCGAACGAAAAAGTCGGGCGTATCGATATTGAGCTGATAGCCGACGCCGATGTCGTAACTATTATCGCAACCGATTCCGGCTGCGGCCTGCCCGAAGCCGACAGATCGCGCCTCACGGAACCCTACATGACGACGCGAACCAAAGGCACAGGCCTTGGCCTCGCCATCGTCAACAAGGTGATGGAAGACCACGGCGGCGAGTTGCGGCTCGAAGATGCGCCGGTAAGCGAAGGCTGGGAAAGCGGCGCGCGAGTGACGCTCATCTTTCCGAGGCAGCGGATCCGAAAAGATGCGTCGAGCGAGGAAAGTTCCGGCAGTTCCGAGCGTGAGGCAGAAAAGCCAAGTAAAGAGGCTGTGAATGGCGTCTGAAATTCTGATAGTCGACGACGAAGCCGACATCCGCGAGCTTGTCTCCGGTATCCTGAACGACGAGGGCTACGACACGCGGAGCGCCGGCGACAGCGACAAGGCGCTCGCCGCAATCGAAGCGCGCCGTCCCGGCCTGCTAATTCTCGATATCTGGCTGCAGGGCAGCAAGCTTGATGGACTTGAGCTTCTGGACATCATTCGTGACCGGCATCCGGATTTGCCGGTTGTCGTAATCAGCGGTCACGGCAACATCGAAACGGCCGTCTCCGCGATCAAGAAGGGTGCCTACGACTTCGTCGAAAAGCCGTTCAAGACGGACCGCCTTATCCTCGTGGTACGCCGCGCGATCGAGGCATACCGGCTTCGGCGCGAGAATAGCGAGCTTCGCCTGCGCGCCGGAGACGACACGACACTTGTCGGCGTTTCGCCGGCGCTGTCGCATGTGCGCCAGACCGTCGAGAAGGTCGCGCCGACAAACAGCCGGGTTCTCATTCAGGGTCCGTCGGGCTCGGGCAAGGAAGTCGTCGCGCGGCTGCTCCATGAACGGTCGCGCCGCATGGCCAATGCCTTTGTTGCGCTAAACGCGGCGAACATGGCGCCGGAGCGCATGGAGACGGAGCTGTTCGGAACCGAAGAAAGCGCAGCCGGACCGCGCAAGGTCGGGGTATTCGAGCAGGCACATGGCGGCACATTGTTCCTCGATGAAGTCGCCGAAATGCCCATCGAAACGCAGAGCAAGATCCTGCGTGTCCTTGTCGATCAGACATTCGAACGCGTTGGCGGCAGCGCCCGCGTCAAGGTCGATGTGCGCGTTGTATCCTCATCTAGCCGCGATCTTCTGGATGAAATTGCCAAGGGCCGATTCCGGGAGGATCTTTATCATCGTCTCAACGTGGTGCCGATCCATGTGCCGCCATTGGCATCGAGGCGTGAAGACATTCCGCTGCTGGTCGAGCACTTCATGACGCAGATTTCCCGTGCAACAGGCTTGCCGCCGCGCCGCGTGTCGGATGACGCTATGGCGGCGCTTCAGGCACATGATTGGCCGGGCAATGTCCGCCAGCTTCGCAACAATATTGAACGGCTGCTTATTCTTACGTCGGGCGATGCCTCGGCCATCGTCACCGCGGACATGCTTCCCGCGGAGGTGGGTACATCGGCGCAGATGTCGGTCAATGGCTCCGGCGGCGAACACATAATGGCTCTGCCCTTGCGCGAGGCCCGTGAAACTTTCGAGCGCGAGTATCTGATGGCGCAGATCAGCCGGTTTGGCGGCAACATTTCGCGCACGGCCGCCTTTATCGGCATGGAGCGATCGGCGCTTCACCGCAAGCTCAAATCGCTCGGTGTCGCAGCTGCGAACCGGCCAGACATGCCGGTCTGACGATGGCTCGAAACGGAAAGTCCGCACAATGAAAGTAATCGTCTGCGGCGCGGGCCAGGTCGGCTTCGGCATTGCGCGCCAGCTCGCTGCTGAGCAGAACGACGTGACGGTCATCGACCAGTCGCCGCAACTTGTGCAGCAGATATCTGACTCGCTCGACGTTCGCGCGCTTGTCGGACACGGCGCCCATCCCGATGTTCTGGAGCGCGCCGGTGCATCTTCCGCCGACATGTTGATCGCAGTCACGTTTCACGACGAAGTGAACATGATCGCCTGCCAGGTGGCACACTCGCTCTTCAACGTGCCGACCAAGATTGCCCGCATCCGGTCGCAATCCTATCTGCAGCCGGGCTTTCAGGATCTTTTCTCGCAGGATCATTTGCCGATCGACGTCATCATTTCGCCGGAGCTGGAGGTCGGCAAGGCCGTCTTGCGGCGCCTCGCAGTGCCAGGCGCCTTCGACATTTTGAATTTTGCCGAAGGCAAGGTCAGTGTCGTTGGCGTCTCACTCGAAGAAGACTGTCCCATCGTGAACACGCCATTGCGGCAGTTGACGGATCTCTTCCCCGACCTCCGGTCGCGCGTCGTCGGTATTGTCCGCAACGGTGAACTGTTCGTGCCGCAGAGCGACGATCCGATGCTTGTTGGAGATGAAGCCTATTTTGCTGCTGACGTGCGCGACGTTCGACGCACGCTCGGTATTTTCGGCCATGAGGAAGTTGCAGCTCGGCGCGTCATTATTGTCGGTGCAGGAAATATCGGCCTGCATGTCGCACATGAACTTGAAACAAACCATCCGGGTACGCGCGTCAAGCTGATCGAGCGTGACCGCGAAAAGGCCGTACAAGCCGCCGATCGTCTCAAGCGGTCCATCGTGCTCCATGGCGACGGTCTTGATCCGGAACTGCTCCAGGAGGCAGGCATATCGGAGACGGAAACCCTGATTACCCTGACGAATAACGATCAGGCGAATATCCTTTCCTGCGTCGTTGCGAAGCGCGAAGGCTGCCAGCGCACGATGGCGCTAATCAACAACAATACCTATGAACCGCTGATGCGCTCGCTCGGAATCGACGCATTCATAAATCCGCGCAGCGCTACCGTTTCGACGGTGCTTCAGCATGTTCGCCGCGGCCGCATTCGCGGGCTGCAATCGGTGCGCGACGGTGCCGCGGAAGTCATTGAGGCGGAAGCGCTTGAAACGTCCACGCTGGTCGGAAAGCCGCTGCGCGAAGTGGCGCTGCCGAGCGGTATTTTGGTCGGGGCCGTAATCCGGGAGGACGACGTCATCATTCCCCGTGGCAACACCGAAATCCGCGCAGGCGACCGTGTGGTTCTATTCGTTCTTTCCGATCAGGTGAAGAAAGTGGAACAGATGTTCCGCGTCAGCCTCGAATTCTTCTGATCGAAAGTTCGTTCCATGTCCCGCATCGCATATGTTAACGGCCGTTACATTCGCCACGCCGAAGCCGCCATTCATATTGAAGATCGCGGCTATCAGTTTGCCGACGGCGTTTACGAGGTCTGCGGCGTTCGCGCCGGCAAGCTCATGGACGAGCGGCTGCATCTCGATCGCCTTGAGCGCTCGTTGGCGGAATTGAGGATCGCCGAGCCGATGAGCCGCGCGGCCTTGCAGTTCGTCATGCGCGAAGTCGTGCGCCGCAATCTTCTGCATGACGGACTCGTCTATCTTCAGGTGACGCGGGGCGTCGCGCCGCGCGACCACCCGTTCCCGGTGGAGCCCGTGCCACCCGCCATCGTCGTCACTGCCAAGCGGCTCAACGTAGCCCGCATAGCCGCCTCGATCGAAAAAGGCGTCTCCGTCGTCACCATGCCGGATATTCGATGGGCGCGGCGCGATATCAAGTCGGTTTCCCTGCTGCCGAACATTCTGGCGAAACAGGCCGCGCGTGAGGCAGGCGCCTATGAAGCCTGGCTGGTCGACAGCGATGGCTTCGTCACGGAAGGTTCCTCCACCAATGCCTGGATCGTCGACAGGGAAGGGTGCCTTGTCACCCGGCCTGCCGGCGCCGACATCCTGAATGGCGTGACGCGGCTGGTTTTGCTCAAGGCAGCGCGGGCCGAGGGGGTCGAGGTTGTCGAGCGCGCCTTCACGCCGGAAGAGGCAATAGAGGCCCGCGAAGCCTTTATCAGCGCCTCGTCGGCGATTCTCATTCCGGTGACGAGGATCGACGGAAAGCCGGTTGGAAGTGCCGCACCGGGCTCCCTTTCCTTGCGGTTGCGCGAGGCCTATTTGAAGCATTGCGAATTGAGTTGAAGCCGCACAGGGGCAAAAAACACAAAATAGGCACAAAACACATGTAATTTGCACCTGCGAATTGAATTTCGCACTTGCAGCATGATTTGAAACGCCGGACTGTATTGTTTGAGAGCCGCAGCCAGCTTCCCGTCCTGCCGGGAGGCTTGTGCAAAGAAAAAGCCGGACCCCCGCGGCGACGGTCCGGCCCCACGAACTTCAAAAATGGGGTTTACCCATGGAAAAGACCCATAACCTTCAGGATACGTTCCTGAACCACGTTCGCAAGAACAAGACGAACCTGACGATCTTTCTGGTCAATGGCGTCAAGCTTCAGGGCGTGGTCACCTGGTTTGATAACTTTTGTGTGTTGTTGCGCCGGGACGGACATTCGCAGCTGGTGTATAAGCATGCGATCTCAACCATCATGCCGGCCCAGCCCGTTCAGCTCTTCGAACCCGAAGAAGGCGGGGGCGAGGCCTGAGAGACCTGATTGACCGAAGAAAACGAGAATGCCGGTAACGCCGCGCGCGGCCCCGGTGAGTTCCAGATGACGCCGAAAGAGGCGACACGCGCTTTTGTGCTTGTGCCCTGGCTGAAATCGGCAGACCTCAAATCACGGCGCAGCGAGGTGAAACCGCGCTCGCCTGATTCCCGTCTGGAAGAAGCAGTCGGGCTTGCTGCGGCCATTTCGCTCAACATTGTGGGAACGGCCGTCGTTCCGCTCGCCAACCCGCGTCCGGCAACGCTGCTCGGCGAAGGCAAGGTCGAGGAGCTAAAAGGCCAGATCGCGGAACTTCGCGCCGAACTGGTCGTTGTCGACGGACCGCTCGGTCCCGGTCAGCAGCGCAATCTCGAAAAGGCCTGGAAGGTGAAGGTGCTCGACCGCACCGGCCTCATTCTCGAAATCTTCGGCGAGCGCGCACATACACGTGAAGGCGCGCTGCAGGTCGAGCTTGCACATCTGAATTACCAGAAGACGCGGCTCGTGCGGAGCTGGACCCATCTTGAGCGTCAGCGCGGCGGCTTCGGCTTCCTTGGCGGTCCCGGCGAAACCCAGATCGAGGCCGACCGGCGCATGATCCAGGAACGCATCACCAAGATCGAGCGCCAACTCGAAACCGTGACGCGCACGCGCGAACTGCACCGCAAGAAGCGCCGCGAAGCACCTTATCCGGTCGTGGCGCTGGTCGGCTATACGAACGCCGGCAAGTCGACGCTGTTCAATCGCCTGACCGAAGCCGGCGTCTTCGCCGAAAACCTGCTCTTTGCAACGCTCGATCCGACGATGCGTGCACTCGAACTGCCAAGCGGAAGGAAGGTCATCCTCTCCGACACAGTGGGATTCATATCCGATCTGCCGACGCATCTCGTCGCCGCCTTCCGCGCGACTCTGGAAGAGGTGCTTGAGGCTGATGTCATCCTTCACGTCCGCGACGCAGCTCATGAAGAAACGGCAATCCAGAAAAAGGATGTCGAGGAGGTTCTTGCCTCACTTGGCGTGACCAAGGAAAGCGCTGCCGAAAACGGCCAGCATGTCGTCGACGTGCTGAACAAGATCGACCTCCTGCCGGTTGAAATGCGTGAGGCTGCGGTCAATCTCGCGGCGCGCGAGGAACTGACTGTCGCTGTCTCTGCCATGACGGGCGAGGGGACGACGGAACTTCTTGCGCTTGTCGACAGCCTGATCGTCGATGATGAGCGGGCTGTCCATTTCGACCTTCCGGCAAAGGAAGGGGAGGCCATCGCCTGGCTCCACGCAAATGCACATGTGCGCGCACGGAAGGACGATGACGAGGGCATTGTCCATCTCGATCTGGGCATCACGCCCATCGTCGCCGGCCGTTTCGAAAAGCGTTTCCCGGATCTTGCACGCCGCCTTGGCGCCGTGGCAGCTCGATAGATATGGATCGCTTTGCCGAAGAAGTCGCGGCACTGATGCGTGAAGTCGCTGCGCAGGAGATCATGCCGCGCTTCCGCGCGCTTGCCGATCATGACATTGAGGAAAAGGAAAAGGGCGATCTTGTCACCGTCGCCGATCGTGCCTCTGAAATCTGGCTGACGCCGCGCCTTGAAGCCCTGCTCGCCGGTTCGCATGCTTTGGGCGAGGAGGCGACGGCCGCCGATCCGTCGCTGATGTCGCGGCTTGACGACGACACGCCGCTCTGGACCATCGATCCTGTCGACGGTACGGCGAATTTTGTCGCGGGCAAGGAAACCTTCGGAGTCATGTTGTCATTGATCGAACGGGGCGAGGTGACGCGTGCCTGGATTTATCTTCCGGTAACGGATGAACTCGCTGTTGCAGCGCGAGGCGAGGGCACTTGGTGGCACAATGCCTCCGGCGCAAAACGCCTTGATGCCGGACGTTCGCCGGCCGAAATGTCGGCGCAGGGCGCGAGCTTCTATGTCCGGTTTATGCCTGACGGGTGGAAATCCGCGATCACGGCGCATGCCGAAGGCATCGGCCGAAAATCGTCATTCCTCTGCTCCGCCGTAGACTACACAAATGTCGCGCGAGGCAACCACGATTTCGTGACCTATCACCGCATGTTGCCATGGGACCACGCGCCGGGCTCGCTCATTCTCAGTGAAGCAGGCGGTGTCATTCGCGATATGGAAACCGGCATGGACTATGCACCGCGAAACCTGAAGGGCCCGCATCTCATCGCGCGCGACGAGGAAGGCTGGCATCGCACCGCAGACGCGATCCGCGTCCTTCGCGGCCACCTTTAGCCGCCGCGTTCTTCGCGCTTTGCCTCGTTCCAGAGCGCGTCCATTTCCTCGAGTGTCGAGTCTTCAGGACGCTTGCCCCTGGCATCTAGCATTTCCTCGATCCGGCTGAAGCGGCGGCGGAACTTCGCATTGGCGCGGCGGAGCGCGGCCTCTGGATCGATCTTCATGTGCCGTGCGAGATTGGCATAGACGAAAAGCAGGTCGCCCATTTCGTCTTCAAGCCGGTCCGGGTCGCCGCCCTTGGCAATCTCAGACGAAAGTTCCAGCATTTCCTCGTTCAGCTTGTCGATGACGAGCGACGTCTCCGGCCAGTCGAAGCCGACGCGGGCTGCGCGGTTCTGCAGCTTCACGGCGCGGGCAAGCGCGGGAAGGGCGAGCGGAACATCGTCAAGGATGCTTGTCTGCGTTGAGTTTTTCGCCGCCTTTTCTTCCGCCTTTATTTCCTCCCAGCGGGTTTTCACCTCGCCGGCGCTCCGCTCGCCTTCATCGCCGAAGACATGCGGATGCCGCCTGGTCATCTTGTCGGAAATGGCGTTGGCGACATCGTCGAATGCAAAGAGGTTAGCCTCCTCGGCCATGCGCGCGTGAAACACGACTTGCAGCAGCAGATCGCCAAGTTCGTCCTTGAGGTCGTCCATATCGGCGCGCTCGATCGCGTCGGCCACCTCATAGGCCTCCTCGATCGTATAGGGCGCGATGGAAGAGAAATCCTGCTCGAGATCCCACGGACAGCCGCCATCGGGATCGCGCAACCTCGCCATGATCGTAAGCAACCGGTCGATGGCGCGTTCGCTCAAGATCGCTCTCCCTAGTCGCCGGAGCGGTCGACAATGCCGCCGGCCGATCCGACCTGCACCACGGCAGCTGCCGCATCCGCCGCATCATGCGGTTTGTGCTCGCCTTCAAGCGCCCTGATTTCAGCGCGCAGTTTCTCCTGCGCCGCCTTGTCGAGTGGGAAGCCCCACATCACGAAGGCTGCCACCAGCATAGTGATGGCGGGCAGGGTGACATACATCGCCATGAACTGATTGAGTGTTTCCGGAGAATTGCCGCCGCCCGGCATGAAACCGATATAGTCGAGGATCGGGTAGGTTATGCCCACGGCAAGCGCCGCGCCGATCTTTGCCGTCATGGTCAGCAGAGAATAATAGAGACCCGTGCGGCGCTGACCTGACTTCAGATAGTCGGTGTCGATCACGTCCGCCATGATGGAGCGAAGCAGGAATGACCCCGCGCCATAGGCAATGCCATAAAGCGAATTGCCCAGGAAGAGCCACCAGAACTCGCCTCGCGGGAAGAAAATGACAAGCGGCAGCGCCACCGCGCCATAGACCATCGCGATGGAGAGCGTCTTGTGCTTGCCTGCCATGTGGCTCAGGCGGATCCAGAACGGAATGCCGACAAAGCCGAAAATGAAATAGACGAGCAGCAGAAGGCTCGCATGGCGCGGCAGTTCCATCACGTGGATCGCGAAGAAGATGTAGAGCGAGCCGGTGATGGCTGGGGCGATATTGACGAGCAGATCCGCAAGCAGGACGCGCTGGAGCAGCCTGTTGCGCGCAATGATGGCCCAGGCTTTCTGCCAGGGAATCTGGGCTTGCGGCACACTCTTGAACTCTGGCGCCTTCCATACCGCCAGCGCCACGGTGATCGGCAGCAGGATCAGGATGAACCACCCCATCGCCGCGACTTTTTCGCGGCCGCCAGCGCCGTCTTCCGCCATCATTTCGATGATTGCCGGTAGCGCGAGAACGGCGAACATGCCGAGGATCAGAAGAAACTCGCGCATCCCCTGAATGGTGGAACGCTCGTCATAATCCTCGGAGAGTTCCGCGCCCCAGGACATGTGGGAGATGGTAAGCAGCGTCCAGCCAATATAGAGAACGAACATCCAGACCGCGAGATAGACCCAGGTCACGGGTGGGCTTGGCATGAAGAGCATGTATCCCGCTACCAGCAGGATCGGCGTCGACAGCACGATCCAGTGACGCCGGCGGCCCCAGCGGCTAGGGAAACGGTCAGAGACCATGCCGAGAACCGGATCGGTGAAAACGTCCCAGAAGCGCGCCAACATGAAGATTGTGCCTGCGACCGTCAGCCCAAGCCCCATCTCATGGCCGTAAAACGGTGGCAGGTAGACGACGATCGGCAGGCCGAGTGCCGACATGGGTATCGAGGGCAGGGCATAGGCGCCAATCTGCCATCGCGTGACATTCTTCTTCTGCTGCATTTCTTTCCCTGGGCGCTGCTGAATTGGTACCGGCGCGCCCCATTTGGGCGTCGTTATTGATTATTTGTCAGTGTCGCTAAGGAAGCCGATTGGAAGGCGAATGTCCACGTCTTTCGCAGCGGAAGCGTACGGTTTCCGTCAGGCGAAATTCTCGTCGGCGACAAAAGGATTGGTCCGCCGTTCGGCACCGAACGTCGAAAGCGGACCGTGGCCGGGTACAAACGTCACATCGTCGCCGAGTGGCCAGAGCCGTTCGCGGATGGACCGCACCAGCGCACCATGGTCGCCGCGGGGAAAGTCCGTCCGGCCGATTGAGCCTTGAAACAGGACATCGCCGACAAGCGCAAGCCGGGAAGGCTTGTGGAAGAAGACGACATGGCCGGGCGTGTGACCGGGGCAATGGACGACGTCGAGCGTCAGCCCGGCCACCTCGACAGTGTCGCCGTTCTTGAGCCAGCGGTCCGGGCGGAAGCTTCCAACGGGGCCGAAGCCATACTTGGCGGCCTGGTCGGGGAGGGCCTCGATCAGGAAAAGATCGTCCTCATGCGGGCCTTCAACAGGAATGCCGAGTTCCTTCGCCAGATCGCCTGCCGCAGCCGCGTGATCCAGATGCCCATGCGTCAGCAGGATCTTTTCGATGGTGACGCCGATTTCTGTTGCCGCGGCCTTGATCCGCTGAAGATCGCCGCCCGGATCGCTCACGGCGCCGCGCATCGTCTCGTCGTTCCAGATCAGGGTGCAGTTTTGCTGAAACGGCGTAACGGGAAGGATCGCGGCCTTGAGAGCCATCGGGCATGCCTTTGAATTGTGAATTTCGATGCCTGAACCTAGTGCAATTCGCTGGGTATTGGAACGCCGCGCGGTCAGTTGAGCTGGTCCGGGGAGGCGCCTGCAGCCACATCGAAGGATCGCAGCCATTCGATGATGTCGTCCCAGATCTTCAGCGCGGCGATATCTCCAGCCGCCGCATATTCCGCCGCGCGCATCATGGCGATCACTTCGGCGTCGTCGCCATACTGGGCCATCAAGGCGAGCGCAGTGTCGCGTGTATTTCTGTCGGGCAAATTGGTGGCGGGCTCCAGCTGGCGGCAGTCGAAGAGGGTTATAGGTTTGTGATGCCGGGCTTCCAGACCGGAACCGAATGAAAAACCCCCACACAACCGCCGATAATATATATTATGGAAATATATTAGATGGGTTTTCAGGCGTTCCTGTGGCCAGACGCTTGTGGCCATCCAGGAAGATATATGCAGTCTCCCTCATTCCTGTCACATATTGGGTAATTCGATGGCGGTCCGAAACGATTTTTGATACCGGCCGTTCTACAGACATCAAGGGCGCTTGGGGGCGCACATTGTCTCTGGAGGAAAGATCCGATGACCAACTTCAAGAAGCTTCTTCTCGCCGGCACCGCCAGCCTCGCACTCATCGCCGGCCCGGCGCTGGCCGCCGACATGTATGGAATCGAACCCGCCGAAGTGCCGGTCGAAGGTGCCGTCGATCTGACGCCGGCTGCCGACCCGGAGGTCACGCTTCAGGCGCTCGGCTATAGCGACATCGAGCCCATCGAGGCTGAAGGCGACGCTGCGGCGGAAGGTACGCTCTTCTTCAACGCCACGAATATCGAGGGCGAGCGCGTAACTGTCGAATTCGATGCACATTCGGCGATGGTGATTGGCGAACAGCCAGCTTACTGACCCCGATTTCGGGACCATGCGGCGCGGAGGCAAGGCTTCCGCGCCGCTCCCATACGGACTCAATGATTCAGCGTAACAATTTGTTTTAATTAGTAAAATGCGCCAGAGTTAAATCTCGAAATCAATCGTCATGCCATCAAAGGCGGGTTCCACGCCTTCCGGAAGCTCGCTCTTGAGGCGGCCATAATCGAGATCGACATGCATATTGGTGAGGATGCCATGCTTCACCCTCGCCCGTTTCAGCCACTCGAGCGCCATGTCAACATGGGCATGCGTCGGGTGCGGCGCATAGCGAAGTGCGTCGACGATCCAGCAATCTATTCCGTCAAGTAGATCGAAGCTATCGTCCGGGATGCCAACTGCATCGGCCGAATAGGCAAAGGGCCCAAAGCGGAAGCCGAGCGAACGGATGTTGCCGTGGTCCTGGTCGAATGGCAGCGCCGTGATGGTGCCACCTGGCCCGTCGATGCGGATCGGCTTGCCGGGGCTTTCGATCATGTGATCGTTCAGGATCGCCGGATAGCCCGATCCGGGCATCTCCCGGAAACAGTAGCCGAAGCGCGTCAGCAGCGTGTCGGCGGTCGGCGCATCCATCCAGCAATCGACCCGGCGGCGCTTGTTGATCGCGAGCATCCGCAGATCGTCGATCCCATGGCACTGGTCGGCATGGTCATGAGTAAAGAGCACGGCGTCGACCCAGCCGGTCTTCGCATCGATCAGCTGGTCGCGCATGTCGGGCGACGTGTCGACAAGAACGGCCGTCTTCTCGTTCGGGTCCTTGTCCCACTGCTCGACAAGCAGCGAGCAACGCCGCCGCCGGTTCTTCGGCTCCGCCGGGTCGCAGGCACCCCAGAATGGCCCGCCAATGCCCAGTCGCGGGACGCCGCCCGAGGAACCGCAGCCAAGGATGGTCGCGCGCATTTTCATGCCCGGCGCACAGCCTCCTCGGGCACGCGGCTGAAAAGCCTCAGGAAATTGGCGGTGGTTGCCTCGGCAAGTTCCGCGGCGCTGACACCTTTCACCTCGGCAAGCTTTTCGGCTGTATGGACGACGAAGCTCGGTTCGTTCCGCTTGCCGCGCTTCGGCACAGGAGCGAGATAAGGTGCGTCGGTTTCGACGAGCAGCCGATCCAGCGGCACCTTTCCCGCCGTCTCGCGCAGCTCCACGGCGTTCTTGAAGGTGAGAATGCCGGAAAGCGAGATATAGAGACCTATTTCCAGAGCCTTTTCAGCGAGTTGCGGGCCTGAGCTGAAGCAATGCAGAAGCCCCGGAAATGCACCCTTCCCCATCTCTTCGGCCAAAATCGCGCCTGTGTCTTCATCCGCATCGCGCGTATGCACGACGAGCGGCAGGCCCGTTTCGCGCGCGGCGGCGATATGGGCGCGGAAGTTCCGCTGCTGCGCCTCGCGCGGGGAATGCTCGTAGAAATAGTCGAGCCCCGTCTCGCCGATACCGACGACCTTGGGGTGCTTCGCCATTTCAACCAGTGTCGCCATGTCGGTTTCGGGCTCGCTTGCCGCTTCATGCGGGTGGATGCCCACTGTGCAATAGACATGGGGAAACCGCTCCGCCACCGCCCTCACCCGGTCGAACTCGCTGACCTTGGTAGAGATCGTGAGCATGAGCCCGACGCCTGCCCCATGCGCCCGCGCGACGACCTCCTCCACCTCCGGACCGAAATCAGGGAAGTCGAGATGGCAATGGCTGTCGATGAGGACGGGTAGCGTCATCAGGAAGCGGCCTCCGGCTCCACATAACGCGGAAACACGCCCTGCGGCGCCGGCAGCGGCGTGCCAGGCTTCAACGCGCCTTGCGGGCCCAATGCGGCAAAGCTCCGCTCGCCGGGCCCAAGCGCCAGCTGGTCCAGCATCTTCCCCGCCGAGTCCGGCACCACCGGCTGCACGAGAATGGCGATATGGCGGATTGTCTCGGCAAGCACGTAGAGCACTGTCGCCATTCGCTCAGGATCGGTCTTCTTGAGCGCCCACGGTGCCTGCTCGTCGATATAGCGGTTGGCATCGCCGCAGAGCGACCAGATCGCCTCGAGACCTTTGTGGAAAAGCTGCGCATCGAACTCGGCCCGCACCCGCTCCAGTAGCGCGTGCGCCTTGCCGAGCAATGCATTGTCGGCCTCGCTGAAGGCGCCCGGCTGCGGCACAGCGGCGCCGCAATTCTTCGCGATCATCGAGAGCGAGCGCTGCGCGAGATTGCCGAGATCGTTTGCAAGGTCGCCATTCGTCCGGTGCACGATCGACTTGTGCGAGAAATCGCCGTCGCTGCCGAACGGCACTTCGCGGAGCAGGAAATAGCGCGAGGCATCGAGCCCATAGGTCGAAACCAGATGGTCCGGCGCGATCACATTACCCAGCGATTTCGACATTTTCTGGCCTTCGACCGTCCACCAGCCATGCGCGAAAACGCGCTTCGGCGTTTCGAGGCCCGCGGCCAGAAGGAAGGCCGGCCAGTAGACGGCATGGAAGCGCAGGATGTCCTTGCCGATCATGTGCAGATCGGCTGGCCAGTAGCGCTTATAGGCCTCGTTGCTGGTATCGGGATAGCCGACAGCCGTCATGTAATTGGTCAGCGCGTCGAGCCAGACATACATGACGTGCTTCTCGTCGCCCGGCACCTGCACACCCCAGTCGAAGGTCGTGCGGCTTATCGACAAATCGTGCAGACCACCCTTCACGAAACTCACGACTTCGTTGCGGCGTGCCGTGGGCGCGATGAAATCGGGATTGGCCTCATAGAATTTCAGGAGCGGCTCGGCCCAGGCCGACAGTTTGAAGAAATAGGACGGCTCTTCCACCCATTCGACCTCGGCACCTGTCGGCGCGATCTTCTTGCCGTTCGGCCCTGAGGTCAGTTCATCCTCGCCGTAGAAGGCTTCGTCGCGCACGGCATACCAGCCTGAATAGGAGCCGAGATAGATGTTGCCGCTCGCCTCGAGTTTCTTCCAGAGATCCTGGCAGGCTGCCGCATGGCGCGGCTCGGTCGTGCGGATGAACTGGTCGTTCGTATAGTTCATGGTCTGGCAGAGATCGCGGAAATTCTGCGACACGCGGTCGGTGAAAGCCTGCGGCGTGACGCCGGCAATCGCCGCCGCCTTTTCGACTTTCTGCCCATGCTCGTCGGTGCCCGTCAGGAACATCACGTCATAGCCTTCGAGCCGCTTGAAGCGTGCCAGGACATCGCAGGCAAGCGTCGTATAGGCGTGGCCGATATGCGGCACGTCGTTCACGTAGTAGATCGGTGTCGTGACGTAAAAGGCTTTGAGGGCCGTCATTTACTCATCCGCTCAGAAATAAAGAGCGCCGGGCTTACGCTCCGGCGCGTTCGCTCGCGGCCGCTTCGAGCATCGAAAAAGCGTTCAGGATCACGAGCTTGCGATCCGTGTTCAAGGCTTCGCCGTGGGCCGTGGATTGGACGATCTTTTCCCATACCTCGACCCAGCGATCAAGGCTCGCCCCGGCAGCGAGGCGGGCCATCGCGGCGCCCTCGCCCGGCACAATGTCCCGCCCGGCATCCAGCCCGGCGCCCGCGCGGATCAGCCGCTGCAGCCAGAGCGTGATGAGTTCCATCATGGCTTCATAGTCGCCATCTGAGCCTTTGCGGCCGGCCTTGTCAGCCAATGCATGGACCCCCGCCACGTCAACGCGTGGCAATGTGGTGAGAAGCGCCGCGACGTCCTTGTATAGGTCCAGCCCGCCACCTTCGGCCAGCGATAGCGCCCTGCCCGCGCTACCTTCTGCGAGCTGCGCGATCTGCCGCCGTTCATTTTCGGTCGGTCCTGCGCTTTTACGCTTCTTGCCAGCATCCGGGAGTTCCGTTTGTGCCATCAGGCTTTCGATCTCGGCTTCGTCGAGCGGCGTCATGCGCAACATGCGGCAACGCGAGCGGATCGTCGGCAGCAGCCGTCCCGGCTGATGCGAAAGCACCAGAAACAGGCCGTTAGCGGGCGGTTCTTCAAGTGCCTTCAGAAGCGCATTGGCAGCATTCACGTTCATTTCGTCGGCACTGTCGATGATGACGACGCGCCATGCGCCGCGCTCGGTCGCGGTCAGCCCAAAGAAATGCCCGATGCGCCGGACCTCATCCACCGTGATGACGGTTTTGAGCTTTTTGGCCTTGTCGTCCCACGGACGCCGGACTGTCAAAAGGTTCGGATGACTTCCCGCTGCGACTTGATGGAAAACCGGAGAACTTTCGGGCACAGAAAGGTCGCGGGCTCCGGCGGCCAGCGCCGCATTGGGGGTTCCGTAGTGGAGCGCGAACCGCGCCATGCGATAGGCGAGCGTTGCCTTGCCAATGCCTTTGGGGCCAGTCAGCAACCAGGCATGTTGCATCCTGCCGCTCATGAAGGCATCGAACAGCGCCCTTTCGGCCTCCTTCTGTCCGGCAAGGCGCGAAACCTCGCGTGGATGCGGAAATTGGCCGAGCCGGTCGCTTTCGGGAATCTCTGTGTCGCTCATGCCCCTTTGGTAGCACGGGGCCGCCGCCGGCGGCGAGGTTCTTAGCGTGCTTCGGAGCCGCTCCGGCTCTCGGCGATGCGGCCTTTCGGACGCTCGATCGAGGCGCTGAGCACGTTCACCTGTTCGTTGAGGTCGGAAGCGAGCGGGTCGATATGCTCGTTGTTGACGACAACTTCGTAATAGAGGTGATTGCCGGTCGCGAGGCCGGTCATGCCGACATAACCGATCACATCGCCCTTCTTCACGCTGGCACCTGGCCGGATGCCCGGCGCGAAGGCCGAGAGATGCGCATAGAATGTTTCGACATGGTCGGAATGTTTGATGGTGACGAGCTTGCCGTAATTGCCGCGCCAGCCTGCCCTGCCGACGATGCCGTCTTCGGTTGCATAAACCGGCGTGCCTTTGGGGGCTGCGTAGTCGACGCCTTTGTGAAAACGCTTGTCCTTCAGCACCGGATGGGTGCGCCAGCCGAAGCCGGATGTCATGCGCGCTTTCGAGACATCGATAGGGTCGCCGAAATGAAGCCCGCGCTCAGGGTAGGCGGCAATGGCGGGTTCGGGCTTGGTAAGCGGGAGGATGTAGCTGACCGCTGCAAGGTCGTGTGAAGCGTCGCTCGCATTGGCGGAAACAGCAGGAAGAAGGAACAAGGCGGCCAGAAGGATGGCGGCCACCGGAATTTGAGCGAGGCCAAAAGCGTTCCGGTGTCGTCGTTTCATCGGCGATCCATTATCTTCGTGCCCGGCTTCGGTGCAGGGCTGTGTTCAAGGGAGCAAAAAAGACCCGTGTTCTATAGTCGACGGATAGCCATAGGGCAAATGCGATTAACCGTAATTCCCGGTCAAAAACCGTGAAACTTCCATGACATCAGGCAAGGAGCCGTGCCTGTACAATTGCCCAGATGGCGGCGGCAACGGTGTCCTCGTCCTGTGAGGCGTCGATGACGGAACATCGTTTGGGGTCTTTTTTGGCAATGTTCAGAAAGGCTTGGCGAAGGGTCTGGTGAAATTCCAGGTTCATTCGCTCATAGCGGTCTTCGCCCGGCGTTGCTCGGCCGGAGGCGCGCGCAAGGCCGGCTTCGGGTGCGATATCCAGCACAAGGGTAAGGACTGGCATGTCCTTGCCCACGACAAGCGCTTGAAGTTTACCGATAAACTCCGCGCCAAGGCCCTGCGCCACGCCTTGATAGGCCATGGTCGAATCGACGAAACGGTCTGAAATCACCCAATCGCCGCGTCCAAGCACGGGCCGGATCGTGCGGGCGAGATGCTCTTCCCTTGCTGCGAAATGCAGAAGCGCTTCGGTGCGCGGTGTCCAGCGGCCCGGTTCGCCCTGCACGAGCAACTCGCGGATCGCCTCGGCGCCCGGCGCACCGCCCGGCTCTCTTGTCACGACAACGGCAATGCCCTGCGCTTCGAGCTTCGCCGCGAGCCGCTTGATCTGTGTGGACTTGCCCGCCCCTTCGCCGCCCTCAAGCGTGATGAACCTGCCGCGCGCCACGCGTCAGCTGCCGAGGATCATATGCTTCAGCGCATTCATCGCGCGGCCGAAGATGCCCTGCCGCTCGACGGCGCCGCCAGCAACAAGGGGATGTTCCTGAACCGGGATTCCCGGCACTTCGATCCTCAAGGCACCGATTTCCTGACCAACCGCGATCGGCGCGGCAATCGGCGTCTGATAGACGACCGTGACCTTCATGTCCCTGCGCTGCTGGGGCGAAATGATGACGTTGATATCCTTCTTGCTGACGAGCGGCACCTCGCCATAGGTACCTTGCCAGACAGGCGCATTCTCGACCACTGCGCCAGCGGCGAACAGGTCATATCGCTTGAACGATCGGAAACCCCAATCCATCAGTTTCACGGTCTCGTCGGCGCGCGCCTTCTCGCTTTGCAGCCCGTTCACGACAAGGATGAGGCGTTGGTCGCCACGTTTCGCGGAGGCGACGAGACCATAACCCGCAGCTTGGGTGTGCCCCGTTTTCAGTCCATCGATCGTCGGATCGAGATAGAGCCCCGGAT
Organism: Parvibaculum sp.; assembly: GCF_046297875.1. Taxonomy (GTDB): domain Bacteria; phylum Pseudomonadota; class Alphaproteobacteria; order Parvibaculales; family Parvibaculaceae; genus Parvibaculum. The sequence goes on along the minus strand of NZ_JBKBHD010000001.1, from coordinate 2,563,448 downwards.
TGCGGTTGCCCTGACGGATACCATTCCAGGTGAACTCCGTCTCGCGGAAGATCGGGTAATACTCCGGGAAGTCCATGATGAGATGGCGCGACAGCAGGCCAAGATCGTAGGCCGTCATGATGTGTTCGGGATGCGGCCAGCCCGTCGAGTTCACGAAGTGAGAGTTTTTCATGCCGAGTTCCTTGGCACGTTCGTTCATCGCTTCAGCGAAGGCGCTTTCGGACCCGGAAAGGGCTTCGGCGGTGGCAATGCAGGCATCGTTGCCCGACTGGATAATGATGCTGCGCAGGATCGCGTCGACCGGCACATTTGAATTCAGTTCTGCGAACATGGTTGACGACCCTGATGCCGCACCACCGACACGCCATGCGTATTCACTGATCCGGAACTCATCTTCCAGCGAGACGGTTCCATCTCGGATAGCGTTGAACAGCATCTCCAGCGTCATGAGCTTGCTCATGCTCGACGGATACATCGGCTCGTCGACATTCTTGCCCCAAAGGACCGCGCCTGTCTCATAGTCCATCAGCATCGCAAATTCGGCCGTCGTCTCCAGCGCCGCCGCTGGCCTCGGCAAGGCAATAATGCCCGCCAGCAGGAAAAACAGAATAGCGGCTGCGATCTTTGCGCGGATCATCATGATCTCTGGCATTTCCTTTTATTCAGGTTTTGTGGGCCGTCAGTCGACAACAATGCGGGCGCTGCGATGGCCCTGCGCAATGACGGTCTGCAGCGAATTGTCCGCAGCGGGAACGTCGTTCAGCGGCCCGACGCGAACGCGATAAAAGGGCGTACCGTCCACCATCGTCGTCTGGATTTCGACGCGCCCGACGCCGCTCAGCTGCTGGCGTACAGATTCCGCGTTCTGCAAACTCTGAAAAGATCCGGCCTGAACATAGATGTTGCCGGGACCGCCAACGCCAACTTGCTCCACTTGAGGCGATGCGGGCGGCGCGTCGGAAACCGGCGACATGGTGGCGGCGGGCACCGATGCGGGTGCCTGGGGTGCTGCGAGTTCCGCCGTCGCTACGGTCGATACGCTGGCGATAGGTGCTGTGCCTGCAACGCGGCGCTCTTCTGCTGGCGTTTCAACGGGCGGCGCCACGAAAGTCTCGGCAACTCCGATTCCGTCGCCGATGCCGCCTTCGAGTGGCGCGCGGCCGATATACTGAACGCGAACCTTGGCTGTGCCCTTCTGCTTGAAGCCGAGCACTTCGGCAGCCTTTTTCGAAAGGTCGATCTCTCGACCGGCAGCGAAGGGACCACGGTCATTGATCCGCAGCACAATGGACTTGCCGTTTTCAAGATTGGTGACGCGTGCGATCACGGGCATCGGCAGCGTCGGATGGGCGGCGCTGATCTGGTTCTCGTCGAAAGTTTCGCCATTGGCGGTCTTCTTGCCGTGGAAGCCCGGACCGTACCAGGAGGCGATACCGACGGAGTCGTATTTTTCGTTCTCAGCCGGATAATACCAGATGCCATTGATCTGATAGGGATTGCCGACCTTGTAGTAGCCGCCGCCCTGCTTCGCCGGGCCAGCCGGCGTTGTGGTCTTGGTCGGCGTTGTGCTGCAGGCTGCAAGCGCCATCATCAACGGCGCCATCAGCGCAAGGGCCAGCCCCCGCGGCAGGCCACGGCGGCGAACTGATGGTCTGTTTCTAGTATGCATCGGAAAACCCCGGTCCGTGGACACGCCGCGCATATCCGCGCGAATCACCCTGCGAACACTACTAAATCCTTATAATCAGCGGCGCTTTTCCGGGCAAGGCATCGCAGCGAACGATATAGTCTGCACCGCGGGGCGCCTGGAACGGGCCTCGCCGCTCTGGCGACTTCAGCATGAAGCCGTGAAGATTCCCTGTCCATCGAAGGCAAAGCGCAGTGAACGATATGTCCTCCCCCCGCCCCGCCGGCCCCTCGCTAACGCAGCAATTGGTGCGCCTTGTCCGTGAAAAACCCGTGACTTCCGCCGATCTTGACGCCGCGGCGCTGTTTACATTGGACGCATTGGCAAACAGCGTCGCGGGCCGCAATTCTGCGCCGGGGCGCATTTTGTCGCAGTGGTTCGGCGCCAATGCGGCGTCAAATGCGGTGCCCGATGCGGGCCGCGTCGCTTTTTTGCTCGGCGGGCTTTGCCACATTCTGGAAACTGACGATCTGCACCGGGAGTCGGTAGTGCATCCGGGGTGTGTCGTGGTGCCGGCGGCATTCGCACTGGCCGAGAAGCATGGGCTTGGCGGACGCGACCTGCTGATTGCCGTGCTGCACGGCTTTGAGGCGGCGGCCCGTGTCGGCATGGCGGTCGGACCCGCGCATTACCGCATCTGGCACAATACGGCGACCTGCGGCCCCTTCGGCGCGGCGCTTGCCGCCGCCTCGCTTCTCAAGCTTGATGACGACGCGGCCATGCACGCGCTCGGCAATGCCGGGAGCCAGTCCTCCGGTCTCTGGCAGTTTCTTGAAACCGGCGCAATGACGAAGCACCTTCATGCGGGTCACGCAGCCGAGGCCGGTGTGCGCGCGGCCGAACTGGCGTCGCTTGGTTTCACAGGCCCTGCACGTATCCTCGAAGGCGAGAAAGGGTTCTTTCGCGCGACCTGCCCTGACGCCGACCCTGACGCTGTGATGCGCGCACCGGAAGCGCCGTGGCAACTCGTCCGCACTTCGATCAAGCCTTGGCCATCTTGCCGCCATACCCATCCGACAATCGATGCCGGCGAAGAATTGCGCGCCCGCATGATCGCCGATGGCGTTGCGTTCGACGCAATCTCGGAAATCGAGATCGGCACCTATCAGGCTGCGCTCGACGTTTGCGACCGTCCCGTCGCCACGAGCGACTACGAAGCGAAGTTCTCGCTGCAGCATTCGATTGCCGCCGCCCTCACCTGCCCGCTTGTCGATTTCGAGGCGTTTGGCGACGCAGCCCGCACTGCCTGCGGCCCTCTTGCTGCGCGCGTGAAGGTCAAGCGCGCCGAGCCCTGGGCAGCCGCCTATCCTGCATCATGGGGAGGCCGCGTGGTCGTACGGCTTGCCTCGGGGGCGGAATATGCCGCCGAGCGAATGCATGCGAAAGGCGACCCTGAAGCGCCCCTCAGCCGCGACGAAATGATTGCCAAGGCGCGGATGCTCCTTGCGCATGGCGATGCGCAATGCTCTGACCGCCTTGTCGACGCGATCCTGGGCATGGCGTCAGGAGGCGTTCTCCCGCACCTCAATCTCTATTGAGCAAATGCGGGTTATTGCCCGCCCGCCTCGATCATCGGCTTGATGAAACTGAGATAGGCCTGACCGAAAAATCCAATCAGAAACGGCAGCCAGATCCAGGCCGTGCGCCAGCGAAGCTTTGCCTTCTTCTTTGCCTCGGGTGCGGCAGGCGCCGATGTTACAGCAGCCGCCGGGACCGGCTTTTCGGCAGGAGGCGGCGCAGCAGCTTCAGCTGCAGCCGCCGCAGCTTCGGCGGCAATCAATTCGCGCGACTCTCGCCGCTCCTGAATGAATTGCGCGACCATGTACAGGCCCAGCAATCCGATGATGCCCACCGGAATCCAGATCGACGTCAAATCGAATGGCACAACAGCACTCCCCCCAAACAAAACCCCGCGGCCTTTTTGCCGTCGTTTGTCCCATTTTGGCAAGCCCTGACCCCGCTTGCAAAAGGGTTTTCGCGTTAACCATAAACATCGGGCGAAGTGCCTGCCCTCATGTCATCTTTGTGGCACACGGGCATCACATGGAAGCCAATCCTGTGTCAGCCGCCCTCTCGCGGCCTGACGGAGAGCCAGAAAAACAGGGCGATCAAAGGCAGGGCCACAACGCTTGCATAGTGTTCCGGCGGGTGATGCCCGGAGACGGCTCCCTTGATGAACCAGCCATCCAGGGCAATTAGCGCGCGCTCGACAAACAGCAGCAGCAGAAACAGCGGCACGAGCGGCCTGTACCGAAGCCCTACCAGAACCATGGCGGTGCCGTGAACGATCTGCATGGCGCCCATCCAGGCAAAGACAGCAACTATCGTGTCGCCTCGCTGCGAGAGGTCAATGCCCGCGATCACGCCGGCACCGCCATCCGGCAGGAAATAATGGATCGCGCCCGGGATGACGGACAGGGCACCGGCAAACACGAGAAACCATGCCGAAACGGCGGCGCCTCCATATTCATCGTTCGTGCTGGCGGGAATGACCATTCTGCGTGGTTTCCTTTCTGTTGGCATCGTCAGCGGTTCTTTGTCAGGAAAGCTGCAATCGCCGCGACGAGTTCTTCCGGTGCGTCTTCCTGAATGAAGTGATTTGCGTGATCGATGATGGCGTGGTCCTGCCCCTTTGCACCGGGAATTTCGGCTTGCGCCCGCTTCTCCCAGCCTTTCGAGACAGGATCGAGCGCGCCAAAAACAGTGAGGAATGGCTTGTCGAACATCTTGAGTTTCTCCCATGCCGCGCGATTGAGCGGCGCGCCGGGATTGTCAGGCTGGACCGCAATCAGCACAGGAAACTTGACGATCCCGGCTTCATATTCCGGCGACGGGAAAGGTGCGCGATAGGCCGCCACCTCCGCTTCGGAGAGACGCGCGCTCATGCCCTGCTCGAACATCTCCCAGGGAAAGCGCTCCGCCGCCTTCATCATCCCGACCCACATCTTCATGAACTCGCTTTCGCCTTCGCCAAGCGGCAGCCCGGTGTTGGAAGCGATCACGCCTGAGAAACGCTCTGGAAAGGCAGACACGAGATAGAGCCCTATCGTGCCGCCCCAGTCCTGACAGAACAGCGTGATGTTCTTGAGGTCGAGCGCGATGAGCCATTTCGACATCCAGCCATAGTGCCGCGCCAGCGTGTAGTCGTCGCGCGAGGCAGGCTTGTCGCTGCGCCCGCAGCCCACGAGGTCGACGGCAATCACGCGCCGCCCCGTCGCCACAAGGCCAGGGATCATCTTGCGGTAGAGATAGGCCCAGGTAGGGTTGCCATGCATCAGCAGGATCGGCGGTGCCTCGCGCGGACCTTCATCGACATGATGAATACGGATCGGTGTGCCGTCCTCGTCGCAGATTTCCGTGTAACTCGGCGCGAATGCAAAGCCGGGCAGATCTCGAAAGCGATCATCAGGTGTGCGAAGAATTTTCATGGGTGTGTCCCGGTGGAATTGCGTCTAGCTGGCGGAAAGCAGAATGGCGAGATGCGCGAGCGCAGCGATCAGCGCGAGCAGCAATGGCGCCCAGAGGACCGGCGACGGATAGAGCCGGAGCACGGGCTGCGTGGGGAATGAAAAGGTTTCCGCGGTCGCGGCAAACTTGAAGGCATGCGACGACGAGAAACGCGGGTCGACCACGAGTTCGATCATGTCGCGGCGGCTGCGGTAGCGCATGAAACCGACAATGGTCCAACCCGGATCGGGCGGTACGCGCCAGGCGTCCACATATCCGCCGACCTTCCGCGCAACCATGGCAGGGTGCCCTCCCCGCCGGATCAATGCCTGCATGAAGGGCCGTGAATAACGCTGCATCAGTTTTCCCGAGCGCGTGGGCGCGCCGGTTTCAGGGTCAGCCACCTCGCCCGGTGCCAGACGCACCAGATTGAGCATCACGAATTCGCGCCCGTCATCGGCTTCGAGGAAACGCCGCACAATGTCGAAATCGTTGAACTCATTGGCACCATGCATCTCGATTGCCGTCGCCATATAGCGCTCGATCTCATCCTTCGAGAGCGGTCCGCGCCAATTGCGATACCAGCCGAGGAACGCAATCGCCGCCAGCGCGGCAATGCCCCAGATCCAGATACCTGCGGTCAAAATTCCCTCCCCGCCGTTCAAGCAGCCTGCTGGTGAATATAATGACACTATGAATGTCATTATATCAAGGGCAGCGAAATTTGCAGGAAGATGGTCGTCGGGAAACGTCAGGTTGCGGGATGGGAAAGCTTGCTGACCCGGCCGGCGTGGCGGCCACCGCCAAAATCGGTGGCAAGGAAAGCGTCAATGCAAGCCTTGGCCATGTCGCCGTCGGTCAGCCTCGCGCCAAGCGCGATCACATTCGCATCGTTATGTTCGCGCGCAAGGGGGGGCGGAAAGCGGTTCCGAGACCAGCGCACAACGGCAGGCGGGGTTGCGGTTGACCGCAATCGAAATGCCGATGCCCGATCCGCAGAGCGCAACGCCACGATCGGCAATGCCTTCCGCGATGACGGATGCGAGTTTGTAGCCATAGTCGGGATAATCGACCCTGTCTGCAGTCTCCGGCCCGAGATCGGCGACCTCGTGACCGAGCCCGATCAGATACTCGCGCAGCTCCGCCTTGAGGTCGAAAGCGGCATGGTCGGATGTAATGGCTATGCGCACCGGCGATGCTTCCTGAGGCAGCGAGCGAAACGGGATGGCGGAAGGGGTGGGATTCGAACCCACGGTGGGCGTGAACCCACGCCGGTTTTCAAGACCGGTGCCTTAAACCACTCGGCCACCCTTCCCTACGCACTGACTATCGGCTGGCGCGTGCTTTCTCAACAGGAAAACGGCATAGCGTTCAGGTGCCGATCTTGAAGGTGGCGCTGCCTTTGGCTACGAGGTCGCCGGCTTCGTTGCGGAGTTCCGCTTCGGCAAAGGCGATGGACCTGCCGCGATGGCGCACCCAGCCCTCGCCCACCAGCTTTCCCTGATCGGCCCTGCCGACAAAGCTTGTCTTCAGTTCCAGGGTGACCTGCGGCGTACCGGGCTTTTCATGGGTAAGCCGAACCGCATGGCCGCAAAGCCCGTCCAGCATGGCTGAGAGAAAGCCGCCAAAGATGCGCCCGCCGCGATTGACGAAATTGTCGCCGGCAATGAAGGAGGCCTTGATATAGCCTCGTTCCGAATCCTTCTCGAGCACCTGCTTGCCGAGTGTCATCGCCGCAGGCGACTCCCAGTCAGGGTCCAGAGCCGGGTTGTCGCCGCCAGCAGTACTCATCGTCGCCTTCCCTTTTGCGGACGGTCGTCACCCGCCCACCGGCTCAGCTTGTCGGGCCGGGAAAGGGCGGAACGAACGTCTTCTTGTATCGTTCCTTGCAGGCCACATGCTCTTCGCTCAGCAACGCATAGCCCTGCTCTTCACAGAACTTGTTGGCCCTGTATTCCGCAACGCCCTTGTTGGTGCAGCCGCGCAGATCGGGCTCCCAGAGGAAGATGCAGACCATCGGAATATACCGCTCCTGACAAGGCAGTTCGCGAATATATTTCTTCTGCTCCTCCGTGCGCCGGTTCCACCATGCGATTCCGTCGGCGGGCCTCGTGCCGTTGGTATCGCTATTGATGCAATCGGGAATGATGTCGGACCCGACCTGCGCCGAGGAAGGCTGGGCCAATGCCGTCATCACGAGCGTGCCAAGCCCAAGCAGCAGGCAAGCCTGAACAAGTAGCTTCATGTTTTGCGCTCCTGCCGGTCAGCCTGGGAAGGGAGGCGTGAAGGTCTTCTTGAAGCGTTCCTTGCAGGACGAGTGAGCTTCTGACAGCAGCGCATGGCCTTCCGCGGTGCATGCCTTGTCGGCCTTGTACTCGGCGACACCCTTGTTCGTGCAGCCACGCAGATCCGGATCCCAGAGAAATATGCAGACCATCGGAATGAAGCGCTGCTCGCAAGGCAGTTCGCTGATGTATTTCTTCTGCTCGGGGCTGCGCCGGTTCCACCAGGCGGCTGTTGCCTGCGGATTGCCCGCCTTGTCGCTGTCGATGCACTCAGGCACGGCCTGCGCATGCGCCGGTTCCGTCGCAAGGCCCATCCCCAAGAACCCGAGGCCGATCAGCAGACACAGTTGGACGACATACTTCATGATAACTCCTCCCACGATATCCCCCGATAATAGTAATATACTTTTACTATTCTGGCAGAATTGTGGCGGTTCGCAAGAGGACAAAAATAAACCGGGCGGCCGCGGCGGCGCAGCCGCCACGCCCGCCCGAGATATAGGCGTCAGGCCGATGCGGCAGCCGAAGGACGCGCCTTCATGCGCTCGAACCAGGCAGCGACATCCTTGAGATCCTGATTGATCGGCTGTCCGACGGCTGCGCCGAAATCAAGGAAACCAAACAGTAGGATATCGGCGAGCGTCATGCGCTTGCCTGCAAGGAACTCCTTGCCCTCAAGCAGCTTGTCGATCCAGGCAAGCTTGTCCTGCGCAATCGCCTTGAGGCCAGCGGCTGCTTCCGGCAGGCAACGCATGCGGTTCTGGAAGAGCGGCAGGCCTTCGGAGAAACGAAACCCATTTGCCATCGGCTCGCAGACATTGAGATCGACGCGGCGCGTCCACATGCGCGTCTCGGCCCGTTCTTCCGGCGTCATGCCGATCAGCGAACCGCCGGGAAACTTCTCATCGAGATATTCGCAGATTGCGGTGATCTCGGCGAGGACGCTGCCATTGTCGAGTTCGAGAGCGGGAAGCTGGCCCGCCGGATTCTTCGCCAGGAACGGTTCCTTGCGGTTTTCGCCCTTCATGAGATCGACTTCCACGAACGGAATCTCGATGCCCTTTTCATGCATGAACATTTTGACGACGCGGGGGTTCGGCCCGATCGAATTGTAGAATTTCATGGATTGTCTCCCTGTAGCCCGGTCTGTTTTCAAATGCCGGAATGGCACCATGATTAGCCGAATGAGGCACTCCGCGCCACCGCCCGACCTTTTCCTTGTTGGCGCGCCGGCTATTCGTGATTATCTACGCCAAATCCGGCGCAGACCGGGGCAAGGGAGACGGCAATGAGCGCAGAGCGCGCCACGGAGAAGGTCGGCCCGGACAATCCGGGTCAGGGCGTGTTCTACGGCTGGTATGTCGTGGCGGCGGTGCTCGCCATCATGACGGTGACGGCCGGCCTCGGCTTCTACAATCTCTCGGTCTATCTCAAGGCTTTCGTTGAGGAAGGCGGTTTCTCGGTTGCGGCCACGTCAGGCGCCACCGCCTGTTTCTTCATTTCCTCCGGCATCGCGGGCCTCGGCGTCGCCGCACTTATCGAGCGATACGATCCGCGCTGGGTCATCACAGGCGGTGCGATCGTCAGTGCCATCGCCACGCTTGGCGCGGGCCATGTCTCCGAACTCTGGCAGCTCTATCTCTTCCACATTCTCTTCGGTGCCGGTTATGCGGGTGCCGCCCTGATTCCCGGCACTACGCTCGTCGCGCGCTGGTTCGCCCGCCGCCGCTCCGTCGCGCTGTCCATCGCCTCGACCGGTCTTTCGCTTGGCGGCATTCTGATTACGCCGGTCGCGGCAAGCCTGATCGACCGCTGGGGACTGCAGGCAACGACACCATGGCTCGCGCTGGGCTTTGTCATCGGCATCATTCCCATCGCATGGCTCCTGATACGGCCCTCGCCCCAGTCGCTCGGCCTTGGGCCCGACGGCGACCCGATAAGGCGCGACGAAAGCGGCGCAGTGCTTCCCGCGGATGGCATCGGCTATCACGAGGCGATCCGCAGCCGCTTCTTCATCCTTTCAACATCCGCTTTCATTTTTGCGATGATGGCTCAGGTCGGCGTGATCGCGCATCAGTTCCGTCTCGTCGCCTTGCGCAGCGGCAGCGATGAAACGGCGGCAATGGCGGTTGCCACCATGGCCTTCGCGAGCATCGTCGGCCGCCTCGCTGGCGGCTGGGCCCTGAGCTTCATCCCCTCTCGCCGCTTTGTCTTCGCGCTTGTCGTCGGACAGGGACTTGCCCTCGCCTTTTACTCGATCGCCGAAACTCCGTTTGAGCTGTTCTGCGCGACCATTCTTTTCGGCGTCACCGTCGGCAATCTTCTGATGATGCAGCCGCTGATGCTTGCAGAAGCCTTCGGCCTCAAGGCCTATGGCCGCATTTATTCGTTGAGCCAGCTCTTCATGACAGCGGGCGTCGCCACCGGTCCTGCCGCCGTTGGCTTCCTTTATGAATGGCTCGACGGTTATGGCGTCGCCTTCCTCGTCATGGCGGCGGCCTCGCTTCTCGCCTTCATCTTCATACTTGCGGGCGGCCCCGTCCGTGCCCTGATTGAAAGCAAGACACATGCGTAATTTCGGTCCCGACGTCACGCTCGACAAACCCGCCTTTATCCATGAGACGGCACTCGTTTATGGCAAGGTCTTCATCGGCGAGGGTGCGTCCCTCTGGCCCTATGTGGTGATCCGGAGCGAGATGCATGAGGTCAGGATCGGCAATCGGACGAATATCCAGGATTTTGTGATGATCCATGTCGGTGGCGAGACGCCGACCGTCATCGGCGAGAACTGCTCGATCACGCATCATTGCACGATCCACGGTGCTGAAATCGGCGACAACTGTCTCATAGGAATCAACTCGACCCTGATGGACGGATCGAGGATCGGGCGGAATTCCATTGTCGCCGGTCATTCAATTGTCACCGAAGGCACGGTGATCCCCGAAAACTCCATCGTTGCCGGCGCCCCGGCCCGCGTCATCAAGACCCGCGACAACGGCATCGCTAATACGATGAATGCCCGCTTCTACTATGAAAATGCACTCGCCTACGCGAATGGCGATCACCGCGTAACGGAGCGGGAGGCATTCAAAAAGGCGATGGCGGAGGAAATGAAGGCGCTGACGGCGGCAGACTGACACGCCCCCAAGATTCCGCTTGGGCGTGCTGACCGGAACGGCTATTTAGGTCAGAACTCGCTATTCACCCTTCCGTCTATCGGAGCCCTGAAATGGATGCTGGCACGGCGCCAGAAACGCCGCCCGCTTCGCCGCGCGGGCGGTTCTTCTACGGCTGGTACGTCGTTGCCGCCGTCTTTGTCATCCATACGGTCTCCTGCGGCCTGATTTTCTACAACCTGTCGATCTTCCTGAAAGCATTCGTGGCCGAAGGCGGATTCACGGTCTCGGCCGCATCGAATGCAACCGCGCTGTTCTTTGTCTCGTCCGGTATTGCGGGGCTCGCAGTCGGCTGGCTTCTCGATCGCTACGATCCGCGCTGGGTCGTCACGTTCGGCGCGCTTCTGTCAGGCGCCGTCCTCGCCAGCGCAGGTCACGTCACGGCGATGTGGCAGCTCTATGCCTTCTACATACTGTTCGGCATCGGCAACGCGGCAGTCGCCGTTATCCCCGGCATGACGATTGTTGCCCGCTGGTTCACGCGCCAGCGCTCCAAGGCAATTGCCTATGCGTCTACTGGCCTGTCACTCGGCGGCATCGTTTTCACGCCGCTATCGGCGGGGCTGATCGAACGCTATGGATTGATGGATGCGGCCTACTGGCTGGGGCTCGTGCTCGTCATCGGCGTCATTCCGGTCGCCCTGATCGTTCTCCGTGCAAGCCCGGAGGCCATAGGCCTGTCGCCGGACGGCGATCCCCCGCGCCGAAGCGCCGACGGGAGCCTTCTGCCTCCGGATGGTGTCACATTCGAGGAAGCAGTGCGCAGCCGCTTCTTCATCCTTTGCACCGCGGCCTTCGTCTTTTCGATGATGGCGCAGGTGGGCTCGCTGGCGCACCAGTTCCGCCTTGTGTCGACCCGAACGGGCGACGATCAGATGGCGGCGCTCGCCGTTGCCATCATGGCGGCAGCAAGTATTGCCGGGAGGCTCGTCGGCGGCGTGGTGCTCTCCCATGTCGCCTCCAAGACCTATCTCTATGCGATATATATGCTGCAGGCGCTGTCCTTCGTGCTCTTCGCCTTCGTGCAGGGCCCGATCGCGCTTTTCGTCGCCTCGGCGGTCTTTGGCTCGACGGTCGGCAACATGCAGATGATGCAGCCGCTGATTGTTGCCGAAGCCTTCGGTCTCAAGGCTTATGCCCGCATCCTCTCCGTCTCGCAGATGATCACGACATGCGCCAATGCCGCCGGCCCCGCTTTGCTCGGGTTCCTCTATGTCACGGCGGGGGGGTATGAAATCGCCTTCCTTGCACTCACCATCTCTTCGGCACTCGGCTTCGCAAGCCTTTATGCGGCAGGTCCCGTCCGGGCCTTGATCGATGCAAAGGAACGGCCGGGAAAGGACTGAAATCGCTCATGGATTTGGTTGTGTCGCGCCGCTAGACTGCGCCCGTTCCACCCCTGCCCGATTGGATTGCCATGAAACTGCCGACGAATTTCTACAAGCCGCTCGCAATCGGTGCGCCCGCGCCCTACCGGGAACTGCCCGTGGCGCTGGAGCGCATGATCCATTTCTTTCCGGGTCACAACGAAAAAGTCCGCGCCAAGATCGGCGACGTCATCCCGCAGGTCGATGTGCTGCTCGGCAATCTCGAAGACGCAATTCCCGCCGATGCGAAAGACGCCGCACGGCGCGGCGTGATCAAAGTCGGCGAGAGCCACAATTTCGGTTCCACCGGTTTCTGGGTGCGTATCAATCCGCTCAACAGCCCCTGGATGCTCGACGACGTGATGGAGCTCGTGGCCGAGATCGGCGACAAGCTCGACGTCATCATGCTGCCAAAGGTCGAAGGCGCCTGGGACATTCATTATCTCGATCAGCTTCTCGCCCAGCTCGAGGCGAAACACGGGCTGAAAAAACCGCTCCTCATCCATGCCATTCTGGAAACGGCGCAAGGCGTGAAGAATGTCGAGGAAATCGCCAGCGCCTCACCGCGCATGCATGGCATGAGCCTTGGGCCCGCCGACCTTGCGGCATCGCGCAAGATGAAGACGACGCGCGTCGGCGGCGGCCATCCGTTCTATCGTGTGCTGGAAGATCCGAAGGAAGATGGCAGCCCGCGTATCGCCGCGCAGCAGGACCTCTGGCACTACACTTTCGCCAAGATGGTGGATGCCTGCGTCGCAAACGACATCCGCCCCTTCTATGGCCCCTTCGGCGATATTCAGGATCTCGATGCCTGCGAGCAGCAGTTCCGCAATGCATTTCTGATGGGCTGCGTCGGCGCATGGTCGCTGCATCCGAACCAGATCGCGATTGCAAAGCGCGTCTTCAGCCCCGCGCCCGACGAAGTGATCTTCGCGAAGAAGATTCTCGATGCCATGCCGGACGGCACCGGCGTCGCCATGATCGACGGCAAGATGCAGGACGACGCCACCTGGAAACAGGCAAAGGTGATTGTGGATCTGGCGAGGAAGGTTGCCGAGAAGGATCCCGACCTCGCCAGAGCCTACGGTTTCTGACTTTGTTCAGGAGAGCGAGGCAAGCGCCTCTGCACGGAACGGCATGAGCTGATCGAAAGCGCCGGTATGGACTTTGCGGGCCCAGGCCGGATCGACCAGCAGCGCGCGGCCGACGCCGACGAGATCGAACTCGCCCTTCTCAAGCCGCTCCAGAAGCTCGTCGATGCCCGTCGCCTCGGAGCTTTCGCCCGCGAATGAGGCGATGAATTCGCCCGAAAGGCTGACGCTGCCGACTGTGATGCTCGGCTTGCCGGTGAGCTTTTTCGTCCAGCCCGCAAGATTGAGGTCGGAGCCTTCGAACTCCGGCTCCCAGAAGCGGCGCTGCGAGCAATGGAACACATCGACGCCCGCATCCGACAGTGGTTTGAGAAACGCGCCAAGCTCTTCCGGCGTCTGCGCGAGTTTCACCGTGTAGTCCTGCTGCTTCCACTGCGAGAAACGCAGGATGAGCGGATAGTCCTTGCCGGCATGACGCCGGATCGACTCAATGATTTCGACGGCAAAACGCGTGCGGCCGACGAGATCGCCGCCATATTCGTCGTCACGTTCATTGGTGCCGGCCCAGAAGAACTGGTCAATGAGGTAGCCATGCGCACCATGGACCTCAACGCCGTCGAAACCGATTTCGCGCGCATCGGCGGCCGCCTGCCCGAAGGCTTCGATCGTGTCCTTGATCTCCTGGCGCGTCATAGGCTCGGCGCGCTTCTTGCCGGGCACAGCGAGACCCGATGGCCCGTGGCTCGGCAGATGCGAATTGGTTGATTTCTCGGGATTGCGCACCATGCCGACATGCCAGATCTGAGGCATGATCTTGCCGCCCGCGCCATGAACCTCCTCGACAACGCGCTTCCAGCCCTTGAGCGCATCCTCGCCCCAGAACTGCGGATAGTTCGGATCGGCCGTGGCAACCGGCGTATTGACCGTCGTGCCTTCAGTGATGATGAGGCCGCACTCGGCCTCGGCCCGGCGCCGGTAATAGGCGGCCACGTCGGCGCCCGGCACACCGCCCGGTGACTTCGAGCGGGTCATGGGCGCCATCACGATGCGATTTGGAAGGGTCAGGCCGTTGAAAGTAAATGGCTCGAACAAGGGCGCTACCGGCCTGCTCATCATGTCTCTCCTGTCGGTTGAAAAATTTCGATGGCCGCCATATTGGATGTCCGGGCGCGAATGGCAATCCCGAAACGAAGCCCCTTCGCACGGAATGGATTTCAGTAGCTGTTTCAGCCTGTTAGAGTGAGTTTCGCGGAGAAAGGCGGAAAGGCGATATGGAAGTCAACAGGGCAGCGAAATTCAGGATCGGGCAGGTTGTCCGCCACCGGTTCTTCCCCTTCCGGGGCGTAATCTTCGATGTCGACCCCACCTTCAACAATACAGAGGAATGGTGGCTGTCGATCCCGGAGGAAGTCCGCCCGCGCAAGGACCAGCCCTACTACCATCTGCTGGCCGAAAACGCCGAAACGGAATATGTCGCCTATGTCTCGGAGCAGAATCTGCTGCCGGACGAATCCGGAGAGCCGGTCCGCCATCCACAGGTGGCCGAGCTTTTCGGCCCGCTGAAAAACGGCTTCTATGCCCTGCGGACCGGATCCGCCCACTGAGACCGTGCGCCGGATTTGCGCAATGACGAGAGGCCAGGCGCCATGCGGCGGGACAAGCGACCCTATTTCATCCGCCGGATGCAGGACGGCTGGAACCGCTTTTATGTGAGACGGTTCGTGGCGCCTGCTTTCGATGCGCTCGGCGCACATCCCGATATCACCAGTCCGCGGAATGTCGAGATATGGGGTGGCGGCATTTCCGCCGGCGCGAACCTGCATCTCCATGCTTCGAAGGGGAACATGGTACGCCTCGCGACCTGGCGTAGCGGCGAACGCGAGGGGCGTATCGAGATCGGCGATCACGTGCTCATAAGTCCGGGTACACACATCGTTGCATCGGAGCGCATTGTCATTGGCAGCAACACGATGATCGCGAGCGGTTGCTACATCTCGGATTCCGACTGGCACGACACCTATGACAGGACGGCCGAGCTTGAAAAGCACCGTCCGATTCAGATCGGGGAAAATGTCTGGCTGGGGGTGCGCGTGATCGTCGGCAAGGGCGTGACAATCGGTGAGAACAGCATCGTCGGCGCGGGCTCGGTTGTCGTCTCGGACATTCCGCCGAACTGCATCGCCGCCGGTAATCCGGCACGCGTGGTCCGGCAGCTCGATACGACACGTGACTTCAGGAAGCGCGAGACCCTTTTTGCCGATCCGGAAAGGCTCGAACGCGACATGGACAATCTGATGCGCTACATCCTGCGGGAGAACACCTTTCTGAGCTGGCTCAGAAGCGTGTTCTCACCGACGAGAATGGATTGAATGGCCTCAGGACTTCGGCTTCGGCAAGGAGTCGATTGCCTTGCTCACGCCATCAAGCTTCACCGGCACTTTCAATTCGCCGCGCGTAACGAGCCTGAAGGCGACTTCCATCTGCGACCCGGCCTTGATCGCCTTGACGCGATCTTCCGTGAGGAGAATTTCCGTCTGGCAACCGCCCGGTAAGCAATAGAGGAACTGCTGGTTGAAACCGTTCTTCCCGTCGATTTCCCATGCGATGCCGGCAGGAAGAAGTGTCCCGAGCGGTGTGATCGCGAACATGAAGAGGTCGTTCTTCCCGTCATTGTCGGCATCGCGTTTGCCGTAACCGATACCGATATAGAGAACGCGCTGCTGCTGGCCGCTCTCATCGTTGACGCCGACGGCCACAAAGGCATGGCACTGTTCGCTGCCCGCTTCGTTCGATTCGCAGCGTGAACTCCAGGTGCCGAAATTCTGAACTTTTGCTCCGTCGCTGGCAGCGCCTTGTGCCTGGGCAGGCGCATAGGCGGTGATTGCAATGGCGGCGGCAAGCGAAACGCCGGAAAGCGCTCGGCGAAGTGACATGATCGAGATCCTCTCGAATTCGGCGGCAAACGGGATTCTGCCCATTCTACAGCAACTCAGCCCCGCGGCGAGCGCCGCGCGGGCTTGTTGAAACCTCTCTAGCCTCGCATTTCGGCATAAAGAAGGCATCGGGAATCTTTGAAAAATCTGCGGAAATGCTTAACCCTTGGACACATCTATCACCAATCTGGCTGGAGCCGGGCTCCGGGAAGGAAACAATAGTGAGAGGGCTCCGAGTGTTCCGGCTAGCTGTGATTTTCGCCTTTCTGCTCCCGGTCTTGGGCGCGTCTGGCGCGGAGAGCGGTTCCGGCCCGCGCCATGCCATAGCCATGCATGGGGAGCCTCTTTATCCTTCCGGATTTACCCACTTTGCCTACGCAAACCCCGACGCGCCAAAAGGCGGCACCATCACCTATGGCGCGATCGGGTCGTTCGACAGTCTCAATTCATTCATCGTCCGGGGCACATCCGCATTGGGCTTGCGGGAACATGTCTTCGAAAGCCTGCTCGCTCGCGGTTTCGATGAGCCCTTCACGCTATACGGATTGCTCGCCGAAACGGTGGAAGTCCCTGCCGACCGAAGCTGGGTCGCCTTCACCTTGAATCCGGATGCGCGCTTCTCGGATGGCGCGCCGGTAACGGTCGACGATGTGATCTTCTCTCTGGAAACGCTGCGCGACAAGGGACGCCCCAATTACAAGACCTATTATTCCAAGGTCGAGCGCATCGAACCGTTCGGCAAACACGGCGTGCGATTTCACTTTACGCCGGATGGCGACCGGGAAATTCCTCTCATTCTCGGCTTGATGCCGATTATTCCGAAGCACATCTACGGCGAACGAGACTTCGGCGCCGCAAACTTCGATACGCCGCTCGGCAGCGGCCCCTATGTCGTGGACCGTGCTGTGCCGGGCAAACGCATCGTCTATCGCCGCAATCCCGGCTATTGGGGACGGGACCTGCCGGTCAATGCCGGCCACTACAATATCGATGTCATCACCTACGAATATTTCCGCGACACCAATGCCTCCTTCGAAGCCTTCAAGACCGGCATCTACCATGCGCGTCCCGAAGACGACCCGGTGCGCTGGACCACGGGATACGAATTTCCGGCCTTGCGCGATGGAAGGGTAAGGAAGGTCACATTCGAGACCGGCCTGCCATCGGGGATGTATGGCCTCGTATTCAACACGCGCCGCCCCGTCTTCGCAAACCAGCATGTGAGAGAGGCCCTGATCCATCTGTTCAATTTCGACTGGATCAACCGGAACCTCTATTTCGGATCATATGTTCGTACAAAGAGTTTCTTTGACAACTCCGAGCTTGGTTCAAGCGGGAGACCGGCCGATGAGCGCGAACGGAAACTTCTCGCGCCCTATCCGGGTGCTGTCTCGCTTCCCGTCATGGAAAATGGGTGGCGCGCGCCAAAGGGTGATCCCGGGGGGCAAGACAGGGCCAATCGCGCATACGCTGTCTCCCTTTTGGCCACCGCCGGATACGAGATTCGCAACGGCGTAATGACGCATGTAGCCACAGGCCGGCCCCTTCGCTTCGAGATACTTGTAGCAACACCGTCCGAGGAAAGGCTCGCCCTCACCTATACGCGCATGGCGAGCCGCTTGGGAATCGCAATTGCCGTGCGCAATGTTGATCCGAGTCAATATCAGGAGCGCCGCAGCAACTACGACTTCGACATGATCTTCAATAGCTGGTTTTCGTCGCTCTCCCCGGGCAATGAACAGAGTTTCTATTGGGGCTCCGCCGCCGCGGATGTACCCGGCACACGCAACTATATGGGAGTGAAGGAGCCGACGATCGACGCAATGATCGAAGCCATGCTGGCGGCCAAAACCAGAGAAGACTTCACCGCAGCGGTGCGCGCGATGGACCGGGTTCTCATGTCCGGCGCCTATATGATCCCGCTGTTCCACCAGCCCGAGCAATGGCTCGCCCTCTGGGACAAGGTGAAGGTGCCGGAAACGACATCCCTGTACGGGTATCGCAGCAGCACCTGGTGGATAGAGGAGAAATAGCCCGTCGAAGGCTCGCATCGGCCCCCATCTTGTTGCTATCCTTCGGGAAAAGATTTCGAGGGAGGATATAAATGAGAGACCGGGTCGGACAATGGCGCGCGCGCCTGTCCCTGCCGCTTGTCGCCGCGCCGATGTTCCTGATTTCCGGGCCTGAGCTCGTTCTTGCGGCTTGCCGCAATGGCGTCATCGGCAGCTTCCCGACGCCGAATGCGCGCACGGTCGCCGATCTCGATCAATGGCTCGATCGGATCACGACCGGCCTGACGGATAAGGACGCACCCTGGGCCGCGAATATCGTGGTCCACCGGTCCAATTCGCGGCTTGACGAGGATCTCGATCTCGTCATGCGCTACAAGGCGCCGCTGGTCATCACGGCGCTGGGCAGCCCTCGCGCCATCGTGGATCGCGTGCACGAATATGGCGGGCTCGTCTTTGCAGATGTGAACTCGGTGCCGTTCGCGCGCAAGGCTGTGCAAGCGGGCGTGGATGGGCTTGTCCTCGTCGCGGCCGGCGCGGGCGGACACACCGGCAACATGACTGGCTTTTCCTTCGTGCCAGCGGTGCGTGAATTTTTCGACGGGCCGGTGATCCTCGGCGGCGGCATCACCAATGGCGCAGGCATCAGGGCAGCCGAGGTGCTGGATGCGGACCTCGCCTATATGGGCACGCGATTTATTGCCTGCGAGGAAAGCCTTGCCGCGCCCGAATATCGCGACATGCTGGTTAACTCCACGGTGGATGATCTCATTCTCACCCGCGCCATTACCGGCGTCGCCGCGAACTGGCTCAAGCCGAGCATTGCGCGCGCCGGATATGACCTGGATGCGATGGAAAAGAATCCGGACGTGGACTTCACCGACCCGCAATCCGGCGCGAAGCGTTGGGCACATGTCTGGTCGGCAGGACATGGCGTGGGCCTGATCGACAGAACGGAGCCGGCCGCAAGTCTCGTCGCGCGGCTGAAGGCTGAGTACGAGGAAGCACGGAAGAAATAAAAACGGGAACGAATGTTCCGGCATGAAGCTTTGGGAGGAGCGATCATGATACTTGCATCGAAAGCGGAAATTGCAGCTCACACGGCGGCTGGCTGGTGGGGCACGGAAACCACGAGCGCCCGCTTCCGCGCCAATGCGGCGGCAACGCCCGACCGCCTCGCCGTCGCCGACCCGCCGAACCGCGAGGAAATCGACGGGACGGCGCCGAAGCGCCTTACCTATCGCGAGCTTCAGGATCTCGCCGACTCCATCGCCACCGGCTTTCTCGATGCCGGATTGAAAAAGGGCGATGTCGTCGCCGTTCAATTGCCCAATACGGCGGACCTCGTCGCCGTCTATTTCGCAGCCTGGCGCATCGGCCTCATCGTCACGCCCTTCCCCGTACAGTGGCGCGCGCATGAGCTGGGCGATGTGCTGAATTTCGTTGGCGCGAAAGCTGCCGTTACCGCGCGCTCGATCCGCGGCCATGACCATGGCGCCATGTTCGCCGAACTGAAGGCGAAGTGCCCCGCCCTTTCCCATGTCTTCATTTCCGGTGAAACCGCATGGCCCGCTGCGGATACGAAGCGCCTCGATGCGCTGCCACAGGCGGATGCAAACGAGGCCGCCACGATCTGCTGGACCTCCGGCACCGAGGCGCGGCCCAAGGGCGTGCCCCGCAGCCATAATCACTGGATGATCGCGGGCGTGGCCTGCGCCGACGCCGCGCAATTGCAGCCGGGAGACGCGGTGCTCAATCCCTTCCCGCTCGTCAACATGGCAGCGATCGGCGGCTGCTTCATGCCCTGGCTGCTGACAGGCGGCACGCTGGTGCAGCACCATCCCTTCGACCTGCCGGTCTTCCTCCGCCAGCTCGTCGGCGAGAAGATCGCCTATACGGTCGCGCCGCCCGCCGTGCTGACCATGCTGCTCAAGGAAGAGAAGCTGATGGCAAGCCTCGACTTCTCTCATGTGCGCAGCATCGGCTCCGGCTCTGCGCCGCTCTCGCCCTGGATGGTGAAGACCTGGCAGGAGCAATATGGACTCCCCATCGTCAACATCTTCGGCTCGAACGAAGGCACCTGCCTCATTTCCGGCGCAGGCGACGTGCCGGACCCTGAGGAACGGGCGCAGTTCTTCCCGCGCTTTGGTGTGAAAGGTCTCCAGTGGCCTGCGAAAATCGCCGGTGCTGTCGAGACAAAACTGATCGACCTTCAAACGGGCGAGGAAATTACAAAACCCGGCAAACCCGGCGAACTTCTCATCAAGGGTGCAACGCTATTCGCAGGCTATTTCCGTGCTGGCGACGGCGGCGGCCCCGCCGATGCTATCGACAAGGATGGATTCTTCCGCACCGGCGACGTCTTTGAAATCGCCGGACCCGGCAACCGCTACTACCGTTTTGTGGAGCGCGCGAAGGACATCATCATCCGTGGCGGCATGAACATCTCTCCCGGCGAGATCGATGGCCTGCTTGCAGGCCTGCCCAAGATCAAGGAAGCCGCCGTCGTCGGCTATGCGGACCCTGTCATGGGCGAACGCATCTGCGCCGTTGCCGTTCCCGCCGATGGAGAAACGCTGACGCTCGACGATATCCGCAACCACCTCGCGAAAGCCGACATCGCCGCCTACAAGCTGCCGGAGCGTCTCGAACTTGCCCCCGCCCTGCCGCGCAACCCGCTCGGCAAGGTGCTCAGGCGCGAGCTGAGATCGATGATCGGGGAGTAGTCAGCGCGGGTCTTTCGAAAAGATCGCCTCGAGGCTCGTCATGTTCATGCCGTGCTTGACGTAGTTATACGGCGTCACATTGACGGACTTGATGATCGCGCGCTGGATTTCCGTGCCGAGGCTGCCATCGGCGGCGGGCACCATGTCGAAATCGATCACATTGATGCAGGCCGGATCCTGCTCGAAGGCGCGCACGGCAGAAAGCGCACGGGCGAGCGAACACCCCGTCGCCGCCCAGCCAAGCAGCAGCCGGTTGATTCCTTCATGCGCGGTGATGAGCATCGTGTGCCAGCCGGGTTCGGCGAGCAGCCGCTCGAGCGAGCGCACGGCACGGCGCAGCGCATCCTCGAACACTTCGCCGCCGTCGAGCATGGTCGCGCCGGGTTCACCGGCCATGTCGAAATGAAAGGCCATTTTGGCGGCAAGCTCGGCCCGGCTCGAGATCCGGCCGAAGCTGCCGCCATGAATTTCGACAAGCTCCGGCTTTTCTTCGAGGAAGGGCGCCTTGCCCTCCTGCCCGGCAAGCACGAATTCGGCCGTCTGCCGCGTACGCGGGACGCCGGAACAGACCGCGCGGTCGAACGTCACATGTGACAGCGCAATACCGGCCGCCTTCGCCTGCTCCTGCCCGAGCGGCGTCAGCGGCACCACTTTCGTGTCTCCGCCAGCCGCCATGATCTCGGGCCCGAAATAGTCGACATGGCCGTGCCGCATCAGATAGATGCGCCGCCTGCCCGTCGTGCCGGGAAGTGCGCTCAAATCGCATCCGCCTTCTTCAGGCCCGCGACATCGCCGTCGGAGAAGCCCCAATCCTTCAGCGCGCTTTCCGTGTGCTCGCCGATCGTTGGCGCCGGGCCCTGGATCTTCGATTCGGTGCGCGAGAAGCGCGGCGCGATATTGGGCTGTGCCACACCGTCGATCTCGACGATGGTCTCACGTGCCTTGTTATGCGGATGGTTAATCGCTTCCTTGACCGAGAGAACCGGCGCGAAGCAGATGTCGGTGCCTTCCATGATCGCGCACCACTCGTCGCGCGTTTTGGTCTTGAAGACCTCTTCGATCTTTTTCTTCATCGCAGGCCACTGGGCGCGGTCCATCTGCGCATCCCACAGGCTGTCGGTGAGCCCCGCCTTCTCGCGCAGGATGGCATAGAACTGCGGCTCGATGGAGCCGATGGAGATCCACTTGCCGTCCTTCGTCTCATAGGTGTCGTAGAAATGTGCACCGCCATCGAGCATGTTCGTGCCATGCGGCTCCTGCCACATGCCGGATGCAGTAAAGCCGTAGAACATCGCCATGAGCGAGGTCGCGCCGTCCGTCATCGCGGCATCGACCACCTGACCCTTGCCGCTGCGCTGTGCTTCCACGAGCGCCGCCAGCATGCCCATGGCGAGATAGAGCGCGCCGCCACCGAAATCGCCAACGAGGTTGAGCGGCGGCACCGGCTTCTCGCCAGGACGGCCGATCGCATGCAGCGCGCCGGTGAGCGAGATGTAGTTGATGTCGTGACCGGCGGCCATCGCCAGCGGGCCGGTCTGGCCCCAGCCGGTCATGCGGCCATAAACGAGTTTCGGATTGCGCCTCAGGCAGACATCGGGCCCAAGGCCGAGACGTTCCATCACACCGGGGCGGAAGCCTTCCTGCAGGATATCCGCCTTCTCGATCAGCTTGAGACAGGCTTCGACCGACTCGGGCTTCTTCAGGTCGAGCGCCACGGAGCGGCGGCCGCGCGAACCGATGTCATATTTGGAACCGCCCTTCGCGCCCTTGCGGTCGATGCGGATGATGTCGGCGCCCATATCTGACAGCAGCATGGCGCAGAACGGGCCTGGCCCGATGCCTGCGAATTCGATGACCTTGATGCCGCTCAGGGGTCCGCTGCCCATCCGTCTCACTCCCTTGGTTCCACGGCCTTTCACCGGCCGCCATTTCCATTGATTGGGCTGATTTGTACAGGCTGGCGAAAGCCGCGTAAACGCCTCGAAATTCCGCCGCGATCTGACGCAGCGTCGCGCTTGCGAAGCCTGCAGCCGGGCCCTAAAAACCCTGCATGGCCTTACTTGCTCCCTCCATCGCCCGCGGCTTCACCGGCGAGCCCTGCCCCGACCGCTTCAACATGGCGCGCTATTGCCTTGCCGCTTCGGCGGAGCGCACGCCGCTCAAGACGGC
Source organism: Parvibaculum sp. (assembly GCF_046297875.1). Classification (GTDB taxonomy): domain Bacteria; phylum Pseudomonadota; class Alphaproteobacteria; order Parvibaculales; family Parvibaculaceae; genus Parvibaculum. The sequence goes on along the minus strand of NZ_JBKBHD010000001.1, from coordinate 2,540,558 downwards.
GCTGATCGTCGTCTCCGATGCCGATGCGCCACTCGACAAGGCGGAGCGATGGACCTATGGCGAACTCGATCTCGCGGTGCGCAGCGTCGCTGCCGGCCTCCTCGCCGAAGGTTTCAGGCCCGGCGAACGGCTGATGATCCGTATGCCGAATACATCGGATTATGCGCTGGTTTTTTTCGGGGCGCTGGCGGCAGGCATCGTGCCGCTTCCCTCCTCCTCGCAGCTGACAGCCGCGGAAGCCGATTTCCTGCTCACCGACTCCGCAGCGGCGGCGATCGCCGTCGCGCCGGGAATGGAAGTCAGCGCCCCGCCCGGCGTGAAAATCTTGCACCCCGAGACCGTTGAGCGCCTGAAGCTGCATGAGCCGCTCGCGGCCTATGCCGATACCGGGACAAACGATCCCGCCTTTCTCGTCTACACCTCCGGCACGAGCGGCCGGCCGAAAGGCGTCCTCCATGCACAGCGAAGCGCCTGGGGCCGCCGTCCCATGTATCGCGGCTGGTATGGCATCGAACCGGCGGACACGATCCTCCATGCCGGTGCCTTCAACTGGACCTATACGCTCGGCGTCGGCCTCACCGACCCGTGGGCGAATGGCGCGACGACCGTCCTCTACAATGGCGACAAGGATGTGCAGGTCTGGCCGAAGCTGATGGCGAAAACCGGCGCCTCCATGTTCGCCGCCGTGCCGACGCTTTATCGCCAGATCCTGAAATATTGCGATTTGACGCAGTTCGATCTGACGAGGCTTCGCCACGGCCTCACGGCAGGGGAAGCGCTCTCACCCGCTTTGCTCGATCATTGGCGGGAAGCAACCGGCAAGGAACTCTATGAGGCTTTGGGCATGAGCGAATGCTCGACCTATGTCTCGACCGCACCGGGCATGGAAATCCGCGTCGGCAGCCCGGGCAGGCCGCAGCCCGGCCGCTGCATCGCGGCCCTGCCGCTCGATGGCGGCACAGAGCCGCTGCCGCCCGGTGAAACGGGACTGCTTGCCGTCCACCGCTCCGACCCCGGCCTGATGCTCGGCTATTGGCGGCGGCCGGAGGAAGAAGCGGAAGTCTATCGCGGCGAATGGTTCATCGGCGGCGATCTCGCCCGTTTCGATGAAGATGGTTATATGTGGTACGAGGGCCGCGCCGACGATGTGATGAACGCAATGGGTTATCGCGTCTCGCCGCAGGAAGTGGAAGCGGCGCTCTCAGGCCATCCCGATATTCAGGAAGCCGCCGTCACGGAAATGCATGTACGTGAGGGCGTCAGCATTGTTGCTGCCTTCGTTGTTCCGAAGGAAGCATCGGAACCGGATGCAGCCTCTATCCTAGCCTGGGCGCATCAGCGCCTTGCGGCCTACAAATGCCCACGCGAAGTCATTTTCGTTGAAACCTTGCCGCGCACCGCCAATGGAAAGGTCATGCGCCGGGCGCTGCAGAAGAGCTAGTTCGCTTCTGCCCGCGCCTCGTCCCGCGGCGTGTTCTTCGCCTCCTCCGCGGCAAAGCTCACCTCGACCTGCCTCACCCGGTCGATCAGCGCAACGGTCGCCGTCACCGGGCTCGCATCGAGCGCCCAGACGCAGAGAAAGAAACCGGCCACAATGCCGACGATGAAATTGGACATGGCGCCTTCGGCAAGCCCGCCCCCGCTGCCACAACGAATCGTTCTGCAAAGCCTGTGGCTGCGAACATGAAAATACAAGTAGAATCAATGGCTTGTGCCATTCTGATACGCATTGGTGTTCAGTCCCCGCGCACCGCTCCGTGCATTTCCAGAATGGCCCGCGCAGGTCTCGCGTCCGCAAGGCTGACCGAAATGATCGCGAAGCTGGCAAAGAGGAAGCCCGGCAGGATTTCATAGACATCGAAAATGCCGCCCGAAAGCTGCTTCCACACGATCACCGTGATAGCGCCTGAGACCATCCCCGCCAGCGCACCATTGCGGGTCATCCGCCCCCAGAACAATGAGAACAACACGACAGGTCCGAAAGCCGCGCCGAAGCCCGCCCAGGCATAGGCGACAAGCGCAAGCACTGTGCTCTCGCGGTCAAGCGCCAGTGCCATCGCAATCACGGAGATCGCAAGCACTGAAACGCGGCCGGCAATGAGCAGCTCTTGTTCTCCCGCTTGCTTGCGGAAAAGCCGCTTCCAGAAATCCTCGGCAATGGCGCTCGATGAGACGAGAAGCTGCGACGATACCGTGCTCATGATTGCGGCCAGCACAGCGGCCAGCAATATGCCGGCAATGAGAGGCGGGAAAAGGGCCTGCGACAAGGCGAGAAACACCGTTTCCGGATTGGCAAGTGGCGCAGCAGCGAAATTTCCAACGCCCGCAAAGCCTGTGGCGATGGCACCATAAAGCGCCAGCACCATCCATGTCATGCCTATGGCCTGCGCCTGCGGCATGTCTCGCTCATCCTTGATCGCCATGAAGCGCGCCAGGATATGCGGCTGGCCGAAATAGCCAAGCCCCCAGGCCATGAGCGAAATCGCACCGATGACCGTGGTGTCGTGGAAAGCGTCGAAATATCCAGCCCCCGCCGCGGCAGACGCCGCATCAACGGAAGCGCCCCATCCACCCATCCCCGAGATTGCAACCGCCGGAACGATAAGCAGCGCAAGAAACATCATGATGCCCTGCACCGTGTCGGTCCAGCAGACGCCGAGAAACCCGCCTATCGCCGTATAGGACAGGATGCTCACTGTGCCGATGATGAGCGCCACATGATAATCGAGCCCGAACACCTGCTCGAACAGAATGGCGCCGGAGACGAGCCCCGCCGATGTGTAGATCGTGAAGAAGATCAGGATGACGAAGGCGCTCGCAACGCGCAGCATCCGGCTGCTATCCGAAAACCGGTTCTCGAAATAGTCGGGCAGCGTCAGCGCATCGCCCGCGATTTCCGTATAGCGGCGCAGCCGCCGCGCGACATATTGCCAGTTCAGATAGGCGCCCGCGACGAGACCGACGGCAATCCAGATCTGATTGAAACCCGAAGCATATATGGCGCCGGGCAGTCCCAGCATCAGCCAGCCGCTCATGTCGGACGCACCGGCCGAGAGCGCCGCCACGCCGCCATTGAGCCTGCGCCCACCGAGAATGTAGTCCTTGAGATTGACCGTATAGCGATAGGCGGCGACGCCGAGCGCGAACATCGCCACGAGATAGACGGTGATGGTAATGGCGATTGTGCCGCTCATCGCGCGGCCCTCGCCCATCCGGCAATTGAAATGATGACCGCAAGCGCAGGCAGCGCAAGCAGAAACCAGGTAGCGATAGTCAGTCCACCGATCATGGCCCCCCTTGCGGGCCTACATCATCGGTGGCCCGCCCATCTGCCGAGTTAGCCAATATACCGGGGGATGTGCAAGTTCGCTCGCCACCGAATGGCGTTCCGGTGCAACTGCGCCTTCGAGGCTGCGATTGTAGTTGCTGTACTGGCCCTTGTGCCCATGGCGAGGGTCGACCCGATATTCCGCTTCCAGATGTTCATGGGCCGCGGCCAGCTTGCCTCCGAAGACGACGACAGCCTCCGTCGGGTCGAGACGCACGCCAGAAATCCGAATATGAAACCGCCGATCAATTTTCCCACGGGAAGCTCCTCGAGCCGCATTGCGGAAGGATTCGGGAAAATTATGATCTTGGATGGTTAACAAAAGCCGACAGGGCTTGAATGCCGCAGAAACCCTAGAGCGATTGACCGTCATCCACAGTGAAGAGCGAACCTGTGATGAAGCGACCGTGATCCGAAACGAGCAGCAGCAAGGTGCCGTCGAGGTCTTCCTCGAGCCCGAGGCGGCGGCGCGGCCAGGTCTTGATCTGCTTCTGGCCGCCCTCCGACTGGAACCACTCGGAATTGAGTTCCGTCTCGATGAAGCCGGGGCACATCGCATTCACATTGATCTGGTGGCGGGCCCATTCCTTGCCGAGCGACCGGGTCATCATCGCGACCGCCGCTTTCGTCATGCAATAGATGGTGAGACCCGGCAGCACAGTATGCGCGCCGATCGAGGCAATGTTGACGATACGTCCGCCTTGCCCGCGCGCCATCATGGAGCGGCCCGCCGCCTGCGCCATGAAGAAGGCGCCGCGCACATTCGTGTCGAACATTGTGTCGAAACCTCCAGGCGTGACATCGGCAGGCAGCGCCTGAACATTCATGCCGGCATTGTTGATGAGAATGTCGAGCGGTCCGAGCTTCGCTTCCGTCTCGGCCACGCAATCGGCGATGCTCTGCGTATCCGTCACATCGAGCGTAATCGCCGCTGCCGTTCCGCCGATGGCTTCGATCTCCGATTTGAGGTCCGAGAGCCGTTCGACGCGCCGCCCGGTGATCGCGACCTTTGCCCCGGCCTTGGCGAGAACGAGTGCAAATCGGCGTCCGAGTCCGCTTGTAGCCCCCGTGACAAGCGCCACCTTGCCCGAGAGATCATATTCCGGCAGCCTGATTTCCGTCGCGTCGCCCATGCTCTTTGCCCTGCATCTGCTTGTTTTGATTGCCGTTTTCTGTTTGCGGCATCCTAGATGTCATGTTGCCCCGGTCAAGGCCGCAACCGGCTTGCTCTCATCCGGCCGCTCTTCGCATAATCAGGAAAACGCTGAAGCCGGAGGGAGGCCAGAATGAAGCTCGACGTCGTATCCGATACGGTTTGCCCTTGGTGCTACATCGGCAAGAAGCGGCTCGATCAGGCGCTGGAAATGCATGGCGGCGAAGGCATCACGCTTGTCTGGCGTCCCTTCCAGCTCGACGCCACGATCCCGGCCGGCGGCGTCGACCGCAAGACCTACATGGAAAAGAAGTTCGGCGCCGAGCGCGCAAAGGAAGTGGGCAACACAATCCGCGAATTCGGCAACGCAGTCGGTATCGACTTCCGTTTCGACCTGATCGGGAAATCGCCGAATACAATGGACAGTCATCGCCTGATCCGCTGGGCAGGCACCGCGGGCTGCCAGAACGAAATGGTCGGCATCCTGTTCCGCCGCTATTTCGAGCAAGGCGAGGATATCGGCTCGCATGACGTGCTTGTCGATGCGGCCGGGGAAGCCGGCATGGACACAGACATTGTACGTGACCTGCTTTCCAAGGATGCCGACAGAGATCTCATTGCCAGGGAAGACGCTGTGGCGCGCGAGATCGGTATTCAGGGTGTTCCGAGCTTCGTCATCAATTCGCAATGGGTCGTCACCGGCGCGCAGGAGCCGGAAACGTTGGTGCGCATGTTCAACAAGCTTCTGGCGCGAGAGGCTGAGCAAGCAGCTGCTGGCTAGGCGGCGGCCAAAAGGGGGAAATCAAATGACGGCACAACCATCCGTGCTCGGGCAGCGGCTTCTGCTGCTCGGCATGATCCTGTTCATGATCGGACTGCTGACCGGTTTCGTTTCCGGCACATTCGAAAATCCGCGTATGGGCCTGTCCGCTCATCTCGAAGGGCTGATGAACGGCACCTTCCTTGCCGTGCTCGGCCTCTTCTGGCACCGGCTTGCTTTGGGTGCCAAAGCATCTGCTGTTGCGTTCTGGATGGTCGTCTATGGCGCATATGCGAATTGGCTGGGTGTTCTGCTCGGCGGCATCTGGGGCGCTGGCGCCTCTATGATGCCCATCGCCGCAAAGGGACTTACGGGCACGCCGGTTCAGGAAGGCGTCGTCGCCTTTCTGCTGATCTCAATCTCGATTGCGATGGTGATCGGTGTTGCCATGATCATCTGGGGATTGTGGCGCATGGAAAAGCAGGGCTGACAGGCGTCAGCCCCGTGCTCCATTTCTCGTATGCCGCCGCCTGATTACTTCTTGCGGCCGCCGAAATCCGGTTCTTTCTTCTCTGGCTACGAGTAGAAGGCCTGACGGCGCGCATCGTCGTCCACGTCGCATTTCTTTTCATACTGCGCGCGGTCAACTGCTTCGTACTTGCCTTTAAGTGTGGCAAATTCATCGGCCCGATCTTTCGTGAATGCGGTGCCGATCAGCAACGGCATGGAAACGAAAAGAAAGCCCGCCACAAATGCAGCGTCGGCATCCGCATTTTCTTCCTGCAGATCGCCGATTTCCTTGGCCTTTGTGATAATCGAACTGCGCTCCTGCGCAAGCTCATCGCACGTATAGTCCGAATATTCCTTCGGACTGACATAGGCGCTCTGGATTTCGTGAGTGCGTGGTGCGCAGCCGGCCGGCACGAAAGAGGCCGCAACTGCAGCAATAATATAGTTTTTCTAGAGTACCCCCAATAAATGCCCGTTCGGATTATGCCACTATACTTTTATTGGGCAACCGGAAATCCGTAGGCATTGGAAAGGGATCAGGTGGGCTTTGCCTGCCCAGCCAGCTTGGCAAGTGTCGACATCAGCCGATGGGTGCCCGAAAGCCGCTCGGCGGGCGTCTCCCAGTCCCGCATGAAGACAAGCTTGTGATCGGGCCGGAGCTTCGCTTTGCCACGTTCATCGTTGATGAGTTCCACCAGTGCCGCCGGATTGGGGAATGTGTTTTCGCGCAGTGACAGCACAACGCCTTTCGGTCCGGCCTCGATCTTTTCTACATTCGCCGTGCGGCAGAGCCCTTTGATCTCGACGATCTTGAGCAGGAACTCGACCTCTTCCGGCAGCTTGCCGAACCGGTCGATAAGTTCCGCTGCGAAGCCATCGATCTCTGCCCTCGTCTCGACGCTCGAAAGGCGCCGGTAGAGCGCCATGCGCGCATCGAGATCCGGCACGAAGTTTTCAGGGATCAGAACCGGCGTGCCGACATTGATCTGTGGCGACCATTGCCCGTCCTCCTCAAGGCCGCCCCGCATCGAGGCAACGGCTTCCTCGAGCATCTCCTGGTAAAGCTCGTAGCCGACTTCCTTGATGTGGCCGGACTGTTCGTCGCCCAGCAGATTGCCTGCGCCGCGAATATCGAGATCGTGGCTCGCGAGCGAGAAGCCTGCGCCAAGCGAGTCGAGAGATTGCAGCACGCGCAGCCGCTTCTCGGCGCCGGGCGTCAGCGTACGATGCGGCGGCACGGTCAGATAGGCATAGGCGCGAGCCTTGGACCGCCCGACGCGCCCCCGAAGCTGATAGAGCTGCGCCAGGCCGAACATGTCGGCGCGATGGACGACGAGCGTATTTGCCGTCGGAATATCGAGGCCGGATTCGACAATCGTTGTCGAGACGAGCACATCATATTTGCAGTCATAGAAGGCCGTCATCTTGTCTTCGATTTCGCCCGGTGCCATCTGCCCATGCGCGGCGATGAACTTCACTTCCGGCACATATTCCCGCAGGAACTCCTCCGCTTCGGCGAGATCGGCAATGCGCGGCACGACATAGAAACTCTGCCCTCCGCGGAAATGTTCGCGCAGCAGCGCCTCGCGCAACACGACCGGATCGAATGGCGAAACATAGGTGCGCACCGCCAGGCGGTCGACCGGCGGCGTCGCGATCAGCGACAATTCGCGCACGCCGGAAAGCGCAAGCTGCAGTGTCCGCGGAATGGGTGTCGCCGTCAGCGTCAGCACATGAACCTCCGCGCGCAGCTTCTTCAGCTGTTCCTTGTGCGCCACGCCGAAATGCTGCTCCTCGTCCACGATCACGAGGCCTAGATTGTGGAACTTCACCTGCTTGCTGAGCAGCGCGTGGGTGCCGATCACGATGTCGACTTGCCCGCTCGAAAGGCCCTCGCGCGCTTCTGCCATGTCTTTCGCGTTCACAAGTCGTGACATCTGCCGGAGCTTGAGTGGCAGCCCGTGAAAGCGTTGGCTGAAGGTCCGGTAGTGCTGGCGCGCGAGGAGCGTCGTCGGGACGACGACGGCAACCTGATAGCCGGCCATCGCCGCAACGAAGGCGGTGCGCAGCGCGACTTCGGTCTTGCCGAAGCCGACATCGCCGCAGATGAGCCGGTCCATCGGCCGCCCGCGTGCAAGATCTTCGAGAACGGCTTCGATGGCCTGTTCCTGATCTTCCGTTTCCGTGAAGGGAAAACGCGCGCAGAATTCGTCATAGGCGCCCGGCACCGGCTCCATGACCGGCGCAGTCTTCAGCTCCCGCGCGGCGGCAATCTGGATAAGCTCGGCCGCCATTTCCCGGATGCGCGCCTTGAGCCGCGCCTTGCGCGCCTGCCAGCCCGCGCCGCCAAGTCGATCGAGTGCCGCGTCGCTGTCGTCAGCGCCATAGCGCGACAGGAGTTCGATGTTTTCGACCGGCAGATAGAGCTTGTCGCCGCCCTGATAGACGAGCAGCAGGCAATCATGCGGCGCCCCCATGACTTCAATCGTCTGAAGCCGTTCGAAGCGGCCGATACCGTGATCGACATGAACGACGAGGTCGCTGGGCGACAGGCTGGATGCTTCCGTCAGGAAGTTCTCGGCCCGCTTTTTCCTCCGCTGGCGGATCAAGCGGTCTCCGAGAATGTCCTGTTCGCTGATGATCGCGAGATCGTCTGTTTCGAATCCGGCTTCGAGACCGAGAACAATCAGCGAAACTGTCGATTTGCTAACGCTGTTAACATCGGCCCAGTTATCGGCAATGAGCACATTTCCGATACCGTGATCCGAGAGCACATGCTGCAGTCTGTCCCTTGCGCCATCGCTCCAGCTTGCAATGGCAATGCGCTTGCCCGCGCGCCGCAGACCGGCAATATGGCCGCCCAGAACTTCAAAGATATTCGTGCCGTCCTGTGCGCGCTCAGGCGCAAAGTCCCGGCCCTGCTTGCCGCCCAGATTCATGCCGGCACCTTCCGGCACACTGAACGGCGTCAGCTCTCGTAGCCGCCGTCCGGCGAAGAGATCGCGCCACTCGTCATCGGCAAGGTAGAGCGCATCGGGCTTCAGCGGCTTGTAGCTCGGCGCATCGGCGGCAAGCTTCGCCGTACTTCCCTGTTGCCTGGCTTCGGCGCGTGCGTCGTAATAATCGGCAATGAGTTCGAGCCTCGCCGACTTTGCTTCATCGATCTGCGCATCGAAGCAGATCAATCCCTCCGGCACATAGTCGAAGATCGTTTCCATGCGCTCGTGGAACAGTGGCAGCCAATGTTCCATGCCCGCATGTTTGCGGCCCTCGCTGACCGCGGCATAAAGAGGGTCATCGCCGGTCACCGCGCCAAGCGTGGCGACATAGGCAGCGCGGAAGCGGCGGATGGCATCGGCGTCGAGATGGATTTCGCTCGCCGGAACGAGATCGAGACCCTTCAGCTGTCCAACGGTTCTTTGCGTCGCTGCATCGAAGCTGCGGATCGCATCAAGTGTGTCGCCAAACATGTCGAGCCTGACCGGAAGCTCGAATCCGGACGGATAGATGTCGATGATCCCACCACGAACGGCAAACTCGCCCGGTTCGCGCACGGTCCCTGTGCGGTTATAGCCATTGGCGGCGAGATAGGCGGTCAGAGCATCGAGATCGACCTGATTGCCCGTGCGCAGCGACAGGGCGGATCGGCTCACCACCGCCTGCGGCGGTACACGCTGCAGCACGGCGTTTACCGTCGTCAGCAGCAGCACTGGGGTGCTTACGGGTGCAGCCTTCAGCGCTGCAAGCCGCGACAGCGCCGCCATGCGCCGCGCGCTGATATCGGCATTGGGCGAGACGCGATCGTATGGCAGGCAATCCCATGCCGGAAAGATGACGATCTCGATCTCCGGCGCGAAGAAGCCGAGCGCTTCGGCCATTGCAGCCAAGCGCGTATCGTCTCGCGCCACATGAACCGAAACGGTACTCCTGCCCCTGGTTGCGCGCACCATATCCGCGAGCACAAGAGCGTCGAACCCCTCCGGGGTCTCGCCGAGGGTCAGCCGGCCCGGCGCCGAAACAACTTCAGAATGGCTTTTCAAGGATATGGCCGGCAGCCGTCAGCGGCTGATCGGTCCCTTCATGTGGTTGAACGTCTGGATACGTGCGAACAGGGCATGATCATGTTCGGACGGTACATTTTCGCGTCCGGTGAGCCAGTTGTAGAGCTCGGTATCTTCGGCCGAGATCAGTTCCTCATAGGTGTCGAGCTCGGAATCGCTGAGCGAATCCAGAATACTATCGGCGAAGCGCCCGAGGATAAGGTCCATCTCCTTGATGCCGCGGTGCCAGGACCGGAACTTGAGTTTCCGGAGCCTGATACTGCGATCCTCGTCCTTTTCGTCGCCCATTCGCCTGTCTCCTGTCCGCATCGGCGGGATATAGACCGGGACGGGTCATATGTCATTAGAATGCCTCATGATTCTCGTCATTTGCCGGAGCGCGGGTCATGCGCCCTGAAGTCCTATTCCCGCTTTTCGCGCCGGCACGTTCGCTGCCGGGCATAGGGCCGCGACTGGAACAGCTCGTGGAAAGGCTGGCCGGGCCAAAGGTAGTCGACCTCCTCTGGCACCTCCCCTCCGGCCTTATCGACCGTCGCAGCCGGCCCAAAATCTCCGAAGCGCGGGACGGCGAGATTGCGACCATTGAGGTCATTGCCGGGCTCCATGTGCCGCCGCGAACGAAGCGGCTTCCCTATCGCGTCCATGTCTCGGACGAAACCGGCGAGATGCAGCTCGTCTTTTTCAATCCCCGTGCCGACTACCTCGCCAAGGTTTTGCCGGAAGGCAGTCGGCGCATCGTTTCCGGGCGCATCGAGTTCTATCAGGGAGCGCCACAGATGACCCATCCCGATCATATTGTCGATCTGGCCGAGAGCGCCGGCTTGCCCCTGCTCGAACCGGTCTATCCCTTGACCGCAGGCCTGCCTCTCAAGTCTGTGCAGAAGGCACTGCGCGCCGCCCTGCCGCTTCTGCCCGATCTGCCGGAATGGCAGAACGGCCCCTGGCTCAAATCGAATGCCTGGCCGTCCTGGCGCGCTTCACTATATGCCGCGCATGAACCGCAATCCGCCGCCGATCTGGCGCCGGGGGCCCCGGCCCGTGCCCGGCTCGCCTATGATGAATTGCTGGCAAACCAGCTTGCGCTCGGGCTTGTCCGCCTGCGAATGAAAAAACTGCCGGGACGATCGATCGAGGGTGACGGCCGCCTGTGCCGCAAGGTCGAGGATGCGCTCCCCTTCGCCTTGACCGGCGCACAGGTCCGTTCGCTGGCTGAGATCAAAACCGATATGAAGGCACCGCATCGCATGTTGCGCCTGCTGCAAGGCGATGTCGGCAGCGGCAAGACGATTGTTGCACTGCTGGCCATGCTCAATGCCGTCGAAGCAGGCTTTCAGGCCGCCATGATGGCGCCAACCGAACTCCTCGCCCGCCAGCACCACGCCACCTTGCAACCGCTTTGCGAGGCCGCAGGCATTCGGCTTGCGCTTCTGACGGGCCGTGAGAAGGGCAAGCCGCGCGAGGAAATTCTGACGGCGCTCGCCGATGGAGAAATAGATGTTCTTGTTGGCACCCACGCGCTCTTTCAGGAAGACGTCGCCTTCAATGCGCTGGCACTCGCCGTTGTCGATGAACAACATCGCTTCGGCGTCCATCAGCGTCTCATGCTCACATCGAAGGGAGGGCCCGGTACGGACGTGCTGGTGATGACGGCAACGCCCATACCGCGCACGCTGACGCTTACCGCCTATGGCGACATGGACGTCTCGAAACTTGACGAGAAGCCGCCGGGACGAAAGCCGGTCGATACGCGTGCGCTGCCTCTCGACCGGCTCGACGAAATCGTTGCCGGCCTTCCTCGCGCTCTTGCTCGTGGTGCGCAGATTTACTGGGTCTGTCCCCTTGTCGAGGAATCCGATGAGGTCGATGCCGCGGCGGCCGAAGAGAGATACAAGCACCTGCATTCCATCTTCGGCGAATTCGTCGGCCTTGTTCACGGACGCATGAAAGCCGCTGCCAAGGACGCCGTCATGGCGCGCTTCGCGGCGGGAGAAATCAAGATTCTCGTCGCCACAACGGTTATCGAAGTCGGCGTCAATGTGCCTTCGGCCACCGTCATGGTCATAGAGCATGCCGAGCGTTTCGGCCTCGCCCAGCTTCATCAATTGCGTGGACGTGTCGGCCGTGGTGCGGATAAATCAAGTTGTCTTTTGCTTTATCAGATGCCGCTCGGAGAAACCGCCGAAGCCCGCATCAAGATCATGCGTGAGACGGAGGATGGTTTTCGGATTGCGGAGGAAGATTTGCGTCTGCGGGGCGCCGGCGAACTGCTCGGTACGCGTCAGAGCGGCCTGCCGCGCTTTCGTATCGCAGATATTGAAACCCACAAGGAGCTTCTTGCCGCCGCCCATGACGATGCGCGCATGATCGTGGAACGCGACCCGGAACTCGAAACGGGACGCGGAGCGGCGCTTCGCACCCTGCTCTATCTCTTCGAGCGTGACGAGGCGATCCGCTATCTCAGGTCAGGCTGACGGCAGACGGGCATTTCCGACGGTCACCGCTTCGGGTGCAGCGTCGCCCTTCCGGCGCGGCGGCTCCACAAGACCGGCGGAGATTATCATTTTCGCGCCCTCCTCGATCGTCATGTCGAGAACCTGAATGTCGTCCTTCGGCACGAAGAGAAGATAGCCGGATGTCGGGTTAGGCGTCGTCGGCAGAAATACGCTGACAAGCTCGTCATGCTCCACGCGATCGAGGATCTCGTATTTCGTTTGTGTCGTGATGAACACAAGGCAGTAGAGCCCCCTGCGCGGATACTCGATCAGCCCCACCTCGCGGAAGGAGGCATTGGACTGCGAGATGACGGTCTCGAATATCTGCTTCAGCGCACCATAAATGCTGCGAACGACCGGCATCCGCGCAACGAGTCTCTCGCCCACGTTGAGCACGGTTCGTCCGAAGATATTTGCGGTCAGTGCACCAAGCAGCGTGAGCAAAACGAACGCAATCAGAAGCCCCAGCCCCGGAATGTCGAAAGGCAGATAATTGTCGGGCTGATAAGCATCCGGCAGGATCGGCGTGAACCATGTGTCGATCAGGTCGATGAACCAGCGCGTGATCCAGATGGTGAGGCCGATAGGCGCCGCGACCACGAGACCTGTCAGGAAATAGTTCCGGATCCGGGTCATCAGCCGGGGCGACTTGCCCGGAAGAATCAGGTGCGGTTCGGCCCCGCTCTCGTGCGGATTTTGATCGTCTGGAGTGTTCATTCAGCCTGCCGCTGGCTCACCGGAAATCGAAGGGGGTCTCGTTGACGCCGGGGCGCACTGATCTTCCGGCCCCTTGGTCACTCATAGCATTGCGGGGCTTCCCTGTCAGTCGCGTCCCCGTATCATGGGGGCAATTGAGCATTGAAAATGAGGCCAAATAAAGCCTCGACCGACCCAAGGGAGAACCGCCATGGCGACCGCCGCCCCCGGCACGAAAATCCGGCTGCTGCCGGAAGACGAGTACACCCACACCCCTGACAAGGCCTCGAATTATAATGAGAGCATGTATTTCAATATGTTCGACCCGGCCCGGAAGATTGGCGGCTGGTTTCGCCTTGGCAACCGCCCCAATGAAGGCCATGCCGAAATGACGGTTTGCCTCTATCTGCCGGATGGCCGCGTCGCCTTCACCTATGGCCGCCCGAAGATCTCCGGCAATGCCGAAATGAATGCCGGCGGCATGAAATTCGAGGTGATCGAGCCTTTCAAGCGCCTGCGCGTCACCTATTCCGGCAAGGTTGTCGTCCTCGCCAATCCGTTCGACATGGCGGACCCTGCCCGTGCCTTCAAGGATAACCCGGTCGTCCCCTGCGAGGTCGAGCTCGACTATGAAGGCGTCTCGCCCATGTTCGGTGGCGAGACGGTGAAGGAAGACGGGTCGCCCCTGGACATCGACCCCGAAAAATCCTTCGCCAAGGCCCACTACGAGCAGCACATGGCCGCAAAGGGCCGCTTCAAGGTTGGCGAAGAGACCTTCGAGGTGGAAGGCTTTGGCCTCCGCGACAAGAGCTGGGGCCCGCGCTACTGGCAGGCGATCCACTGGTATCGCTGGCTGCCCATAAACTTCGGACGCGACTTTGGCATGATGATTTCCATCGTGACGAATGACGAAGGCAAAGAGCGGCATGGCGGCATGGTGCTGAAGGACGGCAAATACGACCTCATCACCAAATGCAGCATCGACAGCGACTGGGACGAGAACTGGTACCAGACGGCCCTTTGCGCAAAGGTCGAGACCGAGTCCGGCGCAACCTACGAGATCGACGGCAAGGTGCTCTCGCTGATCCCGCTGCGCAACCGGCGCAAGGATGCAGACGGTACCGAGCTCAACACCCGGATCACCGAAGGCATGACCGAATACCGTTGCAACGGCATGGTGGGTTATGGCCTGTCCGAGTATCTGGACCAGATCGTGGACGGCAAGCCCGTCGGCGCGGGCCACTGACATGAGCGGTGAGAACAATCCGATCGCGGCGCCGCTCGCCGAGGTCGCACGCAAGCATATTCCGGGCGCGAGCGGAATCGACGCATTGAAACGTCTTTCAGGCGGCGCAAGTCAGGAAATCTGGTCCTTCGACGCGGTAACGCCCTCGGGCACGGTTCCGCTCATCCTGCGCCGTGCACCCGGCGGCTTCCGCGACACCGGACGTTCGGGTACGGCCGTCCCGCTTGAGACCGAAGCCCGCCTGATCGATCTCGCCGAAGAAGTCGGCGTACCGGTTCCGCCCGTGCGTCACGTGATGACCGAGGAAGACGGGATTGGCCAGGGCTTCATCATGGACCGCATTCCCGGCGAAACCCTCGCCCGCAAAATCCTGCGTGATGAGGAATTTGCAGAAGCTCGCCCGAAACTTGCTCGGCAATGCGGCGAGGTTCTCGCCCGGCTCCACAAGGTCGACAAGGCGAAGCTCCCACCGCTCCGTGTCGCCACGGGCCGCGACGAGGTCGAGCAGTATTTCACCACTTACAAGCAGCTCGACTATCCCCACCCCGTCTTCGAACTTGCCTTCCGCTGGCTACGAGACAATGCACCGCCCGACACGACGGAACTGACGCTTGTTCATGGTGACTTCCGCAATGGCAATCTGATGATCGGGCCGGAAGGCCTGCGCGCAGTGCTCGACTGGGAAATCGCTCATGTCGGCGATCCGATGGCCGACCTGTCATGGATATGTATCAATCCCTGGCGCTTCGGCAATATCGACATGCCGGTTGGCGGCTTCGGCCTGCGCGAAGACCTCTTCGCGGGCTACGAGGCCGGCGGCGGCGGCAAGGTCGATCCCGCCCGCATCAAGTTCTGGGAAGTGCTCGGCACACTCAAATGGGGCATCATGTGCATGGGAATGGCGTCGGCCTTCCTGCAGGGCGACCGTTCCGTCGAACGCGCCACCATCGGCCGCCGCTCCTCCGAAACCGAAGTCGATCTGATGCGCCTGCTGGCGCCGCTCACGGGCAAGGAATAGGGAAATGCAGGATCAACCCTCCGCCATCGAATTGATAGAAGTGGTTGGCGAATTCATCCGCAATCACGCCATGCCGCAATTGAAGGGCCATACGGCCTTCCACGCGCTTGTCGCCGCCAATGCGCTCGACATCGTCAGGCGGGAACTCGAGATCGGCCCGAAGGCAGGCGACGAGGAGCTTCGCCGGCTGAAGTCCCTGCTCGGCAAGGACGGGCCCATCGAAGCGCTGAACCGTGAACTCTGTGCCAAAATCGAAAGCGACGAAATGACGCTCGAAACGCCTGGCCTGCGCGAGCACCTCTGGGAAACGACCCTGACCAAGCTTGCCATCGACCAGCCGAAATATTCCGGCTACCGCCGCGCACTTGAAGAGAAGGCCTGATCGTCGAAAACCGGTCCCGCGGGTGACAGTTTGGTAAGTGATTTCAGGTCACTATCCCGTGCTGAACTGAACAGTCCCCGGACGGGCCCGAAAAGTGCCGAATTATCAGGTAGTCGACATCGAATACATTGCGGAGCGGCATCCCGTTCGCGCATTCAATACCTATTGGAAGCGGCACGCGGTCGACGGCAAGGTGCCGCAGCGGAGCAAGATAAATCCGGCCGAGATTGCCGGCATTCTGCCCTGGCTCCTCGTGCTCGAAGTCAACCGCATGGGCGATTCTGTGGATTATCGCTACCGCCTTGCAGGGACCGGCTGTACCGAAATATTCGGGGTCGACTACACCGGGAAATTTCTCGGTGAACACCTGACGCCGGAGGGAACGGAAATCCGGCGCCGGGAGTTCGCGCAGATACTTGCCGAAGGCCGCCCTATCATCTCGACCACGAATCTGCCGATCAAAGGCAAGGATTTCATCATGGTACATCGGGGCGTCTTTCCGGTCAGGGCGTCGGCAGACGATACCGATCAGATTTTTGTCGCTATCGCGCCTGTCACCACGGAATGTACATGTCGGCCTGCGGCCGGCATCTAATTGCCGAGCCCGGCCGTCAGTTGGTCCCGATAGGAATTGAGCCTCTCTCGGTAGATCGCAAGCATCGCTTCAGCATCGAACCGCTTCACGTCAAGCGCGTCCGCCTGGTCTGACCGGAGCAAGGTCTCCGCAACGATCCGGTTCGCTTCTACCGAATAATGCGTTCCGTCATAGGTGTTGCGCGTGTCGATGGTAATGGAAGACGGAATGCCGAAATCGACAAAGCGGTTGAATTTTTCCGAAGCCAGATGAAGCGCTGCCACATACTCCGGCAACCAACCCGCTTTCTCGTAACCTGCGACTGCCCATGCCGAAACCGGCGGAACGTAGCCAACAAGCTTCGCTTCGGGAAAAATTGAGCGCATGTCATCGTAGAATTTGACGCGATGCGTCGCCGTGAAACGGCCCGCCATCATGTCGGGGATCGGCTTTGCAGGATCATAGTCCGGCGCGCCCGGTGCCACACGGCATTCGAAATCGAGCGTGTAGATTCGATCTAGCGGTGACGAACCGACGAGTGTTCGCAACGACATCGAAAGCGCATCGAATGAAAGATATGCGATCAACGCGGGCTTTGGCTCGTCAAGCTCGCGAATGAAGGGGGGAATAACGGCGCCGCCGATCTTGTCGCGAAAAGCAGACGCCGGAACACCCATGATGACGAGTTTCGGTCTGAAGCCCCGATCCGCTATGTAGCGCGCGTAGGCGACCGCCTCTTCTGCCTTGCCCGCCGAGAACGCAAAGTTGAAGCAGCGATGACCTTCGATCCAATGCGCCGGCAAAAGCGTCGCGCGGCTGTCGCCGAATATCACACAGTCATACTCATCCTGCCGTGAAAGAAAGAGGTTCATCTTGCTCAGCCGCTCATTGAAGGCGTAGTTCACCGAGCCAACCTTGTTGCCACCGAAATACCACATCGGATCGACAGCCGCGTTCACGGCAAAAACCGCGCCCGCACATGCGAGCACGGTCGCAACTAGCGCCGCGAAATAGCCGGGAATATATCTGTTCATGGTCATCGGCTGGGCGTACTCAGAACTGGAAATAGAGGAACTCACTGATCCGCTGCAGGCTCAAAAAGGATGCTGCGGCCATCAGCCCGATCGCGAGCGCCACACGCTTGCTTGGACGCCAGAAAAATATGAGCTGATATTTCGTTCCGTCCACCGGTAGTAGCAAGGGGTCATCCCTGCGGTCGCTCCATTTGTAGTTGAAGGCGGGCCGAACCATGGCGAGCCATTGCTGCGTATTCGGCCAGAACCAGACAATGCCCATCCAGAAGGCAAGCCAGGCGAGGCCTTCGCCCAGCCTCGCAACGTCAGGCGCATATGGAACGGCGACGAGCCCGCGATAGATCGCCATCGCAGCATCGAGATCCGCCGCACGAAACAGCACCCAGGCAAGCGCAACGCAAAGGAAGGTGAGCGCCCGCGCCAAGCCACGCGACCACCAGGTATTGATCTTTCGGATCGGCAGCGCGTTCCAGCCATGATTGATGATGAGCATGAGCCCGTGCGCCGCCCCCCATAGCATGAATGTCCATGCCGGGCCGTGCCATAGTCCGCCAAGCGCCATCGTGATGAAGAGATTGAGATATCGCCGCGCCTTGCCCCGCCGGTTGCCGCCAAGCGAGATGTAGAGATAGTCGCGCAGGAAGCGCGACAGCGTCATGTGCCAGCGCCGCCAGAAATCGGAAATGTTCAGCGCCTGATAGGGCGAGTGAAAATTGAGCGGCAGCCTGATGCCGAAAATCCGCGCGGCGCCGATCGCCATGTCGGAATAGCCCGAGAAGTCGAAATAGAGCTGGAACGTATAGGCGAGCATTCCTTCCCAGGCATCGAAGAAGCCGATCTCGCCGCCTGCCGCCGCACGCGCAAAGACCGGTGTTGCAACGAGGGCAATATTGTCCGCCAGCACCACCTTCTTGAAGAGACCGATGAAAAATATGGTGAGACCGACGGCAAGGTTCATCCGGTCGAATGAAAAGCCCTTTGCCCGCTTGGTCTGCGAGAAGATTTCCTTGTGATGGACGATGGGTCCCGCAATGAGTTGCGGGAAGAACATCACGAAAAAGCAATATTCGAGGAACGAATGCGGCTCCACTTCGCCGCGCCGCGCATCCACCAGATAGGCGATCTTCTGAAAGGTGAAGAAGGAAATGGCGAGCGGCAGGACAATGTGCTGCAACTCAAAACCTGTATCGAGCAGCGCATTCGACGTGCCGATCAGGAAGTCCGTATATTTGAAATAGGCGAGCGATCCAAGGTCGACCGTCACACCGAAGGCGGTCAGCATCGTTGCCTGCCCGCCGCCCGGCTTCAACCTCTCGAACATGATGGCCTTCGCCATCAGGAAGTTGAAAATCGCAAGGCCGATCAGCAGAGGCAGGTAGATCGGGTTCCACCAGCCGTAGAAGAACAGCGACGCCAGCACAAGGAAGCCGAGACTCGCCTCCCGCCCGAGCCTTGCCCGGACATAGAAGCAGCCAATGGCCACCAGCGGCAGGAAGACAAACAGAAAAACAGGCGAGTTGAACAGCAATTGGCGAGGAGGCTCCTGCCTCGGAAAGGAAAGGCGGCCTTTGGGGAAAGACTCAGGCGGCGGCCTTCAGCGGCGCGATCTTAGATTGAACCAAGGCATAAAAAAGGCCGGGAACGCAGTCCCGGCCTTCTTCGGATCATTTATTTTGCGTCAGCTCACGCACCATGCGCACCGATGATCGTCACCGAGCAGACATTCTGGGAGGGGGCTCCGCCCAGATTGTGGGTCAGGCCGATCTTCGGGTTGGGAAGCTGGCGTTCGCTTGCCCGGCCCTGAAGCTGCAAGTACATCTCATAGGCCATGCGGAGGCCCGATGCCCCGATCGGGTGGCCGAAACACTTGAGCCCGCCATCGATCTGGCAGGGAACCTTGCCATCGGCATCGTAAAAGCCGTCCATGACGTCCTTCACCGCCCCGCCCTCGGGCGAGATGAACAGGTCTTCCATGGTCACGAGTTCCGTCACCGAGAAGCAGTCGTGCACTTCCATCATGCTGACCTGCTCGCGCGGATTGTCGATGCCCGCTTCCTTGTAGGCCTTTTTGGCGGCAATGCGCGCCGTGTGGAAGTAGCTGCCATCCCAGCTGTTATGCTGGCTTTCAAGGCCGTTCGAGACGGAAAGCTGCATCGCCTTCACGGTCACGATGTTTTGCTTGCCCATCGCCCTGGCAATTTCCGGCGTCGTCACGATAGCCGCCGCCGCACCGTCCGACACGCCGCAGCAATCGAAGAGGCCGAGCGGTTCGGCAATCATCGGCGCGTTGAGCACCTGCTCTTCCGTCACCTCATTGCGCAGATGCGCCTTCGGGTTTTTCGCGCCGTTTGCATGACTCTTTACAGAGACATGCGCGATGGCACGCTTCAGGTCTTCCTTGCTCACGCCGTGCTTTGCCCGGTAGGCGGAGGCGAGCTGGGCGAAGTTGCCCGGCGCCGAACCGGAGGGCGACCATTGCGGGTTGAGCGTGCCCATATTGCCGACCGGCAAGCCGCCATAACCCGTGTCCTTGAGCTTCTCGACGCCGACCGCAAGCGCGATGTCGGCTGCGCCCGAGGCCACGGCATAGACTGCACCGCGCAGCGCCTCGGAGCCCGAGGCACAGAAGTTTTCAACGCGCGTCACCGCGATGTTCGGCAGCCGCAGCGCGAGCGACAGCGGCGTGCCGCCCTTGCCGGTGCCGATCTCGTCGATATGCGTCGAGAACCACGCCGCATCGAGTTGCGTCGGCTCGATCCCCGCATCCTGCATCGCCTCGAGATAGGCTTCGACCATCAGTTCTTCGGGGCCCGCATCCCAGCGTTCGCCGAATTTGGAGCAACCCATGCCGAGGATCGCGACCTTGTCCTTAATACCTGCCGCCATGTCCGTTTCTCCCTATTCGGCCGCCTGGCCCGTTTGTGATTTTGCTGCGCTGGAAGCGATCGGCACCGCTTTCCAGAAATAGCGGCGGAAGCCGCGCTTCTCGTCGAACTCCTTGATGCGGAAAACGAGCTTCACTTCCATGCCGGAATCGACAGTGCCGGCCTCCACATCCGTGAAGTCCATCATGATCCGCCCGCCCTCGTCGAACACCACCATGCCGTAATGGTTCGGCGGGTTCATGCTGAAGGACAGGAAGTCGGCCGACCAGGACAGGATCTTCGCCTTCTTCTCGGCGAACTTGTAGGGTT
Source organism: Parvibaculum sp. (assembly GCF_046297875.1). Classification (GTDB taxonomy): domain Bacteria; phylum Pseudomonadota; class Alphaproteobacteria; order Parvibaculales; family Parvibaculaceae; genus Parvibaculum. Next base: position 2,520,110 of record NZ_JBKBHD010000001.1, on the reverse strand, counting down.
CCTGCGTATCGACCGTGTGGTTGTTCGGATTGACCGAAATGCGCGAGCGTGGGAACTGGACGACCCCCGTTTCCTTGCAGCGCCCGCCGACGAGGCCCATCAGCATGTCTTCATTGCGGTAGAGCGTGGTAAGCGCCGTCTTCTTGTCCTGTTCCGCGCGCATGCCCTTTTCCCACTCGATCAGGCCGTTGAAGGTGAGGAACTTCAGATAGTTCGTCTCCTCCTTCCGGTCCTTGAGCGAACCGGCAATGCCGCGCTTGCCCGCCTGGCTCGATAGCTTGTCGGTCGCCTCGAAGACCAGTGCATCGCAGCCGCCACCGAAATGCAGCACCAGCACCTTGTCGCCGGGTTTCGCTTCGGTCTGCAGCGTGTTGACCAGCATCACCAGCGAATGGGCGGCGCCGGTCTCGCCGCAATTGGCGGCCAGCGTGTCCCGCGCCGCTTCCGGCGCAATGCCCGAGCGTTTGGCAAGTTGCTGGGCGAACTTGTCACCGAAGATGCACGGCATGACGAAATGCTTGATATCCCCTGCGCTTACACCGGAACTCTCAAGCGCTGCCTTCACAGCCTTCGGAACGATCTTGGAAAAGCCTTCGTCGCGGATCCAGCGCTCTTCCCAGTTGTAGTCGAACTCTTCTGTGTCGCCGCGGAAATGGTCCACGAAATCGACCGTCAGGCTCGCGCCGCCGAGATAGGTGGCGATCACATTGTCCGTACCCACCATGAGCGCGGCTGCGCCATCGCCGAAATCGAGCTCCTGTGCAGTCACGGCCTTGGTCTTGCGATGGTCGGAGGCCAGCACCAGCGCGTTCTTCGCCTCTCCCGCTTTCACCGCAGACAGCGCCTGCATCAGTGCGGACGTGCCGGCCCGCTGTGTCGAGGCGACATCGACCGCCCGCACGCTCTGCTCGAGCGTCAGCGCCGCCGAAATGATGCCGCTGTTGAGGCGGTCCTTGAACGGCATGGTGGTGGAACCGAAATAGAGCGCGTCCACATGGCTGCGGTCGTCATCGGGACCGAGCAGGTCGCGCGCGGCCTCGACGGCCATCGTCACGGCATCCTCGTCCCAGTTCGCCATGGAGCGCTCGCCCTTCCCCTTGCCGAGAAAGTTTGGCGCCACCCAGGCGTTGGCTTGTGCCACAGCCTTGCGCTGCAGTCTGAGGCGCGGAATATACCCGCCATAGGCTGTAAGCCCCACGGATTGCTGGGCCATACGTCTCCCCTTTCCGAATATTCGGTTATTGTTGGCGAGAGTTTATCGGGGATAAGCAGCGGCCCACAACCGCCAGAATAGGTGGTACGGAAGAACCAGCCCGCCGTTGCGTCAAGTCTCAGCCTTCGACCACGAAACAGGCGATCTTCCGCTGTTCAAGGGCCTTACAGGCCGATTTGGCGGCCGAAATCTCTCCAAAGGCACCCGCCTGCAGCCGGTAGAACACGCCTTTTTCCCCCAGATCGGCCTTCTGGATTGCATGCCCCCCGCTGCCGATGATCGGCTGCGCCGCTGTGGAAACTTCCCGCCATGCACGCTCCGCCAGAGCCTCCTCGCGGAAGGCACCGAGCTGCAGCCGGTAGCGCGCCGCCGCCGGCTCCGCCACGGGCGTCATCTGCGCCTTGGCAAGCGCCATGGGTTTCGGCCGGGGCACATCGCCGCCGGGACGGAGCGAACCGGTAATGATCTCGTCATTGGCCTCCGCCGCATCGGCCATTAGCGCAGGCGGCGGCGTCTCTTCGCGCGGCAGCCGGGTGGCGGTCGTCCGCCAGCCGCCAATGCTGGAAATTCGAATGATCTGCGCACCCTCATTGCCGGAAGACGCCGCCTGAAACGGTGTGATGGTCGACGGCACAACGCGCGCCGTCGAGGTGGCTTCGGCAGCCTGAGGCTGAGGGGCCGGTCCGCTCAGATCCGCATATTGCGCCTGGAGCGAAGCGAGCTTGGTCGCCGCAAGGTCGAACTCGGGATCTATCGCAAGCGCCTGCCGCAAGTCGGCCTCGGCCCGCGTCATATCGCCGATGCGTTCATGAGCGAGCGCCCGCCCGTAAAGAGAAAGCCGCCGCTCTCGGCCCTGCATGTATTCCAGCGCAGCCGTGTAGCTCAGGATGGCATTTTCATGTGCGCCGCGCCTGCGCTCAAGATTGGCCAGATTGTGGTAGGCGGCGGCATAACCCGGCGACAATTCGATGGCTGCCCGATAGTCCCGCTCCGCCGCATCGTTTTCGCCCGCCTGCCCATAGGCAATGCCGCGATTGTAATGCGCCCGCGCGAGCACCGGCTTCGGCAAGCCGCCTGCATCGATCGCACGGCTGTAGTCGGCAATCGCGGCATCCTGTTGCCCGGTCTTCTGGAAGGCGACGCCACGATGATGCCAGGCGAGTGCGCGCCCCTCATGCGTCAGGCCGCCACTGTCGAGTGCATTTGAAAAGTCGACCGCCGCCCGGTCGTAGTGGCCCCGCTCGATGGCATCGGCACCGGCCTTCATCAGCGCGGCAGCCTCCGTCTCGGCACTATTGGCACCGGCAAGTTGCGATCCGGCAGGCGTCGCCGCCAGCATGACGGAAAATAAGGCCACAGCCATTCCCCGCCTCAAACCGGATATCACGTCTCGCATACATCACACCGCATCGACCGGCCCTCTTCGAATGGCGACAGAGGTAAACCCGGCAATAATTTACCACGCGCCGGACAGGAGCCTGACGGCGGCTGTAATAACCGATCAAATTCAATGGCTTGATGAAAAACCGCGAATTGCCGATCGCGCGATAACGAACGAATCGGCTTATTCGACGGTGACGGACTTCGCGAGATTGCGCGGCTGGTCCACGTCGGTTCCCTTCGACACCGCCGTGTGATAGGCGAGCAACTGCACCGGGATTGCATTGATGATCGGCGCGATCAGCGGGTCGACTGTGGGCACCTCGATTGTCGCCCAGAGCCCCGCACCCGCCCGCGCAATGCCTTCCTTGTCGGCGATCAGCAGCACATTGCCGCCCCGCGCGATCACTTCCTGCATGTTGGAAATCGTCTTGTCGAACAGGCTGTCCACCGGCGAAATAACGACGACAGGCACAGCCTCGTCGATCAGCGCGATGGGACCATGCTTGAGCTCGCCCGCGGCGTAGCCCTCGGCATGGATGTAGGAAATTTCCTTGAGCTTCAGCGCACCTTCAAGCGCGATCGGGTAGTTGTGCCCACGCCCGAGATAGAGCACGTCGCGCGCCTTGGCGACCTCTGCGCTCAACGCCTGAATGGCCTGGTCTTGCGTCAGCGCATCAGCCACATGCCGCGGCACTTCGAGCAGCGTCCGCACGAAACGCGCTTCATCCGCAGGTGAGATCGCACCTCGCGCAAGCCCGGTTCGCACGGCAAGAACGGCAAGTGTGGCAAGCTGGCAGGTAAAGGCCTTGGTCGAGGCAACGCCGATCTCCGGTCCTGCATATGTCGGAAGGATCGCGTCGGACGCGCGCGCGATGGAAGACTCCGTCACATTGACGACGGAAACGATTTTCTGCCCCTGAGACCGGCAATAGTGAAGCGCGGCGAGCGTGTCCGCCGTCTCGCCCGACTGCGAGATGAAAATCGCCAGTCCGCCGGGTGGCACAGCCGCTTCGCGGTAACGGAACTCGGAGGCAATATCGACCTCGACCGGTACGCGTGCAAGTTTCTCGAACCAGTATTTCGCAACGAGCCCCGCATAAAAGGCCGTACCGCATGCAACGATGGTGATGCGCGGCACGGAGGCGAGATCGACCGGCAGCGCAATCTCGCGCAGCTTGTCGCCCAGTGGGTCGAGATATTCCGACAGCGTGTGCCCGATCACTTCCGGCTGCTCGAAGATTTCCTTCGCCATGAAGTGCCGGTGATTGCCCTTGTCCACCAGCGCGGCGGACACATCCGTGATCTTGATCGGCCGTTTGACGATCTGACCCGCGGCATCGTGGATCACCGCGCTCGTCCGTGTAATCTCCACCCGGTCGCCTTCTTCGAGGAAGGATACGCGGTTCGTCATCGGCGCAAGCGCGAAGGCGTCCGAGCCGAGATACATCGCGCCATCGCCATAACCGACGGCAAGCGGGCTTCCTTGCCGCGCGCCGATCATCAGATCCGTGTCGCTGCGGAAAATGATGCCGAGCGCAAAGGCGCCTTCGAGTTCCTTGATCGCCGCCGCTGCCGCCGCGCGGGCGTCCAGCCCCTTGTCGAGATAGGCCGTCACGAGATGCGCAATTACCTCGCTGTCTGTCTCGGTGACGAACTTGGCGCCCTCGGCGGTCAGCCTTTCGCGCAGCTCCCGGAAATTCTCGATGATACCATTGTGGACGATCGCGACGCGGTCCGTCGCATGCGGATGGGCGTTTCGTTCCGTCGGCGCGCCATGCGTCGCCCAGCGCGTATGGCCGATGCCGATCGTGCCGTCGAGCGGCCATTCATCGAGTGCCTTTTCGAGATTGAAGAGCTTGCCTTCCGCGCGCCGGCGCTCGATCTCGCCGCCTGAAAGCGTTGCGATGCCCGCGCTGTCGTAGCCGCGATATTCGAGCCGCTTCAGCGCCTCCAGAATGACGGGCGCGACGGGTTCATTTCCGATGATGCCGACAATTCCGCACATGCTTTATTCACCCGAAGATTTCTTTTGCTTTGCCGCTTCGTTTTTCGCGCGGAAAGCTGCCGCCCAGCCGGGCTTATCGAACTGCTTGCCGCGCGCCACAGCCAGCGCATCCGGCGCTATATCTTTCGTCACCACGCTGCCCGAGCCGACATAGGCGCCATCGCCGATCTTCACCGGCGCGACGAGCGACGAATTCGAACCGACAAAGACGCCCGCGCCAATGTCGGTGAAGAATTTGTTGTAACCGTCATAATTGCAGGTGATCGTCCCGGCGCCGACATTGGCACCTGCGCCCACTCTTGCATCGCCGATATAGGACAGGTGATTGATTTTTGCCCCGTCCTCGATCTTCGCCTTCTTGGTCTCGACGAAATTGCCGATCCGCGCCTTGCGTCCGACGGACGTCCCTGGACGAATGCGCGCGAAGGGGCCGATCTCCGCACCTTCGCCGATATCGGCGCCCTCGAGATGCGAAAAGGCCTTGATCGTTGCGCCCGATGCTATTCTGCAGCCCGGCGCAAAGACGACATTTTGTCCAACCGTCACATCTTCACCGAATGAAGTATCGTGGCTGAGATATACGGTTTCGGGATCGAGGAATGTCACGCCTCCCGCCATCGCCACGGTGCGAAGGCGCTTCTGCATGACGGATTCGGCCGAAGCGAGATCGGCGCGGCTGTTCACGCCCTGAATGTCGCTTTCGGGGCAAATGACCGCGCTGCAGGAAAGACCCGACGCGCGGCCATGTGCAACGAAATCGGTGAGATAATACTCGCCTTGTGCATTGTCGTTTGTGAGTGACGCAAGAAGCGCCGGGAGATGCGCGGCGCGAACCGCCATCGGCCCGCCGAAGCAGAGCCGGATTGCCCGCACCTCTTCGCTTGCATCCTTGTGTTCGACAATGCGATTCACTTCCTTGCCCGAGCTGACGATACGGCCATAGCCAGTGGGGTCCGCCGCTTCAAAGCCGAGAATGACGATATCGCTTTCCTTGCGGCAGCGTTCCACCATGCCGGCCAGCGTCTCGCGCCGGACAAGCGGCGTATCGCCAAAGACGAACAGAACGACGCCATCCTTGTCGGCAATCTGCGGCGCGGCTGCTCTCGCCGCATCGCCCGTGCCGAGCTGGCTTTCCTGTATGGCGATGCTGACATTCGCTGCTACGGCGCGCGCATACTCCGCGACATCGTCCATGCCCGGTCCCGCCACGAGAACCGTTCTGGCACTGTCGAGCCCGGTTGCCGCCGCCAGCACATGGCCAAGCATCGGACGGCCCGCAATCGGATGCAGGACTTTCGGCAAACGCGACTTCATTCGCGTGCCTTTTCCCGCCGCCAGAATGACAGTGGTCAGGGCGTTCGACGTCATGGCCCGGTCCGTCTCCGTATATTTCCGCGCTGCCCCGCGCGAAATGTGCCTTCCCGCCCATTAACGGGGAAATAAATTTATATTTCACTATGTTGCCCCGATTCCCTGAGGCGCGGGTAGAAGCATTGCGTCAGCGATTGCGCTCCATGAGCCGCTTCTCCCAGGCAAGCGCATGGGCAACGATCGTGTCGAGATCGTCATAAGCCGGAACCCAGCCAAGCGTCTCCTTGATGAGCGCCGGGTTGGATACGATGGAGGCCGGATCGCCCGCCCGGCGCGGCGCCTGCCGCACGTCGAAGCCATGCCCCGATACCCGTTCGACGGCGCCGAGGACTTCGCGCACCGAGAAGCCGTGGCCATAGCCGCAATTGGCAATGAAGCTCGCACCGCCCTTGCGCAGATGACCGAGTGCCGCCGTATGCGCCGCAACGAGATCGCTCACATGAATGTAGTCGCGGACGCAGGTGCCATCCGGCGTTGGATAGTCGTCGCCGAAGACCTCGATATGGGACCTCTGTCCAAGCGCCGTCTGGCAGGCCACCTTGATGAGATGCGTCGCATTCGCCGTCGACTGGCCAACCCGGCCCTCCGGGTCGCCGCCTGCTACATTGAAATAGCGCAGCGCCGCAAACGTCATGTCATGCGCCGCCGCCACATCGCGCAGCATCCACTCCGTCATCAGCTTGGAGCGGCCATAGGGCGACATCGGGTTGAGCGCCGTTTCCTCGCTCACCGGCTCGTTGCCGACCATGCCGTAAACGGCGGCAGTCGATGAAAAGATGAAGTGCCGGACGCCGCCCGCAACACAGCGCTCGATCAGCGCGCGCGATTTCGCCGTGTTGTTGGAATAGTACTTGAGCGGGTTCTCGACCGACTCCGGCACGACGATCGAGCCCGCAAAATGGATCACGGCCTCGACCTTTTGCTCCCGGATGATGCGGTCGACCAGCGCCTCGTCGGCAATGTCGCCCTGATACAGCGTTGCGGCGTCCTGCACCGCCCAGTCGAAGCCGGTGGAGAGATCGTCGATCACGACGACCTCTTCCCCCGCCCGCAGGAGATCGATCACGGCATGGCTGCCGATATAACCCGCGCCACCAGTGACCAGTACGCTCATCTCAAACCCTTATCCGGAATCGATACCATTAAGGGTTATACCTTGAACTTCATCTCCACATAGTTGACGAGCCGCTCGACGGACTCATCGACCGACAGAGCCGAGGTATCGAGGACCAGTTCCGCATTCTCCGGCTCTTCATAAGGAGCGGAAATGCCGGTGAAATCCTTGATTTCGCCCGCCCGGGCCTTCTTGTAGAGCCCCTTGGGGTCGCGCGCCTCACAGGTCGCCACATCGGCCTTGACGTAGATTTCGTGGAAATCCGTGCCGCTCATGGCAGCCCTGGCCCGGTCGCGGTCAGAGCGATAGGGCGAAATGAACGAGGTGATGGCGATCATCCCGGCCCGCGCAAAGAGCGCCGACACCTCGCCAACACGGCGGATGTTTTCTGCCCGGTCTTCCGGCGAGAAGCTCAGATTGGCGTTAAGGCCGTGGCGGACATTGTCGCCATCGAGCACATACACATTATAGCCCTTCTCGAAGAGCTTCTTCTCGAGCGCCACCGCGACCGTGGACTTGCCCGCGCCGGAAAGCCCGGTGAACCAGAGCACGCCACCCTTATGTCCATTGCGGAAGGCGCGCGCCTCGGTGGTAATACCATGTTCCACGCGCGTGATATTCGTGGAGCGCGCAGTGATCAGCTCGCGCTGGTTGGCGTAGCCTTCCATCGAGATGATGCCGCCACCGGCGATGTCATACTTGTCGATCAGCACGAAACGGCCGGTCTTCGGCGCGGTGTTGAACTCGTCGAGCGCGAGCATGCGGCGCGAGCGCAGCACGACTTCGGCAACCTGGTTTCGTTCCACCTGATGCGACGACGTGTTGGAAAGATCGCTCGTATCGATGATGCTCTCGATGGACTGCACCGTGACAGGTGCCTCCATCGTGCCGAGCTTCACGCGATAGCTCTTGCCTTTGACCATCGGCTCATGTCCGAGCCAGAAAATGCGCGCTCTGAATACGTCTGTCTCGATCGGTGCATGTTCTACATGGCTGATGAGTTCGCCGCGTTCGACGAAAATCTGTTCGTCAAGCGTGATGCCGATGCTTTCGCCGGCCACACCTTCCGTCGGCGACGCCTTGCCCGGCACGGACGACCACGCCTCGATGCTTTGCACGCGGGCGGTCTTGTTGGAGGGCGAAAAGACAATCTGGTCGCCGACCGAAATGCGGCCGTCTTCGATGCGGCCGGCGATGATGCGGCGCTGGTCGAATTTGTAGACATCCTGCACCGGGAAACGCAGCGGCCGGTCGACGGACGACGCCGTCGGCATGAAGCTGTCGAGAGCTTTCACCACCGTCGGCCCCTTGTACCAGGGCATGGCGCCGGTCTGGGTGACGATATTGTCGCCTTCGCGTGCCGAAACCGGAATGACGAAAGTCGGCGTTACGCCGATCGACGTGAGATAGTCGCGATATTCCTGTTCGATGAGATCGAACTGCTCCTTCTCGTACCCGATCAGGTCCATCTTGTTGACGGCGACAGCAACCTGGCGAATACCGAGAAGATGCAGGAGATAGCCATGACGGCGCGACTGCTCGCGCACGCCTTCTGCCGCATCGATGATGAGCAGCGCCGCGTCGGATTGCGCCGCGCCGGTGATCATGTTCTTCAGGAATTCCTTGTGGCCGGGCGCGTCGATGATCGTGTAGTCGCGAGCATCCGTCTTGAACCAGATCTGGCTGGTATCGATAGTGATCCCCTGGTCGCGCTCCGCCTGCAGCGCATCCATGAGAAATGCCCATTCGAAAGGCACGCCGCGCTTTTCGCAGACGGCCTTGATGGCTTCATACTTGCCGTCGGGCAGCGAGCCCGTGTCGTGGAACATGCGGCCGACCAGCGTCGACTTGCCGTGGTCCACGTGACCGACGATGACGATGCGCAAAAGGTCGCGCGTTGCGGCAGGATTCTGGTTCACGGCGGCGAGCTTCACCTTGGCTTCGGACATTTTTGAATTTCCTCAGAGATAGCCGTCGGCGCGAAGACGTTCGAACGCATCTTCTGCTTCGTGGTCCATGGCGCGGCCGGAACGTTCGGCGACTTTCGTTGTCCGAAGTTCCTCGATGATTTCTTCGATGGTCGTCGCCGTGCTGGGCACCGGATTGGTGATGTCCTGGTCGCCGAGCGAACGATAGCGTTTGCCGTCCTTGGCGAAATAGAGCGGGATCGTCGGAATCTGTTCGCGCAGCGTGTAGAGCCAGATATCGACTTCAGTCCAGTGCAGCAGAGGGTGAACGCGGATATGCGTTCCCGGCGGGAAGTCGGTCTTGAACTGGTCCCAGAACTCCGGCGGCTGATCGCGGAAATCCCACTGGCCGGTCGTGCCGCGCGGACTGAACACCCGCTCCTTGGCACGGGTCGCTTCCTCGTCGCGGCGGATACCGGCGAAAAGCGCATTGAACTTGTATTTTTCGATCGCCTTCTTGAGGCCCGCGGTCTTGCGCGCAGCCGACCGCGCGGCTGGCGGCAGCGAGTCGTCCATTTCCTCGATCGGCGGGCAAAGCTCACGGATGAAGTTCAGGTTCCACTCCTTCGCATAGCGGTCGCGGAACGCGTACATCTCGGGGAACTTCTTTTCCGTGTCGACATGCATCACCGGAAAAGGCACATGGCCGAAGAACGCCTTGCGAGCCAGCCAGATCATTACGTTGGAGTCCTTCCCCAACGACCAGAGCATGGCGATGTTCTCGATCCGGTTGAATGCCTCACGGAAAATGAAAATGCTCTGGCTTTCGAGCTGATCCAGACGATCCATGGCTGCCTTCCTGAGGGAGCGTTGCTCCCGGCACAAATCACATAAAAACAACGGGGTTCAAAATGTAACCCCGAATGCTGTTGTGATTTAATCCCCCCGCGCCCCTTTTACAAGCACGAAGTTGGCGATTGCGGACCGGAAATTGAAAGCTCAACGGCCCCTCTTTCCACCCCGCTTGCTCATCTGCGGGGAAGGGCACCGCGCCGCCGGAACCTTGCGATCCGCCGCTCTCTTGACGGGCCGGAGCCGGGAAACTGCCGGCAGGATACGGCCATTGGCAGCGCGCCGGCCGTTATCCTCAAGAATTGAAACGACCCGGCTCAGCTGGGCTGTCATTGCCTTTTCGGTCTGCACCGCCTCGCGCGCCCGGATCGAGCGCATATAGGCGATTTGGACAGCACTCAGCATAAACACCAGAAATAAAAGCCCGGCGACAATGATCTGTGTCTCCAGGGTCAGACTCCCGAGGAGTTCTGCAACCGACATGTTCTTCCCCATTACCTTGCCCGGCGCGATGCCTTTTAGCCGCGCCCCTTCAGACTGGAACCTTATGCAGTTTTCGGGCCTTTGCCAGTGCAACGAAACATCATTGCACTTTCAATCTGCGCGCGCGGGCAGACGCTGCGGAAACGGGCAAACTGACTTAAAAACAGGCAAGCACCCGCCCGATTCAATACTTTTGCAGTGCGAAAGCCTTGTGTATGTAGGCCAGCGCAATAAGGACAAGGGGGCAAAGCCTGTTATGGATTCCATCGAAAGCCTGATCGCGGGTTACCGCGCGTTTCGCGCAGGCACCTACCGGCAGAACGAAGAGCGGTACCGGGCCTTGGCGGCTCGCCGGCAGAGGCCGAGAGCCCTCATCATCGCTTGTTGCGACAGCCGCACGGACCCGGCAATGGTGTTCAATTCCGATCCCGGTGAATTGTTTGTCGTCCGCAACGTAGCGAACCTGGTCCCGCCCTATGAACCCGACAGCCATTATCACCACGGCACCAGCGCGGCGCTAGAGTTCGGCGTCAAGGCGCTGGAAATTAAGGACATCATCGTTATGGGCCATGCCGCCTGCGGCGGCATTGAGGCAATTTACGACGATTGCTGTGGCAAGCCCGCTTCCGGTGACTTCATTCCGAGCTGGATTTCGCTGATCGAACCCGTCGCAAGGCAGGTGCTGGAAAAACATGGCGAGCTGGATCGCCACACCGTCTTGCGCAAGCTTGAGCAGGAAGCGGTGGTTGCCTCGCTCGACAGGCTGCGCAGCTTCCCCTTCATCAAGGAACGCGAAGATGCAGGCCAGCTGCGGCTGCATGGCTGGTTCTACGGGATCGGCACCGGCCTTTTGTCGATCTATGAACCCGAAGTGGGCCGCTTCAGGGACATAACGGATTGAGCGCTACTGCGCCCCGGAAATTTGTCAGCAGTGTGCCGGTTTTTCCGCGCGGATAAATGCGCCATAGACCCAGCCGGACGATCCGTCATTGCGCCCAACACGGAGCCACTGGCCGAGCAGATCCGTATCTGCGAGCGTGACCGCCTCGCATCCCTTAAGAACGCCGACCACCGCTCCGCTGTTGGCAGGCTCAAACCGGAGATAGACATCGCCTGAAACGAAATAGCTATCGATGGCAGGCGCAGCGGCCGGAGGTTCGGTTGCTTCGTTCACGGATGAAATATCGGCTTGTCCGGCGAGGAGCACCGTCATTTGCTCATGAAGCGCAGCACTCACGGGAGCGGAATACGCCGGGGAAACGGCCGGTGCTGAGACTTCCGTCCCTTCCGTCCGTGCGGCATAGGGAGATGCAGGTTGCAGCGGCATGCGTTCGATTGGCGTCGAGCTGGTCACGGCCGGTCCCGGCAACGCGGCGTCGGCAAAGGGCGCATGCCGCTCTTCCGGCAAGTCGATAAAATAGAGTCCGAGCAGCGCCGCGCCAAGCAACACACCTGCCGAGACATAACTGACGCGCCGAGGCGACACGGTCCATACTGGCTCTGGGTCGGAGTAATCCGCGCTGTCGATATGGCGATGCACCTCTTCGCCGAGTGCCGACAACGGACCCGCGATATCCACCGACAGATGCTGCGCATAGGCGCGAGTGAAACCGACCGTCTGCGGCAGGGCGGGAAGGCGCTCGAACTCACCCGCCTCGATCGCTGTCAGATAGACGGGACGAATGCGAATGGCATCGGAAATCTCGGCCAGCGACAATCCAGCCGACTGACGCGCCTCTCTGAGCTTCCGCCCGATTTCCTCTCTGTGTCCGGTCACCTGGCACCTCGCCACAATTGGTTCGCGAGAGGCTATCCGGACATGGTTACCAATATTGTACCGGCTTGTCGTTCTTTGTCGGGCCGCAAGCGGCATTCGTGCCATTCCGCGCTCTGTCTGCGGGCGGGGTGCCGGGGAAGCCGCGGCATTTCGCGCTTTTGACAATTCCTTGCCAAAAGGTAACCTGCTCCACATGCGATACGAGAATGCGCCCCTTTTCCTGACACCGGGTACGCTGCTCGCGGGATTCTAGCCCCGGGCCGGCGCTGCGTTTCTGCGCGCGACGTCCGGGGATCGCCTCATCCACCTTTCCTGACAAATCTCCGGCGGGCCTCATGGACCGCGCCGCAACGAGGTATTCCGCAATGTCCATGCGCGACACCGGCGCCTTGCGCCTGCAATCCACATCCCATGTCCGAACGGACGAAACCCGTCCGCTCATCGGCCTCCATGACTATGGGCGGCTGGAGACCGCCATCTTCGACCATCTTGATATTCTGAGCCCCATGCGGTCCCGTGTGGCGGCCCTGCTCGCCTCCGCCGCCGTCGTGCCGTCCCGCGAAGTGCCGGGCAACGTCATCACGCTCGGCAGCACCATTCGCTACCGAGTCGATGGCGACCGGCTCCAGCGCCGCATCCTCGTGCTCGGAAGCGAACACGCGCCGAATGGGCAATATGTGAATGTGCTGACGCCGGTCGGACTTGCACTGATTGGCCGCCGCGCCGGCGAAACGGTCATGACCGGGCGCCTCGATGAGGGCTCGCTCACCATCGTCATCGAAGGCCTCGACCACCAGCCCGAAGCGAAGCTTCGTGCGAAATCAAGCAATGATGACGGCAACGGACCGGAGGCCGCGTGATGGAACTGATCAGCAAGACAAAGGAAGCGCAGCAGAACCTGCCGCCCATAATCGTGGCGGAAGAACAGTTCGACGATCTCTCCGACATGTCGGAGCGGCTGGGCGATGTGCTGCCCGAGGTTTCGGCTTTCCTTGAACGCGAGCTGTCGCGGGCAAAGCTGATGCCGCTGGCCCGCATCCCCCGTGAGGTGGTGACGGTCGGCGCCACGGTCGAGTTCGTCTTCGGCATGAAGGGTCAGCCGGAAAGGCTGAAACTCGTCATGCCGTCACGCGATATCGCGGAAGGCTGCATCTCGCTCGCCTCCCCCGTCGGCGTTGCCCTGCTCGGCATGCGCGAAGGCGAAACGATCAGCTGGAGCACACGCTACGGCGACATCCGCTGGCTGAAGGTCGTGAAGGTCCACGGCCGCCACTAGCGAGGAACAAGGCCGCCCTTTCCTCTCCGGGAAGGGGCGGCCGCGCCTGCACTTTAACCGCTGTTGCCCGCCTCACATCTTCATGCGCATTCGGCCGAGATAGTCGGCCTTCCCGATCTTCACGCCGCGCATGCGGAGAATGTCGTAAGCCGTCGTCACGTGAAAATAGAAGTTCGGGAATGAGAAGGAGAGCAGGAAGTTCTCCGCTGTAAAGGGAAGCTGGTGCTTGCCGAGATGGAAGACGAGGTCCTTGCCCTCGCAACCGTTCACGGCATCCGGTGAAACCTTCTCGAGCCCTGCCTTCGCGTCTTCGACCAGCTTCTGCAGATCGGCATAGCTGTATGTGCCGGGGTCCTTGGGCGGATAGAAAGCGCCCTTCTGAATACCCTCGATGGCGCCCAGCGAATGATGCGCGATCGACGCGATCTGGAAGCTGAAGGGCAGCATGTCGTCGATCATCCGCGCCCCCACGATCTCATTCGGATCGGTTCCCTGCTCCACGCAGAAAGCGGCCCCTTTCGCGAGATAGCCGGACACGGCGCCAAGCGCCTGCAGATAGTTGGGGACAGAGAGGTCGTAAAGCGAGAGGGACATGGGGGTTTCCTTTTGGAGGCAGGGCTTGTGGCCCCGGCGTTGTATCTGGATGCCGAGACGGTAGGTGCGCGCCTTCGGATCGGTCAAGCGGAGACATGGCTCCGCGGCGATCCCCATGTATAGTGACAAGTGGGGATGACTTATGAAAATCACAAGGTATGCGACCGCGCGCCTTCTGTTGGCCGCCGCATTTTGTTGCGCGCTCCTGCCAACTCGCGCAACAGCGGAAAGTAGGGAAACTTTCCTCTGTCCCGAAGCGCTTTCCCGCAGCATACCGGAAGCAAGCCTTCCTGAGCGTTACAGCCGTGCCGAGAAAGGCGGCCCGAAAGCACAACATGACGTTGGGGTGATCTTCTTCACCGGACAGAAGTCGGCGCAGAACTATCAGGAAGCGATCAAGTGGTATCGCCCTGCTGCTGAAGGCGGGGCTATGCTCCTGCGCAATACAAGCTCGGCCTCATGTATCTGCATGGATATGGGATAGCCAAAGACAGCGCAAAGGCTGTGCACTGGTTCGAACGTGCGGCCGATCAACGGAATGCTGCCGGCCTCAACGCCCTGTCAGTTATGTATCAAAAGGGAGACGGCGTACCCAAGGATGCGAGAAAGGCAAGTATGCTGCTCCTTGCTGCCGCAGACTTGGGTTCGAGCTGCGCACAGTTCAATCTGGTTCAGGTTTATATGGGTGGCAATGGCGTTACCGCCAGCAGCGAGACCGCCGCGCGATGGATACTGAAAGCCGCGCAGGGCGGTCTGGCTCCCGCTCAATACTACTTAGGCATGATGGCCCTGAAGGGCCGCGTCGTGAAACAGGACGACGCAGAGGTCATCAAGTGGTTTCGCCTGGCCGCAGCTCAGGACTTATCCTTCGCCCAGGTCCGGGTGGGATGGATGTGTGAACAAGGCAGGGGGCGTCAATCGGAGCCTTACGACAGCGATGAAATGGTATCGTCTGGCAGCTGATCAGGGCTCCGCCTCCGCGCAGTTTTGCGTGGGGCTTGCGCATCAATTGGGCCAAGGCGCGCCGCAGAGCTACCGTGAAGCCGAACGATGGTATCTGCTTGCCGCAGAGCAAAACAATACGGAAGCGATGACCAATCTCGCCTGGATGTACAGCAGCGAAAATGCAACCGGCCAGATAGCGAGGGACGGTGTGAAAGCTTTCATGTGGGCTTCGTTGGCCGCAACGCAGGACAACAAGAAAGCCCAAGACAAACTGAAGGAGCTCTACGCCGCCCTGTCGCCTGCGGAAATCAGTGAGGCGCAAAAGCAAGCACGAGAGTGGAAAGCGGCTTATGCCAAAAAAGCGCTGCAGAAAAAATTTGGTGAGCCCTGATGGGATCGAACCATCGACCTACTGATTAAAAGTCAGCCGCTCTACCGCTGAGCTAAGGGCCCGCCGGGAAAGGCGCGGGAATCCGCCGCCTTTCTTGAAGGTGGGCGGAACTTAAGGGGCGCTTCCCACCGGGTCAACACCCTGATTTGCCGCATCCAACTTATTGTTTCAACTCAACAATCCGGCCCTCGATGCGGTGCGATGTCGCCCGCTGCCTGCGCCGCCTTGAACTCGGCGCGGAAGTCCTCGAAGCGCCCCTCGGTAATCGCCGCGCGCATCCCCGCCATCAGCGACTGGTAGTAGTGAATGTTGATCCAGCTCACCAGCATCGAGCCCAGCATCTCGCCCGACTTCACCAGATGATGCAGATAGGCGCGGCTGTAGTCGCGCGCCGCCGGGCATGTGCTTTCCTCGTCCAGCGGACGCGGGTCGGCGGCATGCCGCGCATTCTTGAGGTTCACCTTGCCGCGCCGCGTGAAGGCGAGGCCGTGTCGGCCGTTCCGCGTCGGCATCACGCAGTCGAACATGTCGATGCCGCGCGCCACCGCTTCCACAAGATCGTCCGGCGTACCGACGCCCATCAGATAGCGCGGCCGGTCCTCGGGCAGCGCTGGCGTCGTGAACTCCAGCACACGCAGCATCTCAGCCTGCCCCTCGCCCACGGCAAGCCCTCCCACCGCATAGCCGTCGAAACCGATCTCGCGCAGGCCCGCCGCCGAGCGCAGCCGCAGCGGCTCATAGGTGCTGCCCTGCACAATGCCGAACAGCGCCATGCCTTCTTTCCGGTGCGGCTGTTTCGTGAAGGCGTCCTTGGAGCGCGCGGCCCAGCGCAGCGACAGCTCCATCGACACTTGCGCCTCCTTCTCCGTCGCCGGAAAAGGTGTGCATTCGTCGAGCTGCATCTGGATGTCCGAGCCAAGCAGGCACTGGATCTCAATCGAGCGCTCCGGCGAGAGCATGTGCCGCGAACCGTCGATATGCGACTGGAAGGTCACGCCCTCCTCCGTCATCTTGCGCAGCTTCGAAAGCGACATCACCTGGAAGCCGCCGCTATCGGTAAGGATCGGATGAGGCCAGTTCATGAAGCTGTGCAGTCCGCCAAGTGCCGCCACCTCTTCCGCGCCGGGGCGCAGCATCAGGTGATAGGTATTGCCGAGCACGATGTCGGCGCCCGTCGAGCGCACCTGTTCGGGATACATCGCCTTCACCGTCGCCGCCGTGCCGACGGGCATGAAGGCCGGCGTGCGTATTTCGCCGCGTGGCGTCGAGATTGCGCCCGTCCGCGCCCGCCCGTCCGTCGCGTGAAGCGAGAAGGAAAAACTGCTCATGGCCGCGCCCCGTAGATCAGGCATGCATCGCCATAGGAATAGAAGCGATAGCGCGACGCAACCGCATGCGCATAGGCGCGCTTCATCTCGTTCGTCGAACGCAGCGCCGAGACGAGCATGAAAAGCGTCGACTTCGGCAAATGAAAATTGGTCATCAGCATGTCCGTTGCGCGGAAGCGATAGCCCGGCGTGATGAAGATGCGGGTCTCGTCCGCGAAAGGATGTAGCACACCTTGCTCGTCCGCCGCACTTTCCAGAAGCCGGAGCGACGTGGTGCCCACCGCGACGATCCGCCCGCCCTTGGCCCGCGCCTCGTTGATCGCTGCTGCTTCCGCCGCCGTCACCTCGCCCCATTCGGCATGCATCTTGTGGTCTTCGGTATCTTCAACCGTCACCGGCAGAAACGTCCCCGCGCCCACATGCAGCGTCAGGCGCACAGTGCCGACGCCACGCGCATCGAGCGCCGCAAGGAGTTCCGGCGTGAAATGGAGCCCCGCCGTCGGTGCCGCGACGGCGCCTGGCTCTGCCGCATGGAGCGTCTGGTAATCAGCCTCGTCCGCTTCGTCCGCCGCCCGCTTGCGCGCAATATAGGGCGGCAGTGGCATCTCTCCCGCCGCCGCAATCGCCGCATCGAGCTCAGGCCCCGAAAGAGAGAAGCGAAGCCCCGTCTCGCCGCCTTCCGCCTTCTCCGTCACCTCCGCCGAGAACCCGCCGGGGAACTCGATGGTCTCTCCCACATTGAGCTTCTTTGCAGGCCGCAGAAAGGCGCGCCAATCGTCAGCACCCGTCCGCATGTGAAGCATCACCTCGATCTTCGCTTCCGCCGCGCCGCGCCGCCTTGTGCCGAAAAGCCGCGCCGGGATCACCTTCGTATCGTTGAAGACGAGCATGTCGCCGGGGTTGAGGAATCCCGGCAGGTCGCGCACGCCCCGGTCGTCCAGCGCATTTTCCTCCGGCCCGATCACGAGCATCCGCGCCGCATCGCGCGGCCGCGCTGGCCGGAGCGCGATCAGCTCCTCCGGCAGCTCGAAATCGAAATCGGAAACGCGCATCGTGTTGCGCCCACTCCCTTAAAACGTCATGGCCCGGCTTGGCCGGGCCATCCACGTCTTTCTTGCTTGCGTAGAAACTGTGCCTAAGCCGCATCCGCCGCAACGCGCATCGAGACGATGCGGTCCGGCTCGCGCACCGGCTCGCCGCGCTTGATCTTGTCCACAGCGTCCATGCCGGAGACGACCCTGCCCCAGACCGTATATTGCCGGTCGAGGAAGGTCGCATCGCCGAACACGATGAAGAACTGGCTGTCGGCGCTGTTCGGGTCCTGTGTGCGGGCCATGGAGCAGACGCCGCGCACATGCGGTTCGGCCGAAAATTCCGCCGGCAGCTTCTTGCCGGAGCCGCCTGCGCCGGTGCCCGTCGGGTCGCCGCCCTGCGCCATGAAACCGTCGATAACGCGGTGGAAGGCAACGCCGTTGTAAAAGCCTTCGCGGGCGAGTTCCTTGATCCGCGCAACATGCTTTGGCGCGAGGTCGGGGCGCAATTCGATCACGACCGTCCCATGTGGGATTTCCATGATGAGCGTGTTCTCGGGATCCTTGATATCGGTCATGTGTCTCTCGATTCCGTTTTACTCGGCGTCCGCCGCAACCTGCATTTTGATGATCTTGTCCGGGTTCGCCGGCGGCTCACCCACGGCGATCATGTCGACATAATCCATGCCTTCGATGACGCGGCCGAATAGCGTGTAGTTCCCGTCAAGGAAAGTGGAGTCATCCGTCACGATGAAGAACTGGCTGTTCGCGCTGTTGGGAAGCGCCGACCGCGCCATGCCCACCGTGCCGCGAATGAAGCTCACCCGGTTGCTCGCCTCGAGCTTCACATCCGGCTTGAAAGAGCCGCCCATGCCGGTGCCCGTCGGGTCGCCCGTCTGCGCCATGAAACCGCGGATCACACGATGGAAGATGATGCCGTCATAGAAGCCCTCGCGTGACAGTTCCTTGATGCGCTCGGCATGCAGGGGGGCCACTTCCGGCAGCAATTCGATGACGACGCGGCCATCCTTGAGGTCGAGATAGATCGTGTTTTCGGGATCGGCTGCCTGGGCCGTCCCTGCAAAACCCGTCAGGGCGAAAAGCGCGATAAGCGCCGCTTTAAGTCCACGCATGTTTGACTCCTTCAACCCTTTTTCTTCTGTTTGGCAACTGCCGCCAGAACCTTCTTCTTCACAGACGCCGGCACGAAGGGCGTTATGTCGCCGCCCATGCCCGCGATCTGGCGCACCAGCGTGGACGAGATGAACTGCGTCTCTGGCGATGCCGCGAGAAACACTGTCTCGACCTTCGGGTTCATCACCCGGTTCATGCCGACCATCTGCGTCTCGTATTCGAAATCGACTGCGCCCCGCAATCCGCGAATGATGACATTGGCGCCGAATTCGTCCGCCGCAACCACCACAAGCCCGGAAAATGAAGCCGTGGAGATTTTCGCGCCGAGCTTCTTCGCTGTCGGCGTCGATTCCTTCTCGATCAGCGCGAAGCGCTCCTCAAGCGTCAGCAGCGGAACCTTGGTTGCATTGATGCCGATCGCGACAATGAGGTGGTCCACCAGCCGCAGAGACCGCCGGATCACATCGATGTGCCCGTTGGTCATCGGATCGAATGTGCCTGGATAGAGGCCGATGCGCGCCATGATCTCTCCTATTCCTCGTCCGAGCCGGTCTCTTCCACGCGCTCCACGGAGACGACGCGCTCGTCCGGATCGGTCCGGAAAATTGTCACGCCCTGCGTGCCGCGCGCCTGGATCGAGATATCATGCACCGGGCAACGGATGAGCTGCCCCGCATCGGTGACGAGCATGATCTGGTCGTCGTCTTCCACCGGGAACGAAGCGACGAGATTGCCGTTGCGTTCCGACACATCCATTGCGATCACGCCCTTGCCGCCGCGTCCCTTCGCCGGATAGCGATAGGACGAAGAGCGCCGACCGAAGCCGCGTTCCGTCACGGCAAGCACGAACTGCTCCTTCGCGCCAAGCTCGGCATAGCGTTCCGGCGACAGGGTCAGTTCTTCCGGAGCCGCATCCTCGGCATCCTCGTCATCGGTCTTCGATGGGCCTTCTTCCGTCTCCGCATCGCCCAGCATGGCGCGGCGCATGGCGGCGGCCTGTTTGAGATAGGCCTCGCGCTCGGCACTCGTCACATCGACATGGCGCAGGATCGTCATGCCGATCACCTTGTCGCCCTCATCGAGCTTGATACCGCGCACGCCAGTCGATGTCCGGCCCGCAAAGACGCGCACATCCGCCACGGCAAAGCGCGCCGAACGTCCGCCCGCTGCCGTCAGCAGCACATCGTCATCCTCGGTGCAGATCTGAACGCCGATGATGGAATCGTCGGCATCGTCGCCCTCGAACTTCATGGCAATCTTGCCATTGCGGTTGATCTGCACGAAGTCGGAAAGCTTGTTCCGCCTGACACCGCCATTCCGCGTCGCGAACATGACATGCAGGCTGTCCCAGCTTTCCTCGTCCTCCGGCATCGGCATGACGGTGGTGATGGTCTCGCCCTGCTTCAGCGGCAGAATGTTGATCATTGCCTTGCCGCGAGCTTGCGGCGTCGATTGCGGCAGACGCCACACCTTCAGCTTGTAGACCATGCCCGTCGACGAGAAGAACAGCACTGGCGTATGCGTGTTCGCCACGAAGAGGCGGGTAACGAAATCCTCTTCCTTGGTCGACATGCCGGAGCGGCCCTTGCCGCCGCGGCGCTGCGCCCGGTAGGTCGAAAGCGGCACACGCTTGATATAGCCGTGATGGCTCACGGTGACGACCATATCCTCGCGCTGGATGAGATCCTCATCCTCGAATTCGTCGCCCGCTTCGGTCAGTTCTGTCCGGCGCGGAGTCGCGAACTCGGCTTTGATTGCGCCAAGCTCCTCGCGCATGATGCCGAGCACGCGCTCGCGCGAGCGCAGAATGTCGAGATAGTCGGAAATCTTCTCGCCAAGCCCTTTCAGCTCGTCGCCGATTTCATCGCGGCCAAGCGCCGTGAGGCGCTGCAGGCGGAGATCGAGGATCGCCTTTGCCTGCTCTTCCGACATGCGGATCGTGCCGCCTTCCGAAAGCCGGTGCCGGGGATCGTCGATCAGCGCAATCAGCGGCGCAATGTCTGCCGCCGGCCAGTCGCGCGCCATCAGGGACTCTCGTGCGGTGGCGGGGTCGGGCGCGGTGCGGATCAGCTTGATCACCTCGTCGATATTCGCGACGGCGATTGCGAGGCCGACCAGCACATGTGCCCGGTCGCGCGCCTTGGCGAGTTCGAACTTCGTCCTGCGCGAGATCACTTCCTCGCGGAAGCGTACGAAGATCTCGAGGAACTGCTTGAGGTTCATCAGCTCCGGCCGCCCGTGGTCGAGCGCCAGCATGTTCGCGCCGAAGCTCTGCTGCAGCGGCGAGAAACGGTAAAGCTGGTTCAGTACGACGTCGGGCACGGCATCGCGCTTGAGTTCCACGACAACGCGCATGCCATTGCGGTCGGACTCGTCGCGCAGATCGGAAATGCCCTCGATGCGCTTGTCGCGCACCAGTTCGGCAATCTTCTCGACCATCGACGCCTTGTTCACCTGATAGGGAATTTCGGTGATGACGATGGCCTGGCGGTCCTTGCGAACCTCCTCGATATCCACCCGCCCGCGTACCACGATGGAGCCGCGCCCCGTGTGATAGGCCGAGCGCGCGCCCTGCCGCCCGAGCATGATACCCCCGGTTGGAAAGTCCGGCGCCGGCACATGCTCGATCAGCTCGTCGATGGTGATGGCCGGGTTGTCGATCAGCGCAATACAAGCGTCGATCACCTCGCCGAGATTATGCGGCGGAACATTCGTCGCCATGCCGACGGCAATGCCGTTCGCGCCATTGACCAGCAGGTTCGGCAGCTCGGCGGGCAGCACGACAGGCTCCCTCTCGGTGCCGTCGTAATTGTCCTTGAAGTCGATCGTGTTCTTGTCGATGTCTTTCAGCAGCGCATGCGCCGTCTTCGCCATGCGCACTTCGGTATAACGCATCGCGGCAGGCGGGTCGCCGTCCACCGAGCCGAAATTGCCCTGTCCGTCGAGCAGCGGCAGGCGCATGGAGAAGTCCTGCGCCATGCGCACCAGCGCGTCGTAGATCGACTGGTCGCCATGCGGGTGATATTTACCGATCACATCGCCGACCACGCGGGCCGACTTGCGATAGGGCTTGTTCCAGTCGTAGCCGTTCTCGTTCATCGAGAAGAGAATGCGGCGGTGAACCGGCTTCAGCCCGTCCCGCGCATCGGGCAGAGCACGGCTCACGATCACGCTCATCGCGTAATCGAGATAGGACGAGCGCATCTCGTCTTCGATGGAAATGGGAGAGACGTCGCGCTCCGGCGGCGGTCCGTCCGAGGACGATCCGGCAGGCGGCTTTCCGCTGCCCGAACCGCTCAGATCATCCACACCGGTATCGTTGCCCGGGCCCGGCTCGTCACCCGGAATGTCGTTGTCTTGAGTATCGGACAAGTGTTTTTCTGACGCTGTAACGGGCGGCGGTGGCGGAAGAAATCCGGCCTCGCGCGGCCCCCTGAAGGAACGAAAAAGAGGTCATCCGGCAGCCGCCGAATCCCTCTCGTTTATTGCCTTAGTCTATATCAGTTTCCGCCTGTCACGGCAACTTCATTCGCCGTGGAGAACGCTCCGTAACATGCTGAAATAAAAGGAAAAATGACGCCCGCGGAAGCCTCGCCCTTGCCCTCTCAGGGTTCCGCCCTGAACAGGATCGCCGTGGCGTCGTCATGGCGCTTGAACCGGGGCCAGAGAAGGCAGCCCGGGTCCTCTTCGCGCTCGATCTTTCTGATCTCGCCAAGCAGCGGCGAAAGCCCCTCCGCCACCGCGCGGCGTACGAAATCCGCCGGCTCATACCGGTGATAGTCGAAGACGAGCGAACCGAACCCGTCGCTGAAAACGAGCCCGGTCACAGGCCGCGAAAACGGGAAACCGGCAAGCCGCACATGCGCTGCCGCTTCTGCGTCGACCCCGAGAATCCAGTAGCCATCCTTGCTGTTCTGCCGCCGTCGCGCCGCCCGCAGATAGTCCATCACCGCGGCATTGCTGAAAGGCGCTTCGCCCGGTGCCAGCGCCCGGATGAGTTCCGCCGTGCGGCTGACGGCGCGCGCCTCCCGCGAATTGTGCTGTGCGCCGAAAATCTGCGCCTGCGCCGCCCCGTCCTCCAGCAGCACCAGTCCGCAATCCGCAAAATTGGCGGCCCTGACCCAGCCACCACCCACATGGAGAAGCATCATCGCCGCGCTCGGCCATTCATGCCGCCCGTTCGGCACCCGCAGGCGCTCGCGCTCGAAATCCCGCTCGAGCGCCTCAAGCACCTCCCGCACATGCCCGCGAAGGTCGTCGCCATGCCGCGCCGCCATTCCGGCAAACAGCGCACTCGCCCTCTGCGCCAGCCAATGCGCGCCAGTCTCTGTCCCGATCAGCGGCCCATCGGCCACATCCGTCGCCCCGTCGATCACCCACAGATGATCGCCCGCCTGGCCCTTCACATGGCCAAACGCATCTTCATTCGCCTTGCCGGGATCGCCTGGATCGCTGAGCGTTTCGAGAATGCGGAGCAAATCGTCACCAGAGAACGGGTTTCGCAATCATCAGATAGAAGATGGCAAGCACCGAAATGAACGCAGGCCATCCGCACCAGAACCAGACCCGCATGAAGTGGCGATAACGTGGCGATAGAGGCGCGCCTAAAAGAAGGGCGTCCTGCGCCATCATGCCGATTTCAGATTGCAGCCAGACGACAGGCACCCAGAACATGCCGACGATCAGATAAAGACAGATGCTCGCAACTATCCAGCTCTCGGCAAGACTGTAGCCGGTCAGATAGACCATGCCGAGCCCCGTCACGGGTTGTATGACAGCCGCCGTCGCTGTGAATAGAAAGTCGGCGATAACGACGATCCGCGCCGTGCCTGCAATCAGTGCAACATCGCCTCGCCTGTCCGCCATGAACATGAAGAAAGCGATGCCAAGCCCAGTCCCGAAAAGAACAGCAGCGCCGAGAATGTGAAGCAGCTTCAGGATCAGAAAGAAGTCCATCAGCGCCGCTCCGCCCAGGCCATGACGACAAGCGTCGCAAAGACAAGAGGGACGGCCTTCATCAGCGCCCCGAATGGATCAAGCCACATCGCAGGCAGCCAGATGCTCAGCACCACAAGATAGGCAAGCGTCAGCGCAATCTGCAGCGAGCCGAACAAGCGCACCCGCCACCCCGCGAGAAATGGAAGACCGAGGGTAATATCGGCGATACCCGCAGTAGTGACGAGAAGCCGCGATGCATATTCGTCCAGCCCTGTCGCCCCGACAAAACCTGCCGCGACGAGATTGACCGATGGCAGTAATGAAATGACGCCGGTCGCAACCCAGAACAGGCCGATTGCAATACGAAGAAGCGCTACCGCGATTGCGCTTCGGGCGTGAAGACGATCCTGCAGCGTTGACGGGTTGTCTGCCAGCGCCACTTCCATTGGCCGCGGCACGACACCGGTCGCTGCTACGGCGGCATCGCAATTTGCCGTATTGCCAAGTTCCATCTGGCGAAGCGATGAACTTCGGAATGCGGTCGGCAATCCGAACCAGCCCGCCATATCGCCAAGCAGCAGCATCGGCTTTGCGAGCCAGGCCGGAATATTCAGCACATGCGCATCGGGAAAGCCGAGCCACCGCCGCATAAGAACAGCAATCTCTCGCGTAGTCTTCGGCACCGGTCCGGTAATGGCGATCTCGATACGCGACGGCGCATCCGGCTCCACCAGCCGCACGACCGATGCCACGAGATCATCCATGAAAACGGGTTGGAACGCGTGGCGCCCGCCATCGACAAGTGGCGCGACGCCGGGCAGCCCCGCAAGCGAGCGAAGCAATGTCGTGCCGCCAAAGCTGCCCCGCCCATAAACAAGCGACGGCTTCAGAACGACCCAGTCGATATCGAGGGATTTCAGAAAATCATCGCCAACGCTCTTGCTGGCGGAATAGTCGGTGCCGGCTTCGGCTTCTGCCCCGAGCGCAGAAATCTGCACGACACGGCGAACGCCCACTTTTTGGGCCGCGCCAAAGAGTGCGATGGGCCCGTCGACATGAGCATGCTGATGGGTGTCCTGCGCAGTCGACTGCAAGATGCCGATGCAGTTGACAACCGCTTCCACCCCGGCAAGTCGCGGCAGCCAGATGGCCTCATCGGTATCCTTGTTGAAATCGCAGAACTGCCATTCAAATCCGGGCAGCAATCGCCGGCCTAGTGCGAGGTCGCGCCCGTAGGCCACAACCTCATGTCCCGCCCGCGCCAGCCCCACCGCGATGTGCTGCCCGATGAAGCCATAGGCTCCCGTGACCAGCACCCGCATGCCGTATCGCCCTCAGAACGGAATTTCGTCGTCGAGGTCTTGCGAGAAATTGCCCCGGCCACCGCCGCCGCCCGATGAGCTGCTGCCGTAATCGTCCGAGCCGCCATAATCACCGCCGCCGCCCGAAGCCCCGCCGGAACGGCCATCCAGCATGGTCAGCGTCGAGTTGAAGCCCTGCAGCACGACTTCCGTCGAATAGCGTTCCTGGCCCGACTGGTCGGTCCATTTGCGGGTCTGCAGCGCGCCTTCGATATAGACCTTCGAGCCCTTCTTCACATATTGCTCGATGACCTTGCAGAGCCCCTCGTTGAACACAACCACGCGGTGCCACTCGGTCTTTTCCTTCCGCTCGCCCGTATTCTTGTCGCGCCAGGTTTCTGACGTGGCGATGCGCAGATTGGCGATTGGCCGGCCGTCCTGCGTGCGGCGGATTTCAGGGTCCGCGCCCAGATTGCCCACCAGGATCACCTTGTTGACGCTGCCTGCCATATTCGTCTCGCCTCGCGCTGGAATTGTCTCTCTGCGCCGGACCCTAGCTGCCACAGCGGCCCCATGCCAGCGTCCTGCTCAAAAAACCTGTGGATCAAACAATGAAGCTGATGGCAGCGAACAGAAGCCCGAGCCCGACAACCAGCATCGCACCGAACTGCAAGGTCTGGTGCGAAAGCGCCAGCCTCAAATCTTCCTTCGTCACGAGATCGGCTATGATCATGTCGCGGGCGAGCCTCGCATGCTCGTCGGAAAGCTGTTTCGATGCCCCTGCGGCCTGAAGCCGCGCGGAATAACCCAGCGTATAAAAACTCAATCCCATATGCCCTCCCCGTGCTGGCATTTAAAGGACTTGAAATCCGAAAATTGTTCTCCATATGTTCTCACGGTCGTCAAACTGGGGCAAGATGATTTTGAGACTTCCGATTCTTTTCCGCTTCCGAAACTTTACCGGCCTTGAAGCGGAAGCCGCCGCCCTACATACATAATGCCTGAGACCAAGCCGCATTCCCTGAAGCGTAAGATCCGCGCCGCCCGCAAGGCTGGCCGCGCCCGTGAAAGTTCCGGCCCGATGAGCACCGCCTCGAAGAAGCCCACCTCAAGCAAGAAAAGCGATAGCCAGAACCGCTTCATCCGCGTTCTCGGCGCCCGCGAGCACAATCTGCGCAATGTCAGTGTGGAACTGCCGCGCGACGAGCTGATCGTGATTACCGGCCTTTCCGGCTCCGGCAAGTCGTCGCTTGCCTTCGACACGATCTATGCCGAGGGCCAGCGCCGCTATGTCGAAAGCCTCTCGGCCTATGCGCGGCAATTCCTCGAAATGATGCAGAAGCCTGATGTCGACCAGATCGACGGTCTTTCGCCGGCCATTTCCATCGAACAGAAGACGACTTCGCGCAATCCACGCTCGACGGTCGGTACAGTCACCGAGATCTACGACTATATGCGCCTTCTCTGGGCGCGCATCGGCGTGCCCTATTCGCCGGCGACGGGCCTTCCCATCGAAAGCCAGACGGTGAGCCAGATGGTAGACCGCGTGATGGCTCTCCCCGAAGGCACGCGGCTTTACCTGTTGGCGCCCATCATCCGCGGACGCAAGGGCGAGTACCGCAAGGAATTCGCCGAGCTGCAGAAGAAGGGTTTCCAGCGTGTGAAGGTGGACGGCACCTTCTGCGAGATCGCCGAAGTGCCGGCGCTCAACAAGAAGCTGAAACACGATATCGATGTGGTGGTGGACCGCATCGTCGTCCGCCCCGACCTCGGCAACCGCCTCGCCGACAGTTTCGAAATCGCGCTCGACCTCGCAGACGGCATCGCCGTGATCGAAATGGCGGATGTGAAAAAGGGTGAGGATGCCGAACGCATCACCTTCTCGTCGCGTTTCGCCTGTCCCGTTTCCGGCTTCACCATCGACGAGATAGAGCCGCGCCTCTTCTCCTTCAACAATCCCTTCGGTGCCTGCCCCTCCTGCGACGGGCTCGGCACCCAGTTCTACATGGATCCGGACCTTGTCGTGCCGGATCACGGGTTGTCGCTGAAAAAAGGTGCCATCGCGCCTTGGTCGCGCTCCACCTCGCCCTACTACACGCAGACGCTGCAGGCGCTGGCCAAGCAGTACAATTTCTCCATGACCGTCCCTTGGTCGCAGCTGCCGGAAGAAGCGCAGAACGTCATCCTCTATGGCACCGGCGAGGAAGTCGTCACCTTCGCCTATGACGACGGCATGCGCTCCTACAAGACGAAAAAACCGTTCGAAGGCGTCATTCCGAACCTCGAACGCCGCTGGCGCGAGACCGACAGTTCCTGGGCGCGCGAGGAAATCGAACGCTACCAGGGCGTCACCAATTGTGACGATTGCGGCGGCTACAGGCTCAAGCCCGAGTCGCTGGCGGTGAAGATCGCTCGTCTCCATGTCGGCCAGGTCTCGCAAATGTCGATCCGCGAGGCCGATGCCTGGTTCCGCGACCTGAACCAGCACCTGACCGCCAAGCAGAACGAAATCGCCGGCCGCGTCCTGAAAGAAATCCGCGAGCGCCTGCACTTCCTCAACAATGTCGGCCTCGAATATCTCACCCTCTCGCGCAACTCCGGCACATTGTCCGGCGGCGAAAGCCAGCGCATCCGCCTCGCCTCGCAGATCGGCTCCGGCCTTACCGGCGTTCTCTATGTGCTGGACGAGCCCTCCATCGGCCTCCACCAGCGCGACAATGACCGCCTGCTCGACACGCTGAAGCGGCTGCGCGACCTCGGCAATACGGTCATCGTGGTCGAGCATGACGAAGACGCGATCCGCGTCGCCGATCATGTCGTCGACATGGGACCGGGCGCCGGCATCCACGGCGGCCGCGTCGTCGCCGAGGGCACGCCCGATGACATCATGGCGAACCCCGACAGCCTCACCGGCCAGTATCTCACCGGCTTCCGCCAGATCGAAGTCCCGAAGGAGCGCCGCAAGGGCAACGGCAAATGGCTGAAGGTCACCGGCGCGAAGGAAAACAACTTGAAGAATGTCACGGCGGAAATTCCCCTCGGCACCTTCACCTGCGTCACCGGCGTCTCCGGCGGCGGCAAGTCCACGCTCCTCATCGAGACGATCTACAAGGCGGTCGCCCGCCGTCTCAACAACACGCGCGAACATCCCGGCGCTTTCGATGAAATCGTCGGCCTCGAACATCTCGACAAGATCATCGACATCGACCAGTCGCCCATCGGCCGCACGCCGCGGTCGAACCCGGCGACCTATACCGGCGCCTTCACCTTCATTCGCGACTGGTTTGCCGAATTGCCGGAAAGCCGGGCCCGCGGCTACAAGCCCGGCCGCTTCTCCTTCAACGTCAAGGGCGGCCGCTGCGAGGCCTGCCAGGGCGACGGCGTCATCAAGATCGAGATGCACTTCCTCCCCGACGTCTATGTCGAATGCGACGCCTGCCACGGCCACCGCTATAACCGCGAAACGCTTGAAGTGAAGTTCAAGGACAAGTCGATCGCCGACGTCCTCGAAATGACGGTCGATGAGGCCGCCACCTTCTTCAAGGCGGTTCCCGCCGTCCGCGACAAGATGGAAGTGCTGCAGCGCGTCGGCCTCGGTTACATCAAGGTCGGGCAGCAGGCGACAACGCTCTCGGGCGGCGAAGCGCAGCGAGTCAAACTCGCCAAGGAACTCTCGAAGCGCGCCACCGGCCGCACGATCTACATTCTCGATGAGCCGACGACGGGCCTCCATTTCCACGACGTGGCGAAACTCCTCGAAGTGCTGCACGAACTCGTCGACAGCGGCAACACCGTCGTCGTCATCGAGCACAATCTCGAAGTCATCAAGACCGCCGACTGGATACTCGATCTGGGCCCCGAAGGCGGCGATGGCGGCGGCGAGATCGTGGCCGCCGGCACACCGGAAGATGTCGCCGCCGAGGCCCGCTCCTACACCGGCCAGTATCTGAAGGAACTCTTCAAGCGCCGCCCCGGCAAGGCAGGCATGAAGAAGGCGAGCGCCGCCGCAAAGAGCGGCCTCAGCGTCCGCAAGTCCGAGCCGAAACCGAAAGCCGCTGCGAAAAGAAAATGGCCGAAGCCCGGTGCTAGGCGGTATCGCGTCTAAGGCGCACAGGAACTTCCGGGTTGAGGAACGCCAGAACATGTCTGGCAACCTCTTCCGGCCTTTCTTCATGCGGCAGAAATCCCGCTCTTTCGATAACCGCAAGACTTGCCTTGTCCGGCATTCGAGCAACCATCTCCCGCGCACGCTTGACCGGAAAGACGCCATCCTTCTCGCCCCAAACGAACAGCATCGGCACTTCGATCTTCGCATGCAGGACATCGAGCCGCGCAACGAAACTGTGGTCAACCCCGAGCAGATATTCGAGGAGGCCGCGATAGGCATGGTCGGAGCGCAACCAGCTCGTCACGAACAGATCCATATATTCGTCGTCGATCATTCGCTTGTCGAAAAAGAAGCCGACATTGCCAAGCCAGCGGCGCATCAGCGCGGGCGAGCCGAGCGCCGCCTTGAAAAGCGCGCGGCCCCACCGTCGCCGGAATGCCCATTGCAGCTTGGGTACGACACCGGGAAGATGTCCCGGAACTTCCGTGTCTATGGCGACGATTCTGTCGACCCTCGCTGCATCCGATACGGCCAGCATCCGGGCAAAGGTTCCGCCTGTATCGTGGCCTATCACGGAGTATCCGGTGAGCTTCATTCGGTCGGCAAAGGCGCGAACGCGCTCGACATGTCCGTAGAAGGAAAAATTGGTGTGGCGGCTCCAGCCGCTTTCTCCCATGCCGGCAGCGTCAAGCGCATAGCACGTGTAATGCGGCTCGAGCATCGGCAGCAGCTTGCGGAAGCTCGCCTTGTGAAATGGCCAGCCATGCAGCAAGATCAGCGCCGGTCCGCTTCCGGAAACGGTGTAGGCAAGTTCAATATCTTCGTAAGGGAATGTCAGGGTTTCAGCCATTTTGCGCTCTTTCCGTTTGTACCGGACCGCAGGTTCGGCGGAGCCGCGTCGTGGCGCCACTACCCGGAAGGTAAGAAAATCGTCATGGACACGATCTTGCAGGACGAGAGCATTTTTGGCGTTCATCTGCGCCGCGCCCGTCTTGAGAAAAAGATAAGTCAGGAAGAACTTGCCGAGTTCGCAGGCATCTCGCCGCGGCACATGAGTTTCCTTGAAACCGGCAGGTCCCGTCCGGGCCGGGATGTTGTGCTACGCCTTGGCGATGCGCTGGAATTGTCGGCAAGCGAGCGCAATGCGCTGCTTCGCCTCGCCGGATTCGCACCTGCATTCGCACATGACGATCTCGGCCAGTCGGGCCGCCTGCTCGCTCTCGATGCCGTGTCCAAACTTCTGGACGCGCAGGGCGGCATTCCCGCCGTCGCATCGGACTCACTTGGCAACATTCTCGAAATGAATGACGCCGCTATCCGGTTTTTCAACTTCTCCCGCGAAAACCCGGTTACTGCAGGCGACAATCTGTTCGAGTTTTTCTTTTCCGATACGGAATTGCGCTCCTCAGTCGTGAATTGGCATGAAATTGCACCCGCCCTGCTCCATCACCTCGAACAGGAAGCGCTTATCGCCCCGAACCAGGTTGAGGCGAGGCGGTTGGTAGCCCGCATCCGGCGCCTTGCCGGCCCCGGCGTCGAACCGGCGTCTGCCGAGTTGCCGATCTTCCGCTTCGAAATTCAAAACGACGGCCGGCAGCTTGCGTTCATTTCGAACTACAGCACTTTCGGCGCTCCCTATGATGCGACGATGCAGTCCATCCGCATAGAATGCTTCTTCCCGGCCAGCCCGGAATCCAGATCATTTCTGCAAACCTTGAATGCTGAATCTGACGTTGAAAGTCTTGATCTTCCAGATGCCCGGTCCACTGCGACCTGAAAACGCAACACGTCTGCTTGAGAGATTTCACCAGGACACCGGGGAATATGGTCCAGATTGATCGTCGTGAGTTTTTGAGGCTATTCACAGCGACCGTCGGCTGTTTTGCCGTCACCGCCACCGCCACGCCTTTCTTGCCGCGCCTCGGTCATGCCAAGGCAGCACCGTTTTCCTTCCACTTCCCGCAAGGCCTCGCCTCCGGCGACCCGCAGCCCGATGCCGTCATGCTCTGGACGCGGGTCGAGGCGCTCGATCCGGAGGCAGCCCTCCCCAATGGCGATATCGACCTCTATCTGCAAGTCGCAACGGACGAGAAGTTCGAGCGTGTCGTCGTCGAACAGGCCGTGCGCGCGAGCCGTGCCTCCGATCACGCGGTCCGCGTCTTCGTGCAGGGCCTCGCGCCGGACACGGTCTACCACTATCGCTTTCATGCCGGACGAGACCAGACGCCGCTGCCCGGGCGCACCCGCACGGCGCCGCAGCCTGGCGCATCCCGGAAGGTTCGCTTCGCCGCTGTCTCTTGTCAGAACTATGAACAAGGCTACTTCGGCGCCTTACGCCGCCTCGTGAACGACGACATCGCGGCAGCACCCGGCGAACAGATCGACTTCGTGCTGCATCTCGGCGACTTCATCTATGAACGCACCGGCGACGTACCGGAGGAACAGCGGCCAGAAAGATTGATCGGGCCCCTGCCCGACGGTTCGGACCCCTGGGTGCCGGACGGAACGAGGCCGCACTGGCAGAAAGGAAGTCAGGCGGCGGTCTCGCTCGCCGACTACCGCCATCTCTACAAGGTCTATCTTACCGATCCCGACCTGCAGGCGGCCCGGGCGCGCTTTCCCTTTGTGCATACATGGGACGACCATGAATTCACCAACGACGCATGGCAGGCACACGATACCTATTTTGGCGACGGCGATCCGGCGCAGAAGCGGAAACTTGCCGCAAACCGCGCTTGGTTCGAATTCATCCCTGCCGTTCTCACCCGCGCCCGCGCCTTCAATGGCATTGCCGCGCCCGCACATGATTTCCGGAATGCGCGCGTCGAAGACGTACCGCTCGGCGAACATGACGAAAACTGGCTCTATCAGGGCGACAGCCTGAAAGCCGTAACGAGCCTGACGATCTATCGCACGCTCCGCTGGGGCGCGATGCTCGATCTCGTGCTGACGGATCTCCGCTCCTACCGCAGCCCGCCGGTCATTTCAGAGGAAGTAAAGGCACTCATCAAGGGCGCGCCCATGCCGCCTGTACGGATCGTGCAGACCCTCGACGCCGGCCGTACCGCCAATGAAGGAAATCCGCCCGAAGCGATTCAATATGGCGACAGGGAAATCGTGAACCCGCGCAAGGATCTTCCGCCCGGCACACAGCTGGGTGCCGCCCAGAAGGCTTGGTTCAAGCAGGTGATGAAGGCGTCGACCGCGAAATGGCGCATCTGGGTAAATGGCGGCCCCGCATTGCAGATGCGCCTCGATTTCTCGCGCATTCCTTTCGCCGGTTTCGAAGATGGCTATGTCGGCACAGATGCCTGGCAGGGCTATCCCGGCGAATTGCAGGAGCTTCTTCGCTTCATCAAGGAGGAAGGCATCGGCAACACCGTGTCGATCGCGGGCGATTACCACACATTCGCCGCGGGCCGTCTGCCCGTCGATCCGGATGCGGATGAATTGAGCTTTGCAGTCCCGGAGTTTGTGACGGCGGCGATCAGCTCGTCCTCAATGTACTCAATGGCGGATCGCGGTACAAGAAACAGCGGCTTCTTCCATCGCGCAGTCACGCTGGATGAAAACGGCGCGAAGCGGGAAAACTGGAACAACACGCTGGTAAACGGCCTGCGCGCCGGCATCCTCGTCAATTACACGAACTCGGAATATCTCTTCGATCTCGTTCGCAATGAGCGCGCGAGCCCCGGCCTCGACTACATGGATTCCGACGCGCATGGCTACACGCTGGTGACGTTGAACGACGACGGGATCGCCGCCGAACAGGTGAATGTCGGCAATGTCATGCGCGACGAGGGCCCGGAGGGTCCCGCCGTGATGCGCCGGGCACGCTTTCGAGTTCCGGCCTGGGAGGGCGACGCTGAACCGGCGCGTCCTGAGCCTGAGTTTGAAGGTCCTCCACCCTATCCGTGGAAGCCACCGTCAGACGTCGAAAAGTGAGAAATTTGACGCTGCGGCGTCTGCGACTAAGCTTTCCCAAAGAAGAATTGGGAGGAGTAGGCACAAATGGGATTTCCCGATTACGCATCATATGACGGCCTCGGATTGGCGGAGCTTGTTCGCAAGGGCGAGGTGAGCCCTGCCGAACTTGCGGACGAGGCCATCGCCCGGATCGAAAAGCACAATCCGGCGATCAATGCCGTTATCCTGAAACTCTATGACCTTGGCCGCGAGATGGCAAAGTCTCCCGCCGACGGTCCGTTCAAAGGCGTACCCTTCCTGCTGAAAGATGCCTTTGGCGACATCAAGGGTTATCCGAGCCGCCTTGGCTCTCGCTTCCGGGCTGACACACCCGCTACCGAAGACAGCGATCTCGCCAAGCGCTTCCGTGCCGCGGGCCTTACCTTCCTTGGCAAGACAAATGTGCCGGAATTTACATTGCTGCCCACGACCGAGTCCGCTCTTTACGGCCCCGCGCGAAATCCGTGGAATGTGAAACACTCGACCGGCGGTTCCTCAGGCGGCTCGGCGGCGGCTGTAGCAGCAGGCATCGTTCCCCTCGCCCATGCCAATGACAGCGGTGGCTCGATACGCATCCCGGCGTCGAGCTGCGGTGTCGTCGGCCTCAAACCGACAAGGGCGCGCGCATCGCTCGGTCCCGACTATGGCGATGTGTTGAGCGGCCTCTGCCACGAGCACGTGGTGACGCGAACGGTGCGCGACTGTGCCGCGATGCTCGATTGCATTCACGGCCAGGAACCCGGCGCGCCCTATGTCGCGCCGCCGGTCGAACGTCCCTTCCTCGAAGACGTCTCCCGCGCACCGGGGAAGCTCCGCATCGCCTTCAGCAAAACGAATGCCGCAGGCACCGCGCTTCATCCCGAAAATGTGAAAGCCGTCGAGGCGGTCGCGGCGAAGCTCGCAAGCCTCGGCCATGACGTCATGGAGGCGATGCCACCGCTGAAACCCGAGGAACCCGGCAGCCTCTTCCTGCCGATCTGGGCAGCCTGGCTTTCCTCCGAGGTCGAGCTTGAAACGGCGCGCCGTGGCCGCGGGCCGAAAGATGATGAACTTGAACCGCTGACACGCGGCCTCTGGGAAATCGGCAAGACCATCACCGCCTCACAATATCTGATCCTGATAAAGGAAGCGCAGGGCCTCTCCCGCCGTGTCGGCCAATTCATGACGAAGCACGATGTCTGGCTGACCCCAACGCTTGCCTCGCCGCCCATTCCGCTCGGCCTGATCAATGTGAACGAGCCCGATCCTATTGCCGCCTTCGCGCCGGCAGTGGACTACGTTCCCTTCACGCCGATCCAGAACATTACCGGTCAGCCGGCCATGTCGCTGCCGCTGTGCATGTCGTCGGACGGATTGCCGGTCGGACTGATGTTCTCCGCGCGCTTCGGCGACGAGGCAACGCTGTTCCGCCTCGCCGCCCAGCTTGAACAGGAAATGCCCTGGAAGGATCGCCGCCCGGTTATCTGGAACTGACACAAGGGGGAGAGAAAATGTCCTTTGCCGAATATGCGGATTATGACGGCCTCGGCCTTGCCACACTTGTGAGCAAAGGCGAAGTCACGCCGCTCGAACTCGTGGACGCCGCAATCGAGCGCGCCGAGCGCCACAACGGCACGCTGAATGCTATCGTCTACAAGGCCTATGACGAGGCGCGCGAGGCGGCCAAGGGCAAACTCCCGGATGGCCTTTTCAAGGGCGTGCCCTTTCTCATCAAGGATCTCGGCACCGAGGTGAAGGGCTGGCCCCGCACCAGCGGCAGCAAGTTCGTCGCCAATGTCGTTGACGATCACGACAGCACGCTTGTGCAACGCTTCCGCGCTGCGGGCACCGTGCTCTTCGGCAAGACCAACACACCGGAATACGGCATCACCGGCACGACGGAATCGCGCCTCCTCGGCCCCTGCCGCAACCCCTGGGACCCGAACCGCATTTCCGGCGGCTCGTCGGGCGGTGCGGCGTCTGCCGTTGGCGCGGGCATCCTTCCCCTTGCCCATGCCTCGGACGGCCTTGGCTCGATCCGCATTCCCGCCGCCTGCTGCGGCCTTGTCGGCCTCAAAGTGACGCGCGACCGCAACCCGCAGGGCCCGGACGATTTCGACCGCGCCATCGGCTTCAGTGTCGACCATGTGGTGAGCCGGACAGTGCGCGACAGCGCCGCGATGCTCGACGCGACCGGCTTTCCAGAGCCAGCTTCGCCTTATGCACCGCCGCCGAAAGAGCGGCCTTATATGGAAGAGATCACGAAGAGCCCCGGCAAGCTGAAGATCGCATGGTCTTCGGAAACGCCGGGCGGCAAACCCATCCACCCGGAAATCCAGGCGGCGCTCGAAAAGACGGCGGATTTCCTTTCAAGGCTCGGCCACTCGGTGACGCCGCGCGGCCTCGGCATTGACTATCGCCAGCTTTACAGGGCGCAAGGCGCCGTCTCCGGCTCGAACTTCGCTGCCGGTATGATGCGCCGGATAGAGGCGATGGGCCGCGAGCCGGAGAAGCACGAGCTTGAGCCGCTCACCTGGGCGGGCTTCAAGAACGGCAGCAAGCTCACCGGCGCACAGGCCATGTGGGGCTGGCAGCAGCTTCGCCTGATGAACCGGCAGGTGCTTTCGACCTTCGAGGAATTTGATATCTATCTCTGCCCGGTACTTGGTCAGCTTCAGCCCGAAATCGGTTTCCTCGGGCCGGATCAGGAAGCCCGCGAGCTGAACAAGCGGCAGGGTCAGGTCTTCCCCTACACGCCGCCCTTCAATTTCACCGGCCAGCCCTCGCTTTCCCTGCCGCTCTGGCAATCCGAAAGTGGGCTCCCCATCGGCATGATGCTCACCGCCCGCTATGCCGATGAGGCAACGCTGTTCCGGCTCGCCGCCCAGCTCGAAAAGGAACTGCCCTGGGCCGGACGGAAGCCGAAGGTGTGGAACTAGGCAGTCGGGAGTGCTATCTCCTCGGCCATGAAAAAGGACATCGCCCCCGTTCACATCATCGGCGCCGGCATGGCGGGCTCCGAGGCCACTTGGCAGCTCGTGCAGGCGGGTGTGCCCGTGGTGCTGCACGAGATGCGGCCGCTGGTGAAAACGGAAGCGCATCATACAGATGGCTTCGCCGAACTCGTCTGCTCCAATTCCTTCCGCTCCGACGACCCGGAGCTGAATGCGGTCGGCCTGCTGCATGAGGAAATGCGCCGCGCGGGCTCGATCATGATGGAAGCTGCGGAAGTCGCGCGCGTGCCCGCAGGCGGCGCACTGGCGGTCGATCGCGACATCTTCTCCGACTACGTGACCAGAAAGCTGACCGCTCACCCGCTCGTCACCGTCGAGCGCGGCGAGATTGCGGGCCTCCCGCCAAAAGACTGGGACAGCGTCATCATCGCGACCGGCCCGCTCACCTCCGACGCGCTCGGCAAGGCAATCAGCGAATTGACCGGCGCCGACGAACTCGCCTTCTTCGATGCGATTGCGCCGATCGTCTATCGCGACAGCATCGACATGTCGGTCTGCTGGTTCCAGTCGCGCTACGACAAGGAAAGCGCGGGCGCATCTGGCCCGGCAGGCGCGGGCAAGGACTATATCAACTGCCCGATGACGTGCGAACAATACGAAGCATTCGTCGCGGAGCTTCTGGCGGGCGGCAAGACCGAATTCAAGGAATGGGAAATGTCGACGCCCTATTTCGACGGCTGCCTGCCCATCGAAATCATGGCGGAGCGCGGTGCGGAAACCTTGCGCTTCGGCCCGATGAAGCCCGTCGGCCTCACCAATCCGCATCAACCCGATGTGAAGCCCTATGCCGTGGTTCAGCTCCGTCAGGACAACAAGCTCGGCACGATCTACAACATGGTCGGCTTCCAGACGAAGCTGAAACATGGTGAGCAGACGCGTGTTTTCCGCACCATTCCGGGCCTTGAGATGGCAGAGTTCGCACGGCTTGGCGGCCTCCACCGCAATACTTTCATCAATAGCCCGAACCAGCTTGACGGAAACATGCGGCTGAAGCGCGAGCCGCGCCTGCGCTTTGCGGGCCAGATCACAGGCGTCGAAGGCTATGTCGAAAGCGGCGCCATGGGCATTCTCGCGGGCCGCTTTGCCGCTGCTGAGCGGCTTGGCCGCGCGGTGTCGCCGCCGCCCCGCACCACCGCGCTTGGCGCACTGCTCGCCCATATCACCGGCGATGCGAACGCCGCGACCTTCCAGCCGATGAATGTGAATTTCGGTCTCTTCCCGGAACCCGAAGTGCCGCGCGATGAAAACGGCATGCGCCCGCGCGGAAAGGCGAAGGCGCCTGCGCGCAAACGTGCCTACACGTCCCGCGCGATACGCGACCTTGAAGGCTGGTTGAACCCCGCAGCTGAAGCCGCCGAATAGTCAGATCCGTTTCAGAAGGCTACGCCCAAGAAGCCGCAACTGCCGGCGGAAAGCGGGGACTTCGACAGGGTTCCGGAACGGATCAAATTCGCGCGCAGACATGATGTCGAGATGGCGGTCGCAAAGCGATGCCGGGAGCAGCGCCGGAATAAGCGTGGGTTCAACAGTGTGGGAGCGCGCCGCCGCAAGATGTGTCCGCGCGGCACCTGCGACTTCATGCATGGCTGCGCGCAATCCTTCTGTCATTCGCCCGGCCAATACATCATGCGGATCGACTTCATGCCGCCCGAGGATGTCGGCGGGCAGCAGCAATCGTCCGTGCGAGGCATGAACCGGAAGCGCGCGAAGAATGCCGGTCAGCGCATAGGCGATACCGGCATGACGGATCGGCAGTGCGGCGTTCCGGGCTGCATCCCAGCCCGCCAGAATTTCTGCGGCAATCGTCATAAGCGCGGACGAGGTCTGCACGGCATAGTCTTCGAGGGCAGACATGTCCGGAAAGGCATCTTCAGAGAGATCGCGCTCACGCGCGTCGATCAGCGCCTGCAACTTGTCGAGCGGGATGCCGCCGGCTTCATGAAGCGCCTCTGCGGCGGCATGACCGCGCGTTTCGCCGCGCGGCAATCCTTCCAGTGTCTCGCGCCACCATTGCAGGCGGATATGGCCCATCATCGGTTCGGTGACGGCCTCCGCAACCCGGGCAATTTCAATGTTAAAGGCATAGAGCGCGGTGAGCGCAGGGCGCTTCGCCGATGGTGCGAACAGCAGCGTCAGAAAGCGGTCATGGTCATGCGTACAAACCTCTTCGAGGCTCGCAACCATGCTCTTACTTGCTTCGCGTTCCGTCATTCGCTTCCTCAAAACAAACGGGGCCGCCATCGAGGCGGCCCCGCTCATCGACCTCTCGCCGGGATCAGTAGATGTTCTGCGCCGCCACCATGGAGAAGAGCATGGGTACGGAGAGCATCGTGTTGGTACGCGAGAAGAGCATCGCAGTCCGCGCCGCTGCGGGCTTCTGCTCCGCCGGTGCATCGACAATGCCGAGCGCGATCTTCTGGTTCGGCCAAATCACGAACCAGACGTTGAACCACATGATCGTGCCGAGCCACATGCCGATACCGATGGCAATGTTCTTCGGAACCGCAAAGCCTTCGATTGCGCCGAGCGTATAGGCTGAGACAAGGTATCCATTCAT
Source organism: Parvibaculum sp. (assembly GCF_046297875.1). Classification (GTDB taxonomy): domain Bacteria; phylum Pseudomonadota; class Alphaproteobacteria; order Parvibaculales; family Parvibaculaceae; genus Parvibaculum. Next base: position 2,481,443 of record NZ_JBKBHD010000001.1, on the reverse strand, counting down.
CATGGCAAGGATGATGCCGGTGATGATGGTCGCCATCGCACCCCAGCGGAACCAGAACAGAGCGGTCGGCGCAATCACCTTGCTGACCGCAGGCTTCTGCTCGTCGGGAATGCTCGGCATGGACGGAATCTGCACGAAGTTGAAATACCAGAGCAGGCCGATCCACATCACGCCGCTGATGACGTGCAGCCAGCGGAAGACGAAAGCCCAGAAGGCATGGCCGAGCGCCGCGCCGTCCCAGCCGTTCCAGTTGAGATAAAGCAGCAGCAGAATCGCCGCGAGCACGAAACCGGCAATAACCGTGTTCCGCAATGATGTGAGAATGGATGCCATGGAATATTCCCCTTCCGGTTGCCATTCGCCGCTTGAGCGGCCAGCAGGGACACCGGGACAAGCCCCAGAGCCCCCTAAAGCCCTAGTCGGCGTATCCCCTTTTTATCTGCGACTCAGTGCCGCGAAACTGCGAGAAAGCTAGGAGTTTCCGGACGAAAAGCCAAGCCCGGCGATAGGACTTTACCCGACGGCAACAAGCGCCGCAGCAACACGGCGATTTTCCGACAGCATGAGATTGTAGGTACGGCAAGCAGGGCCGGTCGCCATCACATCGGGAAAGATCGTGTGCGATTCGAGATGACGCCGCACGGCGGGCGGCAGAAAAGCCGTCTCCGTGCCCGACCCCACAATCAGAAAATCGAAATCTGGCGATGCCTCCAGAACGGGCGCAAAGGAAGCGGAGGTTGCGTCCTCGACAGAACGCACCGCCCAAGGAAACAGCCCGCGCGGAGTAATCAGGACCGATCCTTCGAAGCGTTGTCCGGCAAGCCGAAATCCACCTTCTCCATAGGCATCCACAAAGGGCTGTCCATCGAAACGCGGCCGGCTGGCCATCTCCTCAAGCCTTGCCCGCTGCACTCTCCTTCGCCGCCGGCCCGGCGCTTCCCGAGCCATCCCGGTTCACGCCGATTGCAAGAAGAACCGGTGAACCGACGAAGATCGATGAATAGGTACCGACAAAAATGCCGAAGATCATCGCGAAGGTGAAGTCGCGCAGCACCGCACCGCCAAAAGTGAACAGGGCCGCGAGCGCGAGCAGCGTCGTGCCCGATGTCATGACGGTGCGCGAAAGCGTCTGGTTGATCGAGAGATCGAGAAGATCGCCAAGATCCATCTTCTTGTACTTGCGCAGATTCTCGCGGATGCGGTCATAGACGATGACGGTATCGTTCATCGAATAACCGACAATCGTAAGCAGCGCGGCAATCGAGGCAAGATTGAACTCGAGTTGCAGGATGCAGAAGATGCCAATGGTTGCCATCACGTCATGGATGAGCGACACGATGGAGCCGAGCGCGAACTGCCACTCGAAGCGGAACCAGATATAGATCAGCATGAGGATAACGGCGATCACGACCGCAAGAATGCCGTCTTGAACAAGCTCGCCGCTGACCTGCGGACCGACCACTTCGACGCGGCGATATTCGACAACCCTGTCCCCAAGCTCCGCCCGGATCATGTTGACCACTTGCTGCGACGCTGCTTCATCGTCGCTGTCCGGCGCCTGAACGCGGATCAGCACGTCATCGGCCTGCCCGAATTCCTGGATCTGGATTTCGCCGAGCCCCAGCCCGCCGAGATCGGTGCGCAGCTCCGAGATATTTGCCGGACCGTCCGTCGAAATCTCGATCAGGATGCCGCCCGTGAAGTCGATGCCGAAGTTCAGTCCGCGCGTGAAAAGCAGCACCACCGAGGCAATCACCACGATCACGGAAAGCGAAACGGCGATGTTGCGCCACTTCACGAAGGGAATCTTCGTATCGTCCGGAATGAGCTTCAGATGTCGCATGTTACTGTTCTCCCCGGCGCCTAGAGCGTGATCGCCTTCGGGCGGCTGCGGCGCAACCAGACCGAAATCATCAGGCGGTTCACGGTGTAAGCCGTGAAGACGGATGTGATAATGCCGATGGCAAGCGTCACCGCGAAACCGCGCACGGGACCCGTTCCCATCTGGAACAGGATCGCCGCAGAAATCAGCGTGGTGATGTTCGCATCAAGGATCGACGACAACGCCTTGTTGTAGCCGGTCTCGATTGCCGGTATCGGCCCTTTGCCCGCCGCCACTTCTTCTCGTATGCGCTCATAGATCAGCACATTGGCGTCGACTGCCATGCCGATCGTGAGCACGATGCCGGCAATGCCCGGCAGCGTCAGTGTCGCTTGCAGCACCGACAGGATGCCGAACAGCATGAGCACATTGAGCGCCAGCGCCACGACGGCAAGCACACCGAAGAAACCGTAGCTCGCAATCATGAAGACGATGACGGCAAGCGCGCCGATAAGCGCGGCAATTTCACCGGCGGCAATCGAGTCTGCACCGAGGCCTGGACCGACCGTGCGCTCTTCAAGAATGGTGATATCGACCGGCAATGCGCCGGAACGCAACAGGATCGCGAGGTTCGTCGCTTCCTGAACGGTAAAGTTGCCGCTGATCTGGCCAGAACCGCCCATGATCGGCTCGTTGATGCGCGGCGCACTGATGACTTCATTGTCGAGCACAATGGCGAACGGACGGCCAACATTCTCTCGCGTCACTTCACCAAACTGGCGTCCGCCAATGGAGTCGAAGCGGAAGTTGACAACCGGCTGACCAGTGCGCTGATCGAAACCGGGGCTCGCATCGCGCAGCCTGTCGCCGCCGACCATGATACGCCGCTCGACCAGGAAAGGCTCGCGCGGCTCGTCTGCCGAATAGAGGATTTCCGTTCCTGCGGGCACAGTGCGCGTCGCAATCGCCTGCTGCGCCGACATCGCGTTGCTGACAAGGCGGAAGTTCATCCTAGCCGTGCGGCCGAGCAATGCCTTGAGCTGCTGCGGGTCTTCAAGGCCCGGCACCTGCACTAGAATACGGTCCGCGCCCTGCCGCTGAATGACCGGCTCGGTGGTGCCGAGTTCGTCGATACGGCGCCGCACGATTTCAATGGATTGTTCGACGGCGGCCTGAAGCTGGGCGAGCTTGGCTGCTTCCGTCACGACCACTTCGATGCGCTGGCCGACCGCCCGCACCAGAAGGTCGCGTTCGGGCATGCCCGAGAACGCATTGCCGGAAACAGTTGTCGCGAGATCGTCTATTGCAACGCGCGCCTTTTCGACATCTTCCGCACGCGTAATGTTGACGGTGACCATGCCACCCTGAATGCCGAGGCCGGTATAGGGCACACGAACATCGCGCAGGGCGTTGCGAACCTCATTCACGAGATCCTGCAGGCGCGACTGCTCCAGTCCCCCGGTATCGAGCCCGAGCAGCATGTAGGAGCCGCCGCGCAGATCGAGGCCGAGATTGATCTGCTTGTTCGGCAGCCAGCCCGGGACATTCTCGAGCGATGCCCGCGGAATGAAATTGGGTGCGGAATAGGCAAGTCCCGCAAAGCAAAGCAGGACGATAAGGGCGACCTTCCAGCGTTCGAAATAGAGCATCCCGGTCTCTTCCGCCTCCCCCGAGGTTCGGTGATTTTCTTAAGAAGGCGTGTTGGTGTTCGCGGGCACCGGCTCAGACTTCGAGCGCACATCGGCCAACGTGGTCTTCACAATGCGAACGCGGACATTCTCTGCGATTTCGACTGTGGCCTCATTGTCTTCGACCTTGGTGACCTTGCCGACAATGCCGCCCGCCGTCACCACCACGTCGCCACGGCGGACATTCGCCACCATTTCCCGATGTTCCTTCGCCCGGCGCATTTGCGGGCGGATCAGCAGGAAATACATGATCGCGAAAAACGCGAGCAGCGGAAAGACATTGAGCAAGAATTCACTGGTACCGCCGCCGCCCATCAACATCTCCTGTTAGCTAGTCATGCGGCAAAACCTGAATGACAGGGGCCGCAAATCTCCTGATTGCGCGGGACTATACCGGCCGCAAGGCCATTTGCAAACCGAACCCGGCCGCTCCCGGCGAAACGCCCAAGTTTTTGGATATAGAGAGTTTTCCGGCCCGACCGCCGGGTGCTACGGTGCCGCACCGCCCATCGCACCCAGCAACTGCCTCAAGACTTGCCCATGACGCCGGACCCAGATCGCACCCACCTCCTGAAGCGCATCGCAGAGGCGCTCGAAAGGCTCGCGCCGCCTCCCCTGGCGGACGCCGGCTTCGATACCGCAGATGCCTTTGTCTGGAATGCCGAGGCGGGCCGTCCCGTCCCCGTACCCGAAGTGGCGCGGGTCGACCTCTCCCTGATCCGGGGTGTCGATCGCGTTCGCGACATCCTCCTCGACAATACGAGGCGTTTTGCCTGTGGCCTGCCTGCCAACAATGCGCTTCTCTGGGGCGCGCGCGGCATGGGCAAGAGCTCACTCGTCAAGGCGGCTCATGCAGCGGTCAACGCAGAGGCTCCCAGGAGCCTCATTCTGATCGAGATCCACCGCGAGGATATCGAGAGCCTGCCCCGCCTCATGACGCTGCTGCGCAACCAGGATCGGCGCGCCATCGTCTTTTGCGACGACCTTTCCTTCGACCATGACGATACAAGCTACAAATCGCTGAAGGCCGTTCTCGAAGGCGGCATTGAGGGCCGCCCGAAAAATGCGATTTTCTATGCCACATCGAACCGGCGCCACCTGATGCCGCGCGACATGATGGAGAACGAGCGATCGACCGCGATCAATCCATCGGAGGCAGTTGAGGAAAAGGTCTCGCTTTCAGACCGTTTCGGCCTCTGGCTCGGTTTCCACAATTGCAGCCAGGCGGATTACCTCGGCATGGTCGAGGGCTATGCGAAACACTTTGAACTGAAGATCGGAAGCGAGGAGCTTGAGGCCGAAGCCATCGAATGGGCAGCGACGCGCGGCGCGCGCTCCGGCCGCGTCGCCTGGCAATTCATCCAGGACCTGGCAGGACGCCTCGGGCAGACGCTGGATTGATGGCCGCGGCTACATGCCGATGACTGATTGCGGGTCGATGGCCTTGGCACCCTGACGCACTTCGAAATGCACCTGCGGCGTCACCACGCTGCCGGTATTGCCCGCATGAGCGATCGTCTGCCCCCGCATCACCGTGTCGCCGCGGCTGACCAGCAGCTTGCTGTTATGCGCATAGGCAGTGACCCAGCCGTTGTCGTGGCGAATGAGCAGCAGATTGCCATAGCCCTTCAGCTCATTACCCGCATAGGCAACGACACCGCTTTGCGAAGCCTTCACCGGCGCGCCCATTTCTGCGGCGATATTGATGCCGTCATTGTGAAGACCGTTCGCCTTGGGGCCGAAGGTCGACAGGATCTTGCCCTGGATCGGCCACTGGAACCCGCCGGTCGCCACCGGCGGTGCAGGCAGCGGGTCGCGCGGTACGGTCGGCGTCGAAGCGGTTGGCGGTGGCAACGAGGCGACGGCAGCGCCTGCGGCCGGCCGCGCAAGCGGGACGCCTGTTCCACCTTGCGCTGGCGATGACGATGCGGTCTGGCTCTGGTGCTGCGATGCCGGAATTTGAAGCCGTTCGCCCACCTTGATCGTATAGGGCGGCGGTATCCGGTTGAGGCTGGTCAGCGCGGCCACGCCTACATTGTATTGCCGCGAAATGCCGGAAACCGTGTCGCCGCGCTGCACGATATGGAAGCGGCCGGCGGGGATCGTCAGCCGCTGCCCGACCTCGATCTTGTAAGGCGCCGCAAGCCTGTTCGCATCGATAACGGAGCGCACCGGCACATTATGGGCGCGAGCGATGCTGTAGACCGTGTCGCCGCGCTTGACGACATAGGTGCCGCCGGGATGCATCGTTTCGACGGGCCGCGACACCGGCGAGGGTGAGCGGCCCGAGGAGCCGCCATCCCACCATGGACGTTCGCCGCTGCTGCATGCGGCAACGACAAGCGCCAGCGAGAGGACTGCCCCTCGCTGCACCATCTTCCGCATCTCGTCGAACCGTCCCATAGGGCCTCGTCCACCGCCGCAATCGGATCAGAATCCGCCGTTCAGGACTCCTTGGCAACACCCTCGACCAGCGGCACGAAACGCACCGCCAAGAGTTCTTCCCTCTTCACACCTTCGGCGGTTCGTTCGATCCGCACAAGCTTTTGCTCGCCCCGGCTGCCCGAAATGGCAACCGGAACAATCATCAAGCCGCCTTCCTTCAACTGATCGACCAGCGCCTGCGGCACGGCCGGCGCTGCTGCCGTCACGATGATCCGATCGAAGGGCGCCTGCTCCGGCCAGCCCTTTGCGCCATCGCCGACCTTCGCGGTGATGTTATGGAGACGCAATTCGTCGAATCGCTTCAGCGCATCGTTGAGCAGGGTCCGGTAGCGTTCGATCGTGTAGACCCGGCGGCAGAGCTTCGCCAGAACCGCCGCCTGATAGCCTGAGCCCGTGCCCACTTCGAGCACCTTCATTCGCTCGCCAACATGAAGCTGCTCGGTCATGTAGGCCACGACGTAGGGTTGGCTGATCGTCTGCCCGCATTCGATGGGCAGCGCATGGTCCTCATAGGCCTGCTTGCGGAAGGTCGCGGCAATGAATTTCTCTCGCGGCACACGCTCAATCGCGGACAGCACGCGGTTGTCTCGGATGCCCTGCTTGCGCAGCCCCATAATGAGTTCGATCTTCTCGTGCTCGATTTCGTCCATGATTGCGGTTTCGTTCACGCGTTTTCCGGTCAGCCCTTGCTGCGCGGCTTGCGTGGGCGCGCAAGCGAGCCGAGCGCATCGCTCAGGGCCTTCGAGGTCCGCATATGCGTGAGATCCATATGGAGCGGTGTAATCGAAATCCGTCCCTCATAGATCGCCCGGAGATCGGTCCCCTGCGGCGGGTTGCTCAGAATGCGCTCAAAGCCGAGCCAGTAATAAGGGTTGTTGCGGGCGTCGATCCGCTCTTCGACCCGGACGAGCGACTGATCGCGCTTGCCCTGCCGCGTGACCTCGATGCCGGTGACGGAGGCGGGCACGACATCCGGGAAATTCACATTGATAAGCACTTCCGTCGGCCAGCCTGCAGCGACGAGCTTCTCGACGATCTCCGGTGCGAATTGCTCCGCTGTCGCCCACTTCACATTGGCATGGCCGGAAAAACCGAAAGCCTGGCTGAGGGCAATCGAGGGAACCCCAAGCTGCGTCCCTTCCATCGCCGCAGCGATGGTGCCCGAATAGGTCACGTCGTCGGCAATGTTCTGCCCGCGATTGATTCCCGAAAGAACGAGATCGGGCGGCGTCTCCATCATGATGTGCCGCACCGCCATCAGCACACAATCGGATGGTGTACCGCGCACCGCATATTTCTTCGCGGAGAGCTTTCGCACCCTGAGCGGATTGGCGAGCGACAGCGAATGCGCCGAGCCGCTCTGCTCTTCTTCCGGCGCGACGACCCAGACATCGGAAGAAAGCTTGCGCGCAATCTTCTCCAGCGACTTCAGTCCCGGCGCATGGATACCGTCATCATTCGTGACCAGAATACGCAGGCCCTTGGTTACAGACTTAGCCATGTGCCGCAATAACCTCCATCCCGCCCATGTAAGGCCGCAGCACCTCCGGCACGGCAATGGAGCCGTCCTCCTGCTGGTAGTTCTCCATGACGGCGATCAGCGTGCGTCCAACCGCAAGGCCCGAGCCGTTCAGCGTATGCACGAAGCGCGTTCCCTTCCCGCCCTTCGGCCGGTAGCGCGCATTCATCCGCCGCGCCTGGAAGTCGCCGCAGACAGAGCAGGACGAAATCTCGCGAAACGCATTCTGCCCCGGCAGCCAGACCTCGATGTCATAGGTCTTGCGCGAGGCAAAGCCCATATCGCCGGTCGACAGCACCATGACGCGGTAATGCAGGTCGAGCCGTTTCAGCACTTCCTCGGCGCAGCTGAGCATCCGCTCATGCTCCTCGCCGGATTTTTCCGGCGTGGTAATCGAAACGAGTTCCACCTTGGAAAACTGGTGCTGACGAATCATGCCGCGCGTATCTCGCCCCGCCGCGCCCGCCTCGGCGCGGAAGCAGGCCGTGTAGGCGGTAAAGCGCTTCGGCAGTTCCTCTTCCGCGAGAATGCTCTCGCGCACGAGATTTGTCAGCGGCACTTCAGCGGTCGGGATCAGCCAGTACTTTTCCTGATCGTCCCTGCTCTGTCCTTTGAATGTCGCAAACTGATCGTCGGCAAACTTCGGAAGCTGCGCCGTACCGAACATGGCGTCATCGCGCACCATCAGCGGCGGCATCACTTCTTCGTAGCCGAACTCGCTTGTGTGCAGATCGACCATGAAATTGCCGATGGCGCGCTCGAGCCGCGCGAGCGGCCCCTTCAGCACCGTGAAGCGTGCGCCGGACATTTTCGCCGCCGTCTCGAAATCCATGAGCCCGAGCGCCTCGCCAAGCTCAAAATGTTCCTTCGCGGCGAAATTCATCGCCCGAGCGGCGCCATGCGTGTGCCGCACTACATTGGCGCTCTCGTCCGGGCCGACAGGCACATCGTCCTGCGGAATATTGGGGATCGAGGCGAGCGCGGTTTCAAGCTCGGCGTTGGCCGTGCGCTCCTGCTCCTCGCCCTCCTGAATGGCGCTTTTGATGCTCGCCACTTCGTCCATCAGCCTCTGGGCCAGCGCCTCGTCCTTTTTCGCCTTGGCCTGGCCGATCTGCTTCGAGGCATCGTTGCGGCGCTGCTGCAATTCTTGCAGCGAGGTAATGATGGCGCGGCGGCGTTCGTCGATCTCGATCAGGCGAGCGGACTGCGGTTCAAGCCCGCGCTTGGCGAGGCCCGCGTCGAAGGCCTGGGCGTCTTCGCGGATGGCTTTGATGTCGAACATGACACCTCGAAAAGGGAAAAATGTCGCGGAACGAGGCAGGATACCGGGCCGAATCAGGCCGCAGCCACCCGGCCCGCTTTCGGCGCCCTGTATAGGCGGAAAGGCCCGGAGCGTCCAGACAAGGCCGGGCGCGGGATCAGGCCTCTTCAGCCTCCGGCTCGCCCTCTGCCTCCGCCGTTTCTTTCTTCTTTTCCATCCAGCGGACGCTGAAAATGGAAATCTCGTAGAGCAGCAGCGTCGGCACACCGAGCGCGATCTGGCTGAAGAAATCAGGGGGTGTCAGGAAGGCGGCCACAGCAAAGATGATGACAATGGCATAACGCCGCCCCCGCTTGAGCTGGGCGGAATTGACGATCCCTGCCCGCGCCAGCAACGTCAGGATCACCGGTAACTGGAAGCAGATGCCAAAGGCCAGAATGAAGGCCATCACGAGGCTCAGATATTCGCTGACCTTGTAGAGGGCCTCGATCGTCGCCTCGCCATCGCCGCCCGCCTGCTCCATGCCAACAAAGAAATTGAGAGCGATGGGCAGCGCACCGAAATAGACGAGCCCCGACCCCATGAGGAACAGGATCGGCGTTGCGATCAGATAGGGGATGAAGGCGCCGCGCTCATGCTTGTAGAGGCCCGGCGCGACGAACATGTAGATCTGCCCGGCGATGATCGGAAAGGCGATGAAGACAGCCCCGAACATGGAAAGCTTGAGCCGGGTGATGAAGAACTCCTGCGGCGCGGTATAGATCAGATGCGCCCCGCCTTCCTCCGCCACGATCCTGTTATAGGGCTCGACGAGGAAGTTGAAGATGTCCTTTGAAAAGAAGAAGCAGATGCCAAAGGCGATGATGAAGGCGATCATCACCTTGATAAGCCGCGCGCGCAGCTCGATCAGGTGATCGAGCAGAGGCGCGCGCGAGGCCTCGATCTCGTCGTCAGGGTTGGGCTCGGCTGACATGGCACTCATTCGGGCACGCTCATTCGCGGGATTGCCCGGTCATTGCAGCGGGGGCTGCCGGATCACTCGCCCCGAACGCCTCGATCTCTTCCGCCTCGCGGATCGATGCCGCAATACCGTCCGAAACGCTGCTTGTATCGAGCCGTTCCGCCTCTGCCTTCTCCTCCTCGGCGCGCGCGGCGGAAGCCGCCGCCGCATCGGCGCCTGCACCGCCACCGCCGATCTTGACCGGCTTGATGATCTCATCCTGGAGCGAGCGGAGCGGCTTCGTCGCGTGGTTCTTCAGGGAGGCCACTTCCTTGCGAAGCTCCTCAAGTTCCGTCTCGCGGGCCAGCTCATCGAAGGAACTCTGGAACTCGCGGGCAATGCCCCGCACCTTGGCAACATACTGGCCGACCGTCCGCATCATTTTCGGCAGGTCCTTCGGACCCACGAAAATGATCGCGATGGCTGCAATCAGAAGCAGCTCAGACCAGCCGATATCGAACATGAGGCGTACCGAATTGCCTGCGCCGCGCCGGGCGGTAAGCCCGGCACCCGCGCGTCAAATGTTAGCCTTGCGACGCCTTGTTCTTCGCCTCGGCGCTGTCCTCGTGCGACACAGAGGCGTCGATCGTCTTGGGCTCGGATTTGGCGGTCTGGCCATCGTCCTCGTCGGCGAGGCCCTTTTTGAAGCTGCGAATGCCCTTCGCAACGTCGCCCATCATGTCGGAAATCTTGCCCCGGCCGAACAGCAACACGATCAGCACGAGCACGATGAGAATTTGAGTCCAACCCGGCATTTTGATCTCCAGGGGCGCAGAAAACCGCGCCCTTGCTAGAATGAAGCACTACCTCGGCCCAATATGGGCGTTCCGCGCAAAAATTGCGACATCAATCCCGGCAAAACGCTGGCGGCTTGAGTAAAGAGATATGGTTAACACACCTCTCTAATACACTGAAAATATGTTTGCTTCAGGACGCACTTGAGAAAGCGGTTTAACCCGGTCAATCTTCGCGGGCAGCATCCTGAGCAAGATGTTCATCGAGCGAGTCGCCATATTCTTCTTCATCCGAGAAGTCGCCATCGCCCTCGCCGCCCGTATCGCTCGGGCTCGGAATGTCGAAACCGGGGGGAAGCCGCCCATCGAGCAGGCCAGCCGCCTTGAGTTCATCCATGCCCGGAAGATCGCCGACGCTCTCGAGCCCGAAATGAACAAGGAAGGCCTCGGTCGTGCCGTAGGTCACAGGGCGGCCCGGCGTCTTCTTGCGGCCGCGCAGCCTCACCCAGCCTGTCTCCATTAGAACGTCGATCGTCCCCTTCGAGACCGAAACGCCGCGGATTTCCTCGATTTCGGCGCGGGTCGCAGGCTGGTGATAGGCAATGATCGCAAGAGTCTCCATGGCCGCGCGGGAGAGCTTCTTCTGTTCGACCGCCTCGCGCTCCATAAGAAATGAAAGATCGTCGGCCGTACGGAACATCCACTTGTTCGCGATCCGGACGAGATGGACGCCACGGTTTTCATAGGCCTTTTGCAGATCCTCGATCACCGCGCCGACATCCGCCCCTTCGGGCAGCCGCCCGGCGATGCTGTCGATATCGAGCGGCTCGGCGGCAGCAAACAGCAGCGCCTCCGCCATCCGCATCAGCTGCGCGTGATCTGCCGCATTGCCTGGAAAACGCACGACGTTCTCGGCCGCATCCTCCGCCTCTTCGTCGAACGCGGCTTCCTCACTGTCGGGTTCTTCTTCGTCACCCTCCGAAGGCAACTCGGCATCTTCCGGTGCCTCGTCGATCCCGTCTTCGGCTTCGCTCACGCTGGTCTCGTCATTCATCTTCGGTCTTCTCAGTCTCGCCCTCCGGCTCGGACGGCATTTGATCTGGTTTCGGTTCGCGGCGGCGCACAAAAACGGGTCCGAAGGCACCGGACTGGCGAATTTCCATCAACCCGTCCTTGGCCAAAACCAGCGCCGCGCTGAAAGTGCTGGCAATGGCGGAGCGGCGCATGGCCGGCGACATGTCGTCCATGGGCATGAAACTGTCGATCCGGCCCCAGTCGAACATCATGCCCATCATGCGTTCGAGCCGGTGCCGCGCGGCCTCGATCGCCATGATCGGCAGGCGCTTCGGCTCCCATTTCGTCTCGTGGCCTTTCAGGCGCTGATCGGAATAGGACTTGAGAAGCTCATAGAGCGTTCCCTGATACTCGCTTGTTTTTATCAGGCGAATGCCCTCCGGTGCCCCGCGCGGAAACACATGTATGCCCATCCTGCAGCGCCGCGCGAAAATCTCCACCGAGACCTTGCGCATGGCTTCGAGCCGCTGAAGCTGGAAGGCCAACCGCGCCGCCATTTCGGCACCGCTAGGGCCTTCTTCCTCCTCGGGCGGCGGAAGCAGAAGTTTCGACTTGAGGAAGGCGAGCCAGGACGCCATCACAAGATAGTCGGCGGCGAGATCGAGCTCCATCCGCTTGGCCTGCGTGATGAAGTCGAGATATTGCTCGGCAAGCTTCAGAATCGAAATACGGGTGAGGTCGACCTTCTGGTTGCGCGCCAGCATCAGCAGCACGTCGAGCGGCCCCTCGAACCCGTCGAGATCGACGATCAGCGTATTCTCATCCGGCTCCACGGCGGAGCGGGGCGCGCCTTCCTCGAAAGTCGAGGCAGCATCATCCGGCATGACAGCCTCGTTGGGCTGCGATCCGCCGTCAGCGTCGCTCTCAGTAGGCGCCCCGCTCATGACTGCCTGTTGCATCCGATCCGAAACAGTGAAATCCCCGCGCGCCCTCGCCGTTTTCCCGCCAGCGAAGGACGATTGGCCTTTATAACCCGCACCCTATGGGCCCGGTACCCCGTTTCTCGGCTTATCCCCAAGCTTCTGTCATGAAACCGCCGTCAGGGCCGAGAACTGCCGCCAGGCCAAGTCGACATCGAGGGGCACAAGCGAGGATTTTCGAAGCGAAATCGCTTTTTCGGACCGCCGCAGCGCCTCGCCGGAGAGAATCGGCACTTCCGGCGCTATGGCCAGCATTTCTTCCATTTTGCCGTTGCAATGGAGAACGAGGTCGCAGCCCGCCGCAAGGCTCGCCCGCGCCCGCTCGGCGAGCGAGCCTGACAGCGCCTCCATCGAGAGATCGTCGGACATGAGAAGTCCGTCGAAACCGATATGCCCCCGTATCACCTTGTCGATGACCAGAGGTGATGTCGTTGCAGGCCGTTCCGCGTCATAGGCCGAATACACGACATGTGCGGTCATGGCGACAGGCATATGGCGGAGCGCATGAAACGGAGCAAAGTCGATTTGCTCAAGTTCGGCCGCCGGGGCATCGACCACCGGCAGGCTTAGATGGCTGTCGACCCCCGCCCGGCCATGCCCCGGAATGTGCTTGATGACCGGGAGAACCCCTCCTGCCAGCAGCCCTTCGGAAGCCGCAAGCCCGAGCGCCGCAACAGGCCCCGGCGCCAGCGCATAGGCCCGGTCGCCGATCACGTCATGAGCGCCCGGCACCGGCACATCAAGCACGGGCAGGCAATCCACTGTGAACCCGAGATAGCGAAGTTCCGCTGCGATCAGCTTAGCGCCGAGACGCGCCGCGTGAAGCCCCGTCTCCGTATCGCGTTCATAGATTTCACCGAAGAGCCGTCCCGGCGGATAGGCACGCCAATGCGGCGGGCGGAGCCGCTGCACCCGCCCTCCTTCCTGATCGATCAGGACTTCGGCATCATGCCCCGCCGCCTCACGCAACTCGCCGATCAGGCGGCGCACCTGCTCCGGCTCATCGATATTGCGCGCAAAGAGGATGAACCCCCAGGGACGTACATCTCGCAAGAAACGGCGCTCCGCATCTGTGAGCGCCGTTCCCGAACAACCATAGATCGAGGCGTAAACGCTCACCGCTCCCTCACAATGCATGCCTGCCCCTGCGCCGCCAGCCTTTCGCAAATATCATTTGCTGCCGCGCGGTCGAGATATCCGGCGCGGGCACGGTAATAGATGCCGCTGTCGCCAAGATCAGCACGCTGGATATCGGCAGTCAGGCCGCCGAGCAGATCCGGGTATCGCGACTGAAGACGTGCAAAAGTATCCCGCGCCGACTGCTCGTCACGCAGCGCCGCGAGCTGCACCACATAGGCGCCACCCTGCGCGGCCCGTGCAGCCGGGCTGATTGTCTGTGGAGCGGCAGGGGCTTCCGATGCCGGGCCCGGAGACACAGGCGCCTCAATGACAGGCTCTTCCGCCGCCTCGCGGACTTCGCCAGCAGGCGGCGGCACTTCAAGCGGGCCGCTCTCGATTGCCTCCGCCATCCGGTCGAGCGCGCGCTGGTCTTCCGGCCGGATCGACGGGCTTTCGATGGCAAGCGGCTCTTCTGCCGGGGGCAGCAATTGCTCGCCCTCAGCCGTGCCTGCGCGCCCATCACCCGTGATACGATTGTAGACCCCGGCATCCTGATGCGGAAAATTTCGCCCGCCCGGATCTTCGGGCGGCACCTTCACAGGTCCGCCATCCGCACGGAAAATGGGCGGAATGCCACCCGCGCCTTCAGGCGACCCTTGCCGGTAAGCAAGCAGAACCACACCGCCAAACACGACGAGCAATGCAATCACGGTGAGGAGCATCAAGGTGCGGCGGCGCCCGCTGCCCGTTTCCTCCTGATCGTCATAATGCTCGTAATCTTCGACGTCCGGATCGAAATCATATTCGGGATCTTCGTCCCAACCGTCGTCCCGCCGTGGCATCAGCGCATCTCCTCGATCGGTTCGACCCCCAATATCCCCAATCCGGCAGCGATCACATGGGCCGCTGCACGAATCAAGGCCAGCCTTGCAAGCGTAGCATCGGGCTCGTCCGCCTGAATGAAACGCAATGAGGGCTCATCCTTTCCCTTGTTCCATAATCCATGAAAAGCGGCGGCGAGATCGTCGAGATAGAATGCGATACGGTGCGGTTCGTGAGCGAGCGCCGCCTGCTCCACCTGGCGCGGGAACGACGCCATCAGCCTGACAAGCGCCAATTCCGCCTCATCGGAAAGACGACCGAGGTCTGCATTGGCGAGGGAACCGTCAGACAGGTCGTAGCTGCCCGTCTCCGCCGCATTCCGCAGCACTGAATGAATGCGCGCATTGGCATATTGAACGTAGAAGACCGGATTGTCGCGCGACTGCTCCATCACCTTGGCGAAGTCGAAATCAAGCGGCGCATCGTTCTTGCGGGTCAGCATCATGAACCGCACGACGCCCTTGCCCACCTCGTCCACCACATCGCGCAGCGTCACGAAGTCGCCCGCCCGCTTCGACATGCGCACCGGCTCCCCATTACGGAACAGCCGGACCATCTGGCAGACCTTCACATCGAATTCGGCTTCGCCGCCCGTGACGCCTTCGATGGCCGCCTTCATCCGCTTGATATAGCCGGAGTGATCCGCACCCCAGACGTCGATCATCGTCCGGTATCCGCGCTCGAACTTGTCGAGGTGATAGGCAATGTCGGGTGCGAAATAGGTCCAGCTTCCGTCCGACTTCTTGAGCGCGCGGTCCGTGTCGTCGCCGAACTGCGTCGAGCGGAACAGGGTCTGCGGCCGAGGCTCCCAATCGTCAGGAAGCTCGCCCTTTGGCGGCTCAAGGGTGCCGACATAGATGAGCCCCTTGTCCTCAAGCCTCTTCAGCGTCTTCTCCACCGCGCCCGACTTGTGCAGCGACAATTCAGAGTAGAAGACCTCATGCGTGATGCCGAGCACCGCGAGGTCGCCGCGAATGAGCTCCATCATCGCTTCGACGGCGATCTCACGCGCAATCTTCAGAGCGTCCACATCTTCCATTTCAAGCAGTGTCTTGCCGTGCATCGTGGCAAGTACCTGCCCGACCGGCTTCAGATAATCGCCTGGATAAAGACCCTCGGGAATTTCAATCGTCTCGCCCAGCGCCTCGCGGTAGCGCAGCATGGCGCTGCGCGCCAGCACCTCAATCTGTCCGCCCGCATCGTTGATGTAATATTCGCGGCAGACACGGTAGCCGACTTTTTCGAGCAGGTTCGCCAACGCATCGCCGAACACCGCGCCCCGCACATGGCCAACATGCATGGGTCCGGTCGGATTGGCTGAGACATATTCGACATTGACCGCCGCGCCCGAGCCAAGATTGCTCGCTCCATAGGCATCGCCCGCGCGCAGAATGTCCGGAATTCGGGCCAGCCAGAAGGCAGGGTTCAACCGCAGATTGATGAAGCCGGGCCCCGCCACTGAAACCTCGATGACGGCTTCTTCCGCTGCAAGTTTGGCGGCAATCCGGTCGGCAAGTTCGCGCGGCTTGGCGCCGGCAGGTTTTGCCAGCACCATCGCCGCATTGGTCGACAGGTCACCATGGCTCGCATCGCGCGGCGGTTCTACTGTAATACGGGTCAGGTCGAGCCCCGGCGGCAACACGCCCTCTTGGGCCAGGGCGCCAATTGCCGCCTCTACCCGCTCGCCGAAATACCGAAAAATATTCATGTCTGCCGCCACTTATGGACCCTGCCGGGCGCGCACTCTAGCCGCGAGGCCGGACTGTTTCCAGCCCCATGCGGCACTGCTCAGGAGCGGGGATCGTGGAGATCGAAAAGCCGCTGATGCTCCTCGATCGCGAATTTGTCGGTCATGCCTGCAATGTAGTCGCAAACGCGCCGGGCCGTCTTGAAACCCCCAGGCCCGTCGCAACCAACCTGCCACTCTGGCGGCAGCTGGTCCGGTGATCGATGCAGCAGGCCGAAAAGGTCCCGCACAATGCGTTGCGCCTTGCTCATCGACCGGTTGACCCGGTAGTGGCGATACATCCGCTTGAAAAGAAATGCCTTGAGCGCCGCATTGTGCTCGTTCATGTCCGGCGTGAACCCGACCAGCGGCCGGCCCATTGCGCGGACATCTGCAACCGTTTCGGGCTTCGCAGCGGCAAGCCGGGTTCTGGTTTCACCCAGAACATCCGCGATCATGGTCCCGATCAGCTCGCGCACAGCCTCATGGATGACCCGCGCCTCTTCAAGGCCCGGATAGCGATCCATTACCTTGCGAAACACGTCGCCGACGAGCGGCAGCGCCAACAAATCGTCAATGCCGAAGAGCCCGGCGCGCAGCCCGTCATCGATATCGTGGTTGTTGTAGGCAATATCGTCAGCCAGAGCGGCAACTTGCGCCTCGGGCCCGGCGAAGCATTCAAGTTCCAGATCCTGTGTCTCTGCATATTCGGCAATGGCGCGCGGCAGGTCGCCCATGCCGATACCCGGCACGATGACCGGGCCATTGTGCTTTACCAGCCCTTCAAGCGTCTCCCAAGTGAGATTCAGTCCATCGAACTCGGCGTAACGGCGCTCCAGCTTGGTCACGATACGCAATGTCTGGGCGTTATGATCGAACCCGCCAAATTCGCTCATGCAGCCATCAAGCGCTGTTTCGCCGGCATGGCCGAATGGCGTGTGGCCAAGGTCGTGGGCCAGCGCCAGCGTTTCGGCCAGGTCTTCATCGAGCCCTAGAACCCGGGCGATGGACCGGGCGATCTGCGAGACCTCCAGCGAATGCGAAAGGCGCGTCCGGTAGTTGTCGCCTTCGTGATAGACGAAGACCTGCGTCTTGTATTTGAGCCGCCGGAAGGCCACAGAATGGATGATCCTGTCGCGGTCGCGCTGAAAGGCGGTCCGGGTCGGGCTTTCCGGTTCGGCGAACAGACGTCCCTTCGTCTCCTCTGCCTTGGTCGCGAAGGATGCGGTAGCGGCAGGGTTGGCGATCGGCACGATAAACCCTCGATCTATTATGGACTTAGCCTTTATGCCGTTTGAAATCAGGCACCTCCGGGCTTACATATCTGCTAAGCTAATTTGATCGTCGTTGAAAGCCGAAACCATAATGACCGATACGCTGACCGCCGATGCGCCTTCTGCCGACAAGCCCGTGGCGTTGACGGCGCGAGCCGCCAGACAGGTGGCCCTCATCCTCAAGGGTGAGGAGCAGGGCACCTTCCTTCGGGTGTCGGTGCAGGGCGGCGGCTGCTCCGGTTTCCAATATGGCTTCACGCTCGACACATCCAGGAATGACGACGACCTGGTGCTTGAGCGCGACGGCGCGACTGTTTTGGTCGACGCCGTTTCGGTCGAATATCTTGCCGGCTCCGAGATCGACTATGTCGACGATCTGATCGGGGCCTCCTTCAAGATCGCCAACCCGAATGCGACCTCTTCCTGCGGTTGCGGCACCTCTTTCTCGGTGTAAACGGCAGATCGGCGCGTTAAATCAAGCATTCCTGTGCCAATTTGGCACAATTTCCATTTTACCTTGGAGATCGAAGTCGTATCCTTCGTCCTGATCTATGATTCTGCTTAATGGGTGGCGAGCGTTACTCTATGGGGACTTCGGACCGGACCGACCAAGGCAAGAAACTCGAGACATACTGGCGGGAAATTGGAACCAAGACGCAAGGCATCCCATTTCGCAGCGATTTTCGCGTCACCTCGGAAATTGCTCCGCTTCTGCCCTTTCTCGTCATTGTCGAGGCGCTGGAGAACGATATCGTTTTCCGGCTGGTCGGAACGGGACTGGCCGAGCATCAGGGCATCGATATCACCGGCCGTCGCTACAGCGATTTCAGTAGACCCGATCAGGTAGTCAGGGCCCTCGCACGAATTAGAGCTGCCCATGCGCAGCCATGTGGCCTTCGTACCATCCACACCGAGGAATATGCGCGCGGCATCGCCTCCGAAGTGGAAGTTGCGGCTTTCCCGCTGCGGGGCGACGACAATGGGAGCCCCATGATGGTCATGGTCGTCACGCCGGTCGGGCGCGGCATTTCCGAGAAAGGCGGCAAGGCACTTTATCTCAAGCCGCTCTCCTCGATTGACTATATCGATTTGGGGAATGGCATCCCGGATGATGAAGATGTTCTCGCTGGCACGACCGGCGCCTGGGCAGCAAAGCGCTGAAAGGACCGGAATGAAGATCGCGAGCTTCAACGTCAACTCGATCAAGGCCCGCCTAACGAACCTGACGGACTGGCTGAGGGAAGCCGAACCCGACATCGCCTGCCTGCAGGAATTGAAGTGCATGGACGATGCCTTCCCGCGCAGCGATATCGAAGCACTTGGCTACAATGTCGCAACGCATGGTCAGAAGACCTATAACGGCGTCGCCATTCTTTCGAAATTGCCGCTGGAAGACGTGACGCGCGGCCTGCCGGGCGACGAAGGCGACGAACAGGCGCGTTATATCGAGGCAGTGGTGTCGGTGAACGACAAGGCGCTTCGCATCGCATCGATCTATCTGCCGAACGGCAATCCCGTCGACAGCGAAAAGTTCGAATACAAGCTCCGCTGGATGGACAGGCTGATCGATCATTCGGTGAGGCTGCTCTCCTATGAGGAGCCGCTGGCACTCGCCGGCGACTACAACGTCATCCCGACGGCGGACGACGTCCACGATCCGCAGGCCTGGGCGAACGACGCCCTGTTCCGCCCCGAGACGCGCGCGAAATTCCGCGAGTTGGTGAACCTCGGCCTGACCGACGCCTTCCGCGCCTGCCACACCGAAGCGCATCGCTACACTTTCTGGGATTATCAGGCTGGGGCTTGGCAGAAGGATGACGGCATCCGCATCGACCACATTCTGCTCTCGCCACAAGCTGCCGACCTGCTGAAAGGCAGCGATATCGACCGCAACATACGCGGCCGCGAGAAACCCTCGGACCATGTGCCTATCTGGGCGGAACTCGACTTCGGCTGACAGACGCCAGCCTCATTTGCACCACGAAACCCGTTTAGGAGTTCAATCCCGATTTGGAGTCTTGACCGACAAATGACTTCGCTTCGACACAGCCTGATCCTTGCCGCCGGATTTTTACTCATACTTCCTGGACCGGCGGATGCAAGAATGACCGCTGCGCCCGAAGAGGCCGCAAACCTGTTCGCAGAAAGCAGTGTGGAAGGGACCTTTGTCCTTTCCGATCCGCGCAGCAATGAATCCGTCGCCGTGAACCGGAGCCGCGCCGAGCATCGCTTCGTTCCTGCATCGACCTTCAAGATCACGAACAGCCTGATCGCCCTCGAAACGGGCGCCGTATCGAGTGTCGACGAAATGTTGCCCTATGGCGGCAAGCCGCAGCCCTTCAAGCAATGGGAACACGACATGAACATGCGCGAGGCAATCGCAATGTCGAATGTCCCGGTCTATCAGGGCGTCGCGCACCGGGTCGGCAGCGAGCGCATGACGGAAATGCTTCAGCGCCTCGACTACGGCAATGGCGAGACCGGAGAAATCATCGACCGCTTCTGGCTCGACGGCCCGCTTGGAATCAGCGCCGTTGAACAAACGAAGTTTCTCGCTCGCCTCGCACAAGGCACCCTCCCCCTCACTCCCGGTGTGCAGCAATCCGTGCGCGACATCCTGTTGCTAGAAGAGAAAGAAGGTGCGCGGCTTTACGGCAAGACCGGCTGGGCTTTTGCGGATGGCGGCGGTGGGCTCGGCTGGTTCGTCGGCTGGGCGGAGAAGGACGGAGAAATCCGCAGCTTCGCTCTCAACATCGACATGACGGAGAATGCGCAGGCATCCCTCCGCATCCCGCTTGCAAAGCAGCTGCTGGAACAGCTCGGGGCCTGGTAGGTCCTAGCTGACGAATGCTGTACCCATTGGCGTCACCCGCAGGCCATTGCGCAGCCGCCTGAACGGCAACTTCGCGAGATCGGCAATATTCGGCCCCGGACTTTCGACAACAAGAACTTCGCTCGCCATCGGCCCGAAATCGGCGCGGAAATGAACCGAACTCTTTACCGCGAGAATAGCGAGATTGCGCGGATCGAGCCCCGTATGCCGGATCATTTCCTTGTCGGCGCATTGCCCCTTGCGGGAGGCGACCACGACCTGTACCCCGCGATGGCGCAGCCGGACCGTCGTGCCGAGCGACATGCGCGAGCCGCCATAGAAAGGCCCGGTCGCAAGAAACTCGCCATTGGTAATCCGCATCACTTCGAACTCCGCTTCGATGGGCCGCTCGCCCGGCGCACCGCCCGTCTTCGCGCCAAGCGAAAGCGTCACGACCGCACCCTCGCCCGCCTGCGCCGCGCGCGCGGCGCTTTCGGGGTCAAACAGGACGGCGAGACAGGCATTCTGAGCATCCTGCGCGAGAAGCTCTGAAAGAATGCCGACCGTATCTCCATTGCCGCCCGCGCCGGGATTATCCTGCGTGTCGGCAAGCACCACCGGTCCCTTGCCCGGCGCGGAATGCCTGATCGCGTGGGCAACGGCGTCATGTGCCGACCAGAGCTTCTCGCTGAAATCGGGCTCGGCCGCGCGTGCCGCATCATCAATGCGTTGCGCGGCGGCTTCGGCGGCGGCTTCCGTCTCGCCATAGGCAACGACCACAGGCCCGCATTCGGGAATATCGACCGGCGGAAAACCTGTCGTGAAGGAAACGCTGGTCACGCGCCCATTGCCGAGCAGCTTGCCTTCGGTTTCCGCCACCAGCGCATAGAGCGCCGCTGCAGGCTCGATCAATGTGCATTGCGCTGTCAGCGGGATCAGATAGTCGAGGCGGCGCATGGCCTTTGCCTGGCGGTGGCCTGATTTCAGAAGCTTGAACAGATGCTCAGCCGCGCGCGCGCCCGTTTCCGCCATGTCGACATGCGGATAGGTGCGGTAGCCGATCAGCGCATCCGCCTCCGCTACCATCTGTGCCGTGACATTCGCATGGAGATCGAGGCTGGCGACAAGCGGCACGTCCCGGCCTATGACGGCGCGCACCCGGCGAAGGATCTCGCCTTCGCCATCGTCGAAATGCTCCGTCACCATCGCGCCATGCAGATCGAGATAGACGGCATCGACAGACCCTGCTGAACGCAGCTCCTCAATCATCATGGCCATGATGCGCTCGAAAGCATCTTCGGTCACATGTGCGGATGGCGTCGCCGAACACCAGACAAGCGGCAGCAGCGTATTGCCTACAGACGCCGCATCGATAAAACCGGCAACCGGCACATTCATACCGCCAAACGCAGAGAGCAGTCCCGCGCCCCGCTGCAGGGCCGGCCATGAATCGGCCTGCTCAAAGGCGGAATAATCCGCCTTTGTCGGTGCAAACGTATTGGTCTCGTGCTGAAAGCCGCCAACGGCGATACGCATTCCGTTTCGCTCCATCTTCTCCTCAATTGTCATGCCCGGGCCCGACCCGGGCATCCAGGGTTCTCGAGCAGGGCCGACAATGACAGTATGCAGTAAGGTTTGCCCGGATCGTGAATGCAAGTTGCGCCGCGACCCCGAGATTCTTGACCCTGGATTGCCGGATCAAGCCCGGCAATGACAAAGAAGAAAAGGGAAGACCACCATGATCAAGCTCACCTTCTGCCTGACAAGGCTTCCGAACCTGACGCTGGAAGAGTTCCATGACTATTGGTGGAACAAACATGCTCCACTTGTCGCCAGCCACCGCAAGGTGCTGCGCATCGCGCGCTATGTGCAGCTTCACTCCTTCGAGGCAACGCTCTCCGATGGCATCCGCGAGGCGCGGGGCGGGGGGCTCGACAAGGCGCCGGCCATCTATGACGGGGTGGCGCAGCTCTGGTGGGAAAGCATGGACGATCTCGCGGCGGCCACCACAACACCGGAAGGCATTGAGGCGGGCCGCGACCTCTACGAGGACGAAAAGAAGTTCATCGACTTCACCCGCTCGCCACTCTGGTTTGGCGAGGAGAAGGTCGTGTTCGGCTAGGTCTCAGCTACCGCCAAAGGCCGACACCCAGGCATCCGCCCGGGAGCGCGCCTCGTCCTTTTCGCCACGCTTCATCCAGCCGTCATATCGCTCCATATAGGCGTTGGCTTCCGCGCGCTGCTCGTCATTGCCATAGCGGTTTGCGAGCAGGAAATAGGCCCAGCCATCGGCGCGGTCGCGCTCGACGCCTTCGCCTTCCATATATATGCGGCCAATTTCCGCCAGCGCCGGGGCATAACGCTTCTTCGATGAGAGCATCAGCCAACGCAAGCTTTCGGTCCTGTCGACCGAGGTCCCCCAGCCGCGCCGGTGCATGATGCCGAGATAATATTGAGCATCACCCCGCGCGGCGAGCGCACCGACTTCGAAGGCCTTGAGGGCGGCCTCATAATTCCTCTTGAGGCCGATCGCTTCATTGTCATCAAGATAGATCCGCCCGAGACGAACGGCCGCTTCCGGCTGCCCTCCCCGCGTCGCCTGCAGATAATACTCATAGGCCTTGGCGTCGGATTGCGGCACGCCGGCGCCCTTGTCGTAAAGATTGCCGAGAATCCATGCAGCCGCCACATGGCCCTGCTTCGCAGCCTCTTCCCACTCCGTCACCGCGCCCGGAAGGTCGCCGGCGCGATGCGCTGCAAGCCCGCGATCATAGGCGGCTTGTGCCTGCGGGCTGGTTTCGGCGAATACGGCACCGTTCACGGCAAGCGTGAGGCCAAGGGCGGCGGCAAGCGTGGCAAGGCTTCTACGGACGGTCATGGACACTCCAGCAGGGGACGAACAACACGGGGCCATTCTGACAGAATGCCCCCGGAACGCATCTTAAATGGCGAAATATGGTGAAGCTGTGGCCTTTGATGACCGGGCAGCGGCCAAATCCGCGTGTTGACCCGGAGACGGCCACGGGAGAACATCCCCATTAACCGGAACAAGAATCCCCAGAAATCCGGACACAGGGAGAAAGCCATGAAAGCTGCCGTCTTGCGCCAGGTAGGCAAGCCACTCGAAATCGAGAACGTCAAGATCAACAAGCCGGGCCCTCATGAAGTGCTGATCCGCACGGCGGCCGCAGGCGTCTGCCATTCGGACCTCCATTTCGTCGAGGGCTCCTACCCCTATCCGCTGCCGGCCGTACTCGGCCATGAAAGCGCGGGCGTGGTGGAACAGGTCGGCTCAGAGGTCCGCACGGTGAAGCCGGGCGACCATGTCATCACCTGTCTCTCCGCCTTTTGCGGCCATTGCGAACATTGCCTCACCGGCCATATGTCGCGCTGCGTGAGCCCGGAGACGAAGCGCGGTGCAGGCGAAGAGCCCCGCCTCGGCGAAGCGCCCGGCGGCATGAACCAGTTTCTCAACCTCTCCTCCTTCGCCGAGCAAATGCTGATCCATGAACATGCCTGCGTGGCGATCCGCAAGGACATGCCGCTCGACCGGGCCGCGCTGATCGGATGTTCGGTGACGACCGGCGTGGGCGCGGTGATCCATACATCCGGCGTGCGTCCGGGCGAAACTGTTGCCGTGGTCGGCTGCGGCGGTGTCGGTCTCGCGGCTATCAACGGCGCGGCGATTGCAGGCGCGGGCCGCATCATCGCCATCGACATGCAGGGCTCGAAGCTGAACCTCGCCAAGCAATTCGGCGCCACCGATGTCATCGACGCGAAGGCGGGAGACCCGGTTGCACAGGTCATGGAACTGACCAATGGTCAGGGCGTCCATCACTCCTTCGAGGCGATCGGCCTCAAGGTCACGACCGAACAGGCCTTCCGCATGCTCGGCCGCGGCGGCACGGCCAACGTCATCGGCATGATCCCTGTCGGCGTGAACATCGAACTTCACGGCGCCGATTTCCTCGGCGAAAAGCGCATCCAGGGTTCGATCATGGGCTCGAACCGCTTCCCTGTGGACATGCCCCGTTTCGTTGACTTCTACATGTCCGGCAAACTGAAGCTCGACGAGATGATCTCGCGCCGCATCAAGCTCGAACAGGTGAACGAAGCCTTCAACGAACTGAAACGCGGCGAACTCGCCCGCTCCGTCATCGTCTTCGACGCCTGAGCAGAACAACGCTGCAATGAAAGGGCGGCTCGCAGGAGCCGCCTTTTTGTATCACGCCGCTCCGTCGAGCCGCTTCAGCGCATCGGTGAACTTGGCCATCGCGGCTTGTGCCTCGGCCTTGCGCTCGCGCTGCTCCTCGACGACATGCTCCGGCGCGCCGGCGATGAACTTCGCATTGCCGAGCTTCGCGTCGATCTTCTTCACCTCGTCCTCGAGCTTGCCAAGCTCCTTGCGAAGCCGTGCCGTCTCGGCCTTCAGGTCGATGACGTCGGCGAGCGGCAGGATCAGCGTCGCCTCGTCGAGCACGAGTTGAACCGACCCATGCGGAATTTCGCTCGCCACATCGACGCTCGACAGGCGCGCAAGGCGATCGATCAGGCTCCGATGGCGCTCAAGCCGCGCAAGGCTCTCAGCGCTCGCATCCTTGATGAGAAGTGCAATCTTCGCGCCCGCAGGCACATTCATTTCGGCGCGCACCGAGCGGATATCCGAAATGAAGCGGATGACCCAATCCATCTCCGCATCCGCCGCCCTGTCGCCAAGCCCGGTATGGATCGGCCATGCAGCCGTGACCAGCAGGCTCTCGCGCTTCGGGCCCTTCTCGCCCGTGCGCTGCCAGAGTTCTTCTGTCACGAAAGGCATGAAGGGATGGAGCATCAACAGGATCTGGTCGAGCACCCATGCAGCCGTCGCCCGCGTCTCGGCCTTCGCCGCCTCATCTTCGCCCATCAGCAGCGGTTTGATGAATTCGAGATACCAGTCGCAGAAGACGTTCCAGACAAAGCGATAGGCCGCATTCGCCGCATCGTTGAAGCGATAGGCTTCGAGCGCCAGCGTGATTTCAGATGCCGTGCGCGCCGCCTCGCCCACGATCCATTTGTTGACGGTCTGCTGGAGGCTAGCCGGATCGAAGCCTTCCACCCGCGCGCATTCGTTCATCTCGCAGAAGCGCGCCGCATTCCAGAGTTTGGTGCCGAAATTGCGATAGCCTTCGACGCGGCTCGTCGCGAGCTTGATGTCGCGGCCCTGCGCCGCCATCGCGGCCAGCGTGAAGCGCAGCGCATCGGCGCCATATTCATCGATCAGTTTCAGCGGGTCGATGACGTTACCCTTCGTCTTCGACATCTTCTGGCCCTTCTCGTCGCGGACCAGGGCGTGGATATAGACGGTGTGGAACGGCACTTCCTTCATGAAGTGCAGTCCCATCATCATCATGCGGGCAACCCAGAAGAAGATGATGTCGAAGCCGGTGACGAGCGCATCGGTCTTGTAGTAGCGCTGGAGTTCCGGTGTCTGATCCGGCCAGCCCAGCGTCGAGAACGGCCAGAGGCCGGAGGAGAACCATGTATCGAGCACGTCTTCATCGCGATATATCTTGATTGGCTCCTCAACCCAATCAACATCCCAACTAGTCATTGCGGTCTTCATGTCAGCAACAACAATGTCTTTTCCTCGCGCCCGGTAAATCTCCTTAGCTTGGGCTATCGCTTCTTCTTCGCTATACGCAACGAAGATGTGTCCATTCGGACCATACCATGCGGGAATCCGATGGCCCCACCAGAGCTGACGCGAAATGCACCAGGGCTGGATGTTGCGCATCCATTCGAAATAGGTCTTTTCCCAGTTCTTCGGCACGAAGACGGTTTCGCCGCGCTTCACCGCATCGATGGCAGGCTTCGCCAGCGTCGCCGCGTCGACATACCACTGATCGGTAAGATAGGGCTCGATCACCACCATCTTCGACTTCTCGTCATGCGGCACCATGACGATCTTGTCCTCGATCCGGTCGAGCAGGCCGAGCGCCTCTATGTCCTCGACAACCTTTTCGCGGGCTTTGAAGCGGTCGAGCCCGCGATAGGTTTCCGGCACCTCGTCGTTCAGCTTGCCGTCGGGATTGAGAATGTTGATCTGCTCGAGGCCCTGCCGCTTGCCAACTTCGAAGTCGTTGAAGTCGTGCGCAGGCGTGATCTTCACCGCGCCGGAGCCCTGTGCGGGATCGGCATGCTCGTCGCCGACGATCGGAATGCGGCGGCCAACCAGTGGCAGCACCACATGCTTGCCGATGAGCGCCTTGTAGCGTTCGTCTTCGGGGTTCACCGCGACGCCTGTATCGCCGAGCATCGTTTCCGGGCGCGTCGTCGCAACGACGATATAGTCGCGCGTCTCGCTACCCGCCGGATTGCCTTCCTCGTCGAAGAGCGGCCATTCATAGGTGACGCCATCCGCCAGCGGATAGCGGAAATGCCAGAAGTGCCCCTTCACCTCGATGTTCTCGACTTCGAGGTCCGAGACGGCCGTCTGCAACTCCGGGTGCCAGTTCACCAGCCGCTTGTCGCGATAGATGAGGCCCTGGCGGTATAGCTCGACGAAGACCTTGAGCACGGCCTTGGAGAGTCCATCATCCAGCGTGAAGCGTTCGCGGCTCCAGTCGCAGGAGGCGCCAAGGCGGCGCAACTGGCCGATGATCGTGCCGCCCGACTCGCCCTTCCATTTCCAGACACGGTCGATAAAGGCATCGCGCCCCATGTCGCGGCGGCGGATATTGCCTTCTGCTTCAAGCTGGCGCTCGACGATCATCTGCGTCGCGATGCCCGCATGGTCGAGACCTGGCTGCCACAACACGTCCTTGCCGCGCATCCGCTCGAAGCGGATCAGAACGTCCTGCAACGTGTTGTTGAGCGCATGGCCCATATGCAGGCTGCCGGTGACGTTGGGCGGCGGAATGACGATGCAATAGGGCTGCGCACCCTCCTCTACCCGCCCGCCGGCCCCGGCCCGGAAAGCGCCGCTTTCCTCCCAGAGTTCGTAAAGCCGGGCTTCGGCTTCCTGCGGGTTGAAATTCTTGTCGAGCATCTGGGGTCACATCCGTAAAATAGGCACAAAAAAGGGCGGCGCGGGCCTGTGTTACACAGGCAGCGCCACCCTATCAAGCATCGGGAATGAAGGGCGGCCCTCGCAGCCGCCCGATAGCGGTAGCGTCAGCCCTTGCGCCGCGCTACACGCTCGATTTCTTCGGCAACCAGCCGCTCGACCAGCGAAGGCAGGTTCTCGTCCAGCCACTCCTTGAGCATCGGCTTCAGCATATCGGCCACAATTTCCTCAAGCGTCCGGCCACCGCCAGACGAGGCCAGCGAGCTTGCCAGTGCGCCAAAGGCGGCGGAAGCCGCCGCTTCGGCGTCGCGGGAAAGGAGGCCGGACTGGGGATTGGTGCTCATGACGGGCTCCTCAATCGCGATTTCGGCGGGTTCTTCGCGCACAGGCGCGGGCGCAACATGAACAGGTTCGGGCCTCGCCTCGGCCACTGGCTCGGGCGCCGGCTCATAAACCGGTTCCGGTTCAGGTTCAGGGCCGGCCTCAGGTTCCGGATCGGCAAACTGAACATCGTCGATAAGCTCGGCCACCTCTTCCGGCACCGGCGCGGGCGCAGGTTCCCGGATAGGCTCGGGCTCGACAACGGGCGCCGGTTCCTCGACAGCAATATCTTCCTCGGGAAGCGCTTCCGTCAGCTCCAGAATGTCGTCTTCCTCGGCTTCCATGTCCGGCTCGGAAAGAGGTTCCGGCGCGGGTTCCCCGGCAGCCTGGGCTGCTTCATCCGGACCGCTATCTTCGGAAATGATCCGCCTGATGGAGGCGAGAATTTCCTCCATCGTCGGTTCCTGCGCCTGTCCTTGACCGCTCATGCCCTCGTCCCGCTCAATTCAGTTCCGCCCCGTCCGGATTCCATCAATAACAAGAGAACCTTAGGAGAAGTTGAACAATTTTGCCAACTTCCCGTTAACATCTCCTGAAACTGAAAGACTTATTCGTCGCCAGCGGTGCCAAACCCGATCCATTTGTTTCGGACTTCGCCATAATTCTTTTGCGGATCGTAATATTCGACCGGCAGATCGAGGTTACGTGCGGTGAGCAAGCCCATGCCGGCCAGAAGCCCGTACTCGGCAACGGCGAGATCGCGCTCGGCGCTGACAAGCGCCACGCGGGCATTCAGATATTCCTGTTCCGCATTCAGCACATCGAGCGTCGTGCGCGCACCCACTTCGGACTCCTGCTTCACACCCTCAAGGGCGATCTCGCTGGCACGGACCTGCTGGGTCGTCGAAACGATGCTCGACTGCGATGCCCGGAGAATTTCCCAGGCATTGCGCACCGCCTCATCGACTTCGCGGAGCGCGGCCATCACCTGCATGCGGCTCTGATTGTTACGCTCCTTCGCTTCGCGGACCTGCGAATACTCGACGCCGCTCTGGTAAAGCGGAATGGTCAGCACACCAAGGATCGAACTTTCCTCAACATCACGGATCGCGGATGAAGGATCGCGGCCATAGCGATACTGCGCCTGAACGTCGAAGGTCGGCAGAAGCGCGCCCTTGGCGACATTAATGGCGCTGCGGCTTGCCTCTTCGCCGTGGCGCGCGGCGCGAAGCGTCGGGTTGTTCTGTTCGGCGATCCTGCGGGCATCTTCCTCGCTCTGGGGAAGCCCTGCAATGTTCGCGGGCCTTTCAAGGGTGCCGGGCATCTGCCCCACCACGCGCTCATAGAAAGAACGGCTCGCAGCCAATTGCGCTTCGGCAGCGGTCAGGTTCGAGCGCGCCTGCGACAGCCGGGCTTCGGCCTGCGCCGTATCGGTCCGCGTCAACTCGCCGACACGGAAACGGTCGGTCGTCGCCTCAAGCTGGCGCTTCAGAACCTGCACGTTGTTCTTGTTCAGCTCGACCACGCTCTGGTCGCGAATAACGTCCATATAGGCCCGAACGGCATTGAGCAGCGTCGTCTGCTCCACGCTTTCAAGAGTCGCCCGCCCGGCGCGCACCGATGCTTCCGCCTGATCGGTCGCGTTGACCGTGCGGCCCCCTGCGAAGAGGTTCTGGCTGAGCGTCACAGCCCCCGAAAGCGGCCGGAGACTGTCCTTCGTCTGGATGCCGCCATTGAGTTCGGTCCGGGTATCCACCGACCCATAGCTGCCCTGTGCCCGCAGGTCCGGGCGCCAGCCCGACAGCGCCTGCGGCACCTGCTCATCGGTCGCGCGAAGCTGGGCGCGCTGGCCATGAAGCACCGGATTTGTCTGATAGGCGGCGGCGAGAGCATCCGTCAGCGTGTCGGACGCGGCCGGTCCGGCAACCAGAAGGCCCGTCAGCGCGGTCGTGCCGAGGGCAAGGGCAATGAGGCGGATGGGATTTTTGGTGTTTTGGGACGTGAACATGGGTCGTTTCATTCTGCTTACTTCTCCGCTTACGGCGGCTTCGTCCCTCAACGCTTCCGCGGGGTTGGTCTTACGTTCGGCAGGCTAAATGTAGGTGAGCCGAATTGCTATTCCCAGATGGCACAGTATTTTCGTGGATAGATGCAATCTGCCAGCAAATATCAGAAAACAAAGCTTTCGACGGGCTCGAAGCCGGGCAGAAAGCGGATATTCGCATCAAAGGCGTCGCGCCCGCTGAAACCCGCACTGGACCTGATATAGAGGCGCGCGCGCCCGGAAACGCCGTCCCCCGTAACCGCGACAAGCCGACCGTTCTCCCGAATCTGCTTCTGAAGCGTCTCCGGCACTGACGTCACCATGCCGTTCATGAAAATCACATCGTAGGGCGCCTGCTTGGCATATCCCGCGGCCAGCGCGCCGGCCACGACCACCGCGTTGTCGACACCCAGATCGCTCAAGGTCGCCCCTGCCTGAGCGGCAAGGTTTTCATCGGACTCAAGCCCCACAACCGTCCCCGCAAGCCGCGACAGAACGGCGGTCGAGTACCCCGTACCGCAGCCGACATCCAGAACCAGGTCATCGGCCGAAATGGCGGCAAGCTGTACCAGTTTCGCGAAAACCCGTGGCTCCATGAGGAAGCGCGGCGCCTTGCCGTCGGAAATCAGGATATCCTCATCCATATAGGCGATCCCCTGACGCGAGATCGGCACGAACCGCTCGCGCGGCACTGCCGCCATGGCCGCGATCAGGCGGTCATCGGTTACCGCGTTCACACGAACCTGGCTCTCGACCATATTGAGGCGGGCGGCGGCGAAATCGGTCATGCTCGGTCCTGATGAATGCCCCGAAATCCGGGGCGGAAGTGGATAGGATTTGCGCGCGTTTATAAAGCCAGCGCCACACAAACTCAATTCGCGCTTTGCCGCATCGGTGCCTGCTCCGCCCGCGGCCGCAACCCGCCGGTAATCATCTCCGGCAATCGGCATTGTGCCAATGCGGCGGAATTGCTATACCCCGCCCGCCCTGCTTTCGGCCCGCCTCCTACCACAAGGCGCGGTATCCTGCGGGTGAAGGCCACGTGGCGGAGTGGTGACGCAGCGGACTGCAAATCCGTATACCCCGGTTCGATTCCGGGCGTGGCCTCCAGTTTTCCTTGAGATTCGGCGGTAGCCTGCGGTTCCGCGCGGCCGGTCAGACCTGAAAACCGTCTGCGCGAACGGGCATGAATGTGGCCGGACGCGACCGGGGAAAGAGAATCGGCTGCGGCGCCCTGCCACGAAACTCGATGGCCAGGACCGCTCCCCAGAGAACCCCCAAAAGCAGGAAGAAATGCCGCCAGGTGGCAATGTCGATAATGAATGCCTCGGCGGCGTGACCGGCGACAGCTGCGAAGACGACGATGAGCGCCCCGGTCTCCGGTTCCTGGCGTCCCATGGCGCGCCATGCCCTGACAAACGTCAGCGCCAGAAAGCCGGCAAAGGCAAAACCCGACAGGAACCCGCCGGCAACCAGAATATGAAGATAGACGTTGTGCGTATCGAGCCCGTTGATGATGGCCCATTGCGCCGGACCGATGCCCAGAGGTTTTTCCAGCACCATCTGCAAGGCGCGGGCCTGGCTTTCGAAGCGGCCAAGTTCCGGGTCCGTGTCATAGCTCTGGGTGAGCGACGCGCGCTCGACGAATAGCGCCGACACCTTCGGGTCGGCCAGAGCAACCATCACAACCACGAGCCCGATCAGCGAGGCAAGAGCGCCAAAGCCGATCAGCCGCATGGCCTGCTTGGCCGATTGCGATGTCGCCAGGGTCAGCACGAAGAAAAGCAGTCCTGCCAGCGCAAGATTGCCCCAGGCGCCCCGCGAAAAACTGAGAAGGATGGCAAGCACAAGCAATCCGAACGGTACTGCCATCCACAACGATCGCAGAGATCCGGCTTGACTGAGTTTCATTGCGAGGAAAAGGGTCGGCGCAACGAGAAACGGACCAAAGACGTTCGGATCGTTGAAAGTGCCGGTTGCGCGGCCATATTGCGTGAACATTTCAGAACCCGGAAAGAGCCCGAAATACCCGGCAACACCGGCGGTCGCAGCAAGCGTGGCCGCGGCAGTGTACGCCCACATTACCTGATTGATGCGCCGGAGCGGATCCGTATAGATCCATGAAACGAAAAAGATGAACGTGCCGACGAGGTAGACCGTCGTCATAAGGGAAGGTTTGACGCGGTCCACATAGACCGCATTGAAACCGCCTATCACGAATCCAATAACGACAAGGCCCCAAAGCGCCGCCGGCCAGCCAAGCCCGCGCGGCAACCGCAAGCCGAACAGGAACATCAGCGCGACGGTCGCTGCCATCAGCAGGTCGTAAGGCGTCGGATTGTCCTGCGTCGGGTCTGACTTGACGTAAAAACTCGTTAGCAGCACGAGGATAACAAGTCCCTCGCCAAGATAGGTCGCAGCGCTCCGCCGCGTCTTCTCTGCAGGCAGGCGCCGGCCAATATCGATTTGCCAGCCATCCATCTTAGCGCCTCATGCCGGTAAGTTCCGGCTTGCTGGCTGCAGTGCCGGAAACACGGTCAGCGCCAGCGCCGACGCGTTTCCGTCCGGCAAGCTGCGAATAGAATTGGTCGATACGCTCGACCATCCGTGCAGCAGTGAAATGCTGTTTGACGCGCATACGAAGCTTCACTGCATCAGCAGCCATTTCGTTCGGGTCAGCAAGGGCGGCCGTCATCGCCTCGGCAAGAGCCGCGGCATTGGCGGGCGGCACCAACCGCGAGGCGGCTGCACCGAAGATTTCAGGGATTCCACCCACGTGTGTTGCAATGAGCGGCACGCCGGCGGCAGCGACTTCCAGGACGACATATGGGAAGGACTCGTTCCAGGATGGCATGACGACGGCTCGGGCCAGCCGGAAAGCTTCTCGCGCAGGCATGGCCCCGAGAAAATCGATCCGGACATGCGAACCTGCTCGCTGTGCCAGCTCCTCGAAATGCGCCCTGTCGGGCCCCGCGCCGGCGATACGGATATGCACGGGGCGCGTCATGCAGGATGCCGCCTCGATCAGCGTCGAAACGCCCTTCAACATGCGCAGTTCGCCGATAAAGAGAAAATCGGCGGCAACGCCATAGGGTTGAACCGGGTCGAATTCAGGCTCCGAAACGCCATTGTGAATGACAACGGACTCGCCATTTGGCTGTCCAATCTTTGTCAAATAGGTGTCCCGGCTGAACGCCGACTCGAAAATCAGCCCGTCGGTACGCGCGCGCATGAGCTGCTCTGCGCCATGATATATGAACCCCTCAAGGCTCGCCTTCTCGTAATGAAGCGAACCGCCATGCGGCGTGTAAACCCTGACGGTGTTGCGCGGCGCGGAAACCAGACGGGCAAGCAGGCCGCCCTTCGCACCATGCCCATGCAGAATACCCGGCTGCAAGCGCCTGACGAGCGCGCCGACCTCGCGAATGTTGGCAATGTCGCCAAAGCCTGGCAGCCGCGACATGGGCAACACATGCAGCCCAAGTCCGCAATATCGTTCCATATCCGATAGACGTTTTGCGGAAATGCCGTCATCCGGCGGCTCGGCACAGACGACACCGGCTGCAATCCCCGCCTCCTGCTGACCCGTCACCAGGTCGCGCACATGTCGAAACAGTCCGCCCATGGGAAGGCGCATGACATGAAGTACGCGCCGCACCTCGCCTTCGCCGTGCAGGGAGGCGTCCATCAGAAGAACCGTTCACGCACGAGAATTGTATCACCGGGCATCACCACTTCGGTGCTGTCGACACCAAGCTCGACGATACGGTCACCACGATTGCGGGTAATCGTGACCCGATCGACATTCGCGCGATAGGTGAACCCGCCTGCAATCGCCGCCGCGCTTTGGACGGTCATGCCGCTGACATAAGGATACTGGCCGGCATTCTTGACCTCGCCCAGAATGAAAAATGGGCGGAACTGCGTCACCTGGATACTGACATTCGGATTGCGAAGAAGTTTCTCGCCCAGCTCGGCCTCAAGCGCCGCCTCAAACTGATCGGCGGTCAGCCCTCGGGCGGAAATCGGCGGCAGCAACGGCATCGAGATGGCACCCGTGCCATCCACCGTATATTCCCCGCTCAGGTCGGCTTGGCCGAACACCGTAATCCGCAGCTTGTCGCCGGTATCGAGCAAATAGCTGTCGCCTTCCATCGGCGCGGGTCGTTCCGCAATCACGCCTCGCGCTGCACAGGACGCCAGAACGAGGGCTGCCGCGATCAGGATGAATACGGAACGGAGCTTCATGGACCCAATTCTCCGGGCAAAAATAGTTTGTCCGAAGTTAGGACCGGAACGGTTAATTTTCTGGCAACTCGCCGGTTGCTGCCCCTGCCTCGCCGTTACGAATTTCCAAGGCTTTCCGCCGCCCGAACAGTCTTCTGGTCCGTCACGTTAAGCCTTCCGTTACCTAAAGGCCGTCTACTGGGTCCCGGAAATTTACGCGGTGTCGCGCTCAAGGCGGCACCGGGGCGGAAGGCATGAACGGAACCCAGTCCAGTCCAGTCGTATCCTTCGGTGATCGCCGCCGGTCGGCGCCCGACGAAAACGCGATCGGCGATCTTTCGCCGTGGGAAGTGCTGCGCGGTATCTGGGCGCGCAAGCAGATCATTCTGCTTGCCTTTGCAGGCTTCATGACGCTCTCCGTGCTTTGGCTGATGACAGCAACCCCCACCTATACGGTGGAAACGCGCGTCCTTCTTTCGCCGCGTTCAGGCGAGATCTCTACCTTTGACGCTGAGAACATTCCGCAGCTGCCGGACAACGAAACGCTGAATAGCGAAATCCAGGTCATGACCTCGCGGCCCCTCGTCGCGCGGCTCATCACGGACCTGGGGCTTGCATCCAACCCCGAATTCAATCCAGCGCTCCGAGCGCCCGGCTTCTTCGGCCGGATTGCAATTGCTTTTGGCATTCGCGACCGCAATCCCCTGACCGACATCGAAGTGATTACCGATGTCGTCCTGTCGCGGCTCGAGGTCTATCAGAAGCTGAATTCGCGCGTCATCGCGGTCGTATTCACCTCGGCCGACCCGCGCATGGCAGCGATCGTGCCGAACAGGCTTGCCGAGCTCTACATCTCCCAGCAGGTCGAGCAGCGCACAGGCGTGAACACCGAAGCCACCCGCTGGCTTGCCGAGCAGATCCGCGAGCTGCGTATCAAGGTCGAGGAATCGGAAGCAGCCGTCGAAGCGTTCCGTGCGCAATCCGGGCTCTTCCTTACCAACGGTTCGACACTGCCGCAGCAGCAGTTGACCGAGCTGAACACCCAACTCTCTCAGGCTGAGGCCGAACGCGCCGCAGCGCAGGCAAAACTCGGCAATGCCCGGAATCTTCTTGCTTCCGGCAGCGCCGTGAATACTGCTGCCGAAGTGTTGCAGTCGCCGCTCATCCAGAACCTTCGTCAGAAGGAAGTCGAGCTTCGCGCGCAAATCGCACAAATGTCGGAGTCGCTTCTTCCGACGCATCCGCGTATGCAGGAATCGGAGGCAAACCTGGCCGATCTCGAACGCGAGGTCAAAAAGGAGGTGCGCAAGATCATCGAAGCCCTGGAAAACGATGCCCGTGTCGCCAGCGCGCGGGTGAACTCATTGCGTTCCAGCCTCGACCGTCTGCAGCGGCGCATGGGCCAGCTCAATCAGGACGAAGTGAAACTCCGCGCCTTGCAGCGCGACGCGGACACGAACCGCGCGCTCCTTGAATCCTTCCTGCTCCGCTATCAGCAGGCCAATGCCCGCGCCGAGGCCGACACACAAGTGTCGAACGCCCGCATCGTTTCGCGCGCTCAACAGCCTACCGCGCCGACATTTCCGCGAATGGGATCGGCGCTGGGCTTTGCCACCATTGCCGGGCTCATCTTCGCTTTCTGCATCGCCTTCCTGATCGAAGTCTTCCAGCGCGGCTTCCGCACAGGCGAACAGATCGAACGATCCACCGGCATGCCGTTCCTCGGCCTCGTGCCGGAAATCGAAAGCGGCAAGGCAAAGCGGATGCCGGCCAATGAAGTACTCTACGATCCAGCCGGACTCTTTGCCGAAAGCATTCGCTCACTGCAAGGTCACGTATTGCTTGCACGTATCGGCGATCGCCGCGCGCGGACAGTCCTCGTCACATCATCAGTTGCCGGGGAAGGCAAGACGACGACCGCTGTGAGCCTAGCCCGCATTTTCGCCATGGGTGGCTATCGGACCGTCATCGTCGATGCCGACATGCACATGCCTGCAGTGCCTGAAGCACTTGGTATGGAGCGGCGCCCCGGCCTCGCCGACCTGCTGATGGGTCGCGCCGCATTCCATCATGTGATCCGAAAGGATCCGGCGAGCCAGGTGCACGTCATTCAGGCCGGAACGCCGGTTGCAAATCCGACTGCCGCACTCGCATCCTCACAGATGCATTGGGTGATGACAGCGCTTCAACAGACCTACGACTATGTGATTGTCGATTCTCCGTCGGCGCTCGCAGCTGCAGACGCGCAGGTGCTGGCGAAGCTCGCCGATATAACCATACTTGCCGTGAAGTGGTCGGATACGGATCGCAAGACGGTCGCCCGTGCCCTGAAATTGCTGGCCGCCGCCAGCAGCCGCCGCGTCGGTCTCCTGCTGACACAGGTAAACCTCCATCGCTACCGGCGTTATGGCGCCGAGCCGATCGAGGAATATCCGATCGCCGCAGCACGGCGCACATTGGTAACGCGTTAGAGCGCTCGCTCAGCTCGTTGCGACAGCGGTTTCTTTCCGGTCGAAAAACAGGGCCAGAGCCCTGTGCCGTCCGCCAACGGCACGCTTCACCGCATCATAGACGGGACGTAGCATGTTGTAGGCGGCGACCTTCACATCATCCCAGACCGGACTCGCGCCGGCCTCGCCCTGCGGCATGCCGAATCTGCGCAGCATGGCATTGACATAGGAGAGCTTCACCAGCCGCTCCGTTTCTTCCGTATGCCAGGTAATCGAAAACGACACCGACACCTCATCGCCGTTCTGCACCCAATGCGGCGCGAATATCGGCACGAAGATACCTTCGCCCGGTTCGATATGCTGGTGCATCGCCTTTGCTTCGAATCCGTCGTCATAAGGCAGATTGCGATGCTTGCCCGGATAAAGTTCCGAGTCTTCGGCGCTGACGACTTCCCGATCGGACGGATCGAAAAGCGACATCCGCTTGTTGCCGCGCACCTGCAGCAGGAAATTGAGTTCCGGGTCCGAATGAAACGGCGTCACATTGCCCGGCGACGTCACAAAAATGAATGCTTGCCGCTGCCGCGCGCCGCCCATGAGGCCGCCCGTTTGGTCTGCCACCTGATCGAGGCAGGCGTCGAGCAACGCCTTGTACTCGGGATCGCTCTCGACATTTTTCAGAACCATCCACGATTTGGCCTGTTCGATCCGGCGCACGGTTTCTTCCGGCGTCATGCCGTTTGATGGCGTAAGATTCGGATCCTGATTGGGCGCCACGGGTCCGTTGAACTCGACCCGATCCGCCGGAAGCGATGCTGCAAGCTGCGCCAGCCGGTCAAGCCGGAACAATGGATGGTCCGCCAGCTTGTGGGCGACGCGAAAGCTTGTCTTCGGCATTGCCTCTTTGATGCTGCCTGGGGTGACTTCAATCATTCTGTTCATTTTCCCTCTCCTTGCGGAAGGCGTGGTACCGCTCGCGCAGCGCGGCGCGAAGCTTTTCGGCTAGTTTGGTGGCTGCCGCCGCATAGCGCAGCGCAGGCCCGGCAAGCGGCGAAGAACCGGCCACGAGTACACTGCGCATCCCGCGCCGCTCGGCCCAGATGTGGTCGATCATCGGATGACCGGGGATCGCGCAGGAGTCGGCCCATGCCGTCCGTTCGTCGCGCAACACCTCACCGATCAGCTTGAGCATCAAAAGAACTCCCGGCGAGTAGCGGGAATATTCTTCATCGAACGCGATTTTGAATGTGTAGAGCCCATCGCCCGCACGGAAGCTGGACAACATGGCCAACGGTTTCCCGTCGAGAGTGATTTCGGTGCAATGGAGCTTGCCTTGGGCGGCCGCCCCGCGGCACAAATTCTCGAAAAAGGCGCGCTGATCGGCGTCGGCCTTGAGCGCGGTGCCGCGCTTGCCCTTCCAGCCGAGAGATTCAAGCCAGAGAAAACGTTTCAACCAATCCTCGACATCGGGCTGATTGTAAACGGCAAGGCGAAGGTCGCCGAGTTCCGACAGACGGTTCCAGAGCCGATTGAATTCCTTGCGCTTCTTCTTGCGGATATGCGCTGCCAGATATTCCTCTTCCGAAAGAGAGGATTTCAAAAACGCGCGCTCATGCCGGTCTGTCTCCGCAAGGCGCCGCTGCTGACGTGCGACAACTTCGCAAAGAGCCTCATCGAAGGCGCTTCCACTCTGAAACATAGGAAACTCGACAAGAGCTGCGCCCGCGCGATCCGCCAGCGCCATGAAGCGCCGCACCGCCTGCCGCTCATAGCCACGCTTCAGCAGCGGAGTACAGACATAGCTGTGGATATGATACCAGACACGCCAGACGGGCAGCGGCAGTCCGAAATATCCATAAGTCACGCGGTAGGGAACCGCGCCGAGAAGCTCCCGCTTGCCGCCTTCGCTCGCATCGCTCCAGATCAGCGCAACGCGCACGTCTTTGCCGCCGCGCAAATGTTCCATTGCCGCCGACAGCGCATGAAATTCGTACTGGTTGTTCGTATCGGCCGACGCGGCTGCCAATGCCTCCATCTCAACGCGGTATGGCGCCAGCGCGTCAACGCTTTCAAGAATGACTACATCAGCACTTGGCGGATGATCCCGCAGATATCGCGCCGCATGCGAAAGCGTCTCGACCGAAAGCGTGTCTCCTTCAGCGGAGAAACCACGTTTCAAGCCGAAGCGAATTGAAGGGCGGCGAATATCTGTCATCGAAACATGCCTCGCTTACGCAACAGGCAGCGCACGCGCGCTGCCAGTCGAGAATATGAATGCTTTGATGCCCAGCCGGCGCTTGACGACGATCGCCAGACAAGCCGTGGACACGAGAACGGAAATGGCCGTCGCAATAGCCGCACCGATGCCGCCCCAGACCGGTATGAGCATCAGGTTCAGCCCAATATTTCCAACCGCAGCGAAGCCGTAGATCAGCGCCACGACATTCTGGTTGCCGGTCATGTTGAGGAGATATTCGGTTGGTCCGGTCGCGGCGCGCGCGAGGAAGCCCAGCATGAGCAGTGCCAGAAGCGGATAGCCCGCCTCGAAACCCGCGCCGAAAAGACCGAG
Source organism: Parvibaculum sp. (assembly GCF_046297875.1). Lineage (GTDB taxonomy): Bacteria > Pseudomonadota > Alphaproteobacteria > Parvibaculales > Parvibaculaceae > Parvibaculum. The sequence goes on along the minus strand of NZ_JBKBHD010000001.1, from coordinate 2,442,511 downwards.
GATGAATTCACCCGCCACAAGCAGGAAAACACCGGCCGCAAGCGTCGGCCAGAACATAGCGTGGATCACGCCACGTACGAAGCGTTGCAGCTCCAGATGCTTGCCAGCGCCATGAAGCTCGGCAAATTTCGGTACAGCAAGCGCGTTGAGCGAAAAGAAGATGAACGCCATCAGATTCGCGATGCGAGTTGCCGCGAAATAGACGCCAACATCGTCCGGGTCGGCAAAATAGCCGAGCAGCACGATGTCGGTGTTCGTCATAAGCAGGTAAAGCCCCTCGACAAGCACCAGTGGCGCAGAGGCGGCAATCCAGAATTTCGCATGGTAGACCGGCTTCGCCCTCGGCATAGTGCGTGCCAGGCGATACATGAAATAGAGGCGCTGTCCGATCATCGTTACGGCGGATGCCGCCAGCGCACCGAGCGCGACCTGGAGCCCGGTCGCGCTACCGGTGAAATAGAGAATGCTGCCTGCAGCTCCGACGATCAGCAGGGGACGAATGATATAGGGCGGAATATAGGCAAGGTTCACCCAGCCGAAAGCGCGCGCCGTGCCCTCCTGCCAGTCAGTCATGGCAAATGCCGGCACACACAACAGGCCGACAGCGAGCGGCAGCACATAATAGCTTTCGATATGGCCGCGCATAGACCAAAGCAGCAGCAGGCCAATACCGGCCATAATGCAGCTCACCGCCAGCACCACGCAGAAAGACGTACGGATAATGCCTGCCAGCCGGCCCCAGCGTTCCTTTGTCCGGTATTCGGGTATGAAACGCAGAACCGAGGTGCCGAAACCCATAGGCACGACAATGCCGAGTACGATCACCCAGACCCACACATAAGAGAAGATCCCGTATTCGAAGGCACCCATCCACCGCGCCAGCATCACCTGGCTCAGAAGCGCGATAGCCGCACCCGCGATGCGGATGCCCATGACAAAGGCCGCCCCGCGCACCACGCCACCGAGATGACCGTCCTGCAACCGCCCGAGCAGCTCCCCGGCGGCCCGCTTCAACGGCAGCGGCAGTGTGGCGGAAATCATAGTCATTGCCCCTCAGGCCCCGGCGGAACGAACCGGAGAAAAGCTACCGATGGCGGCGCGCAACCGGGTGAACCCCTGCCAAAGTACCGGGGTCTGCTTGATGAATCGTTTAGCCTGCAGAAAGGCGATCCGCGGCCCGACCGAGGTCCATCCAGCCAGTGTATTCGGTTCGAAATAGTCGAAGAGCGGCACTTCGACTTCGCACCAGTTCTCCTTGTAGGCTTCGTCGCCGATCGTGAAATCGAAGACCCTGTGCCCGGTCCCGGTCGCATGGGCCATCAGTTCCATAAGGTGAACGACACCCGGACCAAAGCGCGCAACTTCCGCTTCTTCGTCATAACTCGCCAAAACGTAAAAATAGCTGCCGCCCATGCTGAGGCCGCAACTCACAGCGGCAGTCGAGCTGCCCACCGAAAGATGGCTCAGATGAAACAGGCTCGCGGCCTCCGTGTCGCTGGCAAGCGCGCGATAGAAGTCGAGATGCCCCGGCTTGTCGAAAATGTTGGCAACGCCCATGCGCGCAAACGCGACCGACTTCTGTGCGACCAGCGTTTCCAGCGCCGAAAGCCGTTCCTCGGCGCAGGCCGGCGTCACGAAGCGTACATCGCCCAGTTCCTCGATCTTGCGGCGCTTCTGCCTGTCGCGCTTCTTGCTGCCGGAAGAACGCTTCTCCGCGTAGTAGGACTCCCAGTCTTCCTGGAGCATTGTGAGATGAGCAGAGGAGGCGTGGCGCCGCATATTGCCAAGTGCCATGAACGGGTTTGCCTGCCCGCCAATACGCTCAGGCATCCGTTCCAGGGTGACGATCTGGTGCAACGGGAGCATTTCGCGGATGTTCTGCCAAAGGCCCGGAAACTGGTCCGCGCTCACCTGACGGGAAAATCCCCTCGCCAGCAGAGGCCCCTGATAGTCGCAAAGACCGTCGCCCAGCCAAATAAGCTTGTTGAGCACCATGCCGCGCTCAATGCCGAGCGGGAGAATGAACAGGGCTCCGCCCTCACTGTCCCAACCCACGACGATGGCCGGATTGACACGCCGATTTGTCCCAATATGACGCTGCCAGGCAGACAGCCAGACATGGCTCTGGAACGGCGTTGCATCGCCTTCGCGCTCGAGCTTCTGCCAGACTTCCTTGAGCGGCTCGAAGTCGTCGTGAAGCGACAACAGCACTTCCGGCCGGTTCGCCCATAAGCCACGGGAAATACTGGTTTTCTTTTCAGCCCATTCCGGCCGCTGCACAGGCAGTCCGGTGGCTCGTTCAAATGCGGTCGTCAGCGGCGTCATGGGGGCCTCGCCTGGCTGTAGCTCTTGTTCAGACAGGCGCGAACGACCGGTTCCCGATTCTGGACGCTGCCTGCCTTCTGTCCCCTTAGCTGCAAGGCCCGTGCAAGTTGCCGGTCATTAACCTTTGCCCGTCAAAATGGACTGATGATTCAGGAAACCCGCGGCATCCCGATGCAGAAGCCTTCCCTTATGGGCCGGGCGCTACTCGCGCTTCAGGCAAGCGGCGCCTGCCGCCTGGCGCCTAAATCGCTCTCGGGCAGCGGCGTCATCTTCATGCTGCACCGGGTCCGGCGCGACGACGGCCGCGGCTTCGCTCCAAACCGTATCCTAGAAATCACACCCGAATTTCTCGACGAGACGATCCGGCTGGTGAAGGCACGCGGTTATCGCTGCATGTCGCTCGACGACGCCGTCGCCCGCATCGCCGCCGGGCACTGTTCCGAGCGTTTCGCCGTCTTTACCCTGGACGACGGCTACAAGGACAATCTGACCGACGCCCTGCCCGTCTTCGACCGCCACAGCGTTCCCTTCACGCTCTATCTCACCACCGGCCTGCCGGATGGCGATGCGGAAATCTGGTGGGTAGCCCTCGAACGCATCATCGAAGCGGCAGATGAAATCGATGCGCATCTGCCGGCAGGCGCAAAGCGTTTCGCGGTACGTACAGTTGATGAAAAGAAAGCAGCCTGGGAAAACATCTATTGGCCGCTCCGGGAACTGCCTGAAACGGAGCTCCGCGCCGAAGTGCGCCGCCTCGCAGCGGTCCACGGCATCGATATCAAGGCGATCACACGCGAACTTGCACTCACCTGGGATGAGGTACGCCAGCTTGCCGCTCACCCGCTCGCCAGCGTCGAAGCGCACACCGCCGCGCACTTCGCTCAGGCCCGGCTCTCGGCTCATGATGCGCGCGTCGACATCGAGAAGGGCATCGCGCGAATGGAGGCCGAACTCGGCTATCGCCCCCGCCACTTCTCCTATCCCTATGGCGATCCTTCATCAGCGGACGAACGCGACTTTGCCCTTGCCGAAGCGCTGGGCTTTCTCTCCGCCACGACGACGCGCAAGGGCATGATTCACCCCGCCCATGCAAAGCGCCTCTGGAGCCTGCCTCGTCTTTCGCTCAATGGTGATTTTCAGGACAGGCGAATGCTTGAAGCGCTTCTCAGCGGCCTGCCCTTCGCTCTCGCCCGGCCGATCAAGTCGCTCGGCATCGACTGAGCGTCAACCGGCGCGTTCCTGCCGCTTGCGCTGCCGCCGCCGTCCCCACCAGACCTCGATCCGCCGACGCCACCGCCGCACCGGATGCAGGTCGACCGACAGCACGAGGACGCCAAGCGGCAGCATCCAGAAGCCAAGGACCGGAAGAAAGCCCAGCACCCCTCCAAATATGAGCGCGACGCCGACCACGATCCGCAGCAAGGGCGGGCCGGGCACATATATCTTCCTGCTGCCGAATCGTACTGCTGCCATGAAATACCGCTCACGGGGAACACCGGCGGGACCGCCACCCGCATCCGCTGGCCAGATAGAGCGGAAAGGTGGCGACAACAAGACTTTTGGGCTGGCAAGCACCCGATCTCTTTGCTATACGCAGCCCTCATCGGCGCTCGCCATCAGGTGCTTCGCCGACCTGCTCCCCGGTAGCTCAGTGGTAGAGCAACCGGCTGTTAACCGGTTGGTCGCTGGTTCGAATCCGGCCCGGGGAGCCATTTTTCCTTATCAAGGCATATAATCCAAGACGTCCATAGCCGGCGCCTGAACGCATTTTCATGCCGCCAATCTGAACCACCTCTCGCCCGTCCCCGTACCGGAAAGACTGGGCTCGGAACAATTCCTGCCTATACTTGTTCTGAGACCACGAAAGGGAGGAGGCCGGAGGGCGATGAACCACCAGCTAGCCGCAACCAATCGCGACATGGGGGGTGTTGTCACCGTCACCCCTGAAAACGTCTCGAAGATCGGCGGTATTCCCCGCCTTGCAAAGCTCGTCTTCAGGACGCTCGCACGGGTGCGCCATGGGTCGATGACCGTGACCCTGCCTGACGGCCGCCGCCTGCTCTTCCGCGGCACAGAGCCGGGCGAAGATGCCGAAATCATCATTCGCGACTACCGGCTCACGCAGCGATTCTTCGCCGGCGGCGATCTTGGCGCTGCCGAAGCCTTTCTAGACGGCATGTGGGACAGCCCGAACGTAACCGCCTTCTTGCAATTCTTCATCCGCAACAAGGACGCGCTTCAGGACAAGCTCACCGGAATGCCTGCCATGCGCCTTCTCTCCCGGCTCGCCCATCTGATGCGCCGAAATTCGAAGACCGGCTCGAAGCGCAACATCGAATATCATTACGACCTCGGCAACAGCTTCTACGACCGCTGGCTCGACCCGACCATGACCTATTCCTCGGCTCTGTTCGAGCACCCGGATCAGGAACTGTCCAAAGCCCAAACCAACAAGTACCGGACGCTCGCCCGCAACATGGATCTCCGGCCTGAGCATCACCTGCTGGAAATCGGCAGCGGCTGGGGCGGCTTCGCGGAATTTGCTGCGAGCGAAATCGGCTGCCGCGTCACCGGCATCACCATCAGCAAGGAGCAGCTCGCCTTCGCCCGCGAGCGAATGGAAAAGAAGCAGCTCTCGCACAAGGTCGAGATCCGCTATCAGGACTACCGCGACGTTGAGGATAAATTTGACCGCATCGCCTCCATCGAAATGTTCGAGGCTGTCGGCGAGCAATACTGGCCTGCCTATTTCGGCAAGGTCCGCGACTGCCTGAAGCCCGGAGGCAAGGCCGGGCTGCAGATCATCACCATTGCCGACCGTTCATTCGATTCCTATCGCAAGCGGGCTGATTTCATCCAGCGCTACATCTTCCCGGGAGGCATGTTGCCCTCACCCTCGGTGCTGCGCCAGCAGGTATCGCAGGCCGGCCTCGCATGGGCGGGCAATCTCGAATTCGGCCTCGATTATGCGGAAACGCTGAAGCAGTGGCGTGACCGCTTCCGGCTTGCCTGGCCTGATATCCGACATCAGGGCTTCGACGAACGGTTCCGGCGCATGTGGGAATATTACCTGTCCTATTGCGAGGCCGGTTTCCGCGCCGGAAACATAGACGTCACTCAGGTAACGCTGGCGCGCTCCTGACCGGCGCCGTCGCGGATCACCGATAGAAAAGCCCTGCCATACCGCGCAATCTTGGCGCCGCCGATACCGGGAATATCGGCAAGTGCCGCCTCGCTTGCAGGCCGGCGCCGCGTCATTTCTCGCAGCGTTGTATCGTGGAAGATCACGTAAGGCGGTACACCCTGCTCCTTCGCAAGCCGCAGCCGTTCAGCGCGGAGCGCCTGGAACAGCGCCTCGTCTTCCGGCGACGCCCAGATTTCGGCCCCGGCACTCGCGCCCCGGCGTTTGCTTGAGGTGGCAGGATCCCGGCGCAACTCGATCTTTTGCTCGCCGCGCAGCACTGGCCGCGCCTCGTCCTCAAGCGTCAGCGCGCTGTAGGCCGCATGATCGACGGCGATAATACCCCGCGCCGAAAGCTGCCGGAACACCGATTGCCAGCCCTTCTTGTCGAGCTCACGGCCGACACCGAATGTCGGTAACTCATGATGCCTTCCGCGCTCGACTTTCTCTGTCATATTGCCCAGCAGCACGTCGATGATGTGCCCCGCGCCATAGCGCTGTCCGGTGCGATAAATCGCCGACAGCGCCTTCCGCGCCGCCTCCGTCCCGTCCCACAATTCCGCCGGCTCAAGACAGCTGTCGCAATTGCCGCATTCGCCGCCATGCGCCTCACCGAAATGCGCAAGCAATGCCTGCCGCCGGCATGTAACTGTTTCGCAAATGCCGAGCAGCGCATCGAGCTTCATCCGCTCGACGCGCTTCACTTCGACGGGCGAAGCGCCTTCGTCGATCATCCGGCGGCGAAGTGCGGCATCGCCCATGCCGTGGATCATCCATGCGGCAGCGGGCAGCCCGTCGCGGCCCGCGCGCCCCGTCTCCTGATAATAAGCCTCGACGCTCGAGGGCAGATCAAGATGCGCCACGAAACGAACATCCGGCTTGTCGATCCCCATGCCGAAGGCAATGGTCGCGACCAGCACGACACCGTCTTCCTTGATGAAGGAATCCTGATTTGCGTCCCGCAACTCGCGGTCGAGGCCCGCATGATAGGGCAGTGCCGCGAAACCCTCTTCCGCGAGCCATTCGGCCGTTTCCTCGACCTTCTTCCGGCTCAGGCAATAGACAATGCCGCTCTCGCCTTTTCGCGTTCGCAGGAAATCGCGCAATTGCCGCCGCGCATTTTCCTTCCGCGCAATCGTGTATGAAATGTTCGGCCTGTCGAAACTCGCGGAGAACACTCTGGCATCGTCAAGCTGCAGCCGGTGAATGAGATCGTCGCGCGTCTGCGGATCGGCCGTCGCCGTCAAGGCAAGGCGCGGTACGCCGGGAAACCCCTCCTTGAGTGCGGCAAGCTGCATATATTCCGGCCGGAAATCATGCCCCCACTGGCTCACGCAATGCGCTTCGTCGATGGCAAACAGTGAAATGGACTGCCGCGACAGGAACTCGGTGAAGCCCCCGCTCGCCAGTCTCTCCGGGGTCACATAGAGAAGATCGAGTTCGCCCGCGGCCAGATCCTCGCGCACCAGGCGCGCCTCTTCGGGCACCAGCGCCGAATGAAGCGCCGCCGCTTTCACGCCCGATTGCCTGAGCGCCTCCACCTGATCGCGCATCAGCGCAATGAGCGGCGACACGACAATGCCCACGCCCGCTCGGCAGATCGCCGGTATCTGATAGCAAAGCGACTTCCCCGCCCCCGTCGGCAGCAGCACGACGGCATCGCCGCCATCAACCACATGCCGCACGATCTCCGCCTGCTGTCCGCGGAACGAGGGAAGGCCGAACACCTCCTTCAGAACCACATCCGCATTGGGCATCGTTTCACTTTCCGGGCTTCGCGCAGGCAGCGACTCATTCTCGTGCCCGGTAAACCTACCATCCCGTGCCGAACGGCAAACCCGATCCGCCGCGAAAAGTGTGCAAGAAGCCTCGCCCATGCCGGGCACCGCCTGCTAGCTTGACGGCCACGCTTATTTCCAGCCGGAGCCCTCATGGAACCTCGCCTCACACCGACGCCGCGCAGCCTTGCCGACATTGAGATCAAGACGCGGGAAATCGTCGGCCGGGGCTGGGGCCGGATCGAGCGTTTCGTATTCCGCCACAAGCGATTCGATGGCGGCTGGTCCGATGAAGTGACGCGCGACGTATACACCATTGCCGAAGTTGTGAACGTGCTGCCCTATGACCCGAAGCTTGGCGCCGTTGTGCTGATCGAGCAGTTCCGCACCTGCGGGCTCGTCTGGGGCGAAGCGACGTGGCTCTTCGAAGCGGTCGCCGGCATCCGTGAGGAAGGCGAGGCGCCGGAAGACGTCGCCCGCCGCGAGGCGGTGGAAGAAGCGGGCTGCCAGATCGGCCGCCTTCACCCGGTTTCCACCGTCTGGTCGTCGCCCGGTGGCTATGGCGAGCGAGCCTCGCTTTTCGTGGGTGAGGCGGACCTGTCATCGGTTGGCGGCATCCACGGTCTCGCCCATGAGCATGAGGATATCCGTGCCGTCGTCGTCCCCCTTGCCGAGGCCTACCAGGCCACGAAAGACGGCCGCATCACGGATACAAAGACAATCCTTCTAATTCAATGGCTTGTGATGAACAGCAAAGACATTGCCTGAGGCCAAAAATCGCGTTCCCGCCTTGAATGGCGGCATCCCCCTCCGTATGTTCCTTCTCGCCCTGCCTTCCGGCGCGGGCCGGTTCCACAAAGACAGAAACGAAGCTCATGGACATCAAGAACGGCCTCGTCGACTCGATCGGCAATACCCCCATGATTCGCCTGAAGCGCGCCTCCGAGGAAACCGGCTGCGACATTCTTGGCAAGGCGGAGTTTCTGAACCCCGGCCAGTCCGTGAAGGACCGCGCCGCCCTCTACATCATCAATGATGCGGTGAAGCGCGGCGCACTGAGGCCAGGCGGCGTCATCGTGGAAGGCACGGCCGGCAACACAGGCATCGGCTTGGCCCTTGTCGGCAATGCGCTTGGCTTCCGCTCGGTCATCGTCATCCCGGAAACACAGTCGCAGGAAAAGAAGGACATGCTCCGCCTCTGCGGCGCGGAGCTTATCGAAGTCCCGGCCGTTCCCTACAAGGACCAGAACAACTACGTGAAATATTCCGGCCGCCTTGCCGATGAACTCGCCGCAAAGGAGCCGAACGGCGCCATCTGGGCGAACCAGTTCGACAATGTCGCGAACCGTCAGGCCCATATCGAAACCACCGGTCCGGAAATCTGGAAGCAGACCGACGGCAAGGTTGACGGATTCATCTGCGCCGTCGGCACAGGCGGCACGCTCGCCGGCACCGGCATGGCGCTGAAGGAGCGCAACAGGAACATCCAGATCGGCCTCGCCGATCCCATGGGTGCTGCGCTTTACCATTATTACAAGCATGGCGAGCTGAAAGCCGAAGGCACCTCCATCACCGAAGGCATCGGCCAAGGCCGCATCACCGCGAACCTCGAAGACGCGCCGATCGATCAGGCCTACCAGATCCCCGACGAAGAGGCCCTGCCCATCGTCTTCGATCTTCTGAAGCATGAAGGTCTTTGCCTCGGCGGTTCGAGCGGCATCAACATCGCCGGTGCGATCCGCCTCGCAAAGGAAATGGGCCCCGGCCATACGATCGTCACAGTGCTCTGCGATTACGGCACGCGCTACCAGAGCAAGATGTTCAACCCCGCCTTCCTGCGCGAAAAGAACCTGCCTGTGCCCGATTGGCTTTGATGAAAGGCAAGGACGAGGATAGATGCCGCAGCCGACCTCCCCGCTCGTAACAACCGAATGGCTGGCCGCGCATCTCGATGCGCCTGACATAAGCATCGTCGACGCCTCCTGGTATCTGCCGCAGATGCAGCGTGATGCGAAGGCGGAATACACGGCTGCGCATATTCCCGGCGCCGTCTTCTTCGACATTGACGAGATCTGCGATCTCGACAGCCCATACCCGCACATGCTGCCGAGCCCGGAGAAATTCTCCTCCCGTGTCCGCGCCATGGGCCTTGGCGATGGCAATCGTATTGTCGTTTATGACGGCGCGGGGCTCTTCAGCGCCGCCCGCGTATGGTGGATGTTCCGCGTCATGGGCCATGAGGATGTCGTGGTACTCGATGGCGGCATGAAAAAATGGAAAGCGGAGGGCCGCCCCGTGGATGATCGCACGCCCCGTCATTCGGCGCGCCACTTCACCGCCCGCCGCAACGCCGGCCTCATCCGCGACCGCGACGCCATGCTCCGGAACATCGACACCTGCGCCGAACAGGTCCTCGATGCACGCAGCGCCGGGCGCTTCGCAGGCACGGAGCCGGAGCCGCGCGCAGGCCTTCGCGGCGGCCATATTCCCGGCAGCTTCAACCTGCCCGCCGGAGAGCTTGTCGCCGCCGACGGCACCATGAAAAAGCGGGATGATTTGAAGGCCCTGTTCGAGAAGGCCGGCACCGACTTGGCCCGCCCCGTCGTCACAACTTGCGGCTCGGGCGTCACCGCATCCATCCTCGCCTTGGGCCTCGCCGTTCTCGGCAATCCCCACGTCCCGGTCTATGATGGGTCATGGGCCGAATGGGGCGCTACCCCGGAGCTTCCCGCAGAGACTTGAAAAGAGACCTGAAAAGAGACCTGAGAATCGCGAATATCGGCATGGGCAAGAAGCACAAGACAGTCGTCACCCATCTCGAAATGCTGTCAGAGCCGCGCCTGCCTCCTTGCCCGCGCCCGCTCGGCAAATATGCGTTGATGCGCGCCGAGAACCCGCCGGTCCATTTCTATCGCTATCTCTACGATTCGGTCGGCCGCGACTATGTATGGGTGAACCGCAAGCGTCTTTCCAACGAGGCTCTCTCCGACATCATCCATCACCCCGAAGTCGCGATCTATGTGCTCTATTGTGGCGGCGTTCCCGCCGGATATTTCGAACTGGACTTCCGTTCGATGCCGCGCGCCGAAATCTCGTTTCTGGGTCTCATGCCGGAACATATCGGCTCCGGCATCGGCAGCTTCATCCTGCGGGAGGCTATCCTCACCGCTTGGGCGCATGGCCCCGAGCGCCTCATCATCCAGACCTGTACGCTGGACCATCCTCGCGCCCTCCCCCTCTATCAGCGCATGGGCTTCACGCCCTATGCCCAGGAAGAAGTGGAACTGGAAGAGGTGGACTGAGTTCCTTGCGTCGCTAATGCGCCAGTATCTGCGCCAGAAATTCCTTCGTCCGCGCATTCTTCGGCGCGCTGAAGAATTCCGCAGGCGGCGCCTGCTCGACAATTCGTCCCTCGTCCATGAATACGACGCGGTTCGCAACCTCTCGCGCAAAGCCCATTTCATGCGTCACGCAGAGCATGGTCATGCCGTCTTCGGCAAGCTCCACCATGACGTCCAGCACTTCCTTGATCATCTCGGGATCGAGCGCGGAGGTCGGCTCATCGAACAGCATCACTTTCGGGTTCATGCAGAGTGCACGTGCAATGGCAACGCGCTGCTGCTGCCCTCCTGACAGCTGACCAGGAAATTTTTCCGCCTGCTCGGGAATGCGCACTCGCTCCAGAAATTTCATCGCAAGGTCGCGCGCGGCCTTTTCCGGCATCTTGCGCACCCAGAGCGGTGCCAGCGTGCAGTTTTCCAGTACCGTCATATGCGGAAACAGATTGAACTGCTGGAACACCATCCCAACTTCGCGGCGCACCTCGTCGATGCGCTTGAGGTCTTCCGTCAACTCCACACCGTCAATGACGATGCTTCCCTCTTCATGCGGCTCTAGATGATTTATGCAGCGGATGAGCGTCGATTTGCCTGAGCCGGACGGCCCGGCAATCACAATACGCTCACCCTCGTTCACCGTCAGGTCGACATCTTTCAGCACATGAAAATCGCCGAACCATTTGTTTACGCCTTTCATCTCGATCATCACCTTGTCCGAGACCTTGAGGCGTTTCCCGTTGCCGTCTGACATGGTTTTCTCCTAGCGCTCGCGCGTCGTATCAAGGCGCCGTTCCATGAAGTTCGAATATTGCGACATGCCGAAGCAGAACACCCAGAACACGAGTGCCGCGAAGATGTAGCCCGTCAGCGCGCCTTGCGGAATCGTCCAGTTCGGATCGGCAAGCTGCGCCCGCACCTGACCGAGCAGATCGAAAATACCGACGATCAGCACCAGCGTCGTATCCTTGAAGAGACCGATGAAGGTGTTGACGATGCCTGGGATCACGTGGCGTAGCGCCTGCGGCAGCACCACTTGCCCCATCGCCTGCCAATAGGTGAGGCCGAGAGCGCGGGCCGCCTCATATTGCCCGGCGGGGATCGCCTGCAACCCGCCGCGCACCACTTCCGCCATATAGGCCGATGAGAAAAGCGCCACGCCCACGAGACAGCGTAGCAGATTGTCCGGGTTCATGCCTTCCGGCAGGAAAAGAGGCAGCATAACGCTTGCCATGAACAATACGGTGATGAGCGGCACACCGCGCCAGAATTCGATGAAGATGATGCAGAGCATCCTTATCGCAGGCATATCCGACCGCCGGCCAAGCGCGAGCAGCACACCGAGCGGCAGCGATGCGACGATGCCGGTGATCGCCACGACAAGAGTAACGAGGAGCCCGCCCCATTCGCTGGTAGGCACAGGCGGAAGGCCCGGTCTGTCGCCTGCCAGAAGCACGATCGCCACAAGCGGAAAGACAACGAGCAGTAGCACGAGATTAAGCCGGCGCGCCGGCAGCCCCGGAATGAGCATCGGCAGGATAACAGCGACACCAAGCGCAAATGTCAGATTGACGCGCCAGATTTCCTCCGGCGGATAACGGCCATAGATGAACTGGTCGATATTCGCCCAGATGAAGGGCCAGCACATGCCCGCACCGGGCGCGAGACAGGCCTCGCGCGTCGCGCCCGTCCACACAGCACTGAAAATCGTGAAGTCGAGAACCGGCGGCACCGTCAGCCACAACAGATAGGCCGAGGCAAGGGTAAGGATCGTATTACCGGTGCCCGAAAAGAGATTGCGTTGTGCCCATACGAGTGGACTCAGGCTCTTGCTGCGTGGCGCAATGCGCGCGGTGATGTCGTTCATCGCCATGCGTCATCGCTCCTTCAGCGCGATGCGCGCATTGTACCAGTTCATCAGCAGCGAAGTGACGAGGCTGAGAGTGAGATAGACCGCCATGGTGAGCGCGATGACCTCGATCGCCTGGCCCGTCTGGTTCAGCACCGTGCCCGCGAACACCGCCACGAGATCGGGATAGGCAATGGCAACTGCAAGCGAAGAGTTCTTCGTGAGATTGAGAATCTGGCTCGTCAGCGGCGGAATGATAAGCCTGAGCGCCTGCGGAATGACGACGAGGCGGAGCGTCGTGCTGTCTTTCAGTCCAAGTGCCGCCGCCGCTTCCCGCTGCCCCTTGCTGACTGACTGGATACCCGCCCGCACGATTTCTGCGATGAAGCCCGCCGTATAGAGCGTGAGTCCGAGTACCAGAGCCACGAATTCCGGCAGCAGCCGCATCCCGCCATCGAAGTCGAAGCCCGCATGTTCCGCGAACTCAAGCTCGAAGGGCGCGCCGGCGGCAAGCCAGGCGAACCCCGGCAGAACTATGAGGAGCGCAAGCGACGTCCGCCATGCCGGAAACAGCTGCCCTGTCGCGGCCTGCCGCTTACGCGACCATCGAATGAGAAAGAAGCCCGCAACCAGCGCCACGGCAATCGCGATAAAAAACAAATTCGCCGCCGAGCCAAAAATCGGCTCCGGCAAAATGAGCCCGCGATTGTTGAGGAACACGCCGGGCAACGGCTCGATGCTTTCCGCGGGGCCGGGCAGCGGCCTCAGAACGGCGAAATACCAGAAGAAGAGATGCAGCAGCAGCGGAACATTCCGCATCACTTCGACATAACCCGCCGCAATCGTCGCAACGAGCCAGTTCCGCGACAGCCGCATCACGCCGATGAAAAAACCAAGCATCACCGAAAGCACAATGCCGATTGCCGCCACAACAAGTGTATTGAGCAGACCGACGAGAAAGGCGCACCCATAGCTCGATTGCTCGGTATAAGGGATAAGCGTCTGGATGATGCCGAAGCCCGCTGTCGTGTCGAGAAAGCCGAAGCCGGACGAAATATTCAAACGCGAAAGATTTTCCCGCGCCGTCGTCGCAAAGAACCAGACAAGAGAGACAACGGCGCCCAGCACCGCTGCCTGATAGGCAAATGAGCGCACACTCGGATTGTTCCAGCCAAGGGGCACCTTGCCCCCCCGCCCGCGCCGCCTGTTCCGCTCTGCCCCCATGCTCATGGTCTATCGTACAGGCGGAGCATATTGCAGACCGCCCTCCGTCCATTGCGCATTCAACCCCCGCTCGATGCCAAGCGGCGTGTTCTTGCCGACATTGCGCTCGAACATTTCGCCGTAGTTCCCGACGGCGCGGATCGCATTCGCCGCCCAGTCATTGCCGAGCCCGAGCGTCGAGCCATAGGCGCCTTCGCGCCCGAGGACGCGCCGCACGCGCGGATTGTCGCTTTCGAGCTTCTCTTCGACATTCTCGGAGGTGATACCAAGCTCTTCCGATTCGAGCAGCACATTGAGCGTCCAGCGCGCAATATTCTCCCATTGCGGGTCGCCCTGACGCACGGCGGGGCCGAGCGGCTCCTTCGAAATGATCTCGGACAGGATCATGTTCGCATCCGGATTGGCGAGCTTCAGTCGCGTCGCATAAAGGCCAGATGCGTCTGTCGTATAGGCATCGCACCGGCCGCGATCATAGGCGACGATCGCCTCGTCGTTCTTCTCGAAGGACAGCACCCGGTAGCTAAGGCCTCTGCTGCGGAAGTAGTCGGCGAGGTTGAGTTCCGTCGTCGTACCCGTTTCGGTGCAGATGGTCGCGCCTGCCAGATCCGCTGTCGTCTTGATGCCGGCCGCCTTCCGCACCATGAAGGACTGGCCATCGTAATAGGTAACGCCAACAAAATTGAAGCCAAGCTGCGTATCGCGCGACATCGTCCATGTCGTGTTGCGAGACAGAATATCGATCTCGCCGGATTGCAGCGCCGTGAAACGGTCCTTAGCCGAAAGCGGCCGGAAGCGAACCTGCTCCGCATTGCCGAAAACGGCCGCCGCAAGCGCGCGGCAAAAATCCGCATCGATGCCAGACCAGCGCCCGCGCTCATCGGGACTGGAAAAGCCGGGCAGCCCCTGGCTCACGCCACACTGGATGAAACCGCGCTGCCTGACCCGCCGCAGCGTGTCGCCGGCGGCCATCCGCTCGCCATCTTCCTCTGCCTGCAGCGTTGCACTTGCCGCGGCCTGCCGCTCGCCGTGTGCCAGCGGGTCATAGGGCAGGAAGAAGTAAAGGCCGCCGACACCGATCAGGATGCCCAAGATGAGCGCGACCACGGGATTCTTCATGGGGCTCCCTTTGAAGGACGAGGACGGCAATGCGCCGGTTTCGAATCTCCCGAGACTACCCGCCAGCGCCCGTCAGGCAAACCCTTGGCCGCTATCGGGTAATTTCGGAGGAATTTTACATTGCGCGCCGTTTTACCGTTAAATGCGCCTCAGGTGAACAGGCCGTGCGCACCGGCCGGGCCGCAAGGGGATCGAGAGAATGAAGAAGAAGCAGGATACGACGGTCATCACGGCAGGCCGCGACCCGGAAGCGAATTTCGGCATCGTCAATCCCCCAGTCTATCACGCCTCCACCGTAATCTACCCGACGCTCGAAGCGGTGAAGACACGCGCCCAGCCCGTCACCTATGGCCGCCGCGGCACGCCCACCACCTTCGCGCTGCAGGATGCGATCGCCGAACTCGAAGGCGGCTATCGCGCTCTCGTTACCTCCTCCGGGCTCTCCGCCGTCACCACGGCGCTTCTCGCGCATCTCAAGGCGGGCGACCATCTGCTGATGACCGACAGCGCCTACGAGCCGACACGCACCTTCTGCAACAATGTGCTGAGGCGCTACGGCGTCGACGTCGAATATTACGATCCGCGCATCGGCGCCGGTATCTCGTCCATCCTGCGCGAGAATACCGCCGTCGTCTTCACGGAGTCGCCCGGCTCCGTCACCTTCGAGGTGCAGGATATTCCCGCCATCGCCGATGCGACGCACAAGACGGGCGCAACGCTGCTCCTCGACAACACCTGGGCCTCACCGCTCTATTTCAAGCCTTTCGAGCACGGCGTCGATGTTTCGATCCAGGCCGTTACCAAATATCTCTGTGGCCATTCCGACGTGATGATGGGCTCGATCACGGCAACCGAAGACGCCTGGAAGAAAACGCTCGAAACCCACGGCAATATCGGCCAATGCGCAGCACCCGATGACGTCTATCTCGTGCTGCGCGGCATCCGCACGCTTTCTGTCCGCCTCGAACGCCACATGCAGACGGGCATCGCCCTTGCCGAATGGTTGAGCAAGCGCCCGGAAGTGGCCCGCGTCATTCATCCCGCGCGCGCAGATCACCCGGATCATGCAATCTGGAAACGCGACTTCACCGGCGCAAGCGGCCTCTTCTCCATCGAGCTGAAGCCCACGTCCGAAAAGGCGCTTGCCGCCATGCTCGATGGTCTTGAATATTTCGGCATGGGTTATTCCTGGGGCGGCTTTGAAAGCCTCATCATCCCGCAATATCCGAAGAAGATGCGCACGGCGACGGAATGGAAGGCGGAAGGCCAGATCCTCCGCCTTCATGCCGGACTTGAAGACATCGAAGACCTCAAAGCCGATCTCGAAGCCGGCTTCGCGCGCCTCGGCGCCGCTGCCTGACGAAAAGAAACGGAGAATTGATGACCCGCGAAGTGAAAAGCGAGATCACCGGCAAGGTCTGGAAGATAGAGGCGCGTCCCGGCGACCGGATTGACGAGGACGATCCGATCCTCATTCTCGAATCCATGAAAATGGAAATTCCCGTCGCAGCTCCCTTCGACTGCGTGCTCGTTGAGATTCTCGTCGCGGAAGAAGATGCCGTCGCCGAAGGTCAGGCTATCGCCATCGTGGAGCGCACCTAAACCTCTCCGAAAATCCGCTTCAGATGCGCATTGAGGAACTTGCCCGAAGGATCGAGCTTGCGCCGCAAGGCACAGAATTCATCCCACTTCGGATAGAGCGTGGCGAATTCGCGCGCACCCAGCGTGTGCAGCTTGCCCCAATGGGGGCGGCCTTCATACTTGCGGAAGATGGCCTCCACACCGGCAAACAGATCCTCGTAAGGCTGCTTGTGATACTGGTGCACGGAGATCGTCACGCTGTCCCGCTTGTAGAACGGGCTCAGCCAGGCATCGTCCGCCGCTACATACCGAAACTCGAGCGGAAACAGGAAATTCACGCCGCATTTGCGCGTATGCTCGCCGACTTCGCGAATGCAGTCCGGGCCTCTGTCGGCCGGCACCGCATATTCCATCTCGTTGAAGCGCACATTGCGGTCGCTCGGGAATGCATCATGCGACCAGCGCACTTTCTTCTGAAACTCGGCTCCATCTTCCTTTGCGCCCGCCGCATAGCGCGATCCGCTCGCCGATGTGAGAAAGCGTTGCAGCGGCCCACGCAGAAAAGGCAGCGCGCGCGAAAGATCGCAGGCCCGCATCATGATCTTGTCCGAGCGCGCCAATTCGCCGTCCGGCATCCGCCGCCGCGGCTTCGGCTCGACATCTGTCTCGCGCAGGAATTTAACCAGCGCCTCCTTCGCGAAGGGAAACCAGAAGAACTCGAAATGCCGGTTCGCGTCGCGCAGCTCTTCGGCGCGCCGCAAAGCCTCCTCGATCGGCATGCGGCCGCCATCTTCTTCCAGCGCATAGATCGGCCGGCACTTCATGGTGATTTCCGTCATTACACCAAGACTGCCGAAGCTCACGCGGCCAGCATCGAACACATCCGCATTCTCGTTCGCATTGCAGGCCAGAATCTCGCCGCTCGCCGTTACGAGCCGGAAGCCTGTCACGGCGGAGGATAGCGAGCCGAGCGTTCCGCCCGTGCCATGTGTGCCCGTGCCGACGGCTCCCGCCAGCGCCTGCCTGTCGATATCGCCCTGATTGACGAGCGCAAGTCCGCGCTCGAAAAGCTCCGGCCCGAGATCGCGGATCGTCGTCCCCGCCTTGATGCGCGCCGTCTCGTTCGCCTCGTCATGGTCGATCACGCCTGCAAGGCCCCAGAGCGTCATCAGTGTACCGTTGCTCTCCACCAGCGGCGTGAATGAATGACCCCGCCCGGCAACGCGAATGGGCGCGGGCGCGGTCTTGATGACCTCGGCCACTTCTTCCTCGTTCGATGGCGCCGCCAAATTCTGCGGCCACGCCTTGACCCAACCGGACCAGTTCGACCAAACATCCGTCATCAATGCCTCCTCTTGCGCACCTCAATGATAGCGAAGCGCGCGCCCCAATGCTCGAAAAATGAAAAGCCCCGGCGAATTGACCGGGGCTTTCACAGACACGATATTTGCCGCTGCTTCAGTCGCCGCTGCCCGCTTCATAGGCTTCAAGCGCGGACTTGGCGTCAGCGACGCTTTCTTCCTGCGCCTGCCGTTTGAAACTGCGCACCATCAGCGTCGCCTGCTTGATCTCGGCGGGTGCCATCACTTCTGAGAGCCGTTCGATCGCCCCTGTCGCGAGGCGAGGAAAGCCGCCCTCGATCGCAAGCTGGTAGTACATGTAGGCGCGCACATTGTCCTGCGGCACGCCAGCACCATCCTCATACATGGTGCCCACGTTGTACTGGGCGCTCGGATGGCCCTGCTTCGCCGCTGCCTCGTACCAGATTGCAGCGAGACGGACATCCTTCTCCACTCCGATGCCCTGATCGTAGAACGAGGCAAGATCGAGCTGTGCCCGCATGTCGCCGCCTTTTGCGCCGAAGGTCTGGTACTCGACAGCCGCCGGTATGTCGCGCTCGACGACCTTGGCGTCGAGATACTCCTCGCCCAGCCGGAATGCCGCGCCTGCATCCTTGTTCACTTCCACCGCGCGCTTCCATTCGGCAATTGCCTCTGGATAAAAGCCGCGCTGGTAGAGGTCTTCACCGGAGGCCTCGTTGGGCTGCCCTTCGATGGAGGGGTCAGGCTTCGACGGATCGACCGTTTCAGTATCGGCCAGCACAGGACGCGCATGAACCGACGTCATCGCCGTATAAAACGCCGCGCCCGCAAGCAACATGGCGGTTGTCACCGCGATGATCGCAAGCGCTTTGCCGCTTTCGCGCTTTTCTGCTACCCGAACAAGGTGCATGTCTTCCTCCCTGCGGAACTCTCCGGGCGGGGCGGCCAAACCGCCCCGTTTCCCTCAGGCCCGTTTTCTCACCTTCCATAATCGGAAAGCCGGAGCCAAAGCCCAAATTAAAGATTGGTCAGGAAACGAGCCGAAATATGGCAGCCCTGTGGCTCAACTTCCGTGCGACGAGCGGAAGCCCGTCAGGAAGCTCCCAAGATTGGGCCCGAGTCCGTCGCAGAGATAGCCGCCTTCCTGCACCAGCACAGTCGGCAGGCCGAGCTTGCCGATCGCCTCGCCGATCCGCCCGAATCCCTCCGTCGTGATGGCGAAGCCGCCCTGCGGATCGTCCCTGAAGGCGTCGAGCCCGAGAGCCACAACGAGTGCACCCGGCGCAAACGCGCGGATACGGCTGAACGCATCTCCAAGCGCCGGCATATAGGCCCGGTCGTCGGTGCCGCGAGGCAGCGGCAGGTTGTAGTTGTAGCCAAGCCCCGCCCCCTCGCCGCGTTCATCGGCATGGCCCCAGAAGAACGGATAGAAGCGCACAGGATCTGCATGGATCGACACGGTCAGAATGTCCGCGCGGCCATAGAACATGCTTTGCGTGCCATTGCCGTGATGAACGTCCACATCGAGGATCGCAACACGATCATGCACGCCGCGCAGCACCTGCGCCGCAACGCCCGAATTGTTCACATAGCAAAAGCCGCCAGCCATATCGGCGAAGGCATGATGCCCCGGAGGCCGGCTGAGTGCATAGACGGACTTCGCCCCGCCATCGCGCACCATCAGCGCCGCTTCCACTGCCGTATCGGCGCTGCGCCTGATCGCGGGCCAGCTCCCCACCGCGATCGGGCAGGCGCCATCCGCCATGTGATAGCCCGCCTGCGCCACGGCCGATGCCGGATAGGCTCCGTTTCGCCGGTCTGGATGAATCCCCGGCACCACCTCGTCCGAGCCACCCTTGATGCGAAGCCAGCGTTCGTGAATGGTCGACAGAAAGGTGATGTACTCGGGAGTATGAACCGCCGCGATCGGCCCGAGCCCGCGATCGGCCGGCACCAGATGCTCAAGCCCCGCACCTGTCGCCGCCACGAAAAGCCTGTCCGCCCGTTCCGGCACTTCCGGGTTTTCCTCCACTACACCGTTCACGAGAAAATGACGCGGGTAATGCCCTTTCTGCGCGGGATCGAATACGACTTTCATCGGCGTGCCTTTCGGGATGGATCAATACGGGAGATGCGCGAATGGCGATCCCGGCAGGACTCGAACCTGCAACCGACAGATTAGAAATCTGTTGCTCTATCCGGTTGAGCTACGGGACCGGAAGTCCGGATTCAATGCGTCCAGAGCTCCTGGCGGCCGAACTTGAAATTGTCGGCATAGGCCTTGATCGACCGGCGCAGCGCCTTGGGCTCGAACACCTGATACTCGATACCGTGCTTCTCGGCATAGGCGACCGCTTCTTCCTTGCTGTCGAAGCGAAGCGTCACTTGCGCATTCATGTCGCTGGAACTCGTCCAGCCCATCAGCGGCTCGACCTTGCGCGCGCTGCCGGGCTCGAAATCGAGAACCCATTTTCGGGTCTTTGCGCGGCCGGATTGCATCGCCGTCTTGGCCGGTTTGTATATGCGGGCGCGTGCCAAATCAGTCCCCTTGCACATTTTCCCCGTCTTATGGGGAACGTCGCGAAATCTTTTTCTTATCGCCCCAAAACCGACGAAAAGGCAAGCCATAACAAGGCTGTCGCCAGCCCCCCGGCGATTTGTCCCAGAGGCCAAGGGAGTATCCAGAATGACCCAGCCCGAGCGTTACATCGGCCGTGAGACGGCCAGCGCCATGCTCGCAGAACGCGGCTTCAACACCCACGATATCGAATGTGTACTCGATCTCGCCGGGCCGGTGGCCCGCAACGGCGCCGAAGTCTGGCCGGCCGACCTTGTCGAACGGGTCGCCGCACGCGCCTGGTGGCTCGGCCAGCGCGAAGCCGGCATGGTCCTGCCGGCCGCAGCCTGAAAAGGCAATAACGGCAAAAGCCAAGGGAGCCTCGCGGCTCCCTTTTGCATTTCTGCGATTTCTTGTGATTGGTCGGGGCGGAGAGATTCGAACTCCCGACCCTCTGGTCCCAAACCAGATGCGCTACCAGGCTGCGCTACGCCCCGACATTTGCCGCCTGCAATACACCCGAACGGCCCCGGGCTCAATCCGGCGCCTTGTGCCGGGCCATGACTTTGAAAACGCCGCTCGCCTTCAGCACCGGGCGGCTGCCGACGAAAAGCTCCGCTTCGCAAAAGGCGACCGACTTCGTTGCCCGCGTCACCCGCGCCGTGCCCTCGAGCCAGTCGCCCGGCCGCGCGGATGACAGAAAATCCGAGTTCATCCGCACCGTCAGCGCCACCATCTGCGTTTCCCGCCAGACGGCGGTCCCGAGCAGCCCGTCCGCAAACGCCATCAGCATCCCGCCATGCGTGATGCCGCGCGAGTTACAGTGCCGCTTCTTTACGCGCACCCCGTGCCAGAATCCATCTTCTGTCACCTTGTGATAGAAGGGGCCATTATGCGTCGTATAGGGGCCGCGGCTCGTAGACGGCACATACCCGTCCGGCGGATTGTCGTTTTCGGTATCTGTCATCGGATTGCGGTGATGAAAACGGCCACAGCTGAAATGCGGTCTTTGGCCCTATAGCACGTTCAATTCGCGAACAGGAACGATCAAGCACTTAATCTGGCTTGATCTCCGCGACCATGAGCCCTTTGGGACCTTCGCCGAAACGAACGGTCACTTCCTGCCCCGGCACCAGATCGCGAATCCCGAAACGCCGCAGCGTTTCCATATGGATGAAGATATCGGGAGTGCCTTCACCCCGCGTCACAAAACCGTAGCCGCGTGCCCGGTTGAACCACTTCACCACTGCGATCTCGAATTCGCCGATCGGCACTACACCCGACAGAACCGAACGATTCGCCGGCCGCTGGCTTGCGCCTGCCGGTTTGACCGCCGTCGTCTCGTCTACATCGATGACCCGGACGGCCTGATTCCCCTTGGCGCGGCGCACCGCCTCGCAAGTTACGGTCGCGCCCTCCTCGAGCGCGTCCCTGCCAGCCTGCTTCAGACATGACAAATGCACGAGAACATCATCGCGTCCGTCATCCGGAATGATGAAGCCATAACCCTTGACCGCATCGAACCACTTGACGATACCCGTGACCTCGAAAGACACGTCGACGGAATCCGCCGTACTTTCCAAACGTTCTTCCATCCCCACCACGTAAACATCCGGTCGGCCAATATTGCATGGCCTCAGTATTGCCGCTCCGGATCCCCTCACTGGTCCGTGGTTCCTCCCCCAAGGACCCCCACTTTAGATTATGACAACTATAACAGTGTGCGCTTGACTTTAAAAGCGGTCCGCTGCGCGGAAATCGACGGGCGGATTTCCGGTCTTTCTTGCCCTCCGCCCCCTACCCATTGCATATTCGAACGATCAAAAAGGGGCTCCGACGCGTCAGGCGACCCGTCTCGCCGGTCGCACACTAGTGCGGCTACCGGTCACTTGCGGCCGGATCGCTGGCAGCCCTTCATGGCCGTTCGTGCCGGAATTCGCAGGGAGAATGATGACAAAAGCACTCGGGTTGCTTATCGGCTTGTTTGCGCTCTGGCTGGCTTTGTCCGGCTATTTCAAGCCGTTCCTGCTTACGATCGGCGTCCTGTCCTGCCTTTTCACGCTCATTCTCGCCCGGCGCATGAAGCTCCTCGATGATGAGGCGGTGCCGCTTCAACTGCGCCTTTCCCTGCCGCTTTACTGGAGCTGGCTCGGCGGCGAAATCTTCAAATCGGCATGGGCCGTTTCGAAGATCATCCTCTCGCCGCGCATGGCGGTCAGCCAGCAGTTCATCGCTGTCGAAAGTCCTCTCAAGACCGATATGGGTCATGTGATCTTCGCAAACTCGATCACCCTGACGCCAGGCACAGTGACGGTCGAGGCCGCGCCGGGGAAATTCCTCGTCCATGCCCTGACGGATGAGGCGGCGGGGCCCGAGGGATTCGCCGAAATGTCGCGACGGGTGGCGGCTGTGGAGACGCGCTGACATGTACATGTTCCTCGCAATCACCGCGGCGCTTTTTGTCGCCGTCATTCTCGTCCTGGTTCGGCTCTTTGCGGGGCCGACCCTTTATGACCGGGTATTGGCCGTAAACACCTTCGGCACCTTGACCGTGCTGATTCTGAGCGCGCTTGGCTTCGTTACCGAGCGGCCGGACTTTCTCGACATCGCCATGCTCTATGCGCTTGTCAATTTCGTCAGCACCATCGCGATCCTGAAATTCTTCCGCTATCGCTCCTTTGGCCGCATCCGGCCCGAAACGGAGGAGGGTTGATGGATCCCGCCCTGATCGAACTCGCCCGCGATCTTGCAACCGCCATCGCCTTTCTTGTCGGCGGCGGCTTCATCCTCGTCGGCTCGCTCGGGCTCATCCGTCTGCCCGACATATGGGCACGCTTTCATGCAGCCGGCATCATCGACACTATCGGCGCCGAACTCATTCTGATCGGCATGATGTTCCAGACCGGTCTGACCCAGACGACGTTGAAACTCATGCTCATCGGCCTGTTCCTCTTCGTCACCGGACCGACCGCCACTCATGCAGTCGCCAACGCCGCCTTCATTGCAGGCATCAAGCCGCAACGCCTGAAGCGCAATGAAGCCGAAACGGTTCTCGGCGACGACACTCCGGAAGGAATGAAGGCATGAACGCCAATCTCGTCGGCATCGCCATTATCGACATCGTCTTTTTCACGCTGCTGGTACTTACCGCGGTTGCCATCATCCGTCAGCGCAGCCTATTTGCCGTCGCGATGCTTTCCGGCGTCTTCAGCCTTCTGTCCGCCGGCCTTTTCGTCACGCTGGACGCAATGGACGTCGCCTTTACGGAAGCAGCCGTCGGCGCGGGTATATCGACGGTTCTGATGCTCGGCACGCTTGCCCTGACTGACAAGGACGAAACGAAACCGAAGCGCTCCGCACTACTCCCGCTTCTCGTCTGTTTCATCGCCGGCGCCGCGCTCGTTTACGGCACCCTCGATATGCCGCCATTCGGTGCGGCAGACAATCCGGTCCAGACTCATGTCGCGCCCGAATATCTGGAACGCACACCGACGGATATCGGCATCCCAAACGTGGTCGCTGCCGTCCTCGCAAGCTACCGCGGCTTCGATACTCTGGGTGAGGTCGTCGTGGTCTTTGCGGCGCTGGTAGCCGTCCTTCTGATGCTCGGCACCACCGGTCGTCCTGCAAACAAAAGAAATAAGGAGTAGACCCGTGGAACATCACTCCATTCTCCGCGTCGTCTCCAAACTGCTCATTCCGCCTATGCTGGTCTATGCGCTTTACGTGCAGTTCCACGGCGAATACAGCCCCGGCGGCGGTTTTCAGGCTGGCGTCGTCTTCGCCGCTGCGTTCGTCCTCTATTCGCTGGTGCATGGCATTGACGCTCTGACGAGAGTCGCGCCGCCGCGCGTTCTTCATGTGCTGGCAGGCATCGGCGTACTCATATTCGCCGGCACCGGCATCGTCACAATGTTACTCGGCGACGCCTATCTCGGTTACTACGCACTGGCCGAACACCCGCAGCACGCTCAGGAATGGGGCATTGTCGTGGTCGAGTTCGGCGTCGGTATGACTGTCGCGACCGTCATGCTTTCCCTCTTCATTGCCTTTGCGAGCCATACCCGCAAGCTCGGCGACAAGGACTGGTAATGTCGGAACTTGGCATCGACCTCGACTTCATCCTCGGCCGGTACAACTACTGGCTGTTCTCCGTTCTGATGATGACAGGGCTCTACATCACTGTCAGCCGCGGCAATCTCATCAAGAAGATTGTCGGCCTGAACATTTTTCAGACCGCCGTTTTCATGCTCTACATCTCGCTCGGCAAGATAACCGGCGGTACGGCGCCCGTTCTTACAGGCGACCCGGATACCGTCTATTCCAATCCCCTGCCCCACGTACTGATCCTGACGGCCATCGTCGTCGGCATCGCCATAACGGCAGTTGCGCTCGCCCTCGTCGTGCGTATCAAGGAAACCTACGGCACCATCGAGGAAGACGAAATTCTGCAACTGGAGCACGACATGGACTTCGGTAATGGTTCGCCGCACGGAGGCCGCCGGGCATGATCGCTCTGATCGAACAGCATCTTCCTGCCTTGCAGGTGGTCATTCCGCTCGTCGCCGCTCCGCTCTGTATGATGCTCGGCCGCGGCGGCCTTGCCTGGATCTTCGCAAGCATCGTCGCTCTGGCCACATTCGCCGTTTCCACTGCGCTTTTCGCCCAGGCCTATGGCGGCACCATCCTCTCCTATCACATGGGTGGATGGGCGCCCCCGCTCGGCATCGAATACCGCGTCGACATTCTCAATGCCTTCGTGCTGTTGATCGTGTCGGGCAGCGCCGCGCTCGTCCTGCCCTATGCGCGCCGGAGCATCGCAGCCGAAATTCCGGCAGAGCGGCAAGCATTGTTCTACACGGCATTCCTGCTTTGCATCGCGGGCCTTCTGGGCGTGACGATCACGGGCGACGCCTTCAATGTCTTCGTCTTCCTCGAAATTTCTTCGCTTGCAACTTATGCCCTCGTCGCATCGGGCGCCTGGGTGAACAAGCGCGCGCTCACCGCCGCCTACAACTACCTCATCATGGGCACGATCGGCGCGACCTTCTTCGTCATCGGCATCGGCATGCTCTACAGCGTCACCGGCACGCTGAACATGGCCGACCTTGCCGTCCGCATAGCCGATCATGGCGACAGCAGCACGCTGCGTATGGGCTTCGTTCTCATCCTGCTCGGCATCGGCCTGAAGCTCGCCATGTTCCCGCTGCATCTCTGGCTGCCGAACGCATATGCTTACGCGCCCTCGGCTGTAACCGCCTTCCTCGCCGCAACGGCCACGAAGGTTGCGGTCTACGTCATGCTGCGCTTCATGTTCACCGTGCTTGGCTTCGACTACGAGTTCCAGGCCGACACGCTGCGCATGGTCGTAATGCCGCTCGCGATCATCGCGATGTTCGCCGCCTCGCTGGTCGCCATCTTCCAGGACGATCTGAAGCGGATGCTTGCTTATTCGAGCATCGCGCAGATCGGCTACATCCTGCTCGGCCTGACCTTCCTGAACGAAACCGGCATCACCGCTTCAATCGTTCACTTGTTCAATCACGCCGTCACAAAGGCTGCCCTGTTCATGGTTGCAGGCTGTTTCATCTTCTCCGCCGGCACGAGTTCGATTTCGAAACTCGCCGGTATCGGCCGCGACATGCCCTGGACGACGGCAGCTTTCGTCGCAGGCGGCTTGAGCCTTATCGGCCTTCCGCTCACAGTCGGCTTTATCAGCAAATGGTATCTCGTTCTCGCCGCGTTCGAACTCGGCTGGTGGCCTGTCGCGCTGATGATCATGGCTTCGTCGCTTCTCGCCATCATCTATGTCTGGCGTGTCGTCGAGACTGCCTACCTGCAGCCCGCGCCCGAAGGCGTCACCCGCAAGGAGGCACCGCTCTCCATGCTGATACCGACATGGACATTCGTGGGGCTCTCGGTTTGGTTCGGCGTCAATGCCATGCTTACCACCACCGCCGCCGGCCGCGCCGCCTCCGCGCTGATCGGCTCATCGCATATTCTGTGGAAGGACTGACGCGATGAGCAACGAGAACCTGCTGCTTCTTGCCATTGCCATTCCGGCACTGACACCCTTTCTGCTGGCGTTGTTCGGCAAACGTCCCGACCTGCGCGACGCGATCAGCGTTGCCGCCTCCATCGCCACATTCGCCGCCGTACTCCATCTTCTGCTTGCGGTGATCGACGGCGCTCGGCCTGCCATTTCCATCATTGAGGTCATGCCCGGCCTCGTTCTCGGCTTCGAGATCGAACCACTTGGTATGCTCTTCGCCACGGTCGCCTCCGGCCTCTGGATACCGACCTCGCTCTATTCCATCGGCTATATGCGCGGCGCGCATGAAAAGAAACAGACCCGTTTCGCCATCTGCTTTGCCATTGCCATTGCGGCCGCCGTCGGCATCGCCTTCTCAGGCAATCTCTTCACGCTCTTCATCTTCTACGAAGTGCTGACAATCTCGACCTATCCTCTGGTGGCTCACAAGGAGACGCCGGAAGCGAAGAAAGGTGCGCGCACCTATCTCGCCATCCTGATGACGACGTCGATCCTGTTCCTGCTGGTCGCCCTCATCTGGACCTGGAACATCACCGGCACCACGGAATTCCGCGCCGGCGGCATTCTCGAAGGCAATATCGACCCGGCGCAAGTGCCCTTCCTGCTTGCGCTCTTCGCCTTCGGCATCGGCAAGGCGGCGCTCATGCCGTTCCATCGCTGGCTGCCGGCCGCAATGGTCGCGCCGACGCCTGTCAGCGCGCTGCTTCATGCTGTCGCCGTCGTGAAGGCCGGCGTCTTCACCATGCTCAAGGTCGGCACCTACATTTTTGGCGTCGGCTTCCTGAGCAAGACTGGCGCCGCAGACTGGCTGATGTGGCTTGCCGCCGCCTCAATCCTGATTGCCTCAATCATTGCCATCACCAAGGATGACCTGAAGGCCCGGCTCGCCTATTCGACAGTGAGCCAGCTTTCCTACATCACGCTGGGCGTTGCTTTGGCGACGCAGATGGGCGTGGTCGGCGGCGCCATGCACATCGCCACCCACGCTATGGGAAAGATCGCGCTCTTCATGTGCGCCGGTGCGATCTATGTCGCCGCCCACAAGACCAAAATCAGCCAGCTTGACGGGCTTGGCCGCAAGATGCCCATTACCTTCTTCTGCTTCACCATTGCGGCCTTGAGCATCATCGGACTGCCACCGTTCGGCGGCGCCTGGAGCAAATGGTATCTGATGATCGCCGCCGCCGAGACGAGCCATCTCATCATCATCGGCGTCCTCATGGTGAGTTCGCTTCTGAACGTCGCCTATCTTCTGCCGATCCCGGCCCGCGCCTTCTTCCTGAAGTCGAAGGACGATGGCGCGAATGACAAGATCGAGGAGGCGCCGCTCTTCTGCCTCCTGCCCATCTGCTTTGCCGCGCTCGGATGCGTCGTCCTCTTCTTCACCATTGGCGCGCTCTACGAATATCTGTTGAGTATCCCCATTCTGCCGGAGAGCCAGCCATGACCGGTTCGTCCGATACCACCACGACCAACGACAAGGCACTGCTCGGCGCAATGCTGCTCGGCATCGACACCGCCCGCGCCGGACGCATCGTCTCGTGGCTTCTCGCGCTGGTTTGCGTATTGCTAGCCGCAGTCGATTTCATCTGGCCGCTTCACGGCTATTTCGAGATCGAGGAACAGCCGGTCTTCTATGGCTGGTTCGGTTTTCTCGTCTGCATCGCGCTGGCCATATTTGCGAAATTTCTCGGCCTGTTTCTCAAGCGCCGGGAAGACTATTACGGCCCGCTATCTGTGACGTCGGAAGAACACCCGGCCTCGGATCTCGCACGGGAGACGGCCGATGCCTGAATATTACACACCCGCCCTCGCCTATATTGCCGCGGCAATTCTCGCTCCCTTCGTCCCGAAGGGCTTTCTTCGTGGCCTCTACCTGATGCTCGTCCCGATCGCAGGCATACTCATCTTCTGGGGCCTGACGCCCGGCACCTACAATGCCTTCAATGTCATGGGCATGCAGATAGGCCTGATGCGGGTCGACGCGCTATCTCAGATATTCGGCCTTGCCTTCTCGGCCGCGGCCATACTAGCCGCCCTGTATGCTTGGCATCTGCGCGATACGGTCCAGCAGGTTGCAACGCTGCTCTATGCAGGTTCGGCTATCGGCGCGGTATTCGCCGCCGACCTCATCACTCTATTTGTTTTTTGGGAAGGCACCGCCATTGCATCCGTCTTCCTCATCTGGGCCCGCCGCACGGAAGGCTCTTTCGCCGCCGGTATGCGCTACCTAATCATCCAGATCGGCTCCGGCGTTATCCTGATTGCGGGCATCGTTCTCTACTACCGCGAGACGGGCACGATTTCCTTCACTGCGATGGAACTTGGCAGCCCCGCCACCTGGGCGATCCTCACCGCCATCGGCATCAAGTGCGCTTTCCCCTTCCTGCACAACTGGATGCACGACGCCTATCCCTCCGCGACCGTTACCGGCACGGTGGTGCTGTCGATCTTCACCACCAAGCTTGCGGTATATGCCCTGCTGCGCGGATTCCCCGGCACCGAACTGCTGATCTATGTCGGCGTCGCAATGGCGCTTTTTCCGATCGCCTTTGCCCTGCTCGAGAATGATCTGCGCCGTGTCCTCACCTATTCGCTGAACAGCCAGCTCGGCTTCATGGTTGTCGGCGCAGGCATCGGCACGCCGCTCGCCATCAACGGCGCCGCCGCTCATGCCGTCGCCTCGATCTTCTATCAGGGCTTGCTCTTCATGAGCATCGGCGCGGTCTTCTTCCGCACGGGCACCGCCCGCGCCACGGCGCTCGGCGGCCTCTACCGCACCATGCCGCTCACCATGAGCTTCTGCCTCATCGGTGCGGCATCTATATCGGCGCTTCCCTTCACTTCCGGTTTTGTCTCGAAATCGCTCATCCTCAGCGCCAGCGGTTATGAGGAAATGTTCTATGTCTGGCTCGCGCTGCTGGTCGCCTCCACCGGCGCGATACTTCACACAGGCCTCCGCCTTCCCTATCTCGCCTTCTTCGGCTCGGACAGCAGCCTCCGGCCGAAGGAAGCGCCTGCCGGTATGTTGCTCGCAATGGCCTTCACGTCCGCCCTTTGCGTTGCGATCGGCGTTTTCCCCGGCGTGCTTTACGGCTTGCTGCCTAACGATGTGAAATACGAACCTTACACATTCTCGCATATCATCGTGCAGCTGCAGCTTGTCGCCTTCGTCGCGCTCGCTTTCACACGCGCGGTCAAGATCGGCTTCCTGCCGAAGGTTGAGCGCGTCACCATTGTCGATTTCGACTGGACCTATCGCCGCTTGTTGCCTGCCATTCTTCGCAACTTGCGAAGCGGTATCGGCACGCTCTGGGGCAACGCCAGCTACAACATCAATACCCGGCTGAACCATCTCGTTGCCGCCGTCTTCCATCTGCATGGTCCCCATGGTCCCTTCGCCCGCACTTGGCCCACAGGTTCGATGGTCATGGTAGTGGCACTTCTGCTAGGTATGACCCTGGTCTTGACCTACCTATAATGAAAGGCGGCGCGTTCCGGCGCGCTTCAGTCCTGCACAAAAGGGAGACGGCTCATGGAAATGTCGGGCGAATACAGGATTCCGGCGCCGCGCGAAGATGTATGGGCCGCGCTCAACGACCCCGAAATCCTGCGTCAGGCCATCCCCGGCGCGGAGTCGGTGGAAAAGATCGCCGATGATGAATTCGAGGCTGTCGCCAAGGCGAAGGTTGGCCCGGTCAGCGCGCGCTTCAAGGGCAAGGTCAAGCTGACGGATATCGACCCGCCGAACGGCTACACCATTTCCGGCGAAGGCAATGGCGGTGCAGCAGGCTTCGCCAAGGGCTCCGCCAGGGTAACGCTGACGGAAGCCGATGGCGGCACACTCCTCGCCTACACCGTCTCTGCCCAGGTCGGCGGCAAGCTCGCCCAGATCGGCCAGCGTTTTATCGACTCCACCGCCGCCCGCATATCCGAGGAATTCTTCGACAATTTCTCGAAACTTACCGGCGGTGCAAAGGTCGAAACCGTCCCTGAAGGCGAAATTCCCGAAATCGTCGATGAAATGGCCCACGGCATTCCGGTGAAGTCGCCGGACCGCGACGCGATTTCGCCGACCGGCGTGCCTCTCACGCCTGATGCCGAAGCAGGTTTCAGCCTTTCGCCATGGCTCTGGGGCCCAGTGCTGATAATTGCTCTCATCTTGCTGGTCTGGTTCATCTGACCTCCGAACCATTCCCAAGCCCGCGCTTGACGCGCCGGTAGCGAAAGTCGAGACTCGAAAAAACGTTGCGGAAAACGATATTCCGCCAGAGGCCAAGCCATTGAGGGAGGTAGTTGCATGCCGGTTGTATCCATGACGGTCAACGGCAAGCCGGCCAGCGCCGATGTCGAGGCGCGCACGCTGCTTGTCCAGTTCATCCGCGAGCAGCTCGGCCTGACCGGCACCCATGTCGGCTGCGACACAAGCCAGTGCGGCGCCTGCGTCGTTCATGTCGATGGCCGTGCCGTGAAATCCTGCGCCATGCTCGCCGTGCAGGCCGAAGGCACTGACGTCCTCACGATCGAGGGCCTTGCAAGGAACGGCGAACTGCATCCGGTTCAGGCTGCCTTCCGCGAACATCACGGGCTGCAATGCGGCTTCTGCACCCCCGGGATGATCATGACGGCGGTCGACATGATCCGGCGCATCCCCGATCTCGACGAGGAAACGGTGCGCGACGAGCTCGAAGGCAACATCTGCCGCTGCACCGGCTACCACAATATCGTGAAGGCGATACTCGCCGCATCGCAGGAGATGCGCTGACAAGACGGAAACTGGCAGGGAGGAGGCCATTCCATGTCCGACGCAGCGAATGAAGGCATCGGCAAGCCGGTCCGGCGCAAGGAGGACTTCCGTTTCATCACGGGCAACGGCCACTACACGGACGATATTTCCCGCCCGCGCCAGACATATGCCTGCTTCCTGCGCTCGCCCCACGCCCATGCGCGTATCCGCTCTATAGACACATCCGAAGCTGAGAAGGCGCCGGGCGTGCTCGCCATCTTCACCGGACGCCACGTCGCCGATGACGGGCTCGGCGGTCTCATCTGTGGCTGGACCGTCACCTCGAAAGACGGCACGCCGATGAAAGTCGGCGCGCATCCGATCCTCGCGCTCGATACGGTGCGCTATGTCGGCGATCACGTCGCAATGGTCGTCGCCGAAACGCTGGCCGAAGCCCGCGCCGCATCCGAACTTATCGACGTCGATTACGAGGCGCTGCCCGCCACCGTTTCGCTCGCCGCCTGCCAGGACAAGCATGCAGCGCAAGTCCATGCCGAAGCGCCGCGCAACATCTGCTTCGAGTGGGAACTCGGCAACAAGGTAGAAACAGAGGCCGCCTTCGCCGGGGCCGTGCGCGTGGTCAAGCTCGACCTCACCAACAATCGCCTGATCCCCAACGCAATGGAGCCTCGCGCTGCCATCGGCGAATACGACAAAGGAAGCGGCATCTACACGCTCCATACGACAAGCCAGAACCCGCATGTCGCCCGCCTCGTTCTTTCCGCTTTCGTTGGCGTCGCGCCGGAGCACAAGCTGCGCGTCATCGCACCCGATGTCGGCGGCGGCTTCGGCTCCAAGATTTTCATCTATGCAGAAGAAACCGCCTGCGTCTGGGCGGCGGCGAAGGTCGGCCGCCCTATCAAATGGACAGCGGACCGCTCCGAAGCTTTCCTCTCCGATGCGCATGGCCGCGATCATCTGAGCCATGCCGAACTCGCGCTCGACGCAGACGGAAAATTCCTCGGTCTCCGCGTGAAGACAATCGCCAATCTCGGCGCCTATCTCTCGACCTTCTCCGCCGCTGTGCCGACCTATCTCTATGGCACACTGCTTTCTGGCCAATACTACATTCCAGCGATCTATGTCGAAGTCGATGGCGTCTATACGCATACCGCCCCCGTGGACGCCTATCGCGGTGCAGGCCGCCCGGAAGCGACCTTCCTCGTCGAACGCATCGTCGAGACGGCCGCCCGCGAAACCGGTATCGACCCGGCTGAAATCCGCCGCCGCAATTTCGTCCGCAGCTTCCCTCACCAGACGCCCGTCATCATGAATTACGACACGGGCGATTATCAGGCCTCGCTCGAGGCTGCCCTTGCAGCGGCCGACTACAATGGCTTTCCGGCGCGGAAGGCGGACTCTGCAAGGCGCGGCAAGCTGCGCGGCATCGGCATTTCCTCCTATATCGAAGCCTGCGGCATAGCGCCTTCCGCCGCGGTCGGTTCGCTTGGCGCAGGCGTCGGCCTCTGGGAAAGCGCGGAAGTCCGCGTGAACCCGACAGGCAATGTCGAAGTCCTCACCGGCTCGCACAGCCACGGTCAGGGCCATGAGACGACCTTCGCCCAGCTTGTCGCCTCGCGCCTTGGCATTCCGCTCTCGAATGTCGAGATCGTTCATGGCGACACGGACAAGGTGCAGTTCGGCATGGGCACCTATGGCTCGCGCTCCGGCGCCGTCGGCATGAGCGCCATCGTCAAGGCACTTGACAAGATCGAGGCCAAGGCGAAAAAGATCGCTGCCCATCTGATGGAAGCCGCTGTCGAGGACATCGTCTTCGAGAATGGCGCCTTCACCGTGCAGGGCACCGACAAGTCGCTCGCCTGGGCCGAAGTCTCGCTTGCCGCATATACCGCGCATGGCTTTCCCTCCGGCGAGATCGAACCCGGCCTCAAGGAAGGCGCTTTCTACGACCCCACCAACTTCACCTTCCCAGCCGGTGCCCATGTCTGCGAAGTCGAGATCGACCCCGATACCGGCATTGTCGAAATCGTGAAATTCGTCGCGGTCGACGATTTCGGCACCATCATCAATCCGATGATCGTCGAAGGTCAGGTGCATGGTGGCATCGCACAGGGCATCGGTCAGGCGCTGCTGGAACATGGCGTCTACGATCCTTCCGGCCAGCTCGTCACCGGCTCCTATATGGATTACTGCATGCCCCGCGCAGACGACCTGCCGAGCTTCACCCTCGGATTCACGAAAACCGTCTGCCCGTCGAACCCGCTTGGCATGAAAGGCTGCGGCGAGGCAGGCGCCATTGCCGCGCCGCCCGCTGTCATAAATGCCGTGACGGATGCGCTCGGCATCCGCAACATCGAAATGCCCGCAACGCCCGCGCGTGTCTGGCAGGCCATTCAATCCGCCGTCCCGCGCGCCGCCGCCGAATAAGGAGCCGAGAATGTACCAGTTCAATTATGAGCGCCCCAAAACGCTGGCGGATGCGGAAGCCCTGCTCGCAAAGGCGGACGATCCGAAAATCCTCGCAGGCGGCCAGACGCTGATCCCCACGCTAAAGCAGCGCCTCGCCATGCCAAGCGACTTGATCGACATTGGCGGCATCGGGGAACTCGATTTCATTCGCGCCGAGGGCGATGCCGTAATGATCGGTGCCGCGACGCGCCACGCAACGGTCGCCCAGTCCGCCGATGTGAAGAAGCACAATCCGGCATTGGCGGCACTCGCAGACGGCATCGGCGATCCCGCCGTCCGCCATATGGGTACGCTCGGTGGCTCGATTGCCAACAACGACCCGGCCGCGGACTACCCCGCCGCCTGCCTCGCGCTTGACGCCAAGATCCACACCACGAAGCGTCTCATCGTGGCGGATGAATTCTTCAAGGGCATGTTCGAAACGGCGCTTCAGGATGGCGAGATCATCAGGGAAGTGACCTTCCCCCATCCCGAAAAAGCGGCCTA
Source organism: Parvibaculum sp. (assembly GCF_046297875.1). Taxonomy (GTDB): domain Bacteria; phylum Pseudomonadota; class Alphaproteobacteria; order Parvibaculales; family Parvibaculaceae; genus Parvibaculum. The sequence continues at coordinate 2,408,489 of NZ_JBKBHD010000001.1, read as the reverse complement.
TATGAAGTTTCCGAACCCGGCGTCCCGCTATGCGATGGTCGGCGTCTTCATCTCGAAAGGCCCTTGGGGCGTCCGCGTCGCCGTCACCGGCGCAGGACAGAACGGCGTCTTCCGGGTCGCCGAGATGGAGGAGGCGCTGGCCAAGAACTGGTCGCCCGATGCGGTCGCAAACATCAAGCTCCCAGCAAAAGGCATGAACTCGGACCTCCACGGCACCGCCGAATACCGCGCCCACCTCGTCACCGTCATGGCGAAACGCGCTGTCGCGGCGGCCGGCTGACTTGGCGAGTGAGGCCGCCCGGCCTAGATTGAGCAAATGAACCTGCCTTCCAATATCGACGAAACCGTCGACCTCCTCGCGCGCGGCAACTATGTCGCCGATCGCTCGCTTGCGACCGTCATCTTCCTCGCCCTGAAGATGGGCCGCCCCCTGCTGCTCGAAGGCGAGGCGGGCGTCGGCAAGACCGAGATCGCCAAGGTGCTGGCTGACGCGCTTGGCCGCCGCCTCATTCGCCTCCAGTGCTATGAAGGCCTCGATACGGGCGCCGCCGTCTATGAATGGAACTATCAGGCGCAGATGATCGAGATCCGGCTCGCCGAAGCCGAAGGCGTCGAGGACCGTGCCGAACTCGGCAAGGATGTCTTCTCCGAACGCTTCCTCATCCGCCGCCCCATCCTGCAGGCGCTCGCGCCCGCCGTCGAAGGCCCGCCCGTGCTGCTGATCGACGAACTCGACCGGACGGACGAACCTTTCGAGGCGTATCTTCTCGAAGTGCTTTCGGATTTTCAGGTCAGCGTCCCCGAAATCGGCACGATCAAGGCCGAACACCCGCCCATCGTCATCGTGACGTCCAACCGTACCCGTGAAATCCACGACGCGCTGAAGCGGCGTTGCCTCTATCATTGGGTCGATTACCCGGACGCAGCCCGCGAACTCGCGATCCTGAAACTGAAGGCGCCGCACGCCTCTGAAAATCTCTCGCGCGAAATCGTCGCCTTCGTACAGAAACTGCGCAGCCTCGATCTCTATAAAAATCCCGGCATCGCCGAAACGATCGACTGGACAGACGCCTTGACCGCGCTCGATGCCGTCTCGCTCGACAGAGAGGTCGTGAACGACACACTGGGCGCACTCCTCAAATATCAGGACGACATTGCCCGCGTCGCGGGCAGCGAAGCCGCGCGCATTCTCGAGGAAATCCGCCTCGCCGCCCGGGCGGCGGAGTAAGGGCGCGCCGTGGCGACGGGCCGCCTCGCCGAAAACATCGTCCATTTCGCGCGCATCCTGCGCCGCGCCGGGCTGCGCGTCGGCCCGCGCCAGGTACTTGATGCGGTCGAGGCCGTCGAGACGGCAGGCATTGGCACTCGCGAGGATTTCTACTGGACGCTCCGCGCCACGCTCATCAAGCGCCACGAGGAACACGAAATCTTCGATCAGGCGTTTCACGTCTTCTGGCGCAATCCAAAGCTCCTCGACAAGATGATGTCGCTGATGCTGCCGGAAATCGAAACCCCGCCTGGCACCAGCGATGATGAGAAAAGCCGCCGCCTCGCAGAAGCCCTCTTCGGCGAAACCGCCCCCCGCGAGCTGGAAGAATCCGAAATAGAGATCGACCGCAGCGAGACCTTCTCCGGCGAGGAAGTACTCCGCGAAAAGGACTTCGAGAAAATGTCGCTCGCAGAGCTCGCCGAGGCGAAAGCGGCCATCGCCCGCCTACGCATCCACCGCGACGAAATCCTCACCCGCCGCACACGGCCCTTGGCAAACGGACCGCAGATCGACATGCGGGCAACGCTGCGCGCCACGCTCCGTTCCGGCGGCGTTATCCCGCTGAAGCGACGCGCGCCGCGCCGCCGCCCGCCGCCGCTCGTCGTGCTTTGCGACATTTCGGGCTCCATGTCAGCCTATGCCCGCATCTTCCTGCATTTCCTCCACGCTCTGGCCAATGACCGCAGCCGCGTGCATGTCTTCCTCTTCGGTACCCGCCTCACCCATGTCACCCGTGAGCTGAAGCACCGCGATGTGGACGAGGCACTCGCCCGCGTCGCCGCCCGCGTCGAGGACTGGGACGGCGGCACCCGCATCGGTGAAACGCTGCACCGCTTCAATGTAGACTGGGCCCGCCGCGTACTCGGCCAGGGAGCGACCGTGCTTCTGGTGACAGACGGGCTCGACCGCGATGCCGGCGAAGGCGTCGCCCCCGAGATCGCCCGGCTCCATCGCAGCGCCCGGCGCCTCATCTGGCTGAACCCGCTGCTCCGCTATGCACGCTTCGAGCCGAAGGCGCTCGGCGTGAAGGCCCTGCTGCCGCATGTGGACGAGTTCCGCCCGGTCCATAACATCGCCTCGCTGGCCGCACTGGTCGAGGCGCTCTCCTATGCCCATATCGAGCGGAAACCGGAACGGAGGGCTGCATGACGAGCCACGACGATGTGCTGGAGGAAGCCGCCCACTGGCTCGGCCACGGCCGCCGGGTTGCGCTCGCCACCGTCATTGAGACCTGGGGCTCGGCCCCGCGCCCGGTCGGCAGCCAGCTCGCCATCCGCGACGACGCCACATTCGTCGGCTCCGTCTCCGGCGGCTGCATCGAGGGCGATGTCGTCACCCGCGCCCTCGAAACCCTCGAAACCGGCAGGACGGAACTCCTCGAATATGGCGTCTCGGACGCGATGGCCTGGGAAGTCGGCCTCGCCTGCGGCGGCCGCATCCGCGTCATGGTCGAGCCGGTGAAAGCCTGAAATGGACGCCGGGCTCCTCAACGAACTCGTCCGCGCCCGCGCCGAAAAGCGCGCCTTGGTGCTCGCAACAAGATTAACGGACGGAATCCAGAAACTCGTATATCCATCTGATAAATCGCAAGAAAGCTGGTTAATTAATGCGATACATGAGGTGCTTTCGAGCGACAAGGGAGCCGTGGTTACCGCCCCTGACGGCACCGAATGGTTCCTCAATCCGTTCAACCCGCCGCTCCGGCTGATCCTGGTCGGCGCGGTCCACATCGCCCAGCCGCTGGCAGAGATCGCGGCGCTGACAGGCTATGACGTGACGCTGGTGGACCCGCGCACCTCCTTCGCCTCTGCCGAGCGCTTCCCCGGCATGACGCTCATGACGGACTGGCCGGACGAGGCCATGACCGCCCTCGCGCCCGACACCCGCACCGCCATCGTCACCCTCACGCATGACCCGAAGCTCGACGACCCGGCCCTGAAGGCGGCGCTTGCGAGCCCCGCCTTCTATATCGGCGCACTTGGCTCCAAGAAGACCCATGCCGCCCGCGTGGCCCGGCTGGCGGAAGCGGGCTTCGCCGAAAGCGATATCGCCCGCATTCACGGGCCGGTCGGCCTCGGCATCGGCGCGAAAAGCCCGGCCGAAATTGCCATCTCCATCATGGCCGAGATTACGGAGACGCTCCGAACATGATCTTCGGCGAAATGACACTGGACGAGGCCGAGGGCGCGATCCTCGCCCATTCGCAAAAGGCGGGCGCCGAAACCTTCAAGAAGGGCCGCGTCCTCGCCCGCGCCGACATAGCGGCGCTGAAGGGAGCGGGCGTCGCCCACGTCACCGCCGCCCGGCTCGGCCCTGACGATGTCCCGGAAGACGAAGCCGCCGCCGCGCTCGCCAGCGCGCTGGCCGGCAAGGCCATCAAGGCAGCCGCCGCCTTCACCGGTCGCGCCAATCTTCATGCCGAAGAGGCTGGCGTCCTCGAAATCGACGCCGCCCGCATAGACGCCATCAATGCGATCGGCGAGGCGCTCACCGTTGCCACGCTCGCCCCCTTCGAGACGGTCGCGCCCCGCCAGATGCTCGCCACCGTGAAGGTGATCCCCTTCGCCGTCCCCCGCGGCGAACTCGACAAGGCGCTGGAGATCGCCCGCCTCGGCCCGGCGCCGATGGCGGTTCACCGCTTCGAGCCGCGCCGCGCAGGCCTCGTCGCGACGCTCCTCCCCGGCACCAAGGAAAGCGTGGTCGACAAGAGCCGCGCCGTCCTCGAAGCCCGGCTTCAGGCGATGGGCGGCACGATCGCCTGCGAGATCCGCACGCCCCATTCGCCAAACGCCGTCGCCGATGCTATCGGCGCGCTGCTTGAGGACGGTCTCTCGCCCATCCTCGTCTTCGGCGCCTCGGCGACCGTCGACCGGCGCGACGTCGTGCCCTCCGGCATCGTGCGGGCAGGCGGCGATATCGTCCATTTCGGCATGCCGGTCGATCCAGGCAATCTGCTGCTGCTGGCGCGGCATGGTGAGACGCCTGTCATCGGCCTGCCCGGCTGCGCCCGCTCGCCAAAGCTCAACGGCTTCGACTGGGTGCTCGCCCGCCTCGCCGCCGGCATGGACGTCACGCCGAAGGACATCATGGGCATGGGTCTTGGCGGGCTCCTGAAGGAAATCCCGACCAGACCGCAGCCCCGCGAAGGCGGCAGCACGGCGGCCTCATCGCCCCGCATCGCCGCGCTCATCCTCGCCGCGGGCAAATCGAGCCGTATGCAGGGCCCTAACAAATTGCTTATGGAGGTCGGCGGCAAGCCGATGGTCGCGCATATCGTGGACGCCGCGCTTGAGAGCAGCGCCAGCCCCGTCATCGTCGTCACAGGCAATGCAGAAACGGAAGTCCGCGCCGCGCTTTCAGGCCGCACCGTCACCTTCATCCATAACCCCAATTATGCCGATGGCCTCTCGACCTCGCTACGCGCTGGCCTCAGCGCCCTGCCGGACGATGCCGATGGCGCGCTTGTCTGCCTCGGCGACATGCCGGATATCCGGAGCGCCCATCTCGACCGGCTGATCGCCGCCTTCGACCCGGAAGAAGGCCGCACCATCTGCGTGCCGACCGTCGCCGGCAAGCGCGGCAACCCCGTCCTCTGGGGCCGCGACTGGTTCGCCGCCATGATGGACGTGAAAGGCGATACCGGCGCCAAACACCTGATCGGCGAAAACGAAGACGCCGTCTGCGAAGTGCCGATGCCGGACGACGCGGCGCTCAACGACATCGACACACGGGCCGAACTTGAAGCGCGACTTTAAGGCCATCGAAAACGGCGTTCTCGGTACCTCTAAAAAACCCAGGTGGAAATTTCTCAAGACACCCGTAGACATCCTCACCAGATGCCTCGATAGATCTGCATGTCTCCGATATGAGAAGGCTAATCCCCAATAGCGCCTGTGCGCGTGACATCGTGGAAACACGATGCACCCCCCACTCCGCCACTATCGAATACTCAATCGAGTCATCACCTTTCTTGTTCCTGCGAAAAACCACCCCTTCACAAGTATCAATCGAGAATTCACCTCGCGTTGTCAGGTCATGCAAGCTTGAGATTGCTTGATAGAGAAGACGGAACGCATCCACTGTTGTTTCGATGTGCGATGAGGTCACAGATACATCTATGATGAAGTCCCTGAAGGCATATCGATATCGGTGATTTTTCCCCGATCGTCAAAATGGGTATAGATGGACCTCGCCGCCCTCACTTCGATGACCAATGGATTTACTTTTTCCAACGAAATTTTCTTTCATATGTCCAAGTAGACAAGGTGGGGCCTTATCAATTCACGTTTGCAAGATTACCCCACTGCGGGCCGCAAGAGACAGACTGTTCTCCTCCCGCTTCACTTTGCCGAGTTCGAACACCGGCTCGCCCGTGCCCTTCGGCAGCGCATATGACGCCGCTTCCGCACCGAGATTGAAGACGCAGATGAGATTCTCGCCCTCGCCCTCCCGCGTGAAGACGAGAAGCTTCCCGTCCGCATCGAGAAACGAAATCTCGCCGAGCCGCAGCGCCGGATGTGCCTTGCGGAAGGCGACCGCTTCCCGCGCATGCGCGAGGACGGAACTTTCATCCGCTGCCTGAACATCTACCGCGCGGACCTTGTGATAGTCCGGGATCGGCAGCCAGGGCTTGCCCGAGGTGAAGCCCGCACCCGGCGCTTTCGCCTCCCAGGGCATGGGCGTGCGGCAGCCATCGCGCCCCTTCATCCAAGGGTAGTAGAGGTCGCCCACGGGATCGCGAATATCATCCCAGTCGAGATCCACTTCCGGCAGGCCCAGTTCCTCGCCCTGATACATCAGCACATTGCCCTTGAGCGTCAGCAGCAGCGTGAGCGCCAGTTTCGCGAGCGTGTCGTCGCCTTGGCCCCCGCCCCAGCGCGTCACGGGGCGCGGCACGTCATGGTTCGAGAAGGTCACGCAGGGAAAGAGGTCTTTCAGCGGCGCGAGACGCTTCTCGTAATAAGCACGGAAGACCGACGGCTCGAAGCTCCAGTCCTCAATGAAGTCGAACGTGTAGCCGGTGTGAAGCCGCTCCGGCCCGCCCGCATAGAGCCCGAACATTTCCGGCCGCTCGGAAAACTCGCCGAAGGCAAGCCGGTCGTCATATTCGTCCAGCACCTTGCGCACGCGCTTCATCGCCCACTCGTTCTCGGGCATGTTTGAATCATGGATGTGCTGCTGCAAGCGCGGCGCATGCGCCCAGTCCATGAATTCGCGCTTCTCCATCGGCAGCGGCGGATTGTCGGTCAGCTTCGCATCGTGCAGATAGGCATTCGCCACGTCGAGGCGGAAGCCGTCCACGCCCCGGTCGAGCCAGAAGCGCAGCACATTCATGCAGGCATCCACCACTTCCTCATTGTGGAAGTTGAGCTTCGGCTGGCTCTTCAGAAACTTGTGGTGGTAGTACTGCCGCCGGACGGGGTTCCACGCCCAGGCCTGCCCGCCGAATGCCGACAGCCAGTTGTTCGGCACCGTGCCGTCTTCCTTCGCATCGGCCCAGACATACCAGTCCGCTTTCGGATTGCTCGGCGATAGCTGGCTCTCCTGAAACCACGGGTGCCGCTCCGATGTATGCGCCAGCACCTGGTCCACGATCACCTTGATGCCGCGCCCATGCGCTTCCTTCACCAGCCGGTCGAAATCTGCAAGCGTCCCCATCTCCGGCGCGACATTGCAATAGTCCGACACGTCATAGCCGAAGTCGCGATTGGGCGAGGGATAGAAGGGCGAGAGCCAGATCGCCTCCGCGCCGAGCGCCGCCACATAATCGAGCTTCTCCTCGATGCCTTTCAGGTCGCCCACGCCGTCGCCATTCGTGTCGCGGAAACTGCGCGGGTAAATCTGATAGATGACCGCGCCCTTCCACCATTCCGTCTTCCCAGCCGCCACGATGCTTCCTCTTCTGCCGCCTTGACCTTCAGCCCTTGTCCCCACACTCTCACGGCCAGACAAGAACTGACAATATCGTTTTCTGGGGGCCCATGCCGCGCAGCATTCTGATCACTGACATCGCCCATTTCGTCGGCGGCCCGTCCGCCCGCGCACTGCTGGCCGAAGGCGCCAACGTCTATGGCATGGATGCGAGCTTCGGCGACGCCGCCGCCAGCGCCGCCTTTGAGGCGAAACTGCCCGGCGTGAAGGCGCTTGCCGCCCGCACCCCCGAAAAGGCCGTCGCGGACGTCATGGAGGCCGAGGGCCGCCTCGACGTTCTCATCAACAATGATGCCTGGCCTGCCGTGCGCGGCCCCGTGGACGAGGCGACCGACAAGGACATGCACGAAACCTTCGAGGCGCTTGTCTTCAAGTCCTTCGCCATGACGCGCGCCACCGCGCCGCTCATGAAAAAGCAGAAGGCGGGAAAGATCCTCTTTCTCTCATCCGCCGCACCCTTGAACGGCATTCCGAATTACAGCCTCTATGCCGCCGCCCGCGGCGCCGCCAATTCGCTCGCACTGACGCTTGCGAAGGAGCTCGCCCCTTTCAACATTCAGGTGAATGCGCTCGCTTTCAACTTCATCGAAAGCCCGGACTATTTTCCGGCCTCACTCTTGGAAAATCCGAAAGCGCGCGAAAAGATACTCGGCAATATTCCGCTTGGCCGCCTCGGCAGGCCGGAGGAAGCGGCCGCCATCGTCGCCTTCCTCGCCGGGCCACACTCCGATTTCATCACCGGGCAATTGATCCCGGTCGCCGGCGGCTGGGCCACCGCGCGCTAGTTCAGCATCACGATGGGCGCGAGCGCCGGCCCGATCTCATCATGGATCACAAGGTCGGCGATCGGGTCGAGCTCCGTCGGTTCCCGATTGAGGATGGCGAGCATCGCTCCGTTGCGCTTCGCCAGAATGGGAAAGCCCGCCGCCGGATAGACCTGCAGCGACGAACCTATGGCGATGAAGAGATCGCAGCCAAGCGTTGCCTCATGCGCGCGGTTCATCTCTTCTTCCGGCATCGCCTGTCCGAACGAGATGGTGGCCGATTTCACGATGCCGCCGCAGCCAAGGCAGTCTGGCGCCGCGCCGGATACGTCGAACATCTCCCGCACCCAATGAAGCTCGTGCCGCTCGCCGCAATCGAGGCATTTGGCATAGGTGCCGTTGCCATGCAGCTCGATGATCTTTTCGGGCGGAATACCGGATGCCTGATGCAGATTGTCGATATTCTGCGTGATGACATGACTGGCCTTGCCCATGTCCACCAGCTTCGCAATCGCCATATGTCCCTTGTTGGGCTCGGCCTGCTTGATCGTCCTGTCGATCTCGAACTTCCGCCGCCAGGCTTCGGCACGGATTTCGGCGGAATTCACGAAGTCCTGAAAGTCGATGGGCGCCATCTTGGTCCAGAGCCCGCCGGGGCTGCGGAAATCGGGAATGCCACTTTCCGTGCTCACCCCCGCCCCGGTGAAGATCACCACGCGATGCGCTTCCTCGATGGCCCGTTTCAGTTCGTTCGACATTTTCGTCCCGTTTCTTTGACCTTGCCGCCAACCTGTTGAATCATGTGCCAAAGCTCCGGCACATCAAGGATTACCGATGAAGTATCTGCATACAATGGTGCGCGTCAGCGATCTCGACGCTTCCCTAGACTTCTATTGCAACAAGCTCGGCCTCGAAAATCTTGGCCGATTCGACATCGAGGCTGGCCGTTTCAGCCTCGTCTTCCTCGCAGCCCCCGGCCAGAAGGAAGCCCAGGTCGAACTCACCTGGAACTGGGACCCGGAAGAACTGGGTGAAGGCCGCAATTTCGGCCATCTCGCCTATCAGGTCGATGACATCTACGAGACCTGCGACCGGCTGATGAAGGCTGGTGTCACGATCAATCGCCCGCCCCGCGACGGGCGCATGGCCTTCGTCCGCTCGCCCGACAATGTCTCGATCGAGCTGCTGCAGGCAGGCACGCCCCTTCCCGCGAAGGAGCCCTGGGCCTCCATGCCGAATACCGGACATTGGTAGGATTTCCTGTTAGGATGAGCCCATGAAGCGGATGGGAACAGCACTGGCCGTTTTCCTGATCGCTGCCGCAGCGGCACTACCCGCCGCTGCCAGCGATTTTCAGGGCATGCATCCGGGCTCGCGAGGCATGGGCCCCATGCTCACGCCGGACCCAGAATGGCGCGAGCCCTATCAGCCCCATACCGGCGGCGATTCCACCTATCAGCGCATTTTCCCGGAACGGAGCGGCCTGTCGCCGAACCGCGACCCGTCGAAAGACCCGGCGGGCGGCTGCCGCAGCCGCATGGCGAACGGACCCGACGCCACCGGCCGCATGGCCCATTGGCGCTATACCGAATGCCTGGACGCAAACGGCAACACCTATGTGTTGCCCGGCAGCCAGCAGAATCTCGGCTTTTATTGATTTGATTCAGAAAATTTGGCGCGCGTTCCAAAGGAACGCGGCGTCATAGCGGCTTGGCCGCTCCTCGCCGTCAGTCAGCCTCTCGCGGCGCCGGCTTCCATATCCATTTTCTGCGCCAACTCCAGTTCTTCCCTGCTGACGGAATATACGGTGTGCACCGGGCTTTTGACGCCAAGCGCCGGCAGGTGAATCAATGTCGCTGTTCGCTGCGTGCCGACATGGCTCATGCCACCGATTTCCTCTTCATCGATCTCAACCCGGTAGACGCCCGCCGGCGCTTCATTCGGAAAGTTTGAAAGCCTGAAAGGATGAAGAAATGTAACCTCGATCTCGCGCGTCCGGGTCATAGCGATCCTCCCGCATTGATCAGGATTTGCACAGCCACGGCAACCGCAAGAGCCAGCGGGATGACGATGGCCGGACCGGCCCAAGGCATGATGTCATGGATCGTGCCGGAGAACGGCAGGACTGCACTTCCGGCACCAGGCCGGACATGCCTCATATCTTTCGGCTCATGGGTATTTTGGGTCATTCAAGAAATATGGGAAGAAAGCCCGACGGATACAAGTAAATTTACCTAGCGAAGCAAATAAAACCTGTATTTCAATGAATAGAACTCACCAGTTTATGTAATTACGCAGATTTGCTTATTGAATACAATAGGCGCATCATGAACATGTGGCTTCGTACCCAAATCCCGGCGGCTTTGAAAGCTTCGGCCACGTCACCCCCCTGAAAGGAGGAAGTCATGGCTTCCGCCTATTTTGACGACGGCGATCTGAAAATGATCGACGCGCTTCTCGCCACACTTCCTGCAGATGAATTCCTGCCCGGATCGCCTGAACACACCGGCGCTGTCCATTTTCTGCTCAGCAAGTTTCATCACGTCGATGCCGCAGAACTGCCGCACCAACTTTCCAGCTATCAGACGGCCATGCGGACGATGAACCAGTCTCTTGCGGCATGGCAGAATGAGGGTGGCGCGAGCGGCGCTTTCAGGCCCAACCAGCGACGGAGCTTGTCCGCGCCTGCCAGATCTTACGCAATCGCACTGCCGCAGAAATACATATCTGCAGTGTTGCGACCATCGAACATCGCGGAAAATTGGCACGCCCTAGGGGAGTCGAACCCCTCTTTCCAGAATGAAAATCTGGCGTCCTAACCGATAGACGAAGGGCGCGCATGCGGACCCGAAGGCCCTGCGGAAAACCGCTCACGAGCGCGCCTTATAAGGTGACACGCGCCTCATGGCAACCCCGGATTGCTCGAAATGTCAGCCAAAACCGCCGATTTTCAGGGCCGCGCGTCTCTCGTCGGCACTGCATCCTCGATGGTGATCTGGACATCGCGCTTTCCCTGCCAGTCATCGGCGGAAAGCCGCCCTGCGACATGCAGAAGTCCAGCCCCCGGATCGCGCAGCAGCGCCCCGAGCGGCGTCTCTGCGGCCCGGAAGGCAATGCCCTTGAGCCGCCCACCATCCTCGCCCGCCAGGATCACGCGGACATGCGCCTGCCCCACAAGATCGGCCCGCACCACACGCACCGACGGCACGGCGAATCGCGGCTCCGGATTCCCCGCGCCATAGGGCCCTGCCTGCTGCAACAGCTCATAGAGGTCCCGCGTCGCCCCGCGCGCGGCAATGGCGCCGTCGAGCTTCAACGCCCGCGCTTCGGAAGCGAGCGCGACATCGGCCGCCAGCCGCTTTGCGAGAAAGGCCTCCAGCGCCTCGATCTTGTCTTCGCGAAGCGTAAGGCCCGCCGCCATCGCATGGCCGCCGCCATTGACGAGGAGGCCTGCTTCCAGCGCCGCTGTCACCGCCCGTCCGAGATCGACGCCGGTGAGCGAGCGCCCGGAGCCTTTGCCCTCGCCTTTCTCGTCGATGGCGATGACGAGGCTTGGTCGTTCGTACTTGTCCTTCAGGCGGCTCGCCACAATGCCGATAACGCCGGGATGCCAGCCCTTCGCCGCAGCCACGATTACCGGCGGCGGCGTGTTGACCCGCGACGCGGCGAGACGCTCATCGACCTGCGCCAGCGCCTCTTCCAGCACTTTCGCCTCGATTGCCTGCCGCTCGAGATTCATCACATTGAGTTCTTCGGCGAGCGCCTGCGCCTCTTGCGCATTCTCCGTGGTAAGCAGGCGCACGCCAAGATCGGCCCGACCCACGCGCCCGCCCGCATTGACGCGGGGCCCGAGCAGAAAGCCGCAATGGTAAGGCGCGGGTGCACCGTTCATCCGCGCCACATCGGCAAGCGCCGCAAGCCCGGTGTTGTGCCGCCGCGCCATCACGCGAAGCCCTTGCGCGACAAAGGCTCTGTTGAGCCCGGTCAGCGGCACCACATCGCAAACCGTCCCGAGCGCAACGATATCGAGCCATTGAATGAGGTCGGGCTCCGTCACATCGCCATAGTAGAATCCGCGCGCGCGCAGTTCCCGGTTCAGCGCCACCAGAAACAGGAAGGTGACGCCCACGGCAGCCAATTGTCCAAGTCCGCTCTCGTCGTCGAGCCGGTTCGGATTGACGAGCGCAAAGGCCGGCGGCAGCGCGGGCTCCGCCTGGTGATGGTCGATCACGACCGAAGGCAGCCCGTAATCGGCTGCAATCCCGAGCGCCTTGTGCGCCATCGTGCCGCAATCGACGGTGATGACGAGATCGATGCCCTCATCCTTCAGCCGCTTCAGCGCAGGCGCATTGGGGCCATAGCCTTCGCGGATGCGGTCCGGAATATAGAGACGAAGCTCGCGCCCCACTGCCTTGAAGAAGCGGTGCAGCAGCGCGCTCGACGTTGCGCCATCGACATCGTAGTCGCCGAAGACGGCGATCCTCTCGCCGGCGATGATGCCGCCGGCAATGCGCGCCGCCGCCTTGTCCATGTCGGTGACGACGCTCGGATCGGGCAGCAGCGTTTTCAGTGACGGCGCAAGATAGGCGGTGCAGTCTTCCGGCGGAACGCCGCGCCCCGCCAACACCCGTGCCACGATTTCCGGCAATCCCTCGCGCTGCGCAATGGCGAGCGCCATGCGCTCATCGGCAAGCCGGCTCACCCACCCGCGCCCCGTCGCCGACCGTTCGACGCCGAGGAAATGCTTGTCCGGTGAGGTCAGTTCCGAATCCATGGAGCCCCTGCGGGGAAGCTGCAATCCGCCTTATTTGAACTTGCTGACAGATGAGTGAAACGACTTCAACCGCCGCACGGTGCCAGTCGCCGAACGCATCACGAGCGTATCCGTCGTCACGCCGCCGCGCTCGTAACGGATACCATCTAGCAGCCAGCCATCTGTCACGCCAGTGGCCGCAAAGATTACATCGCCAGATGCCATTTCCTGCATCTCGAACTTCCTATTAAAGTCCTTGACGCCCATCTTCGCCGCTCGAGCCATCTGTTCCTCGCTCGCTGTGACGAGACGGCCCTGCATCTGGCCTCCGATGCAGCGCAGCGCCGCAGCTGCAAGCACACCCTCCGGCGCGCCGCCTACTCCCATATAGAGGTCAATGCCAGTCGCGGGGTCAGTCGTCGCGATCACACTTGCAATATCGCCGTCGATGATAAGCGTTACCCGCGCGCCAGTTTCGCGCACCGCGCGGATGAGATCGGCATGGCGCGGCCGGTCGAGAATGCAGACCGTGATATCAGCAGGCTGTACTCCCTTCGCCGTGGCAAGCGATTTGATGTTTTCCGCCGGCGTCGCATCGAGATCAACGACACCCTTGGGCAAGCCGCCGCCTACCGCGATCTTGTCCATGTAGCAGTCGGGCGCATGGAGCAATGTGCCACCCGCCGCCGCCGCAAGTACAGTCATTGCATTCGGCATTGCCTTCGCGGTCAGCGTCGTGCCTTCCAACGGATCGAGTGCGATGTCGACCTTCGGGCCCTTGCCGGTACCGACATTCTCACCGATGAAAAGCATCGGCGCCTCGTCACGTTCGCCCTCGCCGATCACGACCGTTCCGTCGATGTCGAGAACATTGAGTTCCTTGCGCATTGCATCGACCGCCGCCTGGTCTGCTGACTTCTCGTCGCCCCGCCCAACCCAAAGCGCGGAGCAGACCGCCGCCCGTTCCGTTACGCGCCCCATTTCAAGCGCCAGCATACGGTTCAGGTTGATCGGCTTGTCTGTCATATCGGTCCTCTTCCTGTTCACCCGGCTTGCCGGGCATTCAAATCTAGCAAAGTCAGCGCAGTTCGCTGTCTTCGATTCTGACAACAAGTGGCGTTCCCGCCACATCTTCATGTTGTGCAAGCAAGGCCCGGGCGCGTGCCATCGTGGCTTCGTCCGTCTCATGCGTGATGAATACGACCGGCAGGCGGCCGCTGTCATCGCCCTTGCCGCCACGCTGCACGATGCGCTCGATCGAGATCGAGGCCTCCGCCAGCGCGCGCGTGATTGCCGCCATACTGCCCGCACGGTCCATGGCACGAAGCCTCAGATAGAAGGCGCTCTTGTGCGTATCCATCAAGGGTTTGGCGGGCGGCTTCAATTGCGCCGCAGGTACGATGAACGGCGGCACGATGGTGCCCCGCGCAATATCCACCAAATCGGAAATCACCGCGGAGGCCGTCGGCCCCTCGCCCGCACCACGGCCCTCAAGTACCAGGTGCCCGACCCTGTCGCCATCGATGGCTACAGCATTGTAGACGCCCGACACGGCGGCAAGCGGCGTCCCCAAAGGTACAAGAGCCGGATGGACGCACTGCACGATGCCGCCGTCGCCCTTCTCGGCTATGGCAAGCAGCTTGACCTTGAAACCGAACTCGGCGGCAAAAGCAATGTCTGTCGCGCTGATTTTTTCAATGCCTTCGACATGCACATTGGCAAAGTCGATTTCCGTGCCGAAGGCGAGGCTCGCGAGAATGGCAAGCTTGTGCGCAGCGTCGATTCCGCCGACGTCGAATGTCGGATCGGCCTCGGCATAGCCTAGCGCCTGCGCGTCCTTCAGCACATCGGCGAAGTCGCGTCCCGTCGTCTCCATCTCGGTCAGGATGTAGTTGCAGGTGCCATTCAGAATACCATGCACGCTGCGGATCTCATTACCGGCCAGTGCCTCGCGCATCGCCTTGACGACAGGGATGCCGCCGGCGACCGCGGCTTCATAGTTGAGCGCAACATTGCTTGCCTCGGCAAGCCGCGCCAGCGCCGTGCCATGATGCGCGATAAGCGCCTTGTTGGCCGTGGCGACATGCTTGCCCGCCTTGAGCGCCGCTTCGACGAGCGAACGCGCAACGCCTTCCGACCCGCCGATGAGTTCGATCACGAGGTCGATATCGGCCGCAGATGCAAGCGCCATCGGATCGTCTTCCCAGCGAACGCCAGTCAGATCAATGCCACGGTCCTTCGTGCGATCACGCGCGGTCACGGCGACGAGCTTGATCTCCCGTCCGGAGGCGGCCGAGAGAAAGCTCCCGCGCGCAGCCAAAATCTTGACCACGCCCGCCCCGACCGTGCCGAGACCGGCTATACCGATGCGAAGCGCTTGCGTCACGTGCGGCCCGCCCTCGTTGAATTCGGATGCGGCACGATGCTCGCGGTAATGCCGACGCGCTCTTCATATTCAGCGATGATCTGATCGGCGTTCTGCATCATGCGCTTCACGTTGCGCGCGGCCTGACGGATGCGCTGCTCGTTTTCCACGAGGCCGATGCGCACATGGCCGTCGCCATATTCGCCGAAGCCGATGCCCGGCGCGACGGCGACATCCGCCTGTTCGAGCAGCAGCGTTGCAAAGCCCATGGAGCCGAGATGCCGGAACTTCTGCGGGATCGGCGACCAGGCGAACATGCTGGCCGGCGGCGAGGGAATGTCCCAGCCCGCCCGCGCCATGCTGTCCACCAGCACATCGCGGCGATGCTTGTAGGTCGCCCGGATTTCCGCGACGCAATCCTGCGGGCCGTTGAGCGCCGCCGTCGCCGCCACCTGGATCGGCGTGAAGGCGCCGTAATCGAGATAGGACTTCACGCGGCCAAGCGCATTAACGAGCCGCTCATTGCCAACTGCAAAGCCCATGCGCCAGCCGGGCATGGAAAAGGTCTTGGAGAGCGAAGTGAACTCGACGGTGCGTTCCTTTGCGCCCGGCACCTGCAGGATCGAGGGCGGCGGATTGCCGTCGAAATAGATTTCGGAATAGGCGAGATCGGAAATCACGAAAAGATCGTGCTTCGCCGCAAAGGCGATCACCTCGCGGTAGAAATCGAGATCGGCCACCTGCGCCGTCGGGTTCGACGGATAGGAGACGATAAGCGCCGTCGGCTTCGGCACGCTGTGGCGCACACCGCGTTCCAGCATGTCGAAAAAGCCCGTCTCGCTCTCGAACGGCACGGAGCGGATGACGGCGCCGGAAATGATGAAGCCGAAGGCATGGATCGGATAGCTCGGGTTCGGGCAGAGGATGACGTCGCCAGGCGCGGTGATGGCCTGGGCAAGATTGGCAAGGCCCTCCTTGGAGCCGAGCGTGGCGATGACTTCCGTTTCCGGGTTGAGCTTCACCCCGAAACGCCGCTCGTAATAGGCGGCCTGCGCGCGCCTGAGCCCCGGAATGCCGCGCGAGGAGGAATAGCGGTGCGTCTTCGGGTCGCGAACGGCCTCGATCAGCTTTTCCACGATATGCGGCGGCGTCGGCATGTCGGGATTGCCCATGCCGAAATCGATGATGTCCTTGCCTTCAGCTCGCGACTTCGCCTTGAGCTTGTTGACGCTCTCGAAAACGTAGGGAGGCAGACGCTTTATGCGATGAAACTCTTCGCTCATGACGAGATCCTGAAAGGCTGAATCGCGCGAGGATCGCCCGCCTTCGGGCCCCCGCCGGTTCTGCGCGTCTTATAGCGCCAAAGACCGGGACGGGCCATGCGAAAACGGGCCCGGAGGCCCCGATTTGCCCGCGCTGTGAGGCAGATTTGTGGCGGAAAGCCGGGCCCCGACAATCGCAGGGCCCCGGGCGGTCAGGGCTGGCCGATGGCAGGCTTCACATCGACTTTCTTGGTCGGCGCCGGGGTGATTTCCGGGCCGGTGTCCACGGCGGGCTCGGCGCTCCGCTGGGAAGCCGCCGCCCCGTCCTCGGTCACCGTCTCGGCGGGGGCGGTATTGGCCGCTGCGGTCTGCATCAGCCGCTCCGGCAATACCTTCGTAAAATCGCGGTGCCCGCCCCGGCTCTCCGGCGCGGGAATGACCGGCGCGGCTTCATAACGCGACTGCTGCTCGAGCTCCGGCAGGTCGCTCAGCGCCGGCAGCGGCGGCGGCGTTACCAGCACGGAGCTTGAGCCGGGCGCGCGCAGCATCCGGTCGGCTTCCGCCGCATTGGCGCGGTCCTCTGCAAGACCAGAAGCGATCGCCTCGCGCTCTGCCGACGTCGAAGCCGCAGGCCGCTCCTGCGGTACGCTGCGCAAATCGGGAAACACGGCATCGGCACTCGCCTGCGAAGGCGCGCCGCCATACATCGCATCCGGCTTGTTCCCGTCGGAAACCGACGAGCAGCCGGCCAGCAGCCCGGCCGAGAGAAGCGCCGCTGCGGCAACCGGCTTTGCTTTGCGGATCGCGGCCACGGCACCTGCCAGATTCGACATCTCGAACTCCTGTCCTGCTTGCATTTTTGGCGATTTTCCGCCACCCAGCCGCCTCTTCATGCCGTCATCGGGCGGACATGTGCAAGCGTATAGTATAGGCTTCGAATGCGAAACCGTTTGTCGCCGCGGCCGGACTTCATTTGCATCGAGTTCCGGTAAATCGGCCCCGGCGGACCGCAAGCCGCGCCCGGAATGGGCCTGCATGCGACCAACAGAAATGCCCAGGGAAGCGCCCGATGAGCCTGAAAGAAACCTCCGAAGCAGCAGACGCCCCCGCGAAAGAGGCCAAAAAAACAGCGCCACGCAAACGCAAGCAATCAGCCAAGGCAAAACCGGCTGCCGCCGCAGCCAAGGCACAGCCAGATGCCGCAAGGCCCGCCGCCGCCGCGCCGACGAAGGAAGCCGCCGACGAAGCGCCGCGCGAATTCGTGATGCCCGATCTCGGCCGCCTCGCGATCAACCTGCTGCATGCCGCCAATCTTGGCCAGAAGGCCGCCCGCCTCCTGATGAAGAACGAGGATGCGGCCTCCGACATGAACCACACGCTCCACGACCTCCAGCGCGTCGGCAAGACGCTGATGGATATCGCCGCGAGCTACATGCGCAATCCGGCAAAGATCGTCGAGGCCCAGGCCGCTCTCTTCGAGGGCTACCTCAACCTGATGAGCAACATGACCCGCCGCCTGTTCGGCGAGGATGTGCCGCCCGTCGCCGAGCCTAGCCGTTCGGACAAGCGCTTCCGCGATCCCGACTGGCAGGAAAATCTCGTTTTCGACCTGATGAAGCAATCCTACCTGCTCACCAGCAAATGGATGACGGACCGCGTGAAACTCGCCGAGGGCGTCGATCCGCATACACGCGAAAAGGCGGACTTCTATGTCCGCCAGATGGCGAACGCCATGTCGCCCTCGAACTTCCTTTTCACCAACCCGGAAATCCTGCGCACCACGCTTGCCTCCAATGGCGAGAACCTCGTCTCCGGCATGGAACACCTGCTGGAAGACATCGAGCGCGGCGGCGGCCATATCCAGATCCAGCAGACGGACATGAGCGCCTTCCGCCTGGGTGAGAACATCGCGACGACCCCCGGCAAGGTCATCTATCAGAACGACCTGATGCAGCTCATCCAGTATGAGCCCACCACCGAGAAGGTCTACAAGCGGCCCCTCGTCATCTTCCCGCCCTGGATCAACAAATATTACATCCTCGATCTCGGCCCCGAGAAATCGCTCATCAAATGGTGCCTCGATCAGGGCTACACGGTCTTCGTCGCAAGCTGGGTGAACCCGGATGCGCGGCTCGCACTCAAGACCTTCGATGCCTACATGTTCGAGGGCGTCTATGCCGCGCTCGACGCCGTCGAACAGGCGACCGGCGAAAAGGAAGTGAATGCCATTGGCTATTGCATCGGCGGCACGCTGCTTGCCTGCTCACTCGCCCATATGGCGCAGCGCAAGGACGAGCGCATCAAGTCGGCGACCTTCCTTGTGACGCAGGTGGACTTCACGGAAGCGGGCGAACTCAAGGTCTTCATCGACGAGGAGCAGATTTCCGATATCGAAAGGCAGATGCACGAGAAAGGCGGCTATCTCAGCGGCTCGACCATGGCGACCACCTTCAACATGCTGCGCTCGAACGACCTCATATGGAACTATGTCGTCAACAACTACCTGCTCGGCCGTGAGCCCATGCCCTTCGACATCCTGTTCTGGAACTCGGACGCCACGCGGCTGCCATCGGCCATGCATGTCTTCTATCTGCGCGAATGCTATCTCGAGAACAAGCTCGCCGAAGGCCGCATGGAACTGGGCGGCGAGACGCTCGACCTAGGCAAGGTGAAGGTGCCGGTCTATCTGCAGTCGAGCCGCGAGGACCACATCTCGCCCTACCCGTCGGTCTACAAGGCGACGCGCCTCTTCGGCGGCCCCGTGCGCTTCATCTGCGCCGGATCGGGCCACATCGCCGGCGTCATCAACCCGCCCTCCAGCGGCAAATATAATCACTGGACGAATGACGACCTGCCGCCCACGCCCGACAAATGGTTCGAAGGCGCCAAGGACAACAAGGGCTCCTGGTGGCCCGACTGGGAGCAATGGCTTTCGGCGAAGTCGGGCCCGATGGTCGCGGCGCGGACACCGGGCGACGGCAAGCTCAAGGTGCTGGAGGATGCGCCGGGGTCATATGTGCTGGTGAAGTCGGAAGACTAATCTGCCTTACCTCCCATCATCGTCATGGCCGGGCTTGACCCGGCCAATCACGTCTTTCCTGGCTTCGTCTCAAGCCGCCCTCGGCTCGATGCTTTTCAACTCCCGCTCGATTTCCCGCCGCCGCTCCATCAGATCGTAGTCGGACTGCAATCCGAGGAAGAAGCCTTCCGACATGCCGAAATAGCGCGCCAGGCGAAGGTCCGTATCCGCCGTCAGCGCCCGCTTGCCGAGCACGATCTCGTTGATCCGCCGCGGCGGCACATGCACCGCCCGCGCAAGCGCATTCTGGCTGAGCCCCATCGGCTTCAGGAATTCCTCAAGCAGGATTTCACCCGGATGCGGGTTGGGCAGAAGCCTATTTGTGGTAGTCGACGATTTCGACATCGCTCGGTCCTCCTTCCTGCCATTGAAAGCAGATACGCCACTGATCGTTGATCCATATGCTGTATTGCCCGGCGCGTCCGTCTTTCAACGCCTCAAGCCGGTTGCCGGGCGGAACACGCAAGTCCTGCAATACGCGCGCCTGATTGACGAGACGCAGCTTGCGCAGAGCCACCGCCTGAATATCGGACGGCAGCTTCCGGCTTTGCCGGCCATTCCAGATCAGTTCTGTTTCTGGGTCGGCAAAGCTCTGGATCATGCGTAGTCATAACGTATAACGTTATATAACGCAATACGTTACAAAATCACGCCCCGCGCAAAGCCCTTCGCCGAAATAGCCTCTCGGCAGACTCAGGCGCACAGGCTAGCTTGCCCGGTGCCGCCATCCTGCGGTCCCTGCCGGAAGCCTCATCTTGACCCTCGCCGTCACCCTTGCCGTTCTCGCCTCCGCGCTGCTCCATGCGAGCTGGAATGCGCTGGTGAAGACGGGCGCCGACCGGCTGATGACAATGGGCTGGATCGCGGCCTCGACCGGGCTGGTGGCACTGCCGCTGCTCTTTTTCGTGCCGGTGCCCGGCGCCGATGTCTGGAAAATACTCGCGCTCTCCTTCGTGCTTCATGCCGGGTACAAGCTCTTCCTCGTCAAATGCTACGAGCACGGCGACTTCGGCCAGGTCTATCCGCTGTCGCGCGGGCTCGCGCCCGCCATCGTGACGGTGGTCGGCGTCTTCTGGCTCAAGGAAATCCTGCCGACGCCGGCTTTCGTGGGCGTCGGGCTGATCGCGCTCGGCATCGTGAGCCTCGCCTTCCGCCGCACCAATGGCGCGGGCCTGCCGAACGACCCGCGCGCGCTTGGCTACGCGCTCGTGACATCGCTTTTCATCGCCGCCTATACGCTGAACGACGGCGTCGGCGGCCGCGTGGCGGAAAGCCCCCATGTCTATGTGATCTGGCTCTTTTTCTTCGACGGGCTCATCTTCTTCTTCATCGTGCTGGCGCGGCGGGGCCGCAAATTCCTTGTGCCGCAAAAGGCGATGGCGCTCGGCCTTGCGGGCGGTGTCATGTCGGTCATTGCCTATTGGCTCGTGATCTGGGCGATGACACTGGCACCCTTGGGGCCCGTCGCGGCGCTGCGCGAGACAAGCGTCGTCTTCGCCGCGCTCATTTCCGGCTTCCTGATGAAGGAAGGCCTCGGCTGGCGCGCCATCGCCGCCGCCTGCGTCGTCGCCGCGGGCGTGGTGCTGCTCAAGGTCTAGACAAAGCTCTGGAGATAACGGAACAGGTGGGGATGAGCGTGACGCTGTTCAAGGGGTCACGCAAAGTTATTCCGCATGCGGAAACATACGAAAAACTCATCCCCGGTTTTGTCAGATCAGGTTCACCGACAGCCCCTCATCCGCGCCCATCATGATGTTGAGGCACTGGACGGCCTGGCCGGATGCGCCCTTGCCGAGATTGTCGAGCAGCGCCGCGAGGCGGACCTGTTTCGTCTTCTCGTTGCCGAAGACGAAAAGCCGTAGATTGTTCGTGCCGTTGAGCTGCTCGGGATCGAGTTTCGTCATGGCGGCGCTCTCTTCAAGCGGCGCGACGGAAACGAATCGCTGGCCCTCATATGCCGCGCTCAAGACCTCATGCACTTTTGCGACCGAAGGCGCCGAAGGCAGCGCCCAGAGCTGCAGCGGCACCTCGACGATCATGCCCTGCGCATAGCGCCCGACATTGGGCGCGAAAAGCGGCGGATGGGCGAGGCCCATATTCTTCTGCATTTCGGGGACATGCTTGTGCGCGAGCGAGAGCGCATAGGCGCGGTAGGCTTCCAGCGTATAGCCGGGCGATGCCTCGTCCTCAAACTCGGCGATCATCTGCTTGCCGCCGCCCGAATAGCCCGACACCGCATTGACGGTGAGCGGCCAGCCTTCCGGCATGAGGCCCGCCATGACGAGCGGCCGCACCAGCGCGATCGCGCCGGTCGGATAGCAGCCGGGATTGGTGACGCGGGTGGCGCCGGAGATTTCCTGCCGCTGTTCGGACGACATTTCCGGGAAACCATAAGTCCAGCCATCGGCGACGCGATGCGCCGTCGAGGCGTCGATGACGCGGGTGGCCGCATTTTCGATCAGGGACACGGCTTCCTTCGCCGCATCGTCCGGCAGGCAGAGAATGACGATGTCGGCGCTGTTGAGCGCGTCCTTCCGGGCGGCCGCGTCCTTGCGCTTGTCCTCGCCCAGCGAAATGAAATCGAGATCGGCGCGCCCGTCGAGCCGCGCCCGGATCTGCAGCCCCGTCGTGCCAACTTCGCCGTCGATGAAAACCTTTGTGGTCATTTTCTCAGTTCCATTTTTACCCGTCATGCCCGGGCTTGACCCGGGCATCCAGGGGCCGCTCGCTCGGTGCCCGCTGCTCTGGATTGCCGGGTCAAGCCCGGCAATGACGACATTGGGCTTGACCCCAAAAACAAAAAAGGCGCTTCGTGGGAACGAAGCGCCTTTCCGTGAACCCCGTAAGAGGGATCAGCGCTTCGAGAACTGGAAGCTGCGGCGGGCCTTCGCCTTGCCGTACTTCTTGCGCTCGACCACACGGCTGTCGCGCGTGAGGAAGCCTTCCTTCTTGAGCGCAGCGCGCAGCGCCGGCTCGAAATAGGTCAGCGCCTTGGACAGACCGTGACGGATCGCACCAGCCTGACCGGAGAGGCCGCCGCCCACCACCGTCGCGGTGATGTCGTACTGCTTCTCGCGCGCCGTGATGACGAGCGGCTGGTTGAGGATCATGCGCAGAACGGGACGCGCGAAATAGACTTCGAGTTCGCGTCCATTGATCTTGATGCGGCCGGAGCCCGGCTTGATCCAGACGCGGGCGACCGCGTTCTTGCGCTTGCCGGTCGCGTAGGCGCGGCCGAACTTGTCGAGCTTCGGCTCGGCAGGGGCAGCGGCTGGTGCCGCGCTCGTGCCGTCCATCGCGCCCTTCAGGCCTTCGAGAGTGGTTGTTTCGGACATGCTCACGCGCTCCTGACGTTCTTGCGGTTCTGGGCCGCGAAATCGACCTTCACGGGCTGCTGCGCCTCATGCGGATGCTCCGCACCACCATAGATGTGGAGGTGGGTCAGCTGCTGGCGGCCGAGCGGACCGCGCGGGATCATGCGCTTCACCGCGAGTTCGACAACGCGCTCCGGGAAGCGGCCTTCGAGGATGCGCTTCGGGCTCGTTTCCTTGATGCCGCCGGGATGACCCGTGTGGCGGTAGTAACGCTTGTCGTCATACTTCTTGCCGGTGAACTGCACCTTGCCGGCATTGACGATAATGACGTGATCTCCGCAATCCATGTGGGGCGTGTAGCTCGGCTTGTGCTTGCCGCGCAGGCGGTTCGCGACGAAAGACGCGAGACGGCCGACGACGACGCCTTCGGCGTCGATCACGATCCACTTCTTCTCGATTTCGGAGGCTTTCGCGGAGTAGGTCTTCATGGGCGAAATCCGGGCATCGTTAAAAGGCTGAGGGCCGCACGCGCGGCCCCGGTTCGGCGCTGCTTCTAGGGCCTCTCCGGCACGCTGTCAACGGCTTTGAACCGGAGGATGCCCCGAAAAGTGCTTTATTGGCGGGGTTTTATATATGAGGTAACTGAATACCTCAAATTCAGCGTGGCGGGATCGAATAGGTCGAGCTTGCATTGGCGACGGGGCCGGAAAGCCCGGCCTGCGTCATCTCGATGGCGCCGACCGCCAGCACCCGGCCAAGTTTGAGGAGCCGAGCTTCGGCGAGGATATCGGCGGGCTCCGGCCGCCGCATGAAGTCGATATGGAGGCTCGTGGTGACGGCAAGCGCCACCGGCCCGATATGGGCGAGGACGGCGGCATACATGGCGTAATCGGCGAGTGCCATCATGGCCGGGCCCGAAATCGTACCGCCGGGCCTGAGGTTCTTCTCGGAAAAGCCGAGCCGGAGCCGCGCAAATCCGGGGCCGATGGCCTCGATTCGCGTCGTAGAAGCGCCCATCCGCATTTCCGGGAATTCCCGGTCCATGAAGGCATCGAGTTCCGCGACACTCATCACCGGCTTCAGATCGCCCACCTGCCCCTCCCTTATTGTCTTTTGCTGCTTTTACCGCATGCGGGCGGGCAGTAAAACGTGCGCCCGCAACAGAAGAGCAAACATGACCACGCTGCGCACCGAACGCCTCATCCTCCGCCCCTGGCGGGAGGACGATTTCGAGCCTTTCGCCGCCATGTCGGCGGACCCGAAGGTGATGGAGCATTTCCCCTCGACGCTCACCCGCGCGGAGAGCGATGCGGTCGCCGGGCGGCTCAAGGCGCGTATAGAGCATCAAGGCTTCGGCTTCTGGGCGCTCGAACTGCCGGGCATCGCGCCCTTCATCGGCTTTGCCGGGCTCCTCCATGTGAGCTTCGAGGCGCATTTCACGCCTGCTGTCGAAATCGGCTGGCGCCTCGCCCCCGCGCATTGGCGCCAGGGCTATGCGACGGAGGCCGCCCGCGCGGCGCTCGCGCATGGCTTCGGCGCGCTCGGTCTTGCCGAAATCGTCTCCTTCACCATCCCCGCCAATTTGCCCTCGCAGGCCGTGATGCAGCGCCTCGGCATGACGCGGAACGAGGCGGACGACTTCGCCCATCCCCGTGTCCCCGCCGGACACCCCATGAGCCGTCACGTGCTCTACCGGCTGCGGGCGGAGGATTGGAAAGAATAAAATAGTAGCGTCATTGCCGGGCTTGCCCCGGCAATCCCAATCCAGAGCAGCAACCACGGAGTGCGCAGCTCCTGGCCCCCCGGGTCAAGCCCGGGGGTGACGATTTTCGGTAGCTAGAGTTCACCGCCTGACTCCGCCCCCGCCTCCCGCTATGCTGCCTCAAAAGAAACAAGGGAGTGCGCCATGAGCGAGGCAGCGGCGAAAGCGGCAGAGGCGGAATCCGTCCTGATCCGCGAAGACGAAGGCGGCATTGCGCGCCTAACCATGAACCGGCCAAAACAGCGCAACAGCCTCTCGGAAGAATTGATGCGCGCGATGACTGCCGAGTTCGAGGCGATTGCGGCGGACGCCGCGGTGCGCGCGGTGGTGCTGGCCGGTGCGGGCCCTGCCTTCTGCGCCGGGCATGACCTCAAGGAACTGACTGCCGCCCGCTCAAGCGCCGATCGCGGCCGCGCCTTCTTCGCGGAGACGATGCAGCTTTGCAGCACGCTGATGCAGGCAATCGTGAACTGCCCGAAGCCCGTCATCGCCCGCGTGCATGGCATCGCGACGGCAGCAGGCTGCCAGCTTGTCGCAAGCTGCGATCTTGCCATCGCCGCCGACGAAGCGAAGTTTGCGGCGCCCGGCGTCAATATCGGTCTCTTCTGCTCGACGCCGATGGTCGCGCTGTCGCGGAACGTCACACGCAAGCACGCAATGGAAATGCTGCTGACGGGCGAGATGGTCTCCGCCGCGCGCGCTTATGAGATGGGCCTCGTCAACCGCGTGGTGACGGCAGGGGCGCTCGATGCCGAAGTGAACGCACTCGCAAATCTCATCGCGTCCAAATCCGCGCTCACCGTTTCCATCGGCAAGAAAGCCTTTTATGAGCAGCTCGAAAAGCCCCTCGCCGACGCCTATGCCTATGCAAGCGAGGTGATGGTGACGAACATGCTCGCCCGCGACGCTGAGGAGGGTATCGGCGCCTTCATCGAAAAGCGCGACCCGAAATGGGAGGACCGCTGAGCCGATGAACGAGATCGAGGAAATCCTGCGCAACACGAAAGTGATCGCCCTTGTCGGCGCGAGCAACAATCCCGCGCGCGACTCGAACGGCGTCATGCGCTTTCTGCAATCGAAGGGCTACCGCGTCATTCCCGTCAATCCGGGCCTTGCGGGCAAGGAACTGAATGGCGAGAAAGTCCATGCGTCACTTCGCGACATTCCGGAGAAGGTTGACATGGTCGACGTTTTCCGCAACTCGGAAGCAGCGGGCCCCGTCGCCGACGAGGCTATGGAGATCGGCGCTAAATATGTCTGGATGCAGCTCGGCGTCGTCAACGAACCCGCCGCAGAGCGCGCCCGCGCCGCCGGCCTGAAAGTCGTGATGGACCGCTGCCCGAAAATCGAGATGCCGAGACTGGGGATGTAGCCCCCTCACCCTTCCCTCTCCCCTCCGGGGGAGAGGGTGATCCGAGCGTCAGCGAGGATCGGGTGAGGGGCCGAACGCAGAGGCAAGCACAAGAAACAAAGAGGCAAAAATGACCGACCGCAAATTCGATACTCTCGCTATCCATGCCGGCGCGCAGCCCGACCCGATGACCGGCGCGCGCGCGACGCCGATCTATCAGACGACCTCCTTCGTCTTCGAGGATGTCGATCACGCGGCAGCACTTTTCGGCCTGCAGGCATTCGGCAATATCTATACCCGCATCACCAACCCGACGACCGCCGTGCTCGAAGAGCGCGTGGCAGCCCTTGAAGGCGGCACGGCGGCGCTCGCCGTCGCGTCCGGCCATGCGGCGCAGATGCTCGCCTTCCACACGCTGCTCGCGCCGGGCGACCGCTTCGTCGCCGTGCGCCAGCTTTATGGCGGCTCGATCAACCAGTTCGGCCACTCGTTCAAGAAATTCGGCTGGGAAGTCGACTGGGCGGACGGGCGCGACCCGGCATCGATCAAGGCGGCCATCGGCCCGAAGACCAAGGCCGTCTTCATCGAAAGCATCGCGAATCCAGGCGGCCTCGTCATGGACATCGCCGCGATTGCGAAGGTCGCACATGATGCCGGCATTCCGCTCATCGTCGACAACACCCTCGCCTCGCCCTATCTCTGCCGGCCGATCGAGCATGGCGCCGACATCGTCGTTCATTCGGCGACGAAATTCCTCGGCGGCCACGGCAACTCGATGGGCGGCATCATCGTCGACGGCGGCAAGTTCGACTGGGCGAAGTCCGGCAAGTTTCCGACGCTGTCGGAACCCTGCGACAGCTATCACGGCCTCAAGATCGCCGAGACCTTCGGCCCCATCGCCTTCGCCATCGCCTGCCGGGTGCTCGGCCTGCGCGACCTCGGCCCCGCCATCGCGCCCTTCAACGCCTTCATGATCCTGACCGGCATCGAGACGCTGCCGCTCCGCATGCAGCGCCATTGCGACAATGCGCTGAAGGTGGCGAAGTTCCTGAAAGGCCACCCCAAGGTCTCCTGGGTGTCCTATGCGGGGCTCGAGGGCGATGCCTCGAACGCGCTGATGAAGAAATACTCGCCGAAGGGCGCGGGCGCCGTCTTCACATTCGGGTTGAAGGATGGCTATGAGGCGGGCGTGAAGCTCGTCGGCAAGGTGGAGCTGCTGAGCCACCTCGCCAATGTCGGCGACACGCGGAGCCTCATCATCCACCCCTCCTCGACGACACATCGTCAGTTGACGGAGGAACAGCAGAAGCTCGCAGGCGCCGGCCCCGATGTCGTACGCCTCTCCGTTGGCATCGAGGACGCCGAAGACATCATCGCCGACCTCGATCAGGCGTTGAAGGGGTAAGCCTTACGGCGCAACCCAAAAAAACAGGTGTCACCCCGGCGAAAGCCGGGGTCCATCTGCCTTCATCAAAAAACAAATGTCATCCCGGGCCTTGTGCCCGGGACCCACTCGCAGCGCCTCTTGCCGCAGCTTACGCTTGCAAGTTCGGCGCTTGCCCCACACGGAACGGCTCTTGCCGAGGGAACCAATGGGCCCCGGCAACAAGTGCCGGGGTGACACTGGGTTTTTGTGAGGCAATCAAAAACCTCGGCGGCTCCGCGCGAACCCGCATGCGCCTGTCCTACCTCGCCAGCCGGTGCAGATGCCAGATGGAGAGGGCGAACACGATCATTGCGCCTGCCTGATGCGCCGCGCCGAGGGGGATAGGTACGACCCAGAGCACGGTCCAGATGCCGAGCGCGGCTTGCGCGAGGATGCCCAGCGTGAGGAGGCCCGCGCCCGAGGCGGCATTTGTTTTCCGCGCCGCCCACCAGTGCCATGCCGCCGCCCCGATGAGAAGATAGGCCGCGATCCGGTGCTGGAACTGCACGGTTAGGTGGTTCTCGAAGAAATTGTGCCAGAGGGGCTCCATGCGCAGGAGCCCTTCGGGAAGCCATGCGCCCGCCATGAGCGGCCAGGTGTTGTAGATGAAGCCCGCGCGCAGCCCCGCGACGAAGGCGCCGAGAACCGTCTGCAGGAAAACGAAGAGCATGAGCGCCAGCGCGGCTTTCGCGAGCCCGTCCGTGAAACGGGATTTGCGGCCATTGAGTAGGTCGAGCACGGTCCAGACCAGTGCGCCGAAGATGACGGTGGCAAGGCCAAGATGCGCCGCAAGCCTGTACTGGCTCACTTCCGTGCGCTCGGTGAGGCCGCTCATCACCATCCACCAGCCAAGGACGCCCTGCATGCCGCCCAGCACGAACAGGAAGACGAGCCGCGGCATCAGCCCCTTTTCGACGCGCCGCGTCACGGCGAACCAGACGAAGGGTACGAAGAAGGCAAGCCCGATCAGCCGCCCCAGAAACCGGTGCCCCCACTCCCACCAGTAGATCGTCTTGAACTCGTCGAGCGACATGCCCTTGTTGATGAGCTGGTATTGCGGGATCTGGCGGTAAAGGTCGAACTCCTTTTGCCAGTGTTCCTCGCTCATCGGCGGGATGGCGCCGGTGACCGGCTTCCATTCGGTGATCGAGAGGCCGCTTTCGGTGAGCCGCGTGAGGCCACCCACCACCACCATGATGAAGACGAGCGCCGCGACGGCCGCGAGCCAAATGGCAATCGCCCGCCTGTCCGCTTCCGCCTTGTCCGCGCCGTTGATCGCTGGAAGTACGCTCATGGAGACTTAATTACTCCGCTGACCCCCGCCCGGCTAGTGCCGGGCCGCCGCGACAGGACGCCGCGCACGGCCAACGGCTTTGCGCGCGGCGCGCGAATGTCTTATGGAGGGGCCGGACTGAAACGAACAGGAGTAGCGCCCCATGCGCCTCGGCATCCGCACCCGAAAGCTCATCGGCACTGTCGTGCTGCTGATCTTCCTGACGCTCTATTCGTTTCTGGTAATGACGATCGCCGTCAGCGGGCACCTGCCGGAAGGCGGCCTGGTGCAATTCCTCTACTACCTGACGGCAGGTGTGATCTGGGCATTCCCCGCCAAATATCTCATCACCTGGATGGTCCGCCCGGACCCGGTGTAAGGCCGGAGGAGGCGCGAAGCCTCAGCCGAAGCGGCCGGTGATGATCTTGTTCAGCGCGAAGATGACGATCAGGAAGATCACGATCGGGAGAATGGCGTCGATCATCGGATAAAACTCCTTGGCCTTCGAGTATAATGGTCGGAGCGGCCGGATTCGAACCGACGACCCCTTGTCCCCCAGACAAGTGCGCTACCGGGCTGCGCTACGCTCCGACCGGACCGGCAAGGGGGAATCCCCCTCGGCGGCGCGGACTATAGACGCAGCCCCTCCGGGCGGCAACGTCTCAAGCCCTCATTTTCCAATGATTTTTTTGGGAATTTCGGCGAATTTCCGAGAAATTTCGGGGCCCTTCAGCCCTCTTCCTCTTCGCTCTCCCAGAGCGTCTCGTCGATCTCGTCCTTGAGCGAAATCAGCTCGTCGAGAATGGCCTCGAGGCGTGTACGGCCGCTCGCGCTCACGGGGCGCGCCGGCGCCTGCCGCTCTTCCTGCTCGCTGCGCTGCACGGCCTCACGCGCAAGCTCGGCGAGCGAGGCATCGACGGTGCCGCGCCCCGTCTCCGCAACGAACTTGACGCCCTGCTCGCGAAAGACCTTCTGCACGCCCTTGATGGTGTAGCCGTCATTGTAGAGGAGCGTGCGCACGCCGCGCAGCAGGTCCACATCCTCTGGCCGGTAATAGCGCCGTCCGCCGCCGCGCTTCAGCGGGCGGATCTGGTTGAACTTACTCTCCCAGAACCGGAGCACATGCTGCGGCACATCCAGCTCGGTCGCGACCTCGCTGATTGTCCGAAAGGCATCCGGTGACTTTTGCGTAGACAAATAAGGCCCCTGCTGGTCTTCCTCAAACCGATATGTGAACCCGGAACTGCTCAAGGGCGCGGCAGTCTTTCAGGCTTCAATCGGCTGCGGCCTGCTTGCCATTGAGCGCGCTGTTGATCCGTTCCTTGAGCACATGGCTCGGCCGGAACACGAGAACGCGCCGCGGCTTGATCGGCACTTCTTCGCCGGTTTTCGGGTTGCGGCCCATGCGGCCGCCCTTCTTGCGCACGGAAAACGATCCGAACGAGGAAAGCTTCACGGTGCCGCCCTGCGCGAGACTGTTGGAAATCTCGGCCAGCACAAGCTCCACAAGCTCCGCGGATTCGTTCCGCGACAGACCGACTTCCTGATAGACCGCCTCGCTCAGATGCGCGCGTGTGATCGTATCCCCCATGGCCTCCACCTTTTCAGTTTCACCGCAAGCCTATTGCCCGCCCCGAAACCCGTCAATATCAATGGGATGGCTTGCTTCTCTTAGGTAAGAGATTCACGACTTACGCTAATTTCCGGGTCACAGGCGAGCCCGGATTCTCCTAAAATCTGAAGAGAAGCGAGCCCCAGGTGAAGCCGCCGCCCATCGCTTCCAGCAGAACAAGGTCATTCCGCTTGATTCTGCCATCCTTGACCGCCTTGTCGAGCGCGAGCGGCACCGATGCGGCCGAGGTATTGCCCTGCTCGCCCACCGTCATCACCACCTTCTCGGGCGGCAAGCCAATACGCCTGGCCGTGCCGTCGAGAATGCGCTTGTTTGCCTGATGCGGCACGAACCAGTCGATATCATCGGCCTTGAGCCCGGTGGCTTCCAGCGATTCGGTGATCGCTTCGGCGATATTCACGACGGCATGGCGGAAGACCTCGCGGCCCTCCATACGGACATGGCCGGTGGACTGGGTGGAGGACGGCCCGCCATCGACATAGAGCTTGTCCTTGTAGCGCCCGTCAGAGTGGAGATGAGCCGTCAGGATGCCGCGGTCGGCATTTGTCCCTTCCCCCTTCTCGCCCCGTACGACTACCGCTCCCGCGCCATCGCCGAAAAGCACGCAGGTCGTCCGGTCGGTCCAGTCGAGGAGCCGTGAAAAGGTCTCCGCGCCGATCACCAGCGCCACCTTCGACTGACCTGTTTTCACGAAAGTATCGGCGATGGTCAGCGCATAGACGAAGCCTGAGCAGACAGCCTGAACGTCGAAGGCAGCGCCGTGATGAAGCCCAAGCTCCGCCTGAACCGTTGTTGCCGTCGCCGGGAATGTGTTATCGGGTGTCGTCGTCGCCAGAATGATCGTGTCGATTTCCTGCACGTCGATCCCGGCATCGGCAATCGCCTCGCGCGCCGCCGCCAGCGCAAGATGCGACGTCAGCTCGCCATCCGCCGCGATGTGACGCTGGTGAATGCCCGTCCGCTCGACGATCCACTCATCGGTCGTCTCGACGACCTTCGAAACATCGTCATTGGTCATTATGCGCGACGGCAGATAGCTGCCGACGCCGGCTACAACGGTGCGAATTACGCTCACGACAGAACTGCCTCGGATTCCTGTAACTGGGATTCTTCTTTTACGCTCGGGACGGCAAGCCCCTTTGTCTTGCCGACATCCGCGGCGATTTTCGCAACAAGCTCCGCCGAGGCGACTTCGACCGCAACATCGATGGCGGAAGCGAAGCCGACATCATCCGTGCCGCCGTGGCTTTTGACCACGAGTCCGTTCAGGCCGAGGAATACGGCGCCGTTCGACGCACGCGGGTCGAGCTTGCTCTGCAATGTCTTGAAGGCGCCGCTCGCCAAAAGATAGCCGATCTTCGACAGAAGCGAACTGGCCATTGCCTCGCGCAGATAACCGATGATGAGCCGCGCCGTACCTTCGGCGGTCTTGAGCGCGATGTTGCCGGTGTAGCCATCCGTCACCACGACATCGACCGTGCCCTTGGCGATGTCGTCGCCTTCCACGAATCCTTGAAAGCGCATGGAGAGACTGTCATCGCGCAGCATCTGGGCAGCGGCCTTCACCTGCTCCGTGCCCTTCACTTCCTCCTCGCCGATATTGAGAAGTCCGACGGTCGGGTGCTCCAGGTTGAAGACCACGCGAGCAAAGGCTTCGCCCATGATGGCGAACTGAACGAGCTGGTTCGCATCCGCGCCGACCGTCGCACCGAGATCGAGCGCCACGCTTTCGCCTCGCGCGGTTGGCCATATCGCGGCCAGCGCCGGGCGTTCGACGTTCGGAATCGTCCGCAGGATGACTTTCGCCATTGCCATCAGCGCCCCGGTGTTGCCGGCCGACACGGCAGCTTGCGCCTTGCCTTCCTTCACCGCGTCGATGGCACGCCACATGCTGCTCACCCTGCGGCCGCGCCGGAGCGCCTGGCTCGGCTTGTCGTCCATCGACACGGCAACCTCGGTGTGAACCACCTCGGATGAAGAAGCTACACGGGGATATTTTTCGAGCCAGGGACGCAACGCCGTTTCGTTTCCGAAAATGACGAAGCGGATATGGGGATGCCGGACAAGCGCGATCTCGGCGCCGCCAATCACCGTTTCCGGTCCGTGGTCGCCGCCCATTCCATCCAACGCAATTGTCAGAACTCTCGTCACCCGTTTGACCCCCTGAGCATTAACTGGCGGCAGCGTATGGGACCGCCCGCGCGCGCGCCCCGAAGATACAGCGTTGATGGGAGCAAACAATAGGCGCGATTACCCCCGAATCATGCCAACTCAATAATTCTTCTTGAGTTTTTCGAGCGCCGCAAAGGGATTGGGCCTGCTTTCCGAAGCGTCACCCGCCTCTTCGGGCGGGGTATCGAAGCTGACACCCGGCTTTCGGGGATAGGGATCGAGAGCCAGGGCAAGCCGCTCGGCCACGGCCTCACCAATATCGACACCGCCGGACACCAACGCTTCCGGCGCATCATCGGCTTCGATATCGACAGCAATCTCGCGCTGACTGTCGGGTGCCTTGGCCGAAGGGAGATCGAGCAGATGACCGGGCAGGTAACGCTGACGAAATTCCTCGTCGATGTGTTCGTCCACCGGTTCAAGCGTTACCACGCAACTTTGCACAAGGTCGGCTTCGAAACGGCAATCGAGTGTGAGCCCTTCCTTGCGGTAGGGCCGCAGATTGGCAACGCCGGTCAGACGCCGCAGCTCGACAATGCCCATGCGATCGGCGAGTTTCCTGCACCCCGCCTCATCAACGTCGAAATGCAATTCACGGCCCGCGGGCGGAACATCCGCCGTGGCTACGACAAGACTGAATTCCGGCACAGCCGCATCACTCATCTCAATGCGCCTCGTTCATATCGGGTGCAGCCGGCTCCTCGAACGGCGTGTCGAAAGCAATCCGCCCGGCAATGACATCCGACACGTCCTGCTCGTGCAGCGCCTTGTCCACCCGGCGCATGTAGGACGCGAGCGCAGCGGCACTTCGCTCCGCATTTTCGGCACTGCCAAAGACATTTCTCAAAAGGGCCGCCGCAAGTGTACTGCCCTCCTCGTCTTTGAAGCCTTCATCATATGCCTGCAGCCGACCATAGAACGAAGATGCCAGCGCCTTGATCTTTTTGCCGACCGAAAGATCGCCGACACCCATCTCGCGAAGTGTCTGGTCCATGTCGTCAAAGAGAATGTCAAAAACCTTCTGGCCGGTTTCCCTGCCTTCCGGGCCGCCCTGCCGGAGACGCCGGAGGACCAGATAGGCGTGAACGGCGACCATCTCGAATCGGCCCTCGACGGTATCTGGGACTCCGCCATCCAGATAAAAGGCCGGCGTTCTCGCCTGCCGCACCGCCGCTCCATAAAGCGCCATCGGCGCATCGTTTCGGGCCGGGCTACCGAAAATTCTTTTCCATATCATGGTTTAGCTCCGGCCAAGGGTGTACCTTGATGGTCCTGCCGCATATGCCGATTGAATTTACCGGGCGACAAGGGTAGGTCAACGTTTGAACTTTTTTCGGCCCGAGGAGCCCCGCGCCATGACGATGTTCCGCCTGCACCGCCCCGCCAGAGCCCTGCTGGCCGCAGCTGGCCTTTCGGCCGTCATCGCTGTGACAGGCTGCGCGCCTCTTGTCCAGCCGGTGGTGGAAGATCGTGGCTACATTTTTGACCCGTCCGATCTCGAGAAGCTCCAGACAGGCGCCTCCAAGGAGCAGGTCCGAACCGTCATGGGCTCACCCTCGACCGTTTCGACCGTTGACGGCGAGGCCTGGTACTACATTTCCAGCCGGTTCGAGACCGTGATGTTCTACCGCCCGAAGGAAATCGAACGGACGGTGGCCGCCGTCTATTTCGACAAATCGGAAGCGGTGCAGGAAGTCGCCTATTACGGGCTCGAAGACGGGCAGATCGTCAATTTCGTGGATCGCACCACGCCGACGCGCGGCAAGGAACTGACGATCCTCGGTCAGCTCTTCGGCAATCTCGGCCGGTTCAACAATCCCGGCGCGGGCATCCCGTCGGTCGGCACGGGCGATCCGAACCAGCGCCGCTGATGAAAGCTCAGGAAACCGGGACTGGCGGCGTCAGGCCGTCTCCCGGCGTCCTGCATATGCCAGCACATCGCATTCGGCATCGCGCAGAACAGCGTTCGCAACGCTGCCAATTACGAGATTTTTCAGTATCGAATTACCCGTCGTGCCGAGAACAACCAGCTGAGGCGATTTCCGGGAGATCACGCCTGCAATCACCTCCGCTGCCGCACCTTCTTCGATCAGCAATTCGGGCTTGAGCCCTGCCAGCGGCATCGTCCTGGCGATATTCTCAAGCGCGGATCGGGCCTCGCTTGCGAGGGCTCGGGCATAATCCTCGATCCTGTCTTCTTCGACACTCGCATAACGCATGAAGCCGCTCGCCAGCGGCAGATAGGCGTGAAGAAGCATGAGCGACGAACAGCCGAAGAAGGAAACGCTTGATGCAAATTCGAGCGCATCGATGGACGGTTTCGAAAGGTCGATGGCGGCAACGGCCTTTTCGAAGGTTTCCTCGATGTCGAGACGCACCATCAGCACTGGCCGTTCACATGTGCGGATGACGCGTTCGACCGTTGTGCCGGTGAAGACATCGCGCAGGAATTGCCGGCGATGCGCGCCGAGGACGAGCAAATCGGCATTCATCTGATCGGCGGCAATGCGGATCGCTTCGGATTCAATTCCTCTCA
This sequence comes from Parvibaculum sp., assembly GCF_046297875.1. Taxonomy (GTDB): domain Bacteria; phylum Pseudomonadota; class Alphaproteobacteria; order Parvibaculales; family Parvibaculaceae; genus Parvibaculum. The sequence goes on along the minus strand of NZ_JBKBHD010000001.1, from coordinate 2,373,598 downwards.
GGATCTCGATTTCCGGCGTGACGCTAAATCTTTCCGAATGGGGGCGAACCGATTCGGTCAGCAGATCGGCTGAGCGCAACGCCTCCATATCGGCCAGCACCGCAGGCTGGTCGTCGTCGACCACATGCACGATCTTGATACGCGCACCATATTGCGCCGCCAGCAAAATGCCGCGGGCGACCGCCTTTTCCGACCGGCCCGATAAATCGGTAGCGACAAGAATATTCTTCAGACCGTCGAGGCGACCCGCTGCAGCATGCGAAATCATCCTGCCCTCCCTTCGGATTCCGCAGACGTCAACGTCACAGGCGGGCGGCCGGTCTCAAGGCCGATACCGAAAATCCGCTCCATCGCGCGCTCGGCCGCATCCGCAAAGGGACTGAGAACGATATCGGCTCCCTTGGTACGCAGAAGAGCAAGATCCGTTTCGCTTCGCGCGATGGCGGCAATCTGTCCGGTGAAGTTCCCGTTGCGCAGGGCAACGACCAAAGACCCTCGCGGATCGTCATGCGTGACGCCAATCTCATGCGGCGGAACGGCGATGATCGCGAGCCGCACACCCTCCATCGGCAGGGTTTCGCACATGTCAGGATCTTGCAGATCGCCATAGATCGCATCGCCGCCTGCCCGCCGCCACTGTCGGATGACATCCGGGTCGAAATCGACGCCGAGGACACGGAGCCCATATTCGGAAAACTTGGCGTGAAGCGCGCGGCCATAGCGGCCGAGCCCGAACAGCAGCACGTCGTATTTCTCGCCCGCCGGGCCTTCCGTTATCTCGCCTTCGCGATGCGGAATTTTCCGCTCGAATATGCCGAGATATTTTTCGATAAAGGCGTAAAGCGGCTGCGAATAGAGGATCATATAGGTCGAGACCGCGATCGTGATGATGCCGACCAGCGTGACGAGGCCCGCCGCCTCGGCGCTGACATGGCCGAGCGCCACGCCCATCGCCACGAAGATGAGCGAGAATTCGCTGATCTGCGCCACCGTAAGACCGGCGAGGAAGCCGGTACGCTTCCGGTATCCCATCGCTCCCATGATCACCATGACGATCAGCGGATTGCCGATCAGAACAAAAGCGGAAAGGATCAGCGCCTCGCCGACTGCATCGCCGACAAGGCGCAGGTCGAGATGTGCGCCAAGCGAGATGAAGAAGAAGACGAGCAGAAAATCGCGAAGGCTCGCGAGCCGCGAGGCAATCGATTCGCGGAAAGGCGTGGAGGCAAGCGCCACGCCTGCCACAAGGCCACCCAGTTCCTTGCTGAAGCCCAGATAGTCGCCAAGCGCAGCAAAGGCTGCGGCAAGGCCAAGAGCGAATACGATGAGAAGCTCCGGCGCCTTGGCGATACCGTCGAGAACCCGTGTCGCGACCTTCGACACGAAGAGCCAGAGCAGCAGGAAGGGAACCGCACCCGCCGCGAGGCCCATCAAGGCGCCGCCAAGACCGTCGCCGCCCGCCGCCCCTGCCGTGATTGCAGACATGACGGCCATTGCAATGACGACAGCGAGGTCCTGCACAATCAGGAAGCCAAGCGCGATACGCCCGTGAAGTGCGTCGAGCTCGCGCTTATCGGACAGCAATTTCACGATGATGATGGTGCTGGAGAATGTGATCGCGACCGCCACATAGACCGAGGCGAGCGGCGGCATCCCGAGGGCCAGACAGATCAGGAAGCCGATCACCGAGGTGAAGACAATCTGCCCGAGGCCTGTATTGAGCGCCACGGTGCCAAGCGTTCGGACGAGATTGAGGTCCAGTTTCAACCCGACCAGAAAGAGGAGAAGCGTGACGCCGAGCCCAGACAGAAGCTCCAGATGCTCCGTGGAACGGACGATGTCGAAGCCCGCGGGGCCCGCGAGCATGCCGACCAGAATGAAGCTGACAATGACCGGCTGCTTGAGCTTGAGGCCGAGCGCCCCGGCAATTGACGCCAGAATCAGGAGCGCGGCGACTTCGTAAAATGCAGACACTTCCCCCACAGACCGGGCCCTCCAGCGAAACACTCAGACAGTGTTCAATTGAACAGGGCCCACGTCAAATGAAGCGATGTCGCAAGGCAATAAAAAAGCCCCGCGGATCGCTCCGCGGGGCTTCGCGTCTAATGCGGCTGCCTTTAGTGCGCGAGCACGGCGAGCAGAAGCAGGGCCACGATGTTCGTGATCTTGATCATCGGGTTGACGGCAGGGCCGGCTGTGTCCTTGTAGGGGTCACCGACCGTGTCGCCCGTCACGGCAGCCTTGTGAGCTTCAGAACCCTTGCCGCCGAAATGGCCGTCTTCGATGTACTTTTTGGCGTTATCCCAGGCACCGCCGCCAGACGTCATCGAAATCGCGACGAAGAGACCCGTCACAATCACGCCGAGCAGCATCGCACCGACCGCCGAGAAGGCCGCCGACTTGTCCGCAATGGCGAGAATGGCGAAATAGAGAACCACCGGCGACAGGACCGGCAGAAGCGAGGGAACGATCATTTCCTTGATCGCCGCCTTGGTCAGCATGTCGACCGCCCGCGCATAGTCGGGCTTGGACGTGCCCGCCATGATGCCCGGATCGGCCTTGAACTGGCGCCGAACCTCTTCGACGACCGAGCCGGCAGCACGGCCGACGGCCGTCATGCCCATCGAGGCGAACAGGTAGGGCAACAGGCCGCCGATGAAGAGGCCGATCACCACATAGGGGTTGGAAAGCGAGAAGTCCGGGCTGACGCCAGCGAAATACCCATAGGTATCCGAGTTCGCCGCAAAGAACTTCAGGTCTTCCGTATAGGCCGCGAAAAGCACCAGCGCGCCGAGGCCCGCCGAACCGATCGCATAGCCCTTCGTGACCGCCTTCGTCGTGTTGCCCACGGCATCGAGCGCGTCAGTCGTCTTGCGCACGTCGGCAGGCAGATCGGCCATTTCGGCAATACCGCCCGCATTGTCCGTTACCGGACCGAAAGCATCGAGCGCGACCACCATGCCGGCCAGCGCAAGCATCGTCGTCACCGCGATGGCGATACCGAAGAGGCCGGCGATGCCATAGGTCACGAGGATGCCAACCACGATGACAAGCGCCGGCAGCGCCGTGGCTTCCATCGAGATCGCAAGACCCTGGATGACGTTGGTGCCGTGCCCCGTCGCCGAGGCGGCGGCCACGGATTTTACCGGGCGGTAGTTGACGCCGGTATAGTACTCCGTGATCCAGATGATGAGGCCGGTGACCACGAGACCTGCGATGCCGCAGATATAGAGGTCGAAGCCGGTGAAGGTCTTGGCGCCGACAGTGTAGGCCGCTTCAAGGCCGATCACCCAGTCGGTGACGAAATAGAGCAGCCCGAGCGACAGGACCGCCGAGGCGATAAAGCCCTTGTAGAGCGCGCCCATGATGTTGTTGCTCTTGCCGAGACGCACGAAGAAGGTGCCGATGATCGAGGTCACGATGCAGGCGCCGCCGATGGCGAGCGGATAGAGCATCATGTTGTCGATTGCGCCGCCCGCGAAGAAGATCGAGGCGAGAACCATCGTGGCGACGACCGTCACCGCATAGGTTTCGAAAAGGTCGGCCGCCATGCCTGCGCAGTCGCCGACATTGTCGCCCACGTTATCGGCGATGGTCGCCGGATTGCGGGGATCGTCTTCCGGGATACCGGCTTCCACCTTGCCCACAAGGTCGCCGCCCACGTCGGCGCCCTTGGTGAAGATGCCACCGCCGAGACGCGCGAAGATCGAGATGAGCGAGGCGCCGAAGCCGAGAGCGACGAGAGCGTCGATCACTTCACGCGAGCCGGGCGCGAGGCCGAGCTGCGTCGTCAGCACCGCGTAATAGACGGCCACCGAGAGTAGCGCGAGGCCGGCAACGAGCATGCCGGTCACCGCACCCGATTTGAAGGCTACGCCGAGACCTGCCGCGAGGCTGGTGCTGGAGGCCTGCGTCGTGCGCACATTCGCGCGCACCGACACCAGCATGCCGATATAGCCGGCCGCACCCGAAAGCGTCGCACCGACGAGGAAGCCGATGGCGACCTTCAGCGTCAGCAGGTACCAAACCACGGCGAAAATGACCACGCCGACGATGGCGATGGTCGTGTACTGACGCGCGAGATAGGCGCTCGCCCCCTCCTGGATCGCGGCAGCGATCTCTTGCATGCGCGCATTGCCCGCATCCATCGCCAGCACCGAGCGGATCGCCCAGACGCCGTAAATGAGTGCAAGCACGCCGCAGCCGATAATAGCCCACAAAGCAGTGCTCATTGTTTTGTCCTTAGGTTTCCTTGACGGATTGAACGGCGGGAATAGCCACTCACCTTCCGGCACATGACGCCGGAAGTCCTCCCCCTGCCGACTGCAGAAATCGCGCGGAAAGATGCCAAATACCCGCCGGGAAAGCAACCGGGAGGGCCTAAAAGTGACGATATCCCAACTGCTTGAGGGCAACGGGCCGGCCCTCGCTGTCCACGGCGGTCACACCTTCCCCGGCCCGCAGGATGGTGCCGATTCGGGTGGCCTGAACGCCGGTTTCCGCTGCGACAGCCCCGATCCTGCCCGCACTTCCGGGGGCGGCGGCAAAGAGGATCTCATAATCATCCCCGCCACCGGCGATGAGCCCGGTCAGCTCGGGACGGAGCGCAACAGCGGCACGGCCAGCCGGAGACAGCGGGAGGGCTTCAAGCTCGATACGGGTGCCGGTGTCCGATGCCGAACAGAGATGGCCGAGATCGGCCATCAACCCGTCCGACACGTCAAGGGCCGCATGGGCTATACCGGGAAGCCTGCGGCCGAAGGCAAGCCGGGGCGAGGGCTCCCGGTAACGGGTGGCAAGGAAGGAGGCATGTTCCTCCGCAAGTCCCTCAAGCTCCCCCTGCAGCAGTTTGAGGCCGAGCGCGGCATCGCCCAGCGTGCCGGTGACGTAGATGTCGTCTCCCCGTTTGGCACCGCCACGGCGGATCATCTCGCCCTCCGGCACTTCGCCAATAGCTGTGAGCGAAAGCGTCATCGGGCCCGGTGTGCGCACCGTGTCGCCGCCCCAGAGGGAAACGCCGAATTCGGCCTGATCGGCGGCAAGCCCCTCGGCGAAGCGGCGTATCCACGCCATTTCGATTTCCGGCGGCCATGCCGTGACAAGAAGATAGCCCCGTGCCTCGGCGCCTTTTGCGGCGAGGTCCGACAGGTTCACCCGCAGAAGCTTCTTCGCGATGGAGTCGGGAGGATCTGTGGGCAGGAAATGGACACCGGAAATCATGGCATCGACGGTCAGCACCGTCTCGCATCCGGGTGATGGCTGAAACAGCGCCGCATCGTCCTTGAGCCCATAGGCACCCGGTGCCTTGGCGGCGAGCGGCGCAAAAATCTGCTCGATGATCTCGAATTCGCCCGGCCCTTTGCCGCGCTCGTCAGCTCCGGCCGGCGGCGTCATCACCCGCTCCTGCGCCCTTGCGGACTTCACGGCCAAGCCTGTCGAGCACCGCATTCACGACACCCGGCTCGTCGCCTTCGAAAAAGGCGTGGGCCACGTCGACATATTCGTTGATGACGACCTTTACAGGAATGTCCTTGCAGCGGCGAAGCTCGTAGGTTCCGCAGCGCAGGATCGCACGCAAGGTGGAGTCGATCCGTGCGAGCGACCAACCTTTCGCAAGCGCGCCATTCACCTGGCGGTCGAGTTCGCGCTGTTCGCGCACGACGCCGCGCACGACATCCTCGAAATGGGCGGCATCGGCTTCAACGATGCCATTGCCTTCAATGTCCTGCCCCAGCCTGTGTTCGACAAACTCCTCGATTACATCGTCGAGCGGCGTCGAGGCGACATCCATCTGATAGAGCGCCTGCACGGCGGCAAGGCGCGCCGCGCCGCGCGCTTTCGGATCGAGACCGCCATCTTGTACCGGCTGTATGGGAACGGTGGACATTCGCTTCCTGATCTCTGGCGCGTCACGAGGCGCCGAATTGGCGCTTCAGCTCGATCATGTCGAGACAGGCATTGGCAGCGCCGCCGCCCTTGTTCTTCTGGTCGACCTTGGCGCGCGCCCAAGCCTGCGCCTCGTTCTCGACCGTCTGGATGCCGTTGCCGAGTGCGAGCGACCGCTCCACGGAAAGGTCCATCAATGCGCGCGCGGATTCGTTCGACACGATGTCATAATGGGTCGTCTCGCCGCGAATGACACAGCCAAGCGTCACGAAGCCGTCGACGGCGCGCGTCAGCCCGCCCTTGGCCATCGCATCCAGCGTGAACTTCACCGCAGCCGGAATTTCCAGAACGCCCGGCACGGATACCCGCTGCCAGGTTGCCTCGCGCGCTTCGAGCGCCGCGATCGCACCACGCGCAAGTTCATCCGCCAGGTCTTCGTAGAACCGCGCTTCAACGATCAGTATGTGAGCCTGCGTCGTCATCGTGCCGTTTCCTTAGCGCGCGCGCTTGCCTTGCCCGCCTTGGCCAGAGGCCGCTGGCCGACAACCCGCAACCCGTAGCCTTCAAGACCGACAATGCTTCGATCAGTGTCGGACAGCAGCACCATGTCATGGATACCGAGATCGAGCAAAATCTGCGCGCCGACGCCATATTCGCGCAGGCGCCGCGGCATGCCCTGCTCACCGCCTTCGCCTTTCCGCAGAAGCATGTCGGAAACAACGGTGGCCGTCGTGTCGCGGATCAGCACGATCACACCGCGTCCTTCTTCGGCAATCACGCGCATGGATTCTTCGAGGATATGCGAACGCGGCCCTGTCGCGCCGAGAATGTCGTCGAAGACATTGATCGCATGGACGCGAACGAGGACCGGCTCCGGCCCGGAAATGTCGCCCTTCACGAGCGCGATGTGCTCCGCATATTCGACCGTGTTCAGATAGACCATCATCTTGAACTCGCCGCCATACTCGCTGTCGAGTTCGGTCTCAATGGCGCGATGGATGAAATTATCGTAGCGGCGCCGATAGGCAATGAGGTCGGCAATGGTCGCGATCTTGAGGCCGTGCAATTGCGCGAATTGCACGAGATCGGGCAACCGCGCCATTGTGCCGTCGTCGTTCATGATCTCGCAGATGACGCCTGCGGGATAAAGCCCCGCCAGACGCGCGATATCGACCGCCGCTTCGGTATGACCTGCGCGCACCAGCACACCGCCATCGCGCGCCACGAGCGGGAACACATGGCCGGGCGAAACGATGTCGTTGGCGCCCTTGGTCGGGTCGATGGCGACGGAAACGGTGTGCGCGCGGTCATGCGCGGAAATGCCGGTCGAGATGCCTTCGCGCGCTTCGATGGAGACGGTGAAAGCCGTCTGGTTCCGCGACTGGTTGTTCAGCGACATGAACTGCAGGTTGAGCTGCTTCGCCCGGTCGCCCGTCAGCGTGAGGCACACCAGACCGCGGCCATACTTCGCCATGAAGTTGACGGCCTCCGGCGTACACATCTGCGCCGGAATGACGAGGTCGCCTTCGTTTTCGCGATCCTCCGCATCGACAAGAATGAACATCTTGCCGTTACGGGCGTCCTCGATGACTTCCTCGATCGGGGAGAGGTATTCCTTGTACACGGGTCTCAATCCTTCTGAACCAGCCGCGCCACATACCGGGCCAGCATATCGATTTCAAGATTAATTGGATCGCCGGCTTTCGCCTTGCCCCAGGTGGTAACGGCCTGGGTATGCGGAATGATGTTCACACCGAAGCGCGTTCCCTTAGCGTTTCCGCCGGGTTTCGGGTCTTCGACCTCGTTGACGGTGAGCGATGTGCCGTTGAGCGTGACCGAGCCCTTGGGGGCTATAAAGCGGCCAAGGCCCTCCGGGGCCTCGAAGGTGAAGCGCAGCGAGTCCCCCTCCGGGCGGATATCGACAATATGCCCGACGCCATCGACATGGCCGCTGACGACATGGCCGCCAAGCTCGTCGCCCGCCTTGAGAGCACGTTCGAGATTGATGCTCGTGCCCTCGGACCATGTGCCAAGCGTGGTGCAATCGAGCGACTCCTGCGACACATCGACGGCAAACCAGTTGCCCTCTCCGTCCCGTCCCTTTTCAACGACCGTCAGGCAGCAGCCTGCACAGGCAATCGATGCACCGATGTCGATGCCATCCGGGTCATAGGCCGTCGCAATCGTGAAGCGCGTATCGCCGCGCCGCTCGACGGCGCGCACACGGCCGACATCGGTGATGATTCCGGTAAACAACTTCAGACGCTCCTCACGTAACTCGATACAAGATCGGCGCCGGCCCGCATCGTTTCGCGCAGCACGAAAGACGGCGCGCCATCGACATGCTTGATGCCGAGACCGGCTATGGCCGGATAGCCGTCGCCGCCAATCAGCTTCGCGGCCTGGAACCACTCGATACGGTCGATCAGCCGGTCGCGCGTCAGCGAAGCGGCGAGACGCGCGCCGCCCTCAACCAGCACCCGCGTGACGCCGCGCACCGCAATCTGTTCGAGCGCGCCGCGCATATCCATCATGCCGCCCTCGCCCGGCTCGACATCGATCAGCACAGCGCCGCAATCTTCAAAGGCCCGGCGTCGGGCGGCATCGCCCCCCGGCAAGGTCAGAATCCAGAGCGGATGCTTCTTCGCATCGCGCACAAGCTTCGACGTCAGCGGCAGGCGCAGCCGTCCATCCGCCACGATGCGGATCGCCGATCTGCCGCCAAGTCCCGGCAGGCGGCAGGTGAGTTCGGGGTCATCGACAATCGCCGTCGCGCTGCCGACAATGATCGCGTCATGCGTGGCGCGCAGCAGGTGCCCGCGCGCGCGCGATGTCTCGCCCGTGATCCACTTGCTCTGGCCTTCATGCGTTGCCGTGCGGCCATCGAGCGAGCTTGCAATCTTGAGCGTCACCAGCGGCCGGCGTTCCGACATGGTGAGAAAAAATCCCTGATTGAGGTATTGGGCGTCCGCCGCGCAGACATTCTCGGTGACTTCGATACCGGCTGCCTGCAGCCGGGCAAAGCCGCGCCCGGCCACTTCCGGGTTCGGATCGGCAATCGCCCCGACGACGCGCGCGACACCGGCCTCGATCAGCGCCTCGACGCAGGGCCCGGTCTTACCGTGATGCGAGCAGGGTTCGAGGCTGACATAGGCCGTCGCGCCTCGCGCCAGATCCCCTGCATGCCTCAATGCCTCGGTTTCCGCATGGGGCCGCCCGCCAACCTGCGTGAACCCGCGTCCGACGACACGATGGCCCTCCGGCTCATCGCGCACGATCACACAGCCAACCGCCGGATTGGGCGCAACAAGGCCCAGGCCGCGCTCGGCAAGCGCCAGCGCGATTTTCATGAATTGTAAGTCGTGAGGCCTTGCTGTCATGGCCGCTCTTCAATCCTGTTGGCAGGCCCCCGCACCCGGACCTGACAGGGCAGAGGGGAGGCCTAGCGGTCGTCGTCCTCGTCGCGCAGGGACCCGGCAGGCCCACTGAGTTCGCCGAGAATATCCTCGAAATCCTTGGCCTCGCGGAAGTTCCGGTAAACCGACGCGAAGCGCACATAGGCGACGGCATCAAGAGAACTGAGCCCCTCCATGACCAGCTTGCCGATCACAGAGGACGGGATTTCGCTCTCCCCCATGCTCTCAAGCCGCCTTACTATGCCGCTCACCATACGCTCTATGCGCTCCTGCTCAACCGGGCGTTTGCGCATGGCCACTTGCACGGAACGCATGAGTTTGTCCCGGTCGAAGGGAACCCTGCGTCCGCTTGTCTTGATGATCGTCAGTTCGCGGAGTTGCACCCGTTCGAACGTGGTAAAGCGCCCCCCGCATGCGGTGCAAAAGCGCCGCCTGCGGATCGCTGTATTGTCTTCGGTGGGACGCGAGTCCTTCACCTGCGTGTCTTCGTTACCGCAATATGGACAACGCATGCGCCGTCAGCCCCCTCGAATATCGGCCCTGAAAGGTCCGTCGTTTATTTCGGACCGCCATAGATCGGAAAATGGCGGCAAAGTTCGATCACCCGATCACGCACGCCCGCTTCCACATCGGCGTTGTTTTCTTCGCCATTCTTCGCCAGCCCATCCAGCACCTCGGTGATGAGCTTGCCGACCGTTGCGAACTCGGCCACGCCAAAGCCGCGCGTGGTGCCTGCCGGCGTGCCGAGGCGGACGCCGGATGTGATGGTCGGCTTTTCGGGATCGAACGGAATGCCGTTCTTGTTGCAGGTGATATGTGCGCGCTCAAGCGCCGCTTCCGCCACCTTGCCCGTGAGCTTCTTCGGCCTCAGATCGACAAGCATCAGATGGGTGTCGGTCCCTCCAGACACGATCGCCGCGCCGCCTTCCACAAGCGTCGAGGCGAGCGTGCGCGCATTGTCGACAACGGCATTTGCATAGGATTTGAATTCGGGACGAAGCGCCTCGCCGAAGGCAACGGCCTTGCCGGCGATGACATGCATCAGCGGCCCGCCCTGAATGCCGGGGAAGATCGCCGAATTGATCTTCTTCCCGATCTCGTCATTATTCGAAAGGATCATGCCGCCACGCGGACCGCGCAGCGTCTTGTGCGTCGTCGTCGTTACGACGTCTGCATAGGGCAGCGGGCTCGGATGCGCGCCACCGGCGACGAGGCCGGCAAAATGCGCCATGTCAACCATGAGCAGCGCGCCGACGCTGTCGGCTATTTCCCGGAACGCCTTGAAGTCGATGACGCGCGGATAGGCCGAGCCGCCCGCAATGATCATCTTCGGCTTGTGTTCCTTCGCGAGGCTCGCCACCTCGTCCATGTCGATGAGATGATCCTGCTGGCGGACGCCATATTGAACCGCATTGAACCATTTGCCGGACTGGTTCGGCGCCGCGCCATGCGTAAGATGGCCGCCTGCGGCAAGGCTCATGCCCATGATCGTGTCGCCCGGCTTCAGCAGCGCCATCATCACGCCCTGGTTTGCCTGAGAGCCGGAATTGGGCTGCACATTGGCAAAGGAGCAGCCAAAGAGCTTCTTCGCCCGCTCAATCGCAAGATTCTCCGCAATATCGACAAATTCGCAGCCGCCGTAGTAGCGCTTGCCCGGATACCCTTCTGCATATTTGTTGGTCATGATCGAGCCCTGCGCCTCCAGAACGGCGCGGGACACGATATTTTCCGAGGCAATCAGTTCGATTTCGTTCTGCTGGCGCCCGAGTTCCTTCTCGATCGCGGCCAGAATGTCCGGATCGCTTTTCGCAAGTCCATCCGTGAAAAAGCCGGCAAAACTGCCCTGCCCGGCGGCGGCATCGCTTAACGACATAAACCTACCTTTTCATTGCTGTTCGGACGTTCCGGGACCCGCAAGCCACCCTGTCGCCGTGCTGCACGCGCCAAGCCCTGCCATGTCCCGTTCGAAGGCGGGTTGATACCACATCTCGTCAGCCATCGCCAATTCGCCACAAAGCGTCGCGTTCGGCGGCCTGAGCGGCGATCGAGGCATTCCAAACCGTTCCGGCTTCGCACGAGCCAAGGCAGGTCAATCTATTCTAGTTGAATCTGATGTAAGAATGGATGGAAATGGGAAGTTTACTTGCTATACCAAGTCGATCATCTTTCAAAATTATGCAGATTTCATTGATTCACCTTGGTTCCAAATGGTTTAGACATGGGACCATCTAGACGATAATCTTGATGTTCATGTTTGGAGGCGCTATACCGCGCTGTAAATTGTATTTGGAACCCTGCAATGCGGTTGTTCCACCTTCGGTCAGGCGTTACGTCGAAATGAACGACACCAAATCATCAGATCCTACGGATTCAACTGAAATACTGCGTCTGGCAACGGAAATTGTTGCGGCTTACGTCAGCAACAACTCCATAGCGGCAAACGATCTTCCGGGAATGATCCGCACGGTTCATGCGACGCTTGCCGGCCTCGACCAGGCCCCTGGCGCAGGTGAATCCGATCTTGTCCCCGCGGTGCCGGTCAAGAAGTCGGTTACCGCCGACTACATCATCTGCCTCGAAGACGGCAAGAAGCTGAAGATGCTCAAGCGCTATCTGCGCTCGCAATACGGCCTGACGCCCGAGGAATATCGCGCGCGCTGGAACCTGCCGCACGACTACCCGATGGTCGCTCCCAACTACGCCGCTCAGCGCTCGAAGCTCGCAAAGCAGATCGGGCTTGGCCGCGTCGCCGCGTCGCCCGCGAAACCCCGCAAGCGGAAATAGCGGCTTCAGACGATGATGCCGCCCTTTCCCGGTCCCGGATCGGGAGGCGGCTCGTCTTTCCCCTCTTCCTTTTTCTCCAGCATATAGCGCAGCTTGCGAACCGCGACGTTCTCAAGTTCGGTCTGCGCCGCGCCCGACGGCCCGATGATGGAGACTTCCATTCCGGTGGCAACGTCGACCACCGTCACCTTCATGCTGGCGCCAATCGGGATAAATTCGAATATGACCTCGCGGCCGCCTCGATCCACCGGCGGCTGCTTGCCCCTGTGACGGGCGTCAGGCGGCACGCCGGATCTTGCGGCGCGTCCAGACCTGATCGAGCGCCGTTACGAGACCACGCATCATGTCGTCGGTATGCACGGGACAAGGCGTGAAGCGAAGCCGCTCCGTGCCGCGCGGCACGGTCGGATAATTGATCGGCTGAACATAGATGCCGTAGTCGTTCAGCAGCTCGTCGCTGACCTGCTTGCAGACGACCGGATCGCCGACCATGACCGGCACGATATGGCTTTCGCACCACATCACCGGAAGTCCAGCGTCCGCCATCATCTGGCGCAGCGTCGCCGCGCGCTCCTGATGACGCTCCCGCTCGACCGAACTTGTCTTGAGGTGACGAACGGCTGCCAGTACGCCGGCGACAAGAACGGGCGAAAGCGATGTCGAGAAAATGAAACCCGGAGCATAGGAACGTACCACATCCACCAGATCGGCGGAGGCGGCAATATAGCCGCCCATCACGCCAAAGCCCTTGGCAAGCGTGCCTTCGATGATATCGACCTTGTCGAGAACGCCGTCGCGCTCGGCAATGCCGCCGCCGCGCGGACCGTAAAGCCCGACAGCATGAACCTCATCGAGATAGGTCATCGCGCCATATTTGCGGGCGAGATCGCAAATCGCGCCGATGGGCGCAATGTCGCCATCCATCGAATAGACCGATTCAAATGCCACGATTTTCGGCTGATCGGGATCGATCGCGCTGAGCAGTTCTTCGAGATGTGCCAGATCGTTGTGCTTCCACAGACGCTTCGGCCCGCCGCCACGGCGAATGCCCTCGATCATCGACGCATGGTTCATCTCATCCGAGATGATTACGCAGTCGCCGAGAATGCGCGCCAGGGTCGACAGCGTCGCGTCGTTCGCCGCATAGCCCGACGTAAACAGGAGAGCAGCTTCCTTGCCGTGAAGGTCGGCAATCTCGCGCTCCAGCTCGACGTGATAATGGGTCGTGCCGGAAATATTGCGCGTGCCCCCGGAGCCGGCGCCAACCGTATCGATGGCCTGATGCATGGCATCCAGAACAGCCGGGTGCTGGCCCATGCCGAGATAGTCGTTCGAACACCAGACGACGATGTCCTTCATGCCATCCGGGGTGTGGAAGGTCGCGCGTGGAAACGAGCCGCGGTGTCGCACGATGTCGGCGAACACGCGGTAGCGCCCCTCATCCTTGACCGCCCGAAGCGCTTCGCTGAGTTTCCGCTCGTAGTCCATGTCGTTCCTGTCCTGCGAACCGGTTAAACCGGCTTTTCTGTGATTCTAGCACACCTTAGCCTTCATCCACAGCCTCGCCAGCCGCGAATTGTCGCAGAATAGACATGGGTTATAGAAAGATCTTTCGCTAGGCCCAGAGGCCTTTTTCAGTGAGAACCATTCGCAGAAGCGCCGGTTCGTCGGTCATGATTCCGTCGACACCAAGGTCGGCAAGGCGGCGCATCTCCGCTTCGTCGTCGATCGTCCAGACATGAACCTGCAGGCCCAGTTCATGCGCCTTGCCGACAAGGCTCTCATCGACCAGCGTGATGCCATGTTGCGCAATCGGAATCTGAGCGCAGCCCTCTACAAAACCACCGAACAGAAATCCGGCGGGACCGGCCCAGCTCGCAAACCGCAAGCGCCCCGTGGCAAGCGGCCCCATGCCGGTGCAGAGGCGTGGGCCCAGCGCTTCCCTGATGCCTGCCGTGCGGCGCCCGGAAAACGAGTTCACGCAGACCCTCTCCACCGCACCGGATTCTTTCAGCAGCTTGATGAGGGGTGCGGCCGCATTGTCGCGCTTCGGATCGATGTTGATGCGAAGGTCCGGCCATGCGGAGAGCAGCTCCGCCATCAGCGGAATGGGCTCCGCGCCGGCAATCCGCGCCTTCTTCACGTCCGCATAGTCCATTTCCGCAATGCAGCCGGTGCTATCCGTCACCCGGTCCAGATGGTCGTCATGAAAGGCGAGCAGCACCCCGTCGCGCGTCGCGTGGACATCGGTTTCGATATAGCGATAGCCGAGATCGACCGCGCCCTGAAAGGCCGGCATCGAGTTCTCCGGCCAGGCCCCCGCGCCGCCGCGATGCGCAAAGGCCAGAAGCCCGTCATGTTCGAGATAGGGAAATTTCGCCGGACGCATGGGGTCTGCCCGCCGCCAGAGTGACTAGTTGCTCAGCGCGCTCGTATTCACGCCGCCGTCGCGAGCATACACATCGTCGCGGAATTGCACGACACCATCCGTGTCGACCCACGCCGTCAGGTAGGCGAGATAGATCGGGACCGCAGAGGCAAGATAGACATTGCGGAAATGCCCGGAAGCGACCGAGGACTGAACACGCGCCGCATCCCACTCAGGGCTGTCACCTTCCATGATCCATGACACGAGGCCCGCAACATTCTGCACCCTGACGCAGCCTGAGCTGAAATTCCGTTCCTGCCGCCCGAACAGCGTCTGTGTCGGCGTGTCGTGAAGGAAGATCGCATCATTATTCGGGAAGTTGATCTTCAGCGAGCCGAGCGAATTCCACGGGCCAGGATCCTGACGCAGGTAATAGGCTTCGTTGATGCGCGGGTTCGACCAGTCGATCGTCGCCGGATCGAGCTCACGGATATTGTCCGCCCAGCCCTGCATGACACGTATGCCCTGCCGCTTCAGATAGTCCGGGTTAGCCCGGATCTTCGGCAGCATGTCTGCCATTGCTATGGATTTCGGCACATACCAGTAGGGATTGAAGGTGATCGACGTCACCTTGCTTGTGATCTCCGGCGTCTGCCGCGCCTGCGTGCCGACGATCACGCGCTCATGAAACTCGACGCGGCCATTGTTGACGGCCTCGACTTCCTGCCCAGCGATGTTCACGAAAATGTAGCGGCCATCGAGTTTCGGCGCCAAGGCTTCGATGCGCCGCTGATTGAGTTCAAGCTGCCGAAGGCGCGTCTGCACCGGCACATTCATCGCCGCAATCGTCCGCCTGCCGACGATACCGTCCGGGTCGAGGCCATTGCGGCGCTGAAAGCCTTTCACGGCAGCCTCAAGCCCGGCGTCGTAGAGGAACGGGTCGCCGGGCGAGACGGAAAGATCGCCGGTCGCCATCAGCCGCTCGCGCACCTTCTCGACACGCGCATCGCGCACGCCAAGTTCCAGCCGCTCGCCGGCCGGAACGTGTCCCCAGCCGCCCCAGCTGGCGATTTCGCGATATTTCTGGATGGATTGAGCGATCAGCCCGGCCGTATGTCCGCCGATGGCGGGTTGCGCCGAACCGCGCGGCGCCACTTCGACTTCACGAGCCTGAACCTCGGCCGTCGCCTGCCAGGGATCGACCCAATGGGTCTGGCCCTCGCCATATCCCGTTGCCGCCTGCGACTGGGCATGGGCATGCGATCCGGCAAACATGCCGGTCCAGACCGTGGCGGCCGCAAGCAGCGCCACTGCAATTGCTCTGGAAATTCCTGTTCTCACCCTGCTCCGCCTGTGTCCAAGTCCGAGATTTCCGGCAATCGTCCTGCATCCCAAAATGCCAATTTGGGACAATTCGAAGGACTTTGCCTCTGCCGAACTGCAGCTTGCCATGAAACCTGTCACATCCGGGACCAAATCCCGGCGCTGTCCGGCCCGGAATAGGTCAGACGCGCCCTTTCAGTGACGAAATTGCAACTCTCGTGCTGCACGCGCAGACATGACAGCCCTGCCTCCGGTCCACCGAGGGGCCGAAGGTTGGGCCAGGCAGGCGCCCGGCATCAGAGGCGGTAGCGGATTTGGTCGGTCCAGAAGCGTTCGAGCTTGAAAAGCGTGGCATTGGTCTGGCGCAGTTCCTCGACCGAAATGTCGCCGACGCTCGAGAGCATGCCGCAATGCTTCTTGTAGACCTCATCGATCGCTGCGCAGATCGCACGGCCCTTGTCCGTCAGGCGGACACGCACGGAACGGCGATCGGAGCGCGAGCGCTGATGGTGGATATAGCCCGCTTCCACCAGCTTCTTGAGGTTGTAGGACACGTTTGAGCCGAGATAATGGCCGCGCGTACGCAATTCGCCCGCCGTCATCTCGGAATCGCCGATGTTGAACAGCAGCAGGGCCTGCACGCTGTTGATCTCGGTGCAATTGATGCGGTCGAGCTCATCCTTGATGACGTCCAGCAGGCGCCGGTGCAGACGCTCCACATAGGTCAGCGCTTCGAGATAAGCTTCCTTACGTCCCGGATCTTCCTGATCCTGGATGTCGGACTCTCGCTTGACGTTGGTCATACCCATTTGAATTCTTGACCTCTGGCTCGCAACGGATCGCACACTCGCGGCACTTCCTGTCCCGCAATTGCGCACTCTACCCAATGGGTTGCTAACGAGCCCTTAAACGGACCGGCTTGCGCTGCAAGTCGAGCCAGACAAATGGAAATCAGATTTCGCCGCGGACAAGCTTGATAATCCCGGAAAAATCGATGTTTTCCTCTCCGGCAGCTTCCATAAGCGCATAAAGCTGGGCCGCCTGCGCCCCGAGCGGGATGGGAGACCGGGCCATTTTGGAGGCATCCTGCGCGAGCCGGAGATCCTTCAGCATCATGCCCGCGGTGAAGCCCGGCTGATAATTCCGGTTGGCGGGCGATGTGGGCACAGGGCCCGGCACAGGGCAATAAGACGTCATCGACCAGCACTGACCCGATGCCGTGGACGAGATGTCGAACAAGATCTGCGCATCGAGACCAAGCTTCTCGCCAAGCACGAAGGCTTCCGACACCGCGATCATCGAAATGCCGAGGATCATGTTGTTGCAGACCTTGGCGACCTGGCCATTGCCCGCCGCGCCGGCATGAAAGATGTTCTTGCCCATCTTTTCGAGAACGGGCTTTGCCCTGGCGAAGGCCTCGCCGGAACCGCCGACCATGAATGTGAGCGTTCCAGCTTCCGCGCCGCCGACGCCGCCGGACACGGGCGCATCGACCATCATCATGCCGGCCGCTTCAGCCGCAGCAATCGTTTCGCGGGCCGAGGGTATATCGATGGTGGAGCTGTCGATGAATAGCGTGCCCTTGCGCGCAGCGGCGATCAGCCCACCCGACCCCAGATAGACCGAGCGCACATGCTCGCCCGCAGGCAGCATCGTCACCACGAAATCGACATCCCGGGCTGCATCGACTGCCGTCGCAGCCTTTGTGGCGCCCACCGCGACCAGCGCATCGGCCGCTGCCGCCGACAGATCGAACACCTTGAGCGCGTGGCCCGCCTTGACGAGATTTCGTGCCATCGGCCCGCCCATGTTGCCGAGCCCGATAAATCCGATTGCCGCCATTGCCGCCCTCCCCAGGCTTTTCTCAGCCGAAATTCAGATCGCCGCCTTCGAGCGGCGAAAAATAGCGATCGACTTCCGCCGGATCGACATCGGCGAGCCGCGCCGGATTCCATTTCGGCGACTGGTCCTTGTCGATCACGACGGCGCGCACTCCCTCGTAGAAATCATGCCCGGCCGCGAAACGGTTGATGAGCCTGTACTCGAGTTTCATGCAATCTTCGAATTCGAGCTCTGCGCCTTCGCGTACCTGCCGGTAGGCGACCAGCGTCGAAACCGGCGACTTGCCTTCGATCGCGTCCGCCGTCTGCATGGCCCATTCGCCGCCATCGGTCCGCAGGGATACTATGATCTCCGGAACGGAGCCTTTGGAAAAATGCGCGGAAATGTCCTTCTGCATCGCGGCGAGCGGGGCAGCGCCCTCCTCCTCCGCAACTTCGGCCAGCGCCTCGCGCGGCGATGTGCCGCCGGCAAGCCGGTCTTTCAGGGTTTCGATGCGCGCCGACGGTACGTAAACATCGCCAATGCCCACATAGATTGCGTCTGCCGCCTTGAGCCGTGCGCCTGTAAGGGCGAGATACATGCCTGTGTCCCCCGGCGCGCGCGGCAGGAAATAGGTGCCGCCGACATCGGGGAAGAGACCGATCCCCGTCTCCGGCATGGCGAAGGTGAGCCTTTCGGTCGCCACGCGATGCGAGCCGTGAACGGATAACCCCACGCCTCCGCCCATATTGATGCCATCCATCAGCGCGACATAGGGCTTCGGATAGCGCTTGATGAAGGTGTTGAGGAGATATTCCTCACGCCAGAAATCGATGGCCGTGGTTTCGCCCGCCCGGCCCCAGTCATGCAGCGCACGAATATCGCCGCCCGCACAAAAGGCCTTCTCGCCCGCGCCCTCGACGATGACGCACTGGACGCTCGAATCCGCCGCCCATTCCTTCAGCTTCGGATGAATGAGCCGGACCATGCCGAGCGTCAGCGCGTTGAGCGCCTTCGGACGGTTGAGCGTGACGACCCCCGCCACACCGCGCTTTTCGAACAGGACTTCGGCTTCCTCGCTCATCATGTCCCGGCTTTCATTTCTTCAGAAATTCACGCGCAATGATGACACGCATGATCTCGTTCGTGCCTTCGAGGATCTGGTGCACGCGTGCATCGCGCAGATGCCGCTCCAGCGGAAAGTCCTTGAGATAGCCATAGCCGCCGTGAATCTGGAGCGCCTCATTGATGATGTTGAAGCCGGCATCGGTTGCAAAGCGCTTTGCCATCGCCGCATGCATCGTCGCGTCGGGCGTCTTCGCATCGACCTTCGTCGCCGCCTGATAGATCATCAGCTTCGCTGCTTCGAGCTCCGTCGCCATGTCGGCAAGCTTGAACTGCAGGGCCTGGAACTGCGCGAGCTTCTTGCCGAACTGCTCGCGCTCGCCGACATATTCCTTCGCGCGCTTCAGCGCCGCCGTCGCCGTGCCGAGCGAGCAGGCGCCGATATTGAGACGGCCGCCATCAAGCCCCATCATCGCAATCTTGAAACCTTCGCCTTCCGCGCCGAGACGGTTCGCGACCGGAACGCGGCAATCCTCAAAGATCACCTGCGCCGTCGGCTGGCTGTTCCAGCCCATTTTCCGTTCCGTGGCCCCGAAGGAGAGCCCCGGCGTACCCTTTTCGATGACGAGGCAGGAAACACCCTTCGCACCCGCTTCGCCGGTGCGCACCATGCAGACATAAATGTCCGACGTGCCCGCACCGGAAATGAATGCCTTGGAGCCGTTCAGCACATAGTGATCGCCGTCGCGCGCCGCCTTCGTCTTGAGCGAGGCAGCGTCGGAACCGCTCGACGGCTCGGTCAGGCAATAGCTGGCGATAAGTTCCATCGGCGTCAGTTTCGGCAGCCACTTCTGGCGCTGTTCCTCGCTGCCGAACCTGTCGATCATCCAGGACGCCATGTTGTGGATCGAGAGGAAGGCTGCCGTCGATGTGCAGCCCTCCGACAGCGCCTCGAAGATCAGCGCCGCATCGAGCCGCGTCAGCGCCGAACCGCCCACATCCTCGCGCACATAGATACCGGCAAAGCCGAGTTCGGCCGCCTTGCGGAGCTTGTCGACAGGAAAGAAGGCATCGCGGTCCCAATCGGCGGCGTAAGGCGCAAGCTCCTCGGCGGCGAAATTCCGCGCCACATCCTGAAATGCCTGCTGCTCTTCGTTGAGCTCGAAGTGCATGGAACTGTCCTCCCGCATTGGCCGTTGCGGCCCTTCGAGCGGTGATACTGGCCGGTCTTCACCCTGTCAACGAAGCCCCGCCCGGCGGCCCGGCTGACGCTGCGGCAAAGCGCCGTGGCCGGATTGCGCACTCCATCGCCAAGGGTTATGTGTTGCCCATGACCGATCCGAACAAGCCAGCCCCCGCCTATCCCGCGACCCGCATGCGCCGCAACCGCAAGGCGGACTGGTCGCGCCGGCTGGTGGCCGAAAACGCTCTTTCGGTAAATGATCTCCTCTGGCCGCTCTTCCTGGTCGACGGCAAGAACAAGCGCGAAACCGTGCCGACCATGCCCGGCGTCGAACGCCTGAGCGTCGACCAGGCGGTTCGCGCGGCGGAAGAAGCGGCCACCCTCGGCATCCCGATGATCGCCCTCTTTCCATACACACCGGCGGAGAAACGCGATCCGGAAGGGTCGCTCGCCCACGACCCGGACAATCTCGTCTGCCGCGCCACCCGCGCCATCAAGGAGGCCGTACCGAATATCGGTGTCCTCTGCGACGTGGCCCTCGATCCCTACACGAGCCACGGCCATGACGGGCTCATGAAAGGCGATGTCATCCTGAACGACGAGACTGTCGAGGCGCTGGTCAGGCAGGCGCTGGTGCAGGTGGAAGCGGGATGCGACATCATCGCGCCATCCGACATGATGGACGGGCGTATCGGCGCAATCCGTACAGGCCTTGAAGCGGCAGGTCATACGGATACGCAGATCATGTCCTATGCCGCGAAATATGCTTCCGCATTCTACGGCCCCTTCCGCGATGCCATCGGTTCGTCCGGCGCGCTGAAGGGTGACAAGCGGACCTATCAGATGGATCCGGCAAACGGCGACGAAGCGCTGCGCGAAGTGGCACTCGACATTGCCGAAGGTGCCGACATGGTGATGGTGAAGCCGGGCCTGCCCTATCTCGACATTGTGACCCGCGTGAAAGCGGAATTCGGAATGCCGACATTCGCCTATCAGGTCTCCGGCGAATATTCGATGATCGCGGGCGCGATCGAGCGCGGCTGGTTCGACCGGGACCGTGTCATCCTCGAAAGCCTTATGGGTTTCAAGCGCGCGGGCGCCGATGGCGTCCTCACCTATTTCGCGCCGGAGGCAGCCCGCCTTCTGAAAGGCCTCTAGCCTTCAAGCCCGGCAAGCCGGAGCGACGCCTCCCCGTGGAGCGCGGCAAGACCGCCCGCCTTCTCCGTCATTTCAGCCACCTGCGCGACCAGATGTTTTCGCCGCGTTGCGCTCTTGCGGTCGGAAAGCTTGCCGAACATGAGTTCGTACCGGCCCGGAAAATCCGCCGCGAACGCCAGATAGGCCTCGCGGATGGCCCTTGCGCTCGACACCGCGTCGAGGTCGGCCAACAACATGTCGTAGCCCTCGATAGCGACAGCCCCAAGCAATTCGTCCAGATTCGCAAAATGCCGGTAAGGCGCCGCTTCCGAAACGCCAGCCCGGCGCGCCGCCTCCCGCATCGTCAGCGCCGCGCGCCCGCGGATGTCGATCAGAGTCACCGCGGCATCCATCAACCCGCGCCGCAGATCGCCGTGATGGTAGCCGGCCTTCTGCCCCCGCAACTTTGCCCGCATCGCCGCGCCCCGTTCTCCATTTGTATTTATAATTTCCATGTTATCGATGTTAACATAAATATCAAGCGAAAAATGGGAACGCTCCGTGAACAGATCATTGATATCTAGTAAACGAATTCCTCGTGCATCCCGTCGATGCGAACGATCGTGTCGGTGATGAAACCGTTGAAACCCGTTTGCATCCCGATCGAATAGGCACCCATCTGGCCGAACTCGATCCAGTCCCCTTCCGCAATCACTTCCGGCAGATGGAAGGGAAGTTTCAGCACATCTAGGCTGTCGCAGGTGGGACCGAAAATACGGAAAGGCTGCGTCGCGCCACCAAGCGATCCCGAAAGCGACACCGCCCGGACCGGCGGATCGAGATCGCCGTCGCGGATCTCGGACAGGCATCCATAGATGCCGTCATTGATATAAAGGTCGTCGCCCTTCCTGAGATGCACCTGCGTCAGCACGGAGCAACCATCGGCAACGAGTGCCCGTCCGGGCTCCGCCAGCAGTGGAATATCGAAGCCGAGCTCGTCGCGAGCGCGCGTAATGACGTCGAAATAATCCGAGAGCGGCGGCACATTCATCTTGTAGATCGCCGGAAACCCGCCGCCAACATCGAGATATTCAAGCGGCACCCCTGCCCTGTCGCGCACCTTGGCCGAAAGCTCCATCGCAACGCGGAAAGCCGAGGGGTCGGTACACTGACTGCCGACATGAAAGGCGAGCGCCGTGCGGCAGCCGCGCCGCTTCGCCTCCTTCAAAAGATCAACCGCATCGTCCGGCGTCGCTCCGAATTTCGCGGACAGGTCGTAGACCGCCTTGCCCTTCGGCGTCGCAATACGGACTTCGACGGTAATGTCCGTCCCGGCAATCGAGATCAGCTTGTCGAGTTCATCGGCATGATCGACGACATAATCCTTCAATCCGTAGACTTTCGCCGCGGCATCAAGCGCACCGCGTCCTTTCACCGGATGATTGAAATAGGAATGCGCTTCCGGCATCAGCTCGGCGATCTTCGCGATCTCGGTAATCGACGCTGTATCGAAATGCGAAATGCCGCCTTCCGCCAGTGCCTCCAGCACATAAGGATGCGGATTGCACTTCACCGCATAGAGAACCGTGCCCGGAAACCCCTCGACAAAGGCCTTCGCCCGCGTCCGCAATACATCCGGGAAAATGCAGAAGACCGGATAGGACGGTTCGAGCCGCTCGATGACTTCGCCGATCGAGGAAAATCGAAACTCGGGATCCAGTGCCGTCATGACTTCTCCAGCCGCGCGATGAGGCTCGACGTATCCCAGCGATTGCCGCCCATCGACTGAACCTCGGAATAGAACTGATCGACCAGCGCCGTCACCGGAAGCTGCGCGCCGTTCCGCCGCGCCTCATCGAGACAGATCGACAGATCCTTGCGCATCCAGTCCACCGCAAAACCGAAATCGAACCTGCCCTCTATCATCGTCTTGTAACGGTTTTCCATCTGCCAGCTTTGCGCCGCGCCCTTGGAAATCGTTTCGATCACCGCTTCCGCATCGAGCCCGGCCTGCTTCGCGAAGTGAAGCCCTTCGGCGAGCCCTTCCACGAGCCCGGCAATGCAGATCTGGTTCACCATCTTGGTAAGCTGCCCCGCACCGGAAGGCCCGAGCAGCTTCGCCATTCGCGAATAGGCGGCAATGACAGGCGCGGCCTTCTCGAAGGCGGCCGCATCGCCGCCCGCCATAACCGTCAGAACACCATTTTCGGCACCCGCCTGCCCGCCCGAAACCGGTGCGTCGATGAAGGCAATGCCGCGTGCCGCCGCAGCCGCATGAAGCTCCCGCGCGACCGCTGCCGATGCCGTGGTGTGGTCGACGAAGATGGCGCCGGCGCCCATGCCATGAAACGCGCCGTCCGGTCCCACCGTCACTTCACGAAGATCGTCGTCATTGCCGACACAGGCAAAAATGATTTCCGCGCCGTTAGCCGCCGCTTTCGGTGTCGCCGCCGAAGCGCCGCCATGAGCCTTCATCCAGGCTTCAGCCTTTACTGCTGTGCGGTTGAAAACGGTGACATCGTGCCCGGCCCCGGCGAGATGACCCGCCATTGGAAATCCCATAACTCCAAGCCCGATGAATGCGACCCTGCTCATTTCCGCTCCTCACGTTTGTCCAGCCGCTATTTAGCAGGCTGACAACACGAAGCGCAAAAAAGAGCTAGCGGATTTCACCCTCTGCGGCGATCCGGCCGGTCTTGCAAAGCGTGGAGGATTGCTGCGTGCAAGGCCCGTAGTACAGGCGAACAATGTTGCCCTCGAGCGTCATGTCGTAGCAGTCCGTCGTGTTGTACTGGATCTCCTGCGACTTGTGGCACCAGCGATTGCCTTCGATCCACCATTGGCCCGAACCGCGCCTGCTGCGCGTCGAGGAATTGGCGCGATGGTAGGTCTGGAAGAAATACTGGATCAGCTCGACCTTGGTCGACCCACCGGGATCGAGAGCAATGATCGTGTTGATGAGCCTATTGCCGCCCTGAAGGTCGAGACGCCCCATCTCAAGATGAAAGGTCTTGCCGACCATCTGCGAGCGGATCTGCCCCGCTGTCAGCGAGTCGCCCTTCTTGTTGAGGATCGTCTCAGCCGCATCGCCACCGGCGCCACCGGCCCTGCCATCCTGCACACCGCCGCCAGCGGGTGCTGCCGGCTGCACCGTTTCGCGCACGGGTTCGGGAATTTCCTCCGGCGGCGGCAGCGGGTTCTCGTCCTTGCGCACGACCGTTTCCGGCTTCGGCTCCGGCTCCGGCAATTTCACAGGTTCGGGCTCAGGTTGCGGCTCGGGCTCCACGACCGGCTCTGGCGGCGCGGCATAGAGATCGTTCGCCGAACCGGCAGCAAGCTGGAAAGTAACGGACTCGCCGCCGCCCGGCCCCGGTCCGCCGAAAATCCCGCCAAATGTAAGCAGAAACGACAGGAACAGCAGCGCGTGGAGAAGCACGGACACGGCCATGAACTTGCGAATATTGAATTCGCGCGGTTCCATTTCGCCACCGGGGTATGAAGCCGTCATGCTCATGAGCCGCGCTCCGTCAGAAGCGTCACCTGCTCCACGCCCGCCTCACGCAAGCCTTCCATCAGTTCGAGCACCGCTTCGGCAGGCGCATCACGATCGGCCTTCACTGCAACGCGCCGCGAGCCCTCCTCGCCCAGATGCTGCTTGACGAAATGACCGGCAAGCTTTGCATCCATAACCCGGTCTCCCAGCCAGACGAATCCGTCTGCCTCGACAATCAATGTCGAGGGCAGGTCGCGCTCCCTGTCGTTGAGCGCGCCCTTGGGCAGCGATACGGCGACATTTTCCGTCGGTTGCATCGTGCCTGCGAGCAGGAAGAAGATCAGCAGCAGAAACACGACATTGATGAGCGGGATCAGCGTCTCGAATTGCCGCCGCGGCGGCTCCTGATCGAACTCGATCATGGCGCGATCCTTTCGACTCTTGCCGTGCCGACGCTCTTTGCACCGGATTGGCGCGCCGCCTCGATGGCCGCAATCAATGCCTGTGTCTTGGAGCCCTTTTCGGCCAGAATTGTGACGGTGAGGTCTGTCCGTTCACCGATAGCCTGCTTCAGGCTCTCCGTCAGCGCCGTCCGCTCGACGGGCCGCCCGTCAATCGCGATCGTATCGTCACCGAGCAGCCAGATTTCAATGACGCGCGCATCGGTGGGCAGTTCGTCAACGCTCGGCGCAGGCGTCACCACCACAAGCGATTGCGTCTGCAGAAACGACGTCGTCAGCATGAAGAAGATGAGCAGCAGGAATACCACGTCGATAAGCGGCGTGAGGCTCGCCATTCCTCTTCGGCGGACTGGTTCATCAAACATGACAGAACCTCGGCTTACTG
Organism: Parvibaculum sp.; assembly: GCF_046297875.1. Taxonomy (GTDB): domain Bacteria; phylum Pseudomonadota; class Alphaproteobacteria; order Parvibaculales; family Parvibaculaceae; genus Parvibaculum. The sequence goes on along the minus strand of NZ_JBKBHD010000001.1, from coordinate 2,348,276 downwards.
AGCCGCTCGCGACTGGACGGCCGATGGGCGCACGTGAAGCGCCGCAATCACGCGGGCTGCAGCATCGCGCATCGAAAGCCGCACCTGGTCGATCTTGCCCTCAAGCAGATTGAGCGCCGTAATCGCCGGTAGTGCAACAATGAGACCGACAGCCGTGGTGAGCAGCGCCACCCAGATGCCGCCCGAAAGCAACGCCGGATCGACCTGCGTGCCCGCCGCTTCGAGGCTCTGGAAGGCGTTGATCATACCGATAACAGTGCCCAGCAGGCCGAGCAGCGGCGAAATATTGCCGATCACTTCGAGCCAGCGCAGATAGCGCTGCAGCGAACCGATCTCCATCGTGCCGACACGCGAAATTTCCGAGGCCACGTCCTCGTCGCGCAGGTCGCCGCGCATCTTCGCGCGGACGCCCGCCGCCATCGCGCGGGCCAGCGGCGTCTTGTGCTTCTTGAGGATGTCGATCGCGCCGGCGAGATCGCCCGCCTCGATCCGGTCGACGGCCGGATCGACGAAGCTCCGCTTCGAAAGGCCCGCGGACCAGAACTGAAAAATCTTGAGCAGGATCACGGCCAGCGAAATGACCGAAAGCACCAGGAGAATCGCAACGATGGGTCCGCCCTTGTCGATCAGCGACCCGACCGAATACCAGACATCGCCGCCGCCCGAGGCCGCCAGAACATCCGCCGCCCCCGCGACCTTATCCACGCCAGCATCCGTCCCGTCGGCAGCCGCTTCGGCAGCGCCTTCAACTGCAAGATTTTCCTCAGGCATAGCCCGATGCTCCTCCCGGTAAACAACCCTCCGCCAGACCGCTCCCGACGGCCTTTCCGCCGTTCCCGATTTCAGGTGACCGGCAGGAGCGTTTTTAGTAAAGTGCATTTACGAAATCACCGCTTGCAGCCAAGGTCAAGCGGTTCGGCGATTACAACAGCGTAATTTTCGTCGTGGCTTTGGGATTGCGTCTTGATGTTGCGTTGATACCTTCAATCTGCATGTTCCATGCAGCCGGATCGCCAGCACGGGCATTCGCGACGGGTGAGACAAAATGAAAAACAACAAGGCGAACGCCACCAAACCGGAAGCCGAGCTGGACGATCCCCTATCGCCAGAAAAATTTGTCAGAACGATCACCGAACTGGGCGTCATGCTCGCGACGATCTATGACCGGCGTACCGGACTCACACGAAACCAGACGCGCATCGTCATCGAATTGCTGGAGCGCGACGGGCAGACGCAAACGGAACTCGCAAACGCGCTCGCAATTCACAAGGTGTCGGTCGGCATCTATGTCGGCGAACTCGAGGCGCTCGGGCTCGTCGAGCGCCGAAACCACCCGACGGATGGCCGCGCCAAATGCATCTGGGTGTCGCCGCTGCTTCATGCCAACAAGCATATCGGCCGTGATCATTACGCCGCGATCCACGGCGCCGCCATCGACGGCATTGCCGACAAGGACTACATCACCATGCTCAAATGCATGGAGAAAATGTATGAAAACCTGAAAGCGCTCGATGCCCGGGAAACTGCCGGAAAGTAATTACCCGACCGGCGGCAGCATCTGATAGCCGCCGCGATGATAGAGCAACGGCCGTCCATCATCGGCATGGTCGAACTTCAGCACACGCCCGATCATGATGATATGATCGCCCGCATCATGACGCGCCTCGATCTCGCATTCGAAATGCGCCAGCGCTTCCTTCAAAGACGGGCAGCCGCTTTCAGCTTCAACGACATCCACCTCGTCGAGGCTGTGATCGCCCTTGCGCGCCAGACGCGAGGAAAGGTCGCGGTGCTCTTCGCGCAGCACATTCACGGTGAAATGCGTCGCACGCTCGAACACCGAAAGCGTGTCGGATTTCTTGTCGAGACACCAGAGCACAAGTGGCGGGTCGAGCGACACGGAAGAAAAGGAGTTGATGGTGATGCCGATAGGCTTCCCGCCTCCAGCGCAGGTCGTCACGACGGCAACGCCTGTCGTGAACCAGCCAAGGGCATTGCGGAACTTGCGTGCCACGTCCGCGCCGGGCTCACTGGCAGGATTCTGAACGCTACCCATCGTCTCCTCGCTCCGCTGACAGCCCGCACAGGGGGCCGGGCGGTCAATCTCTCGTTAATATCTTGCTTCGGTTTAGGACACGCCCGGCATCCCGCGCAACACTCACCGGCGCAAACCGGCGGAAATTCTTGCAAAACGCCCCAACTTTCTGCCTTCCGCCAATTTGGTTAAACCCGCTGTTAAGGGGCGTGCCCCAAGAATGGCGCTTCAGGCGGGGCGGGCTTGCATCTTGTGGGCGGCCGCTGGTTAACGTGCAAGAAAGTGCTTCGAGCTATGCGGCTGATCGTCGGCATCATTGTGGTTTTGGTCAGCGTCTTCGGCGGTTACGCCGCCATGGGCGGCCATCTCGAAGTGCTCTGGCAGCCCTTCGAAGTTGTCATCATTCTTGGCGCCGCGCTCGGCGCCTTCTGCATCGCTAATCCGCCCACCGTCCTGAAGGCCGTCGGCGGCATATTTGGCACGCTGTTCAGAGGCCCCCGCTACGACAAGGACGCTTTCCTCGAACTTCTCGGTCTGCAATACACGCTGTTCAAGCTCGCCAAGAGCAAGGGCAACCTCGCGCTTGAAGCGCATGTCGAAAACCCGGCGGAAAGCGCGATCTTTGCGCAGTTCCCGAAGTTCACGGCGGATCATCACGCCGTCGAATTCATGTGCGACTATCTTCGCATGATCACGCTGGGCACCGAAAACGCCCATGAACTCGAAGCCCTGATGGACGAGGAACTCGAAACCCACCACCAGGAACGCGAGCGTATCGTGAGCGCCGTGCAGGCGCTGGCTGACGGTACGCCGGCGCTCGGCATCGTTGCCGCCGTGCTGGGCGTCATCAAGACCATGGGCTCGATCGACCAGCCGCCGGAAATTCTGGGCGGTCTGATCGGCGGCGCGCTGGTCGGCACCTTCCTCGGCGTTTTCGTCGCCTATGGCTTCTTCGGGCCGATGGCGCAGTCGCTCCGCAACACCTATGAAGCCGAGTCGAAATATTTTCTCTCGATGAAGGCCGGCCTCCTCGCCCATATGGCGGGCTATGCACCGGCGGTTTCGATCGAGTTTGCCCGCAAGGCACTGATGTCCGAAGTCCGCCCCACCTTCATCGAAGTGGAACAGTCCACGGCCGCTCTGCAGGCCGCCGGCTAAGCCGCGGAACGGTATCAGATGGCCACCAACGAACAGCCGATCATCCTCAAGAAAGTCAAGAAGGTCGTTCACGCCCATCATGGCGGCGCATGGAAAATCGCTTATGCCGACTTCGTGACCGCGATGATGGCTTTCTTCCTGCTCATGTGGCTCATCAGCATGACCACGCCGGAGCAGAAGCAGGGTCTTGCCGACTATTTCGCGCCTTCCAATGTCAGCCGCTCCACCAGCGGCGCCGGCGGCATCATGGGCGGTACGGCCTTCGATCAGGAAGGCTCGCGCATGCCGGGCACCAAGCCGCAGGTCGTAATGACGATCTCGACGCCCGCACAGCCGCGAAGCCCGGAAGTCGAACGCGAAGAGGCGGCCAAGGCCGCACAGATGGACAAGCTCATGAAAGAGAAGTCCGCCCGCGACGAACAGAATTTCCGCAGCGCCGCCGAAAGCATTCGCCAGTCGATGCGCGAAAACCCCGACCTTGCCGAACTTTCCCGCAACGTCATCATCGACGAAACCCCCGAAGGCTTGCGCATACAGATCGTCGATCAGGACGGTCGCTCGATGTTCCCGACCGGCCTTGCGGAACCTTACGAGCGCACCCGCAAGCTGATTGACGAAGTCTCGAAAATCCTGATCAAGCTGCCGAACCGGGTCAGCGTTTCCGGCCATACCGACGCAAACCCTGTCGCCGGCCGCGATGGCTACTCGAACTGGGAACTGACGTCGGACCGGGCCAATGCCGCCCGCCGCATTCTGGAAAATGCCGGCCTGAGCAATGACCGCATCTACCAGGTCGTCGGCAAGGCCGACTCCGAACCGCTTTTCCCGGAAGACCCCTATATGGCCGCGAACCGCCGCCTTTCGATCGTTCTCCTGCGGGAAGCGCCCGTGACGCCCCCCGGCTTCAGCCCGTGATCGAGGGCTGATCGGCCTTGCCTTCCCGCCGATCTGACCTTATGTCAGACAGACTGGATTCGGGGAGGCGGAAAAACATGAGAGAAAGCAACAGGCTAGCCGAAATCTGGCCTCCCGATTCCGAGGACGCTGTCTGGCCGGACAGTACATTCGACGGCATCATCATTGCCCGCTGCCTCGCGTTCATTGCCGACCTCGCCGTCATTCTCGTGCTCCTGATCGCCGCTTCCCTCGTTTTCGGCATTCTGGGCATCCTCTCATTCGGTCTTTTATGGCCCGGCGCCGCCCTGACTCCCTTGCTCGTCATTGCCTACTTCACGTTCACGCTGGGCGGCCGGTATTCCGCAACGCCCGGCATGCGCTGGCAGGGAATTGAATTGCGTGCATGGAACGGCAACAGGCCGGGCTATCTGCAGGCTTTCCTGCAAACACTTTTATTTTATGTCACAGTCACCGTCGGCACGGTACTCGTGCTGCTGGTGCCGTTTTTCAACAAGCGGCGCCGCTGCCTTCATGATTATCTTTGCGGTACGGTTTTCATTCGCAGTGGCATCTGACGCGAAACTCCTTCAGTAACCTGAAACGACACTCGACGCGAAAATGCAGACCGCATGATGCGTCTCCGGGAATGATGCGCGCATGGAGATTGTTTACGCCTGGCAGATGTGGGTCACCTACGGCATCATCATTGCCGCGGTTATCCTTTTCAGCATCGAGCGCATCTCGCTGGAGCTTTCCGCACTTGGAATCCTCACGGCGCTGCTGATCTTCTTTTATGTCTTCCCGCTCGCAGGCGCCGATGGCAGAAACCTTCTCAACTCGACGACGCTGCTCGCAGGTTTTGCCAATCCGGCGCTGATCGCGGTGCTGGCACTGCTTGTGGTCGGCCACGGCATGTTCCAGACCGGCGCCCTTGACGGTGCCGCCCGCTATGTCGCCGATCTCGGCTCGACCCGCCCCGGCACGACGATCTTCTTCACCTTCCTGCTGGTGGCCGTCATCAGCGCCTTTCTGAACAACACACCGGTCGCGGTGATGTTCATCCCTGTGCTGGCAACGCTGGCGCTGCGCTTCGGCTCCCGTGCGCCGAAGGTGATGATGACACTGAGCTATGTCTCGATCCTTGGCGGCATGACGACGCTCATAGGCTCTTCGACAAACCTGCTTGTGGCAGGCGTCGTCATGACGTCGAACCTTCCACCAATCGGGATTTTCGACTTCGTCGTGCCGGGTGTTTTCCTTGCCTCTATCGGATTTCTCTATTCGACACTCGTCGTCCCGCGCCTGGTGCCCGATCGCGGCGGTTCAGCGATGGATATTTCCGGCTCCAGCAACGGCGACGGAAAGCAGTATATCGCGCAGCTCGAAATCACCTCGGACCATCCCCTGCTTGGCGAAAGCTCGAAAGCGGGCCTCTTTCCGCAATTGCGCGACATGACCGTGCGCATGATCCAGCGCGGCGAACACCCGATCCTGCCCCCCTTTGAGGACGTGACGCTGATGACCGGCGACGTCATCATCGTCGCCGCCACCCGGCACACACTCACGGAAGCGCTGAAATCCGGCGCCCGCATTTTCGAAGGCATGCTTGAGGAGCGTTTTGCCGAAGGAATCGAAACCAACGGCGAACCGGCAAAACCCGGCGGTGAGCTGATCCTCGCCGAAACCGTCGTGGCGCCCGGCTCCCGCATGATCGGCCAGACCATCGAGCAGATCGCCTTCCGCCACCAGACCGGCTGCATCGTGCTCGGCATTCAGCGGCGCAGCCGCATGATCCGCACCCTCCTGAACGACATCCGCCTCGAGGCTGGCGACGTCCTTCTCGTGCTCGGCAAGGGTACGCGGATTCAGGATCTGCGTCACAATCGGGATGTCCTGCTTCTTGAATGGTCGGCAACCGAGCTTCCCGATCCGAAGCTCGGCCACCGTGCGCTTGCAATTTTCGGCGTGATGGTGACAACCGTGCTGCTTGATATTCTGCCGATCGATATTGCCGCTGTGACGGCGGCCGGCGCCATCATTGCGACCGGCGTTCTCAACGTCCGGCAGGCTGCCCGCGCCATCGACCGCCGAATTTTTCTCATGGTCGGCGCGATGCTCGGCGTCGCCGCGGCACTGGACGCGACGGGTGGCGCACGCGCCATCGCCGAGGCGACGGTCTATGTCTTCTCGGATTACAGTGTACCCGTGATCCTTTCAGCATTCTTTCTCGCCGCCGCCATCACGACCAACGTCCTTACGAACAACGCAACCGCAGTTCTCTTTACACCCATCGCAATCAGCACCGCGTCCCAGCTCGGCGTTGATCCCTTCGTCTTCATCTATGCGGTGATCTTTGCTGCAAACTGCTCATTTGCGACGCCGATGGGCTACCAGACGAACCTGCTGGTGATGGGGCCCGGCCACTATGAGTTCAGGGATTTCGTTCGCACCGGCACCCCCCTCGTCATTCTGCTCTGGCTGGCCTATTCTTTCTTTGCGCCCTGGTATTACGGTCTCTGACCGGGGCAGACACCGGAATCGGCGAAGACAGGGCAAAAGCGAGGGTGAGATAGCAAGTGACAGACCAGTCACGCACCAGGTTTCCCCAGTTTTACATAACCTCGCCGCAGCCTTGCCCCTATTTGCCCGGCCGCTACGAGAAGAAGGTCTTTACGCATCTCCTCGGCGAAGAGCCGGTCTCGCTCAACAACATGCTCTCGCAAGCAGGCTTCCGGCGCAGCCAGAACATCGCCTACCGCCCCGCCTGCGAGAATTGTCAGGCCTGCATTTCCGTCCGCGTCATCGCCGATGAATTCGAGCCAAGCCGCACATTTCGAAGAATTTTCGCGCGCAATGCCGATTTGCGGACGGGGCTCACGCCTGCTGTCGCATCCGATGAACAATACGGGCTCCTGCGGCGATACCTTGATACGCGGCATGCCGAAGGCGGCATGGCCGACATGTCCCGGCTCGACTATGTGGCAATGGTCGAGGATACGACCGTTGCCACCCGCCTCGTCGAATATCGCGCCCCGGTCGAATCGGGCGTTGCCGCCCCGCTCGTCGCAGCCGCCCTCACCGACACGCTCGATGACGGGCTTTCGATGGTCTACAGCTTCTACAATCCTCAGGAAGCTGCACGCAGTCTCGGCACCTTCATGGTGCTCGACCACATCGAACGCGCCCGCGCGCTTGGGTTGCCCTACGTCTATCTGGGCTATTGGGTCGATGGTTCCCGCAAGATGTCCTACAAGACCCGCTTCGGCCCGCTCGAAGCCCTGTTCCCGGAAGGCTGGCGGCGGCTGTCCGCGAACTCTTTCTGAGGCTTGCTCCGGTCTCCGTTGCGCCCTGCGCCCGCCTGCCTATACTGGCCGCGAATTGTATCCCTTCATTGGGGAGAAGCGGCCCACCGGCCGCTCCGGGGACGTATATCGGGGAGTAATCGATGAAACGCCGTTCGTTTCTGGCGGGCGCTGGCCTGACGGGCCTTGCCGCCGCCACCCTGCCCGCGCCTGCCATTGCACAGGGCCGGCCGCGCCAGCTCAAGATGGTCACGACCTGGCCGAAGAACTATCCGGGTCTCGGCATGTCCGCCGAGCGTCTCGCCACCCGTATCCGCGAGATGACCGACGGCCAGATCGACATCAAGGTCTTCGCGGCAAACGAACTCGTGCCTCCGCTCGAATGTTTCGACGCCGTCGCCTCAGGCGCCGCCGACATCTATCATGGTGCAGAATATTACTGGCAAGGCAAATCGAAGGCGTTCAACTTCTTCACCGCCGTCCCCTTCGGCATGACTGCCGCCGAAATCAATGCCTGGATCTATCACGGCGGCGGGCAGGAGCTTTGGGATGAGCTTTCGGCGCGCTTCAAGATCAAGGCCTTCATGTGTGCCAATACCGGCGTGCAGCTTCCAGGCTGGTATCGCAACGAAATCAAATCGCTCGACGACCTGAAGGGTCTCTCGATCCGCATGCCGGGTCTCGGCGGCGAAGTCATGCGCCGGCTCGGTGCCGCTTCGGTCACGCTCGCAGGCCCTGACATCTTCCCCGCGCTCCAGAACCGCACCATCGACGCCGCCGAATGGGTCGGCCCCTGGAACGACATGGCCTTCGGCTTCTATCGGCTCGCCAAATATTACTATTGGCCGGGCTTCCATGAACCGGGCTCGAGCCTCGCCGCGGGCTTCAACCTCGATGTCTGGAATTCGCTGACGCCTTCGCAGCAAGCCGTCGTTCGCGCCGCCTGCGCCGCCGAGAACGACTTTACGCTCGCCGAATACAATGCCCATAACGGCGCAGCGCTGAAAACGCTCATCGAAAAGCACGGCGTCCTCGTGCGCCGATTTCCGGACGACGTCGTCGCCGCGCTCAAGAAAACCTCGCAGGAAGTGCTGGAAGACGCTGCGAAGGAAGATCCCTTCACCGCCAAAGTCTACGCGAGCTTCCGCAACTTCCTCGACACGACGAGCGAATGGACCCGCATCGGCGACGAAGGCTTCGTGGAGGCGCGCCGCGGCTGACGCGGCGGGGAAAGCCCATGACCGCACTCGACCGCATTGCCGGCTGGATCGACGCCCTGAACGAAGGCGTGGGACGCACCGTTTCATGGCTCGCCCTGTTCATGGTGCTTGTGCAGTTCATCGTCGTGCTGCAACGCTATGTCTTCGGCATCGGATCGATCTTCATGCAGGAATCGATCGTCTACATGCACGGCACGCTCTTCATGCTGGTCGCCGGCTATACCCTGCTTCACAACAGCCATGTCCGCGTCGATGTCTTCTACCGGACGATGAAACCGCAGGCGAAGGCCTGGGTCGATCTTCTCGGCACGATATTTCTGCTCTGGCCTGTCTGCTATCTCATTTTCTCGGTTTCCCTGCCCTACGTCGAAGCGTCATGGGCAGTGCGCGAAGGCAGCCGGGAGACGAGCGGTATTCAGGGAGTTTATCTCCTGAAAAGCGTCATTCTCGGCTTCGTCGTTCTGCTCGCGCTTCAGGGCCTGTCCACAATCATTCATGCGATGCGAATTCTCTCCGGGGCGGAAAAGCCCGTGGAAGAAGCATCGCCTATTCTTTGAAGGCCGAACCGTAGATGGACCTTCGCGCCAGCCTCGACATTCTGATGTTCGTCACCGTATGCGCGGTGCTGATGACAGGCTTCCCGGTCGCCTTCACGCTGGCCGGCGTCGCGCTCATATTCGGGACGCTCGGAATCATCTTCGGCGTCTTCGATTTCGGCTTCATGGCGGCCCTGCCGCAGCGCATCTACGGCAACATGACGAATGACGTGCTGATCGCCGTGCCTCTCTTCGTCTTCATGGGCACGATGCTTGAGCGCTCCAAGGTTGCCGAAGACCTGCTGGAAAACATGGGGCGCCTCTTCGGGCGGCTGCGCGGCGGTCTTGGCTATTCGGTTTCCATCGTTGGCGCACTTCTCGCGGCGTCGACAGGCATTGTCGGCGCAACTGTCGTGACCATGAGCCTGCTGGCGCTCCCCACCATGCTGCGGCGCGGCTACGACCCCGCACTTGCAACAGGTTCCATCGCCGCTGCAGGCACGCTCGGACAGATCATTCCCCCGTCGATCGTGCTCGTACTGCTCGGCGACACGCTGGCCAACTCCTATCAGCGCGCGCAGCTCGAGCAGGGTATCTTTTCGCCGGAAACGCTTTCCGTCGGCGATCTCTTTGCCGGCGCACTCCTGCCGGGCCTTCTCCTGGTTGGCCTCTATATCCTCTATCAGATCGTCCGCGCGGCGCTGGACCCGAAATCGTCCCCCGCGATGCCCGCCGATGACAGCATTTCGACCTCGGAGCTTTACCGGCGCACGCTGCGCGCGCTGATCCCGCCCGTGGCGCTTATCGTCGCCGTGATGGGCTCAATCCTCGGTGGCATTGCTACGCCAACGGAAGCGGCCGCGCTCGGCGCCATCGGCGCAACATTGCTCGCCGGAGAGCGCGCCGGCGGCATAAAATATGCGGTACGCGCAGCCGCTCTTGCCCTCATCGCGCTGCTGATACTGACCTCATTCATGGATCTGCGTACCGCCCGCAGCGAAATTTCGAGCGGCGACCAGATGGGTATCTGGCTCGCCTACATCCTCTGCGCCATCGTCGCCATCGGACTCGCCGCCGCCATCTGGCGGTTGTGGCTCAGAGGCATCGTGGCCGAAGTGACGCAGGCAACGGCTCGCATCACCTCGATGGTCTTCGTAATCCTGATCGGCGCAGCCCTGTTCAGCCTCGTCTTCCGCGGCCTTGGCGGCGACGACACGGTTCACGAATTCCTGAAATCCATGCCGGGCGGCACGACTGGCGCGGTCGTGACCGTCATGGTCATCATGTTCCTGCTTGGATTCTTTCTCGACTTCATCGAGATCATTTTCGTGGTCGTGCCGATCGTGGCGCCCATCCTCCTTATGATGGGGGTAGATCCCGTCTGGCTGGGCGTGATGATGGCGCTGAATCTGCAGACATCGTTCCTGACACCGCCCTTCGGCTTCGCGCTATTCTATCTGCGCGGCGTGGCGCCTGAAAGCGTCACCACGATGCAGATTTACCGTGGCGCCATTCCCTTTGTCGGTCTGCAACTACTCGCCATTTCGGTTGTCGCCATATTCCCGTCCATTGCGACATGGCTACCGCGACTTCTCTTCTCTACAATGTGAAAATGATGAAATCGAGAGATCCTTCAGAAGCAGCGCAGAACGCGCGCAGCAATCTTGTCCGCATGTCGCTTATCTTCATGGCGATGGCAGGCGTCATTGCCTTCTATGTCGGAACGGGCCGCGTTCAGCTGAGCGAGCCGATTGAACTGACGGCACGCATCGCCCAGCAGCAGGCATGGACCGAAGCGGGCCCGCTGGAGCTCAAGGTCAATGTTACGCTCGCAAACAATACCGGCGAGCCCATTCCCCTTGAAGCAGGCAATAACTGCGAGATTTTCCGCTGGTTCCTGACCGACGAGGACAGGAATTTCGTTCAGGCCCAGCGCGACGAAGAGATCTGCTTTGCCGTTCCGGTCCGCGATCAGTTGATGGGCAAGCACCAGGTCACCGGAGAATACATGCTGGGGATCGACACCGGTCGCGTGAAGCCCGGCCGCTACATTCTCTTCATCAAGTTCTGGGGCAACGAGCTGCGCGAACCGGTCAAGATCGACTGAACCCGCTCACGCCGCGCCGAAACCACCGCCGAACTTGTGGCCCACCGGGAATCCCTTGGGCGGCAGGCGGCCTGCCTGAGCGCGCTGTCCGAGCCATTCCTTCAGCGAATCGAATGTCCGCGCCCTCTCCGAGCGGTCATAGGCGATGAGGCCTTGCTTCAGCGTGAAGGACTTGATGTCGCCAAGCCCGCCATCCTTGTAACGCTGCAGGCGGACGCCCTTGCCGCGCGTCATCTCGTTCACTTCCTTGAGCGGGAAGATCACCAGCTTCCGGTTCTCGCCGATTACGGCCACATGGTCGCCCTGCACCACGGCGCAGGCAACAGCCTCATCCGTGCCCGAGACATTCAGCACTTGCTTGCCAGCACGCCGCATCGCGACGACTTCATCTTCCGGCACCACAAAGCCATTGCCCTCATGCGAGGCGACAAGAAGCTTCCGCCCCGGCTGATGCACGAAAAGCTCCACGATCTCGCGGCTCTCGTCGAGATCGATCATCAGGCGCACCGGTTCGCCATGCCCGCGCCCGCCCGGCAGCTTCGCCGCATCGAGCGTGTAGAAGCGGCCATCCGTCGCGAACAGCAATATCTTGTCCGTCGTCTCCGCATGAAGCGTGAAGCGCGGCCCGTCGCCTTCCTTGAACTTGATGTCGGCATCGGCGGCGAGATGCCCCTTCATCGAGCGGATCCAGCCCTTCTTCGAGCAGACGACGGTGATCGGCTCTTTCTCGACCATTGCCTCGACAGGCACATACTCGATCTTCGGCGCGTCCGAGAACTGTGTCCGCCGCGCACCGAGCTTCGTCTTCGGGCCGAACGTATTGCGCACTTCCTTGATTTCTTCGGAAACGCGCTCCCACTGCTTCGCATCGGACCTGACCAGCGCCTTGAGCTCTTTCTGCTCAGCCGTCAGTTCCTTGTGCTCGCCCCTGATTTCCATTTCCTCAAGCTTGCGCAAGGAGCGCAGCCGCATGTTGAGGATCGCTTCGGCCTGATTGTCCGTCAGCTTGAAGCGTTTCATGAGCGCGGGCTTCGGCTCATCCTCCTCGCGGATGATGCGGATCACCTCGTCGAGATTGAGATAGGCCTTGAGATAGCCCTCCAGCACCTCGAGCCGCTTCTCGATCTTGTCGAGCCGGAAGTTGGAGCGGCGGACCAGCACTTCCTTGCGATGCCCAAGCCAGGCGCGAAGCGCCTCCCTGAGACTCATGACCCCCGGCACCTGCCCGGCGGACAGCACGTTGAGGTTAAGCGGGAAACGGCTTTCGAGTTCCGTCGCGCGGAACAACGATTCCATCAGATGCTCTGGCTCGACCGTTTTCGACTTCGGCACAAGCACGAGGCGGATTTCTTCCGCGCTTTCGTCGCGCACATCTTCAAGCAGCGGCAGCTTCCGCGCCTGCAGCAGTTCGGCAATCTTCTCGACCAGCTTCGACTTCTGCACCTGATAGGGGATTTCCGTGACGACGATCTGCCAGAGCCCGCGTGGCAGTTCTTCCTGCTCCCAACGGGCACGCACACGGAAGCCGCCGCGCCCTGTCTCATAAGCCTCGATGATCGACTCGCGCGGCTCGATCACGATGCCGCCGGTCGGGAAATCGGGGCCCTGCACGAAGCTGACAAGCTTCTCCGTCCGCGCATTTGGATATTTGATGAGATGAAGCGCCGCATCGCAAAGCTCTGCCGCATTGTGCGGCGGGATGCTCGTCGCCATGCCGACCGCGATGCCGGAGGCGCCATTCGCCAGAAGCTGCGGGAATGCGCCCGGCAGCACCATCGGCTCCCGGTCTTCGCCGTCGTAAGTCTCGCGGAAATCGACCGTGTCTTCATCGAGCCCGTCGAGCAACAGCGCCGCAACCGCCGTCAGCCGCGCTTCGGTGTAGCGCATGGCGGCGGCATTATCGCCGTCCACATTGCCGAAATTGCCCTGCCCATCGACCAGCGGATAGCGCACCGAGAAATCCTGTGCGAGACGCACAAGCGCGTCATAGACCGACTGGTCGCCATGCGGGTGATATCGGCCGATCACATCGCCGACGACGCGGGCGGATTTCTTGAAGCCTTGCCCCGGCTCCAGCCGGAGCTGCCGCATCGCAAACATCACGCGCCGGTGCACGGGCTTGAGCCCGTCGCGCACATCCGGCAGCGCCCGGTGCATGATGGTCGAGAGCGCATAGGCGAGGTAGCGCGTCTCCAGCGCCTCGCGCAGATTGATCTCGTGTTCGGGCTCGGGCGGCGTTACGGCCTTGGTCATGGAATTCTACTATTGATGCTGCGTCAGGTCCGGCTTGTCCGGCCCTAGGGGATAAACAAAGCCCGCCAAATATACCAGCGATTCGCCTCTCACCCCGCCCAGGCGGCGATCTTTTCCATCAGGCGGAGCCGGGCATCCGGCAGATGCCTGCCATGCGCTGCAAAGAGATGCCGCTCCAGGAAATGTCCGGTGAGCCTGAAACCTTCGGCCACATCGGCAGGAGACGCCTCGCCTGCCTGCGACCCGACGAGAAACCCCGGCAGCCGGAACAGCCGGTCCTTGAAGGGCTCACCCGCCGCCCGGCTCACGGCACCGCCGCTTCTGGGCGATACATAGATGAGATCGTCGCGGGCACCCGTCGCCGCGCAGCGCGTGAGGTCGAGCCCGAAACCAAGCTCCTGCAGGAGCCCAAGTTCGAACCGAACGAAGATCGCAGGCCAGACATCTCCGTCCTGCAGCGTTTCGAGCAGCACTTCATAGCCATCATAGAGGGCAGGATGCGCCTCCCGCTCCGGCACCACACCGCACACGGCGCTCGCCGCACTGAGCGCCAGCAGCGCCAGCGGATCATCCATCAGAAGTCCGGCAAGCGGACGCACAAGCTCCACCTGATAAGTGCCGAGATGATCGGAGAGCCGCGCGCGCCAATGCGCATTGAGCTTGTTGCCGGGTTGCAGAACGCTGCGCATCCGCGGCCCCGCCCCGCCATGCACGAGACCCAGATGCCGCCCCTGCTCCCGCGTGAAAAGCTCGAGAACCGCCCCGGTCTCACCATAGGCCCGCGCCGACAACACGATCCCTTCGCCACGCCAGTCCATGACCCTCTCCACGAATGCCGCCCCCCTGCACCGTCCTCTCGACGCAGTTTCAGGATCAAAACATGCTACTTATACGCAGGAAACCTAGCGTTTACGCCGAACTCACGTTCCATTTTTTTCTACACAGGCCGGTTCCGTTCGTATAACGTCCGGAATCTGACCAGACGTCTTCCATGTCAGTTCCCTGCATTTTTTCGGGAGCGCACACAAAGCAACAGACTCAGCGGCACCGGTGGAGGCAGGCGATATGCCAGCTTTCAAATCGGGCTCTGGCTGTCGCATGAAGTGTGCCCTCCAGTTCCGGTGTCCCGGTCGTCCCTGTAGAGATCACTCTGCAGTGTCATCTTTTAATTTGAATTTGGAAATCCGATGGATACCAAAAAAGAAATTCAAAAGTCAGCGTTTGAATTTTCTTCTATCCCCTCCGTTGCGGAAACAAGAAATTTGACTGCTCACCTCGATCCCGGCTCAATAGTCAATGAGCTCGGCTGCGGCCCGGAACCAATCGGACTGCGGTCGCAATTCAAAGTGTTGGAATAGATCTATGGAAAACTCTATGCCAATGGAGTCCGATGTGCCTGGCCATAATCCCATCCGGCTGATGAAGCGGGACTGCCCTGCCTGTGGAACCGCGGAACCGGGTCAGCTGCTCCCCTATGGGAACAGTGACTGGCCGATGCGCAAATGTGCATGTGACTTCGTCTATCTCGAACAAGCACCTGTATACGAAGAATTGGCTTCAAATCTCGCATGGGAAAAGTCTCATGGCGCCGAAACAGCACGCCGGATGAGAGAACAGCCCATTGCAAAGCCCCTCAGCCAGAAGACACGCTGGCGTATGCGTATCTTCAAACGATTGAACATGACCGAGCTTCTCCAAAAGGCTTGTTCGGCAGGTAATGTCTTGGACATAGGATGCGCTGCCGGATTGCACCTTATGCGCTTGCCACAATCAGTAAATCCGTACGGCATCGAAATATCTGAATATCTTGGCGCAAGGGCGAAAGAAAACCTGGAAGGTCGAGGCGGCACCGCTTACGTCGGGCCGACCTTGGAAGTACTCAGAAAACTGCCGCCTGAAAAGTTCGACGCAATTTCTATGCGCTCCTATCTTGAACACGAAGCGGAGCCAACTGAGGTTCTCCGTCATGCGTTTCGGGTCATGAAGCCCGGTGGCACGTTGATAATCAAAGTGCCAAATTACGCATCCGTGAACCGGCATATTCGCGGAAGAAAATGGTGCGGATTTCGTCTGCCCGACCACCTCAATTACTTCACGCCATCTACCTTGAAAACCATGCTTTCCGCGGCCGGCTTTGTCACGGATCAGCCAGCGCTTTGGCGCCTGCCCACAAGCGACAACATGTGGGCAATGGCCCGCAGGTCACCGCAATGAACTGATTGGAACCAGCCTGATGAAACGTCTGAAACTGCTCCTCAAGGAAAACCTCTCTCTGCCCACGGAAGAAAGTGTCTTTGAATTCCTGTCCGCGGAACGCCCGACCCGATACACCGTCGAGCGGTTTGACGGACGTGTTGCCATTTATCTGAAGAACGAATCCGATCTCAACGATTTTGAGCATCGATTTCCGGGTCTCGTCGATGATATTCGGCATGTCTATTGATCGCACCAACCCCTCGAAGAATCAGGCCAGTCCACTCTCGTCTTCGGATGTTGATCGTTTGGTCGAACGCCTTCTTGCATTCCGGGACATTCGATCTCCGGCTGAGTTGAAGCGCTGTTTACCAGGTCTTTTCTCATACTCCGACGATGATCTGCGCCGAACGATCGACCGCATGAAGCAACGGTCGAAATCATCCGCAGCAAAAAGAAAAACAAGGCGCAGATGAAATTTTCCAAGCGCCAGCAGTGACAAATATTCGTACTGTCTACTTGGATATCGAAATTTCCAGCGAAAGCATCGCACTTCTTTGCGAACTTAACACCTTAACATGCAAACATCGCGCATTCGCATCCGTTTCAAGCGATGGACTGGCAATGCATTTTTCGTCACTCAGCGATGCAGTGGCATTTCTCGACCTCATTTCATTCCTGCTTGAGGACATGACCGAGGCTGAAAAAAAATCATTAGGAAAGAAATCCGGGAAATGAGCTCATTCTTCGAGGAAATCGATTTTCAGCCCACACCGCTGGGCCCTGTCAGCCTTCGTCGAAGGCGCGAAATGTCACTTGGTGTGGACGTTTACGAAGTGAAGTTGGGCGATGAATATTTGATGTCGAGCCTCTTCACCAAATCCGAAGAAGCGCTTGCCGAACTCGCTCTCGCACAGTTGGATGGTACCGGTTTTGATGTCGTCGTCGGAGGCTTGGGGCTCGGCTACACAGCCAGAGCCGCTCTAAGCAATCCCTCGGTTGACTCGCTAGCCGTTATCGAGCTTCTCGATCCTGTCATCGAGTGGCACGAACAAGGCCTTGTCCCGCTTGGACCGGAGTTGACGGGAGACCCTCGCTGCCGCTTCATTCGCGGTGACTTTTTCTCTCTCGTCAATGCAGGAAATGGGTTCATCGCCGAGAGCAAGGGACGGCGGTACGACGCAATCCTGCTCGATATCGACCATTCGCCGGATTTCTGGCTTTCTCCCGAAAGCAGGGATTTTTACAGCGATGAAGGAATGCTTCGGCTCTCCGCTTTACTTCACCCCGGAGGCATGTTCGCCCTTTGGTCGAACGACAAACCGGATCAATCTTTTGTCGAACGCCTGTCCCGCGTTTTTATTGAGGCGCACGCGGAACCAGTCACTTTCCCCAATCCCTTACAGAACAATCGCGAAGCAACTCAAACGATCTACCTGGCAAAAAAAGAGACTGCTTCATGAAGCCGCCTTTTTGCCCCGTTTGTTGCTCACATGAAACAGAGCACCTTATCGAAATTGGCGGCCTTCAATATTGGAAATGCGATGTCTGTGCGGCCAGGTTTCTCGACCCGTCGCAACACCCTTCCGCCGAAGTGGAATACAATCAATATACTTTGCATCGGAACGATCCTGACGATGTGCGCTACCGCACGTTTCTTTCAAAACTGGTCGACCCGCTTCTAGCCGTGCTTGAGGGTCCGTCGGAAGGCCTCGATTATGGTTGCGGCCCCGGTCCGGCTCTTGCCGCCATGATGCACGAAGCAGGGCACAGCATGTCGCTTCACGACCCATTTTTCTTTCCCGGAAGGGAGCCACTTGAGCGCACATACGATTTTTTGACCAGCACGGAAACGGCAGAACACTTCCATAATCCCGCCATGGAATTTGACAGGATCGACCGCCTCGTGCGTCCTCGAGGCTGGATCGGAATCATGACATCGTTCCAGACGGATGACGAAAAGTTTGCCGACTGGCACTATCGCAAGGACCCGACACATGTAGTCTTCTACCGGAAGGAGACTTTTCAAGTGATTGCTGCCGCGCGCGGGTGGTCATGCACAATCCCTGCCCCCAATATCGTGCTGATGCAGAAATCGTCTCACTCCGTCGGGAAGTCGAGCCCCATCTCGCGGTAGCGCTCCCGGTCGTCGGACCAATTTTCGCGCACTTTCACAAACAGGAACAGATGAACCCGCGTCTCGAGCATTTCTTCCAGTTCTTCACGCGCCAGCTGACCGACTTTCTTGATCGTCTGACCGCCCTTGCCGAGGGCAATCTTCTTCTGGCTTTCGCGTTCGACGAAAATAACCTGCGCAATGCGGATCGAACCGTCCTTACGCTGCTCCCATTCTTCCGTTTCAACGGTCAACGAATAGGGCAATTCGTCGTGGAGCCTGAGAAAGAGCTTCTCGCGCGTAACTTCAGCAGCGAGCGAGCGGAGCGGCACATCGGCCGCCTGGTCTTCCGGGTAGTGCCACGGCCCGGCAGGCATCAGCGCCGCCAGATGACGCCGCAGATCGGCGACACCGCTTCCCTTCATGGCGGAAATCATGAACGTGTCGGTGAATAACCCGGTCTCGTTCAAGCGTTCTGCAAGCTTCAGCAGTTTCTCGCGTTTCGTGGCGTCGATCTTGTTCAGAACGAGGATCGCCTTCCGCCCCTGCGACTTCAAACCTTCGATGATCCGCTCAAGATCTTCATCACGCTCATATTCCGCATCGACCATGAGGATGATGGCATCGGCATCGCCCGCCCCGCCCCAGGCAGCTTCCACCATCGCCTTGTCGAGCCTGCGCTTCGGCTTGAAGATGCCAGGCGTATCGACGAACACGATCTGCGTGTTCCCTTCCATCGCGATGCCGCGAATGCGCGAGCGCGTGGTCTGCACCTTGTGAGTCACGATCGCGACCTTGGAGCCGACAAGCTGGTTGAGCAGCGTCGACTTGCCTGCATTCGGCGCGCCGATGATGGCGACAAAGCCGCAGCGCGTCTGTCCGACAGCGCCTTCCGGCGCATTCTTGTTCAATTCATGTTCCATGATGTCTCAATAGCATATTGCCTTGCGGCACGCTCAGTCCTGACTGTGCCACAAACCGAGTTTTTCCAGCATGGCCTTCGCCGCCACCTGCTCTGCCTGCCGCTTCGAGGCGCCCTTCGCCTGCACGGGCGCCTGTCCCGCGACCTGAACGGAAACGGTGAATTCCGGCGCGTGATCCGGACCTGTCCGGCCTTCCAGAACGTATTTCGGCACCGGCTTCCCCGCACCCTGGGCCCATTCCTGAAGCGCCGTCTTGGCATCCTGCGGCACAATGCTCGATTTTTCGATCAGCGGCGCCCATTCCGCCCTGATAAAGCGCTCAGCCGCGGCAAGCCCGCCATCTATGTATAGCGCTGCAATGACCGCCTCGCAGGCATCCGCAAGAATGGCGGCCTTCTTCCGTCCTCCGGCCTTCTCCTCGCCTCCCCCCATGACGACATGATCGCCAAGGCCAACGCGCTCCGCCACTTCCGCGCAAGTCTCCTTGCGCACCAGCGAATTGAAACGGACGGCAAGCTCGCCCTCATCGGCTTCAGGGAAGTCCTCAAGAAGCCAGTCCGCAATGACGAGCGCGAGCACACGGTCACCGAGAAACTCGAAACGCTGATAGTTCGCGCCGTCGGCACTCGGATGGGTCAGCGCTCGCCTCAGCAGATCGTCATCTGCAAAATTGTGGGCAAGCCGCGCCTGCAGCGCCTGATTCACTCGACCCATTTGCCGATACGGTCCCAGCGAATGGCCGATGGCCACTTCCATACCTGCCAGAGCGCCGCGCTCCCATCGGCGGAGAAGAAAATGATCTCGGCCTTGCCAACAAGATTTTCAAACGGCACGTAACCGACGGATTCCGCAACGCGACTGTCGCTCGAATTGTCACGATTGTCGCCCATCATGAAATAGTGGCCTTCGGGCACCTGATAGGGCCCAACATTGTCCCACATGCTGTCCCTCATGCGGTCGAGGGTCAGATAGGTCACTCCGTTCGGCAGCGTTTCCTTGTAGCGCGGAACGCGGCGAACATTTCCGAATGCGTCGTTTTCGATGAAATCGTCCACACGCATGCGCGGCACTTCGCGGTCATTGATGTAGAGAACACCGCTGCGCATCTCGATCCTGTCGCCGGGCAGTCCGACGACCCGCTTGATGAAGTCCGTCCGGTTGTCCGTCGGCTGCTTGAACACGGCGATGTCACCGCGTTCAGGTTGCACACCTGCGATCCGCCCGCTGAAAAGAGGCGGACTGAACGGAAGGGAGTGCCGGGAATAGCCATAGCTGTATTTCGATACAAAAAGATAATCGCCGATCAGCAGCGAGGACTCCATTGAGCTCGAAGGGATGAAAAACGGCTGGAACAGAAGGGCGCGAATGACAATGGCTATAAGCAACGCATAGATGATCGTGCGCACATTCTCCGACAGCGAACTGCCACGCAACTTTCGCGCATTTTCGCTCATCGTGACTTTCCAGCTCTTCGCCATGCCTTGATTGCTCCCCTGCAGAGCTGCCGGACCATAACACATCGGATCAAGCGGTCTGCTCACTCTGAAATTGCGATGCCTAGGACCTGGGCACGGCGGAAATAATGACGAATGCCTGCGCGAGCGGGTGATCGTCGGTAATGGTCAGATGAATAACGGGCGACATGCCTTCCGGCGTGATTTCGTGAAGCCTGTCGAGCGCACCGCCGGTAAGCGCCATGGTCGGTTGCCCGCCGCGCATGTTGACGACGCCCATGTCACGCCAGAAAACCCCGCGGCGCAACCCTGTACCGAGCGCCTTGGAGCAGGCCTCCTTCGCTGCAAACCGCTTCGCATATGATGCCGCCCGCATGCGCCGCCCTTCCGACTTGCGCTGCTCCACTTCAGTGAAGATGCGCTTGACAAAGCGCTCGCCAAAACGGTCCAGCGTCTGCTCCACGCGCCTTATGTCGATGATGTCGTTGCCGATACCGATAATCATCGCACATCCCTGGATCGCAAGTCGTCGGCTGTCGCGCGCGCCACGTCCATGGCTTCACGCATGATGCGAATACTTTCGGCAAGGCCGGTGAAGATCGCTTCGCCAACCAGAAAATGGCCGATATTGAGTTCGGCAAGTTCGGGGATCGCGGCCACCGGGCCAACCGTGTCGAAGGTGAGCCCGTGCCCGGCATGAACTTCAAGCCCAAGCGCCGCGCCGTCTCGCGCTGCCGAAACGAGACGGGCAAGCTCCCCATCCCGCTTCGCGCTCTGCTTCTCGAGCACCGCATCGCAATAGGCGCCGGTATGCAGCTCGACGACCGGCGCACCGAGCGAACGCGCAGCCTCAAGTTGGCGTTTGTCGGCATTGATAAACAGCGAAACGCGAATGCCGACATCGCTCAACCTGTCGACGATCGGCTTCAGGTGATTGTGCAGCCCGGCAGCGTCGAGACCGCCCTCCGTCGTTACTTCCTCGCGCCTCTCCGGCACGATGCAGCAGGCATGGGGGCGATGCTTCAAAGCAATTGCGAGCATCTCCGGCGTTGCCGCCATTTCGAGATTGAGCGGCAGACCGATCTCGTCCATCAGCCGCGCAATATCATCGTCGCGAATATGACGCCGGTCCTCGCGCAGATGAGCCGTGATGCCGTCCGCGCCGGCCTCCGCAGCGAGTTTCGCGGCCCTCACGGGATCCGGATGATCGTTCCCGCGCGCGTTTCTGATCGTTGCCACATGATCGATATTGACGCCGAGGCGCAGATAGCCAGGCCTTGTCACATCGCTCATACCGCATCTCCCTTGGTCATCCCGAGGCCGTTTGTCCCGGTGGAATTTGCCGCAGCCGCTTCGGCGCGCACCCTCGCCCGTTCTTCCAGCAATATTCGCCTGCGCGATTGATAGGCTTCAACGCCGCTCCGCGTAATGACGTAAAAGACACATCCCGAGACAATTCCGACGGGCACAGCCCCTACCAGCAGGGGAACGATATGCGGCAACAAGCGGTCGAAGGCTCCCGCCTGCTGCACCATGCCCTCGATATCAGGATCGACATGCCCCACCGGCACACCGACCATGAAGGTGCCGACTTCGTAAACCACCAGAAAGATGAAAGGAAATGTCAGCGGGTTGCCGACAAATGTTCCAAGGGCGCTGGCCACCAGATTGCCCCGGATCACCCAGGCAACCAGCATCGCCAGCAGAATATGAAAGCCGAACAACGGCGTGCAGGAAGCAAACACCCCTGCCGCCACCCCGAGCGCGATCGCATGCGGCGTGCCTGAAAGCCGCCACACGCGCCGCCACCCATACTGAAACGACCTCTTCCAGCCGGAACTCGGCCAGAAAAACTCCTTCAGCTTCCTGATCGGGTGAAGTTCGACACGACGGCGAAACAATTCACTACCTCATGCAAGATGCCGGCTGCCCGGCTTCACGGCGGGCAGCGCCGCAAGCTCTTTCGGCAGCTTGTCGGCCGGATAGGCCGGAATGGCGATCCGGGCGAGCGAAATGAGCTTCGTGCCGACTTTGGCCTTGCCGCCCGACCTGTCGATCAGACAAGCCGCGGCCACAACCTTGGCGCCCGTCTTCTTGATCGCCTCGATGCACTCGCGCGAGGAAAGCCCGGTTGTCACGATGTCTTCCACCATCACCACACGCATGCCCTTTTCGAGATGAAAGCCGCGCCGGAGTGCGAATTCGCCATTCTCCCGTTCGACATACATGGCAGGAACCTTCATGTGCCTTGCCGTCTCGTAGCCGGGAATGATGCCACCAACAGCAGGCGAAATAATGGCATCAATAGGCCCCTTCACCTCGCCCGCGATTTTCGCGGCGAGCGCCTTGCAGAGTTTTGAAGTACGCGCCGGGTTCATGAACACCAGCGCCTTCTGCAGAAAGACCGGGCTATGCAGCCCCGATGAAAGGATGAAGTGGCCCCTGAGCAGTGCGCCGGCCTTCTCGAACTCCTTGAGAACCTTTTCCTGATCCATTTTCCACCGGCTTTGTTTTTGAGTGAGACTTGTCGGTCAGCGCCGCGGGCGCACCACTGTATTGACGCAGGAGAGCCCGTTCAGCGCCGACATGATCCGCGTCAGATGCTTCAGGTCACGCACTTCGAGATCGAGCTGGATGTCGTAGAAATCCATATCGCGCTGCGCCAGCGAGAGATTGGCGATATTGCTGCCATAATCGGCAATCAGCGTCGCAATATGACCGAGCGAACCGACCTCGTTCTTCGCCGTTACGCGAAGGCGCGCAGGAAAGCTCTGCGGGTGCTCTGGGTCAATATCCCACGTCGCATCTATCCAGCGCTGTGTATCGCCATCGAACTCCTCTAGAGCGGGCGCATCGATCGGATAGATGATCACACCTTCGCCCGGCATCATGATGCCGACAATACGTTCGCCCGGCAGCGGGAACATCTCCGGCGCAAGGCGGATCGCGAGGCCGGACGCCCGCCCCGTCACCCGCACCGAACCACTGCCCTCGTCCTTGCCGTTTGCCCGCGACCCGCGCTTGCGGCTCGCCTTCGGCGCCGGTTCCTCCGGATAAACCGTGAGCAACACCTGCGCCGCATTCAGCGTGCCGTCGCCGACCGACGCGAGAAGGTCATTGAGATCGTGCTTGCGCAGCGGCCCCAGCGCGCGCTCGAGGATCGTATCGCTTGCATCGCGTCCCACGGCTTCGAATGCCGTCTTGACGATCTGGCGGCCGAGCTTGCTGAATTCGGCCTGCTTCGCCGCACGTATCGACCGCCGGATGGCGGAACGCGCCTTGCCGGTCGCAACGATCGCTTCCCACGCGGGTGACGGCTTCTGGGCCTGCGAACGAATGATCTCCACTTCGTCGCCATTTTCGAGCTTGGTGCGAAGCGGCATGTGCCGACCGTTGATCTTGGCACCCACGCAGGTATCGCCGATCTCGGTATGCACGGCATAGGCAAAATCGATGGGCGTTGCGCCGCGCGGCAGCGTGATCAGCAGCCCGTTCGGAGTGAAGCAGAACACCTGGTCGGAATACATCTGGAGCTTCGTATGCTCCAGGAATTCTTCCGGCGAGGCCCCATGCTCCAGCATCTCGATAAGCTGACGGAGCCATTTGAAGGTCGCTGCAAACTCTCCGGTCGCATCGCCGCCAGCCGCCTCCTTGTAGAGCCAGTGCGCCGCGATACCGTATTCGGCCACTTCATGCATCTTTCGCGTGCGCACCTGCACTTCGGCGCGCTTCTTCTGCGGACCGATAATGGTGGTGTGCAGCGAGCGATAGCCATTCGCCTTCTGCGTCGAAATGTAATCCTTGAAGCGCCCCGGCACCATCGGCCATGCCGTATGCAACACGCCGAGCGCGCGGTAGCAGTCCGGCACATCGTCCACAATCACGCGGAAGCCGAAAATATCCGATAGCTGCTCGAGCGAGATCGCGCGGCGCTCCATCTTGCGCCACATTGAGTAGGGCCGCTTCTCACGTCCGATCACCTCACAGGGAAGACCGGCCGCTTCAAGCGTCTCCCTGATCTCCGTGGCAATCTTCTTCACGACATCGCCTGTCGACTCGCGAAACTCGTTGAGCCGCTTGACGAGCGCCTCGCGTGCTTCCGGATTCAATTCCTTGAAGGCGAGGTCTTCCAGCTCTTCCCGGATCTCCTGAATACCCATGCGGCCCGCCAGTGGCGCATAGATTTCCATCGTCTCCAACGCGATCCGCTGCCGCTTATCCGCCGACGAGATGAAATGCAGCGTCCGCATATTGTGCAGGCGGTCGGCGAGCTTCACCAGGAGCACACGGATGTCATTCGACATGGCGAGCAGGAACTTGCGGAAATTCTCCGCCTGCTTCGACCGCTCGGATGTGAGTTCGATCCGGGTGAGCTTCGTCACGCCGTCCACGAGCCCCGCCACCTGCGGTCCGAACAGCTTGGTGAGCTCGTCCATCGTCGAGCCGGTATCCTCGATCGTGTCGTGCAGCAGCGCGGTCACGATCGTTGCGGTGTCGAGCTTGAGGTCCGTCAGGATGCCGGCGACTTCGATCGGGTGAGAGAAATAAGGATCGCCGCTGGCGCGCTTCTGGCTGCCATGCTGCTTCATGGCATAGACATAGGCGCGGTTGATCAGGGCTTCGTCCGCTTTCGGATCGTAGCCGAGCACGCGATCGACGAGCTCATACTGACGCAACATGCCTTCGATTCTCCCGTGACCTTCCTTGCAACAATCCTAACATCCAAGGGGCGCCGCCATGCGGCCAAAACACGTAAGGCAGCCTGCCCGCAAACGAAAAGCGCCGCCCCTTA
This sequence comes from Parvibaculum sp., assembly GCF_046297875.1. Taxonomy (GTDB): domain Bacteria; phylum Pseudomonadota; class Alphaproteobacteria; order Parvibaculales; family Parvibaculaceae; genus Parvibaculum. Next base: position 2,323,290 of record NZ_JBKBHD010000001.1, on the reverse strand, counting down.
CCTTCCGGCCGGGCGGCGCTTGAACCGAATAGCGTCTGGGCCTTGAGGCCGTCCTCCGGCCCGGATCACCCGTTCTCAGTCTTCCCCGTCCATGTCGTCCGCATCGGCAGATTTCTGCTGCGGCGAGTCGATCTGGCTCTGAATGGCGCGGAGCAGCTCTTCTTCGCTCATGCGGTCGCCGCCGCCTTCGGCCGAGCCGAACGTATCCTGAACCTCGACGCTGGTCTCGCCGGCCATCAGAAGCTGCATGTTCTCGACTTCCGGCTCTTCCGTATCGACGCGGCTCTGCATCGAACCGATCAGATCCTCGCGCAGATCCTCGGGCAGAATGGTCCGCTCGGCAATCTCGCGCAGCGCCACGACCGGGTTCTTGTCATTGTCGCGGTCGACGGTCAGCTCCGCGCCAGCCGACATGGCACGCGCCCGGTGTGCCGAGAGCAGAACCAGCTCAAAGCGGTTGGGCACCTTGTCGACGCAGTCTTCAACGGTCACGCGGGCCATTGCACAAAACTCCAGTATTCAGGATCCTGATTTGGCCCTGTATGTAGGGGCTGAACCCTCAGAAAGCAAGCAGGAACAGGCTCTTAGAGCCAATTCTGCGACGATTTTAGCCACTGGTCCGGCGAATGCGGGCAAGCTCGCCATGGGGCAACGCCGCAATCAGGCGCTCAACGCTCTCCCCGCTGACCGGGTGCCGCCAGCCGGGCGCGACCTCCCGAAGTGGCACCAGAACGAAGCTCCGTCCGCTAATCCCCGGATGCGGCAAGGCAATTGGCATTCCAGCGACCCCGCTCCGGGCGTTGCCGCCGGGCATAACAATGCCCCGATAGTCCAGCAGGTCGAGGTCGATAGCCCGCGGTGCCCACCGGTCCCGCCGCACCCGGCCAAACAGCGACTCGATCCTGTGCAATGTCCGGAGAAGCGCCTCGGGCGGCTCGGCTGCCTCGATTTCGGCCACTGAATTAACATAATCCGGTTGCGTATAATCGGACAGCGCCGGCGTCCGGTAGAATGACGCCACCTGAACGACTCGAATCCCGAACGACGGCATCGTGTTGAGCGCAGCCCGAAGCGTCGCTTCCGGCCCGCCAGACGCGCCGGGAAGATTGGCGCCGAGTGCAATCAGAATTATATTCATTGCATTCAAACTGGGTATTTCGAAGTCAAACGAATCAATTGCCGAAGAACATCTTGCCCGGCCTTGCCGGAAACCTTGCGCGAGCCACTATTCCGGTTCTAAGTCTCTGCAGGAAACCTTAAAGCTGCCAGATGAAGCGAAGTCAGGTCTTTTTTCATAACCGCATTCTTGTTTGGAGTTTTTGAATGATCTTTTATCCACATGAGCGAATGGCCCTTTTCATTGATGGCGCGAATCTCTATTCCGCCGCCCGCGGTCTTGGCTTCGACATCGACTACAAGCGCCTGCTGGATCATTTCCGGGGCAAGGGCACCCTGATCCGCGCCTTCTACTACACTGCCCTCCTCGAAGATCAGGAATATTCTCCGCTGCGTCCGCTGATAGACTGGCTGGACTATAACGGCTACTCGGTGGTGACGAAGCCGGCCAAGGAATTCACCGACGCGAATGGCCGCCGCCGTATCAAGGGCAACATGGATATCGAGCTTGCGATCGACGCGCTCGAAATCGCCGACAAGCTCGACCACATGATCATCTTTTCCGGCGATGGCGACTTCCGCCGCCTGGTCGATGCGCTGCAGCGCAAGGGCAAGCGCGTCACCGTCGTCTCCACCATGCGCAGCCAGCCGCCCATGATCGCCGACGAACTTCGCCGCCAAGCCGACCAGTATATCGACCTCGAATCCATGCGCGATATTGTCGGCCGCAGTCATTCGGATCGTCCGGCGCCTGCGCTCCGCAACGACGATGATGAATATGATTACGACGACGAAGAGAACGATCAGGACAGCCGTCCCGTGCGCGTCTGACTGGACCGCAATGACTTCTCCCGCCGAAGCGCCCCTCGACTGTCCGCTTTGCCCTCGCCTAGTCGCCTATCGCCGCGACAATGACGCGGCGCATCCCGACTGGTTCAATGCCCCGGTTCCCTCCTTCGGCGATGCGAATGCGCACCTCCTCATCGTCGGCCTCGCACCCGGCGTAAAGGGAGCGAACCGCACCGGCCGGCCCTTCACCGGTGACTTTGCCGGCGATCTTCTTTACGGCACGCTGCTTGAATTCGGCCTTGCCGAAGGAACATACGACGCACGCCCGGATGACGGGCTTGAGCTGAAAGGCGCGATGATTACCAATGCGGTGCGCTGCGTCCCGCCGCAAAACAAGCCGACGCCCGCCGAAGCGAAAAACTGTCTCGGTTTTCTCAAATCCCGTATCGCCGCATTGCCGGACCTCAGAGCCATTTTGGCATTGGGCCGCATTGCCCATGACGCAGTGCTTTCGGCACAAGGAATCCGCAAGGCTTCCGCCACATTCGGGCATGGCGCAACGCACGAGCTTCCCGGCGGTGTAACGCTTTTCGACAGCTATCACTGCTCGCGTTACAACACGAACACGCGCCGCCTTACGCCGGAAATGTTCCAGAGCGTCTTCCGCGCCATCAAGTCCTGCCTCGAAAACTGAAGGGTCTCAGCCCTTTTCGCGCATCAGCCGAGCCTTGTCGCGCTCCCAGCTGCGCTCCTTCAGCGTCTCGCGCTTGTCGGCGAGCTTCTTGCCCTGTGCAAGCCCGATCTCGACCTTCACGAAGCCCTTGTCGTTGAAATACATGCGGAGCGGCACGATGGTCATGCCCTGCCGCTGCACGGCCGCCGTGAGCTTGTCGATCTCGCGCCGGTGCAGCAGCAGCTTTCGCGGCCGCCGCGTCTCATGGTTGAAGCGGTTTGCCTGCAGATAGACGGGGATATAGGCGTTGACCAGCATGATCTCGCCATCCTTCGTCGCATGGGCATAGGCCTCGTTGAGGCTGCCCTGCCCCGTGCGCAGCGACTTAACCTCGCTGCCCTTGAGCTCGATACCGGCCTCGAACGTCTCGGTAATGCTGTAGTTGAAGCGCGCCTTGCGGTTGTCGGCAATGATCTTGCTGCCGTCACCGGGCTTCCGTTTGGCGCCGCCGCTTTTAGAGGACATGGCTCGCCTGTTTCCTTCCCGCCCCTCAGTTGAGGAGGCCGGCACTCCACATCGCGTCCCGAACCTTGTCCTGAACCGAAGCGCTCGCTGTCACCAGCGGAAGCCTGATTTCATTCTCGCAAAGGCCAAGCAGGCTTGCGCCATACTTCACCGGTGCCGGATTGGGGTCGATGAAGAGCGAGTTGTGGAGCGGCATCAGCCGGTCCTGAATCTGAAGCGCCTTGGCATAATCGCCGGCAAGCGTCGCCTCCTGGAATTCCGCGCAAAGCTTCGGCGCGATATTTGCGGTCACCGAAATGCAACCGACGCCGCCATGCGCATTGAAGGCAAGCGCGGTCGCGTCCTCACCCGAAAGCTGGCAGAAATCGGTCCCCATCGCCATGCGCTGCAGGCTCACCCGCGCGATATTCGCGGTTGCATCCTTTACGCCGGCCACGTTCTTCAGAGCGAAAAGCCGGGTCATCGTCTCCAGCGAAATGTCGACAATGGTCCGGCCGGGAATGTTGTAGAGGATGATCGGAATGTCGACGGCATCATTCACCGCCTTGAAGTGCTGATAGATGCCTTCCTGCGACGGCTTGTTGTAATAGCCGGTCACGCTGAGCACGGCGTCGGCGCCCGCTTCCTTCGCGAAAGCGGTCAGCTCGATCGCCTCAACCGTATTGTTCGAGCCCGCCCCGGCGATGACGGGCACCCGGCCGCGCGCCGTCTCGATGCAAAGCTGAACCACTCGCTTGTGCTCATCATGCGACAGCGTCGGGGACTCGCCCGTCGTGCCGCAGGGAACCAGCCCATGCGTACCCTGCTCGATCTGCCATTCCACAAGTTTCACGAACGCCGACTCATCCACCTTGCCGCCCTTGAACGGCGTAATGAGTGCAGTGAACGATCCCTTGAACATGGCTATGGCTCCGTTACCCCGGATTTACCCTGCCGGGGGGCTGTTTCGGGCGGTTCCCGAAGGCGCGCAACATAACCGCAAGTACCGGACGCGGCAAGAAACCTGCCTGTTCCGGCCTCCGGTTCCTGTTGCGGCGCAGTGGGGGCCGCGATTAGTCTCAAATAAATGACTGGATGGCAGGCTGAGGCAGTGCCGCTATACGGTCAGCGGCGCACGCCCGGCCCCTGATGGGCCGCGGCGCAGGCAAGATTCGGCTCATACAGGTCAGGTAAAACACCTCGATGGCAAAGTCCTCGGTGAAGCGTTTTCGGGTTGCGGCTCTATCCCTGGCGGCACTCGCCGCCACATCCGTGGGTTCGACCGCCTCGACAGTTCCCCTTGCCCGCCCCGATGGCGCCCAGGCGGCCGCCACACCGGTAGCAGCCGCACCGGCTGCGCGGGCCGCTTCGGCCGGTGCATATTCGGGTCTGAGCGCCGCCCAGATCGGCGCCCTGCGTTCGGCCTTCGCGGAGTCGGATCGCGGCAACTGGATTGCCGCAAGCCAGCACCTGCCGCAAGTCTCCGACCCCACGGCCATCAAACTCGTCACCTGGTCCCGCCTCATTTCCGACAACAGCACCGCGACCTTTTCCGAGATCGTCGCCTTCACGGACGCCAATCCGGGCTGGCCGCGCATGGCAACACTCAATCTTCGGGCGGAACGCGCGCTGCTCTCCTATCCGATGTCGAACGAGGATGTCGTCGAATGGTTCTCGGCCAATGGGCCGGAGACAGGCGAAGGCCGCATCCGCTATGGCAAGGCGCTCATTGAACTCGGGCGCACGGGCGAAGGCGCGGAATGGATCCGCCGGGCATGGGTCGAAAACGACTTCTCCCCCACCCGGCAAAAGGAAATTCTGGCGGCCTATGGCCAGCATCTGAATACCGAAGCGCAGCAGAACCGGCTCGCCCGCCTCCTCTGGGAGCGCCGCACCTCGGATGCCCGCACCACCGCCGCCCTTCTCGGCCAGGAGGCCCGCGCCCTTGCCGATGCGCGCATCGAGTTCATTTCCGGATCAAGCCGGGCCCAGGCCGCGCTATCGCAGGTGCCGCCGGCGCTGCGCGCTGACCCCGGCCTGCTTTACGAGCAGGTGCGCTATGAGCGCCAGCGCGGCAACGATCACAATGCTCTGCCGCTGCTGCTGACCGCGCCGACCGAGCCGCACAAACTGGTCCGGCCGGAAACCTGGTGGATCGAACGGCGCATTCTTGCACGCAAGGCTCTTGCCGATGGCCTCTACATGCAGGCCTACCAGATTGCCGCGGGCAGCGGCCTCAGCGAAGGCGTGGACTTTGCAGATGCCGAATTCATGGCCGGCTGGATTGCGCTCCAGTTCCTGAACAAGCCCGACATGGCCTATGACCATTTCCGCAAGCTCGAGGCGGGCGTTTCGACGCCCATCAGCAAGGCGCGAGCGGAATACTGGTCTGCGCGCGCAGCCTCCGCCGCCGGCAAGCAGGCGGACGCTGACCGCTATTTCAACCTAGCCGCCTCCTATCCGACGACCTTCTACGGTCAGCTCGCCAAGGCGGCCCTTGCGAGCCGCGGCGGGGATGTGAAGCTCACTCTGCCCGCCCAGCCGCCACGCGATGCAGGCACGACCCGGCAGTTCTCGGACCGCGAACTCGTGCGCGCCGCGCGAATTCTGAAAGACATGGAGCGCGAACGGGAACTCTGGGCCGTCATGCTGCATCTATCGAACACGCTCGAAAGCAAGACCGAACTCAGTGCCTTGTCTGAGCTGGCGCTCAATTTCGGCGACCGCAAGCTCTCGCTGCGTGTTGCCAAGAACGCACTTTCCCGCAATATCGTGATCGCCGAACACGCCTATCCGACCGACGCCATGCCCGCATGGACGCATCGCGGCCCGCCTGTCGAAAAGGCGCTCGTCTACGGCCTGTCGCGGCAGGAAAGCGAGTTCGACCCGAATGCGCTGAGCCCGGCCGGTGCGCGCGGCATCATGCAGCTCATGCCCGGCACGGCGCGTATCGTCGCAAAGCAGGTCGGCCTGCCCTATAACCAGAGCCGCCTGAACGACCCCGTCTACAATGCGACGCTTGGTGCCGCCCATCTCGGCGACCTTGTCGAGAACGAATTCGGCGGCTCCTACATCATGAGCATCGCCGCCTACAACGCCGGCTCATCCCGCGTCCGCCAATGGGTGAACCGCTTCGGTGATCCCCGCTCGACCGCTGTCGATCCGATCGACTGGATCGAAAGCATCCCGTTTTCGGAAACACGCAACTACGTCCAGCGCGTGATGGAGAATCTCGAGGTCTATCGCGGGCGGCTTGACGGCGCGCCGCAGCCCATTCGCATCGATCAAGACATTCGCCGTTACACCGGCTCGGCCCCGATCAATGACCCCGCGCCTACACCTCGGCCTAGCAATGTTCCGCTCGCACCGCCTGGCGCTACGCCCGCCGCACAGCCTTCGGCTATCCCTGGCACCGTGACGCCGACACCCGTCGCATCGCCGGTGAGCGGCATGGCCCCGGTCATCGAAGCAGAAGACCACTAGTCACGCTTTCGCGCTTGCGGCAGCCGTCTCGCTTGAACAAGATCGCCACCTCGTAACAGCGTGGAGTGCCTCCGCATGGCCGCCTCATTTCGTGACGTCTTCTACACCAGCCAGGATGGCCTGCAGCTCTATGCCCGGGATTATGGCGACCGCGCGGCGCCAGGCACGCCTGTCATCTGCCTGCCTGGCCTCACCCGCAACTCAAAGGACTTCGACGCGCTGGCAACGCATCTCGCTGCGAAGCACCGCGTCCTCTGCCCGGACTTCCGGGGCCGGGGCCGCTCGGCCTGGTGCGATAACTGGGCGGATTACACGCCTGCCCATGAAATGATGGACACACTCGACCTGATGGGTGCCGCAGGCATCGGCCAGGCGGTCTTCATCGGCACCTCGCGCGGCGGTATCGTCACCATGGCGCTTGCAGCGTTCCGCCCGAATGTCATCAAGGCCGCGATCCTGAACGACATAGGCCCGGAGCTCGAAAGGAAAGGCATCGAGCGCATCGCCGGTTATGTCGGCATCATGGAAACGCCGCAAAGCTGGGACGAGGCGGCGGTAAAGCTGCGCATGATGAACGAACGCGAATTCCCGAACCTCACCGCCGAAGAATGGCGGGCGTTCAGCCGGCGCACCTTCGCCGAGGACAATGGCGCCCCGAAACTCGATTACGACCCGAAGATCGGCACCGCCATGCGCAAGGGACTCGAAGCTTCGAATGGCGAAGTGCCGACTATGTGGCCGCAATTCGGCGCGCTGGCGCAAAAGCCGGTTCTCGTCGTGCGCGGCGAGAATTCGGACCTCCTGAGCGAGGCCATCGTCACCCGCATGACAGCGGACTATGTGGATGTCTCCGCCGTCACGGCGAAAGACCGCGGCCACGCGCCTTTCCTCGACGAGCCGGAAGTCGTCGCCACAATCGACGCCTTCCTCGACCGCGTGGCGCGCTGAGGTCTACTCGTTGCGTGCCACGGCTTCGGCCACCGGCTCTGCCTGAGCGTCCCGCTTCTGCGGTGCGACGATTGCTTCTGCCGCCTCGATCCGCATGGCTGCGCGCACCGCATGATGGGCAATCCGTCGGATGAGATCCGCCTCGCGGATCGCATCGTCAAGGGGTTTCAGGTGATCCATGCCGCCGCGCGACGCAGCTGAAAGCGCGGCATCCTTTATATGCTGGTATTCCGCTTCGAACGCCTGTCCCCTCGCCGACAGGGCCTCGCCATCTCCTGCCCTGTCCGTCAGCGACGTATCGGAAAGCAGCTCTTCGAGGGAAATCCGGTAGCCGCGCAGTTCCGCCGCCAGACTCTCTGGCAGATTGCGCTGCTCGCCAACGTGTTCCATCAATTCCTGCAATTCATGCACCATGCCATTGTAGTGCTGCAAGGCGCGCAGACTATGGGCAAGCGCATCCGGCAACTTTTCCGGCAGCCGCGCCACCGACATGCCCGCCGCATAATCGCTGATCGCTTCGGAAAGTTTTGCAAGTAAAAGCGCGCGCCGCGCGACCATAGTCGCGCGCATTACAGGTGCCTTCAGATATTGCACGACCATGTCGCTCGTCATGCCGCCGAACCTGCGAAGTTCGAGCAGCAGGCTCGCCGCCGCGAGCGACGGCATGTCGCGCAGCGTCCTGTCGAGATGCCTTGGCCGGGCCTCGCTTTCCTCCTGCGAGGTAAACATGGCTTCGACGCGACGGATCAACCGGTCGCCTAGGAACCAGAACAGCAATACGCCGGAAACGTTAAACAACGTATGAAACAGAGCCAGCGTTGCCGCGGGCCCCGGATCGGCATATCCGGCTGCCGCCGCCAGTCCCGCCAGCCAGACGAAGCCGGGCAGGATGAGAAAGGCGAGCGCCCCGGTCGCCAAATTGAAGATCACATGGCTCGCCGCGACCCGTTTCGCATTTGAGGTGGCATTGAGAACGGCCAGCATTCCCGTAACCGTCGTACCGAGGTTGGCACCGATCACCATTGCCGCACCTGTTTCAAGGCTGACCAAACCGCCGGATACCGCCGATAGCGCCACCGCGATCGAGGCGCTCGACGACTGCGCCAGCGCGGTGATGGCAAAGCCCGCAAGCAGGAACAGAAAATCCTGCAAATAGCCGCCGGCCATCATTTCGATCGGGATAGCCGCCGCGATTCCCTCGAATGTCTCCTTGAGAACGGCAACCCCGAGAAAGAAAAGGCCAAAGCCGGCAATGGCTTCGCCCAGCGCACCCCTTGCCGCGCCGGACCAGATCAGCCGCACGATCATGCCGAGCCCGATCAGCGGCAACGCGAGGAACTCGATATTCACATTCAAGCCGACCGTCGCGACGATCCAGCCTGTCATGGTCGTCCCGACATTGCTGCCGAAAATGACCCAGATCGCCTGCCCAAGCGTCAGGACACCGGCATTGACGAAGCCGATGGCCGCCACCGTCACGGCGCTCGACGATTGCACAAGCGCTGTGAGGGCAAAGCCGGTTGCCAGTCCCTTTGCCCTCGTATTCGTCCAGCGCTCAAGCAGCATCTTGAGCGACGGTCCGGCGGCGACTTTCAACCCCTCGGTCATCAACCACATGCCGACCAGGAAAAGCCCCAGCCCGCCAAGCAGTCCCGTAATGCTGTCGATACCCATTCACGCCTCCGCGGCAGCGAGTATCGCTTTATCGGCGCCTTGCCCGCAACATGCGTGTGGCGCCTCGCTGAAACTCGAACGGCACTTCGACAAGCTCCACCTCAGCGCCTTCCTCGCGCAGCGTCCGCATTACGCCCGGCAGATGGCTCGACGGCAGGCCGTCGAGGTTCATCAGCGGGAATACGCGAACTTCCGGCGCGACACGCAACAGCTCCCGGAGTGCCGCCAGATGAAAGGCGAAGTCGAGCTTGTCCCCATAGAGGAACAAGAGATGCGAGACGAGCGCGAGGCCGAAGGCGCCATCCGCGAATGGCAGCACAGGCAAGGCCGCCGTCACATATCGCCCCTCCCGCTTGCCCGCCTCATAGTTGGCAAGAAATAGCGCCAGCGCCTCCCGCCTGAGCCGGTGAATGCCCTCCTCCGAGCCGTAGTGCTTCCAGTTGAAGCGATAGGCGGCACGGCGCATTCCCGCCCGCATTGCCTCGACCGTCAGTTCGAAGCGGCGCTCGATTTCCTCGCCCGGGTAGCAGTAGAGCGGATCGGCGGCCACAACCTTGATCCCTCGCGCCTGCGCCTCTGCTGCGAAGGATGACGGCCCGGCAACCACATCGAGCACCGTTCCCGGAAAACGGAAATCGGCCAGCGCAAAAAACGCCTCGTATTCCGAGAAGCGACGCCCCCAGGGCACGATACCCTCGAGTTCGAATTCGCGCGCGGCGCCCGTTTGCGGCTTCAGCATGTTTCTCTCCCGATATCACGGCTTGGCCGCCACCCGGAGACGCCTTCGATGCCCTATGCGCAAACGAAAAGGCCGCCTCCAGATGGGGCGGCCTTGTCCGGTTTGATCGTCAGACGACGGAACGGGGCCACCCTTCAGGTGGTCCACCAATTCAGCTGTGCGAAAAGTGTCGCGCTCATCTTCCGATCCCTGTCGCCGGGTCGTTCCGGCAGTAGAAATCTAGCCCCCGGCTATCACTTTGCCAAGCGGTAGTGCATTACGCCCCAGGCAAGCCAGCCCTTCTCGGCGCCATCCACCCAGCGCTCAAGACCTTTCAGCATATTGTCGAGATAATCCGTGCTGACGCCCTTGGTCAGCCGCTCGTAGTTCGCCTCAAGTTCCTGACCCACCCGCCAGTAGTGACGGCGGAGCTGATGCGTCATGTCGATCACCTCGAGCTTCTCGAAACCTCGCGCCGAAAGTTCCTTTTCATAGAACCCGAAGCTGCCAAGCGTCTCCAGATGAATGCGATCAAGGATCGGCTGCAAGACGCCTTCAGGGCAGTCATCGGCCTGCATCGGATCGGTGAAGATGAACTGCCCGCCCGGCTTCAGCACTCGCTGCACTTCGTCGAGTACGCGCGGACGGTTGCCGCTGTGCAGGATCGCATCCTGCGACCAGACGATGTCGACGCTGTCCGGCTCGACCGGAATATTCTCGAAATCGCCATGCAGAACCTCGATACGGCCGTCGAGCCCTGCCTTACGGTTCAGCTCGCGATTGAGCCTGTTCTGGGTCTCGCTGATATTGACACAGATGACCTTGCAGCCCCGCGTCTTCGCAAGATGCCGCGCCGCGCCGCCATAGCCTGCGCCGATATCGAGCACAACACTGTCTTTCGTCACACCCTTCAGCATCGAGGCGAGCGTCTCGTCGTTCCGGTGGCTTGCCGGAACGATCGCCTCATCGTCGCTTTCATACATGCCGATATGGATGTCTTCGCCGCCCCAGATCGTGAAGTAGAAGGAATCCGCGTCCGGGCTGTCGTAATAGGCTTCCGCCTGTGCCACCGCGTTCGATCTAGTCTTGCTCATAGGCCTTCTCCGCAACGTGAATGAAAAAGTCGGTGTCCTCGTCCTTGTAGCCGGCCTGGAAGTCGCCATAGGTGGTGACGGCCTGGAAACCGATTTCGTGCATCAGCTTGCGTGTGTAGTTTTTCCGCAACGGGAACATGTTCAGGTAATAGACGCTGTCGTCCGAGAAGGTATAGCGGAAGCGCGCAAGACTATCGTCGACATGCGCTGGTTCCGCCGTGACCTTGTCGCCGCAATAATAGTATTTGTGCTTGGTGCTGAAGCCGCGATCGAGAATGGCATCGTAGTTTCGCTGATCGAGGATGAGAATGCCGTCATGCTTCAGCGCGGCGTAGAACTCCGCCAGCGCGCGGCGCCTGTCGCGCTCCTCAAAAAGATGCGTGAAGGAGTTGCCCAGGCAGATGATGGCGTCGAATTTCCCATGCACATCCTTGTTAAGCCAGCGCCAGTCCGCATGAACCGTCTGCATGACGAAGCCATGATCGCGCGCATTCGAGAACGCCTTTGAAAGCATCTCCGCGCTGCCGTCCACACTTGTCACGTCGAATCCGGCCTTCAGGAGCTGCACCGAGTTGAACCCCGTACCTGTCGCCACATCGAGAATCTTGTGCTTGCCACGTTCCTTCAGAATATTGATGAAGAACTGCCCTTCGCTCTCCGCGCGGCTTTCCCAATCGATGAGGTCGTCCCATTTGTCGACGAAGGACTCGACATATTCCTGCTGATAGTGGTCCGTCTCGCGTATCGAGAGCGGATCGTCGCCAAATTCCTGTTCCTGTTTCTTGATTTGTTTCATGGTGACGTTCCTTCATCAAATGACGGCGTGCAGGCGCTTGATGCACCGCCGGAAAGCACAAACGGCGCCGGCACGACTGCCTCCGGACACCTATGAATTCGATTTCGAAAGCCCGCAAAGGGAAAGCCGCGCAAATGCACGAAGCGGGCCGCATCCCATGACACCGTCAGGAAAACGGCAAGGCAGCGAAGCTGCGGGATGCGACTGAAGGACGAACTGCATCGCAGATGCAGATTATGGTACGCCCACTCAGCGAAGCCACGCTAACAAAGCGTTCCACATGCCGCAACCGCAAGAGTGGGAAATTCACGAAAACATATGGAATATGACGCGTTTCAGCGCTCCGCAGGCTGCGCAAAACGCCGCAATTGCTTCATGAGGTCTTCTGCACGCTGCACACCACTTGACTGGACATTCACTTCCGCAAGCTCAAGCCCACGCGCCGTCCATGTGTTGCAGGTGTTATTCAGGCTGAATATGCCGGTCGCCGGATAGAACTTGCTGAAAGAATAAAGCCCCGGCGCCGTCGCTTCCACACGCTCGCCGTCGCGCGCGAAGCTCTCGTGCAGATAGCGTATCAGCGACGTAAACTCTTCCATGCCGAGTTCGAGTTCGACTTCCTCGACATCAGCGAAAAAATCCGAAGGCCGCGCCGCCAGCGCGGCAACATGCATGACGGCTGGACCCGGAAAGGCGGCACCGATGGCGGCGAAAAGACCCGCATCGGGCTTCGGATAAAAACCCGCATCGCCCCAGCCAAACTCGAGATAGGCGGCTTCCGGAAAGTCGGCGGCCTCGGGAATCTTGCCCGCCGGAATATCGTCCGTGGCGACGACGATGCCGGTGTGCCAGCCATTGCTGCTCACATAGACGACATAAACCTCCCCGGCGGCGGCGGCGCGGGCGGCTGCCAGCAAAACAATCACAAACAGAACGAAGAATGCGATGCGTGGAAATTTCGCAGCCATCCGATTCAATCCTGCTCGCCTGGTTCGACCTTCAGCGTCGGGATCGACCAGTTATAGGCGATCGCCAGAAGCCGGATGACAAGCACCGCGCCGCTCGCAACCCAGAACGTCAGCAGCGGCGGCATGTCCATCCGGTCAGCCAGCACAAAGAGCGAGGCACCGCAAAGCGCCGCCAGCGCATAGACCTCCTTGCGCAGGATGGTCGGCGTCCGGTTCGCCAGCACATCGCGGATGATGCCGCCCGCGATGCCTGTGATGACCCCCATGACCACCGCCACGAAGCCGGAAGTCCCCATCTCCAGCGCCTTGCGCGTGCCGAGCGATACGAAGATCGCAAGGCCGACGGCATCGGCAATGGCGACGGGCCGCCGGACCCTGTGCGCAAAGCGCGCGAAGGGGATGGTCGCCAGCGCAAATCCGCCGGCAAGAAGCACATACCAGGGCGCCGCAATCCAGAAGACGGGCACATCGAGCAAGAGGTCGCGCACGGTGCCGCCACCGACGGCAACAATGATGCCGAGCACCATGACGCCGAACCAGTCCATCTGGCGCTCACCGGCGACAAGCGCCCCCGACACCGCGAAAGCCGCGATGCCGATCAGTTGAAGCGAAAGCAGAATATCGGGCATTTCCATGATCAAACGCTAGCGCCACAAGCGCGCCAAGGCCAGCACCGCACTGCAATCTGCTTGCCCCTCCTGCCCCGCACTGCCAGTCTTGCATCAGACGGACGCGGTTTGTTGCGCCGCTCTCCCGCGCCGGAACAATAGAGGATACCCGCCGTGCAGGACGATTCGCAGGATTTCCCGGCCCCGCGGCGCGAACAGCTTCTGCAGAAGATGCAGCCGCCCTTGAGCTGGCTTCTCGGCCTCCTCGGCATAGCCGTCATTCTTGTCATCGTCGTTCAAGGCCGCTTTTTTCTCGCCCCTCTGGCCGTCGCCATTCTGCTTTTCAGCCTCATCACCGCCCTGATCGACCTCGCCGGTCATTTCAGGATCGGTTCGCTTGCCATGCCGAACTGGCTTGCGACCATCATCGTCTCCCTGCTTTCGGCGGCCGTGCTGATGGCGCTCTTCGGAATCGTGTCGGCGCAGGTCAATTCCGTCGTCGCAACCGCGTCGACCTATACCGACCGCTCGGAAGAAGGTCTTTCCACCCTTTTCACCTGGCTCGGAGAAGACGCCGCCTCAGCGGTAAGCGCGGCCTTCCGCGACATCGATGTCGGCGCCAATCTCCGTTCCCTTGCCGGATCGGCGGGGAACCTGCTGATTTCGACTGTGCTCGTCATCCTCTATATCGGCTTCCTGTTTGCCGAGAGGCCGCATTTTTCCGCCAAGTTCGAAAAGCTCTTTCCCGCCCCCGAACGCGCCCAGCGGCTAAGCAATATTCTCGAGGCAATCGGGCGCAGCGTTCGCCATTATGTGCTGGTCAAGACGGCGGTCAGCCTTGCCACGGCAGGCGTCGTCTATCTGCTGCTCTTGCTGATCGGTGTCGACTTCCCCGAAACGCTGGCGACGCTGACCTTCTTCTTCAATTTCATTCCCAATATCGGCTCGATCATCGCCTCGTTCCTTCCCATGCTGGTGGCGCTGGTCCAGTTCGGCGACTGGCCGATGGCGCTCATCGTGCTGCTCAGCATCGGCACCATCCAGTTTTGCATCGGCAACATCATTGAGCCCATGCTGATGGGCCGTGCTTTGCACCTGTCGTCGCTGGCGATCATCCTGTCGCTGACATTCTGGGGCGCGATCTGGGGCATCGTCGGCCTCTTCCTCGCCGTACCGATCATGGTCATGGTGATGATCGTCTGCGCCCATGTCCCCGGCCTGAGGCCTGTGGCTATCCTGCTATCGCGTGACGGCGACCTGAGCGAAGGTAAGGAGCTCGACTGAGCCCAGATCCGGCCCCCGATCTTCTGCCAATAAAAAAGGCCCCGTTGCGGGGGCCCTTTTAATGGCGGAGAGGATGGGATTCGAACCCACGGTACAGCTTTACACTGTACAACGGTTTAGCAAACCGCCGCCTTCAGCCACTCGGCCACCTCTCCGGCTTTCCCGTGTATGCCCAAGATTGCGGGGCGCTTCAAGGCCAATATCCGGTTCAGTCCAGCCGCACACCGCTATTTTCGAGCCTCAGCCCTTGGGTTTGGGCTTGCCGTGGTAACGGATCAGCCCTTCCTGCGCCACAGAGGCGACGAGCTTGCCGTCCCGCGTATAGATCGAGCCCCGGTTGAGTCCACGCGCGCCGGAGGCGCTGGGGCTGTCCTGCGTATAGAGCAACCAGTCATCGGTGCTGAACGGCCCGTGGAACCACATCGCATGGTCAAGGCTCGCCGACTGCAGCTTCCCGGACACCCAACTCACGCCATGTGGACGGATGCAGGTGTCGAGCAGCGTCATGTCGGAGGCATAGGCGAGGATGCACTGATGCAGCGGAGTATTGTCACCGACGCTTTTGCGTGCCCGGAACCAGACATGCTGCAAGGGCTCCATCGGCGCCGGGTCGATATAGTCCTGCGGATTGACGGGCCTGATTTCGATGGGCCGGGGACGCGAGAAATGCTTGGCGATCTCGGGCGGCAGCTTTTCGGCAATTGCCTTGCGCAATTCGCGTTCGCTGGCGAGCTCTTCCGGCATCGGCACTTTCGGCATGTCGGCCTGATGCTCGAAGCCCTCTTCCGGCACCTGGAAAGACGCCGCCAGATTGAATATCTGTTTGCCGTGCTGGATCGCAACGACACGCCGCGTGGTGAAGCTCTTGCCATCGCGCGAGCGGTCGACTTCATAGACGATCGGCACTTTCGGATCGCCCGGCCGGATGAAATAGGCGTGTAGCGAATGGCATACGCGCTCCTCGACCGTCCGGTAGGCCGCCACCAGCGCCTGCCCGATGACCTGCCCGCCAAAAACGCGCTGCCAGCTGACATCGGGGCTGTGGCCGCGGAACAGATTTTCCTCGATCCGCTCGAGATCGAGCAGATCGACCAGATCCTCGACGGACTTTTCATCCTCTTGGGGGGACGTGTCGCTCATGGCCACTCCAGAAAGGGAAACGAACATCGCGAAGCGATTTTCCGTCGTGCGGGCGGAAAACGGGCTACGCAATTGCGCGGAACATAGAACATTTTGCAGCGGAGTCGATGCCGCGATTTCGCAGGCGCGAAAGGAGCTGCGGGCGGCAGCAGGGCCCGCATCCGCAAGAGGGCGGATACCGGCGGATCAGGCACATCGCGGCGCAGAGGACGCCTGCGGAAAGCCTGATTTAGTTATTTATTACAGTATCTTACTGGTTTGCCAACCACTCGCGGGCCTGGCGCTGCGCTTCGGCGATCTGCGACGGAGACATCTCGGCAGCCAGTTCCGCCCGGCAGCTGCGCGCCGCATTGCTCCCCTTCATGGCGGCCAGGTTGAACCATTTGTGCGCGGTCACCAGATCGACTTCGACCCCGTGCCCCGTCGAATACATCAGGCCAAGATTGTAGAGCGCCTCTTCCTTGCCGCCTTCGGCCGCAAGGTCGTTCTTCTCGAAACTCTCGAGTTGCATGCGAGCCATTTGCCCACTCCTAAGATCGCGGCCTTCCGCCCCGGTTGCCGTATCGACGAAGTCATGAACTTCGTTCCCGCATGCAAATTTCTATGCCCCCGCTGAAAAAATGGTTAACGCCGGTGCACCATAAGTGTCGTATCGACAACAGGCAGCCGTTTTCCGTCATGCACTATACGTTCGGCACTGCCATGCCGCGCTGAACGGCAGGCCGCGCGCCGACCGCGTCGAGCCAGCGCTTCACATTGGCGCCCTCGCCCACGATGTCAGGCTTGCCCTGCGCGATCAGCGGAAAGGCGACGCTGATCCAGGGATAAGTCGCCATGTCGGCAATGGAATAGTCGCCGGCCATGAAGGCCGCGTGGCCGAGCCGCGTGTCGAGCACCTTGATGAGCCGCGCCGCCTCGGTGATGTAGCGGTCGATGGCATAGGGAACCTTTTCCGGCGCCGTGTTGATGAAGTGATTGGCCTGACCGAGCATCGGCCCGACGCCACCCATCTGCCACATCAGCCATTCGAGCGCCTTCGCCCGCTGCTCGCCCTTCGGCGCGAGGAACTTGCCGGTCTTTTCGGCGAGATAGATCAGGATCGCGCCCGACTCGAAGACGGAAACCGGGCCGCTGTCGGCATCCCTGTCGACGATGGCGGGTATCCGGTTGTTCGGGCTGACTTTAAGGAATTCCGGCGCGAATTGCTCGTTCTTGCCGAGGTTCACGGCATGCACTTCATAGGGAAGGCCCGCTTCCTCAAGCATGATCGAAACCTTGCGCCCGTTCGGCGTGGTCCATGTGTAGAGATCGATCATTGCGCCCTCCTGTTGTTGTGGCAGGAAGCGCGAAGACGAATTTCAGGCACACCTCCCCAGATGGAAACGAAATGGGGGTGGAGCGTGACGCTGTAAAGAGGGGATATCTTTCCGGACCGGAAAATCAGTACTCGACCGTCACTTCGACATGGTGATGCCGGTGCTTGGCGCAGACATAAGGCACGATGCTGTACTCGCCCGCCGGAATTTCCGTGCCCATCGCCATTTCCGGCAGCAGGAAATCGCCTACCGTGTTGCCGTTCTTGTCGATGATCGAAAAGCCATAGGAACCGTACATCACCCGCACAACCTTGCCGTCCGACGGAAGGACAAGCGGCCTGCCCCAATTCGTCTGGGAGTTGTAGCTGTCCTTCATGACGAGGCTGCCGGTGCCTGTAACCGTCGCCGCCGAGGCAGGGACCACCGCGGCAAACATGCCGATCGCGGCAATCGAGGATATGAATTCACGCATCAGCTCGCTCCGGGCCATTGAAAGGCAAACAGCGCCCCCGTTTCCAGGGACGCTGCAAGCTTAGCATAAGTGGCGGAACCGTTAAGCCCCGCTCCGCCCTATTGTGCGCGTTGTCCGAAGAGGATCTTGCGAGCCTTCTCCGCTTCTTTTGTCTTGTCACCGATGGAGCCCCGGCGCCATTCGCGACCCGGGACAAATCCCCTCTGGACCGCCGGACGGGAACCAACCCGCTCGAACCAGTCCTTCAGGAAAGGAAAATCGTCCAGCCGCTGGCCCTGGTTCTTGTAGGGTACGATCCAGCCCCAGCAGGCCATATCCGCAATCGAGTAACGCCCGGCAAGATTGTCACGGTCCTTGAGGCGCTTATTCATCACGCCGTAGAGCCGGTTCACCTCATCGGTACAGCGCTTGATTGCATAGGGTATCTTCTCCTTGGCGTATTGGCGGAAGTGATGGGCTTGGCCCGCCATCGGACCAAGCCCAGCCATTTGCCAGAATAGCCATTGGTCGACCTCAATCCTCGCGCGTTCGCCGGCTGGATAGAACTTGCCGGTCTTGCGCCCGAGATATTGAAGGATTGCCCCCGACTCGAAGATCGAGACCGGTTTCCCCCCTGGTCCTTTCGGATCCACGATGGCAGGCATCCTGTTGTTCGGCGCGATCTTCAGAAAGGATCGCTTGAACTGATCGCCAACTCCGATATTCACCGGCCTGCCCGTTTAGGGCAGCCCACATTCTTCCAGCATGATCGACACTTTCCAGCCATTAGGTGTTGGCCAGTAGTAAAGATCGATCGGCTCGGCGTTGTCCCGCCGAGTGGCGGGACGCTGCCTTGCCGCAGAACGCTTCGGGGCCGCTTTCACGGCGGATGACCGGCGCGTATCGTTCATTCAGCCTTCTCAGGCCGCCTTCTTCGCTGCGGGCTTGCGCTTCGCAGGAGCCTTCCGCTTGGCCGGTGCCTTCTTGGCAGCGGTCTTGCGGGCGGCGGGCTTCTTCGCAGCTGTCTTGCGAGCAGCGGGCTTCTTCTTCGCTGCAGGCTTCTTCTTCGCAGCCGTCTTGCGAGCGGCGGGCTTCTTCGCGGCCGTCTTCTTGGCTGCGGGCTTCTTCTTGGCTGCGGGCTTCCGCTTCGCAGGCGCCTTCTTGGCGACGGTCTTCTTGGCAACCGCCTTCTTGGCAGCAGGCTTCTTCTTCGCAGCCGGCTTCTTCTTGGCGGGGGCCTTCTTCGTCGCGGTCTTCTTCGCGGCGAGCTTCTTTACCGTCTTCTTGGCGGCCGGCTTCTTCTTGGCAGCCGGCTTTTTTGCGGCGGGTTTCTTGGCCGCAGCGGCCTTCGGCTTAGCTTTCGTCTTGGTGGTGGTAGCCATGTTTCTCTAGCTCCTGATGTGCCGTTCGTTTGGCGACAATCCATGTACTCGTAACGCACACATTGCTAGCGCCCTCGTACCCCTCAGGCGCACACGCCAATTACTATGAGCGCGCATTTTGCGCTCGGCAACTGAATGCAACAGATTTGTGCACAGGCGTCCGCGCCACTCTCCGGGGAAAGTGGTTACCAAACCGTTCATCGGGAGGCTGGAAATTTTCGTCAGCCGTCGGACGATAGGCCGAGTTTCCTCGCAAGGATTTCGTTGACGACGGCAGGATTTGCCTTGCCAGACGTGGATTTCATGACTTGGCCGACAAACCAGCCAGCAAGTTGGGGCTTGACTTTCGTTTGCTCGACTTTATCGGGGTTCGCCGCGATGATGGCGTCGATTGCGGCCTCGATAGCCCCAAAATCCGTGACTTGCTGCAGCCCTTCATCCTCGACGATTTTGGCCGGGTCACGACCCGTTTTGTACATCGAATCAAAAACCTGCTTCGCGATTCGACCCGAGATGGTCCCGTCCGAGATAAGGTCGATGAGCTCTCCGAGCTGCCTTGCGGACACCGGAGTCTCCTCTATCGAGTGCCCTTCGCGGTTCAGTGCGCCGAACAATTCGCCCGTCACCCAGTTCGCCGCGAGCTTCGCATCGCGCCCCTTGGCGACCGCCTCGAAGTAGTCCGCCCGCGCCGCCTCGCCGATCAGAACGGTCGCGTCATAAGGCGTGAGGCCATATTCGGCGATCAGCCGCGCCTTCTTGTTGTCCGGCAACTCCGGCAGCGACGCCTTGATCTCGTCCACCCAGATTTGCGTGAATTCGAGCGGCAGCAGGTCGGGATCGGGGAAGTAGCGATAGTCATGCGCCTCTTCCTTGGAGCGCATGGAGCGTGTCTCTCCCGTTTTGGGATCGAAAAGCCGGGTTTCCTGCGCGATCTTCCCGCCTTCCTCGAGGATTTCGATCTGCCGGCGCGCTTCATACTCGATCGCCTGACCGATGAAACGGATCGAGTTCACATTCTTGATCTCGCAGCGTGTGCCGAGCGGGCTGCCGATCTTGCGCACAGAGACGTTCACGTCGGCGCGGAGCGAGCCCTCCTCCATATTGCCGTCGCAGGTGCCGAGATAGCGCAGAATGGTGCGCAGCTTGTTCACATAGGCCTTCGCCTCGTCCGCCGAGCGCATATCCGGCCGCGAAACGATCTCCATCAGCGCCACGCCCGAGCGGTTGAGATCGACAAAGCTCATCGAGGGATGCTGGTCATGCAGGCTCTTGCCCGCATCCTGTTCGAGATGCAGCCGCTCGATACCGACCGTCACCACGCGCCCGTCCGCCATGTCGAGCAGCACTTCGCCCTCGCCCACGATCGGGTGCTTGAACTGCGAAATCTGATAGCCCTGCGGCAGATCCGGGTAGAAATAGTTCTTCCGGTCGAAGACCGAGCGCAGATTGATCTTCGCCTTGAGACCAAGCCCGGTGCGGATCGCCTGTTCGACGCAGAAACGGTTGATGACCGGCAGCATGCCCGGCATCGCCGCATCGACGAGGCTTACCTGCGTGTTCTGCTCGGCGCCAAAGGTGGTCGAGGAACCGGAGAAAAGCTTGGCGTTGGAGGTGACCTGCGCATGAACCTCGAGGCCGAGGATCATCTCCCAGTCACCGGTCTGGCCCTGGATCAGGTCTTCCTTGCGCGGCTCGCGCTTTCGCATCGTGCTTTCGAACTCGCTCATCATGCCCTCCACCAGGCGCCGGGCGCCGCGGTGAAATCCGCAGCCTCCTCGATGGCCCGCGCCGCGCGCAGCAGCGTCTCTTCGTCGAATGTCCGCCCGATAAGCTGCAGCCCGAGCGGCAGCCCCTCGCCCGAAAGCCCGGCCGGCACCGAAATGCCCGGCAGACCCGCAAGGTTCACAGTCACCGTGAACACGTCATTGAGATACATGGAGAGCGGATCGTCGGTTTTTTCGCCGATAGCGAATGCGGCGGACGGCGCCGTCGGAGTCAGCAGCACATCGA
Source organism: Parvibaculum sp. (assembly GCF_046297875.1). Classification (GTDB taxonomy): domain Bacteria; phylum Pseudomonadota; class Alphaproteobacteria; order Parvibaculales; family Parvibaculaceae; genus Parvibaculum. Next base: position 2,302,336 of record NZ_JBKBHD010000001.1, on the reverse strand, counting down.
CTTCGGAGAAGGCTTCCGTGAAGTCCCGCGCGATCAGGGTCCTGAGCTTCTGCGCTTTCAGGTAATAGGCGTCGTAGTAACCCGCCGAGAGCACATAGGTGCCCATCAGAATGCGCCGTTTCACTTCCGCGCCGAAACCGGCCGCGCGGGTGTTCTCATACATCTCCGTCACGTCGCGGCCCTCGACGCGCAGCCCGTAGCGCACACCGTCATAGCGCGCGAGGTTGGACGAGCATTCCGCAGGCGCAACGATGTAATAGGTCGGCAGCGCATATTTGGTGTGGGGAAGGCTCACCTCCTTCACCGTGGCGCCCGCGGCCTTCAGCCATTCGATGCCGCGTGTCCAGAGATCGTCGATCTCCTTCGGCATGCCGTCGACCCGATATTCCTTCGGAATGCCGACGCTGAGGCCCTTCACGCCGCCCGCAAGCGCGGCTTCATAGTCCGGCACCACGCGGTCGACGCTCGTCGTGTCCTTCGGGTCATGGCCTGCCATCGAACCGAGCATGATCGCGGCGTCGCGCACATCGCGCGCGATCGGCCCCGCCTGATCGAGCGAAGAGGCGAAGGCAACGATGCCCCAGCGCGAGCAGCGGCCATAGGTGGGCTTGAGGCCCACAGTGCCGGTGAAGGCGGCGGGCTGACGGATGGAGCCGCCCGTATCCGTCGCTGTCGCCGCCGCGCAGAGCCGCGCCGCGACCGCCGCCGACGAACCGCCGGACGATCCACCTGGCACGAGCTTCGCGTCCGAACCCTGGCGGCGCCACGGGTTCACCACCGCGCCGTAATGGCTCGTCTCGTTGGAGGAGCCCATCGCGAACTCGTCATTGTTGAGCTTGCCGAGCATCACGGCACCATCGCGCCACAGATTGGCGGTCACAGTTGACTCGTAGGGCGGCACGAAGCCTTCGAGAATGTGGCTGCAGGCAGTCGTCTGCACATCCTTCGTGCAGAACAGATCCTTGATGCCGAGCGGTACGCCCTCGAGTGGCCCGCCCTCGCCCTTCTGGAGCTTCGCATCCGACGCCCTGGCCATCTCCATCGCCTTTTCGGCGGTGACGGTCACATAGGCGTTGAGCGGGCTCGCGGCTTCCATCTCCTTGAGATAGGTGCCGGTGAGCTCCACCGAGGTGATTTCCTTCTTCTTCAGCGCGTCGCGGGCTTCGGCGAGCGTGAGGCTGGTCAGATCGGTCATCGCTTACTCCACCACCTTCGGCACCACGAAGAAGCCGTCTTCCGCGCCCGGCGCATTCCGCGTCACATCCTTCTGACGGTTAGTCTCCGTCACGACGTCTTCGCGCATCTTCATCGCCATCGCGACCGCGCTCGTCATGGGCTCCACATCGGCGGTATCCACCTCGCCGAGCTGCTCCACCCAATCGAGGATGCCGTTGAGTTCCTTGGCCAGCGCCTCCAGCTCATCGTCCCGCACGGCAATCCGCGCAAGCCGGGCGATGTGCCGGACCGTTTTCTGATCGACCGACATGGGTCCGCCTTTGTTGGTGGTCGGAAGAGGGAAGCTGCCTCGGGGCCGGAAGCCCGGCGAAGCACCCCTTGCTCCTTGAATCGCGAGGGAACATAACAAGCGGGAGCCCCGCGCCGCAACGCCGCCCGCACAATATATATGAGGGCGGCGATTGCGCCCCGGAAAGCCCCGGATTATGGTCCGCCGCGACAGATTTTACCCAAAGGTTGCAGGCACTTGAGCGCCAATGTGAAACTTCTTGAGGAACTTGAACACGGGATCGGCCGCCATGACCGCCTGATGGGCGTCGATCTGGGCACCAAGACCATCGGCCTTGCCCTTTCCGATGTCTCCCGCTCGATCGCGAGCCCGCTTGAAACCATCAAGCGGACGAAGTTCACGGCGGATGCCGAACGGCTGATCGCGCTGGCGAAGGAACATGGCGTCGTCGCCCTCGTCTTCGGCCTGCCCCTCAACATGGACGGGACCGAGGGCCCGCGCTGCCAGTCCACCCGCGCCTTCGTCCGCAACCTAGAAAAGCTGACGGACCTCCCCGTCGTCTTCTGGGACGAGCGCATGTCCACCCAGGCCGTGACCCGCACGCTGCTCGACGCCGACGCCAGCCGCGCCCGCCGCGCCGAACTGGTGGACAAGATGGCCGCCGCGTACATTCTGCAAGGTGCCCTCGACCGGCTGAGACGGCTGTGAGACACCGTTAAACAAGAAGAGCGAACCATGCTCCCCATCCTGAATTCCCTGATCCCCGTCTTCCTCGTCATTGCGCTCGGCTTTGCGATCAAGCGCATGAATTTTCTCGATGAGGGTATCTGGGCGCCCCTCGACCGGCTCACCTATTACATCTTCTTCCCTGCGCTGCTCTGCCACACTCTCGCGACTGCGAACCTCACCGACTACGACATCTGGCCGATGGCCTCGGCGCTGGGCGCGGGCCTCTTTTCGATGGTCGTGATCCTCATGATCCTGAAGGCGGTTCTGCCGCTTACCGGCCAGCAATTCTCATCCGTCTTTCAGGGTGCGGCGCGCTGGAACGGCTTTGTCGCGCTTGCCGCGATCGGCTCGCTCTTCGGCCCCGAAGGCGTAACGCTTGCAGCGGTTTCATTCGCCGTCCTCGTTCCCGCGGTGAACGTGCTCTCCGTGCTCATCCTTACGCGATATGCGGGTGACGAACCGGCGGGTATGGGAACCGTGCTGAAGCTCCTGTCGAAGAACCCGCTGATCCTCGCCTGCGCGGCGGGTATAGCGCTCAATGTTACCGGCATCGGCCTGCCCGGACCGCTTGCGCCGACATTCGATATTCTGGGTGCTGCTGCGCTCACCATCGGCCTCATCGCGATCGGTGCGGGCCTGCAGCCAAAGCACGCGCTCGAAACCGGCTGGATCGTCGGACTGACAAGCGGACTGAAACTTGTCGTCATGCCCGCGCTGATGGCGGGCTGGTGCATCGCCTTCGGCGTTACGGGCCTTCCTGCCGCGGTCGTGCTGCTCTGCGGCGCGGTGCCGGGCGCGACCTCCTCCTACATCCTCGCCCGCCAGCTTGGCGGCGACGCAACGCTGATGGCAAGCCTCATCACCGGCGGCACCATCCTGGCCGTCGTCACCATGCCGCTGATGTTGTGGCTGTTGGGTTAAGACAAAAACACAGTTGTCATCCCGGCACTTGTTGCCGGGACCCATTGGCGGCTGCGGCAATTGGAGAGGCGAATGGGTCGCGGGAATAAATCCCGCGATGACACCTGAGATATTTTGCTACGCCACCCGCGCCCGCTCCGTGATCGCACGGACATCCGCGCCCACCGGCAGCGTGCCGTACACATCGCCCCAGTCGCGGCCGAGGCGCGTGGCGCAATAGGCGTCGGAGACGAAGCCCGGCGCGTGTTGCAGCAGGATAGAGCCCGCGGCGACTTTCGCCATCTGCTCCACCACCTGCCGCGAGCGCGCCTCAAGCGAGCCCATATCGGTGAACGCATCCTTCAGCGCATCGAGCGCGCCATCGTAAGCCGCGCTCGCGCCGCGCGCCTTGTCGAGTTCCGCGAACACGATTTCGAGCGCCTGAGGCTCGCGCATCAGCGCGCGCAGCACGTCGAGGCACATGACATTGCCCGAGCCTTCCCAGATCGCATTGACCGGCATTTCGCGGTAGATGCGGCCCGCGATGCCCTCCTCGACATAGCCATTGCCGCCGAGACATTCCATCGCCTCATAGGCAAGGTTCGGCGCGCGCTTGCAGACCCAGTATTTCGCGACCGGCGTCATGATGCGGCGGAAGGCGGCCTCCGCCTCGTCCTCATGCGCGCGGTCGAACGAGCGCGCGACGCGGAAGGAAAGCGCCGTCGCCGCCTCCGTCTCGAGCGCAAGATCGGCCAGCACATTCGCCATGAGGGGCTGGTCGATCAGCTTTTTCTGGAAGACCGTGCGGAAGGAGCAGTGATGCACGGCTTGGCTCACCGCCTGCCGCATCATGCCTGCCGTCGCCACCGCGCAATCGAGCCGTGTATAGGTCGCCATCTCGATGATGTTTCGGACGCCGCGCCCTTCCTCGCCGATGAGCCAGCCGGAGGCCGCCTGAAACTCGACCTCGGACGAGGCATTCGACTTATTGCCGACCTTGTCCTTCAGCCGCTGGATGCGGATTGCATTGACGCTGCCATCGGGCAGGAATCGCGGCATGAGGAAGCAGGAGATTCCGTTCGGCGCCTGCGCCAGTACGAGGAAGGCATCGCACATGGGCGCGGAGAAGAACCATTTATGCCCGGTGATGCGATATTCCTCGCCCGGCCCACCCCTGCCCGCAGGCACCGCGGATGTCGTATTGGCCCGCACATCCGTGCCGCCCTGCTTTTCGGTCATCCCCATGCCGAGGGTGACGCCCGTCTTCTCGCTCGCGGGCAGGAAGCGCTCGTCATAGTCGCGCGAGAGGATGCGCGGCACCCATTCCTCCGCAAGCGAGGGCTGGAAGAGAAGCGCGGGCACCGCCGCATTCGTCATGGTGATGGGACAGCCGTGGCCCGCTTCCGCCTGCGTCATCATGTATGTGCCGGCGAGCCGCGCGACGACCGCTCCCGCTTTCGGCTTAGCATCGAACCCGTCTTTCAGATGGTCCCAGGGCGAGCCGTGCAATCCCTGCTCCACCGACAACGCCATCAGCGCATGATAGGCAGGATGGAACTCCACCCGGTCCGCGCGATGGCCGAAACGGTCGAAGCTCTTGAGCACAGGAAGATAGGCATTGGCCTGCCGCCCCAGCTCCAGCACCTCCTCGCTGCCCACGATTGCGCCGAATTCCGTCAGCGACCGGCGCGCCTGCCCCCCGCCTTCCCGCTCCACCGTCTCGGCAAGAGCCTTGTCGCCGGTAAAGAGGTTCACATCCTCAAGCGGCGGCGGCTGATTGAAGACCTCGTGAGTGGCAAAACCGGCGGGCGTTTCCATCTGGCTGGACATCGGGCCTGAACCTCTTTTCCGGGGACTTCCCGTGAGGTTAACACCCCCTCCGGCGCCCGGCCAAACGCGGCCTCAAAACCACCTTGCCGCCCCCCGGAATCGGCCCTATACAATGCGGCTTTAATGACCAACGCTGACAAACAGCCTCAAGCCATCTTCCCGCACCGGCATTTGCTGGGCATCGAAGGGCTTTCCCCCGCCGACATCACCGCCCTTCTCGACCTTGCCGACACCTATGTCGAGCAGAACCGGCAGGTCGACAAGAAGGGTTCGGTGCTGCGCGGCCGCACCCAGATCAACCTCTTCTTCGAAGCCTCCACCCGCACACAAAGCTCCTTCGAGCTGGCGGGAAAGCGCCTCGGCGCGGATGTGATGAACATGTCGGTCTCCTCCTCCTCCGTGAAGAAGGGCGAGACGCTGATCGACACGGCGGTGACGCTCAATGCGATGCACCCCGATCTCATCATCATCAGGCACCAAAGCTCCGGCGCGGTGGAGCTTTTGTCCCAGAAAGTCTCCTGCTCGGTCATCAATGCGGGCGACGGCGCGCATGAACATCCGACACAGGCGCTGCTCGACGCGCTGACGATCCGCCGCCGCAAGGGCAGGCTCCAGGGCCTCCTCGTGGCGATCTGCGGCGACATTCTGCATAGCCGCGTCGCGCGCTCGAACATCCTGCTGCTGAACGCGATGGGCGCGCGGGTGCGCGTCATCGGCCCGCCGACGCTGATGCCGAAAGGTATCGAGCGGCTCGGCGTCGAGGTCTTCCACGACATGAAGAGGGGCCTCGAAGGCGTTGATATCGTTATGATGCTGCGGCTGCAGCTTGAGCGCATGGCAGGTTCCTATGTGCCGAGCCAGCGCGAATATTTCCACTTCTACGGCCTCGACTACGCAAAGCTCGCCTATGCGAAGCCCGATGCGCTCGTGATGCATCCGGGGCCGATGAACCGCGGTGTCGAGATCGACAGCGCGGTTGCCGACGATATCGACCGGAGCCTCATCCGCGAACAGGTGGAGATGGGCGTTGCCGTGCGCATGGCCGTGCTTGACGCGCTCTCGCGCAACCTGCCGAACGAACTGCCGCTCGGAAGCCGCGCATGAAACGCACAGCCTTCATCAATGCACGCCTGATCGACCCCGCCAGCGGCTATGACGAGCGCGGCAATCTGCTGGTCGAGAATGGTGTGATCGCCGATCTCGGCCCCGCCCTCTTCAATGACGGTCTGCCCGATGGCGCGGAGGTGGTGGACTGCAAGGGCCGCGTCCTCGCGCCGGGCCTGATCGACTGCCGCGTCTTCACCGGCGAACCGGGCGCCGAACACCGCGAAACGCTGGCGCTCGCCAGCAAGGCGGCAGCCGCAGGTGGCGTCACCACCATGATCGTCATGCCGAACACAAATCCGGTGATCGACGATGTGGCGCTTGTCGATTTCATCGAGCGCCGCGCCCGCGACACGGCGGTCGTCCATGTCCACACGATGGCGGCGCTGACCAAGGGTCTCGAAGGCAAGGAGATGACGGAATTCGGCCTGCTGCTGGAGGCAGGTGCCGTCGGCTTCACGGATGGTGTGAAAGCCGTCGCCAATGCGCAGGTGATGCGCCGCGCGCTCAGCTATGCCGCCCATATGGGCGCGCTGGTGGTGCAGCATGCGGAGGAACCGACGCTTGCAACGGGCGTGATGAACGAGAGCGAGCTTTCAGGCCGCCTCGGCCTTGCAGGCATTCCAGCTGCCGCCGAAACCATCATGATCGAGCGCGACCTGCGGCTTCTGGAACTCACCGGCGGGCGCTATCACGTCTCGCAGGTTTCCAGCGAAGCCTCGGTCGAAATCATCCGCCGGGCAAAGACGCGCGGCCTGCCCGTCACCTGCGGCGTCTCGGCGGCGCATCTGCAGCTCAACGAGAACGACGTCCAGTCCTACCGCACCTTCTTCAAGCTGTCGCCGCCGCTGCGCGGCGAACAGGACCGGCTGGCGCTGGTTGCGGGACTCGCGGACGGTACAATCGATGTCGTCGTCTCGGGCCATGATCCGCGCGACCCGGAAGTGAAGCGCCGTCCGTTTGCCGAAGCCGATTTCGGCGCGATCGGCCTCGAAACGCTGCTGCCGGCCGCGCTTACGCTGGTCCATAATGGCGATCTGCCGCTCGGGCGGATGCTTGCTGCACTCACCTGCCTGCCTTCCGATCTGCTCGGCCTTGGCCGGGGCCGCCTTGTCACCGGACTTCCCGCCGATCTCGTGCTGATCGATACGGAGGTGCCCTGGAAGCTCGAAGCGGCTAATCTGAAGTCAATCTCGAAGAACACACCCTTCGAGGACCGCCTGTTCCAGGGCCGCGCCATCCGTACCATGGTCGGCGGCCGCACGGTCTATGTTCACGGGGAGGAACGCTGACCATGGACTTCACCTCAATGGCGCTGCCGCTGGTCGCGCTCGTTCTCGGCTATCTGCTCGGCTCGATCCCCTTCGGATTGCTGCTGACCAAGACAGCGGGCCTAGGCGACATTCGCGATATCGGCTCGGGCAATATCGGCGCAACCAATGTGCTGCGCACGGGCAACCGCTGGGTCGCCGCAGGCACGCTGATTTGCGATGCGGGCAAGGGCGCGATTGCGGTTCTGCTCATGGCGTGGGTCGCGCGCACGGCAGGCGGTGACGTTGTCCTGCTACCGGGCCTTGCGGCGCTGGGCGCCTTTATCGGCCACCTCTATCCCATCTGGCTCGGCTTCAAGGGCGGCAAGGGCGTATCGACCTTTATCGGCATACTGCTCGCGCTTCACTGGCCCGTCGGCCTGCTTTTCTGCGCCACCTGGCTCGTGGTCGCGCTGATCTCGCGCTATTCGTCGCTTTCGGCGCTGGTCGCGGCGCTGCTCACGCCGGTCTATCTTGCCTGGCTCAACCAGTGGCAGCTTGTCGGCCTGAGCGCAGTTCTCGTGCTCTTCATCTACATTGCGCATCGCGAAAATATTTCGAGGCTGATGGCGGGAACAGAATCCCGCATCGGTCAGAAGAAGGCCGAAGGCTGAAGCGCGTGGGCACGGCGCTCTCTTCGGCCGAGCGCCTCGCCCGCCTTCGCCTTGCGCGCAGCGAGAATGTCGGCCCCGTCACATTCCGCGACCTGCTCGATCATTTCGGCAACGCGCTCGACGCACTCGATGCATTGCCGGAACTTGCCAAGCGCGGCGGCTCGAAGCGACGCCTGAAGATCGCGCATCCTGCGGATGCCGAAGCGGAAATCTCGGCCGTTGCGAAAATGGGCGGTCATCTGCTCGTGCTCGGCGATGAAAATTTCCCGGCGCGTCTCGCCACGCTCGATCCGCCGCCGCCTGTGATCTCCATGCTTGGCGACATCTCGCAGGCGAATGGCAAATCCGTCGCTATCGTCGGCTCGCGCAATGCTTCCGCCGCCGGACGCCGCATCGCAGGCGATATGGCCGAGGCGCTGGGCGCGGAAGGCTTCACGGTCATCTCCGGTCTTGCGCGCGGCATCGACACGGCGGCGCATCGCACCTCGCTTGCGACCGGAACCGTCGCCGTTCTCGCGGGCGGGCTCGACATCGTCTACCCGGAAGAAAATCGCGAACTGCAGAAACTGATTGCGGAGCGCGGCGCGCTCGTCAGCGAAATGCCGCCCGGCACCAGCCCGCAGGCGCGGCACTTCCCTCGCCGCAATCGCCTGATCTCCGGCCTCGCGCTCGCCGTGGTGGTGATCGAGGCGGCACTCCGTTCCGGCTCGCTCATCACCGCGCGTTTTGCGCTGGAACAGGGCCGCGATGTCTTTGCCGTACCGGGTTCGCCGCTCGATCCGCGCGCGCAGGGCGCAAACAAGCTCATTAAGGATGGCGCGCCGCTGGTGGAAAATGCAGCCGACGTGATCGCCGCTTTGGCGACGCCGCTCGGCCACCGCTTCGACGAGCCGGAACCGCCCTCCTATGCACCGCGCGCCGCCGCACGGTCCGAAACGGACGGGGATTCACGCACGCGCATTTTCGCCGCTCTCGGCCCGACGCCGACGCCGGTCGATTACATCATCCGGCAGGCTGGCGTCTCCGTGCCGGAGCTTCGCGCCGTCTTGCTGGAGCTCGAACTTGCGGGCAGGCTGCATCGCGATCCGGGTGACCGCGTGAGCCTGCTGCCTGACGCCTGATCCTCAGTCGCCTGCAACCTGCTTGCGCACCGCCGACTGGCCAAGCGACAGCAGCCGCGACTCCTCCGCCGCCACGCCGATCAGATAGGCCAGAAAGCTGAAGCCGCGTTTTGCCGCCATTTTGCGGGATGCGATCATCAGATCCAGCAGATAGGCGGCCACCGCCTCATCGTCGGCATCGGCCAGCGGGTCACCATTCGGAAGGGAGTTTCGAAGCCGCCGCGCTGCCTCCGCCAGATCGCCGGCTTCGGGCACGGCCTCGGCCCGGATATAGGACTTCCGCATCTCTCACCTCCTCCAATAGCCATGCACACGGCGCGGCGGTGACATTCCTTCCCGAACCGGCCTCCGGGCCGGGAACTAGATCGAAGCATATACAGACTGGATGAAGTAGACCCTTTGGCCTAAGCGGAACTATATTCGAACTGGACTGATATTCACCGGCTCGATGGAGTGCCGTATTTCCTCAAGGATTCCGCGGCATTTGACAGGCCCCGCCCTTTTCACCATTTTCACCCGGCGGTTCGCAGCGGCGGTCGCGGCGCTGACTGGAGCTTTTCACGGTTTGCAAGCGTGGAAACGGCCCGGCATACCGGGCCGAAGGCAAAGGGCGCGCCGTGCTTCGCCACCGCGAGAGCCCCTAATATAGAGAGTGCAACAGTCCAATGGACGTCGTCATTGTTGAGTCGCCCGCCAAGGCGAAAACCATCAACAAATATCTGGGCAAGGACTACAAGGTCCTCGCTTCCTACGGCCATGTCCGCGACCTGCCCTCGAAGGATGGCTCGGTTCTGCCGGATGACGACTTCGCCATGGCCTGGGATGTGGACGCGAAATCCCAGAAGCGCCTGAACGAGATTGCCGCCGCCGTGAAAGGCGCCAACCGCCTGATCCTCGCAACCGACCCGGACCGCGAGGGAGAGGCGATTTCCTGGCATGTGCTGGAAGTGCTCAACAAGAAGAAGGCGCTGAAGGACGTCGAGGTCCAGCGCGTCGTCTTCAACGCCATCACCAAAAAATCCGTCACCGAGGCGATGGAACATCCGCGCGGACTCGACAGGGAGTTGATCGACGCCTATCTCGCCCGCCGCGCCCTCGACTATCTCGTCGGCTTCACCCTTTCGCCCGTGCTCTGGCGGAAACTCCCCGGATCGCGCTCCGCCGGCCGGGTGCAATCCGTTGCGCTTCGCCTCATCTGCGACCGTGAACTCGAGATCGAAGCCTTCCGCAGCCAGGAATACTGGACAGTCGAAACCGACATGAAGACCGGCGCAGGTGATGTCTTTGCCGCACGCCTCGTGTCGCTCGACGGCAAGAAACTCGGCAAGTTCGACATTCCCGATCAGAAGACGGCAGATGAAGTCGTCGCGCGCATCAAGGCTTCGCGCTTCTCGGTCACCTCGGTCGAGAGCAAGCCTGCACGGCGCAATCCGAACCCGCCCTTCACGACATCGACGCTGCAGCAGGAAGCCTCGCGCAAGCTCGGTTTCTCGGCAAGCCGCACCATGCAGGTGGCGCAGCGGCTTTACGAAGGTGTTGATATCGACGGCGAGACGACCGGCCTCATCACCTATATGCGAACCGACGGCGTGCAGATTGCGCCGGAAGCAATCGCCCAGGCCCGCACCGTCATCAACAATGAATTCGGCGAGGCCTATCTGCCGGACAGCGCGCGCGTCTACACGAGCAAGGCCAAGAACGCGCAGGAAGCGCATGAAGCGATCCGCCCGACCGATCTCGCGCGCCTGCCCAAGCAGGTGGCCGCCCGCCTCGACGACGATCAGCGCCGCCTCTATGAACTCGTCTGGAACCGTACCATCGCAAGCCAGATGGAAAGCGTGCAGCTTGAGCGAACGACCATCGAGATGGAAGCGAACGACGCGCCGATCGGCCTGCGCGCCACGGGATCGGTCATCGTCTTCGATGGCTTCCTTCGTCTCTATCAGGAAGGCCGCGACGAACCGGACGATGCGGAGGAAGGCAACCGCCTGCCGAAAGTCGCCCGCGGCGATAAGCTCGGCACGGAGAAGATCCGCCCCGAACAGCATTTCACCGAGCCACCGCCCCGCTTCACCGAAGCAACGCTCGTGAAGCGCATGGAAGAACTTGGCATCGGCCGTCCGTCGACCTATGCCTCGACGCTGCAGACGCTGCGCGACCGCGACTATGTGCGCATGGACCAGAAGCGTTTTGTGCCGCAGGACAAGGGCCGCCTCGTCACCGCCTTCCTCGAAAACTTCTTCTCGCGCTATGTCGAATACGACTTCACGGCGGCGCTTGAGGAAAAGCTCGACAAGGTATCGGCGGGCGAGCTCGACTGGAAGGAATTGCTGCGCGAATTCTGGAAGGACTTTACCGGCAACGTCGCCGAAGCGACGGAACTCCGCATCACCGAAGTGCTCGACCGGCTGAACGATGTTCTCGCGCCCCACGTTTTCCCTGACAAGGGTGACGGCACGGACCCGCGCGCATGCCCTTCCTGCGACAATGGCCGCCTGTCGCTGAAGGTCGGCCGCTTCGGCGCCTTTGTTGGCTGCTCGAATTATCCCGATTGCAAGTTCACGCGCCAGCTAACCGTGGGCGCCGAAGGCGAGGAAGCGACTGGCGACCGCGTACTCGGCACCGACCCGGAAACGGGCGCGGAAGTCTCGCTCAAGACCGGCCGCTTCGGACCTTATGTCGAGCGTGCGCCGCTTTCGGACGACGACAAACCGAAACGGAGTGGCCTGCCCGCGAAAACTTCCGCCGCCGATGTCGATCTCGACATGGCGCTGCGCCTTCTTACTCTGCCGCGCGACGTCGGCATCCACCCGGAAACCGGCAAGAAGATCACAGCGGGCCTTGGCCGCTTCGGTCCCTTCATCCTGCATGATGGCACCTACGCGAACCTGAAAGACCCGGAAGAGCTTTTCGACATCGGCGTGAACCGCGCTGTCACCGTGCTTGCCGAAAAGATCGCCCGCGCCGAAGAGCGCGCAGGCAAGGTGCTGAAGGAGCTGGGCGACCACCCCGATACGGGCAAGCCCGTGCAGCTGCGCGAAGGAAAATACGGCCCCTACATCAAGCATGGCAGCACGAATGCGACGCTGCCGAAATCCGCCGTGCCTGAAGATGTGACGCTTGACGCGGCGCTTGCGCTCGTTACCGAAAAGGACGCGAAGAGCGGCAAGAAGAAGCCGGCAAAGAAGGCGGCCGCAATGAAGGAACCGGCGGAAAAGAAAGCCCCGGCGAAGAAGACAGCCGCAAAGAAACCTGCCGCGAAGAAAAAGGCCCCCGCAAAGAAGACCACAGCGAAAAAGCCTGCTGCGAAAAAGCCTGCTGCGAAAAAGCCTGCCGCGAAGAAGAGCGGCAAAGCCACTGAATTGGCGGACTGACCTTGGCCGAAGGCAAGCCCAGACGGGCCACGACGAAAAAGCCCGCCGGAAAGAAGAAATCCGGCGGCTTGCCGACGCGCGAACAGATCCTCGCCTTCCTCTCCGAAAATCCCGGCAAGACCTCGAAGCGCGAGATCGGCCGCGCCTTCGGCGTCAAGGGAGACGACCGCATTCCCCTGAAGCAGATGCTGAAGGCGATGACGGAGGAAGGGCTGATCGCGAGGGACGAGGCGAAGAACCTGCGCCGCACCGACGCACTGCCACCCGTCACCGTCATCGAAATCACGCATACGGATATGGATGGCGAGCTGATCGCGCGGCCCGTGAGCTGGCCGGGTGAAGAGCCCGCGCCGCTCATCGTCGTGGCACCCGACACGTCGCGCAAGAAGCGCGACTATGACGAGCCGCCCGCAGGCGTCGGCGACCGCGTGCTGGCGCGCATCGCGAAAGTGGAAGACGAGGAAGAACCCTACCCCTACGAAGCGCAGGTCATCCGCCGCATCGGCAAGGGCGCAGAGCGCATTCTCGGCCTCTACCGCGCGAACAAGAAAGGGAAAGGCGGCCGCCTCGTTCCTGTCGAGAAGAAACTCCGCAACGAATATGAGATCGCGCCGGAAGATGTGAACGGTGCAGAAGAAGGAAACCTCGTCTTCGCGGAAACCGTTCCCGGCAAGAAATACGGGCTCTCCCGCGCCCGCATCCGCGAAGTCTTCGGCGACAGCGAAGACCCGCGCTCGATCAGCCTGATCGCCATTCACGCGCATGGCATTCCCGATGCCTTCCCCGACGATGTGATCGCCGAAGCGGAAGCGGCAAAGCATCACGGTCTCAAGGGCCGCACGGACCTTCGCGACATACCGCTCATCACCATTGACCCGGCTGATGCGCGCGACCATGACGATGCCGTATGGGCGGCGCCCGACACGGACCCGAAAAACGATGGCGGCGTCGTCGCCATCGTCGCCATCGCCGATGTCGCGGCCTATGTGAAGCCCGGCTCGCCGATGGACCGCGAGGCGAGGAAGCGCGGCAACTCGACCTATTTCCCGGACCGTGTCGTGCCCATGCTGCCGGAGCGCATTTCGAACGATCTCTGCTCGCTGGTCGACGGCGAAGACCGCGCGTGCTTTGCCGTGCGCATGGTCTTCGACCGGAACGGCAACAAGCGTGGCCATGAGTTCATCCGGGGCCTGATGCGTTCCGCCGCGAGCCTGAGCTACCGGCAGGTGCAGGAAGCGATCGACGGAAGGCCGGACGATATTGCCGGGCCGCTGCTCGAACCTGTGCTGAAGCCGCTATGGGCGGCCTATCGCATCATCGCCAAGGCGCGCGAAGTGCGTGCACCGCTCGACCTCGACCTGCCGGAACACAAGATCGACATTGGCGCCGATGGCCGGATCGCAGGCGTGCGCATCGGCGACAAGTTCGAATCGATGAAGCTCATCGAGGAATTCATGATCCAGGCGAATGTCTGTGCCGCCGAACAGGCGGAAGCGGTGCGCCGGAAGGTCATCTACCGCATCCATGATGCCCCCTCGCGCGAGAAGCTCGTGGCGCTGGCGGAGTTCCTCGCAACGCTGAACCTGAACTTCACGCGGGGCGAGAATATCCGCCCGGCGAATTTCAACCGCGTGCTCTCGCAGGTGGACGGCACGGAGCATGACCGCATCGTCTCCGACGTGGTACTGCGCTCGCAGGCGCAGGCCATCTATTCGCCGGACAATATCGGCCATTTCGGGCTCAATCTGCGCCGCTATGCCCACTTCACCTCGCCCATCCGCCGCTATGCGGACCTCACGGTCCATCGCGCGCTGATCGCAGGGCTCGGCCTCGGCAAGGATGGGCAGACGGATGATGAAGTCGCGGAACTGACCGAGATCGCCGAACACATTTCCATGACCGAGCGCCGCTCGATGATCGCCGAGCGCGACTCGAAGGACCGCTTCATCGCCGCCTTCCTCGAAGCCCGCATCGGCGCCGAGTTCACAGGCCGCATCGCAGGCGTGACGCGCTTCGGCCTCTTCGTGAAGCTCGACGAGACAGGAGCGGATGGTTTCGTGCCCATCTCCTCGCTCGGCGGCGACTTCTTCCATCACGACGAGATCATCCATGCGCTGATCGGCCAGCGCACGCGCATCGCCTATTCGCTGGGCGATGCCGTTCGTGTGCGCCTTGAGGAAGCCGTGCCGGTCACGGGCGGATTGCGCTTCGAGCTTCTCGACGGCGGCAGCGAGGCTCCGAAAGGCGCCGGCCGCCGCTCGCGCGCGCCATCGGGACGGTCGGGTGCGAAACGCGGCAAATATGGCAAGCAGGCCCGGGGCAACGGTTCCCGCCGGTAACGCTGCCGCGCGGCAACCTGCCACATTTCTTCTCGCGGCCATTCCGACCATTTTGCTCGGGTAAGCCTATCCCTCCCGTACGAGTCCGCGCATGGATATGACCGATACAAGCATCTACCAGCCGGCCGAGCCCGCCCCCCGGCCGCTCACGCCCTCGATGCTGCGCGGGTTCTTCGGCCGCTGCCCGGCCTGTGGCAGGGGCAATGCCTTCCGCAAGTACCTGAAGGTGTCGGACGAATGCGCCTCCTGTGGCGAGGAACTGCACCATCACCGCGCCGACGACGCACCGCCCTATTTCACCATCATGGTGGTGGGCCATATCGTCGTGCCGATGCTGCTCTGGACAGAGCTTGCATGGAAGCCCGAGATCTGGGTCCACATGGTCATCTGGCCGGCGCTGACGCTCTTCCTCTCCCTCGCGCTGCTCCCCCGCATCAAGGGCGCCGTGGTTGGCTGGCAATGGGCGCTTCGCATGCACGGCTTCGGCGGCGAGACCGACGACTGACGCCGCGTCATCCGCAGCATTTTTCTCCGGCTGGCATTCGCGCGCGCGAAGGGGCATCCTGTCCCCAACAAACATTCGATAACAGGGACGGAATCATGAGCGCGGGCAAAGGGGCGATCTTCGATCAGAAGAAATCGCGCGAACAGGAATATCGCGAGGCAACGCAGGGAAAGGCCGTGCGGCCGCGCGATGCCTCAACGCTCATCATCGTCCGCCGCGACGGCGCCACGCCCCAGGTGCTGATGGGCCAGCGCCATGCGAACCACAAATTCATGCCGAACAAGTTTGTCTTTCCCGGCGGCCGCGTCGACCGCGCCGACAGCCGCATCCGCCCGGCGCAGGATCTGCGCGAGCCCGTCGCCCGCAAGCTGATGGTGCGCATGTCCGGCAAGCCGTCGGAGCTGCGCGCCCGCGCGCTCGCCATGGCCGCGATCCGAGAAACCTTCGAGGAGACCGGCCTCGTGATCGGCAAGAAGATAGCCGCGCCGCAGACAAGCAAGCATCCCGACTGGGCGGAATATTTCGCGCAAGGCGTCGCCCCTGCGCTCGGCGCGCTCGATTTCGTCGCCCGCGCCATCACACCGCCCTATCGCACCCGCCGCTTCGACACGCGCTTCTTCATCGCCGACGCAGAAGCGATCCAGGGCGATCCGATGCAGGTGAAAGGCTCGGGCGAATTGCAGGGCCTGCACTGGCTCACCATCGACGATGCGCGGGGCCTCGACCTGCCGAACATCACCCGCGTGGTGCTGGACGAAATCGACGAACGCCTGTCGCTCGCCAAGGCCGCGCAGGCGCGCCGCGCCGTTCCCTTCGTCTATTTCCGCAATGGCAATGCCATTCGCGACGCAATCGGGAACTGACGCAGTGAACGACCTGGCCAACACGAAGCGCGGCATCCGCCCGCGCGATGCAGCAAGCCTCGTGCTGATCGACGACCGCGCAGGCGAACCACGCATCCTGATGGGGCGGCGTCACTCGCGCATGAAGTTCATTCCCGATGCTTTCGTCTTTCCGGGCGGCAAGCTCGATCAGGGCGATATCGGCGTGCGGCCGGCCTCCGGCTTCGCCGAGGCAACGGCGGAAGCGGTGAAGCGTGCCGCCGCGTCGCGCCTGAAGGCAGAAGCACTTGCTGCCGCCGCCATTCGCGAAACCTTCGAGGAAACGGGCCTCTTCATTGCGCGGCAAGGCGATGTCGGCGACGCAGCGGGCGAAGGCTGGACGCCCTTTCGCGAGCGCGGCCTTGCGCCCCGCTTCGACGTGCTCGATTTCGTTGCCCGCGCCATCACGCCCGCCTCGAGCCCGATCCGTTTCCATGCCCGCTTCTTCGCGGCGAACGCCGAAGCGGCAAGCGGCGATCTGAAAGGCAGCGGCGAGCTGGAAGACCTCGGCTGGTACACGGTCTCGGAAGCGCTCAAACTGCCCGTGATCGACGTGACCGAATTCGTGCTCCACGAAATCGCCCGCCGCCGCAAGGGCGAACGCCGCGCCCGCGCGCCCCTCTACAGCTACCGGAACGACAAGCCCGTCGTGCGGGGCTAGCGCACTCCCCCATGACAAATGCCGAAAACTCGGCTATCGCCTGAGGCATGACCGAAAAGAGCCTCACCATGCTGGCCGATGCGCCGCTCACCGAAAGGGAGCGCAGGCGCAGCCTCGTCGCAGTCATCGCCTGTATTTCGGTCGTCGGCATGGGGCTCGGTGTATCGATCCCGCTGCTCGCACTGATGATGGAACGCAACGGCGTACCGGCCTCCATCATCGGCCTCAACACGGCAATGCCGGCGCTTGCAACCTTCCTGATGACGCCCTTCATTCCGGCGCTGCTCCGGCGGATACCGGCAATTCCGTTTCTACTCGGCTGCATCGCCATATCCGCCATCGCGATGCCGTCCTACTACTACTTCCCGAATGTCTGGCTCTGGTTCTTCATCCGCTTCATGAACGGCCTGGCGCTGACCGGCCTTTTCGTCGTCTCGGAATTCTGGGTGAACATGCTGGCCGACGACAAGAACCGCGGCCGCCTCATCGGCATCTACGGCACGGTGCTTTCCTGCGGCTTCGCCTCTGGCCCCGTATTGCTTTTCCTTGTCGGCACGGAAGGCGTCGCGCCGTTCGCCGTCATCGGCGCGCTTATCCTTTCCGCCGCCGTGCCGCTCGTCCTGTTCGGCCGCGGCCTTGCGCCGCGCGTCACCGAGCGGCCGAGCCATGCCTTTGTGACCTTCCTCATGGCCGCGCCGGCCGCCACGCTGGCAGGCTTCGTCTATGGCGCGACGGAAACCAACGTCTTCAACATGCTGCCCATCTATGGCGTTCGCATCGGACTGACCGAGCAATATGCCGCCTTCGTCCTGTCGCTTTTCGCGGCCGGTAACATACTCCTGCAGATCCCGATCGGCATGTGGTCCGACCGGACGGACAGGCGCCTCGTCCTGCTCTTCTGCGCGAGTATCGGCCTTCTGGGTACGCTCGCCCTCCCCTTCGTCATGGGCTCCGTCTGGCTGTTCGCCCCGGCGCTCTTCTTCTTTGGCGGCGTGGTGGTCGGCATGTACACGGTGGGGCTGACGCTGCTCGGCGAGCGCTTCAAGGGCGCGAATCTCGCCGCTGCCAACGCCGCCTTCGTGATGATGTTCTCGCTCGGCGCGCTTGTCGGCCCGCCCATGGCCGGCGTCGCGATGGACCTGTGGAACCCGCACGGCCTGATCGTCGCCATGGCCAGCCTTTGCGGACTCTATGTGCTGGTGGCGGGCTGGCGCTACCTGACGGCGCCGCGCGAACCGCGTCAATGATAGGAATTTAATCCGGCTGCATCCGGGCCGCTTGACTTCCGCCGCGTCCTGAGTAGCCTGCGCGCAACTCCGCACATTCCCGGCCTAGCGCTGGATGGCGCACTTTTGGCCTCGTGGGTTTAAAGCCCGCGCAAACTCAAGGATTTCGCGACATGGCGAAGCCAGCTTCCATCAAGATCAAGCTCGAGAGCACGGCGGGCACCGGCTACTTCTACGTTGCGAAGAAGAACAGCCGTACCATGACCGAAAAGATGGTCATCAAGAAGTACGACCCGATTGCGCGCAAGCATGTCGAGTTCAAGGAAACCAAGATCAAGTGATCTTGCGGCGCGGCCCTCGCGCCTTCGCTTTCCGAAATGAAAAAGAGCCGGTCCCGCAAGGAACCGGCTCTTTTCTTTCAGGCCCATCGGCCCCTCGAAAAAGGTGGCCGGCCGGGAAAATTGCGGCATATCAGAGGAGGCCACTCCATTACCGCGCCCCGGCCGGCCGTGCCTCGCGGACCCAGGAGATGCGGCGGACCTGAGCGCCCCACGAGGACACGTATCGCTGCCAGGAACGGTTCCGGCCTCACCCCCCAGCAAGAAGCGGAACCGACATCGGCAGCGAAACGAATTGCATTGAAGCTATCACGCTCTTCTGTGCCAATAAAGGACTGAGGCCGGTATATGGGAAAGAAATACGGCGCTTGATTGCGTTAACCATGAACAAACAAGGTTAATGCCACACGCATCGCGCGAATGCTGTACGGCGGACACATCTAGACTGTAACCGATGGAGGAAAGACTTAGGCCGCTTCGGCCGCGACGCGGTTTCGTCCGTCGCGCTTGGCGCGGTAAAGCCCCTGGTCGGCCCGCTCGAGGAGCTTCGCCGCCGTATCCTTGGGGCCATGCGTCATCGCAATGCCGATGCTGACCGTGACGTCTAGTTCACGGCCCCCATCGTCGAGCACGAAGGGCTTTGCCGCCACACACTGACGAAGCCGCTCGGCCACCGTCGTCGCATAGCCAATTTCGGTATCAGGCATCACCACCACGAATTCCTCACCGCCAAGACGGCAGGCAAGATCGACACCGCGTACATTGGCGGAAATGCGGCCGGCGAACTGGCGCAGCACGGCGTCACCCGCCGCATGGCCATAAGTATCGTTCACCGGCTTAAAGTGGTCGATGTCGAAGATGAGCAGCGAGACCGGCTTGCCGGTATTCGCAGCCTCCTCCACCAGCGTCGCCAGATGGCCTTCCATGTAGCGGCGGTTGTAGAGCCCGGTCAGGCCGTCCGTGATCGCGAGTTCGAGCCCCTGCTGGAACTTGTCGCGCAGATAGTCCTGATAGCGCTTGCGCTTGAGCTGACTGCGCGCGCGCGCCACCATCTCGTTACGCTCCACAGGCCGCAGCAGATAATCGTTCACGCCCATGTCGAGCGCGCGGACGAGACGCGTAGTGTCGCCCTCTTCGACGATCACGAGGATCGGCGTCTGCCGCGTCGCCTCGAGCGAGCGGAGCTGGGAACAAAGACGAAGCCCGTCAAATTCCTGCAGCGTCAGGCTGATGATATGGAGATCGTAGTCGCCGGTTGCGGCGAGCTGCATCAGGTCTTCCTGATTTTCGGCGACAGTTACATTGTGCTTGTCCGCCAGCGTCTCGGTGATGCGCTTGAGCGAGGTCGGCCGGTCGTCGATGACGAGAATGCGGCCCGGGGCGGACATGAGGAAGGCATCGCCCTCCTTCGTGCCGAGCGCGCCGATACGCTGGCCCGTCGCCTCGCGCATGCGAAGTTCGTCCGTCACCATTTTCAGGCGCACAAGACTGCGGACACGCGCGAAAAGCGCGAGATCGTTGAGAGGCTTGGTGAGAAAGTCGTCGGCGCCGGCCTCAAGCCCCTGCACCCGGTCTTTCGGCTGGTCGAGCGCGGTCACCATGACGACGGGAATATGCTCGGTCTCCGGCATCGCCTTGAGGCGGCGGCAGACCTCGAATCCGTCCATGCCCGGCATCATCACGTCGAGCAGGATGATATCGGGCTGCTGTTCCTTGGCCACCTCAAGCGCCTCCATGCCGGAGCTGGCCTTGAGCACGTCGAAATACTCGGCGGTCAGCTTGGCGTCGAGCAGCTTCAGATTGGCCGGAACGTCATCGACAATAAGTACGCGCGCAGTCACTCTGCCCTCTCTCGAAAGGTCGGGGGGCGATCAACGAAGGAAACGCTGAACCGTTTCCAGGAACTGGGTGACGGAGATCGGCTTCGAGATATAGGCCTCGCAGCCGCCCTCGCGGATCTTCTCCTCGTCGCCCTTCATGGCAAATGCCGTGACGGCGACAACCGGGATCGACCGCAGATTATCGTCTTCCTTAATCCACTTTGTGACTTCGAGGCCGGAAACTTCAGGAAGCTGAATGTCCATCAGAATCAGGTCGGGGCGGTTCGTGCGCGCAATCTCCAGCGCCTCGATACCGTCACGCGTCTGCAGCGTCTCGTAGCCATGCGCGTCCAGTAGATCGTGGAAGAGCTTCATATTGAGCTCATTGTCCTCAACGATCAGGACTTTCTTAGACATTGCGTCCATTGCTCCAGAACTCCACCTGTGCCGGGCTTGCCCGTAGCTGTACCCTGATGTCCGGCCAGCGGGTCGATTCCCATTGGGGAGATAAGACCCCAATATCCTTAACCAACCCTTTACCGCCGCCCTCAGGCCCCCCGGAATCCCGGGGTTTCCGATTAAAGCCCGCCTATGATTAAGTTTGCGTGAGCGCCGGGGCCCGCACCGGAAAAAATCCGCCTGAATCCCCGAATTCGGGCCCGAAATATGGAAATTTCGATGACGAGAGACGATGCCGAGTTTCTGGCCATTCGGGCGCTGGGCCATATTGCGGGCGATGACGACCTGCTGGGCGACTTCCTGTCCCTTTCCGGACTTTCGCCCGATGAACTGCGCGAGCGGGCGGGCGAGCCCGAGACGCTCGGCGGCATCCTCGATTTCATGCTGGCTGACGAGGCAAGGCTCCTCGCCTTTTGCCAGGCCGCCGATCTGAAGCCCGACCTCCCGGCCCGCGCCCGCAAGGCGCTGCCCGGCGGCGAACGGGTGGAATGGCCATGACCTCCCACCCGGAAAACGACCCCGGCTCGACCGCTGGCGAAGTGGCCGGCACGCGCCACCCAGAGCGGGACCCACTGGCGATCGACGAAGCTGTCATCCCCCAGATCGACGCGCTGACGCTGGAGCGCGGGCGGCCGCTCATCGTCTCGGACGCCGACGAGGTGCTGCTGCAATTCATGGTCGGGCTCGAACGCTACCTCGAGACGCAGGATCTCTGGATCGACCTCCAAAGCTTCGCGCTGACCGGCAATATCAAGCGGAAGGCAACGAACGAACCCGTGCCGCCCGCAGACATGCCCGCCCTTCTCGATGCCTTCTTCGCAGCCTCGGCCCATGACCTCGACGTGGTGCCCGGCGCGGCGGAGGCACTCGCCGAACTCTCGGCGCGGGCGCAGGTGGTGATCCTCACCAATGTGCCGCTGGAAGCGAAGGCGCGGCGCGAAGCCTGCCTCGCCGCTCAGGGCATCCCCTTCCCGGTCGTCGCGAACAAGGGGCTGAAAGGCGGCGCGGTCCGCCGCCTCGCCCAGCGCGTGGAAGCGCCGGTGATCTTCCTCGACGACATCCCGCACAACCTCTCATCGGTCGCAAAGGCCCATGCACCGGCGCGGCTCATCCACTTCATCGCAGACCCCCGGCTCGCGAAGCTGCTCGGGCCCGCGAAAGACAGCCACTTCCACACGACGCTCTGGCCGGAAGCGCATGGCTTCATCGACGAGACGCTGAAGGCGGAGGGGTTCTGAAAAGGAACACGTCACCCCCGGGCTTGACCCGGGGGTCCAGAAGCTGCCGTCAGGCGGCGTCTCTCTTCGCAAGAAACCTCAAAGTGCCACAGGAACAGTCGCACTGGATGCCCGGGTCAAGCCCGGGCATGACATGTTGTTCGATTCGGGACGACACTATCGAACCAGGTCAAAAATTCCCGCGCCTGACATCCTTCCCGCAAGCCGCCGCAATCTCCGCTTCGCGCGGTGAGGCCTCAGGCGCCTGCCATCCGGCGCAGCGCGCATCCGTTGCACCTGCTGCGCACCAGAGGCCGGAACCATCCGCCTGCGGAGCGAAGCGTAACCTGCCTTCCCCGAGCCGAGACCCCAGATAATTCATCACCTCGACACGCAGCCGCGCGGCATCGCCCGTCAGCGGCTCCGGCGCGATATGCATTTTCGTGATCGGCACGATTTCGACCGTCTCGACCGCGTATCCGCCCCGTCCGCGCAGGAGTCCGGCTTTCACAATGAGGCCATAGTCGCGGCAGATGTCGAAGCGGCGCATGTCCTGCGTGCCGAGATGCAGGAAATTGCCGAGTCCATAGGCGATCAGCTTTCCGTCCGAAAGCTCGACACCCCGCGCGACATGATGATGGTGCCCTGCGATGATGGTGAGGCCTGCGCTCTCCACTTTGCGGAAACGCTCCTGTGCCGCTTTCTCTGTCAGCGGCGCAAACTCCGGCCCATAATGAACCGAGAGGATGCGGATATCGGCAGGCTCGCCCGCCAGCCGAGCAGCGACACCGGCAAAGTCGCGGTCCTCACGCAGCATTCCGGCCTCGCCTTCGCGCGCGGGCAGCCCGCCGCCGGCATTCCCCACCGCCGAGACGGCAACCTTCGCGCCGCGCACGACGAAGACATGTGGCTGCATCGCCTCCTCGCGCGTCCGCCCAAGACCGGGAAAGGCGCGAAGCCCCGGCACCCCCTCCATATGGCGGAGCGTCTCGCCCGCACCGGCACCACCGAGATCCATCGCATGATTATTGGCAAGCGGCAGCACGTCGATGCCATGGCGGACAAGCGCGCGAACATGAGCCGGATGCGTGCGGAAGACGAACATCTTTTCCCGCTGCGGAATGTCGTTCCGGTCCGTCACCACCGTTTCGAGATTGGCAAGCACGACATCGCCCCGAATGACAGGCCCGATCTTTGCCATCGCGTCCTCTACCGCGACAAGCTCGCCCCGCTTGAACCCGCCCGCCTCGGACACATGCGCACCCGGCCCATTGAACCCCGTATCGCCCATCAGAACGACCGTGAGCCGTTGCTGCGCATGGGCATGGAGCGGAAGCATGATGAGCAGGGCTGACAGGAAGATTGATCTGATGTGCATGTATGCCCGCCAAAATTTTTCAGACATTAAAGTACCACGTCATTGCCGGGCTTGGTTTTGCGGGTGAAATCCCGAACGGCCTCCCCTCCCTGCCATGCTATCCTGCCCGAAAAAGGAATCTCCCCCATGCGGATCGGCATAGACCTTGGCGGCACGAAGATCGAAGGCATTGCCCTTGGGCAAGGCGGCGCGGAGCGGGCGCGCAAGCGCATTCCGGCGCCCCAGGGGAGCTATGAGGAAACCATTGCCGCGATCCGCGATCTCGTCGCTGCGCTCAAAGCCGAAACAGGCGAAACGGCCAGCATCGGCATAGGCATGCCGGGCGCAATCTCTCCCGAGACCGGCCTCGTGAAGAATGCGAACAGTACCTGGCTCAACGGCCATCTCTTCCATCGCGACCTCGAAGCGGCGCTCGGCCGGTCCGTACGCCTCGCAAATGATGCCGATTGCTTCGCGCTTTCGGAAGCAAGCGACGGCGCGGGCGAAGGCGCGGCATCGGTCTTCGGCGTCATCCTCGGCACCGGCGTTGGCGGTGGCATCGTGATCGGCGGCAAGCTGCTCTCCGGTCCCAACGCCATTGCCGGGGAATGGGGCCACAACTCGCTACCCTTCGTCATGCCGGACGAAACGCCCGGCCGCGACTGTTATTGCGGCAAGAAGGGCTGTATCGAGACATGGCTCTCCGGCCCCGGCTTCGCCGCCGACTACCTGATCGAAAACCGCGAGGCACTTTCGCCCGAAGGCATTGTCGCGGCCGCCGCCTCCGGCAACCGCCCGGCCAAGATCGCGCTTCGCCGCTATGCCGACCGCCTCGCCCGCGCGCTTGCCCATGTCATCAATATCCTCGACCCGCATGTCATCGTGCTGGGCGGCGGCATGTCGAATGTCGATGCGCTCTATGACGAAGTGCCCTCGCGCTGAGGTGCTTACGTATTCTCGGACACGGTGGCCACACGCCTTGCCCGGCATAAGCACGGTGATTCAAGCGGCGTCCGCGGCGCAGCGCGGTTGTGGCCGGAAAGATTTTAGCATCTTGCCAAACCCATCCTTCAATTTTCGGGGAAAATTTCTATGCCAAAACAAAAGCCAAGCAGAAAAATAATCTATTTTATCGGGGCTGGCGCATCATATGGCGCAGGAGCCACTGCCGCGGTTCAAGGCGGCGGAAAGGTTCCTATCCCTATTCAAAAAGAATTCTGGCCAACCTTCCTTAGATTCTGCACCGACAGAGAAAAATCTAAGCGCATAGAAGCATTCTTATTTCGATATTTTCTCAACTACGCCAAAGTTCCGGGTAGGCACAGCTCCAAACAGCGAAGAGAGTTGCTCGCCGATATCGATGTCGAAGAAGTTTTCACATTTCTGTCTGAGCGTATCCAAGCGCCCGGCACCAGCTCACAGCTCCGCACCTATACAACTCAAATTTGGGACGATCTAGTTTCGGAAATTGGGAATGTATTTGGGCGGTATAAGGCAAATAAGAGTACGCGACATTCCTATGGATTGCTTCTGCAAAACCATGTTAGGTCCCGGGATGCCGTAGTCTCATTCAATTATGACACGATTTTCGAGCTATCAATGCCAACGCAAAAGCAATGGCACTATGTCGGCGTCTCCAAGACAGCCAATGGATTGAAACTCATAAAGCCACATGGCTCGATAAATTGGACTCTGGCGAAGCACGAAATTCGAATTCAAGAGAACCCCGAACAATCCCTCATCGTCGCACCCACCCATCTTAAATTTGTGGGATCAGAAAATGATGACAACAAGCATCTGGGAACATTGAATCATTCTGAAGAGATTAAGTTTATCTGGGAGCAGATGGAACGAGAGATGCAATCCGCAAAGGCATTCGTATTCATTGGGTACTCCTTTCCAGTCGCCGATTTGTATTTCTCTTCTGTCCTTCGCTCGGTCCTTGCGATTCGCAAAAATGACCCGGCAGTCGTTCTTGTAAACCCAGATGCCGTTGATATTCAAAGACGGTTGCAGCAGCGCTTTTCAATCAAAAAAGTTTTTAATTATTTTGATATGGACACCTTTTTTGACATCAAACGAGATCGGTTGCTAAACAGAATTCAACGTTAGCAAGGCTCATGACAACAACCACAGGCCTCTGCCGCGATTGCTTTTCGCCCGTGCCGGAAGGTTCGGAGCGTTGCCCTGCCTGCAAGCGTCCTCGCCTTCTGTTTCATCCCGAACTGCACCAGCTCACCATCGCCCATCTCGACTGCGATGCTTTCTATGCTGCCGTGGAAAAGCGCGACAACCCGGAGCTGCGCGACAAGCCGCTCATCATCGGCGGTGGCCAGCGCGGCGTCGTTTCCACCTGCTGCTATATCGCGCGCATTCGCGGCGTCCGTTCCGCCATGCCCATGTTCAAGGCGCTCGCCGCCTGCCCCGAAGCCGTGGTGCTGAAGCCAGACATGGCGAAATATGCGCGTGTCGGTCGCGAGGTCCGCGCGCTGATGCGCGACATGACACCGCTTGTCGAACCCGTCTCCATCGACGAGGCGTTTCTGGATCTCACCGGCACCGAGCGCCTGCATCATGCGAGCGCAGCGGTGAGCATGGCGCGTCTCGCAAAGCGCATCGAGGATGAAATCGGCATCACCATTTCCGTCGGTCTCAGCCACAACAAGTTTCTCGCGAAGATCGCTTCCGATCTCGACAAGCCACGCGGCTTTGCCGTGATCGGCCGTGAGGAAACGTTCTCTTTCCTGGCGGGCAAACCCGTCTCGCTGATCTGGGGTGTCGGCAAGGCGCTGGAGGCGAAGCTCGCCCGCGACGGCATCACCCGCATCGCGCAACTGCAGAAGATGGAAGAGAACGACCTGATGGCGCGCTACGGTTCGGTGGGCCGCCGCCTCTGGCGCCTCGCGCGCGGCGAGGATTTCCGCCATGTCGAACCGGGCCATGAGGCGAAAAGCATTTCCGCCGAGACGACCTTCATGCGCGATATTTCAAACGCCGCCGAACTCGACCGCATTCTCTGGCCGCTCTGCGAAAAAGTCTCGCGCCGCGCCAAGGCCGCAAATCTTTCGGGCTCGACAGTCGTACTGAAGCTGAAAACCGCCGACTTCAAGACCCGCACGCGAAACCAGACATTGCACGATCCGACGCAGCTTGCCGAAGTGATCTATCGCATTGCCGCACCCATGCTCGCGCGTGAGGCAACAGGCACGAGCTTCCGTCTGCTCGGCGTCGGCATATCGGGGCTTTCGGATGGCGGCCTGGCTGACCCGCCCGACATGCTGGACCCGGACGCCGCGCGCCGCGCCGCTGCCGAACGCGCGATGGACCGGCTACGCGAAAAATTCGGCGAGCAATCCATCGGCAAGGGACGCGGCTTGCGAAAGTGACGAAGATCAGCAGGTGCCGTCTTCAAAGAGCGTGAGATCCTTGAGCTGCGCCTTGATTTCGAGATCGATGTAGTCGAGCGTCATGCCGGTCGCGATACCGTTTGCAAAGACGGTTATGCCCATTTCGAAATTCGGCAAACCCTCCTCGCTCTCCACATCGAAATAGCTGATGCGGATGGGCCAGCGCGCCGCGGATTGCAGCACCTCCGCACCCTTCACATCGGGCAGCTTGTCGCGCCCCGCCTCTGCCTGTTTCGACACGAAGATGGTTGTCGGGCTCTCGCGCTCCTCTGTGCCGTCGAAAAGCACGAGCTCGAAGATGCGCTCGCCGCGCTCCGCCCGCTCGACAAGGGCGCGCTGGTATTGAACCGGAAAGAGAACACCGGCAGGCAGTTCCCTCTTCGTAGCACCCTCCCTCGACAACTCGATCGTACCATCATCGGCGCGCACAGCTGTCCCGTCGTCCCGATCCGTCAGTTCGCCATCGGTATATTCCGCGCGCGTATAGCTGAATTCGCGCCCGTCGATCTTCTCGAAATAGCTGAGGCGAATGTCGTTGCTCATATAGGCCTGGTCGAGCCCGGTCACGCGCATCACGACGCGCTGGAGCGAGGTGTAGCCGCCGCAGGCAGGCCCGCCCCGCCACTCGATCACCATGCGCCCGTCGATCCCGGCGATGTCGCTTGCAGCCTCCGTTCGCCCGAGCGACAGGTCATAGACCGCGCGGTGCATCTGCAGCGGAGCTGCGCCCGCGCCGCTCGCAAGCACCAGAAAACCAAGCGGTATCAGCCACTTGCACCCTTTTACCGCCACGATATTTCCGCTCCTGCTTCGCCTTCATGCCCTTTCGCAAGCTTATACCATCGGCTAAACCGGGAAAGCGATTGCAACAACCCGGACCGACATGCCCCGCCCTGCCATCTTCGTCACCCGCAAATTGCCGCCCGATGTGGAAGCGCGCCTTTCCCGCGACTATGACGCGGCGCTGAGCCGTGCAGACAGCCTGCCCTCGCGGGAGACGATATTGGCAGGCGCCACGGGCAAGGACGGCCTTCTCGTCACCGTAACCGACAGGATCGACGGCGATCTCATCCGCGCGCTGCCGGAAACCGTTAGGGTCATCGCCACCTTTTCCGTGGGCTATGACCATATCGACATTACCGCCGCCAAGGCGCGGGGCATTGCCGTCACCAATACGCCGGATGTGCTGACGGACGCTACGGCGGAAATCGCGCTCCTGCTGATGCTCGGCGCGGCGCGCAACGCCACATCGGCCATTGCCACATTGCGCAGCGGCCAGTGGAAGAACTGGGCGCCCACCGGCATGCTCGGCATGGAAATCACCGGCAATCGCCTCGGCATATTGGGCCTTGGCCGCATCGGCCGCGCCACCGCACATCGTGCCCGCGCCTTCGGCATGGAAATCCACTACCACAATCGCCGCCGCC
The DNA here is from genome assembly GCF_046297875.1 of Parvibaculum sp. Taxonomy (GTDB): domain Bacteria; phylum Pseudomonadota; class Alphaproteobacteria; order Parvibaculales; family Parvibaculaceae; genus Parvibaculum. Next base: position 2,274,252 of record NZ_JBKBHD010000001.1, on the reverse strand, counting down.
TCGACCCGAAGGACGAGGCTGGCGCCAATTACCATGCAGACATCGAAAGCCTGTTCCGCGTCTCCAACGTGCTCTCGCTCCACTGCGCCTCGACGCCGGAAACGCGCCGCATCGTCAACCGCGAAACGATCGCACTGCTGCCTGACAACGCCGTCGTCGTAAACACGGCGCGCGGCGACATCGTCGATGACGATGCACTGATCGAGGCGCTTGCCTCGGGACGCCTCGCAGCAGCAGGGCTTGACGTGTTCGCCAACGAACCCAATCTCGATCCGCGCTATCTCGACCTGCCCAACGCCTTCCTGCTGCCCCATCTCGGCAGCGCAACGCGCGAGACGCGCAATGCCATGGGCTTTCGCGCGCTCGACAATCTAGATGCCTTCTTCGCCGGGCAGACACCGCGGGATCTCCTCACAGCATGATGCGCCTGCTCTCCTCCCTCTTGCTTCCGTTCCTGCTTGCCGCCTGTTCGCAAGAGACAGACCGCCAGTTGCGCGATTGCGGCGATTGCCCAGAACTTGTCCTCCTTGAAGGCGGCAGTTTCATGCGCGGCGCAGAAAGCGGCGATCCGGCGGCAGATGAAAGCGAACAGCCGCATCATGAAGTTAACATCGAACGCCCCTTCGCCATCGCCGCACATCACGTCACCGTCAAGGACTTCGATGCCTTCACCGCCGCCACCGGCCATGAAACCGGACCCGGCTGCTACGCCTTCACCGATGACGGCTGGCGCATGGACGAAAACGCGAACTGGCGCGCGCCCGGCTTCCTGCAAACACCGCTCGATCCCGTGGTCTGCGTCTCGTGGCACGATGCCACGGCCTATGCCGCATGGATGAGCGCGCGCACCGGCAAAACCTATCGTCTGCCAAGCGAAGCCGAATGGGAATTCGCAGCACGCGGCGGTTTCAAGGAAGGCAATTTCTGGGGCGATGACGGCACGCAGGTCTGCACCTTTGCAAACGTGAACGACATCACGGCGAAGAACAAAACCGCCAAGGCGGCCGAGAACTGCACCGACGGCTTCCTCTACACGAGCCCCGCCGGCCATTTCCGCCCCAATCCCTTCGGCATCCATGACGCAATCGGCAACGCCTGGGTATGGCTCGCCGATTGCTGGCATGGCGACTACCGCACCTCCCCGCGCGACGGCTCGGCCCACCTCGCGGACAATTGCGAACGCCGGGTTTTGCGCGGCGGGTCATGGACCGATACGCCCGGTCCCGTCCGTATCGGTGCCCGCGAAAGCCGCCCCTCTCATGGCCGCTATTCCATCGCCGGCTTCCGCCTCTCCCGCGACGCCGATTAGGCACAGCTTGCCCTTCGAACCCACCCAAACCGGCAGATATTGCCCGGCAGCAGCCACACGCCATTTACCAAGCTATTGAATTTTCATCATTAATTCGCTGGCCGCATGTTTGCATTTGCAATCCCACTCACACGCCCGAATTGGGCATGCATGGAGCGGAGGTCGCGGGGAACCCGCGAAATGAGCGATGGCCTATCTGAAACGCGCATTCGAATTGCCGGACGAAACTGGCGGATCGGCTGTCCTGCCAGACAGCGCGCTTGACCGCGACCCGCAAACCGAACGGTTCCGGCGCAACCTCAACCTCGGACGCAGCCTCGCCAACGAGACGCTCGTCAACCAGGCCCTCGGTTTCGCCAAGCAGACCGAGGCACGGATTGCCGAACTCAATGCCCGCATCCGCCATCTCGAGGCGCTCACCCAGACTGACGAACTGACCGGGCTGCTCAATCGCCGCGGCTTCGGTGAAATCATCCGCCGCAATCTGTCCAGCGCCGCGCGATACGACGAAACCGGCCTCCTCGCCTATATCGATCTCAACGGCTTCAAGGAAGTCAACGACCGCTTCGGCCACAATGTCGGCGACGAGGTGTTGCGCACCGTCGGCGCCTATATCGCGAAAGGCATCCGCTCGACCGACTATGCCGCGCGTCTCGGCGGCGACGAATTCGCGATTCTCTTTGTCCGCGCCGAACACAAGCGCGCCCGCGAACGTGCGCGCGAATTGGTCCGCGGCGTTTCGGAACTCGAAGTCCGCTGCAAAGGCACCGTAATTTCAGTGAGCGCGAGCCTCGGCCTTGCCGCCTATAGTGGGGACACCGACGCCGAGAGCCTGATCGAACGCGCAGACCGCGCCATGTATGCCGACAAGCAGCATGGCGGACGCGCCGCCCGCCTGACGACGAACGGCTGACGCCTATTTGACGGCGATGCCTTTCGGCTGCTGCTGCGTGATGCAGTGGATCGAGCCGCCGCCTGCCGCGATTTCGAGCGCCGGCACACTCACGATCTTCCGCCCCGGAAATGCCTCTGCCATGATCGCCGCCGCGCGTTCGTCGTTCGGGTCGTCATAGGTCGGCATGATGACGGCGCCATTGGCGATATAGGCGTTCACATAAGAAGTGCAGAGCCTGCGCCCGTCCGGCCGCCGCATCTGCCGCTGCGGCTGCGGCATCTCAATAATTTCAAGCTTCTGCCCTCGCGCATCGCGGGCTGCTTCAAGCCGCTGCCTGTTGTCCTGCATCAACCCGTAGTTCGGGTCCATCTTGTCGTCCGGCATATAGAGCAGCACACGGCCCTCGCCTGCGAATGAGGCGATCATGTCGACATGGCCGCTCGTCTCGTCATCCTGCAATCCCCGGTCGAGCCAGATGATCCGACGCACACCGAGCATCAGCGCAAGATTTTCCTCGATCTGCTGCCGCGTCAGTTCCGGGTTCCGGTTGTCATTGAGCAGGCATTCCTCGGTCGTCAGCAATGTCCCGAAGCCGTCGGCGGAAATCGAACCGCCCTCGAACACCATGTTGCACGTGTATTTGCGCATGCCGAGATGATCGAGAATGCGCCCTCCGACCGCCGCATCGTTCTCATAGCCGTGATAGGTATTGCCCCAGGCATTGAAGCCCCAATGCGTACCCGCCACATGGCCCTTGCCGTCGATCACGAAGATCGGGCCTGAATCGCGCGCCCAGCTATCGTCAATCGGGATCGGCACCGGCGTGACGCCGCGCCCGCAGGCGAGCTTCACCTGCGCTTCGTCCTCCGGCCGGCAGACCATTGACACGGGTTCGAACCCGGCAATAGCGCGCGCCACCTGCGCATAGGCCGCATAGGCCTGCGGCAGGCGCTCGCCCCATACATCCGCGCGAGACGGCCATTGCATCCAGCACCCTTCATGCGGCTCCCATTCGGCAGGCATGAAAAAACCGTCATCGGCGGGCATCCGCGCTTCGGGCATCTGGCTTGTCTCCGGGCTTTCGTCTCTGGCGCTTTGACGATAGGTATAACGCAGAGGAAATCACGGCAACTGCGCTTGGGGAGAAACACCGAAATGGCCGGAAAAATCGACGCGCGACTGAAGGAACTCGGGATCGAACTGCCGGCCCCGGCTGGCCCTGCCGGCACCTATGTACCCTATGTCGTAACTGGCAATCTCGTCTTTATTTCCGGCCAGGGACCGATGGGCGCCAAGGGCATCGAATATCAGGGAAAGCTCGGCAAGGACCATGACATCGACGCAGGCAGGGCAGCCGCCCGCCTGACCATGTTGAATGTGCTCGCCCAGTTGAAGGCCGCCTGCGGCGGCGATCTCGACCGGGTGACGCGCTGCGTGAAACTCCTCGGTTTCGTCAATGCGACACTGGACTTCGACCAGCAGCCCGCCGTCATCAACGGTGCGTCGGACCTCCTTGTCGAAATCTTCGGAGATGCCGGACGTCATGCACGCTCCGCTGTCGCAGCGCCCTCGCTGCCGTTCCAGATCACGGTCGAGATCGAGGCGATTTTTGAGATCGCTTGAGCCTCGCCCCTCATCTAGAATTGGCGTATGGGAGACCGGGAAGCAGCCATTGTGAAAGTGATCGACAGCCTTGCCTCTGTCGATCCTGCCGCTTGGAACGCCTGCGCCAATCCGCCGGGAGAGATCTACAACCCCTTCGTCTCCCATGCCTTCCTCCATGCGCTGGAGAAAAGCGGCTCGGCCACACGGCGCACAGGCTGGCTCGGCCAGCATCTGCTGCTGGAGGAAGATGAAGGCCGCCTTACCGGCTGCATGCCGCTCTATCTGAAAAATCACAGTCGCGGCGAATATGTCTTCGATCACGGCTGGGCAAATGCACTGGAAAATGCAGGCGGCAGGTACTATCCGAAACTGCAATGCTCCGTGCCCTTCACGCCCGCAACCGGCCCCCGGCTGCTCACACCCGCAGGACCGGGACGCGATGCCGCCGAAGACATGCTCCTTGCCGGCGCCGTCGAACTGGCGAAGCACCACGGCGTTTCTTCGCTGCACATCAACTTCATGCCGGAGCGGCAATGGACGCGCGCGGGTGAACTCGGTCTTTTACAGAGAACCGACCAGCAATTTCACTGGCACAATCGGGGCTATGGCGCCTTTGACGACTTCCTTGCCGATCTTTCCTCGCGCAAGCGCAAGATGATCCGCAAGGAGCGCGAAAAGGCGCTGGAGAACGGCATTGAAATCGAATGCGTCACCAACGGTGAAATCACCGAAGACCATTGGGACGCCTTCTACGCCTTCTACATGGACACCGGCTCGCGCAAATGGGGCACGCCCTATCTCACGCGCGAATTCTTCAGCCTGATCGGCGAGCGCATGGCCCGCGACATATTGCTTGTCATGGCGCGCCGGAACGGACGCCTCGTCGCAGGCGCGCTGAACTTCATCGGCGGCGATGCGCTTTACGGGCGGAACTGGGGCGCGATCGAGCATCACCCCTTCCTGCATTTCGAATGCTGCTATTACCGGGCCATCGACTTCGCCATCGAACGAGGCCTGGCCCGTGTCGAGGCGGGCGCCCAGGGCGAACACAAGCTTGCCCGCGGGTACATTCCCGTCCGTACCCACAGCGCCCACTGGATCGCCAATACCTCCTTCCGGGAGGCAGTCGCCGAATACCTCGCCCGCGAGCGGCTTTATGTCGACCGTGACATTGCTGCCCTTGGCGAATACGCGCCCTTCCGGCACGATACGAAGATTGAAGAACTCCAAGAGGATGATTTCTGACGTGGCCTACGACCAGAACAACATTTTTGCGAAAATTCTCCGCAAGGAAGCGCCGTGCTTTCCCGTATATGAAGACGATATGACGCTCGCCTTCATGGATGTGATGCCGCAGGCGGAAGGGCACACGCTCGTCATTCCGAAATTCCCGGCAGAAGACCTGTTCGACCTCGATCCGGAATATGCAGGCGCGATGGCGAAGACGACGAAGAAACTCGCCGCCGCAGTGAAACAGGCCTTCGATGCGCCGGGCATCCTCATCGCGCAGCTGAACGGTGCGGCTGCAGGCCAGACCGTCTTCCACATTCACACGCATATCATTCCGCGCTCGAACGGCATCGACCTGAAGCTCCATGCTCGCGAACTGGCGGACTTCGAGGAGTTGAAGCGTCACGCGGAGCGGATAAAGAAGGCGCTTGGATAAATTGCAAACGACGGCCGTCCGGGGAAAGCAGGGGCGGCGTCACTCTGGGGAGGACATCATGCGAGGACTTAAACTGGGCGTGGCCGCCGCCGCGCTCGCCCTGCTTGCTGCAAGTTGCTCGGAAAATGAACCGTCCTATGAGATGGTGGCCGTCACCGGCCCCTCCCCCTTTCACGGCATTCACGGGCTGACCGTCACCGGCGCGGGAAAGCTCCTCGCAGGCAGCGTTGTCGGCAGCGCCATCTATGAAGTGGACCGCGAGACCGGCGAAACCAGCGTCTTTGAAGGCCCGCCCACGGGCATGGCCGACGACATCGAGGAAGGACCGGACGGCACGCTTGCCTGGACCGCGTTCCTCGACGGCAGGGTCTATGCGCGCAAGCCCGACGGCACATTGCTGACGCTGGCCGAGGGCCTGCCCGGCATCAACTCGCTCGCGTGGACCGATGATGGCCGCCTCTTCGCGACGCAGGTCTTTCTCGGTGATGCGCTCTACGAACTCGACCCGAGCGGAGCGAATCCGCCGCGCAAGATCATGGAAGGCATGGGCGGCCTCAACGGTTTCGATTTCGGGCCCGACGGCAAACTCTATGGTCCGCTCTGGTTCAAGAAGCAGGCTGTGCGCGTCGATGTCGATGCGGGGACGCTGGAAGTAGTCGCCGAAGGCTTCGCGACTCCCGCCGCCGCAAACTTCAATTCGAAGGGCGAACTGCATGTGGTCGACACGGAAGCAGGGCATGTGTACCGCGTGAATATCGAAACCGGCGAAAAGACCCTCCTCGCCGAAGTCGAACCCTCCATCGACAATCTCGCTTTCGATGCGGAAGACAATCTCTACATCACCAACATGGCCGACAACGCCGTCATCCATATCGACACGGAAACGGGCCGCGCCGAAACCATCGTTTCCGGCCCGCTTGCCATTGCAGGCGATATCGAGATTTCTGGCGGCATCGTCTATATCGCTGACCTGTTCTCGATCCGCAAATTCGATATCGAAAGCGGCCAGGTGTCGGAAATGGCACGCGTCTGGTCGTCCAACATCGACTATCCGCTCGGCATTTCCGCCAATGGCGGCATGATCGCCGTCGCCGGCCTGACCTCGGGCGCCGTCCAGATTTTCGATCAGGCATCCGAGACATCGCTCGCTCTTCATCACGGCTTCGCCACGCCGGCCGACGCCGTGGTGCTGGACGATGGCAGTGTCATCATCTCCGAATATGCGCGCGGCGCCGTCATGCACGTCAGCGGTGACGACTGGTCGGACAGGGCGGATATCGCAACCGGTCTTGAAGGCCCGGCCATGCTGAAACTAGACGGCTCAGGCGGGCTCTATGTCAGCGAAAATCTCGGCGGCAAAATCCGCCATATCGATCTCGCGAGCGGCGAAATGAGAACCGTCGCTGAAGGTCTCGATGCACCGGAAGGCATTGATATCGCGCCGGATGGACGCATCTTCGTCGCCGAAGTCGGTGCGAAGCGCATTTCCGCCATTGACCTCGCTTCGGGCAAGAAGACTGTCATCAAGAACAATCTGCCGATTGGCCTTGCCGCACCGGAATCGGCACCGCCGCTTTTCATTCCGACCGGCGTCGCCGTTGCCGAAGACGGTGACATCTATTTCTCGTCGGATCTCGACGCTCGCATTTACCGTCTGCGCAAGGGATAAGGCCGCAGGCGCGTGGCAACCGGACCAATAAAAAGGCCGCCACTTTCATGAAGTGGCGGCCGGTTTATTTGGGCGCGTCTGATATGATTTATTTGCCCATGTGGAAGGCAACGAACTTGTTGCCGTCGAGGTCGCGGAAATAGGCGCCGTAGAAGGTGTCGCCGCGCAGGCCCGGCGCGCCCTCGTCCTTGCCGCCAAGGCTCAACGCCTTAGCATGCATCTTGTCGACATTTTCACGAGAACCAGCCGCAAGAGCGACCATCGTGCCATTGCCGAAGGTCGCCTTGTTGCCATCATGCGGCTTCGTCACCGCGAGCATCGGCCCGCCGTTGGACCAGCCGACGAAACGGCCCGGGTCCGACATCGCGCGCTTGGCACCAATGACGCCGAGCAGGTCGTCGTAAAAGGCGCACGCCTTGTCGAGATCGTTGGTCCCGACCATCACATATCCGATCATTCTTCTCTCCCTGTTTTCTTGTTTCACTTGCACAGAAAAAGGACGGTCACCGATGTTTCCATCGCGACCGTCCTCTGTCTCTTCCAGTCCGCGCAATGCGGACCGAATTCACTCCACGAGAAGCGGTACCTTCGGCACAGTGCTTCCGCCGTCGCCGCCGCCCGAACCGTCCTTCGGTTTGCGTACACCCGGCTTCTTCGATCCGCCGCCGCTTGAGCTGCTCGGCTGCGCCGGTTCAATGTCGAAGACGAGCGCATCGTCCTCAACTTTCACCACCACATGCCCGCCCTTGAGCAGGCGTCCGAAGAGAACCTCGTCTGCCAGCGGCTTCTTGATGTTTTCCTGAATGACGCGCGCCAGAGGCCGCGCACCCATCTGTTCGTCATAGCCGCGTTCGGCAAGCCACTGGTTCGCCTCCGGCGTGAGTGCGATCGTTACGTTCCGGTCGGCAAGCTGCGCTTCGAGCTGAAGCACGAACTTCTCGACCACCTGCGCAATGACCTCCTTCGGCAGATGACCGAACGGCACCACGGCATCGAGACGGTTGCGGAACTCCGGCGTGAACAGCCGCTTGATAGCGTCTTCGTCGTCGCCCACCCGCTTCTTCTGCGAGAAACCGATGGTGGGCTTCGCCATATCGGCGGCGCCCGCATTGGTCGTCATGATGAGCACGACATTGCGGAAGTCGATCTTCTTGCCGTTATGGTCGGTGAGCTTCCCGTGATCCATCACCTGCAGCAGGATATTGAAGAGATCGGGATGCGCCTTCTCGATTTCGTCGAGCAGCAGCACGCAATGCGGATGCTGGTCGACGCCATCGGTAAGCAGCCCGCCCTGATCGAAGCCGACATAGCCGGGCGGCGCGCCGATGAGCCGCGACACGGTATGCCGCTCCATATACTCCGACATGTCGAAGCGCAGCATCTCGACGCCGAGAATTGAGGCAAGCTGGCGGGCCACTTCCGTCTTGCCGACGCCCGTGGGGCCCGAGAAGAGGTAGCAGCCGATGGGCTTTTCCGCTTCGCGCAGGCCCGCCCGCGCAAGCTTGATCGATGCAGCCAGCGCCTCGATGGCCTGATCCTGCCCGAACACGACGCGCTTCAGCTCCGTGTCGAGGTCCTTCAGCTTCTCCGTATCGCTCTTCGAAACCGACTTCGGCGGAATGCGCGCCATCGTCGAAATGACGGATTCGATCTCGGTGACGCCGATAGTCTTCTTGCGGCGCGATTCCGGCAGCAGCATCTGCGAGGCGCCCGCCTCGTCGATCACGTCGATCGCCTTGTCGGGCAGCTTGCGGTCATGCATGTATTTCGCCGACAGCTCCACCGCCGCCTTCACCGCATCATTGGTATAGCGAACCTTGTGGAACTCCTCGAAATAGGGCTTGAGGCCCTTGATGATCTTGATCGTGTCCGGCACCGAAGGCTCGGCCACGTCGATCTTCTGGAACCGGCGCACCAGCGCGCGGTCCTTTTCGAAGTGCTGGCGATATTCCTTGTAGGTGGTGGAGCCGATGCAGCGCACCGAGCCGCTTGCCAGCGCAGGTTTCAGCAGGTTCGAGGCATCCATTGCCCCGCCGCTCGTCGCGCCGGCGCCGATCACCGTATGGATCTCGTCGATGAACATGACCGCGCCTGGATAGGCCTCGATCTCCTTGATGACGGCCTTGATACGCTCCTCGAAATCGCCGCGATAGCGCGTACCCGCAAGCAGCGTGCCCATGTCGAGCGAGAAGATCGTAGCGTTCTTCAGAACGTCCGGCACTTCGCCCTTCACGATGCGGCGCGCCAGCCCTTCGGCGATTGCCGTCTTGCCGACGCCGGGATCACCCACGAAAAGCGGATTGTTTTTCGAACGGCGGCAGAGAATCTGGATCGTCCGCTCAACCTCGCGCTCGCGCCCGATCAGCGGATCGATCTTGCCCTGCTTCGCCTTCTCGTTGAGATTCACGCAGTAGTTGTCGAGCGCCTCGGTCGTGCGCTCCTTGCGGCCGCGCTCGCCGCCGCCTTCCACTTCTTCCTGCGCGCCGCGCACCGGCCGCGTCTCGCTCATGTCGCCGCGCTTGGCGATGCCGTGGCTGATATAGTTCACGGCGTCATAGCGCGTCATGTCCTGCTCCTGCAGGAAATAGGCGGCATGGCTCTCGCGCTCGGCGAACATCGCGACAAGCACGTTGGCGCCCGTCACTTCCTCGCGGCCCGACGACTGGACATGGATCACCGCACGCTGGATGACGCGCTGGAAACCGGCCGTCGGCTTCGAGTCCTCGCCATTGTCGACCACGAGGCTCGACAGTTCATTGTCTACATAATTGGTGAGCTGCTGGCGCAGCAGGTCCATATCGACATTGCAGGCCCGCATTACCGCGGCGGCGTCCTGGTCGTCCATCAGGGAAAGAAGCAGGTGCTCCAGCGTCGCATATTCGTGATGGCGCTCATTGGCGAGCGCCAGTGCGCGGTGAAGGCCCTCTTCCAGACTGCGTGAAAACGTCGGCACGTGCGAACCTTCCCTTCTTCTGCTGAACCACTATACAGCTTCTACGCGCAACTATTCTCTTTCCATCGTGCATTGCAGCGGATGCTGGTGCTGCCTCGCGAAATCCATCACCTGCGTCACTTTCGTCTCCGCGACCTCATAGGTATAGAGGCCGCAAATGCCCACCCCATGCTGATGCACATGGAGCATGATGACAGTCGCCTCCTCGCGCCCCTTGTTGAAGAACCGCTCCAGCACATGGACGACAAACTCCATCGGAGTGTAGTCGTCGTTGAGGAGCAGAACCTTGTAGAGCGAGGGCTTCTTCGTTTTGGGCTTCGTCTTCGTGATGACGCCGGTACCAACGCCCCCGTCCTCATCACCGCGCCGCCTGTCGTCCGACATTCCGTTCCTGCAATCCTTTGCGTACCGCCAGTCCGATCCGGCGCGCCGCACCACCATTAGATAGTCGACCATATCGAAATTCAAAGACCAGCCCAATCCTAGCTGGATTCGCCAATGCTTGAGCGGCGGCGGCGGTTCTTTCCTGGCCGGCGACGCCCTCGAAAGGGCCCGGCGCCATCATGGCGCCGTCCGGGACACCGCCCATGCCGGGTACCACGAAATTAACACTCGTTAACTATGTTAATACTTTGGTAACACACTCGATATATCGTCGTGTGATACCGAGATGCTTGGAAAATCAGAGGAATTTCATCATTTTGCCACCTAAAGGTCTTCGCAAAATGAGGTTCTGACGCTAAAGTTTTCTCGGGGAATATCGTTCGGGGTGGTGCGCTGGCGAAAAGCGTGCCCGCAAGAGGGGTTAGGGTATATGCAGGGGCCTGCGCACGCGAGTATTGGGCGCACTTCCTTCGACCTTAAAGGCAGGGTTGGCAGCATTGCGGCATCGCTTTGCCTGACCCTCATGGCCTGCATGCTCGCCCTTCCGGCTCATGCCAACCCGAAATATGCCGCGCTCGTCATCGATGCGCATACCGGCCAGGTCCTCTATTCCCGAAATGCCGACGAGCCGCGCTATCCAGCCTCGCTCACCAAGGTCATGACGCTCTACCTGCTTTTCGAGAAGCTCGAAAAGGGCGAAGCAACGCTGAAATCGCGGATCACAATGACCCAGCGCGGCGCGAACCAGCCGCCATCCAAGCTCGGCCTTGGCGTCGGCCAGACGATCAGCGTCGAAGATGCGATCCTTGCTCTCGTCACCCGCTCCGCCAACGACGTCGCCTCCGCAACCGGCGCTTTCATCGCTGGCTCGGAAGACAATTTTGCCGTGATGATGACGAAAAAGGCCCGCGCGCTCGGCATGTCGAAAACGACCTACAAGAATGCTTCGGGCCTTCCAAACAAGCAGCAGATCACCACCGCCCGCGACCAGGCGACACTCGCGATGCGCATGCGTGAAGATTTCCCGCAATATTACCACTATTTCAGCACGGAAAACTTCACCTGGGGCAAGGCCCGCATCCAGAACCACAACAGGTTGCTCAGCCGCTATCAGGGTGCCACGGGCCTCAAGACGGGCTACACCAACGCCTCGGGCTTCAACCTCACCACCACGGTCGAGCGCGACGACAAGTATCTCGTTGGCGTCGTCATGGGCGGGGAGAAGGCGAAGAGCCGCGACGATCACATGATCGAAATTCTGGACCGCGCCTATCCGCGCGCCGTCGCCATGAAGCGCGGCAACACGCAGGTCGCCTCGGCGCAGCGCCCTGCGGCACCGGCCGTTCTCCCACCGGCGCCGATTGACCGCCCTGCCGGCATCGTCCCGGCCGAAGATCGCGCCGCGCTTATGCAGCTTGCTTCGTCGATTGAAGTGCAGGAAGTGCCCGCTCCTGTCGCCCCCGCTCCTGTCGCCGCTCCGGCGATTGAGGTCGCAGCAGCCCCCAGCCCCATCGAAGCGCCGGTTGTCACTAAATCGGCGCCTGCGGCACCAGTGGACAGCGTGACCGCCTATGCCGTTGCCGCCATCCGCTCCGCCGAAGGCCCTGTCCGTCAGGCTGGCCGCGAGATCGGCAACTTCCTGGTCACGCCGGCCAATGCCTCGACCCCGCCCGCCAACACGCTGGACGCGCAGCTTCGCTCCGCCATGAACGACCCGGCGCGCACCGAGCCTGAACTCGCCCGCGACTGGCGCGACGGCGATCCGCTCATCCCCGATGGCTCCTGGGTTATCCAGATCGGCGCCTATGCGAGCGAAGCCGATGCGGTGGAGAGCATCCGCAAAGCCGTGCGCGCGGCGCCTGAAGAACTCGGCAAGGCCGTGCCCGTCACGATCCCGGTCAATACCGCCGACAACCGCACGCTCTACCGTTCCCGTTTTGGCGGTTTCGAGGGCGAGCAGCAGGCGCGCAACGCCTGTGGCCGCCTCGCCCGTCAGGCGATCCAGTGCATCCCCATACCCCCGGCCAACTGGGCGCTGCCCGTGACCCCGGATAGCAGGGATAACCGCCGCGGCTAGGCGCGCGCCGCCTCCGCAGCTTCCGACCTGATCTTCTCCAGAGGAAGTTCGAGTGCTTCGACCAGCGCCCGCACCTCTGCGCGCGCCGCGACATGCGACATGGACATCTGGGTATCGACCCCCTCTTCCCTCAGATCAAGCAAGGTCAGACCTGATGGAAACATCTCGCGGAAAATGACGCGCTCGCCGAAGCCCGGCCCGATCCGAAAGCCGATGCGTGAGGCCAGCGCCTCCAGCACCGCTTCCACGCGGCGCTTGTTTTTCGCATCGAGATGCGAGAGCCGGTTGCGCACCACCACCCAGTCAATTTCGCCGCCGTCGCGCACGGCGCGACACTTGCGGCTTTCCCATACCATTTCGCTGTAAACGCTTGGCCCCTTGATCCGGTAGGTCTGCGGATCGACCCGGCCCAGCAGGTCAAAATCGACGAAACTGTCATTCATCGGCGTGATCAGCGTATCGGCCCGGGCATGGCCAAGCCGCGAAAGATTGCTGTCGCTGCCGGGGCAGTCGATCACCAGAAAATCGTTGGCTGCCGCAAGCCGCGCCATTGTAGCCTCGAGTTCCGCCTCTTCGGCCGCATTTGCTTCGGCTACCGTCGCGGCCGCCGATTTCATGATGACCGCATGTTCCGGCATCACCAGGTTCACATTTGCCGCCTCGGCCCATGCCTTGCGGTTCTCGACATAGCGGGTCAACGACCGCTGCCGCCCGTCAAGGTCGATGGACCCGACGCGGAACCCTTCGCGAAGCAGATAGGCAATGACATGCATGGCGGTGGTCGTCTTGCCCGACCCGCCCTTCTCATTGCCAAGAACGATCACATGAGCAGACAATCGCGCCTGCTGTCCCTCAGTCATGTAGCCCCGCCATTCCCGCCGGTAACGCCCCCGGTCGAATCGCGTGGAGTCTGGGATCTGGCGCCTTGGGCGTCAACCAAAGGCCACGATGGACGCAACGTAAGCCCCTTGCGGCCTCCCCCGTCCCTCCGGCTACACTCCGGGGGAACTTCTGGCGGGGCGCCCTTTCGTTGCCGCCTCACCTCTTGGCGACAACATCCGGGGAATATTGAGAATGAAGGGACTGCTCACGCTCGACCAGCTATCCGATCTCGTGACAAGCGGCGAGATCGACACCGTGGTCATGGCCATGCCCGACATGCAGGGCCGGCTGGTCGGCAAGCGCATGGCAGCCCCCTATTTCCTCGATACCGCCGTCCACGAGACCCATGCCTGCAACTACCTGCTGACCGTCGATACCGATATGGAGCCCGTGCCGGGTTACAAGGCGGCAAGCTGGGCGCAGGGTTATGGCGACTTCGCGCTGAAGCCCGATCTCGCAACGCTGCGCCGCATCCCCTGGCTGCCCGGCACGGCGCTGGTGATCTGCGATACGGTGGACCACCACGGCGAGGATGTGCCTCATGCGCCGCGCTCCATCCTGAAGAAGCAGCTGAAGCGCGTCGCCGCCATGAAGATGAAGGCGTTCACGGCATCCGAGCTCGAATTCTATCTCTTCGACGAAACCTATGAGAGCGCCCACGAGAAGTACTATCGCGGGTTAAAGACCCCGAACTGGTACATCGAGGACTACCATGTCTTTGCGACCAGCAAGGAAGAAGGGATCATGAGGGCAATCCGCAACGGGCTTGAGGGCGCGGGCATCCCGGTCGAAAACTCAAAGGGCGAATGGGGCCCCGGACAGGAAGAAATCAATATCCGCTACGCCGAAGCCCTCGAAATGGCCGACCGCCACACGATCCTGAAGAATGGCATCAAGGAAATAGCCTGGCTGCATGGCAAGGCCATCACCTTCATGGCGAAGTGGAATTACGAGCTTGCCGGCTCCTCCTGCCACATCCACATGTCGCTCTGGGACGAGAAGGCAAAATCCGCTCTCTTCTTCGATGACAAGGCACAGCCCCATGGCATGTCGGAACTCTGCCAGCAGTTTCTTGCGGGCCAGCTCCGCCATGCGCGCGAAATGACCTATTTCCTCGCGCCGCAGGTGAACTCCTACAAGCGTTTCGTGAATGGCTCATTCGCGCCAACGAACATCGTCTGGTCGAACGACAACCGCACGGCAGGCTTCCGCATGTGCGGCACGGGCAAGAGCCTGCGCATCGAATGCCGCGTTGGCGGCGCCGACCTGAACCCCTACCTCGCCTATGCGGCCCTGCTCGCGGCAGGTCTCGAAGGTGTGGAAAACAAGCTCAAGCTCGAACCGGAATTCACCGGCGATGCCTATGGCACGGCCGGCATTCCCTCGCTGCCGAAGAGCCTTCATGCCGCACTTACGGAACTTGAAAAATCGGATACGTTGCGCGCCGCACTCGGCGAGGATGTCGTCGAACACTATCTGCATACCGGCCGCTGGGAGCAGCACGAATATGAGCGCCGCGTGACCGACTGGGAACTGATGAGAGGATTTGAGCGAGGATGAGCGACGTATTGAAGGTCATTTCTCCGGTTGACGGGAGCGTCTACGCCGAGCGCCCGCTGGCGACCTGGGCCGAGGTGGACGGCGCGCTTGGCGCAGCCCACGCAGCCCAGGCGGCATGGAAATTCGTGCCACTGGCCGAACGCGCCTCGCTCTGCCTTCGTTTCGTCGAGGCGTTCCTTGGCATGAAGGACGAGATCGTGCCGGAACTCGCCTGGCAGATGGGCCGGCCCATCGCCTATGGCGCAGGCGAACTGCGCGGCTTCGAGGAGCGTGCCCGCTACATGGTCTCGATCGCCGAAGAGGCGCTGGCCGATATCGATGCGGGACCGAAGGAAGGCTTCCGCCGCTGGGTGCGCCGCGAACCGCTGGGCGTCGTCCTCGCCGTCGCCGCCTGGAACTATCCCTATCTGATCGCCGTGAACTCGGTCGTCCCGGCCATCATGGCGGGCAATGCCGTGATCCTGAAACATTCCGGCCAGACGCCACTCTGCGCCGAACGCTTCGCCACCGCTTTTGAAAAAGCAGGCGCGCCGGATGGTCTCTTCCAGGCCATCCATATGAGCCACGACATGACCGAGCGCACCATCGGCGACAAGCGCGTCGATCATGTGGTCTTCACGGGCTCGGTTGCGGGCGGCCATGCGGTGGTCCGCGCCGCCGTCGACCGCTTCATCGATATCGGCCTCGAACTTGGCGGCAAGGACCCGGCCTATGTCCGCGCGGATGCCAACCTGCCCTTCGCCATCGAGAACCTGGTGGACGGCGCCTATTTCAATTCCGGCCAGTCCTGCTGCGGCAAGGAACGGCTCTATGTCCATGCCGATGTCTATGACGAATTCGTAGAAGGCTTCGCGGACCTCGCGAAGAAATACAAGCTCGGCAGCCCCCTCGATCCGGACACGACCATCGGCCCGATGGTGCGCGCTTCCGCAGCCACTTTCGTGCGCGGCCAGATCGAGCAGGCAAAACGCGCTGGCGCGAAGGCCCTGATCGGCGAGGCGCATTTCCCCGCCTCGAAGGCCGGTACGCCCTATCTCGGACCCGAGGTGCTGGTCGATGTGAACCACCAGATGGACGTGATGCGGGAGGAAACCTTCGGCCCCGTCATCGGCATCATGAAGGTTACGTCGGACGAGGAAGCCATCGGCCTGATGAACGACAGCACGCTCGGTCTCACCGCTTCCGTCTGGACGGAAGACGAAGAGGCTGGCGAGAAGATCGGCGAACGGATCGACACCGGCACCTTCTTCCTCAACCGCTGCGACTATCTCGACCCTGCCCTTGCCTGGACCGGTGTCAAGGATACCGGTCGTGGCGCAACGCTCTCCCGCGTCGGCTATGAACACCTCACCCGCCCGAAGAGCTATCACCTGAGAACAAAGACAAAATGATCGACACCTATCCGAGCGTCACCGGCAACTGGAACTTCCCGACCAAGATCCGCTTCGGCGCGGGCCGCATCAAGGAACTCGCCGAGGCCTGCGGCGCGGCTGGCATCGAGCGCCCGCTTCTCGTCACCGATCCCGGCCTGAAGCCGCTGCCGATGATCGCCGAGGCGCTGGCCCTCCTCGAGAAGAACGGCCTCGCCGCCGCGATCTTCGCGGATGTCCACCCGAACCCCGTCGGCGCCGATGTGGAACTGGGCCTCAAGGCCTTTGCGCGCGGCAAGCATGACGGCGTCATCGTCTTCGGCGGCGGCAGCGCCATGGATGCGGGCAAGGCCATCGCCTTCATGTCCGGCCAGACGCGCCCCATGTGGGACTATGAAGATCGCGAGGACTGGTGGACGCGCGCCGACCCGAAAGGCATCGCTCCCGTCATCGCTGTGCCGACCACGGCGGGCACGGGCTCGGAAGTCGGCCGCGCCGCCGTCATCACCGATGAGAGCGACCACACGAAGAAGATCATCTTCCATCCGAAGATGATGCCGGTCGATGTCATCGCCGACCCCGAGCTCACCATCGGCCTGCCGCCGCATATCACGGCGGCGACGGGCATGGACGCGCTGTCGCACAGCCTCGAAGCCTTCTGCTCGCCCTTCTGGCACCCGCTTGCCCAGGGCGTGGCGCTTGAAGGCATGCGGCTCTGCAAGGAATGGCTGCCGGAAGCGACGAAGCGCGGCAGCAATGTGGATGCCCGCGCCTTCATGATGGCGGCCTCCTCGATGGGCGCGACCGCCTTCCAGAAGGGCCTCGGCGCCATGCATGCCATGAGCCATCCCTGCTCGTCGCTGCGCGGCACGCATCACGGCCTCACCAATGCCGTGGTGATGCCCTATGTGCTCGTCCACAACCAGAAGGCGGTGGAGGAAAAGCTCACCGCCGCCGCGCGCTATCTCGGCCTCAAGAACCAGAGCTTCAATGGCTTTGTCGATTGGGTTCTCGCGCTTCGCGAGGAAGTGGGCATTCCGCACACGCTGAAGGAAATCGGCGTCGATACCGACGTCATTCCGGAAGCGGCGCCCATGGCGCTCGAAGATCCCTGCTCCGGCGGCAACCCGCTGCCCATGACGCGCGGGGAGTACGAAACGCTTTACGCCAAGGCAATCGAAGGCAAGCTCGCCTAGTTCGGCCCGCCCGGCTGCCAGCGCCCGTCGGAGTCATAGCCGCCGGGCCGGTAGCCGCGCGGCCGTCCATCGGGTCCGAGCGGCGGCGGCCCGCCATCCCTGTATTGCGGACGGACCCAGGTGCCGGTTTCACCAGTATGGCCCGGCACGAAGCTGCGGCGCTGTTCCGGCGCAGGCGCCGGATTTTCCTGCCCGTGCAATTCAGGCACATCCAGTGAGGTCGGGCGCTCTTCTTGTGCCGCAGCGGCGGCGGGCAAAAGCAGCGCAATCGCTATCAGGGTGGGCATCATGTTCATGAAATGGATATAGGCGGTCGCCCGCCCTTTTTCGAGGCCGATTGAGTTCACTGCCCCCTGCCGCTATCTTCCGCGCGGATTTCCACGAGAGTTCGCCCATGCCGCTCGACACCAAAAGCTATGCCGTTCCCGTCGCCCGCAGCGCCGCTGCACTGCGCGATGCCGTTGCCGAATGGCGCCGCGAGGGCCGCACCGTCGCGCTCGTGCCCACCATGGGGGCGCTCCATGACGGCCACCTCTCCCTTGTCGATCTCGGCCGCGAGAAGGCGGACCGCGTCATTGTCTCGATCTTTGTGAACCCGACGCAATTCGCCCCGCATGAGGATTTTTCTGCCTATCCCCGCACCGAAGCGGCGGATGCCGCACGCCTTGAAGGCAAGGCGCATCTGATCTTCGCGCCCGACGCGGCAGATATGTATCCGCAAGGCTTCTCCACCACCATTTCGCTCACCGGCGTCACCGAGCCACTTGAAGGCACATTCCGCCCCACGCATTTCGCGGGCGTCGCCACCGTCGTCGCGAAGCTCATCCTGCGCGCCATGCCCGATGTTGCGATCTTTGGCGAAAAGGACTGGCAGCAGCTCATGGTGATCCGCCGCATGGTTGCCGATCTCGACATTCCTGTGGAGATCCTCGGCGGTGCAATCATGCGGGAAGCCGACGGCCTCGCCATGTCGTCGCGCAATGTCTATCTTTCGCCGGACGAGCGGAAGGCCGCGGGCCAGCTAAACGTCATCCTGCGCGAGACGGCGGCACATGTAGCGAAGGGTGCAAGGATTTCGGACGCAACGGCGGAAGGCGCCAGGCGCGTCCTCGCACTCGGCTTCGACAAGATCGACTATCTGGAAATCCGCGATTCTGGCTCTCTCGTCGCCTACCCGGACGACAGGCCCACAAGCTCCGCCCGCATCCTCGTCGCGGCAAAGATCGGCAAGACCCGCCTCATCGACAATATGCCAGTTTAAAGCAAGCCGAGTTCTTCAAGCGCGCGGCGCATCTCTTCGGGCATGTCGTCTTCCGCCTCGCCCTTCCTCACATCGGCAGGCGCATCCTTCGGGTCGAGATAGCGCCAGCCCTGAAAGGGCCTGCGCTCCTGCCGCCGCGTCGGCACGATCTCATTGTCGAGCACAAGACGGCAGCGGCCGGTCCCTTCGCCATCCGTAAATGGCTCTATGCCGATGAACTTCTGGCGGCAGCGGATGGCGCCCTTCATTACCCAGTATAGCGATCCGCCTGCGAGCAATTCATCCATACGCTTTGGCGTCATGCGTGTCACATGCGCAAGCACCTGGGGCTGCTTCAGCTGCTTCTTCTCGGCAAGACGCTCGGCCTGCCAGTTCGCCAGATCGGCAATATCGTCCGCACCGACGCAAAGCTTTACGAGATGGACCGTCAATCCCTGGCCTCTTCGAAGGAAACAAGCACGGCGCCCGCTTCCACCTGGTCGCCAACGCCAACATGGACCGAGGCGATGACCGTGTCCATGCCGGCGGCAAGCGTCTGCTCCATCTTCATGGCTTCCATGACGACGAGCGGCGCGCCCTTGCGCACTTTCGCACCCGCCTCAGCCAGCACCTGCACGATCTTACCCGGCATGGGTGATTTCAGCGCCCCTGCATCGGCGTCCGATGCCACATCGACATCGAGCGGATCGGCGATCGCAAATTCCGTGGCGATGCCCTCATGGATCAGGACGAAGCCCGCCCCTTTCGCCACGCAGGACGCGGTGACGCGTACGCCGTCCACCGTTGCCGCAAGCGCACCTTCACCGTTGAGAGAGGCGGAAATCCCGATGTCTCGCTCACCCGCCCCGGCGATGCACCAGCCATTTCCGTCCGGCGTCACGGTCAGCGCAACATCCTCGCCGGATACATTAAACTTCAATATCTCGCTGCGCTGTCCGCCCGGCACCCAGCCATCATTCGCCGCCCAGGGCGAATGGGGCTCCGCACTTGCCGCCTGCGCTCTCTGCCGCTCCACGCCGCGCATCAGCAGATGCGCGGCCACGCCCAGCGCCAGCACGCGCGGCGAGGCACCGCCCGCAGGGACCAGCTCTGCGATATGCCGGTCGATGAAGCCCGTGTCGATATCGCCTTTCAGGAATGCGTCATGGCCCACCGCATTGATGAGGAAACCGAGATTGGTCTTTGGCCCCGCGACCTCCATGGCCGTCAGGAAACGCTTGAGCGTTCTCAGCGCCAGAAGCCGCGTCTCGCCATGCGCGATGATCTTGCCGATCATCGGGTCATAGAACATCGTGACTTCATCGCCCTCGCGCACGCCCATATCCGTGCGGACATGCGGCATGTTCGCGGGCACGCGCAGTCGCGCAAGCCTGCCCGTCGAGGGGAAGAAGTTCTTCGCCGGGTCTTCGGCATATAGCCGAACCTCGACCGCATGCCCCTTCAGCGGCACCTTGTCCTGCGCGAGAGGCAGATGCTCGCCCGCCGCCACACGAAGCTGCCACTCCACGAGATCTTGGCCCGTGATCGCCTCCGTCACCGGATGCTCGACCTGAAGGCGCGTATTCATTTCCATGAACCAGAAGCCGTTCGGCTTAAGTCCCTCCGACGCATCGGCGATGAACTCGACCGTGCCCGCACCGCGATAGCCGATGGCCTTGGCGGCGGCCACCGCCGCCTCACCCATCGCCTTGCGCATTTCAGGCGGCATGCCGGGCGCTGGCGCTTCCTCCACCACTTTCTGGTGGCGGCGCTGCAGCGAGCAGTCGCGCTCGTAGAGCGAGACCGCCTGTCCATGACTGTCGGCAAAGACCTGTATTTCGATATGGCGCGGCCGCGCGACATATTTCTCGACCAGCACACGCTCATCGCCGAAGGCAGCACCGGCCTCGCGCTGCGCACTCTTCAATTCCTTCTCGAAATCGTCAGGCGCATTCACACGGCGCATGCCCTTGCCGCCGCCGCCCGCTACCGCCTTGATGAGCACGGGATAGCAGATCTCCTTCGCCTGCTCGGCGAGGAAACCCGCATCCTGATTGTCGCCATGGTAGCCCGGCACGACAGGCACACCCGCCTTCTCCATCAGTGCCTTGGCGGCATCTTTAAGCCCCATCGCGCGAATGGCGCTGGCAGGCGGGCCGACGAAGATGAGCCCCGCTTTCTCGCAGGCTTCCGCGAAGCCCGCATTCTCGGAGAGAAAGCCATAACCCGGATGTACGGCGTCCGCGCCCGAACGCTTGCAGGCGTCGAGAATGGCATCCGCGCGCAGATAGCTCTCCGCCGCCGCCGCCCCGCCGATGCAATATGCCTCGTCTGCTTCCGCAACGTGATAGGCATTGGCGTCCGCTTCGGAATAGACCGCGATGGTGCGAAGCCCAATACGCCGCGCCGTGCGGATGACGCGAACGGCAATCTCGCCGCGATTGGCAATGAGAAGGGATTTGAACATCTGGCTTCCCCTCACATCCGGAAGACGCCGAACTGCGTCTCCGGGATCTCGGCGTTGAGCGTTGCGGAAAAGGCGAGTGCGAGGACGCGGCGGGTTTCGGAAGGAGCGATGATGCCGTCATCCCAAAGCCGCGCGGTCGCAAAATAGGGATGGCCCTCTTCCTCATACTGCGCGCGGATCGGCGCCTTGAAGGCGCCGGCTTCCTCCGGCGTCCATTTCTCGGCATCGCGATGCACGGTTGCAAGCACGCTTGCCGCCTGCTCGCCGCCCATCACCGAAATGCGCGCATTGGGCCAGGTAAAAAGGAAGCGGGGGCTATAGGCCCGCCCGCACATGCCATAATTCCCCGCGCCATAGGAACCGCCGACAATGAGCGTCACCTTCGGCACATTGGCGGATGCCACCGCCGTCACGAGCTTCGCGCCGTCCTTGGCGATGCCGCCTGTCTCATATTCGCGGCCCACCATGAAGCCTGCGATATTCTGCAGGAAAAGGAGCGGCACTTTGCGCTGGCAGCAAAGCTCGATGAAATGCGCGCCCTTGAGCGCGGACTCAGAAAACAGGATGCCGTTATTCGCGATGATGCCGACGGGCAGCCCGTGAATATGCGCGAAGCCGCAGACAAGCGTCGTGCCATAAAGCTTCTTGAACTCATCGAAATCGGAACCATCTACCAGCCGCGCAATCACCTCGCGCACATCGTACTGGATCGACAGCGCATGCGGCACTACACCGTCAAGCTCCGCCATGTCGTAAAGCGGCGCGCGCGGCTCTGCGAGCGGAATGGAAATCTTCTTCTTGCGGTTGAGCGTGCCCGCAATCTGCCGCGCGATGGCGAGCGCATGATGATCGTCCATTGCATAATGGTCGGTAACGCCCGACTTCCGCGAATGGACATCGGCGCCGCCCAAATCCTCCGCCGAGACGATTTCACCCGTCGCCGCCTTCACGAGCGGCGGCCCGCCGAGAAAGATCGTTCCCTGCTTGCGCACGATCACCGTCTCGTCCGACATGGCAGGCACATAGGCCCCGCCCGCTGTGCAGGAGCCCATGACGATCGCGATCTGCGGAATGCCCCTCGCCGACATCCGCGCCTGATTGTAGAAGATGCGGCCGAAATGCTCCCGGTCCGGGAAAATCTCAGCCTGGTTCGGCAGGTTCGCACCGCCAGAGTCCACCAGATAGAAACAGGGGAGATTGTTTTCGAGCGCAATTTCCTGCGCCCGCAGATGCTTCTTCACCGTGACGGGATAATAGGTGCCGCCCTTGATCGTCGCGTCATTGCAGACGATCACACATTCCTGACCTGCAATGCGGCCGATGCCGGTGATGATCCCCGCCCCGTTGATCGCCTCGCCATACATGCCATGCGCGGCCATGGGCGAAAGTTCGAGGAAGGGCGTTCCGGGGTCAATCAGCCCATAGACGCGGTCTCTCGGCAGGAGCTTTCCGCGCGACACATGACGCTCGCGCGAGCGTTCGTCGCCGCCAAGCGCGGCCTTTGCCCTCTGCTCGTTGAGCCGGGCAGTGAGCTGCGCCATCGCCTCCACATTCTCTTTATATCGGGCATCGCGCGTATTGATATTCGTCTTGAGAATGGCCACGGCCTTAACCCCGGACTGGACTATTTATAAAAACGATCATACGTTCGTATCCAGACATGAGCAATAGCTCTATCGGGAGATCGGCCTTGGCGCGAACGGCAGGTTCATCCGGCGAAAAGACCCTTGCCGCAATCCGCGAGGCGGGGCTCGACCTCATTCATGCGCATGGCTATGAGGCGATGAGCCTCCGCCAGCTTGCCGCCCGCATCGGCCTCCAGCCCGGCTCCCTCTACAACCATATCGAGACGAAGCAGGATCTGCTGTTCGATCTCATCCACAACCACATGGTGACACTGCTGGCCAGCCTCGAAGAGGCGCTTGCCGGCATTGACGATCCGCTGGAAGCGCTCGAAGCCTTCATCGCCTTCCACCTCACCTATCATGTCGAACGAAAGCGCGAGGTTTTCATCGGCTCATCGGAGCTTCGAAGCCTTGAATCGAAAAGCCGGCGGAAGATCGTTGCGCTGCGCCGCACCTATGAAGACAGGCTCTGCGCCATTCTCAAGCAAGGGGCGGACCGCGGCCTGTTCAAAATTGAGGATGTGCGTGTCAGCGCCTATGCAATCCTCGCCATGCTGACCGGCATTTGCACATGGTACGATACGAAAGGCCGCATCGGGCGGAAGAAGCTCATCGGCATTCACACCCGCCTTGTGCTGCAGGGCGTGATGAAATGACACCTGGAGGACGGAATGGCTGATGCCGCACGCAAATTTCTCGACCGCTGGTATGCCTATGTCGAGAACCACGATCCCGCGCTGCTCGATGCGCTGGTCGCCGAAGATGCGATGATCTCATCCCCCGCCTTCTACAAGCCCAAGGCATCGAAGCCCTATGTGCTGGCGATCCTCAATGCCGTCATCGCCGGCTTCGAGGATTTCACCTACACAAAGGAATGGGTGGATGGGAATGAGATCATCCTCGAATTCAATTCGCGCATCGGCGACACGAAGCTGAAAGGCATCGACCGCATCACGGTGAACGAGGCAGGTCAGATCGCACATATCGAAGTGCTGATCCGCCCTCTGAATGGTCTCATCGCCCTTGCCGAGCATGTGAAGAACGCACTGACGAAAGACGCCGCCGCTTAATTCAGCGTCTCTATCGCAATCGCCGTCGCCTCGCCGCCACCGATGCAGAGCGAGGCAACGCCGCGCTTGCCGCCGGTCTGCTTCAGCGCATTGAGCAGCGTCACCATGATCCGTGCGCCCGACGCGCCGATCGGATGGCCAAGCGCGCAGGCCCCGCCATAGATGTTCATGTTGTCGTGTGAGAGCCCCAGATCGCGGATCGCCGCCATCGCGACCACGGCAAAGGCCTCGTTCACTTCCCATAGGTCGACATCCCCCTTCGACCAACCGGTCTTTTCCATCAGCTTGTTTATCGCGCCGATGGGTGCGGTGGAAAACCACGCCGGTTCCTGCGCATGCATCGTGTGGCCGCGAATGGCGGCAAGCGGCGTGAGCCTGCGGCGCTCCGCTTCCGAAAGCCGCATCAGCACCAGCGCCGCCGCGCCATCCGAAATCGAGCTTGAGTTAGCTGCCGTCACAGAGCCGTCGCGCGCGAAGGCGGGTTTCAGCGTGGGGATCTTCGCGGGGTCCGCCGTCAGCGGTTGCTCGTCATTGACGACTTCGGCAATCCCCTTCCGTCCGGCGACCTCCACCGGAATGATCTCATGTGAAAAGGTGCCGCTCTCGACGGCGCGTTTTGCACGTGCCAGCGACTCTACTGCATAGGCGTCCTGCTGCTCTCGCGTGAACTGATAATGCTTCGCCGTCTCCTCGGCATAGCTGCCCATCAGGCGGCCCTCATAGGCATCCTCGAGCCCGTCGAGGAACATGTGGTCCTTGACCTCGCCATGGCCGAGCCGCATCCCGCCCCGCGCCTTCGGCAGCAGATAGGGCGCGTTGGTCATGCTCTCGAGCCCGCCCGCAACAACGACTTCCGCATTGCCCGCCACGATCGCGTCATGCGCCATCATCACGGCCTTCATGCCCGAGCCGCACATCTTGTTGATCGTCGTCGCAGTCGTGCCATCGTCGAGGCCTGCGCCGCGCGCTGCCTGCCGTGCCGCCGCCTGGCCAAGCCCGGCCGAGAGCACACAGCCCATCAAGACCTCATCCACAGCCGTCGGCGTGAGCCCTGCCCGCTCCACCGCTCCCTTTACCGCGATGGCGCCAAGCTCGGGCGCCGTCTTGACCGCAAGCGAGCCCTGAAAGCCGCCCATCGGCGTACGCGCGGCGCTGACAATGACGACAGTTTCGTGACGGTCTTGTGACATGAGACGGATTCCGCGGTTAGACTTGGCCGCAAGGGCCGGGATTCGGGGCAAACCCTATCCCAGAAAAACAGGCTGCCAAAGCCACTTGGGGGAGTATTGCCTTGGAAGATTTCCTGCACAGCATGGATTGGGTTTTGCCGCTCCGCAGCGATTGGGCAACACCCATCGCCGATGGCTTTACGGCCCTTGGCTACACCACGTTTTTTCTGATTTTCCTGCCCATCGGCTACTGGCTCTGGGACAGGGCCGTCTTCACGCGCCTTGCGGTCCTCATCGCCATCTCGGCGGTTGTGAATGGCTGGTTCAAGGATTTCTGGCAGGACGCCCGGCCCGACCCGAAATATTGGCTCGATGGCCGCATCGACGGTTCGCCCGGCCGCCCCTCCGGCCACGCCCAGATCGCCGTCGCCATGTGGCTTTGGCTCGCCTATGAAATCAGAAAGAACTGGGCTTGGGCCGCCGCCATTTTCATTGCCGCAGGCATCTGCTTCAGCCGCCTCTATCTGGGTGTCCATGATGTCGACGATATTCTCACCGGTATCGCCTTTGGCCTCGCAAGCATCGGCCTCTTCATGCTGCTGCTCGGTCCGGGCTTCGATTGGTGGCGCCGCCTGCCGGTCTGGGTCCACCTCGCAGTGATCCTCGCCCTCGTACCTGCACTCTGGGTCATCTGGCCGCCGGAAGGCGCTGCCGGATCGAGCTTTTTCGGTCATGTCGCCGTACTGTTTCTGCTCTTCGGCTGGGTCGCAGGGCAGACGCTCGACTATCGCCTCGCGCCCGAACGCGGCCCGCGCGCCGAAGCCTGGAGGCAGATTGTGATGGCAGTCGGCGGCATCGCCGTGCTGCTCGGCATCCGCTGGGTCATCGAGACGGGCGGCCCGGCCATCGGCCTCGACCGCGCGACCGTTGCCTATGGCGGTGCGGCGATCCTCGGCTTCTACATGACGGGGCTTGCCCCGATGAGCTTCCGCGCATTGAAGCTGATGAAGTAGTGCCTCATGCCATCGCGTAGGGCGGTGTCTTCTCGCGCTCACCTTCATTGAAGGAGAGCCAGCGAAGGCAGCCGCTCTCCGCGAGTGCCGGATCGATCCGGGTCCGCGTGGTAGCGTCGAGTGAGACATAGGCTTGTTTCAGCCAGAGCAATGTGTGCGCCTGATAGGGCCGCGCCAGCGTCTTGAAGCCATGACCGCGGATATCGGCCACCATCGGCTTGAAATCCTTGCCTGCAAGGTGAGCATCCACCGCCGCCTGCAGCATCGGCAACGCCACCTCGCCCGCAAGTTTCAGCATGCCCTTCGCGCCGGTGGAGAGCGGCGCATCGGGAGCGTTCCACTCACCATCGACACCGGATGCGTCATCCATGAGCTGCACCCACTGAAACAGGCGCACGGCTTTCCGCTTCATCAGGTTCGACGTCGTCGGATCGACGGCATATTGGCTCAACTGCCCGTAGAGGCCAAAATCGGCAATGGAAGGCCGCGAGCCGAAGAGGAAAAGTCCCTCCGCCATCTGCGCCTCCATGAAGCCAAGCAACTCGTCATAGGTCGATTGCAGCAGCGGTCTGTTCTCAGCCGTACCACCCAGAAACTCGCGCAACGTCTCCTGGCGGGAAAGAAAGGCTGCGGCGGCATCGCCAAGCTCCGCTTCCGGCACGGCACCGAGCCAGCCTGCCATCTGCCTGCGCGGACAGAAGATACGATCCGCCTCTTCGTTCCAGCGATAGTCGAACATCGGCAGCGGCAGCCACTCGTCGGATGCCTCCTCGATCACGCGCGCAAGGAAAGCGATGCCCGCATCCTCAGGCACGACGGAGCGGACATCCGGATGCCGCTTTTCCAATTCATCGATGATCGGCGTCGAGTCCGAATGATAGCTGCCTTCGGGAAACTGGATCACCGGCACCTGCCGCTTGCCCGCACCGGCGATCTCCGTTCCCTCGCCCATCGCCCCGCTTCCGCGAAAGGCGCCAAGCGGCACGATCCATCGATGCGGCAGATGCCGGTAGCGCAGCACGGCCCGCAGCTTGTGCGAATAAGGAGAGCCGGGTCCGCCGAGCAGCCGGTATATGCCTGTCATCACGCCGTCTCGTTGAAAAGCTCGCGGCCAATCAGCATGCGGCGGATTTCGCTCGTGCCTGCACCGATCTCATAGAGCTTCGCATCGCGCAGCAGGCGACCTGTCGCGTAATCGTTGATATAGCCATTGCCGCCCAGCGTCTGGATTGCCTCGAGCGCCATCCATGTCGCCTTTTCGGCGGCATAGAGGATTGCGCCCGCTGCATCCTTGCGCGTCGTCTGCCCGCGGTCGCAGGCTTTCGCCACGGCATACGCATAAGCGCGGCAGGCATTCATGGTTGAGTACATGTCGGCAAGCTTGCCCTGCATGAGCTGGAACGTGCCGATGGGCTCTCCGAACTGCTTGCGCTCGTGAACATAGGGCACCACCGCGTCCATGCAGGCTTGCATGATGCCGAGTGGCCCTGCGGCAAGTACCGCGCGCTCATAGTCGAGACCCGACATGAGAACGCGCACGCCCTCATTCACCTTGCCGAGAATATTCTCCTCCGGCACCTCGCAATCCTCAAACACAAGTTCCGCCGTGTTCGAGCCGCGCATGCCGAGCTTGTCGAGCTTCTGCGCCGGACGAAAACCCTTCATGCCCTTCTCGATCAGAAACGGCGTTATGCCCTTCGGACCGGCATTGGGATCGGTCTTGGCATAGACGATCAGCGTCTCGGCGTCTGGCCCGTTGGTGATCCACATCTTGTTGCCGTTGAGCACATAGCGGTCGCCCTTCTTCTCCGCCTTGAGCCGCATCGAAACGACGTCCGAGCCTGCGCCCGGTTCCGACATGGCAAGCGCGCCGACATGCTCGCCGGAGATGAGTTTCGGCAGATATTTGTGCTTCTGTGCGTCCGTCCCCCAGCGGCGAAGCTGATTCACGCAGAGATTGGAATGAGCACCATAGGAAAGTCCGACGCTCGCCGAACCGCGGCTGATCTCCTCCATCGCGACGACGTGTTCGAGATAGCCAAGCCCTGCGCCGCCGAATTCTTCCTCGACAGTAATGCCGAGCAGGCCAAGTTCGCCAAGCTGCGGCCAGAGATCGCGCGGAAATTCGTTCGTACGATCGATCTCGGCTGCGCGCGGCGCAATCTTGTCTGCTGTGAAAGCGCGCACCGTATCGCGGATCATGTCGGCGGTTTCGCCAAGATCGAAATCGAGAGAAGGATAGTCGTTCGCGCGCATGCCTGTTTCCTTTTATTTGCCGGGCGACTTTGCCGCGCCCTTCGTTTTCCGTCTTTATCCCGATCGGGATAGGACGGAGACTACTCTTCCGAATAAATATCAACCACGTCGGATTCCGTAAAAACCGTATAGACCCCGGCGCCCGGGCTGCCGCCCACCACGACCAGCTTGCCATCAGCCACTGCCGCAACCGCGCCGTGACGCGGTGACGGCATGGAAGCCGCACGACGCCAGGAATTACTGCCCGCGTCGAGTACGAAATGATCGCCATAGGTGCGCGGGGGCCGCCGCTGCTCGCCACCCGTCACATGGATGCGGCCATTCATTTCCGCCGCCACATGGCCTGCACGCGGCGAAGGCAGTGCCGGCCCGCTCTGCCAGCGTCCGGTCGTCGGCTCGAAAATGTCGACCCGCGCCGTTGCATTGCCCTCAATCAACCCGCCAATCACATAGATGCGCCCGTTTGCAGCCACATACGCCGCAGCAACGCGCGGAGCGGGCATTGGCTCGCCAACCTGTTGCCAGCTGTTCGCAGCCGGATCATAGGTCCAGACGCGCGAAGCCGCTTCGCCTCGGCCACCCAGCGCGTAAATCCTGCTGCCCGACACGACAAATCCATGCCCCGCGCGGGCGGCGGGCATCGAGGCAATTCCGATCCATGTACCGACCTGCGGATCATAGACCCAGGCCTTGGCTGAATCGCCTTCGCTCGCGGCGCTCTGTGCGTCGGCGCCATTGAAGATACCCATTTGCGGGCGCTCGGCAGGCAGCGCTTCATAGCCGCCCGCAACATAGATTCGGCCGCCGAATTCCGCCATCCCGAATTGCAGTAAACCCGCCGGCAGCGACGGTGCAGCGCGCCATATGTCACCGCGAATATCGTAGATTTCCGCGTCCGTGCGCGGACCCGACGTACTGTCACCGCCAACAACATAAAGTTCAGAGCCGATCAGTGCGCCACCTGCGAAAGCCCGCCCCGTAGTCATTGGCGCGCCTTCGCGCCAGACATCCGCCGCGGCGAAGTCAGGCAGGGCAATAATGATTGCCGGAGCGAGCAACGCAAGAGCGGAAAGCGAACGGATTGCATTCCGAAGTACTGACATCATTGAACTCCCCTCGCTCATCCGCACTCAGTAGAACAACACGACTGCGGCCAAACCGAGAAAGGCAAAAAAGCCGACGACATCCGTCGTGGTCGTCACGAATACGGGCGACGATACAGCCGGATCGGCGCCCATCTTCTCGAGTCCCAAGGGTACAAGAATGCCGGTGAGGCTTGCCACGACGAGATTGATCAGCATGGCGCTCGCAATGACGATACCGAGCCATTCATTGCCGAAAACAAGTCCAACCAGCACCCCGAGCAGCACGGCAAAGAAGAGGCCGTTCAGAATACCAACCCAGAATTCTCGAATGATCGTGCGGCTCACATTGAAATTGACCAGGTCGCGAGTCGCCAGCGCACGTACCGTTACGGTCATGGTCTGCGTACCGGCGTTGCCGCCCATGGAGGCAACGATCGGCATCAGAACGGCAAGCGCAACCATCTGCTCGATGGTCGCATCGAACAGCGAGATTACCGATGCAGCGAGGACCGCTGTGACCAGATTTACGAGGAGCCAGGGAATCCGGCTTCGCGAGGTCTGCATAACCGTATCGGAAATCGATTCATCGCCTACGCCCGCCAGCAGACGGATATCTTCTGCCGCTTCCTCGCTGATAACCTCGACGATGTCGTCCACCGTGATGACGCCGACGAGGCGCCCGGACTCATCCACCACCGCCGCCGAGATCAGATCGTACTTGCCGAACTGATGCGCTACTTCTTCCTGGTCCATTTCGACCGGAATGAGCGTCTGTTCGCCTTCCATGATCTCGGAAATCTTCACGGGCCGCTTCGTCCGCATGACGCGCGACAGCGGCACGGTGCCTATCGGCTTGTAAGCCGCGTCGACCACGAAGATTTCATAGAATTCCTCGGGAAGCTCGTCGGCCTCACGCAGATGATCGATCGTCTGGCCGACATCCCAGAACGGCGGCACGGCAACCAGCTCGCGCTGCATGAGACGGCCGGCCGAATATTCGGGATAGTCGAGCGATTGCTCGAGAGCGGCTCTGTCGCTTGCCGGAAGCTGGTCGAGGATAAGGCGCTGCTCGTCCTCATCCATGTCTTCGAGGAGATAGACCGCATCGTCCGAATCCATCTCGGTGAGAGCAGCCGCGATATCCTTCGGATCGAGCATTTCGATCACGTGGTCGCGGACGCTTTCATCGAGCTCGCTCAGAACCTCAGGATTGAGGTCCTCACCGAGCATTCCGACGAGAACCTGGCGCTCATCGGACCGCAGCAATTCGAGAAGTTCGGCGAGATCGGCCGGGCGCAACGGCAACACCAACTCTCGTGCCGAGTGGGCATCCGCCCGGTCCACGGCATCGACGACGGCGCGCACGAACCCCGGCGAAAGCGCTTCTTCCGCCACCTCGTCGCCGGTTTCTGCAAGAGCCGGATCGGCCAAGGGCGCCACTCCCGATGAATCGCGTTTCCGAACGCCGCGAGTGTGCTTCATTTGGCAGGGGGCCGCCAGCCGGGCCGGACCAAAAAGCGCGCCAGGCCGGGCAAAAACGGCGGTTCATTGCGATGAAGGATGAACCCTTCCCCTTAACCGGGGTGAGATGGTGCGGTCGAGAAGACTCGAACTTCCACGGGAGTTACCCCACAGCGACCTCAACGCTGCGCGTCTACCAATTCCGCCACGACCGCATGTCTCGTGAGCCGGGCGGATGTAACAAATCCGCGTCGCTTGCTCAAGCGGCAAATGGCGGAATTCCCGCCTTATATGCCGTCACCGTCAATATTGTTCGGCAAGTGGATGCCGCACTCGTCCTTGTCGCGGCCGACCCAGCGTCCGTCGCGATAGGAGCCACCCTCCGGCACACGTTCCGTGCAGGGCATGCAGCCGATCGACAGGTAGTTGTCCTTGACCAGCGGATGGCGGGGAAGCTTGTGTTCATCGAGATAGGCTTCCAGGTCTTCCTGGGCCCAGTCGGCCAGAGGATTCACCTTGAACCGGGTGCCGGTGGCTGTACCGGGCTCGCCCGTGCCCCGCACCTTCTCTTCCTCGATGGACTCCATGGCAGCGCGCGCATTTGTCTGGAAGCGCTTGCGGCCCGTGATCGAGGCGTCGAACCCCGCAAGCGCGCGTTCGAGAGGCAGCACCTTGCGGATGAAGCAGCAGGCGTCGGGATCGGCGTTCCAGAGCCCGCCATGAGGATCGCGCGCCGCGAGGTCCGAAGGGTGCGGCCCGATTGCCCGGATATCCGTCAGGCCGAGCTTTTCCTGCAGCCGGTCGCGATAGCGCAGCGTCTCGCCAAAGAGCTTGCCGGTATTGAGAAAGATGACGGGCGTCGAGGGATCGACCTGGGCCACCATATGCAGCAGCACGGCCGATTCCGCGCCGAACGACGACACGACGGCAATCTTCCCGGGAAATTCGGTCTTGATGGTGGCCCGGAGCAGGTCGATACCGCCTAGCCCCTTGTGGGCCGCGCGCAGACGCTGCAACGCGGGCGATACCACCGTGGCGGAATCCATGACGGCCGCTCGGTCCTCGCCCATGGACGCCTTTCCGGGGCGCTTCCTGAGGTCGATAGCAGTCATGAAAGCCAGCCTTTCTCTTCGATATAGGCATCGACCCTGCGGCCGATCTCGGCGAGTTCCAGTCCTTCCGAGCGCCAGACCCGCCGCTGGCGCCCCACTTCATCCAGACGGCCCGCCCATTCGGGCCCGAACAGGCCTTCAAGATGGCGCCGGAGCCGGCGCGCAAGGCCCGGCGATTTGCCGCCGGTCGACACGGAGATCACCAGATCGCCGCGCCTCACGATGGAGGGAACGTGAAAGTCGCAAAGCGGCTTCACATCCTCCGTATTTACGAGCCGCCCGGCTTCCCGCACCTTGCCGGCAAGCTCAATGCTCTCGCGGTCGCCCAGTCCGGCCAGAAACACGATATGCGCGCCGGTCAGAACCGCGTCGGCAGGACGCGCACCCTTGAGCCGCTTGCCTGCCTGTCTTGCAAATGCCTCTGACGGGGCCGAGGAATAGACCTCGAGACGTGCCGCACCTGCCTCGTCGAGAAGCCCGAGCCGCTTCTCCGCCGCCTCTCCCTCGCCAACCAGAACCACCTTCAGCGAGGCTAGATCGAGCAGGATCGGCAACATGGGCGCCTCCTAAGCTGACCCTGGAAATGGCGCCGCCGCG
Source organism: Parvibaculum sp. (assembly GCF_046297875.1). GTDB lineage: Bacteria > Pseudomonadota > Alphaproteobacteria > Parvibaculales > Parvibaculaceae > Parvibaculum. The sequence goes on along the minus strand of NZ_JBKBHD010000001.1, from coordinate 2,241,591 downwards.
CGCGGCCGCTCAATTCCCGTTAGAGATAACAACTATGCCCTATAATTCAACTCACGTCCGTATAATATTATATTTCACATTTTTGTAGTGGTATATAACAAAAAAGGGCCCTTGGGCCCCTTCAACTCGTTGCAGGAAACTGCGCTTAAATCTGCGTGTTGGCCGCTTCGGAAGCCGAGAGAATGGATGTGATAGAGACCGCAACCCGTTCGCCCTGCACGACAATCTCGCCCCGCGCGATCGGCACATTGTTGGCCAGCACCCAGATTTCCTCGTCCTGCTTTGTGCCGAGCTCGATCACCGCGCCGCGACCCATCTTCAGAAGCTGATGGATCGGCATTGATGACTTGCCAATCACCACCGAGAGTTCGACATAGACGTTGTTGACGGAATTCAAGATGGACCCCACTTGCCCGAAGCACTGACCAGAAGCACTGATAACGGTCCTAAAATCGCATGCTAGAGTTACCTCATGGTTAAGCCCCTCCCTCTCGCAGCTGCGGACGCGGAAACGCCCGAATGGCGCATTTCCGACGCGCCTGTCCCTTATGAAGCGGCAGTGCGGGAGATGGAAGAACGGGTGGCTGCGATCGCGGACGGCCGCGCGCGCGAACTCGTCTGGTTGCTCGAACATCCGCCGCTCTATACGGCCGGCACCAGCGCCGAAGAACGCGACCTGATGGACCCGGACCGCTTCCCCGTGTTCCAGACGGGCCGCGGCGGCCAATACACCTATCACGGCCCCGGCCAGCGCGTGGCCTATGTCATGCTCGATCTGAAACGGCGCAGGCCCGATGTGCGCGAATTCGTCGGCGACCTAGAGAAATGGCTGATCGCGACGCTTGCCGAATTCAACGTGACGGGAGAACTTCGCGAAGGCCGTGTCGGCGTCTGGGTCAGGCGAGCCGAGAAGGGCCTCACCGCCGAGGACAAGATTGCCGCCATCGGTGTGCGCATCCGCAAATGGGTCACGTTCCACGGCGTCAGCCTGAATGTCGATCCAGACCTCGACCACTTCTCCGGCATCGTACCCTGCGGCATCAGCCAGCACGGCGTAACGAGCCTTGCCGATCTCGGCATCACCGCGACGATGGCCGATGTGGATATCGCGCTGAAGCGCAACTTCGCAAAGATCTTCGGGGGTTCGGATCCAAGCCGCTAGTATCACCACCACTTCGAGCTAGAGCGGCGTCTGGCGGAAGCCGAGATAGAGAAGCCCGATACCGCCCGCCACCGCAAAGAGCCAGACCAGCGCGCCGAGGAAAGGTACGGAAATCCCGATCCAGATGATTGCAGCGGCAAGAACGATTCCCACGATGCGGCCAAGAACGCCCTTCCCCGCCTCGCCAATCCTGCCCGCAAGAAACTCGCCGAAGGCGGCCAGCATGCCCGCAAGGCCGAAGATCATGCCGAGCGGCCAGAGCAGCAGAAGCAGAAATGCGAATGGCAATCCGACAATCGTGACTGCGATCAGGATGGCCGCGACCGGCAGACCGACAAGCCAGATCAATCCAAGCCCAAGCGCGGGAACAGGCTGCGCAACAAGTGCTTCACGCATTCTCGATGTCGTAACAGGTGCGGCGAAGGCGATGGCAAGCGCGATGACGCCAAAGAACAGCGCTCCCCCGGCCGACATGTGGTAGCCCGGCGCGGCGATGCGCGGCCCGCCCCATTGCTCGTCAATATGACGATCGCGCCACCGCTCGCGCGTATCGGCGCGCGGCGCCGCAGGCGGGCTTTGGTCGCGCGCCGTCGCAATGTCGTGGCCGTTGATTTCGCCTTTCACCTTCGCGTTCCGGTCCACCCGCGCCACCGAAGGCGAGTAATAGGTGACATTTCCGCCGATATCCGCATCCGGACCGAGCGTGAGATCGAGGCCATAAAAGCTGACATCGCCCTTCACCTTGCCATTGATGAGCGCTTCCTGCGCGCGGATCGAGAGATCGCCGTCAAGCTCACCCTCGACAGCGGCGCGGCGGGCGGCAATCCAGGTATCGCCCTTAACTTGCGCATCGCGGGTCAGGATGACGACTTCGCCAGCCGCCGAGAGCGTGCCATCCACCTTGCGGTCGAAGGTGAGATCGCGCGCAACGGAAAAGACATCCTTGCCGCTCGCCCACTCAAGCACCTTGCCTGCGAGGTCGTTCTGCGCCTGCGCCGCAGTGCCGCTAGCAAAGACGATGAGAATGGCAAATAGCCGGACGATCGTGCCGCGCATGTCAGATCTCCTTCCTTGGCCCCGGAAGAGACTATAGCGCGCAAAAGCCGAAGGAGACAGGGTTCAGGAACCGCTTCCCTTCTCCCTTGCAGGGAGCGGGGAAGCGGACACTGGTTCGCGGAAGCGTGAGAGGACGCGAAGCGAGCCGGCCCCTTACGCAAACTCCATTATCACCGCATCGACCGCGAGGCTGTCGCCCGGCTCTGCGTTGATCTTTTCGACCGTGCAGTCGTTCTCGGCGCGGAGAATGTTTTCCATCTTCATCGCCTCGACGACGGCAAGCGCTTCGCCCGCCTTCACTTCCTGGCCGACGGTCACATGAATGGCCTTCACGAGACCCGGCATGGGGCAAAGCAGCATCTTGGACGTATCGGGCGCCACCTTTTCCGGCATCAGCAGGTTGAGGCGATGGCCGAGCGGCGTGCGGACGGCCGCATGCGCCGAAGCGCCGCGATAGCGCAGAACATAGCCCTGCTTCGCGCGCACGAGTTCCACCACCATCGGACGGCCATCGACCTCGCCACGGAACACGGCGTCTCCCGGCACCCAATCGGAGCGGACATTGTGCGCTTCGGCGCGATTGCCATCATCGTCGAGAAAAACGACGCGAACCGACCCACCCATGTCATCGGCGGTCACCCGGCGCGCCCAGTCATCGACCGCGACGACCCATTCCTTGGGCAGCTTGCGCGGGCGGTTGGCCAGCTGGCCGGAAATCTGCACCGCGCGCTCGGCATGGACCTTGTTCATGTAGACCGCAATGGCGGCAAGCATCATGGCTCGTTCATCAGACAGCGGCACACCGCTGAAACCATCCGGATATTCCTCGGCGATGAAGCCGGTCGTGATACGGCCTTCGCGGAAACGGGGATGCTCCATGATCGCATTCACGAAGGGGATATTGTGCTGGATACCTTCGATCAGGAACTGGTCGAGTGCAAAGGCCATATGGTCGATCGCCGACAGACGATCCGGTCCATGCGTGCAAAGTTTCGCAATCATCGGATCGTAGAACATCGAGATCTCGCCGCCTTCATAGACGCCGGTATCGTTGCGGATGGTAAGCCCCTCCGCGACGCTCTCTTGCGGCGGCTGATAGCGCACGAGACGGCCCGTCGAGGGAAGGAAGTTGCGATAGGGATCTTCCGCATAGACGCGGGACTCGATCGCCCAGCCATTTATTTTGATGTCGGACTGCTTGATCGTGAGTTTCTCGCCCGCGGCCACGCGGATCATCTGCTCAACAAGATCGATCCCGGTGATGAGCTCCGTCACCGGATGCTCCACCTGCAGGCGCGTGTTCATTTCGAGGAAATAGAAATTGCGATCCTTGTCGACGATGAACTCGACCGTGCCTGCGCTCTCATAGTCCACAGCCTTGGCAAGCGCGACGGCCTGCTCGCCCATCGCCTTGCGCGTTGCCTCGTCGAGGAAGGGCGACGGCGCTTCTTCGATGACCTTCTGGTTGCGGCGCTGGATCGAGCATTCGCGTTCATGCACATAAACGACATTGCCATGCTTGTCGCCGAGCACCTGGATTTCGATGTGGCGCGGCTGCGTCACGAACTTCTCGATGAAGACGCGATCGTCGCCGAAAGAGGACTTGGCTTCGGACATGGACGAATTGAAGCCGTCCGCGACTTCCTTCTCTGACCAGGCAATACGCATGCCCTTGCCGCCGCCGCCGGCCGACGCCTTGATCATGACCGGATAGCCGATCTCGTTGGCGATCTTGACGGCCTCTTCCGCGTCCTTGATGACACCGAGATAGCCCGGCACCGTGTTCACCTTGGCGGCATTGGCGAACTTCTTGGACTCGATCTTGTCGCCCATCACCTCGACGGCCTTGATGTTCGGGCCGATAAAAGCGATGCCGTTATCCTTCAGCGCCTGCGCGAATTTCGCATTCTCCGACAGGAAGCCATAGCCGGGATGAACCGCCTCTGCGCCGGTCTGTTTGCAGGCATCGATGATCTTGTCGACGATAAGATAGGACTGCGCGGCGGGCGGCGGGCCGATATGCACCGCCTCATCCGCCATCTCCACGTGCAGTGCGTCCTTGTCCGCATCGGAATAGACGGCAACGGTCTTGATGCCCATCTTCTTCGCGGTCTTCATGACGCGGCAGGCAATTTCGCCCCGGTTGGCGATCAGGATTTTTTTGAACATGGGAGCGCGCCTCAGAGCGGAATGTTGTCGTGCTTCTTCCACGGATTCTCGAGCTCCTTGTGACGAAGGAGCGCGAGCGCCCGCGCAATGCGGACACGCGTGGAATGCGGCATGATGACTTCGTCGATATAGCCGCGCTCGGCTGCGACGAAGGGATTGAGGAAGCGGTCTTCATAGGCCTTGGTATGAACCGCGATCTTTTCCGGGTCCTTGATGTCCGCGCGATGGATGATCTCGACCGCGCCCTTGGCGCCCATCACCGCGATTTCCGCGGTCGGCCAGGCATAGTTGAGATCGCCGCGAATGTGCTTTGACGACATCACGTCGTAGGCGCCGCCATAGGCCTTGCGGGTGATGACAGTGACTTTCGGCACGGTGGCTTCCGTGTAGGCAAAGAGCAGCTTCGCACCATGCTTGATGAGGCCGCCATATTCCTGCGCCGTGCCCGGCAAGAAGCCTGGCACGTCCACGAAGGTGACGATCGGAATATTGAAGCAATCGCAGAAGCGCACGAAGCGCGCGGCCTTGCGGCTCGCGTCGCTGTCGAGCACACCGGCAAGCACCATCGGCTGGTTCGCGACGATACCGACGGTCCGGCCTTCCATGCGCGCAAAACCCGTGATGATGTTCTTCGCGAAGCTCTCCTGCATCTCGAAGAAATCGCCCTCGTCCACGACCTTGAGGATCAACTCCTTCATGTCATAGGGCATGTTCGGGTTGGCGGGGATGAGCGTGTCGAGCGAATACTCGATGCGCTGCGCATCGTCGAAGAACGGACGCTCCGGCACTTCGTCCTTGTTGGAAGACGGCAGGAAATCGACAAGGCGCCGGATCTGCGTCATCGCGATCACGTCATTGTCGAAGGCGCCGTCGGCGACCGAGGACTTGGTCGTATGGATCGACGCGCCGCCAAGCTGCTCGGAGGTGACGGTTTCGTTCGTCACCGTCTTCACGACGTCGGGGCCCGTCACGAACATGTAGGACGTGTCGCGCACCATGAAAATGAAGTCGGTCATGGCGGGTGAGTAGACGTCGCCACCGGCGCAGGGGCCCATGATGACGGAAATCTGCGGGATCACGCCCGAGGCAAGCACGTTGCGTGTGAACACTTCGCCATAGCCGCCCAGCGCATCGACGCCTTCCTGAATGCGCGCGCCGCCGGCATCGAAGAGACCGATGATGGGGGCGCCGGTCTTCAGCGCCATGTCCTGCACCTTGGTCATCTTCTTCGCGTGATTGCGCGAAAGCGAGCCGCCGAACACCGTGAAGTCCTTCACGAAGACGAAGACGGGACGGCCGTTCACCGTACCCCAGCCCGTGACGACGCCGTCGCCCGGCACTTTCTGCTTCTCCATGCCGAAATCCTGGCAGTCGTGCTCGACGAACATGTCGAACTCCTCGAAGGAGCCCTCGTCGAGCAGGAGCTCGATGCGCTCCCGCGCCGTGAGCTTGCCTTTCGCATGCTGCGCCTCGATGCGCTTCTGGCCGCCACCGGTCCGCGCCTCCTGCCGCCGCTCTTCAAGCCGACGAAGAATGTCCTTCATGCCGCCCCCTCGATATACCGGACGGGCCGCCCTGCCCGGTCTTTCGGGAGGCAGCCTCTCTGAACTGTGTCTGGACGCCTGAGCTCGGGCTGAGAATAAGCGGCCCGCTGGCGCTGTCGCATCGCGCGAAGGCGACCTGAATAGCACCGAAATCTCGTTTTTGCCAATGGCTTGGCCGCCATTCCTATGGGCGGGTAGGAACCGGCGCCAGGGTCTGCGGCAACGCTGCGTTAGCTTGAGCCGGAACCGCCGGATTCAGCCGAGAAGGCGGATGAAACGGCCGGTTTCAACAAGTTCGGAGCGTCTCGTTTCGAGTCTCGCCCGCTCATCCTCGTCCTCGCCGGAAAGTTCCATCTGCCAGTGCTCATCCAGATGGGCAATATCGAAGGCCTCCTCCGGCTGCAACCGGCCGAGCGTCACGGCCAGGCCGATCACGGCCGAGCCAGTCAGCGTGACCGCATTGTGAAGGGCGGCAATGCGGAAGGCGTCGAACGCCTCCAGCGCCCTGCCGTAAGCGTCAAGCGAGGCTGGCGGCTGCGCCACATGAAGGATGCCCGTGGTCGGCGTAAGCGCAATTCCATGCGCCGCCGCCCAGCCGAGCAGAGGATCCCACAGCGCCGCCTGCCGCGCAGCCAGCGCGGCGGGATGTTCGGCCCGGTAGCAGAGAAGATCGGTACCCGAATAGGTTACGAGTTCCGCAATCACGTCTGCCCGGCGCGGCACCACAAGATCGATCGCGGTATTGGCGAGCTTGGTGAGCCACATTTTCCTGGGGTCGATTTCTTCCCGCTGGGCCTCCCATTCCGCTGCCATCGCCTCGGCAAGCGCGAGCGACGGCACGGCGAGCGCCTGTTTCGACGGCGTCTTCACGACTTTCCTATCAAGCAGCACGGCGTAGCTACCGTCATGCTGTCCCGCCTCTGCCTTCATGTAGAAACGCTTCGGCAGCTTCGGCTTGTCCCGGCCCGGATGCGAAACCTGCTGATCGAGCGAGCGGTTTCGCGCCAGATCGAAGATCGCGGCGGCTGTATCGTCGTTATCGTTCATCGGGATTCTCGAACCATTACCGACCAAAGATATTGCCGATGCCGCGGCCAATGCCATCAAGCACTTCGCCCGCCCCGCGCGCAGCACCTTCCGCAGCGCCGCCAATCGTGCCAACGACACCGCGCGACTCTTCGCTGGCAGCCGCCGCAGCCGCACCGCATTCACCACCGGCCGCGACGGAGCCAGACCCTGTGCTCATCAACGGCAGAAGCGCGCCGAGGCCGCCAGTCAGCGCAACCCCGCCCACCGCCGTCGCAACGCTGGTGGCCACACCCGTCCGGTCGAGCCCAGCGGAAGGTGAGGTGAGCGGACCGGACAACCGCACAGGGAAAGCCAGACTGACAAGGCTTGCCTTCTTTGGTTTGGGCTTGAACAGAAGATCGATGCGTTCCTTGCCGAGATCGATCGTGCCGGAACCTGTCGTGATCAGCGTGTCCGTTTCAAGCGCGATCGCCGATGCCTTGCCGATACCGCTCGTGAAATCAAACCGCGAAATAGCGCAAACGAGCTTCGCTGTATCGCCGCTCTCGCCGGACGGGATCAGCACACGTGTCAGATCGTCCGAAACGACGGCAAAGGCGCGTGAATTGATCGTGCCCTTGCCGATTACTAGATTGGACTGACCGTTGAGCGAGGAGGCAATCGCATTGAGCGACTTGCCCTGCCCCTTCAGCCGCGCGCCGAAATCCGCATTGGCGGAAAGCATGGTCGTGAGGTCTAGATCGGTAAGCAGACGGCCAAGATCGAAATTCACTGCATCCGCATCGAGAGAAACATTACCGCGCGTATCGGCGTTCAGCGCAAGTTTGAGAGGGCGTCCGCGATAGGCCGCACTCAGCGGCGCGGCGAGCTTGCCATCCTGAATTTTCAAGGGCAGCTTCATTGAGGTGAGAACGATCTTTCCATAGCGTAGCTCTTCAAGCGCAAGCGAAAGATCGGCATCTGCCGATGCCAGGCCGTCGAGCGGCAGCGGATCCTTGCTGAAAAGCGGACCACCGCTCCCGCCACCGCCCGTGAGGAAAGGTGTTACATCGAAGGCCGGGCTGGTCAGCGCGCCGGTGAGCTTCGGCCTGGCCCTCAAGTCGAGTGCCAGATCGCCACCTATGCTCGTACCGGCAACGGTGAGCGCCGCATTGTTGAGCGCAATATTGGTGGCATCGCCTTCAATATCCGATGCAAAGGAAACGGCAGAACCGTTCACCTTGCCTTCGATCACCGCATGAAAGCCCGCGCCTTTCGCCGCGAGAGTCACTTCGTCGAAAGCCGCTTCACTCACCTGCCCGGTCGCGCCATCGCGATAGGCGAAACGGAAATTGGAAATATTGAGCTCCGGTACGCCTGCCAGCGCCATGCCGCCGCCCGCTCCTTCAGCCGGAGCCCTTGGCGCGGCCTCGCCTTCCGCGAAAATCCAGTTGCCGCGCCCGCGCCTGTCCGTTTCGAGGAAAATGTCTGCATCCGCAATTTCAACGCGGCGCACATCGACACTACCTGAGAGAAGCGGCAACATGGCCACCTCAAGCTCCAGACGCGCCGCCGAAAGCATGTTCGGCTTGGTACCCCACTCCGCATTCGAGAAACTGATCTTCTCGGCAACGACCGTCGGAACCAGCGAAAAACCGATGTGGAGCGGACCTTCGATTTTCAGCGTACGGCCCGTCGCTTCCTTCGCTGCAGTTTCTATCTGCGGCGCGAAGCGGCCAAGATCGATCAGCGTCAGCGCATAAAGTCCGCCCGCGAGAAGCAGAACGACGACGAGAATGAAACCGAGAAATTTCCTCATGATCTTCATGCCCCTCCGGTAATGGGCACAGGCGCCCAGATTTCATCAAGCGCGGGCCCAAGTCCGGCAAAATCACCCAGAACCTTGCGCGCGCCGCTGGCCGTCAGCAGGTGTGGCTGATGATAGCCCCAATCGACACCGAGCGCATGTGCATGCGCAGAACGCGCCATCTCCATATCGAAGGTCGTATCGCCGATCAGCACTGTATCCGCGGGATCGGCACCCGTCTCGCGCATGGCGCGGCGCAGCATCTCGGGATGGGGTTTCGACGGCGCATCGTCCGCCGTCTGCAGCGTCACGAAATAGTCGCGCAACCCGTGGGTCTCCAGCGCATGCCGGAGCCCGCGCTGCGACTTGCCCGTGGCAATGCCGAGCAGCACATTCTCCTGACCCGAAAGAAGATCGAGTGCCTCACGCACACCGGGGAACAGCGGCTCCGCTAGTTCCTTCCGCGTGCGCAACTCAAAGAATGCCCCCTTGTAACTTTCCGTCAGCTTCCGGCGCAACGGCAAGGCGACTTGAGGCACCAGCGCTTCTATCGCCTCATCGAGCGACAGACCGACAATCGAAAGCACCTTCTCACGCGGCAGATGCGGGAGCCCATGCGCATCAAAGGCATGGTTCATCGCCGCCACGATCATGTGCTGACTATCGATCAGCGTTCCGTCGCAATCGAACACGACGAGGCGGAGGTGTTTACTCATCCGTCCAACCCTTCAAAGGCATCTTTCGCATCGCGCTCGTCGAAACCGAGCAATTTCCAGCTCAACATCATGTGCGGCGGCAGCTCGGCCTCGATGAAGAAGCGGCCGCCATCGGGATGCGCGATGTCGATAGAGCGGGCATGGAGATGAAGGCGGCGCGCGATCTCTCCGCCGGGATGTGCGTTCACACCGCCATATTTTCCGTCGCCCACTATGGGCGTGCCGATAGCGGAAGCATGGGCGCGGATCTGGTGTGTACGGCCGGTGAGCGGCATCAGGGCGAGCCACGCAAGCTTGTAGGACGCCGTGGCGACAGTCGAGAAATGCGTGATGGCATGCCGCGCATCCTCATCGTCCTTGTCCGCCGCGAAAACACGCTCGGCGCGTGGTCCACCCTGCTTCGTCAACGCGAGATCGATCGTGCCTTGCCGGGGCGTGGGAACGCCAACGACGAGCGCCCAATAGGTCTTGCGCGCATCTTTCTGCTTGAAGGCGCGGGCAAGAGATGCAGCCGCCTTTGCCGTCCGCGCCAGCACGAGCACGCCGGACGTGTCGCGGTCCAGGCGGTGCACGAGACGCGGGCGTTCCACTGCATCGAAAGTAAGCGCATCGAGCATCCCGTCGAGGTGACGCTCGGTCTTGGTCCCGCCCTGCACGGCAAGCCCTGAAGGCTTGTTGAGCACGAGGATCGACTTGTCCTTGTGGATAACGAGCGACCGGACGAAAGCCGCATCCTGTTCGCTTACACCGCGCTCGGCTTTCGGCGCAGGCTTGGCGGCATCGTCGCCCAATGGCGGCACCCGCACGACCTGTCCCTGGTCGAGACGCGCATTCGCTTTGGCTCGCGCGCCATCGACACGCACCTGCCCCGTCCGCAAAAGCTTTTCGAGGCGGCCATGCGTAAGCATCGGGAAATGGCGCTTGAACCAGCGATCGAGGCGAATGCCATCTTCATCCGCGCTGACGGCGATCTGGGAAACTTCCTTCATGCCTGAAAAAACATCCTGACAAGAGCGAGACCGAGAAAAAGCGCCCCGACGCAGGCGACGACGGAGCCGCCCATATAGGCGAAGGCAAGCTCCATGTCGCCCCGCTCAAGCATGTTCACGGCATCGAGCGAGAAGGCGGAGAAGGTCGTGAACCCGCCGAGAATGCCCGTGGTGAGAAAGCTGCGTGCCTCTGGGCTAAGATCGAGCTTGAGCGCGAAGAGGCCGACGAGAAGCCCCATCATCAGCGAACCGATGACGTTGACGCCGAATGTGCCCCAGGGAAAGCTTGGCCCCAACAGACGAAGCATCTGCACGTTGAACAAGTGTCGTGCGCCTGCGCCGATAGCGCCTCCCGCGACGACCGCAAGAAATGTATTCATTCGCCCCTCTCTTCTCTCAGCTTGCGCCAATAGGCGAGCCGCTTTGAAATCTCGCGCTCGAAACCGCGCTCGGCCGGACGGTAGAATTCCTGACGCCCGACTTCCTCCGGGAAATAGTCCCGACCGGAGAAGGCTTGCGGCGCGTCATGATCGTATTCATAGCCCGCGCCATAGCCGAGTTCCTTCATGAGCTTTGTCGGCGCGTTGAGAATATGCGCTGGCGGTGCAACGGACCCCGTATCCCGAGCCGAACGCTTCGCCGCGCCAAAGGCTGCGTAGGAGGCATTCGATTTCGGCGCGGTGGCCAGATAGATCGTCGCCTGCGCCAGCGCCAGCTCACCTTCCGGCGCACCAAGGAAATCGAACACGTCTTTGGCTGCAAGCGCCTGATGCACAGCCTCGGGATCGGCAAGGCCGATATCCTCGATCGCAGCGCGCACAAGGCGGCGCGCGATGTAGAGCGGATCTTCGCCGCCGGCGAGCATCCGCGCGAGATAGTAGAGCGAGGCATCGCAATCCGAACCGCGGATCGACTTGTGCAAAGCGCTGATGAGATTGTAGTGCCCTTCCCGCCCCTTGTCGTACAGCGGCGCACGGCGTTGCACGGCAGCAATCAGTGCAGCCGTATCGAAAGCCCCGACAGGCGCCAGCGTGTGAACCTCCTCGGCAAGATTGAGCGCGTAGCGCCCATCGCCATCCGCCATCGCGCGAAGCGAAGCGCGCGCGTCCTCATCGAGCGGCAGCGGAGCGCCGTACCAGCCTTCGGCCCGCCGCAGCAACTTTTCAAGCGCGGAATCGTCCAGCCTGTTCAGAACCATCACCTGCGCGCGGGAAAGCAGCGCCGCATTCAGCTCGAAGGACGGGTTCTCCGTCGTCGCGCCGACCAGCGTCACCGTGCCATCCTCCATCACAGGTAGAAATCCGTCCTGCTGGGCGCGGTTGAAGCGGTGAATTTCGTCGACGAATAGCAGCGTGCCCTTGCCGGTGGATCGGCGAGCGCGGGCCGCCTCGAATACCTTCTTGAGGTCGGCAACACCGGAAAAGATGGCCGACATGGGCTCGAAATGGAGGCCCACCTTGTCCGCCAGCAGCCGGGCGATGGTGGTCTTGCCCGTACCCGGCGGCCCCCAGAGTATGATCGAGGAAAGATGTCCGGCGGCGAGCATCCGCCCCAGCGGCCCTTTGGGGCCCAGCAAATGGTCCTGCCCCACAACTTCTTCGAGCGCTTTCGGGCGCAGCCGGTCGGCCAGCGGGCGCGGGGCGCCTTCGTCCATGCCTGCGGCTTCGAAAAGTGTGCTCATGGCGGCTGTTTAGCACGGATTCCGGGCGGCGCTGAGGGGCGTTTCGGCCCGCCCTGCCGGGTGCGGCATTTTTGCAAGCGATTGTCAGTAACAACGCTATTGCAAACCATTCGCAAGGCTGGCAATGTCGTTCCTGCCCCGCCGCTCGGGGCAGACAAGGCCAATGGCCGGGCAGGAGTCGGACGTCAGATGATCGTTTGCGTGTGCAATGCCAAGAATTGCCGGACAGTCCGCGAGGTTCTGTCGCAAAGTCCGCATATCGACACGCCTGCCGCCGCCCACCGTGCAATGGGTTCAACCCCGCAATGCGGCCGCTGCCTGCCCACCATCGCAGGCATGATTTCCGAAGTCCGCAACGAGAACGCTGTCGCCACTGCACTTGCGGCCGCTGACTGAGCAGTTCAGTCGAGAAATATTCTCAAAATCATTATCAAACTATTGTTTTTGCTGCATTTTTTGAAATTGCAGCTTTGACCTGTGACGTCTTCAGCCTACTCTTCCGCAACGAGTCGGAGATTTAAGAGGTCTGAAATGCGCGGCGACGCCAAGGTCATCGAATATCTGAACAAGGCCCTCCGGGCCGAACTCACGGCCATCAACCAGTATTTCCTGCATGCGCGCATGTTCAAGAACTGGGGCCTGACCAAGCTTGGCGAGATCGAGTATCACGAATCGATCGACGAGATGAAACACGCCGACAAGCTGATCGAGCGCATCCTCTTTCTGGAGGGTCTGCCGAACCTTCAGGATCTCGACAAGCTGATGATCGGCGAGACGCCCGTCGAATGCCTGGAATGCGACCTGAAGCTCGAATATTCGGGCCATGCCTTCTATAAGGAGGCCATCGCCTATTGCGAGCAGGTGCGCGACTACATCACGCGCGAAATCTTCGAGGACATTCTTGAGGACGAGGAAGAACACATCGACTTCCTCGAAACCCAGCTCGAACTGGTGAAGACAGTCGGCCTCGAGAATTACCTCCAGTCGCAGATGGGCGACCACAAGGCCTCGTAAAACACGCCCTATCCGCCGACCGTCGCCGTGAAGACGCGTTCGCCGCGCTTCACGGTGAAGGTCCACTGCGCCCTTGTACCGGCGGTAGCCTTCACGAGATCTCCGACCTTTGCGATTTTCTGGCCGCCAACATCGACAATGATGTCACCCCGCTGGAACTGGATACGGTTTGCGGCGGAACCCGGCTCGACATTCACGATGACGACTCCCTGCTCCGTCAGCGAGTCGAAGCCGAGACGATCCGCGACGGCGGGCGAGAGATTGGCAATGGTCGCCCCCGCAAACGGATTGCGCCCGGCGATCACCGTTTCCTCCGCCGGCGGAACTTCGGGTGGCGCAACAAGCGCTACTTCTGCCTCGCGCCACTTGCCGTCGCGCAGATAGGAAATTTTCGCTTTGCCACCCAGCCCCTTCGTTGCGAAGCGATAGCGAAGGGCCTGCGGCTCGTCGACTTCAAACCCGTCCACTGCGCGAATGACATCGCCGACCTTGAGCCCCGCCTTGTCGGCCGGACTGCCGGCGGCAAGATCGCGGATGAGGCTGCCGCCCGGCCTGTCGAGGCCAAGCGATTGGGCAAGCTCCGCATCGACGGCCTGCAGCGCGGCGCCGAACCAGGGCCGCTTCACATGGCCCCCGTCCCGCGCCGAGGCGACCACGCTTTCCACCATGTTGGACGGGATGGCAAAGCCGATACCGATGCTTCCGCCCGTCTGCGAATATATGGCGGTGTTGATGCCGATGAGCTGACCATCCATCGTGACCAGCGCGCCGCCCGAATTGCCCGGGTTGATTGCCGCATCCGTCTGGATGAAGAACTGGTAGTCCGACACCCCGACATGTGTGCGTGCCAGGGCCGACACGATGCCTGATGTCACGGTCTGGCCGACACCGAAGGGATTGCCGATCGCGAGAACGAGATCGCCGACCTCGACCGAATCCGAATTCTTGAAGACAAGATGCGGCAGCTTCTCGCGCCCATTGCCGATCCTGAGAACGGCGAGATCGGTACGCTCATCCGAGAGAACGAGCTCGGCCTCGAACTCGCGCCGGTCGGCAAGCGCAACTGTAAACTCCTGCCCATCCTTGATGACGTGATAATTCGTGACCACAAGCCCTGAGGGATCGACGATGACGCCGGAGCCAAGCGACTGTTGAACACGTTCGCGCGGCACACCGAAGCTGAAACGGTTGCCGAAGAATTGCTGGAAGAATGGGTCATTCGCAAAGGGCGAGCGCATCTGCTCCCGTACGACGCGCTTTGAATAGACATTGACGACAGCAGGCGCGACGCGCGTCACCACCGGCGCGTAGGAAAGCTGTACCTCGCCCCGGCTGCCCGGAACCCTGCGTTCCGTCTCGGCTTTCGCGCTCCACGGTATGATGACGAGTGCCGCAATGAGAAGCATCGCAGCAAGCGCCATGGCAAGCGCGCCTGTCCAATTGGACTCCGACAACATTTCCACCACCATTCAACGCGCCCTCGAACAAGGACGGGAAACGGCCCCTTGAGCCCCGCAAACTCAACCGCGCCGGAATTTTGCGGGCCGGGCCGCGCTGTGACAAGACGGAAATGGCAATCTTTGCGTTACCGGATTGTCATGAAGGCCTAAAGAAAAAGGCGGCATCCGCAGATGCCGCCCTGAACCTTTGCCGGGTAGAGGAGATCAATCCTCGTCGCCCTCGTCATCCGAGAATACCGGGCCCGAATCCTGGCCCTTCGCGCTCTCGTCGCGATCGACGAATTCGATCACGGCCATCGGCGCGCTGTCGCCATGACGGAAACCCGCCTTGAGGACGCGGATGTATCCGCCCTGACGCTCCTGATAGCGGGGCCCAAGCACATCAAACAGCTTGGCAGCCCAGAGCTTGTCCGGCAGCGCGGCATACGCCTGACGGCGCGCATGAAGGTCGCCGCGCTTGCCGAGCGTCACAAGCTTCTCGACATAGGGACGAAGCTCCTTCGCCTTGGGCAGCGTGGTGACGATCTGCTCATGCTTGATGAGCGCCACTGCCATATTGGCGAGCATGGCCTTGCGATGGCTGGCGGTGCGATTGAGCTTGCGGCCGGCTTTTCCGTGGCGCATGTGCCCTACTCCTCGTTAGATGCGGCGTCGTCAGGACGCGGCGTTGATTACTCAGTATTGATCTTCGTACCGCTTCGCCAGCTCTTCGATATTCTCCGGCGGCCAGTTCGGGACTTCCATGCCGAGATGGAGACCCATCTGGGCAAGCACTTCCTTGATCTCATTCAACGACTTGCGGCCGAAATTCGGAGTGCGGAGCATTTCGCTCTCCGTCTTCTGGATGAGGTCGCCGATATAGACGATGTTGTCGTTCTTGAGGCAGTTGGCCGAACGAACGGAAAGTTCGAGCTCGTCCACCTTCTTGAGCAGCGCCGCGTTGAACTCGAGTTCGGGGCGGCTCTCCTCGACATGCTTCTGCTCGGGCTCTTCGAAATTCACGAAGGTCTGGAGCTGATCCTGCAGGATGCGCGCGGCATAGGCCACAGCATCTTCCGGCGTCACGGCGCCGTTGGTCTCGATCTGCATGGTGAGCTTGTCATAGTCGAGAATCTGGCCCTCGCGGGTATTTTCGACCTTGTAGGAAACACGCTTCACCGGGCTGTAGAGGCTGTCGACCGGGATCAGGCCGATCGGCGCATCTTCCGGACGATTGCGATCGGAGGCGACATAGCCCTTGCCGAGCGCGACGGTGAATTCCATGCGGATTTCGGCGCCATCGTCCAGAGTGCAGAGCACGAGATCGGGGTTCAGCACCTCGATGTCGGCGCCCGCCGTGATGTCGCCCGCGGTCACCGCACCGGGGCCCTTCTTCGACAGCGTCATACGCTTCGGACCTTCGGCGTGAAGACGCAGCGCAAGCTGCTTGATGTTCAGCACGATGTCGGTCACGTCTTCGCGCACACCGGGGATCGAGGAGAACTCATGGAGCACGCCGTCGATCTGCACGGCCGTGACGGCCGCTCCCTGGAGCGAGGACATCAGCACGCGGCGGAGCGCATTGCCGAGCGTCAGGCCGAAACCGCGCTCAAGCGGCTCTGCGACCACGGTCGCAAAACGCTGCGCGTCATGGCCGGAATTGATTTCGAGCTTGTTCGGTTTGATCAGCTCTTCCCAGTTCTTCTGGATCACTTTGAAACCTCGTGCCGTCGTTTGCGGCGCGCGAGCGATGCGCACCGGGCGGGAGACATCCGCCACCTGATCTCTTTAACGTCCGTTCCACCATTCAATCGTGCGAACGGACGTGACCGGCGCGGCGATAGCCATGCCGGTCAGATACGGGTCACCTCAGACGCGGCGCCGCTTGGGCGGGCGGCAACCATTGTGCGGGATCGGCGTCACGTCGCGGATGGTCGTGACGGTGAAGCCCACCGACTGCAGCGCGCGCAGCGCCGACTCGCGGCCCGAACCCGGACCGCAAACCTCGACTTCGAGGGTGCGCATGCCGTGTTCCATGGCCTTCTTGCCTGCATCTTCCGCCGCCATCTGCGCGGCGAAGGGCGTCGACTTGCGGCTGCCCTTGAAACCCATCATGCCGGCCGAGGACCACGAGATCGCGTTGCCCTGGGCATCCGTGATCGTGATCATCGTGTTGTTGAACGTGGAATTCACGTGGGCAACGCCCGACGAGATATTCTTCCGTTCCTTGCGCTTAACGCGAACCTTGTCTTTCGCCATCCGTCTGAAACCTTCGTGTCACGCGGGAAACGCGTTGCCCGCGCCCCGGAATAAAGAGCCCTGGGCCTGTTACTTCTTCTTGCCGGCAATAGCCTTCGCCGGACCCTTGCGGGTGCGGGCATTGGTGTGGGTGCGCTGGCCGCGGACCGGCAGGCCCTTGCGGTGGCGCAGACCGCGGTAGCAGCCGAGATCCATCAGCCGCTTGATATTCATCGAGACTTCGCGCCGCAGATCGCCTTCCACGAGATAATCGCGGTCGATCGTCTCTCGGATCTGGATGACCTCGGCGTCGGTCAGCTCATTCACGCGGCGCTCGGCCGGAATGCCGACCGCGGCGCAGATTTCCTTGGCCTTGGCATTGCCGATGCCATGGATATAGGTCAGGCCGATGACCACCCGCTTGTTGGTCGGGATATTGACGCCAGCGATACGAGCCACGTGTCTCTCCTAAACTTCGGGAATCGCTTAACCCGGCACCTGAGTAAAAACCCGCCTCGGACCGCCCGAAAACCGCGGAATTCCGCCATTTTTCGGTCCTGAGCCGGTTCGTTCTCTGAAAGTACCGCCGCGAAGGCCGGGATTATAGAATTTACTGATCCCCAGTCAACCGGCTAAGCGAACTCTCCTTTTCTCGTTTCAAAGCCCGAGGGCCGCCTCGATCTGGCGGGTTACCTCATCCATTTCCTTCATGCCGTCCACGGCCTTCAGCCTGCCCTTGCCCTTGTAATAGGCCGAGAGCGGCGCTGTCTGCTCGTGATAGACCTTGAGGCGCTTTGCCAGCGCCTCGGCATTGTCGTCTGCACGGGCGCCGCCTACCGTCTCGGCTGCGCGGGTTTCGATCCGCTTGAGCAGGACGCTGTCATCGACCACGAGTTCGACCACGGCATCGAGCGCGGCACCCTTGCCCTTCAGCATCTCGTCCAGCGCCTCGGCCTGGGCGACGTTCCGGGGGAAGCCGTCCAGAATGTAGCCCTTTGCCACGTCCGGCTGCTCGATCCGGTCCGCGATGATCCCGACCACGACGTCGTTCGGCACCAGTTCGCCGCGCGCCATGATGGCCTCGGCCTTCTTGCCGGTTTCGGTACCCGCGGCTACGGCTGCGCGCAGCATGTCGCCGGTCGAAAGCTGGACAAAGCCGTACTTGTCTTCAAGACGCTTCGCCTGCGTACCTTTGCCGGCACCGGGCGGTCCAAGAAGGATCAGTTTCATCGGCGCTGGCCCCTGAGTTTCGACTTCTTGATGAGGCCTTCATACTGGTGCGCGAGAAGATGGCTCTGCACCTGCGAGACCGTATCCATGGTCACGCTCACCACGATGAGGAGCGAGGTGCCGCCGAAATAGAACGGCACATTGTACTGCGAGATCAGGATTTCCGGGATCAGGCAGACAATCGTGAGATAAATCGCACCAACCGCCGTGAGCCGCGTCAGAACGTAGTCGATATATTCCGCCGTGCGCTGCCCCGGACGGATGCCCGGAATGAAGCCGCCATACTTCTTCAGATTGTCGGCCGTGTCCGCAGGATTGAACACGATCGCCGTATAGAAGAAGGCGAAGAAGATGATGCCCGCGGCATAGAGCGCGATATAGAGCGGCTGACCATGCGCCAGCATGCCGGTGATTGTGTTCAGCCAATCCGGGCCCTGCCCGCCGCTGAAATTGGCAAGCGTGATCGGTAGCAGCAGGATCGACGAGGCAAAGATCGGCGGAATGACGCCGGCCGTGTTGAGTTTCAGCGGCAGATGTGAGCTGTCGCCGCCATAGAGCTTGTTGCCCACCTGGCGTTTTGGGTACTGCACGAGGAGTCGGCGCTGCGCGCGCTCCACGAACACGATGCCCATGATGACAACGATGACCATGACCGCCAGAAAAAGAACGATCGCCACGGAGAGGGCGCCCTGACGGCTGAGTTCGAGCGTACCGGCGAGAGCGCGAGGCAGCTCCGCGACGATGCCCGAGAAGATGATGAGCGAGATACCATTGCCCACGCCGCGCGCCGTGATCTGCTCGCCAAGCCACATCAGGAAGACTGTACCGCCGACCAGCGTGATGACGGTGGTGGCACGGAAGAAGTAGCCCGGGTCGATAACCACACTGCCGACACCGCTCTGCGCGCCTTCGAGACCGACCGCGATACCGTAGCCCTGCAGTGCGGCAAGAATCACAGTGCCGTAGCGCGTGTACTGGTTGATCTGCTTGCGGCCCTGCTCGCCCTCTTTCTTGAGCTGGGCGAGATGCGGCGAGACGGTCGTCATCAGCTGGATGATGATCGATGCCGAGATGTAGGGCATGATCGCAAGCGCGAAGATGGCCATTCGGCCGATCGCACCACCCGCGAACATATCGAACACGCCAAGAAGACCGGACTGCTGCTGGCTGAAAACCTGCGCCAGCGCAATCGGGTCGATACCCGGCAGCGGGATATAGGTGCCAAGGCGATAGACGATCAGCACACCCAGTGTGAACCAGATGCGCTTCTTCAACTCGGTCGCCTTGGAGAAGGCCGCGAAGTTGAGGTTCGCTGCGAGCTGTTCAGCCGCTGATGCCATTCATCTCACCTTGTCGCCCGGACATCCGGCCCGCAGAAATGGAGCTTGCTTACTCAGCCGCCGCCTTCGCTTTCGGCTCGATCACAGTGACGGAGCCGCCGGCCTTTTCGACTGCGGCCTTCGCACCGGCCGACGCGCCGGAAACTTCAAAATCGAGCTTCGTCGTGAGCTCGCCGCTGCCAAGAAGACGCACACCGTCCTTGACGCGGCGAATGACGCCGGCCTCGACGAGCGCAGCCGCATCGACCTTCGCACCCTTGGCAATCTTGCCTGCATCGACCGCGGCCTGAATGCGGCCGATATTGACTGCCACGAAGTCCAGACGGAACAGATTCTTGAAGCCGCGCTTTGGCAGGCGCATGTGAATCGGCATCTGGCCGCCTTCGTAGCCCTTGATCGCCACGCCGGTACGGGACTTCTGACCCTTCACACCGCGTCCGCCGGTCTTGCCCTTGCCGGAGCCGATGCCGCGGCCCACGCGCATACGCGACTTGCGGGCGCCTTCGTTGTCGCGGATTTCATTCAGTTTCATCGTTCTGCCTCGCGAGCCAGGGGCTCTCAATATGAATGCGTTCAGGCCTCGTCCACGACGCGGACGAGATGTGACACCTTGCCGATCATGCCGCGCACGGCCGGAGTATCCTCAAGCGTGCGGGTACGATGCATCTTGTTCAGGCCGAGACCGATCAAGGTCTCGCGCTGCGACGGCTCGCGGCGGAGCGGGCTGCCGATCTGCTGCACCGTCACCGTCTTGCCGGCTGACTTCTTCGCTGCCATCGGTTCGTTCCTCTTGGCTTACTCGATACCGGCTTCGGCAGCGGCGTCCGAACGGCGGCCAACGATCTCGCTGACCTTCTTGCCGCGGCGCGCCGCAACCATGCGCGGGCTCTGCTCATTCTTCAGTGCGTCGAAAGTCGCACGCACCATGTTGTACGGATTCGACGAGCCGAGCGACTTCGCAACCACGTCCTGGACGCCGAGCGTCTCGAACACAGCGCGCATCGGACCGCCTGCGATGATGCCGGTGCCAGGAGGAGCGGCGCGGAGAACCACGCGGCCCGCACCATGGCGGCCGTCGACATCGTGATGCAACGTGCGGCCTTCGCGCAGAGGCACGCGGATCATCGCGCGCTTCGCGGATTCAGTCGCCTTGCGGATCGCTTCCGGCACTTCACGCGCCTTGCCATGACCGAAGCCGACACGGCCCTTCTGGTCACCAACCACAACGAGCGCAGCGAAGCCGAAGCGGCGGCCACCCTTCACAACCTTGGCGACGCGATTGATGTGGACAAGCTTGTCCACAAACTCGCTGTCGCGCTCTTCGCGATCCCGATCCCGGTCTCTGTTTTCCTTACGTGCCACAGCCAGTTTCCTTTAGAAGTTGAGACCGCCTTCGCGGGCGCCTTCGGCGAGCGCCTTGACGCGCCCATGATAGATGTATTCGCCGCGATCGAAGACGACATCGGTGACACCGGCCTGCTTCGCGCGCTCGGCAACGAGCTTGCCTACGGCCGACGCCGCGTCGACATTCGCACCGGACTTCGCCTTCAGACCCTCGTCGAGCGAGGAGGCGGCAGCGACGGTCACGCCGCGCGCATCGTCGATTACCTGCGCATAGATATGCTTCGAGGACCGGAACACGGACAGACGGGGCCGGTTCGTCGAAACCCGCGCGAGCTTCGCGCGATTGCGCATGGCCCGGCGTTGAGTGAGGTTGTTCATCTTGCTCATGGCCTGGATCCGATCACTTCTTCTTGCCTTCCTTGCGGAAGATATATTCGCCGGCGTACTTCACGCCCTTGCCCTTGTAGGGCTCCGGTCCGCGATAAGCGCGGATTTCCGCCGCAACCTGACCGACTTTCTGCTTGTCGATACCGCTCACGACGATTTCGGTCGGCTTCGTGCACTTGATGTCGATGCCTTCCGGGATCGGGTAGAGAACTTCATGGCTGAAACCGAGGTTCAGCTGCAGGTTCTTGCCCTGAATCGCTGCACGGTAGCCGACGCCGTTGATTTCGAGCGTCTTCGAGAAGCCTTCCGTCACGCCGTCGACGAGGTTCTTTACCAGCGTCCGCGACAGGCCCCACATCGCGCGAGCGCGCTGCGAGTCATCGCGCGGCGCGACCTTGATGCCCGCCTCGCTCTGCTCGACCGTCACGTCGTCCACCAAGGTAAGCCGCAGCTCGCCCTTGGCGCCCTTTGCGATCACTTCCTGACCGTTCAGCGTCACCGTGACTCCCTTGGGGAGTTCGATGGGATACTTACCAATTCGCGACATGGTTCCTGTTTCCTGTCGTCTCGTGCCGAATGCCCCTGCCTGTCCTAGAAGACGCGGCAGAGAACCTCGCCACCTACATTCTGTTCCCGCGCGGCCGCGTCGGACATGATGCCCTTCGGAGTCGAGAGGATCGAAATACCAAGGCCGTTATGCACCGTCGGCATCGTCTTTACCGACGAGTAGACCCGGCGGCCCGGCGTCGACACACGTTCGATCATCTGGATGACGGGGGCGCCTTCGTTATACTTCAGCTCGATCTCGAAATCGCTCTTGCCGCCAGGATATTCGACACGCGTGTAACCGCGGATGAAGCCTTCGTCGGCGAGCACATCAAGCACCCAGCCGCGCAGCTTCGAAGCCGGCGTAACCACCTTGCTCTTGCCGCGAAGCTGAGCATTGCGGATGCGGGTGATCATATCGCCAAGTGGATCGGTCATCGTCATTCGCGTGTCTCCTACCAGCTCGACTTGACCATGCCGGGGATCTGCCCGCGCGACGCGAGGTCACGAAGGGCGATACGCGACATGCGCAGCTTCCGGTAATAAGCCTTGCTGCGGCCGGAAACCTCGCAGCGGTTGTGAACCCGGGTCTTGGACGAGTTGCGCGGCAGCTCGGCAAGCTTGAGCTGCGCCTGGAAGCGCTCTTCCATCGAAAGCGACTCGTCCTTCGTGGCAGCCTTCAGCTTTGCGCGCTTGTTGGCAAACTTCGCCACCAGCTTCCGCCGCTTCTGATCCCGATTAATGGCGCTCTTCTTAGCCATTCAAACCTCCGTTGGCCTGCCCTGAGCAAGCCAGAGAAAAAATCACTTCGTGAAGGGAAAGTTGAACTTACGAAGCAGCTCGCGCGCCTCGTCGTCCGACTTCGCCGTCGTGCAGACGATGATGTCCATGCCCCAGACCTGATCGACCTTGTCGTAGTTGATCTCCGGGAACACGATATGCTCCTTGAGGCCCATGGCGTAGTTGCCACGGCCATCGAAGCTCTTCGCATTCAGGCCGCGGAAGTCGCGCACGCGCGGCAGCGCGATCGTGACCAGGCGGTCGAGGAACTCATACATACGGTCCTTGCGGAGCGTGACCTTCACGCCGATCGGCATGCCATCGCGCAGCTTGAACGTCGCAATCGACTTTTTCGCCTTGGTGATGACCGGCTTCTGGCCGGCAATCGCCTGCAGATCCTCGAACGCGCTCTTGATCTTCTTGGAGTCGGCAACCGCTTCGCCAACGCCCATGTTGAGCACGATCTTTTCAAGCCGCGGAACTTCAAGCACGTTCTTGTAGCCGAACTGCTCGGTCAGCGCCGGACGCACCTGTTCCAGGTACTGGGCCTTCAGCCGCGGAGTGTACTGAGCTTCAGCCATCGATCATCTCTCCCGACGCCTTGGCAACACGGACCTTGCGGCCGTCATCCAGCGTCTTGAAACCAACGCGCGTCGCCTTGCCCGTCTTCGGATCCTGGATCGCGATATTGGACAGGTCGATCTTCGCTTCGCGGGACACGATACCGCCCGTCGTCGTCTGCGACGGCTTCTCGTGGCGCTTCACCATATTGACGCCCTGCACGAGCGCCTTGCTTTCTTTCGGGAAGACGGCGATGACATCGCCCTTCTTGCCCTTGTCCTTGCCTGTCAGGACGACGACCTTGTCGCCCTTCTTGATCTTCGCGGCCATTACAGCACCTCCGGCGCGAGCGATACGATCTTCATGTGGTTCTTGGCGCGAAGTTCGCGCGTCACCGGGCCGAAGATACGCGTACCGATCGGTTCGCCCTGATTGTTGATCAGCACCGCCGCATTGCGGTCGAAGCGGATAACGCTGCCATCTGCACGGCGGATGTCCTTGGCGGTGCGAACGACGACCGCCTTCATGACGTCGCCCTTCTTCACCTTGCCGCGCGGAATCGCTTCCTTGATGCTGACGACGATGATGTCGCCGACGGAAGCGTACTTCCGCTTGGAACCGCCGAGCACCTTGATGCACATCACGCGACGCGCACCGGAGTTGTCGGCAACCTCCAAATTGGTTTCTTGCTGGATCATGACTTCATCCGCCTTGCTCGGAACGGTTCCTTATCCCGGTTGGGATCAGGCTTCGTCCGTATAAACTTCCCACTTCTTCAGCTTCGAGAACGGACGGCATTCGCGAATTTTCACGATGTCGCCGACTTTCGCCGCATTGTTCTCGTCATGGGCGTGGAACTTCTTCGACCGGCGCACAATCTTCTTGAGGAGCGGGTCCTTGAAGCGGCGCTCGACATTCACCACGACCGTCTTGTCGTTCTTGTCGCTGACCACGACACCCTGAAGGATTCTCTTCGGCATTTCGGTATCCTCAGCCCTTTTTCGCTTCAGCGGCACGCTGGCTCTGGATCGTCTTGATCCGCGCGATGTCGCGGCGCACCTGGCGCATCTGGTGAACCTTCTCGAGCTGGCCGCTCGCACCCTGGAAGCGCAGGTTGAACTGCGTCTTCTTCAGCTTGAGAAGTTCATCCTCGAGCTGGTCCGGCGTCATGTCTCGTACTTCGCTGGCCTTCATGGCCTTACCCTTTCATTCGACCGTCCGGAGACGGGTTCGGATGCCTTAAGCGTGTTCGCCCGGACGCGCCACGAAACGCGTCTTGATCGGCAGCTTTGCCGCGCCGAGACGCAGCGCCTCTTCTGCAATCGACAGCGGAACGCCATCGATCTCGAACATGATGCGGCCCGGCTTCACACGCGCTGCCCAGTATTCCGGCGCGCCCTTGCCCTTACCCATGCGGACTTCGGTCGGCTTCGAGGAAACCGGCACGTCCGGGAACACCCGGATCCACACGCGGCCCGCACGCTTCATGTGACGGGTGATCGCGCGGCGCGCCGCCTCGATCTGCCGCGCCGTGATACGGGCAGGCTCCTGCGCCTTGAGGCCAAAAGCCCCAAAGTCGAGATTCATTCCGCCCTTGGCCTTGCCATGGATGCGGCCCTTGTGGGCCTTGCGGAACTTAGTGCGCTTCGGTTGCAACATGATCGAAACTCTCTTCGCTCAATTCAAAGGCGCTCAGGCGCGCTCTTCGCGACGCTGACGTCCACCGCCCTCACCGCCGCCCTCAAGGGCACGGCGTTCGGACGCCATCGGATCGTGCTCCAGGATCTCACCCTTGTAGATCCAGACCTTCACACCGCAAGTGCCATAGGCGGTCTTCGCCGTCGCCACGCCATAATCGATATCGGCGCGGAGCGTGTGCAGCGGCACCCGGCCTTCGCGATACCATTCCGTGCGCGCGATTTCGGCACCACCGAGACGGCCCGCGCAGTTGATGCGGATGCCGCCCGCGCCGAGGCGCATGGCCGACTGGACGGCGCGCTTCATCGCCCGGCGGAACGCCACACGGCGCTCGAGCTGCTGCGCGATATTCTCGGCAACCAGCGTTGCGTCGATTTCCGGCTTGCGCACTTCAACGATGTTGAGATGCACTTCGGACGCCGTGATCTTGCCGATGTCGCGGCGAAGCTTCTCGATATCCGCACCCTTCTTGCCGATGACGACGCCGGGACGGGCCGTGTGGATCGTCACGCGGCACTTCTTGTGCGGGCGTTCGATCACGATCTTCGAGATACCGGCCTGCTTCAGCTGCTCGGAAAGCAGTTCGCGGATCTTGATATCTTCGTGCAGCAGCTGACCGTACTCGTGACGGCCGGCAAACCAGCGCGAATCCCAGGTGCGGTTGATGCCGAGCCGCAGACCGATCGGATTGACCTTGTGACCCATCAGGCTTGCTCCTCGACTTGACGCACAACGATGGTGATCTGACTGAACGGCTTTTCGATACGGCCCACGCGACCGCGAGCGCGCGCATGCCAGCGCTTCATGACCAGGTTCTTGCCCACATAGGCCTCGGAGACGACGAGATCGTCGACATCGAGGTCATGATTGTTTTCCGCATTCGCGATCGCGCTCTGCAGAACCTTTTTCACATCGCCCGCGATCCGCTTGCGCGAGAAGGTCAGATCGGCGAGCGCCGTCTCCACCTTCTTGCCGCGAATGAGCTGCGCGACGAGATTGAGCTTCTGCGGGCTGACCCGGAGCATCCGGCCGACGGCCTGCGCTTCATTGTCGGGCAGGCGACGCTTTGTTGCAGCTTTGCCCATGATTTAGCCCTTCTTCGCTTTCTTGTCGGCGGTGTGGCCGTAATAGGTGCGCGTCGGTGAAAACTCGCCGAACTTGTGGCCCACCATGTCTTCGGTCACGAGCACCGGAACATGCTTCTTGCCGTTATGCACGCCGAAGGTCAGTCCGACGAACTGCGGCAGGATCGTGGAGCGGCGGCTCCACATCTTGATGACTTCCTTGCGGCCCGAAGAACGCGTGGCTTCCGCCTTCTTGAGAAGGTAGCCATCCACGAAGGGGCCCTTTTTGAGAGAACGTGTCATGGTCGAGTTCCCTTAACCCTTCTTCTGGTGACGGCTGCGGACGATGAACTTGCTCGTCGACTTGTTGCGGCGCGTCTTCTTGCCTTTGGTCGGCTTACCCCAAGGGGTAACCGGGTGGCGGCCACCAGAGGTGCGGCCTTCGCCGCCGCCATGCGGATGGTCGACCGGGTTCATCACGACGCCGCGAACGTGCGGGCGCTTGCCGAGCCAGCGGTTACGGCCGGCCTTGGCGATGGTGATGTTCGAGTGGTCCGGGTTGGACACGGCACCGATAGTCGCCATGCAGGTGCCCGGTACCATGCGTTGTTCGCCCGACGAGAGACGGAGAAGCGCGTAGCCCTGGTCGCGGCCGACGAGCTGCACATAGGCGCCCGCGGAACGCGCGATCTGACCGCCCTTGCCCGGCTTCATCTCGACATTGTGAACGATCGTGCCGACCGGAATATTCGCGAGCGGCATCGCATTGCCCGGCTTCACGTCGACGCGGTTACCCGAGACAACCACATCGCCGGCAGCAAGGCGCTGTGGCGCCAGGATGTAGGCAAGCTCGCCGTCCTCATACTTGATGAGAGCGATGAACGCCGTGCGGTTCGGATCATATTCCAGCCGCTCGACCGTGGCCGGCATATCGGCCTTGGTGCGCTTGAAATCGATCAGGCGATAGCTGCGCTTGTGACCGCCGCCGCGAAACCTGACCGTGATACGGCCATAGTTGTTGCGGCCGCCGGACTTGGTAAGTCCTTCGGTCAGACCCTTGACCGGCTTGCCCTTGTAAAGGCCGGAGCGGTCAACGAGCACAAGGCCGCGCTGCGCGGGGCTTGTCGGTTTGTACTTTTTCAGTGCCATCGTTCTAGGCTTCTCGCTTTAGAGGCCGGAGCCCGATCCTCAAAGTCCAGTCGTAACGTCGATCGAATGGCCCTCTTCAAGGGTCACGATCGCTTTCTTGAAATCGCTCTGCCGTCCCACGATGCCGCGGAACCGCTTCGTCTTGCCCTTCCGGTTCAGCGTATTCACCGCTTTCACCTTCACATCGAAGAGCTTCTCGACCGCCTCTTTCACCTGCGGCTTGGTGGCATTGGAAGCCACCTTGAAGATGACCTGGTTCGCTTCCGAGGCCATCGTCGCCTTTTCGGTGATCACCGGCGACAGGATGATGTCGTAATAACGCTCGTTCATTTGAAGCGAGCCTCCAGGCTTTCAACCGCGGCCTTGGTCAGCACGAGCTTCTCGCGCCGCAGGATGTCGTAGACGTTGATGCCCTGCACCGGCAGCACATCGACATTCGGAAGATTGCGCGCGGCCAGAGCAAAATTCTCGTCGACCTCGGCGCCATCCACGATCAGCACCGAAGTGAGACCGAGCTTCGCGAAGGCGTCCTTCGCATCTTTAGTCTTCGGCGCCGAAAGCTTGGCATCCTCGAGGATGATCAAGCTGCCGCTCTTCACCTTGCTCGAAAGAGCGTGGCGCAGCGCGAGCGCGCGGACCTTCTTCGGCAGATCGAACGCATGGCTGCGAACGACCGGACCGAACGCCTTGCCGCCACCGCGGAACTGCGGCGCCTTGCGATCGCCGTGGCGGGCGCCGCCCGAACCCTTCTGCTTCACGAACTTCTTGCCCGTGAGCGCGATCTCGGAGCGGCCCTTCGTCTTGTGCGTACCGGCCTGCCGCTTGGCAAGCTGCCAGGCGACCATGCGGTGCAGAATGTCGGCGCGGGGCTCGAGCGCGAACACCTCGTCCGTCAGATCGACGGAACCGGCCTTCTTGGCCTCAAGCGTTTGAACGTCGATCTTCATTACGCACCTTCCTTCGGAGCTTCGGTCTCTTCGGCCGGCGCCTCGGCAGGCGCTTCGACCGCGGGAGCCGCAGCTGCTTCGCCCTGCCGGCGGAACGCGCCCGGAACCGGCGCACCTTCCGGCAGCTTGCTCTTCACGGCGTCGCGCAGCAGGACCCAGCCACCCTTGGAGCCAGGCACAGCGCCCTTCACCATGATGAGGCCCTTCTCGACATCCGTGCGGACGACTTCGAGATTCTGGGTCGTCACGCGGGTCGCACCCATGTGACCGGCCATCTTCTTGCCTTTGAAGACCTTGCCCGGATCCTGGTTCTGACCGGTCGAGCCGTGGCTGCGGTGGCTGATCGACACGCCGTGCGTGGCGCGCAGGCCGCCGAAATTATGCCGCTTCATGACGCCGGCGAAACCCTTGCCGATCGACGTGCCCGAGGCATCGACATACTGGCCGGCAACGAAATGGTCGGCGGTGATTTCCACACCGACATCGAGCAGATTGTCCGGGCTCACGCGGAACTCCGCGAGCTCGAGCTTCGGCTCGACCGACGCGCGCGCAAACTGACCGCGCTGCGCATTCGGCACGTTCTTCGCCTTCGCACGGCCCACGCCGAGCTGCACGGCCGTATAGCCGTTCTTTTCATCCGTGCGCTGGCTGACAACCTGGCAGTTGTCGAGCTTCAGCACCGTGACCGGAATATGGCGCCCGTCATCTGTAAAGAGACGGGTCATACCGACCTTTTTGGCAATAACACCGGAACGCATGGGTCCCATTCCTCGTTCTGTTCTCGATCGAGCTTTTTAGAGCTTGATCTCGACATCCACACCGGCAGCGAGATCGAGCTTCATCAGCGCGTCCACGGTCTGCGGCGTGGGGTCTATGATGTCGAGCACACGCTTGTGTGTCCGAATTTCAAACTGTTCGCGGCTTTTCTTGTCGATATGCGGGCCGCGAAGCACGGTGAACTTTTCAAGCCGGGTCGGAAGCGGAATCGGACCAAGCACCTGCGCACCCGTGCGCTTCGCCGTGTTCACGATCTCGCGCGTCGACACATCGAGCACGCGGTGATCGAAACCTTTCAAGCGGATGCGAATTTTCTGCCTTTGCATTTTCGTACCTGTGCCTCTCGGCCTGCGCTATCGCGACTTCAGAAAGCCGGGGCGCGGAAGACCCGCGCCCCGATCGCCTTGATTACTTCAACACCTTGGAGACGACGCCTGCGCCGACGGTGCGGCCGCCTTCGCGGATGGCGAAGCGCAGCTTCTCTTCCATCGCGATCGGCGCGATCAGCGTCACGTTCATCTTCACATTGTCGCCCGGCATGACCATTTCCGTGCCTTCCGGAAGCGTCACGACACCCGTGACGTCCGTCGTGCGGAAGTAGAACTGCGGACGGTAGTTCGTGAAGAACGGCGTGTGACGCCCGCCCTCTTCCTTCGTCAGGATGTAGGCTTCCGCCTCGAACTCCGTATGCGGCGTGATCGACCCCGGCGCGCAAAGAACCTGGCCGCGCTCCACTTCCTCGCGCTTCGTGCCGCGCAGCAGGACGCCCACATTGTCGCCCGCCTGCCCCTGGTCGAGCAGCTTGCGGAACATCTCGACGCCCGTGCAGGTCGTCTTCGTCGTCGGCTTGATGCCCACGATCTCGATTTCGTCGCCCACCTTCACGATGCCGCGCTCGATACGGCCCGTAACCACCGTGCCGCGGCCCGAGATCGAGAACACGTCTTCGATCGGCATCAGGAACGGCAGGTTGATCGGACGCTCAGGCTGCGGGATGTACTCGTCCACCGCCTTCATCAGCGCGAGGATCGCGTCGTGGCCGATCTCCTTGTTGGAGTCCTCAAGCGCCGCAAGCGCCGAGCCCTTCACGATCGGAATATCGTCGCCCGGGAAGTCGTAGCTAGACAGAAGCTCGCGGATTTCCATCTCGACGAGCTCCAGAAGCTCCGGATCGTCAACCTGGTCAACCTTGTTCATGAACACCACAAGCGCCGGAACGCCGACCTGGCGGGCGAGCAGGATGTGCTCGCGCGTCTGCGGCATCGGGCCGTCGGCAGCCGACACAACGAGGATCGCGCCGTCCATCTGCGCCGCACCCGTAATCATGTTCTTCACATAGTCGGCATGGCCAGGGCAGTCGACGTGAGCATAGTGCCGGGCTTCCGTCTGATACTCGACATGCGCCGTCGAGATCGTGATGCCGCGCGCCTTCTCTTCCGGCGCCTTGTCGATCTGGTCATAGGCCGAATAGGTCGCCCCGCCCGTCTCCGCAAGCACCTTCGTGATCGCCGCCGTCAGCGACGTCTTGCCGTGGTCAACGTGACCAATCGTGCCGATGTTGCAGTGCGGCTTGTTCCGCTCAAACTTCTCTTTGGCCATCTCGGCGCTCCATTCCTCTGGAACTGACTTCGTTCAGTTGATTAGGCGATTTATCAGGCGAGCTTTGCCCGGACTTCGTCGGACACAGCTTGCGGTACCTGCTCGTAATGGTCGAACTGCATCGTGTACTGGGCACGGCCCTGGCTCATCGAACGCAGCGTATTCACATAGCCGAACATATTGGCGAGCGGGACCATGGCATGGATGACCTGCGCGATGCCGCGCTGCTCCGTACCGCTGATCTGGCCGCGGCGGCTGTTCAGGTCGCCGATCACGTCGCCCATGTACTCTTCCGGCGTCACAACCTCGACCTTCATGATCGGCTCGAGGAGCTTCACGCCCGTCTGCTGCGCACCTTCACGGAACGCGGCACGCGCGGCAATTTCGAAGGCCATCACGCTCGAGTCGACGTCGTGGTAGGCGCCATCGATCAGCGTCGCCTTGAAGTCGATCATCGGGAAGCCGGCGAGCGGACCTGAGTCCTTCACGCTTTCGACACCCTTCTGCACACCAGGCACATATTCCTTCGGCACCGAACCGCCGACGATCTTGCTTTCGAAGACAAAGCCCGAACCCGGCTCGCCCGGCTCGAACACGATCTTCACGCGGGCGAACTGGCCCGAACCGCCGGTCTGCTTCTTGTGCGTGTAGTCGATCTCAGCACGCTTGGTGAGCGTTTCGCGATAAGCCACCTGCGGCGCACCGACATTCGCCTCGACCTTGAACTCGCGGCGCATGCGATCGACGATGATGTCGAGATGCAATTCGCCCATGCCCTTGATGACGGTCTGGCCGGATTCTTCGTCTACCGACACGCGGAACGAAGGGTCTTCCTGCGCAAGGCGATTGAGCGCGATGCCCATCTTTTCCTGGTCGGCCTTCGTCTTCGGCTCGACCGCCACTTCGATAACCGGCTCAGGGAACTCCATTCGCTCCAGGATGATCGGCTTCAGCGGGTCGCAAAGCGTGTCGCCCGTCGTGACATTCTTGAGACCGGCCACGGCGACAATGTCACCGGCAAAGGCTTCCTTGATGTCTTCGCGGTGGTTCGCATGCATCTGCAACATGCGGCCGATACGCTCCTTGCTGTCCTTCGTCGAATTGAGGACGCCGGCGCCGGTCGTCAGCACGCCCGAATAGATACGGCAGAAGGTGAGCGAACCGACAAACGGGTCGTTCATGATCTTGAACGCGAGAACCGAAAGCGGCGCTTCGTCAGAGGTCTTGCGGGTCGACGGCTCTTCGGTCTTGGGATCGATACCCTGCACGCTATCGACGTCGACCGGCGAGGGCAGATAATCGACAACAGCGTCGAGCATGGGCTGTACGCCCTTGTTCTTGAACGCACTGCCGCAGAGAACCGGCACGAAATTGCGGCCGATCGTGCCTTTACGAATGAGCTTCTTGAGAGTCGCCTCGTCGGGCTCATTGCCCTCGAGATAGGCTTCCATCGCCGTGTCGTCCATTTCGACAGCGGCTTCGACGAGCTTCGAACGATATTCGTCCGCCTGATCCTTCAGATCGTCGCGAATGTCGCGATATTCGAACTCGGCGCCCAGCGACTCGTCCTTCCAGACGATTTCCTTCATCCGGATAAGGTCAACCAGACCCTCGAACTCGGCTTCCGACCCGATCGGCAGCTGGATAACCAGCGGGTTCGCGCCAAGACGCGTCACGATCATGTCCACGCATCGATAGAAATTCGCACCCATGCGGTCCATCTTGTTGACGAAGCACATGCGCGGAACGCCGTACTTGTCAGCTTGGCGCCACACGGTTTCCGACTGCGGCTCGACGCCGGCAACGGAGTCGAACACAGTCACGGCACCGTCGAGCACACGCAGCGAACGCTCAACTTCGATGGTGAAGTCCACGTGGCCGGGAGTATCGATGATGTTGATGCGCTTTTCGTTCCAGAAGCAGGTCGTCGCAGCGGACGTGATCGTGATGCCACGCTCCTGCTCCTGCTCCATCCAGTCCATCGTGGCCGCGCCGTCATGCACTTCGCCGATCTTGTGGCTCACGCCCGTGTAGTAAAGGATGCGCTCGGTCGTCGTCGTTTTACCGGCATCGATGTGAGCCATGATGCCGATATTGCGGTAATCTTCGAGCTTAGTTTTGCGTGCCATGACGGTCTGCCTTTAGGGGACTTGAACGCTTTACCAGCGATAGTGCGAGAAGGCGCGGTTGGCTTCCGCCATCCGGTGCGTGTCTTCACGCTTCTTTACAGCGGAGCCGCGATTGTTTGCGGCGTCGAGCAACTCGCCCGACAGGCGGCCGACCATCGTGGTCTCGTTGCGAGCGCGGGCGGCGGCAATGATCCAGCGGATGGCAAGCGCGCGGCGGCGGTCAGGCCGCACCTCGACCGGAACCTGATATGTTGCACCGCCAACGCGGCGCGAACGCACTTCAAGGGCCGGCATCACATTCTCGAGCGCTTCATGGAAGGTACGAAGCGGATCGACACTGGCCTTCTGCTGCATCTGGTCGAAGGCGCCGTAGATAATCTTTTCGGCGGCCGACTTCTTGCCATGATACATCAGGCTGTTCATGAACTTCGCGAGAACGACGTCGCCATATTTGGCGTCCGGAAGAACTTCGCGCTTTTCTGCACTGTGGCGGCGGGACATATCTCTGTTCCTTACTTCGGACGCTTCGCGCCGTATTTGGAGCGGCGCTGGCGGCGATCTTTCACACCCTGCGTATCGAGCACGCCACGAATGATGTGGTAGCGAACGCCGGGAAGGTCCTTCACGCGGCCGCCGCGGATAAGCACCACGGAGTGCTCCTGCAGGTTGTGGCCTTCACCCGGAATGTAGCTCGTCACTTCGAACTGGTTGGTCAGGCGCACACGGGCAACCTTACGCAGAGCGGAGTTCGGCTTCTTCGGGGTCGTGGTGTAGACGCGCGTGCAAACGCCGCGCTTCTGCGGACACGCCTGCATGGCCGGTACTTTGTTTCGCTTCACCAGCGGCTTGCGCGGCTTGCGGATGAGTTGGTTGACGGTGGGCATTCGCCTGCTCGATCCTGTCTGTCCAAACAAAAGAAACGACGCGCCGCCCCGGAACCCAATCCGGAAAAGGCTGCGCGCGCTTGAGGACACTGACCCCTATTCGGGGCTTGCGTCCAAATGCAGAGGATTCCGATGCTTGCGCTCGGAATCGTGCGCCATTCCTTGTATTCTGTTTACCGGCCCCAGTGTCTAGATCCGACCAAAAGGCCCGTCCTATCAAGGACTTGGTGCCAGCGGTCCGGGAATCCTCTACTACCTGGAGCGAAAGTGAGCGGAACCTACTCGCGGCCCCACGAGTCGTCAACCCTGCAAGCCCCGGATTCCTTAAAATTCCGGGAAAAATCGGCCTCGCCGGAGATTTTGGCACAATCCCCGCTTGGCGGCCCTGCCGGCCGGTGTACAGTACGGCACCAACGCCCCCTCGAGAGGACCGAAATGACCGGCAAAATCTGGCCCATCATCTTCTGGCTGGCGGCGCTGTACAACCTTGCGGCAGGCCTGCCCTCCCTGCTTGGAATGGGGCTGCCCGCAGGCGAGCTCGCCCCGGAGCACCTTCTGACGATGCGCCTTGCCGGCCTGCTCATCTGCACCTTCGGCATCGGCTACGCGCTGGTCGCGCTCGGCCTCCCCGGCACCCGCCACATCGTGACCCTCGGCATCATAGGCAAGCTCGGTGTCTGCGCCCTCGTCCTTCATTATATCTCGTCGCTCCCTCCGGTGATGCCGCTCCTGGCCGCCGGCGACCTGCTCTTCGTTGCCGCATTCGCCATCTGGCTCTACCGGAGCCCGAAACAGGCCGTCTGAACCGGATCCGAAACGAAAACGGGCCACCCGAAAGGCGGCCCGTCTCCAATCCTTGAAAACTCAAAGTGCTCAGGCAGCGCCTTCGGCCTGTTCCGCGATCTCGGCGGAAGCCACCACCGGCTCCTCGCCCTGATCGGCCAAAGCCTTGTCGTCGCGGCTCTTCGCCTCGCCGCGAAGCCGCTGCAGCATGCCGCCCGTACCAGCCGGAATAAGCCGGCCGACGATGACGTTTTCCTTGAGACCGATCAGCTGATCGACCTTGCCGGAAACAGCTGCCTCCGTGAGCACGCGGGTCGTCTCCTGGAAGGAGGCGGCCGAGATGAAGGAGCGCGTCTGGAGGCTTGCCTTGGTGATGCCGAGCAGAACCGGCGTCGCCGTGGCGGGCGTCTTGCCCTGCGCCTCGAGCTTCGCATTCATCTCGTCGAACTCCATCCGGTCGAGCTGTTCGCCCGGCAGGGTGATCGAGTCGCCCGGGTTCGTCACTTCCACCTTCTGCAGCATGTTGCGCACGATCACTTCGATGTGCTTGTCGTTGATCGACACGCCCTGCAGGCGGTAGACGTCCTGAACCTCGTTCACGAGATAGGCAGCAAGCTCTTCGACACCCGAAATCGCAAGGATGTCGTGCGGCGCCGGGTGACCGTCGAGCAGGAACTCGCCCTTTTCGATCACATCGCCTTCCTGCACCGAGATGTGCTTGCCCTTCGGGATCAGATACTCGATCGGCTCGAGGCTCTCATCCAGCGGGTGCACGATGATACGGCGCTTGTTCTTGTAGTCGCGGCCAAATTCCACGCGGCCCGTCGCTTCCGCGATGATCGCATGGTCCTTGGGACGGCGTGCCTCGAACAGCTCCGCCACGCGCGGCAGACCGCCCGTGATGTCGCGCGTCTTGGCACCTTCCGTCGGAATACGCGCCAGCACGTCGCCGGCATGCACATCCGAGCCGTTCTCTACCGAAAGAATGGCATCAACCGAGAGCAGGTAGCGGGCGTCGTTACCGCTCGCAAGCTTCAGCACCTTGCCGTCCTTGCCCTTGACGACCATGGCAGGCCGCAGCTCGCTGCCGCGCGGAGAGGCGCGCCAGTCGACCACGACGCGGCTGGAAATGCCGGTCGCTTCGTCCGCAACTTCGCGGATCGACACACCATCGACCAGATCCTCGAATTCCACCGTACCGTTCACTTCCGTGAGGATCGGCATGGTGTAGGGATCCCATTCGGCAATGCGCTGGCCGCGGGCGATCGAACCGCCCTCGTCCACCTTCAGGCGCGAACCGTATGTGAGCTTGTGCGAGGCACGCTCATTGCCGTGCTCGTCGATGACGAGCACCTGCACGTTGCGACCCATGACCACGAGCTGGCCATTCGAGTCCTTCACCACATTGCGGTTCACGATCTTCACTGTACCGGCATGGTTCGACTCGATGAACGAGGAGTCCACAACCTGCGCCGTACCGCCGATATGGAAGGTACGCATGGTGAGCTGTGTGCCCGGCTCGCCGATCGACTGAGCGGCGATGACGCCCACCGCCTCACCCATATTGACGGGCGTGCCGCGTGCGAGGTCACGGCCATAACAGGCACCGCAAACACCGTTCGCCGCTTCGCAGGTCAGCACCGAACGAATCTTGATCGACTGGACATTCGCCTCTTCGATCAAATCAACATCGGCTTCGTCGATCAGGTGGTTCTTCGGCAGAAGAACCTTGCCCGTCGCCGGGTTCAGCACGTCTTCGGCGGTGGTGCGGCCGAGAACGCGAGTACCGAGCGAGACGATCACGTCACCAGCCTCGATCACGGCATGAACCGTGATGCCGCCATTCGTGCCGCAATCTTCCTCGGTGATGATCGAATCCTGCGCCACGTCTACGAGACGGCGGGTCAGATAGCCCGAATTCGCCGTCTTGAGCGCTGTATCCGCGAGACCCTTACGCGCACCGTGGGTCGAGTTGAAGTACTCGAGAACGGTGAGGCCTTCCTTGAAGTTCGAGATGATCGGCGTCTCGATGATTTCGCCAGACGGCTTCGCCATCAGGCCGCGCATACCCGCAAGCTGCTTCATCTGGGCGGGCGAACCACGCGCACCCGAATGAGACATCATATAGATCGAGTTGATCGGCTTCTCGCGCTTCGTCTCGGCGTCGACCTGAACCGCAGAAATCTTCTGCATCATCACGTCGGCAACGCGGTCCGTGCACTTGGCCCAGGCGTCGACAACCTTGTTGTACTTCTCGCCCTGTGTGATGAGACCGTCGATATACTGCTGCTCATACTCGGTCGCGAGAGCCTTCGTCTCTTCGACGAGCTTCGCCTTTTCTTCCGGTATGACCATGTCGTCCTTGCCGAACGAAATACCGGCACGGAATGCTTGGCGGAAGCCGAGCGCCATGATCTGGTCGCAGAAGATAACCGTCTCCTTCTGACCGCAGTGGCGATAGACCACGTCGATCATCTTGGAAATGTCGCGCTTCGTGAGCAGACGGTTCACGAGATCAAACGGCACGTTCGGGTGCTTCGGAAGAAGCTCGCCGACAAGCATTCGGCCCGGCGTCGTGTCGACGACCTCCGTGTAGAGGTTGCCATCGGCATCTTTCGTCGTGTAGCGGGCCTTCACCTTCGCATGAAGCGTCACGGCCTTGGCCGCCAGCGCATGCTCGATTTCGGCGATGCTCGAGAACACCATGCCATCGCCAGGCTCGTTGTCCTTCTGGATGGTCACGTAATAGAGACCCAGAACGATATCCTGAGACGGCACGATGATCGGCGAACCGTTCGCGGGGTGCAGGATGTTGTTCGTCGACATCATCAGCACACGCGCTTCAAGCTGAGCTTCAAGCGACAGCGGCACGTGAACGGCCATCTGGTCGCCGTCGAAGTCGGCGTTGAAGGCAGCGCAGACGAGCGGATGAAGCTGGATTGCCTTACCCTCGATCAGCACGGGCTCGAAAGCCTGAATGCCGAGGCGATGCAGCGTCGGCGCACGGTTGAGTAGCACCGGATGTTCGCGGATCACCTGTTCGAGGATTTCCCAGACCTCGGGACGCTCCTTCTCGACGAGCTTCTTCGCCTGCTTCACCGTCGCCGAAAGGCCCTTTGCCTCAAGGCGCGAATAGATGAACGGCTTGAAAAGTTCGAGCGCCATCTTCTTCGGCAGGCCGCACTGGTGGAGCTTCAGCTCCGGGCCCACCACGATGACCGAACGGCCCGAATAGTCGACGCGCTTGCCGAGCAGGTTCTGGCGGAAGCGGCCCTGCTTGCCCTTCAGCATGTCGGCGAGCGACTTCAGCGGACGCTTGTTCGCACCGGTAATGACACGGCCGCGGCGGCCATTGTCAAACAGCGCATCAACGGACTCCTGCAGCATGCGCTTTTCGTTGCGGATGATGATATCCGGCGCGCGCAGTTCCATCAGCCGCTTCAGACGATTGTTGCGATTGATGACGCGGCGGTAGAGGTCATTCAGGTCGGACGTTGCGAAACGGCCGCCATCGAGCGGCACAAGCGGGCGCAGTTCCGGCGGAATGACCGGAACGACCGTCATGATCATCCATTCCGGCTTGTTGCCGGATTCGATGAAGGCTTCAATGAGCTTCAGGCGCTTGGCGAGCTTCTTCGGCTTCAGTTCCGATGTCGACTCGGCGATTTCCACGCGCAGATCGGCCGCGATCTTTTCGAGATCGAGCGCAATCAGCAGTTCGCGGATCGCTTCCGCACCGATGCCGGCGGTGAAGCTGTCTTCGCCATA
Organism: Parvibaculum sp.; assembly: GCF_046297875.1. Lineage (GTDB taxonomy): Bacteria > Pseudomonadota > Alphaproteobacteria > Parvibaculales > Parvibaculaceae > Parvibaculum. The sequence continues at coordinate 2,203,782 of NZ_JBKBHD010000001.1, read as the reverse complement.
CTGGTCCTGCGCGTCGATATACTCTTCCTCCGTCAGGAGCTGGCGCTCCTTCAATGAGGTGAGGCCTGGCTCCAGAACGATATAGTTCTCGAAATAGAGAACGCGCTCGAGATCCTTCAGCGTCATGTCGAGCAGAAGGCCGATGCGGGAAGGCAGCGACTTCAGGAACCAGATATGTGCGACAGGCGCCGCAAGCTCGATATGGCCCATGCGCTCGCGCCGGACCTTCGAGAGCGTTACTTCAACGCCGCACTTTTCGCAGATGATGCCCTTGTACTTCATCCGCTTGTACTTGCCGCACAGGCACTCATAGTCCTTGATCGGACCGAAGATGCGCGCGCAGAACAGGCCGTCGCGCTCGGGCTTGAACGTACGGTAGTTGATCGTTTCCGGCTTCTTGATCTCGCCATAAGACCAGGAAAGAATCCGTTCCGGGCTCGCGATCGAAATCTTGATCTGGTCGAATGTCTGCGCAGGCGCCGTCGGATTGAAAAGATTCATGACCTCTTGGTTCATGTACTTCTCCTGAACTCGGCCTCAAAGCCAACGGGGAGTCTTGATTGCGCGGCCGGTGGGGCCTTCCGTCCGCATACCCCGTATATCGATGTTTCTCTGCCTGCCCTCGCCCACCCGGGAGAGAGAGGCCGCGGCGCATCCTGCTGAAGGGATGCGCCGCTCCTGTTCGTCAGTTCGCCGAAGGCGTCATCAACTCGACATTGAGGCCGAGCGACCGCATTTCCTTCACGAGCACGTTGAAGCTTTCGGGAATACCGGCTTCGAACGTGTCGTCGCCGCGAACGATGGCTTCGTAGACCTTCGTGCGGCCTGCGACGTCGTCCGACTTCACGGTAAGCATTTCCTGCAGCGTGTAGGCGGCGCCGTAAGCTTCGAGTGCCCACACTTCCATTTCGCCGAAGCGCTGCCCGCCGAACTGCGCCTTGCCGCCCAGCGGCTGCTGGGTAACGAGCGAGTACGGGCCGATGGAGCGTGCGTGGATCTTGTCGTCGACAAGATGATGCAGCTTCAGCATGTAGATATAGCCGACAGTGACCTTGCGGTCGAAAGCCTCGCCGGTCCGTCCGTCATGGAGCGTGACCTGGCCGGAGTGATCGAGACCGGCAAGGTCCAGCATTTCCACGACTTCCGGCTCGCGCGCGCCGTCGAACACCGGCGTTGCGATCGGCACGCCATTGGTCAGGTTACCCGCCATTTCGACGAGCTGGTCGTCGTCGAGCGAAGCAACGGTCTCGTCATCGCCATAGATGCTGTGAACGAGATCCTTCAGATCCTTCAGCTTGTTCTCGCGGCGATAGGACTCGAGCGCCACGTCGATCTTCTTGCCGAGACCCGCGCAGGCCCAGCCCAGATGCGTTTCCAGAATCTGACCGACATTCATGCGGCTCGGCACGCCGAGCGGATTGAGCACGATGTCGACCGGCTGGCCATCATCCAGATAGGGCATGTCTTCCATCGGCACGATACGGCTGATGACACCCTTGTTGCCGTGACGGCCGGCCATCTTGTCGCCGGTCTGCAGCTTGCGCTTCACGGCCACGAAGACCTTGACCATCTTCATCACGCCCGGCGGCAGTTCGTCGCCACGCTGCAGCTTGTCGACCTTGTCGGCAAAGCGCGCCTCGAGGCGTTCCCTGCTTTCGTCGTACTGCTTCTTCAGCGCTTCGACTTCGGCCTGCGCCTTCTCGTTCTTGAGTGCGATCTGCCACCACTGGCCACGGCTCAGATTGTCGAGATCGGCCTGACTCACCTTCTGATCGGCTTCCATGCCCTTCGGGCCAGAAGCGATCTGTTTGCCAAGCAGGATTTCCGACAGACGGCCATAGATGTTGCGGTCGAGAATGCCGACTTCGTCGTCGCGGTCTTTTGCGAGACGTTCGATTTCCTCGCGCTCGATCGCCATGGCGCGCTCGTCCTTGTCGATGCCGTGGCGATTGAACACACGCACCTCGACAACCGTACCGGTAACGCCCGGCGGCAGTCGCAGCGACGTGTCGCGGACGTCAGATGCCTTTTCGCCGAAGATGGCGCGCAGCAGCTTTTCTTCCGGCGTCATCGGGCTTTCGCCCTTCGGCGTGATCTTGCCGACGAGAATATCGCCGGGGTTCACTTCGGCACCAATATAGACGATGCCTGCTTCGTCGAGATTCTTGAGGGCTTCCTCGCCGACATTGGGAATATCGCGCGTGATTTCCTCCGGCCCGAGCTTTGTGTCGCGCGCCATCACTTCGAATTCCTCGATGTGAATGGAGGTAAACACGTCGTCACGGACGATGCGCTCGGAAATGAGGATAGAGTCCTCGAAGTTGTAGCCATTCCAGGGCATGAACGCGACGAGCACGTTGCGGCCGAGCGCGAGATCGCCGAGTTCGGTCGAAGGACCGTCCGCGATGATGTCGCCCTTGCGCACCGCATCGCCCACACGCACCAGCGGACGCTGGTTGATGCAGGTGTTCTGGTTCGAGCGCTGGAACTTCCGCAGATTGTAGATATCGACGCCCGATTTGGAGCTGTCGACTTCTTCCGTCGCGCGGATAACGATACGCGTGGCATCCACCTGGTCGACGATGCCCGTGCGGCGCGCGCCGATTGCGGCGCCGGAGTCGCGCGCCACCACCGCTTCCATGCCGGTGCCGACAAGCGGCGCCTCGGAGCGGATGAGCGGAACGGCCTGACGCTGCATGTTCGAGCCCATGAGAGCGCGGTTCGCGTCGTCGTTCTCGAGGAACGGAATGAGCGCGGCAGCGACGGACACGATCTGCTTCGGCGACACGTCGACGAAGTCGACCTGATCCGGCGGCACCATCTCGAAATCGCCGTCAACGCGGCAATTCACGAGTTCGCCCTGAATCTCGCCCTTCTTGTTCACTTCCACATTCGCCTGGGCGATGCGGTAGCGGCTTTCTTCCATCGCCGAAAGATAGACGACCTCTTCGGCCATCTTGCCGCCCTTCACGCGCCGGTACGGACTCTCGATGAAGCCGTACTTGTTGACGCGGGCAAAGGTCGCCAGCGAATTGATGAGACCGATATTCGGCCCTTCAGGCGTTTCGATCGGGCAGATGCGGCCGTAATGCGTCGGGTGCACGTCGCGCACCTCGAAGCCTGCACGCTCGCGCGTCAGACCGCCCGGTCCAAGCGCCGAGAGGCGGCGCTTGTGCGTGATTTCGGAAAGCGGGTTCGTCTGGTCCATGAACTGCGAGAGCTGCGAGGAGCCGAAGAACTCGCGAACCGCGGCGGCTGCCGGCTTCGCATTGATGAGATCGTGCGGCATGACAGTGTCGATATCGACAGACGACATGCGTTCCTTGATCGCACGCTCCATGCGCAGCAGGCCGACGCGATACTGGTTTTCCATCAGCTCGCCGACCGAACGGACACGGCGGTTGCCGAGATTATCGATGTCGTCGATCTCGCCCTTGCCGTCGCGCAGGCCAACCAGCGTCTTGATGACAGCAAGGATGTCTTCCTTGCGAAGCACCCGCACCGTGTCCGGGCAGTCGAGATCGAGGCGCATGTTCATCTTCACGCGGCCGACAGCCGAGAGGTCATAGCGTTCCGCGTCGAAGAACAGGCTGCCGAACAGGGCTTCCGCCGTGTCCGCCGTCGGCGGCTCGCCGGGACGCATCACGCGGTAAATGTCGATCAGTGCCTGCTCGCGGTTCGTGCACTTGTCGGCTGCGAGCGTGTTGCGGATGAAGGCGCCCGTGTTCACATGGTCGATGTCGAGCGTCGCAATCTGGTCGTAGCCCGCCTCGAGCAGCGAGGTCAGCAGATCCGGCGTGATCTCGTCGCCGGCTTCGGCGAAGATTTCACCCGTCTCGAGATTGACGATTTCCTGCGCGAGGTAGCGGCCGAAAAGGTCTTCGTCCTGAACGAGAAGTTCCTTGAGGCCATCCTCGGCGAGCTTCTTCGCAAGCCGCGGCGTCACCTTGCGGCCCGCTTCCACAACGGCCTTGCCGGTCTTCGCGTCGATCAGGTCGCGCTCGGGTTTCGCGCCGCGATAGCGATCGGCATCGAAAGGCACACGCCAGCCCTGCTTCACCTTGGTGAAGATGACGCTGTTGTAGAAGGTCGACAGGATTTCTTCCGAGTCGAGGCCGAGCGCATAGAGAAGCGTCGTCACCGGCAGCTTGCGGCGGCGGTCGATGCGCACGAACACGATGTCCTTCGCGTCGAACTCGAAGTCGAGCCACGAACCGCGATACGGAATGACGCGCGCAGCAAACAGCAGCTTGCCGGAGGAATGCGTCTTGCCCTTGTCGTGATCGAAAAACACGCCAGGGCTGCGATGCATCTGCGAAACGATGACGCGCTCTGTGCCGTTGATCACGAAGGTGCCGTTCTCCGTCATGAGCGGCATGTCGCCCATATAGACATCCTGTTCCTTGATGTCCTTGACGGATTTCGCTCCGGTATCTTCATCCACTTCGAACACGATGAGCCGGAGCGTCACCTTGAGCGGCGCAGCAAAGGTCATGCCGCGCTGCTGGCACTCTTCCACATCGTATTTCGGTGCTTCGAACTCGTAGTTCACGAATTCGAGCGTGGAGGTTTCCGAAAAATCGCTGATCGGGAAAACCGATTTGAAGACGGCCTGGAGCCCCTGCTCCTCGCGTCCGCCTCGCGGCTCATCAACCTGCAGGAACTGGTCGTATGAATATTTCTGAACTTCGATCAGGTTCGGCATTTCCGCGATCTGCGGAATGTGACCGAAGACCTTGCGAACCCGCTTTCGACCAGTGAAGGACTGCGTCATCTGTGCTCCTCGCAACGCTCTGCTTTAGAACGGCGGCCGGGCTTCAAGTAGGAAAAAGGGGCAGCCCGGTCTCAGGCCCGACATTCTCCTCGATAGATCGCGGCGGCTTTGGGGGGGCGCCGCGCTCCGGCCGGAGCGGCGGATTTCGCCGCCGCTCCGAACCGCAGTCGCGTAAGCGAACTTACTTGAGTTCGACCTTGGCGCCGGCCTTCTCCAGCTGCGCCTTGATCTTGGCGGCTTCGTCCTTGGACGCGCCTTCCTTGACGGTCTTCGGCGCGCCTTCGACGAGGTCCTTGGCTTCCTTGAGGCCGAGGCCGGTGATCGCACGAACTTCCTTGATCACCTCGATCTTCTTGTCGCCGGCGGCAGCCAGAACGACTTCGAACTCGGTCTGCTCTTCGGCAGCGGCAGCCGGAGCCGCACCGCCAGCAGCCGCCACCGCGACCGGAGCGGCAGCGGAAACGCCCCACTTCTCTTCGAGCATCTTGGAAAGCTCGGCCGCCTCGAGGACGGTCAGGTTCGAAAGGTCTTCAACGATTTTTGCGAGATCGGTCATTTCAATGTCTCTCTGTCTGGGTTCGGTTGGATATCTTGTTCACTGCAGCGGTCACGCCGCTTCGCCCTTGGTGGCATAGGCATTCAGCACCCGGGCAAGCTGGCCGCCAGGCGCCTGCAGCACACCCGCAATGCGGGTCGCCGGCGTCTGGATCATGCCGAGCAACTTGGCCCGCAGTTCGTCGAGCGACGGCAGTTCAGCAAGCTGCTTGACTGCCTTTGCGTCGAGAACCGTATTGCCCATCGCGCCGCCCAGGATCACCAGCTTCTGGTTTTCCTTGGCGAACTCGGAAGCAACCTTGGGGGCTGCAACCGGGTCATCGGAATAGGCGATTGCCGTCGGCCCCGTGAAGAGATCGCCGATCTCACTCATCGGGGTGCCATCCAGAGCGAGCTTCGCCAGCCGGTTCTTCGTCACCTTGAACGAAGCACCAGCTTTGGCCATCCGCGAACGCAGATCGGACATCTGGTTCACGGTGAGGCCGCTGTAGTGGGCGACGACGACCACATTGGCGTTCTGGAAAACGCCGTTGAGATGCGTCACGAGCTCTGCTTTTTCAGCTCTGTCCACTTGCTCTCTCCGTCATGTACGAAACCCTCGTACACCTGGGGGCGGGCTCCGGAAGGAACACCCTTCCCTCGTCCGCCATTGGCATTTGCCGCTCACTCGTCGTACGGGGCTCGCAAGCCCCGCACCGCTTCGAGCGGCGCTCACTTGCCTGTCCCGGGTTCCAACCGATCCCCCGGAACCAATGGTTCCGCGAAACCGTTCAACTCCCGTCTATTGCCGGCCGCCGTCTCGAAGGCGATTAAGCGTCGGTTCTCTCGAACCTCGGCACCTGCAGTCTCGGACAGGTAAACGGACGATGGCGCAGCCACTCCGGTTCACACCGAAGTGACTACACGTCCCGTCCGTCCCTCGCCGCCCGCACTCCCTGGGGAACGCGGACGGAAACCTTCAACAGCGCTTACGCGCCCGCCACAACGCTCTACGGCTCGACCTTCACGCCAGGCCCCATGGTGGAGCTGATGGCGATCCGCTTGATGTATGTGCCCTTGGCGCCGGTCGGCTTCGCCTTCTGCACTGCGTCGATCAGCGCACGGATGTTTCCGGTGATCTGATCCTCGGTGAAGCTCGCCTTGCCGACACCGGCATGAACGATGCCCGCCTTCTCGACGCGGAACTCGACGGCGCCGCCCTTCGCGGCTTTCACCGCTTCAGCCACATCCGGCGTCACCGTGCCGACCTTCGGGTTCGGCATCAGGCCGCGCGGGCCGAGTACCTTACCGAGACGGCCGACCAGCGGCATCATGTCCGGCGTGGCGATGCAGCGATCGAAGTCGATCTTGCCGCCCTGAACGATCTCGGCGAGATCTTCCGCACCGACGATGTCGGCACCGGCGGCCTTCGCCTGATCCGCCTTGTCGCCCTTCGCGAACACGGCCACACGGACCGAGCGGCCGGAGCCGTTCGGAAGCGCGACGACGCCGCGCACCATCTGGTCGGCATGACGCGGATCGACACCGAGCGCGATCGCAACTTCGATCGTCTCGTCGAACTTCGCGCTCGCACGTTCCTTGACGAGCTTCACGGCTTCGCCGAGACCATAGGTCTTCTTGCGATCGATACCGTCACGGGCCTTTTCAATACGCTTTCCTGCTTTGCTCGACATCGCGCTCACTCCACAACCTGAAGGCCCATGGAACGGGCGGAACCTGCAATGATCTTCGTCGCCTGATCGAGGTCGTTCGCGTTCAGGTCGACGAATTTGGCTTCGGCAATCTCGCGGCACTGCGCGAGCGTCACCGTACCGGCGGAGGCACGGCCCGGCGTCTTCGAGCCGGACTGGATCTTCGCCGCTTTCTTCAGGAAGTAGGACGCGGGCGGCGTCTTCATCGCGAAAGTGAAGGAACGGTCCGAATAGGCCGTGATGACGACCGGGATCGGCATCCCCTGTTCCATCTTCTGCGTAGCGGCATTGAACGCCTTGCAGAATTCCATGATATTGAGACCGCGCTGGCCGAGAGCAGGGCCGATAGGCGGCGACGGATTCGCCGCGCCGGCCGGCACCTGCAATTTGATGTAGCCTTCGATTTTCTTCGCCATTTCTTTCCCCTGCCGGACACATCCGGCCATATTGGGTTAGTGGTTCAGCAGCGCGCTGGAAACTTCCGCTTCCCTTGCGCCTCCCACGGACTTGCGGGAGGTACGAAAAGCCCTAGAGCTTTTCCACCTGCCCGTACTCGAGCTCGACCGGGGTTGCCCGGCCGAAAATCGACACGGCAACCTTGAGCCGCGCCTTTTCTTCGTCGACTTCCTCGACGAAACCGTTGAACGAGGCGAACGGACCGTCCGCCACGCGGACCTGCTCGCCGATCTCGAAAGTGATCGAAGGCTTCGGCCGCTCCACGCCTTCCTGCACCTGATGCAGAATGCGATCGACTTCGCCCTGACTGATCGGCTGCGGCTTGTTGTCCGCGCCGAGGAAGCCGGTCACTTTCGGCGTATTCTTGACAAGGTGATAGGCCTCGTCCGTCATCTCCATCTTCACCAGCACATAGCCGGGAAAGAACTTGCGCTCCGCATTGATCTTCCGTCCGCGGCGCACTTCGACCACCTCTTCGGTGGGAACGAGGATTTCCTCGAACTGATCCAAAAGGCCCTGCTGCTCCGCCTGTTCGCGCAGCGACTCGGCAACCTTCTTTTCGAAGTTCGAGTAGGCGTGGACGATGTACCAGCGCTTAGCCATGCTTGCTTCCGAAGGAGCTTTCGCCCCTTGACCTCAATTGCCGCCCAGGCCGAGCACGAACGAGACGATATTGCTCAGTCCGAGATCGACCAGAAAGAAGAACACCATAGCGAAAGCCACCATGATGAAGACCATCACGGTGGTGACAAGCGTTTCGCGGCGGGTCGGCCAGGTGACCTTGGAGGTCTCCGAGCGAACCTGCTGAATGAATTCGAGTGGATTGGTCTTCGTCATATTTTCTCAGACGCCTCTTCTCAAATTCCTGCCGCGCCGCTCTTCCAGCTTCCGCCCGGAGCCGGGGGCCTCTCCGGCCTGCCGCGCCCCTTGCGGAGGGTGGCAGGAGTGGAGGGGCTCGAACCCCCAACCCCCGGTTTTGGAGACCGGTGCTCTACCAGTTGAGCTACACTCCTAAGTCCGCCGCCGAAGCGGCAAACCGTCTTACTTCAACACCTTGGAGACGACGCCTGCGCCGACGGTGCGGCCACCTTCGCGGATGGCGAAGCGCAGCTTCTCTTCCATCGCGATCGGCGCGATCAGCGTCACGTTCATCTTCACATTGTCGCCCGGCATGACCATTTCCGTGCCTTCCGGAAGCGTCACGACACCCGTGACGTCCGTCGTGCGGAAGTAGAACTGCGGACGGTAGTTCGTGAAGAACGGCGTGTGACGCCCGCCCTCTTCCTTCGTCAGGATGTAGGCTTCCGCCTCGAACTCCGTATGCGGCGTGATCGACCCCGGCGCGCAAAGAACCTGGCCGCGCTCCACTTCCTCGCGCTTCGTGCCGCGCAGCAGGACGCCCACATTGTCGCCCGCCTGCCCCTGGTCGAGCAGCTTGCGGAACATCTCGACGCCCGTGCAGGTCGTCTTCGTCGTCGGCTTGATGCCCACGATCTCGATTTCGTCGCCCACCTTCACGATGCCGCGCTCGATACGGCCCGTAACCACCGTGCCGCGGCCCGAGATCGAGAACACGTCTTCGATCGGCATCAGGAACGGCAGGTTGATCGGACGCTCAGGCTGCGGGATGTACTCGTCCACCGCCTTCATCAGCGCGAGGATCGCGTCGTGGCCGATCTCCTTGTTGGAGTCCTCAAGCGCCGCAAGCGCCGAGCCCTTCACGATCGGAATATCGTCGCCCGGGAAGTCGTAGCTAGACAGAAGCTCGCGGATTTCCATCTCGACGAGCTCCAGAAGCTCCGGATCGTCAACCTGGTCAACCTTGTTCATGAACACCACAAGCGCCGGAACGCCGACCTGGCGGGCGAGCAGGATGTGCTCGCGCGTCTGCGGCATCGGGCCGTCGGCAGCCGACACAACGAGGATCGCGCCGTCCATCTGCGCCGCACCCGTAATCATGTTCTTCACATAGTCGGCATGGCCAGGGCAGTCGACGTGAGCATAGTGCCGGGCTTCCGTCTGATACTCGACATGCGCCGTCGAGATCGTGATGCCGCGCGCCTTCTCTTCCGGCGCCTTGTCGATCTGGTCATAGGCCGAATAGGTCGCCCCGCCCGTCTCCGCAAGCACCTTCGTGATCGCCGCCGTCAGCGACGTCTTGCCGTGGTCAACGTGACCAATCGTGCCGATGTTGCAGTGCGGCTTGTTCCGCTCAAACTTCTCTTTGGCCATGGGCGTCTAGCTACCTTCAGTTGTCGGTCTCGTCTTGTCCTGTCCGGCGCAATGTCTCGGCTTTCAGGCCGAAGCGCGACGCCGCCGCGCTTGTCTCGTCTGGCTTGCCAGGCCGGTGCTGCGTTGCAGCGAGGCTGGAGCGGGTGAAGGGAATCGAACCCTCGTCATCAGCTTGGAAGGCTGTTGCTCTACCATTGAGCTACACCCGCGCTGCCTGTTGGGCCTCTATCTAAAGCCCGCCTTCGCCAAGGCTTCGGCGGGCACCCTTCGCTTCCCTCTTTAATTGGCGCGCCACCCGAAGCCGCCTTTGCAGCGAAGGGTGGTGGAGGGGGTTGGATTCGAACCAACGTAGGCATAGCCAACGGATTTACAGTCCGTCCCCTTTAGCCACTCGGGCACCCCTCCGTGTCCGATGTCAAATGTTGTGAAATCCCAATAAGTTCGCGGATGCAGTTGATAGTGCAGGCCTCTACCGGACACGCGCGGCTTTATTCAGGTTTGCCGGGCTTGTGTCAACTAAAATCCCGGTCCCGAAAGTGTAAACACCCCCGCAGCGTGCCTCCAGCCGATTGGCCCGGCAAGGCATACTGTTCGGGGGCGTTTGCAAGAGCCCGGTCCCCGCAATATAAGCGCCGCCATGAGCAGACGCAAGCAACACAACCCGCCCCGGAACCGGACCCATGACGGCGGCGACAGCCGCCCGCCTCAGGGCACGCGCGGCCGGCCGGGTGGCAAGCCCCACAAGGCTGGTGGCCAAGCCGGCGGTGACGCCTATCTCTATGGTTTTCATGCGGTTTTGGCTGCGCTCTCAAATCCGGAGCGCGACCCTGAGCGTCTGATTATGACAAGAAATGCGGAAGCCGAGCTCGCCCGCCAGGGCCTCCGCCCCAATATCCAGCCGGAAATCATGGATGGCGAAGCCCTCTCCGCCCTGCTCCCGGCCGGGGCCGTCCATCAGGGTATCGCCCTCAAGACCTCCCCTCTGCCCGATCTAGACGTTTTTGACGCCTGCGAAGGTGCGAGCCGCATCGTCGTGCTCGATCAGGTCACGGACCCGCATAATTTCGGAGCGATTCTCCGCTCCGCCGCCGTATTCGGGGCCGAGGCCCTTGTCACCACCGAACGGAACAGCCCGGTACTCGGTGGCGCACTTGCCAAGGCCGCCTCGGGCGGACTCGAAAAGGTGAAGATCGCCCGTATCGCCAATCTCATCCGGGCCATCGAGGAACTGAAGGAACTCGGCTTCGAAGTGATCGGCCTTGATGGCGAGGGCGAAATGTCCCTCCCTGAAATGAATCTCTCGCCCAAGGTAGCCCTTGTCCTAGGCGCCGAGGGCGCAGGGCTCCGCCGGCTGACGCGCGAACATTGCGACCTGCTCGCCCGCCTGCCGGCCGCCGGCGACATGAAAAGCCTTAACGTCTCGAACGCCGCAGCCGTTGCCCTCTACGAACTCTTCAGACGGGCGTGAAGCCACAACGGGCCGTTCCGCCCCACGCTTCCGCTTCATCAGATGACAGGCGCAGGAATTCCATTCCGCGATAGAAATGCCGATATCTCTTTCATCGTTTGATTGACTGCGGGCCGCGCAATCATCCGCTTGCGCCAATCGCCGACATGACGGAACTCCACCCCCGGCGCACCGCCCAGGATCGAGGCGAACCAGCTTGCGCATAAAAATGCAATATCTGCATATGAGTAGCTGCCGGCGAGCCATTCGCGTGAAGCGAGCAGGTCGTCCATCGCCCGGTAGTAGCCTTGCATGTTCTCTATGGCCACTCGCGCCTCGGGTGTCTGCGTATTTCCGGCAGCGGACATCAGTGTCTTGAAATCCTGAAAGAACACTTCATCCGACTTGAGCTCGAGAAGCCGCGCCTCGGCCCGCTCTGCCGTGCCTGCCGGCCACAGCGCGGGCGACGGAAACTTGTGTTCGATATATTCGAATATCTGTGTCGAGTCGAAGATCTGGACCGCCCCGTCGAAAAGGAGCGGCACCTGCCTTTTCGGATTGAGTCTCTCCACCTCCGGATGAAGAGGTGAATAACGATGCTGAATCGAAAACGGCACCATTTCGATCTCGCAATCGATGCCCTTTTCGGCGATGGCGATCTGCGTCTTCGCGCCAAACATGCTCAGAGGTCCGGTAACAAGCTTCATTGTCTTCTCCAGTGAATGTCGGGGAACGGCAACCGGAATTCGCTTCAGCCTGCCGCCAGCCGGTACAATTGGCGCCAGCCCGCGGGACGGCGGCGCAGGCGCCTGGCAACAGCGGTCGAGTCCTGAAAGAAGGCGATGCGTTCGATCGCCTCGCCATTGCGAAAGATGAAGCGGTCGACGCTGTCCCAGGAGAAAACCTCGCCCGCAATGGTCGCAGTGAATGTCATCTCGACGAAAAGCACGTCGCCGGACGAGGCCCAGCGTTTCGACCGCGCATGAAGATCCGGGAATGCCCTGAAAGCGCGAAGAAAGGCCCGTCGTCCGGCTTCCTTGCCGCGCGAGACCGGCGGCCGTGTCGGCGCCTTAAGCACGATCTCGTCGCTCAACAGGGCGAGCAGCCGTTCGAGCCTTTCGCGTGGCGCCTCCCAAACCTCGTCGAAAAGCCTCACCCAATCGGCATAGCTGCCCCGCTCGCCCGTTCGCACATCAAGTATCGCCGCTCGCTGCTCGTCCATCTCGGCCTCCACAACAAAATGCAGGGCCATAGCTGGGCGGCGGCACGCCACTTTTCAGGGTCCAATTCGGGGAAACGGTGCGGACAGGTTGCGGCACGGCAATAAAGCCGCGCTTGCCGCGGCTGCCGCGCGCCACTATGTTGCGCGCCACGGATGCCCTTGTAGCTCAGTTGGTAGAGCACCTGATTTGTAATCAGGGGGTCGCGGGTTCGAATCCTGCCGGGGGCACCACGCTTCGCCCTTACGGGCTACGCGTGGCGCAGCCACAGGGAACCCCATAGCGGCATATCCAATGAAAAAGCCGCCCGGACGGGGCGGCTTTTCCTTTTCAGACACATCGGCATGTCATTCCGGGCAGGGATAGTTCTCCGCGAGTGTCCTTGCTCCCATCTCAAAGGCGGAACGCTGGTAGAGCTCGGGATGCTCCGGCGCATAGTCTGTCACCTGCTTTGCGAAATCCTCGAAGGCGAGGCGATCCGGCAGCCGGAAACAGGCTTCCTCATCCATGTTTTCCCCAAGCCGGCGCACGACCATCGGCGCGCCCTTGTCCACCGAAGCATAGACGCCTGCAACGAGGCCCGCGAGGAACTGATGACACGACGCACGCGCAATACGGTCCTCCGCGGATTCGCTCGGGCTGAGGGCCACGGTGCAGGCCGAAACAAGCTCCGCTCCGGTAGTGATGCGCGGCATCTGCGCGAAAGCTGCCCCCGCGGGGATTGTCACGGCGATCAGGCTCGCAGCAAGATATCCTTTGAATGTCATGGCATTCCTCCTCTTTCTGGTGTGAAAACCATCGTTGCACGGATATGCGCGGAAGGCGAACCGGACAGCCTGCCGCGCGTCCAATGGGCGCAGCCCGGCTAGCCGCGCCCCCCTTCCATGAGTTAAAGAGAAAGGGCTTTCCCAAGGAGCCCTTTCCATGCCCATGCCGACCGAAATCCGGCAGCGCGCCGAAATCCTGATTGCGTCCGAAAAAGCCCGCTATGCCGAGCTGCACCCCCGCTCGCGGCAGATGGCGGCTGAGGCCGGCGCGCATTTTCCGGGCGGCGTGCCGTTGCACTGGATGCTCGACTGGGAAACGCCTTTCCCGCTTTTCGTCCGTGCCGCGAAGGGCTCCACGGTCACGGATGTCGATGGTCTGACCTATAGCGATTTTTGCCTCGGCGACACGGGCGCCATGTTCGGTCATTCGCCTGAACCCGTGGCAAGGGCGATCGCCGCGCAGGCAACGAGCGGCCTTACCGCCATGCTCCCCTCCGATCTGACGGCAGAAGTCGGCAGGCTTCTCGCCAGCCAATTCGGACTTCCCTACTGGCAGGTAACAGCCACGGCAAGCGATGCGAACCGGGCCGTCGTTCGCTGGGCGCGCGCCCTGACCGGCCGCCGGAAAGTGCTGGTCTTCGACGGTTGCTACCATGGTCAGGTCGAAGATGCCTTCGTGAAGCTCGATGGCGGCAAGACGAAAATGAAGCCGAGCCTCCTCGGTCAGGTGGTGGACGTTGCCGAAAACAGCATCGCCGCCCCTTTCAACGATATCGAAACGGCAGAAGCCCTGCTCGCCTGCGAAGACATCGCACTGGTGCTGACCGAGCCCGCGCTTACCAACACGGCAATGGTGCTGCCGAAGGACAGCTTCATCGAAAAGCTGATCGACGCCGCCCATCGCCATGGCTCGCTCGTCTGCATCGACGAAACGCACACCATCTCGACCGGCCCCGGCGGCTATACCCGCACACACAATATCGACCCGGACTTCTTCGTCCTCGGCAAGCCCGTGGCGGGTGGACTTCCCGCCGCTGTCTTCGGCTTCACCGCCAGGGTCGAGGCGGACATGAACCGCGTCCTTGCCGAAAAGACGCCCGGCTATTCCGGCATCGGCACCACGCTGTCGGGCAACATGCTCGCACTTGCCGCCATGCGCGCCTGCCTCGTCGAAGTGATGACGCCTGAAAACTTCGCGCATATGACCTCGCTCGCCGAGAAACTCGCCGCCGGATTGCGCGCCGAAGTCGCGCGACACGGCCTGCCCTGGACGGTGACGCAGATCGGCGCGCGCGCCGAACTCGTCTTCTCCGAACGCCCGCTTGAAAGCGGCGCGGAAGCCGCCGCCGCCATCGATCACACGGTCGAACGCGCGATCCATCTCTTTCTCCTGAACCGGAATGTGCTTGTCACGCCGTTCCACAACATGACCCTTGTCGCCCCGTCAACGACTGGCGCCGATGTTGAAAAGCTCGTCGCGAATTTCAGCGCCGCTCTCGACGCGCTTTGCGGCAAGGAAGGACGCTGAAAATGACGCGAGCGGATGAAAAGGAAGCGGCAGATTTTCTCGCCGCCCACCCTGAGACGGTGCAGATCCAGGCCTACCTGACCGACCCGTCCGGCGTGGCACGCGGCAAGGTGCTGCGGCCCGAGGAAATGAAAACCGCCTATCGTGATGGCAGGCCACTCCCCTGCTCCATTCTCTCGCTCGACATGCTGGGCGTCGATGTGCTGGAGACGGGCCTTGTCTGGGAAGAGGGCGACAGTGACCGCCCTTGTCTCCCCGTTGCGGGCTCCCTCACCCATGCCCCCTGGCATGACGTTCCGACGGCGCAGTTGATCCTGACCTCATTTGAGCGCGACGGCTCGCCGACGCCGGCCGATCCGCGCCACGCACTCGCCCGCACTGTTGCCGCGCTCGAAAAGCTCGGCGTGAAGCCAGTTGTCGCCATTGAACTCGAATTCTATCTGGTGGACCGCGAAGCCGCCGCCGCCGGACGCCTCAAGCCGCCTGCCGCGCCAAACGGTTTCGCGCCCTCCCATCATCAGGCCTATCTGATGCAGGATCTCGAGGACTTCTCGCCCTTCCTCAACGACGTGTTCGATGGCGCGAAGAAGATGGGCCTGCCTGCGCGCACGCTGATCTCGGAATATTCGCCCGGCCAGTTCGAGATCGTGCTCGAACACCGCGACGACGCCATGCGCGCCGCAGACGACGCCATTCTCTACAAGCGCCTCGTGAAAGGCATGGCCGAACGCCACGGGCTCACCGCAACCTTCATGGCAAAACCCTATGCCGAACTTTCCGGCAGCGGCATGCATGTGCATGTCTCGCTCGCCGACGACAAAAATGAAAATCTCTTTGCAGGCGATGGCGCCGACCTCACACCGCATCTCGCCCACGCGATTGGCGGCCTCGAAGCAACGATGGGCGAAAGCATGGCCTTCTTTGCGCCGAACGCCAATTCCTACCGCCGTTTCCGGCCGAACTCCTACGCGCCGCTCGCACCGGCATGGGCGGTGGACAACCGCTCGGTTCCGCTTCGCGTCACATCAGGCCGGCCGGAGACACGCCACCTCGAACACCGCGTTTGCGGCGCCGATGCGAACCCCTATGTTGCGCTCGCCATCGTGCTCGCAGGCATTGCCGAAGGTCTGGAAATGAAGATTGCACCGAATGCGCCTGTCACCGGCGACGGCTATGGCAAGATGAAAGCGACGCTGCCCGCGAACTGGTGGAAGGCGATCGAAACCACGCGCAACTCCACCTTTGCGCGTGAGCGGCTCGGCGAGTTCGCCAGCATCTATCTGACCATCAAGGAAGCCGAGTGCGACCGCTTCTTTGCAGCGGTCAGCAGCACCGATATCGAATGGTATCTCAGGAACGTCTGAGCGCTACTGCAGGTAGACCGGATCGCAGGGGTATTTCGCCTCGAGCGCGCGCACGGCAATCTCATAGGCCGGGCGCGAAACCATACCGGGATTCGCCTCGGCATAACCGACCACGTGCTGCGCGAACTGACGGAAGCTGAGTTCGTTCGGCAGATCGAAACAGCCTCTTTCGTCGCTGTTGGGGCCCATGCGTTCCGCCCGGAACGGCTCGCCCATAGTGAGGGTTTCATGCTGCGGCATGATGAGGCCGACAAGAAATTCCTTGCAGGCCTCGCCTTGCGAGCCTGCGGCATGGCCACCATCGATCAGGCTACGGCAGACGGAAACAAGCTGCTGCCCGCTCCTGACATTCTGCGCTGCAAATGCGCCGCCCGCCCCAAGGCACATGGCCAGCGCGGCGCCAAGGACAAGTCTGGCGAACTTTCTCATCTGCTTGATCTCCGGCAATAACGCTACTCGAACAACCGACGCAACCTAACACATTCTGAACCCCGAGGCGGCTTCACTGGTCGAGAAGCGCAATTTTCTCCGGCGAGCGGAACGCGACGCCCTTCAGCGCCGGGCTTTCCGCCGCATGGGCAAAGGCGCTGCGGATGGCCGCTGCCCGCGCCTCGAAAAGCGGCGCCATGTCCGGGTGGGTGAAAATGTAGAGCTCATTTCCGAGAATGGCCTCAACCACCCGCGCGCCGACATGGTCAGGGTCGATACCCGACAGAACGAACTGCTTGGCGATCTCCTCCCGCTCGGGATCGCGCTCGTCGTTCGCCGAACCATATTTCTCCTGCCGCGCGCGATCGCTTTCATAGATTCGCGTCTTGACGAAACCGGGGCAGAGAACCGACAGGCCGATATTCTCCGGTGCTAGCTGCTGCACCCAGCCTTCCGACATGCCGACCACAGCATATTTCGACGCCGTATAGGGCTCCATGCCCGGCGCGGAAATGATCCCGGCCATCGACGCCGTATTGACGAAATGCCCGCCTTCGCCATGCGCGCGAATATGCGGCAGGAAAACCTCCATGCCATAAACCACGCCCATGACATTGACCGCGATGGTCCATTCCCAGTCGCCCGGCTCCATCGTACCAATGGCCCCGCCCGCGCCGACGCCCGCATTGTTGCAGACGACATGCACCTTGCCGAAGGCATCGAGCGTCGCACGCGCGGCCTGCTCCACGGAGGAGCGTTCCGCCACGTCGCAGCGTACGCCTTCCGCCTTGATCTGCCGCTCGCGCAGATCCTTCAGCGCCACGTTTAGATCGTCCTCGTTGATATCGGCGAGCATCACATTCATGCCCGCAGCGCCAAAGGCCCGCGCCATCGACAGTCCAATGCCGCTTGCGCCGCCTGTCACGAAGGCGGTCTTGCCGGAAATATCTTTCATCATGCTGCCTTTGCGAGATCGTCGAGCGCGTCGAACTCGGCGAAGAGTGTTGCGCCATTGGGCGCTTTTTCGAGACCGACGCGGATCGCCTCGCGCGTCTGCTCGCGCGAGAAATCGGCCTGCGTCACGGCATGCCAGTGCACCATGCCCTGCCAGATAGGATCGATCAGATCGGTCCCCTTCACCGTCCCGCCATCGACGGTCTTGAAGGTGAAGCTGCGCATCTCAGACACCGTGGTCTGCAGATAACCGACATGGATCGCTTCGTCGGTCCGGATGCGTTCGACCATAGCCGCCGCCTCGGCCGCTTCCGCGCGCCGCGCGGGGAACGCCTCGGGATCGCGCATGATCTCGCAGCAGAATGCAAAGAAGCTCTCCGCCCGCACCTCGATCATCAGCACATTCATGAGCAGGAGGATAAGCTGCTCGAAACCCGCAGGAAGTTGCGGCATCAGCCGGCCCGTATCCGGCCGCGCAATGCTTTCGGGGATTTCAGGCAGAGGATAGCGGTCCTTGCCGAAACAGAGATCCCGCGCCGCATACCACATCGCATCATGCGCGCCGAATTCGGGTTCCGCCGGATCGCCGCCCTCATCCGCGCCATGCGCGTAGAGCAGCCCCTTGTGGAGATGGCCCGTGCAGGTCCGCGAAATATCCTCGACGATGATCTGCTGGAAGTCCGGCGCCACCAGGTCGCAAAGCGCACGTCCCCGCGCCTCGATCACGCCGGTAATGGTGAGCGAATTCCACAGCTGCTGCCCCATGCCATGGCTCAGCAGAAAGCGCTCCTGCGGAATATTCGGGTAATTGCCACGCTTCAGCAGCTGCACGGTCGCATCGATCAGCGGCCAGCCTTTCGCTGTCAGCGCCTCCTGCCAGGCATGAACCGCCGGCCAGCGATGCAGCACGCGCGGCGAAACATAAGTGCCGTCTGCCAGAAACCCGCCATGCAACCGGTATCCTGCCTGTTCATGCGGCCGCGCATAGTCGTGGCTCGCCATCAGTTCATCGCGCGTATATGTGAGCTTCGCCATCTAGTTCTCCTCCCGTGAGCCTTGTGGCCCTTATTTCTTCAGTGCCCGGACGAATAGCCAGGTCATGCTGTCGATCATTTTCTTGCGGTCGAGCTTGCGGCGAACGCCATAGGCGCCGCCCTGCTTGATCGCACCGACGATAAGATACCCAGCCATGCGGGTATCGACGTCCGGCGACACCTCGCCCGTCGTCTTCCACTTCTCCATGAGTTCGGCCCAGACATCCGCCCAGCGATCCACCGGCCCGCGCCGCCCCACGCCACCGGTGCTGAGCACATCGATATCGGTCAGCGCCGCGCCGAGCACACCGGGATTCTTGTCGGAATATTCGAAGACGGCGATCAGCAATTCGCGGATACCTTCGTCCAGCGAATGCGCAAGGGCCATGTGCCGCTCGACGAATTCATGCAGCTCGTCCGCCGCCTCGTCGGTGAAGGCGAGGAAGCAATCGAGCTTGTCTTCGAAATGCAGATAGAAGGTGCCGTGACCGACGCCCGCCGCCTTGGAAATATCCTGCGGCCGCGTTTCGTGATAGCCGCGCTCGGCGAAGAGCTTGCGCGCCGCCTCCATGAGCTTTCGCCGGCTCTCGAGCTTCCGCTTCGCGCCGCCGCTCACGCCGGAAGGTTCAGCCCCGCTCGCCCGCACGGCCGATTCTCCCCGGTCACCATCTTCCAGAACGGCCGCTTCTGCGGCTTCTCGGGTTCTGGAACCCGTTTCCTCCGTGGTCATGCAGAAAGCGTCGGGCCATATTGACAAAATGTCAATATGATTACCCTCCCTTTGCGGGCGGTCTGCCTGAATCCTGTCAGCGTTTCGTTCAAGACCGCCCCGCTCCCGGCCCTTAGCGTCCTCCCTGAACAGGGAGAGACCCATGCCCGCCAAACGCGACTTCGTGCCCGCTCTCGGCAAAGCCGAGTTCACCAATGCCTATGACAAGGTCATCGCTATCATGACGCGGGAAAAGCGCTGGCGCCCCCTCGTCGCCAAGGCCCTCGCGCTCGCACCCGGCGAAACCGTGGTGGATATCGGCGCGGGCACGGGTAGTCAGGCGATACTGCTGAAGACGCAAACCCCGGACATTCGCATGATCGCGATCGATCCCGACCCGCAGGTTCTTGCGATAGCCCGCGCCAAGGCAGAGGGGGCGGACGCGGCCATCGAATGGCACGAAGGTTTCGGCGACGAGGCGCATGACCATCTCGGCGAGGGCTTCGCGGATGCCGTGGTGTCGAGCCTCGTCCTGCATCAATGTCCAATGGAGGTGAAGTCCGGCATCCTGGCATCCGCCTTTCGCCTGCTGAAGCCGGGCGGCCGCCTTGTTATCGGCGATTACGGCCTGCAACGCTCCTTCCTGATGCGCACACTTTTCCGGCAGGTGCAGATGGCGGACGGCTTCGAATATACGCAGCCGAATGCGGACGGCATTCTGAGCGAATTGATTCCGGCCGCAGGCTTCACCGCACTTGAGGAGCGTCGTGTCTTCCCGACACATACTGGCTCGATCAGCATCTACCACGCGGTGAAACCGGCCTGACGTTCAGCCAAGGGTCCCCGCCGCAACGCCGGGCGTGACGCCGAACATGCGCCGCATGGTGCGGGAGAAATGCGCCTGATCCGAGAAGCCGCCCGACGCGGCGGCTTCGGCGAGCGTCGCACCGGCGGCAATTGCGCGCGAGGCGCGGCCAAGCTTCTGCCACAGCAGCGATTGCGACAGCGCGACGCCGAGTTCGGCCTGAGCCAGTTCCCTCAATCGCTGCGCCGAAAGCCCGGCCGCCTTTGCCGCCGCGCCGATAGCGCCCCGCTCGCCGGGCTCATTGCGCAGAAAGGCAAGCGACGCGGTAAGCCGCGGGTCGAGGGCTTCCGGCGCGGCGATATCTAGAAATGCGGAGAGCTCAATGATCGCGTTTTCGGGATCGGCCGTTGAAAGTGATGCCGCGAGGCTCTCGGGAAGCGGCGATATCGCCTCGCCAAACCGCCGCCGCAGCGCGCGGCCAAGCGGCAATTCGGCCTCGACATATAGCGCCGTCACTTCGCCGCGCGCGCTCAGGAATTCATGCCGCACCATAGGCGGAATGACGATCGCCCGCGCCTCCAGCACGGTGCGGTCGCTCCGCATCGCGATGCCGGCATCCCTGCCGGCCGCAATCTGGATTGCGGCATGGCGATGCGGCGCATTGGCATCCGTTCGTCCGCGATAGACGGCCCACCCCTCGCCGAACTCGAAGCGCCCGGCCCACATAAGAGCCTACTCCGCCGCCTTGCGGCCCCGTTGCAGGATCTCCCAGAGCTTCACAGGCGTCACCGGCATGTCGATTTCCTCGATGCCATAGGGCGCCAGTGCATCGATCATCGCATTGATGAAGGCCGCAGGCGCGCCGACTGTGCCGGCCTCTCCCGCGCCCTTCACGCCAAGCGCATTGGAGCGCGCCGGGATCTCGTTATAGCTCACATCGAAATCCGGGAAGTCGGAGGCGCGCGGCATCCAATAGTCCATGAAGGAGCCGGTCACGAGCTGGCCGTTCTCGTCATAAACGGCATGTTCGCCCATCGCCTGGCCAAGCCCCTGCACGATGCCCCCATGCACTTGCCCCGCAACGAGCAGCGGGTTCAGGATCTGTCCGAAATCGTCCACCGCAGTAAACCTCGTGACGCGATAGGTGCCAGTCTCCGCGTCGATCTCCACCTCGCAGATATGCGCGCCATTCGGGAAGGTATTGCCCTTCTGCGTATATTCGCCGTCGCCTGCGAATTCGCCGAGATCGGCTTGGCCTTCGGCAATCTTCGCCACCGCGAAGAGGTCGATCACCTTGTCCGTGCCCGCGACCACGAACACAGGCTCGCCATCGGCCCCGCGATATTCGATATCGGCCTTCGCCGCTTCGAGTTCGTTCGCCGCGATCTCCCGGCCCTTCTCGATCAGCTTGTCTGAGGCATCGGAAATCGCGCCGCCCGCCATGTAGAGCGCCTTGGAGCCGCCGGTGCCCGCGCCGCCGGGCAGCACATCGGAGTCGCCAAGATGCACCTTGATCTTCTCGCCGTCGATACCGAGCCGCGACGACACAAGTTGCGTCCAGGCCGTCTCATGCCCCTGCCCGTTCGTCTGCTGGCCAGTCCAGACATGGACGTGCCCGTCCTTCGGATCGACCGAGATGCGCGCATAATCGGCCATGCCCGCCGCCGTGCGCTCGACATAATAGCTGTATCCGAGCCCGAGGAGCTTGCCCTCGCGCTCCGCCGCCGCGCGCCGCGCGGCGAAACCCGAAACATCCGCCCGCTTCATCGCATCGTTCAGATTGCGCTCGAAATCGCCGGAGTCGAAAGGCAGCGACGGCGCCGCATTGAGCGGCATCGCGCTTGGCGGCACGAAATTGCGGCGGCGGATGTCGTCGGGCGTGAGACCCATCTCGCGCGCGGCTTTCTCCATCAGCCGTTCGATCACATAAGACGCTTCGGGCCGCCCCGCGCCGCGATAGGCGTCCACCGGCACCGTGTTCGTATAGACCGCGCGCACATGATTATGCATCGCCGGCACCATATAGACGCCGACATGCATGCCGCGCGGCGCGAGCGAGGGAATGAAAGGCCCGAACTGGCTCTGATAGGCGCCGAGATTGGCGATCGTGTCGACTTTCACGGCGAGGATCTTGCCATCCTTGTCGAGCGCGAGGGCAGCTTCCGTCACATGGTCGCGGCCCTGGCTGTCCGTCAGGAAGCTTTCCGAGCGGTCCGCCGTCCACTTCACCGGACGGCCGATCATCTTCGAGGCAAACAGCACCAGTGGATATTCGGGATAGACGAAGGTCTTCATGCCGAAGCCGCCGCCCACATCCTCCGTCACGACGCGCAGCTTCTCGACCGGAATGTTCAGCGAGTGCTTCGCGATATTCGTGCGCATGCCATGCACACCCTGGCTGCACACATAAAGCGTATAGTGATCGCGATCCGCCTCGTAATTCCCGAGCGCGGCGCGCGGCTCCATTGCCGCCACGACGATGCGATTGTTGATGAGCTTCACCCGCGTCACATGATGCGCGGCCTTCATCGCCGCCTCGACCGGCTCCGCCTCGCCGATTGACCAGTCATAGGCGAGATTGCTCCCGTTTTCCTCCCAGATCACCGGCGCATCCGCGGCAAGCGCGCCCGCCGTATCCGCAATCACCGGCAGGTCTTCATAATCGACCATCACGAGGTCCGCCGCGTCACGCGCCTGCGCCGGCGTTTCGGCAACGACCATCGCCACAAGATCGCCGACATGGCGCACACGGTCGCGCGCGATCAGCCAGCGCGTCGTCTTGAAGATCGGCGTGCCGTCCTTGTTCTTCAGCATGTCGGCGGCGGGCGAATAGACCGTGCCGAGCCCCGCCTCTTCCGCATCCTTGCCCGTATAGATGGCGACGACGCCCGGCGCTGCCTTCGCATCTTCCGTGTCGATGCTGGCAATCCGCGCATGGGCATGGGGGCTGCGCACCATCACCGCATAGAGCTGACCCGGCAGCGAGATGTCGTCGGTGAACCGCCCCTTGCCCGAAACAAGACGCATATCCTCGACGCGCCGCGCCGGCTGCCCCACACCGAACTTCACCATGAACGGACCTCACTCAGATGCGTGAAGGATGCGCGAACAAGAACCCGCACCCGGAATGGAACATCGCCAGCGCAGGACGCGCCGGTGCGGGGGATCAATCGCGGAAGGACGGATCGATCCGGTCGAGCGTGCGCAGAAGGGCGGGCCAGGCCAGGTTGCCGATGCCGTGCTTCTTGTGGAACATGCCCTGGTCCGCCGTCTTTTCCGGCACGCCGGGATTGGGCATGGTCAGCTTCACGCCGCCCGCAAGCGCGCGCACCTGCATGGTGCAGGCCCGCTCCAGGAAATAGAGCCGCAGGAAAGCGTCGGCGCAGGTCGCGCCCGCCGTCAGCAAACCGTGATTGCGCAGGATCATGCAATGCTTGTTGCCAAGATCGGCGACCAGCCGCTCGCGCTCGTCATGCTCGAGCGCAATGCCTTCATAGTCGTGATAGGCGAGGTCTTCGAGCACGACCATCGCCGTCTGCGACAGCGGCAGCAGCCCGTCCGCCTGCGCCGACACGGCAACACCATCGTCCGAATGCGTATGGATCACCGCATTCGCCTCCGGCACCGACATATGCACCGCGCTGTGGATGGTGAAGCCCGCCGGGTTCACCGCATAGTCGGTCGGCATGACGATATTGCCGTCGAGATCGATCTTCACGAGGCTCGATGCCGTGATCTCGTCGAAGCTCATGCCATAGGGATTGATGAGGAAGTGGTGCTCGGGCCCCGGCACGCGTGCCGAGATATGCGTATAGATGAGGTCGCTCCACCCGTAATGCTCGACCAGCCGGTAGGTGGCCGCGAGGTCCACACGCACCTGCCACTCCGCCTCCGTCACGAGTTCGCGCACAGGAACGTCTCTGAAATCTGCGGCAACGGACATGGCGTCCTCCCTTTCCTCAAAAACCGGATTCTATGTTCCGGTCAGTGTGCCACGAGGCGGGGGCTCACCGCAAACCGGCTATTCCGCCGCCTTGGTCTGAGGCACAGGTTCCAGCACCTTGCCGGGGTTGAGAATGTTCTTCGGGTCGAGTGTGCGCTTCAGAAACCGCATCAGCGTCACTTCCTCCGGGCTGCGCGACCAGTCGAGATAGGGCCGCTTTTCGAGGCCGATCCCGTGTTCCGCCGAAACCGAGCCGTTGCGCTTGCGCAATTCGCCATAAACGACGGCCTCCACGCCGCGCCGCGTCTCGATATTCGCATCCGGGAAGCGCCCCGGAATAACATGCAGATTGCCGTCGCCTAGATGGCCGAACACCATCAGCGAGCTTTGCGGCCACTTCGCGGCGAGCCCCTTCCGCACTTCAGCGATATAGCTTTCCATGTCGGCAATGCCGAGGCTCACATCGAAAGTGAACATCGGATAGGTGTGGACCACCTGCCCCACATCGTCGCGCAGCGCCCACATCGCATCGCGTTCCGCCTGGCTCTTCGCGATCACCGCATCCGAGATCTCGCCCGCCTCCAGCGCCTCCATCATCGCCGCCTCGAAGCGCGCCGAATCCGCCTCCTGATCGCCGCCCATGGACTCGACCAGCACATAATAGGGGTGGCCATGCGCGATGATCGGCTTGCCTTTGGCGGGCTCCATCGTCACGAGCTTGTAGAAATCTTCCCACATCACTTCGAAAGCAGAGAGCGTGCCGCCAAGCGCGCGCTCCATATGCCGCAGGAATTTCGGCAGCTGCTCGAAGCTTTCCACCGCCACGAAGCCCGTATCCTGCGAGCGCGGCTTCGGCCAGACCCGCAGCACCGCCCGCGTCACGACGCCGAGAGTGCCCTCGGAGCCGATGAACATCTGCTTCAGGTCATAGCCCGCATTGTTCTTGATGAGCTTGTTCATGGAGGTCATCACCGTGCCGTCCGCCAGCACCGCCTCAAGCCCGAGCACCATGTCCCGCGTCATGCCATAGCGGATCACGCGGTTGCCGCCCGCATTGGTGGAAATATTGCCGCCGATGGTGGCCGAGCCTCTCGCGCCGAGATCGAGCGGGAAGATGAGCCCCTTTGCGTCCGCCGCTTCGCACACCGTCTGCAATACGCAGCCCGCCTGCACTGTCATCGTGCCACCCGCCTCGTCGATCTCCTCGATCCTGTGCATGCGCTCGAGCGAAAGCGCGATATGCCCATCCGCCTCGCCACCTTCGACAAGCCCTGTCTTGCCGCCCCAGGGCACCACGCCCTCACCCGCCGCATGGCAGAGCTTCAAGGCCGCGGATACCTCTTCTGTGTTCGCCGGACGAAGCACCGCCGCTGGCACACCGAGCTTGCTCCAGCCGCCCTGCGCCTTCTCCGCCGCCTCCGCCCCGGTCAATACGCACTGGGCCCCGAGCGCCGCCTTCAGCTTCGAGATGAGTTCGTCCGATGCCATGTCATCCTCCCGGGATCATGTTCTTGGATGCGACTATAGCGGGAAAGCGGGCCAAGTGCGCTTCACCCGATCACCCGCTTCACATAGCCGAGCCACCGCTCATAGCGCGCCGCCCGCTTGCTCTCGGCCATTTCCGGCGAAAAGCCCCGCTCGCAGCGCCAGTGTTTCGCAACCGATGCCCGGTCGCCGTAAAAGCCGGTCTGCATTCCCGCAAGATAGGCCGCGCCGAGCGCCGTCGTCTCGGTGATTTCCGGCCGCTCCACCGGCCTCCCCAGAATATCGGCAAGGTTCTGCGCGAACCAGTTGTTCGCCACCATGCCGCCATCGACGCGGAGCGCCTGCGGGCTTGTCAGCCCCGCCGCCTTCATGTCGGCGGCCATCGCTTCCATCAGGTCGCGCGTCTGATAGGACACGCTTTCAAGCGCCGCGCGCACCACTTCCTTCGCGCCCGTATCCCGCGTCATGCCGAACAGCGCGGCGCGCGCATTGGGCTCCCAGTAAGGCGCACCGAGCCCGGTAAAGGCCGGAACAAGTACGGTCTGGCTATGCGGGTTGGCCTCACGCGCCATCTGCTCGCTCTCGGCAGAATGGTCTATCAGCTTCATCTCGTCGCGCAGCCATTGCACGATCGCGCCCGCCATGAAGATCGATCCTTCAAGCGCATAGGTCGTCTCGCCGCCGATACGATAGGCAATGGTGCCGAGCAGCCTGTTGCGGCTCTCGACGCGCTTCGCCCCCGTGTTCAGCACCGCGAAACAGCCCGTGCCATAGGTCGATTTCATCAGCCCCGGCTCGAAGCACGCCTGCCCCACCGTCGCCGCCTGCTGGTCGCCCGCCACACCCGCAATAGGCACCGGCGCGCCGAGCAGTTCCTTCGCCGTCACGCCGAAATCCGCGCAGCAATCGAGCACCTCCGGCAGCACGCCGCGCGGAATGGCGAAGAGCCTCAGCAGCTCGTCGTCCCACTCATTCGTCTCGATATTGAAGAGAAGCGTCCGCGAGGCATTGGTCGCATCGGTGACATGGCGCTTGCCGCCGGTGAGATTGTAGATGAGCCAGCTGTCGATCGTCCCGAAGCACAGTTCGCCCTTCTCGGCCCGCGCCCGCGCGCCTTCCACATTGTCGAGGAGCCAGCGGAGCTTCGTGCCCGAGAAATAAGGATCGAGCAGCAGCCCGGTCTTCGCCTGCACAAGCGGTTCCTTGCCGTCCGCCTTCAGCTTCGCGCAATAATCCGCCGTCCGCCGGTCCTGCCAGACAATGGCTTTGTGGAGCGGCTTGCCCGTGGCCCTGTCCCAGAGCACCGTCGTTTCGCGCTGATTGGTGATGCCGATGGCCGCAATATTTTCGGCCGTTGTGCCGCTCGTCAGCACGCCCCGGCAGACTTCCAGCGTCGCCGCCCAGATTTCCGCCGCATCATGCTCCACCCAGCCATCGCGCGGGAAAATCTGCCGAAGCTCCTTCTGCCTGACCCGCATGGGCGAGCCCGAATTGTCGAACAGCAGCGCCCGCGTGCTCGTCGTCCCCTGATCGATGGAAAGAATATAGTCCGCCATGAGCCTCCCCTTTTCTTGGGGCAAAGGCTAACCCGGCGCGCGGCCCGGCAAAAACCCCTTTAGCGCGAAGGGGCGAAATTTCACTGACCAGATGTTATATTCCGGTCATGGACATGGACCGCCCCGCCGCAAAACCGGAAATGGTCGACCCCTTCGGGCGGACGGTTTCCTATCTGCGCGTCTCGGTGACGGACCGCTGCGACTTCCGCTGCGTCTATTGCATGTCCGAGCACATGAACTTCCTGCCCAAAGCCGACCTGCTGACGCTGGAAGAACTCGACCGGCTCTGCACGGCCTTCATTGCCAAAGGCGTCCGCAAGCTCCGCCTCACGGGCGGCGAGCCGCTGGTGCGCCGCGATGTCATGGTGCTGATCCGTGCACTCGGCCGCCACCTCGAAACCGGCGCGCTTGACGAACTGACGCTGACGACGAATGGCAGCCAGCTCGCCCGCTATGCGGACGACCTCTTCGCCGCCGGCATCCGCCGCATCAATGTCTCCATCGACACGCTGGACGAAGCCCGCTTTCAGGAGATCACGCGCTGGGGGAGATTGCCCCAGGTGCTTGACGGCGTCGCGGCGGCAAAACGTGCTGGGCTCAAGGTGAAGATCAACACCGTGGCTCTCAAAGGCGTGAACGAGGCAGAAATTCCTTCACTCATCGAATGGGCGCATGGCGAGGGTCACGATCTCACGCTGATCGAAACCATGCCGATGGGCGATATAGACGGCGACCGCACGGATCAATATCTGCCGCTGTCGGAAGTCCGCCGCGCACTCTCGGCCCGTTGGACGCTCGACGATCTCGCCGAGCGCACAGGCGGCCCCGCGCGCTATGTCCGCGTGAAGGAAACGGGCGGCAAGCTCGGCTTCATTACGCCGCTCACGCATAATTTCTGCGAAAGCTGCAATCGCGTCCGCCTTACCTGCACGGGCAAACTCTATATGTGCCTCGGCCAGGAAGATGCTGCGGACCTCCGCGCGCCACTCCGTGCCAGCGCAAGCAACGACCTTCTCCACGCCGCCATTGATGAAGCCATCGGCCGCAAGCCCAAGGGCCATGATTTCGTCATTGATCGCGCCAGCAACCGCCCCGCCGTGCCCCGCCACATGTCGCTCACAGGCGGGTAAAAAATGTCATTGCCGGGCTTGACCCGGCAATCCAGAAGCTGCCGCAGGCAGCGTCAATCTTCGAAAAAATCTAGATCACATTTCAGTCAATGAGACGCAGGTGCTTGCCACCCTGGACCCCCGGGTCAAGCCCCGGGGGTGACGTGACGAAAACTAAAGATGCGAAACCACTCACCCCCGCGTCTGCTCCCTCGCCCATTCAAGATAATCCTCGTTCCCGCCAAGGATGGGCAGCACCAGCATGGCCGGCACGTCATAGGGGTGGAGCGCCCGGAGGCGCGCCATGACGCGCTCCTTCAGCGCCTCCCGAGTCTTGATGAAGACCGCCGCCTCTTCTGCCTTTTCAACGGTCCCCTTCCATTCGTAGACGGAGCGCATGCCGGGATGGATATTGACACAGGCTGCCAGCCGCTCGCGTACTAGCGCTTCCGCAGTCACCTCGGCCTCCGCCACCGAACCGAAGGTCGAATAGAGGAAGATGAATTCACCCTCCGCTTGCTTATCGCCGCTCATATGCTTACCTCTGCTGACACTGCGGGGCCTCGCCCCTACTATGCCAGCGCAAGCAGCGAAAGATGAAGCCGATGAGTTTCGACAAGATCGCCTTCGTGGCGACCGAAATGCCCGAGTCCCAGGCGGCGCTGGCCCGCCTGACCGCACAATATGGCGCCGCCTCTCCGGACGAGGCGGATGTCATCGTCGCGCTGGGCGGCGACGGGCTCATGCTGCAGACGCTCCATGAGCACTTGAACAAGCGCATTCCGATCTACGGCATGAACCGGGGCTCGGTCGGCTTCCTGATGAATGAATACCGGGACGACAATTTGAAAGAACGTCTCGCGGCCGCCGAGCGCGCTACCATCCACCCGCTGAGGATGCGCGCCACGCTTGCCGATGGCAGCCGTCAGGAGGCGCTCGCCATCAACGAGGTCTCGCTGCTCCGCGAAACCTATCAGGCGGCGAAGATCCGCATTTCCATCGACGGCAAGACTCGCATGGAGGAGTTGATTTGCGACGGCGTGCTGGTGGCAACGCCTGCAGGATCGACGGCCTACAATCTCTCTGCGCAGGGGCCTATCGTGCCGATCGACGCGGCACTTCTCGCGCTTACGCCGATCAGTGCCTTCCGTCCCCGCCGCTGGCGTGGCGCCCTGCTCTCGCACCGCGCGAAAGTGCGCTTCGATATTCTCGAATCCGAAAAGCGTCCCGTAAGCGCAGTTGCCGACCACACCGAGTTCCGCCGCGTCCGCGATGTCGAGGTCGAGGAGGACAGCTCCATCGACCTCTTCATGCTCTTCGATCCCGACCATGGGCTCGAGGAACGCATCATCACGGAGCAGTTTCTTTACTGACCGGCCGTGGCCTCATCCCGCTTTCGGTTTGGCAACATTCGCCACCGCCGAAAGCGGTTCGTCCGTCACGCAATAGCCTGCTTCCGCCGGAATGCGCAGGATCGGCTCGCCCTTCTCGTTTTTCATCACCTGCGGCTCGACCGTCACCACCGGCGTCTTGCGCGCCGTCTCGATGGCATGGGCGACACTCGGGCTGCGGCCAACCTTCTCGACATTCATCCGTGTCGGGAAGATGATGGTGCGCTTGCCCTCGTCGGCCTCCTGAAGCGCGAGATGCGGCCTGATCCATACGCTGTCGACCGACTCCGATCCGTCATGCACGGCGAGATGATCCGCCGGCGCGCTGGCGAGATAGAACCGCGTGTCGAAACGCTTGGGCATCATGTTCGGCGTGATCCAGTGTGCGAATGGCGTCAGCATGTCGCCGGCAAGGCGAAGCCCCTCGCGTACCAGAAAATCCGCAATACCAAGCTCACCCTTGTTCAACGGATCGCGGAACTGCTCCAGCGCCTTCAGCCGCCCCGCGTCGATCAGCGACCCCGTCTGTTCGCTGCGCGCGAGCAGCACACCGGATTCCTCGAACGCCTCGCGGATCGCCGCCACGCGCATCGAGAATTCCCAATCGTCGAGACCTTCCATCCCGTCCGCCCGCTCGCGAACGCCCGGCGCCATGTCGAGCTTGTCCACCTTGCCGCCGGGAAAGACGAGCGCGCCGCTCGCAAAATCGATCTGGTGGTGCCGCACCACCATGAAAACCTCCAGTCCTTCTGTGCTATCCCGCAACAAAAGGATAGTCGCCGCCGGAATTAGCGCATCTCCGCCGGTTTTTGCCTGCCCATCCGCCATAAGAACCTCCCATTGCATCGAATTTGATGCATCTCGTTCACGCATTGGCGACGTTGTCCGCCGCTCGCTTGGCGCGGTTAAGCACTCGGAAAGGGTCTCGCTTCAGGCTAAGTCCCAGTAATGCGCGCACCGCCCGGAAATGAGATGTACAGCAGTTCCTTCCGCCTGACCAATCGGGACATCGACATAGCTTTCGATGCAGGGCACCTGTTTCTCGTCTGCCAGCCGAAGCTTTGCCTGGCCACCGGCGAGGCGCTGGGCGCGGAAGCTTATATCCGCTGGAACCACCCCGATTACGGCCTTCTGCCGCCGGGCCTCTTCCTCTCGTTCTTCGAACGCCGCGAACGTAGCGGCGAGCTGACCCGTTTCGTGGCCCGCGCCGCTGCACGCACCCTCGCCAAATGGCAGACCGCCGGCCAGCAATGGCCGCTCTCGATCAATCTATCCGCGCCCGATCTTGCCGATATGGGGCTCCCCGGCGCTCTCGATGAAATCATGGCCGAGCATGGCCTCGACCCCGCTTCGCTGATTCTCGAGGTGCCGGAAGGCGCCTTCGCGCGGCATGGCGAGACGGCGCAGCGCACTCTTGCCGATTTCCGGCGTCTCGGATTCCGCACCGCGCTCGATGGCGGCGGTGCCGTCATCGTGCCGGACGATCTGCTGACGCGCGAACATTTCGACGAAGTGAAGATCGGCGGCGCCGCAATCATCCAGTTTGCACGACGGCTCAAAAGCACCGGCCTCGGCTTTGTCGGCAAGCGCGTCGCGCTCGCCGCTTCGCGTGGGCTCGATGCCACCGCCGTCGGCGTCGAGGACACAACGACGCTTGCCGCCCTCCCCGCTCTCGGCTTCACCGCCGCGCAGGGTGCACATATCTGCCGTCCATCGGCGCCCGCCGAATTGTTCGGCTGGTCCGCACCCCATCTCGTGCCGGAGCCGGAGCCCGTCTCCCCCGCGGAAGACGTGATGGAACTTCACGATCCGCTGCCCGAAAACGACGATGTGGAATGCGCCGTCGAGACGGTTCTCGAACTCACCGATCCCATCGTCGAATATTCATGGGAAGATGCCGACGCCATGATCCCGCAAGAAGAAGTGCGCGGCGTCGCATGGCGCATCGACCGCGTCTGCCTCTTCCCGGACCGCCACCTCGTCGCGTTGATCCGCCGCAAGCGCGTTCTGCCCCACATGAAAAAGGCGGAAGCAAAAAAGCCTCCTCGAAAGAAGGCGGTAGCGCAGGCTGTCGTCGCGGCGAAAGAATCGGCGCCGGCGAAAAAGCCGGTCCGGCGCGCACCGATGCGCCGCATGACGAAGCGCGCGCCCGCTGGCCTCGTCACGCGGCCAAGCCTCGTGCAATTTGCGCTCGGTTTCTAGGCGCGCTTCACACCCTTTCAATCACCATCGCAATGCCCTGCCCCACACCGATGCACATGGTGCAAAGCGCGTAGCGGCCCTGCCGCTTTTCAAGCTCATACATGGCCGTAGTGACGAGCCGCGCCCCGCTCATCCCGAGCGGATGACCGAGCGCAATGGCGCCGCCGTTCGGGTTCACATGATCCGCATCGTCGCGCAGTCCGAGATCGCGCATAACGGCAAGCCCCTGCGAAGCAAATGCTTCGTTCAGTTCGATAACGTCGATGTCGCCGATATTGAGGCCCGTTTTTTCCAGCACCTTGCGCGTCGCGGGCGCCGGACCAATGCCCATGATGCGCGGCGGCACACCAGCCGTTGCCATCGCAACAATGCGCGCGCGCGGACGAAGCCCATTCGCCTCCGCAGCCTCCGCAGAGGCAAGGATAAGCGCACAGGCACCGTCATTCACGCCCGATGCATTGCCCGCGGTTACCGTGCCGCCCTCGCGGAACGGCGCCTTGAGCTTTGACAAGGCATCGAGCGTCGTATCGGGCCGCGGATGCTCGTCGCTATCGACTACCGTCTCGCCCTTCCGGCTCGCAATCGTCACCGGCACGATCTCCGTCGCAAAGCGGCCGGATGCCATCGCCGCGCCTGCGCGCTGCTGGCTCCGCCAGGCGAATGCGTCCTGGTCCTCGCGCGAAATCTGGAAATCCTCGGCGACGTTCTCCGCCGTTTCCGGCATGGAATCGACGCCATATTGCCGCTTCATCAGCGGGTTCACGAAGCGCCAGCCGATCGTTGTGTCGAAGATTTCGGCATCGCGCGAAAAGGCGCTCGTCGCCTTGCCCATCACGAAGGGCGCGCGCGACATGCTCTCCACGCCGCCTGCAATCATCAGCCCCGCCTCGCCGGACTTGATCGCCCGCGCCGCCGTGCCGATTGCGTCCATGCCCGAGCCGCAAAGCCTGTTTACGGTCGAACCCGGCACACCCTCCGGCAATCCGGCAAGCAGCGCCGACATACGCGCCACATTGCGGTTGTCCTCGCCCGCCTGATTTGCGCAGCCGAATATCACATCGTCCACACGCTCCCAGTTCACATCCGGGTTGCGCGCCATCAGCGCCATCAGCGGCACCGCGCCCAGATCGTCCGCGCGCACGCTCGCAAGCGAACCGCCGTAACGCCCGATGGGGGTGCGCACCGCGTCGCAGATAAAGGCTTCCTGATGATGGCTCATGGGCTTTGTCCTCTACTGTCGTCCAGAGGGCGAAACCTAGATCATTTAGTGACGCAGGGGAATTGGCAGATCAGGCGACATTCTGCTTGCGCAGCGCGGCGGGCATGGCGGCCACGCGGGCCAGCTTGTCGATCATGCTGTCGAGATCGCTCGCTTCCACATGCTCGTAGATCTCGCGCAGGCCTTCGAGCACGTGATGCCGGAAAAGCTCGATGTCGAGAGAGCCATCGGAGCTGCGAGCGGCATGATAGGTGTCAAGCACGCGGCGGAACGCTGGATAAAGCGCCTCCGGCATGCCGGCCCGCGCATAGACGGCGCGGAAGCCGAGCGCGCCCACATCGTGAATGAGCCGCCAGATTCGCTCGTCGGGCACCGCCGTCAATTCGGCGAAGGCCGCTTCGACAAACCGGATTTCGCCCGAACATGCGGCTCGCAGGATCAGCGTCGCCGTCAGACGGCCATTCGACGCGAGCTGAGCAACCAGCGCCTTCATATCGTCGGTGCTCATCCGCTTGAACGTATCTGCGGTGGTGCGCTCGCGTGCCTGTTCTTCCAGGTTCGCCGCCACGCGGTGGTCGACTTCATGTTCCTCGACGAGATATTCGCGGATCTGCTCCGAAATCATCGCGATCAGCCGCTCGACGAGCAGTGCCGGCAGCTCACCGCGTCTTACCAGCGGCGCTGCGACATCGGCATCGTCCGCATACCGCTCGGCAAGCATCGTCGCCGCCGCTTCGTTGATGACGGCGCCGGAATTGTGAACCAGCGTCAGCACCGCCGTCCGGTCGCCGCGATGCGCGATCGCCTCGGAAACCTGCGCACGCACTTCCGGCCTGCCGGCAATGGCGCGCTGTTTGGCGGGCGAGCCGTAATAGACGAGACCCACGAGATCCTCGTCCGTGAGTACGGGCGATCGCTCCAGAACGGGGATGGCCACCTGGTCGATATCGCGCGCAAGCTGCAGCACGATACTTCGCGGCGCAGCCGCATTGTCCGTCAGGCAGCGCGCCAGCGACTCACGCACCGAAACGGCGACGTCATGAACGAGATAGCCGAGAATTTCATGCGCAAGCTCGCGCTCGCGGGGGAGAAGCTCCACATCCGCGACCTGCCGGGCGACTTTCGCCGCCACCTGCGCCCTTGCGTTTTCCGACGGGTCCGAGAGGAGGCGCTCCACATCGGCAATCGTCAGCTTTTCCGATTTCATTCCGGTTCTCGGTTCACACGACTTGCGGCGCGCTCAAACATTGAGCGCACATGCCCTTAGCCTAGGTGAGAACCCTTGCCGAACGGTTTATTCAGCCCCCGGAAAGCATTAAGAAAACTTACGATTTTGCCTTTGATGCATGAAGATCGAAACGAGAATAAGAGCCCCGATCATGCTCACATGCTCCGTGGCCGTATGAAAACTGTTAACCTTTTGCGGCCCCTCCGGCATCGCCCAGAAATTGTGGACGAGCAGAATGGTAAGAAATGTGAATACGCCAAGCGCGCCTGCCCCGAGCCAGACATGGCGGCCGGTGATGACGAGCGCAGAGCCGACAAGTTGGGTCGCCGCCGTCGCGATCACGACAAGGGCCGGTTGAGAGAAGCCGAGCGAGGCAATTATCTCCACGCTCTCGCCGAAATTGGCGAGAAGCCCCAGCCCGCTCCCCCAGAACATGAAAGTCAGCAGAATGCGCGTGACGACAGCGGTGGCCGGCGCCTCGAGAATGGCAGCAACGAATCCCGGTGTCATGAAATCTCCTCCCCGAAATTTCCCCGAAAATCCTGTGGTAATAATTCTCCCGGCTCCAGGCCCTGTCCAGCCTGAATACCCCCGTCCGGGCCGTGATTTTGACTCCCCCGCCTTTTCATGGATGATCCGGCCCAACCAGAAAATTCAGCTAACGGGGTCCGGATTCCATGCTTGAAGGCATTAAGGTCATTGAAATGGCCACCTACATCGCAGCACCGGGTGCGGCGGGCATCCTCGCCGACTGGGGCGCGGAGGTCATCAAGGTGGAGCCGCTGTCGGGTTGCCCGATGCGCTACACCATGTCGAATGTCGGCGCCGACCACCTCAAGGGCTCGCCGATCTTCGACCTCGACAATCGCGGCAAGAAAGGCCTCGCCATCGATACCTCGAAGCCCGAAGGCGTCGAAGCCGTTAAGCGGCTGGTCAAGGATGCAGACGTCTTCATCACCAATGTCCGCCCCGGCGGGCTGGAGCGTGCGGGCCTCGACTATGAGTCGCTCAAGCAGGTGAACCCCCGCCTCGTCTATGCGAGCGTGACGGGCTATGGCCTCGAAGGGCCGGACCGCGACCGCCCCGGCTTCGACATCGCCGCCTTCTATGCGCGCTCAGGCGTCGGCTGGCTGCAGACCGTGAAGGGCAAGGAGCCGGTCACGCTGCGCACGGGTATCGGCGATCACACGACCAGCATGGCAACGGTTGGCGGCATCCTTGCCGCCCTTGTCGAGCGCCAGAAAACAGGCGCTGGCCGCCTTGTCGAGGCCTCGCTGCTTCGCGCTGGCATCTATGCGGCAGGTTCCGACACCGCCGTCCAGCTTCGCTATGGAAAGCTCGGCTCCACCAAATCGCGCCATGAGGCGCTCATGCCGATCAGCAATTTCTTCCAGGCGAAGGACACCTGGATCGTCATCGTGCCGCGTCAGGGCACGGTCGACTGGACGGCGGTCTGCCGCGCCGTCGGCCGCCCCGAACTCGAAACCGATCCACGCTTCCACAATCCGAAAAAGCGCCGCCAGAACGCTGCCGAGCTGGTGGATATTCTCGATGCCGCCTTCGCCGAACACGATCTCGACTACTGGCGCGCGAAGCTCGATGCCGAAGACATCATCTGGGCGCCGCTCATGCGCCCGGCCGATGTCTATGCCGATCCGCAGGCGCATGCCGCCGGAGCTTATGTGAAAGTGCCGGAGGAAGACGGCTCGGGCAACTATCTTGCGCCCGCTTCCCCCATCCGCTTTCCGGGTTACGACGACACGCCGCGCTCCGCCTCGCCCGCTCTCGGCCAGCACACTGTTGAAACGCTCAGAGAGGCCGGTTACAGCGACGCCGAACTTGACGCCCTTCGCGCAGCAGGCGCTATCAAATGAGCCTCTTGCGACCCATATAAAGCCGAATCATATCCGCAAAGGGAGTTGTACGCCGTGACTGAAAACACCTATGTGCCGCCGAAAGTCTGGACCTGGAATCAGGACAAGAACGCCAACCGCTTCTCCAATATCAACCGGCCCATTGCCGGCCCGACCCAGGAGAAGGAGCTGCCTGTCGGCAAGCATCCGCTGCAGCTCTATTCCCTTGGTACGCCGAACGGCGTCAAGGTAACGGTGATGCTGGAGGAACTGCTCGAAGCCGGGCACAGCGGCGCCGAATACGACGCCTGGCTCATCAATATTGGTACTGGCGACCAGTTCGGCTCGGGCTTCGTTTCGATCAATCCGAACTCGAAGATTCCCGCCCTGCTCGACCGCTCGACCGATCCGCACACCCGCGTCTTCGAAAGCGGCGCGATCCTGCTCTATCTCGCGGAGAAATTCGGCGGCGCCTTCGTGCCGAAAGATCTCTCGAAGCGCGCCGAGTGCTACTCATGGCTCATGTGGCAGATGGGTTCCGCGCCCTATCTCGGCGGCGGCTTCGGCCACTTCTACGCCTATGCGCCCGTTAAGATCGAATATGCGATCGACCGCTTCGCGATGGAAGTGAAGCGCCAGCTCGACGTTCTCGACCGCCGTCTCGCCGAAAGCCGCTTCATCGCGGGCGACGACTACACCATCGCCGACATGGCAATCTGGCCCTGGTATGGCGCGCTGGCAAAAGGCCTGCTCTACGAGTCCGCCGAATTCCTCAGCGTCCATGAATACAAGCATGTGAACCGCTGGACGGACGAAGTCGGTCAGCGCCCGGCCGTGAAGCGCGGCCGCATGGTCAATCGCACCTGGGGCGATCCGGCGAGCCAGCTGCCCGAGCGCCACGACGCAGGCGACTTCGAGAAGGCCGGAAAGCCCGCGGCCGAGTGAACATCAGGTGAGGTGAGGCTCATGCCTCACCTCACATATCCAAGTCGCCACGCGATACGTTTTTCGGCCTCCACCACGATCAGCAAGGTCACGCCTACGCACACGATCGCAACGCCGTCGGCGAACGACACAGGTGTACTGCCGAACACGCTTTGAAGAAACGGCAGGTAAGTGAAGGCAAACTGGGCAGCGGTGACACCCGTTACGCCGAACAATACGGCGCGTGTTCCCATCACCCCCTGCAGCGTCAGCGAAGTGCCGTGCACATAACGCACGCTGAAAAGATAGAAAATCTCCATCACGACGATGGTATTGACGACCATTGTTCGTGCCGTTTCGACCGGCAGATCGCGGCTCACCGCCCAGAAGTAGATGCCAAACGTCCCCATCACCATCAGCTGGGAAACGAAAAGAACGCGCCAGAGTACGCGGCCTGACAGCAGCGCCTGCCCCGCCGGGCGCGGTGCGCGCTTCATTGCGCCGGGTTCCGTCGGCTCGAAGGCAAAAGTGAGGCCGAGGGCAATGCCGGTCACCATGTTGATCCAGAGAATCTGGATCGGCAGCACAGGCAGGGTAAGGCCCAACAGCACGGCCAGAATGATCGTCAGCGCCTCGCCGCCATTGGTCGGCAGAACCCATGAAATGATCTTGGTCAGATTGTCGTAGACCGTTCGTCCTTCCCGAACGGCGGCAACGATCGAGGCGAAATTGTCGTCGGCGAGCACAACTTCGCTCGCCTCCTTTGCCGTTTCCGTGCCCTTGCCGCCCATCGCAACGCCGATATCGGCGCGCTTCAGCGCAGGTGCATCGTTGACGCCATCGCCCGTCATCGCGATCACGGAACCATCTGCCTGCAGTGCCTCGACAAGACGGAGCTTGTGTTCGGGGCTCGTCCGCGCAAAGACGCTCGCTTCCCGTGCCGCGCGCAGGAACCCCGCATCGTCCAGCGCATCGAGATCCTGCCCGGTAACGGTGCGCACCTCCGCGCCCATGCCGAGCTGGCGCGCAATTGCGCTTGCCGTCACGGCGTGATCGCCGGTTATCATCTTCACGGCGATGCCCGCTCCCCGGCACTCCTCGATGGCCGCAATGGCTTCGGGCCTCGGCGGATCGATCAACGCGACGAGACCCAGCAGCGTGAGCCCGCTCTCCGCATCGGCGCTTGAAACCTCCGACACACCTTCCGGCATGACACGCCGCGCCAGTGCGATGACGCGCTGCCCTTCCGCCGCCAGCGCGTCGACCTGCCCATGCCAGAACGCGCCGTCGATCTCCGATGTCCCCTCCGGTGTCGCCGCTGTGGCGCACATGTCTATCACGCGTTCCGGTGCGCCCTTGAGATAGAGAATTGGTGCCCCTTCATCGCGCTTGTTCAGCGTCGCCATATAGCGGTGCCGCGCATCGAAGGGGATTTCCGCAAGCCGCGTAAACCGTGCCCGCGCCGCCGCAACGTCGTGCCCCGCCTTGATCGCGAGCGACAGCAGCGCTCCTTCCATCGGATCGCCGTCGGTGACCCACTGGCTTTCCTTCTCCGTGAGTTCCGCATCGTTGCAAAGGAGCCCTGCCAGTGTCAGCTCCTCGATCACCGGATAGGACGGAACGTCGATAGCAGAACCATTCGCCAGGAAGCGGCCCTCCGGCTTGTAGCCTGCGCCCTCGACCTTCGCCTGAACCAGTGCCGTTACCACGGCGCTCACTGTCATTTCGTTCCGGGTCAGCGTCCCCGTCTTGTCCGAGCAGATGACGGAGACGGAACCGAGTGTCTCGACCGCAGGCAGCCGCCGGATCACGGCATTGCGGCTCGCCATGCGCTGCACACCGACCGCAAGCGTGATCGTCATAACAGCAGGCAAGCCTTCAGGAATGGAGGCGACCGCCAGCCCCACGAGAATCATGAAGGCCTCGCCGATGTCGTAGACCGGGCCGAGGGCCGCATAGAGGAAGATGAAGGAGGCCAGCGTCAGCACGACAATGGCAATCTGCCGTGCGAATTGATCCATCTGCCGTGTGAGCGGCGTGGTGAGCTCCTCGACCTTTTCGAGCAAGCCGCTGATGCGTCCGAGTTCAGTGCCGGCACCGGTCGCAACGGCAACGCCCGCGCCTTGTCCCGCCGCCACAAAGGTACCTGAATAGGCCATCGACATGCGGTCGCCGAGCGAAGCTGATGCATCGGTGGGCTGCGTCACCTTGTCGACCGGCACCGATTCGCCCGTCAGCACAGCCTCGTCGATTTTGAGATTGCTCGCCTTCACCAGCCGGAGATCGGCGGGCACCCGATCACCGGCCTCGAGCAGAACGATATCGCCGGGCACGACCTCACTCGCCGCAATGCTGCTCCGCCGTCCGTCCCGCAGCACCGAGGCATGGGGGTCGATCATGCCGCGGATTGCCTCAAGCGCCTTCTCGGCGCGCCCCTCCTGAATGAAACCGATGGTTGCATTGGTGAGCACCACAAGGGCAATCACTATCGAATCGGCAATATGCCCGATGGAAAGGGCGAGCACCGCTGCAGCAATCAGCACATAGATGAGAAGATTGTTGAAATGCCGGATGAAGCGGCCGAAAGGGCCGCGCCTCTTCCCTTGTGGCAGCCCGTTGGGCCCGTACTCGGCAAGACGGCGCGCTGCCTCCTCGCGGGAAAGGCCATCATCGCTCGTCTTGAGCAGCGAAAACGCTTCGCGCGTTTCCATGCTGTGCCAGACATGATCCTTCGGCGCGCCCACTTCTCCCCCGATTGCTGCAAGTGCTCCACTCACTATGCCGCAATTTTCGTGGGAGTGTCAGTCGGCGCCTTGCCGCAGCCTCAGCAGCTGCCCGTGCAGCGTTCGGGGTCATGCAGGGCCGGCTTGAAGAACATGCCGAGTTGCAGGCTCTCGGCAATGCGCGCCGCCTTCTCGACGAAGCGTTCTGCCGTCTCCGGCCCGCAGACTTCCTCCGCGGTTTCCCGGAAGAGCATCAGCCAGCGGTCGAAATGCTTCGGCGTCACCTGCTTCAGCTTCATATGCGCGCGCATTGGCTGGCCCTTGTAGCGGCCTGTCGTCAGCATCACGCTCGACCAGAAGTCGCACATCTTGGCGAGATGTGGCTCCCAATCCTCAATCTCGCCATTGAAGACCGGTCCAAGGTCAGCATCCGCACGAATGCGTTCGTAGAATCTGTGAACGAGTGTCCTGATTTCGGCCTCCGAGGTCGTGCCCGGACCGGAATCCGCCTCGCGGCACCAGATGCCCTGCGCCTTGCCGCCGTCCGTCCCATTTCGATTGTCAGTCATGGCGCACTTCTATAAGATGTATTTAATATACATCTTATAGCGAAACCGCCAAACTTCCATGCGGCATTTCGCCAGCCCGACGGAAAAAGAGATGCGCCTGACACTCCACACCGATTATGCGCTGCGCCTGCTGATGCACCTTGCCCTCGCGCCGGAAAGACTCGTCACGATCTCCGAGGTCGCGGAGGCCTATGCCATTTCCCGCAACCATCTGGTCAAGGTGGCGCATGAACTCGGGCAGGAAGGCTTCGTGGAAACCCTGCGTGGACGCGGCGGCGGCCTTCGCCTTGCCCACTCGCCCGATGAGATTTCCATCGGCCATGTCGTGCGCGTCATGGAGGAAGATTTCAGGATTGTGGAATGTTTCGATCGCGCGGCGAACAGCTGCTGTATCGCGCCCGCCTGCCGCCTGAAACATCTGCTGCGCGAGGCGCTTGAAGCCTGGGTGGCCATTCTGGATGGCGCGACGCTCGCCGATCTCGTCGCGCGCCCGGCCCCGCTCCGCCGCCTCCTCGCCCTTACGGGCTAGGCAGCATCAGCCGTAGGTGAAGCCCGAACGCGGCAGCAGCCGTGCGCGTTCGCGATGCGCCTCGCGGCGTTCATCCACCACATCGCGCTCGCTCTTCCGCTCGGAACGAGACGTGTCATTGCCGCGCGGTATGGGATCGAGCGAGGCGAGAATTTCCACAACCGTCGAACTGAGCACCAGCGGTGCCCGGCCATAGCTTGTGGTCGCAGACGCCGCACCGCCATTGCTTTCAGAGGCAGGCGTGGCGAGAGCCATGCCCCGCGTCGCATAGCCACGGCTTCGGTCGCTGCCCGCGAGATCGCTGAGCACGCCTGCCCGTTCGGACGCATTCGCATGGCGTTTCGTGTTTGCAGGCCGCTTCGCCGCTTCTTCGGCGATCCGCGTGGCATCCGTGCCTTCATGCTTAGCGACGAGGTTCTGATAAACCTCCTGCACGCTGCGCGGCTCACCGCCCTTCTTGTAGAAGATCGACTTGTTGGCACCCGCGGCGGCGGGGAAAAGAAGGTCCGCCCGCGTATTCGGCGCCTCTTCGGCCGCCGTGATGAGCTTCGCCGCGCCACCCGCACCCAGGAAATGGGCCACATAGAGCTCGCCTTCGCCCGCACTCCGGCCGAGCCGGTTTTCGAGCGCCGAGGCGCTGTCCTGCGTATAGGCGCCCGCCATCAGCGCCGCCACATGCGGATCGTTCCGGAGGGCAAGAATTTCCGCTCTTTGGGCAGCATTTGCCACCCGGTAGCGGTTGCCATTTTGCTCGATCGCCGCCGCCTCTTTGCCAAGTCCTAGCGCCGCACCGTGCTTCTTCATCGTCCCGAGCCAGCTCTGCTCGGTAAACTGGAATAGGCCGCAAGCCGTGGAAGTACTTGATTTTGCTTGGCAATCTAGGCTCGACTCGCGCATCGCCGTCTTCAGCAGATAGTCGAAGTCGACCCCAGTCCGCTGGCTCGCAGATTGAAGCGCAGAGGCAATGGTCGGCTGAATGGCGATATTTTCGACGAGACTCACGAGATGCTTCCTTTCCTTCTGCTGGAAAGGTCGCAAGCGCCATGCCAGCCGGGGCGCCAGCCAAAAGATCGTTCCATCTGGCGGAAACCTTGCGTTTTTCGCGAGCAATTTCGTTTCGGCGCGTTAAGCTTCGTAAAAGCGCGGAGGGGAACTGCGCAAAACGGGAGGGAACATGTCTGAAGTCGAAGTGGCCGCCGAGGTCGAACAGGAACTTCATCACCCGCACAAGGAAAAGTCGGACAAGCCGTACCCGAAGGCGATCTACGCCTGGTACGTGGTTGGCGTCCTTGTCCTCGCCTACACCTTCTCCTTTATCGACCGGCAGATCCTGAGCCTCCTTGTCGGTCCGATCAAACGCGACCTTGGCATTTCCGACACCGAGATGAGCCTGCTGCAGGGCTTTGCCTTCGCCGTTTTCTATTGCATCGCGGGCCTGCCCATCGGCCGTCTCGTCGACCGCCACCACCGTGTCAATATCATCGCGCTGGGTGTCTTCGTCTGGAGCCTGATGACCGCCCTTTGCGGCACGGCGCGCTCCTTCTGGCAGCTTTTCATCTTCCGCGCAGGCGTCGGTGTCGGCGAAGCTGCTCTCTCTCCTGCCGCCTATTCGATCATCGCGGATTATTTCCCCCCGAAACGTCTCGGCTTCGCGCTCGGCGTCTATGGCATGGGCGTCTATATCGGCGCCGGCCTCGCCCTCATCATCGGAGCCGCCGTCATTGCGCTGGTATCGGAAGGCGGCAGCATGGACCTGCCGATCGTCGGCGAAGTCTATGCCTGGCAGATCACCTTCTTCGTGGTCGGCCTGCCGGGCATTCTGGTGGCCATCTGGGTCTGGACGCTCCGCGAGCCGGACCGGCGCGGCCATGTCCGCACAGCCGTCGGCGAAGATGGCATCGCCCGCCGCGTCGAAGTGCCGGTTCAGGAAGTCTTCCAGTATATGGGCCGCAACTGGCGCACCATGGTGCCACTCAATCTGTGCTACGCGCTCTCCGCCATGATGGCCTATGGCGTCGCCGCCTGGATTCCGACCCTTTTCGTCCGCACCCACGGCTGGTCCTACCCGGAAGCCGGCTTCTGGTACGGCCTCGTCATCGTCATCTTCGGCACCGTCGGCGTCATCGCAGGCGGCTGGGCGGGCGACTACCTCACCGGCAAGGGCATCCGCAACGGACGTATGAGGGTCTGCGCCTTTACCGGCCTCGCGGCCTTTCCCTTCACAATTGCATATCCGCTGGTGGATGATCCCTGGATCGCCATTCTGCTGCTCTGCCCCTCTACCTTCTTCGCCACCTTCACCACCGGCGCCGGCCCCTCGGCCCTCCAGGAGCTGATGCCGAACCAGATGCGCGGCTTCGCTTCCGCCATCCTCATCTTCGTGGTGACGATCATTGGCCTGGGCTTGGGGCCCACCTCGATCGCGCTGGCGACGGACTTCGTCTATGGCGATGAAATGATGCTGCGTTACTCGCTGGTGCTGGTGCCGGCCATCGTTCTGACGCTCGCCATCGTGATCGGCTTACTTGGGCTCAAGCCCTACAAGGAGAGCCTCGACTATCTCGAAAAGTGGAGCGCCGAAAACGAAAAATAACTCTAATTCAATAACTTGTAGAACTTGGCTAATTTGATTGCGAAGGTCTCATCGAGGACTGCAAACATGTTGAACCGGAATCTGAGGCACCTGAATCGGTATCTCAGCTTCCGGGTTCAAAATCTGAAGAAAGCGATCTAGCGCGCGGACAGGAAACCCTCTCGGGACTTGTTCACAGCCGGCCAGTCAGGCCGTCCGGCCATAGACCCGGAACCGCCAGGATGTATCGCCCGCGCTGGAATTGTCCTGCACCACGCGGAGCTTCGGCCGGCCGGTATCGAGCCGCCCGCGTGTCCGCGCCTGCATCAGCTTGAAGCGCAGCAGAGCCTCGTCATAGGGCTTCACGATGTAATCGTCGGCGCCAGCATCGAGCGCACGGCGGATCGAGGATGCAGAGCCATCGGCCGTCACATGGAACAGGCAAAGGTCATCGCCCCAGACCTGACGGCGGATCGCCTCTATGAGCCCGCCTCCGCCCGCCTTCTCAAGCCGGCCATCGGCCAGCACAAGCTCCGGCCGCGTCCCCGCGATCAGCGCCATCGCCTCTTCCGCGCCCGCCGCACAGGCGACGCGAAAGCCGAGCTGCTCCAGCAGATGGGCGGCAGCCCGTCCAGCGGCGGCAGAGGAATCGGCAACGAGAGCTTTGGCCAAGGGTCCATGTCCGGCATGCGGGCACCACGCCCGTCTCTGCCAAGGACACTAGGCCCCGAGTCTTAAACCAATCGTTAACCGCGTTTCCCTCAGCCCCGGAAAGCACCGGAAAGCCGGGCGACGAGACCTTTTGCCTCATTTGGCCCATAGGGCTCTGCCTGCCCCACGCCCCACACGGGGCCCGGCCAGGCCGCATCCGCCGCAAATCTGGCAATCACATGGACATGAAGCTGAGGCACCATATTCCCCAGTGCGGCCACGTTCATTTTCTCAGCCCCCGACACCTCCCTGAGAACCGCCGAGGCGAGGTCGATCTCGGCGTGAAAATCCGCCTTCTCCGCCCCCGCCACATCGTCGAAATCCCTGAGGCCCGCCCGCCGCGGAACGAGAATGAGCCACGGGAACCGCCGGTCGTTCATCAGCAGCACCCGGCAAAGCGTGAGATCGGTGACGAGAAAGGTATCGGCGGCAAGCCGATCATGGATTTCGAAGGACATTCAGGCCTCAATACGACTTCGGCAATCCGAGCACCCGCTCGGCGATGAAACTCAGGATCAGCTCGCGGCTCACCGGCGCAATCCGCGCGATCATTATTTCGCGCATATAGCGTTCCACGTGAAACTCCTTGGCATAGCCCATGCCGCCATGCGTCATGATTGCGGTCTCGCAGGCCCGGAAGCCCGCCTCCGC
This sequence comes from Parvibaculum sp., assembly GCF_046297875.1. GTDB lineage: Bacteria > Pseudomonadota > Alphaproteobacteria > Parvibaculales > Parvibaculaceae > Parvibaculum. The sequence continues at coordinate 2,159,152 of NZ_JBKBHD010000001.1, read as the reverse complement.
CGCGAGATACTTCCCGGCATTGGCCTCTGCGCCGCAATTCTCGCCCGCGTCGTAAAGCGCCGCCGCCTTGAAAACCATCAGGTTCGCCGCCTCAAGCTCCGCCCATACCCGCGCGAGCGGATGCTGGATCGCCTGGTTCTGCCCGATCGGCCGTCCGAAGACCTCGCGGTCCCGCGCATAATCCGTCGCCTTCTTCAGCGCGATGCGCCCGACACCCACGGCTTCGGCACCGATCAGCACGCGCTCCGGGTTGAGACCGTGCAGCAGATAGTGAAAGCCCTTGCCCTCCTCGCCGATCAGATCGTCTTTCGGCACACGCAACCCGTCGAAGAAGACGGCATTCGAGTCGACGGCCTTGCGCCCCATCTTCTCGATTTCGCGCACCTCTGTCGCGCCGTCCCTGTCGAGATCGGTATAGAAAAGCGACAGGCCCTCTGTCGGCTTCGCGCATTTTTCCTTGGGCGTGGTACGGGCGAGCAGCAGGATCTTGTTCGCGCTCTGCGCCGTCGATGTCCACATCTTGCGGCCATGAACGACATACTTATCCCCGTCCCTCTCGGCCCGTGTTGATATGGATGTCGTGTTGAGCCCCGCATCGGGCTCCGTCACGCCGAAGCAGCAGCGATCCTCGCCACGAATGAGCGGCGGCAGGTTCCGCTCCTTCTGCTCCGCCGTGCCGAACACGACCACAGGCATGGGCCCGAAGAGGTTGATATGAATGGCAGAAGCACCCGAAAGACAGGCGCCCGATTCCGCAATGGTCTGCGCGACGATAGCCGCTTCCGTCACGCCGAGCCCGGAGCCGCCATATTCTTCCGGCATGGCGACGCCGAGCCAGCCGCCGCCCGCAATATCGGCCACAAAATCATCCGGGAAGCCGCCCTTGCGGTCGCGCTCCAGCCAATAGGCATCGTCATACTTTGCGCAGATGCGGGCCACTGCGTCCCGGATGGCCTGCTGCTCATCGCTGAACCGGAAATCCATTTATCCTCCCCGCGCCGTTTCGTGTTGTGATTTGCGCCGCTATAACCTAGCCGGGAGGGGGCTTTCGAGCGAGGCCCGCCGGGAAAAGAAAAGACGGGGATCAAAATGCCGGGACTTTATTTCGAGGAATTCGCGGAAGGCCACGTCTTCCAGCACCAGATCAGGCGCACGGTGACGGAAACGGACAATGTCCTCTTCTCCACCATGACCATGAACCCGGCGGCCCTCCATCTCGACCATCATTATGCCGAGACCGAAACCGAATTCGGCAAGCCGTTGGTGAACAGCCTCTTCACGCTCGGCCTGATGATCGGCATTTCCGTGCATGACACGACGCTCGGCACCACCATCGCCAATCTCGGCATGACGGATGTGACCTTCCCCAAGCCCGTCTTCCACGGCGATACGCTGCATATCGAAACCCGCGTTATTTCGAAACGCCGGTCGAAGTCACGGCCCAAGGCCGGCATCGTCACCTTCGAGCACAAGGCCTTCAACCAGCGCAATGAGGAAGTCGCCTCATGCACGCGCCAGGCCTTCATGATCGCGAAAAGCGAGGAAGGCTGAACGCATGCGCTCCTTCCTCTTCATTCCCGCCGACAGCGAAAAGAAACTGTCGAAAGCTGCAAGCTGCGGCGCAGACGCGATCATCCTCGATCTCGAGGATTCGGTTGCCCTCTCCGCCAAGGACGCCGCACGCCACTCCGCCGCCGCCTACTTGAAATCGGCGGATCGCACCGGCCCGAAAATCATCGTCCGCATGAATGCACTCGACACGCCTTTCTGGGAGAAGGACCTCGAAGCCGTAGTCCCGGCAAAGCCCGACCTCATCGTCGTGCCGAAAACGCTTTCCGGCGACTGCGTGAAAAAGGTGGGCGCCCGCATCGACCGCATGGGCGGCGACAAGCATATCGGCATCGGCTGCGTTGCAACCGAAACCGCAGCCTCGCTTTTTACCCTTGGTACCTATGCCGGTTCCCATGAGCGCCTCGCCTTCCTCACCTGGGGTGCGGAAGACCTCGCCGCAGCGCTCGGCGCGCGCGACAACAAGGACGAGAACGGGAATTATACCGGACCCTACCGGCTCGCCCGCACGCTGACGCTGCTTGGCGCGGTCGCTGCAGGCGTGCAGCCTGTCGATGGCATCTGGAAGGATTTCCGCGACGAGAAAGGTCTTGAGACTGAAGCACGCATCGCCATGCGAGACGGCTTCACCGGCAAGATGGCCATTCACCCGGCACAGGTCGCTATCATCAACGAAGTCTTCACGCCAAGCGAGGCCGATCTCGCCCATGCCCGCGCCGTCATTGCCGCCTTCGATGGGGCAGGCGACGTCGGCGTCGTCGCGCTCGATGGCGTCATGCTCGACATCCCGCATCTAAAACAGGCGCGCGCCCTTCTCGCCCGCGCAGGAGCATAGTACCGCTTATGAAACCTTCCGTCTTTCTCGCCCTGCCGCTTGGCAAGCCCTTCGAGCGCAAGCTCTCCGATCGTTTTACCGTCATCACCGACCCTGCATCGCGCGGCGCGGCCGAAGCCCTGATCACCATCGGCGCGAATATCACGGATGCCGCCGCGATGGATGCCATGCCGAAACTGAAACTCATCTGCTGCTTCGGCTCGGGCCATGAAGGCGTCGACGTGGCGGAGGCAGAACGCCGCGGTATCAAGGTCGCAAACACCGTTGGCGCAAATGCCGCGACCGTCGCCGATCTCGCCATCGCCCTTCTCCTCGCCTCGATCCGCAAGGTCGTGGAAGCAGACAGGCTCACCCGCACCGGAAAATGGCGCGGCGAAAATCCTGCCTCGCTTCTCTTCCTGCGCGGCCTCACCGGCCGCAAGATCGGCATCGTCGGCCTCGGCGCGATCGGCCTGAAGATCGCAAAGCGTCTCGAAGGCTTCGAAACCGAAATCGCCTATACCGGCCGCAGCGAAAAGCCCGGCATCCACTATCGCTATTTCCGATCGGCACTCGATCTTGCCACCTGGGCGGACACGCTGATCCTCGCCCACCGCGCCGACGAGACGAACCGGCATCTGGTGAATGCCGAACTCCTGAAGGCGCTCGGCCCCGAAGGCCACGTCATCAATATCTCGCGCGGCTCCGCCATCGATGAAGAGGCGCTGATGGACGCCCTGAAAAACGGCACCATCGCCGGCGCCGGCCTCGACGTCTTCGAGAACGAGCCCACGCCCCGCGCCGATCTCGTCAGCCTGCCCAATATCGTCGTCATGCCGCATCTTGGCGGCGGTACGTCAGAGGCGATCGTTGCTATGGGCGACACGGTGATCGCCAATCTCGATGCCTTCTTCGGCGGCAAACCATTGCCGAACCCGGTGAACGCCTAAACGAGCCGGATCGCCAGGCCAAGCAGGGCCGCAAGCCCGAGCACGCTCACCATGCCCATCTTGAACCTCAGCACGGCGACAAGCGCGCCAATGCTGAGGGCAAGCGCCCAGAAATCCAGCGTCGATATATCGGGTACCCAGAGCCGCAGCACCGAGACATGCCTTTCGGCGACCTCGCCGAACAGCACATGCAGGCCGAACCAGATTGCCAGATTGAGAATGACACCGACCACCGCCGCCGTAATCGTCGCAAATATGGCATTGAGGCTTTCGACCTTTCTCAACCGTTCGATGTAAGGCGCGCCAAGAAAAATCCACAGGAAGCACGGTGCGAATGTGACCCAGACCGTCACCGCCGAGCCCGCAATACCCGCCATGACGGGATCGAGCCCGGTCTCCGCGCGAAAGGCGCCGAGATAGCCGACAAACTGCAGAACCAGAATGAGCGGCCCCGGCGTCGTCTCGGCAAGGCCAAGCCCATCCAGCATCTCGTGCGCCGACAGCCACCCGTAATTCTGCACAGCTTCCTGCGCCACATAGGCAAGCACCGCATAGGCGCCGCCGAAGGTAACGACCGCCATCTGCGAGAAGAAGACGGCCTGCTGCGCGAGAACGTGGCCGCCACCAAGGAAAAAGATCAGCGCCGCCACAGGCCCGAGCCAAAGCGCGAGGCCGATAACAAGAGTTCCGAATGAACGAAGCGCCATGCCTGTTCGCGTCACCGGCTTCGTCGCACCGTTCCCGTCCTCGCCGCCATCGGGCGGCGTGGATGAAATTAGCCCGGAGCGCAGGGCGACAAAGCCAAGCAACGCCGCGCCCGCGATCACCAGCGGAAAGGGAATGTCGAAAAAGAAAATCCCCACAAAGGCCGCCGCCGCAACCGCATAAAGCGCACCCTGTTTCATGGCACGCTTCACGATGCGGATCAGCGCCTCTATCACAATGGCGAAGACCGCCGCTTTGATGCCGAAGAAGATCGCCTCGACTGTCCCGAGATCGGCATAGGTGGCATAGAGGATGCTGAGAACCAGCATCACGGCAACGCCCGGCAGAATGAACATCAACCCCGCCGCGAGCCCGCCCTTCACACCATGCAGCAGCCAGCCGGAATAGGTCGCAAGCTGCTGCGCCTCCGGCCCCGGCAGCAACATGCAGAAATTGAGCGCGTGAAGGAACTGCGGCTCGGAGAGCCACTTCTTCTCCTCCACCAGTATCCGGTGCATGAGTGCAATCTGTCCGGCCGGCCCGCCGAAGCTCAGTAAACCGATCTTGGTCCAGACGCGGAATGCCTCGCCAAAGCTCACTTCGGTGTTTCCGCTCATATCGTTAACTCCGCTGGCAGGGCGATTCGGCGCAGTCGAACCGTCAATATTGCGGCTACAGCGGAAAACTGCATCAATTGCATGTCGCCCCTCCCGCAATGCGATTGACGCAGCGGGTCCGCCTGTGCAGTTTGAGCGCAATCCCAACACGATATGGACCGCATTTTGACCAGCGAAGCTGCCGCCCCCGAAATTCCCGAGCGCTACCGGGACATCCTCGCCTTGATGAAAGAGGGCCGCAAAGGCGTCGCCGAAACGCGCTGCCGCGAGCTTCTGACCGCGGCGCCGGGAGATGTCGACGCAATGTCGCTGCTCGCCTCGATCATCGTCGAGCGCGGTGCGATTGCCGAAGCCGAGCAGCTTCTCCGGCAGGCACTCAAGCTCGCGCCGAACCAGTCGACCACCTGGGTCAATCTTGGCCGGCTGTTGCAGCAGGGCGGCCGCTGGGGCGAGGCCATCACGCATTACGAACATGCGGCAAATCTCTTTCCGAACCATCCGCAGATCGCCGCAACGCTTGGCCAGATCTATCAGCGCGCAAACCGCTTCGCGGATGCCGAAGCGCAATATCGCCGCGCCATTGAGCATCAGCCCATCGCAGCTTTCCATGTTCAGCTCGGCATGGTGCTGCTTCGTCAGGAACGGCTCGATGAAGCGGTCGCGGCCTTCGAAAAGGCCATCGAGCTCAATCCGAACCTCGCCGCGGCTTACGGCAATCTCGGCAATGCCGAGCAGAAGCGCGGCAACATGGAAGCAGCAGCAGCCGCCTATGAACGCGCCTGCGCACTCAATCCGAAGGACACCCTCTCTTATGTCAGCTTCGGCATGGCGCGCATGAAGCTCGGTCATGCGCGCGAGGCAGCGGAAATCTTCGAACGCACCCTTGCCGTTCACGGGCCGGAGCGCCGCGCCGCGGCCTGGCTTCCCTTCGCGCGCGCCCAGGAATTCGGCGAAATGCCGTCAGGCTACCGCGCCGAACTTGGGCGTCTCCTCACCCGCATGACTCTGGAAACGCCGGAAGGCCATGCCAGCATGGCGGCCTTCAATGCCGCGCTGGTAAAGGCCCTCGATGAAGACCCGACCGTGACATGGGAACCTGCCGGCAAGGCGACGCGCAAGGGCGGCCAGACGGGCCTCTTGCTCGACAACCCGCGCGAGCCCTTCATCGCTTTCGAGAAAGTCCTGCGCCGCGCCATCGATGCGCATTTCGACAGCATCAAGGTGCAGCCGAAACATCCCTATCTCGGTCAGGTGCCGAAAACCTATCACCTCGATCTTTGGGGCACGCTTCTCTCCGAAGGCGGCCACCAGCACTCGCATATCCATGTCGGCGGCTGGATGAGCGGCGTCTATTACGTCGCGCTGCCGCCTACACTCGGCCAGGGCGACTCCGGACAGGACGGCTGGATCGAGTTCGGCCATCCGCCGCCGGAATTCGATGCCGCTTTCGAGCCGCATACGATCACGCTCGAGCCGCGCGAAGGGGATGCCATCTTCTTCCCCTCCTATCTCTTCCATCGCACGCTGCCTTTTTCAGGCACCGAGCGCCGCATCAGCCTCGCCTTCGACGTGAAACCGACAAGCTGGCGCTAGCCGGGCCGCTTCATCGTGAAGACCTCGTCCACCACCGAATAATCGTGATAGCCAAGCCTCGCGATCGGCTTCATCGCGGCGGTATCGACCATGCCGTCATGGATGAACCGGTCCTCGATATGGACACCCACCACTTCCCCGAAAACGAGGAAGTAGCTGAGCCGCCCGTCGCGCCCCTTCATCGGCATGGTCTGCAGCCAGACACATTCGAAATACACCGGCGCGCCCTTCACGCGCGGCGGCCTGACCATGCGGGAAGGCTCCGTCTCGAGGCCCGCAAGCGCAAACTCGTCCACCTCCGGCTCCACTGTCGCCGAACTCATGTTCAGGCCGCCGCACTGGTCCCAGGTTGCCAGATTGCAGACGAACTCCCCCTGCTCTTCCGCATTGACGAGACTGTCCTTCCGGCCATAGCTCGCAAAGGCGACGATATGCGGATCGGTCGAAACCGCATTGAAGAAACTGTAGGGTGCGAGATTGAGGACACCGTCCCGGCTTACCGATGAAATCCAGCCGACGGGCCGGGGCACAACCACCGCCTTGAATGGATCGTGCCGGAGGCCATGATCGTTGCGGCCGGCATCGTAGAACATGGGTGATCTCCCGCTATGGACGTCAGTGGCGGCAAGCGTATCATGCCTGCAAAAGAGACGTGAAAAGGAAGGAACAAATGAAGCCGGAAGAAGCCGCCGCCCATATCGCCGCCGTGGAAGAGCATGGCTACACCATCGTCGAAAACGCCATTGAACCGGATCTGATCGACCGGCTGAACGACACGCTTCTCCGGCTTGAGCGCGAGATGAATATCGTGCCGGCAAGGAACAGCTTCGAAGGCCATCACACGGTCCGCATTTACAATCTGCTGGCGCTCGACCCTGTTTTCCGCCGCATCCCGGTTCACGCTTCCGTGCTGCCCGTTGTCGAAGGCGTGCTGGACGATGGCTGCCTCGTCTCCTCCCTCTCCTCCATTTCCATCGACCCCGGTGAAACCGCCCAGCCGATCCATGCCGACGATCAGGTGATGCCGGCTGCAAAGCCGCATATCCCCTTTGTCTGCAATTCGATGTGGGCGCTGACGGACTTCACCGAAGAGAACGGCGCGACGCGCATCATTCCCGGTACGCACAAGCGCGACAGCTCGCCTGAATATGGCAAGCATTACGACAGCATTCCCGCCGAAATGAAAAAGGGCTCCGTGCTCATCTGGCATGGCAGCCTCTGGCATGGCGGCGGCGCAAACAAATCGAAGGCGCGCCGAGTCGGCATCGCCATGAATTATTGCGCGGGCTTCATCCGCCAGCAGGAGAACCAGCAGCTTGGCATTCCGCTCAACATCGTCAGGGAGTTCGAGCCGCGCCTGCGCGAGCTGTGTGGCTTCGGCACCTATCGCAATCTGATCGGCCATATCGACAAGAAAACGCCGGCGCAGCGCCTGCTGGACGACACGCGCTCCTTCCGCTCGATCTGGGATAGCTAGGATTCAAAACTGTCGAGCAGCGGTGGTAGCAGCTCGATGCTCTCGATCACATGGTCGGCAAGCGGCGCAAGATCGTCGCGCGCGCTCGTTCCCGTCAACACGCCGATGCCAAGCCCAGCGCCCGCCCTCCGGCCCATTTCAAGATCATGTGAATTGTCGCCGATCACGGCTATTTCGACCGGCATCAACTTCACCGCATCGCAAAAGGCAAGCGCCATGCCCGGACCCGGTTTCTGCCCATGGCCGCTGTCGTAGCCTGCCACGAAATCGACATGTGCACCGAGGCGGAAGCGCTCGACCGTTCCAAGCGCCGATGCTTCGACGTCATTCGTCGCAATGCCGAGAATAAATCCGTTTGCCTTCAACCGCCCGAACAGCGCCGCGAGGTCTGCAACAGGTATTGAACGCTTCGGTCCCTCCTCGGCGAAATGCGCATCGAGCGTGGCGATCAACGCCGCACGGTCGGCACCATCCAGATGGCGCAGCCAGACATCCGCCAGCGCGAACGTGTCGCCCGCCGCCGCGATGCTGCCCGAGAGGAAGCGGCCGCTCTCCGCATCATGGCCGATCGCGGCAAGCATCGCCTGCACCTTCCGCCTGTCGCCAACGGCGAGCCGCTCCGCCACTTCCGTCAGCAGCGGCGTCCATGTCCGATGGTAGTCGAACATGGTGCCGTCCTTGTCGAAAAGCAGTCCCTTTGGCCGCTTCAATTCCCGGATTTCCGCCATTCCCGCACTTGTCCTTGCCCTAGCATGTTCCGTTTCGACACAATTCGGGCCTATACTACGTGATCTGTAGGGGGCTGAAAGGCTGAGGAGGCATCATGCGACTCTTCAAGATCATCATAGCGTCGATCATCGCACTTGGCGGTGCGGGCGTGACGGGAGCGATCTATCTGCAGAACGAAACCGGCGCCATTGGCGTTGGCTCCCTCATATTTCTGGTGCTGGTTTCCTTCATGGCCGACAATCGCCGCTCGCTCTTTCCGGGAGAAGCCGAGCGTATCAACCGGCGCGACAAGAAAGTCGGTACGGCCATCGCGCAGGGCACAGCGCTTACCCGCTTCGCCGAAGGCGAGGTACGCGGCTCTCCCACCTTTTCGGGCAATTGACCATCAATTGTCTGGCTTCCATTCCGATGTGATTTCGGCGAGCACGGGACGCGGACGCTCATCCTTCGCAACGCTCTCGCTGCCGAGATAGATGAAGCCTGCAATCTTTTCATTCTCCTGAAGCCCGAGCACCGCACTCACTTCCGGATCGAACGCATACCACTCCGTCAGCCATTGCGCGCCGAAGCCGAGCGCCGTCGCCGCAACCAGCATGTTCTGACAAACGGCACCGGCGGAGAGAACCTGTTCCCATTCCGGAATCTTGATACCCGGCGTGACGCGCGAAACGACAGCGACGACGACGGGCGCACGTGTCAGCCGGTTCGCCTCGAATGCAATCTGGTCGTCCGTTGCACCCGGCTGCGCGCTGGCATGAATCCGGGCAAGTTCCTGGCCGAAGGCTGCTCTCGCCTCACCCCTGAAAATGATGAAACGCCACGGCGCAAGCTTGCCGTGATCCGGTACTCGCGCGCCCGCCGTCAGAATTGTCTGAAGCTCGTCCGCGTCCGGCCCCGGCTCGACCATCGTCAGCGCCTTGGCCGAGCGGCGCGTGAGCAGAAGATCGACTGTTTCGGGGGAACGGGGCACGATTTCGTCCTTTTGCTGACATATGCCAATCGGCGGTACCAATCTAATTAAGCCCGGCGCTTTACTTGGACAAGCCCGCCCGCCACCATGACCTTGGGGAGAGAGGGGGCATTCTGCATGGAACAATGGATAGGCGTGCGCCGTGCCCTGCTGGCAGGCATGGCCGCGAGCATGACATTCGTGGCTGAAACGCATGCAGGCGGCTGGCCCCTGCCTGCCGGCAAGGGCGAGATCATCCTCACTGGCTCCCGCCTTACCGCCAACGAGCGGTATGAAAGCAATGGCAAAAAGCGCTGGACCAGCCGCTACACCAAATACGAAATCTCGTCCTATGCCGAATATGGACTGTTCGACAATCTGACATTGATCGGCGAAGCCGCATGGAAGCGCGAAAAGACGGATTTCTTCGGTATCACCTTCGAGGATGATGGATTTTCCCGCGTGAAGGCGGGTGCCCGCTATGCCATCGGCACATGGCAGGAAACGCTTTTCTCCGTTCAGACGCTGGCGACACTGCATCTCGACGATGCGGGCGACGATCCGGCGGCGACAAAAAGTGGCGACATTGACGCCGAGCTTGGCCTTGTGCTGGCGCGCAATGAAACACTCTTCGGCATGAACATCTTTTCGGTGCAGGAAGTTGCCTGGCGCTACCGCGACCGGGGTCGGCCCGATCAGATTCGCGCCGACATAACGCTGGGCGGAAAGCCGTTCGACGGAACCATTTTGCTGCTCAAGAGCCTCAACACGGCATCTGTTGCATCGACGCAGTCGGGCGAACTCTATCGCTCCAGCAAACTCGCCATCTCCATCGTGCAAAATCTGCCGGAACATCTTGCGCCTGGCGTCGCATTGGAAGCCGGCATGGAGCGGACCATTGCCGGACAAGGCACCGTTGCCGACACGACATGGCGCCTCGGGCTCTGGTATCGCTTCTGAGCTATTCGCCCGCCGTCGCGATCACACTGTCGCCCTCTGCCGCGCCCAGCGCCAACATAACATCCGTACCGGGCGGCGCATCGACACCCGAACCCGGCTTGCCCGCACGCAACTCGGCCAGTGAGAAGCCCATCCGCACGTCATAGGTTCGCTCGATCTGGTTCCGGAGCCTTTGCTGTGCATGATACCAGTCGGTCTTGTCGCGCCCGTCCGGGCATGTCGCCAGCTCCGCCTCGTCACGCGCGCCCCAGCGCCGCTCCGGGCAATGATAGGGGTCGAAGGAAAAATCGAACACACGCGCGCGCGCTTCTTCGAAAGTCAGGGCCCGCGCTTCGCCATTGCTCGCCGTATACGAAATATTGCAGGCGCCCGCCTCTTGCTCATAGGCCGCCTGCAGATCGCGCCTTATATCGGCGCCCTCATAGGAAAGTTTCGGATCGCCCGCCTCCGCCATCTCGATGAAGCGCGTGACCGTATCGCGCAGTTCCACGAAAGATGTCTTGAGCCGCGCATCGCGCGACGGCGTCGAATAGGTCTCCCAATCGCCATGCGTACCGTAGATATTGTCCGGCAGGCGCGATGGCTGCGGCTGGCGGTGAAGCCCAGCCGCCACAGCGACATCGACCGCCTGCACCCGGTAGTGCAGATCGTCGCACAACTCGCGCACCATGAGCCGCGTTTCGGCGACCGGGTCGTAGTCCACATCGCCAATCGCCAAAGCCTGCCGCACATAATCGTAATAATCGAGTGCGACCCCGTTATGCACGAAGCTGCCCGCGCGCCACTGCGCCGGGCGCGGGCTCTCCGTGCCGAAGAACTGTTCGTCCGACCAGTCGGATATTTCACTGTCCTTTGCGAGCACCACCCGGCCGCCAACCCATGTGCCGTCCTTGCCCTGCTTCGCGCCCGCAAGCTTCATCGGCCGCCAGTTTTTGAAACCCGCCCCCATCGGTGCGGAGGCGCGCACGAAGCGTTTGCCGTAGGAACCGCGCGTCAACGTGTTGTCGGGATGCGTGTCGATGAAGCGGATGCGTCCCTCGTCATCCACCTTGTAGACGACGGCAACATGCCCGTTCGGATCGTAGATCACCGTGCCCGGACGGATCGAGCCGCGCTGAATTTTCACGGGATAGAAGTCGAAAAGCTCACCGCGCGATACATCCGGCGAGAAACGATACATCGCGCTTGAGACGAAATTGTTGACCGTGTTGAGCACCGTCCGCGCATTGGGAAATGCACCATCTGCCTGCGGCACCACATCCACGCGCCGCACCGCATAATTGCCGTAGCGCGAATAGCGCAGATCGTTGGACGCGCCGATGGGCGCCACCGCGCTCACATAGGAAAAGGGCAGCCCGTTCTTCCACGCGAAATAGGCGCGCAGCGCATAAGGCAGATCCGCGCAATCGGCATAGAAGAACATGCCCTTCGGATCGGACGCGCGGTAGATGTTCCATGGGCCTTTCAGACATTCATCGAAGGTCCGGCAATTGCTCTCGCCGATCGCCGTCACGAATTCGCCGAAGGCGCGCTCGTCGCTCTCCGTCCATGCCGTGCGGGTGACGCGCCAGCGCAGGGACGCGGGTGTCTGCACCAGCGCCGGGTCCACCCTCTCGCCGCCGCTCGCCACAGGCGCCATTGCGGCCGTTTCAGCGCTCGCAGGCCACGCCATGACTGTCAGCAGCGCCGCCACAGCCCCGCACCAGAACCTTCCACGCCTCATCCGCAATCCTCTTACCGGCTGATTGTCGCAGCACCCCCAACCGTTAATTAACCACGTTCACGCGGGGCCTGTCCGCAACAGCCCGGCTTTCTTGGTATTTTTATTTTGACTTATTTAAGTGAATATGGAATCAATGAGGTATGGAAACTTTCGCAGCCCTTGCCGACCCCACGCGGCGCCAGATCGTCGAAATCCTCGCCAGCGGTGAACTCGCCGCTGGCGACATTGCCCGCCGCTTCGAGATGAGCGCCCCCGCCATCTCGCAGCATCTGAAGGTGCTGAAATCGGCCCGCCTCGTCCAGGTACGAGTCGACGCGCAGCGCCGCATCTATTCGCTCGACCTGGAGGGAATTGACGCCGTGGAGAACTGGCTCGCCCAAATCCGCCGCTTCTGGGGACCGAAACTCGACGCGCTCGAAAGCGCATTGAACGCAGCAGCCGAAAGGGACATGGAAAATGACCGTAATTGACAAGGCCTGGGGCGAACTGATCGACAACAACACTGTGCGCTTCGAGCGCCAGCTGCCCGGCCCCATCACCCGCGTCTGGGACTATCTCACAGATGCAAAGCTGCGTGGGCTCTGGTTCGCCGGCGGGCCGATGGAGCCGCGTGCCGGCGGCAAGATGGATGTCGTTTTCGACAATTCAAATCTCGGCGCCCATCCCGAGCCCGCGCCGGAGCGCTTCAGGAAATATGAAGGCCCCTTCGACAGCAAACATGTCGTGACAATCTGGGAGCCGCCGCACCGTCTCGGCTTCACCTGGGACGACGACATGAATCCGGAAGGCTGCGTGGTGGAAATCGAGCTGACGGAAGAAGGCGGCAAGGTCCGCCTCGTCCTCACCCATCGCCGCCTCTCGGGCATCGACGGCGCCATCAACGTCTCCGGCGGCTGGCACATCCATCTGCTCATGCTCGAGGAGCAGCTTGCAGGCGAAGTGAAAACGCCCTTCTGGTCCGCCTTCGACGGGTTGGAAAAGAACTACCGCCAGCGCTACACCGGCAAATAGAAAAGGGAGAAGAAATGCCCGGAACGACGATACGCCCCTTCCTGATGTTCGAAGGCAAAGCGGAAGAAGCGATGAGCCTCTATGTCTCGCTCTTCCCGGAGAGCCGCATCGAGAGCATCAATCGCTATGGGCGCGAAGGCCCCGGCCCCGAAGGCACGGTGCAGCTTGCGAGCTTCACTCTCGCCGGCCAGACCGCCATGTGCATCGACAGCCCGGCGAAACACACCTTCACCTTCACGCCGTCTTTTTCCTTCTTCGTCGATCTCAAAACGGAAGAAGAGCTGGAAAGGATCGCCGCGATCCTCGGCAAGGACGGCGCGGTCCTGATGCCGCTCGACAATTACGGCTTCAGCCGCAAATTCACCTGGCTCAATGACCGCTTCGGCGTGTCATGGCAACTGAATTTACAGTGACGCTACTCGCCCCTTCCCAACCAACATGTCATTGCCGGGCTTGACCCGGCAATCCAGGGCAACGTTCTCGGAGCGAGCGGCTCCTGGATGCCCGGATCAAGTCCGGGCATGACATTGTCGTTGAGATTATCGCCTCACCTGAGATCGGGCGGCGTCGCCTCCTCAGCGAGCGAGGCAACCACATCGCCAAGCGCCATCGTCTTCTGCTCCTGGGAGCCAAGACGGCGGACCGAGAGCGTGCCCTCCTCCGCCTCGCGCTTGCCCGCGACAAGGATCGCCGGCACCTTGCCTACGGAATGTTCGCGCACCTTGTAGTTGATCTTCTCGTTCCTGAGATCGAGCTCCACGCGAAGCCCGGCCGCGCGCAATTCGGCAGCCACCTTCTCCGCATACGCGTCGGCGTCGGACGTGATCGTCGCCACCACCGCCTGCACTGGCGCCAGCCAGAGCGGGAAGCGGCCTTCGTAATGCTCGATCAGGATACCGATGAAGCGCTCCAGCGACCCGAGGATCGCGCGATGCAGCATGACCGGGCGGTGCTTCGCCCCGTCCTCTCCGATATAGCTCGCATCGAGCCGTTCCGGCAGATTGAAGTCGAGCTGCAGCGTGCCGAGCTGCCATGAACGGCCGATCGCATCCTTCAGATGGAATTCGAGCTTCGGCCCGTAGAAGGCGCCCTCGCCCGGCGCCAGCGTGAACTCGCGACCGATCTCCGTCAGCGCCTCTTCCAGCGCCTTCTCCGCCTTGTCCCAGCTTTCATCCGAACCGACACGCTGTTCGGGGCGGAGCGCGAGGCGCACCTTCAGATCCGTGAAGCCCATATCGTCATAGACGCTTTCGAGCAGCGACACGAAAGCCGACGTCTCGTCCTTGATCTGGTCTTCCGTGCAGAAGATATGCGCATCGTCCTGCGTCATCTGCCGCACGCGCATCAGCCCGTGCAGCGCGCCATGCGCCTCGTTGCGGTGGCAGCAGCCGAACTCCGCCATGCGCAACGGCAGGTCGCGGTAGGATTTCACGCCCTGCTTGAAAATCTGCACATGCGCCGGGCAGTTCATCGGCTTGATCGCCATGAGCTTCGCCTTGCCGGAAAGCACAGGCGCTTCCTCGTCCGTGCCCGGCACTTCGTCCGGCACCACGAACATGTTTTCGCGATACTTGCCCCAATGGCCCGACTGCTCCCAGAATTTCGAGTCGAGAAGCTGTGGCGTGCGCACTTCCACATAGCCCGTCGCATCGATCCGGCGGCGGACATATTGCTCGAGCGCCTGCCAGATGCGCCAGCCCTTCGGGTGCCAGAAGACGGAGCCCTGCGCCTCTTCCTGCAGATGGAACAGGTCCATCTCGCGGCCGATCTTGCGGTGGTCGCGGCGCTCCGCCTCTTCCACCATCGTGAGATAGGCCTTGAGGTCGGCCTCCGTTGCCCAGCACGTCCCATAGATGCGCTGGAGCATTTCGTTGCGGCTGTCGCCGCGCCAATAGGCGCCGGCAAGCTTCGTCAGCTTGAAGGCCTTGCCGAGCTTGCCCGTCGACGGCAGATGCGGGCCGCGGCAAAGGTCGAGCCAGTTGCCCTGGCGATAGACCGACACATCCTCGCCCGCCGGAATGCTCTCGATGATCTCGGCCTTGTAGTGCTCGCCGATCTTCTTGAAATAGGCAACCGCATCGTCGCGGCTCCACACTTCGCGCGTGATCGTCTCGTTGCGGTCCACGATCTCGCGCATCTTGGCCTCGATCTTTTCGAGGTCTTCTGCCTTGAAAGGCTCGGCGCGCGCGAAGTCGTAATAGAAGCCGTTTTCGATCACCGGCCCGATCGTCACCTGCGTGCCGGGAAAAAGCTCCTGCACGGCTTCGGCCATCACATGCGCGCAGTCGTGACGCAGGATTTCAAGCCCGTCATCCGTCTGCGGCGTCACCACTTCCACGATCGCGTCCCGGTCGATCACCGTGGACAGGTCTTTCATCTTGCCGTCGATCTTGATGGCGAGTGCCTTCTTCGCAAGCGATTTCGCAATGCTCTCGGCAAAGGCGAGCCCGTCGAGCGGAGCTTCAACTTCACGGACGGAACCGTCTGGCAGTTTCAACTGGATCATTTTTCTCTCTCAATGCGTTCCGTGCGTGTGGACTTCCGGGTCCGGCATCCGCCACCTTCCATAGCGCCACGGCGCCCAGAAGGGCTGCTTCTCCAGTACCTCGGGCACCGGGTCGAAGCCGTGGCTGCCCCAGGGGTGGCAGCGGAGGATCCGCGACAGGCCGAGCCATCCCCCGCGCCACGGCCCATGCCGCTCGATCGCCTGCACCATATAGTCGGAGCAGGTTGGCAGATGGCGGCATTTCGGCCCGATCAGCGGCGATATGAACCACTGATAGAGCCGGATCAGGCCGCGCATCGCGAGCGATAAGGGGTCGCGCCGCATGGGAAAACCCACCAGGAAGCGTTTTCAGCAAAAGTGGACTCCACTTTTGCGGTTCGAAAACGCGACAAACTCAAAATTACACGCACTTGTTAGCTTTTAATCGGATGAGGCACAACACGCAGGCGCACCCGGCGCCTTTCCGGCCTATCCATCTGTTCTGCTTGGAAAAAAGCCGCCCAGACGCAGATCGCGCGGGAGCAGCCGGGCCCGGCGCCTTAAGCAGCCGGGCCGGTGCTAGTGGCGGTCCCGGTCTGCATGGGCGCAGTACCACTCCCCTTTTTGGCAAGCGCGGCTTCCACCGCCTCTTCCACCGCATCGAAGACGAGCAGCGTCGAGGCGTGGCGGGCTTTGTATTCGCGCACCGGCTCCAGCACCTCGAGGTCTTTCCACTTGCCGCCATAGATTTCGCGCGGCGGCTCGGCACCTTCCTTGAGCATGGCCCGCATGGCGGCGGCGACCTCGTGAAGCTCCGCGGCGCTCGCGCCGATTACATGCCGCGCCATGATCGAGGAAGAAGCCTGCCCCAGCGCACAGGCCTTCACCTCGGCGCCGTAATCGGCCACCCGGCCCTCGGCATCGAGCTTCACATCGACCGTCACCTTCGAGCCGCACAGCTTCGAGACCGCCGTCGCCGAGGCGTCGGGCGCGGCAAGCCGCTCGCCATGCGGAATATCCGCGGCAAGGGCGAGAATGCGCTTGTTGTAGATCTCGTTGAGCATCTAGCTCGCCACTCTCCAGCTTGTGCCTTGCGGCCCATCCTCGATCTGAATGCCCTGCGCGGCAAGCGCGTCGCGGATGCGGTCGGCCTCGGCGAAATCCCTGGCCTTTCGCGCCGCATTCCTGGCAGCGATCAGCCGCTCGATCTCGTCTCCATCGATATGGGAAGCCGCCCCGCCGCCCGCAAACCAGGCTTCCGGGTCCATTTCGAGAATACCGATCATCCGCCCCGCCCCGATCAGCGCCGCCTTGAGCTGTGCCCTGGTGCCGGTATCGGTTGCCGTATTGGCCTGCTTCGCAAGATCGAACAGCACGGCCAGCGCCTTCGGCGTGTTGAGGTCGTCGAGCAGCGCATCCACAAAGGCGTCGGGCGCGGCGTCGTTCGCGGGCTCCGCCTTCACATCGGCAAGGTTCCGGAGCGCGCCATAAAGCCGGTCGAGCATCCGCCGCGCCTGCGTCAGCCCTTCCGCCGTCCAGTCGAGCGGCTGGCGGTAATGGCCGTTCAGAAGCGCAAGGCGGATCGCCTCGCCCGGCGCTTGTTGAATCAGGTCATTCACCAGCAGCACATTGCCGAGCGACTTCGACATCTTCTCGGATTCGATATTCACGAAACCATTGTGAAGCCAGAAGCGCGCCAGCGGCGCCCCGTCATGCGAGCAGGCCGACTGCGCCAGCTCGTTCTCGTGATGCGGGAACTGCAGGTCGATGCCGCCGCCATGAATGTCGATGGTCTGACCGAGATGCTTCTCGATCATCGCCGAGCATTCGATATGCCAGCCCGGCCGGCCCCGGCCCCAGGGGCTGTCCCAGCCCGGCTGGTCGGCATCCGACGGCTTCCACAAGACGAAGTCCGACGGGTCCTTCTTGTAGGGCGCAACCTCGACGCGCGCACCCGCCACCATCTCGTCGCGGTCGCGGCCCGAAAGGCGGCCATAATCGGCAAAGCTCGGCACGTTGAAGAGCACATGCCCCTCCGCCGCATAGGCGTGCCCCGCCTCGATCAGCCGTTCCATCATGGCGATCATCTCGGCGATCGTTTCCGTCGCCTTCGGCTCGACATCGGGCGCGAGAACGCCAAGCGTGCCCATATCCTTGCGGTAGATATCGGCATATTTCTTGGTGATGACGGAAATATCGACGCCCTGCGCCTTCGCCGCGGCGATGATCTTGTCCTCAATGTCGGTGATGTTGCGCGCATAGACGACATGCGGATAGAGCCGCCGCAAGAGCCGCGCCAGCACGTCGAACACGACCGCCGGCCGCGCATTGCCGATATGGGCATAATTGTAGACCGTCGGCCCGCAGACATACATCGTCACGCGCTCGGGATCGGCGGGAACGAACTCTTCCTTCTTTCGCGTCAGCGAATTGTAGAGCGAGAGCTTGCGATTCTTGATCTGGGTGTTCATCGGTCGGGCCATTCGGTCGTCGGCAGGGGCTTCATCCTCATGCCCGCCGCGAGACGGGCCTCAGATAGTGGGACAGCCGGGCGCGCAGGTGCCGGCGCAGCCGCCCGTCAGGCAACGCGAAGTTCGGCAACATGTGATGACGCGCTGTGTCACCTTCGGAACCCTTTGCCAGCCGCTGGCCGCAACGCCAGCCTGCCACTCTGTTAGCGAAGCCCATGCTCGGTGGCAAGGTTTAAGAATTAACCAGGGACCGCAGGATTCTGCCCCCGAAAGAGAACCAAACGGCCGGTTTCCTCGTCTAAACAGTGAGGCCGCTGGGACGATGCCTCACCACCATTTTGCGGGATATCGGCATCCTCGCACCCTTGATAGGCCGTTTGCGCAAGGCTATATGCAAGGTTGAGCCGATGTCACATCAACTTCAGCATGGCATAAGACCCCGTGCTTGATGGGCAAAATGGGTTGTTCCGCTAAGGAAAGGCCCGTGACTTGAACCGGACGCCCCCGGCCCGAAAGGGACGGAAATGCCGGGAAACCCCTAAACGAGATTGGTCGAATGGACATGAATGCTGCTGTTGATGGGCTCCGCGCCCAGACCGAAGACGATCGCCTTGCCCTGGTGGCGAAGCCTTCCCGCGAGGAAGCCGAAGCCGCCGTGCGGACGCTGATCGCCTGGGCAGGTGACAACCCGGACCGCGAAGGCCTGATCGACACGCCCGCCCGCGTCGTCCGCGCCTATGAGGAATTCTTCGAAGGCTACAACGAAGACCCCTTCAAGGAGCTGACCCGCACCTTCGAGGAAGTCGAGGGCTATCAGGACATGGTCATGCTCCGCGACATCAACATCGAGTCGCATTGCGAGCATCACATGGTCGCGATTCTCGGCCGTGCCCATGTCGCCTATGTGCCGACCAAGAAGGTCGTCGGCATCTCGAAGCTCGCCCGCGTCATCGAAATCTACGCCAAGCGCCTGCAGACGCAGGAGACCATGACGGCGCAGATCGCCGACACGATCAATGCGGCGCTCGCCCCCCAGGGCGTTGCGATCCTCATCGAGGCGAAGCATCAGTGCATGACGACGCGCGGCATCAAGAAGCCCGATGTCGCCACCATCACCACGCAGTTCACCGGCGTCTTCCGCGACGATCCCCGCATGGAAGCCCGGTTCATGCAGATGATCCGCGGATACTGACCGTTTGAAGCCTCAGGCTTTGACAAAGGGCCCCGCCTTCATCTGAATGGCGGGGCCTTTTCTTTGCGTCCCGCCCAGAGGGAATGAAACCATGTGCAACGAACACCCTTTCGGCACTTGCAGCAGCAAGAGCGAAACCGAGGAAGGTTCGGTCTTCGCGCCGAAATTCGACGACAAGGGTCTCGTCACCGCCGTCACGACGGACGCGAAGACGGGCGAACTCCTCATGGTCGCCTGGATGAACGCCGAAGCCCTCGCCCGTACAATCGAAACGGGCGAAGCCTGGTACTGGAGCCGCTCGCGCAACGAACTCTGGCACAAGGGCGATACGTCCGGGCAGATCCAGACCGTCGTCGAACTTAGAACGGACTGCGACCAGGACACGGTCTGGCTGAAGGTCGAAGTCGCAGGCGACGGCGGCTGCTGCCACGTCGGCTACCGCTCCTGCTTCTACCGCCGCGTGCCGAAGGGAGAGCCTGCGGCACTTCAGCCCACCGGGGAACAAAAGCTTTCAGCTTCCGTTCAGGAGTAGAAGCGCAGCCTCGAATGCGATCACACCTCTCCCCATATGCGGGGGAGAACCGGCAGGACGAACCTGCCGCAAGTGTGCGACATTCGGTTTGGTTCCACGGCCATGAAGCATTTTCGCATGCCCCGTCCGAAGATCGGTATTGCACTTGGCGCAGGCGTTGCGCGCGGCTGGACCCATATCGGCGTGCTGCGCGCGCTCTCACGCGCGGGCATCGAACCCGACATCGTCTCCGGCACGTCGATCGGTGCGCTGGTCGGCGGCTGCCTTGTCGCAGGCAAGCTTGACCCGCTGGAGGAGTTCGCCCGCTCGCTGACGCGCCGCCGCATGCTGAGCCTGCTCGATCTGCGCTTCCGCTCCTCCGGCCTGATTGGCGATACAAAACTCGCCGATCTCATGCGCGAACATCTCGGCGATCTGCGCATCGAGGATCTGCCGCGCACATTCGTCGGTGTCGCGACCGAACTCACCACCGGCCATGAACTCTGGCTGCATCAGGGAAATCTCATCAAGGCGATCCGTGCGTCCTATGCGCTGCCGGGTGTTTTCGCACCCGTTGCCATGGAAGGCCGCTGGCTGATCGACGGTGCGCTGGTGAACCCCGTCCCCGTCTCGGTTGCCCGTGCGCTCGGCGCCCGCGTCCTCATCGCCGTCAATCTCAACAACGATCCCTTCGATCCCGCCACGCGCCGCCGCGTCTCAAGCAGCTTCCCCGGCTATATTCCCTCCAATGCGCCTCTGATGCCGGAAGACGAGCTGTTCCGCGAAATCGAACGGCAGATCGCCGAGGAAGATGAAATCGAGGAAGCGCAAGATGAAATAGCCGACGCTCTCGCGCCCGCAACCGGTGCCGCCCCGATCAAGGAACGTATCCGCTCGACATTCAACAATCTGGGCTGGAAATCGAAGCCGGAAAAGGAACTGATGCGCCGTGTCATTGGCGGCGACCGGCGCGAGCCGGGGATTGCGAGCGTCATGCTCGCCTCGCTCAATATCGTGCAGGACCGCCTCGCCCGCATGCGCATGGCTGGCGACCCGCCGGACATCATGATTGCGCCAAAGGTCGGCCATCTGAGCCTGCTCGACTTCGACCGCGCGGACGAATTGATCCAGCTCGGCGAAGAAGCCGCCGAGGAAGCGATTCCTCAGATCAGGGAAATCGTGGAGCTTGCCGGCTGACGGCGCCGTTTCAGCCCGTGGCGATGTAGAGGCGCAGCGCCTCCGTCTCCATCACCGTCTCGGCAATGCGATGCTTCACCACGTCGCCGATCGAGACGATGCCCGCAAGCTCGCCATTCTCGATCACCGGCAGGTGCCGGAAGCGGCCTTCCGTCATCGAGTCCATGAGTTCATCGACGGAGTCGTTCAGGCTGCAAGTGATGACGCGCGTGGTCATGACATCGCGGACTGGCGCCTTCAGCGCCTCCGCGCCGCCACGCGCCACCGCCCTCACGATGTCGCGCTCCGACACAATGCCAAGCACCCTGCGGTCCTCCATCACGACGACGGCGCCGATGCCGCGTTCGGTCAGCAGCATGGCGGCCTCCGAAAGCGTTATACCCGGATTCACGGTCGCCACATCGGAACCCTTGGCCTTCAAGATCGTGGCAACGTTCATAGCGTCTCCTCCTGTGTCCGGACCGGTTGGCAGGTCCCCCGCCACAACGGCCTCCCCAAGCCGCCGCGCCATTCCCTTGGGGAAATGATGCGACATTCCGCCGCATCCAGCAAGGCGATACATATAATTTGCAGGAATCGGCCATTTCCCGGACGGTTGGGGGCACTGCTTTGACAACCCCGCTGCGCGGCAGATAATCGCCGCAGCCTTGGTTGAGTCCCAATTCCCGCGCCAGATTGGCGTCCAGATCAGAAAGAACGACTCGACCCATGTGGCAGCGCGCCTATCTCCGCAAACTGAAATCCGATATCGACCTCTGGATCGAGCGCGGCTGGGTCACTCCCGCCAATGCGGAACTCATCCTGAAAGCCTCGGAAGAGCGCCCATCCGCCCGGCGCATGCCTGCGATCCTCGCAATTCTCGGCGCGGTGCTGATCGGCTTTGCCGCGATGAGCTTCGTCGCAGCGAACTGGAATGAAATTCCGAAGCTCGTGAAACTCGTCATGATCTTCGGCGCCATGTGGGCCGCCTGGATCGCCGCCATCATGCTGGAGAAGCGGAACCATCCGGCCTATGCGCAGGCGGCCGTTCTGGCGGGCCTCGCGCTCTTCGGCGCGGGCATTATGCTGATCGCGCAGATCTATCACATCGTCACGGACGATCCGGCTGGCGTCCTCGCCTGGGCGATCGCTTCGCTTGCCGCAGCGCTCCTGCTGCCGTCGCGCCCTGCCCTTGCACTCGGCATTCTGCTCACCGTCATCTGGTCGGTCTTCGCCTGGCAGCTCGATGATACGGTGCCGCATTGGCCCTTCTGGATTCTCTGGGCGGTGTCTGCCCTCGTCGCGCTGCGCCTCGCGTGGGGGCCCGGCTTCCATCTCGTGCTGATCGCGGGCTTCGTCTGGCAGGCGGTGAACGTGGCCGCTATTTCAGACAGTTTCGGCATTGAGCCTGTCTGGCTCCTCATCTTCTTCGTATTTGAAGCCCTCGTCGTTTGGCTTGCCGCCCTCATCGTCGAGGGGCGTGCACCGCGCTTTGCTGCCACCGCCCAGGCCTATGCCATCGTCATCGGTTTTGCCCTTTTCTGGGTTTTTCAGCTCGAACCGCCCACCAATGAGCTGCGCGAAGATGCGACCAATACCGGAATCGTCATCTGCATCGGCATGGCAGCCGTCCTTGCGGCGCTCCTTGCGCTTGTCCTTACGCGCAAGCTGATCGAGCCGCGAAATGCCGCCGGCATCGGCGCAATCGCCCTCGCCGCCCTCGCCTATCCCTATGTCGAAGCATCGAACGCGGCGCTCATCCCGTGGCTCTACGCCGCCCTCTTCCTCGCGCTGTCGGCCTGGCTCGTCTCTTACGGCGCATCGCGCGAATGGCGCTTCGCCGTCAATTTCGGCTTCATCGCCTTCGGCGCCGAACTTCTCTGGCTCTATTTCGAAACGCTGGGCACGCTGCTCGACACAGCCCTCTTCTTCGCTGCCGGCGGCATCCTTCTCATCGCAGGCGCCTTCATAATGGAGCGCATGCGAAGGCGCCTCGTGGCGACGACAGGAGGTGCATCATGAGCCGCTTTGCCCTCGCCGTCTTCGCGCTCGCCATCGGCCAGTCGGCCTTCCTAGGCGCGATGGTCTGGGAACGCGTGTCGCTGCTGCGCTCACCCATTGTCGTCACGCTCGAAACGGCGCCCATCGACCCGCGCGATCTTTTCCGCGGGCATTACGTGATCCTGAATTTTGCGATTTCCCAGCTCGCACTCGGCGATCTCGACGGCGACGATGAATTTGAGCGCGGCAAGCCGGTCTATGTGGAACTGGCCCCGGAAGGTAAACTCTGGAAACCCGTCGCCGCCTGGCGCGAATTCCGGGAAGCAGGCCCGGGCAATGCCATCATGCGCGGCCGCGTGACCAACATCATGCAGGACGTCTTTGCCGGTGACGCGATGGACGGGGAAGAGGGCCGGCGCCCGCCTTGTCCCGATTGCGGAAGCGCCTTCGTCACCTATGGCATCGAAAGCTATTTCGTGCCGGAAGGCGAAGGCCGCGAGCTTGAAGACAGCCGGAATGCCGGCCGCATCACCATCGATGTCGCGCTCGGCAGGGACGGCACGCCCGCCATCAAGCAGCTCAGGCTTGACGGCGAGCCCATCTACGAGGAACCGCTCTTCTAGGCGTTCCGCCAGTTGCCGTGGAAGCCGAACGGCACGCGCTGCGGCAGTTCCACGCGCGCGATCGGCCCCTTCGACACATCGTCCGTGTCGAGCACCACGAAGTCGCTGATATTGCGCGCGCTGTCATAGACGAGCGAGACGATATATCCATCGCCTTCCGCCGCCTTCTCCTTGCGCGGCACGAAGATCGGCTCATGCACATAGCGGCCCTTGCCGGGTTCCCATTCCCTGCGCTTGCCCGTCTCGAGATCGATATGGACCAGCGTATCGAAGGACGACCCTTTCTGTTCCTTTGGCCTGTGCATCGCCGCGTAATAGCCGTGGCGGTAGCCATGCCCCGCAAAGCGTTCGTCTAGGCGCGGGAACTCTCCGCCAAGATCGGTAAGCACCTCTTCCGTATAGCTGTCGGAGTTGCTGTCGAGATCGAAAGTCCAGCGCACCAGCAGCCCCTGCTCGTCCTCAAGGCTGCTCGGCGGCCGCGTCCCGTCCGCGCTCGGGAACAGCGGTACACGGCTGTATTTCATCATGTCGGCATGCACCCGCGTCCGCCCGCCTTCATGGCTCGTGAAGGCATTCATCGGGTGATAGACATAGCAAGGGTCGCCCTTGAACCAGCGGATCGTGTCGATGCTCGCGTCCCGCGCCATGATGCCGATATGCGTGCCCGCATCCGGATCCCAGGCGATCACCGGCCCGCCCTTCATGATGCGCTCCACATCGATCGTCGCCGGAAAGATCGGGAAGATGACGTGTTCGTCTGTCACGATGAAGTCATGCACCATGCTGGCATAAGGCGCCTTGAACATATCGCTACGGATCAGTTCGCCCTTCGCATTCACCACCTGATAGGAAATGTCGGGGCTTGCCGGGCCCGCCGCCATGTAGCCGAAGAAATGCATCTCGCCGGTGCGCGGATCGAATTTCGGATGCGCCGTCATCGGGCCTGAATACTTGCTCTCGAAGGTCCACGAGCCCTGCGTCTCCAGCGTGTCGCCATCCATCGCGACCGGCGAACTTCCCTCGTCCAGCGCAAGCAGCTTGCCCGCATGCCAGACGACATTCGTATTCGCGACATTGCGCTTCACGCCTTCTGCGCCCGGCAGCGCTGCGCCGCCGAATGAGGTCGGCACAAGCCGCTCGCCGGCCTCGCGCTGCACCTCATATTGCTCGGTGCGCACCCACCGGTTGCGATAGCTCGCCTTGCCGTTCTCGACATGGATCGCATGGATCATGCCTTCGCCAAGAAACCAGTGATGCTGATGCCCGAGCGGCGGAAACATCGGGTTCGGCCCGTTGCGGTAAAGCGTGCCCGCGAAATCGCGCGGCAGCTCGCCATCCGTCACGATCAGGTCAGGCGCATCGCACTCGGCCATCACAGGCGCGAAATTTCCGGCAAAGAAGGGATTGTCGGGAAAGGGATTCGACATGGGGCAACTTCTCCGCTTCGCGCTTGCGCGTGTTTATAACAGTGTTATTTGCGGAGCTTAGATATCGCTGGACACACCGTCAAGCCTGTTCGATAGAGATCGAATGACGATCGCCGAACCCGAAAGCACTGCTGGAAAGAAGCGTCTCGCGCAGCGCGAGGCGCTGCTCGATGCTGCGAGCGAAATGTTGGTACATGGCGGCCCGGATTCCATTTCGCTGAGAAAGCTAGCCTCCCGCGTCGGCACCTCCACAATGGCGGTATACACGGCCTTTGGCGGCAAGGACGGTCTCATCGCCGCCCTGTTCGAGGAAGCCTTCGACCGCCTCGCCGCCGCAGAATCCGCCGCGCCGAAGCATGACGAGCCGCTGCTCTGGCTTGGCGAGCTTGCCCGCGCCTATCGCGGCTTCGCCCTCAAGAACCCGTCCTATTACGCGCTGATGATCAGCGCCACCCTGCCCATCCCGGATTCGCTTCACCACAAGGAAACGGCAGAGCCCGCCGCCCGCGGCGTCTCGCAGCATGCCTCCTACCAGATCATGCTGAGCGCGGTCGAAGCCTGCATCGCAGATGGAACTTTCCCTTCGGACAGAGAGCCGGACGAGCTCGCTGGCGCGCTCTGGTCCGCCGTACATGGCCATTGCAGCCTTGAACTGGCGGGCTTCCACGAAAATAGAGAGGCCGCGGAGAAGCGCTTCAATCTGACGACCGAAGCGATCCTGCGCGGCCTGCTGACGCCGAAAGGTCTCGAAAAATTCGAGAGCTTCACTCGGGGCTAGTCACCGAGGGAAAGCGGCCGAGCGGAAACGGTTTTTCGTCCCGCGCGAAAATCACGAAGGCGAGACATTCCCAGACATACTGGATGAGATTGCGGCTGAAGCTGCGAAGCTCCTCGTTCTTGTTACCCGTGATGAGCACCACCACGAATTGCACCGCGGCGAGGAAAATCGCAACGGAGAACGCGATATTGCCGAGAATCCAGTATCCGATCATGTAGAGCAGCCGGATCCAGAGTTCCTTCCGGCCCGACGAAGCGTCGCCGTCGAAGCCGCTTTGGCCGCCGGAATGCGCGCCAGAATCCGCAGACGTGTCGCTCATGAAGTCCTCCTCATTAAAGGGCCTCCCCACTATGTGGTTTCTCTCCGGCCCAATTCAATAAGCAGCCTCACTCGCGTGGGTCTTCGCCCAGCCACTCGCCATAGCCGACATTGCCCGGCCCGCCCGAAGGCGACCAGCGCAGCGGGTCAAAAAGGCCGAAAACGAGAAGTCCCATCAGGAAGCCGCCAAGATGCGCCTCCCAGGCAACTTGCGAAGTCACGCCGAGTACACCGCTCAACGCCGTCGCGCCGAAGAGAAAATTGAGGCCGATCCAGACACCCACGAAAATCAGCACCCGCCGGTCGCGGAGCGAGGCGAAAATGCCGGCCCGGCGCCGCGGCCCCGTCATCGCTCCCCTGCCGCCCAGCGCGCCGAGCGGCCCGTCGGACAGAAACACGAAGCGCGCTGCCCCGCCCATCAGCCCGGAAATCGCGGCGGATGCGCCGACGACCGGAATGTCGGAACCCGGATGCAGAAAGACATGCAGCGCGGCGCCCGCAGCGCCGCAAAGGAAATAGAAGATAAAGAAACGCCGGGCGCCGAAGCGCTGCGCCAGCGGCGAGCCGAAGGCAAGCAGCCAGATTGAATTGACGAAAAGATGCTCCCAGCCGCCATGCAGAAAGGTGTAGGTGATCGGCGTCCAGACGGCAGCCGCGAAACCGCCCGGCAACAGATGCGCGATCTGGCTTGTTTCGGGGCTGTAGCGTGAGGGAAACAGCGCGAACCAGATCAGCACCTGTTCGCGCAGTGGCCAGTCGCCAAGCGACACCACGGCATGAACCGCGACGATCGCCAGCAGCAGCAGAAGCACCGGCCCCGGCACATTGAAGGCCGGGGGCTCGCGCCGCGGCGGCAATTCGTCCTGAAAGGAATCAGCCATTCTGGAGCGCGGCCTCCACGAGTGGTAGCCGGTCATTGCCGAAATACATGTCCTTATCGTTGACGAACATGGTGGGAGAGCCGAAGCCGCCCCGCGCAATCAGCTCCTCCGTATTGGCGCGCAGCCGTCCCTTCACATCCTCGGTCTTGATAAGCCGGCTCACCTCATCCCAGTCGAGCCCAACGGAGCGGCAGATTTCCTCAAGCACTTCTGGCTGGCTTATATCCTTGAGTTCCCCCCAATAGGCCCGGAAGGTCGCCCAGGAAAATGCCGGCAGCTTGCCCTTGTCGAGCGCGACGATCGCCGCCCGCATCGCGTCGACCGAGCGCACCGGGAAGACGGGCGGCCTGCCGATCTCGATGCCGCAATAGCGTGCCCAGTCTTTCAGGTCCTTGTTGTAATAGCGGGCCTTCACCGGATGCGGGTTCGCCCGCGCCTCATAGACGCTCTCGTTAACCGCGTTGAACACGCCGCCCACCAGGATCGGCTTCCACACCATCTCCGCCCCGGTACGCTTCACCAGATTTTCGATCCGGCTGAAGGCGAGATATGTCCACGGGCTGGAACAGTCATAGAAGAACTCAAGCTTTGCCAATGTCGAGGTTCCGCATCTTGAAAAGTTAACGACAGGACGCGGAGTGTCGCTCGCGTGGCGCCGCATCGCAATACGCTTCTCCTGCCTGCCATGCCGCGTGTCGCAAGGCGGCACAGGCTTAACGAAATATTGACGCGCCAAAACGGGACATTGGCCGCCAGCACTGTACCGGGACGCTGCGCTAACCATTCCAACCATCCCGGCTTCACCTGGCCCCCACTGGGAAACCGCGGATTTCCGCGTTTCCTAACGAATTCTTACCGCTGGCACACCGGTTGCACTCACTGGGTCAACCGAAGCCTTGGCGGCCCGGCTGGCAGAATCGAAAAAATTGATCGCCACGCCGACCACCGAAGAGCGGACCATCAGGAGGCCAAAGTGTTCAACAAGGTTGTGTCGATCGCGGCGAAGAATGGAATGCCCAAGCGGACGCTGGGCGCCCTCGCCATGGCAGTTGCGCTCACGGGATGTGTCAGCGCGAATGCAGGCTCTGACGGCCGCTACACCGCGCCGATCGGCAATGCCCCCGTCATCACCAATGAAACGCCCTACTCCAATGCGCTGCGCTGCCTTGCGCGCCATGTGCCCGCCAGCACGACGGCCACGCGCATCGCGGTCGGCAACATCCGCGACTACACCGGCAAGGCGGAAGCCGACGGCACCGGCATGAAGCTCACCCAAGGCGCCTCGCTCATGGCCATGTCCGCTCTCGGCAAGGCCGGTGTGCCGCTCGTCGAGCGCTACGACACGTCGATCACCGAACTTGAACTCAAGTACACGAACAACAAGCTGATCGGCGACGGCGCGCAAGACGATTACCGCAAGATCTATGCAGGCGAAATCCGCGGCTCCGACTATTACCTTGTCGGCGGCATCACCGAACTCAACTTCAATATCCGCTCGGGCGGCCTTAATGCGGGCTTTGCCGAAGGCGGCGACATGGGCGCGGCGGCCAACGCTTCGGCCTCCACCTATGTCATGAATATCGGTCTCGACCTGCGTCTCGTGAACAGCCGCACGCTCGAAGTCGTCGACTATGTTTCTTACCAGAAGCAGATCGTTGGCCGCGAAATCCGCGCCGGTGTGTTCGATTTCTTCGGCGGCAACCTCTTCTCGATCGGCGCCGGCACCAGCGCGCAGGAACCGATCCAGCTCGCCGTCCGCTCCGTCATCGAACGTGCCGTACTCAAGATGCTGGTTCCGCTCTACGGCGCGAACCAGGCCGACTGCTCGCGTTTCAATGACCCGATGGGCGAGATCGACTATCGCCAGGCCAATCCCGGCGCGAAGGCAAAGCCCGCCCAGCTTGTCGCCGAAGCCCCTGCCCAGACGGCGGCCCGCAAAGCTGAAACCGAACCCTACGCCTATTACGAAAAGCCCGTCTTCGAGACCGGCGGCCTGCGCGGCGGCACCTACTAATCACCCGACCTTGAACCGAATTACCGGCGATACCGGAGACAGAAATGAAAAAACGTATCGCCGGTTCACACCCTCATTGTGTCCAGGCAGGTCGGCCTCCAGCCGGACCATGAGAGCCGAGGCGGAGCTTGTCCGCCGATCCCGGACCGGGTTTCACAAGTTTCCTTTATCCGGTCAGGAAGACCACTTGGGAGGGCCAATGGCCCTCCCCTTTTTTGCGGTTCATCCTTCCGCGAACTTCAGCATCGCCACGCCGGCCACGATGATGCAGATGGCAAGGAGCCGCATCGGTGCCATACTCTCTCCAAGCATCGCCACGCCAAGCACCGCCGCGCCCGCAACGCCGATCCCGGTCCACACGGCATAGGCCGTACCGAGCGGCAGCACACGCATCGCCTGCACCAGAAACCAGACCGCGATGAGCAGCGCCGTCACATTGAGTGCCACCATCATGGGCTTCGTGAAACCGTCGCTTGCCTTGAGCGTGAACGCCCAGACGATTTCCGCGCCGCTCGCAATGAGAAGATAGATCCAGGCCATCTGCCTCTCCTGTCGAAGAAGCGAGGCCGTCCCCGCAAAAGGAAAACTGGCGGAATGCCGCCGCATGCAGGGCCGTCCCTGCACGCGCATGGATAGCAAATCGGGAACGGTCTTGCATCCCCGCGCATTTTCCTTATATTGGCATGATCAATGCCAATATATGAGCCAGGAGGGTCCAGATGACCGTACGTTTCCGGAAACGCCGCACCGCCGTGGCAACAGCGGCAGTCATCGCCCTCGCCGCATTCGCCGCGCCCGCCGCTCAGGCAGACAACACGTCGCCTGCAGGCAAATGGCGTATCTATCATCCTGTGACGAGCGAGCCCTACATGATCGTCGAGATCGAGGAAAAGAACGGTGATCTCTCCGGTCATATTATCGGCCTGGCCGATGGTCCGGCCGACGCAATCTGCTGGAGCTGTATCGGCGAAAACAAGAACAAGCCGCTCGCCGGCATGGAATTTATCAAGGATGGAAAGTGGAACGGTCAGGGCTGGACCGCGGTGATGATGCGCCCCGCCACAGGCATGGTCGCGCCGGCATTCTTCCAGCTCGAACCAGGCGGCGAGGCGATCCACATGACGACGGGCCGCGGCCCGCTTCAGGTCGATCAGCGCTGGCAGCGGATCGATTGAGACCGTCTGGCGATGGCGCCCGGCGGCAAAATGGTTTTCAGTCAGGGAGGACTGACATGACAATTCGTATACTGACATATATCTGCGCGGTGGCACTCATGGCCGTCATGCACACGGCTCCCGCTTCCGCAGATGTATCTTCGCCGCTGGGCAAGTGGCGCACCTTCGACCCGGATACCGGCGCACCCAAGACCATCATCGAAATCAGCGAGACCGGCGGCAAACTCACCGGCACCGTCGTCGAACTGCTCGACGATGACGAAACCATCTGCTCGAAATGCGACGGCGCGCGAAAGAACCAGCCGCTGGTCGGCATGGTCGTTCTTTGGGATCTGACGCCAAAGGGCAGCGGCTGGGCCGGCGGCACCATCCTCCGCCCCGCCAATGGCCGAACGGCAAATGCCAGCATTGCGCTGGCCGACGGCGGCACGAAACTCGAAGTCACCGGCTCGCGCGGCATCGGAAGCCGCACCCAGACCTGGGAACGCGCCGAATAGGTTTCCTCAAGGAAGCAGAGCGTTCCTCCTCCGCTCCACCTCGCTCCCGTTCACACCCCCAGGGAAAGTAAGCGGGAGCATTTTTATTGGGACGCATTTTCCGCGCACCTGGAGTTCTATCCCGAACGAAAACGGGGAGGACTTTCGTCCTCCCCGTTCCTTCCGGCGCTTTGCGGGTCGCGGGATGAAGCGCTCGCGGCCCACGCCCCTCGTCAGTAGCCCACGCCGCCGGAGAAGAATGCCCCGCCCGTCGCGGCGACTTCCTCGCCGCGTTCGTTCTTGCGGATGAAGACTTCCGCATAAGCCTTGCGCGATGCCGCCGGCACGTTGCTCTGGCCATATTTCTGCTGCGGCAGGCAGGCGAGCATCCCGTTCGAGCCGTGGCGCAGCGCCTCGCCCGGACGGCACTCGATCACATAGCCGCCCATATAGTCCGGCTTCGCGTCATCGCCCTTGCCCGCCATGCGGCCGATCGTGGCGACGAGCATGTCGCCCGCCGTGCAATGGAAGAGTTCGACATCGTCGGTCGGATTGACTTCCGTGACGTTCGAGCTCATCCGCGCCGCTTCTTCAAGGCCCTTGGCGCTGACGCAGATGGCCTTCACCGGCTTCACGACACGCGCCGTGCGCACGATCACATTGAGCGCGCCCATCGGCGCCGCCTGCGGTGCCGACACGAAATAGCTCGAACCGCCGCCGAAGCCGCCGCCGCTGCCATTGCCGATACCGACTGCGCTGTCGCGGCCCATCGACTGCGAGGCGCTGTCAGCCGCGGCGTTCGCATTGGCGATAGCGGTCGCCGACGCCGAGGCGCTGGCATTCGCGTTCACCTGGATGTTGATGTTGTTTTCGTTGATGTTCGTATTGGTGTTCGTGTTCGTATTGGTGTTCGTGTTGTTGTTGTAGTTCTTGTTGTAGTTGTAGTTGTAATTCTTGTTGCTGTTGTAGTTGCCGCCCTTGCCGCCGTCATGGCCGCCGCAAGTGCCGCAATTTGTCGGAGGGGGCTTGCAGCCCGTGTTGCATCCGCCACCGCCGCCATATGAACCGGCGCCCGCCGGCGTCGCAAAGGCGAAGAGGAACAGCGCCACGCCGAATGCGAGCGCACCGAGAACCGGAACCCGGTTCGAACTGGAAAGAGACATCTGCTTCATCCTGACACTCCCGGCCCTTTCGGGGCTCGTTGGCCTGCGTCGATAGGAAACCCTTGGGGGGCGTTCGAAGCGGATGATGCAGAACACATGCCGGACGCCCGGCATGGCGCGAAACGCGACAGAACATGGTTAACGAACCGCCAACAC
Organism: Parvibaculum sp.; assembly: GCF_046297875.1. Classification (GTDB taxonomy): domain Bacteria; phylum Pseudomonadota; class Alphaproteobacteria; order Parvibaculales; family Parvibaculaceae; genus Parvibaculum. The sequence continues at coordinate 2,127,208 of NZ_JBKBHD010000001.1, read as the reverse complement.
GCCCCGAAAAGACGCAGCCAGGCCGCGCCATTAACCAATGCGACCGCCCGGGCCGAACACAAAATCAAACTAACCATTTGTTTTTATTTGCTTTTATTTTCCGGTCCGGCTGCCGCCGCCGCTGTCGCGCCGCTGCCGTTAACGTCTGGCACGCTTTCTGCTCCCAAGGGGCTGTCCGGGGCGAACATCGCTCAAAGTCGTGCCGGATCGGTACCCCGGACAAATTCGGGACCGGATTTGGGAAAGTCGATCCGAAACGGGACGGACTTTCCGGTTTGAGTTAGGATTTCCGCCAAGGGCAAACGGGGGCTTCCCCGCCGGGCGGGCAGCGCGGCGGGGTCGAGGGCTATGAAGCACAGGAACAACCAGATTCTGTTCGATTACTGGAACGCGCTGCGGGCCGGCCGGCCGGCGCCGCGCCGCGCCGAGATCGAGCCGGGCGATATTCGCCGCGTCCTTCCCTACGTCTTCATTCTCGAACGCAAGGACCGCGACACCTGGCGCTTCCGCCTCGCGGGCACCGGCCTTTGCAGCACCTATGGCATGGAATTCCGCGGCCACAACATGCTGTCCATGTGGTCGGACGATTGCGCCGAAAACCTCAAGGCTGCGCTTGAAGACGTGACGGTGAATGCCACCATCTCGGTCGTCGAATACACCGCCGCCACGAATGACGAGCGCGAAGCGACCTTCGAAATGATCCTGCTGCCGCTCGCGCATGAGGATGGCTCGATGAGCCGTGTGCTCGGCGCCGCCGTTCCCATCGACCGCTTCCCTTGGATTGGCGAGCGCATGTTCGCGCGCCAGTGGATCGATCGCCTGCGCCGCCTCGACCCTGAGCGCATGCGCACGCCGCAGCACGATGCCGAAGCCGTTGCCCAGCGCATCCTGTCGGAAAAGCCGCCCTTTGCCGTCGCCAGCATCGCCAGCCATGCAAGCCGCAGCCGCGCGCCGCTGCGCAGCGAGCGATCCTATCTGCGCCTCGTGAAAGTGCCCGCCCAGGGCAAGGAAGAATTGGGCTAGGCACCAACCCCCCAGCCAAACAAAAAAGCCGGTGTCTCGCGACACCGGCTTTTGTTTTGTGCGAAGTCGGGATCAGGCCGCGTGGCCCACACGGTCTTCTGCGATCGTCACATTCTCGGCCGGCAGCGGCACCTTGCCCAGCATGTCGTCGGAAATCTTCTCCGCGATCATGATGGTCGGCGCATTCGTGTTGCCGCCCACAAGCGTCGGCATCACCGAGGCATCGACCACGCGCAGGCCCTGCAACCCGTGTACGCGGCACTTCGCATCGACCACTGCCATCGGATCGTTGCCCATCTTCGCCGTGCCGACGGGATGATAGATCGTCTCCGCCGTCTCGCGGATCCAGGCGTCGATTTCAGCATCCGACTGCTTGCCCGCACCCGGCCAGAATTCCGGCCCGCGATAGGGGTCCATCGCGCGCTGCGCAATGATGTTGCGCACCATGCGCACACCGTCGCGCATCACCTTGCGGTCGGTTTCGGATTCGAGATAGTTCGGCTGGATCAGCGCATAATCCGACGGGTTGGTCGATTTGAGGCCGATATAGCCGCGGCTTTCCGGCCGCAGCTGGCAGATATGCACCGTAAAGCCGTGCCGGTCGGACTTGATGCGCGCATGATCGCGCATCATCGCCGCCACGAAATGCAGCTGGATGTCCGGGATTTCAAGCTCCGGCCGCGTCTTCAGGAAGCCGCCGCTTTCAAGCCCGTTCGACGTCGCAAGACCGGTCTTGAAGAAGGTGTACTGCATGCCGCTCATGAGCTGCTTGAACGGATTGCTCACCGTGCTGTGCAGCGTGATCGGCTGTGTGCATTCGTTGATGACCACGCAATCCAGATGGTCCTGCAGGTTCTGGCCGACACCCGGCAGATCCGCCACCACATCAAGGCCGAACTTGCGCAGATACTCGCCCTTGCCGATACCCGACAGCATCAGTATCTGCGGCGTGTTTACCGCGCCGCCGGACACCACGATTTCCTTGCCGGCCTTGGCAACCTTCGTCTCGCCCTTCTGCGTGTATTCGACGCCGATGGCCTTCTTGCCCTCGAAGAGAATGCGCGAGGTCAGCGCCTCGACTTCGATGGTGAGGTTCGCCCGGTTGAGCGCCGGCACGAGATAGCCCTTGGCGGCGCTGCAGCGCTGACCGTTCTTGATGGTCAGCTGATAGGGGCCGACGCCCTCCTGCTGCGGTCCGTTGAAATCTTCCGTATAGGGGTGGCCTGCCTGCTTGCCGGCCTCGACAAAGGCATCGAAAAGCACGTTCGTCTTGCGCGGATTGGAGACGCCGAGCGGACCATCGCCACCGTGGAAGGCGCTGTTGCCGTTCTCGTTGCCTTCCGAACGGCGGAAATAGGGAAGCACATCGGCAAAGCCCCAGCCTTCCAGGCCGAGCTGGCGCCACATGTCGTAGTCGCGCGCATGACCACGAATATAGATCATGCCGTTGATCGAGGACGAACCGCCCAGCACCTTGCCGCGCGGCCAGTAGAGCTTGCGATTGTTCAGGAAGGGCTGGCCTTCGGTGTCATAGCACCAGTTGGCCATATCGGTGCCGATCAGTTTGCCGACGCCCGCCGGCATATGGATCATGAAATTGGAGTCCTTCGAGCCTGCCTCGAGCAGCAGAACCTTGTTCGAAGGGTTTTCCGAGAGGCGATTGGCCAGAACGCAGCCCGCACTTCCCGCACCGATGATAATGTAGTCGAATTCGCTCATTACACTGTTCCCAATCCCTTTTGCCGGCCGTTACTGGTGTTTCAACGCTGCGCCGGGTGCCATCCTGCAAACTGCAGCGGCCCAAGGCCAGCAGCCCTGTGCCGATACCTCGCCCGATTCCGCTATTGGCCGGATTTTGCCCGATTGTCGGGAATCGCCGAAGCTGACGCAAGCGTCAATTTCAGATGGCCCTCCGGTATTTTAGTCCCGAAACGGGCAAATATTCGCCTGTAATCAGTGCGTGAGTAGAATTTCATTAACTCTGTTGCCCTTATCCTGCCGGGAACAGATTTCAGCGCTTTCGCGCCGTCGACTCTTTGCAGGCAAACCAATGCAGTCCGACCACGATGAACGCCGTCAAAATCCGCGCGTAGCCTTTGAAGCCAAAGGCCGCTTCCTCGCGCCCGACGGCTCGGAACATACCTGCTCCATACGCGACATGTCGCTCGGGGGCATCGCCCTCACCACCGACGTCGTGCTCGATCCAGGCGCCCAGATCATCGTCTATCTCGATGATTATGGCCGTTTCGAAGGCAAGGTCGTCCGTTGCTACGAAGGCGGTTTCGCCATCGAAACCTCGATCGCCGGTCCCCGCCGTGAGCGCCTGCGCCAGCGTCTTGAGGCGCTTGCCCGTGGCGAAAAGCTCGAAATTTCGGCGCGCCGCGCCTTTGCCCGCTATGCGCCGGGCGAAGCAGGACTCGAGGAAAGCTCGGTCCTGACGCTGGCGGACGGAGAGTCCATGCCCTGCCGTATCATCGATATGTCGCTTGGCGGTGCCCAGGTTGCCGTCGAGAACCGCCCGCCCATCGGAACCGAGGTCTCCATTGGCCGCATGTCGGGCCGCATCGTCCGCCACACGGAAGAAGGCATCGGCATCCAGTTCACGAACATGCCGGAAAAGGCTGCCGCCCTTTCCCGTCCCTTCGGCTGACGAAAGCCCTGCGGCGCACTAGACTGCCCCGAAACATCTGGGGGAACTCATGTCCGCACCGCTTACCACCGCCTTCGAGAACGATCTCGCCATTCTCACAATGGATGACGGCCGCGCCAATGCGCTCGGCCACGCCATGATCGACGCCTTGAATGGCGCGCTCGACGAGGCCGAAGGCAAGGCAAAGGCCGTGCTGATTGCCGGTCGCGAAAAGCGGTTCTGCGCCGGATTCGACCTCGATGTGATGGGCTCCGGCCCGGAAAACGTCCGCAAGCTCGTCACAGCCGGCGCCGAATTGCTCCTGAGACTTTACGAATATCCCCTGCCGGTCGTCATGGCCTGCACCGGCCACGCGCTCGCCGCGGGTGGCCTGCTTCTGCTTGCAGGCGACACGAGGATTGGCACCGACGGCGAATTCCGCATCGGCCTGCCCGAAGTCGCCATCGGCATGACCATGCCCGTCTTCGGCATCGAACTTGCCCGCGACCGCCTTGCCCGCAACCGTTTCAGCGAGGCTGTCACCCAGGCCCGCATCTATGGCCCTGCCGACGCCGTGGCAGTCGGCTATCTCGACGGGACGGTCCCTGCCGCCGCACTGATGGATACGGCAAAGACCCGCGCCGCCGCTCTCGCCACCCTTCAGCAGCCCGCCTTTGCCAATACGAAACGCAAGGAAAGGCAGGCCACGATCACCCTTATCCGCAGTACCTTGAAGGTGGATTCCGGCACTTTCGACGGCGCACAATCGCGCTGAAGACAAAGCTGCAAAAATTTTTTTGATCCATAACCGGGTGCCTCGCAAGGCATCTTCGGCACCGCTCTTCGTATCCGTTCCGCGGCCGATTTCCACCTTCGAATGCGCGGAAAACGCTTGAAACAAAGGGTTTTTCCGTCACCCGCCAATCGGAACAATTTTATTCAAATCCGGCTCTTTCGAATTTTAGGAAAACCAACTTCAAGTTTGAGCTTTGTTTGTCTCAAATTCGCGTCCCGGATTTAAACGGCCACAAATTGGTGCCTGCCATTGTTCCACCCAAGACGACGATTGTTGGGTGGGTATCATGTTGTGGCGTACAAAATTCATGATGGCGATAGGGGCGATAGCCCTGCTCGCGGGATGTCAGTCTCCCGACTATGTGGGGAGTATCACGGCTGCTCATTTCGAACGCTCGGACAGGGCACAGGTCATTGCCGCCAACATGCCGACCTACCAGCAGGTCGCGCCGCCCTTCGGCTATATCGGTTTCTGCATCCGTCACCCGGATGAATGCGCAGGCGGTACGGATACGCCAGAACCCGCGGCGATGACGCCGGAAAAATGGATCGAGCTGTCCCAGATCAACGATTATGTGAACCGCACCGTTCCGCAGGTCGAGGATATCGACCTATACGGCCGCGCCGAATGGTGGGCCTTTCCCGATGAACGCGGCGGCGACTGCGAGGACTTCGCGCTCGAAAAGCGCCGCCTGCTGATCAAGCGCGGCTGGGCGCCGGAAAACCTGCTCATTTCCGTTGTCCGCGAGTGGAACGGCGACGGTCATGCCGTGCTTCTCGTGAAGACGGATCGCGGCGAATTCGTGCTCGACAACAAGAGCTGGGATATCGCGATCTGGTCCGACACGCCCTATCAGTGGATCAAGCGCCAGTCCGAGGAACGGCCCTACATCTGGGTCAATCTCGACGTGAATGCCGTTCGCGTTGCCGCAATGAACCCGCCCCTGCCGCCGCTTGGCGAAAAGGCGCCGTTCCTTGCCGCGATCGAGAGGAAATCGCCCGAGCCTTCGCTTCGGCCGGGCATCGAAGATGGTCTGACCGCGGCCGTCACAGCACCCAAGGAGGAACCGACCGCCGCGATCAATTGACCTGCTGACCAGTCTCCGCCGCCCCCCAACTCGGAGCCTGGTCCTGTCGAGGCCGGCTCTGCCGCTCCCCCCGCGGCAGGGCCGGTTCTTTTTGCAACGGTCTATTTGCCCTTCCAGACGGGCTTGCGCTTCTCGGCGAAGGCGCGCGGACCCTCGATCAGATCCTCGCTTTTGAAGAGCGCGGCAACCGCCGGATACTTGCCCTCGACCGCCTTCTGCAGATTGGCCTCGTCGAGCCCCTTGTAGACGGATTCCTTCGAGGCGCGGATCGACATGGGCGAGCACTCCTCGATGAGCTTCGCCCAGCGCTTTGCCGCCGCAATGAGGTCGCCCGCCGGCACCACCTCGTTCACGAAGCCGAGCTCCTTGCCTTCCTTCGCAGGCACCTGGCGGCCCGTCAGGATCATGCCCATCGCCTGCTTCACGCCGATCTGGCGCGGTAGCCTGTGCAGACCGCCTGCCAGCGCGGCAAGGCCGACCTTCGGCTCGGGCAGCGCAAAGACGGCATTTTCCGACGCAATGATGAGGTCGCAGGCAAGCGCGATTTCAAAACCGCCGCCCATCGCAACGCCGTTCACCGCGGCAATCACCGGCTTGTTGAGATCGTAGCGCGCGGTGAGGCCCGCAAAGCCCGTCTTCGGCACTTCGATCTTGTTGCCTTCGGCCTGCCAGCGCAGATCGTTGCCCGCGCTGAACGCGCGATCACCCGCACCTGTCACGATCGCAACCCAGAGATCGTCATCCTTCGCGAAATCGTCGAACACCTTTTCCAGTTCGAAATTCGACGGCGGATGCAGCGCGTTCATGCGCTCCGGACGGTTGATGGTGACGACGAGCACATGGCCGTCGCGTTCGGTGGTGCAGAATTCGGTCATCGGCGCTTCCCGTTAAGTTCAGGTTAACCAGTTATTTCGCGGATATCCGCGCTTGGGCCGACTTTGCCCCCTCGCCCGTGCCGCATCAAGCGCTGTCGTGTTGACCTTGCGGTAACCAAAAGCCGGTAAAAATGTCTGGAAACAGTTTCTCTACCGGGAAGGCGGCGGAGGCCGCCGCGTGTAAATCATGGCTTATCCAGCGGAAACATCTCCCGACGCGATAACTCAGCTTGCCGCTGCGCAGCAGCATCGCTGGGTGTTGAAATATGGCGACAAGGTCTATGGCCCCTACAGTTTCGAGGCCATGAAATCCTATGTCGCGGAAGGCCGTGTCGCCGAGCACAGCCTGCTCGCGCCTGAAGGCACGCCCGCGGGCGCGACCATGTGGCAATACGCGGCCGACATCCCGGCCTTCGCGGAACTCTTCCTGAGCCAGCCCGCCGATGCCGGCCTGCCTGAAACCGATGCAACCGAAACGCCCGCCAGCCAGGACGCCGCGACCGCGGAAGAGATGGCTGGCGAGACGGGGGATGCCGGCGCGGCGGATGTACCCGCCCGGCAACCCGACGCCTCGCCCGAAGCCGACGTCACGCATGAAATGGCGATCCGCCAGCCGGCCTCGCCTTCGGCCGATGGCCAACGCCCCGCCTACGGCCCGGGCAAGGGCCAGGTCGACCGCCGCCGCCAGCCCGACACGGCGAACTTCCTGATCGTCATGGACATCAAGGCTCGTTTCGCCGGCCCCCTCGAACAGGCGATCATGTCGCTCGGGCCTGCCTACAAGCTCGCCCCCAATGTCTGGTGCGTGAACACGGATGCGACGGCCGCCGGATTGCTCAACGATCTCAGCCAGTATATCGGCCGTACCGACAGCATGTTCATCGCCGACACCACGCGCGACCGCACTGCCTGGAGCTCGATGGGCCCCGAGGTCGACGCCAAAATCCGTCGCGTCTGGCGCCGCACATATTGAGATCGATCCCTTCGATTAATTCCATCCGCAAGGTGGCCACGAAGGAACGGGAGTGATAACGTGGCTTCCGTCGATGATATGAGGGCTTTCCGGTGTTCTGCCGGAAAGCCCTTTTCCATTTCATCAATCGAACATCAAATGTGAAGCGCGGCAGGGCGCGGACGGAAAGGCATGACTATGGCAGCGAAGAACGGCGACACGGTGCGCGTCCACTACACCGGAACCCTCAATGATGGCTCCGTGTTCGACACGAGCCGCGAGCGCGAGCCCATCGAATTCGCGATCGGCAGCCAGATGGTGATCGCCGGCTTCGAAAGCGCTGTTCTCGGCATGGAGCCGGGCGAAACCAAGAGCTTCACCGTCGCTTCCGCCGAAGCCTATGGCGAGCATGATCCGCGTCTCGTGCAGGATGTGCCGCTGAGCGAATTGCCGCCCGGCCTTGAGCCGCAGCCCGGCATGCGCCTCACGGCGACGGGCCAGGACGGACGCGAGATCGGCCTCGTCATCACTGAAGTGACCGGCACTGCCGTCCGCCTCGACGCGAACCACCCGCTCGCGGGCGAAGACCTCACCTTCGAAATCCAGCTCGTCGAAATCGCGGCCTGATCTTCAGGGCCGCGATAGCGGCAGCCGGTAAGCCCTGATCGTCTCAAGCGTAATCATCGAGACATCGGGCTCGAAATCGGAAACGCCCTGATCCTCAGTACCTGGACGGATAAGCGGCATTGGCACACCGCGCGCCGCCGCGGCAACCGGCGCCTCATCCGCTTCTTCCTCCGGCTCAGGTGCATCTGCCACCGGCGCAATCTGAGCCGCTTCCTCCACCGCTACGCCGCCCGCCCGCCCTAGCTCGCGCATGATCGCGTCCGCCCGCCGCCACCGGAGCACAAGCGGCGCCGCCAGCGCGCTTACGTCCGCGCATCGTGCAGCCGGCGTTTCGCCCAGGTCGCAAAGCGCGGTCGCGCGCACAAGCTCAAGCTGAAACAGCGATCGCCGCAGAAATTCAGGAAAGAGCCCGCCCTTCTGCGCCGCCGTGACAAGCGGCAGATAGGCCGCGCATTCCGTCTGCTGCCGGTCCTGCATTTCGGCAAGCCGCGAAGCGGTGAGCGTCCCCGCTTCCGGTTGCGCCTCGCAGATGCGCCACATGAGTTCCGCCGTCGCATGGTCGTAAAGCAGCAGCAGTCCCCGCGCCTTGTCGGGCAGCGACGTGTAGTGGCGTGCAATATCGGCAGGCGACCATGTGCGGAAACCATCGATAAAGACGACGATATCGCCCGCCTGTTCCGGCGCAGGCTTGTATTTGCGTGCCGCCTCCTGCGGCACGGTCGGCCGCACACCGCGCTTGAGGAATGAATATTCCCGTCCCGCCGCAAGATCCGGTGTGCCGTCGCCCCGGGCCGGAATGAAAAGAAATTGCAGCCCGAGCGGCCGTTCCTCGACATGAAAGAAAGCGCCGTCCTCGACCGCCCCCGCCACGCGCAGCGCGCCCTGCGCATCGCCATCGCCCGCACGTGCGCGTTCGCCGTTCAGCGTGTAGGACGTGCCGGACGGAAGCGTGAGCCGTCCGACCACGCGCCGCTCCATCTCGCTCAGTGTGAGCGACATGCCCGCCGCCTCGCCGATCCCGTCATAGCCACCGGAAAATTCCGCGGCCCGAAGCGGGGAAATCTGAATGAAGACGGCAAGAAACAGGAACAGCGTGAACAATGTCCACGCTGTCCGCTTCGTCTCTCCCGCCGCGCATCGCGCGGCATGACCAGCCGTCATTTGCCTCAGTATCTCCGCAGCCTTACCGTCCCTTGAAGTCAGGTGTGCGCTTCTCCACAAAGGCCATCATGCCTTCCTTCACATCTTCCGTCCGCATCAGCGGCAGAAGCTGCAGATAGACATGGTGCACATGCTCCGGGAAGGGTTCGTTGAGACCCATCCGCATCATGCGCTTGGCGGCACGCACGGCGAGCGGCGCATTGCCCGCAATCTCGGCTGCCATCGCGCGTGCCCGTGGCATCAGATCGGCATCTTCCACCGCCTGTGAGGCAAGCCCCCAGACAACACTCTCTTCCGCATTGAGCGTGCGCCCGGTGAAGATGAGCTCCGCCGCCTTCGACCAGCCGATCAGCCGCGGCAGATACCAGGTGCCGCCCGATTCCGGCACAAGACCGCGCTTGCAGAACGCCGCCGCAAGTTTCGCCGACCTGCCCATGATGCGGATGTCGCAGCCAAGCGCCGTGTCCATGCCATAGCCTGCCGCACCGCCATTGATCGCGCAGATCGTCGGCGTCTCCATTTCCTGCAGCACGGTCGGCGGCGTGTTCTTGAGGTCGAGCGTGGTCGAGGTCACCCCGCCGCTCGAACCGATGGAAAGCCCGCCGCTCTGCGTCTGCGCCCTGAGGTCAAGCCCCGCGCAGAAGGCGCGCCCCGCGCCGGTCAGGATCACGCAGCGGACCTGCGGGTCGGCATCGGCCTCCTGCAACCGCACCGTCAGCTGGTTCAGCATCGGGCCGGAAATCGTGTTCATGCGCTCCGGCGCATTGAGCGTGATGGTGGCAATGTGACCATCCACCTCGTAGAGAACTTCCTGTGCGTCCTGCGGCGCTGCCTTTGCCTGGCTCATGGCCCCTCCCGATATTCTGCTTTTGCCGGATGTCCGTTTTGCGCAGTCTAGCCGATAAAATCAGCCGCAAGTAGCCCGCCCGTTTTCGCCAAACCAGGGGTGCCTCAGGAAATCCCCCTCCTCTATCCCGAGACGTTGCGTCAGCCCGCCATTCACCTCGAAGACGCCGTTCACCGGCACGCCACTATCGTGAATATCGGGCGTCTCCGGCTCTGTCATCCGGGCAATCCTGACGATCCGTCCATCTGCGGCCACGAAGATCATGTCGAGCGGAATATAGGTATTCTTCATCCAGAAGGCGGCGCGCGTGCAGGCTGGATAGAAGAACAGCATTCCTGCATCTTCCGCCAGTTCGCGGCGATACATCAGCCCCTGCCGCTGCTCGTCCGGTGTCAGCGCAAGCTCCACCGAAAAGGAATGGAGTGCCCCGCCCCGCGTTTCGATGGTCACCCGCCGCGCCTCTTCGCCGTCGCATCCTGCAAGCGCGGCAAGAAGAAACGCGGCAAGAAATAAGGCCCCGCGCATCAATCGATCCGCTTCAGACCGGCGGCATATTTCTTCCAGTTCTCTGCATAGTGATCGGCGGAAAGACGCAGCGCCTCGGACATTTCCTTTTCAAGCGACCGAACGATCTTGCCCGGCGATCCGAGCACCATCGAATAGTCGGGAATTTCCTTCCCCTCCGCTATCAGCGTATTCGCACCGATCAGGCAGCCCTTCCCGATTTTCGCATTGTTGAGAATGATGCTGCCGATGCCGACGAGGCTCCCCGCGCCGATGGTGCAGCCGTGCAGCATCACCATATGGCCGATGGTCACATCGCGCTCGATCATCAGTGGCGAACCGGGATCCGTATGCAGCACCGAACCGTCCTGCACATTGGAGTTCTCGCCGATGGTGATGAGTTCATTGTCGCCGCGCAGCACCGCACCGAACCAGACGCTGGCATTCGTCTCGAGCTTCACATTGCCCATCACCTCCGCATTGGGCGCGATCCAGTATTCTCCCTCGGCGGGCAGGATCGGCTTTCTGTCGCCAATGGCATAGACGGGCATGGGTCTTCCTCCGTGAAATCATTGCTTTGCCGGGCAATATGCCACGCTCAGCGCCGCGATACGAGACTTGCGGTCCCGGCCTGATATGGTTGTCATCTGAGGGTCAAAGCCGCCCCTTACGATCAGGCGGCACGAAATGGAGGCAGCGATGGCGGACGGCAAATCCTTTGGCGAAAAATTCGAGGAACTGGACGACCGCCCCGCCGCGCGCAGCACAGCCCCCTCGCTCGCCGAAATCTGGCAAAGGCGCATCGCACGGCGCGGCTTTCTTGCCGGCATGGGCAAGGCCGCCCTTCTCGCCACGGCATCGCCCGCTATTCTTTCGCTCGCCGCCTGCGACGAACCGCCGAAAGCCACCCCCAACGACATATTCGGCTTCGAGTCCGTGCCGCATGGCATCGACGGCGATCATCACGTCCCCGCCGATCACAATGCGGACATTCTGATCCGCTGGGGCGATCCGATCCTGAAGGACGCACCGGATTTCAACGTTCGAAGCCAGACGGCCGCCGCGCAGCTTGCACAATTCGGCTACAACAACGACTTCATCGGCTTCGTGCCGTTGCCCTTTGGCTCCGGCGCCAGCGACCGCGGTCTTCTCTGCATCCATCACGAATACACCAATGACGACCTGATGTATCCGGACTATCCGGCAGACAATCCGGCAAGCTTCTACACGCGCGAGATCGTCGATATTTCGATGGCCGCGCATGGTGGCAGCATCGTGGAAGTGGCGCGCGGTGAAGATGGGAAATGGCAGGTCGTGCGCGACAGCGACTACAATCGCCGCCTCACGCCGCTCGCAACGGAGGTGAAGCTCTCCGGCCCTGCTGCAGGTCACGCCCGCCTGCAAACGAATGAAGACCCTTCAGGCCGCCGTGTCATAGGCACCTTCAATAATTGTGCTGGCGGCATCACACCCTGGGGCACATGGCTCATGTCGGAAGAGAATTTCAATTTCTACTTCCTCGGCGAGAACACCGATGCCGCCGAAGCCGAAAACCACAAGCGGCTCGGCGTGCCCGGCAGCCGCTCCTATCCCTGGGGCTATTTCCACAAACGCTTCAACCTCGCCGCCGAACCGCGCGAGCCGAATCGCTATGGCTGGGTGGTTGAGGTCGATCCGCTCGATCCCGCCTCGACGCCCGTGAAGCGCACCGCGCTTGGCCGCTTCAAGCGCGAGGGCTGCGAGAACGCGCTGACGAAGGACGGCCGCCTCGCCATCTACATGGGCGACGATCAGGCTTTCGAATATCTCTACAAATTCGTCACCGCCGGAAAGGTGAAACGAAATCGCGAGGACAATGCCGCGCTGCTCGATGACGGCACGCTCTATGTTGCGCGCTTCGAGGAGGATGGCTCCGGCACATGGATGCCGCTGACTTTCGGCGCAAACGGCCTCGATGAATCGAACGGCTTTGCCTCGCAGGCGGACGTGCTCATCGAAACGCGACGCGCCGCTGATATTCTTGGCGCAACGCCGCTTGACCGCCCCGAAGACGTCGAACCGAACGACCTCACCGGCAAGGTCTATCTCGCGCTCACCAATTCGAAGGAGCGCACCGAAACCGACGCTGTCAATCCGCGTGCTGCAAACCTCTGGGGCCAGATCGTCGAGATCGAACCCGGCAGCGGCGATCACGGCTCTGCCACCTTCGTCTGGAACCTCGTGGTGAAATGTGGCGAACCGGCTTCCCCCGCCATTGGTGCCGAATGGCATCCCGAGACCGGTGAAAACGGCTGGTTCGCCTGCCCGGACAATTTCACCATAGATGCCAAGGGCCGCCTCTGGGTCGCCACCGATCAGGGCTCCGGATGGAGCGCCGCTTCCGGCACCGCCGACGGGCTATATGCGCTCGCCACCGCGGGCGAGAAGCGCGGCATGGCGCGGCAGATTTTCCGCGCGCCCATCGGCGCCGAAGTCTGCGGTCCCTGCTTCACGCCTGACGGCACCACGCTTTTCGTCGCCGTGCAGCATCCCGCCGCCGATGGCACGAAGAACTATGAGGGCTTTGAGCGCGCCTCCACCTTCGATGATCCGGCAACCCGCTGGCCCGACTTCCAGCCCGGCATGCCGCCCCGGCCCTCGATCGTCGTCATCACCGCAAAGAATGGCGGCCCGGTGGGCGGTTGACGGCGGCTGATCCCATGCGGGTTGCGCATCGGCGCCTGATGGCCCACTCTTGGAATGCGGCATGAGCGGCCGGGCGCCTCGCGCCCCGCCGGAGCGACAAGGGCTATGTGTAAATGCGCTTTCTGTTCAGCCTCGTCTTCTTCCTGCTGGCCCTGCCGCTTGTCTTCATGCTCGCTTTCGAGCGCGGCCTGCTCGACGACTATGTGAACGAAGACGCAATTCCCGACGAACCCTTCATCCGCGCCGAACTCGCCTCGAAAACGAGCCCCGAGGATCTGAGCCGGCGCGTCGATGCGGCGCTTGAGGCAAAGGCCTGGGATGACGCTGCCATGTACGCCGAAATCGCCGTCTTCATGGACATGCCGCTCGCACCGGACACGGCCATGCGCCTTGAGGCGGAAAATGCCTTCGCCCGCCGCGCGGCGCGCAACACGGGCAGCTTCGTCACCGGCTTCGTCACCGGCACGGGCGACGACACGCCGGCTTTCATGGGCGCCCTCGCATCGGACCTCACTGTCGTCGGCGATATTCGCGACATAAGTTCGGAAGGATCGAAGCTCGCGCGCGGCGAGGAATATTCCACGATGATCCTGGGCCTCTCCGTCGTCGGGCTTGCGGCGACCACCGCAACCGTCGCAACCGGCGGCGGCGGGCTGCCCGCCCGCGTCGGCGTGTCGCTTCTCAAGATTGCCCGCAAATCGGGCACGATCACCGCCGGTTTCGCCCGCGACATGTCCCGGCTTCTCAATGAAGCGATGAATTTCGATAAGCTGGGCGACACATTGCGCGCCGTCGATCTCGCCGACACGGCGGCCACGCGCCGCGCAGTCACTTCCTATGCGGACGGCATTTCATTTGCGCGCGTAGCGCCTGTACTCGACGATGTGGCGGCAATTGAACGCGCCGCCGGGCCTGCGGAAACCGTGCGGCTGATGCGCTATGTGGAAAACACCGACGATCTCGCCCGCGTCGGCAAGATGACAGGCAAATACGGCACAAAGTCGCGTGGCATCATGGAGATCACAGGCAAGACCAGTCTCCGCGCCTTCAAGACGGCGTGGAACCTGATCCTCATGGCACTTGAATGGGTGTGGGCAATCATCGGCGGCATCGGCGCTCTCGTTGCGACGGCGCTTGGCCGCCGCGTTGCAAGCCGCCGGAGAGCATGACCGGCGGGCCCGGTCAGATCGAAAGCATCAAGCCGAGCAGGAAGACACCGGAGAGAAAGCTCCAGAACGTCGCGATGCAGCCTGACAGCAGCATCCAGAAGGGTGGCCGGTTTTCGAACACCTGCGCCCGGAGCGCATTGCGCAGGATCACCGTCGGACCGGCCAGAACCAGTGTGAACACACCGATGATCTGGCCGAAGGCCGAATGCGACGTGAGCTGAAAGCTCGGCGGCTTCTTGGTGACGAGCCTGTAGAAGCTGCTCGTGAGACCGGCCGCGACGAAACCCGTCGCAATCGCAAAAAACAATGTCGCCAACTGACTCATGTGCCCCTGATAGCCCCTGCTGCTGTCGTCCGGCCTTTAGCGGCGGCCGGCTTCGACCTCCTCGATGAAACGATGCGCTATGGCCGCCACCCGCTCTTCGGCAGCCGCAATGATGAATTCCGGTACGACCCGTTCATCGAGCAGTCCGATCACTTCCGGATCGGCAAGGCTCATTTGCAGATTGGCGGCAGGCGTGCCCCCGGCGCGCCCTTCCGGCATGGGAAGGTGGCCCCCGAAAAACAGGAAGGCGCCTGCGATCATCAGCGATTTGAAAACGAAACGGGTCATGCCACCCCGTCCGCAAGCCGCGTACCAGCCGCGCGCAAGATCCGCCCCCACCGCGAACGATTTGAAATGATCTTTTAATTTCAGCGGGTTATAAGGATGGATCTGAGACAGCGCCGGGCCGCGCATCGCCGGTTCCCGGAACGGACGTACCGGTTTGCGCCGGGGCTGTTTCAAAGCGGAACGAATTGGGCCAGTGGCGAGAGGGCAGCGGCTTGGCGCGAGGCAGACAGACAGACGACGAGCTGGTCCATGAGCGCCCGGCCTGGATGATCCCGCTTCTGGTGTTCGCCGGCGTCCTGATCTTCTCCGGCATCTTCCTTTACTACTACTTCGGACCGACGCCGGGTGAGTTGCTCGGCCGCGACGCGCGCGCCAGCAGCGCCAGCAGCGAGATCGAGGCCATCATCGCCGACCAGCGCTTCGTGATCCCCGAAAACTACACCCGCTATCCGGCGCAGCGCGGCGGCGGCCGCATGAACATGATAGACATGCACGCGCTCCTGCCCGGCCTCCTGCCCTATTCACCGGACCAGCAGGAGAGCTTCGCCGACAACTCCATCCGCTCGAATGTCATCTACTTCTCGCTCAGCCAGCGCGACGCCGCGCTCAATTCATCGCGTCGCCTGAAGGACATCTATTCGAAATATCTGGCATCGGCAGAGCCCGAGGAAGGCCCGGACGGGCTTCAGCTCTTTCGCTTCCGTGACAATACCGGCTATGCCAATCAGGATCTACTTGTCGGAAAGGATGCGGAAGAACGCATCCTTCTGCTGATCTGCGACCGCCGCAGCGCCCAGATCGAAAGCCCGAATTGCTATCGCTCGCTGCTGCTCGGGCCCCGCCTCGAAATGTCCTACCGCTACAAGCGGCACCATCTCGATAGCTGGCGCATGATCGACCGGAACATTTCCGCGCTGGTGGACCGCTTCGCCGCGATCGAACGGATCGACGATCTGCAGGGCTCGATCGCCGACTGAGATCAGTCGAGATCGATTTCGAGAATGGCCATGTTGAAGGCGTAGGAAACCTCGCCTTCGTCGTCGTCCCGAAAAAGCACCCCGATGAACTCATCGCCGATATGCACTTCGGCGGAATCGTCCTTCTGCGGCCGCTGGCGGACGATGATCGAGGGAAGCTGGAACTTCTGGCGCAGATATTTCTCGATGCGCTGGATTTCGGTCTTGTTCACGAAGCTCTCCCGTCGACGCTGGATTGGTGTCCTGCCGCCTCTCGGGGGCCGGATGGGCCCCTCAGGGCCGCGCCCGGTGGTTGTACCCATTTGCCGCCGCAGGTGTAAACCCTGACGGGCACCCCCCTGCGGCGCTTGGTCCAATGGCGGGCAGGCGCTTGCGATGTCATTCTCGCCGGACCTGTCGGAGGAGAAGGCGAGATGTCACGCCGGACTCGCAGATTTTTGACCTTTGTAGCCTGCGCACTGACGGTCGCCGCAGTCCTCACGCTGGCGCAAGCGGCCTTCCCGCCGGAATCGGGCGCAGATCAGCGCGCCCTCCTCATGCCGAGCCCCCGCTGACGCCTTACCGGGTGGTATAGCCTCCATCCACCACGACCTCCGTTCCCGTCATGAAGCTCGATTCGTCGCTCGCCAGGAATAGGATCGCATTGGCGATTTCCGTGTCGATGCCCAGCCGGCCGATCGGATGCAGCATGATCAGCAGTTCGCGCATTTCGTTCGGCCCCACCGCCTGCCCCTGAACGACACCGCGATTGAGCGCATCCTTGACCATCGGCGTATCGATATAACCCGGATGCACCGAGTTCACGCGGATATTGTACCCGGCGTCCGCACATTCGAGCGCCACGGATTTCGTCATCAGCCGCACGCCGCCCTTCGCCGCATTGTAGTCGCTCGCATTGGGCTGGCCGACAAGGCCGAGGATCGACGAGAGATTGATGATCGACCCTCCCACACCGCCCTTCGACGTATATTTCTTGATCGTGCGGATGCCGTGCTTGCAGCCGAGGAAAACGCTGTCGAGATCGACCTCGATCGTGCGCCGCCATGAGGCCAGCGTCTTCTCCTCGATCGGCCCGCCTTCCGGCGCGATGCCCGCATTGTTGACCAGCACATGCAGCGCGCCGAAACGGTCCTCCGCGAGCTTCACCGCCGCTTCCCACTGCGCCTCGTCCACCACGTCCTGCCGCATGAAGGCGGCCTCGCCGCCCGCATTGGCAATCTCGTCCGCGACGGCAAGCCCGCCTGTTTCGTCGAGATCGGTGCAGACCACTTTCGCGCCTTCGCGCGCCAGCACCTTCGCCGTCGCCGCGCCGATGCCCTTCGCCGCACCCGTCACCAATGCCACCTTGCCGTTCAGTCTTGCCATAAGCCGCCATCTCCCCTGAATTTATGGTTTGTTTGTGCCATTCTGCCGTGGCCTTGGGCTGCGGCAAAGCACGAAAGCGCCGCACCCGCAGCCTGTGCTATAGAACCGCACAAACAGCACGGAAGACCCCGCCAGAACGGGCGGGCCGATCAAGGAGCAGAAATGGCTATCGCCCTCAGGATTACCTTCGAAACCTCGCAGGCAGACCACATCCTCACGCAGCTCCGCGCCTACAAGGAGCGCGAATTCGACCGCAATCCGCCGCGCGGCTTCCTCGGCTCGCGGATCGAGGAAGTGGACGGCAGGGTGGTCTTCCAGAGCGATTGGGAAAATGACGACGCGCTCGAATATACGCTCGACAGTGCGCCATTCGAAGCCTGTCTCGATCTTTGCGACATCTATGCGGACGATCGCAAGGACGAGAAGGTCGAACTCTGACCGATGGCTTATCCCGCTTCATACTACGCAGCAACCGCGAATGACGCGCCGCCGGTCACACCGCTGGAAGGCGAAATGTCCGCCGATGTCTGCGTGGTGGGTGCGGGCTATACCGGCCTTTCCGCAGCGCTGCATCTCGCGGAGAGTGGATATTCCGTTGTCGTCCTCGAAGCGGAGCGCATCGGCTGGGGCGCATCGGGCCGCAATGGCGGCCAGCTCGGCATCGGCCAGCGCAAGGACCAGCGTTCGCTTGAGGAACGGCTCGGCAAGGAGTGGGCGCACCGCCTCTGGGATCTCGGCGTCGAAAGCAATGCGCTGGTGAAGGAGCTGATCGCCCGCCACGCGATCAAATGCGACCTGAAACCGGGTCTTATTCAGGCCGCCTGGAAAAAGAGCGATGCGGACTGGCACCGCACCGAGGTTGAACACATGGCCTCGGAATATGGCTACACGAAAATGCGCTACCTATCCCGCGAGGAAATGCGAGAGACGATTGCGAGCGATTGCTATCACGGCGGCATCTACGACGAAGACGGCGCCCATCTCCATCCACTGAACTATGCGCTCGGCCTCGCCCGCGCCGCGCGCGCAAAGGGCGTCGTCATCCATGAGGAAAGCCGTGTCACGGATATCTCGCGCACCGACCCCGCAACGGTGAAAACCGCGAAGGGCTCCGTCCGCGCCGCCCATGTCGTCCTCGCCTGCAATGCCTATCTCGGTATGCTCGAGCCGCGCGTCGCCGGCGCCATCATGCCGATCAACAATTTTATCATCGCAACCGAACCTCTCGGCGATGAAGCCCGCGCGCTCATCCGCAACGATGCCTGCGTGCAGGACACGAAATTCGTGATCGACTATTACCGCCTCTCGGCGGACGGACGCATGCTCTTCGGCGGCGGCGAAAGCTATTCGCCGAACCTGCCGAAGGACCTCGCCGGTTTCGTGCGCAAGCCCATGCTCCGCGTCTTCCCGCAACTGAAAGACAAGCGCATCGACTATGCCTGGTCGGGTTCCGTCGCCATCACACTGAAGCGCATGCCGCATTTCGGCCGCCTCGAACCGAACATCGTCTTCGCGCATGGCTATTCGGGACAGGGCATCAACATCGCAACGCTCGGCGGCAAGCTCGTCGCCGAAGCCGTCGCCGGTCAGGCCGAACGCTTCGACGTGATGGCGAAGCTCAAGACGCCAAAATTCCCCGGCGGCACATGGCTGCGCTATCCCGGCCTCGTCGCCGGCATGCTCTTCTATGCAATGAAGGACAGGCTGCCTTGAACCGGCAGCAACCGCGTCAGATGCTCTCGCCGTCTTCGCCCTGGATCATCTGATCCATCGCATGGGCCGGCTTGTCGCAGCCTGCGCAGCCGACGATCTTCGCCGGAACGCCGACCGCCGTGCAATGCGGCGGCACGTTCTGCAGCACCACGCTGCCCGCGCCGATGCGGCTATATTCGCCGATCTCGATATTGCCGAGAACCTTCGAGCCCACCGAGATCAAGACGCCGCGGCGCACCTTCGGATGCCGGTCGCCCTGTTCCTTGCCCGTGCCGCCCAGCGTCACGCCATGCAGCATCGACACATCGTCTTCCACAACCGCCGTCTCGCCGATCACAATGCCGGTCGCATGGTCGATGAAGATGCCACGGCCGATCTTCGCCGCCGGATGAATGTCCACCGCGAAGAGATCGGAAATCCGGTTCTGGATATAGAGAGCCATCGCCTTGCGCCCCTGCCCCCACAGCCAATGCGCCACGCGGTAAGCCTGCAGCGCGTGGAAGCCCTTGAAGAACAGGAAGGGCTGCACATAGGAATGGCAGGCCGGGTCGCGCTCGTAATAGGCCACGATGTCGGCGCGGCAGGCCTCGCCGATTTCGGGCGAGGCTTCCAGCGCCTCGTCCAGAAGCTCGCGAAGCTGCATCGCGCGCATCTCGGGATGCGCCAGCTTCTGCGCCAGATGATAGGAAAGCGCACTCTCGAAATCGCGGTGATTGAGGATCGTCACATAGAGGAAGCTCGCAAGCACGGGCTCGCCCGCCGCCATTTCTTCCGCTTCCTTGCGCAGGCGCTCCCACACGGGATCGCAGACCGACAAGGGCTGATTGCGTTCGACCGGCTTCGACATGTCTCTCTCCTCGCCCTGTCTCCGGGATTGCCCAGCCATCATGGCCGACCCCGCGGCGGAAGGCCGCCATATGAAATGCATGGCGGCGGTTTCCGGAAGCCTAACACATGGGCCGCTCCTGAGCGAGTTCAATGGGGGAACTCACTTTTCTTCGTGTTAACCTCCGCCGGATTCGAAATTTGTTGAGTATGGGGGGCCAATGCCGGTCATCGCCGCAGGCAGCATCGACATTTACTATGAGCGCGTGGGCAGCGGCCCCCGCCTTCTTTTCATTTCCGGCACCGGCAGCGATCTGCGGATGCGGCCCAATGTGTTGGACGGCCCCTTCCCGAAACATTTCGACATGCTGGCCTATGACCAGCGCGGCCTCGGCCAGTCGGCAAAGCCCGACCGCCCCTATTCCATGTCCGAATATGCCGAGGATGCGGTGAACCTCATGGCCGCCATCGGCTGGGGCTCGGCACTCGTCGTCGGCGTTTCCTTCGGCGGCATGGTCGCGCAGGAACTCGCGATCAATCATCCCCATGTCGTGGAAGGGCTCGTTCTCGCCTGCACCTCGCCCGGCGGCGCGGGCGGCGCATCATATCCGCTCCACACGCTGATCGGCATGAGCCGCGAGGGGCGCGCCCGCCACATGATCCCGATTTCCGACACGCGCCACGATGCCGCCTGGGCCGCCGCAAACCCGGATGCTTACGAACAGCTCCTCGCCTTCGCAGCAAATGATCCCTATGCGGATGAAACGGGCCGCGAGATGGGCGCCCGCCGCCAGCTCGAGGCCCGCGCCGCCCATGACACATGGAACCGGCTGGATCAGATCCGCTGCCCCACCCTCATCTGCGCCGGAAAATATGACGGCATCGCCCTTCCCGAAACGCAGGAGAAAATGGCCTCCCGCATCCGCGGCGCGGAACTTCGCTTCTTCGAAGGCGGCCACCTCTTCATGCTGCAGGACCGAACGGCGCTCCCCGCCATGATCTCGTTCCTCAAGGGCGAGGACGCCGGCTGACCCGTTTTGGCACAATCCGGCAATCAACCGTTAATCTCCGACGCCTAGTCTGAACGCGAATCCCTCGTATCGCGTCCGGGTATCCATGTCTGTTTCGAGTATCGCGTCGGCCGCCGTTGCCGCCAATCAGAGCCAGATCGCTCAGGCCATGCAGATGGCCATGATCCGCGCCGGGCACGAGCAGGAAAAGGCGCTTATCGACATGCTGGCGGAAGCCTCGCAGGCCGTCACCAAATCCACCCCGCCCATAGGCCTCGGCCAGCGCCTCGACATCAGCGTCTGAGGCGGCCCTTCCATGATCGGCAGTTTCGGTTCCCGCACCCGCCCCTTGCGGCAGGCGCGGCGTCTTTTTCTGGGCAGGCGGCCGCCCTCGCCCCTCGCCATCCTGCTTGGCCGGCGGCATGGCGGCTTCGTGCTCTTCCTGCTTGCTGCCTTTGCCGCCGCCATCATCTTCACGGACAGTCCTCCACCCGCGCCCGCACTTCATTACGCCATTTCCGTTTATGACGGCGACACGATCCGCTTGGGGCAAGAGCGCATCCGCATCGTCGGCCTCGATACGCCGGAGCTTGGCCACCGCGCCGAATGCGAGTTCGAAGCCCTCGCCGCCGAACGGGCGAAACAGGCGCTGATCGGCGAAATTGCCCGCGGCAATGTCGAACTCCAGCGCCAGGGCACAGACCGCTATGGCCGCACGCTCGCCCGCGTCACGGTGGACGGCCGCGATGTAGCCGATACACTGATCGCGCAGGGCCTCGCCCGGCCCTATGGTGGCGGACGTCGCGAAAGCTGGTGCAGCTGATACCCTTTCTCCCTGACCGCCCCTCCATCCTTGCCCTGCCGCGCCTTTCCTTGTAAAATTAATGGATAACATTAAAACGCGGGCGCGAGGGAGTGACGCATGGGCCGGAAGATCCTTTTCATCACCACCGACCAGATGCGCTTCGACGCCATCGGCGCGAACGGCCAGAAGATCGCGAAGACCCCCGCCATCGACGCGCTTGCCGCAAATGGCATCAACTACACCCGCGCGCATAACCAGAATGTCGTCTGCATGCCGGCCCGCTCGACCATGATAACGGGCCAGTATGTCTCGACGCATGGCGTCTGGATGAACGGCGTGCCGCTGCCGGAAGATGCGCCCTCCGTCGCGAAATATCTGCATGACAAGGCGGGCTACAAGACAGCGCTCATCGGCAAGGCGCATTTCGAGCCCTTCATCGACCCGAAGCAGCAATTCTATGAAAGCCAGATGGCGCGCAAGGGCGAGCACGGGCCTCATCGCGGCTTCGACTATATGGAGCTTGCGACGCACTCGCCGCTCATCCTCCATTACGCCGAATGGATCAGGAAGAACGATCCCGACGCCTTCGGCTATTTCTACCAGAACCTCAACGAGAAGTTTCAGGTGAATGCGGCCGGCGGCGGCGATACCGGCGCCTGTCAGGTGCATTTCAATCCCGTGAGCCGCGAGCACTACCACACCGACTGGGTGGCAGACCGCACCATCGATTGGCTGGGCTCAGTCGGCGCGAATGACGACTGGTTCTGCTGGATGAGCTTCCCCGATCCGCACCACCCCTGGGACCCGCCGCAATCCGAGCTGCACCGCCATCCCTGGCGCGACACGCCGCTGCCCGAGTTCTATCCGGGCTCGAAGGACAAGATCGAGAAGATGCTGGCCGACAAGCCCCGCCACTGGATGGAATGGTACAAGGGCGAGCGCGTCACGAATTTCGAGGCGCCGCCGGAATTCCGCGCATGCGACATGACCGCCGATCAGGTGCAGGAGATCAACGCCTTCACCCATGTCGAGAACGAACTGATCGACGAGGCCATTGCGAAAGTCATGGCCTATGTCGAAAAGCGCGGCTGGGGCGACGATGTCGATGTCGTCTTCACCACCGATCACGGCGAATTCCAGGGCGAATTCGGCCTGCTCTTCAAGGGGCCCTATCACGTCGATGCGCTGATGCGCCTGCCGATGATCTGGCGTCCCGCGAAATCGGCGAAGATTTCGCCCGCCACTGTCGGCAAGCCCGTTGGTCAGGTCGACCTCGCGCCCACCTTCTGCGAGATCGCAGGTCTGCCCGTGCCCGAATGGATGCAGGGAAAGCCCATGCCGAAATCGGAAGCGGAGGCCGAAAAGCAGAAGCGCGAACGCGTCTTCACCGAATGGGACTGCCAGCATGTCGATGGCACGACGGTGGTGCTCCGCACCATCTATCGCGACGGCTACACCATCACCGCCTATCTCCCTGGCACGATCTATGACGGCACCGAGGGCGAGCTTTACGACCACAAGGAAGACCCGCAGCAGTTCCGCAACCTCTGGAACGACCCGGCCTATGCGAAGCTGAAATCGGACCTTCTCGCCGACCTGAAAGACGCCGAGCCCCCCGCCCGTACGCCCCGCCTCGAATGCGTCGCGCCGGTTTGAAACAAGGTTGTCATGCCCGGGCTTGACCCGGGCATCCAAGGGCCTCGTGCCCCATGCCATCCCGCTCTGGATTGCCGGGTCAAGCCCGGCAATGACTTCTGTTAGGTTGTTGCCAGCACCCCGCCCCGCCTGTATCCCAGTCGGCAGCAGAAACTCTGGCCGGAACAGACCTTTGACGATTGCCTCCCCCACCCCCCGCATGATCGCGAAGAAGGACGGCGCGATCGGTTGGATGATCTTCAACAATCCCGAGCGGCTGAATGCCGTCAGCCTCGACATGTGGGAGGCCGTGCCGGAGATCCTCTCCGCTTTCGATGCCGACCAGGAAATCCGCGTCATCGTGCTGACGGGCGCGGGCGATCGCGCCTTCGTCGCTGGCGCCGACATCTCGCAATTCGGCGAAAGCCGCTCCACGGCGGAAGGCATCCTCGCCTATGAAGCAGCGACCGAGCGCGCCTTCAATGCCATCACCGAAGCGCAGAAACCCACCATCGCCATGATCGACGGCTTCTGCATCGGCGGCGGTCTCGGCATCGCACTGTCCTGCGATATGCGCATCGCCGCCGAAGGCTCCACTTTCGGCATCCCCGCCGCGAAACTCGGTCTCGCCTATGGCGCTTCGGGCACCGGCCGCCTCGTGAATGTCGTCGGTCCCTCCTTCGCCAAGGAAATTTTCTTCACCGCCCGCCGCTTCACGCATGACGAAGCGCTGGCGATGGGCCTCGTCAACCGCGTGACGACGAAAGAGGCACTGGAGAATTTCGTTCGGGATTACTGCGCTCTCATCGCCGAAAACGCGCCCATGACCGTCAACACCGCCAAGCAGGTGGTGGATGAATTCGCGAAAGCGCCGGGCAACTTCGACGCTGAAAAATGCGACGCGCTCATCGCCCGCTGCTTCGCCAGCGACGACTACAAGGAAGGCCGCGCCGCCTTCATGGAAAAAAGAAAGCCCGCCTTCAAGGGCAAATAAGAATTCAAACAAGGAGAAACATCATGGGACGTCTCGACGGCAAGGTCGCCATCATCACCGGCGGCACCAGCGGCATTGGCCGCGGCACGGTCGATCTCTTCCTGAAGGAAGGCGCGAAAGTCGTCGCCGCCGACCTGCAGGACCACAAGGGCGAAGCGATGGAGCGCGAACTCGGCGCCGCCTTCTCCTATTGCCGCACCAATGTCGCCCATGAAGACGAAGTGAAAAACCTCGTCGACCACACGGTGAAGAAATTCGGCAAGCTCGACATCCTCTTCAACAATGCGGGCTATGGCGGCGTCGGCGGCGAACTCGCCGAGATAGACATGAACGGTTTCGACGAAACCGTCGGCGTGCTGCTGAAGGGCGTCGTCCTCGGCTACAAATATGCCGTACCTCACATGAAGGCGCAGCAATCGGGTTCGATCATCTCGACGGCCTCCGTCGCCGGCCTCCAGGCGGGCTATGGCCCTCTCGTCTATTCCGCCTGCAAGGCAGCCGTGCATCACTTCTCGCGCTGCGCCGCGCTCGAACTCGCGCCCTTCTTCGTGCGCTCCAATGCGATCTGCCCCGGCGGCATCGCCACCTCGATCTTCGGCTCCGGCCTCGGCCTCGGCACGCAGGTGGCGGACCAGTTCGCCGAAGTGATGAAGACGCATCTGGCGAAAATCCAGCCGACGCCGCGCTCGGGTCTGCCGGAAGACATCGCCAATGCCGCCCTCTTCCTTGCAAGCGACGAGTCCACCTTTGTCAACGGCCAGACCATCGCAGTCGACGGCGCGCTGACCGCAGGCCCGATGGCCACGCTCGGCAAGCGCATCGACTTTGAGAAGGTGATCGGCGATTTCCTCGCCGCCCTGCCGGAAGACCAGCGGAAACCGGCCTAGGCCTCGCCGGTCCGCATCAAGGGTTTGGCAATCTCTCGCCTCTAGCCTCCGGGCTGGAGGCGCTTCTCATGGCCATACCGTCCGAAGCTGGACCGGAAAACACCCAGGAAAATCAGACGGATGCGGAACGCCGCCGCTTCCGCCGCATCGCCACGCGCATTGAGGGCCGCATCGTCTTTGCCGGTGTCGATGCCGAATGCCTGATCCATGAAATGTCCGCCACGGGCGCCATCGTCGAAGCCTCGCCGCTCCCTGCCATCGGCGCGGATGTGGCGCTCGAAGTGCCGGGCGTCGGCTTCGCCCGCGGCCGCGCCATGCGCCATGACGGCCTCACTGTCTCGATTGACCTCAAAACGCCGCCCGCCCGGCGCGACCGGCTGAACGACCGGCTGATCCTCGCCGCCTTCCGCAATCCGCCCGAGCCCGGCCCACGCTGATCTCCGTTTGGGTCTGGCATCCGCGCCCGCTACACTCCCCTCAAAATTCATCAGGGGAGATACGTCATGTCGTCGCTCAAGAACAAGGTCGCCATCGTCACAGGCTCTGCCACCGGGCTTGGCGCCGCCGTCGCACTGCAGCTTGCGGACAAGGGCTGCAATGTCGTCATCAACTATACGAAGAGCGAAAAGGAAGCGAAGGAAACGCTTGCCGCCTGTCAGGCGAAGGGCGTCGAGGCGATCCTCGCCCAGGGCGATGTCGGCGAAGACGCCGACTGCCGCCGCATCGTCGATGAGACGGTGAAGAAATGGGGCCGCGTCGATGTGCTGGTGAACAATGCCGGCGGCACGAAATTCGCCAACCATGCCGAGCTTGACGAGCTGAACGCCGAAGACTTCCTCTGGATCTACAAGGTGAATGTCGTCGGCGCCTATCAGATGATCCGCGCCTGCGCGCCGCATATGAAAGAGGCTGGCAAGGGCTCGGTTGTAAACGTCTCGTCCATCGCAGGCGTCACCGGCATTGGCTCTTCGGTCGCCTATGCGGCGTCGAAGGGCGCACTCAACACCATGACGCTCTCGCTTGCCCGCTCGCTGGCGCCGAAGATCCGCGTCAATGCCGTCTGCCCCGGTTTCATCGGTACGCGCTGGTTCTCGGATCGCTTCGGCCAGCAGACCTTTGAAGGCATCAAGCGCCAGCAGGAACAGTCGACACCGCTCGGCCGCGCCGGAACGCCCGAAGACATCGCCACCGCCGTCGTCTTCTTCTGCGGCGAAGGCTCCGACCACATCACCGGCGAAACCCTCATCACCGATGCGGGGATGCATCTCGGCTTCGCCCCGCTGACGGCGCGTTAAGACCTGAAAACTCCAAAAACAAACTTGTCATGGCCCGGCTTGTCCGGGCCATGACGATTTTATCTAGTGCCTCAGCCGCTACTCACTCCCCCAGAAACGCCAGCACTGCCTGCTTGTAAGCCCTGTCCCCCACCGTCTTCATGTGGTCGCGCTTCGGCACAGTGAAGACGCGTGCACCTGGTATCCGTTCGGCGAGCGGGCTCGCCGCACCGGCCAGCATGTCCGTTTCGCCCGCCACCACAAGCACCGGCCGCTTGATCCGTGCCAATCCATCAACCGGAAACGGCGCGCGTACCGCCTCGAAACAAGCCGCAAGCGCATGCCTGTCCTGCCCGTTCTGATCGGCGAATACGCGAAATCCGCGCGCGCCCGCATCCGTCACACTTGAGGGATCGTCCGCCAGCAGCGCCTCGATCACCGGGCCGGGATCGCGGTCGGGATCGAGCAGCCGCGCACCGACGCCCGCCGCCACGATCCGGTCGAACCGCTCCGGCGCTTCCATCGCCGCGACCAGCGCCACCATCGCGCCCATCGAATAGCCCATCAGGTCAGCGCCCGGCTCGCCCAGATAATCGAGCAGTGCAACAAGATCAGCCGCCATCGTGGAGAGCGTATAGTCCGCCTTCTCATGGCTCTTGCCGCTTTCGCCATGCCCGCGCATGTCCGGCAGGATGGCGCAGTAGCCGGCCTCGACCAGCGCCTTCGTCCATCCCGTCGCCACCCAGTTCGCTTCATGGGTGGAGGCAAAGCCATGTGCGAGCATGACCGGGCTCCCCTCGCCCTCCACCCGGTAGGTGATCTTCAAGCCGTCATGGGAAATGAAATGCTCCATCCGCTCCACTTTCCGCTTCGGCTGGAAAATACACGCTTCGCAGTCTAGGCTAAGCGGAAACACGGGGAGAGAACCATGACCGATGCCGCCGCCCTGAAGCGCGAAGTCTGCGATACGATCGACGCCATGTCGGCGGACCTCCTCGCCGTGAGCCACGAGATCCACGGCAAGCCCGAACTCGCGTTCCACGAGCATGAGGCAGCACGCATCCTCACCGCCGCGCTCGATCGCGCAGACCTTCCCGTCACGCGAGGCGCCTTCGGCCTCCCCACCGCCTATGCATCGAGCTTCGGCGAAAAGGGCCCTGAAGTCGCGATCCTGTCCGAATATGACGCCCTTCCCGGCATCGGCCATGCCTGCGGCCACAACATCATCGCGACGACGGGCCTTGGCGCCTCTCTTGCTCTCGCGAAACTCGGGGCCCGCCTGCCCGGCCGCGTCCGCTATCTCGGCACGCCAGCCGAGGAGCAAGGCGGCGGCAAGGAACTCATGGCGCAGGAAGGCGCTTTCGACCGTCTCGACGCCGCCATGATGGTCCACCCGGCAGGCGTCGACCTCGTCACCATGCCCTGCATCTGCGTCTCGGAAGTCGCCGTCACCTATCACGGCCGCTCGGCGCACGCCTCCGCCATGCCGCATATGGGCTTGAACGCGCTCGACGCGCTCATCACCGCCTATCAGGCGATTGCGCAACTCCGCCAGCACATCCGCCCGACCGAGCGCATCCACGGCATCATCAAGAAGGGCGGCCTCGCGCCCAACATCGTGCCGGACGAGACGATGGCGCTGTTCTATGTCCGCGCCGCCAATGCCGAAGACCTCGCGCCGTTGAAAAAGCGCGTCCAGGCCTGCTTCGAGGCGGGCGCGCTCGCAAGCGGCTGCACGGCGGAAATCAAATGGGCGAAGGCCGACTATCTCGACCTGAAGACCAGTATGCCGCTTGCCAACGCCTATGAGGCGAATGCGAAATCGCTCGGCCGCGATTTCTTCCCGCTGTCGAAAATGCCGGCAGGCTCATCGGGCAGCACAGACATGGGCAATATCAGCCATCGCGTGCCGTCCATCCATCCGATGATCGCCTCCGCGCCCCCTCATGTCGTGATCCACAACCCGGAATTCGCGAAATGGGCGGCGTCCGATCTCGGCGACAAGGCCTGCCTCGACGGCGCCAAGGCGCTCGCCATGACCGCGATCGATTTCATGATGGACGCCGGCATGCGCGAACAGGCAAAGGCCGATTTCGCCGCCACGGCGGATGCATCTGCCCGCTCCGTTGCCGCCGCCTTTGATCCGAACGGCCTCGCCCATATCGGCGGCTGCGGCTGCATGTAACGCCTCACGGCAGATTCGGCAGCCGCTCCGTCTGTTCCACTTCCTCGACGAAACGCTCGTCGAGCTTGCGGCGCAGTTCCTCCTGCTCCTTGAGGCCGATGGGGAACTTCCACATGATGAGCGCGACGATCGCATTGCAGATCATCGGCGTCGCCACGAAGACGATGGAAAGCCCGGTCAGCGTCGCGGGTGAATTTTCGCCCTGCGGCTCGAACCCGATCAGCGCCAGCGTCCAGAACACGACGCCGACCGCGAAAGCCCCGCCGAGCTTCTGCGTCAGCGTCAGCAGCGCATAGAAAAGCCCCGTCCGCCGCTGCCCGGTTTCCAGCTCGTCGATATCGGCCACATCCGCCATGATCGAACGATAGAGCGTCGTCGTGGTCCCGACATTCACGCCGAGGAACAGCAGCACCAGCGCCGCCACATAATAATTCCCTTCCGGGATCAGGAAGATGACGGGCGGGAAGACGACGTTGAACAGCCCCGCCATCACCACTGTTATGTGCTTGCCGAAACGGTAGGAAAGCTTCAGCACCACGGGAATGAAGATGATGCCGCCGAAGAAATAGAGCAGCAGCAGGAAGCTTGCGACCGAGCCGATGCCCCAGACATAGGTCGCCTCGTAGATATACATCGAGGCAAGCGCCGCGCCCGCAAAACCGGACAAGAAGTCCGCTGCAAGAAGCCGCCGGAGCGGCACATTGCGCAAGATCGCTTTCACTGCCGCGCCGATCTCCACGGGTGGCTGCGGAGTCGCCTTGCGCTCCGGTACGAAGAAAATATTGATGGCGACCGCAATCGGCAGCGTGATGACGATGAACCAGCCGATGGCGGCGACGCGCGCCGACTCCATATTCTCCGCGCCGATCTGCTCGATGATCGCCGGGATCAGCAGCACCAAGGGCACACCGAGAAGCTGGAACGCCTCGCGGTAGCCCTGGATGCGCGAGCGTTCGTTATAGTCCTCGCTCAGCTCCGCCGCCCAGGCCATGTGCGAAATCGTGAGCATGGTCCAGCCGATATAGAGAAAGAACATCCAGCCTATGAGATAGAAGCTCGATACCGGCGCCGTCGGCACGAACACCATATAGGCGCAGATGACGAGAAGCGGCACCGAGAGCACAAGCCAGTGCCTGCGCCTCCCCCAGCGCGATGGATATTTGTCCGACAGCACGCCCATCATCGGGTCGGTGATCACGTCCCAGAGCCGCGCCAGCATGAAGATCGTGCCGACGGCGGCAAGCCCGAGCCCCATCGGCCCGGCATAGAATTGCGGCAGATAGACACCGATCGGCAGTCCCAGCGCGGCAATGGGAATGGCGGGCCCTGAAAAGGCGGAAAGCCGCCAGCCGGAAAGCCGTCCGCCATTTCCCGCGGAATTGTTCGCGGAACCGTCCGAAGAAGTCATTTGTCCTGCCATGTGCCGAAAGGGAAAGCGAAACTGTCAGATGGGGTGCCGCGCCAAGGCTTCAACTGTAGCCGGTGAGGAAATCCATCACCGCGCCCTTGAACATCGGGTTCGGCAGCGCGAACATATGATCCGTACCGGGAATGATTTCGGCGCGCGCATTCGCCATCAGCGCCGCAAGCGCAGTCGGATCGCCCGCAAGGTCGTCCCGCGCGCCGGCGATCACGAGCGCCCGGTTGCGGATCAGCGGCACGAGATCGGCAGCGCCCCCCTCGCGCGGCGCCCGCGCGCAGGCGGCGATGGATTTGAGGTCCTGCCCGAGATTTTCGGCATAGAGCCGGAAGGCCTTGGCGGTGCGGTCCTCGATCGTGTTGGGGTCCGCGGCTTCGAGTGCATCCGCCGTCTTCGTCCCGAAGGAGGAGGCAGGCTCCAGCGCCTTGCCGCCCACGCCCGCCAGCACCACAAGCCCGAAGCGCTCGCCATGATGCGCCGCCAGCCGCATGGCGATCCCCGCCCCCATGGAAAAGCCCATCAGGTCCGCTTCCGCAATGCCCAGATGGTCGAGCAGCGCCAGCGCATCGCCCACATGCTTCGCATGGCCGTAATCGGCGGGATCGTGGAGCTTGCCGCTCGCCCCATGCCCGCGCAGGTCGAACGTCACCACCTTGAAGCGCGCGCGGGTGAGCGCCTGCACCCAGCCCGTACGCTCCCAATTGTCATGTGCCGTCGCCGAAAAGCCGTGGATCAGCAGGATCGGCCGCCCTTCGCCCGTGACTTCATAGGCGATCGAAACGCCGTTCGACGTGAACTCGCCCATGCCGCTCAATCCGCCGCAACGCCGGAAGACTGCGGGTCGCGCGGCTGGCCGGTGCGCATGGCGAGCGCCGCCGCCGCCGTTTGCAGCCCCCGCTCTTCGATGATGCGCCGGTTCGCCACCTGCTGCTCCTCGTCGATCGGATAGAACCAGAGAATGCCCGCCACCGCCGCGCTGATGATGCAGGCCGGCCAGACATAGACGGCCCGCAGGCTGTCGAGCACCGATTGCGAATTCTCGCCGCCCGCCTGGAAGCCGATACTGTCGAGCAGCGTATAGGCGATGAAAATGGCGAGCGCCGCGCCCACCTTGCTGGTGGAAGTGAGCAGCGAATAGAAGAGCCCCGTCCGCTGCTGCCCCGTCACCACCGTGTCATGCTCCGACACATCGGCCATCAGCGAGCGGAACAGGAACGGCCCCGCCGCCATGTTGACGCCGCACAGCACCCAGACGCCGAGCGCCGCAAAATGATTGCCCGCCGGCACCAGCAGGATGAGCGGCACGGTGAGCGCGTTGAACACGGCCGACGCCGCCGCCGTCTTGTGCTTGCCGAGGCGGCGCGCCACCGCGAGGATCAGCGGAATGAAGCAGACGCCGGAAATGAAATAGCCGAGCAGCATCAGGCTCGAATAGGTGCCGAGCTTCAGCGCGTCTTCGGCGAGGAACAGGAACATCGAGGCGACAAGTCCGCCCGACATGCCGCCGAGAAGATCGGCCGCGAGAACGATCTGCAGCGGCCGGCTCGACACGAGCGCCCCCACCGCCTGCTTGAACGGCACATGCACGGGCCGCGGCGTCGGCCGCTCCGGCACCTTCCATACCGCAAGGCCGACGGCGATCGGCAGCAGGATCAGCACGAACCAGCCCATCGAGGCGACGCGCGCCGCGGCGAGATTTTCCGGGTTCGACTGCTCGATGATGACCGGCAGCGTCAGCACCAGCACCATGCCGAGAATGAGCGCCACCTCGCGCGCGCCATGCACGCGCGTCCGCTCGTGATAATCGGGCGTCAGCTCCGCCCCCCAGCTCATGTGGGAGATGGTGATGAGCGTCCAGCCGACATAAAGCACGAACAGCCAGAAGATCAGATAGGCCGCCGACACGCCCCCCGGCGGCATGAAGATCATCACCACCGAGAGCATCATGATAGGCACGGCTAGCACGATCCAGTGCCGCCGCCTGCCCCACCGCGTCTCGAACTTGTCGGAAACGATGCCGAGCACCGGGTCCGTGAACACGTCCCAGAAGCGCGCCAGCATGAAGATCGTGCCGACGACGGTGAGCCCCAGGCCGAGCGAACCCGCATAGAAGGGCGGCAGATGCACGACGAGCGGCAGCCCCATCGCCGAGATCGGCGCGGCCGGCAGCGCAAAGGCAAGCAGTGTCCAGCGCGACAGGGGCCGGTGCGCCTCGCGGGCAGCCGGGCCGGTTGCGGCCGCATCGCTCATATGGGGTTCCTCCTCCCAAAGGCAGGCGCAAGGCTCTTCCGGCCCGTCCCCGCCCGATCATGACATTACGTCAATTATGCCCGGCCCCCCTTCCCCCTCCAAGCGGCATCGGAAGGGCCACCCTCACAATTTCGTAACCTTGAATGCAGATTGCCGCCAATTCCGTCGCTGGTGACAGCGAAATGACATTGAAACGGTCATTCGTGCAGGCGGCGAGATATGCCCAACCCACCTGCGCTTGCTTGGGGCCCGCCCGCCCCGTGAGGTGGCCAAGATGGCGAGCTACGAAATCCAGGGACAAGTTTTTTTCACATTCTCTCTGCGGCTCTGCGCCTCTGCGTGCCCCCTTGCCCTCCGGCCCCGGCGCCTCTAGTTTCGGCCCATCCGGACAGGCCCCGGACATCCGAGGAGTAAGCGACATGGCGGGCGGCAAGACACCGAAATTCTGCAATGAGGCGGGTATGCGCGAGATCCGCATCGGCGTGAAGGAATTCGAGTGCATCGGCGCGGCCCCGCCCTTCGACCATCCGCATGTCTTCCTCGACATGGGCCGCGAGAGCGAGATCGTCTGCCCCTATTGCTCGACGCTCTACCGCCATGATGCGGGCATGAAGGCGGATCAAAGCGTCCCCGCCGACGCCCTCTGGCACGAGCCGCGCAAAGTCGCAGTCTGATTTTCCGAAAGCCGGCCTGAGCCTGCCAAAACCATAAGTGTCATCCCGGGATTTATTCCCGGGACCCATTAGCCTCTCGAATTTTGCGGAAGATCGATTGGGCCCCGGCAACAAGTGCCGGGGTGACAATCTTTTTGAGCGGTTGAGTCCTGCGCCCGCATTCCCCAACCGCACAGGCTGGCCCGTTTTTATTTGGCGGACTTAGGGTGGTGGCCCCTGCGGGACTCGAACCCGCACTCCCTTGCGGGAAGCGGATTTTAAGTCCGCTGCGTATACCAGTTTCGCCAAGGGGCCCCATGCGCATCGCGCGCCGGCCTGCGCGCCGCACAGCGCCCTAGCTATGCCCGCTTGGCCGCGTCCGCGCAAAAGGAAATGCTGAAAAAGGAAACGGCGGCCACTGGGACCGCCGTTCCGTATCGTCCGCTGATGCGGGACTGGCTTAGCCTTCGAGGCCCTGCCACACCGGCCAGCAATTGTTGCCGGCGGAAGCGGCGAGCGCCGCCTGGGCTTCCTTCGCGTTCGAGCCCTGCTGGCTCGCTTCGCGATCCGGGCCGCCCGTGCACCAGACATAGAACTTGTGGTTGCCAGCCTTCGACATAGCGTCGAAGCTCGAGTCGAGAGCCAGAGCCGCGCTGGACAGCATCATCGCGCCGGCGGCCATGCCGAGAATTCCGATGGTCTTCTTCATGTCGTTTCTCCCTCCGGGTCAACTGACCCCAATTTTGTTCTCAGGCCGATCAGGTCGGAGCCTGTATCCCCCTCTGCCGGGCCCCTTGCGTCTTCGCGCTTGGCTGCGACCGTCAGACCTTCATGCCGGAAACTGTAATCGGTCCACGGGAGATTGTATCGCGCGGAAACGGCGGAAATGCTGAAACTTTCGTAATGTTGCCGGAATCTGTTGCAGATATGCGACAAAAGCCCCGGTTTCAGCCGTTTTTCAGGCTGCCCCGCCCGCAACGGGCTCCACCCCGAACTCCCGCATCAGCGCCATGACTTCGCCCGCCACGATGTCGAGCTCACTCGAATCGACGCCCCGCATGACGATGCTCGTGCCGAAGGTCTTGCCCACATAATAGGGGTAGCTGCCGATGCCCACATCCGGGTGCCGGGCCTGCAATTCGCCCAGTTTTTCGGCGATCGTCCCCTCCCCGATCTGGCCCGTCACCGTGCGGCTCTGCATCTGCGCCCCGCCTTCCAGCCGGTCCGTCAGGCTGTCCATCATCACCTGCATGACCATCGGCACGCCCGCCATCACGAAAACATTGCCGATCTGGAATCCCGGCGCCTTGCTCACCGGATTGTCGATCATGCTGGCGCCGTCGGGCAGCCGCGCCATGCGCTTGCGCGAGGTGTTGAACTCCGCCCCCGTCCGCTCGTAATGCTCGCCGAGGATTTTCAGCGCCTCCGGGTGATAGCCGATGCCGACGCCAAAGGCCTTGGCCACCGCATCCGCCGTGATGTCGTCATGCGTCGGGCCGATACCGCCCGTGGTGAACACATAGTCGTAGCGCGCCCGAACCTCATTCAGCGTCGCGACGATCACCTCCTCCACATCGGGGATCACGCGGGCCTCGCGCACCTGAATGCCGATGCGGTTCAGATGCGTGGCGATATAGGCAAGGTTCGCATCCCGCGTCCGGCCGGAGAGGATTTCGTCGCCAATGGTCAACACACAGGCGGTAACGGTTTTCGGGCGCGCTTGCGCCGCTTGGTCGGACATGAAACCTATCCCCGGGGTCACGTGAGTAAGGGAGAATAGCGCTGAGGGCCCGGCTTTCAAATGCCGCCCCACCGCACTATGTTAGAAAGCAAGGCAAAGCCGCCATTTTGTGAAAGCTGCCATGAGCTATACCGACGCCATCGAAGCCCCGGACCGCAATATCGGCCGGATCAAGATCCACGACGCCAAAGCCTTCGAAGGCATGCGCCGCGTCGGCCACCTTGCGGCGCAGGCGCTCGACATGCTTGTGGCTGAAATAAAGCCCGGCATCACGACCGACCATATCGACCGGCTGGTGCATGATTTCGGCCTCGATCACGGCGCCTATCCCGCGCCGCTGAACTATCGCGGTTTCCGCAAGTCCTGCTGCACCTCGATCAACCATGTCGTCTGCCACGGCATTCCCGGCGACCGCGTGCTGCGCGACGGCGACGCGGTCAATGTCGATGTCACCTATATCCTCGATGGCTGGCACGGCGACACCAACCGCATGTATTTCGCAGGCGAAGCCCCCCGCAAGGCGCAGCGCCTCGTCGAAGTCACCTACGAAGCGCTGATGCGCGGCATCGCCGCCGTGAAGCCCGGCGCGACATTGGGCGACATCGGCCACGCCATCCAGGAACATGCCGAGGGCCAGCGCTGCTCCGTGGTGCGTGAATTCTGCGGGCATGGTTTGGGCCGCGTCTTCCACGACGCGCCGAACGTGCTCCATTACGGCCGCAAGGGCCAGGGCGCCACGCTCAAGGAAGGCATGTTCTTCACCATCGAACCGATGATCAATCTCGGCAAGCCCGGCGTGAAGATCCTCTCCGACGGCTGGACAGCGGTGACGCGCGACCGCTCGCTCTCCGCCCAGTTCGAACATTCGGTCGGCGTCACCGCCGATGGCTGCGAGATTTTCACCAAGTCCCCCGCGGGCCTCGACTGCCCGCCCTACGCCTGACCGGGCGGCAAGCGCGTGGCGGCGGATGACGGCAAGCCCCACTACACCGGCCACCGCGAGCGGCTGCGCGAACGCTTCCTGAAATCGCCCGACACCCTGCCCGACTACGAACTTCTCGAACTCGTCCTTTTCCGCGCTGTGCCGCGCCGCGACGTGAAGCCGCTGGCAAAGGAACTGATCGCAAAATTCGGCGGCTTCGCGGAAGTCATCAATGCCGAGCCCGCGCGGCTCCGCGAAGTAAAAGGCGTGTCGGACGCGATCGTCACCGAATTCCGCATCGCCCGCGAAACCGGCCTCCGCCTCGCGCAAGCCAAAGTCATGAAAAAGGAAGTAATCGGCTCATGGAACGCGCTGATCGATTATTGCGCTGCCTCCATGGCGCATAATCCGGTGGAGCAGTTCCGAATCCTCTTTCTCGACCGCAAGAACGTTCTGATCGCGGATGAAGTGCAGCAGAAGGGAACGGTCGACCACACGCCGGTCTATCCCCGCGAAGTCGTGAAACGCGCGCTGGAGCTGAACGCCTCCGCTCTCATCCTTGTCCACAACCACCCCTCGGGTGACCCGACCCCCTCCAACGCCGATGTCGAAATGACCCGCAAGATCGTCGACACCGCCAAACCCCTCGGCATCGAAGTCCACGACCACCTCGTCGTCGGCAAGGGCCGCCACGCGAGCTTCAGATCGCTCGGGCTGATGTAATTGAAACGCCCTGCTTCCCTCTCCCCGCTGGGGAGAGGGAAGCAGGGCGTCAGCCCGCGGAAGGGTGAGGGGCCGTTACCCCGCAAACACCGGCGGATATTTCTCCGCCCAGGGCCGCGCCTGTTCAAGCTCGAAGGCGAGCTCAAGCAGCACCCGCTCCTGCCCGGGCAGCGCCGCAAATTGCGAACCGATGGGAAGCCCCTCCGCGTTCCACGAGAGCGGCACCGACATGGCGGGCGTCCCCACCACATTGTGAAGCGGTGTATAGCTCACATAATTGAACACGCGCTCATAAAGCGTGTCGAAGGGAACGGTCGGCGCCTGCTCGCCCGTCTTCGGCGGCGCAGCGGCAAGCACGGGCGTCAACCACACATCGTAATCCGCCATGAAGGCAAGCGTGTCCGCCGTGATCTTCTCGAAATGCGCCAGCGATTTCGCCAGCGTGTCCTTCGGCTTGCTGTTGTAGAGATCGGCGAGACCGAGCGTCCAGGGCTCGAGCACATCTTCGGGCTTGAGCCCCATCTGCGTCACCAGCGCAAGAAGCTCCGCCGGGCCGGACGCCCAGGCCGCAAGAAACGCGTCTTCGAAGGCCTTGCCATCGAGCGGGTTGCGCGCCGGAATAATCTCATGGCCGAGCGAGGCGCAAAGTTTCGCCACATCCTCAATCGCCGCCTTCACATCCGCCGCCGGCTCCTTGCCCTTGTAATCCATCGTGGCGAAAGCAATTTTGAGGCGCTTCTTCCCCGGCCCTTCGACCTTGCCCACGGGCGGCAGCACGGCGGCGGCACCCTTCCGCTCCGTCGCATCGAGAAGCGTCGCGCTGTCGCGCACGCTGCGGGAGACGCAATGCTGAAATCCGATATCGCCCGGCAATTGCCGCTCGCCAAGTTCGATGCGCCCCCGGCTCGGCTTGAGGCCGAACACGCCGCAGCACGACGCGGGAATGCGGATCGAGCCGCCGCCATCCGTCGCATGCGCAACAGGCACCATACCGGAGGCAACCGCCGCCGCCGCGCCGCCCGACGATCCGCCCGGCGAGCGTGTGACATCCCACGGATTGTTGCATGGGCCCAGCAGCAGAGACTCCGTCGTGCCGAGCAAGCCGAATTCCGGCGTATTGCTCTTGCCCACCATCACGAAGCCCGCAGCCTCGCAGCTTGCGATGATCGGGTCCGTCTCCGGCGAAATATTCTGCGCAAGGAAGCGCGAGCCCGAGGTGGCGGACGTGCCTTTGAGGTTGTCGAGATCCTTCACGAGATTGGGAACGCCGGTGAAGGGCCCGGCGGGCAGCTTCCCCTCCGCCGCCTCGCGGGCGCGGTCGTAAAACGTGCCGACGACCGCATTGATTTTCGGGTTCACCTGCTCGATGCGGGAAATCCCTGCCTCCACCAGCTCCAGCGCCGTCACTTCGCCCTTGGCGACCAGCGCGGCCTGCGCCGTCGCATCGAGCTTTGCTAGCTCCGGCATCACCGGCGCGGCACCTTTCAGATTGCTGTCCATCAGCCCCTCCCCTTTGTTCTTTTTCTGTACCCGAAGCCTAGCCCCAAACGCACGCTGGGCGCCATACCGCTGCGTTGCCGCCGCTCCCCAACCACCCCTTGAGGGGCCTCCCCCCAAGTGCTAAACCCTGCCCATTCCTTCCCGCCCGCCCGCCAACCATTGAGAGGCGCCTGATGATTCCGCGCTATTCGCGGCCCGAAATGGTCGCCATATGGGAACCCGACACAAAATTCCGCATCTGGTTCGAGATCGAGGCCCATGCCTGCGAGGCCTTGGCGGAAATCGGCGTGATCCCGAAGGAAGCCGCACGGAACATCCGCGAGCGCGGCGACAAGGCGGTGTTCGATGTCGCCAAGATCGACGAGATCGAGCGCGAGGTGAAGCACGACGTCATCGCCTTTCTCACGCATCTTGCCGAATTCATCGGCGAGGATTCGCGCTTCGTCCATCAGGGCATGACATCCTCCGACGTGCTCGACACCTGCCTCAATGTGCAGCTCGCCCGCGCGAGCGACATCCTGCTCCGCGACATGGACGAGCTTCTCGCCGCCATCAAGCGCCGCGCCTTCGAGCACAAGGATACGGTCTGCATCGGCCGCAGCCACGGCATCCATGCCGAACCCGTCACCTTCGGCCTCAAGATGGCGGAAGCCTATGCCGAGTTCGAGCGCTGCCGCGAACGGCTCGTCAATGCGCGCAAGGAAATCGCGACCTGCGCCATCTCCGGCGCCGTCGGCACCTTCGCGAATATCGACCCGCGCGTGGAAGAGCATGTCGCAAAGGCGCTCGACCTCGAAGTCGAGCCCGTCTCGACCCAGGTCATCCCGCGCGATCGCCACGCCATGTTCTTCGCGACGCTCGGCGTCATCGCTTCGTCGATCGAGCGCGTGGCGACCGAAATCCGCCACCTGCAGCGCACCGAAGTGCTGGAAGCGGAGGAACATTTCTCGGAAGGCCAGAAGGGCTCTTCCGCCATGCCGCACAAGCGCAACCCGGTGCTGACGGAAAACCTCACCGGCCTCGCGCGCCTCGTGCGCGGCATGGCGATCCCCGCGATGGAAAACGTCGCGCTCTGGCATGAGCGCGATATCTCGCATTCCTCCGTCGAACGCATGATCGGCCCGGACGCGACGGTGACGCTCGACTTCGCACTTGTCCGCCTCACCGGCGTCATCGACAAGCTGCTCGTCTATCCCGAGAACATGCAGAAGAACATGGACAAGCTCGGCGGCCTCGTCCATTCGCAGCGCGTCCTCCTCGCGCTGACGCAGAAGGGGGCGAGCCGCGAGGACGCCTACCGCCTCGTGCAGCGCAACGCGATGCCGGTCTGGCGCGGCGAGGGCAATTTCCTCGAACTGCTGAAGGCCGACGCCGACGTGAAGAAATATCTCACCGACGCCGACATCGAGGAACGCTTCGACCTCGGCTACCACACCAAACATGTGGACACGATCTTCGCCCGCATCTTCGGCAAGGAAGCCATGGCGGCATCTGCAAAGGGCAAGGCGGCGGAATAGGCGTCAGCCAAGGTCCGTATACAGAAAATCGTCGCCCTTATAGAGAAGTGGCATATCGAGGACCTTTGCACAGGCATAGGCAAAGCAATCGCCAAAATTGAGCGACGCCTTGTGGCGGCCCTTGCCGTAGCGGCCGAAGGCGGCAAAAGCCTCCCACCCTATGGCGTCGTCTACCGCGATGCTTTCTGCATCGACGGTCGCGACAAATTCCCGAACAAGCGCCTCCGCTTCCGCCGGGGGGCAATCGGCCTGCCGCGCAAGCCCCGCCGCCGCCTCCCATAGCGTGAGCGGCGATACATAGGTGCGCTCGGCCTGCCTCAATTGCCCGGCAAGCGCCTCCCACCCTTCTTCCTGCGCGACGATGGCTATGACGGCCGAGGCGTCGACAAACATCTAGAGCCCGCCACCCAGATCGTCGAAAAAAGCCTTGTCGGCTTTCGTCCCCGTCTTCTTGTATTTGGAATAGCGGTCGCCGATCGCTTTCAGCCGTTGAACCAGCGGCATTTCTTCGGCAGACCTCTTGATCTCGTTTTCCACGGCCATGCGGATGGCGTCGGTCAGCCCGGTTTTCTTGAGCTTTGCCAGCTTGCGAACTGCCGCGTCGGTCGCTTCGTCTTTGACGGAGAATGCCATCTTTATATCCTCTAGAGATATACAGATATATAATACGGGTATATCGGGATTGCAAGGAAATCTGCCGCCTCTGCTTCACCCGCCTGTCACAATCCGCCCTATACTGCGCGGCACAGACATTCCACTACTTTGAGGATTCCCATGCTCCGCACCGCCTTTGACGGCTCCCGCCGCCGCCGGATCTATCTGTTCCGCCATGGCGACGTCTCCTATGTCGACGAGAGGGGCAACCGGGTGGCGGATTCGACCGCCGTGCGGCTGACCCCCTGGGGCCGCGAACAGGCAGAGATGACGGGCAAGGCGCTGACGAACATCCCCTTCGACCGCGCCGTGGCGTCTGCCTTTCCGCGCTCGGTCGAAACGGCGGAGATCATCCTCGCAGGCCGCAACCTGCCCGTGGAACGCCATGACGATTTCGTCGAGTTCCAGAGCGACGCGTCATACCGCGACAAGATCCTCGACCTGAACGACATCGCCTATTCTTTCCGCGACGCCCACCTCCCCGGCGCCCGCTACAATGGCGGCGACAGCTTCGAGGAAGTGAATGCGCGTGTGGTCGCAGCGCTCGAGCGCCTCATCGCCGAGCCCGAATGGGACACGCTCGCCCTTGTCGCGCATGGCGGCATCAACAGGCTCGTCATCGGCTGGGCCTTCGGCACCGGCCTTCAGACATTTGCCGCCATCGACCAGAACACCTGCTGCCTCAACGTCATCGACTTCGACGAGCACCCGGAAACGCGCACCATCGTCCGCAAGTCGGTGCGCGCCATGAACATCGCCGTCTATGACGTCGTGAAGGAAGGCAACCACCTGCAGTCGCTGGAACAGATCGCGATGCGGCTCAGGGCGAAGGCAGACGCCTGACCTAGCTCTTGCCCTTCACGAACTTGTCGCTTTCTGCCTGCGCCGAACGGAAATTGGTCGAAAGCTGGCTCTGGTCGGCATCGGCATAGGCACTGACCTTGTGAAGCGCGTTCGCCGTCGCATTGACCGCCTCCTTCACCATGCGCACCGCCGGCGCCGGCATCGACGCAGCCGCCGCGGCAAGCTCCATCGCCTTATCGGCCACATGCCCGTCCTCTGCAATCTCGTCCACGAGTCCCCAATCGAGCGCGTGTTCCGCGCCCATGCGCTCGCAGAGAATGCAGATGCGCTTGGCGCGCGCCGGTCCCACCAGCGTGATGAGCCGCGGCAGCGCGCCCCATTGCAGGTTGATGCCGATCTTCACTTCCGGCACATAGAGGAAAGCGCCCTTGCCCATCACGCGCCAGTCGAGCGCGAGCGGCAGAGCCACACCCGCGCCGACCGCCATGCCCTCGATAGCGGCAACCGTGATCTGCGGCATGTCTTCCCACGCCTGGCAGAGTTTCACACCGCGATAATAGACCTGCCGGAGTTCGAGGTCTGTCCCGGCGGTAACGGCGCGGCTCGCCCGCTCCTTCAGGTCGATGCCGCCGGAAAAGGCTTCGCGCGTGCCCGTCAGCACCACCGCCTGCGTCTCGAGATCGTCCTGGAAGCGCCGTGCAACATCGGTGAGTTCGAGGATCGTCTCCTGATTGAAGGCATTGCGGGCGCCCTTTCGGTCGAATCGCACCAGTGCGACAGCACCGCGCTTCTCGATCGTCACATTCTTGTAGTCGCCCATGGCCGTCTCCCCGTCTTGTTGTTCTTGTCGGGCAATTCTGCGGGTAAACGCGACAGAGTTACAAGCGGAATAGACTATTCCGGCAGCGCATAAGCCTTCACATAGTCACCAGGTCTCGTGCCGGCGCGGGCATGGCCGCCTGCCGCGATGACAACATATTGCCGGCCTTCCCATAC
Source organism: Parvibaculum sp. (assembly GCF_046297875.1). Lineage (GTDB taxonomy): Bacteria > Pseudomonadota > Alphaproteobacteria > Parvibaculales > Parvibaculaceae > Parvibaculum. The sequence continues at coordinate 2,085,390 of NZ_JBKBHD010000001.1, read as the reverse complement.
ATAGGTCATGGGTGTCGCCTGCCCGCCCGCCGGAAGGCGCCCCTTCCACAACTCCTCGCCCGATGCCGCATCGAAGGCGCGCAGATAGTCATCCATCGTCGCGCCGATGAAGACGACGCCGCCTGCCGTCACGATCGGTCCGCCGAAATTCGGCACGCCCCATTTGAGGGACACGGGAACCGGCGCAATGTCGCGCACTGTGCCAAGCACGCTTTCCCATTTGATCGTGCCATCGGAGAGATCGACGGCGGTCAGCATGCCCCAGGGCGGCGGCGTGCAAGGCAGGCCGAGCGGCGAAAGCAACAGTTCGCGCTTCACGGCCCAGCGCGTCGGCGCTTGCGGCGAAATCTCTTCATTCGGTTCGGCAGCCTTCGCCGCTTCATAGTTTTCCGACGGGATCAGCGTGATGATATGCGCCGCGCGGTTCGTGTTGACATAGAGCGTCTGTGTCGCGGGATCGTATGCCGCCCCGCCCCAGTTCGCCCCGCCTGCCGTGAACGGATACATGATCGTGCCCTGCGCCGAAGGCGGTGTGTAGATGCCTTCGGAGCGCGCGGCCGCGATCTTGTCGCGGCATGCCTTGCGGTCCCAGTAAGTGAGGCCCCATGCGTCGTCTGCCGTCAGCATCTGCGGCACGAGCGGCGGCGGCGCAACCGGGAAAGGCTGCGTCGGCGACAGAAACTCGCCCGCCGCACCGTCCTGCGGCACAGCCCGTTCCTCCACATCGAAGATCGGCTTGCCCGTGTCGCGGTCGAGCACGAAGACGAAACCCTGCTTCGTCACCTGAACCACGGCATCGACAGGCTGGCCATCGCGCATCAGCGTGACAAGGCTCGGTTGCGCCGGAAGATCGTAGTCCCAGACATCGTGATGCACCGTCTGGAAATGCCAGCGCACCTTTCCACTCGCCGCTTCAACCGCCACCACGGAATTCGCATAGCGATTGTCACCCGCGCGAAGCCCGCCGAAGAAATCCGGCGATGGCGATGAGGTCGGCAGGAAGAAGAGCCCCCGCGCCTCGTCCGCCGCGATCGGCGCCCAGACATTCGCATGGCCCGTGCGCTCGGCCACGCCGCCGCGCGGCCAGCTTTCGGGATGATCTTTCGCGCCGCGAACCACCGGATCGAATTCCCACACAGGCTTTCCCGTCCGCGCATCGAAGGCGCGCACCGTCCCCTTCGGTGCATTGGCTCGGCGATTGTCGCCGATGGACGAGCCGGCTACGACGACACCATTTGCAACCGAAGGCGGCGAGGTGATCTGGAATTCGCCCGGCCATTCGAGTTCCATGCCGGGATCGATTTGCACTTCGCCATCCATGCCGAAGCCGAGACAAGGCTGCCCCGTTCCCGCATCGAGCGCGATCAGTCGCGCGTCCGCTGTCCCGATGAAAAGCCGCGATGCGCAAAGCCCCTCCGGCGCAGCGGCCGCATCCACCCAGGGCGTCACGCCGCGGCAGACAAACTGGTTGGCCGGCCGGTAGTCCGTCGCAATTTTCGTATCGTAGCGCCACTTCTCCGCGCCTGTGCCCGGATCGAGCGCGATCACTTCGTTGAAGGGCGTGCAAAGGATCAGCGACCCGTGAAAGAGGATGGGCGTTGCCTGAAAGGCGCTGTGCTTCATGACGTCCGCACGGGCTTCCATGTCGCCCGTGCGATAGGTCCAGGCCTCGCGAAGACCTTTCACATTCTCGCGCGTGATCTCGGCAGCGGCCGAGTGGCGCGTGCCGCCGGCATCGCCGCCATAATGGAGCCAGCCCATTCCGGCAGCCGCGGCTTGCGGCAATCCCGCAAAAACCACAGCAAGAAGCGCAGCGACAAATGCAAACCGGACGCGTCCCATGAGTCCCTCCTCAAATCAATTGACTGAATGAGTCATTCATTTATTATCAGGAGTCAAGATGATTTGCGCTGCTTCACGTGAAACGGCGCAGCCGAGGGGAGAAGCAGGCGCCGTGGCCCGAAAGAAATCCGAAGGAAAACTCGAAGAAATCGCCGATGCGGCAATAACCTGCTTTTCCGAACTCGGCATCAGGCGCACCCAGATGGCGGATGTGGCGAAGGCCGCAGGCGTTTCCGCCGGCACGGTCTATCTCTATGTCGCGAGCAAGGAAGCACTGCTCCACCTTGCCATTCTGAAGGTCTGCGCCCGCCCGCTCACAGGTCTCCCCCTCCCCCTTGAAGACCCCGGCATCATTGCGACGGTGCAAATCTTTGCCGCGCGCGTGAAGGAAGTGCGCCACTGGCCGTCCTTCGACACCGCGCTTGCTCCCGGCGCAAAGGTGGAAATGGAAACGCTCCGCGCCATCGGCCACGAGCTTTACGACATGCTGCACGAGGCCCGCCGCGCCATCTGGCTGGTCGATCGCTGCGCAAGGGAAGTCCCTGCCTTCGAGCAGCTTCATGCGCTGGATCTGCGTGGCCGCCACCGCGATCAACTGGCCGAAATTGCCCTCAAATTCGCCGGGGCCGCAGGCCCGCCCTCGCCAGAGCAAAAACTTGCCGCCCGTCTTGCCATCGAGACAGTGGCCTGGGCGGCCATGCACCGCCTGAGGGAATCCGCCACCAATGCAATCGCCGGATTGACGGAAAATGGCGCTCGCGAGACGGCGGCGGAAAGTTTTGCTGTCATATTGTCGACACCTTCGGCGCCTTCTCAGGCAGCCCGGCGCAACACTTAAGAGCTTTTTATCGCTTTGCTGCTGACATGGGAAATGGAGGGCCGGAAGAAGGGCCTCGTTGAATGCAGGACAGGCCCCATGTTCATGGAAACCCGGCCCGGAGCCCGTACGACGCAGGATCGCGCCACGCGGATCGAGACGAATGTCGTCCCGATCGAAAAGCCCCTGCATGCCCAATCCATAAAGCTGATGGAATTCTGGCAGCGTCACTGCCGGGATGGGCGTCTCCTGAGCCGATCCGATCTTCCCTGCCGCGAAGCCGCATCCTTCCTGCCGAGCGTCTTTGTTCTCGAGCCTTTGGATGATGACGGCTACGACTGGCGGTTACGTCTGGTCGGCACGACGCTGACGCGCTGGCTCGACTTCGATCCGACCGGCATGACGATCCGCGAGATCTATCACCCGGCGACCGTCGGCAAGGATGCCGGCATCTATCGCATGGTGACAAAGGAAAAGCGGCCCCACATCACGCAGGGCCGCCTGTCCGGCATTAACCGGGACTTCCTCAATCTCGAGATCGTTCACCTGCCGATGGAAGGCGCACGCGCCGACGAAATCCTGCTCCTCGGCTGTATCTCGATATTCCCGGAACACTGAGTCTCAGCTCTTTATCTGACGGACGGCCTCATCCATCAGCTCGTCCATGGTGCGGCGAAGCTGATGGTCGGATTGTGCCACGCCCTTCGCGTCGAAATCGGCGCGGATCTTGTCGAACACATCCTGATCGCCCGCTTCCTTCAGATCCGCGGCGATCACGTCCTGCGCGTAGGACTCGGCGGCCTCGCCCGTGAGGCCCAGCTTTTCGGCCGCCCAGAGCCCGAGCAGCTTGTTGCGGCGTGCGCTTGCCTTGAAGCGAAGCTCCTCGTCATGAGCGAACTTCTTTTCAAAACCTTCCTCGCGCTTGTCGAAGCTGGACATGGAACCTGGCACTCCGTATTGGGGTCATGTGGCGGGGCCCCGGCTTGGGGAACTCCCGGAATTGGCCTTAGGCATAGCGGGCCCATCAATTCAAATCAACAGCCATCGGCCAGCCGGGGCGCCCCCGCGTCGAATTGTCTAACCCCATGATTTTCAGACATTTTTTATGACAGGTGCGGCGCAGCACAGCTTCATTGTATCGCGTCCGGCCTTGGGCTACCTTGCGCTCGCCGAAGGGCCGATTCCGAACCTGCCCGCCCGGCTCTTTTCCGCCGCGAGGCGGTCCTCGAATATGTGCGGAGCCCCCCGCCAGCCCCGGACCTTCCATCCGGGCTAACCGATTGGAATTCATGACATGAGCCGGCGCAGACGCGTTTATGAAGGCAAGGCGAAGGTGCTTTACGAAGGCCCGGAACCGGGCACGCTCATCCAGCATTTCAAGGATGATACGACCGCCTTCGACGCGACCAAGCGCGAGATCATCGACGGCAAGGGTGTCCTCAACAACCGCATCTCGGAATTCATCTTCACCAAGCTGAACGAGATCGGCGTGCCGACGCATTTCATCCGCGCGCTCAACATGCGCGAGCAGCTCATTCGGGAAGTGGAAATCATCCCCGTCGAAGTGGTGGTGCGCAATGTCGCCGCCGGCTCGCTGTCGAAAAAGCTCGGCATCGACGAAGGCACGGTGCTGCCCCGCTCCATCATCGAGTTCTATTACAAGAATGACGAGCTGCACGACCCGATGGTCTCCGAAGAGCACATCACGGCCTTTGGCTGGGCGACGCCGCAGGAAATCGACGACATGATGGCGCTTGCGCTGCGTATCAACGACTTCCTGACCGGCCTCTTCCTCGGCATAGGCATCCGCCTCGTGGACTTCAAGGTCGAGTTCGGCCGCCTCTATGAAGGCGAGATGGTGCGCGTGGTGCTCGCCGACGAGATCAGCCCCGATTGCTGCCGCCTCTGGGACACCCGCACCAACGACAAGCTCGACAAGGACCGTTTCCGCCGCGACATGGGTGGCCTCGTCGAAGCCTATCAGGAAGTAGCGCGGCGCCTCGGCGTTCTCGTTGAGACCGAACCGAAACGGCGCGGGCCCACGCTGGTGAAGTGAGTTACGTGAAAGACGAGGAAGCATGAAAGCGCGCATCAAGGTCACGCTGAAGAACGGCGTGCTGGACCCGCAAGGCAAGGCAATCGAAGGTGCGCTGGGCTCGCTCGGCTTTTCCGGCGTCGCCAGCGTCCGTCAGGGCAAGCTCTTCGAGGTCGAACTGAACGAAACCGATCCGGTGAAGGCAAAGGCCGCACTGGACGAGATGAGCAAGAAGCTCCTCGCCAACACGGTGATCGAAAACTACGCCGTGGAGCTCGACGAGAAGTGAGCATGAAGTCAGGCGTCGTCGTTTTCCCCGGCTCAAACCGCGAACGCGATATGCTGATCGCGCTCGAGAAGATCACCGGCAAGAAGCCCGCTTATATCTGGCATGCGGATACCGAGCTGCCCGACCTCGATCTCGTGGTCCTGTGCGGCGGCTTTTCCTATGGCGACTATCTGCGCACCGGCGCCATCGCCGCGCGCGGCCATATCATGCCCGCCGTCGCAAAAGCCGCTGAAAAAGGCGTGCGTGTACTCGGCATCTGCAACGGCTTCCAGATCCTCTGCGAAGCGGGGCTCCTGCCCGGCGTGCTGATGCGCAATGCGGGCCTCAAATTCGTCTGCAAGGAAGTGAAGCTCGAAGTTGCCAATGCGCAAACCGACTTCACGCGCAAATACAGGCAAGGCGAGGTGTGGCGTTGCCCGGTTGCACATGGTGACGGCAACTACTTCGCCGATGCCGAGACACTGAAGCGCCTCGAAGGCGAAGGCCGCGTCGGCCTGCGCTATGCAGAAGGCACCAATCCGAACGGCTCGCAGAACGACATCGCCGGCATTCTCAATGAGCGCGGCAATGTCTTCGGCATGATGCCGCATCCCGAAAACATGATCGAACCGCTGAATGGCGCCACCGACGGGCGCGCCCTTTTTGAAAGCATTATGGAGGCCGTGGCGTGATACCGAACGATATCAGGATCACGCCGGAACTCGTCGCCGAACATGGGCTGAAGCCCGACGAGTACCAGCGCATTCTCGACCTGATCGGCCGCGAGCCGACGCTGACCGAGCTTGGCATCTTCTCCGCCATGTGGAACGAGCACTGTTCCTACAAGTCGTCGAAGAAGTGGTTGCGCACGCTGCCGACCACGGGCCCCCGCGTCATCTGCGGCCCCGGCGAGAACGCGGGCGTCGTCGATATCGGCGACGGACAGGCGATCATCTTCAAGATGGAAAGCCACAACCACCCCTCCTATATCGAGCCGCATCAGGGCGCGGCAACGGGCGTCGGCGGCATCCTGCGCGACGTCTTCACCATGGGCGCGCGCCCCATCGCCGCGCTCAATGCGCTGCGCTTCGGCGAACCGGACCATCCGCGCACGCGCCACATCGTCTCGGGCGTCGTCGCCGGCATCGGCGGCTACGGCAACAGCTTCGGCGTGCCGACCGTCGGCGGCGAAGTGAATTTCGACGCAAGCTACAACGGCAACTGTCTTGTGAACGCCTTTGCGGCGGGCCTCGCGGATGCCGACAAGATTTTCTACTCCGAAGCAAAGGGCGTCGGCCTGCCCATCGTCTATCTCGGCTCCAAGACCGGCCGCGACGGCATTCACGGCGCCACCATGGCATCGGCCGAATTCGGCGAGGACTCCGAGGAGAAGCGCCCGACCGTCCAGATCGGCGATCCCTTCTCCGAAAAACTGCTGCTCGAAGCCTGCCTCGAACTGATGGCCTCCGGCGCCGTCATCGCCATTCAGGACATGGGCGCCGCGGGCCTCACCTGCTCCGCCGTCGAAATGGGCGCGAAGGGCGATCTCGGCGTCGAACTCGATCTCGACAAGGTGCCCTGCCGCGAAGAGGGCATGACCGCCTATGAGATGATGCTGTCGGAAAGCCAGGAGCGCATGCTCATGGTGCTCGATCCGGCGCGCGAGAAGGACGCGGAAGCTATCTTCCGCAAATGGGGCCTCGACTTCGCGATCATCGGCAAGACGACCGACGACCTGCGCTTCCGCATCAGGCAGCATGGCGACGTGATGGCCGATCTCCCGATCAAGGAGCTTGGCGATCAGGCCCCCGAATATGACCGCCCCTTCGTGAAAGCCGCAAAGCCTGCGCCGCTCGCCCCGTCCGATGTGCCCGCGCCGAACGACATCTCGGACGCGCTGACGAAAATGCTCGGCCTGCCCGACATGTGTTCGCGCCGCTGGGTCTGGGAGCAGTACGATCATCTCATTCAGGGCAACACGGCGATCGGACCGGGCGGCGACGCCGCGGTGGTCCGCATCGGCGACGGGCCGAAGGGCCTCGCTTTCTCCCTCGACGTGACGCCGCGCTACTGCGCCGCCGATCCGCAGGAAGGCGGCAAGCAGGCGGTGGCCGAATGCTGGCGCAATCTCACCGCCGTCGGCGCCGAACCGCTCGCCATCACCGACAATCTGAATTTCGGCAATCCCGAAAAGCCCGAGATCATGGGCCAGTTCGTCGGCTGCATCGAAGGCATCGGCGAAGCCTGCCGCGCGCTCGACTTCCCAGTCGTCTCCGGCAACGTCTCGCTCTACAACGAGACCAACGGCAAGGGCATCCTGCCCACCCCTGCCATCGGTGCCGTCGGCCTTCTGCCCGACATCGCGGTCCGCACCACCATCGCCTTCAAGGCGGCGGGCGAGGCCATCATCCTTGTCGGCGAAACGAAAGGCCATCTCGGCCAGTCGATCTATCTGCGCGACATCGTTCGCAAGTCGGACGACCGCAGCGCGCCCCCGCCGGTGGATCTCGCCGTCGAGCGCCGCAATGGCGATTTCATCCGCGCCGAAATCCGCAACCGTAATCTCACAGCCGTCCACGACCTTTCGGATGGCGGCGCGCTTGCCGCTATCGCCGAAATGGCGATGGCAGGCGGCATCGGCGCCAAGCTCGCGCCGGAAACCGCCCTCCCCCTCCATGTCTGGGCCTTCGCCGAGGATCAGGCGCGCTATGCCGTGACCCTGCCGGAAAGCGCCGCCGCCGCCTTCCTTGAGCGGGCGGCAAAAGCCGGTATCCCCGCCGCCCGCATCGGCACGACCGGCGGCACGGAATTGACACTTGAGGGCGCCAAACCCATATCATTGAATGCGCTCAAGGACGTACACGAAGGCTGGCTGCCCGCCTATATGGCCGCCGGCGCCGAACTCTGAAGAGACGCGAGGAGACGAACGCATGGCCATGACGGCGTCGGAAATCGAACGGCTCATCAAGGAAGCACTTCCCGACGCGACGGTCGACATCCGCGATCTCGCCGGCGACGGCGACCACTATGCCGCCAACGTCATCTCCGCCGCCTTCAAGGGCAAGACGCGCGTGCAGCAGCACCAGATGGTCTATGCGGCGCTGAAAGGCGGCATGGGCAACGAACTTCACGCATTGGCGCTGCAGACCAGCGCGCCGCAGGATTGAACCCGCCTTACGGCGAAGGAGAACGACAATGAGCGAGAACCCGGTCTTCGACCGCATCAAGAGCGAAGTGGCAAGCCAGGACGTGGTGCTCTTCATGAAAGGCACGCCGGTCTTCCCGCAATGCGGCTTCTCCAATGCCGTCGTGCAGGTGCTGACCTATCTCGGCGTCCCCTTCAAGGGCATCAATGTTCTGGAGGACGAGGAAATTCGCCAGGGCATCAAGGAATTCTCCGACTGGCCGACCATCCCCCAGCTCTATGTGAAGGGCGAATTCGTCGGCGGCTGCGACATCGTCCGCGAAATGTTCGAACAGGGCGAACTGCGCGACTACCTCGCGCAAAAGGGCATCGAGACGCAGGCGGCGTAACGCTCCGGCTCTCAGGCACCACCATTCCCGTCATGGCCCGGCTTGTCCGGGCCATCCACGTCTTGAACCGATCCAGGAAGAAAGACGTGGATGACCCGCCTGAAGCGGGTCATGACGAAATGGGAAACGCACAACAAAAAAGGCCGCTCTTTCGAGCGGCCTTTTCGTTTTGCGGTCAGCGCTGCGATTAGCTGCGCGAGTAGAATTCGACGACGAGGTTCGGTTCCATCTGCGCCGCATAGGGCACATCGGCGAAAGCCGGGATGCGGACGAACTTAGCCGTCATCTTGTCGTGATTGACTTCGAGATAGTCCGGCGTGTCGCGCTCGGCCGACTGCGCGGCTTCGAGAACCAGCGCAAGCTGCTTCGACTTCTCGCGCACTTCCACCACATCGCCCTCGCGGACGCGGTAGCTCGGCACGTTGACGCGCTTGCCGTTCACGAGCACATGGCCGTGGCTCACGAACTGGCGGGCGGCGAAGACGGTCGGCACGAACTTGGCGCGATAGACGACGGCATCCAGACGGCGCTCAAGCAGGCCGATCAGCAGCTCGCCCGTGTCGCCACGCAGGCGGTCGGCGTCCTTGTAGATGCCGCGGAACTGCTTTTCGGAAATATTGCCATAGAAGCCCTTGAGCTTCTGCTTGGCGCGCAGCTGCACGCCATAGTCCGAGAGCTTGCCCTTGCGGCGCTGGCCGTGCTGGCCGGGGCCATATTCGCGGCGGTTGACCGGGCTCTTCGGACGCCCCCAGATGTTTTCGCCCATCCGGCGGTCGATCTTGTACTTGGACTCCTGGCGCTTTGTCATCGCAGTTCCCTTGAAGGTCAAAAACTAAGGAAACGCGCCCTCCTTTGCCTTTTCCCCTTTCGGGGATCGAGGCCGACAGGGACCGGCTACAAGCGTCGCCATTCCCGCGGGTGCGTATTCAAATGAAGCGGGCCCCCGATAGGAGGGAGCCCGTTTCGAGGCGGTTTGTAGCGCGGGGGGCCGGGGGTGTCAAATGGCCCCGGTTCAGGCCTATTCCGTCGGCCTCTCGCCCTTCGGATATCGCCGCGTCAGCGAGGCGACGACGCCGCGCAGCGTCCGCACCTCCTGTTCGGTGAGGCCGGCCCGCTGGAACATGTTGCGCAGGTTCCGCACCATCGAGGGCCGCTTCTCCGGCGGCTTGAGGAAGCCGAACCGGTCAAGCTCGCCTTCCAGATGCTCGAAAAAGCCGATCAGCTCTTCCTTCCTCGCGGGCCGGGTCTGCAGATATTCGATCCGTGTCGCCTCCGTATCGTCCCCGGCCTTGAACCACTCATAGGACATGAGAAGAACGCATTGGGCGAGATTGAGCGAGGCAAAGGCCGGGTTCACCGGCACCATCATGATGGCATCGGCCAGCGCCACATCGTCATTCTCGAGCCCCGTGCGCTCCGGCCCGAACAGCAGCCCCGCCTGTCCACCCCCGGCGAAAGTCTGCCGCATCTGCCGCGCCGCCGTCTCCGGCGTCAGGATCGGCTTCACCATGTCGCGGCTGCGCGCTGTCGTCGCAACGACATAATCGAGATCGGCGACTGCCTCCGCCGTGGTGTCGAAAAGCCGCGCCCGCTCGATCACGAGATCGGCGCCGGAAGCCGCCGCATTGGCCCGCTCGTTCGGCCAGCCGTCGCGTGGCCTGACCAGCCGCAGGTCCGATAGCCCGAAATTCAGCATGGCGCGCGCCGCCGTGCCGATGTTCTCGCCAAGCTGCGGCGCGACGAGAATCACCGCCGGACCGGGCGTGACCGTAGCCTCCGATTTTTTCGTGCGATCCGTTCCGGCCATGCTGCCAATCTGCCGCTTTCCGTTGGGGGAACCATGCCCGCGAAGCTGGGCAGCCGGTCAATAGGCGATTGGCCGCCTTTAATCAATCGGCCTGCAATGTTATAGGGGTTAGGCTTGCATATGGCGGCTCGCCGCGCGATTCCGCCGTTTTCTGCCCAATTCCGTACCAGCTTCGAAGGACCCCCCATGCCGAAGATCAAAGTCGCAAATCCCGTGGTTGACCTCGATGGCGACGAGATGACCCGGATCATCTGGCAGATGATCAAGGACAAGCTGATCTTCCCCTATCTGGACCTGACGCTGGACTATTACGACCTCGGCATGGAGCACCGCGACGACACCGACGACAAGGTGACGGTCGACAGCGCCGAGGCGATCAGGAAATACGGCGTCGGCGTGAAATGCGCGACCATCACGCCGGATGAGGCCCGCGTCGAGGAATTCAAGCTGAAGAAGATGTGGAAGTCGCCGAACGGCACCATCCGCAACATTCTCGGCGGCACCGTCTTCCGCGAGCCCATCATCTGCCGCAACATTCCCCGCCTCGTGCCCGGTTGGACCGAGCCGATCGTGATCGGCCGCCATGCCTTTGGCGACCAGTACCGCGCGACGGATATCCGCATTCCCGGCAAGGGCAAACTCACCATGAAGTGGGTGTCCGAAGACGGCAAGGAGACGATCGAGGAAGAGATCTACGATTTCCCCGGCGGCGGCGTCGCGATGGGCATGTACAATCTCGATGACAGCATCCGCGACTTCGCCCGCGCCTGCCTGAAATACGGCCTCGACCGCGGCTACCCGGTCTATCTCTCGACCAAGAACACGATCCTGAAAACCTATGACGGCCGCTTCAAGAATCTCTTCCAGGAGATTTACGAAAAGGAATTCAAGGCCGATTTCGAAAAGGCCAAGGTGACCTACGAGCACCGCCTGATCGACGACATGGTGGCCTCGGCGATGAAATGGTCGGGCGGCTATGTCTGGGCCTGCAAGAACTATGATGGCGACGTGCAGTCGGACTCGGTGGCGCAGGGTTTCGGCTCGCTCGGCCTCATGACCTCCGTGCTGCTCACGCCCGATGGCAAGATCATGGAAGCCGAAGCCGCCCACGGCACGGTGACGCGCCACTTCCGCGCCCATCAGCGCGGCGAGGAAACCTCCACCAACTCCATCGCCTCGATCTTCGCCTGGACGCGCGGCCTCACCCATCGCGCAAAGCTCGACGGCAACGAGCCGTTGGCGAAGTTCGCCGCCACGCTTGAAAAGGTCTGCGTCTCCACCGTCGAGTCCGGCTACATGACGAAGGACTTGGCCCTCCTCGTCGGCTCGGAACAGTCTTGGCTCTCGACCGAAGGCTTCCTCGACAAGGTCGCCGCCAATCTCGACAAGGCACTCGCCAAGGCTGGGTGAGGGCCTTCCGGCTAGACGAAATAAAAATGGCCCGGAACTACCGGGCCATTTTTGTTTCCAAAGCCGTATCGGAAAATCAGGCAGCGCCCGCCAGCGCGCCGATGGCGCCGCGAACGGCCTCAAGCGCCGCATCGGCCTTGGAGGCATCCGGCCCGCCGGCCTGCGCCATGTCGGGCCGGCCGCCGCCGCCCGAACCGCCCATCGCCTTCGCCCCCGCCTTGACGAGTTCGACGGCGTTGAAACGCCCGGTGAGATCGGCCGTGACGCCGACCGCGATGGCACCCTTGCCGTCTTCGGAAATGGCAACGAAGGCAACGACGCCCGAACCGAGCTGCTTCTTGCCGTCATCGACAAGGCCGCGCAGATCCTTCGGGTTCACACCTTCGAGCTTGCGAAGTATCAGCTTCACGCCGCCCATTTCCTCGATCTGCGAACCGGCATCGCCGCCGGATGCGCCGCCGCCCATCGCCAGCTTCTTCCTCGCCTCGGCAAGCTCGCGCTCGAGGCGCTTGCGCTCTTCCATCAGCGAGACGACGCGGGCGGGCAGGTCTTCCGGCGCGATCTTCAGCGCACCGGCCGCTTCCTTCGCAATGCGCTCCTGCTGCGAAAGATAGGCGCGCGCGCCCTCGCCCGTCAGCGCCTCGATCCGGCGGATGCCGGAGGCAACCGCGCTCTCGCTCACGATCTTGAAGATTGCGATGTCGCCGACACGGCGTACATGCGTGCCGCCGCAAAGCTCCACCGAATAGGTGTGATTGTCCTTTGCATCGTCGACGCCCATGGCAAGCACGCGCACTTCCTCGCCATACTTCTCGCCGAACAGCGCCAGCGCGCCCGCAGCGATTGCATCGTCGGGCGTCATCAGCCGCGTCGAAACTTCCGTGTTCTGACGAATGATGCGGTTCACGATCGTCTCGACCTCGGCAATCTCCCCCACCGTCATCGGTTTCGGATGGCTGAAATCGAAGCGCAGCCGCTCCGGCCCCACCATCGAACCCTTCTGCGTGACATGGGGTCCGAGCACACGGCGCAGCGCCTCATGCACGAGATGCGTCGCCGAATGGTTCGCCCGCGTCGCATCGCGCAGCGCCTTGTCGACCTTCATTTCGACAATGCCGCCCACCGTCAGCCGCCCGCGCGCGAGCTTGCCGATATGGACATGCATGTCGCCGAGCTTCTTCATCGTGTCGATCACGGGAAATTCGGCACCATCCGCCGAGAAGATGATGCCCGTATCGCCGACCTGCCCGCCCGACTCGCCATAGAAGGGCGTCTGATTGGTGATGATCGCCGCTTCCTGCCCCGCCTCGACTGCATCGACCGGCTGACCGCCGACGAGCAGCGCCACGACCTTGCCTTCCGCGACCTCGCTTTCATAGCCGAGGAACTCGGTCGCGCCATGCGCCTCGCGCAGTTCGAACCAGACCGCTTCCGTCGCCTTTTCGCCCGAGCCCGCCCAGGCGGCGCGCGCATCCTGCCGCTGCTTTGCCATCGCGGCATCGAAGCCTGTCTGGTCGACGCTCATGCCGCGCGAACGCAGCGCATCCTGCGTGAGATCGAGCGGAAAGCCGTACGTGTCGTAGAGCTTGAACGCGACCTCGCCGGGCAGCACGCCCCTGCCGCCAAGCTGTTCGACTTCATCGTCGAGAAGCTTCAGCCCGCGCGCAAGCGTATCGCGGAAGCGCGTTTCCTCGAGCTTCAGCGTTTCGGTGACGAGCGCCTCGGCGCGGCGCAGTTCCGGATAGGCATCGCCCATCTGGCGCACAAGCGCCGGCACCAGCCGGTGCATCAGGGGATCGGCCACGCCGACAAGCTGCGCATGGCGCATGGCGCGGCGCATGATCCGGCGGAGCACATAGCCCCGGCCCTCGTTCGACGGCATGACGCCATCGGCGATGAGGAAGGAGGACGAGCGCAGATGATCGGCGATCACCCGGTGGCTCACCGCCTGGGCGCCGTCGGGATCGCTCTTCGAGGCTTCGGCAGAGGCGACGATCAGCGCCCGCATGAGATCGGTCGCGTAATTGTCGTGTGTGCCCTGCAGCACGGCGGCAATGCGCTCGAGCCCCATGCCCGTGTCGATCGAGGGCTTGGGCAGGTTCGCGCGCGTCCCGTCTGCATGCTGCTCATACTGCATGAAGACGAGGTTCCAGATTTCGATGAAGCGGTCGCCGTCCTGATCGGGGCTGCCAGGCGGGCCGCCCGGAATCCTGTCGCCATGATCGAAGAAGATTTCCGAGCAGGGTCCGCAGGGGCCGGTGTCGCCCATAGACCAGAAATTGTCCGAGGTCGGGATGCGGATGATCTTCGCATCGGGAAGGCCAGCGATCTTCTTCCAGAGATCGAAGGCCTCATCGTCCTCGGCATAGACGGTCGCCATCAGCCGGTCCTTCGGAATCCCGAATTCCTTCGTGATCAGCGTCCATGCGAACTCGATCGCCTCGGCCTTGAAATAATCGCCGAAGGAGAAATTGCCGAGCATCTCGAAGAAGGTGTGGTGGCGCGCCGTATAGCCGACATTGTCGAGATCGTTATGCTTGCCGCCCGCGCGCACGCATTTCTGTGCGCTCGCCGCGCGGACATAGGGCCGCGTTTCCTGGCCGGTAAACACATTCTTGAACGGCACCATGCCTGCATTGGTGAAGAGCAGCGTCGGATCGTTGTTCGGCACCAGCGGTCCGGACGGCACGGCCTCGTGCCCCTGCGCGCGGAAATAGTCCAGAAACTTGCGTCGGATCTCGTTCAGGCCGTCCATGGCTGCGCTCTGTCTGCTCAAGGTTCGGGGCCCTTCAAGGGGTCCCTCCGGCAAGCGGCAGCCACCGGCTATCCGCCCCGTTTCATTGATGAATATAGGCTGCCCGCTTTTACCTGTCGCCCGGCGGACTGTCCAGAAAGCCCCCGGCAGGGAGGAAAACGGAAAACGGCGCCGGAGGGTACCCGGCGCCGCCCATGCCCGGCCGGATGGCCGGAGCTAGAGAAACTTGTTCCGATCGGTCAGGCGGGCGTCAGGCGCTCGCCTCCATATCGCCATCCTCGATCTCGTCGGGGCTGACCTCTTCCAGAATCTTGTCGGCGATCAGGCCCGCATTCTGGCGGATTGCCGTCTCGATCTCGTTCGCCATGTCGGGGTTTTCGCGCAGGAACTGCTTGGCGTTCTCGCGCCCCTGCCCGATCCGCTGGCTGTTATAGGAGAACCAGGAGCCCGACTTCTCGACGATGCCGGCCTTGACGCCCAGATCGACGAGCTCGCCCATCTTGGAAATGCCCTCGCCATACATGATGTCGAATTCGACCTGCTTGAAGGGCGGGGCCACCTTGTTCTTCACCACCTTGACGCGGGTCTGGTTGCCGACCACCTCGTCGCGCTCCTTGATCGAGCCGATGCGGCGAATGTCGAGGCGGACGGACGCATAGAATTTCAGCGCATTGCCGCCCGTCGTCGTCTCCGGGCTGCCGAACATGACGCCGATCTTCATCCGGATCTGGTTGATGAAGATCACCATGGTGTTCGACTTTGAAATCGAGGCGGTGAGCTTGCGCAGCGCCTGGCTCATCAGCCGCGCCTGAAGGCCCGGCAGGCTGTCGCCCATCTCGCCTTCGAGTTCGGCCTTGGGCGTCAGCGCCGCGACCGAGTCGATCACCAGCACATCGACCGCACCGGAGCGGACCAGCGTGTCCGCAATCTCGAGCGCCTGCTCGCCGGTATCGGGCTGGGAAATCAGCAATTCGTCGAGCTGTACACCGAGCTTGCGGGCATAAATCGGGTCGAGCGCATGTTCCGCGTCGACAAAGCCGCAAATGCCGCCCTTTTTCTGGGCTTCTGCAATGGTCTGGAGCGCCAGCGTGGTCTTGCCCGAGGATTCCGGCCCGTAAATCTCGATCACGCGGCCACGCGGCAGCCCGCCAATGCCAAGCGCGATGTCGAGGCCGAGCGAACCGGTCGAAATCGCCTCGATCTCGACGATCTGCTCGTTCTTGCCAAGCCGCATGATGGAGCCTTTGCCGAACGACCGCTCGATCTGGCTCAGAGCGGCGTCCAGCGCCTTCTTCTTGTCGGATTCGTCTTTCACGAGGCTCACTACGTTCTTGGACATGCCGTTTTCCCCTTTAACCATCGCCCGCCGAGTCGCGCAATGCGCTCTTGACGGGACCGAGCGTACCCATTTTGTTCTCATTGGCAACAGATTTTTTAACCTATTGATTTTATTTATTTAATTAGATCATGTTCGCGCGACGTTCACGCGATCACAGCCCCCGCAGCCCCGCCAGAAGCTCAGTCAGGCAATAGGCCTCGCTCCGGCCCGCCGTGTCGATCCGCTGGCAGTCTTCGCTGAAGGGCCGGTAGTCCCGCGCCTCCACTTCGGCCCATGTCGGCGGCACATGTCCTGCTATATCGCCCTGCCGCACCTCGACGCGGGCGCGGTGCTCCGCCCGATCCGAACAGATGATTTCGATATCTGTAAAAGGCGCTCCGGCCCGTCGCGCCGCCCCGCGCCATGCTTCTCTGGTCACAGGCAACAGATTGACCGAATCCGCGATCACCACATGTCCAAGCCTGAGATTGTCTTCCGCAAGTGCGATGCCCGCCGCATAGCCGGCATCGGCTGCATCGTCGATGCCGAGAGACGAGCGCTTCAGCGCCTGCTCGATCGTATCGATGCGAATGTGAACGGCATCAAGTTCACGCGCGAGCGCCCTTGCAAGCGTCGTCTTGCCGCTGCCGGGCAACCCCGACAGGATGACGAGGAAAGCTGGTCGCCCCGCCCTCACTTCTTCCCCATCACGTCCTTCACGGCGGCGGCGAGCTGCTTCAGCGAGAAGGGCTTCGGCAGGAAGTGGAATTCCTGGTCGGGATCGAGGTTCTTCGCAAAGGCGTCTTCCGCATAGCCCGAGACGAAGATGATCGGCACGCCGGGCAGGACCGTCTTCAGCTCCCGCGCCATGGTCGGCCCATCCATATTGGGCATCACGACGTCCGATACGATGAGATCGATCCGGCCGTCATGCTCCTTCACGACCTCGAGCGCCACTTCGCCGCTTTCGGCCTGCAGCACCTCGTAGCCGCGTGTGGCAAGCGCGCGGGCGGCAAAGGTGCGCACCGCGTCTTCGTCTTCGACGAGCAGGATCGTTCCCTTGCCCGTGAGGTCCGTCGCTTCGGCGGGTGCTGCTGCGGCGGCGGCCGCCGCTTCGGCATCTGCGGCCTTGTCGGCCGCGGTTTCGACATAGCGCGGCAGATAGATGCGGAAGCTCGTGCCCTTGCCCACGGTCGAATAGGGGAAGATGAAGCCGCCCGTCTGCTTGATGATGCCATAGACGGTGGAGAGCCCGAGCCCCGTTCCCTTCGAGGGGTCTTTCGTCGTGTAGAAAGGCTCGAAAATCTTGCCGAGATTTTCCTTCGGAATGCCGGTGCCCGTGTCCGACACCTCGATCAGCACATATTCGGCATGCGGCATCAGCGGATGGTCGAGCGCGCGGCTGTCCGCCTCCGACACATTGGCCGTCCGGATGGTAAGCCGCCCGCCATCGGGCATCGCGTCGCGCGCATTGACGGCCAGATTGATGATGACCTGTTCGAGCTGGTTCTGGTCGACCTTCACAAGACCGAGATCGCGCCCGTGCACGATCTTGAGTTCGACCTTCTCGGTCAGCAGCCGCGCCAGCAGGTTCTGCAGTTCGGCCAGCGCATCGGTGAGCGAAAGAACCTTGGGCCTGAGCGTCTGCCGGCGCGAAAAGGCGAGCAGCTGCCGCGTCAGGTTCGCCGCGCGGTTCGCATTCTGCTTGATCTGCACCACATCGGCAAAGGACGGATCGCCCGCCTGATGCCGCACCAGCAGCAGATCGCAGAAGCCGATGATCGCGGTCAGCAGATTGTTGAAGTCATGCGCCACGCCGCCTGCAAGCTGGCCGACCGCCTGCATCTTCTGCGATTGCGCGAATTGCATCTCCAGCGATTTCTGTTCCGTCGCGTCGATCAGATAGACGACGATGGACGCCTCCGGCCCCATATCGACGCGGGCGGCATAAAGCTGTCCGACGCGATCGGGATTGCGCGCAAGCCGCACATCGACGGGTATGCCCGCAGGCCCTCCATTGCGCGCACTCTCCACCGCTTCGAGCACCGCCTGCCGATCCTCTTCCATCAGCAGGTCGACAAGCTGCGCCCCGCGCATCACTTCCGGCCCTGCATAGGCAACGAAGGAGCGGTTCGCATTGTCGATGCGCCCCTCGCCGTCGATCGTCGCAATGCCGACCGGTGCATTGTTGAAGAAGCGCGCAAACCGCATCTCGGCGTCGCGCGCCGTCTCTTCCGCCTTGTCTCCGGTCGTCCGGTTCAGCACCAGCGCAAAAATGCGCGCCGGACGCCGTGCCGCCTCCGCGACGCGCGTCCGAAGAATGCGCACCGGCAGCGCCTTGCCTTCCGCATCCCGCAGATCGACATCGAGCGGCGAGAGCTGCCCGCTCCGCTCTGCCTCGCCCTCCGCAAGCGCCGGCACTTCGCCAATGACGAGTTCGTCCAGCGTCGCCCGCCGCTCCGTCAGCTGCCTCGGCTCGACGCCAAGCCACTCACCAAGCCGCGCATTCATGAAGACGAGGCGTCCATCCGCCTCGGCGGCAAAGAAGCCGAACGGCGCATGTTCGATATAGGCAAGCGAGCGACCATGCCGTTTTTCTGCCGCCTGCGCGCGCTCGCGCTCCGCCGTGAGATCGCGGAACAGCCACACCGCCCCGCCCGATGCCCCGCTCAGCGGCCGCACAATGGCGCGGTAGATGCGCGCCGCATTGCGCGGGCCGATTTCGATGTCCTCTTCCGCCGCAAAGCCCGTCCGCGCCGCCTGTGCGAGGCGGAACGAAATCTCCGCTCCTTCGCCCCTGCCCGCCAGCAGCCTTTCGACCGGCACCACCCTGTTGCCGTCGAAGCCGCCCATGACGTCGCGCCAGGCGGTATTGGCGAAAAGCACCGTGCCGCGCCGGTCCGTCACATAGCAGGGGTCGGGAAGCGCGGTCAGCGCCTCTGCTGCAGCGGCGGGTGAACGGCTGAGCGCATCGGTCTGGCTGCCGGACAGCCCGTAAAGCGCCGCTCCGGCAATCGCCACAAGGCCAAGAGCGGTGAGAAGCCCGGGCAGACCGAAGGCATGAATCGAAAGCGTGTCGAGAAACGTCGTCACCATGCCGAGAGCGACAGCCGCGATCACGACCCAGCGGCGCGCAGGCAGCGAGCGCCAGCCTTCGGAATCGCGCCCGTCCTCATCCGCGCCGGGTACTATTTCGGTGTAATCGGCCGGCGTCTCGGCCATAAGCTGCTCCTGCGTCCACCCTGCAGGCCGAATCATTTCCGGCCGCGACCGCCAGTCATCTTAGCCTTAAGACGCATCACATATCCAATGACCTCGGCCACGGCCTTGTAGTGCTCGGGCTTCACTTCCTGGTCGATCTCGACAGTTGCATGAAGCGCACGGGCGAGCGGCGGGTTCTCGACGATCGGCACATCGTTTTCCTGGCCGATTTCGCGGATCTTGAAGGCGACGGCATCGACACCTTTGGCGACGACGACCGGCGCGCCCATGCCCTGCTCGTATTTGAGTGCCACGGCATAGTGGGTCGGGTTGGTGATGATGACGGTGGCGCCCGGCACGGCGGCCATCATGCGCTTGCGGCCGCGTTCCACGCGGATCTGGCGCAGCTTCGCCTTCACCGTCGGATCGCCTTCCATCTGCTTGTATTCGTCCTTCACTTCCTGAACGGTCATGCGCTGCTTCTTCATCCATTGCATGCGCTCGAACAGGTAGTCGAGAACGGCAACCACCGTCATGACGGCGATCACGCCGGCAAACATCTTCAGCGCCATGATCTGCACGACCGGCAGAAGCTGGATCACGTCCCACGTCATCATCAGCGCCAGCCGGTCGCGCTCCGGCCAGACGATGAGAAAGGAGACGATGCCCACGACGACGATCTTCACGATGCCCTTGGCGAGATTCATCAGGCTCTTCGGCCCGAAAAGGCGCTTCAGACCCTCCTTCGGCGAGATCTTGGAGAGCTTCGGCTTCATGTTTTCGGCGGTCAGCACCGGCGCATGCTGAATGAGATGGCCGATCAGCGCCGCCCCCGCAAGAATGCAGAGCGGGCCAAGCACGGCGCCGAATACATCCGTACCGATGCCAAGCCAGATGCGGCGCAAATGCTCGGCATCCATCGGTATCGATTCGGGATGCGCAAGAAAGATCGTGAGCGAGCCCATGATCGACGAGGCGGTTCCCGGCGCGAGCATCGCAATGGAAATCGCCGCGCCGAGCATCACGAACCAGGTGCTGATCTCCTGGCTCTTGACGAGGTCGCCTTTCTTGTGGGCTTCCTCCAGTTTTCGGTGTGTCGGTTCTTCTGTTTTTTCCGAATCGTCCTGATCGGCCATGGGCTTCCCTCCGGCCTATCCGACGAAAACGGAAATCGACTGCTCGAAATACTGCAGGAACCACGTCATCATGGCCGCCAGCAGAAAGAGCAGAAGCACGAAGCCGAGCATGATGTTCGCCGGCATCGCAATGAAGAAAATCTGGATCTGCGGCATCAGCCTCGAAAGAATGCCGATACCCACATAGAAGATGAGCCCGAATACGAGGAACGGGGCTGCAAGCTGCAGACCGATCTTGAACGAACCCGAAACCATCTGCACCGCGACCTGCGAGAAGTCGCCAACGGGAATCCCCTGCCCCGGCGCAAACAGATGATAGCTGTCGCGCATGGCGGCAATCAGCAGGTGGTCGAGATTGGTGACGAAGATCAGCGTCACGGCCGTCAGCGACAGGAAATTCGCAATCAGAACGCCCTGCTGGCCCTGCGTCGGATCGACATTCTGCGCGAAGGCAAGGCTCATCTGTAGCGCGATGATGTTGCCCGCGACATGAAGCGCGCTCATGACGATGCGCGCCGCGCCGCCGATGAATATGCCGACCGCCACTTCCGAAACGACGAGAAAGACCAGAGCCGCGATCGTGCCCGGCATCTCGCCATAGGTCGAGGCGACCAGCGGCATCATCACGAAGGTGAGGAGCAGCGCGAGAATAAGACGCACATTCGCCGGAATGCTTGTCTCGCCAAGCGCCGGCATCAGCATGATCATCGCCGCAAGCCGCGAGAAGATCAGCATGAAGGTAAACGCCGTTTGCGGCAGATACTCGATTGTTATCATGGCCGCGCTGCCCGCTTCCTCAGCCCGATATGATCTTTTGCGAGACCAGCGCCATGAAACCTTGCAGTGACTGCGCCATGAACGGCAGCGAAATCAGAAGCGTGAGAAAGATCGCGATGATCTTCGGCACGAAGACCAGCGTCATTTCCTGAACCTGCGTCAGCGCCTGCAACAGCGCGATGGCAAGACCGACCCCCAGCGCCACGAACATCATTGGCGCCGAGACGATCAGCAGCACATAGATCGCTTGCTGTGCAAGATCGAGAACTTCAGGTCCGCTCATTTTGTTTTTTGCCCCCGTCGCAGCCGTCAGATCGGCATGCGCATGATTTCCTGATAGGCGGTAATGACCTTGTCGCGCACCGTCACGACGGTCTGCAGCGTGGATTCGGCTTCCGCCACCGCGGTCACGACATCGACGATGTTCCCGCCCGTGCCGCCCGTGACGGCTGCCATCTGCGTTTCCCCGGCCTTGGATGAGTTCACGGCCTCGGTCATGGCCTGTTTCAGCATGTCGCCAAAGGCGCCATTTGCCTGACCTGCCGTGCCGGGTTGCGGCGTCTGCACATTGCCGCCCATGCCCGCTGCGCGCGCATAGGCGTTGAGTGCCATGGATGCTGGAATGCTGCTCATCTGTCAGCCCTCACTTCCGCAAGATTTCGATTGTCTGGGTGATCATGCGCCGCGATGCCTGAATGAGATTCAGATTTGCTTCGTAGCTGCGTTGCGCCTCACGCATGTCCATGGACTCGACCATGCCGTTCACATTCGGCATTTTCACATAGCCGTTCTCGTCGGCGCCGGGGTGGCCGGGCATGTATTTGAGCTTGAATTCGGTCTTGTCGAATGTCGGACGGCCGATCGCGACGGTTTTCGCACCGATCTCGCGGTTGAGCTTTTCCTCGAAGGTGACGATCTTGCGCCGGTAGGGATCGCCGCCAGGCACGCGCGCGGCGGAATCCGCATTGGCGATGTTCTCGGCGATGATGCGCATGCGCCCGCTCTGGGCCTTGAGGCCGGAGGCTGCCACGACCATCGACTTGATCAGGTCCATTGCGCTCATTTTTCTGTCCTTTCAGCCCCGCTCAGCCACGGCCAAGCGCGATCTTGATGAGGCCGAGACTCTTGGAATAGAGCTCGGTCACTGTCTGGTAATCCATCTGCGTCTCGGCGACCTTGATCATCTGGTCCTCGAGCACGACCGAGTTGCCTGTCGGCGAGGTTTCGAAGTCGGGCTTCTTGATGACTTCGCCGCCCCTGGCCTGCCCCGGCTTGAAGCCATGCCCGGCGCCCGCCACGGGGCTGCCGATATGTGCGGCCTGCGTGGCGACCGGCCGGAGCACAGGACCGCTCCGCTTCACCATGTCGCCGAAATCGAGTTGCTTCAGATCGCGCGCGGTATAGCCCGGCGTGTCGGCATTCGCGACATTCTGGGCGAGCACCTGCTGCCTTGCGGCAAGCCAGTGCATGCGCTGCTTCATCATTCCAATGATGGGAAGGTCGCCGATTGCCATCTGCCCGCGTGCTCCCGCGATCCGCTCCGCACGCTGCATTCTGGGCGCGAGAGAGGGTCGATCCGAAGCCACGCATTCCTTGGCGGCAGGGTCAGTCTCACCATCCCGGAGTTAACATCGTGCTAACGCGGCAAAATCTGCCGGGCGCGTTGAGAAAGGGGTAACCAGCCAAACCCCTGTATCGCTTGGCCCTTAACCCGGCATTAAGGCTGACGCGGCAAATTCTTCCCATTCTGGGTCGTCGGGGCGACGGCCATTGGGTGGGATGCAAGTCAAAATGGACTTCTCTGAAATCTTCCGCTTTGTCGCGGCACTGGCCTTCATACTCGGCCTGATCGGGCTTTGCGCCATGCTGGCCAAGCGTTTTGGCCTCGCGCCGGGCGTCACATCGGCCGGCTCAAATCGCCGCGTCGGCATTGTCGAAGTACGCCCGGTCGATGCCAAGCATCGCCTGCTCCTGATCCGCCGCGACGGCAAGGAACATCTGATCCTGATCGGCGGCGAACACCCGCTTCTCGTCGAAAGCGGCATCGACGCCCCCGAACAACCGGCCGCGGCAATTGCGGCAGTGGATGACAAATCGCCGCGCCCTGCCTTCGCCGGTCCGGCCCATATCGTCCAGCTTCAGCGTTTCGTCGAATACATCAAGGAGCGCCGCGCGTGACCAGCCTCTCTCACATCGCGACCCGTCTGACCGTGCCTGCGCCGCTGAAGCGCGCCGCGATGATGCTCGCCCTCGCGCTCGTCTTCACGGGCATCGCCCTGCCCGCAGGCGCCCAGTCCATCCAGATCGACATGTCCGAAGGCCTCGGCCTCACCGAGCGCGTCGTTCAGATCGTCGCCCTTGTGACCATTCTGAGCCTCGCCCCGTCGATCCTCATCATGGTCACGTCGTTCGTGCGGATCATCGTGGTGCTCGGCCTGTTACGCACCGCGCTCGGCATGCAGCAGTCGCCGCCCAACGCCGTGCTGGTGAGCCTTGCACTCTTTCTCACCGCCTTCGTGATGATGCCGACCTTCACCGCCGCCTATCAGCAGGGCATCGAACCGCTGATGAACGAGGAAATCGAGGCTGCCGAAGCATTCGATCTGACCAGCGGTCCCTTCAAGACCTTCATGCTGTCGCAGGTCCGCGCAGGCGATCTGCGCCTTTTCATCGACCTGTCAGGCATCGAGGAACCCGAAGAGCCCTCCGACATCGGTCTTCAGGTGCTGGTGCCCGCCTTCATGATCAGCGAGTTGCGCCGCGCCTTCGAAATCGGTTTCCTTGTCTTCCTGCCCTTCATCGTCATCGACATGGTGGTCGCATCCGTTCTCATGTCGATGGGCATGATGATGCTGCCGCCGATCATCATATCGCTGCCCTTCAAGCTGATCTTCTTCGTGCTGGTGGATGGCTGGTCGCTGATCGCGGGAAGCCTCGTCCAGAGCTTCGGCACATGACGGCAGCGCGGCGCGCGCCTGCCGTCAGTTGACCAGGGCTTCTCCGGCTATATTCAGCGACGCGATGAAACGGTCCAGCGTATCGACCGAAGCGATCCGGCTGGCCATGTCGCGGAAAGCAACGCCCTGCCTGACGATGGGTTCCGTCACCACGGCAAAGGCCTCCGCATCGGCGCTGCGGCTCATCACATCCCCATATTTGATACGGAGACGGGCAAGCCCTTCTTCATCCTCTGCCAGCGAATAGGCAATGGCGCCGCGCATGATGAGCAGCCGCATCTCGGCGCCCGGCGCTTCTTCGGTCTTCCAGTCTTCGCCAAGCGCCAGTTCGATCGCAGGGCCCGCTTCCGCCCAGCGTCCGCCCGCCCACAACGTATCGGCACGCAGACGGTCAAATAGCGGGCCGGATTTTCCCTCGATCAGATCGAGCGCGTGGTCATATTGCTTCAGGTCGGACAGCGCCCGCGCCTCGAGCAGCATGCGCCGGTCGGCCAGCGCCTCCGGCAGCAGGTTCTGGCGCGTCGCCCGGAGCGCCGCCAGCGCCCGGTCGGGCTTCTGATCGGTCAGGAATATGGCCGCAAGCCTCGCTGCGACCTGCGCCTTGGCAACGCCGCCATGAAGCCGGTTCGCCACCTGATAGTCCAGCAGATGGGCCGCCTGTTCGAGCAGGTCCACCTGCACGAGCCGTTCCGCCAGATCGCGGATCATCTCGTCGCCGCGCTGTCCGATGGGGGTCAGCTCCTTGAACGCCTCGAAAAAGGCCAGCGCCTGTATGGGCGTCAGGTCGTCGACCGACTTGCTCAGGAAATAGTCCGCGAAAATATCCGACATGCGCATGTTCATGCGGTGCGCTTCGTCGCTGTCCGGGTAATTGTCGGTGGCAGTGCGCATCACCTTGAGAGCCTCGCCGACCTTGCCCTCCGACAGCCGGAGCGTCGCAAGGCGCGTCAGCACATCGAGTTCATGTTCGTCGCCGCGCCAGGCATAGCGCAGGCTTTCCAGCTCCTTGCCGAATGACTCGTCGTCCATCTCGCCGGCACGGTGGAGAAGCTGCGCTTTGCCGAACCGCGCCCGCGCCGCAACCGGCGGATAGCCGCTCAGAATGGCGGCATCGTAATAGTCCACCGCCTTGTCCTTGCGTTCATGGGCATCGGCGATCATCGCTGTAACGAGCAAGATCTGCGCTTTTGCCCTCTGGCTCTGCGGATCGCGGGGGAAGCCCGCCGCATATTGCTCGGCAGATGCAATGTCATTGGTCTTGAGGGCGGCAATGGCTGCCAGCGAGCGGAATTCGGTCTGCAATTCTTCGCCGAACGAATCCGAAATGGCGCCGGCCAGCGCGAACTGTGCCTTGGCCTCTTCCCAATGCCCCAGCGACGCGCGCGATAGCCCGCGCCACGCCGCCGCGTAAGGCGAATTGTCGAGGCCGGTAGCAGAAAGCTCCCGGATCGCCTCGACATGCCGGCCGCTCAATACGGACGACACGCCAAGCACCGCCTGGAATGAAGGGTCCGTCGCAAAACGGCTGTTGGACTGCCGGGCCGCCAGCAGGATCGCGCGCGCTTCTTGCGCTAAACCATAGGCGAGCAGAAAACGTCCATAGGCAAGGCGGCGGTCGCCCACCTCATTGGTATGCGCATCCGTCAACTGCGCCAGATGATATTGCCGGCGCTCGAAGAAGGTTTCGCCGGGTGCATCGCGCCATTCGGCAAATCGCATTTCGGCAGGTGCCGACTGTTCGACGATGGGCGTTTCCGTCTCGTCGCGCCATTCGCGGTGATCGTCCGCCGAAAGCGTCAATCCGTCTTGCCGCATGACGAGAACGCTTTCGGGCGCCGCGGCGACATTGAGATCGTCGGCCACCGGCACGATCGCGAGACCTTGCGCCGTCCGCAAAGCCTGGAACTCGACAAAGCTTCGCGGCATCTGCAATGCCTGCCCCGGACCGACGGCCGTGACTGCAATGATTTCATCGCCGACCACGGAATCGCGCACGCGAAGAACCTTGCGCGGCGCGCGCAGATCGAACTCGACCATGCCGCGCCCGTCTTCGCGCCATTTCCGCG
The DNA here is from genome assembly GCF_046297875.1 of Parvibaculum sp. Lineage (GTDB taxonomy): Bacteria > Pseudomonadota > Alphaproteobacteria > Parvibaculales > Parvibaculaceae > Parvibaculum. The sequence continues at coordinate 2,059,467 of NZ_JBKBHD010000001.1, read as the reverse complement.
AAATGGCGATCGGCCGTCCCGTCGTGGGAAGCGTCTCACCGGCGGAAATACGCCAGGTCGCACCCTCGTTCACCGCGCCGGTCAGCACCTTTGCGCGCAACGGGATGCTGAGCGCCGCACCTTCGGAAACCTCGATGACTTCGGGCGTCCCGAACGGACCTTCCTCGGGATCCGGCAAGACAAGCCCTTCGGTATCGAGCGGCAATTCCCTGTCGAAGACGACCCAGAGCCGGTCCGCCCGCTCGAACACCGCAGCGCCAACCGGCTCCGGCCAGTCGACAAGGAGGTCCATACCATTGCGTCCCTCGGCGAAGCGGACGACCGCCTTGCCTTCCGGCCGCTTTCCTTGCGGCACGGGGCCGGCGGTCACCGGGGGTTCGGCACTCTCCCCGGCCGTCTTGCTCGTTGCGGTCGCATCGGGGCTTGCAGTCTCGTTCCCGGCATCGGCTGTTGCGGGTTCTGCCGCCGTTTCCGGCTTTGCCTGTTCGCTGGCGGCGGGCGCAAGCTTGCGCGGCTCGCCGTCGCGTGGCTTTTCCTCTACGGTCAGCGGCGCCTGAGTCGCATGATGCGGCTTGAGGTCCACGACGATGCCGAGATCCTCGCGGAAATCGGAAACGGCAATGCCGGGCTTCAGCGTCATCACGATGGACAGCCGTCCGTCATGCTCGACGGCATTGATGCCTGCCAGATAGGCCGGCAAATCGGCGCGGATGCGTGACAGATCGACCTTCGACATCCGGTCGAAGGTGATCGTCGCAAGTCCTTCGCGATGCACAAGCGAATAGAGAACCGGCTGGTTCCAGTCGAAAACAAGCCGTGTCATGCCCGCGCGCGCGGCAACCCGCACAGCAATACCGGGCGGCGGCGCTTCGGGCTCGACAATGCCTTGCGCCTTGGCGGCGAGCCTCGCCTCTTCGGCGGCCTTTTTTGCCTGCTTCGCTTCCTCGACCCGCGCCAGAACCTCGGCGGGAAGCGGCGGCGGTGCGCCTGTCCAGCCGGGCGGCAGCAGATCGACATAGACGGCGTTTTCCGCCGTCTTCGTGTCGAGCGTGAAATCGGTGGTCAATGCGGCGCGAACCGTACGGCGATCGTCCGACTGGCGGACCAGCGCAATATAGCGCGGCATTTCGCGCAGGAAGACATCCCCATCGGCCTGAACGCTACGGCCGAACTCGAGCACGAGGACGCCTGCATTGATCGAGGCACGATGAGAGGGAAGACCGCCGGAAAAGGTGAAGACGAGGCGGCCATAACCGTCCTCTTCGCTTAGATCGACGCGCACATCGCCCGATGCCCTGGCGGAGAGCGGCAGGGCGAGCAGCATCAGTGTGAGGCAGGCCACGGCAACCGCACGCAGACGGCCATGAATGCCGCTTGTGCCGTCCGCACAGCCATGTCGGTTGAGCCCGTTCACGCCAATTCGCCCCTGAAGCTTCTGCCTGCAAATCGCGGCCTTCTGCCGCTGCGAGCCGTCACTCTAGAAGGAGGCCGGTTAAGTGGGCCTTAAAGACCGGGCCTTTGGCGCGGATTAGCTCGCTTTTCCGGGGCTTCGGAAGGCCGGATCGGCGCTTGCGCCGGTCGCCTCGCCGCCTGCGGCTGGCTCAAGGTTGAGATTTTCGCCGATCGCGAGTTCGACCGTCAGATCCTGGGCCGAAACGGGGTCCATCGCCGCCAGTACGGCGGACAATTTCCGCGGCTGCATGCGCTTAGCAACCTCTATCAGCACGCCCATGTCGAGCCGCTCGAAAATCCGGGCGGCATCTTTCGGCTTCATCGATTCATACATCGAGACGACACCCGCAAGACGGGCCTCGTTTTCGGCGTCCTGAGCCCCGAGCCGTTCGTTGATCCGGCCCTCGATCTCCTTCAGCTCCGCAATGCGCTCCTCGACGCGCTTTTCCGCCGCATTCAGAAGCTGCTCGCGCGTATCGAGCGCCTTGCCGCGCCGGTCAAGTTCCTCGCGCCGCGCTGCAAGGCTTTCGAGCACGGTCGTTTCCGACTGGCTGAGACGCGATGCAATGCCCTCTTCCGCGCTCGGCGGCACGATGCTTTGCACCGTTTCGGGAGCGTCCTCCGCCGCAGCTTCGCCTTCGGCCGTCTGGGCCGCCGCTTCGGGCTCGGGCGTACTTGCCTGCGCAACCGAAATCGCATTCCCGCCGCCGCCCGATGCGATATCGGCCAGCTTCAGCGTCAGCAGCAGCGACGCACAGAGAATGACGGTCGGAAGAAGCCTGAGGCGATTAAACATGGACATGAGTTTGTTTCCGGCCTCAACCCGATTTCTTTTTCAGGGCTTCGAGAAGCTGATTGGCGGCGCGAGCCGCGGTCGCCGCATCGCGCTGCGAAACCGGGCGGGCGGCAGGCCGCGTCACCGCCGGCGCGGCTTGCGCGCTGCGTTCGCTGCGGCCGAGACGTTCGGCAATGCTGTTGCCGGATTCGAGCATCAGCGACAATTCGTCGGCGAGTCCCCTCGCCCGCCGGATACGCTCGGCAAGCTCCTCGCCGCTTTCCTCGCTGGCGCGCTTCAACCCGTCGATCGCCCCGGCGGCGCGCTGGGTCGCGGCATTGAGTTCGCCGACAAGTTCGCGCATCCCGTCCTGGCCGGCGCGCATGGCGCGCAGCTTTCGGTCGAGCACGGCGCAATAGGCGATCGTCGCTGCGAGAAACAGGCAGACGATGATTTCAAGAACGGTGCTGAAAGGAAGCTCGCCAAACATGATCACTTACCTCCACTCGACATGCTCATGTCGGGAATTTTCATTTCCGGCTCTGCCTCGGCCAGACGCTTGATCTGGCGGATGCCCTGTTCGACACGCACGGCAACGTGATTTCCCACCCGGCCCATCCGGCCCGTTCCGAGGCGCACGCCGCCGCAGCGCAGATCGATCGTGCCATCCGGCCCGTTGTTCAGCATCAACGTCTGCCCGGCTTCGAAATTCATCACATCGCGCAATGTCAGCTTCTGTTCGTCAAGCACCGCCTCGAGCGGCACCCGTGTCGACCAGAGTTCGGTGGCGAGATGGCTTTCCCAGATCGAGTCGCGGCCGAACTTCTCGCCCATGAACATCTGCAACAGAAGCTCGCGGATCGGTTCGAGCGTTGCATAGGGCAACATCATCTCGATGCGGCCGCCGCGATCTTCCATGTCGACGCGCAGCCGCACAAGAATGGCGGCATTGGCCGGACGCGCGATGGCGGCAAAGCGCGGATTGGTTTCCATCCGGTCGAATTCGAGCGTGACCGGCGAAAGCGGTTCGAAAGCCGCCTGCACGTCCTGCAGCACGACTTCGATCATGCGCTGGACGAGGTTGAGTTCGATGGTCGTATAGGGACGGCCCTCGATACGCATTGCAGCGGTGCCCCGCCGGCCGCCGAGAAGCACGTCGACGATCGAATAGATCAGGTTCGAGTCGACCGTGAACATGCCGTAATTGTCCCACTGCTTCGCACGGAAAACAGCAAGAATGGCAGGCAACGGAATCGAATTGAGGTAGTCGCCGAAACGGATCGACGAGACATTGTCGAGCGACACTTCGACGTTGTCGGAAGTGAAATTGCGCAACGAAACCGTCATCAGGCGCACGAGCCTGTCGAACACGATTTCGAGCATCGGCAGGCGCTCATAGGAAACGAGCGCGGAATTGACGATGGCGTCTATGCCATGCCGGTCCGGCAGGATTTCTTCATCCACCTCGAAGCCGAGAAGGCTGTCGATCTCATCCTGGTTCAGCACGCGCTCCGGCGCCTTCGAAGCGGCTTCTGCCGCGGCGGAGAGTGCGTCCTGACCAATATCCTGCGTATCTGCGGCGCTCATGACAACCTGTCTGCGACTGAACGGTTACTGGACAATGATTTCCCGGAAGAGCACGTCCCTGACGACGGGCTCCTGCGTCGCGAGCGCGAGGCGGCGCATCAGCTCCTCGCGGAGATTGAGCATGCCTTGCGACCCCTCAAGGTCTTCCGGCCGAAGCTCGCGCAGGAAAGTCTGGAACCCGTCGAGAATGCGCGGCATCGCGGCCTCGACCAGCGGCACCGCCTCCTTGTCGCGCACCTGCAGCGAAACGCGCATCTTCAGGTAATGCTGCGGCGGCGGCCCGGCCAGGTTCACAAGAAAATCCGGCATGTCGTAATAGACGGGCGCTGCAACGACGACCGGCTTTTCCGCCGCCTCGTCACTGCCGCCAAAAATGCCGGACATGTAGACGCCCACGCCCGCCCCGATCAGAAGGAGCACAGGCAGGACGACGTAAAGCACGAGCACCTTGCCCGCCAGCCTGCTCTTTGCAGGCGGCGCAGCGTCTTCGGTATCTTCTTCTGAAATGTCGGCGTCCACTGCAGCCATTTCGATCTCGCCCCGGATGTTCGGGATGCGCGCGGTGCGCCTCCCCTGAATTACAACCGGATGCTCGCCGACTTTGGTTAACGAAGCGTTGGCAAAACGGCCTTGTGCCGAATTGTCTTAAGAGAATATGGCGCGTCCGCCCTCCGCCGGGGCCGGCCCGGCAGAATCTGCCCGGTAATCCCTGCCCGAGCGCCCGCTCCGGCGCACCGGAAACAAGTCAAGTCATTGTTTTAATTGGAATTATTGTCTGGCATGGGCCCTGCACTCTCTTTGGCAGCGCAATTCCGCGTCCCGATACTCAACCGCTCGCCGGACCCGATATGGAAAACGCCCTTCTCATAGGTCTCTCGCGCCAGATGGCGATGGCACGCGACATGGCGACCATCGCGAACAACATCGCGAATGTGAACACGACTGCGTTCAAGTCGGAAACGATGATGTTCGAGCAGTATCTGAAGACCGACGCATCGGATATGAGCCCCGACAAGCGCATTGCCTTCGTCCAGGACGTCGGCCAGTACCGCAACATGCGCGACGGCGCACTGCAGACCACGGGCAATCCCTTCGATGTCGCCATCACCGGCGAAGGCTATTTCCGCATCGAGACCGAAAACGGCATCCGCTATTCGCGCAACGGCAATTTCCACCTGAACAATGAAGGCCAGCTCGTCACCTCCGCCGGCGACCTGGTGCTGACGGATGCCGGCGCCCCCATCGCCTTCGCACGGGACGAAACCGGCATCACCGTTGCCCGCGACGGCACGATCTCGACCGATCAGGGTCTGCGCGGCCGCCTTGCCATCGTCACCTTCGAAAACCCGCAAGACATGAAGAAGACGGGCGACTCGCTGTTCGAGACCGCGCAGCAGGAAATCCCCTCCGAGAATATCCGCCTTGTGCAGGGCGCCCTCGAAGGTTCGAACGTCAATCCTATTCTCGAATTGACCAACATGATCGAGGTTTCGCGCTCCTACGCCAGCGCGCAGAAGCTCATCGATCAGGCAGACCAGATGCGCCGTCAGGCCATTCAGCAACTTGGCGGCACCGCGGCATAACGCCCGTCACGCCCGAAACGCAGAGTAAGGAAGTACGCATATGCAGTCGCTCAGCATCGCCGCCACAGGCATGATGGCCCAGCAGCTCAATGTCGAGGTGATCTCCAACAACATCGCCAATATGAGCACCTCGGGCTTCAAGCGCCAGCGCGCCGAGTTCCAGGACCTGCTCTACCAGAACCTGCGCCGCGTCGGCACCAACTCGTCGGACGCAGGCACCATCGTGCCCGCCGGTGTGCAGGTCGGCCTCGGCGTGAAGACGGCGGCCGTGAACCGCATCATGACGCAGGGCAATCTCGACAATACCGAGAACAAGCTCGACATCGCCATCCAGGGCCGCGGCTATTTCCGCGTCGAACTGCCGAGCGGCGAAGACGCATATACCCGCGCCGGTTCGTTCCAGATCAGCGCCGATGGCCAGATGGTAACGGCGGACGGCTACACGCTCGCCCCCGGTATCAACATTCCGCCGGAAGCGATCGACGTCACCATCAGCCGCGACGGCCAGGTCCAGGTGACGCTGCAGGGCGAGACGGCTTCGCAGGTTGTCGGCCAGATCGAACTTGCAACTTTTGCCAACGACGCAGGCCTCGACCCTCTCGGCAACAACCTCTTCACGGAAACAACCGCGAGCGGCGCCCCCACCATCGGCATTCCCGCCAATGACGGCATTGGCAGCGTTCTGCAGGGCTTCCTCGAAACCTCGAACGTGAACGCGGTCAGCGAAATCACCACGCTCATCACCGCGCAGCGCGCTTATGAAATGAACGCCAAGGTCATCACCGCCTCCGACGAGATGATGTCCGTCACCACGAACATTAAGTAAGCGATGAACGCCATGATGACCCGTATGTTTTCCCGTCTCGCCGCCATCGCCGCCTTCGTGCTTGTCGCAGGCACGGTCCACGCGGCCGAACTTCGCCCCGCAGTCACCGTGTCGGGCGAAACGGTCACGCTCGGCGATATTTTTGACAATGCCGGCAAGGCCGCCCATGTCGTTATCGCCAATGCGCCTGCGCCGGGGCTTCGCAGCGAGATTTCCGTGTCGCGCATTTCGCTCGCCGCCCGCCGCAACGGCATCGAATGGCGCAATGATGCGGGCCTGAGCCACATCGTCGTTGCCCGCAGCGGAATCGCCGTGCCGGAAGAGGAAGTCGCCTCCGCCATTGCCGCCGCCATCGGTGCGCAGTCGACGGGCCTCCCCTCCGCCGCCCAGCTCCAGATCGATTTCACCAATGGCGCCGCCGGTGTCCAGGTTGCCGACAATGCCGAGATTTCGGTCAATGTCGAACAGATCGCCTTCAATCGCCGCAATGGCAGCTTCACCGCGATCCTTCGCGCACCGGCCGGCGACATGCTGAGCCCGCTCCACCGCGTGACGGGCCGCGCCTATCCCGTTTCCGACGTGCCTGTTCTCAACCGCGACATGCGCCCCGGCGATGTCGTGCGCCATAGCGACATCGACTGGGTACGCGTCCCCTCGAACCGTATCGGCCAGAATGCCATCACCTCGCTCGACCAGCTTCTCGGCATGTCGCCGCGCTATCAGGCGCGCTCGGGCGAGCCGCTGCGCCTTGCCGACATGGTGCCGCCCGTCGTCGTCCAGAAGGGTGCTCAGGTCGATATGCTGCTCACCTCCGGCACGCTGACGCTGATCGCGCGTGGCCGTGCACTCGAAAACGGCGCCGTCGGCGACATCATCAACGTGCTGAACACACGCTCGAACCGCACCCTGCGCGGCGTTGTGGATGGTCCCAACAGCATCCGCGTCGACACGCCCGGCAGCGCGCGCGCCGTCTCGGCCACGACGCACTCGAACAATTCGTAACGGAAACGCAAGCCCGTCAGGGCCAGCACCGAAAAGGTAAAGTCAATGTTTGCCGGTACAGCTTCCCGCCTCGCCACTATCGTCCTTCTTGCGGCCACGCTCGGCGCCTGCAATGCGCCTGGCCGTCTGTCCAATATCGGCAAGGCGCCGGATCTGGCGCCCATCGGCACCGAAGCGCCGACCGTGTCGATGCGCATGCCGCAGCCCGAACAGATCGTCTACCAGCCGAACTCGCTTTGGCGTTCCGGTTCGCGTGCCTTCTTCCGGGATCAGCGTGCGGCCCGCATCGGCGACATCCTGACCGTGAACATCAACATTACCGACAGCGCCAAGGTGAACAACACCACGAAGCGCAGCCGCGCCAATTCCGAAAGCGCCGGCGTCAACAATCTCTTCGGCTACGAGTCCTATCTCGGCAAGGTCTTCCCGGACGCTGTGGACAATACGAGCCTCGCCGATCTCGGCAGCACCAGCTCGAATGCGGGCACCGGCTCCGTGGATCGCCGCGAACAGGTGGACCTGACTATCGCCGCCGTCGTCACCGACGTCCTGCCGAACGGCAATCTCGTGATCGCCGGCCGCCAGCAGGTGCGCGTCAACTTCGAGGTACGCGATCTCCTCATCACGGGCATCGTCCGCCCCGAGGACATCACAAACACCAACACGATCCAGCATTCGCAGATCGCCGAGGCGCGCATCTCCTATGGCGGCGAAGGCCAGATCAGCGACGTGCAGCAGCCGCGCTACGGCCAGCAGCTTCTCGACATCGTCATGCCTTTCTGAGCAAGGCATCGCTCCAACGAAAAACGCGGCTCCGAAAGAGCCGCGTTTTTTGTGTGTCCCGATTGAACTCTTCCGTTCAGTCGTCGCGATAGACCTTCTCGCGCCGTTCATGCCGTTCCTGCGCCTCGATGGAAAGCGTCGCGATCGGCCGCGCGTCGAGCCGCTTCAGACTGATCGGCTCGCCCGTCTCCTCGCAATAGCCATAGGTGCCATCGTCGATCCGGCGGATGGCCGCATCGATCTTGGCGATCAGCTTGCGCTGACGGTCGCGGGTGCGGAGTTCAAGGGAGCGTTCGGTTTCGGAAGAGGCGCGGTCGGCAAGATCGGGATGCTGAACCGAGTCGTCCTGCAGGTGCTGCAGCGTCTCGCGGTTCTCGATCAGGATGTCCTCTTTCCACTTCTCGAGTTTGCGGCGGAAATACTCCTTCTGCCGCTTGTTCATGAACGGTTCGTCGTCTGACGGCATATAGCCCTTGGGCAAACGCACGGCCATTTAGGCAATCTCTCTGTGACACAAACCTTCGCCGAAGCGCGCGGAGTATAGGAAGCGCCTTCGCGATTCTCAACCGGCCATTGGCGGCCAAGCCGGTGAAATATTTGTGGAAATTGCCCGAATTCAAGAGCGGGCGGGGGGCCGCCGGAAACAGGAGAAAACCTAGACTTTAGTATAGGTTCCGAATTTCGCCAGTTCCACGCGGGCCCTGAGCTCGATCTGGTCGAGAATGTCCTTGAGCCGGGGGTCGCTGAAGGCGCCTTGCTGGCGCTCGACAACGGAAAGTAGGCGGGAAAGCTTGGATTTCGGCAATTGCCCGGCCAAAAGCGCGAGCTTGATATCGTCCAGAATGTCGAGCATCTCCTCCGCCCGGAGGATCGCCTGGCGCTTCGGCGCATGGAGCGCGTCATCGGCCGCCGGGGTCTCCTGCAACGCGAGAAGGGCATCGACGGCAGCCAGCGAGGCCGGGCCGGACAGCCCCGCCGCGCCACGCGCCGCAGGCGCACCGCCAACCGAAAAGCTGCCACCGCCGCCCCGCGCCGGTGTGCCGCGCGCGGGTCCTGACTGCGAAGCCGATCTGCTTTCACCGATCTTCATGGCCGTCTCCAGTGGGATTCCAGGCTGGAATTCCTCAACATCTCCAAAATGAACCTGAGGTCTTAAAGGCTCGTTAAGCCTGTTGCCGGGGCCGGGCAGCATTTGCCGGGGGCGGCAGCTTCTGCTCCCCCGGCACCGCGCCCCGCCCGGAGCGCGAATTAAAAAATCAAATTAAATCAATAAGTTGAAGCCCATCCCTGCCGCCCGCCGCATGGCACGGCTTTCGCAAACAATGGCTCGTATCGCAAGCGATTGAGTGGTCGATCCATGTCCCGGTTGAAATCCTGGCCTTCCCTTTTCCGTCCCGCCGCATTGCTGCTGGCGCTTTTTGCCGTCTGCGCCCTTGCGCCGCTTACGGCCGAAAGGGCCGAGGCAAGCTCGCGCATCAAGGACATCGTCGATGTCGAAGGCATCCGCGACAACATGCTGGTGGGCTACGGCCTCGTCGTCGGCCTCAACGGCACGGGCGACACGCTTCGCAATGCCCCCTTCACCCAGCAGAGCCTGATCGGCATGCTTGAGCGCCTCGGCGTCAACACACGCGGCACCACGCTGAAAACCGCCAATGTCGCGGCCGTCATGGTGTCGGCAAACCTGCCGGCCTTCGCCACGCAGGGCACGCGGATCGATGTGACCGTGAGCGCGCTTGGCGACGCCTCGAACCTTCAGGGCGGCGTCCTTCTCGTCACGCCGCTGATGGGTGCGGATGGCGAAGTCTACGCGGTGGCTCAGGGCTCGCTCGCAACGGGCGGTTTTGCCGCCGTCGGCGAAGCGGCCTCTGTCACCCGCGGCGTGCCCACCAATGCCCGCATCGCCAACGGCGCCATTGTCGAACGCGAACTCGATTTCCGCCTTGCGGACCTGCGTACATTGCGCCTGTCGCTCCGCAACCCGGACCTGACGACCGCCAGGCGTGTCGCCGGTGCGATCAACACATTCCTCGGCGCGAACACCGCCATCGCCGATAACCCGACCACCGTGCAGCTCAATGTGCCGGCCGGCTGGCGCGGCGGCGTTGTCGGGCTTCTCACCGATATCGAGCAGCTTCGCGTCCAGCCCGATCTTTCCGCCAAGGTCGTCATCGACGAATCCTCCGGCGTCATCGTCATGGGTCAGGACGTGCGCATCAGCAAGGTCGCGATTGCCCAGGGCAACCTCACCATCTCGATCAGCGAAACGCCGCAGGTGAGCCAGCCCTCGCCCTTCTCGACGCAGGGCGACACCGTGGTCGTGCCGCGCACCAATGTCGAGGTCGACGAGGAAAATGGCCGCCAGCTTGGCATTATCGACGGCAGCATCAGCCTTGCGCAGCTTGTCGACGGTCTCAATGCGCTCGGCGTCAGCCCGCGCGACATGATCACTATTCTGCAGGCGATCAAGGCGTCCGGCGCGCTCCAGGCCGAAATCGAGGTGATGTGATGGAAGCCCTCGCCGCCGTCACCTCTTATTATATGCCCGCCGCCGCAGCCAAACCGGTATCTGCAGCGCATGGCACGCGCGATCCGCGCGCCTGGGAAGCCGCGCAGGATTTCGAGGCGCAGTTCGTCTCGACTCTGTTCCAGTCGATGTTCGAGAGCATGGAGCAGGAAAGCCCCTTCGGCGGCGGACCCGGCGAAACCATGTTCCGCTCGCTGCTGGTCGATCAGTATGGCCGTGAGGTCTCCAAGGCCGGCGGCATCGGCATCGCCGACGATATCTACCGCGAGATTCTCAAGCTTCAGGAGGCGTCCCGATGAGCGACAAGCGCCGCACCCCTGCCGAGGCGCTGGCTCCGGCCGACCTTGTCGACCGCATGATCGCGCTCACCGTTGACCTTGGCGCCATCATCGCCCGCGAAACCGAGGCGCTCCGCAACCGCGACCGCGAACAGGTGGTAGCGCTGCAGCCGGAGAAAATCCGCCTCGCCAATGAATATGCCCTCGATGTCCAGTCCGTTCAGACCCGCAAGGAGCTGATCGACCGGGCGCCGGCCGAACGTGTCGCCCGGCTCAAGGCCGGCATGATCGAACTCGGCCGGCTTCTCGCACTGAATGGCGAGGCACTTGCCGCCGCCCGTTCGGTCTCGGAAGGCCTCATCCGCATGGTCGCGAACGCCATGAGCGAAAAAACCGCACCTGCGCTCGGCTATGGCGCAAATGCCGCTGCGCCGCGCCGTGCCGCCACAGCCGCAGGCAGCGGCTCGCTGACGCTCGACGCCCGCGTCTGACCTCGTGGCTCCATTTCGGGATTTGTTAACCCGGTGGTAACCATGCCGGGCCGAAATGATGTGGACCCATCATTTACGCGCCAACCGGGGCAGTATCCGAATGTCCACCATGACCAAGCGGCGTTCCAGCAGCGGCACCGACACCGAACGCAGGTTCGCTCAGGGCCAGCGCCTGCAGGCGCGCGACCGTCATGAAGACGCAGCAGCCCGCTACCGCAAGGTGCTCGCTTCGGATCCGGCGCATCTGGGCGCGATCACCGGCCTTACCCAATGCCTGATCGCCACGAAACGTCAGGCCGAAGCCGTCGCCCTGCTCAATCATGCTGCAGACAATGCGGGTGACGATCTCCATTATATTTTCGATCTCGCCGTGCTTTGCACCAATGTAAAGCACTCCACTCAGGCCCGGAGCCTCTACGAACGCTTGCTCGAAGTGGAGCCCGGCCATGTCGCCGCCCTCATCAATCTCGGCGTCTTGGTGGACGAACTGGGCGAGAAGCAGCGCGCGGTCGACCTCATTTCGCGCGCCATCGAAATGAAGCCGGACTCGGCTACCGCCTATGGAATGCTCGGCAAGGTGCTGACCGGCACCAAACTGTTCGACGACGCTCTCGCCTGCTATCACCGTTCAATCGAGATCGACGCCGGCATTTCCCATACCTGGACCAATCTGGCGGCACTCTATGAAATTCTCGATCGGCAGCACGATGCGCTCGAAGCCCTGCAGCGCGCGCTCGCCATCGACCCGGAATGCGACGCCGCGCGCTGGAACCTTGCGCGCACGCTTCTGGCGACGGGCTATACCGGGGAAGGCTGGGACATGTATGGCTTCGGCTTTGCCTGCGGCCAGCGCCAGCCCTATCGCCCCTTCCCCGGCCTGATCTGGGAAGGCCAGGACCTGACGGGCAAGACCATCATGGTCTGGCGCGAACAGGGCCTCGGCGACGACCTGCATTTTTCCACCTGCTACTCGGATCTCGTCGCCCGCGCGAGTCACGTCATCATCGAGACGGACCGCCGCCTCGTGCCGCTCTATCAGCGCACCTGGCCGTCCGCGACCGTCCGCCCTGAAGCATGGCGTTCGACCGGCCTCGACAATTACGGCGAAGTCGATTTCGACTACACGGCGCCCGCAGGCCTCGTTGCGGCGCAGCTTCGCCGGCGCGTCGCCGATTTCCCGCCCGCCGTCACCCCGCTCGTGCCCGATGCCGCGCGCATGGCCGAATGCCGCGAATGGCTGGCAAGCATCGGCCCCGGCCCCAAGGTCGGCATTTCCTGGACTTCGGGGAAAGTGGACGACCTTCGCTCCATCTACTACACGCAGCTCGCCGACTGGGCCGCGCTGTTCAAGCTCGAAGGCATCAAGGTCGTCAATCTTCAATATACGAATGTGGAGCAGGAAGCCGAAGCACTGCTGCTTGAACATGGCCTGACGCTGCATCGCATGCCCGGCCTCGACCTCTTCAACGATCTCGAGGGCGCCGCCGCCCTCACCGCCTGCCTTGATGTCACGGTCGGACCGCCCAGCTTTCCGGTCGCCCTCGCCGGCGCCCTCGGCGTGCCCACCTTCCACTACGGCGCCGCCCGGATCTGGACGAAACTCGGCACGGACCATATGCCGTGGTTCCCGAGCCTGCGCTGCTACGATATCGGCCGCTCGACCGACAAGCCTAAAATGGCGGCCGCGATCATCGCTGATATGGACCGCTTCCTTCGCGGCTAAGGCGGCGCCCGCTCTGGCATCCGCAGGCACAACTTGCCTCTTCCGGCCCGGCAAAACTTTCCCGAAAAGGGGGAACTTGCCGACCTCCCCAACCGCCGGAACATCCTAACCCATTGATTTCATTGATTTTCGAAACTGGCCCGCCGTTTGCGACTGGTATGCCAGATGCAATCGACGGATGCGGAGTAAGGCAAAGGCCCCTCAGGCACCCGGTTCGGCAAGTCAACGGATCCGGTCCAGATCGATATTTGGATTCCCCCGTTTACGTCGAATTAATGATTAACACCGAGTGTAGTGCTCGTGCCGTGTTGAAACGGCAGGCTAGAACCCTGGAGGGTAAAGACAATGGCTGATGTGGTCCTTTCCGGTGCTATCCGGTCAAATCTGCTCAGCATGCAGAACACAGCGAAGATGCTCGACCAGACGCAGCTTCGCCTCGCAACCGGCCTGAAGGTCCGCAGCGCGATCGACAGCCCGACATCCTTCTTCACGGCTCAGGGCCTGAACAACCGGGCATCCGACCTGAACAGCCTGCTCGACGCGATGGGCCAGGCGGTCAAGACGCTCGAAGCAGCCGATCAGGGCATCAAGTCGATCGTCAAGCTTGTCGAGAGCATGAAGGCCGTCGCGAACCAGGCCCTTGAAACCAAGATCAAGGCGACTGTCATCACCGGCAATCAGACAGGCGGCCCCCTCACGGGCGGCGTCACGCTGGCCAGCCTTGGCGCGCTGGCAACCGGACATTCCATCACCGTCACAGTCGGTGAAGTGTCGCACTCCGTCACGATCGGCGCCGCCTCCGGCCAGGTTGCGACCGTGCAGAACCTGATCGACTGGGCCAACACGACTTTCGTCGGCGCCGAACCGCTGACGGCAACGCTCACCAACGAAGGTAGCCTCGAGTTTTCTGCATCGAGCGGTCGCGATCTCGCGGTCACCGCGGACAACTCCGGCACCCCCGTCAGCCTGGCCGCCCTTCTCGGCAGCCGCACCTCTTCCACGGAAGGCGTGAACCGCGACAAGTTCGAGCGTGACTTCAACAATCTGCGCGATCAGATCGAACAGCTCGCCCGCGATGCCAGCTACAAGGGCGTGAACCTGCTGAAGGGCGACCTGCTGAGCGTCTTCTTTAACGCCGAGCAGACCTCTCAGCTCGACATTGCAGGCGTGAACCTGACGCCGGAAGGCATTCTGAACATCGGTACGGTTGCCAATCAGTCCGGCGACCACGGCTTCCAGGCCGACTCCGACATCCGCACCTTCATCGACACGCTGAACGCGGCAACCAATGTGCTTCGCCAGCAGGCCTCGACCTTCGGCGCCAATCTCGGTGTGGTCCAGATCCGTCAGGATTTCACCTCCTCGCTGGTCAACACGCTTCAGGGCGGCGCGGCACAGCTCACCGTGGCCGACACGAACGAAGAAGGCGCGAAAATGCTCGCCCTTCAGACCCGTCAGCAGCTCGGCACGACCGCGCTCTCGCTCGCGAACCAGGCCGAACAGGGCGTGCTGCGTCTCTTCGGTTAAGGATATTCTTCAAGGCAAACGCAAGGGCGGATCGCAGGATCCGCCCTTTTTGTTTAACCGTGCACGGAAAATTTCCGCGAAAATTCTCGCTAAAAATACCGCCAATTTACGCCGCTTTAACGAGTGACGCGCATGCTCCACCCATGGCTCAGGAAGAGCCGGACTAAATTGTTCCTAGGAAAGGACACTTCAAATGGGTGATATCGTCATCAACAGCGCCGTGCGCGCTAACCTGCAGACGCTCCAGGGCACCGCTCAGCTCATGGCGCAGACGCAGAACCGCCTCGCGACCGGCCTGAAGGTCTCGAGCGCGCTCGACAATCCGCAGTCCTATTTCACCGCCGCCGGCCTGAACGCCCGCGCCACCGATCTCGGCGCCCTTCAGGACTCGATGAGCCTTGGCGTGCAGACGCTGAAGGCCGCCGACGAAGGCATCAAGTCGATCCAGAAGCTCGTCAACCAGGCCCGCTCGGTCGCCAACCAGGCGCTCCAGGCGAAAGCCACGGAGACCACGCTCAACAAGACGGCCGAAGCCGCCGCGATCGCCGGCACTGCCGGTGCCCGCACGGTCACCTTCCAGATCGGCACCGCCGCTGCTGTCAGCGTCGTCTTCGCGACGGCGACCTACGCGTCGGCCGCTTCTTCGGCTGCCGCGATCGAAACGCAGCTCGCGGGTCTCGTCTCCGCCGGTGGTACGCTTGCCGGCCTGACTGTCTCGCGCGATGGCGGCTCGCTCTCCTTCTCGGTTGCCTCGGGTGAAGACATCACGATCGGCGGCGCTGCTGCTGCCACCGGTGCGGCCGGCTTCGGTATCGCCACTTCGGGCACGCAGGGCCAGAACGGCGAAACGCTCGCGGAAGCTCGTGCGACCTTTGCGAAGGACTACAACAACCTTCGCACGCAGATCGACCAGCTCGCCACCGATGCCAGCTTCAACGGCATCAACCTGCTGAACGGCGACAGCCTGCTCGTGAAGTTCAACGAAGACGGCACGTCGAACCTGAACATCGAAGGCGTGACGTTCAACTCGGCCGGCCTCGGTGTGGCCGAGACGACCTTCGCCGACATCGACGCCGACATCGCGCTGCTCGATGGCGCCACGAAGACGCTGCGTACGCAGGCTTCGACCTTCGGTGCGAACCTCTCGGTCGTGCAGAACCGCCAGGACTTCACCAAGAACATGATCAACGTTCTTGAAGGTGGTGCGGGCGCCCTGACACTGGCCGACACGAACGTGGAAGCGGCGAACCTGCTCGCCCTCCAGACCCGTCAGTCCCTCGCCCAGACCTCGCTGTCTCTGGCGAACCAGGCGGAGCAGGCGGTTCTCCAGCTGATCCGCTAATCCGGCAAGCGCTCCGGCGCTACCGGTACGAAATGAAGACGGCGGGAACCCCGGTTCCCGCCGTCCGCTTTTGTGGAACCTCGTCACCCGCTCTGCCCCTTTGCGTCGATTCAGGCTAGGATGCTCGCAAATCAGGATTCTCTACTGGACGGTGCCTCATGGCTCTAAAAGTCGAACTCAAGCCCGGCGAACGCTTCATTCTGGGCGACAGCGTCATCACCAATGATGATCAGCGCACGCGTCTTTTCATCGAGGGCGATACGCCGATCCTCCGCGAAAAAGACATTCTGCGCACCTCCGACGCGGACACGCCCTGCAAGCGCGTCTACCTGCTCGTGCAGATGATGTATCTCTCGGTCGACCCGAGGCCCCATCACGAGCTTTATTTCCAGATCGTTAAGGAAGTGCTGGAGGCTGCCCCGTCCACGCACCCCTTCATCGACGCCATCAACAGTAAAATCTTAACCGGCGAAATGTATAAAGCTCTCAAGGAAGCTCGAAAGTTGATCGAGTACGAACGGGGGCTGTTGGAGAATGTCAAAAGCTCATGAGGCCTATGCCAGCGCATCGCGCATCGCGCCGAAGGATCCGCGGGAGTTCGAAGCCTCGATCCTGACCCGCGCCGCCGGCCAGCTGCAGCGGATTCGCGACAACTGGACCCATGAGAACAACACCGCTCTCTACGATGCTCTCGTCTATAACCGCCGCATCTGGACGGTTTTTGCCGCATCTGCCGCCGAAGTCGAGCATCCCCTTCCCCGCGAGATCAAGCAGAACATCGCCAACCTCGCGATCTTCATCTTCAAGCGCACCAGCGAAATCGAGTCCGCCACCGAGCCGCAGCCGCAGCTCCTCGATACGCTCATCATGATCAATCGCGAGATCGCCGCCGGCCTTTACGGCCGCTGATCGCGGCTTCTGCATACACCGGAAAGCAAAAAGGGCCCGCCGGAACGGGCCCTTTTCCTTTGCCGGTCCTGCCGGACTAGATGAAATTCACCAGCGACAGCCTCGAAAGCATGGCGGTGACCTGATAGCTCGCCTGGAGCTGGGTCTGAAGCGTCGTGAGCTTCACGCCAACCTCGTAAGGGTCCGCATTCTGAATGTCGCCCAGCAATTCATTGGCCGATGCCAT
This sequence comes from Parvibaculum sp., assembly GCF_046297875.1. Taxonomy (GTDB): domain Bacteria; phylum Pseudomonadota; class Alphaproteobacteria; order Parvibaculales; family Parvibaculaceae; genus Parvibaculum. The sequence continues at coordinate 2,042,436 of NZ_JBKBHD010000001.1, read as the reverse complement.
GACGAGATCGTGCCGGTCCTGCGTCTGCTTCAGCGTCGAGGCGGCGAGCCCGAGCCCCGTCACGATGCTTTCCAGCGACTGCACGCCCTTGAAGTTGAGCGTCTGGGTCACGCGGTTCGACAGCGCCTTGTAGGAAGCAAGTTCTTCCTTGTCCTCGGCATCGGTATATTCCACAGCCGAAAGCATCGCCGACATTTTCACCATGTTGCGGATCGCATCCTGATCCGTGCGCGCGCCATAGGCGAGCTGACGGCCATCGTCGATCTGCGCGACGAAGTTGTTGCCAGCCGTGCCGGAAAGATCGCCGCGATACCAGAACACCGTATCGGCATCCGTCGCGTCGCGAAGCCCGGTGGCCGTCTCGAAGGGCGGCCCGTCGACGCGCTGCGGCGCACCGCCCGCTACATAATCGAAGAAGTCGTTGGACGCAGCCACCGCCGATGCGGCCTTCAGCGTCGTGCGCGCCTCGAGGCCGATCGCCTGGTCGAGCGCCGCCTGGAAATTCGCCGCCGTCTGGTTGGCATCGGCGCCGATCGTGAACTCGCCCTTGCCCGCCGGGTTGTTCGTGCTGGCCTTGAGCGTGACGAGCGTCGTCGTGCCGTCCGGCATCGCAAGCCCGATCTCGATCTTCTCGTCCATCTGCGGCAGGCCTGTGAACTCGACATCGAGCGCGGGCGGGGCCCCTGCAGGGCCCGTCACCGTGGCATTGCTCAGCGTCGAATTGACATTGGCGAGCTTGAAACCGAACACGCTGGGCGCGGCATCCTCGCCGAGCGTCACCGTCGCGCCCGCCGTGCCGAGCGTCAGACGGCCAAGGCCGTCCGCGCCGAGGTCGGCCAGCGCGCGCTCCGCGATGAACTGCTTGAGACCCGCCTTGCCATCGGCGCCATTGAGAATGGCCGAAGGCAGCGCGACCGGCCGCGTCTGCGTATCGCGCCCGCCAAAGAGATAGCGGTCCTCGACATTGAGATTGAGCAGATTGACCATTTCGTCGAACTGCATCGCCGCCTGGATCTGGGCGCTCGTTTGCTTCCCGTTGACAAGCTCGAAGCCCGAGCTCGCCAGCGTCGTCTTTGTCTCCGACGCGATCGAGTTCATCCGCGTCAGCGCATCGGCCATGACTTCGATGCGCATGCCGGTCTTGGTGATCGTGCTCGTATAGGTCGAAAGCTGCGAAAGCTGATGCGCCACCGACAGGACCGCGTTCCGGTCCGTCCCGAGCTTGGCATAGGAATTCGTCTTGAGGCCGGTCGAAAGCTGCCGCTGCAGATCGTCGAACTGGGCGCGCATGTCGTTGATCGACTGGCGCATCGCAAGAGACTGGGAGAGCGTGGAAATCTGCATGACTGTTACCTGCCGATACTCATCAGCACATTGAAGAGGTCCTGAATGGTCGAAATGACCCGCGCATTGGCCGAATAGGCGTTCTGCAGCAACAGGAGGTTGGACATTTCATCGTCGATATTGACGCCGGTCTGCGCGTCGAACCGGTCCTGCAGCGAGGACGAGACCACCTGCTGCGCCGAGGCGTCGCGCTCGGCATTCGCCGCCTGCGCCGACTGGAACGAAACGAGGCGCCGCGCGAATTCGTCGATCGATCCATTGAAGGGCGTCGCCGGTCCGCCAATGCCCGTCGAGGGCATATAGGTCCGCGTGTTCGAGGTAAGCCGCGCGAGCAGGTCGAGCGGCCGCGTCGAGTCGCCCAGCGGCACACCCGCATCATAGGACACAAGCAGCGTATCGTCGGCGAGAAGCGCCGGATTGATCTGGATGCGCGAGGCAAACCCCGCCTTCTGCGGCGGCACGTCGAGGCTGTTCGAGAAAATCTTGCCGTTCAGCCCGTCGACGAAAAGCGCAAGCCCCGTCGAGCCGTCGGCAAGCCCTGCCGGCGTCACCGTCGCGCTCAGCGCCTCGATATCGCTCGTATCGGCGGCTCCGTCATCGAGGAAACGCAGCACAGAGCCCGAAGGGTTCGACACCACGACTTCCGCCGGCAGCGCCGCCTGGAGATCGGCGACGATACCCGCCATCGGCTGATTGAAATTGATGCCGGCCACGACATCGTTCGGATTGGCGGTGACATTGTTGGACAACGGCAGAACGGACGGGTCGTCCACCCGCACGATCGTCACGTTCTGCCGCACCCCGCCCACACTGTATGTCAGGCTGATCGTGTTGCCGGAAAGCATCGAGGCCGTATCGATCTCGAAGCCTTCCGCCGCGCCGTCTACGGCGGCAGCGCTCGCCACCGTTTCTTCCGAAAGGCTGAGTGCAAGTTGCGCGGCCAGTTCGTCAAGCTGCGCCTGCGCCTGAGGCAGCACCTTGTCGCGCATTTCGACATAGCCCGCGAGCGCGCCGGAGCGGATCGCTCCTGCCGCGATCAGGTCGATACTGTTCGAGCCGGAAACGAGCCGGATCGTACCCATACCGCCATTTTCATAGGTCGAGGTCGCGTCGATCTGCGTCCGCTCGTCGAAGGTGAGTTCGACCGGCGTCCGGTCGAGCAGCAACTGTCCGCCCGAGGTGAAGATCGTCACCGTACCATCGTCGCGATTGACGACCTTGACGTCCATGAGCCGCGACAGCTCGTCGATCGCCATGTCGCGCTTGTCCTGCAGGTCGCCGACGGACAGGCTGCCCGCCTGGCGCTGCGAAATCTGGTTGTTCACCTGCGCAATGGTCTTCAGCAGCGCATTCGCCTGTTCGACGCCGGCCGCAATATTGCGCTCCGCCTCAAGCCGCATGTCCTGGATCGTGTCCGACATGCGGTTCATCTTGGCGGCGAGATTGCCCGCCTCGTTGAGCAGCGACTGCCGCGCCGAATCCGATTCCGGGTTGTTCGCCAGCTCCTGCAGCATCGTCGCCAGCGCGCTGATCGCCCCAGCAATGGAAGAGTTGGAATTCGGCGTTCCGAACATGGTATCGATCCGCGACAGCATGCTCGACTTGATGTTGAGCCCGGCAGTTCCCGCAGACGCCGTGCGAAGCTGCTGCTGCAGGAATTCGTCGATCTGGCGCTGCGCCGCCTCGCGGCGCACACCGATGCCCTCGCCGCCCGCCAGCGCATTGACCTGGCTCTGTACTTTGCGCGTATAGCCCGGCGTGCCCACATTGGCGATATTGCGCGCGGTAATGTCGATCCCGGACTGGGAGACATTCAACCCGCTCATTGCGGCGCCGAGTGCGGAAGTGAGAGACATGGGTAAACCTGACCGCTGGAAATGCTACCGGCTTGGGGTCCGCGCCGGATGCCCGCGAGGAGCGCCCGGCGCGAAAATCATCAGCGCTTCATGTTGAGCGTTTCACGGATAAGCTCGTCGCTCGCCGTCACGATGCGCGTGCCGGCCGTATAGGCCTGCTGCGTCACGATCAGCTTCGAGAATTCGTCCGCGATATCGACGTTCGAGGCTTCGCGCGCCGAGGCGATGATGTCGCCACCGCCGCCAAGCATCGCTTCGCCGGAATCCTGCGTTGCGGCAAAGGCCGTGCCGTCCAGCCGCTTCAGCTTGTCCGGCGCGTTGAAGCGCGCCAGCGTCACTTCCGCGAGATCGACCGTCTTGCCGTTCGAATAGGTGCCGGTGATGCGGCCATTTTCCGAAACGGCGATGCTCACCAGCTCGCCCGAAGGATAGCCGTTCTGGTCGAGTGCTGTGGTCTTCACCGTGCCATTGTCGTCCTGGAACTGCGTGATGTTTGACGCGCCGTGATTGAGCACGACATTGCCGAGCGAGATGCCGTTCACCGTCAGGCCGGTGATCGTGGTCGAGTCGACCGGCGGATCGAGGCGGCCCTGCGCATCGAAGGCATAGCTCTGACCGACATTTACCCACTTGTCCTGGGCGCCGGTCGCGGCATCGTTGGTCTTGTAGAAGAGCTGCCAGGTGTCGCCGCCGCCTGCGCCATTGTCGATCTTGGCCCAGCGGAACTGCACGTTCGCCGGCGCGCCGAGCGAGTCATAGCCCGTCACGGCGCCGCCCGAGAGCGAGTTGTTGAGGAAGATGTCTTCATTGTCGGCGGAGATGACCGAAAGGTCGGCCAGTGCCGGCGTGAAACGGTTGACCGTCAGCAATTCGCTGTTCGGGATGCCCGCATCGGCATTCGCCGTCTTCGGCCAGGCCGGCAGGTTCGCCTTGTAATCGATGTTGCTCGTCGTGCGCGCGGCCAGGAAGTCGCGGTTGATCTGGATGCGGCCCGGCACGTCGCCGATCGGATTGCCCGTGGTCGGATCGATCGTCAGGCCCTGCAGCGTGTAGCCCGCGCCATTCACGAGATAGCCATACTTGTCCATCGAGAAGTCGCCGCGGCGCGTGTAGTAGTTCACGCCGTCGAACACGGGATTGCCGTCGATGGTGGCAACGCGCGCCGACACGACGAAGAAGCCCTCGCCATTGATCGCCATATGCGTCGGAACTTCCGATGCGTCGATCGAGCCCTGCACGCCATTGGTGAAGGACGGCGCTGCAAGCACCGCCCCCGGCAGATGGTTCCGGCTCGTCGAGGCGGTCACGATGTCCTGGAACCTCGTATCCGTTCGCTTGAAGCCAACCGTCTGCGAATTGGCAATATTGTCCGAGATGTGACCGAGCGCGCTCGACTGGGCGCGGATGCCTGTCAGGGCCGTGGTCATCGATCCAAAAAAGCTCATGGGCTCTCTCCATACGGTCCGTCCCGTCCTTGGGTGGCGGGACAAGTGCTGGTCCATTGGGAGCAAGGAGCGGGCCAATGATTTTATCTAATTAAATCAATATGTTACCATTTGTTAACCATGTCTGGGCGGTAGCCCCTGCCGCCCATATCAGGCCCTCCCGGCAAAAATTGCCGTCGCGGCCGCCTCGGGCGGTCCCCTTGCCCGCTCAATTCCAGCAGTCAGGCCGCCCGCCTGCGAACAGGCCTTTTCCTTGAACCCGGTCAGGCCAGCCTTTAGGTTCCTTCGCGTTCAGCAATTCGGTAACGCCGCCTTGGCGCCCAGAGGAAAGCCAGATCAATGAAGTTCGAGGGAACAAAGAATTACGTCGCCACGGATGACCTGCGCGTCGCCGTCAATGCGGCCATCACGCTGCAGCGCCCCCTTCTCGTGAAGGGTGAGCCCGGCACCGGCAAGACCGTGCTCGCCGAGGAAGTCGCCAAGGCGCTCGATGCCGAGCTCATCACCTGGCACATCAAGTCGACCACCAAGGCACATCAGGGCCTTTATGAATATGACGCCGTCTCGCGCCTGCGCGACAGCCAGCTAGGCGACGAGCGCGTCAACGACATCCGCAACTACATCGCCAAGGGCAAGCTCTGGGAAGCCTTCGAGCGTCCGAACCGCCCGATCCTGCTGATCGACGAGATCGACAAGGCCGATATCGAGTTCCCGAACGACCTGCTGCAGGAACTCGACCGCATGGAATTCTACGTCTACGAGACGAATGAGACGATCAAGGCCGCCCAGCGCCCCATCGTCATCATCACCTCGAACAACGAGAAGGAACTGCCGGACGCCTTCCTGCGCCGCTGCTTCTTCCACTACATCAAGTTCCCGGACGAAGACACGATGCGCGCCATCATCGATGTCCACTTCCCCGGCCTCAAGGGCAAGCTCGTGCAGGAAGCACTCAACATCTTCTATGAGATCCGCGAAGTGCCGGGCCTGAAGAAGAAGCCGTCCACGTCGGAACTCCTCGACTGGCTGAAGCTTCTCCTCTCGGAAGACATCTCGCCCGAGACGCTGCGCGAGAAGGACCCCACCAAGCTCATCCCGCCGCTCCACGGCGCGCTCCTGAAGAACGAGCAGGACGTCCACCTCTTCGAGCGCCTCGCCTTCCTCGCCCGCCGCGAACGGAACTGAACCAAAGCCGTCATTGCAGGGCCGGCGCGAAGCGCCGTGACCCGGCAATCCAGAAGCCGCGGAACGCAGCGTCAGGAAAGACTCTCCAAATCAGGAAAGCCCGCGCCCCATGGCGCGGGCTTTTTCTTTCCTCTGCAATCAGCAGCAAAAAAACTTATCCCCTCCCCCGATTCCGCCCCCATCTTGGTGGGACCGCCTTCGGGAGGGGTGCTCCGGAGCATCCATTGCAGAAAGGCGGGCGGCGAAAGCGCCAGCGGAAGTGTAGCGCCTTCCGGGCAACGCGAACGCCGCGCGGAGCGTATTCGGACGCTTCCCCAAATAAAGTAGAGACAAGCCGGATATGCTCCGCGCCCCTCCACTTTTTCAGAACCCGCATTTTGCAGGGAGCCTTGCTGTGCGCCTATTCTTCCACTTCCGGCACGATCAGCGGTTCCTCGCCGGTGAAGTCTTCGAGAACCGAGGCCCGCTCCAGCGCCATCTGCGCATAGCAGGCCGCAAGCATCGGTCCATACATCGTGCCCATCGGAATCTGGAAACGCGAACAGGTAAGCTCCCGATGCTCCTCATAGGCAATGGCGCTCGCCTCGACCCAGTCGGTCAGCCGCTGGTCTTCCATCGAGACGATTTCCATTTCCCGCGCCTTCACAACCTCGTCCCAGTAGCCGATCACCTCGTACTGGCAGAAGTTCATGGCAAGCGTCGTCCAGTTCCCGGCCTCCGCGCATTGCGTGAAATATCTGTCGCCGCAGTCGCGCGCCCTGTTGCCGTCCTCCTCGGGCGCCACCGCAAGGCAGGCCTCGATTTCCGTCGCGGCCCGGCCGGGCTCCAGCCAGGGATTGTCCTCCTGCGCCTGGGCGGCCCCGCTAAACCCAAGTATCAGAACGAAAATTACCGGAATCAGGCCACGCATAAATGAACACCTCTGCCCCTTCAAACCGGCCCCTATAGGCCCTAGACTGCGCCCAAACGCAATTCAGGATTCTGGAAACGCCCATGTTTGTCCATTTCTTCCATGAACTCAAAAAGGCCAATGTGCCGGTCTCGCTCCGCGAGTATCTGACGCTCCTCGAGGCGATGGACCGCGACGTGATCGACCGCAAGGTCGAGGACTTCTACTACCTCGCCCGCGCCTCGCTGGTGAAGGACGAGCGCAACCTCGACAAGTTCGACATCGTGTTCGGCCATGTCTTCAAGGGCCTCGAACTCATGGGCGATGGCGAGATCGCCAACATCCCCGAGGACTGGCTGCGCGCGCTGACCGAGAAGTTTCTCACCGAAGAGGAAAAGGCGCAGATCGAGGCGCTGGGCGGCTGGGAAAAGATCATGGAGGAGCTGCAGAAGCGCCTCGAGGAACAGAAGGAACGCCACGAAGGCGGCAACAAGTGGATCGGCACGGGCGGCACCTCCCCCTTCGGCGCCAATGGCTACAATCCCGAAGGCGTGCGCATCGGCCAGAAGGAAGGCCGCCACGGCAAGGCCGTGAAGGTCTGGGACAAGCGCGAATATAAAAATCTCGACGATCAGGTCGAACTCGGCACCCGCAACATCAAGGTGGCGCTGCGCCGCCTGCGCCGCTTCGCCCGCGAAGGCGCGCCGAACGAACTCGATCTCGACGGCACGATCAAGGCGACCGCACATCAAGGCTATCTCGATATCAAGATGGTCCCCGAGCGCCGCAACAAGATCAACGTGCTGATCTTCTTCGATATCGGCGGCTCGATGGACAGCCACATCAAGCTTTGCGAGGAGTTGTTCTCTGCCGCGCGCACCGAGTTCAAGAACCTCGAATATTTCTACTTCCACAACTGCCTTTATGAAGGCGTCTGGAAGGACAATCGCCGCCGCCACTCGGAAAAGCTCAACACCTGGGACGTGCTCCACAAGTATCCGTCCGACTACAAGGTGATCTTTGTCGGTGACGCCACCATGTCGCCTTACGAAATCACCTATGCCGGCGGTTCGGTGGAACACTGGAACGAGGAGCCGGGCGGCATCTGGCTCGAGCGCGTCAACCAGATCTATGAAAGCTGCGTCTGGATCAACCCGATCCCCGAGCGCCACTGGGAATACACGCCCTCTCTCCAGATCATCAAGCAGATCATGGGCGAGCGCATGTTCCCGCTGACGCTGGAAGGCCTCGACCACGCCATGCGGGAGTTGAGCCGCTAGCGTTTGACGTCGCTGTCGATCCGCCCATCGACCAGATGGACATTGCGCGGCGCTGAATCCGCGAAATCCTTGTCATGCGTCACCGCAATGACGGTGCGCCCCTGCTTCGCCGCGAGATCGGCGAAAATGCCCTGCACGATCTCGCTGTTGCGCATGTCGAGATTGCCGGTCGGCTCATCGGCGAGAATAAGCGGCGGATCGTTCGCAAGCGCCCGCGCCACGGCGACACGCTGGCGCTGCCCGCCCGAAAGCTGGTCGGGCCGCTTCGCCGCCTGATCGGCAATCTCGAAATCGGCAAGCAGCGCCATGCCACGCTCATGAATCTGTTTCTCACCGAGCCGGCCGAGCCGGAGCATCGGCAGCGTCACATTCTGCAGCACGGTGAATTCCGGCAGCAGGAAATGGAACTGGAAGACGAAGCCGAGTTTCGCAAGCCTGATTTCGGCCAGACGGTCGGACGTGAATCCGGCCGTATCCTCCCCATCGATCAGCACATGGCCTGTGGTCGGCAGGTCGAGAAGCCCAAGCAGATAAAGCAGCGACGATTTGCCGGAACCCGAAGGCCCTGTCACGCTGACGAATTCGCCGCGATGGATCGAAAGGTCGATGTCCCGCACAAGCGTGACGGGAACCGCATCCTGCAGGATGCGCGTGACGCCCCTGAGTTCGACGATGGGTTCGACGATGGGTTCGACGATGGGTTCGACGATCGGCGCGGCGCTCATGTCGCCCCCCGGATGATGTCGACCGGCCGCACCTGCGACGCCTTGCGCGCCGGTATCCATGCCGCAGCGATGGCGGAGACAAGCGCAAAAAGACCGCCCACGCCGAACTGGAATATGCCCTTTTCCAATGGCAGTTTCTGCGTATCCATCAGCCCCGGCACAGTGATCTCGACCGTGCCCAGCATTTGCAGCAGGAAGAGCCCGAGCAGCCAGCCCAGCACCATGCCGATGATGCCGACAAAAACGCCCTGCACGAGAAACACCCATTGAATATCCGCCGCGCGGAATCCCATCGACATCAGGATCGCAATGTCGCGCCGCTTTTCCATCACCACGGTCGAGATGATGTTGAAGATGCCGAAAGCCGCCACCGCCATGATGGCGCCGACGATCGAATAGGTGATGATGTTGCGGACGACGAAAAGGCCGAGGAAGTCGCGGTTCACTTCCTGCCAGCTTTCGGTGCGGTATCCCCAGCGGCTTTCGAGATCGGCGGCCACTTCTTCTGCCATGTCGGGATCGGCAATCTTGATGCGGATACGGTTGGCGACAAACGGCTTGTTGAGCAGCACCTGCGCATCCTTGAGCAGCATATAGACCTGCCCCTCGTCGAGCAGAAGATTGCCGGTGCGGAAGATGCCGACAACCTTCATGCGGCGGACAATGCCTTCCGGCGAAACGACGGTCGCAAGATCGTCCATGCCGAGGCCGAGCCGGAGCGCCATGCCCTGCCCGATCACGATGCCCTGCGATGCCGTCTTGAGGCGCATCAGGCTGCCCTGCTGCATGTCCTCTTCAATGGTGGTGAGAAACCGTTCCTTCTCGGGGTCGATGCCTGCAATGCCGGCGCTCACATCCTTCGCCGCATAGCGCACGATCGCCGTGCCGGTCAGCGCCGCTTCGGCGATGACGCCGGTCTGCCGCGACAGTTCCTCGATCTTGGCGCCATGATTCTTGATACCGCGCAGATATTCGCGCGGCTTGGTGCTGGTCAGGGAGACGGCGCCTTCGGGATAGGCCATGAAAACCGGCTGCGGCGCCGCGGTGCGGAATTCGTCTTTCACTGTGATGTGCGGTGCATTGTCGACCAGCCGCTGCACCATGTCCTTTTCCGAACCCGACATCAGCGCAGACGTAGCCACGAAGAAACCGACGCCAAGCGCCACGCCAAGCGTCGAGACGATCGTCTGGCGGCGCCGATGGGCAAGCTGTGCCGCCGCAATGCCGATGCTGACTCGCCAGAACATCGGCCTAGCCTTCGCTATGCGCGCGCAAGCGGTCGCCGTCCTTGAGTCCGGCCGGCGGCTGCACAATGAAATGTGTGTCGTCTTCGAGACCGGACAATACTTCAACCCTGTTCGAGCCGACCGCGCCCAGCGTCACGGGCAGGCGCTCTGCCCGCCCCTCGCGCACCGTCCAGACCGCATTTCCCGAAATGGCGGACAAGGGAACGAGAAGCGCATTCGCCTCCTGCCGAACCACGATATTGATTTCCGTCGTCATGCCGGAGATGAGCGGCGTGTTGCGGGGCAACTCGATATGGATGCGATAGGTGCGTCCCACCGGATCGCCGAACGGCGTCATGCGGACGACATTCCCCTCCAGCACCCGTCCCGGAAAGGCGTCCGCGCGGATCAGCGCTTCCTGACCCGGCCTGACTTTCACGATGTCCTCTTCATCGACTTCCGCATCGATATTCAGTTCACCGGGATCGCCGACCATGTAGAGGATCTGGCCCGGCTGAACCATGTCGCCAACCTTGATCTTGTATTCCGACCGCAGCACCTCGCCCGCCACGGGCGCGGTGATGAAATGATCGTCGAGCCGGGCCTTCGCCCCGCGAAGCGCCGCGCTTGCCGCCGCCTGCGCGCTGCGCGCCTGATCGAGCGCCGCCTCACTCACATTGCCGGAGCGGCGAAGCCGCTGCGCGCGGTCGAGTTCTGAATCCGCAAGCTGCAGCCGCGCCTGCGCTTCCTGAAGCTGCGAATAGCTTTCGGTGACGTCGATCACGAGGAGAATGTCCCCTGCCTCGACCTTGTCGCCCTCATGCTTCAGAACATCGGTGACGCGGCCCGCAATCTTCGACCCGACCCGCGCATAGCGGACAGGCTCCACCGTGCCCGTCGCATAGACCGCTTCGACGGCCATGCCGCGCTCCGGCACCGCCATGCCGACGCTGGGCGCACGGAGAAACAGGGCATAGGCAAGAATGAGAAAGAGGAGAAAGGCGGCGCCGGCCCCGCCTGTCCAAATGATACGCTTGCTCAAAACGCCTCCGGGGGGGTGGTTCATGCGGCCTCTATGGGGCAGTCTACAGTAAAAGAGGACAGTGCGAAGATTGTCTCGCGGCGAATATTGAAGACCGAATGTCGCATGGAGGAAATGGGGATGGCTGAACGTATATTCAAAGGGGTTGCCGGTCTCGATCTGGCGGTGACGCTGCCTTTTGCGCTGCCTTTCATCGCGGATTTGCTGATCGTCGGGATCTACCTGCTCGATGGCCTCGCAGGTTTCGGCACGCCTGCGCTCTATTTCGAAGCTGGCCCTTTCGGCATGATGTTCGTCCACATCATGGGCGTACTCGGCGTCGTCTGGGCACTTGCGCGGCTGCGCGCACCGTCTGCCGAACTCGCCCGCATGGATGCCGTTGCAAGGCTCGTTGTCGCGGCCCTGATAGTCTACGCGATTGTGTTGGGCGCAACACCCGTTCTCTGGCTTTTCGTGTTGACGGAAATCGGCGGCAGCGCATTGCAGTTTCACGCATTGCGCAAACTGCCTCAGTGAAAATCGCGGCTCTTCGGCACGAAGCGCGCTGCCCTCATGCGGCGCTCTTCCTGCCGGGCCTCATGCACTTCGCGGCTGTCCTGCGTCGGGCGGCGCACTTCGTCTGTCGGGTAGAGCGCGGTATCGCCAAGCTCCACACCGGAAGACAGCAGGGAAAGCTCCTGCGTCCAGTCTTCCAGATCGTCGGCAACGACATGAATGACGATGCCTTCCTTCTGCACCCGCCCGCGCACGAAAAGCAGGCTTGAGGTAAGAACGACGCGCCGACGCCTCTCGTAAAGTTTCGGCCAGACGATGATATTGGCGGCGCCCGTCTCGTCTTCAAGCGTCGCGAAGATGACGCCGCTCGCCGTGCCCGGCCGCTGCCGCACAAGCACGAGCCCCGCCAGCGTGACGCGCCGCCCGGGCTCGATCTCCTTCAGAGCGGCATTTGAAATGATGCCCTGTGCCGCGAAGCGCCTGCGCAGAAACGATATGGGATGCGCCTTGAGCGAGAGGCGCAGCGTCGCATAGTCGAGTACCACATGTTCGCCGGGCGGCATGGCAGGAAGCTGCATTTCCTCTTCATGCTGGAAACCGCTCTCCTCATGAGCCGCGAAAAGCGGCAGCACAGCAGGTGCCTTTCCGCCTTCGCCTTGCGCATAACCGCCAAGCCCGCGCACCGCCCAGAGCGCCTCGCGCCTGTCGAGCCCGATGGAGCGGAACGCATCCGCATCGGCAATCTTCTCGATGAGCTTCGGCGTAAGCCCCGTCTTCAGCCAGAAATGCCGAACGGAATCGAAGCCTGCGCCGCGCCCGCTTTCAATGGCATCCGTCACTGCTTCAGAAAGACCCTTCACCTGACGGAAACCAAGCCGCACGGCGTATCTGCCCTGCCCCGCTTCCTCCAGCGTGCAATCCCACTCGCTATGGTTCACATCGACGGGATGCACCTCGACGCCATGGTCGCGCGCATCGCGCACAAGCTGCGCCGGTGCGTAGAAGCCCATCGGCTGCGAATTGAGGATCGCCGCGCAAAAGGCATCCGGGTAGTGAAATTTGAGCCAGGCCGAAACATAGGCGAGCTGCGCAAAGGCCGCCGCATGGCTCTCCGGAAATCCGTAATCGGCAAAGCCTTCGATCTGCTTGAAGCAACGCTCGGCAAAATCCTGCTCATAGCCGTTGCGGATCATGCCGTTGATGAATTTCTCGCGGTAAAGGCCGATCGTGCCGGTCTTGCGAAAGGTCGCCATGGCGCGGCGAAGCTGGTCGGACTCGCCCGGCGTGAAACCCGCCGCGACAATCGCGATCTTCATGGCCTGCTCCTGAAAGAGCGGTACGCCATAGGTCTTGTTCAGGACCGCGCGCAATTCTTCCTTCGGGTAATGAACATCCTCCTTTCCACTTCGCCGCCTGAGATAGGGATGCACCATGTCGCCCTGGATCGGCCCCGGCCGGACGATGGCAACCTCGACCACAAGATCGTAGAAACAGCGGGGCTTGAGCCGCGGCAGCATCGACATCTGCGCCCGGCTCTCCACCTGAAAGACGCCGATTGCATCCGCCTCGCACAGCATGTCGTAAACCTTCATGTCGTTCTGCGGCACGGTGGCAAGATCGAGTTTCCGGCCGTGATGCTTTTCAACAAGCTGAAACGCCTTGCGGATGCAGGTGAGCATGCCGAGCGCCAGCACGTCGATCTTCAATATGCCGAGCGTGTCGAGATCGTCCTTGTCCCATTCGACGAAGGTCCGGTCTTCCATCGCCGCATTCTGGATCGGCACCACTTCCTCGAGCGGCCCGTCCGTGATGACGAAGCCGCCGACATGCTGCGAGAGATGGCGCGGGAAGCCGATCAGCTCGCTCGCAAGCCTGAGCGCGAGGCGCAAGGTACGGTTTTCCGGGTCGAGGCCGATTTCCTCCGCATCCTTGGCCGAGACACCGCCGCTCGACCAGCCCCAGGTAGAGCGCGCCAGCGCGGCGACGACATCTTCCGACAGGCCGAACACCTTGCCGACATCGCGGATGGCGCTGCGCGAGCGATAGGAAATGACGGTGGCGGCAATGCCGGCGCGGCGGCGGCCATATTTCGCATAGATATACTGGATCACCTCTTCGCGCCGCTCATGCTCGAAATCGACATCGATGTCCGGCGGCTCGTTGCGGTCGCGCGAGATGAAACGCTCGAACAGAAGATCGACTTCCGTCGGATTGACCGAGGTAATGCCGAGACAGAAACAGACGACGGAATTTGCCGCCGAGCCGCGCCCCTGACAGAGAATATCCTGCTCCCGCGCATAACGGACGATGTCATGCACCGTCAGGAAGTAAGGCGCATATTTCATTTCCTCGATCAGCGAGAGTTCATGCGTAATGGTCTTGCGTAGCTTCTCGCTGACGCCTTCGGGGAAGCGCCGCGCCGCCCCTTCCCATGTCAGCCGGATCAGAAGTTCCTGCGGCGTCTCATGCGCCGAGAATACATCCGATGGGTACTCATAGCGAAGCTCGTCCAGCGAGAAGCTGCAGCGGCGCATGATCTCCTGCGGCGCGGCAAGCGCCTGCGGGAAGGCAGCGAGAAGCCGCGTCATTTCCTCGCCGCTCTTCACATGCCGTTCGGCATTGGCGACAAGCCGGAAGCCCGCCTCGCGTAATGTGCAATGCTCGCGGATACAGGTGAGGACATCCTGCATCTTCTTGCGGTCCGGCTCGTGATAGAGAACATCATTCGTGGCGAGCAACGGCACTTTCGTCCCGGCGGAAAGTTCCGTGAGCATGGCATGGCGCCGCTTGTCGTCCGCGCGGTAAAGCGGCGTCAGCGCCAGCCAGACGGAAGCCGGAAAGCGCGCCTTCAGGGCTTCGAGATTGCCGCGAAAGGCAGCGCCCGGCATGGGCGGCGGCATGGCGATGAAGCACTGCCCCTCGCCTTCCTCCAGCACATCTTCCAGCGTGAGATGGCATTCTCCCTTCTTCGCCCGCCTGTTGCCGCGCGTGAGAAGCCGCGCGAGACGGCCATAGGCCGCGCGATCCTGCGGATAAGCGATGACCTTGAACCCGTCCATCAGCGCAAGGCGCACGCCCGGCAGAAAGCGGATGCCCGCCGTCTTTGCCGCGGCATGGGCGCGGACGAGCCCGGCCATCGTGTTGCGGTCGGCAACGCCGATCGCATCGAGCCCTTGCGCGGCAGCCGCCATGACGAGTTCTTCGGCATGGGAGGCGCCACGCAGGAAACTGAAATTGCTCGCCATGGCGAGTTCGGCAAAGCCCGCGCTCATTCGAAGATACCGTGCAGAAACCAGCGCGGCCCCTCATTGTCGTGCCTGTAGAGCCCGTCGCGATAGAGCCAGAAGCGCCGCCCGTCGCCATCTTCCACGCGGTAATAGTCGCGCGTGTGCTGGCCGCCGCCGCGCCACCATTCCGGCGTGATCCGCTCCGGCCCCTCCGCGCGGGCAACGCGATGCGCGATCCTGCGCCAGCGGAAAAGAAGCGGCGGCCCTTCCGGCACTTCCGCGACCGCTTCCACAGGCTCGGGCGCGGCCAGGAGGCGCAAGGGCCGCGGCAGGCTGCCGCCGAGAAGGCAGGCGCGATGCTCGTCTAGATGCGTCTTCCAGCCTTCTATGGCAGGCGTCACGCCATTGAGTGCGGGAACGGCCATGACCGCACGTTCGGGAATGTGGCTTGCGCGCGGCGCAAGGCGGAGAAGGCGGTCCGCGCCGAAACGATTGCTGACGCGGTCCACGAATTTTTCGAGTTCCTCTTCGTGATCGTCCCCGCCCTCGAAACCGCTCTGCGCAGGCGCAAGCGGATCGGCGGCGAGGCAGGCAAGCTCGATCGCCTCGATGCCGAAACCGGGGTCGAAATCGTCGCCGAGCAGCATGAGCTTCTCGTGAAAGAGGCGCGCGAGATGCGCGGCATCATGCGTTGCGATGCCGGTGCCCGCGCGAAGCCGCGTCACCTCGCCATCAACACGGAAAAGCTGCAGCATCATGCGGCGCGCGCCTTTCCGCTCGCGCGCCAGCACGGCGCAGAGATCGCCCGTGATGCGCGTCACCGCATCGAGAATATGCGCCTGCCGCGTCAGCCCTTCGGCAAAGGCAAGGCTTGCACGAAACGGCACGGGCGGACGCGCGGGCGAAATGGGCTCGGGTGCGGCGCCCAGCGCCTCGTCGAGACGGCGCGAAAGCTCGGCGCCGAAACGCGCGGTGAGCGGCGCGCGCGGCCGCCCGTAAAGATCGCCCACGCGCTTCAAACCGAGGCGGATGAGCCCGTCCACCTGATCGGCGCTGAGGCGAAGCGCCGCAACGGGAAGCGGACGCAGCGCATCGACCTCGCCGCCTTCGGGCAGCACGCATTCATCTTCATTGCCGAAACGCGAAAGCGCCCAGGCAGCGCCCGGCGTGGAGGCAATGGCGATCCGCGCGGTGAAACCGAAGCCGGCAAAGCGCCGCCGCATCTCCGCAAGCAGCGCCGCCTCGCCGCCAAAGAGATGCGCGCAGCCTGTTATATCGAGCAGGATGCCATCCGGTTCTCCGCCCATGCCGATGAAATCTGCCGCCGTCCAGGGCGTCCATCTTCCGCACCAGCCGGCAAGACGGCGAAGCGCCTTCCGGTCGCCCGAAGGATCTGCGGGCAGGATTTCGAGTTTCGGACAAAGCGCCATCGCGTCCGGCACGAGCTGGCCGG
Organism: Parvibaculum sp.; assembly: GCF_046297875.1. Classification (GTDB taxonomy): domain Bacteria; phylum Pseudomonadota; class Alphaproteobacteria; order Parvibaculales; family Parvibaculaceae; genus Parvibaculum. The sequence goes on along the minus strand of NZ_JBKBHD010000001.1, from coordinate 2,026,269 downwards.
GCTCGACGCCCGTGGCCCGCGCCAGCGCATTGCAGGCCGTAAGGCGGATGCCGCCCGCCCCGGCCCGCGCCAGCGCCCTCGGCCTTTCCGCCACCGGCAGGGGCGCTGCCTGCCGCGCGAGCCCGCGATAAAGCCGCTCGACCGGCCAGGACGGCAGAAAAAGCGAGGAAATCCGCCGTTTTTCAGCGATACGCACAAACCGGACCCATTAAGAACAAATAGAGAACATGAGTTTGCCTCAAGCAGCACGGCGAAGCGAGTCAAATCCGGCATGCCTCTTTATTGCCTGAAAAAGGAATAGGATGACGCCATGGGAACAGGGGTTCCCGGATATCAGGAGAGCGGCATGATGAAACAGCCAAAGACGAAATATCTGGTTCTCGCCGCCGCGCTCGCGGGCCTCACACTTGCGGCCTGCACAGACCCCGTGGCCGAGCAGGCGCGGCTCGATGCGATCGACCACAAGAACTGCACCGATCTCGGCTTCCAGCCGAACACCGAGGCCTATGGCAATTGCCGCCTCAAGATGAAGGAAATCCGCGCGAAGGAAGAAGGCAGCCGCTCGCCCAATGTCGGCTTCGGTGTCGGCATCGGCATCACCAAGGGATTCTGACGGCAAGGAGTGTCCTCATGCGTATCGTGAAAACCGGCCTGACTTTCGCGGCACTTCTTGCGCTCACCGCCTGCGCGAGCCCCGAACAGCAGGCCTCCCGCGCCGCCGCGCAACTGCAATCCGATCAGGCCGAATGCCAGCGTATCGGATTTGATCCGGGTACGGAGGCTTTTTCGAACTGCCTGCTGAAGCTCAGGGAAATCCGCGCGCAGGAAGAAAATACCCGCGAACTGCGCCGCGCCAGCACGCCCTCGCCCTGGTGGGGGCCTTATCCGGGCTACTATCCGCACCCCTATCGCCGCTGGTGAGCCTCAGCCCGCCTGCATGAAGGGCACCAATCTGCCGCGCTCTTCCGCGGCAAGCCCCGCTTCGCCTTCCGCCTGCAACGGCGCGAAGGAAAATTCAGCCGCTTCGGCATTCCATTGTGCGAGCCACGCTCCCGGCTGACCGCCACGGGAACGCACAAGCGAGAGAGACCAGCGAGGCGCCCCCGGCAATCTTTCATCCGCTTCCACGCCCGCGCGTGCCTCGCTCGGGCCCGCCGCAACATGCCAGCGCGTGACGGCAACGCTTGCCGCCGCCTTGCCATGACCTGTGAAGATGAGCGCCGGCGTTTCCGTTTCCTCCGCCGCAAGCTGCAGCCGCCGCGTGGCGGAAAGCGTGAGCGCGGCGGAGCGCCCGTCCACCTCGCCGAGCACCGCCGCGAAGGCCCGCGCGCGCAGCGCCTCCTCCATGATCCAGAGACAATCCGTGTCGGAAGGCGGCAGCGCGATGATGAGCCGCGCGGGATCGAGCCCGAAAGCGGCAAGCCCGACCCCGTAAAGCCGGCCCATGTCGAAAGGCGGCCGCGCCGCCTCGCACCAGAGGACCGGCCTCGCCGAATGGCGCATGGCCGCCGCCGCCAGCGCCGCGGCAAAACCCGTCGCCGCGCCCATGTCGCGATAGGCCGCCGCCACCACCTCATGCAGCGCACCCTTCCGGAGCCCGCCGCCCGGCAAGATGCTCGCAGCCTCCGCCCCAAGCGGGATCACCCCGGCCCCCGGAGCCCCTTCGGCCCCGCTCCCGGCAATCTTCGACTTCAGATCGGCAATAAGGGCGTACCTGTCCATCTGCCCAAGATAAGTGTTCCTGTTTTGTTCTTCAAGGCCTTCCCCTCAAGAAAGAGCTCCCCTACCGCAGCAGCGCCTGGAATTCATCGGTGGAATTGGTGCGGGGGAATGGGGTCTCCGGAACGGACACGCCGAGGAAACGGCAGAGCGGGTCCCAGCCTTCCGCGACATTGAAGACGAGGAGGCGGTGGGCCGGGATCGTGCGTTTTACTTCCGCCTCGTGCTTCGCCAGCACATCGAGCACATGCGCCTTGTCGAGATTGCCGCCGAACGTCTTGTCGCGGACGACATAACCCGCCATTTCCGCTACATCCCGCGCCGGGCCTTCGGGCGGCAGATCGCCGCCGATGACCCGGAAGATCGTGTTCATCATGCTCTCGTACCAGCGCTCATGATCGCGCGTCGACAGGATCACTTTCGCGTCCGGATAATGCGCGGCGAGTTCCCGCCAGAAATGGCAGCCGGGCCAGTCGACGAGCGCCTTGTAGCCCTTGAGCAGCGCATCCCAGTCGACCGCCTCGCCCCGCGCTGCCGCATGCCATTGCGGCGCCTGATGCGGATTGGCGAAAACCTCCGTCATGTGATGACAGGGCGCAAAGCCAAGCTGCTCGAGCGCATGCTTGAGCGACAGCGTACCCATGCGGCCGAAGCCGGCGCCGATAACGGACAAGGTCATGATCGTCTCCGCGAAGGGGTCAGGCTTCAGCCACGCCCCAATAGTTGAAGCCCGCGATGCGCGGCGTCGACGGCAGATACATGCTCTGGAGATCGGCGATGCGGAAGCCGCCTTCCTCGATCAGCGCGGGCATCCTGCGGTTGAGATTGCAGCCGCCGAACAGCACCTTCCAGACCGGGTTCACGCGGTCCTGCCACTTCTTCACGCCCTCGTCGGGCGCGGCGCCATGCTCGCAGAAGACGAGCTTGCCGCCCGGCTTCAACACGCGCTTCATGCCGTGCAGCGCCGTCACCGGATCGGGGATCGTGCAGAGGCTGAAGGTGCAGAGAACCGTGTCGACGCTTTTATCCTCGAGCGGGATCTGCTCGCCCGGCAGGCCGATGAATTCGACCGGGAAGGTGAGATCCTTCGCGCGCTCGCCTGCAAGCTTCCAGGATTCCTCCGACGGATCGAGGCCGATGACCTTCGTCACCTTCGAGGCATCGTAATAGGGAAGGTTGAGGCCAGTGCCGATGCCGATTTCAAGCACGGTGCCTTCGGCCATCGGCACGACCTTCTTGCGCTGATAGCGGATCGGCTTGGTGCCGCAGGCGCAGTTGATGATATGCGGCACGATGCGGCGTTCGTAGAAACCCATGAGGCCACCCTCCCCTTATTGTTTGGGGCGAGTATGACCCTGCGCCGCGATCAGCGCCACTCCGAAACGCCGAAGCGGAGCAGCCTGTCGCCATCGATGGGGCCGATGGTGCGGCCGCGCCCGCGAAAGCCGAGCGCCGCGGCGGACAGGAGCCGCCGGTCGCGGAGCGCCGATGCCTGGCGGACGGACGCGGACAAGGCATCCCAGATCGCCTCCGGCTCGACAAGGCCCGGCGCGCGGGCGATAGCGCGCCCTGCCCAGCCTGCGGCCAGCAGACGGTCGCGCGGCATGTCTCCCTTCGGCGGCGTGAAACCGGTAGCCGCCGCATCGGCGGCAAGCGCTGCGGCAAAACCCGCAATGGCGGCGCTTTTCGACTGCACGGCCACCATGTCGAGCGCGCCGCAGGTCGGCATGGCGGAATGGATGCCGCCAAGCGCGACGCCGCCCTGAATGCCGGGCCCGAGTGCGCGCGCAAATTCCGCAAGGACCGGCGGCATATCGGCATCGGGCGGCAGGGCAATGCCCGGCTCCATATGGAGCGCTGCCGCATTGCCGAGCGCGACGATGATGAAATCCGCCTCACCCGCCGCGCGGCGCATGGCATCGAGCACGGTATCGCAGATCGCACCCGGCAGCGCCGCAAGCGGCGGCGGCAGATCGCCGCCCTGCACATCGCGGAACGGCACCACCGCTTCGAGCGCATGACGGCCCGCAACGCCGCGCGGCAGCACATCGCCGCCTTGCGCAAGAAGTTCCGCATCCTCGATCACGGCGCGGGCAAGCGAACGCGCCATGTCGGTCGCCGCATCGAGCGCATCGCGCGCGCCGGCGCCGCCCGCGGCAAAGGACAACCTGCCCGGCCAGATCTCGAAAGTTTTTTCTACAGGTACTGAAGCTGCAAACATGGAGGGAAGACTACTCCACGATACGGACGGGCGCATCCGTATGGAAAACGGATTTCTGATCGAAACGCTTTTTGTAACGCTCCTTGATTTCCGTAACCACCTTGTCCGTCTCCGCCGTGCCGGGATGCACGATGATGAGGAGTTTCGTTTTCTCGCGGATGATGGGCGCATCGGCAAGCGAGGGATCGTGCCATTGCCCATAAGCATCGATGACGGTGAAACCATCGGGGAAGCGCGGCGTGACTTCTTCGGCGAGAAAGACGTGCCACGCCTCCTCGCTCACCTCGCCGCCATCTTCAAGCGCGAGACCGAAATAGAGACTGGTCTCGACTGCCTGTTGCGGCTGCGCAAAGGACGGCGCCGCGAAGACGAGCGCGGCGAAAAGACAGGCGATGAAAGAAATACGGCGCAAGAAAAAGCCCTCCACTTCCCGCATTGTTGGCAGAGAGAGGGAGGGCTTGTCCAGTGAGGGGTGCTGTTTGAGCGGAGTTGGGACATGGATTTCACATGTTTCCTCCCAACGCCGTCATGGCCCGCTTTATGAGGGCCATGACGTATTTTGGTTTTGAGACTACCTGATCGAGGCCCGAAAAGACCGGTCGAAAATGCTACGCCGCTTCGCGGATCGCGATGTCGGAGAGGCGGAGCCGCAAGCCGTCAAGCTCTTCCGACATGATGAGCTGGCATGAAAGACGCGACCACTCGCCACCGTAATTCTGGTCGAGCTGGTCGAGCTCGTCCTCGCGCGGCGCGTGAAGTTTTGCCGACCATTCGGGATCGACTTCCACCTGACAGGTGCCGCAGGCACAGGCGCCGCCGCATTCGGCGACGATGGGGAAGCCATAATCGCGGATGATCTCCATCACCCGCCAGCCTTCCACGGCCTCGAGCTCATGCTCGCGGCCCTTGCCGTCCACAAGGATGATACGCATGACTAACTCCAGGAGTGCTGAGAACGTCAGGCGACGCCGAGCTTCTTCTGCAGGCTGGTCGACGACGTCGTGTACTGGAACGTCACCTTCGCATCCGGGTTCGCATATTTGAACGCGGCCTGCGCCATAAGCGCCGCCTCGTGGAAGCCCGAGAGAATGAGCTTCAGCTTGCCCGGATAGGTGTTGATGTCGCCGATGGCGAAGATGCCCGGCTCGCTCGTCTGGAATTTTTCCGTGTCGACCGGGATGAGGTTCTCATGAAGATTGACGCCCCAGTTGGCGATCGGGCCGAGCTTCATGGTGAGGCCGAAGAATGGCAACAGCGTGTCGCACTCGATCTCGTAATCCTTGCCGTCATTGCCCTTGGCGGTAACGCCGGTGAGCTGGCCGTTGTCGCCATGCAGCGACGTGATCTGGCCGAGATGGAACTGCATCTTCTTCTCTTCGACCAGCGCATGCATCTTGTTGACGCTGTCGGGCGCGGCGCGGAAACCGTCACGGCGGTGAATGAGCTGCATCGACTGCGTGATGGGCTGGAGATTGATCGTCCAGTCGAGCGCGCTGTCGCCGCCGCCCGAGATCAGCACCTTCTTGTTGCGGAAGGTCTCCATACGCTTCACGGCATAGAAGACGGACTTGCCTTCATAGGCCTCGATGCCGGGGATCGGCGGCTTCTTCGGCTGGAAGCTGCCGCCGCCTGCCGCAATGACGATGACTTTCGACTCGAACACGAGGCCGCCATCGGTCTTCACGCGGAAACGGCCATCGGGCAGCTTCTCCAGTTCCTCGACCATCTCGTTATAATGATACTGCGGACCGAAAGGCGCCGCCTGCTCCATCAGACGCTCGGTCAGCTCCTGGCCACTGACGACGGGAAGGGCCGGGATATCGTAGATCGGCTTTTCGGGATAAAGCTCGGCGCACTGCCCGCCCGGCTTGTCCAGAATGTCGATCAGGTGGCATTTCATATCGAGCAGGCCAAGCTCGAACACCGCGAACAGACCGCAAGGCCCCGCTCCGATGATGACCACATCCGTCGAGATTGTTTCTTGCGTCATCTCAGCCACCTGTCTTTACCTGCTCCGGGAGCAGGAATAACAATGAAAATATGTGGTTATAGATATTTCACAACCATTGACGCCTATATAGGTTGCCCCTGCCCTGACGCCAAGAGAAAAATCATGCCGATTGGCCGTGACAAACCGGCCGCGATGCCTATCTTACGCAGCGAATGCGGCAGCGCAGCATGACCCCGTGCCGCACCAGCCCCGGAGGCTCCCGATGGTGAAATGCAACACGATGGCGGAAGTCCGCCGGGAGATTGACCGGATCGACCGCGACCTGGTGAAACTCCTCGCCGAGCGGCAGTCCTATATCGAACAGGCCGGTATCATCAAGGGTGAGCGCTCGGCCGTGCGCGACGAGGCGCGGATCGAGGATGTGGTTAAGAAGGTTCTCGCGGAAGCGGACCGGGCGGGCCTCAGCCGGGCGATCGCGGAGCCGCTGTGGCGGCTCCTGATCGAGAAGTCGATCGAACATGAGTTCGATGTGTTCGACGCCCGCCCGAAGAAAAGCGTCAGCTCGGCTTCATAAGCGCCATTTCCTCGGCGGCAGCGCGCGCCACGGCGGGACGCGCGGACAGGCCCTTGAAATAGGCCTCGAGCGAAGGCCAGCGGGCAATGTCGATGCCGAAGAACGGACACAGCGACAGCACGAAAAACGCATAGGCATCGGCCACCGTGAAGCGGTTGCCGATGAGGAACGCCTTGTCCTTCACGGCCTCTGCCAGCATCGCGAACTTGACCGGCGCCACCTCGTCACGCGCATAGGCCTTGGCTTCGGGCGGCGCAGCGGGATTGAAGATCGTGGCCAGCACTTTCTGGTGCAACTCGGAACCGATGAAATTCAACAGCTCCTGAAGCCTGTACCGCTCCATGGTGCCATAGGCGGGCGCAAGCCCCGCATCCGGCTTGAGATCGGCGACATATTGAAGGATGGCGGCGTTCTCCGTCAGGACCTCGCCATTGTCGAGCCGGAGCGCCGGCACCTGGCCTTTCGGATTGATGGCGTAAAAGTCCGCCCCGTCTTCGAGCGTCTTGCTGGCAAGCGCGACGCGGTGAAACGAGGCTTCGTCGCCCTTCCCCATTTCGTAAAGCGCGATGCGCGTGGCGATGGAACAGGCCATCGGTGCGAAATAAAGCTCCATAGGTTTCCTCCCGGCTGGATTTTTGTACCTATCCGAATAATAATGAGCGCCGGACGCCCGTCAATGATTTTTTGCGAATTGGTACAAAAATGTCGAAATCCCCCCGCGGAAGGCCCCGCGCCTATGACCCCGAAAAGGCACTGACAAAGGCCATGGAGACATTCTGGGCGGCAGGCTTCACCGGCACCTCGCTCGACGACCTTGCCGCCGCGACGGGCATGAACCGGCCTAGCCTCTATGCGGCCTTCGGCGACAAGAAGTCGATCTATCTGAAAAGCCTCGACCTCTACACGGAGGGCCTGCGCAAGGTTCTCGTCGCCATCCTGCAGTCGGACATGGCACTGACGGAGGGGCTCGCCGCCTTCTATCAGGGCGGCATCGATCTCTACCTGTCGGGCGAGAACGGGCCGCGCGGCTGCTTCGTCTCCTGCACCGCGCCGGCCGAAGCGGTGGTGGATGACGACATCAGGACGGTGCTGAAGGACGTGCTGGACGAAATCGACCGGGGCCTCGAACTTCTCTACGCAAAGGCGAAGAAGCGCGGCGAGATTTCAGAAGATGCCGATGCGGCCGCGCTGGCGCGGCTCGCAGGCGCCGTGCTGCACAGCCTCGCGCTTCGCGCCCGCGCAGGCGAAACCCGCGCCGGGCTTGAGACAATCGCAAGGCAGGCTGCGAAAACGATCAGGTGAGAAAAAGAGGCGCCGTTCTCAGAACTGCTTTTCGGGCAGGTTCACCACGAGACCGTCGAGCTCATCCGTCACCTTGATCTGGCAGGAGAGGCGCGAATTGTCACGCACGTCGAAGGCGAAATCGAGCATGTCTTCTTCCATGCTCTCGGCGGGGCCCACCTTCTCCTTCCATTCCGGCGCGACATAGACATGGCAGGTCGCGCAGGCGCAGGCGCCGCCGCAATCGGCGTCGATGCCGGGAATGGAATTCTTGATGGCGCCTTCCATCACCGTCATGCCGCTTTCGACATCGATGACATGTTCCGTGCCGTTGTGCTCGATATAGGTGATCTTCGCCATCTTGCTTTTCTTCGCCGGAGGTTGAGGAACCGGGCCGGGCCCGCCTGACGCCCGAAGGGCGGCACATACATGACGCAGGGCTCATTTCTTTTCAACCCCTCAATGGCGAGAGGGACTTTTTCACGCACTTGCCCCCTTCCGCCCCCGTTGTTCCCCTGTCACCGGCATCGCATAGTCTGGGGCAGAGGAACGCAGCGGGAGGGCCGGAAATGGCGCAGAAACTCAATATTCTCTTCATCACGGCGGATCAGTGGCGCGGCGAATGCCTGTCGGCCCGCGGCCACGAAATGGTGAAGACGCCGAACCTCGATGCGCTCGCCGCCGACGGCGTGCTCTTCCAGCGGCACTACGCAAACGCAGTGCCCTGCGGCCCTTCCCGCGCCTCGCTCCATACCGGCATGTATCTGCAGAACCACCGCTCCGGCACCAATGGCACGCCGCTCGATGCGCGCCACACGAACTGGGCGAAGGAGGCGGGCCGCCTCGGCTATGACCCCGTACTCTTCGGCTATACCGACACGAGCCAGGACCCGCGCGAGGAAGACCCGGAAAGCCCCTGGCTCCTCACATATGAAGGCCCGCTGCCCGGCATCCGCCCCGTTGCCATGATGGGCACCTGGCCGACGCCCTGGACCGACTGGCTCGCCGCCAACGGCTATGACGTGCCGGCGGACATCCGCTACGCCTATGGCGAGCGCGCGCCGGGGCCGGAATATGAGGACGGTGCGGCAGTGCCCCGCCCGCTCATCTATCCGAAGGAGGTGGACGACACGAATTTCCTGACAAATCAGGTCATCGGCTATATCGGCGCGAGCGAGAAGCCCTTCATCGCCCATCTCTCGCTGCTCCGGCCGCACCCGCCTTTCGTCGCGCCCGAGCCCTTCAACGCCATGTACGACCCGGCGGCGGTGCCGGGCTTTGCGCGGAAGGAGAGCCATGAGGCGGAAGCCGCGCAGCACCCCTGGCTCGAACACCAGCTCGGCCGCAAGCTCTTCCGCGCGCCGGCGGACGAGAAAAAGCTCCGCAGGCTGAAGGCCGTCTATTACGGGCTGATGTCGGAGGTGGACGAGGCGCTGGGCCGGCTCTTCGCCTTCCTGAAAGAAAGCGGGCGCTGGGACAACACGCTCATCATTTTCACCTCCGATCACGGCGAGCAGATGGGCGACCACTGGCTGCTCGGCAAATGCGGATATTTCGACGCCTCCTACCACATCCCGCTCATCATCCGCGATCCGCGCCGCGCGGCGGATGGCGCCCGCGGCAGCGTGGTGACGCGCTTCACCGAGAATGTCGACATCATGCCGACCATGCTCGACCTCATCGGCGCGGAGATCCCCGTGCAATGCGACGGCGCCTCGCTCCGCCCCTTCCTTGAAGGACGGGAGCCCGAGACATGGCGGAAGGAAGCGCATTGGGAATTCGACTTCCGCGACCCCGCCGACGACAGCGCGGAGAAGCGTCTCGGCCTCACGCTCCATCAATGCACGATGAACATCATCCGCGACGAGAAATACAAATATGTCCACTTCACGAAATTGCCGCCGCTCCTGTTCGACCTCGAAAAGGACCCGGACGAATTCGTGAATGTCGCGACCGACCCCGCCTATCTGCCCGTGATGCTCGACTACGCCCAGCGCCTCCTCTCATGGCGCATGAACCACGACGAACAGACGCTGACCCATATCGCGCTGACGGATGACGGGCCTGTGGAGCGGCGGGCGGCGAGGTATTGATCCAGCACATGTCGTCGACCTCAGACAACAGCATTGACGCCGTCGTGATCGGCGCGGGCGTGGTCGGCCTTGCCTCAGCGCGGGCGCTGGCGCTGGCCGGGCATGAGACGGTTATTCTCGAACGGCACGGCGCTATCGGGACGGAGGTGTCCGCGCGGAACAGCGAGGTGATCCATGCGGGCATCTATTATCCGCAAGGGAGCCTGAAGGCGCGGCTCTGTGTGGAGGGGCGCGCGCGGCTTTATGCGTATCTGGAGAAGCGCAACCTCCCCCACCGGAAATGCGGCAAGCTGATCGTCGCGGCGGATGAGGCGCAGCTTGCCGAGCTTGGCGGCATTGCCGCGCGGGCGCGGGCGAATGGCGTGAGCGATCTGCGCGAGCTGACCGGCGCGGAGGCGCGCGCGCTCGAACCGGCGCTGAAGGCGGAGGCGGCGCTGTTCTCGCCCTCGACCGGCATTATGGACGCCCATGCTTTCATGCTGAGCCTTCGGGGTGAGTTCGAGGATGCAAGCGGCGTGATCGCCTTTCACGCGGGAGCCACGCGCGTGACACGGGACGGCGGCGGCTTCATCGTCCATGTTTCGGGCGCGGAGGAAACGCGGCTCCGTACACGGATCGTCGTCAATGCAGGCGGGCTATGGGCGCCGGCGCTTGCAGCGCGGATCGAAGGGCTCGACGCGGCGCATGTGCCGCGAGCGCATTTCGCCAAAGGCAACTATTTCTCGCTGACGGGTCGCGCGCCCTTTTCGCGCCTCATCTATCCCGTGCCGGAGACGGCAGGCCTCGGCGTACATCTGACGCTCGACATGGGCGGTGGGGCGCGCTTCGGCCCGGATGTGGAATGGATCGACGCGGCGGAAGGCGCGGAGCCCGATTATGCGGTGAAACCGGAGCGCGGCGCGGGCTTTTACGACGCGATCCGCCGCTACTGGCCGGGGCTGAAGGAGGGCGCGCTCGCGCCTGCTTATTCCGGCGTGCGGCCCAAGGTGAGCGGGCCGGGCGAGGCGGCGGCGGATTTCATTCTCTCTGGGCAGGACGCACACAGGATCGCGGGTCTCGTCAATCTCTTCGGGATCGAGAGTCCGGGGCTGACCTCGTCGCTTGCGATTGCGGAAGAGGTCGTGGCGATGGTGGAGGGGTAGGTTCGGGGCTTGCTGTGTCGTCCAACCCCTGCTTCACCTATGCGTCATGACCCGCTTTATGCGGGTCATCCACGTCTTTACGACAACGGCAGAAAAGGAAGACGTGGATGGCCCGGACAAGCCGGGCCATGACGGTTTTGGGAAAAGGCGGAGAGACAACAGGCCTCAGGCCTCAGACCTCAGGCTTCCGCCACGCTGTCGATGAAGGCATTCACCGCGGCGATGGCGTCGCGGATCTCGGCCATGATGCCGCTGCGGGCGGCGAGCGCGGTCTTTTCGGCTTCCTCTGCGAGCGTCGCCAGCGCCCAGGCGCCGAGGCCGCGGGCGGACCCCTTGAGGCTGTGGGCAGCGTTCTGCCATTCCTTCTCGTCGCCTGCCGCATCGAGCCGGGCGAGATAGACATCCGCCTGAGAGCGGAAGAGACCGAGCAGCTCGTTTTCGAGCGAGCGGTTGCCGAGCGTGTATTTCGAGAGGTGAACGAGATCGATGGGCCTTGCGGCGCCGCACGGGCTGTCGGAGGGGCGCATTTCGCTTTCCGTCTGACGCATCATTGTCGAGGATTTCATGCCACTGCTCCGCCGTTTCGCTGCCTGGGTGAAGTCTAGAAGCGGGCCCGATACCGATTCGTTAACGCCGGACGTCGGGAGCGCACCCGAGGCAGGGCGCCGCGCCCCGCAGGAAGGTTGACGCCCCACCCGCCTTCCGACACGCTGGCCCCTGCCGCATGTCAGCGCGAGGCCGGGAAAGATCATGAAAAACAAGGAATTGCCGCAGGACGAGACCGCCTCCGGGACGGACGCCGGGAAGTCTGCGCCCGCAGACGGGAACCTGCCGGTACGTGCGGCAAACGAGGACAGCCCGACAGGCGGCGCGCTTTACCGCATGATCGCCAGGCGGCCGAGCCCCGGAATCATCGGCGCGGCGGCGGTCGCAAGCATCTTCTGGCTTGGCGCAGGCGCGGCCTATCTCTGGGGCCTATACGGGCTCGAAGGGCTCACGGCCCTGACGCAGCTCGAAACCGGCATCATTGCCGCGGCGGCGCTGCTGCCGCTCACCTTCATCTGGATGCTGGCCTGGACGGCTTGGCGCGCGGCGGAAATGCGGCTCATGTCGGAGGCGCTGGCGCGCACCGCGATCCGCCTGTCCGACCCGGAAGATTTCGCGACAGACCAGATCGCCACCATTTCGGCCGCCGTACGCCGCGAACTCGGCGCGATGCGCGAAGGGCTCGACGCGGCGCTGAGCCAGGCAGCCGAACTCAACAGCCTCATCTCGCGCGAAGTGGAAGAACTGGACCGGGGCACGGGCCGCGCCGAATTCCGCACACGGACGATGGAAGACCTCCTCGCCCGCCACAAGCAGAGCCTCGAGGAAATCGCAAAGACCTTCGGCAGCGAGAGCGACACGATTTCCCGCGCAATCCGCGAACAGGTGGAAGCCGTGCATGGCCTCAGCGGGAAGGCGGAGGCCGACATCGAGGCGGCGGGAAAGCGCATGGCCGAGCAGGCCGAAACGCTTGCCCGCACCAGCGAGGCCGCGCGCGCAGGCGCCGACCAGACGGCCGCCATGCTCGACCGGCAATCCTCACGGCTCGAAGTCGTGGCGGCAGGCGCACTCTCCAAGGCCGAGGAAATCGGCCAGAACTATGAGCGCCAGCGCGACATCATCGCCGAAGCCGCAACGCGGCTCGAACAGGAACATGAGCGCCTCAACGCCGTGTTCGAGGCGCATCGCGACGGCATGAACGAGGCCAACAAGTCGCTCGCACACCACACCGCGGAAATCGGCCGCGCTGTGGCGGGGCTCAGCGCCGGGCTCGACACGACATTCGAGGCGGCAGCGGCGCGCGCGGCGGCTTTGCGCGAAAGCATTGCCGGCGAAATCCGCCGCGGCGCGGAGGAAGCAGCAGATGCCTCGACCGCCGTTAGCCGTTCGGCGGGTGCGGCGACCCGCGCCATCGGCGCGACGGTGGACGAACTCAAGGCCGCATCAGGCGCGCTCGCCAATGATGTGAGCCGCGCGGCGAGTGAGGCCATTTCCTCAACAACGGAACGCCTGACCGCCGCAACCGCCGCGCTCAGCCGCGACCTCACGCTGGCGACCGAAAAACTGGCGACCGATGTCGGCGGCAAGACGGAAGAACTGCGCAAGCTCGCCGAAACAGCGACCAACGATGCCAGCACCGCGGCCGAGCGCTTCAACGCCGCCATGATCCGCCTTGGCGGCACGGCGCGCGAAGCCGGCCGCGCGCTGCACGAGGCGACAGACGATCTGGCAACCCGCATCGGCGAATTGCCGGACGAGGCGGCATCTGGCGCAAAGGCGCTGCGCGAAGTGCTGGAGGAACAGGTTTCCGCGCTTGCCACCATCGCAGAAATCGTGGTGCGCCATGCGCGCACGCTCGACCGGGCAACGCCGCTCCGCCGCGAAAGCGACTTTCCGCGCCCGGCCGCCACCTACCGCGAGGCGCCGCGCGTGGCCCCGAAGGGCGAACGCCGCTGGGGCATGTCCGACCTGCTCGCCGCCGCCGAACGTCGCGGCGGCGCAAGCGGCAGCGAGGGGCTTCACGGCGATGAGCGCGACTTCCAGCGCGCCTCGCTCCATGTCATCGAAACGCTGCAGGCGCTCGCGATCGACCTCGACCGCGCGCTGGAGGAAAGCCCGCCGCCGGAACTCTGGCAACGCTATCAGGCGGGCGAGCGCAATGTCTTTACGCGCCGCCTCTACAACATGGCGGGGCGCGAGCTTTATGACCGCATTTCGCAGAAATACCGCAAGGACGGCGAGTTCCGCGCCCATGTGGACCGCTTCGTGGCGAGTTTCGAGGAATTGCTCGGCGCCGCCAGCACCCGCGACCGCGACAACATCCTTGTCGAGACCTACCTCACCTCGGACACCGGCAAGGTCTACCTCATGCTCGGTCAGGCAATCGGGAAGCTGAGCTAGGGGCGTAAAGTCTTCTTGTGACATGTCATTGCCGGGCTTGACCCGGCAATCCAGAGCCATTTGCACCGCGCTTGCCGCCCCTGGGTGCCCGGATCAAGTCCGGGCATGACAGTCTGCGAGCGGAAAGTGAAACTCTCAGCTCCCCGCGCCTGCGGCGAGCGACCGTTCCAGCGTCCATCCCGCAATCTCGGCGAGCACGGCGCCGAGAGCGGCATCATAGGCGGCAACAACATTTGCCATGCCTGCGCCGGGCGCAGCCGCTTCCGACGAGAACTCCCGCGAGGCAACGATGCTCCGGTCGCGCGCGCGCAACAGGCGGACATAGAAGGCGACCTTGACCTTCGTCGTGCCCTGCCCGAGCCCGGCCGTTTCATCGCGCGTCGCAGCGAACGAGCGAATGTCGCCGACCAGCGCATAGTCCATGCGCACATTGCTGCCCGGTCCGATGATGGCGGGGAAATTTCCCGTGCCTGCCAGCGTTTCGACCAATAGCGAGGAAATCATGCGCGGGGCGCGATCGCTCCAGCGTGCGCCGGCATAATAGGCGATCTCGTTTTCATTCGGCTGAAAGACGATGCGCGTCGTGTCGATGGCGGCAGGCGCAACGAAATCCTCCACCACGATCTGCGCCGCGACAGGTCCAGCCGTCCGCATCTCGTCTGGCGCGGGCGCCTTCAGAACATAAAGCGAAGGCGGCGGCCCGCTGGCGACACCGGCAAGCGCGCAGCCGCCGAGCGGCCCGACTGCTGCAACGACAAATGCCGCGCGCAACCATTTTCCGAACCGGCTCATCGCTGCCCCGTCCATTATCGCGCCTCCACTTCCGGTACGTTGTTGCCGATAAGGAACCGCGCCGGGTCGTCGCCCGCTCTCGTCGTGATCCGCTCCAGCGAGGAGACGAGCGATCGCGTTTCGGATACGAGTTGCGGCAATTGGGCAAGGCCCGCACCGACGCCTGGCCCACTCTGCTTGAGGATGGCATCGAGTTCTTCCGCCACCTCGCGATAAGCCCGTGCCGCCTCGCGCGCGTCGCCGATAAAGGCCTTCACATCGTCCTTCATCAGCTGGTCGGCATTGCGGCTGATACTGTTGAGATGCACGGAAGCCTGGGCCAATTGCTCGATCGCCTTGGTCACATCATCGGAGCTGTCAGCGAGCGCCTGCGACATGATCGCGACATTGGCGAGCGAGTCGTTGACCGCCTTCTGGTTCTCGACAACGAGCTTGTTGAGTTCTTTCAGGAGTTCATTGGCGCTTTGCAGCGTTTCCGGGCCGCTCCGCAGCAGATCCTGCAGCGTGGACGGTGCCGCGCGAATGACCGGATAGTCCTGACCTTCACGCGCTACCAGGTCCGCCGATTCCGGGCTGCCGCCGGTCAACTGGATGAAGGCGACGCCAGTGAGCCCGGAGAGCTCAAGCTGTGCTATCGAGTCTTCCTTCACCGGCGTACGCGCATCGACCTCGATGATAGCAACGACCCTGTTCGGGTTTCGCTCCATCAGCTGAAGCGACCGCACCTTGCCGACCGGCAAGCCGTTATATTGGACGGCACCCGACTCCGAGAGGCCCGACACCGATCCATCGAAGATGATCTTGTAATAGGCGAACTGCCGGTTGAGCTGAACGCCGCTCACCCAGAGGATCACGAGGAAAGCGCCGATAATGGTCGCAATCGTGAAGGCGCCGATCAGGACATTGTTGGATTTGATTTCCATGGCCGCTACTTGCCCGCAAGAGCCGCGCGCGCACGCGGCCCGTGAAAATACTCGTGGATCCAAGGGTGGCTGCTACGCAACATGTCGTCGATCGTGCCGACAAGGATAACATGTTTCTCGGCAATTACCGCGATACGGTCGCAGGTCGCGTGAAGCGTGTCGAGGTCGTGGGTCACAAGAAAGACCGTCAGACCGAGCGTTTCCTTGAGCTCGTTGATGAGATCGTCGAAGGCGGCGGCGCCGATCGGGTCGAGGCCTGCCGTGGGCTCGTCGAGAAAGAGGATTTCCGGGTCGAGCGCCAGCGCACGGGCGAGCCCCGCCCTCTTCCTCATGCCGCCGGAAAGTTCCGAGGGATAGAGCGCACCGGCGGTTGGCCGGAGGCCGACCATCGCGATCTTGATCGCGGCCAGTTCGTCCATCAGTTCCTGCGACAGATGGAGATGTTCGCGATAGGGAACCTGGATATTCTCCGCAACGGTAAGCGCCGAGAAAAGCGCGCCATCCTGAAAGAGAACACCCCAGCGCCGCTCGTTGAGACGGCGCTCCTCTTCCGGCAATTCGGAAAAATCAATGCCGAAGACGCGGATGCGGCCTGAATCGGGCTTCTTCAATCCGAGGATCGTTCGCAGGAGCACAGATTTGCCCGTGCCCGAGCCGCCGACAATGCCGATCACCTCTCCGCGATTGACGGTGAGATCGAGATTCTCGTGAATGACGTGATCGCCGAACCTCGTGTCGAGCCCGCGCACTTCGATGATGGGTTCGCCCATTTTCGCCACGCTCAGATCCCCACCGCTGTGAAGAACATGGCAAACAGTGCGTCGAGGATGATGACGAGAAAGATCGAGCGCACGACGGAGCGCGTCGTCATGGCGCCGACGGACTCGGCGCTACCGGTGACAGAAAGCCCGGCGCGGCAGCCGACAAGCGCAATGACGGACGCCATGAACGGCGCCTTGATGAGCCCGACCGCTATGGTCCAGAAATCGACCGCTTCCTGTACCCGTGTCATGTAAGTGCCAGGCGACATGTCGAGCATGAAATAGACCACGACACCGCCGCCGATGAGGCCCATCAGGTCGGCGACGAAGGTGAGCAGCGGCAGGGTGACGCAAAGTGCCGCCACGCGCGGAATGACCAGCATGTCCATCGGATCGAGGCCTAGGGCGCGCATTGCGTCGATTTCCTCGCGCATCTTCATGGAGCCGATTTCGGCGGTGAAGGCGCTGCCCGATCGGCCTGCCACGATGATCGCGGTCAGCAGCAGTCCGACTTCGCGCAGGAAGATGATCGCGATCAGATTGACCGTGAAGACCTCGGCGCCGAACTGGCGAAGCTGCACCGCGCCTTGCTGCGCGACGACTGCGCCGATCAGGAAGGTGAGCAGGCAGACAAGCGGCAGCGCATCGAAGCCCGACTTTTCCATGTGGTGCACGAAAGGCACGAAGCGAAAGCGGCGTGGACTGGCCAATGTCCGCCCGAAGGCCGAAACAACGGCGCCTATGAAGCCGAGCATGCCGCGAGCTTCCTCGCCCATCGCCCGCGTCGTCGTACCGATCCGGTCCAGTATCTGGATGTGAAGAGGCACGGGGACGGGTTTGGATGGCTCGGGCTTGCCATAGGTTTCGATCTTGTCGAGCAGGCGGCGCTGCGCTTCGGTGACGCCCTCGAATTCGACGCGAAGCCCCTTCTCCTCGAACACGCGCGCCATACGGTCAAGCACGGCCGCGGAGGATGTGTCGAAACGGGTGATACCGGAAAAATCGATGATGGCGCGCTCGGCCTTGATGGCGCCGCGCCCGAGCGCCCGAAGTTCCCCGTCAACCTCGTTCAGATGTGCAATCGTCCAGTCGCCGGACGCCACGAGACGCAGCACCCGGTTTTCGGCGACAACCTGGCAAGCGGCGGCGTCTTGCGGTGCGTCTGATTTAGCTGTGGGTGGTACCGAGCCGGCCAAAATTCCCTCGATTTCCGCCGAAGAAGACCGGCCCTGCCACCGGCGCCGTCAATGTGCCCGTCCCGGCGCGATACGGCAAGCGCCGCGCCGGATCGTCGCATGCCCTTCACATGGCGCGCCGATAGGATAGGTTCCTCTCCGGCGGCCGGATTCAGTCTGCCGGTGAATAGTATCAATGGAGTGCAAGGAATGCGTGGTTTGCTGACAGGTATCGCGGGGATGGCCCTGGCGCTCGCGGTTTCGAGCGCGGCCATGGCCGATGAGGCCGGCGACGCGGAAAAGGGCAAGAAAATCTTTGCCCGCTGCCAGGCCTGCCACACGCTGAATGAAGGCGGCGGCAACCGCATCGGGCCGAACCTTCACGGCGTCTTTGGCCGCACGGCTGGTACGCTCGAAGGCTTCTCCTACTCGAAAGCCATGGTCGCCAAGGGTGAGGAAGGCCTTGTCTGGGACGATGAAACGCTGACCGAATATTTCCGCAAGCCCGCCGGGCTCGTCCCCGGTGGTTCCATGGCCTTTCCGGGATTGCGCAAGGATGAGGACCTCGCGAACCTGATCGCCTATCTGAAGGTCGAAACCGGCGCCGAATAATGCCCTACCCTGCCCCGGGCCGTTTTTCCGGGGCAGGCGCATCGCTGCCCTCATGTCTCCCCATATCCTCCGCTTCGTTTCCCGTGCCACCCTGTCTGGAACGGAAACTGCAAATACAGCGGTAGCGGCCCGGTTTCTGTTCAGAAAAAGGACAGAAACGGGCCCTTAGGATCAATATGGGGCAATGCCGGCGCCAGACCCCCCGCGCCCGGCGAGTAGCGAGACATGAACCCGACACCTGCGTTCCGCAGACTCTCCGCGATCCTGCCCGGCCTTGTGCTGGTGCTGAGCCTCGCCGTGTCGATCTACAACCCCGAAGGCGCCGGAACCTTCCTTCAGGACCGCGTCTTCGACGCCTATCAGCGCCTTCTGCCCCGCGCCGCAGCCCCGGAAGGCCCGCGCGCCATCTATATCGATATCGATGCCGAGACGGCGAAGGCCTATGGCCCCTGGCCCTGGCCGCGCAAACGCCTCGATGATCTCGTGCGCCGCGTCGGCGCCGCCGGCGCCAGCGCCATCGTGATCGACATGCCGCTCGCCGACCCCGATCCGACGTCGGCCGGCGAACTCATCCGCCTCTGGTCGCCCTTGCCCGCCGACGGCAATTTTGGCGGCCTGTCGCAGGCATTGCGGCAATTGCCTGACCATGACCGCGAGCTTGCGGCGCTCCTCGCCGAAACGCGCTCGGTCGTTTCCTTCGTGCCCGGCAAGACCGATTTCAGCGGCCGTCACGTGCCGCGTACGCGCGCCTCCATCGACCCGGAAGGCGGCGATCCGCGCCACTACATGAAACGCCATGACGTGTGGCGCGCCACGCTGTCGCTCTTCGAAACCTCGGCCAACGGCAATGGCGCGACGCTGGCCGCCGACGCGAACGGCGTCACGGTGCGCGGCCTGCCGCTGCTCGTGAATCTCGACGGTACACTCTACCCCTCGAATGTGCTCGAGGCGCTGCGCGTGTCGCGCGGCAGCACCGGCTACCGGGCGAATGTCGCCACCGCCGAAAGCGGCTTCTCCTTCGAAATCGAACCCGGTATCGAGCGCATCTCGATCGAAGGCACGGGCTTCGAGGCGCAGACGATGCGCAATGGCGAGCTGCGTCTCTATTTCGGCGGCAAGGAAACACGCCTCACCCTCTCTGCGGGCAGCATCCTTCAGCGCACCGCCGACCTCGACGTGCTGGAAGGCCGCATCGCCGTGATCGGCGTGTCGGCCAACGGTTCCGACCGCGTCTTCCGCACACCCATCGGCACGACCCTGGCTTCGGGCGCCATCGCTGCCAATGCCATCGACCAGATTGCTGCCGGGCAATATCTCGTCCGGCCGGGCTGGGTTTCCGCGGCCGAGCAGCTTTTCATCCTGATCGGCGGCGTGATCGTCATTCTCATGGTGCGCCGCTTCCGCCTGCGCTGGGGCCTCACGCTGACGCTGCTTCTCGCGGCGGGCGCAGTCTATGGCTCGTGGTGGGCATTCGAAACCCATCGCTGGCTGATCGACCCGGCGCTCGCAAGCGTGACACTGTTCGCGGCCGCGCTGACCTGCGCGGTGATGACGCGGCTGCACACCGAAGACGAGATCCGCTTCGTCGAAACGCAGTTTGGCCGCCGCCTGCCCTCCGCTGGCCTTGCCAGGGTAAAAGCCAATCCGCGCATGATCCATGCCGAGGGTGCGCTGCGCGACGTGACGTCCGTTGTTGCGGGGCTTCGCGGCTTCAATATCATTGCCGACCGTTATCTCGAGGATCCGACGGCCTTTGCCGACATTCTCAACCGCTTCTTCTCGCCGATGACGAAGATCGTGCTCGACCGCAACGGCATGGTGGACCGCAATGTCGGCGACACGCTCTATGCCGTGTGGAACGCGCCGCTCGATGCCTCCGACCACGCCTCGAAGGGCTGCGATGCGGCCTTGCGTATGGTGGAGAACCTCGAAGCACTCAATGAGTTTCTCGAGGAAGATGCGCGCCGCCAGCACCTGAGCCATGTGCCCTTGAGCCTGTCCATCGGTATCGACACAGGAACGGCGATCGCCGGCAACATGGGCGCCGTGCAACGCTTCGATTATGGCGTGCTTGGCGAGCCGGTGAGCTTTGCAGCTTACCTTCAGAAGAATGCGCGCCACTACGGCCCGGCAATCATCGTCGGCGAAGGCACGCAGCGCGCCGTCGGCGACCGCTATGCGCTGCTCGAAATCGACCTCGTGTCCACCTCGCGCCACCCGGAAGGCCGCCGCGTCTATGCGCTGCTTGGCGATCCCATCATGCGCGCGAACCCGAAGTTCCGCGCGCTTCAAGAAGCGCACATGCTGATCTTCTCCGCCTACCGGAACCAGCGCTGGGCAGAGGCACGGGCTGCCATCGCCGAATGCCGCAAGCTCAATGGCGCGATCCCGACGCTTTACGACTTCTACGAAGCGCGCATCGCCCAATATGAGGCGAACCCGCCGGGCGGCCACTGGAACGGCGCCTGGTTCGCAGGGCGAATCTGATCCGCATTGCGCCGGGTCCCGAAATGGGACTTGGAGCATGCCCATACAACCGCCATTATCGCCCGCCAGTCTCTGCCGTCCCAGAAATTCGAGACCTCCTTCCCGATGCGCGACCTTTCCGTAGAAGCCCAATCATGGCCCATCACAGGCGCCTTCACCATTTCGCGCGGCGCGAAAACGGAAGCGCGCGTAGTCGTGGCGCGCGTGACGCAGAACGGGCTGACGGGACAGGGCGAATGCGTGCCCTATGCGCGTTATGGCGAGACGGAACAGGACGTGGTCGCCGCCATCAAGATGCAGCAGCAGGCGCTTGCCGACGGCATGACTCGCGAGGAACTGCAGCGCGCGATGCATCGCGGCGCGGCGCGCAATGCGCTCGACTGCGCACTCTGGGACCTCGAAGCGAAGCTCGCCGGCAGACCGGCATGGGAACTGGCGGGCCTTACCCAGCCCCGTGCGTTGACAACCGCCTATACGCTGAGCCTCGGCTCGCCCGACACCATGCGCGAGGCGGCGGCGAAAGCAGCGCACCGGCCTCTCCTCAAACTCAAGCTCGGTCATGGCGGCGATGAAGATGTCGCCCGCGTGGAAGCCGTGCGCGAAGGCGCGCCGCGCGCCGCACTCATTGTCGATGCGAATGAAGGCTGGAAGGCAGGGGACGTGGTGCCGCTTGCGAAGGAACTTGCGCGGCTCGGCGTCTCGCTGATCGAGCAGCCGCTGCCTGCGAAAGAAGACGAGGCGCTGCGCGGCATCGAAAGCCCGGTGCCGCTTTGCGCGGATGAAAGCGCGCACGGGCTTGAAGGCATGAAACGGCTGGTGGGGCTCTACGACTTCATAAACGTGAAGCTCGACAAGACGGGCGGATTGACCGAAGCGCTCTCCGTCATCCGCTGCGCGAAACTGCGCAAGCTCCGCGTCATGGTGGGCTGCATGGTCTCAACGTCGCTTGCCATGGCACCCGCGATGCTCGTGGCGCAGCAGGCGGACTATGCCGATCTCGACGGACCGCTGCTGCTCGCACAGGACCGCGCACCGGCGCTTCACTACGATGGCAGCCTCGTCTATCCGCCGGAGCGGGAATTGTGGGGGTAAGGCTTGCGCCCTGCCCCCAAAGTCACCTGTCAGATATTCAGCACGATCTTGCCGAAGTGGGATGCGCCCTGCATCCGGCGGAAGGCATCCTGCGCATCTTCGAGCGCAAAACGCTTGTCGATGACGGGGTGAATGCCGTTCTGCTCAATGGCGCGCGACATTTCCTCGAACTGCGTGCGGCTGCCGACCGTGATGCCGCTGATCTTGAGGTTCTGCGCGAAGATCGCCGCCACATTCACATCCTTTGTGAGACCGGAAAGAATGCCGATCACCGCGATATGGCCGCCGACGCGGGCCGCCGTGATGGAGCGCGGGAAGGTATCCGCGCCGCCGACTTCCACCACATGATCGACACCACGGCCGCCGGTCAGCTTGCGCGCTTCCATTTCCCAGTTCGGCGTCGCCTTGTAATTGATCGCATCGTCCGCGCCGAGCTTCTTCGCGCGTTCGATCTTTTCATCCGACGACGAGGTGACGATCACCCGCGCGCCCATCGCCTTGGCGAATTGCAGCGCAAAGATCGAGACGCCGCCTGTGCCCTGCACGAGCACCGTATCGCCCGCCTTGATATTGCCTTCGACCACCAGCGCGCGCCATGCGGTGAGCGCGGCGCAGGGAAGACAGGCGACTTCCTCATCGGAAAGATTGGCCGGCGCCTTCGACATGCCTTCGGCGGAAAGTACCATATATTCTTGGGCACAGCCGTCGATCGGGCTGCCCAGCGCCGTCGGCCCGAGGAGTTCGGCAACCGGGCCGCCGGAAATCCAGCCCTGAAAGAAGCCAGGCGCAACGCGGTCGCCCTTCGCGAGGCGCTTCACGCCCTCACCCACTTCCACGACCTCGCCGCAACCGTCCGACAGCGGCACGAGCGGAAGGAGCGTCGGGTTGCCGCCAAAGGTAACGGTGGCGAGGTCGCGATAGTTGAGCGAGCCGGCCTTCATCTTGAGCACAACCTGTCCCGGCCCCGCCTTCGGGACGTCGCGTTCCTTGAGCTTCAGATTTTCAATGCCGAAATTGCCTTCGAGCACGAGCGCGCGCATGTGATTTCCTCCGATGTTGCAATTCTTTTGCCGCAGAAACTGGCGCATCTGCACGGAAAGTCAAACCGGAGAAAATTGACGCAAGGGAGCCTGCGGCTCAGCGCGGGGCATCGCCCTTGATCTGGGTCCGGTGCATGACACGCCGCTCGCGGCCGTCGAAACTGTCGCGGCGATGCGTGGCGCAGCGATTGTCCCAGATGAGGAGGTCGCCGACCGCCCATTGATGCGTCCAGGAAAATTCCGGCTTTGCGCAATGCGCCCAGAGCTTGTCGAGCAGCTTCTCGCTTTCCTCGACCGAATAGCCTTCGAGCCAGCCATTGAGACGGCGGCCGAGATAGAGCGCCTTGCCGCCCGTAGCGGGATGGGTGCGGATGGCAGGATGCATCGCGCCCGGCGCCTCGCGGACATCGAGAACGGCGTCGGCACCTGCGCGCAGCTCGCCGGCGCTTGTCGTGCTCGAATCATGATTGCAGTTGCGGCCTTCAATGGCGGCGCGAAGATCGGCAGGCAGGTCTTCCAGCGCCTTGTACATGTTGGCGAAGCTCGTATCGCCGCCCTTTGACGGGATTTCGAGCGAGTAGAGAACGCTCGCCATCGGCGGCTCCGCGACATAGGACATGTCGGTGTGCCACTCGGCTTCCTTGTCGCCCAATGCGCCGATCGGCTTCCCGTTCTCGACCACGTTCGAGATGATCCAGATTTCCGGCCGAGACTTTTCCTGCGCGCCCGCCATGTCGGTCGCGGAGGCCGGCGCGATGTCGAGCTCGCCGAAATGCTTCGAGAAACGGATGAGGTCGTCATCGGAAAGCTTCTGGCCGCGGAACAGCAGCACGATGTGGTCGTACCATGCCTGCTGGATGGCAGTGAACTCGTCCGCGCTCAGGGACTTCGACAGGTCGACGCCGCGCACCTCAGCACCCAAGGCGCGTCCGCTCGGGATAATCTCGATAGTCATTTGAACCCGCTTCCGTTTCTCCGGCTTCTTCCGTGTCGCCGGTATCCTCGATCAATACGCCACCGTTCCAGCGCGATGCAAGCCAGAGCGCACCGACAAGCCCCAAAAGGCCAAGTGCGGCGGAGAGAAGATAGGCCTGCCCGCCATAGGCCTGATAGAGCGGCCCGGCGATGAGCGTGGCCGCGCCCATGACGACGCCGGAGGAAAGCGCCCCGTAAAGGCTCTGGGCGGTGGCCGCGAGCGAGCCCGGTGCCGCCGAGGCAACGAAATGCATGGCGCCGAGATGAGCGGCGCAAAACGTAGCCGCATGAAGGACTTGCAGCCCGAAGAGGCCCCAGAGCGGCGGGTCGAAAGCGGTCAGCGTCCAGCGCAGGATGGCAGCCCCTGCCCCGATGATAAGGAGCGATGGCGCGCTGAAGCGGCGCAGCACCCGGGCGGAAAAGGCAAAGAGGATGATCTCCGCCACCACGCCGACGGCCCAGAGAATGCCGATCAGATTTTCGCCATAGCCAAGCTGCTGCCAATTCAACGTGCCGAAAGCGTAGTAAACGGCATGGGTCGCCTGCACGAGGCTCGCCGTCAGAAGCCCGACGAGAAACAGCGGATGGCGCGCCAGCGCGAGCGAAATGCGGAACTGGCCGCCCGGCCGCCGCAACCGCTTCGCCGCCGGGCGCTCCTTCACGAGAAGATGCGCCCCCGCCGCGCCGATGGCGATGGCGCCGATCATGCAGAAAATGATGATCGAGGCCGGGTTCCATTCCAGAAGCCATCCGCCGCCCGTGGCCGCCAGCACGAAGGTGATGGAACACCAGAGCCGTACCCGCCCGTAATCCACCCCCTGCTCGCGCGTGGCGCGCATGGCAATGGATTCGACAAGCGGTGTCACCGACGGCCAGAGGCTCATCAGCAGCGCGGAGACGAGAAAGATCGCCCAGAACGTGTCGGTCAGCAGGAAAAGCGATACGGATGCGAGCGACAGCCACGAAAGAAGAATGGCGACACCGCGCCGGTTCTCCCAGCGGTCCGCGGCGAAGGCGAAGACGGGGCCCGCCACGATGCGCAGGAACATGGTCGCCGCCAGCACCAGCGCAATGTCATGCGCATCAAGCCCCTTCGATTCCAGCCAGACCGGAAAGAACGGCATGTTGATGCCGCCGAAGATGCAGAGCGAGCCGTAGAAGATGGACAGGCGGACGGAGAGCGGCATGGGCGCGGGGTTCCGGTGGCGGCACCCCACTCATAGCGCGCCCGCACCCGCGGGGGGAAGGCCCCCGCCCGCCAACATTCAGCCGAGCGAGGGGAAATTCAGCTTCCGCCGGTCCGCCGCCGCGACGAGATAGTCCCAGATGCGGGCCTCGAGCCCCGCCGACCAGAGCGCGGTGCTTTCCTCCGCATGGGCCTGAAGCTCGATCAGCAGCCCGGCAAGCACCGAATTGTCCCTGTCGAGCGCGCTCACCCGGAGCGACGCGTCCCGGCCCTTCGCGGCCTCGGAAAGTTTCGCCTTGAGGGCGGCATCCGCGACCAGACCGGCCGCCTCAGCGAACAGCGCGCGCATTTCGGCGTTCTCGGCGGCACGGATATCCGCCGCGCGGTCATATTCATCCGCCGTCATGAAGATCATCATGCTCATGATGCCGATGCTGCCGGCGGAATATTCGGCGGTGAGGTTCGGCGCGATCTCCATCAGCATGGTACCGAACAGACCGCGCATGACGACGGGTACATCGGGTTTCATGAGCGGGATTCCTTCGACAGCGCGGCAAGCCGATGCGCCAGCACGCGGTTGTGAACATCGGTGCAATACCAGCTCGGAAAGGCGAGGATCGGATCGCTGCTTGCGCCCGACTGATATTCCTTACCCGACGAAATCCAGATCGCGAGACCCTTGAGCGAATTGAAGACTTCCCACCAGCGCAGCCGCACCGGGTCGATCTTCATGCAGCTCGCCTCTTCCCAGAGCCGGAAGGCTTCTGCCCGCGCGATCATGCCGCCCGGCCGCTCGGTCTGCTGGAAGGCCCAGAGCGGGTCCGCCGCCCAGGCGACGTCTTCCAGCGGATCGCCGAGATGGCACATCTCCCAGTCGAGAATGGCGCGGATTTCGCCCCTGCCGTCGAAGAGGAAATTGCCGGTGCGGTAATCGCCGTGAACGGCGGTGACACGCGGCGGCGGCGGCGGCGGATTGCGCCGGAGCCAGCGGATCGCGGCACGCGCGATCGGCTGCGGCACAAGTTCATCCTCGTCGATCACCTTTTCCCACTTGTCGAGTTCGCGCCTCCAGCAATCTTGCGGCGCGATGGCTTCCATATTCGCCGAGAAGCCTGTCTTTGCCGGATCGGCGGCGGCAATGCGTCCAAGATGCGTCCAGAACTGCGCACCGATCTTTTCCGCATGCGGACCATAGGGCGCCGTGTTGAACGGGGAACCGGCCTGACAATTCTCGATCTGCTCCATCACGAAAAAGGGCCGGTCGAGCCATTTGAGATCGGTTTCGAGAAACAGCGGTTCCGGCACGGGAAGCCCCGTCGGATGGAAGGCGCGATAGGCATTGAACTCGACGTCGCGCTCCGTCTCGATGAGGCTTGCAACCGGATCGCGGCGCAGGATGAGCGGGCGGCGCATCTTCTTGCCGCCCTCCTCCCAAGTAGCCGTGAGGCGATAGGTTTCGCGGCTGGCGCCGCCCGGAATGCGCGAGACGCCGCTCACCTCGACTTGCGAGGCGGCGGGCATCCTGTGCGCAAGATAGACGGCGATGCGATGAGCTAGATCTTCCATGATCGACGCCTATTTCGCCGGATCGAGAATATCCTTGAAGCCCGACGGCGCGTGCGGCCCGATCACGAGCTGCTCGAGAATGCCGCAGCCATTGCGCGCCGACCCGTCCGGCAGCGTCATTACTGCGTTGCAGAACGCCTGAATGTGGAGGTTCGGCGGCGCATAGCTCGTCATTTCCGAGAGCTTGTACTCGTCATAGCCCATCGCATTGTCGCCCTTGTGCGCGCCGTGGCTCCATTCGGGGTGCCCATAGCCGATGCCCTGCATGTAGAAATGGAACTTCGGCGTGAGGTCGATGCGCGTCTTCTCGCCCTTGCGGGTTTCGAAGAAGATCGAAAAAGCCTTCGCGTGGCGGGAACCGGGGATGTAGGAAACCTCGTAGTGAACGCGATCCATCTCCTGCGGCACGGCATCCGCACCGAGCGGACACATGACGCCCGAGAGATTCCACGGCTCGCCATGTTCGTCGTCATTCACATGAAAGAGCGTGATGCGGTCATCGAAATTGAGCGGCGCCCACATCCAGAAGAACTGGAACGGCATGGGCGGCACCAGCGGCTGCGGATCGGCGGCGCCGATCATGCGCACGCCCCAGGAACGGTCGCGCGTGCCGACATAATCCTGCGGCTTGATTTCGATGCGCTTGCCCTTGACCTCGATCCAGCCTTCCCAGGTGCCGTTCTGCGTCATGCGGGTGAGGTCCATCAGCGTACGCGGACCATTGCGGCGCGTGAAACGCGGCTCCTTGAGCGCCGGCGCGCGGCCGCGGAAGGTCACATCGGCCTTGATGCCATGCGCATTGTCGGCGACGCGCACACGCAGCACCTGAAGCGGCTCGACGATCTCGACCGAGAGCGGGCCGACACGCGTATCCATGCGCTCCATGTTGAGGAAGCGCGAGACATGGATATTGTGCTGCACGCCGCCGACGATGACGCTGAAAGCACCGTCCATGATGTTGAGATGCGGATAGACACCGAGCGCCGCCGCGAAATAGACATCGCCGGCGCGGGTATAGCCGTTGAAGAAATAGCGGTCGTAGAAATTGCGGTCCGTGCCCGCAAAGGCGATCGGTTCCGGCGTCTGGTGAATGGGATAATCGTCTGCCTTGGTGAGCATGTCGGAAGCCTCCCTGCGCGCCCCGGCTTTGGCCAGTGGCTTATTATGTTCTCGTTGCGGCAAGAATGGCGGCGCAGGAGGTCCGGGTCAACGCCCGGAAGGCAGTTCCGCAGCGCATGACGCTGCGGAACCGTCGCTTCACAATTCGATCATCTCGAAATCGCTCTTGGGCGTACCGCAAAGCGGGCAGACCCAGTCATCGGGGATGTCGGCCCAGCGCGTACCGGGAGCGATACCTTCCAGGGGCAGACCTTCGGCCTCTTCATAGATGAAACCGCAGGTCACGCACTGCCAGATCTTGTACCCCTTCATCGCTCCCCCTGTCCTTTGTCAATTCATGCGATAGCGAATAGGCACCGATTTCGGGCCGCATACGAAACTCGCCTGCATACGTTTCGGCTCGCCCGCCAGATCAACGCTTTGGAGGCGCGGCAGCAATTCCTCCCAGAGGATGCGCATTTCCATCCGCCCGAGATGCTGACCGAGGCAGACATGCGCACCATAACCGAAGGCGACATGCTTGTTCGGCGATCGGTCGACCTTGAAGGCGAAGGGATCGTCGAACACATCTTCGTCCCGATTGCCGGACGGATAGGAGAGCATCAGCCAGTCGCCCTTGGCGATTTTCTGACCACGCACTTCTGCATCCGCCGTCGCCGTGCGCATGAAATGCTTTACCGGCGTAACCCAGCGGATCGACTCTTCGAGATAGAGCGGGATAAGCGAGGGATCGGCCTTGAGCTTTGCGAACTGATCCGGATTTTCCGCCAGCGCCCAGAGCCCGCCCGCCGTCGTGTTCGACGTGGTGTCGTGGCCGGCCGTCGCGGCAATGATGTAATAGGACATGGCTTCGAGATGGCCAAGCGGCTTGCCCTCAATCTGCCCGTTCGCAATGACGCTCGCGAGATCGTCGCGCGGGCGGGCACGGCGGTCTTCCGTCATTTCGTTGAAATAGGTTATGAACTCGCCCACCGTCGCGCCGATCTGCGCGAGCGCCGCATCGGCGTCCTTGATTTCCGCCCCGCTGCGATTGAGGTCCGGGTCCGCGCTGCCGAACAGCTCCTGCGTCAGCTTCAGCATGCGCGGCTCGTCCGCCTCGGGCACGCCGAGCACTTCCATGATGACATGCAGCGGATAAAGGAAGGCGACATCGCGCGCGAAATCGCATGTGCCGCCCATATAGGCCATGCGGTCAATGAAGCCCTTGGCAATCTCCCGGATGCGCGCCTCGAGCTTTTTCAGGTTCTGCGGCATGAACCACGATTGCGTCAGGCGCCGGTAGTTGAAGTGATCGGGATTGTCCATCTGCACGAGCGAGCGCACGAGATGCGGAGAACCTCCCATCAGCTCGCGCACTTTCCTGTCCACTTCGATCGGTGTCAGCGTCGTCGCGCGGTCGCCATTGTGAAAAAGCTCGTTCTGCTTTTCGACTTCGAGAATGTCGGCATGTTTCGTCACTACCCAGAAAGGATCGAAGCCTTCCGGCTGCGCCTGCGCAAATGGCATTTCCTTGCGCAAGTAAGCGAAGGCGTCATCGACGCGCTTGCCATCCGCATAGGCCTTGGGGTCGATGATGGTCTGGGCGACATCCTGGGGGATCATGGCCGTTCTCTCTGTTGCAAACATTAAACCCATACAATGATTATGGTCTTTCAGGCAAGGCACAACGCGGCGAACTGTCGCTAACTGTCTATTCAAAAGGAGGAATCGGTAACGACGTTGCGTAAGCGCACTTGCCAGTCGAAGGCGCCCGGCGCGAGCTTGTTGCCGAATCCTTACCAGAAAAAATTGCAATGCTTAAAGCTCACTTATCATCCTCCCGCTAATCCTTCGCATGAAGAATTGTGAACGCGGATCTGTATGCCGGCCGCACTTGAAGAAGATGCGGATATCTCACCGGCGGGCAGATAAATGGGAAACTACCGATGAAGAAGGCTCTCGATCGAGTGACGAACATGTCGCTCGCCATCAAGATTCCGGCACTCGTCGCGGCAGCCGCATTGCTGTCCGTGGTTACGCTCGGGGTGATGAATTATTTCAAGTCCGCCAATGCGCTCCATGTCGAGGCCGAAATTCGCTACGAGGCGATGGTCGAGGCGCGCGCGGATGCGCTCTACACCTATCTGAGCAGCATCAGGGAAGACCTGCGCGTGACGGCAAGCAACGCCACGGTCGCGGAAGCTCTGGTTGCATTCGACCGGGGATTCGCCGAGATCAACCGGGAAGGCCGCGGCGCACAATCGTTGCAGAATCTTTACATCCGGGGCAACCCGCATCCGGCGGGCGAGAAGCACAAGCTGGATCAGGCAGGCGACGGCTCGGCCTACAGCGATGCGCATCGCATCTTCCATCCCTGGCTGCGTCAGTTCGCCGAGTTGCGCGGCTACCACGACGTCTTCCTGATCTCGCGGAATGGCGATATTGTTTACTCGACTTTCAAGGAAGACGACTTCGGTACCAACCTGAAGTCGGGCGAATGGAAGTCCAGCGACCTCGCCAAGGTATTCGGCGCAGTGAGCGATGCCGCATCCGCCGGAAAGATCGTCTTCGCCGATTTCGCGCCCTACGCGCCAAGCGGCGGCGAGGCCGCGAGCTTCATCGCAACGCCTGTGATGCAGAACGGCCGCTTTCTCGGCGTGCTTGCCTTCCAGATGCCGATCGAGCGCATAAACGCGGTCATGCAGTCGACGGCCGGTCTGGGTGAAACCGGCCAGACCTACCTTGTCGGCTCCGACAACACGATGCGCAGCGACTCCCGCTTCAGCGAAACCTCCACGATCCTCAACACCCGCATCGACAAGGATTCGGTCAGGGCCGCGCTTTCGGGCGATAAGGGTATCATCGACACCGTTGGCTATCGTGGCGAGCCGGTTCTCTCCGTCTATCGGCCGTTCGATTTCGAAGGCGTCCGCTGGGCCCTCATCGGCGAGATTGATCTCGAAGAAATGATGATACCGGTCAATGAAATGCGCAACCTGGGGGTGCTGATCGG
This sequence comes from Parvibaculum sp., assembly GCF_046297875.1. Taxonomy (GTDB): domain Bacteria; phylum Pseudomonadota; class Alphaproteobacteria; order Parvibaculales; family Parvibaculaceae; genus Parvibaculum. The sequence goes on along the minus strand of NZ_JBKBHD010000001.1, from coordinate 1,995,622 downwards.
CCTTGGTGTACTCGTTGTGCTCTCGGCAATCGGCGTCTTCGTCGCCCGCACCATAACGCGGCCTGTAACGGCCATGACGGACGCCATGAACACGCTCGCGAGTGGCGACCACTCCGTCGAAATTCCTGCAACGGAACGTGGCGATGAAGTGGGAATGATGGCGCGTGCTGTGCTCGTGTTCAAGGAGAACATGATCAAGGCGAAGGAACTGGCCGCCAAGGAGGCCGAAGCGCAGGAGCAACGTCAGCGCCGTGCGCGTATCATCGAGGAACTGACTGCCTCCTTCGATCAGGATGTCAGCACGGTTCTGAAAACGGTTTCCTCCGCTGCAACGGAACTTCAGGCGACGTCGCAGAACATGTCGGCCATCGCGGAAGAAACGTCGCGTCAGTCTGTCGCCGTGGCGGGAGCGTCGGAACAAGCCTCCAGCAATGTCCAGACGGTCGCCTCGGCAACGGAAGAGCTTTCCTCGACCGTTTCCGAAATCGGCAGGCAGGTGACGCAGTCCGCCGAGATTTCGGCTCAGGCGGTCAATGAGGTCATGCAGACGAACGACACCGTGAAGAGCCTCGCGGAAGCCGCTCGACGGATCGGCGACGTCGTGCAGCTGATCAACGACATTGCCGCACAGACCAACCTCCTCGCGCTCAACGCGACGATCGAGGCGGCCCGCGCGGGCGAGGCCGGCAAGGGCTTTGCGGTCGTCGCTTCGGAGGTCAAGTCGCTCGCCAATCAGACGGCGAAGGCCACCGAAGGTATCACAGCACAGATCGCCGCCATTCAGGAGGCAACGGGTGGCGCGGTCACGGCGATGGGCAGTATCGGCGACATCATAGGCCGCGTTGCCGAAATCGCGACGACCATCGCCTCGGCCGTAGAGGAGCAACAGGCGGCGACGCAGGAAATCGCCCGCAATGTGCAACAAGCGGCGGAAGGTACGCAGGAAGTGACGCACAATATCGCGGGCGTCAAGGAAGCGGCCGGATCGACCGGCGCCGCCACCGAGCAGGTTCTGAGTGCATCCAACGAACTGTCGCGGCAGGCGGAAAACCTGAACGCCCGGGTCGAATCTTTCCTGAGCGCCATCAAAGCGGCCTGACCGGCAGCCTGCGGACTGCGGAACACGAAATGCGAGGGACCCGCCTTGGGGCGGGTCCCTTTTTTCGTCGGGCCATGCCGGCCGGCTTTCTGCCAGCGTCCCGGTGCCCTAGACTGCCTTGCTTCTAATGTCGGATTGGAGCAAGGACGAAACGCATGAAAATCTGGCTCGTGGCAGGCGCAATCAGCGGCTTTCTGTCGGTAGCGCTCGGCGCCTTTGCGGCGCATGGCCTGCAATCGCGAGTCGGCCCGGCGGAGATCGCCGTCTTTGAAACCGGCGCGCGCTATCAGATGTATCACGCGCTGGCGCTGCTCGCTGTCGCCTGGGTGGCCGCACAGGGCGGCGGCACCTTCGCCACGGTGGCAGGCTGGGCCTTTGTCATCGGAACGATTCTTTTTTCCGGCACACTCTACTACCTTGGATTTACCGGCAGCCGCGCGCTGGTGATGGTGACCCCGATTGGTGGCCTCGCCTTCCTGATCGGCTGGGTGGCCCTTGCCGCGGCGGGATTCTCGCTCAAGGCCCATTGAGTCTCGGGCCGCTCTGGAAAGTCGCGAGAGCCTTCCCTATTTTACTAGACCAAGGTCTAGTTTTTGGCTATGCCCTTCGCAAGGCACGGCACAAGGGAGCTATTCATGAGCGAGCGGATTCTCGTTGTTGGCGGCGGTATTGCGGGTCTGTGGACCGCGCTGTCACTGGCGCGCGCTGGCCGCGAGCTGACGGTTCTCGACCGAGACCCGCCCCCGCCGGAAACCTCCGCCGACGAAGCCTTCGAGAAATGGGAGCGCAAGGGCGTCGGCCATCTGCGCCACAGCCATGCCTTTCTCGCCCGGCTCCACATCCTGATCCGCGATCACTACCCGGACCTCATGGAAGAACTGCTGGCGGCAGGCTGCCGCGAACTCACCTTCGCAGAAGGCCTGCCCCTGTCGCTGAAGGAAACATATCAGCCCGTGCCCGGCGACAAGGACATGACGATCCTGACGAGCCGCCGCACGACGCTCGAATTCATCCTGCGCCGCTATGCCGCCCGGCAGCAGGGAATCCGCTTTGTCACCGGCGCGCTGGTGCGCGACATCCTGACCGAGCACGATGCCGGCGGCACACTGCGCGTCACCGGCGTGAAGGTCGAGACCGATGGCGAGACGAAAGACTGGCTGGCCGACATCGTGATCGATGCCGCCGGCAAGAACAGTCAGATGATCGAATGGCTGAACGAGCGCGGTGCCGGTATCACCGAGGAAGCGGAGCGCGCAGGCATTCTCTATTTTACCCGCCACTACCGGCTTCATGATGGCAAGAGCGAACCCGCGCGCACGAAAATTCCCGGCGCGGGGGATCTTGGCTTCATCAAGTACGGCGTCTTCCCCGCCGACAATGGCTGCTTTTCGATTACGCTCGCCGTGCCGGAAATCGAGATGGAAATGCGCCGCGCCATCGTGCGTCCGGAAACCTTCGATGCGATCTGCGCCATGCTGCCCGGCATCGCAAGCTGGACCTCGACGGAAAATTCGAAGCCCGTCAGCCGCGTCTTCGGCATGGGCGAACTCATCAGCCGCTGGCGCCACATGGTGAGGGACGGTAAACCGCGCGTGCTCAACTTCTTCCCGCTCGGCGACAGCGTGATCCGCACCAACCCGCTTTACGGGCGCGGCTGTTCCTTCGCGGGTGTGGCGGCCGAAGCTCTCAGCGAAACGCTGGCAAGGACTGACAATCCGCGCGAGCGCGCCAGGCAATATCATGCCCGTCTTGCCAGGGAGCTGCGCCAGCACTATGACGACATGGTGAAGCAGGACCTTGCCGCCACGCGGCGCGCGAAGAATGCGCTCGATCCCGACTACAAGCCGGGCGTCAAGGCGCGCATCATCAAGAGCTTCGCGGAAGATGCGATCATGCCCGCGATCCGCGGCGATGTGGAGCTGATGCGCAGTTTCATGCGGAGCTTCCATATGGTCGATGCACCGAACACATGGCTGCGCGATCCGCGCAACGTGACGAAGGTTCTCGGCACATGGGTCCGCGGCAAGAAGCGCAATGCCGATCTCTACCCGCCGAAGCTCGGCCCCGGCCGCGAGGAAATGTACCGCTCGCTCGGCATTTCCCCTGATGCCGACCGCGCGCGAGCGAAATCGGCCTGACGAACAAAGAAGACGACTTTCGAAACCAGTGGGAGGACCGGCCATGAATTTTCCTGAGCCGCACTACGTCGGCACGAACGGCATCAAGATGGCCGTCTTTGAGCAGGGCCCGAAAGGCGGTGTACCCGTGGTTATGTGCCACGGCTTCCCGGAACTCGCCTATTCCTGGCGTCATCAGCTTCCGGCCATCGCAGGCGCGGGCTTTCGCGCCATCGCGCCGGACATGCGCGGCTATGGAAACACGGGCGGCCCGAAGGGCAAGGACGCGGTGCCGCTCTATGACATCGCCCATCTGACCGACGATCTCGCGGGCATGCTCGACGCGCTTGGGCTCGACAAGGCGATATTCGCCGGTCATGACTGGGGCGGTGTCGTGGTCTGGCAGATGGCGCTGCGCCATCCCGATCGCGTGTCCGGCGTGATCGGAGTCAACACGCCCTTCATGCCGCGCGGGCCGATGGATCCGATTGCCGCCATGCGCATGGCCTTCGGCGAGGACATGTATATCGTCTTCTTCCAGAAATTCGGCGTGGCCGAAGCGATCTTCGAAAAGGATGTCGCCCGCTCCATGCGCTTCTGGTACCGCAAGAGCGCGATGAAGCTCGCCGACTACGACAAGCTTCCCGCCGACCAGAAGAACCTCTCCTTCACCAAGAGCTTCGACACCGACGAAAGCACCTGGCCGGGCCAGCAGCTTCTGAACGCGGAAGAACTCGCCTACTACACAAAACTTTTCGAGAAGTCTGGCTTCGAGGGCGGCATCAACTGGTATCGCAACTTCACCCGCAACTGGGAAATCAGCGAGGGCCAGGTCGAAAAGGTCACTGCGCCATCGCTGATGATCTCGGCGGCTGACGACATCGTGCTCCGCCCCGAACTCACCATCGGCATGGAGCAATATGTGCCGGACCTCGAAAAACATGTGATCGCCGATTGCGGCCACTGGACCCAGTCGGAAAAGCCGGAAGAGCTTAACGCCATCATGGTGGACTGGCTGAAGCGCCGCTTTGGCTGAGACCCGGCCTTTCACCGGAATGTGACTTGCCCGCTCCCGCGCCTGCGGCCATTATGACCAAATTAACGGTTTCGGTCATTTGGTCCGGCGGGAGGGCAGCGATGACTTTGATCGAGCATCTGGCCGCCGCGCCGGACCTGTTGCGCGGGCCTGTCTACTGGCTCATCTTCATCAATTCGCTGTCGCTTGCGCTCGTCTTCACGCTGACCGAGGCGCGAGTGATCTTCGCCGTCTGGTCGGCAACGCTTGCGCTGACGGCGATTCTGTTCGAGTTTTCCGGTTTCAGCCGCTGGCTGGGGATCGTCTACCTCGCGCTGTGGACGCCCCTGCTCTTCTGGCTTGTCGCCCGCAACCCGGCGAACGGCCTCCGAAGGACAGCCGATATCTGGCTTGTCACCATGTTCACCTCGAACCTTGTCGCAGTCATCCTTGCGCCCCTGTTGATGTTCCGCCTGCTGCCTGTCTGACGGCGGGTACAAATCGGCCTCATGCAAATCGTACCGGGCGCTGATAAAATGCCCCGGTCTTCAAGTGCCGACGGCCAGCCCATGCCCTCAACCACCGCCCGAGATCAGGCCGCCCTGCTCTTCGCCAACGAGACCTTCTACCGGGCCTTTGCGGACCGCGACACCACGCTCATGAGCGCGGTCTGGGCCGACCGGGAGCCCGTGACCTGCCTCCATCCCGGCTGGCCGCCGGTCGAGGGGCGCGATGCCGTGCTGCAAAGCTGGCATGCAATCCTGACTGGCCCGGCCAGCCCCGATATTCAGTGCCTGCACGCAAAAGCGGGTATCCACAAGGACACGGGGATCGTGATCTGCTATGAGCGGATCGGGCAGGATTTCCTGCTCGCAACCAATGTATTCATCCGCAGCGGCAATGGCTGGCTCATGGTTCACCATCAATCGGGACCGGCACCGGAACCGGCCGAAAATTCCCCGCCGCCAAGGCGCAGCATCAACTGAACAGGGGCGTTGCTTACATTCTTGTTAGCGGGTTGTTGCACCGCGACGAACCCGGTATGATCCGCGCGGCTCGGCGCGCATCGCAGCGCACGGGCCTTCACTGTCTGGCCCATCACATCGCCGCCCGAAAAGGGCAGGAACCGAATGGGTCCGGGTTCGCGCCCGTCCAGGGGAGCCCCGGATGGCACCGCCTTGTTGCGGAGAGCCGCACGGACAAACGAGGTTTGAGAGGACTTGAGGCATGTCGCAAGTGCTGGAGCGGAATACGGCCGCTGAAACCAAGCCGGAAGAGCCCGTTGCCGCGCGCCGCGCGCCGGACGGACCTCGCCTTGCGGCGATCAAGGGCGACCGGCCGCTGCGCATCCTGCTGCCGAGCTACCGCTCCAATCCGACGACCGGCGGCCAGGGCGTCTATATGCGCCACATCGCCAAGGCGCTGGCCGAACTCGGCCATCAGGTCGATGTGATTTCCGGCCCGCCCTATCCCGAAATCGATCCGCGCGTCCGCCTCATCAAGCTGCCCTCGCTCGATCTCTATGCGAACCCGCATCCGATCAAGTCGATCCGCCCCTGGATGTTCGCCTCGCCCATCGACCTCTTCGAATGGTGGAGCCATGCGACCGGCGGCTTCTCCGAGCCCTATACATTCGGCGAGCGCATGGCGCGTTATGTCCGCGGCACGCTCGACGATTACGACGTCTGCCACGACAACCAGACGCTGTGCTGGGGCCTGCTCAAGATGCGCGACATGGGAATGCCCGTGGTCGGCACCATCCATCACCCGATCACGATGGACCGGCGCATCGACATCGAACACGCAAAGACGCTGAAGCTGAAGCTGCTCAAGCGCCGCTGGTATTCCTTCCTCAACATGCAGATCAAGGTGGCGCGCCAGCTCGATCCGCTGATCGTGGTCTCCGAAAGCACGCGGCGCGACGTGGTGCGCGAATTCGGCGTCGACGCCTCGAAGACGCGGCTCGTGCTGCATGGCATCGACCATCTGCAGTTCCGCCCCATGCCGGAGGTGAAGCGCCGCGACGACCTGATCGTCGCCTGCGCCAGCGCCGACGTGCCGCTTAAGGGGCTCATCTATCTCATTCGCGCCTATGCGATGCTGCTCAAGACGCGCCCGAACCTGAAACTCAAGGTGATCGGCCGCCTGCGCGAGGGCAACACCTCGGACGAGTTGAAGGCGCTCGGCATCATGGACAAGGTGGAATTCGTTGGCGGCATTACCGACGACGACATCACCCGCATCTATAACGAGGCGACCATCGCCGTCTCGCCGTCGGTCTATGAAGGCTTCGGCTTTCCCTGCGGCGAGGCCATGTCCTGCGGGACGCCCGTCATCGCCACCAATGGCGGCTCGCTGCCCGAAGTCGTGGGCGATGCCGGCATCGTAGTGCAGCACTCCAATCCGCCAGCGCTGGCGGAAGCCATTGCCGCGATGCTCGACGACCCCGAGATGCGCGCCCGCTACGGCCAGGCTGGGCGCGAGCGCATTCTCGCGAAATTCAAATGGGAACGCGCGGCGCGCGAATGTGTGGACGTTTACAGGCAGACAATAGCAGATGCAGACAATCGACTTGAACGTGCTCGGGCTTAAGGACGGCCAACGCGCGCTCGACCTCGGTTGTGGCGCGGGACGGCATGTTCACGCCATGTATTATCACTCCGAATGCCACGTGGTCGGGCTCGACCTCGGCTTCGAGGATGTGCGCCGCACACGCGAGGGCTTCGGCTCCTGCCCGGACATGGACCCGGAGACGAAGCGTTCCTTCTCGCTCACCGTCGGCAATGCGCTTTCGCTCCCCTTCCCCGATCAGAGCTTCGACAAGGTGCTCTGCTCGGAAGTGCTGGAGCATATTCCCGACTACGGACAGGCACTGAACGAGATCAACCGCATCCTGAAGCCGGGCGGCACGCTGGCCGTCAGTGTGCCCCGCTTCTGGCCCGAATGGGTCTGCTGGGCGCTCTCCGACGACTATCACAACGAGCCGGGCGGTCATGTCCGCATCTTTCGCGAAGGCCAGCTCAAGGGCGCCGTGGAGAGCCGGGGCCTGTCGTTCTTCCATCGCCATTTCGCGCATGGGCTTCATTCGCCATACTGGTGGCTGAAATGCGCCGTCGGCGTGAAGCGGGAGGATGTGAAGATCGTCAATCTCTACAAACGCTTCCTCGAATGGGACATCCTGCAGGGCCCTTGGCTCACTCGCACGCTTGAAAAGATCGCGGGGCCGCTGATGGGCAAGAGCGTCGTTCTCTACTTCCAGAAGGGAGCGGCTTGAACGCATGGCCTATCTCACCTGGGGCGACCGCCCGCCGGAAAATTTCTTTGAAGGCTCGCGCGCGCGCATTCTCGAACTGCAGCGCGATAATGGCGCGATCCCCTGGTATGACGGCGGCGTTGTCGACCCGTGGAACCACACGGAAGCGGCAATGGGCCTCACCGTGCTTGGCGAGATCGATTATGCGCGCCGCGCCTTCCGCTATCTTGCCGAAACGCAGTTGAAAGACGGCTCGTGGTGGGGCCAGCTCGGCTCCGCCGTGCCCTTCGACGAGGAAGAGCAGCGCTTCACCGGCGAGGAAAAGGACGCGGGCCACCCGATCCGCGATACGAATTTCGCCGCCTATATCGCAACCGGCACGTGGCACCATTATCTCATCACCCGCGACCGGAAATGGCTGGCGGGCATCTGGCCGCATGTGGAAGCCGCGATCGGCTTCGTGCTCGCGCATCAGAGCGAGCATGGCGACATTCGTTGGGCGGCAGCCGACCCGCACACGCCGGAAGACGATGCGCTCATCACCGGCTGCTCCTCGATCTACAAGAGTCTCGAATGCGCGGCGCAGATTGCGCGCGAACTGGGCCACCCTTCCCGTCATTTCATGGAAGCGCGCGCGAAGCTCGGCGAGGCGCTGCGCGACAAGCCGCACCGCTTCGACCGCACATGGGAGCCGAAGGACCGCTATTCGATGGACTGGTATTACCCGGTTCTCGCAGGCGTCATCACCGGCGATGCGGCGCGCAAGCGGCTTGCTTCCAAGTGGGACATCTTCGTTGCCGAAGGAAAAGGTTGCCGCTGCGTGCTGGACCAGCCCTGGGTGACGGTCGCCGAAAGCGCCGAGCTGACCATGGCACTCCTCGTTGCCGGGCAGCGCCGCGAGGCGGAAGCCATGCTCTCCTGGCAGCATCAGTGGAAAGCCGATTGCGGCGCCTACTGGATGGGCTATCAGTTCGCGGACGACGTGGCATGGCCCGCCGAAAAGCCGGCATGGACGGCCGCCGCCGTCATCCTCGCGACAGATGCGATTACAGGCCTCACACCCGCCGCACACCTCTTCGCCGAGCGGACGCTAGCCGAGGCGGCGGAGTAGCCGAAGGCTCTTCACGGCCTTCTCTTCCGCAAACAGGTTCGACGCGAGCGCCATCTTGTAGATCTCGTAGGGCGGTCGGCCGCCATCCTTCGGGTCCGGGAAGACGTCGTGGATGGCCAGGATGCCGCCCGGCATGACGCGCGGCGCCCAGTGGCGGTAGTCCGTCAGCGCCGGCTCCATGCCATGTCCGCCATCGATGAAAACCATCGCCAGTGGCGTCCCCCAGCCTTTCGATACGACCTCGGACGGCGCGACGAGCGGCACCACCGTATCCTCGAGCTTCGCCATGCGCATGGTGCGGCGGAAGAGCGGGAAGGTGTTGAGCCGGTCCGTTTCGGCGTCGTAAAGCGCCTCGTCGTGATGCTCCCAGCCCTTCTGGTTTTCTTCAGACCCATAATGATGGTCGAGCGCATAAAGCACGGCGCCATTCTGCTGGCAGGCGATGCCGATATAGACGGTGGACTTGCCGCAATAGGAGCCGATCTCAAGCACGGGGCCGAGGCGGGACGCCTCAAGCGCCGCCTCGTGGAGCGCGCGGCCCTCTTCGGCATCCATGAAGCCCTTGATGCTCTCTATGTCGATGGGAAGCTGCACGACCCGGCCCTTTTCATCGGATTTCCGCCCTTCCCTCGCATGTCCGGGCGGCGGCGGCAAGCGGGTTAACAGGGGCTCAATCAGTGGCCCGGATAATGCCGGGAACCCGACATGCCCCGGAGCCCCGGAAAATGAGCAACGCCACCATCAGGATCGAACCGGACGAATTTGACGCCATCGAACGGGCGGTGCTGGAAACACCGCGCGGGCGCTGGTTCCTGCAGGAATTTGCCCGCCGCAACCGCATGAGCGGCACGGATGAGGTGATCGGCGCCATCGAACGGCTCTATGACCTCGCCCGCGAAACGGCGGCGGAAGCGCGCTACGGCTTTCTCTACCACGAGATGCAGGAGATGCGCCGCGCCATGAGCGAAACGCGCGCGGCGATCGCTGCCGTGAAGCCCGGCGAGCGCCACAATATCCCCGCATCGAACGACGATCTCGCCGCCGTGGCGGAAGCGGCCGACCGCGCCTCGCGCGACATCGTGGAAGCGGTGGAACGCCTGCAGGAGATCGCGGACGCGCTGCGCAAGGCTGGCGCCGATGTGGACCTCTGCGATGAGATTGAGACCCACGCGAGCGGCATCTTCATGGCGTCGGCCTATCAGGAGATGACGGGCAAGCGCATCGCCCTCGTCGTCGAGGCGCTGGAAAAAGCGGAACACCACGTGGCCAACTGCATTTCGCTCTGGGAAGAGGAAGCGCGGAAGGCGTAGGGCCTCAAAAACCACACCGCCATGACCCGCTTTATGCGGGTCATCCACGTCTTTGATACAACCACAGAAGAAAGACGGGGATGGCCCGGACAAGCCGGGCCATGACGCTAATTATTGAATTCCACTCGCTCGGATCACACTTCGTGATTGATGCAGCCGACGCTCCACTGCACCTCGCCATCCACCATCCTACACCCGAGTTTCGTGACCGATAGCGGTGCGATATCGATGCGAAGCGCCGTCGCAAGATCGATTTCAAGCGCAAGCGCGATGGCGGCGCGGATCGTGTTCGCATGCCCGATGGAGACGAGCGTGTGCCCCGCATAATGCTCCGTCAGGCGGCGGACACCGGCATAGACGCGCGTTGCGACATCGACAAAGCTTTCCCCCTCGGGCGGTACGATTTCCGCGGGCCACGCCCAGTCGAGCGTGCGGTTCGCCGTATAGACATCGTTGTAGGAACGGCCCTGCCAGAGCCCGTAATTCTGTTCGTTGAAATCCGACACGGGGATCGGGTCGGCCCCCGGCTTGAGCGCCATCGCCGTCACGCGCGCCCGCGTGAGCGGCGAGGAAAGCCAGACGGCAACGCCCGGCAGGCGCCGCGCAATGGCTGCTGCGAGCGCCGGATCGACCGGCTCCGGCGCGACATCGAGCTGGCCGAAATAGCGGCTCTCCTGCCCCTGCACCGGCGCATGGCGGATCCAGATCCACTCGGTCCGCACACCGCTCATAGCCAGCCGCGATACTTGAAGAAGAGATAGGGACCGACCGCCGAGAACACCATCGCGACAAGCGCCATTGGATAGCCGAGCGGCCAGGCCAGTTCCGGCATGAACTCGAAATTCATGCCGTAGATACTCGCAATCAGCGTGGGCGGCAGGAAGACGACAGCGGCAACCGAAAAAATCTTGATGATGCCGCTTTGCTCGTTGCTGATCAGGCCGAGCGTCGCATTGAGGATGAAGCTCGTATTGTTGGCGATGAAGCTCGCATGATCGCTGAGCGACGTCAGGTCGCGCGAAATCGTCTTGAAGGCGCGCTCGGTCGATTTCGGCCGTTTTTCCGTCGACGGACGCGCAATGAAACTGACCATCCTGACAAAGCTGACAAGGCTCTCGCGAAGCTGGGATGTAAGCGAATGGCTGCGGCCGATGCGCCGCAAGATGTCGTCGTAATTGCGCTTCTGCTTGCCTCCTCGCTGCCCGAATATTTCATGCGACAAGCCGTCGATGTCGGACTGAATTCTCTCGAGAATGTCGGCAATTCGGTCGGTTATGGCATCGAGAAGGCCGGCCAGAACCTCCTCGCCGCTGGCGCAAGCCAGGCTGTGCCGCCGCGCTTCGGCCGCAAAATGGCGGAACGGCGTGGGCTCGGCATAGCGAAGGGTCAACAACCGGTGCCCGGCAAGAACGAATGTGACAGGCACGACCTGCGGCATCGGCGTATCGGCCTGCGTTACCATGGTCGCCGTCATGTAGACGGCTTCGTCTTCGACATAAAGGCGGCTCGATACCTCGATCTCCTGCATATCCTCCTCTGTCGGCACATCAAGGCTGAACTTCACATCGACAAAGGCCATTTCTTCCTCAGTCGGCTGAAGAAGATCGATCCAGACCGCATCGGCCGGAATGGCGGATCCCACTTCGACCTCAACGGGGGTCAGGGTGCCATTGACCGGCACATAGGCAGTTATCATCGAATTTTCCGTATCAGGTTTCGTGCGGCGACGATCATGCCCACTGGAATCGCCCGCGACAATCCGCCTCGCCCCCCTTCACTAATCTTTCAACAACCTGTTCCTGCTTGACATTTCCCCGAAAAAGCCCCATGTCACAGCCAGTTGTTTTCGTGTGCGCGCTTTGCGCTGCCTCCGGCACCGCCTGATCCCGAAACAATTTAACCCTTCCCGATTCCAAGCGCGTTGGAACGCGGCAAGAACCCGCGTTAAAGCACCGGCCACAGTGGCCGGGCGCACGACGTTGACTTGAAAGAACTTGAGTAGATGACGAACAAGACCTTTGCGGATCTCGGCGTTGCCGAACCGCTGACCCGCGCTCTCTCGGACCAGAATTACACTCACCCGACCCCCATTCAGGCCCAGGCCATTCCCGCCCTTCTCGAAGGCCGCGACCTGCTTGGCCTTGCCCAGACGGGCACCGGCAAGACGGCCGCCTTCACCCTGCCGATCCTGCAGCACCTGTCGGAAAATTTTGAAAAGCGCCAGCCGAAGCAGGCCCGCGCGCTCATTCTCGCGCCGACGCGCGAACTCGTGGTGCAGATCGCCAAGAGCGTCGAAACCTATGGCCGCAACCTGAAGCTGCGCCACACCGCAATCTTCGGTGGCGTCAACCAGTTCCGTCAGGTGCGCGCCATGTCGGGCGGCGTCGATGTGCTGGTGGCAACGCCGGGCCGACTGCTCGACCTGATGAACCAGAAGCATGTCGATCTTCGCCGCACCTCGGTGCTGGTACTCGACGAGGCCGACCGCATGCTCGACATGGGCTTCGTACGCGACGTGCAGAAGATCGTTGCAACGCTGCCGAAGCAACGCCAGTCGCTCCTCTTCTCGGCCACCATGCCGAAGACGATCGAGCATCTCGCGGCCGAAATCCTGAATGACCCCGTTCGCGTGGAAGTGACGCCCGAGGTCGTGACCGTCGACAAGATCGACCAGCGCGTGATGCATGTGGATGGCAAGAAGAAGCGCGAGCTTCTGGCAAAGCTCCTTGACGATGCGGACCTGTCGCGCGTCATCGTCTTCACGCGCACCAAGCATTGTGCGAACCGCGTCAGCGAGCAGCTCGACAAGTCGGGCGTTGTCGCTGAAGCGATCCACGGCAACAAATCGCAGGGCGCCCGCCAGCGTGCGCTCGACAATTTCCGCAATGGCAAGGCGCGCGTTCTCGTGGCGACCGACATTGCCGCGCGCGGCATCGACGTGGCCGACATCACCCATGTCATCAACTACGAACTGCCGAACGAACCGGAAAGCTATGTCCACCGTATCGGACGCACCGCGCGCGCCGGTCGCAGCGGCATCGCGCTGTCCTTCTGCGACAATGCGGAACGCAGCCATCTGCGCAGCATCGAGCGGCTGACCAAGCGCCCGCTCACCGTGGTCGACACGACCGAATGGCTCGGCGAACAGATCGTCGTGCCGGCGGGCGAGCCCCGCGCGCCGCGCGGTCCGGGCCATGGCGGCCCGCGCAAGGCTGGCGGCGGCAATCGCAACCAGCCCGGCAAGCCCCGCCGATTCGGCAAGCCGAAAGGCGGCGAGGAAGCACGGGGTGGCAACCCGAATGCCGGCCGCAAGCCGGACGGCCAGAAGCAGGGCCAGCGCAAGCAGGACAGCGCCAAGCAGAGCCGCCGCTTCTCCGCCGGCGCCTGAACGCCGGGTCCAAACGGGGCCAATTCGGCTATCCAAAATCGCGCGGCTCTGGTTCACTCCGGAGCCGTGCTTTTTTATTGCCGATGGGACCATGACGCTCCGCCCCGCCCTCGCTGTCATCGCCGCCCTGCTGCTTGCCGCCTGCACCGTCGCGACTCCGGCCGAGCGCAAGATCAATGCCGACCAGATCGCGGCTGCCGGCGCCTTGAGCCCCCTCACCATCCAGACGGCGAAGTTCGACCTCCATGCCCGGCTGAAAACGGGCGGAGCGAGCGACACGCTCGTCATCTATATCGAGGGCGACGGCTTTGCCTGGAAAAGGATAAACGAGCGGTCGGCTGACCCGACGCCGCTCAATCCCCTGGCCTTGCGCCTCGCCGCCCTGGACGACGCGCCCTCCGTCGCATGGCTCGCCCGGCCCTGCCAGTTCACTGGCGGCGAGACGGCGCGCGGCTGCAACAGCGACTTGTGGACCGGCGCGCGTTACAGCGAGGCAGTGATCGCCGCATCGAATGACGCGATCGACCTGTTGAAGCGGAAGGCGGGCGCAGAGCGCATCGCACTTGTGGGCTATTCGGGCGGCGGCGTCGTCGCCGCGCTTGCCGCCATGCGGCGCTTCGATGTGATCTGGCTGAAGACAGTGGCCGCGCCGCTCGATACCACTGCCTTCACCGCCCAGCACAAGCTGACGCCCATGACCGGATCACTGAACCCCGCAGACCGGGCGAAGAACCTCGCCACCTTGCCGCAAATCCATTATGCCGGCGCTAGAGACAAGCTCGTGCCCCCCGCGGTCAACCGCTCATTCCTTGTCCGCATGGGCGAGGAGCGCTGCATCACACTCGAGGAATTGCTCGGCGTGAGCCACGACGAGGGCTGGGAAAAAGTCTGGGCAACGCGCGCTGCCGAAACGCCTGTCTGCCAATGATTCGGAGAAATTTGGTGGGCGCACCAGGACTCGAACCTGGGACCCGCTGATTAAGAGTCGGAAATGCAAGCGGATCAGAGGGTAACAAATCAGAACATCCGGCTTCGCAAAAGGCCAATAAACATCAACACTCTTGCCGTTTCACATGAAACAAGTGTATCGTAAGGTAACGACACATACCGCACATTTGTGTTACCTCACTGTTACCTACTTGTTCTCACCGGGCCGCAGGACATGCCGAAACGGAAGCTGACCGCCGCCGCGATCGACCGCCTGAAGCCGCCGGCTTCCGGACAGGTCGATTATTTCGATGCCGCGCTGCCGGGCTTCGCCTTGCGGGTGTCGGCAACCGGCATCAAGTCGTTTGTCGTCTTCTGCCGTGTGGGCGGGCGCCTTCGCCGGGTGACGCTTGGCCGCTGGCCCGCCCTGACGCTCGCCAGGGCGCGTGAGAAGGCCGGACAGGCGGTTGAGGCAGCGGAGCGGGGGATTGACCCTGTAGGGCTGCGCCGCGCCGCCAGAGACGCCGCAGCGGACAGTGTGAGCGCCGTCGCGGCGGAATGGCTGAAACGCGACCAGGCCGGCAACCGGACCTATGCCGAAGTGAAGCGCGTCATGGAGCGCGACGTGCTGCCGCGCTGGAAGCATCGCAACATCCGCTCGATCACGCGGCGCGACGCGCTCGACCTTCTCGACAAGATCGCCGATCGAGGGGCGCCCGTTCTCGCCCGCCGCGTCCATGCCTATCTGCATCGCATGTTCCGCTGGTGCGTGGCGCGCGGGATACTCGAGGCCTCGCCCATGACCGACCTCCCGAAGCCCGGCCGCGAGCGCCGGCGCGACCGCGTTTTGACCGATGACGAATTGCGCCTGGTCTGGCGCGCGGCCGAAGCGATCGGCTGGCCCTTCGGCCCTGCCATCCGGCTGCTGATCCTGACGGGCGCGCGGCGACAGGAAATCGCCGGCCTCTTGCGCGCGGAGATCGCCGCAGAACGCCGCCAGCTCGAAATCACGCCCGACCGCATGAAGGCCGACGCGGCGCATATCATCCCGCTTGTGGATGAGGCCGCCGCGATCCTGGCCGCCGTGCCGAAGGTGATGAACGGGACGAAGCCGAGCGCCTATGTGTTCACGACAACGGGCAAGACGCCGATTTCCGGCTGGACCAAGGCGCGCCAGGCGCTCGATGCCAAGATCGAGGAATTGCGGCAGGCCGACGCGGCGAAGCGGAGCGCGCGCGCGAAGATTGAGCCGCTGCCCGATTGGCGGCTGCACGACATTCGCCGCACCGTCGCCACGGGAATGCAGCGGCTCGGCATCCGCCTTGAGGTTACGGAAGCCGTCCTGGGCCATGTGTCGGGCTCAAGGGGCGGCATTGTCGGCGTCTATCAGCGACACACCTATGCCGATGAAAAGCGGGCGGCGCTGGAGGCCTGGGCCGCGCATGTTGCCCGTATCGTCAACCAGCGACCGGCTAAAGTGATTTCACTTCGCCGGCGCAAATGAGGGAGAGAAAGCCAATGAACGCGATTTCGAAAAACGTCGAAGCGGGCGGAAAATCCGCACATGCCGATTTCGCCGCCGCTTACAAATACGAGCCGGATTTCCATGCTCTTGTCATGGCAAATGGTCATTATCCACTTCTTGCGGCGGCGTTCGCCACGATCTATCCGGACACGCCGGCAGCTCGCATGTTGACCGAGCGGGCGCAGCTCATGGTGCTGCATTCGGTTCCCCTGCCGTCGCCTCTTCCGTTTGCCGTCTCGCATGGCGATACGGACGAGTTTTGGGAGAAGATCCACCGCCTCGAGGCGCCTTTCCGGGGCAACCTGGAGGGGACAGCCGGGGCGCTGCTGCACACGATTTTTATGCTCGAGAACGAACTCGAAGGCACATGCGGCGAAGAGGTCGGACCTTGCGACCTTGTGCGCTACATCCTCGCCCAGGCAAGCGAGAAGATGACCGGCGCGACAACTACGCCGGTTGGCACAAAACGCGCAGCCGAAGCGGCATAAGACATATGCCGATCGAGCCCCGGCCGCCAGCGCGGCCGGGCGCCTGGCGGCTGAAACAGCGGAGCGAGACCGCATGCCGGAAATAGAATTTTTTGAAGGACGCGCCGGCGTGAGTCCGCTTGCCTTGGAGCAAGTGACACGCGCCATGCTGGCGCCGAAGGATGAAAAATTCAGAAGCGAGTTGCTGCTGTTCTACGTGCGCGAGCAGGCTGAGCGCCTAGCTCGCATATCGACTGATGAACGCTACGATAGATACCGACGCGCAGCGGAAGAGGACATCTTGAAGGCGCCCGACGCTGCATCTGTGTCCCCCGAAAAATTGGAAATCATCAGTCTACAAACGAAATTTGCTTTCGATGAGTTGCTTGCTCGCGCGCGTGACGAAACATCGGAGCCTGTCGAGGCGGCAATCGTCGCCAGTTGGCGAGAGGGCCTGAGGGCCGGCAGCGTTTTTCTGGAACTTCTTCGGCAATGGTCCAACCATGAGCCGGTCAATCGCAAAACGGCAATCGCCGAAGTTTCCGGGCGCGGGCGCGGCGCCAGCCCTCGCGGATGGAGCGCGAAAACGCTCAACAATGCGTTCGACGGCTGGCGGCCGGTTTGCCATATGTGGGCCGCGTTGATCGACCTTCGGACGCAGAATCAGGGCTTTCGCACTGGCCGGAACTGGCTCGTTTGCGACCTTGCCGAATTGCCGCGTTTCCTGGCCCGCGCCGAAGCGTTTCGGGATGCCGGCCTGTCGATCGAGTTTTCGGAGCACAAGGGGGCGCTGACCATCCTGTCTGCCGACGACACATGGCACGTGCCCGCCCGCGTTCGGGCAAAGCTGCCGGACGACCTTTAAAGGGCCAGCCTTCCCCTCGCCTGAAAGTTTTTCACTACCCAATTGCAGATTGGTTGGTGACCGCATCGGCCGAACACGTGCAATTTTCGTCTCGTTACCTCTTGATGCTTGGCGAGGCGAGCAAATGCAAAGTGAAACGGTAAGCCACGAACGCCTGCTATCGGCGGACGTGATGGCCCGCTACAAGATCACGAAGATGACGCTTTGGCGCTGGGAAAACGATCCCGAGCTGGGATTTCCCGAGGCGGTACGAATCCGTCGGCGCCGATACTGGATGCTTGCCGACCTCCAGGCGTTCGACGTGCGCCAGAA
This sequence comes from Parvibaculum sp., assembly GCF_046297875.1. Lineage (GTDB taxonomy): Bacteria > Pseudomonadota > Alphaproteobacteria > Parvibaculales > Parvibaculaceae > Parvibaculum. The sequence continues at coordinate 1,978,233 of NZ_JBKBHD010000001.1, read as the reverse complement.
AATGATTGCCGACCTCCATGCGTCGGCCGCGCGCCAGAAAAGAGAACAGGCGCCGCAATCCGTCGACGCCGCGCCGGCCGGCGCTGAGGTGGGCTGAGCCATGCAGTCCTACGACAAAACCGGCCGCCAGTGCCTCGAATTCATCCTCTCGCGCGTCCTGCCAGGCGGCATGGCGGCGCCAGAGGAAAAGACCGTCGCACAACATCTGGCCTGCGCGATCGAAGGCGGCCGGCTCTCAATGGAAGCGTCCAGGGTGCTGGCGCATGCGGGCCTCAGAATATGGGCGGCGCCGGACACCGGCGCGCAATACCTGGCCGTCGCGAACCGCCACCATCCGGGCTTACGCGCGCTTATGCAGGGCAGCGCCTGGGCGTCGATCAATTGGCCAAGCATGCTGAGACAGATCGCGGGAGCGCGCGCCGTTCCGGATCGCCACTGCCCAATTTCAATCAACGGCTTTCGGACGCGCGCAACACTGATCCCGCTGGCGATCCTTGCCGCCGGACTCGCCGCGCGAAGCTGGGACGACGACCTTGTATCACCTGCAACCCCCGCGCCCCCCAGGCAGCCGGAACTGGATTCAAAACAGTCGTTGTTTCCACGCTTGATCGGGTTCTTTTCACGCCGTGGCCGTTCACGTGCCGTTTCACGTGAAACCGTAAGTAGATGACGCCAAAGGAGAAATTTGATTTTTCCACGCTTTCCACGCTGTTTTGAAATTTCTCTCACGTATGCGCGCGCACCCGCGCACACGCGAGACAACCCATCGTGAAAGCGTGGAAAGCGTGGAACACCCCCCTCTCTTTCTCTCTAAACCTTTGGAAAGAAATAGAAAAAAGACAGCGGGTTTTTCCACGATGCGGTTCCACGGCTTCCACGATCGAGCTGAGGGCTGCGCCGATCGCGCACACTGCCTCTTTCGTCCGGGTACGGATCATACTCGGCACCCAATGGGGGGGTGGGTCAAAAGTCCAGGACTCCCGCCCCCCAAACCGGCGTCCTATCGACGTTTATGTGAAAGCGAAAATGAAGTGGAAAGCCCACCCGGATTAATTGCACCGGAAGCCAAATCGGAAAGAGACCCTCGCGCGGCGTGCGTTCTTTTTCGGCTACCTTGGGGGCGCGGGGGGGGCGGTAGAGGCAACAGGAAGGGATCGGATCGAGATGACCAAGGAAACTGAAATCGGCGTAGTGCTTGAAGACCTGGCCGGCGTTCTGCAAAAGCTGATGGATCATGGTCGCGATAGCCTGGACGTCGATCGGCAGAAGATGGCCGCCGCTGCAGCGGCAGCGCCAGGCGAGACGGAATATGTTGTTGTCGTCAAGATGCGCGCCGGCGCGGCGCTTGAGGGCGCTATGCACATCGTCAAGCGCCTCGAGGATGCGCCGGCGATCATCTCCCCGATCTTCGGTTTTTGCGACGGCGGGATCGCGGCGGCCGTGGTTATGCCCGAAGACGATGACGACCCGGACGGTCACGACAACGTGCTGCCATTCCCGAGGCTGCACTGATGCACCGCTGGGCGGATTATCCGCACACGGTACGAATGCGCCTTGACGTTCGCGACCGGAAGCGTATTCTTGGCGCGTTGCAAGTGCATCGGGAAAGCCCACGGCCCCCGCATGACGGCAACCCTCCTCCGGCCTCGACCACGTCGAATGCGCGCAGGGACGCAATGCCAACATAGTTGGCCGCGCCCGCGCGTTTTTTCTATGCGCGCAGCCGGCCCGGATGGAGAAAAAGCAAATGCTGAAACAGGATCAAATAGCCGAAGAGCATCAGCTCCGCGCGGTGCTCGGGGCCGTAGGCTTCGACGCAACACAATTCCACTTCTCGCTTACGGGGGCATCGTGGTCTGACTTGCACGAGCACCGGAAGGCGGCCCGACGAGCGCACGGCGCTATCATCGAAGGGGCGCGGGGCGAAAATCGTGACCTTAACGAAAACGAAGTCGCCGCGTGTTCGAAGCTGTCGAACAGTATCCGGCTCGTGTCGGATGAAATCGACAACCGCGAGGCTTCCGGCAGTCGGGAACCGCGCAACCGCATCAACATCATCGGCGACAAGGGCGGTGCGCGCGGCGGCTCACGGCGCGGGGCGGGCGGCGACGATGCGGAAGTCTTCGGCCTTCGCCGCGACGAACGCGTCGCCGATTTTGTCGGCGGTTCGCGGCACGGGAGCGAACCCAAGCTGACGGACTTGCTCAAAGCGTCGATCAACGGCGACTGGGGCGAGCTGGGTGACTTTCGCAGCCAGCAGAGCACAACCGAAGGCGCCGCCGGCGGCTTCATTACGCCGAGCTACCTGGGCGCACGTATCATCGACCTGTCGCGCGCAAAAACGCGCGTTGTCGAAGCGGGCGCGCTCACGGTTCCGATTACCGGCCCGACCTCCTTTGCCACTGTGGACGGCGATCCGGAACCGCAGTTCAGGGCGGAAAATGCCGACGTTGCCGAGGGGCAAGTGTTGCTCGGCTCTCGCCTCTTTCAGCCTCACACGCTCGCGGTTATCGTCAAATCGTCGATCGAGTTGATCGAGGATGCGCCGAACGCGGATGCGCTGATTATGGCGTCGATCGCCGAAGCTCTCGGCCTCAAGCTGGACAAGATGTGCCTTGTCGGCGACGGTATCGGCAAAGTGCTCGGCATCTACAACACTACGGGCATTGGCCGGATCAACTGGAACGGTCCGCTTACGAGCTACGCGCCGCTTTCGTCGGCGGTGGAGCAAGTGGCAACTGCAAATGCGGAAGCGGGCGATTTCATTATGGCCGCGCGCACTGCCGGCGAGCTGGACCGCCTGGTTGACGACAACGAAAACCCGCTGCAAATGCCGCGCTCGGTTGCGGAGCGGCGGTTTCTCCAGACGAACCAGGTCCCTGTCAACCTGACGGCCGGCTCGCCGCCTGCGGAGGTCGGGAGCGCAATCTTTACCGGCCAGTGGGAGAGCTACTATCTGGCGATGCGCACGGCAATGACACTCGAAGCCACGCGCGTCGGCGGCGACTCGTTCGGCAAGATGCAGGTCTGGATTCGCGGCTATCTCCGGGCGGATGCGTTCGCGGTGCGACCGGATCATTTCAGCGTTGTTGACGGCATCACGTCGCCGACCGAATAGGACGGAAGCAAAATCGGAATGTGTCGCACGGTGTTCTTGCTTCTCGCCACCATGCGACGCTAGAGGCCGGCCGCCGGGGTCCCATCTCCAACCTGGCGGCCGGTATCGACTTGGAAACCAGATGCGTCTAGCGAGGTTGACCCTGTGAAATTCGATTGGGAAATCGATTTAGACGGCAAGCGGTTGAGGCTCCATATCGGCCAGCGCGCCATCATCCTTCTCAAGGAGAAATGGGGCCTTGAAGACGACGAGGCCGTCAGATCACGGATCAACAATCTAAAAAGCGGGCCCGTGCGCGGGTACGCAGATTTTTTGTGGGCCAGCCTTCAAGAGCATCATCCTGAGATCACGTGGCAGGATGCTTGCGAATTTTTCGAGGCGCTCGGCATTGGCGGCGTCGGAGCATCATTGGCGCGGCGGCGCGCGATCCCACCGGCCGATAACGAAAACCGAAGCTAAGGATTTGACAGTTTCGACAAGCTGAAACGGAGACGATGACATGAGCGGTGCAGTAATCGGCGCGTTGCGCGCGGAATTAACGGCCGGAATAGCCGCATGGCAGCGCGACATGGACAAAGCCGCAAAATCCGTGGGCGGATTTTCCGCCCGTTTTGCGGCGGCCGGGCGGCAAATGCAGAAGGTCGGCGGCGTGATGACGGCGGCCATCACCGCTCCGATTTTAGGCGCCGGCGCGTTGGCGCTGGCCAATTTCGAGAAACAGGAAAAGGCGGTTGCCGCCGTCGACGCCGCGTTGAAAAGCATGGGCGGCACGGCCGGATTCTCGCGCAACGAATTGCACAAAATGGCGGGCGACCTGCAAGCCGTTTCGACCTTCGGCGACGAAGACATTCTGTCGAAAGTGACCGCCAATCTTCTCACCTTCGGCAATGTGAGCGGCGATGCCTTCAAGCGCGCGCAACAAGCCGCGCTGGACTTGTCGGCCCGCCTGGATCAGGACTTGCAGAGTTCGGCCATAATGATCGGCAAGGCGCTCAACGATCCGGTTCGCGGCATAACGGCGCTGACCCGCGCCGGGGTCACGTTCACCGATCAACAGCGCGAACAGATCAAGGCGATGGTCGAGGTCGGCGACGTTGCCGGTGCCCAGGCGCTGATGCTGTCGGAGCTCGAAAAACAATTCGGCGGCCAGGCAGCGGCGATGGCGAACACGTCTGAGGGTATGCGAAAGCAGCTCGCCAACAGCTGGAGTGACCTGCTGGAAGACATCGGCGAGATCATCGCCGAATTCTTGCCGCCGCTGGTCGACGCATTGCGCAGCGCGGTCAAATGGCTAAAGGAGCTTTCGCCCGAGACCAAGCGCTGGGCGGTGGGACTGGCCGCGCTGGCGGCCGTGGCCGGGCCGGTGATCGCGGCGCTCGGTTTCCTGATGGTCGGCCTCGCGGCCTTGTCGGCGCCGGTGCTGATAGCGATTGCGGCGGTGGGTGGGTTGATCGCCGCCTGGTACTATTTCAGCGATGAGATCGCCGCCGTCGCTACCGCCTTTGCCGGGCCGATCGAGGCCATGAAGGCGATCGCCCATGGCTGGTATCAGTGGATGAAAGGCCTGGTGGCCCTGGCAATCCATCTTTTTACCGGCGATTTCGCCGCCGCCTTCGACACCTTCAAGGCGTTGTGGCGCAACTTCTTCGACACGGTTGCCGCCGTCGCCGAAGCGCTGATCCCCGGCGTCGTCGGCAAGGTCAAGGCGCTTTACGAGGGCGTCAAAACCTGGCTGAAGGACAAGCTCGGCGCGGTGCTGGATTGGGTCGGCAAGAAGGTGGCGGCTGTCACCGGCTTCTTTGCCGATATGTACAAGGCCGTGGTCGGCAACAGCTGGGTGCCCGACATGGTCGACCGCATCGGCGAGGAATTCGCGCGGCTCGGCGGCCTGATGGTCAAGCCCGCGGCCGATGCGGCCGGCGCGGTCGAAAGCGGGTTCAGCAAGATGGGCGACAATGTCGGCTCGATTTTCGACGAGCTGATCGAGCACGGCCGGGTGTCGATGGAAACGCTAAAGAACATCGTTAGCGACGCGGTGCGGGCGATGCTCGAAAGCCTGACCGGCTTTTCGGGCGGCGGCAGCATCGGCGGCATGATCGGAGGCGCGCTCGGCAGCGCAATGAAAAGTATCTTTGCCGGCGGCTTCGCAAGGGGCGGAACCATACCCAAGGGATCGTTCGGCCTGACCGGCGAGAACGGGCCGGAGCTGACCTATGCGGGACGCGGCGACGTGCAGGTGATCCCGCTCGATTCCGATGGCGGCCGGGGGTCGGGCGGCGGCAACACGGTCTATATCGACGCCCGCGGCGCCGATGCCGGCGCGGTGGGGCGGATCGAGCAGGCGCTACGCGCACTTGACCGCAGCGTCGAGATCCGCGCTGTCGGCGCGGTCAGCCGGGCGCGGCAGCGCGGCGGGCGTACCGGCCGGGCCCTGGCATAGGTCCCCGCTAGTCAGGCTGGCAATCGACGCCTGGCGCGCTACATTTTTCCGATGTGGCAGCGGCGATCAGATGACCAGGTTGCAACCCTCGGCGAGATTCACAAGGCGCCGGGCTGGGTCTGGGTCTACTGCGAAAAGATCGGCTGTCGACACAAGCGCGCCGTTCCACTCGCCCCTTTCGTTATCCGGTACGGCGCGCGCGCATCCGGCAATCGGCTGCGGCGCGCGCTGCGTTGCACGCGCTGCGGGGCGAAGGGCGCCACGATTCAAATGCCGAGCTGGGTAAGCCTTAAAATCGGAAGCGAGGCTTTTCCGCCCGAGATGGCGCTTGAGGGCCGCGCCCTTGAAAAAGACCCGATGCCGCGCCCCTATGTTACCTAGGCTGTAACCTTGGCGGCGGCTCGGCGCCTTCGTCAGTCAATCATCAATAAATAAGTATTTGATTTTATTGGTATTTTTTGGTGGGCGCACCAGGACTCGAACCTGGGACCCGCTGATTAAGAGTCAGCTGCTCTACCAACTGAGCTATGCGCCCGCCGTGCCGCATGAGCGACCGGTGGAAACCACCATCCCGGCCACCGATCCTGTGGGGGAGCGGTGCCTATAGCAAAGGAATGATGGCCTGTCCAGCAGACTTGCCCCGCGCTCGAACAATGCCGGAAATCGGGCTACCAGAAGGCGCTCGGCCCCCGCGAAATCTCGAGATTCCGGTGGATATGGACGCTCATCAGCAGCCCGAAGGCAAACATAAGCGAGAGCATGGAAGTGCCACCATAGGAGACGAGCGGCAGTGGCACACCCACCACCGGCAGGAGGCCCATCACCATCGCCGTATTGATGAACACATAGAAGAAGAAGGTCATCGAAACGCCCATCGCGAGCAGCCGCCCGAACTGGTTGCGGCACTGGAGCGCAATATTGAGCGAGACCATGAGCACGATGAAATAGAGCGCGAGCAGCACAATGCCGCCAACGAGGCCCAGCTCCTCGCCCAGCATGGTGAAAATAAAGTCGGTGTGCTTCTCGGGCAGGAAGTTGAGCTGGGCCTGAGTGCCTTCCATGAAGCCCTTGCCCAGCATACCGCCTGAGCCAAGTGCGATCTTCGATTGGAGAATGTGATAGCCCGTGCCGAGCGGGTCGCGCTCCGGTTCGAGGAAGGTAAGCACACGATTGCGCTGATAGTCGTGCAGCCGGCTCCAGATGACAGGTATGACCGCCAGCACGCCCGCACCCGCAATGATGAAGTAGCGCCAGCGAAGACCGGCGGCGAAAAAGAGAATGGCGCCACTCGCGATGAGAAGGACCGCCGTACCCAGATCCGGTTGCAGCACAACGAGACCAACCGGCGCGCCCACCATCGCCAGCGGAACCAGCAGGTTCCGGATGCGCGACACCTCTTCCAGCGTCAGGCCGTGGAAATAGCGCGCAAGAGCAATGATCAGCGTCACCTTCATGACTTCGGATGGCTGGATGGAAACAAAACCGAGACTGAGCCAGCGTTGCGCGCCCATGCCGACAAATCCGGTTATCTCGACCGCAACCAGCATGGCGAGCGCCACCGCATAGAGCGGATAGGCAACACGCATCCAGAGCCTGAGATCGATCATCGCCACGACGATCAGGATACAGGCGCCCACGCCAAAGCGTGCCACCTGACGCATCGCCCAGGGAGAGAAGCTGCCTTCCGCGACCGAATAGAGCATGGCAAATCCGAACGAGGCGATCAGCGTGAGCAGCAGCAGGAAGCCCCAGTTGAATTCCCCAAGCTTTTCCGTGAGCCGCATTTCATGGCCGGTGAACCGGCGAAGATCGAGCATCAGCCGGCCCCTTCGCTGCCCGAAGGCGCTGCAGGATTTCTCGCCTGTGGCCCACCCGGATTTCGTACAAGCACTTCGCGCATGATGTCTCGCGCAACCGGGGCTGCAGCGGCAGAGCCGGAGCCGCCATGTTCCACAACGACGGAAATTGCATAGCGCGGCTCATGGACAGGCGCATAAGCCACGTAAAGCGCGTGATCGCGCTGACGCCATTCGAGATCCTCGTTGCGAATTACGCCTGTCGCACGTTCGGCGCGCGAGATGCGGCGCACTTGCGCCGTGCCCGTCTTGCCGGCGAGCTCCATGCCCGGCTCGGGAATACGATGGCGATAGGCGGTGCCTCCCGGCTCGTTCGTCACCCCGTTCATGCCGCCCTGCGCAACTCGCAGCGCTCTTTCGCTGACCCCGATGGGTTTGGCGGCAGGCAAAGTCAGCAGCTCGCCACCGATGGCGCGCGTGATGTGCGGCACGACGGCATATCCGCCATTGGCGATACGCGCCGTCATGACCGCCAGTTGAAGCGGCGTCGTCAGCAGATAACCCTGCCCGATACCGGCAATGACCGTTTCGCCCTGATGCCAGACTTCTCCACGCGCGGCGCGCTTCCATTCCGGCGTCGGCACAAGCCCGCCCTTCTCGCCCGGTATCTCGAAATCATAGGTCTGACCGAGACCACATTTTCGCGCCATATCGGCGATTGCGTTCATGCCGATACGTCGTGCGACATCGTAGAAATAGACGTCGCAGGAATATTTGATCGCTTCGTGCATGTTCATTGCACCATGCCCGCCACGCTTCCAGCAGTGGAAGTCGTGACTTCCGAGCGAGAAGTGGCCGGGACAATGAACGCGCTGCGACGGCTCGACCCCCGCCTCTATCGCCGCCATCGCCACGACCATCTTGAAGGTCGATCCGGGCGGATACATGCCAGCGAGCGGCTTGTTGAGAAGCGGCAGATAAGGGCTTTCGAGCAGCTTCTTATATTCGGCCGTCGGATAGCCCATGTTGAAGAGGTTCGGATTATAGGCAGGCGCGGAGACGATCGAGATGATGTCGCCGTTGTGAACGTCCATCACAACCGCACTCGCGGACTCGCCCTTGACGCGTTCCCATGCAAATCGCTGCACATCGAGATCGAGTGTGAGCACGAGCTCCTGGCCCGGTTTGCCCGGATCTTTCGCAAGCTCGCGAACGACACGGCCATAGGCATTGACCTCGACATGGGAGGAGCCCGGCGTACCGCGCAACTGGCGGTCATAGGTACGTTCGATGCCTTCCTTGCCGACTCGGAATCCGGGAACCTTCAACAGGCGATGCGCTTCTCTCGGCTCATTCGCAAGATCACGATCGGACACGGCAGCGACATAGCCGAGAATGTGAGCGAACTCCTCGCCATATGGATAGTCGCGCGTCTCACCGACATCGGGAAGAATGCCGGCAAGATCGGGTTCGTTGATATTGACCTTGGCAAACTGTTCCCAAGTGAGGCCTTCCACCACCGTCACCGGCATGAAGCGTGGCGAACGGGCGATATCACGGAGAACCCTGCGCCTGCGAAACTCGTCGATCTCGACAATGCGCGACAGACGATTGAGCGTCTCCTCGACATCCGGCGTCTGCTCCGAGATGAGCATGGCGCGGTAGTTCTGCTTGTTCGATGCAAGCGGCCGCCCGAAGCGGTCGACGATGTTGCCGCGCAGCGGCGCGAGCAAACGCATGCTGACGCGGTTCTCTTCGGCCAGCATCCTGTACTGATCGGTCTTGAGCACCTGCAGGTAATACATGCGCCCGGCCAGCGCGACGAACGCGATGCCCTGAATACCCGCAAGCAGCGCCGCGCGCCGAGTGAAGGTCTGATACCGGTTGCTGTCCCGTCCGCTGATCTGCATGTCCCGCCCCCGCTACCCGCCCAGCAGGACGCGCGTTTCGAAGCGTCCGAAAACCATAGCAAACAGGGGGAAAACCGCCACTGTGACCGTCATGTGCCAGAACACCGGCCCGGGCGGCACGAACATGCCGTGGATCACCGAAACGATGCACCAGGCGAGCGCGCCCGCAAATGCCGCCGAAAAGGCAAAACCGAACCAGAAAGCCGAAAATGGCGCATTCACAAGCAGCAACCGCTGCGTGACGACCAGCGAATAGGTAACGACATAGACAAAGGCCCAGAGGCCGATTTCGCCGCCCGACAGAAGATCGAACAGAACGCCGACCGCGAACACGGCGAGCGGCGGGAACATTTCAGGCCGCACGATCGCCCAGTAGTAGATCGCCATGAGCGGAAAGGCCGGCGTAAGGGGCGAGCCGACGATTCGGCCGAACGGTACGAAGGTCAGCAGCACACAGACGATTCCAATGACGAAGGGTGTCACCGTCATGGCGATACGCCCCGCACGGGCGGCCGGTGTCGGCGAATAGGGTTCAAGTTTCGCCATGACCTACTCCACCGCCGCGCTCTGGCCGCCGCTCTCCGGCGCGGCCGCTCCTGCCCCGCCTTCGGGAGCCGAGTCCCGCAGCATCGATGGCGGGTCTTGAAGTTTCACGTCGGAAGGAAACTCGTATTGCAGCACACGAACGAAATCGAGCCTGCCGCGATCGCTGAATGTCTGGACGCGAAGCTCACCGCTGTTTGTCTGGATGACAAGGCCGACGGGAAGACCGGCCGGAATGAGCCCGCCATCGCCGGATGTCACCACGCGGTCGCCCGCGCTGACGGCACTTTGCGCGGCGAGATATTCAAGCCTCGGCCAGCTTGTATTGTCGCCAGCGAGAATGGCCTTGTATTGCGCCGGCTCGACGACAACCGGAATGCGGCTGTTCAGGTCAGTGAGCAGAAGCACGCGGCTCGCCCTCGGTCCCGTGGAAACAATGCGGCCGATGAACCCATCGGAATCGATGACGGCCAGCCCGCTCCGCGCGCCCTTGTCGCTGCCGACATTGACGAGAACCGTGTCGATGAACGGCCCGCCGGAGTCGCTCACCACCCGCCCGCTCACATATTCGATCGACTGGTCGACCTGCACATTGAGCAGCGCCTCGTAACGCGCAACCTTGGCCTGAAGCCTCAGCGCCTCTTCCTTCCACTCGAGGAGCCGCGCATTCTCGGCGCGCAGACGCTCGTTCTCATCGAACACATAGGCATATTCGTCGGTGCGTTCGATGATGCGGCGCGTCGCGGCGACAGGGCGGGAAGCAATTTCGAGAAGCGGTGCGGCAAGGTCGGTGACGACCTGCCGCGCCTGATCGAACACATAGGTTTCCGCACGGCCCAGCAGCAGCAGCGCCGCTGCCAGCGTGAGCATGAAAATCAGCGAAACCCGGTGCGAGAATTCGCGAAACGGCAGAGCTGTGCGGTTCGGCTCCATGTCGGCTGACTACTGCTCTTCTGCTATGGCGGCCGTCCCTGCCCGCCCGGCCGTCCCTCGCGGGGCCGCCGTTACACCCTGCCTAATATACCGATGAAAGCACGTGCTTCATCGTCCTGATGTGTTCGAGCGCCTTGCCCGTGCCGAGCGCCACGCAGGACAGCGCGTCGTCGGCGATCGAAACGGGAAGGCCGGTTTCGTCGCGCAGCACCTGATCGAGATTGGTCAGCAGCGCGCCGCCACCGGTAAGCACGATGCCCTTGTCGACGATGTCGGCGGCAAGCTCCGGCGGTGTCGCTTCAAGTGCAACCTTGACGGCCTCGACAATGGCGCCAACCGGCTCGGCAAGGCTTTCGGCGATCTGGCGCTGGCCGATCGCGATTTCCTTCGGCACGCCGTTCATGAGGTCGCGGCCCTTGATCTCGATGGTCATGCCATCGCCATCGGCCGGAATGGCCGCGGAGCCGACTTCCTTCTTGATGCGCTCTGCGCTTGCTTCGCCGACAAGAAGATTATGGTGACGGCGGATATAGGCGATGATCGCCTCGTCCATCTTGTCGCCGCCCACGCGCACCGAGCGGGCATAGACAATGCCGCCAAGCGACAGCACCGCGACTTCCGTCGTGCCGCCGCCGATATCGACGACCATGGAACCCGTCGGCTCCGTCACCGGCAGGCCTGCGCCGATCGCGGCAGCCATCGGCTCTTCGATGAGATAGACGCGGCGGGCACCTGCCGACAGCGCCGATTCCTGAATGGCGCGGCGCTCCACCGCCGTCGAACCCGACGGGACGCAGACGATGATCTGCGGATTGGCGAAGGAACGGCGATTGTGAACCTTGCGGATGAAATGCTTGATCATCTCTTCCGCGATCTCGAAATCGGCGATGACACCATCGCGCATCGGGCGGATTGCCTGAATGTTGCCGGGCGTGCGGCCGAGCATCATCTTGGCTTCCTCGCCGACCGCAAGAACCTGTTTCTTGCCGCCTTTTTCGATGATGGCCACGACGGACGGCTCGTTGAGAACGATCCCCCGCCCCTTCACATAGACCAGGGTGTTGGCCGTACCGAGATCGATCGCCATATCGGCGGAGAACATGCCGAGCAGTCCGGAAAGCATGTTTGTCTTATTCCTCTGACAAATAGTCGCCAGACACGCAATGCGCCGCGGCAACAGTTGAGATTGGGCCACTCATGGTGGCTAATTTGTTTAGGCGCATCGGCAAGCAGACCGCCGCAAAACGAAAAAGGCTGGAAGATGCGATGGCCTTCTGGCTCCCCCCGACACGCATCAAGCAGTCATTCCCCTGCACCGGCAACCGGTGGAACCCCATTGATTCTCAGCCTACGAATGATCTGCGACGAAACTGAGGCGAAACCGGCTGGTGCGTAAGAAAGCGGCGCATCGGCGCCCGCTTTTCCGCAAATAAAAGTCACCGCCTCGGCCGCACCCGCCATCTTGTGTCCCGTCTGCCGGTCTCGCATCCGAATATCGCTGATCGCCGCTCCGAAAGCCCGTCGAGGCACTTCCGGAGCTAACGCGGCGCTAACCATATCGGCCGGGAAACTAAAGGCGCGTTAAGGCTGTCCAAACCCGCATCAGCACAAGATTTTTACGCTGAAACCTCGCGCAATAGCAATGGGCTGGTCTGAATTTCGACGGCTTTTCAATGGTTTGGACCTTGCCGGGGCGGCAGCTCGCGCACCTCATGATCGCGCCCTTCAAGCCGCGCCCTGTGGCGCTTGACCGCGTCCACAACGAATTCCATTACGGCGCGAACATGCGCGAGCTGCGCCAGATCGTTACGCGCCATAAGCCACAGTTCGAGGCTGCCGAGCACGCCAGGACCGAAGACGCGAACAAGATCTGATTCGATATCGCCCATAATGCAGGGCAACGCAGCCAGGCCGAGCCCTTCGCGCGCCGCGGCAGCACGGGCCGACACGCTGGACGAGCGCAGCGCGATCCGGGCCGACTTCTCCGCCCGCGAGAACCACCATACCGGGCCAAGCGGCGTTTCAGAGCGTGGAAAGCCGATGAGATCGTGCCCGGCAATATCCGGCATCTGGGACGGCTGGCCGCGCGCCTCGATATAGGCGGGCGAGGCATAAAGCGCATAAGCCATATCGCCGACCTTGCGCATCAGCATGTCGCCCTGCGTCGGCCGGGCAAGCCGGAGCGCAACATCTACATCCTTGAGAGGATTGCCGATTTTCGGTGCCTGGCCGGCCGATGCAAGGCGCGGATCGGTGACGATTTCGAGTTCGAGCCCCGGATGTTCGCGCCGGAAGGACGGAAATTCGAGCGCGAGGAGGTTCGCCGCAATGACTTCACTCGCCGCCAGCCGGACACCTCCCTCCGCCCCCTCGCCTGCCGCCGCGAAATCTCGCGGCAGAGCGGATAGACGCCGGTCCACCGGCTCCAGCGCCTCGACCAGCTTCTCACCCGCCGCCGTCAGCCGGTAGCCTGTACGCTCGCGCTCGAAGAGCCGGGCACCCAGATCATCTTCCAGCGATGCGACCCGCCGCAGGACTGTCGTCGTATTGACGCCAAGCTGCTGCCCCGCGCCTGAAAGGCTGCCTGCACCCGCGACAGCGAGGAAAAAGCGCAGATCGTCCCAGTTCATTGAAGTCCGGCTCCGCGAAATGGCATCACGAGAGCAGGATAGCGGCGGGATTTCGCCCGTAAATGCGAAAATGCAAAAGTTCTTTTGCGAAAACGCCCGCCCGCCGAACCTTACCTGAGCAGGAAGGTTGTGTAGGCGCCGTATCCGACAAGCAGGAGCGCCGCCTCCACCCTCCTGATCCGCGCGCCGGTCCAGGCAAAGACCATGAAGAGCAATGACGCCACTGCCATGACCCAGATGTCGAATGAAGCGATATCGCCCGGAATGGAAATCGGCTTCACCACCGCAACGACGCCGGCAATGCCGAGCACGTTGAAAATGTTGGAGCCGATCACATTGCCGATGGCAATGTCGGCCTTGCGGCGGAAGGCGGCAAGAACGGAGGTCGCCAGCTCCGGCAGCGAGGTGCCGACGGCAACAAGCGTCAGCCCGATCACCGACTCGGAGACGCCGAACTTCGTCGCAATCTCGACAGCCGCGTCGACGAGAAGCGATGCGCCGACGACAAGGGCAATGAGGCCGCCCGCAGCCATGCCAAGCTCCAGCACGATGCCGGGCGCACGCCCCGACGTCACGAATTCGGCCTCGGCGGCGTGGAGCGCCCCTGCCCCGTCATTGCCCTTCTTGTCCGCGCGATAGGTGTAGACGAGATAGACGGCAAGCGCGGCGAGAAAGGCGAGACCGGCTTCGCGCGACAGAAAGCCGTAGACACAGACCGCAGCCATTGCCGCCGCCGCGATCAGCATCATGGTGCCGTCGCGCTTGAGCGCATCGCGGTCGCAAACGAGCGGGAAGACAAGGCCGGAAATGCCGAGGATCAGCAGGATATTGGCAATGTTCGAGCCGACGACATTGCCGATGGCGATGCCCGGATAGCCCTGAAAGGCGCCTTCGAGGCTCGCCACCAGTTCCGGCGAGGATGTGCCGAAGCCGACCAGCGTCAAACCGATGAGAAAGGGCGAAACGCCGAGCCGGGTGGCAAGGCCCGCCGCACCCTTGACCAGAAACTCGGCGCCGCCGAGCAGCAGCGCAAGGCCAAGCACGAGATAGATGAGGGTCAATTGCGACTCCAGACAAGCGCGCGCGAAGCGGCGCCTGTCAGAAACATGGCGGATGGCAAGATGGTTTGCGAGAGGGAAGAAGCCCCGGCGCAAGATTTATTTGCGCCGGGGCTTGCCATGCTGCCATCCGTGACCGCCTCGGCGATCAGAAGCGCACCGACGTTCCGGCCGAGAACCAGTTGCCGCTCTCGCCCGTGACGTTGCGGCCATAGACGAAATCGAGATCGACATGGCCGTTGAAGATGGTCGGGCGGAACCCTGCCTGGAAGCCGGTCCTGCCCTCGTCCTGCCCGAAGGCTTCGGCGATGAAGGCGAGGTTTTCGCTCGCCTGAAACGCTACCCCGGCCCCCCAGACGAAATGATCGCTGGCGGCCGCACGATCGCGCTCATAACCGGCGTTGAGATTTACGGTGATGGGTTCGGACAGTTCCAGCGAGACAAGACCGACCAGCGAATAGCCTGCGACACTGCGGGCAGTACGATCATAGGTAAGTCCCGAGGCAATACCGAAGCTCAAACCCGCTTCCTCGATCCCGCCAAGCACGGCCTTTAAGCCCGGTTCAATCGCCGTGCCCCAGGCACCGCCGTCGAGCGAACGCTCGACCGCCACGCCTACCTCGAACCATGGCGCGAAGCCGAATACGCAAGCTGGCGCCACCACATAGGTCTCACGCGACTCACTGCCGAACGAGGCGAACGCATCGGCCTGACATGTACCGGCATCGAGCACGGCTGCATCGTCTACCGCGTAGGGTCCGCCAGCGGCAAATACGGCAACCGGCCGATCGGCTATTGCACGGTTGTGGAGAAATTCGGATTCGAGGCCGCCTCGCCACACCGGCTGTCCGGGACGGCGCTGACGATCACCTCGGCATGGCCAAGCCTGTCCTCGACAAGCCGTGCGAGCCGTTCTTTCTCTTTCGCCGCTTCGGCGAAAGTGAGATTTGCGTCTAGCGCTACGACCGCCTCCACGAAATATTTGTGCGATGCCTTGCGGAGGCGGAGCTGGCGCACCTCGGCGACGCTTGATTCATCGGCAATGAGGCCATAGACCGCCCATGAAAGCGCGGGATGCGACCGGTCGAGCAGTGCGTCCACGGCAGGCGAGCCAACCTTGTAGGCCGAATAGGTAAGGAAGGCTGCAACCGAGATCGTGGCGACAAGGTCTGCCGTCTCGAAGCCGAGCCACACGAACATAAGGCCGGCGAGAACCACGGCAGACGACAGTGAATCCGCAAGGAAGTGATAGGAACTCGCGGAAAGCGCGAGGCTGCCCGTCTCCCTCGCCGTATGACGCAGATAGACACTCCGCCCGAAATCCGCGCAGATCGCGCTGGCAATCACGGCAATGAACCAGAACTCGACCTGAACCTGCGGTCCGCCGACCAGCATCTTCTTGAAAGCGGTAATCCAGATGAACAGGGAGATTGCGCTCAGCAGCAGGCATTCGAAGAAGGCGGCCATGGCCTCCACTTTCTCGCGCCCATAGGTGTTCTGTGCGTCTGCCGATTTCTCCGAAGAGGTGACGGCGTGATAGGTGACGATGCCGATGACGACATCGACAAATCCCTGCAGCGCGTCGGCGATGAGCGCGAGCGAGCCCGACAGAATGCCGATGAAGAATTTGACCGCCGTGAGCGCCGCGCTTGTGACGACGGAAAGCGCCGCCGCGCGGCCCTTTTTCACTGCGCGCATTTCTGCGGGCAGCGTCTGGCCGCATCCGGCAACATTCGTGGCAGAAACTTCCGTCAATTCGGGCACTCCTTTCGGAGAGAATACTTGCCCGCAGCCGCTAATGTTTCGTAATCTCGCGGCCATATTTGCCGGTTTCGAACCTCAGGGTTAACAGAACCTGAATCCCCTTGCGGCATTGTCTCACCCGGATACGGGCGTCACGGCATCCGCCGCCTGTTTCGCAATCCGGCGGGCTTCATCCGTGTCGGACGCCCGCGCAAGCGCCACACCCATGCGTCGGCGCTCGAAAGACTCGGGCTTGCCGAATAGCCGGAGATCTGTGCCCGGAATGGCGAGCGCCTTTTCGACACCTTCGAAAGCAATGCCCTTTTCTTCCAGCCCGCCATAGATGACGGCGGAGGCGCCCGGCGAAATCTGCTCGACCGAGACCGGCAGGCCGAGAATGGCGCGGGCATGAAGCGCGAATTCGCTCTGATGTTGGGTGATGAGCGTGACGAGGCCCGTATCGTGCGGGCGCGGGCTCACTTCCGAGAACCAGACCATGTCGCCCCTCACGAAAAGCTCGACGCCGAAAATGCCGCGCCCGCCAAGCGCGCCCGTGACCTTTGCCGCGATGTCGCGCGAGCCGGAAAGCGCCTTCGCGCTCATCTCTTGCGGCTGCCAGCTCTCGACATAATCACCCTTCACCTGGCGGTGGCCGATTGGCGCGCAAAATTGCGTCTCGATTTGGCCGCTTGCGCCCACGGCACGCACGGTGAGCTGCGTGATCTCATAGTCGAAATCGATCAGCCCTTCGACGATGACGCGCGGCGCCTCGACGCGGCCGCCCGCCATCGCATAGTCCCAGGCGGGCTGAATATCGTCCGGCCCTTTCAACAGGCTCTGCCCCTTGCCGGAAGACGACATGACTGGCTTCACGAAACAGGGAAAGCCGATGCCGCCCGCAATCGCCGCCTTCAATTCCGCTGCGGTGGAGGCAAAGGCATAAGGCGAGGTCGGCAGGCCAAGCTCTTCCGCGGCAAGACGGCGAATGCCCTCACGGTTCATGGTGAGCTGCGTCGCCCGGGCCGTGGGAATGACCTCGGCAAGCCCGTCCGCCTCGATCCGTGCAAGCTCGTCCGTCGCAATCGCCTCGATTTCCGGCACGATAAGATGCGGCCGCTCCTTCTCTACCAACGCGCGAAGCGCCTTTGCGTCCGTCATGGCGATCACATGAGCGCGATGGGCGACCTGTTGCGCCGGGGCGTTCTCATAGCGGTCAACGGCGATCACCTCGACGCCGAGCCGCTGCAGTTCGATCACCACTTCCTTGCCAAGCTCGCCGGAGCCCAGAAGCATGACGCGGAAAGCGGATGGGGAAAGCGGCGTGCCGATGCGCATGGGGCCTCCGAAGGTTGAATTGGAGGCGGTTTAGCACATTGAGACCGGTATGGGACATGTCCCCGTATCCACGCATCTCGGTCTTGCACCCTGCTCCGCAAACCGATAACACTTGAACAGTTGTTCAATTGATGAGGTTGGCATGAGCGCAGCCCCGAAAACCGCTGCCACGGCTGTTGCAAGGCCGTCCGCTCCCGCCCTGCCGGACGACAAGACCTTCGAACTCGCCGACATGTTCAAGATGCTCGGCGATCCGACACGCCTGCGCATCGTGATTGCGACGCTGGAAGGCCCTGTGGCCGTGAGCGATATTGCCGATAGGCTCGGTCTTTCGCTCTCGCTGGTGAGCCATCATCTGCGGCTTCTGCGCGCAGCCCGCCTCGTCACGCCGGACCGGCGCGGCAAGCAGATCTTCTACCGGATACACGACCAGCACGTGGCCCATGTCATTTCCGACATGATCGCCCATGTGAACGAGGACGCCGAATGAGCGCGCATCACCATCATCACCCGCACGATCACGGCCACGCGCATGGCCCGCATGCGGACGGGCTTGGCAACGAGAAGCGCGTGATGTTCGCCATGTGGCTGACCGGCGGCTTCATGGTGATCGAGGCGGTGGGCGGCGTGATCTCGGGCTCTCTCGCGCTGATCGCAGATGCCGGCCACATGCTGACCGACACAGGCGCGCTTTTTCTCGCCTTCATTGCAACGCGGCTGGCGAAGCGCCCGGCCGACGGGGCGCGCTCCTATGGCTATGCACGGGCCGAAATCCTTGCGGCCTTCACCAATGGTCTTGTGATGATCGGCGTCGTTGCATGGATTCTCTTCGAGGCCGCGAGCCGCATCCTCTCGCCCTCGCCCGTCATGGGCTTGCCCATGCTGGCGATCGCGATTACGGGTCTCCTCGTCAACATCATGGCCTTCAAGCTGCTGCATGGCGGCGAACAGACGCTCAACATGCGCGGCGCCATGGTACATGTGCTGGGCGACATGCTGGGCTCGGTCGCCGCCATAGCCGCCGCCCTCATCATCATGGGGACCGGTTACACCATCGCCGACCCGCTCCTCTCCGTTCTCGTCGCCCTCCTCATCCTGCGAAGCGCTGCCGGCATCGTCCGCGAAAGCGCACATGTCCTGATGGAGGGAACGCCCGAGGGCGCCGAAGGCGAGCGGATCGCCGGCGACCTCATGGCCAATGTCGAAGGTCTTGCCGATGTCCACCATGTCCATGCCTGGTCGCTCGGCTCGAACCGCGCTGTGGCAACCCTTCATGCTCGCCTCGCGCCGGGAATCGATCCCGGCATGGCGCTGGCCGCCATCAAGGCGCGGCTCGCCGCCGAATTCGGCATCGGCCATGCGACGGTGCAGATCGAAGAGGAAAGCTGCCCGGATCACGCTGCCGGACACGCCCACTGACCGCGCATGAAATATTCCGCCGCTTCATGCTGCAATGCGGTATAATCCTGCCTTGGCGTGAAGGGGCCCTCGATGACGGATACTGGCGGCTATTGGAAAGACGGCGCGGGGCGCGAGCCTGGCTGGCTTTCCTATCTCGGCGAACTGCGCATCTTCGCGGAGCTTGGCACGCTGGCGCCCGCCATTCCGGCTCTCCTCTCGGCCCCGCGCGGCGACGGCCATGCCGTGCTGGTGCTGCCCGGCGTGCTGACAGGGGACGAATCCACCCTCGTCATCCGCCGATATCTGGAAGAACTGGGCTACGCCGCTCATCCCTGGAAACAGGGCCACAACTGGGGCCCGAGCCGCGAGCTGCACGAAAAACTCCGTATACGGCTCAAAGAGCTTTACGATCGCTATGGCCGCCGCATCAGCATCGTCGGCTGGAGCCTCGGCGGCATTTTCGCGCGGGAACTGGCGCGGGAGTTTCCCTTTGCCGTACGCCAGGTGGTGACACTGGGGAGCCCCTTCGGCTCCGACATCGCTGTCGATGGCAGCCGCAAGCCCGAAGCCGCCGCGCGCCGCCGCCTGCCTCCGCCCGTGCCCTGCTCCGCGATCTATTCGAAGAGCGACGGCATCGTGCCCTGGGAGGCCTGCCGCGAACTCCCCTCCTCGCGCACCGACAATATCGAAGTGCCGGCCACCCATATCGGCATGGGCTTCAACCCGCTTGTGCTCTGGGCGATTGCCGACCGGCTGGCACAAACCGAAGCCGACTGGTCCCCCTTCGACCGCTCCGGCTGGCACGGGATGGTGTACGGATAGACTTTTTGCTCTTTCCCCTCTTTGTTCGTCACCCCCGGGCTTGACCCGGGGGTCCAGAGCTTCACACTCAGCGTCAGACAAAAAGAACAGTCTTCGTGAAGAAGACGCCGCCTTTCGGCGGCTGCTGGATTGCCGGATCAAGTCCGGCAATGACAGCAAGAACAAGGGAGACACCCATGAGCCTCACAGACGATCAGAAGCAGAGTATCGAACGCTCGATCGAGCGCGTGGCGGACGTGGAAGGCGATCCGACCGGGCTTGTTTATGCGCGGCTCTTTGCCGAGCAGCCGGAAATGGAATCTCTCTTCGTGCTCGATACGGATGGCAGCGCCAAGGGGCATATGCTCGTCGAAGCCCTCGATTGCGTTTTCGATCTTCTCGGGCCCCGCGCCTATGCGCCGGTGCTCATCCAGAGCGAACTCACGAACCACCGCAATCTCGGCGTGCCGCCGCGAACCTTTGCGACATTCTTCCGTGTCGTGAGGGATTGCTTCCGTGACAGTCTCGGCAGCGAATGGGACGACGCGACCGACGCCGCATGGGAAGCAATGCTGCACGACATCGACACCTTCATCGCGGAGCAGGCGGCGAAATACGGGATGGAAGTGGGCTGAGGGACTTCATTCCCACACTCGTCACCCCCGGCATGACACTTTGAATTATTGGTTCAAGCAGTCTCCCCCACGCTCACGCCCGCAATCCTCGCCGCTTCCTCGAAGCCGATCCGCGGTGACGACAGCACCGGCGCGTTGAGCGCACCGGCAAGCGGGATCGCAGGTGCCATCGAAGCCTGCGCCAGCACCAGCACATCGACCTCGCGCGACGCTTCGCCGAGACGTGCGGCGATGCCCTGATGATAATCGCCGAGACGGCCTTCGCGGAAGGCGGACCAGACGTCATCGAACAGAAACTCGCGGACGGAAATATCGCGCTTCGCCCGCGCCGCCGAACTTTCGATCAGCGCGCGCGTGGGCGCGAGCGTTGCGCCTAGCGCGGCGCAGACGCCGATGCGGGCACCCATGCGCACCGCGCGGTCGGCCATCGGCCGGTCGATCCGCATGACGGGAATTTCCGCCTCGCGCGCCGCCTTCTCCGCCTCGCCGCCAAGCGTCGAACAGGTGCAGACGACGACGCGCGCGCCGCCCTCCGCCAGAGCCAGCAGCGCCTCCTGCGTATCGAGCGAGACGGCGGGCGTCACGCGCCCTGCCTTCTCCGTCGCGGCGAGCAGATCCTCGCGCACGGCATGATGCAGCCTGAGGCCCGGCGCAATTTCATCACGCAAGCGCTCGAAGGTTTCGATATGGAGCGCCGCCGTATGCAGAAAGGCGATGGCAGCGCCATGAGGAGCGAATGATGGAGGCATGAGACCTCTCCAAAAAGAGAAAGGCCCCCCGCGCGATCTGCGCGGAGGGCCCATGATGCAAGGGGCTGTTCGCGAGATCGCGTCAGTTCTTGGCCTTGTCTACGAGTTTGTTCGCCGAAATCCACGGCATCATCTCTCGAAGGCGCGCACCGACCTCTTCGATCGGGTGAGCGGCTGCAGCCGCGCGCGTCGCCTTGAAGCTCGTCTGGTTGACCTTGTTCTCGAGCATCCAGTCGCGCGTGAACTTGCCCGACTGAATGTCGTGCAGCACGCGCTTCATTTCCGCCTTGGTTTCCGGCGTGATGATGCGCGGGCCAGTGACGTATTCGCCATACTCGGCCGTGTTCGAGATCGAGTAGTTCATGTTGGCGATGCCGCCTTCATAGATCAGGTCGACGATCAGCTTTACTTCGTGCAGGCATTCGAAATAGGCCATTTCCGGCGCGTAGCCCGCTTCCGTCAGCGTTTCGAAACCGGCACGGATGAGCTCGACGAGACCGCCGCAAAGCACGACCTGCTCGCCGAAAAGATCGGTCTCGCATTCCTCGCGGAACGTGGTCTCGATGATACCGGCGCGGCCGCCGCCATTCGCCGAGGCGTAGGAGAGGCCGACGTCATGCGCGTTGCCCGTCGCGTCCTGATGGACGGCAATGAGGGACGGCACGCCGCCACCGCGCTTGTATTCCGAACGCACCGTGTGGCCGGGGCCCTTCGGCGCGACCATGAGCACGTCGATGTCCTTGCGTGGCTCGATCAGGTTGAAATGGATGTTGAGGCCATGCGCGAAGAGAAGCGCCGCGCCCGGCTTCATGTTGTCATGCAGGTCCGCATAATAGATGTCGGCCTGAAGCTCGTCAGGCGTCAGCATCATCAGCACATCGGCCCACTTCGCGGCTTCGGCAACCGTCATCACCTTCAGGCCCTCGCCTTCCGCCTTCTTGGCGGTGGCCGAGCCCGCGCGGAGCGCCACGGCGACTTCCTTCACGCCCGAGTCGCGCAGGTTCAGCGCATGGGCATGGCCCTGGCTGCCATAACCGATGATGGCGACTTTCTTGCTCTTGATCAGGTTAACGTCCGCGTCGCGGTCGTAATAAACGCGCATGGCTCTTGTCCTTTGTCCGTCTTTAAAGTGCTGAGCGTGTTTTTATCCCAAAACCGGCGGCCACTTTTGGGAAACACGCTCCAGTCGTTTCGTTTACATCGCTTCGGGACCGCGGGCGATCGCCACCACGCCTGTCCGCGACACATCAACCAGTCCGAGCGGGCGCATCAGCCCGATAAAGGCGTCGAGCTTTTCCGGCGTGCCCGTCACCTCGAAAATGAAGGAGGCATGCGTCGTGTCGATCACGCGGGCGCGGAACGCATCCGACAGGCGCAGCGCCTCGACGCGCTTTTCGCCCGAGCCCGCGACCTTCACAAGCGCCATTTCGCGCTCGACGGCCTTCGTCTCGACGGTCAGGTCCACCACCTTGTGGACCGGCACCAGCCGGTCGAGCTGCGCCTTGATCTGCTCGATGACCATGGGCGTGCCGGACGTCACCACGGTGATCCGCGACGTATGCTCCGCCTGGTCCACTTCGGCAACCGTCAGGCTCTCGATATTGTAGCCCCGGCCCGAAAAGAGCCCGATCACGCGCGCAAGCACGCCCGCCTCGTTGTCCACGAGAACGGAAATCGTGTGCCGCTCGATAGGTTCGTCCTTTTTCATGCGCGTCTCTGTAGTGGGTATGGGGTCCGGGGGGAAGCTATTTTTGGGGTTCCCGCCCCTTCCGGGCCGTCAGACCAGCATCTTCCCCTCTTCCGAGACGCTCGCCCCTTCCGGGTCGTCGCCAAGGATCATCTCGTTATGGGCCGCACCCGACGGGATCATGGGGTAGCAATTCTCGAGCTGGTCCACCCGGCAGTCGAAAATGACCGGGCCCGGCGTGTCGATCATCTTCCGGATCGCCGCATCGAGCTCGGAGGGCTTCGAGGCCCGGATGCCCGTCGCGCCATAGGCCTCGGCGAGCTTCACGAAATCGGGCAGCGAATCCGAATAGGAATGCGAATAGCGGCCTTCATGGAGCAGTTCCTGCCACTGGCGGACCATGCCCATATATTCATTGTTCAGGATGAATATCTTGACCGGCAGCATGAACTGCACCGCCGTCGACATTTCCTGCATGTTCATGAGGATCGAGGCTTCGCCAGCAATGTCGACCACCAGCGCCTTCGGATGCGCGATCTGCACGCCGATAGCGGCCGGCAGGCCATAGCCCATCGTGCCGAGGCCGCCCGACGTCATCCAGCGGTTCGGCTCGTCGAAATGGAAGTGCTGCGCCGCCCACATCTGATGCTGGCCGACTTCCGTGGTGATGAAGGTCTCGCGGCCTTTCGTCAGTTCGAAGAGGCGCTGGATCGCCTGTTGCGGCTTGATGACCTCGTCATTGGTCTTGAAGGAAAGCGACTTGCGGCCACGCCACAGGTCGATCTGCTTCCACCAGTCGGCAAGCGCCGCCTTGTCCGGCCGGCGCGCCTTCGACTTCCAGATGCGCAGCATGTCTTCGAGCACATGGGCGCAATCGCCGATGATGCCGATATCGGCACGGACATTCTTGTTGATCGACGAGGCGTCGATATCGACATGGATCTTCTTCGAATAGGGCGAGAAGGCATCGAGACGCCCCGTCACGCGGTCATCAAAACGCGCGCCGATATTGATGAGCACATCGCAGTCATGCATGGCGTTGTTGGCTTCATAGGTGCCATGCATGCCGAGCATGCCGAGCCACTGCTTGTCCGAAGCCGGATAAGCGCCGAGCCCCATCAGCGTCGAGGTGATGGGATAGCCCGTCAGCCGCACGAATTCGCGGAGCAACTGGCTCGCAACCGGACCCGAATTGATGATGCCGCCGCCCGTGTAGAAGACCGGCTTCTTCGCATTGACGATGAGATCGATCGCTTCCTTGATCTTTTCGATATCGCCCTTCACGACCGGACGATAGGTGCGGTGCGTGATATGCGGCGAGACGGTGTATTCCGCCTTCTGGAACTGGACGTCCTTCGGAATGTCGATGACGACAGGGCCGGGGCGGCCATGCGTCGCGACGTAGAACGCCTCATGCATGACGCGCGCAAGCTCCGGCACCGACTTCACCAGCCAGTTATGCTTCGTGCAATGGCGCGTGATGCCGACCGTGTCGCACTCCTGGAAGGCGTCCGAACCGATGAGATGGGTGGCGACCTGGCCCGTCAGGCAGACGATCGGAATCGAATCCATCAGCGCATCGGTGAGGCCGGTAATGGCATTGGTGGCACCCGGCCCGGATGTCACGAGAACGACGCCGGGCTTGCCCGTCGAGCGCGCATATCCCTCCGCGGCATGGACCGCGCCCTGCTCGTGGCGGACGAGGATGTGGCGGATCTTGTTCTGCTGGAACAGCGCGTCATAGATCGGCAGCACGGCGCCGCCGGGATAGCCGAAAATCGTATCCACGCCCTGATCGACCAGCGCCTTGATGACGATTTCCGCGCCTGTCAGTTCCTGAGCCGCCATTGTTCCGGTCCTTCTTCGCCCTTCAGGGGCAAAAACAACAAGGCGGCCCCGCGCGAGAACCGGATTTCCGGTCCTTTTCCGCGCATCGCCGCCGAAAGCGCGCGCAACCTAGCCGCGCCTCAGGACCGGGTCAACCCCAAATCGTCAATAAACGAAAAGATTTCCCCATTAAGACTTTCCGAATCTTGCGCATAAAGGCTATTCCACGCAATCATCTGCGTTCTGAACCAGGTTTCCTGCCGTTTGGCATAGGCACGGCTCTCGCTCTTTCCGGCATCTACGGCCTCTTCGCGAGTCACCTCTCCCTCCAGATGCCGGATCAGCGGGCGAAGCCCCAGCGCCTTCATGGCGGGGAGCGACGGATCGAGTCCGAAACCGGCCATAAGCCGCGCCTCTTCGAGCGCCCCTTCCTCCATCATCAGATCGAAGCGCCGGGCAATCCGCTCCCGCAGCCAGTCGCGCTCCGGCGTGAGGACGATTTTCGCAAATCTGCCTGAAACGAGCGGTGCCAGCGGCTCCTGCTGCCACGCAGAAAGCGGCCTTCCCGTCGCCCGGAAAACCTCGATCCCCCGCGCGATCCGCTGCCGGTCGGAAGGCCGGATGGCCGCGGCGAGAGCGGGGTCGGCTTCCGCAAGCAGCGCATGGGCGTGCGGCCCGGCCTCCGCCACCTCGGCGCGCGCAGCCTCACGTATTTCGGACGGGATCTGCGGCACCGGCGCAAGCCCCTCGGTCAGCGCCCGGAAATAAAGCCCTGTGCCGCCCACCACGATGGGGACAGCGCCGCGGCCCGCGATCTCCCCCATGACGCGTGCGGCAAGCGCCGCCCAGCGCCCGGCAGACAAGGGCGCCGCCGCGCTCCTCACGCCATAGAGGTGGTGTGGAACGCGCGCGTCATCCTCCCGCGAGGGACGTGCCGTGATGACCCGCATTTCGCGGTACACCTGCATCGAATCCGCATTGACCACCTCGCCGCCCAACCGTTCGGCAAGTGCGAGCGCCAGCGCCGACTTGCCGCTGGCGGTCGGCCCTGCAATAAGGACGGCACGTTCGATATGGATGGGATCGGTCACAACTAAACTTCCTCGTCATTGCCGGGCCCTCCTTTGCTCTATAAGGAGGCCGGCAATCCAGAGCGATCAGACGCTGAGTGAGCGGTTCCTGGATGCCCAGGTCAAGCCCGGGCATGACATTGGTTGAGAAAAAAGTCTGCCACATGAAATACGTCCTGACCCTGATAGGCAACAAAGCAACGCCGCTTGCAAGTGCGCATGTGGAGGCGGCCCGCGCCGCCCTGCCTTCTCCCGCCGCAGCAGGCTGGCTTGCCGAGGCCATGGCCTGCGACATTCCTTTCGAGGGCGACGCGAAAGCGGCGGAAGCCGCCGCCCGCGCGGCACTTAAGGGCGCGAAGATCGACCTCGCCGTGCAGCCCGCCGAAGGGCGCCGCAAGAAGCTGCTCGTCGCCGACATGGATTCGACCATCATCGAGCAGGAATGTATCGACGAGCTGGCCGCCGAATTCGGCATCAAGCAGCAGATTTCCGAAATCACCGAACGCGCCATGCGCGGTGAGATCGAGTTCGAACCGGCGCTGCGCGAGCGCGTAGGACTGCTGAAGGGCCTGCCACTCGGGGCGCTGGAAAAAGTCTATCGCGAGCGCATCACCGTGATGCCCGGCGCGAAGGCGCTGACCGCCACCATGCGCGCCGATGGTCATGCCTGCGCACTTGTCTCGGGCGGCTTCACCTTTTTCACCGAGCGCGTTGCCCATGCGGTCGGTTTCAATACCAATCAGGCAAACCGCCTCATATTCGCCGATGACAAGCTGACGGGCGGCGTGGCCGAACCGATCCTCGGACGGCAGGCCAAGCTCGACGCGCTGATCCATCTGCGCGAGGAACTCGGCCTGAAACGCCATGAAACGCTGGCTGTCGGCGACGGCGCGAACGACCTCGCGATGATCGCCGAGGCGGGCCTCGGCGTCGCCTATCACGCAAAGCCCGTGGTGGCGGAAGCCGCCGCAGCGCGCATCGATCACGGCGACCTGACGGCGCTGCTCTATCTGCAAGGATACAGGCAGGAAGAGATCAGGGACTAGGGCCGGCCGCCGAGCCGGAGCGCGACGAAGCGTGTCTCGCCGCCGGCAACGAGACGCAGCAGCACGGAATTGCGGCCCGCTTTCTCCTCCGACTCCACGATCCGTTTAACATCCTCCGGCGAGGAAACCGCGCGCTGTGCCACTTGCACGATGACATCGCCGGGGCGCACACCCCTCTCGGCCGCCGCACTAAGCGGATCGACTTCGATGACGAGGACACCCGCAAGACTCTCCGCAACATTGAAACGGCGGCGCAAATCATCGTTGAGCGAGGCGAGGCCGAGACCGAGCACGACCGTTTCGGCCACATCTGGCTCTGTGGCGTCCGGCGCAGGTGCTTCGGCGGCGCTCGCCTCTTCGAGTTGTGCCACGGTGATCTTCCGCGTCAGCGTTTCGCCATCCCGGAAAATCTGCATGTCGACTGTCGAGCCGATCTTCGCTTCCGCGACGACGCGCGGCAGATCGCGCATGGTCGCGATGTTGCGCCCGTCGAAGGCGAGAACGACGTCGCCGGGCTCAAGCCCCGCAGCGGCCGCAGGCCCGTCGGCGGTGATGCCGGCAACAAGCGCGCCGCGCGTGGCGCCGAGCCCCAGACTGTCCGCAATCTCGGGCGTCACCGTCTGGATACGGACGCCGATCCACCCGCGCCGCGTCTCACCATATTCGAGAATTTGCGCAACGATGGGCTTTACCGTGCTCGCGGGAACGGCAAAGCCGATGCCCACCGAAGCGCCAGATGGAGAGATGATCGCCGAATTGACGCCCACCACCTCACCATCGAGATTGAACAGCGGTCCGCCCGAGTTGCCACGGTTGATTGCCGCATCCGTCTGGATGAAATCGTCGTAATTGCCTGCATGTATATCGCGGTTGAGGGCCGAGACGATGCCGGCCGTCACCGTACCGCCAAGACCGAAGGGATTGCCGATCGCGAGCACCCAGTCG
Organism: Parvibaculum sp.; assembly: GCF_046297875.1. GTDB lineage: Bacteria > Pseudomonadota > Alphaproteobacteria > Parvibaculales > Parvibaculaceae > Parvibaculum. Next base: position 1,950,566 of record NZ_JBKBHD010000001.1, on the reverse strand, counting down.
CCGACGCGCAGACGCCCGCTGTCGCCGAGTTCGACATGCGGCAGCGGCTTGTCGCTTTCGACGCGCAGCACGGCAAGATCGGTCTTGGGGTCCGTTCCCGCAATCTCTGCGGGAAGCGTCGTACCGTCGATGAAGGTGACTTCGATGCGGTCCGCGCCGTCAATGACATGATGGTTGGTGATAACGATGCCCGTAGGATCGATCACAAAGCCCGATCCGAGCGACTGCACGCGCTGCGGCCCGCCGCGGCGTTGCAGTTCCAGAAACTCATCGAAAAAATCCTTGAGAGGCGAATCCTCCGGCAATCCCGGAATTTCCATGTCGCGCGGCTTGAGCACCTGCGAAGTGGAAATATTCACCACGGCGGGCGAAAGGCGCTCGGCAAGATCGGCAAATCCGTTCAGCGCCGGCCGCGCGTCCGCCTGCATCGCCGAAACAAGGATGAGGACGGCAAGACAGATGCCCCACCTGGCCGCTCTGCCGCCAATCGCCAGATTCATTCAACAGCTCCGCTCGAAACGCACATGCGCCTTGTGACACTTCTGTCATGTTTCGTTCCGATTATGGACGAAATGAGGCGTTGCCTCAGCCCCGGACCAGCCAGACCAAAAAGACGCCAAGCGCCAGCGCGGCAAGGCCGCCCATCCTGAGCTTCTGGTCGGAGATTTCAGCGAGCGACATCAGCGCCCGGCGAACCGGCCCAGGAAAAGCGGCATAGAGCACGCCTTCCAGGGCGATGGCGAGGCCGAGCGCGGAAAGAAGCTCCGTCACCGCCGTTCTGAGCGACTCAGCGCCTGCCCCTTTCGGAGCCGAAATAACGGAAGAACTCGCTGTCCGGCGTCACGATCATCGTCGTGTTTTCGCTCTTCAGGCTCGCCCGATAGGCATCCATCGAGCGATAGAAAGCAAAGAACTCGGGGTCCTGTGAATAGGCTTCGGCGAAGATTTCGTTCCGTCTCGCATCGCCCTCGCCTCGCATGATCTGGGCATCGCGCTCGGCCTCGGCGAGAATGACCGTCACGTCGCGATCGGCGCGGCTTCGAATGCGCTGCGACTCTTCGTTACCCTGCGCGCGGATTTCCGCCGCTTCACGCTCACGTTCTGTCTGCATGCGCTGATAGATCGCCTGACTGTTCTGCACCGGCAGATCGGCGCGGCGGATGCGCACGTCGATCACTTCGATGCCGAACTGCTGTGCGGCCCTATTGAACGCCTGCTGAATATTGTTCATCAGGCCGGCACGATTGTCGCGCACGAGTTCTTCCAGCGTGTTGTCGCCAAGCACATTTCGCAGCGACGAAACGAAAATCGGACGAAGGCGGCTGTCGACGTTCCTCGGGTCGCCAACCGACTGGTAGAAGCGAAGCGAGTCGACGATCCGATAGCGGGCAAAGGCATCGACATCGAGACGCTTGCGGTCCTTCGCAATGATTTCAGTCGGCTCCGTACCGTGATTCAGATTGAGAATGCGCTTGTCGATATAGATCACATTCTGAATGACCGGCAGCTTCCAGTGCAGGCCGGGTGTCGTCACGACCGCTCGCGGGTCGCCAAACTGCAGCACGATCGCCTGCTGCGTCATGTTGACGGTGTAAGCGGATAGATAGATCGCGAAGCCGGCGATAAGGGCGACGATACCAACACCGATGGCGATGGACCTATTCATCAGCGGCCTCCTGTCGCGGGCTGGTTGCCGTTCGAGGATGCTTCCCCTGTGGAAGCCCCACTACGCGCGCGCGGTTGCAATTCATTGAGCGGCAGATAGGGAAGAATACCCTTGCCGCTGTTCGGGTCGCTCAGGAACAGCTTGTTCGTATCGCCAAGCACATGCTGCATCGTTTCGATGTAGATGCGCTTGCGGGTCACATCCTGCGCCTTGCGATACTCGTTATAGATGGCAAGGAAACGGTTTGCATCACCTTCAGCCGCCGCAACGATCTGCTCACGATAGGCTTCAGCCGCTTGCGTGATCCGCGCCGCATCGCCTCGGGCGCGCGGAACGACCGTGTTCGCATAGGTTTCGGCCTGATTCTGGAGGCGCTCCCGGTCGGTACGCGCAGCCTGCACATCGCGATAGGCGTCGATGACTTCGGCAGGCGGATCGACTTCATTGATCGAGACTTCGGTAATCTCGATACCCGCCCGGTAGCTATCCAGCGTATCCTGAACCTTCTGGAGAACTTGCACCTGCACGTCGCTTCGTCCGATCGTCTGCAGGAATTCGATATTCGACTGGCCGACGACCTCGCGCATGACGCTTTCGGAAACGGCCTTCACGGCCTGCTCCGGGTTTTCCACATTGAACAGGAATTCGGCTGCCTGCCCGGCCTTGATCTTCCACTGAACATTGAAGCGGATGTCGACGATGTTCTCGTCGCCGGTGAGCATCAAGCGTTCCTGGCTCACCGCGCCGATGGCAATTGTTTCAATGCGCGTGACTGCCGGCGTGAAAACCGTTTCCACAGGATAGGGAAACTTGAGGTGCAGGCCCGGCTCGACCGTGCGTACTACATGGCCGAAGCGGAGCACGATACCCTGCTGGTCGGTATTCACGCGGAAAAATGATGAATAGGCGAGAAGGCCCAGCAGAACGAGGCCAATCAGAAAGACCGGCCCGGAACCACCGCCCGCAGTGGTGGTTCCTCCGCCGCCTCCCGGTCCGCCGGCACCGCCGAACACCTGTCGCAGCTTCTCCTGCGCACGGCGCAGCAATTCATCGAGATCCGGCGGCTGATTTCCGCCACCGCCACCGCCGCGCGGCCCTTGTCCCCAAGGCCCACGGTCGCCGCCTCCACCGCCGCCCTGCCAGCCGCCACCGCCGTTATTATTGCTCCAGGGCATCAAAAATCCTTTGATTGCGAAGGAATGGACCAGTTGGAAACGCATACCCCGGGGTTTATATGACAGAGACCCGGCAGGTGCAACGCGAACCGGACAAGCCTTAAAGCAAAATGAACGGTGCCGCGCATCCTCGTTGCGGCAAAATCGGGAATACAACATGTCGCGCGTAAGCAGGGACGATATTGCAGCAGCTCTCGCGAATGTGATCGACGAGGAGAGCGGCAATGATGTCATGAGCACCGGGCTCGTTCAGGGCCTCGTTGTTCGCGAAGGCCATGTCGGTTTTTCGCTCGAAGTCGATCCTGCGAAAGGCGCGGAAAAGGAGCCGCTGCGCGCGGCCTGCGAGGCTGCCGCGAAGAATGTGCCCGGCGTGCTGAGCGTCACGGCGGTCCTCACTGCGCATCGTGCCGCAGGGCAATCGCCCTCGCCTGCGAGGGGACATTCCCATTCACATCAGGCCCAGGCACATCCGGGTGAGCGCGCACCGCAAGGCGCAATGAAGATTCCGGGCGTAAAGGCAATCGTCGCCATCGCCAGCGGCAAGGGCGGAGTCGGCAAATCAACTGTCGCTGTCAACCTCGCCTTGGCACTCGCGAAGCTCGGGCGGCGCGTCGGCCTTCTTGATGCGGATATTTACGGACCTTCCATCCCGCGCATGATGGGCCTCACCGGCAAGCCCGAGAGCAAGGACGGCAAGAAGCTGTTGCCGAAAGTGAAATACGGCATCAAGACCATGTCCATCGGCTATCTCGTCAACGAGGATACGCCGATGATCTGGCGCGGGCCGATGGTGCAGTCCGCCCTCACCCAGATGATGAGCGATGTGGAATGGGGCGAACTCGATGTGCTGATCATCGACATGCCGCCCGGCACCGGCGATGCACAGCTCACCATGGCGCAGCGCGTGCCGCTCACCGGTGCGGTCGTCGTTTCCACGCCGCAGGAAATTGCATTGATCGATGCGCGCAAGGGCTTCGCCATGTTCGAGAAGACGCATATCCCCGTCTTCGGCATTGTCGAGAACATGGCTTATTTCGTGAGCCCCGGCTCGGGAGAGAAGTCCTACATCTTCGGTCAGGGCGGCGCGCGGCGCATGGCGGAGAAACTCGGCTGCGATTTTCTGGGCGAAATACCGCTGCATATGTCGATCCGCGAGAAATCCGATAGCGGCGAGCCCATTGCGGCCACAGCACCGGAAAGCGATGAAGCGCGCCCCTTCATCGAAATCGCGCGCCGCATCGGCGAACATCTCGACCGCGCGCTCGGCGGCGGCGCGCGCAAGGCGCCCGCCATCGCCATCGAGGACTGACGCCTCCTTCCACTATGGAACTTCTCCTTTCCGGACCGGCAGCTTTGACTCGGTCCTTTTATTTTGATATCAACCTTTGCAGGTTGAACTGAAGGAAGCGAACAATGTCCTATGTAGAAGGATTTCTGGTGGCTGTGCCTGCCGCCAACAAGGAGCTCTACCGCAAGCATGCGCAGGGCGCCTGGCCCATGTTCGGCGAGTTCGGCATGAACCGGCTCGTCGAAGGCTGGGGCGACGACGTGCCCGACGGCAAGGTGACGGACTTCAAGCGCGCCGTGGACCTGAAGGCGGATGAGGTCGCGCTCTTTTCATGGTGTGAATATCCCTCGAAGGAAATCCGCGACGCAGCCGGACAGAAAATGAGAAGTGATCCGCGCATGCACGAGATGGGACAGATGCCCTTCGATGGCATGCGCATGGTCTATGGCGGCTTTTCCGTCTTTGTCGATGAAGGCCCAGGCGGAAAGATGGGCCACATCGATGGCTATGTTCTCGCCGTGCCGAAGGCCAACGAAGAAGCCTATCGAGAGATGGCCGCGAAAGCCGCGCCTGTCTTCCTCGATCACGGCGCAACGCGCGTCGTCGAATGCTGGGAAGACGATGTGGCCGACGGCAAGGTGACGGACTTCCGCCGCGCCGTAAAGGCAACGAAGGACGAAGCCATCGTCTTTTCATGGGTCGAATGGCCTTCGAAGGAAGCGCGTGAGGCAGCCTGGCCGAAGCTTATGGAAGACCAGCGCATGAAGTACGATCCCGCCACGGTGCCCTTTGACGGACAGCGCATGATCTATGGCACCTTCTCGCCCATCGTCGACGAAGCGTCGAAAAGCGCAAATCGCAAGACCGCCTGACGCGATCCCGTCTGAAAATGAAAACGGCCGGCCCCGAAGGACCGGCCGAATTCGCTTCGCGATCTGCCGGGATTAGCGGCCGGCAACGAGGGTCGCCGTTTCCGTCGAGCCGTCCGGTGCGGTCAGTTCCCAGGTCTCGCCGACGTTGCGCGACTGGGCAGGTACGCAATAGGGCTCTTCGCCGCCAAGGAAGCAGGCCGTGTCCCCATTGATCTCGTACTTGCCTTCTGCCGTGCTGCCATCGGGCAGCTTCTGCGAGTAGCTGCCGCCGGCATCGATATAGACCTGGCGTTCGCCTGCCGGGCCCACGACATTGACAGTATTGCCGTAGAAATTCGCAAAGGGATCGGCGAGAGCCGCTCCGGTGAACGCAAACAACGCAACGAGTACACTGACAAATAGGCGCATCTTTTATCCTCCCTGATAATTCAGACGCCGCGTACCCCAAAGGCCGCGCATGTTTGCACGGCGCAAGAGACAGGCAAAGACACGTTCCGCAGCCGGAACGTGTCAAGCCAATCCTGGCCCTACTTGTTGAGGAAGTTGAGCGGCAATCCCGGTACCGCCCATTCCGTCGCAACGAGACGGCCTGTCGTCGACAGCGTGATATAGGCCGTCTTCAGGTCCTTGCCGCCGAAGCAGATATTCGTGGTGATGAGATCGTCCGTCGCCACATGGCTGATCTTGCTGCCATCCGGTGAGAAGATCGTGATGCCCGCATTGAAGATCGTTGCGACGCAAACATTGCCTGCCGAATCGACCGCAAGCGAGTCGAAGAAGTTGAGGCCGGCGGGCGAGCCGACAAAGCGGCCGGGCAGCGGACCTTCGGGCGGCGCCACTTCGCCAGGCCCGGTAATGTCAAACGCCCAGAGACGGCCGGGGATCGTGTCGGCGACATAGACGGTCTTTTCGTCCGGCGAGAGGCCGACGCCATTCGGAGAGGTGATCGGGAACACGACTTCCTTGATCGAGGAGCCGTCAGTCTTCGCATAATAAAGACCGCCGCGATCCTGCGTCCGGCCTCGGCCCTTGCCGAGATCGGTGAACCAGAAGCCGCCCGACTTGTCGAACACGATATCGTTCGGCCCGTTGAGCGGGATGCCGTTGCATTCCTTGTAGAGCGTCTCGACCTTGCCGGTCTTGAGATCGACGCGCTCGATGCGGCCGCCCGAATAGTCCTTCGCCATGTCGCCGGGGAACAGCAGACCGCCGCGGTCATGCCATTCGAAGCCGCCATTGTTGCAGATATAGCAGGCACCATCCGGGCCGATCGCAGCGCCGTTCGGTCCGCCGCCCGGCTCCGCGACGATTTCCTTCTTCCCGTCCGGCGTAATGCGCGTCAGCGTGCCGCGCGCAATTTCGACCAGCAGAATGCTCCCGTCCGGCATCGCGATCGGTCCTTCGGGGAACCTCAGCCCGTCTGCAATGAGTTTCATATCCGCCACTTTTTCCTCCCTGTTTATATGCGGTGTTCTTGTTAGCCTTATTCTGTCAACGCGGCCGCGCCGCCGCAATGGCGCGATCGAGCAATGCGGCCACCTTCTCCGCCGCTTCGATGCCGCTCACATGCGCGCCCTGCACCGTCGAATACCAGTCGGCGGAGACTGCCTCACCTGCGAGAAAGAAACGTTCGCTGACGGGTTCGGCCAGAACGGCGCGTTGATCCGCATGGCCCGGCCGCGCACAGGAATAGGCGCCGAGCGTATGCGGATCGCTGGTCCACCGCGTCGCGCTCACGCCGGACAAATCCCTGACAATGTCCGAACCGAACATGTCGGAAAGCGCGGCACGCGCAAAAGAGATCATCTCCACCTCGCCTGCCCTGTCGAGACCTTCCGCAAGATCGCCGCCGAGATAGGCAATGGCGAGATTGCTGCCGAAAGGATTGATCTGGAACGATGCGGCAGGCCGCGACGGATCGCGCTCATCCATGAAATTCACATAGCTCGTTTCCGGCAGACCGAAGACATCGCGTCGGAAATGAAAAGCGACCTTGTTCGCATGGCCCGTCGGCACATGCGTCAGCGCGGATTGAAGCGGTAGCGGCAGCTCCGGCGTGAAGCGGATCGCGCCGGAAGCGAGCACATTGGTCGAGACCGTGACGACAAGGCTCCGCGCTCGCACTGTGCCGCGTGGCGTTTCGAGAAGAATATGCGTGCCGCCCGTGTCTATGGCGCTGACCGGCGTCGACAGCTCGACCGGCAGGCCCGCATAACGCGCTTCGATAAGCGCACCATAGCCGCGCACAAGCGGCCAGTTTGCGCCGCTGTCGCGATAGGCCGCGAGATCGCCGGTCGAAATTCCGGAGGGCGGCATGCCGGAAATCGCGGTGAAGATGTGATGCACCATGCGCGCCCAGCGCGAGCCATTGTCCATCACCTCAAGCACGGAAATATCGTGGCCCGTTTCGCCTGCCTCATGCGCACGCTCGTAAGCGGCTTCGAACTCATCACGATAGGCGCGCCACTCCGCCTTCGCACCCCAGCGTTCGCCGAGATGAAAATTCCCGTCGAAGGGCCGCGGCCGGGCTAGATAGGGATGGTCAAGCTCTTCGGCAATCCGCGTCAGCGGGTTGACGTCCGCCGAATGCAGCCAATGCGCCCCACGATCCCACGGAACGCCGAAAGTTTCCGTGTCGGTATGCGTCCGCCCGCCGATGCGCGGCTTCGCTTCGAGGAGATAGCAGGAGAGCCCAAGCTCATAAGCACGATGCGCGGTGGCGAGGCCGGCCGCGCCTGCTCCCACCACTGCGACATCGACAACCGTCATTTCAGCCGCTCGGCATGAAAGCGCAAATGATCCTCGATGAAACTCTGAATGAAATAATAGGAGTGGTCGTAACTCTCATGCCGCTTGAGCGTCAGCTTCTGGCGGTGTATTGCACAGGCTTCCTCGAACAGCTCGGGCATCAACTGTTTCTCGAGAAACGGATCGGCGAGCCCCTGATCGACCAATATGTCGTCGAAGTGTCCGACCGCATTGCCGCTCGTCATCAGGGCGGTGGCGTCATGCGCCGCCCATGATGAATGGTCCTTCCCGAGATAGGCGGTGAACGCCTTTTCGCCCCAGGCGCAGCGAGATGGCGAGACGATGGGCGCGAAGGCCGAGACGGACCGGAAATGCTCGGGATATTTGAGCGCCAGCGTCAGCGCCCCGTGCCCGCCCATCGAATGACCGCTGATCGACTGACGCCGCGCATCCACCGGAAAATTGTCGCGCACGACCGCAGCAAGGTCGCGGATGACATATGTCTCCATGCTGAAATGCGGCGCCCATGGCGCCTCCGTCGCATCGATGTAGAAACCCGCACCCTGGCCGAGATCGTATGCTTCGTCATCGGCAACGCCTTCACCTCGCGGGCTTGTATCGGGTGCGACGATGGCAAGTCCAAGCTCGCTTGCCACGCGATAGGCGCCCGCCTTCGCGGTGAAGTTCTCCTCCGTGCAGGTGAGGCCGGCGAGAAAGGTCAGAGTTGGAAATGGCCCCTTGCCCGCCGGCAGGAAAATCGAGAACTGCATCGGCGTGCCCGTCGCCGCCGAGGAGTGACGGCAGATGCGGAGTGTGCCGCCGAAGCAACGATGCGACGAAAGGGTTTCGGGGGTCATCAGAAAACGACCACCGAGCGGATCGACTTGCCTTCATGCATGAGGTCGAATCCCTTGTTGATGTCTTCGAGCGGCATGGTGTGGGTGATGAGATCATCGATATTGATCTTGCCGTCCATGTACCAGTCGACGATGCGCGGCACATCGGTGCGCCCGCGCGCGCCGCCGAACGCCGTGCCCTTCCAGACGCGGCCTGTGACGAGCTGGAAGGGACGCGTCGAAATCTCCTGCCCCGCACCTGCCACGCCGATGATGATGCTTTCGCCCCAGCCACGATGGCAGCACTCAAGCGCCTGCCGCATCGTGTTCACATTGCCGATACATTCGAAGCTGTAATCGGCACCGCCGCCCGTGAGTTCCACGATATGACCAACCACATCGCCATTGATCTCTTTCGGGTTCACGAAATGCGTCATGCCGAATTCACGGGCAAGGCTCTCGCGCGTAGGGTTGATGTCGACGCCAACGATCATGTTGGCGCCCACCATGCGCGCGCCCTGTATCACATTGAGGCCGATGCCGCCAAGGCCGAAAACCACGACATTGGCGCCGGCTTCCACGCCCGCCGTGAATATGACGGCACCGATGCCCGTCGTCACACCGCAGCCGATATAGCAGATCTTGTCGAAGGGCGCGTCCTTGCGCACCTTGGCGAGCGCGATCTCCGGCAGCACCGTGTAATTCGCGAAGGTGGAGCAGCCCATGTAATGCAGCACGGGTTTGCCCTTGTATGAAAAGCGGCTTGTTCCGTCCGGCATCACGCCCTTGCCCTGCGTCGCGCGGATGGAAGTGCAGAGGTTGGTCTTATGGCTGGTGCAGCTCTTGCATTCGCGGCATTCGGGCGTGTAGAGCGGGATCACATGATCGCCGACGGCGAGCGACTTCACACCCTTGCCGACTTCGACGACGACGCCCGCGCCCTCATGGCCGAGGATCGCGGGGAAAGCGCCTTCTGGATCTTCGCCCGACAGCGTGAAGGCATCCGTGTGGCAGATGCCCGTCGCCTTGATCTCAACGAGAACCTCGCCCTCCTTCGGTCCCTCAAGCTGGACCGTTTCGATCTCGAGGGGTTTGCCCGCTTCGAAGGCCACCGCCGCACGCACATCCATAAGCCGTCTCCGTTACCGCATGAAATGCCAATTCGGGCATTGTGCGGCGGCGGCAGACGAAACTCAATCGCACGGCGCGGAAATGACGCTTCTACCGCCCGGTGAGCCAGGCCTCGTTTTCCTTATGAAGCGCCGCCAGTTCCGGGCTTTTGTCGAGAACGGTCACAGGCGAAAGCGGAATACCGCTCCTGTCGAGGCTCGCGGCGAGAAATTTCAGTTCCGCCGGATATTTCTCCATCCCCTCGAAAACCGCATCTGGCAGCGACGCCCGGTCCACCGGGTCCGCGCGGTCTTTCTCGTAGACCGCCACTCGCTGCACGATACGCCACGCGTCATCTCGTTTTTCGATCCGGTCGATGAAACGCGCATAGGACGTGGTATCCACCTCGCCGGCCGGTGTTTTCGCGCGCACCATGATCGTCACATTGACCTCGCTCAGCGCGCGGCTGCCTTCGACGCGAATGCGCGGCACACCGATATAGTGCTTGAGCAGCGCACCGCTCCGCGCCGCAAGCTGTCGCGATGCCGCAATGAAACCATCATGCGGCCCGGCAAACCAGCTCAGCGAAATCGTGCCCTCTTCATGAAAGATGGCGGCGAGTTCGTCCCACTTCTCCTGATCGCGAAAAAGGGCCCAGTTGTTGACGAGATCGGCGATTTCCATTCGCGCGTCGAGCATGGCAGTCCTTTCCGCGACCGCCGCGTCGCTTTCCGACGCTCGCGCGGCACCGGCACCACAGACCAGGGCGAGGGAAAGAAGAAGAGCGGTAGCGAGTTTCATGTGTTCCCCGGAAAATCTTTCCGCCTGCATGGCGGATGAAGACTATGGGAGCGCTATTGCCCGAACTCAATCGCGCGGCGTCAATTCTGACCAGCCGTCAAATTTGTGTCAGCCATGCCGTTCCAGAAGCACGAACGAGTAAGGCGCGCTGTCCTTTTCGCCTGCCTCATGCCGCTCGCGCGACACCTCGCGCCACCGCGACATGTCGAAGGCGGGAAAACTCACATCGCCTTCAGGCTCGGCATGAACCTCGGTGATGTAGAGCCGCGTCGCATGATCGAACATTTCGGCATAAAGCTGCGCGCCGCCGATCACCGCCACTTCACCGGCGCTCGTTTCCTTGGCAAGCGCGAGCCCTCGCTTGAGCGCCGCTTCCGTGCCGGTCACGACTTCCGCCCCTTCCGCCGCATAGGCCGGATCGCGCGTGACGACGATATTGGGCCGACCCGGCAAAGGCTTTCGCGGCAGCGACTCCCATGTCTTGCGGCCCATGATGACGGGCTTTCCCATCGTCACGCGCTTGAAGTGAGCCATGTCGCTTGAGAGTCTCCACGGCAGCCCGTTGTCGTTACCGATCACGCCATTATCGGCAATCGCCACGACGAAAGAGACATGCACCGTCATGTGGCCACCGCGACATCGAACATTTCAATCTGCGAGAAAGCCGGCGCGCGCAGCATTTCGGGATCGATCGGCCGCATGCGCAGAAGAATGATCCACATGGAAAATACCGCGAGCAGGAGAACGGCGAGAATGAGCAGCCCGGCAATCACGCGCTGGCGAAGCCGCATCAGACCGCAACAGGCGCGGAGATATGCGGATGCGCCTCATAGCCTTCGAGCTTGAAATCCTCGAAGGTGAAATCGAACAGGCTCTTCACATCCGGATTGATGATCATGCGCGGCAGCGGCTTCGGGTCGCGCGAAAGCTGCTTGTCCGCCTGTTCCAGATGATTGAGATAGAGATGCGCATCGCCGAACGTGTGGATGAATTCGCCCGCTTCGAGCCCCGTCACCTGCGCCACCATCATGGTGAGCAGCGCATAGGATGCAATGTTGAAGGGCACACCGAGGAAAATGTCTGCCGAGCGCTGGTAAAGCTGGCAGGAGAGTTTGCCTTCCGCCACATAGAACTGGAACAGGCAGTGGCAGGGCGGCAGCGCCATCTTGTCGACATCGGCCACATTCCATGCCGAGACGATAAGGCGGCGTGAATCCGGGTTCGATTTGATCTGGTCGAGCAGGTTCTTGATCTGGTCGATCTTGCCGCCGTCGGGCGTCGGCCATGAGCGCCACTGATGGCCATAGACGGGCCCGAGCTCGCCATTCTCGTCCGCCCACTCGTCCCAGATGCTGACGCCATTAGCCTTCAGATAGCGGGTATTCGTGTCGCCCGAGAGGAACCACAGCAACTCGTGAATGATCGACTTCGTGTGCAGCTTCTTCGTCGTGACCATCGGAAAGCCCTCCGACAGATCGAAGCGCATCTGATGCCCGAAAATGCTGCGTGTGCCCGTGCCTGTGCGGTCGGTCTTGGTCACGCCCTTGTCGCGCGCAAGTCGCAGAAGGTAGAGATATTGCTGCATGGGTCTGCCCTGAGATTCGAATGATATCAGTCTAGCGCGAAGCTGCCCTGCCTTGCCACCGCCGCCGCAAAATGCCGGAGCAGTCACTTATCCACAGGGGAAAAACTGGCGGCTTGCCGCCACCCGCGCCAGAATGCCCTCAACAAGAGACATGACCGGATGAAACGCCATGAAACGCTTCCTGATCGGCCTCGCCATCTTCCTCGTTCTCGTGGTGATTCTCGCCCTCGCCTTGCTGCCCGGCTTCGTCGAGGGCCAGATCAACCGCGTTACCCCGCATGAGCCTTACGAAATCAGCGAGGAAACCCGCGCCCTCCACCAGCGCCTCGTCATCGCCGATCTCCATGCCGACACGCTGCTCTGGGCGCGCGACCCGCTGAAACGCGCCTCGCGCGGGCATGTCGACCTGCCCCGTCTCGACGAAGGCAATGTGGCGCTGCAGGTCTTCACCGCCGTCACCAAGGTGCCCTTCGGCCAGAACTACGAGAGCAATGAGGCGGGCTCCGACGTACTGCCCTGGCTTCTGATGGCGCAGCGCTGGCCAGCGCGCACCTGGGACAGCCTGCTCGAACGCGCGCTCTATCAGGCCTGGAAACTCGAAGATGCGGAACGCCGCGCGCCGGAAACGCTGCGCATCATCCGCAGCCGCGCCGATCTCGATGCGCTTCTCGCCTCCCGCGAAGAGGGTTCGCGACAGATCGGTGGTCTTCTCGGCATCGAAGGGTCGCACCCGCTCGAAGGCGAGATTGCCAATGTCGAGCGGCTCCATGCCGCGGGCTACCGGCTGATGGGCCTCCATCATTTCTTCGACAATGAACTCGGCGGCTCGTTTCACGGCACCACCGGCGAGGGCCTGAGCGACTTCGGCAAGGAAGCACTCCGCGAAATGGAACGCTTCGGCATCACCGTCGACGTCGCCCATTCCTCGCCCGCCGTCGTGGAAGATGTGCTGGCGATTGCCACCAAACCGATCGTCCTTTCCCACACCGGGCTTCGCGGCGCCTGCGACAGCCCGCGCAACATCGAGGACGACCTTGCAAAACGCATCGCCGAAAAGGGCGGCATCATCGGCATCGGCTATTGGCCCGGTGCGATCTGCGATTCAAGCCCGGCCAACGTGGTACGCACCATCCGTTATGCGATCGATCTGCTGGGCGTGGATCACGTCGGCCTCGGTTCGGATTACGACGGCGCCGTCCGCACCGATTTCGACACATCGGAAATCGCCGTGCTGACGGAGGAGATGCGCAAGGCGGATTTCACCGAGGAGGAAATCTTCAAGGTGATGGGCGACAATGTCATCCGTCTGTTCCGGGAAAACCTGCCTGCCGGTTGAATGCCGATAGGGCTTTAATTCCTGCCGGTACGCCCTATATTGAGGGTGCTGGCGGTTCTCCGTCCGGCTATGGCGATAAACGGATTGTGCAATAAACCATTCGGACCCGGGGGCAGTACCCGGCGCCTCCACCAGATTCCTCCCTGTCGCGGCAGGGTTTCCTGGGGGCGAAACAGGATCGACGAGGGTGTAAAGACAGTCTTTTTGCCCGGCATGGTTCCGCCGTCATCGGGCCGTTTTATAGTTGCCAACGACAACTATGCTGAGGCGCGTCTCGCTGCGTAAGCAGTGCGACAACCTCGATTGAAGTCCTTGCCTTTAGCCGGGTAAGGCGGGGTTCGCAGGTACCTGGCAACAGAAACCTGCACCTTTTCCCTCCCCTTTGATTTTTCCTCCTCCGGCTCGCAGTCTCTGCGACGCCGCCCCTTGCCGCGCGAATCCGCCTATGCTCCAAGCGGCAGCTTGGCCATGCATAAAGCACACTTGTGAAACGTTATTTAAACTCAAGTGAGTAAATTTCTGTGGAATTTCGCTTGACGAGCCCCCACCTCCTTCATACCCTACTCGGTAGATAGAGAATGTTGTCGCAGAAAGCCAAATATGCGCTGAAGGCAATGATCGCGCTCGCAACCCAGGATGAGGGTGAATTGCTGCAGGCAGCGGACATAGCGGAACGGCAGAACGTGCCCCGGAAGTTTCTGGAGCTGATCCTGCTTGAGCTGCGCAAGAACGGCCTCGTTCGCAGCCAGCGCGGCAAGCTGGGCGGATATGCGCTCGCGAAACCGGCCGATACGATTACCTTCGGCCAGATCATTCGCATCATGGATGGGCCATTGGCGCCTATTCCCTGTGCGAGCCTGACCGGCTACCGGCGCTGCGCCGACTGCCGGGACGAAAAGGCCTGCGCCGTCCGAAAGACGATGCGGGAAGTCCGAGACGCGGCGGCCGCAATCCTCGACGGGATGACGCTTGCCGACGCAACCGGATCGGACGCTGCCGGACTGAAAGCGGCAATCGGCGCCTGAGACTGGGAAAAAATTTTGACCTTAAACACTACTATTTTGATCGACAAAAGGTATAACGGAGACTGACATGACCTTTACCAATTTGACCCGGCGCTCCGCGCTGCTTCTGGGCGGACTTGCCCTCCTTCTCGGCACGACCTTCGAGGTCAATGCCCAAACAGCCATCGTCAACGTGTCCTACGACCCGACACGCGAGTTCTATCGCGACTACAACGATGCTTTCGCCGCGCACTGGAAGAAGGAAACCGGCGAGACCGTAACCTTCGAACAGTCCCACGGCGGCTCGGGCAAGCAGGCCCGCGCGGTGATCGACGGGTTGCAGGCAGATGTGCTGACGCTGGCGCTGGCCGGCGACATCGATGAAGTCGCGAATTCCGGTCTCCTGCCGAAGGACTGGCAGACGCGTCTCCCGGACAATTCCTCGCCCTACACCTCGACCATCGTTCTCCTAGTTCGCAAGGGCAACCCGAAGGCGATCAAGGACTGGAGCGATCTCGCAAAGCCGGGCATCCAGGTCATCACGCCGAACCCGAAAACCTCCGGCGGCGCGCGCTGGAACTATCTTGCGGCCTATGCCTATGCGCTTGAGAAAAATGGCGGTGACGACGCCAAGGCGCGCGAATTCGTCGGCCAGATCTACAGGAACGTGCCCGTGCTCGACACGGGCGCCCGCGGCTCGCTGACCACCTTCGTACAGCGCGGCATCGGCGATGTCTTCATCTCCTGGGAGAACGAGGCATTCCTCGCCCAGAAGGAATTTCCCGGCCAGTTCGAGATCGTCGTTCCCTCGATTTCCATTCTCGCCGAGCCGCCTGTGACGGTCGTCGATGCGAATGCCGACCGCAAGGGCACGCGCAAGCTGGCGGAAGCCTATCTCGAATATCTCTACTCGCCCGAAGGCCAGCGCCTTGCGGCCAAACATTATTACCGCCCGCGACATCCGGAGCATGCCGCGAAGGAAGATGCGGAGCGCTTCGTGAGCGTCAAGCTCTTCACCGTCGATGGCACCTTCGGCGGTTGGGTGAAGGCGCAGCCCGAGCATTTCGGCGACGGCGGCGTGTTCGACCAGATTTACCGGCCGGGCCGGCGCTAAACCAATCCGACGGCGGAGCAACCCAGATGAACACCTTTGCCAAATCGCTTCGCCCGGCGCCTTCCGTCCTGCCGGGCTGGGGGATTACGATGGGCCTCACCCTCACCTGGCTGAGCCTCGTTATTCTGATCCCGCTTGCAGGCGTGTTCATCAAATCGGCGGGGCTCGGCTGGGAAGAGTTCTGGAGGCTGGCGCTCGACCCGCGCACTGTCGCTGCGCTGAAACTTTCCTTCGGCGCGGCCCTCATCGCCGCCGGCGTGAATGTCGTCTTCGGTTTTCTCGCCGCCTGGGTGCTGGTGCGCTACGACTTTCCGGGCAAACGCCTTTTCGATGCGGCGATCGACCTTCCCTTCGCCCTGCCGACGGCGGTGGCGGGCCTCGCCTTCACCGCGCTTTATGCACCGAATGGCTGGCTCGGCAGCTGGCTCGTGCCGCTCGGCATCAAGGTTGCCTATACGCCACTCGGCATCATTGTCGCACTCATCTTCATCGGCCTGCCCTTCGTCGTGCGCTCCGTGCAGCCTGTGCTCGCCGATTTTGACAAGGAACTCGAAGAAGCTTCCGCCACGCTGGGCGCAACGCGGCTTCAGACTGCCGTGAAAGTGATCCTGCCCGCGCTTCTGCCCTCGCTGCTCACAGGCTTTGCGCTCGCCTTTGCGCGCGGCGTCGGCGAATACGGCTCGGTCATCTTCATCGCAGGCAACATTCCCTATGTCTCGGAAATCGCGCCGCTCCTGATCGTGATCCGGCTGGAGGAGTTCAACTATGCGGGCGCAACGGCAATCGCCGCCATCATGCTGGTGATCTCCTTCGTGCTGCTGCTTCTCATCAATCTGCTGCAGGCGTGGAACCGCCGCCGCACCGGCATTCAGGCTTGAGGAGGTTTTTCATGTCCTACGATCCTCTCGCTATCGACGCCTCGCGCATTCCCTCGCGCCCGTCGCCTGCGCCGCGGCCATTCTTCCGCACGCCGGTCACCGAAACGCCGCTCGTGAAGTTCACGCTGATCGCAATCGGCCTCGCCTTCATCGTTGCAATGATCTTCCTGCCGCTTGCGGCCGTCTTCTTCGAGGCCTTTCGCCGCGGCACGGAACCTTTCTTCGCCGCGCTGGTGGAGCCGGATGCGCTTTCCGCCATTCGC
Organism: Parvibaculum sp.; assembly: GCF_046297875.1. Classification (GTDB taxonomy): domain Bacteria; phylum Pseudomonadota; class Alphaproteobacteria; order Parvibaculales; family Parvibaculaceae; genus Parvibaculum. Next base: position 1,933,890 of record NZ_JBKBHD010000001.1, on the reverse strand, counting down.
CTGACTCTTTTCGTCGCTGCGATTTCAGTCCCTGCCAATCTCGTTTTCGGTCTTGTCGCGTCTTGGTCGATCGCGAAATTCGAGTTCAAGGGTAAGTCCTTCCTGATCACGCTGATCGACCTGCCTTTCTCGGTGTCGCCGGTGATCTCCGGCCTCGTCTATATCCTGCTCTTCGGCTCCTACGGCTTCATCGGCCCTTGGTTGATTGCGAATGGTTACCAGATCGTCTTCGCCGTGCCGGGCATCGTGCTCGCCACTATCTTCGTCACCTTTCCCTTTGTTGCCCGTCAGCTCATTCCGCTGATGGAACAGCAAGGCAGGGGCGACGAGGAAGCCGCTCTCTCACTCGGCGCAACGGGCATTCAGACTTTCTTCCGAGTGACGTTGCCCAACATCAAATGGGCGCTGCTCTATGGCGTTTTGCTTTGCAATGCACGCGCCATGGGTGAGTTTGGCGCCGTCTCTGTTGTTTCAGGACATATCCGCGGCAAGACCAGCATCATGCCGCTTCATGTGGAGATCCTCTACAATGAATACAATTTCGTTGCCGCCTTTGCGGTTGCCTCTCTCCTGGCATTCCTCGCCCTCGTCACCCTCGTCCTCAAATCCATCCTCGAATGGCGGTACAGTGGTGAAATTGCCGCGACCGGCGGCAGTCATTAAAGGGGCTGGCATCGTGCAACTGAATGAAGCACGCCGGCACACGCCGGTCAGGATCGAAATCGAGGAGCTGGGCAAGTCCTACGGGAGTTTCGCCGCGCTGGAGAATGTCTCGCTCACCGTGAAGCCCGGCGAATTGCTGGCGCTGCTCGGCCCCTCGGGCTCCGGCAAGACGACGCTGCTGCGCGCCATTGCGGGGCTAACCGCCACTGAAGAAGGCACGATCCGTTTCGACGGCGAAGATGCGACCGTGCTCTCGCTCCGCGATCGCCGCGTGGGCTTCGTCTTCCAGCAATATGCCCTCTTCCGGCACATGACAGTCTTCGACAATGTCGCCTTCGGCCTGCGCGTCCGCCTGCGCGAGGAGCGCCCGCGCGCGGGAGAAATTGCGCGCCGTGTCCGCCGCCTGCTCGACCTCGTGCAGCTGGGCGGCCTCGAAAAGCGCTTTCCGAGCCAGATCTCCGGCGGCCAGCGCCAGCGCGTGGCGCTGGCCCGCGCGCTTGCCATCGAGCCGCGCGTATTGCTGCTCGACGAACCTTTCGGCGCGCTCGACGCAAAGGTCCGCAAGGAACTCAGAAGCTGGCTCCGCGAACTTCACACCGAAACCGGCCTCACCACCGTTTTCGTGACGCACGACCAGGAAGAAGCCCTCGAACTCGCCGACCGCGTCGTCATCATGCGCGCAGGCCGCGTGGAACAGGTCGGTACACCGTCGGAAATCTACGACGAACCTGCCACACCTTTCGTCTGTGAATTCCTCGGCGGCGTCGCCCGCTTCGAGGTGACGGCGAAGGACGGTGAGGCGGATGTGCTGGGCAGCGCCTTCCCGCTCGAAGGTGATGGCGACTATTCCGGGCCGGCACTCGCCTATGTCCGCGCCCATGAAATAGAGATCGTCTCGCGCGAGCGGGCGGAAGGTGTTCCCGCCGTCATCCGCGCCGTGCGCCCCTTCGGCCCCACCGTCACCGTCGAGCTCTCCGTCGAAGGCAGGGCAGCTCGCATCGAGGCGGAGGTACCGCGCGAACTCTATAGCGGCAGCGAACTCGGAATCGGACAGGGCGTCTTCATCCGGGCGACATCGGCGAGGATCTACGCCACGAACTGAGGAAATGGGCGGCGGCGCCAGCACGGTCTTGCCGCCGCCCGCCCGTTCGGGCTGCGTCGTTCACGCCACAAAGACCGGAAACCGGGCGAAATGCGGCTCTCCCGGCCGCCTTCGTCTGGATTTCCCGGCCAAACGCTGCTTGAATCCTCATTAATGAAATTCAACTCGACGGGAGCCCAAATTGGCCGAAGACCTGATGCGATATGATGTGCTGGCACAGGACGCCCTCCGCGGCGTCGTCCGCCGCGCATTGAAGATCGCACGCGACCAGGGCCTGCCGGGCGAGCATCATTTCTACATTTCCTTCCGCACGGATGCGCCGGGCGTAGAAGTTTCCGAAAAGCTCCGCTCGCAATACCCCGAAGAAATAACCATTGTTCTTCAACACCAGTTCTGGAACCTGGAAGTGAACGACGAGCGTTTCTCGGTCGACCTGACCTTCAACAAGATCCCCGAGCGCCTTGTCGTGCCCTTCTCGGCTGTTCAGGGCTTCTTTGACCCGAGCGTCCAGTTCGGCCTGCAGTTCCAGGTGGAAGGCGTCAGCGCCGGCTCAAATGTCGCCGAAGACAAGGCAACGGAAGCCTCGAAGCCGGCCGAAGACGCCCCTGCCGCCGGCACCGCAGGCGAAGTGGTGAGCCTCGACGCTTTCCGCAAGAAATAGCACCCCGGCCGTGCCTCCCGCCCGCCTTGGCGGGCCGCACCCCACATGCTAAACCGGCGCCCATTCGAACTTTCCGTCCCTGCCGGGCGGCATTTCTGGAGCGCGACATGACCAAGACCCGCACCGAAACCGATACATTCGGCCCCATCGAAGTGGATGCCGGCAAATATTGGGGCGCGCAGGCGCAGCGCAGCCTCGGCAATTTCAGGATCGGCTGGGAAAAGCAGCCCCTTCCGGTGGTCCGCGCGCTCGGCATCGTGAAGCGTGCCGCGGCGGAAGCAAACATGGCGCTTGGCCGCCTCGATCCCGCAATCGGCAAGGCCATCGTGCAGGCAGCGCAGGAAGTGATCGAGGGCAAGCTCGACGAACACTTCCCCCTCGTGGTCTGGCAGACGGGCTCCGGCACACAGTCCAACATGAACGCCAATGAAGTGATCTCGAACCGCGCCATCGAAATCATGGGCGGCGAGATGGGTTCGAAGAAGCCCGTCCATCCGAACGATCACGTGAACATGAGCCAGTCGTCGAACGACACCTATCCGACGGCCATGCACATAGCCTGTGCGGAGGAAATCCACCATCGCCTGCTGCCCGCGCTGCAGAAGCTGCGCAATGCGCTGAACGACAAGGCGCAGGCCTGGAACCACATCATCAAGATCGGCCGCACCCACACGCAGGACGCGACACCGCTGACGCTCGGTCAGGAATTCTCCGGCTACACGGCGCAGGTCGAAAACGGCATTGCCCGTATCGAACAGACGCTGCCGAAGCTGATGGAGCTCGCGCAGGGCGGCACCGCCGTCGGCACCGGCCTCAATGCCCCCATCGGCTTTGCGGAGAAGGTGGCGGAAAATGTCGCCGCCATCACCAAGCTGCCATTCAAGACCGCACCCAACAAGTTCGAGGCGCTCGCCGCGCATGACGCGATGGTCTTCAGCCACGGTGCGATCAACACGGTCGCGGCCTCGCTCTTCAAGATCGCGAATGACATCCGCTTCCTCGGTTCTGGCCCGCGCTCTGGCCTCGGCGAACTCTCGCTGCCGGAAAATGAGCCCGGCTCCTCCATCATGCCGGGCAAGGTGAACCCGACGCAGTGCGAGGCGATGACGCAGGTCTGTGTGCAGATTTTCGGCAACCACGCCGCCCTCACCTTCGCGGGCAGCCAGGGCCATTTCGAACTCAACGTCTTCAACCCGGTCATGGCCTACAACTTCCTGCAGTCCGTGCGGCTGATGGCCGATGCGGCGGTAAGCTTCACCGATAATTGCGTCCTCGGCATCGAGCCGCGCGAGGACAACATCAAGGCCGCGCTCGAACGCTCGCTGATGCTGGTCACGGCGCTCGCGCCGAAGATCGGCTACGACAATGCCGCGAAGATCGCCAAGACCGCGCACAAGAACGGCACCACCCTCCGCGAGGAGGCGGTCGGCGGCGGCTATGTGACGGATGAGGAATTCGACGCCGTCGTCCGCCCCGAAAAGATGATCGCACCGGAATAACCGGAGAAACGAGATGGCTGGCGATGACATCGAAGACGTCAAGCGCTCGGTGACCATCGCCGGCCACCGTACCTCGATTTCGCTCGAGCGCCCCTTCTGGAATGCGCTCAAGGAGCTCGCCTGCTCCGAAAAGACATCGGTGAACGAACTCGTCCGGCGCATAGACGTCGCGCGGGACGGCAAGGGCAGTCTCTCATCCGCCATTCGCGTTCATGTGCTGAAGTCGGCACAGGCGAAAGCCGCCACCTGCCGGGTGGAACCCTAGGTCGCGGCGGGCCGCGGCATGGGCAGCGGTGCGGCAGGCGCGCCACCTGCCGGCGGCGCCGGAAGCTCCATCAGATCGCGCAGTTCCCGCGGCACAACCGCACCTGCATCATCGACACTGCGCTGGAGAATGCGACGCGCGACGAAATTCTGCAGATCGAGCATGTCGGTCTGCACGTCGATCCGGCCCGCCCGGCTCGTCCCGGCGATGATGAAGCCCGGCGCGCCTTGCGGCACATCGAGATTGACGGACATCGCCGCATCGGCGGCAAGACGCGGCAGATCGTAAACGAGATCGAGCACGGCATTGCCGCCCTCGAGCGTCATGTCCTTGCCCGTCACGCGCAACACGCCGTCATCCGTCTCGAAAAGAAGTTCGAGGTCCTGTGCGCCGGTCTCGCCCTTGAAGAGCTCCTCCTCGACAAGCGCCGGGAACGCCTCGATCGACGAGAGGTCGCCCAGCGCCGCACCGAAAGCCGGAAGATCAAGCGGGGACAGCCTGAGATCGGTGAGCTTCGCGTCCACGCGTCCGCTCATCGAGGAAACGAGCGCAAGCCAGCTCCGGCCCTGCGCCTGCAGCTCTGCTTCGAGATCGATACGGCCGCCTCCGGGCGAGCCGCCAAGCGGCGGCGTCAATGCCTGCCGCAAATTGGCATTTTCAAGCCGCACCGTGAGACCGACACCTGGCTGACCCTTGCCGCCTTCGATCCGCGCACCGATCGAAAGCCGCCCGCGCGCGAAATCGCCGGTGAGCGGTGATGCCGTCAACACGCCATGCGAGAGCGAAATCTTCGTCGCGACGCTGCCCGCCGACAACCGGCCAAGCACCAGACTCCCGGCTTTCAGATCGACCTCCGCATTGAGCGCGCCGAGCGCCGACCAGTCGAGCGCATGCGCGGGCCAAACGGCCGCCTCGCCGCTGCCGATGAGCGGCGTGAGGTCGATGCCATTCGCATCGAGCTTGCCGGTGAGCCGCGGCAGCGCCTCACCCTCTGCTTCCGTCCAGACCGCCTCCCCCAGAAGGCGAAAACTGCCTGCAATCGCTTCGAGATCGGAAAGCGCGAGGCGCTGCTTGTCCCAGACGACTTTGGACGAGAAGACGAATCCGGGGCCTGCCGCCTGCCGGCCAACCCAATGCGCTAGCCCTTCCGGCGCGCCGAAGCCGCCCAGCACATGCATCACGCCGGACGCCGCAATATCCGCCCGGCCTGTGAAACGGATCGCCTCGAAGGGCGCTTCGACCTTGCCGCGCGCAGTCAGCGTCGTGCCACCGACATTGACGCGGAAATTTGAATCGTAAGTGCCGCCGGTGTCCCCATTGAGCTGAACGGAGACCGTACCAGCGCCCGGCAGATCTTCGCGCGGCGAGAGGCCAAGCTGTTCGAGAAGGATGCGCCCTTCCCCGTTCGCGGCGTTGCCGGAGATTTCCAGCCGGTCAACGCCACCCGCAGGCCCGTGCCGCCGCTTCAATACTCCGTCCACGCGGCTGCCGCGCAACGTGCCCTGCAGCGTCATCGTATCGACGCGCAGATCGCTGTCATCGGCCTCGCCCGAAAATCCGTTCACGACGAGATCGACCGGACCTTCCATATCCGGCACGTCGAAACCGCCTATCGCGAGAAGACCGCCGAAGCGATCCGCCTTGATCGACCCGTTGAACCTGCCCTTCACATCATGCCGCGTTCCCGCCGTCACGCCGTCGAGATCGCCCGTCAGCGCAAGCGACGCCCCGGAAATATCCGCAACATAGAAGCGGGAGATCGCAAGCCTGCCGGAGCGGAGCGACATTTCCGCATCCACGCCATTCATGGCCTGCCGGAAAATCGTCATCGCTTCGGCATTGAGCGTGAGCGCGATGTCGCGGGCATCGAACCAGGCGAATGGATCGCTGCCACCGGCAAGCAGGGCGATCAGCGGATCGAAATCGAACTGGCCGATGTCGAGATCGGTGCGGATCAATGGACGCCCGTCAATATTTTCGCTGGACAGATTTCCGCGAAGAGCCGGCACGGTCAGATTTGGCGCATAGGCAAGCTCAATCCCGTTGAAGAGATAATGCCCCGAGCGAAGTTCGAGCCCCGACCGGGCCGAGAAGGGACGTGCCTGCCCGCCCGGCCTCGCCGCCGTCTTGCCATTCGTGGCCGGTGCCAGCCATGACGCAAGCGCCACGACATTGCCGCTGCGCACTTCTCCGTTGCCGATGAAGCGCATGCCTTCGGCGGCATTGGACGCCTTGCCGGTGAGTTCCACTTCCGTCGCGCCGCCAAGTTCGGCGGCAGCGCGTCCCAGTTCGATGACGCCGTCCTTCAGCGCTGCATCAAGTACCACTTCGCGCAGCGGAACATCGCGCACCAGAAGCGTCTTGGCATTGAATTTCAGGCTGCCATCCACTCCTTCGGGAACGGGCAAGGCAAGCAACCGGTCAACAAGGTTTGGTTCACCGCTCTCGCTGCGGACGTTGAAGGAATCGAGCAGCGCGTCGAAGGAAAAACTCTCTGCGGCAAGATCGAGCGTGAATCGCGGCCGCCCTTCCCAACGCACCTGCCCGGCGCCGGTGAGCGTTGCACCTTCGGATGCGATCGTGAGATTGCGCAAATCGGCGCGGCGCGCATTGACGACCATGCCGGCGTCGATGCGGAGCGGAGCGGTGTCGCTGCCCTGCCCTGCTTCGCCGATCCGCAGCCGGCCATTGCCATCCAGCCGCGCCGCCAGCGAAAACTCCGTCGCAACGCCGGAAAAAAGGAACTGCGCGGGATAGTTCTTCGCCTCGACATCGAATGTGATCTGAAACGCCTTTTGGCCGCCGAACGCACCGAGGCCGAGGCGCATCGCCACCGGCACGCCGGAAAAGACAGTCTCCACATCCGCGCGCATCGGCCCAAGCAAGGATGAGGCGACGATCTCGCCGCTAGCCTGCTCCGCGGTCCAGCGGCGGCCATTGCTCCGGTTGCTGTAATTGATCGTTGCATTCTCGAAGCGTGCGCGATCGAGGCTGATCGAGGCGAGCGAGAACATGCCATTCGCGGGAATGCGCCCGGCGATGTCGATGCCACCCCAGTTCGGCGTGCCGTCCGGCAGGATTTCGAGATTGATTTGCGGCCGCACGACGACCACGCTCGTGACCTTGATGTCGCCGCTGAGCAACGGCGCCAGCGCGACTTCCGCGTTGATTGCCTCGAAGCTCGCGAAATCTGGATCGGAGGGAAGTGCGCTCTGCTGCGCGATGTGGCTCACGCGAACACGGTTCAGCGTCATCTGCGGCGCCGGCAGAATACGGAAATCGATATCGCCCGCAATTCTCACCTGCCGCCCGGTCGCTTGCGAGGCCTGCGCCTCGATTTCCGACCGGAACTGATTCCAGTCGATCAGGCTCGGACCAACCAGCGCCGCGAAGAGCAATGCGACGAGCAGCCCCGCGATATAGGTCAGGATCGAATTCAACACCATCTCCAGCGCGGCAGTCAGAAGAATAAGGGCGCGCCGCCGGTTTCCCGAGGCCGTTCTTTGGCCTAGGATTCCCGGACGACCCAAGCGGCCCCGGTGCCGCATCGCCAGCTTGCAGGCAAATTATGGATTCGGACGGCGGAAATATAGTTAATTTCTCTTCCTTCAAGAAAACGTCGCGCGACGAAAAGAAGCGCGCGGCGAAGCAGGAAAAGGAAAAGGCCGCCGCCGCGAACCGGGTCCGCTTCGGGCGCACGGGGGCAGAGAAAAAGCGCGCCAGGATCGAGGCCGAACGCCGCGCCCGCTTTCTCGAGGGCGAGAAGCTCGGCGCGCGCCCGCCGGAGAATGACGAGCGCGGCCCTTCCGGCACCTGAGACGCTCCTTCGCAAGCCCGGCGCAATCCGCTTGACCACTCCCCGCATCTCATTTAATAACTGACTGGTCAGTTATTAAATGAGGCTTGAATGGCCCCGCAATCGCCAAAACGCCAGCGCCGCAAGGAAGCCCGCCCCGCCGAAATCATGGCGGCCGGCCTCGATATTTTCGCCGAGCGCGGCTTTGCGGCAGCAAGGCTTGAGGACGTGGCGGAGCGTGCCGGCGTAAGCAAGGCGACGATCTACCTCTATTTCGAGAGCAAGGCCGACCTCTTCGCCGCCATCGTCCGGGATATCGCCACGCCCCGCTTCGAGGAAATGGAGGCTCTGCTGTCCGCCTATGACGGGCCGAGCGCCGTGCTGCTGGACTTCGTCATCGCCAAGTTCCGCGAGATCGCAACGGATACCCAGCTTCCCTCGCTCGCAAAGATCATCCTGTCGGAAGCGAAGAACTTTCCGGAAATCCGCGACTTCTACCGCGACCAAGTGATCTTGCGCGGCTTTACCAGTCTCGGCCGCATCATTGAGCGCGGCATTGCGCGCGGCGAGTTCCGGACCTGCAACGTGAACGCCGCCGTGCAGGCCATCGTCTTTCCCATCCTTCTCAATACCATCGCGCGAAATACGTTCGGCAAGCTTCCGCAATTCGACCCCGACGGTTTCTTTACCGCTCATGCGGAGTTCGTCCGGCGCGGCCTCGCAGCGGAAAGGGAGGTGTAAGCGATGCGCCTCCATTCCCTCCTCTCCGTTTGCCTGGCCGCGCTCCTTCTTGCCGCCTGCAACGACGCGCCGGAAAACACCTGGCAAGGCTATGCCGAGGGCGACTATGTGCGCGTCGCCGCCATGGAAGGCGGCATTGTCGAGGAAGTCGCCGTCAGGCGCGGCGACCGCGTGAAGGCGGGCGCCTTCCTCTTCCGCCTTGAAAAACGTTCCGAAGAGCTTGCGCGCGATGCGGCGGAGGCAACGCTTGCCGAAACAAAGGCAACTCTCCACGAAGCCGAACTCGAACTGAAACGGAAACTTGACCTGCGCACGACGCGCAACGTGGCGCAAGCGGAGGTTGACACAGCCCGCGCAAGGCGCGACCGCGCGGGCGCTGCCATGCTCGTCGCCGCATCTTCACTCGATCAGGCAAAATGGCGTCTCGCCCGGCGCGAAGGCCATGCACCTTCCGACGCGCTGGTGCAGGACGTGCTGTTCCGCGAAGGCGAAATGGCGTCGGCCGGTCAGCCGGTGGTGACACTGCTGCCACCCGGCAATATCAAGATCCGCTTTTTCGTGCCGGAAGCGGATCTCATGAAAATTTCCGAAGGCCGGCCCGTCCGCCTCGCCTGCTCCAATTGCCCGGAAGGACTCACCGGCACCATCCGCTTCATCTCGAAAGAGGCGGAGTTCACCCCACCCGTGATCTATAGCGACCGATCGAAGGAAAAACTCGTCTATATGGCCGAAGCCGTGCCCGATGCGGCGCCGGAGAATTTTCATCCCGGCAAGCCCGTCACGGTCTCCCTGCCCCCCGCTTCGCCGGAGTGATACCTAATGAGCGCGATACTCGCCATCGATGTGCGCGGCCTCACCAAAAGCTTCGGTGGCACGAAGGTCGTCGATGGTCTCGACATGCAGGTCGCGCGCGGCGAGATCTACGGATTTCTGGGGCCGAATGGCAGCGGCAAGACGACGACCATCCGCCTGATCTGCGGGTTGCTCACGCCGGATGGCGGCGAAGGCACCTGCCTCGGCCATGATGTTCTGAGCGCAAGCGAGGCGATCAAGCGCGAGACAGGCTACATGACCCAGCGCTTCAGTCTCTACGAGGACCTGTCGATCCGCGAAAACCTCGAATTCGTCGCCTCGATCTACGGCATTGCGAAACCGAAACGCGCCGTGAAGGAAACGCTGGAAAAGCTGAACCTCGCCGACCGCTCGCATCAGCTTGCGGGCAACCTGTCGGGCGGCTGGAAGCAGCGCCTCGCACTCGCCGCCGCCATCATGCACAAACCGAAGCTCCTGCTGCTCGACGAGCCGACGGCGGGCGTCGACCCCAAGGCCCGGCGCGATTTCTGGGACGAGATTCACGCGCTCGCCGCCGAAGGTCTCACCGTTCTCGTTAGCACCCACTACATGGACGAGGCCGAACGCTGCCACAAGATCTGCTACCTCGCCTATGGCAAGCTTCTCGCCCGCGGCACGGTGGATGAGGTCATCGAGCAATCTGGCCTGCGCACATTGAAGGCGTCCCCCACGCTTGAAGATGTCTTCGTGCATCTCATGCGCGACGTGACAGACAATTTCGCGAAGCGAAAGGCAGGCTGAGCATGGCCGCGCGTTTCTCCCTCCGCCGTCTCGGCGCCATGATCCGCAAGGAATTCATCCAGATGCGCCGCGACCGGCTCACCTTCGCCATGATGCTCGGCGTGCCGGTGATGCAGCTCATCCTGTTTGGCTATGCGATCAATGCAGACCCGAAGCACCTCCCCGCTGCGATCCATGCGCAGGACCATTCCGCCTTCACCCGCAGCTTCGTGAAAGGCATGGAAAATTCCGACTATTTCCGCTTCGTCGCGGAGGCGCATAGCGAGGCGCAAGCGGAAGAGCTGATCCGCTCGGGCAAGGTGCAATTCGTGTTGCACATCCCGTCCGGTTTCAGCCGCGATATCGAGCGCGGCCTCCGCCCTCAAATATTGCTCGACGCCGATGCGACCGACCCCGCCGCAACCGGCAACGCGGCCGCAAGCATCCAGTTCCTCGCAGCAGGCGTCCTTGCCCGCGATCTCACAGGCCCGCTCGCCGCGCAAGGCGCACCGGGCCCGGTCGATGTGGTCATCCATCGCCGCTACAACGCCGAAGGCCGCACCGAATTGAACATCGTGCCGGGCCTGATCGGCGTCATCCTCACCATGACCATGATCATCTTCACCGCACTCGCCATGACGCGCGAGACCGAGCGCGGCACGATGGAAAACCTTCTCACCATGCCGGTGCGCCCGCTTGAAGTGATGATGGGAAAGATATTGCCCTATATCATCATCGGCTATGTGCAGACCGCCGTCGTGCTCACCGCCGCTTGGTGGCTGTTCGAGGTGCCGTTCACAGGCAGCCTCGGCCTTCTCGCCTTCGTTCTTTTCTTCTTCGTCGCGGCGAACCTCGCCGTCGGCTTCACCTTCTCGACGCTGGCGCGGAACCAGCTTCAGGCCGTGCAGATGACGATCTTCTTCTTTCTGCCATCGATCCTTCTGTCGGGTTTCATGTTCCCCTTCCGCGGCATGCCCGAATGGGCGCAATGGCTTGGCGAGGCGCTGCCGCTCACTCATTTCCTGCGCATCACGCGCGGCATATTGCTGAAGGGAAACGGCTTCCCCGAAATCGCCCCCGACCTCGCCGCGATCCTCGCCTTCCTGCTCGTCGTATCGCTGATTTCGCTCAACCGATACCGCCAGACGCTCGACTAGGGCGATGAGTAACGCCTCTTTCTTTTAATTCGTCATGCCCGGACTTGATCCGGGCATCCAGGGGCTGCTTGCTGGATTGCCGGGTCAAGCCCGGCAATGACGGGGTGGGAAAATACCGCTACCCGAATATCTTCCCCGGATTCAAAATGCCCTTCGGATCGAGCGCATGCTTGATCGCGCGCATGACGCCGACGCCCGGCCCGTGCTCCGCTTCGAGGAACTTGATCTTGCCCTCGCCGATGCCGTGCTCGCCGGTGCAGGTGCCGCCAAGCGAAAGCGCGCGGGCGACCATGAGATCGTGGATGCGCGTCGCTTCGGCGAGATCGCTCGGATCGGACGGGTCCATCAGAAGCAACATGTGGAAATTGCCGTCGCCGACATGGCCGACGATGGGTGCCTTGAGGAACGAGGTTTCGAGATCGGCGAGCGTGCCCGAAATCGCTTCCGCGAGCCGCGAGATCGGCACGCAAACATCCGTCACCATGCCCTTCTTGCCGGGCTGGAAGGCAAGCGCCGCATAATAGGCATTGTGCCGCGCCTCCCAGAGCCGCGTGCGGTCCTCCGGTTTCGAGGCCCATTCCGCTTGCTGACCGCCATGCGCCGCCGCGATGGCGCCGAAGCGGTCCGCCTGCTCGGCGACGGAGGCCTCCGTCCCGTGAAACTCGACAAAGAGCGTCGGCACTTCGGCAAGCGTCAGTTTCGAATAGGCGTTGCAGGCGCGGATCGACAGGGGATCGAGAATTTCGATCCGCGCAACGGGGAGCCCCGACTGGATCGTCTCGATCACCGCATCGACCGCCCCTTCGATGCTTGCGAAAGGCACAACGCCGGAGCGCACCGCTTCCGGGATGCCGTAAAGCCGGAGCGTGAGTTCCGTGATGATGCCAAGCGTGCCTTCCGAGCCGATGAGAAGCCGCGTGAGGTCGTATCCGGCCGACGATTTCCGCGCCCGCGTGCCCGTGCGGATGATGGAGCCGTCCGCCATCACGGCGGTGAGCGCCAGCACGTTCTCGCGCATCGTGCCGTAGCGCACGGCGTTTGTGCCGGAAGCCCGCGTCGCCGCCATGCCGCCAAGCGTCGCGTTGGCGCCGGGGTCGATCGGGAAGAAAAGCCCGGTGTCGCGCAGATAATCGTTGAGCGCCTTCCGCGTCACGCCGGCCTCGACACGCACATCGAGATCCGCCGTATTCACTTCGATGATGCGGTCCATGCGGGAAAGATCGAGCGAGAGCCCGCCATGCACCGCAGAGACATGGCCCTCGAGCGAGGTGCCCGCGCCGAAGGGAATGACCGGCAGGCCATGCGCCGCGCAGATGCGCATGATCGCGGCGACTTCCTCCGTCGTCTCCGCAAAGGCAACCGCATCGGGCATCGCAACCGCATGCCAGCTCTCGTCGCGCCCATGCGCCTCGCGGATCGCCGCCGCCGTGGTGAGCCGCGCGCCGAGCAGCGCGGAAAGCGCCGCCAGCGCAGCCTCCCTGCCCTCTTTCCTTGCCGCTTCGCTCATGGGTGTTTCCTCCGGCGGAGAGGATAGCACGGGCAAAGCCGAACGCTCAGCTTCCAACGCTGTGCCATCCGGCAAAAGCCGGGGTGACACCGGGATTTGAACGCGGCTATGGTTCGAAAAACCCTCGAACAAGAACACCGGGAGACGCCCATGACCGACCTCGCCTTCGCCGCCCCGCTCGAAAGCCCGCTCCGCAAGGTGGAGAAGCAGTGGGTCGATCTGAACGGCCATATGAATATGGCCTATTATCACCTGGTCTTCGACGAATCGCTCGACGTCGCCTTTTCCACGCTCGGCATCGGCTGGGACTACACGCAGAAGGGCGAAGGCTCCTGCTTCACGGCGGAAGTCCATGTCTGCTATCTCGACGAGGTGAAGGAAGGCGATCCGCTGCGCGTCACCTATCAGCTTCTCGATGCGGACGAGAAGCGCATCCATGTCTTCGGCCATATGTACCACGCCGAAAAGGGCTATCTCGCCGCCACCAGCGAGCAGATGTGCATCCATGTGGACATGAAATCCCGCCGCGCCTCCCCCTTCCCGGCCGAACAGCAGGCCCGCATCGCCGCAATGATGAAGGCCCATGAGGGGATGCCCCGCCCCGTGCAGGCAGGCCGGGTTATCGGGATCAAGCGGAAGTAGGGAAAAGTAAAAAATGGATGTCACCCCCGGGCTTGACCCGGGGGTCCAGAAGACGCCGGCAGGCGGCGTCTCCCTTCAGAAACCACTTCGGAAAATGCGGAAAATTGCTTGTGCGAAGCCGGCGGCGCTAACGCGCCTTCTGGACCCCCGGGTCAAGCCCGGCAATGACACCTGGTGGGAAGGATGGTTACGCAAAATGCGCCTCACCCTGCTACAATACCGGAATCATGACCCCATCCGGTGACCCCTTCGATCTCGGGAACATTCCCGAGGAAACGACCGCCCGCACGACGAGTGAGCAGGCCATCGCCTCCATGCGCGCGCCCTATCTCGAAGGGCTGAATGCAGAGCAGCGCGAGGCGGTGGTGTCGCTCGACGGCCCCGTCCTGGTGCTCGCAGGCGCGGGCACCGGCAAGACTCGCGTGCTGACCACGAGGCTTGCCCATCTTCTCGCCACGCGCCGCGCCTGGCCCGGCCAGATCCTCGCCGTGACCTTCACCAACAAGGCCGCGCGCGAAATGCATGAACGCATCGGCGCGCTGATCGGCGGCGCAGTCGAGGGCATGCAATGGCTCGGCACCTTCCATGCACTCGGCGCGAAGATGCTCCGCCGCCATGCCGAGCTCGCGGGGCTGCGCTCCGACTTCACCATTCTCGACGCCGACGACCAGCAGCGCCTGATGAAGCAGATCATCCAGGCTGAAGGCATAGACGAGAAACGCTGGCCCGCCCGCCAGCTCGCGGCACACATTGACGGCTGGAAGAACCGCGGACTTACGCCGGAGAAAGTGCTCGCAGGCGAAGCACAGGCATTCGCAAACGGCAAGGGCGGCGAGCTTTACGCCGCCTATCAGGCCCGCCTCAAGGTGCTGAACGCTGCCGATTTCGGCGACCTGCTGCTCGAAGTGCTGCGCATCTTCCAGGAACACCCGGAAGTGCTGGCCGAATGGCAGGACCGTTTCAAATACATGCTGGTGGACGAATATCAGGACACCAATGTCGCGCAATATCTCTGGCTTCGCCTCCTCGCGCAGAAGCACCGGAACATCTGCTGCGTCGGCGACGACGACCAGTCGATCTATGGCTGGCGCGGCGCGGAAGTGGACAACATTCTCCGCTTCGAAAAGGATTTTCCCGGTGCCATGGTCATCCGCCTCGAACGGAACTACCGCTCGACGGCGAATATCCTTGGCGCCGCCTCCGGCCTCATCGCCGCGAATGAACAGCGCCTCGGCAAGACACTCTGGACCGAAGCGAACGACAATGAAGGCGAGAAGATCAAGATTGCCTCCTATTGGGACGGCGAGGAGGAAGCGCGCGCCGTCGCCGAGGAAGTGGAACAGCTGCAGCGGCAGGGTCATCTGCTGCGCAACATGGCGATCCTTGTGCGCGCCTCCTTCCAGATGCGCGAATTCGAAGACCGCTTCATCAATCTTGGAATCCCCTATCGCGTGGTCGGCGGCCCTCGCTTTTATGAACGCGCAGAAATCCGCGATGCCAACGCCTATCTCCGCCTGGTCGCTCAAGCCGACGACGACCTCGCCTTCGAGCGCATCGTGAACAAGCCACGCCGTGGGCTAGGCGATGTGGCGCTGCAGACGGTGCACCGGCTCGCCCGCGCGGAAAACACCTCGCTTTATCGCGCCTCGAAGATGATCGTGACGACGGAGGAGCTGAAGCCCGCCGCGCGCCGCGCGCTTGCCGGTTTCATCGAGATGATGGAACGATGGCGCGCCCTCGTCCCCGGCATGCCGCATACCGAGCTTGCCGAAATCGTGCTCGATGAGTCCGGCTATACGGAGATTTGGCAGAACGACAAATCGGCGGATGCCCCCGGCAAGATCGAAAACCTGAAGGAACTCATCCGCTCAATGGAGCATTTCGAGACGCTGGCCGGTTATCTCGAACATATCTCCCTCGTCATGGAGATCGAGCAGAACGAAACCGCCGACAAGATCAACCTGATGACGCTCCACAGCGCCAAGGGCCTTGAGTTCGACACGGTATTCCTGCCCGGCTGGGAAGAAGGGCTCTTCCCGCATCAGCGGTCGCTCGATGAAAACGGCATAGCGGGGCTCGAGGAAGAACGCCGTCTCGCCTATGTCGGCATCACGCGCGCGAAAAAGCGCGCCTTGATTTCCTTCGCCGCAAACCGCCGCATACATGCGCTCTGGCAAAGTTCGATCCCATCCCGCTTCGTGGACGAACTGCCGAAAACCTATGTCGAGGTGACGGAAAGCGCCATGGCGGGCGCGAGCTACCAGAATTACAGCCAGAGCCGCTTCGCGCAGGATTTCGCGCGCGGCAGCGATTATTCGAGCCCCGGCTGGCGCCGCGCGCAAGCCAATGCCGAAATCCGCGTGAAGCCCCCCGCCTATGAAGCCCATGCCGAACTCGTCGCGACCAGCGATCCCTCTGCCGCAAGCTATGGCAAGGGCGAGCGCGTCTTCCACCAGAAATTCGGCTATGGCCATGTCACCGAGATCGACGGCAACAAACTCACCGTCGACTTCGAAAAGGCCGGCCGCAAGAAGGTGATCGACAGTTTTCTGGAGCGGGTTTGAGGGTGGCATCATTTCTCTCAATCAAGTCCGTCATTGCCGGGCTTGACCCGGCAATCCAGAGCGACAGAACACAGAGCAAGTGGCCCCTGGATGCCCGGATCAAGTCCGGGCATGACATGAGGGGTGTAGGTGGAACAACACACCCATGACCTCCCTCTGGAAATTCTCCTTCATCTTGCCCTATGAAGCCGTCGACGCCTTCTCCGACGCGCTGGAAGCGGCGATCTGGCCGGAAGCGCTGGCCGTCACCATGAGCGAGGCCGAGCCTGGCTCCTCGCCGCTCGTCAAAACGGCATCCGAATGGAACGAGGTAGAGGCGCATGGGCTCTGGCGCATCGAGGCGCTTTATGCCGAGGAACCCGATCCCGAAACGCTCCGTAAGCTGATCGAAAGCGCCGAAGCGAAATCCGGCATCAAGGCGCAAGCGCTGGCCGTCGAGCCCCTGCCGGATCAGGACTGGGTGACCCGGTCGCTGGAAGGGCTGGAGCCCGTCCGCGCCGGTCGCTTCTTCGTCCATGGCAGCCACGATGCGGCGAAGGTGCCCGCAGGCGCGATCCCCCTTCTCGTCGATGCAGGGCAGGCCTTCGGCACCGGCCATCACGAGACGACATCTGGCTGCCTCGAATATGTTTCCGAACTCGTGGCACCCGGCCGCCGCGTGAACGCCCTCGATATCGGCACAGGCACGGGCGTGCTGGCCATCGCCATCGCGAAGCTCGCCCGCGTGAATGTCCTCGCCTCCGATATCGACCCCGTAGCCGTGAAGGTGACCCGCACGAATGCACGGGCGAATGGCGTCGGCCCCTTCGTCACCGCCGTCACGGCCAGGGGCTTCGGCCACACCGCCCTTGCCGCCCGAGCGCCATACGACCTCATCGTGGCGAATATCCTCGCAAGGCCCCTCGTCTCCCTTGCCCCCGCCTTCCGCGCCCATCTGCGGCCCGGCGGAACGCTGATCCTGTCCGGCACACTGCGGACGCAGGAGGCGATGGTCGCCGGCGCCATGCGTCTGCAGGGCTTCCGCCTCGTCTCCCGCAAGCCGAAAGGCGACTGGGTGACGCTCCGCATGGCGCGCTAGCTCGCCGCCAGCCCCATTGCCCCGGCCCCGGCCGCCACTTACATTCATTCCATGTTCCAGACCTATGACGACACAGCCAATCCGGCCCTCGGCAAGGCCCGCGCAGCGAAACTCCGGGAGGAGCTGGCGCGCCGGAACCTTGACGGCTTCCTCATCCCCCGCGCCGACGAGCATCAGGGCGAATATGTCCCGCCCCATGCCGAGCGCCTGCGCTGGCTGACGGGCTTCAACGGCTCGGCCGGCATGGCCGTGGCGCTCCGCGACCGTGCCGCCATCTTCGTCGATGGCCGCTATACGCTGCAGGTCCGCCATCAGGTCGATCTCGACACCTTCGAGGCGAAGCACCTGATCGAGGAACCGCCGTCGCGCTGGATCGAGGAAAACCTGCCAAGGGGCGCAAAGCTCGCCTATGACCCCTGGCTCCACACGATAGACAGCGTGGCCCGGCTCCGCGCCGCCGCCGAAAAGGCGGGCGGCTCGCTCGTGCCCGTCGACACGAACCCGCTCGATGCCGTCTGGGAAGATCAGCCCGAGCCGCCGCGCGCCCGCGTCGAGCCGCACCCGATCGAATTTGCTGGCGAACCGGCGTCCGACAAGATCCGCCGCCTCGCCAGCAACCTCATGTCGGGCGATGCCGACACTGCCGTCCTCACCATGCCGGATTCGATCGCATGGCTTTTCAATATCCGCGGTGCCGATGTACCGCACACGCCGCTGCCGCTCTCCTTCGCGCTGCTGCATGAAGACGGCCATGCCGAACTCTTTATCGACGAGCGGAAACTCGGCGATGAGGCCCGCGCGCACCTCGGCAATATCGTGACCGTGCATCCGAAGGACGCGCTGGGCGCGGCGCTCGATGCACTCGGCGCTGCAGGCAAGACCGTGCTGGTCGATCCCGCCACCTGCGCCTCATGGATCGAGGCGCGGCTTTCCGCCGCCGGTGCCGAAGTGAAGCGCGGCGCGGACCCTTGCGAACTGCCCAAGGCGATCAAGAACGAGGCCGAAGTCGCAGGCACACGCGCAGCCCATCTTCGCGACGGGCAGGCGCTGACGAAATTCCTGGCATGGATTGCGGCGGAAGCGCCCAAGGGCACAGTGACCGAAATCGACGCCGCCAAACGCCTCGAAGCCTTTCGTACCGACACCGGCAAGCTGAAGGATGTGAGCTTCGACACGATTTCAGGCGCGGGCGAGAACGGTGCCATCGTGCATTACCGCGTGACCGAGGCGACGAACCGCAAGCTCAATCCCGGCGAACTCTTCCTCGTCGATTCCGGCGCGCAATATCTCGACGGCACGACGGACGTCACCCGAACCATCGCCATCGGCAAGCCGGGCGCGGAAGAGCGCGACCGCTTCACCCGTGTGCTGAAAGGCCATATCGGAATCGCCACCGCCCGCTTCCCGGAAGGAACCTCGGGCGCGCAGCTCGATGCCTTCGCCCGCATGGCGCTCTGGAAGGCAGGTCTCGACTATGACCACGGCACCGGTCACGGCGTCGGCTCCTATCTTTCGGTCCATGAAGGGCCGCAGCGCATTTCAAGGATGGGCCACCAGCCGCTGAAGCCCGGCATGATCGTCTCGAACGAGCCCGGCTACTACAAGACCGGCGCCTATGGCATCCGCATCGAAAATCTCGTGGTGGTAACGCCGCCCGCGCCCGTCGAAGGCGGCGAGCGCATGATGCTCGGCTTCGAAACGCTGACGCTCGCGCCCATCGATCTCGCGCTGGTGGAAAAAAACCTGCTCTCGGAAGAGGAAGTGGCCTGGCTCAACGCCTATCACGCCCGCGTCCACGCGGCGCTCTCCCCCGGCCTCGACGCGGAAACCCGCGGATGGCTCGAAGAGGCGACGCGGGCGATCTAAGGCCTACTTCCGCAGCTTCTGCCTGAGCTTCAGCGGCAGCCGTACGAAGAGCCGCTTCGCGGCAGGCCGCGCCCATGCCGCGACGGCAAGAGAGAGATAGCCGCCCCAGCCGAGCACGATGCCGTAATCATGCACGGCGACGCGCGCATTGCTCCAGGCGAGCTTGTAGTCGTCGGCCGGCGGCATCGGATCGTATTCCGCAATGCCCTGTTCCACACAGTCGCGGATGGTAAGTTCCGTCACCACGAAGCCGGGGCTGTGTTTCGCAAACTCGGGCGCGAAAGTACCCATATAGGCATAATGCCTGCCGCCGCGCCGGAAACCGATCTCGATGGCCGCCGTGTCGCCATCGACAGTGAGATGCGACACCGCAAGCCCGGACGATGCCGAGGCATCGCCTGCAAATTCGACAAGGCACTCTTCCATGCGGTTGTCGTTGAAGGCGCGGCCATAAAGCCCGCGCGCCGCAAGCCATTCGCGCTTGAAGGCAAAGGCCTTGGCGACAAGCGCGACCGCTTCCTGCCCCGGCCCCACGATCTCGAAATTCATGCCGCCCAGCGAGTCGAATTTGCGCATCCGCTTGGCGTTGCGCTTGGCGATCGGCCAGTCCTCCGCCATGAACCCGTCAAGGCAGCTATAGGCCGTCGTGTCGAGCACCGGCGTTACGGCGGCAGGCCCGAGCGCGATACCGCGCCGCGCCGCCCATGCCGCAATCGCGCTGTCCGCGCGAAGCCCGCGCAGGCAGAGAAATCCGATATCTTCCTGCCGGCCGATTTCCGCGAAGGCCGCTTCGATCCATTCCTCTCGCGCCGGGCCATCGGCCGCGATCACATCGCCATATTGCCCGATCGGATCGCCCGCCCAGCAGGCCATCCGCCCGAAAGACGTCGTCTCAACGGCAAGCGGCCAGACAAGCACGAGCTCGCCCCGGCGGCGCACCGTGATGATGCGAAGCTCGTTCCGCGCATTGGCGAAATGCCGCTCCCAGGCAAGAATGAGATCGCAAGACTGGAAGACCGTGCCGGCATCGGGCTGCCGCTTTTCGAGCGCCCGCCATTCCGGCGCAATCGCATGGACCTCGGGACCGGAATAGCTTGCGACTTCGATACCCGCGAGCGAAGCCCCCTCCCGCCCGCGCGTCAGCGCCGCGCCAGCCGCATAGATCAGCTGGTCGAGCACAAGCGCGTCCTGAAGGAACAGAATGGCTTCCATAAGTCTCCGCCCGGTGCCGGATAATCCGTCCGATAAAGAAATCTCAGTTTCGCCGCGAGAGGGTTAAGATCGTCTAACCATTTGGGCCGAAACCGGCCTCAGCCACCCGCCATTTCGATCCACTGATCCTCGTCGATGATCTCGATGCCGAGTTCGCGGGCCTTGGCGAGCTTCGAGCCCGCCCCGGGCCCCGCCACGATGAGGTCGGTCTTGGACGAAACGGAGCCCGCCACCTTCGCTCCCATCTGCTCCGCCCGGGCCTTGGCCTCAGGGCGCGTCATCCGTTCGAGCGAACCGGTGAAGACGACGGTCTTGCCGGCCACGGGGCTGTCGGTCTGCTGCGCCTCCAGCGGCAGCGCCTTAACACCTGCCTTCCGCAGCCCTTCAACCACCTCGCGGTTGTGCTTTTCGGCGAAGAAATCGACGATCGATTCCGCCAGCACATCCCCCACCCCGTCGATCGAAAGAAGCTCTTCCCGCGCCTCGCTTTCGGGGTCGGCGGCGGCGCGCATCTGCGCTTCGAAATTTTCCAGCGTGCCGTAGCTCCGCGCCAGCAGCCGCGCGTTCGTCTCTCCGACATGGCGGATGCCGAGCGCGAAGATAAAGCGGTCGAGTTCCACCTCGCGCCGCTGGTCTATCGCCTCGAAAAGCTTTTTGACGGACGTCGCGCCCCAGCCCTCGCGATCCTTCAGCTTCTTCAGCGAATGCTTGTCGCGCTCTTCCAGCGTGAAAATCTCGTCGGGTCGGGCGATCAGCCCGTCCTGGTAGAAAGCGGCGATCTGCTTCTCGCCGAGCCCCTCGATGTCAAAGGCATTGCGCGACACGAAATGCCGGAGCCGCTCGACGGCTTGTGCCGGGCAGACGAGTCCGCCCGTGCAGCGCATCACCGCATCGAGCTTGCCCGTCTTCGGGTTCATCTCGCGCACGGCATGGCTGCCGCATTCGGGGCATGTATCGGGGAACTTGTACTTCGCCTTGCCGCGCGGCCTGTCTTCCACCACGCGCACGATCTGCGGGATCACATCGCCCGCGCGCTGCACCACCACCGTATCGCCCGGCCGCACGCCCAGCCGCTCGATCTCGTCGGCATTGTGGAGCGTCGCATTGGAAACAACGACACCGCCAACCGTTACCGGCGTGAGCCGCGCAACCGGCGTCATCGCGCCCGTCCGTCCCACCTGAATGTCGATGCTTTCAAGCACCGTCATCGCCTGTTCTGCAGGAAACTTGTGCGCAATCGCCCAGCGGGGCGAGCGCGACACGAAGCCGAGACGGCTCTGCCAGTCGAGCCGGTCCACTTTGTAGACCACACCATCAATATCATAGCCGAGCGTAGCGCGCCGCTCTTCGACATCGTGATAGAAGGCGATCAGTTCCTCGATGCTTTTGCAGCGCGTGAATAGAGGATTGACCGTAAAGCCCCATTTCTCGAAGGCCTCGATCATGCCCGCCTGCGTGTCGGCCGGCATTTCCGGCATCTCACCCCAGGCATAGGCAAAGAAACGCAAGGGCCGCGATTCCGTTACCTTCGCATCGAGCTGGCGAAGCGAACCCGCCGCTGCATTGCGCGGATTGGCGAAGACGGGCTTGCCCGCCTCGCGCTGCCGCTTGTTCAGTTTCGCAAAATCCTCATGCGACATATAGACTTCGCCGCGCACTTCCACGACGCCGGGAATGTTCTTCCCCTTCAGCGTGGCAGGAATGTCGGCGATGGTCCGCAGATTCTCCGTGACATTTTCGCCTTCGCGGCCGTCGCCCCGCGTCGCGCCCTGCACCAGCCTGCCTTTCTCGTAGCGCAGCGCCGCCGACAACCCATCGATCTTCGGTTCCGCCGTCACGGCAAGCTCGTCGTGCTCTTTCAGATTCAGGAATTTGCGAATCCGGTTCCAGAAATCCGTGACGTCGTTGTCGTCGAAGGCATTGCCGAGCGAAAGCATCGGCACCGAATGTACGACCTTGCCGAACCCGTCTGCCGGCTCTGCGCCCACACGC
Organism: Parvibaculum sp.; assembly: GCF_046297875.1. GTDB lineage: Bacteria > Pseudomonadota > Alphaproteobacteria > Parvibaculales > Parvibaculaceae > Parvibaculum. The sequence goes on along the minus strand of NZ_JBKBHD010000001.1, from coordinate 1,911,573 downwards.
GCACTCGGGCTATCCTCGCGCACAAGCTCGGGGTAGCGCGCCTCGACGGCATCGTTGCGCTGGCGTAGCGCGTCATACTCGGCGTCGGATACACGCGGCGAATCTTTTTGATAATAGAGCTTGTCGTGTTCGCCTATCTCATGCGCGAGCCGCTCAAGTTCTTCCGCCGCTTCTTCCATCGTCAGATGGGAAACGTCCTTGCGGGACAGCGCCTCGTCTTTTTCGGGCGCCTGCTTTTTCGATGACCTGCTCACGGGTGCCCGCCGATAAGCCGGTCGGCGGCGGCGCGCGCCTCATCCGTCACCATCGCACCCGCCAGCATCCGCGCAATTTCCTCACGCCGCGCCGGAGCATCCAGCGTCTCGACGCTGGTGGCAATCTTCTGCGCCTTCGCCTCACCGCCCTTGGAGATGCGGAAATGATGCTGCGCTCGCGCCGCTACCTGCGGCGAATGCGTGACCACGATCACCTGCACGGCGCGCGCAAGTTCGGCAAGCCGCAGCCCCACCGCCTCCGCCACCGCGCCGCCGACACCCGAATCCACTTCGTCGAAAATGAGCGTGGGCGCGCTGCCGCGCGAGGCGAGCGCCACTTTCAGCGCCAGCACGAAACGCGACAGCTCGCCGCCCGATGCGATCTTGATGATCGGACCGAAAGGCGCGCCCGGATTGGTCGAAACGAGGAAGGACACGCGGTCGATCCCCTCCGGCCCGCCATGAGCTTCCGGCAGCACCTCGATATTCGTCCTGAAGCTCGCCTTGTCGAGTTTCAGCGGCTTCAGCTCTTTCATCACTTCCTTGTCGAGCTTCGCCGCCGCTCGGGCCCGCTCCTCGGAAAGCGTCCGCGCTGCGGCGCCATAGCGCGCTTCCGCTTCCGCCGCCGCCTTCTTCAGCACGGCAAGCCGCGCCTCGCCCCCCTCGATTTCCTGCAACTCGCCGCGCAACTTGTCCGCCAGCGCCGCGAGATCGTCCACCTGCACATTGTGTTTGCGCGCCGCGGCGCGAAGTGCGAAGAGCCGCGTTTCCGCCTGCTCAAGCCGCGCCGGGTCGAACTCCAGCGCGCGCATCGCCTGCGCAATCTGGTCGCGCGCTTCGGCTGCTTCCGTCAGCGTCCGGTCGAGCGCGGCAATCGCCGCATCGAGCCGCCCGCCCGCCTGCTCCGCGGCGCGCGCAAGCCGGCGCAGCGCAACGGTGAGCCGCGCATCGAGCCCGCCATCGCCCGACAGGGCTTCCTCCGCCTCCGTGAGATCGCCCGCAATCTTTTCAGAATGCATCATCAGCGTGCGCTCTTCGGCAAGCGTCGTTTCTTCGCCGGGCTGCGGTTGCAATTCGTCCAGTTCACCGACGACATGGGTCAGATAGTCCTGCTCGGCTTTTGCGCGGGCAAGCAGCGCCTCATGCGCCGCCTGCGCCTCGCGCGCCGCCGAAGCGGCATGCCAGAGCGCGCGCAGATCTGCGACCTGTTTTTCGAAGCCGCCAAAGGCGTCCAGCATGGCGCGGTGGCCCGATGCGTCGAGAAGGCCGCGCTCGTCATGCTGGCCATGCACCTCAACCAGCATGTCGCCCACTTGCCGCAGCAGACCGACGCTCACCGGCTGATCGTTGATGAAGGCGCGCGAGCGCCCATCTTTCGTCTGCACCCGTCGCAGGATGATGTCGCCATCGGCCTCGAAGCCGTTTTTGCTGAGAACCGCGCGCGCGGGATGAGTGGCAGGAAGATCGAACACGGCGCTGATGCTGCCCTGCTCCGCTCCCTGGCGCACAAGGCCCGCATCGGCCCGCGCGCCGATCGCAAGCCCCAGCGCATCAAGCAGGATGGATTTCCCGGCACCCGTTTCGCCCGTGAGCGTACACAGCCCGCCATCGAGCGAGAGTTCGAGCTTCTCAATCAGAACGATGTCGCGGATCGACAGCGCGGCGAGCATGAAACACGCCTTCTATAGGTAAGTCCGAAGATCAGAAAACGGTTTTCCACGCCCGGCTGATCCAGGAGTCCTTGTTCTCGACCGGTTCAAGCCCCTGGTTCGCAAGCAGCGCATAGCCGTCCTCATACCAGTCGCTTCCGGGGAAGTTGTAGCCGAGGATAGCGGCGGCGGTCTGCGCCTCGGCCGTCACGCCGAGCGAGAGATAGGCTTCCGTCAGGCGCTGCAGCGCTTCCGGTGTATGCGTCGTCGTCTGATATTTCTCGATGACGATACGGAAGCGGTTGATCGCCGCCACATAGTCGCGGCGGTTCAGGTAATAGCGTCCGATCTCCATTTCCTTGCCCGCGAGATGGTCATGGGTCAGGTCGATCTTCAGCCGTGCATCGCGCGCATATTCGCTCTGCGGAAAACGGCGCACGAGTTCCGTGAACGCGGCCAGCGCATTTTCGGTCATCCTCTGATCGCGGCCCACATCCGATATCTGCTCGTAATAGGAAAGACCGATCAGATAATAGGCATATGGCACGTCCCGATTGCTCGGATGCAGCGAGATGAAACGCTGCGCGCTGAGAATTGCCTCGTTGTATTTGTTCACTTTGTAATTTGCATAGGCGTTCATCAGCATCGAACGGCGCGCCCATTCCGAATAGGGGTGCTGCCTTTCGACTTCGTCGAACTCCTTGGTCGCCGGCAGGTAGCGCCCGGCTTCCATATGGTCCATCGCGGTGTTGTAGATCTGCTCGACAGGCCGCTCCTCATAGGGCAGCTCATCACTGGACGAGCAGCCGGCAAGCCCCGCCACCGCCGCAAGAACGGCCCCGGCGGCAAGAGCGCGGAAGGAGCTGAAACGAAAACGACCGAAGGGCAACCGGGCCTCACGCATGCGAGCAACGTCCATTTTTCTCAATTCCGGCCGCACGGACCGGGCGCGGCGCGGGAGGCAGCCGACTCGCCCGGCACAAAGCCGATCCGAGCCCATTTCTAGCCCAATAAGCTGCAGGTGGCCATAGCGGCAGATGCAGCCCCGCAAATGGAAAGGGCGCCCCCGAAGGCGCGCCCTTGATCCTGGAAACAAGTAAAATCCTCAATCGGCCGGAATGGCCCTGAGTTCCGCCCGGAGCGGCGCGCTGGACCGGTTGTCCTCGGAATATTCGACGATTTCCCATGCCGAACGGTCCGCCATCAGCGCCCGCAACACGCGGTTGTTCATGGCGTGCCCGGCCCTGGAGCCTTCGTAGCGGCCGATCAGCGGCATGCCCAACAGGGCAAGGTCGCCCACGGCATCGAGCAGCTTGTGGCGCACGAATTCGTCCTCGTAGCGCAGCCCTTCCTCGTTGAGGATGGCATGGGTATCGACCACCACCGCGTTTTCGAGCGAGCCGCCCTTGGCAAGCCCCACCGCCCACATCGCCTCGATATCCTTGCGCAGGCAGAAGGTCCGGGCGCGAAGGATGTCCTCGGCAAAGAACGGGTCGCGAAGGTCCGCCTCGATCTCCTGGTGACCGATGACTTCATTGTCGAAATCGATCTCGAAGAAGAGCTTGAAGCCCTCGCCCGGCAGGAGCGCGGCGCGCTTCAGACCGTCTTCGACGACGACCGGCTTGAGAATGCGGATCGCCTTGCGCGGCGCGTCGAGCTTTTCGAGCCCCGCCGCTTCGATCTTTTCGATAAAGATTTCGCTGCTGCCGTCGAGCACGGGCACTTCCGCCGCATCGATCTCAACCAGCGCATTGTCGACGCCGAGCGCGGAAAACGCTGCCATCAGATGTTCGATGGTGCTGATCGTCGTGCCGGCCGCATTGCCGATGGCGGTCGACAGCGTGGTGTCGGCGACATGATCATAAAGTGCGGGGATGTCTGAAACCTCGCGACCCTGCGACACAAGATCCGTCCGCCGGAACACGATGCCCCGGTCTGCTTCCGCCGGATGCAGCACCATGTGGATTTCCACGCCGCTATGCAGCCCCACACCGTCGATCACGACGGGCCGCGCCAGCGTCTTCTGCGGAAACGCAATTGCCCGCACGCGACGGTCGCGCCGGACATTTTCCAGCATGATGGTTTCGAATTCTGATTTCGGCACTCTGAACACCTTTGACACCCCCAAGCAAACCTGCCCCCTCTGGTCCGCTTGAAAAGGTTCTAGCAGTGCGGGGAATCGGCCTCAAATAACAGTTTCTTACGGTTTGTTACCATTTTAACGGCCGCCTAACCCGTTGATCTGGAAAAGGAAAACCCGCCCGCTGGAAATCGGTTCCAGACGGGCGGGTTTATCGCATTTCAGGGCTTTTCCGGCGCCTCAGTTTGCCTGGCGGCGCAGGAAGGTCGGGATCTCGAGCTGCTCTTCCTCATGCGAAGGCTGCACAAGGCGGCTTTCGGTGGAAGACGAGAGGCTCTCCTGCTGGCGGACCTGCTCGGCCGCCGGGCGGGCGGCGGGGCGCTGGGCCACAGTCGGCTCACGCCGGGGATGCTGCGGCGCAGCATGCACTTCCTCTTCGGCCTCCTTGCGGCGGCCACCCGTCAGGCGCTCGAAGAAGCTCGGCCCCTTCTTGGGCACCCGCGAAGCCTGAACCGGCTGGTTCTTCTGACCAAGGAAGGACGGCAGGTCGCTCTTGCCCGTCTGCACCCGGTCGAGATCGCCCGGAATGAACGGCGTCGATGTCCTGGGCTCCGCCTTGACGTCTGCCACCGCAATCACCGGGGTTTCCGGCTGACGCATGACCGGCTGACGGGGCTCCGGCTTGCGGATGATGACTTCGGCCTCGAACTCCTTCGGATCGAACTGACCGGAGACCGGCAGCTTCGGCGCTTCTTCCTCGATGTCGAGTTCGGGCTGCGCCGCCGCGGCGGGCGTCATCCGTTCCTCAATCTGCCCAACCTGCGCCTGAACCGGGCTGACATGCCGGACCGCCTGGGCCTGAACCGGGGCCCGCACGGGCGCACGCTCTGCCGCAACAGCGCGAGCCTGCGCCGCGGTGGCCTCGGTCTTCGCCATCTGCGCCTCGGTCGCCTCGATGCCCGTAGCGACGACCGACACGCGCATCCGCCCGTCGAGCGAGCTGTCGAAGGTCGAACCGACGATGATGTTCGCATCCGGGTCAACTTCCGACCGGATCCGGTTTGCCGCCTCGTCCACCTCATAAAGAGTGAGGTCCATGCCGCCCGTGATGTTGATGAGCACACCCTTGGCGCCCTTCATCGACACTTCGTCGAGCAGCGGGTTCGAGATTGCGGCTTCGGCGGCCTCGATGGCGCGGTTTTCGCCATTCGCCTCACCCGTTCCCATCATGGCCTTGCCCATCTCGTTCATCACGGTGCGCACATCCGCGAAGTCGAGATTGATGAGGCCGGGCTTCATCATGAGGTCGGTGATGCCCGCCACGCCCGAGTGCAGCACCTGATCCGCCATACCGAAGGCATCGGCGAAGGTCGTGTTCTCGTTGGCGACCCGGAAGAGGTTCTGGTTCGGGATGATGATGAGCGTATCGACATACTGCTGCAGGTCGCGGATGCCCTCTTCGGCAAGCCGCATCCGGCGAGAGCCCTCGAACTGGAAGGGCTTCGTCACCACGCCGACCGTCAGGATGCCATGCTCGCGTGCTGCCCGGGCAATTACGGGCGCCGCGCCCGTGCCCGTGCCGCCGCCCATGCCGGCCGTGATGAAGACCATATGGGCGCCCTGCAGGTGCTCCACGATCTCATGAAGCGCCTCTTCGGCCGCCGCGCAGCCGACTTCCGGCCGCGAACCGGCGCCGAGACCCTCTGTGATCGACGCGCCGAGCTGGATGCGCCGTTCCGCAGAGGACAGTGCCAGTGCCTGCGCGTCCGTATTCGCGACCACGAAATCGACACCCTCGAGGCCCGCCTCGATCATGTTGTTGACGGCATTGCCGCCGGCGCCGCCAACGCCGAAGACGGTGATACGGGGCTTGAGTTCCTGAGTTTGGGGAACCGTAAGTTTGATGCTCATGACTGCCTCCTGGGAGCGAATTGGGTTGCCGGGGTCTGGGTTGCCGCACATCGTCGTCGTGGCGGCGGTTCTGCACCCCTTTTGCCGGGCGGCGCCGCAAGCCGCCCGAGTGCGCGTTCAACGAAAGTCGTTCCCGGCTTTGCGCACTGCATCAGAAGTTCTCCTTCAGCCAGCGCCCGAACCGGCGGATATGCCCGCGCGATTGAGCGGCGTCGTCCTCATCGCCTGCCCCCGCCGTTTCCAGCGGCGAGATCTGCGAATAGGTGAGAAGACCGGCACAAGTGGAGAAGGCGGGGCCGCCCGTCGCATCCGCAAGGCCCGTGACCCTGAGCGGATGTCCGACGCGGACCTGTTTGTCGAGCATGCGTGAGGCAAGTTCGCGCGCGCCGTTGAGCTGCGCGGCGCCGCCTGTCAGCACCACCCTCCTGCCTGCGAGCCGGCCATAGCCGCTCGCCTCCATCCTGTCCCTCACCAGTTCGAACGTTTCCTCCAGACGAGGCTGAATGATGCCGGTCAGCATCGACCTTGGAATATGGTTGGCCGAATCGGCATCGCTTTCCCCAACCTGCGGCACGTCGATCATTTCTCTCTCATCCGACGGGCTCGCAAGCGCGCTCCCGTAAAGCGTCTTCATCCGCTCCGCATGTGCGAGCGGCGTGGAGAGCCCCCGGGCAATATCATTGGTAATGTGATTCCCGCCAATTGGCACGGAATCGCAGTAGACCATAGCACCTTCGAAGAAGATCGAGAGCGAGGTCGTGCCTCCGCCCATGTCGATCATGGCGACGCCGAGGTCCATTTCGTCCTCGACGAGACAGGCCAGTCCGCTCGCATAGGGGCTGACGGCGATTCCCGCGACCGAGAGGTGGCAGCGTTCAATGCAGAGTTCGAGGTTGCGCAGCGGGCCGCGCAATACACTCACCATATGCACCTCGACACCGAGCTTTTCGCCGAACATGCCGCGCGGATCGCGCACGCCACGGCTGCCATCTACCGAATAGTTGGTCGGAATCGCATGCATCACGTCGCGCCCTTCCGGCTGGAAGTTCGTCTGCGCATGATGGATAAGGCGCGACACATCCTGATCGCTCACCTCGCCGCCCGAAATCGATGCCCGCACGCCGACCGTCTGGCTTTTCGGTTCGGCGCCGGAAAAACCGACCACGACATCGCGGATCGTCACGCCGGCCATCCGTTCCGCCGCATCGACCGCCACGCGGATCGCCTCTTCCGCCGCATCCATGTCCACCACGGCGCCCGCGCGGATACCGCGCGAGACCTGGTGCCCGATACCGATGACACGGACCGGCGCATGACCGTTCGCATGCCGTCCCGGTTCTATCTTCGCGATGAAACAGGAAATCTTGCTCGACCCGACATCGAGCGCAGCAATCGTGCCGGACCTGCTGGCCGCGACCGGACGTCCCTGAAAACTGCGTGATCCAATAGAGACCATATTCATGTATTGCCCCCACGTGCGGCCCGACCCGGCCCCACAACGCCCTTGTTTGTTTTTGCTTCAGTCGCGAGACCTGTGCCGTTCATCGCACTATCTGTCAGCTCGACCGTTACCCGGTCCGGCAGGCGGAGATCGACAGCCGCAATATCGCGCGACAGAATTCTGTGTTTGCCGTCCTGTGCAGCCAGAAGGGCGAGCGCCGCGGCTACGCCTGTTTCCGGCAGTTTCACATCGACGCCATTTTCAAGACGGAGGTTCCAGCGCCGGTCGCTGACGCGCACAAAGGCACGTACGCGCGCGAGAAGCAGCGGCTGTTCGGCCCGCATGAGCTTGAGAAGCTCGGGCGCAGCGCGCGGCGCACCGAAGCCCACGATGAAGGGCAGATGCGCGAAATCCTGTACACCCTCGTCGGTGATGGGACGTCCGCTTGCGTCGATCAGCGACAGCTCGCCACCGCGCTGCCACAACGCGAATGGATCGCGCTCGCTGATCTCGATACGGATCGTGTCGGGCAGAAGCCGCGTCACTGTCGCCGCCTCGACCCAGTCGAGACGTTCGATGCGCTGCCGCGCCATTTCCGTATCGAACCCGAAAATCGGGTCGCCGCGCTCGACGCCCACCGCGGCAAGCAGATCATCCTTGCGTGTCTGCGAGCGGCCGATCACACGGACATCCTGAATCGAAAGGCCGGATAGCGCGAGCAATCGGTTTGCCCGGTCGCTTACCGCATCACGCGCTGCCTGCGCATGGCCACCAACACCAAAACCGTAAATGCCAACCAGCGCAATCAGCGCAACTGCGCCCCAGGTAAAGGGCCGCGTCGCGAAGTCGCCCTCGCGGAGCCGTTCGAGCCACTCGGCAAACCGGCCCGACGGACGCTCCTTGCGGCGGCCGAATGTGCTCATGGCGCTCACATTGCGCCGCTTGCCGGGCGCGATCTTCGCATTCCGCTTCGGTGCCGTACGGACGCCTGTGCGCGACTGAGCCTTTACCTGTCGCATGAAGCATCCTCCACCATCCAGCTCACAAGCTCGCCATAGGTGTAGCCCGCAAGCCCCGCAAGCTCGGGCACCAGAGATGTTGGCGTCATTCCGGGCTGCGTGTTCACTTCGAGAAGAATGAGCTCACCTTTGGCGGGTCGCGTGTCGTCGAAGCGGAAATCGGCGCGGGAAACGCCGCGGCATCCGAGTGCCTTGTGCGCGGCAAGCGTCACGCGCTGCACCTCGGCATATATATCGGCATGGATCGGCGCGGGAATGATGTGGCGCGATCCGCCCGCCTTGTACTTCGCTTCATAGTCGTAGAACTGCGTCGCTGCGACGATCTCCGTCACGCCCAGCACTTCCTCGCCCATCACGGCACAAGTGAGCTCGCGGCCCGCGATATAGCGCTCCACCATAACCTCGTCGCCGAGGTTCCATTCCGGCGAGGTGAGTTCGGCAGGCGGGCGGTTGTCGCCTTTGCGAATGATGAAGACGCCGACGGACGATCCCTCGCAGACCGGCTTGATGACGTAAGGCGGGTCCATCACATGGCCGAGCGCCGCCTGCTCGCGCGGCACGACCACGCTTTCCGCGACAGGCAGCCCCGCCGCGCGGAACATCGGCTTCGACCGTTCCTTGTTCATGGCGAGCGCGGAGGCAAGCACCCCCGAATGTGTATAGGGAATACGGAGAATTTCGAGCAGGCCCTGAATGCAGCCATCTTCGCCCCAGCGGCCATGCAGCGCATTGAAGGCGACGTCCGGCTTCACCTTGAGAAGCTGGTCCGCAATGTCACGGCCGACATCGATCTCGGTCACGCGATAGCCATGTTGTTTCAGCGCCTCGGCACACCCCTTGCCGGAGACGAGGCTGACTTCGCGTTCCGCGCTCCAGCCGCCCTTGAGGACGGCGACATGCTTGCCGCTCATGCGTCCCCTCCTTCGCGAGTGCCGATCCGCCTGATTTCCCATTCGAGCGTGACGCCGCTCTGCTCCTTCACGCGGCGGCGCACTTCCTCGCCAAGCTCTTCAAGGTCGGTCGCAGTCGCATCTCCGGTATTGATGAGGAAGTTGCAATGCAGCTCCGACACCTGCGCCCCGCCCCGTGTGAGCCCGCGGCAGCCTGCCGCGTCGATGAGCTGCCACGACTTGTAGCCTTCCGGGTTCTTGAAGGTCGAGCCGCCGGTACGTGTGCGCACGGGCTGCGTCGCCTCGCGCGACGAGGTGATCTCGTTCATCTTGGCAAGGATCTCGTCCCTGTCGCCGGGCCGGCACCGGAACACCGCCTCGACGAAAATCAGGTCTTCCGCCGCACCGCTGTGGCGATAGCGATACTTCATGTCCTCGTTTGTCAGCACATGCCGCTTGCCCTTGCGGTCGATGGCGATGGCTTCCACCAGCACGTCCTTCGTCTCGCCGCCATAGGCACCCGCATTCATGCGCAGCGCCCCGCCGATCGAGCCCGGAATGCCGCGATAGAACTCAAGCCCTGCAAGGCCCGCTTCCTGAGCCGCCCGCGAGACTGCCACATCGAGCGCAGCCGTTCCTGCGCGCAGGCGTGTTCCTTCGACGGAGATATTCATGAAGCCGCGCCCAAGCCGTATGACGACGCCCGTCACACCGCCCTCGCGCACAAGAAGGTTCGAGCCGACACCGATCACCGTCACCGGCACATCCTCCGGCGTACCGGCAAGAAAGTCCGCGAGGTCGTCTGCATCCGCCGGACGGAACAGCACTTCCGCGTTGCCGCCTGCGCGGAACCAGGTCAGCGGCGCAAGCGGCGCATCTGCCACAAGCTCGCCACGTATCTTCGGCAGCCGGTCGATGAGGGAACGGGTGGCTTCAGCGGCCATCATTTTTTCCCTCCCGGCTTCTTTGTCTTTGCGGTCGCCTTCTTCGCGCTTTTCTTGCCAAGCTTCGCCAGATCCTCCGCCAGCGCATTCGCCCAATAGGTGATGCTGCCCGCACCGAGACAGACGACGAGATCGCCCGGCTTTGCGACTTCCGCGATCAGCCCCGGCAATGCCTCCGGGCTTTGGAGCGCCATCGCGTCGCGGTGGCCGCGGTCGCGAAGGCCCTGCACCAGCGCATCCCTGTTCGCACCCTCGATCGGCTTTTCGCCTGCTTCATAGACATCGGCAACGATCACCGCATCGGCATCGTTGAAGCAGGAGCAGAACTCATCGAACAGATTGTGAAGCCGCGTGTAGCGATGCGGTTGCACCACCGCGATGGTACGCCCCTGCGATGCGGAGCGCGCCGCCTGCAGCACGGCGGCAATCTCCACCGGATGATGGCCGTAATCGTCATAGATGTTGACGCCGCTCCACACGCCCACATGGGTAAAGCGCCGCTTCACGCCGCCAAAGCCTTCCAGCGCGGCGCGAATGCCCTTGTCCTTGATGCCCATCTGCACGGCAACGCCAATGGCGGCGAGGCTGTTCAGCATGTTATGTGTGCCGTGCATCGCAAGCCGCACACCCGTCATCTCGCGCTTCTCGCCATTCTTGCGGTCGGTGATCGTCACATCGAACACGTTGAAGCCATCCTCGACACGCGCATTCGTCGCGCGGATATCGGCCTGCGGATTGGTGCCATAGGTCACGATCCGCCGGTCGCGCACGCGGCCGATCAGCGCCTGCACTTCCGGATGATCGATGCACATCACGGCAGCGCCATAGAACGGAACATTCTCGACAAAGGTCAGGAAGGCATCCTTCGCCGCCTCGAAGGTGCCGTAATAATCGAGATGCTCGGGGTCGATATTCGTGACGATTGCAAGCGTCGCCGGCAGCTTTACGAACGTGCCGTCGGACTCGTCCGCCTCCACCACCATCCACTCGCCTTCGCCGAGCCGCGCATTGGTGCCATAGGCATTGATGATGCCGCCATTAATGACAGTCGGGTCGAGCCCTGCCTTGTCGAGGATCGCGGCGACCATCGAAGTCGTCGTCGTCTTGCCATGCGTACCGGCAATGGCGACGCAGCTCTTGAGACGCATCAGCTCGGCAAGCATTTCCGCGCGGCGCACCACCGGCAGGAAACGCGCCCGCGCTTCCATCAGCTCGGGGTTCTCGGGACGGATCGCTGACGACACGACGATCACCTGCGCGTCCTTCAGGTTCTCCGCCTTCTGGTCAATGAACACCTTGATTCCCAGCGCCTTCAGCCGCTTCACATTGGCGCTGTCGGACAGATCGCTGCCCTGCACCTTGTAACCGAGATTGTGCATCACCTCCGCGATACCGCTCATGCCGATACCGCCGATGCCGGTGAAGTGAATGGTGCCGATGTCGAGTGGCGCCGGACGCATCATGCACCTCCCGCGGCGAATTTGAGATGGTTGGACCCGCCATCATTGGCGGCGATCTGCTTCGGCGCGAGGTTGCGCACGGCGCGGTAGTCGCCGCGCCCCAGCGCCTCGACGAGATCGGCAAGTGCGCGCACGGCGCCGGGCTGGCCTTGTGCCTTGGCAGCCTGCGCCGCGGCGGCAAGTTCGGTCGGCTGTGCGAAAAGCGCCTGCAGCCGCGCCGCAAGCGCAGTTTCGGTAAAATCCTTCTGCTCGATCATCCAGCCTGCGCCTGCCTCGGCGAGCTTTCCCGCATTGGCCTTCTGGTCATTGTCGAGCGAATGCGGCAGCGGCACCATGATCGCGGGGCGGCCGATCACGGCGAGTTCGCTCACCGTCGAAGCGCCCGAACGCCCGATCACGAGATGCGCCGCCGCAATCCGCTCCGGCATGTCGTCGAAGAAGGCGTTGAGTTCCGCCGCAATACCCGCTTCCGCATAAATGGCACGCACACGCTCCATGTCTTCGGGCCGTGCCTGCTGTACCACGCGCAGCCGGTCGCGCATCTCCTGCGGCAGCTTCGCCAGCGCGCCTGGCACCACATCGCTCATCACGCGCGCACCCTGACTGCCGCCGAAGACGAGAAGCCGGATAACGCCATCTGCGAGCGGCATTTCGTAGTTGCGGCCAGCCTGCGCAATTACCGCATCGCGCACCGGATTGCCGGTCAGCACGAGTTTGCCCGAGTCGCGCGCCTTCAGGAATTTCGGCTGGTCGAAGGTCGAGGCGATCGCGTCGACATGCGGCGCAACGAGCCTGTTCACACGGCCAAGCACCGCATTCTGTTCATGCACGCAGCAAGGAATGCCGCGAAGGACGGCAGCAGCCACCGGCGGCAACGTCGGATAGCCGCCAAAGCCGATCAGTGCGGCGGGCTTCACCCGCTGCAGAATGGCAAAGGAGCGCGCGACGCCCGCAATGATTGCGGGCGCCGCCCTCACAAGGCCGGCGAAGCCTTTGCCTGAAGGTGTCGCCGACGGTACTTCGTAGATATCCGCATCCGGGAAGAGCTTGTCGAAGCGCTGCACCCGTTCATCCGTCATCAGCACGATTTTGCGGCCGCGACGGCGCAGTTCCTGCGCCAGCGCCTGACCGGGAAAGAGATGTCCGCCAGTGCCGCCGGCGGCAATGATGATTGGACCCTGCGGATGGCGCGTCATGCGTTCCTCCATCCGCTTGCGGCATTGGCGTTTCCGCCCACGCGGCGGCGCGTCAGTGCCAGCAGCATGCCCATCGAAAATGCCAGCGCGAGCAGCGACGAACCGCCATAGGAGATGAAAGGCAGCGTCATGCCCTTGGCCGGCATCAGGTTCACATTGACCGCCATATTGATGAGCGCCTGCAGGCCGAACTGTGCCACGAGGCCGCAGGTCGCGAACTGCACGAAGAGATCCTGCTCGTCCATCGCCTGACGGAGTGCACGGATTACAATGAAGGCGAAAAGGCCGATGATGATGAGACCGACGATGACACCATATTCCTCGGCCGCTACCGCGAAGATGAAATCGGTGTGTGCGTCCGGCAGGATGCGCTTCACGATGCCCTCGCCCGGCCCCCGGCCGAACAACCCGCCTGCATTCACCGCATCGAGAGCGCGGTCGATCTGATAGGTGTCGCCGGATTCGGGATTGAGGAACCGGTCCACGCGGCTTGCCACATGCGGCATGGTCGAATAGGCACCGAACGCGCCCACCGCCGCGGCGGAACCGAGACCGCCGATCCAGCCCCAGGACAACCCGGCCATGAAGAACATTGCGCCGAACACCATCGTCACCAGCATGAGCTGGCCAAAATCGGGCTGCAGTGCCAGCACACCGACAACGGCCGCATAAAGGCCGATGGCGAGTGCCGTTCCCGGAACGCCCGGCGTACGCTGTGCCTCTGCGAAGAACCAGGCGGCAAGCACGATGAAGGCAGGCTTCACGAATTCCGAGGGCTGAAGTCCGAACGGACCGATATAAAGCCAGCGCTGCGCACCGTTCACCGTCGGCCCGATGACGAGCGTGAGCATCATGAGAACGAATGCACCCGCGAACACGATGGCAGCAAGGCGGCGCACCATCCGCAGGTTGAGCAGCGACACGCCGATCATGACGGCGATGGCGGGAATGAAGAAAATGAGCTGCCGGTAGACGAAATGAAACGGCGGCAGGTTGATGCGCGTGGCAACCGCCGGGCTCGCGGCAAGCGCCAGCACCGCCCCGAGCATCATCAGGCAGAAAAGGCCGAGCAGCGTCCACTTGTCGACAGTCCACCACCATTCGGCAATCACGCTGCGGTTTGTTCGGGCGAGGCGGATCATGCGGCGGCCCCTCCCCTTGCAGCGAGGCGTTCCTGCACCGCGGCGCGGAAGACGTCGCCGCGCTCCTCGAAACTCTTGAACTGATCGAACGAGGCGCAAGCCGGCGACAGCAGAACGACTTTCAGGTCCGCGCTGTCACCTGCCGCATCGCGCGAAGCGGCGTCCACCGCACGGTCGAGCGTACCGCAATGAATGGCCTCGACCTTGCCGCGCAGCGTCTCGGCGAAACCGTGCGCCGCCTCACCAATGAGGTAGGCGCGGCGAATGCGCGGGAACCACTGTTCGAGCGAGGCAATGCCGCCTTCCTTCGCCTTGCCGCCGATGATCCAGTAGATATTGTCATAGGTCGCAAGCGCCTTCGACGCCGCATCGGCATTCGTCGCCTTGCTGTCGTTCACATAGCGAACGCCATCCGCCTCCCCGACGATTTCCATGCGATGCGCGAGTCCCGGAAAGCTTTCAAAGGCGGCGAGAATCCGTTCGCGCTGATAGCCGAGCGCACGGCCCGTCGCATAGGCTGCTGCCGCATTCTGCCAGTTATGCGCGCCTGCCAGCGTCTTGATCGCGGCAAGATCGCCCGCCTTCACCGTCTGCGTCCCGAGGCTGTCATAGAGCTGGCCGCCGAGCGCATAGATACCGCGCGAAATCGTCTTGCCGACGGAAACCGGCACCACCTTCTCCACCCGCTTCGCAACTTCGCGCGTGCAAATTTCGCTGGTGCGTCCATCGTCGATGCCGATGACGGCCGTATCGCTCTCACCCTGATGCGCAAAAATGCGTGCTTTTACTTCCGCGTAGTGATCGACCGTGCCATGCCGGTCGATATGGTCCGGCGTGATGTTGAGCAGCACCGCAACATTCGGCGCAAGCGAAGGCGCAAGGTCGATCTGATAGGACGAAACTTCCACGACATAAATAGTCGATGCTTCCGGCTCGTCGAGTTCGAGTACCGCCTTGCCGATATTGCCGCCCACCTGCGCATTGCCGCCGCAGCGCCGCACCATATGGCCGATTAGGGCCGTCGTGGTCGACTTGCCGTTAGTGCCCGTGATCGCGACGATGCGCGCGGGCTTGCCGCTCGCCTTCACCGCGCGCTGGAAGAGTTCGATGTCGCCGATCACTTCCACACCTGCCGCCTGTGCCTGCTTGACGGCTGGGTGCGGCTCGGGATGCGTAAAGGGAATGCCGGGGCTCAGGATCATGGCCGCGAGGCTCTTCCAGTCCCAGCCCGAACTGTCGACGAGAAGAAATCCTTCCTTCGCCGCATCCTCCCGCTTTGCCGGCGCATCGTCCCAGGCAAACACCTTGGCGCCGCCCGCCTCGAGAGAACGCACGGTTGCGAGCCCGGACTTGCCGAGTCCCAGCACCCCCACGTTCCTTTTCTCGAAGCCCGTCGCCGCTATCATGCGTGTCACCTCAGCTTCAGCGTGGCAAGGCCCGCCATGGCGAGCACGACCGAGATGATCCAGAAGCGCACGACGACGGTCGGTTCCGCCCAGCCCTTCTGTTCGAAATGATGATGCAGCGGTGCCATCCGGAAGACGCGCTTGCCCGTCAGCTTGAACGACGCGACCTGAACGATCACCGACACGGCTTCAAGCACGAAGAGACCGCCGATGATCGCAAGCACCAGCTCGTGTTTGGCTGCCACGGCAACGGCGCCGAGCGCACCGCCGAGCGCAAGCGAGCCCGTGTCGCCCATGAACACCATGGCAGGCGGCGCGTTGTACCAGAGGAAACCGAGCCCCGCGCCGATCAGCGCGCCGCAGAAGACGGCAAGCTCGCCCGTGCCCGGCACGAAATGGATCTGCAGATAGTCGGCGAACACCGCATTGCCGACGAGATAGACGATGAGGCCGAAAGCTGCTGCCGCGATCATCACCGGCACGATTGCAAGCCCGTCGAGCCCGTCGGTCAGGTTCACCGCATTGGACGAACCGACGATCACCAGCGCGCCGAACAGGAAGAAGAGCCCTCCCATCTGGATCAGCACGCCCTTGAAGAAGGGAACGGTGAGCGCCGTCTGCAAGGGCTCGCTCGCCACCAGCACCAGAGCCCACATCGCCGCTAGCGCGATCACGAATTCGAAAAACAGCTTCACCCGGCCCGGAACGCCCTTCGGCGAAATCTTCGACACCTTCAGGTAATCGTCTGCGAAGCCCACAGCGCCGAAGCCGAGCGTCACGAAAAGCACGATCCAGATGTAAGGATTGCGCAGGTCGGCCCAGAGCAGAACCGCCGGCACAAGTCCGACCAGAATGAGAAAGCCGCCCATGGTCGGCGTACCCTGCTTTTGGATCACATGCGTCTGCGGCCCGTCCTCGCGGATCGGCTGGCCGCGCCGCTGCCTTGCGCGCAACATGGCAATGAGCCGCGGCCCGAACAGGAAGCTGATGAGCAGCGCCGTCACCGTGGCGCCGCCCGTGCGCGACGTGATGTAACGGAATGCATTGAGTGCCGGAAAATCGGACGAAAGGCCGACGAGAAGATCGTAAAGCATCAGTTGCCCCCTCTGTTGCGCCGGATGCTCTCGCCTTCGTCGTCGCCAAGCCCCCTCAGCAGTTCGACAAGCGGCCCCATGCGGGAACCGAGAGACCCCTTCACCATCACCACGTCGCCCGGCTCAATGGCCGCACCGAGCGCATCGCCAAGATCCGCCGAGCTTTCGGCATAGGCGCCCTGCACGCTGGCCGGCAGCGCCTTGTAGAGTTCGCGCATATGCGGCCCGCTCGCGAAGACAAGGTCGACCGATGCCGCCCTGATCGGCTCGGCCAGTCCGCGATGCATCTCGATTGATGTTTCGCCCAGCTCCAGCATGTCGCCGATCACGGCGATGCGGCGGCCCTTGCCGGCAGGCTTTACCTGGCCAAGCGTTTCGAGCGCCGCGCGCATCGAGGCCGGATTGGCGTTATAGCTTTCGTCGATCACGGTGAAGGCGCCGGTCGGCATTTCGACACGATGCCGTTCGCCGCGCCCCTTCGGCGCCTTGAGATTGGCCATCGCAAGCGCCGCCATGGCGAGATCGGCATCGAGCGCATACACCACGGCCAGCACTGCCAGCGAGTTCATCACGATGTGCCGGCCCGGCACGGAGAGCTTGTAGGTCACGGGCTGCCCACAGATCGTCGCCGACACGCAGGAGCAATCTTCCTTCAGCGCCACCTTGTCGAGACGCGCATCGGCCTGGCGGTGCTCGCCGAAGGTGATGATCTGCCCGGCGCCGCTTGCCTCCGCCTTCGCGCGCAACCGCGCATAATGCGGATTGTCGCGATTGAGAATGGCGACGCCGCCCTTCTGCAGCCCGTCGAAGATTTCCCCCTTCGCATCGGCAATCTGCTCGACCGAGTCGAAGAATTCCATATGAACCGCTTCGACCGTCGTGATGAGAGCAACGAAAGGCTCCACCAGCTTCGACAGCGGCGTGATCTCGCCGGGATGGTTCATGCCGACTTCGAAAATGCCGAAGCGTGTATCGGCGGGCATCCGCGCCAGCGAAAGCGGTACGCCCCACATATTATTGTATGAAGCGGCGGAAGCATGGGTCGCGCCCTGCTCCGAAAGGATGAGGCGCAGCGCCTCCTTCGTGCCCGTCTTGCCCACGCTGCCCGTGACGGCGACGATCTTCGCGCGGGCGCGGTGGCGCGCAGCGCGGCCAAGGGTTTCGAGCGCCTTCAGCGTATCTTCCACAATGACGAGCGGCCCCGCCGCACGCATTGCATCATCCGGCGCGGACACGATGGCGGCGGCGGCGCCTTTCTTCAGCGCGCCTTCCACATATTTATGTCCGTCAGAATTCTCACCGATGATGGCGACGAAGAGGTCGCCTGGCTCGAGCGTCCGGCTGTCGATCGACACGCCGCTCGCCGTCCAGGCGCCTCCTTCGGCCTTGCCCGCCGTCGCCGCAATCACATCTTCCCGCGTCCAGAGAGGCGCACTCATTTGCCGCCTCCGATCTTTTCCGCCGCCGCGAGAACGGCCTCATGATCCGAAAAATGCACCGTCGTCGCGCCGATGATCTGCCCGGTCTCGTGTCCCTTGCCGGCCACAACCAGCACATCGCCTGCATGAAGCGCGCGCATCGCCGTTTCGATTGCTTTCGCCCGGTCGCCGATCTCCGTTGCGCCGGGGCAACCCTTGAGGATCGCCGCACGGATGGCGGAGGGCTCTTCGCTGCGCGGATTGTCGTCCGTCACGAACACGGTATCGGCGAGCCGCGCCGCCACTTCGCCCATCATGGCGCGCTTGCCCGGGTCGCGGTCGCCGCCGCAGCCGAACACCACCGAAAGTTTGGCCTGCGTATGCGGCCGCATCGCGTCCAGCACATTTTCGAGCGCGTCAGGTGTATGCGCATAATCGATATAGACCGAGGCCCCGTTCGGCAGATGCGCCGCCTCTTCCATGCGCCCCTTGGCGCCGGCAAGGTTTTCAAGCGCGGCGAACACCTTTGCCGCCTCACCGCCGCAGCCGATGGCAAGTCCCGCCGCTACAAGCGCATTCGATGCCTGGAAGGCGCCGACCAGCGGCAGCTTCACTTCGTAGTTCTGGCCGCCATGGACGAGTTCCAGCACCTGCCCACGCGCATGGGTCCGCGTCGCGACGAGGCAGATGTCGCGCCCCTTTCGGCCGACCGAGATCACCCGGTGCCCGCGCGCCCAGGACACGGCTTCGAACTCGGCGAACTGCGCCGTATCCGCATTGATGACCGCGATACCGCCCGGCCCCATCACTTCGCCGAACAGGCGCAGCTTCGCATAGAGGTAATCGTCGAAGCTCGAGTGATAGTCCATATGGTCGCGGGTAATATTGGTGAAGCCCGCCGCCGTCAGCTTCGCCCCATCGAGACGGTATTGTGCAAGCCCGTGGCTTGAAGCCTCCATCGCAAGATGCGTGACGCCCTCTTTTGCGAGCGCCGCAAGCTCCGCCTGCAGCGCAACGGGGTCCGGCGTCGTGAAACCGAGCGGACGATCGCCCTTGGCACTCGAAATGCCGAGCGTGCCGAGGCTCGCCGCTTCTTCGCCAAGCGCGATCCAGATCTGGCGCAGGAACGTTGCAACCGAAGTCTTGCCGTTCGTCCCCGTCACCGCGGCAATCACCTTCGGCTGCGCGCCGAAGAAACGGGCCGCCATCTGCGCAAGCTTCCGTCGCGGATTGCAGTCGGCAATCACCGGCACGCGCGCTTCCACAACCGCACCTTGCGGCACAAGCAGCGCCGCCGCGCCCTTGTCGAGCGCCTGCGCAATGAAGGCCGTACCGTCGAGCTTCGTGCCCGGCAGCGCGGCGAACAGATAGCCGGGCTTCACCGCACGGCTGTCCGCCGTCAGGCCGAGTATCTCCGTCGCCCCCTCCTCAGGGAGCGGCAGGGCATCGGTCCCGATAAGCGCCGCCAGTTGCATGTCACCCAACATTTCGTTTCGCCGTCCTTGCGCCGGCATCGTCAAACTTCTTACTGTCCGTTCGCCCCGAAGGAGACGAGTTGTGCCTCCCGCAGCATTTCGTTCTTCTGCGGTTGCGTTGCCGGGCGCAGCCCGAGAAGCGGCGCCACGCGCGTCACCACGCGCGATGTCACCGGCGCCGCGTTCCAGCCTGCCGTTGCATAGCCATAAGTGTTCTTCGTCGCCTTCGGCTCGTCGAACATCACGATCATCGCGTAGCGCGGATCGTTCGCCGGGAAGGAACTGATGAATGACGTGATGAGCCGGTTGCGCGCATAGCCGCCATTGATCGCCTTTTCCGCCGTGCCGGTCTTGCCCATCACCGGATAACCTTCGACGTCGGCGTTGCGGCCTGTTCCCTCCTGCACGACCATGCGCAGCAGCGTCTTCATCGTCGCGCTTGCTTCCGCCGAGATCACGCGCTCGCCAAGCTGTACGTCGTTGCGCCGAAGCAATGTCGGCTCCACCTTGAAACCGCCATTGACAATGGTCGATAAGGCACTCACCACCTGCAGCGGCGTCACCGCGATGCCATGACCATACGACGTGGTGATCGTCGACAGCTCGCCCCAGCGCGCTGGCACCAGCGGACGGCTGACTTCCGGCAGTTCGATCGCGGGCCGCGTCATGAGACCGAAGCGGCGCAGATAGTCCTTGTAGTCTTCCGTACCGAGCTGCAGCGCAATCTTGGCCGTGCCGATATTGGAGGAATAGACAAAGACCTCCGGCACGGAGAGCCAGCGGTTCTTGGCATGGAAGTCTCGGATGGTGAAACGCGCTACCTTGATCGGCTGCGTCGCGTCGAAACGCTCGCCCACATGAATACGGCCGCTGTCGAGCGCCGCTGCTAGCGTCACCGCCTTGAACACCGAACCCATTTCATAAACACCGAGAGTGGCGCGGTTGAACCGGCCCTCTTCCGGTGCAGACATCGGATCGTTCGGATCGAAGTCGGGGAGCGAGGTCATCGCCACCACTTCGCCTGTATGCACATTCATGATGATGCCGGCCGCTGCGAGCGCACGGAATTCCACCATCGCCTTTTCAAGTTCGTCGCGCAGCGCATGCTGCACATGCAGATCGAGCGACAGCATGACATTGGCATTGCGGTCGAATTTGGGCTTGCCTGCGGCATCCGTGCGGCTGATCGAGCGGTCCATGTAAAGTTCCATGCCCGCAAGGCCCCGATTGTCGACATCGACCATGCCAAGCACGGTGGAGCCGTTCTTGCCGTTCGGATAGACGCGCTTCTGTTCCTTGCGGAAATCGAGGCCCGGCAGACCGAGATAATGAACGGCATATTGCTGACGCGGGGTCAGGTCGCGCTTCAGCCAGACGAAGGCGCGGCCGGATTCAAGCCGCTGCACCACATCGTCTTCATTGAGATCGGTCAGCACGGTCACGAGCTGGCGAGCCGTCTCGTGCGGGTCGATCACATAGCGCGTATCAGCAAAAAGAGAAGCCGTGACGATATCCGTCGCCATGACCTCGCCGTTCCGGTCGACGATGTCGGGCCGGTTGACCTGCGTCGTACCGCTCGCAACCAGGGCCGCGCCCTCGCCACCGCCGCCCATGATGGCCAGACCGACAAGCCGCGCCCCGACCAGCGTGAAGCAGGCAGCGAAAACGGCAAGCGCAAGAAAGATACGACGCTGCGACGGCGTTCGGCGGCCCTCACGCACCCGTGCGCGCGGCTTTGAGATCGCGTCATGGCCTGGCGGCAAATAGCGGCCCTTGTTCGCGTTGTCGTTGTTGCGCCCGATCATTGGATCGTACTCCCCGGCGCACCCGGCGCGATGCCGCCGGCATATCCCCCGAGCGGCTGGCGGCCCGATGGCACATAGAAGTCATCGGCCATATGCGGCATGGGCACGTCTTCGAAACTGCCTATCTGCCCGGCGCTCAGCGGCTGCAGCGCCGTGTAGCGGCTTGCGAGCTCCTGCAGGCGTTCTGGCTGGTTCAGATAGCTCCACTCGGCACGCAGAACGCGGATCGCTTCCTGCTCGTTTGCAATGCGCTGCTCGAGCTGGCGCGCATGGCGCACGGCTTCTTCCGCTTTGTACTTGATGTCGTAGAGACCGACCGAAAGACCGATCACGGCAACGATCAGAAGAGAATTGATGACGCGCATCATGCGGCACCTCCCGCGAGGGAGGGCGCGACGCGAAAACCGAGCGCATCGAGATCGAGCGGGCGCTGCGGCGCGGCCGTGCGGATCGCGGCGCGGAGTTTCGCCGAGCGCGCCCGTGCATTCGTCTCCACTTCCTCATCCGAAGCCTTGCGCGCCTTGTGCGCGATTTCCTCGAAGGACGGAACCTCTTCCTCGACAGCGGGCATGTAGCGGTTGGGGCGTCCGCCGCGGCCCGTGCGTTCGGTAAGAAAGCGTTTCACGATGCGGTCTTCGAGCGAATGGAACGTCACGACGGCAAGCCGCCCGCCTTCGGCAAGAAGCGCCTCGGCGCCGGAAAGCCCGCGCGCCAGCTCGCCCAGTTCGTCGTTCACGAAAATCCTGAGCGCCTGGAATGTCCGCGTCGCCGGATGGATCTTGTCCTGCGGCTTGCGCCCGATCACCTTGGCAACAAGCTCTGCAAGCTCGAGGGTGCGGTGAAGCTCCGCCTCCTCCCGCGCCTTCACGATCGCGCGCGCAACGGCGCGGGCGCGCTTCTCCTCGCCATAGACGGCGATGATGCGCGCAAGGTCGCTCTCGTCGTAGCTGTTGACGACATCTGCCGCGCTCGGCCCTTCGCCGCCCATGCGCATGTCGAGCGGCCCATCCTTCTGGAAGGAGAAGCCGCGCTCCGCCTGATCGATCTGCATGGAAGAGACGCCGACATCGAGCACGACGCCATCGACGCTGTCATGGCCAAGCGCGCGTACCAGCCGCTCCATGTCGCCGAAGCAGCCCTCGATCAGCGTCAGCCGTCCGGCAAATTCGGTGGCGAGCGCGCGGCCGCGCAGGATGGCGCTCGGATCGCGGTCGATCGCGAGCACAGCGCAGTCGGCAGCGCCGAGGATCGCGCGCGTATAGCCGCCCGCGCCGAACGTGCCGTCCACATAGATGCCGCCGTCGCGAGGTTTCAGCACATCGAGCACATCGGCCAGCATCACCGGAACATGAGGAACATTGCCCTGGCCGGTAACGCTCATCGTGCGCCTCCCGTGCCATTGCCGGACTGTGCGTTGGGCGCGCGCAGGAGATCGCGGTTGCGTTGCGCCTCTTCCAGCGCCTTCGCGTAATACTCGTCATAGGCTTTCGGCTCCCAGACCTGGAAGCGCTGGCCCATGCCGACAAATGTCGCCTCATCCTTGATGCCGGCAAGATTGCGCAGCGTCTCGGGCAGGATCACCCGGCCATCGGCGTCGAAATTGAGTTCCGCGCTTTCGCCGATCAGCACCGCCGCCAGCGACTGCCGCTCCGGGGAGAACGGGTCGAGCCGATCGAGCATCTGGTCGACGATGTCGGAAAAGGCCGGGCCGCAGCCCTCGAAGAAGGCGCCCGGATTGAGCGGCGGAAAGCAGATCACGCCATTCAGGCCCTGAGCCATGGTGACGGCACGAAACTTCGCCGGAACGGACACCCGCCCCTTCGAGTCGATCTTGTTCGTGAAACGCCCCCGGAACGACTCCATCGCCCGACCTGCTCCCTGAATGGGCACCCCTTCCCCTGCGAAGGAGCCCTGTCACCGCGGGACCGGCTGGCACCAGAAGGGGCAGCATGGCCTTGTACGGGACATCATGGGATAACATGGGATATCATGGGCGTCAACGGGAAACCCCAGTAATTTCGCGGTTTTGCGCGGTATTTCCTTGCCTGACAGCTCGTCAAAATTGTCGATATTGCGACGAACATAAGTAGAACATTTGCCTGTACTTGAACCATTCTGGATCAGCACGGTTCAGGCGGGCATGCGCCGCGCGATGCAGTTCAATGTCGAAAAAAGCGTCAGATGGCCTGTAAGCCGGGTTCTGTACCCTTGCGGGCGATGACCATTCATCTGGGACGCCCGTCGCCGGACGCCTCAAGCAACCAACCCGGGCGGCCGCCCGGAAACGGGTTCTCGGGCTTTCGCCCGAAATGCCGCCCCTATTTGGTCTTGCTCCCGGTGGGGTTTGCCGTGCCGCTTCCGTTACCGGCCGCGCGGTGCGCTCTTACCGCACCCTTTCACCCTTACCGGTCCCGCAGGACCGGCGGTCTGCTCTCTGTGGCACTTTCCCTGGGGTCGCCCCCGCCGGACGTTATCCGGCACCGTGTTTCCGTGGAGCCCGGACTTTCCTCTGCCCGTCCTTCCGAAAAAGGAGGGCAGCGGTCATCCGGCCATCTGACCCCCTGCAAATGAGCCGAAAGCGCCCCTGCGTCAAGGCGCTTGCACTTTGGCGTTCGAACACCGACATAGGCGGGACAGAAGAAATCCCAAGGAAGGAAAGCAATGAAAGCCGCCGTCTATTACGAGAACGGACCGCCCGGCGTGTTCAAATACGAAGACGTGCCCGACCCCGTCTGCCCGCCGGAAGGCATCGTCATCGAGGTGGAAGCCGTCTCGATCGAAGGCGGCGACACGCTAAACCGCGCCCGCGGCGCGCTTCATTCGGCGCCCCACATTGTCGGCTATCAGGCCGCCGGCACCATCATCGAGGTGGGCGCGCAGGTGACGAGCCTGAAGCCTGGCCAGCGCGTGACGACCGTCAACATGTTCGGCTCCCATGCCTCGCGCCGGGCCGTTTTCGCCGCCACCGCCTGGCCCGTGCCGGACACGATGGACATCCGCACCGCCTCGGCAATCCCCGTCCCCTTCGGTACCGCGCATGATTGCCTGTTCGAATTCGGCCATCTGAAGCGCGGCGAGACCGTGCTCATTCAGGCAGGTGCCAGCGCCGTAGGCCTCGCCGCGATCCAGCTTGCAAAGCGCGAAGGCGCCACCGTCATCGCCACCGCATCCAGCGAGGAAAAGCTCGAAAGACTGCGCGAATTCGGCATGGACCACGGCATAAACTACCGCACGCAGGATCTCGTCGCGGAAGTGAAGCGCCTCACCGACAACAAGGGCGTCGATGTCGTCGTCGATCCCGTCGGTGGCCCCACCCTTCAGAAGTCGATCCTGTCGCTCGGCTATCGCGGCCGCGTTTCGACCGTCGGCGATGCCGGCCGCGAGGCGGCGCTCATCGACCTCTCGACATTGCGGGCAGGCAACCAGTCCGTCACCGGCGTCTTCCTCGGCGCGGAAATCTTCACACCGCGCGTCCATGGCAACATCGCGCGGATGATCGAGGAAATTGCGAAGGGCGAATTGAAAGTCGTGCTCGACAAGGAATTTGCGTTGAAGGATGCCGCTGCAGCCCACGACTATATCGAAAGCCGCAAGGCTTTCGGCCGCGTAACGATGAAACCCTAGCCCTTCGCGGCTTCGAGAAGGCGGCGGAGCGTGGCAATGGTGGAAACATCGGCCACCCCGTCGACCCTCTCGGGCCGGAAATGGCGCTGGAACGCAGTCACCACGGCTTCCGTTGCCTCGTCGTAGCGGCCCAGCACCTCGATGCCGTAGCCGTAATCGCCAAGCATGAATTGCAGCTCGGCTACCGTGTCGCCGCGGTCGCCGTTCTGAAGGCTGGGCCCCTCGATCACCGGTTCCGGCTTCACCCAGAGCCCGACGCCCGCTCGCGAAAGCCGCGCCCAGTCGAACCATTCGCCGGGGTCAGCCTTCCGCCCCGGCGCAATGTCCGAATGTCCGAGCACGCGGCGCGGCGGAATGGGATGGCGCGAAAGAATATCGCGGCACAGCGCCTCGACGGCACGCATCTGAATGTCGGGATAAGGCGGCGAGCCGAACTCATGCCCGCCATTCGCGATCTCGATGCCGATGGAACAGCCGTTGATGTCGCTCTCGCCCGCCCACTGGCCGACGCCCGCATGCCAGGCGCGCAAATGCTCCGGCACCATGCACGTGATCCGGCCCTCTTCATCCACGAGATAATGCGACGAGACCTTCGCAGCCGGATCGCAGAGCCGCGCCGCTGCCGCTTCCGCACTCGCCATACCGGTGTAGTGCAGCAACAAAATGTCGGGCCGCCGCCCCTCGGGACGCTCATTGAAATTCGGCGAGGGACGCTCGATCATCGCGAGAGACATCAGAACCCCGTATCCACGATGCGCTTCTGCCGTATCGACACGATGAGAACGCCGGTCAGCGCAATGCCTGCGCCGATCATCATACGTGTGGTCAGCACTTCGCCAAGCAGCATCACCGCGAAAAACACCGTGAAAATCGGCGAAAGCAGCGTCAGCGGCGCGGTCTGCGTCACCTCATAGCGCTGCAACAGGTAATAGATGCCCGCATGGCCGACAAGGCTCGACGCAAAGGCAACATAGAAGACGCCCGCCCATTCGAGCATGTTCGCCGTCATCACCAGTTCGACCATGTTGCTCTCGAAGGCAAGGGACGCAGCGAGCATCAGCGGCGCGGCGGCAACCGCCACCCAGGCCTGCAGCTCGAACACGCCGACATTCTTCAACTGCCGCTGATAGATCGTGCCGACCGAACCGACCAGCGCCGAGGCGACGACGAAGAGCAGCCCGTCGATATAGGTGAACACCGCCGGATCGAAGCTGATGACCATGACACCGAGAAACGACAGCGAAATGCCGAGCCAGCGCCGCCAGTGTACCTCTTCCTTCAGGAAGATGATGGACATGATCGTGGCGAAGGGCACGCCGAGCTGGCTCGTCACGGCGACGACCGAGGCATTGGAAAGCGCTAGGCCAAGAAAGAAGAAGCCGAAGCCGACCGGCCCCGCGCACAGCGCGATGATGGTGACTTCCTTCATCCGCCCCTTGTGAATCTTCAGGAACGGAAACAGCACCAGCACGATCAGCGTGAATCGCAGCGCCGCGAACAGCAGCGGCGGAAAATGCTCGAGCGACACCTTCGCGGCAATCAGCGCGAAACCCCAGATCAGATTGATGAGGACCATGAAGCCCAGATGGAGGGGGGTCATCTCGAAACCGCGGGAAGCCCGGCGAAAGGCCCGCCGGATGATTGTGATTTTTCTTGTGTTATCCCAACGGCGCCGGGGCGACTAGAGCCGGAAACGAATAAAAACAGGAGCGGCCCTCACGCCGCGATGCCTCTCGCCTTGACGACCCGGTCATAGGCGACGTTGATCGCGGCGAGCTTCTCATTGGCGATGCTGACAAGCTCGGGCGGCACCCCGCGCGCAATCAGCATGTCGGGGTGATTTTCGCGCACGAGGCGGCGATAGGCCTTTTTCAGGTCTTCGTCGGAAATATCGGGCGTAATGCCGAGCACGAGATAGGGGTCGCCCTTTTCCTGCCCCAGATGGCTCACCCGGATACGGGCGAACTCGATTTCCGAAAAGCCGAAAATATCGGCCACCGTGCGCAGATATTCGAGCTCCTGTGGGTGCACATGCCCGTCCGCCTTGGCGATATGAAACAGCGCATCCATCACGTCTTCGAGGATCGCCGGCTTGCCGCGATAGATGCGCGCTACCTGCCGCGCATAGGCCTCGAAGCCCGCCACATCCTGCTGCGCCACCTTGTAGACGCGGGCGACATTCTTCGCCTCGCCGGGCGGAATCTTGAAGATTTCCTCGAAGGCGCGGATTTCGGAATCCGTCACCTCGCCATCGGCCTTGGCCATCTTGGCCGAAAGCGCGATCAGAGCCACCGTGAACACGACCTCGCTGTCCTCCAGCGCCCGGTCGATGACCACATGGCCGGCGACCGCGCCCAGAAGCGCACCAAGGGGCCCACCGACGGCAAGTCCCACGCCGGCGCCCGCGATTTTTCCCCAAATCGACATGGGGGGAGATTAGGGCCTTTTTCCGCGCTTCGCACCTGCGAAATGTGAGGATGACCTTGCGGAAAATGACCTTCCCTATCTGGCGGGGCCAGAGCGAAGCGAAATCGTCGTGTCCCCCTGGGCCAGGCTGATTTGCGACCCGGCAAACTGGCGCTCGAAAGTCACCTGCTCGACGGCATAGGCGATCGAGTTGGCATCCGCCGAGGATACCGCCAGCACCATACCGGTCACCTCCTCATCCGTGCCGCCGCGCCGTGCATTTGGGAAGTCTGTATCGCCCGCCTTTGTGTTGACGCCGGATACAGGAATCCGGCCATTGCCGCCCTCATAGGGAAAGTTCACCGTTCGAACAACGCTCTCGTCATTGCGCGAGATGACCCGAAACCGAATCTTTCCATCGGCCACGCCGAGATTGCGAAGCTCTACGGGCGTAAAGAAATCCGCCCACCCCTCGACCTGCGTGCCCGCGATGGAGTCGAGCTTTTCGTCTGCAAGGCGCAGATAGTTACCTACATTGTGGGGCCGAGGCACAATACGAAGATTGCTGTCGAAACTCGCAATCGAAAAAATCTCGATATTGCTCAGATCG
The DNA here is from genome assembly GCF_046297875.1 of Parvibaculum sp. Classification (GTDB taxonomy): domain Bacteria; phylum Pseudomonadota; class Alphaproteobacteria; order Parvibaculales; family Parvibaculaceae; genus Parvibaculum. The sequence goes on along the minus strand of NZ_JBKBHD010000001.1, from coordinate 1,883,749 downwards.
GCAGAGTTTTTCGTTCTGATGCAGGAGTGCACCGCGCGCTTGCCGAACAGGTTCGATGCTTCAGCAAATGTTCCCCGAGTGCAATAAATCGACATGCCATAGGGTACCTGCTCGTAAGCGTTATCGCGCGGCACGTTGTGACATACGCCATCGACACATAGATTTTGGATACGGTCGTTCGTGACGATGGTACGATACACAGCAGTCCGGCTGTCGCTATAGACCACGTCGCCTGTAGAAACCGTCAGCACTTGTCCGAGCGCCTGATCGGGACTGACGATGAGATGAATGGTACGAACGTCATCAGGAAAACCGCTCGCCAGCGCCGGGGCCGCAATCCCCGCCACAGCCAGCATCACACAGAAAAATCTGATAAATCGATGCATTGAACTTCCCCCAAAGCGGCCTCCGGCAAACGGGGTACCGCAATGAGTATGAAGACTTCCATGCGCTGCATCGATAAAAATCTGGACACGGAATGACAAACCGCTGGGACTTCTGGATCGACCGGGGCGGCACCTTCACCGATGTGATCGGCCGTGCGCCGGATGGCACCCTCCATGCGCGGAAGCTCCTGTCCGAAAACCCTGAACATTATGAGGATGCGGCGCTGCAGGGCATCCGCGGCCTGCTCGGCATAGCTTCAGGCGCGGCGCTTCCCGAAGGCCGGATCGGCTCGGTCAAGATGGGCACGACCGTTGCGACCAACGCGCTGCTGGAGCGCAAGGGCGACCGCACCCTCCTCCTCACCACGAGAGGTTTCCGCGATGCGCTCGCCATCGGCTATCAGGCACGGCCCCATCTCTTCCGGCTGAAAATCGAGAAGCCGGAACTGCTCTACGAGCGCGTGGCAGAAGTGCCGGAGCGTATGAGCGCCGAAGGCGAGGTACTGACACCGCTCGACCGAGAGGCCGTACGCCGTGCCCTCGGAGCCGCCTTTGCGGAGGGCATCCGCTCCGTTGCCATCTCATTCATGCATGGCTATCGCTATCCCGCACATGAGGATGAAGCCGCCGCCCTCGCCCGCGAGATCGGCTTCACGCAGGTATCCGTCAGCCACCTCGTGAGCCCGCTCGTGAAATTCGTCTCGCGCGGCGACACGACGGTCGTTGACGCCTATCTCTCGCCGCTGCTTCGCCGCTATGTCGGCCGCGTCGCTGGCACCATCGGCACGGGAGATCCCGACACGCGGCTCTTCTTCATGCAGTCCTCGGGCGGCCTCACCGATGCCGCGTTCTTTCAGGGCAAGGATGCGATCCTCTCCGGCCCCGCAGGCGGCGTTGTCGGTGCGGCCATGACGGCGGCGGAAGCGGGCTTTGCAAAAGTGATCGGCTTCGACATGGGCGGCACATCGACGGACGTGTCGCATTTCGATGGCGAATATGAGCGGAGCTTCGAAACCGAAGTCGCGGGCGTGCGCATGCGCGTACCCATGATGCGCATTCACACCGTCGCCGCGGGCGGCGGTTCCATCCTCCACTACGAAGACGGGCGCTTTCAGGTCGGCCCCGATTCCGCAGGTGCCAATCCCGGCCCCGCCTGCTACCGCCGCGGCGGGCCGCTCGCCGTCACCGACGCAAATGTCATGCTCGGCAAACTCCAGCCCGACCTCTTCCCTCATGTCTTCGGGCCGGAGCAGAATGCGCCGCTCGATGCCGATATTGTGCGCACCCGCTTCGTGGAACTCGCTGGACAGATCGGCGGCCGCACGCCTGAGGAGGTTGCCGAAGGCTTCCTCCGCGTCGCCGTCGAGAACATGGCGAACGCCATCAAGAAAATCTCGATCGAGCGCGGCCACAACGTCACCGCCTATGCGCTCTCCTGCTTCGGTGGTGCAGGCGGCCAGCATGCCTGTCTCGTTGCCGATGCGCTCGGCATGAAGACCGTGCACATCCATCCTTTCTCCGGCCTGCTCTCTGCCTATGGCATTGGCCTTGCCCGCATCGCCGCCTCGCGCACCCGCGCCTTCATCAAGCCTTTCGGCGAGGCGCTTCTGCCCGAACTCGGTGCGGCCATCGCAGAACTCACGAAAGAGGCCGTCGCCGAACTCACCGCGCAAGGCATCAGCGAAGCGGATGTCGAAGTAACGCCGCTTCTTCACCTGCGCTATGACGGCAGCGACACCGCCTTGCAAACGGATTTCTCATCCCGCGACCGCGCCGCTGCCATCGCGGGCTTCGAGACAGCGCACAAGGCGCAATTCGGCTTCAGCTTCGAGAACAAGATGGTGGTCGCGGAAGCCGTCGAAATCGCCGCCGCCACACGCCTCGACAAAGGCAAATCAAGCCCCGCCGCGGCGCCCATGAGCCGCGCCCCAAAAACGGGCGACATCCGCAAGATCCATTTCAATGGCGAGTGGATAGATACGTCCATCTTCCGCCGCGCGGACCTCACGCCCGGCGGCCGCATGGCAGGCCCCGCCCTTATCATCGAGGACAACCAGACCATCGTGATCGAGCCAGGCTGGACGGCGGAAGTGACGCAGCTCGATCACATCGTGTTGACGCGCACCGTGGCCCTGCCGCGGCGCACTTCGATCGGCACGGGCGCCGATCCCGTCATGCTCGAAATCTTCAACAACCGCTTCATGTCCATAGCCGAGCAGATGGGTGCGGCGCTGCAGAACACAGCCTCTTCGGTCAACATCAAGGAACGTCTCGATTTCTCCTGCGCCGTTTTCGACCGCGCGGGCGGCCTTGTTTCCAATGCACCGCACATGCCCGTGCATCTCGGTTCGATGGGCGCGAGTGTGCGCGCCGTCATCGACCAGAACCCCGATATGGGCCCCGGCGATGTCTTCGTGCTGAACGCGCCTTACAATGGCGGCACGCATCTGCCGGACGTAACGGTCGTCGCCCCCGTCTATGACGATGTGGGCGAGACCTGCCTCTTCTACACCGCCGCGCGCGGCCATCACGCCGATATCGGCGGCATCACGCCGGGCTCCATGCCCGCGCATTCGAAGAATGTCGAGGAAGAAGGCGTCCTTATCGACAATTTCCGCATTGTCGAGCGCGGCCGCTTCCGCGAGGCAGAGATGCGCGCCATGCTGGCGCAGGCGAAATATCCCGCCCGCAACCCGGAACAGAACCTCGCGGACCTGCGCGCGCAGATCGCGGCCTGCGAGAAAGGTGCGCAGGAGCTTCGCCGCATGGTGGCCGAGTTCGGTCTCGGTGTTGTCGAGGCCTATATGACCCATGTTCAGGACAATGCGGAGGAAAATGTCCGCCGCGTGATCGGGCGGCTGAAGGATGCGCGTTTCGAACTCCTTATGGATGACGGCTCGAAAATCTGCGTTTCCGTGAAGGTGAACCGCGAGGCGCGCAGCGCCCTGATCGACTTCACCGGCACCAGCCCCGCGCTTGAAAGCAATCTCAACGCACCCTCCTCCGTGACGCGCGCCGCCGTCCTCTATGTCTTCCGCTGTATGGTCGACGACGATATTCCGCTCAATGAAGGCTGTCTCAAGCCCATCGAGATCGTCATTCCCGAAGGCTCCATGCTCGCGCCTTCATTCCCCGCAGCCGTTGTCGGCGGCAATGTCGAAACGAGCCAGGCCGTAACGGATGCGCTTTTCGGTGCTTTCGGCGCAATGGCCGCCGCCCAGGGCACGATGAACAATCTCACCTTCGGCAATGACCGCCACCAGTATTACGAGACCATCGCGGGCGGCGCAGGCGCTGGCCCCACCTTTGACGGCGCGGATGCCGTGCAGACGCACATGACAAATTCGCGCCTCACCGATCCGGAAATCCTCGAATGGCGCTTCCCCGTGCTGCTGGAGGAATTTTCCATCCGCCGCGGCTCCGGCGGCAAGGGCAGGCACAGAGGCGGCAACGGCGTCATCCGCGCGATCCGCTTCCGCGAGAAGATGAGCCTCTCGATCCTCTCGACCCACCGCATCGTGCCGCCCTTCGGCCTCGCAGGCGGCGGCGATGCGGCACTCGGCGAAAACGAAATCCGCCGCGCCGATGGCAGCACCGAAACTCTCGGCGGTTCCGCTACGGCAGAACTCGATGCGGGCGATACGGTGATCGTCAGGACACCCGGCGGCGGCGGGGTTGGCACCGAGTCAGCTTGAGGTCCACCCTCCCCTTGAGGGAGGGTCGAAATTCGCAAGCGTCGGCGAAGCGGATTTCGGGGAGGGGGACTCCGCCACCCGCGAATGAATTGCCCTCCGTTTCCCCTGCGCACCCCTCCCCAAAAATTCTGCACTTCGTTTGAATTTTTCGACCCTCCCTCAAGGGGAGGGTATGCTCATACGAAACACCATCTGAAACTGATCTCCGAAAGAAATCCCACATGAAAGCCATCCGCTGCCATGCCTATGGCGCACCCTCCTCGCTTACGCTTGAAGAACTTCCCGATCTCGCACCCCGCGCAGGTGAAGTCGTGATCGAGACGGAAGCAGCGGGCCTCGGCTATGTCGATGCGCTTCTCATCGCGGGCCGTTACCAGGTGAAGACGCCGCTCCCCTTCGTGCCGGGCAGCGAGGTGGCGGGCCGCGTCGTCGCGCTGGGCGAAGGCGTGCCGGAAAAGATGATGGGCACGCGCGTCATGGCGCTGTCGCCGCGCGGTGCGCTCGCCGAGAAACTCGCACTCCCCGCCATGGGCTGTATTCCCGTGCCCGCAAACATGAGCGCGGAGGCAGCCGCCGGCTTCATCGTCTCCTATTGCACCGCGCTCTACGGCTTCGCTGATTGCGGACATCTCCGCGAAGGCGAAACCGTGCTCGTGCTCGGCGCGGCAGGCGGTGTGGGCATGGCCGCAATCGATGTCGCAAAGGCCATGGGCGCGAAGGTAATTGCCGCCGCCTCGACGGATGAAAAGCGCAAAGCCGCGCTCGCCGCAGGCGCCGATTTTGCGCTCGACTATTCCGATCCCGAATGGCGCAAGCAACTCGAGCCCATCACGGGACGCCGCGATGTCGATCTCGTCTACGATCCCGTCGGTGGCGATTTCTCCGAAGCCGCCTTCCGCTCGCTGGCGCCCGGCGGCCGCCATCTCGTCGTCGGTTTCGCGGCAGGCGACATTCCGCGCATCCCGCTCAATCTGCCGCTCCTGAAGCGCGCCTCCATTGTCGGCGTCGACTGGGGCGGACATATCCGCGCGAACCCCGCCTCCAATATTCCGCTGATGCAGAAGCTGACGGAGTGGGTGACGGCCGGAAAAATCCATCCCGAACCGGCGGCGAGTTTCCCGCTCGCCGAAGCCCCCGCCGTGCTGCAGCGTCTGCTCGACCGCGAAAGTATCGGCAAGCCGGTCATCCGATTCCGCGCCTGATCCACATTCCTGAGCCAGAGAATGCACGAGAGTCGCACCCCCGGCCGTGCCGCAGTGCGGTATGTGACCAAAACACGAATGCTGACGGATTGTCATTCACACGCCGATTAAGAGGCAGATTCAAGCACTTGGAAGCCATTCCTGAAACGCCCGAATACGGCGCCGAGGCGCGCACCGGATTCCGCTTGCGATGCACCGCCGCGAAGCCTGAAAATCTCCCTCCACCCGCTAAGTGGAGGCTGAAATGCTCGCAATGAAGGTTGGGTATCTGGCGACCGGGCTTGCGTTTCTTTTCATAGGCGCGGTCACCATGGGGTTCTTCTGAACCCGCCGCGGCCGGCAGGCTGACCATGAAATTCGAAGGGCGCTTCCCGCGGGAGGCGCCCTTCCTCGTTTCAGGCCCGCGCCGGAAAGTGCGGCGCATAGCCCTCCATCGGCAGGCGCAGCGCATTCACCGTGAACGACACCATGTGATAGAGCCCCGTCAGCACCACGAGCTCGACGATCTGTTCATCCGCAAACTCTGCCTTGAGTGCCGCCCAAAGCTCGTCATCGACATTGTGGGTATCGTGCAATTGATCGACCAGCCGCACGATCAGCCGCTCCCGCTCCGTCCAGCAATCTGCATTCGCACGCGGCGCCACCGTCGCCGCGATTTCGTCGGGCCCGAAGCCGGCCTTCGCCGCGAAAAGCGCGATATGCACACCCCATTCATACTCGCCGCCGCAGCGCGCGCAGGCGCGGTCGATGGCAATCTCCCTTTCGCGCAGCGTGATCGTTCCCTTGTCGAGGAGCCCGCCTGCCATGAAGCGGCGGAAGACGCGCGGATTGCGCGCCAGCGTCCGGAAAAGGACGAGAGGTTCGACACCGGGCGGCATCAGCCTCTCGAGAGTCTTTTCCATGTCGTCTTCATAGGGCCTCACGGCCGGCTCGATCCTCGTGCTCATGCACCACCTCGATTGCTACGTTTTTCATAGCAAACATATTGCTTCTGTTTTCGAAGCACAAGCGCTATTCTCAGGCCATGAGCGACAGAAAACCAAATCCGCCTAAGCCTGGCCGCGCCGTGCGGGGCTCGTCTACCGGCCGCCCCGTCATGGTGCTGCTCGATCTGCTCGGGCGGCGCTGGGTCTTGCGGATACTCTGGGAACTTCGCGGCGAGGCGTTGAACTTCCGCGCGCTGCAGGCCGCCTGCGGCGGCATTTCACCAAGCGTCCTCAACACGCGTCTTGCCGAACTGCGCGAGGCAGCGCTTGTCGGCCTGCTGCCCGATGAGGGCTATGCGCTGACGAGGCAAGGGCGCGAGCTGCTCGCGCACCTCACGCCCCTCACCGTCTGGTCCGAAAAATGGGCGAAGTCGCTCGCCTGATCGTCAGGCCGCTTGCTCTTCCGGTTCCTGCCCCGGCGTGTAGTTGAGGATCGGAGCGAGCCAGCGTTCCACGACGCGCAGCTCCATGCCCTTGCGCCGCGCATAATCCACCACCTGATCGCGCTCGATCTTGCCGACACCGAAATATTCCGCCTGCGGATGGCTGAAATAGAGCCCGCTCACCGATGCGCCGGGCCACATGGCATAGCTTTCCGTCAGCTTCACGCCGATTTTCTCTTCCGCATCGAGCAGCCGGAACAGCGTCGCCTTTTCCGTGTGGTCGGGCTGTGCCGGATAGCCGGGCGCGGGGCGGATGCCCTGATACTTCTCCTCGATGAGATCCGCATTCGTCAGCTTCTCGTCCGCCGCATAGGCCCAGAATTCGCGCCGCACGCGCTCATGCATATGTTCGGCAAAGGCTTCCGCAAGCCGGTCGGCCAGCGCCTGCGAGAGAATGGCGCGATAGTCGTCATTCTTCTTCTTGAATTCCCTGGCCACATCGTCCTCGCCGAACCCCGTACTGACGCAGAAGGCGCCGACATAATCGGCAATGCCGCTCTCCTTAGGCGCCACAAAATCCGCCAGCGCGAAATTCGCGCGCTCCGACGTCCGCTTCATCTGCTGCCGCAGCGAGTGGAAAGTTGCCAGCGCCTCCTTCCGGTCGTCGCCCGTATAAAGCTCTATATCGTCGGTGCCCACTTCGTTCGCCGGCCAGAAGCCGACCACGGCGCGCGCCTTCAGCCACTTCTCCTCCACCATCTGCTTCAGCATTTCCTGCGCATCGGCAAAAAGCGAACGCGCCGCCTCGCCCACAGCCTCGTCTTCGAGAATCTGCGGATAGCGTCCTGCCAGTTCCCATGTCTGGAAGAAAGGCGTCCAGTCGATATAGGGAACGAGCTTGTCGATCGGATAATCGTCGAACACCTTGGTGCCGAGGAAGGAAGGCTTCACCGGCTTGTAGCCGTCCCAGTCGACCTTGAGACGGTTCTTGCGCGCGGCCTCGAGCGTCTGCCGGTCCTTCTTCTTCTGACCTGCTGCGTGGCGTGCGGCAAGATCCTGGTAGTTGTTGCGAATATCCGCGATGTAGTCCTCTTTCCGCTCGGAAATGAGGTTTGAGGCAACTCCCACCGCGCGGCTCGCATCGGTCACATAGATCGCCTGCCCCGCCTTGTAGTTCGGGTGGATCTTCACCGCAGTGTGAATCTGGCTGGTCGTCGCGCCGCCGATCATCAGCGGAATATTGAAGCCCTGCCGCTCCATCTCGGCCGCCACATGGCACATTTCGTCAAGCGACGGCGTGATGAGCCCCGACAGCCCGATGATGTCGACCTTGTGCTTGCGCGCTTCCTCGAGAATCTTCTCAGCCGGCTGCATCACTCCGAGATCGATCACCTCGAAATTGTTGCACTGGAGCACGACGCCCACGATGTTCTTGCCGATGTCGTGCACATCGCCCTTCACCGTCGCCATGAGAATACGCGCCGCAGCGTCATCGTCTGTGATGCCGAGCTCTTCCTTCTCCTTCTCCATGAAGGGCATGAGGTAGGCAACCGCCTGCTTCATCACGCGGGCACTTTTCACGACCTGCGGCAGGAACATCTTGCCCGAACCGAACAGATCGCCGACGACGTTCATGCCGTCCATCAGCGGCCCTTCGATAACGTGCAGCGGCCGCTCGAAGAGATGCCGCGCCTCCTCCACGTCTTCCTCGATGAAGGCATTGATGCCCTTTACAAGCGAATGCGTGATGCGTTCCTTCACGGGCTTCTCACGCCAGGAAAGGTCTTCCTCGCGCTTCTTGCCCGCCTCGCCCCTGAAGCGCTCAGCCGTTTCGAGCAGGCGCTCGGTCGCATCGGGCCGCCGGTTCAGGATCACATCTTCCACACGCTCGCGGAGCTCCGGCTCAATATCGTCATAGATCGCGAGCTGTCCCGCATTGACGATGCCCATATCCATCCCCGCCTTGATGGCGTGGTAGAGAAATACGGAATGCATCGCCTCGCGCACCGGCTCGTTGCCGCGGAACGAGAAAGAGATGTTCGAGACACCGCCAGAAATATGCGCATATGGAAGGTTCTGCTTGATCCGCGCGCATGCCTCGATGAACTCGATCGCATAGTTGTTATGTTCCTCGATGCCCGTCGCCACCGCGAAAATGTTGGGATCGAAGATGATGTCTTCCGGCGGAAAACCGATCTTCTCGGTCAGCAGCATGTAGGCCCGCTCGCAGATCTCGAACTTGCGGTCGGCCGTATCCGCCTGCCCCACCTCGTCGAACGCCATGACGACCGCCGCCGCGCCATAGCGGCGGATCTTGCGCGCATGTGCGAGGAATGGCTCCTCGCCTTCCTTCAGGCTGATCGAGTTCACGATCGGCTTGCCCTGAACGCGCTTCAGCCCCGCCTCGATCACGTTCCATTTGGACGAGTCGATCATGATCGGCACGCGTGCAATGTCCGGCTCCGCCGCGATCAAGTTCAGGAACTTGATCATCGCGGCCTCGGAGTCGAGCATCCCCTCATCCATGTTGATGTCGATCACCTGCGCGCCGTTCTCGACCTGCTGGCGCGCCACTTCCAGCGCCTCCGCGAAACGGTCTTCGAGGATCAGCTTCTTGAAGCGCGCCGAGCCCGTCACATTGGTCCGCTCGCCGACATTGATGAAGTTCGCCGTGGTTTGAGTCATCTCATCCCGATCTTGCTTTACGTGTTCCCGTTCAGGCGCGATGGCCCGCTCATCAGTCTGCCGCGAAGGGTTCGAGGCCGGAAAGCCGCATCTTGCGTTCAATTTCCGGTATCTCGCGCGGCTTGCCGCCTTTCGAGGCTTCCGCAATCGCACGGATATGGTCCGGCGTCGTACCGCAGCAGCCGCCGAGAATATTCACCAGCCCCGACGAGACAAACTCGCCGACAAGCTTCGACATCTGTTCGGGGCTTTCGTCATATTCGCCCATTTCGTTCGGCAATCCGGCATTGGGGTGCGCGGAGACAAGCGTATCCGCCACGCGCGACAGCGTGCCGATATGCTGGCGCATCTCCTTCGCGCCCAGTGCGCAATTGAGCCCGATGGAAAAGGGCTCCACATGGCGCACTGAATTCCAGAAGGCTTCCGGTGTCTGACCCGAAAGAAGCCGTCCCGACATGTCGGTGATCGTGCCCGAAATCATGATCGGCAGCGTCACGCCGTCCTCATCGAACACATCCTGCACGGCGTAAAGCGCGGCCTTCGCGTTCAGCGTATCGAAGATCGTCTCGACCAGAATGATATCCGCGCCGCCTTCGATGAGCCCGCGCGTCGCCTCCATGTAGGCTTCGTGCAGCTTGTCGAAATCGACATTTCGGAAGCCGGGATCGTTCACATCCGGCGAGATCGACGCCGTGCGGTTCGTCGGCCCGAGCACACCCGCCACATAGCAGACGCGGCCCGGCGTCTCCTTCTCGCAGATATCTGCCGCCTCGCGCGCGATGCGCGCGCTCGCCACATTCATCTCATAGGCGAGATCTTCCATATGGTAGTCCGCCTGCGCGATGCGAGTCGCGCCGAACGTGTTGGTCTCGGCAATGTCGGCGCCCGAACGGTAATATTGCAGATGAATGTCGCGCAGGATGTCGGGCTGCACGAGCGAGATCAGCTCGTTGTTGCCTTTCACGTCGCTGCCATGATCCTTGAAGCGCTCGCCGCGATAGTCCGCTTCCTGCAGCTTGTAGCGCTGGATCATCGTACCCATTGCGCCATCGAGAATGAGCACGCGCTTCTTCACCTCCTGCTTGAGATGGGCAATACGTTCTTCGCGCGTTTTTGGATGGCTCATCTTGCGTCCTCCAGGACAAATCAAACGGTTGCAGCTTCGGCCGGAACGGATTGCGGCCGCAGGCCCAGCACGTGGCAGATCGCAAAGGTGAGGTCTGCCTGGTTCAGCGTGTAGAAATGGAAGCGATCGAAGCCGTAGCCTCGCAGCCTGTTCACCTGCTCCGCGGCCACATAGGCCGAGATCAGCTTGCGCGTACCGAGATCGTCGTCGAGCCCGATGTAATAATCCTCAAGCCACTTCGGCACGCTGGCGCCGCAACGCTCCGCCATGCGCTTCGTGCCCTTGAAATTCGTGGTCGGCATGATGCCCGGCACGACAGGCACTTCGATACCGGCCTTGCGCACCTTTTCGAGAAAGCGGACATGCCGGTCCGTATCGAACACGAACTGCGTGATGGCCCGCGTCGCACCCGCATCCACCTTGCGCTTCAGCAATTCGATATCGGCTTCGAGCGAGGCCGATTCCGGGTGCTTTTCCGGATATGCAGACACGATCACATCGAAATCGCCGATCCGGCGAATGCCCTCGATAAGCTCCGGCGTCGATTGGTAGCCGTCCGAATGCGGCTGATAAGGCGCACCAAGCTCCGGCATGTCGCCGCGCAGCGCCACGATATGGCGGATGCCCGCGTCCCAATAGGCGCGGATCACATCGTCCACTTCCGCACGCGACGCGCCGACACAGGTCAGATGCGCCACCGGCTCAAGCGTCGTCTCATCGTGAATCCGTTTCACCGTCGCATGGGTACGCTCGCGCGTGGAGCCCCCCGCGCCATAGGTGACGGAGACAAATTCGGGCCGCAGCGGTTCCAGTCTGCGGATCGACTTCCACAGCGTCTCTTCCATTTCCGGCGATTTGGGCGGAAAGAATTCGAACGATACTTTCGTCCGCTCCGTCCGCTCCGGCTTCTGCTTGTTCGGCATCTCTTACTTCGCTCCCTCGAATTCAACCGGCCGCACCGCCTTGTTCACCATCTTGCCGTCCTTGCCAGCAACCCAGATTTGAACCGTCAGCTTTGCGTCTTCGCCACCCTCGGGCGGCAGGGTTCTCGTTTCGCCGGCCGCGAGCCCGGCATCCGCCAGCCATCCGGCCACTTCGTTTTCCGCAAAGCCAAGGCGGCGATGCGCATGGCTTTCGCGCAGATAGTCGAGTTCATGCGGCGCGAAATCCGCGATCAGCAAGCGCCCTCCCGGCTTCAGCACGCGCGCCGCTTCGGCAATCGATGCCGCCGGATCGTCCAGAAAGTGCAGCACCATGTGAAGCGTCACGAGATCGGCGCTCTCGTCCTGCAGCGGCAGGTCATAAAGGTCGCCCTGCCGGACGGAACAATGCTGCAGTTCCGGCCGGTCGAGCTGCGCCCGTGCCAGCGCGAGCATTTCCGGGCTGAGATCGATCCCCAGCCCCGTCTTTGCCATCGGCCCGAACAGTTCGAGCATGCGGCCCGTGCCCGTGCCGAGATCGGCGACAAGACCGAGCCCGTCGCGCGCGCCCAGCTCGACCATCGCCTGCTCGACCTTGTCTTCCGGCACGTAGAGCGAGCGGATGCGATTCCACTCACCCGAATTGGCCCGGAAATAGGCCGAAGCCTTCTCCGCCCGCGCCGCCCGCACCGCCTCAAAGCGTTCGAGATCGCGCGCAATCACGATATCTTCCTGCGGTATGAGCCCGCTCAGCACCTCGGCCAGCTCGCCCACCTGGCCTGTGTCGGCCAGCCGGTAGAACACCCAGCTCCCCTCGCGGTACCGCTCAAGCAGCCCCGCTTCGCAAAGCAGCTTCAGATGGCGGCTCACCCTGGGCTGGCTCTGCCTCAGGATCTGGGTGAGTTCGGTCACCGTCAGCTCGCCACGCGCCAGAAGCGCCAGCAGGCGCAGCCGCGTCGGCTCGCCTGCCGCCCTCAGTCCCGCCAGAAGTTGCTCCATGGGAAATCGCTCCGCAAAATGTCGGGATGGATATAAACATATCTTTATGTCTTTCCCAATGCTTTTTTCCGCCGCTACATTTTGGCAACGTCGCGTCGAAATCTGTGGCCGCTCGACATCTCACACGTGGTTAATACATGTGTCATGTGCTAGTCAGAAAGACCGCCGAAACGCGGGAATCGGCGGAAATCCAAGAATTTTCGGCGTTATTCACGGGGTTTTAATCTGCGCGCTGAATGCTCGCGGAATCGGCCACAAGGTGCCCCAAGCGGGACCAGCGGTCTGGAAGGAAGAGATCGGAACGGGCTCATGAAGGTTATCCCTGGTAGCGGCGCGACGGCGATGCGGTTCGGCTTCGCCCTTCTTTTCGGACTTTCGGTTGCCCTGACGGCACCGGCAGGCATTTCGCCTGCCCAGGCGCAGGATGCGGCAGCCGATGATGAGAACGATCCGCTCGAGCCGATGAACCGCTACTTCTTCGAGCTCAACAAGTTCTTCGACACGATCCTGCTGAAGCCCGTGGCCACCTGGTATGATGGTGTCGTGCCAGAGCCTGGCCGCGACGGTGTCCGCAACTTTCTCGACAATCTGCGCAGCCCCGTGATCCTGGCAAACGACCTGCTTCAGGGCGAATGGGACCGCGCCGGCACCACCGCCAGCCGCTTCGGCATCAACACGACGGTCGGTGTACTCGGCCTTTTCGATCCCGCCGCCGGCTGGGGCATGCCCAAGCACAGCGAGGACTTCGGCCAGACCCTCGGCGTCTATGGCACGCCGGAAGGCGCCTATCTCTACCTCCCGGTACTCGGACCCGCACCGCCCCGCGACCTTGCGGGCTTTGCGGTCGACCAGTTCTTCGACCCGCTCACGTATATCTACTGGGACCGTGCGAAAACCGTGCCCGTCACGCGCTTTGTGCTCAACGGTGTCGACCAGCGCGCCCGCAGCCTCGACACGCTGGACCAGATCGAGCGCACTTCCGTGGATCACTACGCCACGGTCCGCAATCTCTACCGCCAGATCCGCAAGAACGAGATTGCCAATGGCCAGCGCGATTTCGACGATCTGCCGGATATCGACAACCTAAATTTCGACACAAACGAACCCAACAGTCCCGATATGCGTTTGTGATGCAACGCCGCGCCCGATCATAGGGCGAGGCGCTACATCCGGGGATAACAGGTTCAGGAGAATTCGATGGTCGCGATCATGAAAGGCATTCCGGCGCGTTTGCTTGCCGCACCGCTGCTGCTGTGCTTTGCCCTTGCCGGCGCCCCGGCGCAAGCCTCCACCGACGAGGCGATTGCATTCGTCGAAACGGTTGCGGAGCGAGCGATCGCCATCATCAGCGACAAATCCGCGAGCCCCGAAGAGCGCGAAGTCACCTTCCGCACCCTGCTCAACGAAAACGCCGACATGGACCGGATCGCAGCCTTCGCGCTCGGCCAGTACCGCCGCACACCAGACGACGCGCAGCGCGCCGAATATCGCGATCTCGTCGAGAACTTCATCGTGAAGGTCTATGTGACGCGGCTCACGGACTATAACGACGAAAAGCTGACCATTCTTGGCGCGCGCGAGCGCGGCGAGGATCAGGCCATCGTCCAGAGCGAAATCCGCTTCACCAATGGCCGTCAGCCCGTCTCGGTTGACTGGTGGCTCGTGAAGATGGATGGCGGCTACAAGATTTTCGACGTCAATGTCGTCGGCGTCTGGCTGGCCCAGGAGCAGCGCTCGGCCTTCATCAGCGTCATCCGCAACAATGGCGGCAATTTCGATGCCCTGCTGAAGCATCTTCGCGCCCAGATCGGCCGCGTCGAAGCCGGCGAGGATATCAGCGTCACCGCTGCAAACTGACCGTTCCGGACGGCACGTGAATCCGACGGCGCGCTCCGGAAACGGACGCGCCGTTTCACTTTGTGGCAGCGCGGCGATCGCGGGATTCAGGCCGCGTTAACACGCCCGGGGCGACACTCATGCTGATTTGTGTTCCCGTATGCCTCAGTGACACGAGGCCGTGCGCATCGAGGCCAACCAGACATTTGTATCGGCTGATCGCCCGGCGCGATCGCAGCGAAGTCTTGCCTTTCAGAATGCCTGGGAAACGATCCCGGGGGACGGCCTCATCCCCGAGAAGTCCGCCTTCAGGCCGGAGCGCTTCGCGGCCTTCCTCAACTGCATCTTTCTCGTCGAACTCAGCGACGATCCTGCGCGCCGCATTGTCATCCGTCTTGCCGGTCAGGCGATCCGCGACGGGCTCGGCTGCGAACTGCGCGGCATGAGTTATGCCGATTTCGTGCCGGAGGAAAATCGCAACAGTGCCGGGAGCTCCATGCAGCTCATGTTTGGTCCACGGCCCTGCGGCCGCTGGATCAGCAAGGAAGTCGCACACCTCGACGGGTATCGCGAACCGATCGAGATGACGCAGTTTCCGATGCTCGACAGTGCGGCGGGAGCCCGCCTTATCCTCGGCATCTCTGAAGGCTTCGGCACTCTGGAGCCGCATCTGGCCGACGGGAAATTCCGCTTCGAAAATCGCGACGCCGAACGCTTCATCGATATAGGCGCAGGTGTGCCGGACTGACAGGCCTCAGGTACCTGCCTGACGCAAATCCGGATAGGCCGCGCGCGGCGCCGGCACCTGCCCGTATTTCTGCTCGAGCACCCGTCCGATCTCGATGATGAGTTCGCGGTGGTCGATCGGCTTGCCGACATAGCCATCCGCGCCAAGCTCGTGATAGCGGCCCTTGTTCGGCCCCAGCGAATCCGCCGTCAGCGCGATCACCGGCACGTTGCGGATCGCAAGATCGGCATGTTCGCGGATATGGTGCAGCGTCTCCGCACCGTCCATCACCGGCATGTGCATGTCGAGCAGCACGAGATCGAATTTCTGCGTTTGCAGCCAGCGGATGGCTTCTTCGCCGTTTTCCACCTCGATGATGGAGATGCCGAGCGGTTCGAGGAAAAGCCGGGCAACTTTCCGGTTGAGCGCATGATCGTCCACCAGCAGCACCGAAAGTCCCTTCGCCCAGCGCACACCGCCCGTCTTGTCGACATCGGAATTTGCCGGTGCTTCGTCGGCGCGGCGGCCCTCTGCCGCGCGGAACGTGAGCGTGAAGACCGATCCCTTGCCCGCCTCGCTTTCGATGGTCACATCGCCATCCATGAGTTGCGCGAGCTTGCGGCTGATCGAAAGACCGAGCCCCGTGCCGCCGAAGCGGCGCGATGTCGAAGCGTCTGCCTGCGTGAACGGTGTGAAAAGCTTCGCGGCGGTTTCCCGGTCCATGCCGATGCCTGTGTCGGCGACACGGATGCTCACGTCATAGTCGCCGTCCTCAAGCGCAGATGCCGAAGCGGTGACGGTGATGCTGCCCTTGTCGGTGAACTTGATCGCGTTCGAAACGAGGTTCGACACGCATTGGCGCACACGCACCGGATCGAAGCGCAGGAAGGTTGCGGAATCCGGTTCGATTTCGAGCTTCAGCGAAAGCCCCTTCTCCGTCGCGCGCGGTGACCAGAGCTTTTCGAGACGGCGCAGCAGATGCCCAAGATCGTTGTCGATCGGCGAGATATCGAACTTGCCGGCCTCGATCTTCGAAAGATCGAGGACGTCGTTCAGGATCGCCATCAGCGTCTTGCCGCTGTCGAGGATCGTGTCGAGCTGGTCGCGCTGATCCGGCGTAAGGTCTGATGCCGCCATGAGCTGAGCCATGCCGAGAATGCCGTTCAGCGGCGTGCGGATTTCGTGGCTGATATTGGCGAGGAAGGCGGACTTCGCTTCATTCGCCGCTTCCGCTTCTTTCCGCGCCTTCTTCAGTTCCTTCTCGCGCTCGCGCAGCGCCGTCACATCGGCGCCCACCGCCACCCAGCCGCCGAAGGACAGCGGAATTTCGACGACCTGCATGATCGTGCCGAGATGCGTCTGGAGCTCGACAGGCTCGCCTCTTTCCAGCGACCCGATAATGGATTCCGCCGTCGCCCAGGCGTCGTCGTCGGACAGACTCGGAACAACCGCCTTCACCGCCACATAGGCCGCCTCGACATAGGTCTTGCCCTCGCGAAGCGCCTTGTTGGTGAAGGGAAAGTCGCGTTCGTTCTGGTCGTTGGAGAGAAGGATTTCGTGATTGGGACCGAAAATGACAAAGCCGCCCGGCAGGCGGTTCACCGCCTCCAGCACAATCGATTCCAGATCCCAATCCTGTTTTTTTTCGCTCATGCCGAGCCATCCCACGCCCGCGCGCCCGCATGATCCATGCGCCCGCGCGTATTGCGCCCTCCGTTCCCCCTCGAAGCGACGAATTTAGGGAGAACAGAATTAACGCGGCGTGAAGAAGGCCACCCGATTGCCGTGATTGACGCAGCGAAAAACGGGTGTTTCAGCGTACCGGATACGGCAGCGCCTAGCGGCTGAACCGCTTGTATTTGATCCGGTGTGGAATTTCGGCTTCCGGCCCAAGGCGGCGCTTCTTGTCCTCCTCGTACTCCTGATAGTTGCCCTCGAACCATTCCACATGGCTGTCGCCCTCGAAGGCGAGCATGTGCGTAGCGATGCGGTCGAGGAACCAGCGGTCATGGGAAATGACCACGGCGCAGCCCGCAAAGGCGACCAGCGCATCTTCAAGCGCGCGCAGCGTTTCCACGTCGAGATCGTTGGTCGGTTCGTCGAGCAGCAGCAGATTCGCGCCCGATTTCAGCATCTTGGCAAGGTGAACGCGGTTGCGCTCGCCGCCCGAAAGCAGCCCCACCTTCTTCTGCTGGTCCGATCCCTTGAAGTTGAACGAGCCAACATAGGCCCGGCTCGGCATCGTCACCCTGCCGAGTTCAACGATGTCCGTGCCCCCGGAAATTTCCTCCCAGACCGTCTTGTTCGGATCGAGCGTATCGCGGCTCTGGTCGACATAGCCCATCACCACCGTCTCGCCGATCTTGAGCGTGCCGCTGTCCGGCTTCTCCTGTCCCGTCAGCATGCGGAACAGCGTCGTCTTGCCGGCGCCGTTCGGGCCGATCACGCCGACAATGCCGCCGGGCGGCAGCTTGAACGACAGGTCGTCGATCAGCAGCCGGTCGCCGAAGCCCTTGGAGATGTGCTCGGCCTCATAGACATTGCCGCCAAGCCGCGGGCCTGCCGGAATAACGATCTGCGCCTTGCCTTCCTGCTGGCGGCCGGCCTCGGCGAGCAGTTCGTCATAGGCATTGATACGCGCCTTGGATTTCGCCTGACGTGCCTTGGGGCTCTGGCGGATCCATTCGAGTTCGCGGGCAAGGGTGCGCTGCTTTGCCTCTTCCTGCCGGCCCTCCTGTTCGAGCCGCTTTTCCTTCTGTTCGAGCCAGGAGGAATAATTGCCTTCGTAGGGAATGCCCGATCCGCGGTCGAGCTCGAGAATCCAGCCGGTCACATTGTCGAGGAAGTAGCGGTCATGGGTGACCATGACGACGGTGCCTGAATATTCCTTCAGATAGTTCTGCAGCCAGGCAATCGATTCCGCATCGAGATGGTTCGTCGGTTCGTCGAGCAGCAGCAGGTCGGGCGAGGCAAGCAGAAGACGGCACAGCGCCACACGGCGCTTTTCGCCGCCAGAGAGCTTCGACACATCCGCGTCGCCCTCCGGGCAGCGCAGCGCATCCATCGCCATTTCGACCTGCGCATCGAGATCCCAGAGATTCTGCGCATCGATGACGTCCTGGAGCTTCGCCATCTCCTCGGCCGTCTCGTCCGAATAGTTCATGGCGAGTTCGTTGTAGCGGTCGATGAGCGCCTTCTTCTCGGCCGCCCCGTCCATCACATTGCCGAACACATCCTTCGTGCCGTCGAGTTCCGGCTCCTGCGCCAGATAACCGACCTTCGCGCCCGCCGCGGCCCAGGCCTCGCCCGTGAAATCCTTGTCCACGCCCGCCATGATCCGCAGCAGCGTCGACTTGCCGGCGCCGTTGAGACCCACCACGCCGATCTTCACGCCGGGGAAGAAGGACAGGCGAATATCCTTCAGAACCTGCTTGCCGCCCGGATAGGTCTTCGACAGGCGGTCCATGACATAGACATACTGATAAGCGGCCATGTGGTGTCTTGATCCTTGACTGCGGGGCGGAACGGCGCCCCTTCTAGCGGATCGCGCGAGGTGGGGCAATAAACAGGGAAACGCGCATGACACGCAATGCCACGCGGGGCTGGCTCTACATGGCGCTTGCCATCGGCTGGACCTGGGCTTTCTGGGTTGCGGCCGCGGCAAGCGGCGCTTCTTTCGGCAGTCCGATCCAGATGGCGCTGCTGATCGCCGGTGCGGCAGGTGTGCCGGGCATGGCGCTGCTGCTGCTTTTCACGGCCGGCAGCGCCGCCGAACGCCGTGACTATTGGCAGCGCCTTGTCGAGCTGCGGCGCATCCGCCTGGGCGGCTGGCTTGCGATCATCCTGCTCCCGCCTGCCCTGGCGCTTCTGGGCGTCGCGGCCCATATCCTACAAACCGGCGCGTGGCCGGATTTCGCACCGCTCAGGAGCTTTGCAGCAGCGCCGCTGACGCTTCTCCCCTTCCTCGTTTTCATCTTTCTGTTCGGCCCGCTGCCCGAAGAACTGGGCTGGCGCGGCTATGCCCTGCCGAAATTGCAGACCGCGCATGGCGCGCTCGCTGCAGCGCTTCTGCTTGGCGCGGCACACGCGGTCTGGCACCTGCCGCTCTTCTTCATGGAGGGCAGCCATCAGGCATCACTCGGGTTTCTATCACCCGCCTTCTGGCGCTACATGGTGAGCGTCGTTTTCCTTTCGGTCATCATGTCAGCGCTCTTCAACGCGAGCGCCGGAAGCACGCTGTCCGCGATCCTCATTCACTTCACCAACAATCTGACAGGTGAATTGCTGCGCCTGCCTGACATGGCCGAATGGGTGCGCATGGGCGCGATGGGTCTCGTCGCCCTTACCCTGATCGCCGCAACGCGCGGCCGGCTCTTCGAAAAGCGCAGCTAGACCGTTTTCATATAGTCCACAAGCTGATCGAGCGCCGTGCCCCAGCCGTGCTGGAAGCCCATTTCCTCATGGCGCTTCGCGCCTGCCTCGTCGGAATGCATGGCGATGGCTGTGTACTTCGCGCCGCTTCCCTGCGGCTCGATCAGGATATAGGCCGTGAACAGAAACTCCTCTGGCTGCGCGGCAAGCGGGCGATAGCCGGGCCCGAGCGCGGAGGTCCAGACCAGACGCCGCTCCGGCACCACTTCGAGATAACAGCCAGCACCGCCATCCATGTCCACGCCTTCGGGCGAACGCATCTTGGTGTAGAACTCGCCGCCGGGCCTGAGATCGATCCTGCATTCGACCGTCGCCCAAGGCCGCGGGCAAAACCACTTCATCAGATGTTCAGGCTCCGTCCAGGCCCGCCAGACGAGACGCGGGCTCACATCCACCACGCGCTCCAGCACGAGATCGAGTTTCGGATCGAGGGGAGGCATACTCATGTTTCACTTTCCTTCATCTGCAAGAGATAGTCGTCGAGCTGGTCGAGCCGCGCTTCCCAGAGCGCGCGCTGTTCGGTCATCCATTTTTCGGCCGCTTCGAGCGGCTTTGGCTGCAGGCGGTAGATGCGCGCCCTGCCATCCTTGCGCGAGGTGACGAGCCCGCATTTCTCCAGCGCCGCGAGATGCTGCATGAAAGACGGCAGCGCCATCTTGTGAGGCTGCGCGAGTTCGCCCACCGCCGCCGGCCCCCGGCCAAGGCGCCGGATCACGGCGCGCCGCGTCGGGTCGCCAAGCGCATGAAAAACACGGTCGAGCTGCATTTGCTGTTGTTTAGGCATATGCCTAAGTAACAGTGGCCAACACTTAGGTCAATACCTAAGTTTCAATCACCGGCCCGAAAGCCTGCTGGCAGCCCGGGAATCTTGCTGTTATATGGCGGCTGCTGGGGGCCTGTAGCTCAGTTGGTTAGAGCGGACCGCTCATAACGGTTTGGTCGCAGGTTCGAGTCCTGCCGGGCCCACCAGCTCATCTCTCTGCGGGCGCGAGCTACGGCTCGGCAGGACAGCCCTCCTCCCCAATTCGCCCTGATTTTCCCAATACGAACGATGCAATTCGGTTTTGGTATCCTGCCCGCGGCCGACTTCGTCAGCGCCTCCAGGCGGATATCGATGCTGCCCGGACAAGTAGTTTCCGAGCCTGATGCCACCCCGCTTCGCTGGCTAAACTCGCCCGATAAATCCAAGGAGCGCCACAAAGCGGGGCAGTTGCGGAACTGCCTGGGGAGGGTCGCCGGATATTTCGCAACACCGGCCCCTCCCCGCCTGCAAACAAGTTTCAGATCTGCCCGCCATTTCTGGCGAAATACGCCGTCCCCGGAGGAGTTTTCAATGCTCAGCACTATCCTGTTGGTTATCCTCATTCTGATCCTGCTGGGCACACTGCCGACCTGGCCGCACAGCGCCAACTGGGGCTACTACCCGAGCGGCGGGCTGGGTATTGTCGTTATTATTTTGCTGGTTCTCGTGCTTTCTGGCCGCATTTGACATGCCGCATGACGGGTTGCGAGGTGCAAATCCGGCATTCCTCCCCGGTCTGACGATCTCCCCGAGTAGATTCCGACCCTGACGGTATCGCGCTTCCAGCGATATCGTTGACCTGAATGAATAGAGATATTGCCTGACCGGTATGTCTGGACTGTCTGCCGAAGCGCGCAAGAAGGTCTCGATATATCCGAAACGGCCGGACGCCGGGTTCTTCCCGGTTGCCGAACGAGAAATGGCGGACCCCATCCGCCATCGAGCCGCCGGTCCGCCCTCTCCCGAGCCCCCCAGACCGGCGGCTCACCTTTTTTCCCACTCCCGGAATTTCCAGTTTGGCCGAAAAAGGAACAAGCCCGCATTGACGCAGGCTTGTAACGGTCGAAAATCGTCCTGGTTCGGATTTTCCACGCTTGGCCCGCGCGATCGCCGGGATATTCCCTTGATCTAGCCCGCGCAACCTTTGTTGGTCACTTGTTTCTTTCGGCGCTCTCTTCAATGCTGTCACCGGCATTGGAAATATCTCTGCCTGCACCCGCAACCGTGTTGCAGCCGCCCAGAAACGAAACCGCTCCGAAGAGAAGCAACAAGGCAAAAATCGTCAGTCTCGACATGGTAGTCATTGAAATGCCTTTGGGTTGAGAAGAGTCAGAACGCGCTGGAGAGCGAATTCACGTCTGGGTGACGTGTACAAAGATCGCTCCGCCTTGCATCACAATGTTCGCAGACAGCCGGTTCAGAATTTTTGCGTCAGTATTATCACATGAACGATAATCATGACGGCAGTCAGTCCGCCGCTCGGGTAGTATCCCCAATTGGCACTGTGCGGCCACTTCGGCAGCGCGGCGATCATCAGCAGCAACAAGACGAAGAGCACAATTGTGCCAATGTCCACGCCCATATACGTCCTCCTGAAAAGGGGATGAAAAGGGACAGGGCGAAATGTATCTGCAGACGGCAAGGCGCCATAGAGTCGGAAAATACTCATTGGCGCGCCTGACCGGCATCAAGCGTCACGCGCCCGATGGCCGATCGGCAGCGCTACCAGCTGCAGCAAGCGCAAGTCGCGCAAGCGCCGGAAGGGATTTGGATCCGGTCTTTTTCATGATCGCGGCGCGATGGCCCTCAACAGTACGTTGACTGATGCCGAGATCCGCCGCGATATTCTTGCTGGGTTGCCCAGCAAGAACGAGTTCCATGATCTGACGCTGGCGCTCCGTGAGAAGCGCCAGCTTCCGCGCCGCCTTTTCCCGCCATGCGGACAGCTTGGTCCAGTCGCGAGATTGATCCAGGGCGCGTCGAATGCCAGTAAGCAGCTCGCCGTGACCGATTGGCTTTTCGATAAAATCAACGGCGCCAGCCTTCATCGCTCGAACCGCCATTGAAACATCGCCATTACCCGTAATCATCACGGCAGGCAAGCTGTGACCTCTGTCGCTCAGATGCTGCAGCAGCCCGAAGCCGTCCATTCCGGGCAACATCGCGTCGATCAGAAGGCATGCTTCGCCGCCCGGCCGATAGGACTTCAGGAACGACTCGCTGTCAGCATAATCTTCAACTGCAAAGCCATCCGCTTCGAGCAAGTCGCGAATTGCCCGGCGTATCTGACTGTCATCATCGACGATGAAAATGATCGGATTGCCGGAGGTTTCGTCAAGCGCGGCGGAAGACGCTTCGGGTTCCGGCATTGGCACGGCGGCGGCCGGGATAAGACGCTGAATGGCATCCGTGAGTTCGTTCGACTTGACCGGCTTGTTGAGTTGAATGCAATTGTTGGCTGCAATGTTCCGCAGCAACCTCGCCGATATGTCTCCGGTCAGAATGATGACCGGCAAAGGCGATTGCAGTTTTTGCCGCAGTTTTGTAACGAACTCAAGCCCGTCCATACCATTCGGCAGATTATAATCGGCGAGAACGACATCAGGTCGAATTGCGTCGCGTGTCACCATGTCCAGCGCCGCGACACCGTCTGTTGATGCGATGACACGGTGACCTTCATTACCGATCAACAGCTCGAGCAATTCGCGCACCTCCGGATCGTCCTCAACAATCAGAACCGTGCCCGAATGCCGAATGTCGTTCTCTGGCTTACCGTGCCGGCGGCGCCTTGGGAGCTGAGTGGTCGCCTCCGCGAGGTGCGGACCGAGCGGAACGTCGATAGAGAAGCAAGCACCCCGGCCGGGTTGCGAGCGGACGCCGATGGGATGATCGAGAAGCTTTCCCAGTTGCCTGACAATGGAAAGACCAAGGCCGAGGCCGCGACTGCGCTCGCGTGCCGAATTGTCAATCTGATGATACTCATCGAATATCGCTTCATGTTCGTCCAGCGGAATGCCCATGCCGGAGTCGTGAATCTGAATGCTGAGGGCGTTCCCTCGGCGCCGGCAGCCAAGCAGGACTTTTCCATATGCTGTGTATTTGAATGCGTTCGAGAGAATGTTGCGGATCATCTGCTCGAGAAAGTGTGGATCGCTGCGCACTGAAAGACCGCACGGAACAACCTGGAATTGCAAGCCCTGTGCTTGCGCGGTGTAAGCGAATTCATCATTCAGCCTCGAAAGAATATCGCCGATCTTCACGTCGGCAATTTCCGCGTGAAACGTGCCGGCCTCGATCTGGTTCAGATCGAGCAATGCGTTCAGCATTCCAGACATCGACGCCAGGGTCGCTTCCAGCCTGACGACCAGCCTCCTTTCGCCTTCGCCGCTGACCATCTTTGACAACAGCCCCTGGAGCAGCGCGAGAGTTTGAAGCGGTTGCCGCAAGTCGTGGCTCGCGGCTGCTAGGAACCGAGACTTGGCAATATTGGCCAAGTCCGCCTCCTGCCTTGCGGCATCCAGAGCCGCCGACGTTCGCTTTTGTTCGGTGATATCCGTGAAGGTGATAACGACGCCTTCAACTCTGTCGTCATCCGTGCGGTAGGGAAGGATTCGGCGAATGAACCAGAATCCGTTTCTTCCCTCGATCTCGCGCCCGATCGGAATCAAATCCTTGAGCACCGCGCGCGCATCGGCGGGCAGATCACCATCCATTGTCAATGACGCAATGTCCGTAAGCGGCCGACCTATATCACCCGGAATAATACTGAACAGCGATCTCGCTGCCGGTGTGAAAAATCGAATGTTGAGAGCAGTGTCGAGAAACAGCGTCGCGACATCCGTGCTATAGAGAACGTTCTGAAGATCGTTGGACGTGGTGCGCTGGCGCTCGAGAGATTCCTGCAGCTGGGCGTTGAGGGCGGTGAGCTCCTCGTTGAGCGACTGCAATTCTTCCTTGGATGTCAGCAATTCCTCGTTCGTGGATTGATATTCCTCATTGACGGAGAGCGCTTCTTCGTTGATCGCCTTCTGCTCTTCGCTCGACAGCTCAAGATCGTGGATAGCTCCCTGAAGTTCATTTCGCGTGGACTCGAGTTCCTGCTCAAGTTCTGCAACGCGCGATATGTCCTCGAGCCTGACGATGGCATTTGCTCTTGGCTCCAATTTGGGCTCGTCGACAAAACAAACAAGCACCAACTCTTCGCCATCATTGACCACAGGCAGTGCTTCTATCCTGAACGATACCGGCGGTCCCTCGCCTGTTGTGCCGCCTGCAATCGACACTCGCGCATTCTCCTGTTGCGCCTTCTGAATGGCGGAACGAAGTTTGACACGCAGGTCCTTACGCGCCATTGCGAGTAGGTCATGCGTCGGTAGCCCGGGCGCGACACGCAGATAACGGTCCGTCGGTCCAATCGAATAGAGGCAGTCATGATTGCGGTCGATCAGTACGGCCGCCGGTGCATAGGTCTCCATCACCAGCTTCCGGCAAAGGTCGGCGAGCATCGCGTGGTGAGAAAATGTAACAGCCGGTCCGATCCGGGAGGAATATTTCACGCTGTCGCTGACGCCGATCGACTGACCGATTTCCGCCGGACTCGCACGCCCCACCTGCCGGTAGATCCGCGCCTGCTTGGAGACAACCTGGAAGCGGCCGTCGTCATTGCCTATCGTCTCCGAACTTCCAAGCACGAGAATGCCGCCTTCGTTCAATGCAAACCGGAAAACCGACAAGGCTCTCGCCTGCGCTTCGGGACGGAGATAGATCAGAAGATTGCGGCAGGAGATCATGTCGAGGCGCGAAAATGGCGGGTCCGTCAGCACATCCTGTACCGCGAAAACCACCGCCGCGCGCAACGCCGGCAGAATTCTGTAGCTCTGGCCTTCCTTGGTAAAGAAC
This sequence comes from Parvibaculum sp., assembly GCF_046297875.1. GTDB lineage: Bacteria > Pseudomonadota > Alphaproteobacteria > Parvibaculales > Parvibaculaceae > Parvibaculum. The sequence goes on along the minus strand of NZ_JBKBHD010000001.1, from coordinate 1,858,672 downwards.
CGCGCCAGGCGCTCACGCGATACATCGTCTTCTATCGCCTCGGGGTAAAGTCCTTCGCGGGCAGTCGCCACGGCGTCTTCGTCGACATCGGAGGCGAATATCTGCAGCTTGATTCCGTGACTTGCGACTTCGATCTGCTCCTGAAAGAGCATGGCGAGCGAATAGACTTCCTCGCCCGTGCTGCACCCTGCGATCCAGATGCGGAGCGGCCGATCGAATGTACGGCCAATGACCAGATCGGGTATGACCGTATCCGCCAGAAACTCGAACACCTTGAGGTCGCGAAAGAAGCTGGTGACGTTGATAAGCAAGTCCTTTGCAAGGAGGTCGAGTTCGGCGTCATCGTTTCGCAGGATTTCGAGATAGCGATCGATGTCGTCGGGCTTGACCGCAGCCAGCTCCATCCGCCGCTCGATCCGCCTGCACAATGTGCCGCTCTTGTAGAGCGTGAAATTGTGGGCCGTCTTCGCGCGCAGAAGATCGACGATCTCGGGCAATCTGCCCTGAACCGCCATCTGCTCAGGGTCTGGCTCATGGCGGAAAAGAGCTATCCGCCGCGCATACTCGATGAGCGCGCCGGGAATTTCGGCCAGGGGAAGCACAAGATCCACCGCTCCTGTTACGATCGCGCTGCGCGGCATCCCGTCATAAGCGGCCTCGCGGGGATCTTGCGCGATGACCAGACCGCCTTTCCGGTTCACGGTTCTAAGGCCTAGACTTCCATCCGCCCCCGTGCCCGAAAGAACCACGCAAGCAGCGCGCTGGCCGCAATCCTCGGCAAGGGAGTGCAGAAGAAAATCGAATGGCAAACGCGCGCCGTGGCGAGCCTCGGGTTGCGAAAGGTGCAGAACGCCCTTCCTGACAGAGAGATAGGTTCCAGGCGGAATGAGATAGAAGTGATCTCGTTCGATCGGCATGCCGTCAGTGGCCGGCAGGACACTCATCGTCGTGTGTTCCGCCAGCAGGCCGGCCATCATGCTTTCATGGCTCGGATCCAGGTGCTGGACCAGAATAAATGCCATTCCGATATTGGCCGGTAGCGCGTCCACAAGTTTCTTGCATGCTTCTAAACCGCCTGCCGAGGCACCGATGCCGACAACTGGAAAATTGTCAGATGCCAGACGATCGGCTTCAAGGAGCGGGGCGCGTTCCAATTGACTCAGCCGGACGGCTCTCGCCTGAGGCGAGCGGCTTCCTGGCATATTCTGTTCTCCCTCGGCAGCTCCCAAGAGGGAAGCGCCGTTGAATCCTATCACGCTTTCCATATCGCCGCGATGCCGGATTCGCCACCGCACTACAAGGTGTCATTTTGAAACGTCCTGATGCGCCACTAGAGCCTGCCGCCATGCGTAGTATCCGAGCCTGCCGCCGGCCAGCCGCGTCAGCTAGGCTCGAGCTGTCGGAATCTGGAATACGGGACGTGTTGACTCGCCCCCGGCGGCTTGCATCCACGTCTTGTGTTTGCATGCCAACCGGTGTTTCGGCCTTCCGCAAACGCGGAACAACAACCACCGGCCTGCGAAGCAGGAGATGCAAACGGCCTGTCGCAACAGGAATTCGGATACTTCATTCAGCAGGAACAACACAATGATGAACCGTCGAACCCTTTATCTGGTAGGCATTTTTGCCATTACCGCGCTTGTCGCGGCCGCCATGTTCAATCGCGCGAACGCGGCGACTACGGAAGACCTCGAGAGAGACGCCGCGCAGGCGCTGGAACTGCTCTACAAGAATGATCCTGTGGCGCTGCAGGTTTCCAAACGGGCGAAAGCCGTGCTGGTTTTCCCCAATGTCGTCAAAGCGGGTCTGATCTTCGGTGGCGCATATGGCGAAGGGGTCCTGAAGAAGGGATCGAAGGTCGACGGATACTTCAATTCCTTTACAGGCTCCTGGGGTCTGCAGGCCGGCGCACAGTCATATTCATATGCCGTGTTTCTGATGACGGACGAAGCCATGGAATATCTCGACAGTTCCAGGGGATGGGAAATCGGCGTGGGCCCGACGGTCGTCGTCATGGATGAAGGCGCCGCCAAGAACCTCTCGACATCGACGATGAAGGACGCAGCATACGCCTTCATTTTCAATCAGCAGGGCCTGATGGCAGGCATCAGCATCGAGGGCACGAAGATAACGAGAATCAAGAACTGAACGAGCTCGTCCAAGCCAGACACATGCCGGCATTGCCCAATCGAAGCCGGGCAATGCCGGCACAGCCTTTCCCATCAACTCTTGTTCGTGGTTTTGTCCGCGGCGCTCGCGCGCCGGACAATGCGCCTTGGGACGGAACGAACAACCGGATGGTTCGATTTGCTGATACTTCCGTCATGTCGTCACCGTGACTTTCACGGTCATCTCGTGGAAAGCATTTGCCGGACCGGCAAAATGACCCGCAACAGGGATGATCTGTGACATGTTCCGCCCGACGGCGACCGGGATGAGATTGGCGCCACCGATGCTTCGGCTGGTGGGATCGAATGTGATCCAGCCCGCGCCGGGCAGATAGACCTCGGCCCAGGCATGGGTCGACCCTGCGGTCCGGTCGCCGAAAATGTCCTGTGCCGGATTGTAGAGATAGCCGGATACGAGCCGCGCGCCGAAGCCCAGGCTGCGCACCGCTTCGGCGAAGAGAACCGCGAAATCGCGGCAGGAACCGACACCCAGATCAAGCGTCTCGACAGGCGATTGAGTGCCTTCATCCTCCCGGCTCCGGTAGGAAATCGCACTCGATACGCCTGCGGACAGATCCTTGAGCATGGCGAGCGTGTCGGTAGGGTTGCTGCGTACGAACCCCTGCGCCCAGCTCCGCACGCGGCCGTCCGGGTCCGGATATTGCTGAACCGCAAGCGCGCCGAGATCCGCCCATTCGTCGTCGGAGTAGCGGAAGGGAAACGAAATGGCGGAAGCGGCCATGTCGAAGACAGGCCAGGCAACCGCATCGAGCTTGAGCTCTGCGATGCTGTCGATGAGCAGGTGATCCGTCCTGGCCGAGAAGTTTGCGGTCGCCACTGCGTTTCCGAAAACATCATGCGCCCATTTGACTGTGGCGGGCGGCGTGACGGAGATATCGATCGAATTCAACTGGAGATCGCGGTTTTCCCGCGGGCGGAGCATCATCCGGTGCGGCCCGAGATCTACCGGCTGGCGATAGCGATAGCTTGTCTGGTGATGGATCCTGAGTCTGATCAAGGGGCGCTCCGGCTGAATCGCTCCCATATTCACGGCAGCAAAAAACATGTGTCTGCTTCATATGGTGACGATGAAGCCGAATGGCGAAGAATTTCCGGTTCCGATGCGAGATCGGATCGAATACTGACGATCTCCGGCACCATGCACCTGCGGTCCCGGTTCGCAATGGCCCGGAACGGGTTTTCCTTATTCCACAGGCACCCGCCCATATGCCCCGATTTTGCCCCAATCCCGCCGGATGCTCGCGGCAATTCATTCAGGCCGGGTTCAGCGCACAAGGCCGATAAGGCTCCCATCTGACGGCCATCTCTTTCAAGGAGGCATAATATGCCGCTCTCCCGCTCTGCCCGCCCGCTTTCCATCCTCTCGCTTTCCGCCCTCGCCGTCGCCGCGAGCCTCGCGCTCGCCCCGGCCGCCCATGCGACGGAAAAGGCGCCGCGCATCATTACCATCACCGGCGAAGGCGAAGTGACCGCCGCGCCCGACATCGCCTATGTCGATATGGGCGTCGTCAGCGAAGGCAAGACCGCCGGAGAGGCGCTGGCCGCCAACACGGCGGCGATGGAAAAGGTCTTCGAAGGGCTCGGAAAGGCGGGCATCGACAAGAAGGACATGCAGACCTCGAACTTCTCCGTCTATCCGGTCTATGAGCAGGTGCGGCCCGACGACAACCGCCCGCACACGCCGAAGATCGGCGGCTACACGGTGCAGAACCAGCTCACCGTGAAGGTCCGCGACCTCGACAATCTCGGCGCCATTCTCGACCGCGTCGTCTCGCTCGGCTCGAACCAGCTTTCCGGCGTCCGCTTCGCGATCGACGATCCGAAGCCCTTGATGAACGAGGCGCGCCAGGCGGCCGTGAAGGACGCGCTCGACAAGGCGAAGCTCTATGCGGGCGCGGCCGGCGTTGCCGTCGGCGAGATCCTCTCTATCTCGGAAAGCGGCGCCTCCATGCCCCAGCCCTATTACGCCAAGGACATGATGATGGCCGTGCGCGCCGAGGGCGCCCCGGTGCCGATGGCGGCCGGCGAGCAGACCGTCTCGGCCAATGTCACCCTCGTCATCCGCATCAACTGACCTCTCGAACAGCATTCGGCCGAAGGGACTTCGACCGGGAACTGGCCCCCGCGGCCCAGAACGACAAGGACCGGCAGATAGGGCAAGGCGGCGTTCTTCATGAACGCCGCCCTTTTTCTTGCCCGGTAATGCGACTTTGATATTGACATGCGACGTTTGTCTCATTAAATCCGGCGCACGCTCAGCCAATGCCCTTTTGAGGAAACGCCCATGCCGCTCACCGCCGCCGAGATGGACCGGAAGATCGACGAACATTTCGCCTTCGAGGCGAACGACGATGTGGAGGGCGTGCTCTCCACGCTGACGCCCGATGTGGAGCATGACGTAGTCGGCTGGCCGACAGGCCCTGCCCATGGCCGCGAGGCCGCCCGCCCCTTCTACGAGACGCTTTTCGCGGATCTCGCCGAAGGCGAGGTGAAGTCTCTGCGGCGTTATCACGGGGCCAATTTCCTGGTCGATGAATCGCTCTGGCGTGGAACGGCACCGGGCCGCCCCTTCGGCATCGAGGGGCGCGGACGCCCGCTCGAATTCCGCCTGCTTCATGTTATCGAGTTCACGGAGGGCGGGGATATCTTGCGCGAAAATGTCTGGGTCGATCTGGCAGCGGTGATCCGGCAATTGCCGCAAGTGGAAGACGCAGCCGCATGAGCGGCGCAAACGCGCGCGCCAATCAGAAGCGGCGCACAAGGAAGGACCTGCTGCAGGCGGCGGCAAGGCTGCTGAAGGAAGGGCGGAACCCGAGCCTCGAGGAGATCGCGGAAGAGGCGCTCGTCTCCCGCGCGACGGCCTATCGCTATTTCCCGAATGTCGAGGCGCTGCTGATCGAGGCGCCGCTCGACCTTGCTTTGCCCGACGAGACGGCGCTCTTCGCGGGCGCGCCGACAAAGGACCCCGTTGCGCGGATGGAGCGCGTCGACGCCGCCTTCCACGACATGATCCTCGAAAACGAAACCGCGCTCCGCCTCATGCTCGCAAAGAGCATGGAACGCCGCGTGGCCGAAGGCGACAGCGCGCTCCCCGCCCGCCAGAACCGCCGCACCCCGATGATCGAGGCGGCGCTCGCGCCCGCGAAGTCGGAGTTCAACCGCGCCTCGCTCGACCGGCTTCAAAAGGCACTGGCGCTGATCGTCGGCACGGAAGCCATGATCGTCTTCAGGGATGTGCTGCAACTCGACGAAAAGGAAGCCCGCGAGGTGAAACGCTGGGCCATCCGGGTACTGATCGAGGCGGCAAGGGGGTAGCGCCTGTTGCGCCCCAAACCCAAATCCGTCATGACCCGGCTTGTCCGGGTCATCCACGTCTTGGCTGACTCAGAAAGGAAGAAAGACGTGGATGGCCCGCATAAAGCGGGCCATGACGAGTTTTGATTTGCCGCCCGCTACGAAAAATGTGCGCCTTTGGCAGAAAACGCCGCCTCCTTGTCCTTTCCGCCTGACGCCGCTCGCGCGAGCATGAGGCTCATTGCCGCCTCAGCACCGGAGCCTCTCCCATGCGCGCGCCTTATTCGGACGATACCCGCCGCCCTGCCCTTCGTTTCTGCATCGCGCTACTCATCGGCCTGATGGCGGCGTCGCTCGTCATGGGTGCGGCGCGGGCGGCAAGCATCGAGCCAAGCCACGGCCGAGAGCGCGTGCTGGTGGCGGTCGTTGCGCTCAATGCGGGCACCGAGGTGACGGACTTCCTGGTGCCTTACGGCATTCTCGCGGAGGCGGGCGCGGAAGTGCTGGCCGTCGCGCCGGAGGCAGCGCGCGTCGCGCTCTGGCCGGCGGGGCGCATTCGCCCGCATATGGATTTCGCGGGCTTCGACGCGGCGCATGACAAGGGCGCGGACATCGTCATCATTCCCGCCATGATCGAGCGGGGCGACGAGGCCGTGACGCGCTGGCTCCGCGAACAGGCGGCGAAGGGCGCGCTGATGGTGTCGATCTGCGAGGGCGCGAGCACACTCGCTGAAGCGGGGCTCCTCGACGGCCGCCGCGCGACCGGCCATTTCTACGAACATGAAGCCCGTGTGAAACGCTATCCAAATGTCGAATGGCTGCGGAACATCCGCTATGTCGAGGACGGCAACACGATCTCGTCGTCGGGCGTCAGCGCCTCGCTGCCCGTGTCGCTGATGCTGGCGGAGAGCATTGCCGGGCGCGAGCGCGCGGCAGAGATTGCCGCGCATCACGGGCTGGACGAATGGAGCGCGGCGCATGACAGCGAGGCTTTCAATATCGGCATGCGCGAAATGGCGATAGCGGCGAAGAACCTGCTCTTCGGCTGGCCGCGCGCGGAGATATTGATTGCGGCGCATGAAGGCGTGAGCGAGGTGGACCTCGCCTTCCCGCTCGACTTCGCGGCGCGAAGCTGGAAAAGCAATGCGCGGCTCTTCGGAGACAGCGATGAAGTGACGGCGCGGCACGGCCTCACCCTTCTCCCCGATGTCACGGGCGAGGCGCCGAAGCGCACTCATGTGATCCGCCTGCCGGGCGATGATGGCGAAGGCTCGTTGCGGATTGAGAATGCCGCCACGCTGCGCGAGGACATGCTCGCCTGGATCGGCGAGACGTTGGGCGCGGGCACGGCGCATTTCGTGGCGGTGCAGCTTGAATATCCGGTGCCGGAAGCGAGATAGCGGGCACCGCGCCCCCTCACCCTTCCCACTGCCGCTGCGCGGCAGCGGGCCCCCTCCCTCTCCCCAAGGGGAGAAGGAGGGAGACGTCGGCAGACGGCGGAAGGGTGAGGGGGAGCCGCGCTCTCTCACTTGTGAATGGACTGTGAGCCTGCGCCCGTGCAGCTTCTCCCGGCAACAGGGAGTGTGGCATGAGCATCGAAAGCGTGAAGGAATATTACGGGCAGACGCTGCAAGGCTCGGCCGACCTGAAAACGGACGCCTGTTGCGACCCCGGCGCCATGCCCGAGCATGTGAAGGAAGCGCTCTCGCTCATCCATGACGAGGTGCTGACGCGCTATTACGGCTGCGGCCTCGTCATCCCCGACAAGCTCGAAGGGATGCGCGTGCTGGACCTCGGCTGCGGCGCGGGGCGCGATGCCTATGCGCTGGCAAGGCTGGTGGGCCCCAAGGGCCATGTGACGGGCGTCGACATGACGCCGGAACAGCTTGCCGTGGCGCGGGCGCATATCGGCTGGCACATGGAACGCTTCGGACACACACATGCGAATGTGGAATTCCGCGAGGGATATATCGAGCAGCTTGGCGAACTGGGCCTTGAACCCGCAAGCTTCGACATCATCGTCTCGAACTGCGTGGTGAACCTCTCGCCGGACAAGCGCGCCGTGCTGGAAGGCGCGCGGGCGCTGCTGAAACCCGGCGGCGAATTCTATTTCGCCGACGTCTATGCCGACCGCAGGCTCGACGCCTCGCTCCGCGACGACCCTGTGCTGCTCGGCGAATGCCTTGGCGGCGCGCTCTACTGGAACGATTTCCAGAACCTCGCCAAAGCCTGTGGCTTCGCCGATCCGCGCCTCGTGACGAGCCGGCCGCTGGACATCGTGGAACCCGCGATCCGCCGGAAACTGGGCGACGCGCGCTTCTTCTCCGCCACCTACCGGCTTTTCAACATCGAGGGGCTCGAACCCGCCTGCGAGGATCACGGTCAGGCGGTGATCTATAATGGCGGCATCGCGCATGCCGAAGACGCCTTCCTGCTCGACGGGCACCACCGGATCGAGAAAGGCCGCGCCTTCCCCGTCTGCGGCAATACATTCCGCATGCTGAAGGAAAGCCGCTTCGCGCCGCACTTCACCTTCATCGGCGATTTCTCGCGCCATTTCGGCATCTTCCCCGGCTGCGGCACGGCCATGCCCTACGCCGAAACCGGCGGCGAGACCTCCGGCGCCTGCTGCTGACAAGGCCCCTTGTATTCCCGGCCGGGCACCCCATATCCATTCAATCGAGGCTTGTTTCAGCGCGCCAAGCGCCGCAGGACGAGCCGCCCGGCACAGCCGGGGCCCCGCAAAGGGCCGGTAATTCATTTCGGCGGCTGACCACGGATGTAATGGCGGACAATCGGAATGATTGGGACAAGGCCGGGTCATTCCGGCCTTTTTTCATGTCTGCCCTCGCGAATGACAGCGCGGGTGCCCCTCTCGAGGAGCCGGCCCCATGTCTTCACGCCGCAAAACGCTTTTCAACAATCACACGACGCCCGCCCAGATCCGCGCCAGCAAGGCCGACCAGACGACGGTCGCCGCCCGCGCCATCGCGGATAGCGAGGCGGAGCTGCGCGCCACCAAGACTGAAAAGCTGAAGGCGCAGCGCCTGGCCAGGGACGCAGCCGACGCAAAGGCCGAAAAGAAGGCCGCAAAAGCGGAAAAAGCGGCGGCAAGACAAAAAACCTGAATCGCCGCCGGGCTCCGCAAGGCAGGCGCCTTCGAAGATTTGCCCAAAGTAGAGGGTGCGCGGGGCGCATGGAACTCGGCCGCACATTGAGGTGCGGTAGTAGTGAGGGAGCGGCCTCGTTCCGCCCCGCGCGCCGCGATGCCGGCTTCCACGGGCGTCATGTCCGTTTCCGCTTTACGGCCGGAGACAAACGCCCCGCACCTCGATACCGCGACACCCGCTCCCGCATCTGGTCATTCCGGATACGCCCTCATGCGGAACGGGTGCATCCAATATGGGGGCGCGCAAGGGGGCGGGGATAAGTTTTTTCTTCGAATTCAAAAGCCCGGATTTTCCGATCCGGGCTCCCAAACTTCATCAACCAACCGTCATGCCCAGGCTTGACCCGGGCATCCAGTGCGGCGGGCGAGGCCCCGAGAGTCTTCCCGACGCCGCAAAGCGGCTTCTGGATTGCCGGCCTCCTTCAAATCAGGAAGGACCCGGCAATGACAAGTCAGGCTAGTTATCGAGGAACGAGCGGAGCTTCCGTGAGCGGCTCGGGTGCTTCAGCTTCCTGAGCGCCTTGGCCTCGATCTGGCGGATGCGTTCGCGCGTGACGGAGAACTGCTGGCCGACTTCTTCCAGCGTATGGTCCGTGTTCATGCCGATGCCGAAGCGCATGCGCAGCACGCGCTCCTCGCGCGGCGTGAGCGAGGCGAGCACGCGCGTGGTCGTCTCGCGCAGGTTCGACTGGATCGCCGCGTCGATGGGCAGGATCGCGTTCTTGTCCTCGATGAAGTCGCCGAGATGCGAATCTTCCTCGTCGCCGATCGGCGTTTCGAGCGAGATCGGCTCCTTCGCGATCTTCAGAACCTTGCGCACCTTTTCGAGCGGCATGCCGAGCTTTTCGGCGAGCTCTTCCGGCGTCGGCTCGCGGCCGATCTCGTGCAGCATCTGGCGCGAGGTGCGAACGAGCTTGTTGATCGTCTCGATCATGTGCACAGGAATACGAATGGTGCGCGCCTGGTCGGCGATCGATCGCGTGATCGCCTGCCGGATCCACCAAGTCGCGTAAGTGCTGAACTTGTAGCCGCGGCGGTATTCGAACTTGTCGACCGCCTTCATGAGGCCGATATTGCCTTCCTGAATGAGATCGAGGAACTGCAGCCCGCGGTTCGTGTATTTCTTCGCGATGGAGATGACGAGGCGGAGGTTCGCCTCCACCATTTCCTTCTTGGCAATGCGCGCCTCGCGCTCGCCCTTCTGCACCATGGCGACGATGCGGCGATATTCCTGGATGTCGAGGCCGGTTTCGGAGGCCAGCGTCTGGATATCGTTGCGCAGATCCTTCACCTGGTCGCGCTCATCCTTCGTGAAGCTCACCCAGCCCTTGCCCTTGAGGCGGCTGACGCGGCGAATCCAGTTCGGATCGAGCTCGTTGCCGAAATACTGCTTGAGGAATTCCTCGCGCGGCACGCCGTGGCTTTCGGCGAGGCGCAGCAGGCGGCCTTCGAGGCCCATCAGCCGCTTGTTGATCGCGTAGAGCTGCTCGACGAGCGACTCAATACGGTTGTTGTTGAGCGAAAGGCTCTTCACCTCGTCGATGAGATCGGAGGTGAGCTTCTGATATTTCTTGTCCTGCGCGGACGGCATCTCCTCGCCCTTGAGAGCGAGTTCGACCTTCTGGTCCTGCAGCTTGCGGAGTTTCTTGTAGTCACCGGCGATCTTGTCGAAGGTTTCGAGAACCTTCGGCTTCAGTTCCGCTTCCATCGCGGCGAGCGACATGTTGTTTTCGTCCTCGCCGTCTTCATCGACCTCTTCTTCTTCCGGTTCGATGCGCGGCGGCGCCTCGCCCGCAAGGGCGGCCTCCGAATGGTCGATCTTCTTCGCGTCGGGACCGGCATAGGTCGCGTCGAGGTCGATGATGTCGCGAAGGAGAATCTTCCCTTCGTTCAATTCGTCGCGCCAGATGATGATGGCCTGAAAGGTGAGCGGGCTTTCGCAGAGCCCGGCAATCATGGTTTCGCGGCCGGCCTCGATGCGCTTGGCGATGGCGATTTCGCCCTCGCGCGACAGAAGCTCGACCGAGCCCATCTCGCGCAGATACATGCGCACGGGATCGTCCGTGCGGTCGAGCGCCGTCGTTGTGGTGGTCGTGGTCGCGACGGCCTTGCCCGTCGTCTCTTCTTCTTCCTCGTCGTCGGATGCGTCGCCGCCGCCTTCGCCCTGCTCGTCGGCTTCGTCGTTCTCGACGACATTGATGCCCATTTCGGAGAGCATCGACAGCGTGTCCTCGATCTGCTCGGACGAGAACTCCTCGGAGGGCAGAACCTTGTTCAGCTCGTCATAGGTGACGAAGCCGCGCGCCTTGGCGGCCTTGATCATCTTCTTGACCGCCGCATCCGACATATCGAGGAGCGGGCTGTCCTGCGATGCCTCGGGGGCTGCTTCCGGAGCTTCCTGTTCCGCCGTCTTGCTCGCCATTCACACTTTCTCCGACATGACGGGCATCCGGCCGCTCCCATCGAGGGAACCCACGGGCCGGAAAGCCCCATTTCTCGATCCAGATAGGTCATAGGGGCGGCAAGAACCAGAGCCTTTAGCCGAAAGCGGTAAAAGACCGGAGCGACATGCGGGGCTCTCCCGAATGCCTGCGTCCAATCGTTCCATGTGCTTTCAGCCTTTGCTTCCGGCGTCCCCTTCGCGGAACAAATTCCCGCAATCGCCCGAAGCCGCTCTGCCCTCGAAATCCCGCTGCTGACCGATCCCCGTTAAAATCCGATACCGCCTGGTCTGCTGCCCAGACTAAAGCCCGTCCGCCGGTTCAGCGCGCTCAAGCTGCGCATGAATGGCCTGCAGACGGGCGAAATTCTCTTCCGTCATCTCTTCCGCGAGCGCGCGCTCGGCGGCCTTCAATTCCGTTTCCAGCACGATGACGCGCCGGTGCCTCGCAAGCGTGTGGAGGAAGCCCGCTTCCGCCTCGTCCGGCGCCGCATCGGGCCATGCAAACCGGTCGCTCCCGAAGGCTGAACCGGCCTCCAGCCGCTGGGCGATATCCACCAGATTCCTGCTCAGCAAGTGGCCCTTCAGCGCCTCCCTTTCAAGAGGCGCATGGAGGGCCGCTATATCTATGATTTCATTGCGTAATCTGTCAAGCGCCGGGGTTCTTATCTCGATTCGCGAGATATCCTCTGCGTAATTCTCAAGGAGTTCCGGGTGGTTAAGCAGCGTGAGGAGCAATAGTCCCTCCCGTCCGCCCTCTCCCGCGGCACCGCTCGCCAGCGCCGAGCGGCGCAGTTCCGGCGTGACAGGCGGCATGAAAGCCTCGCCCCGCCCGAAGCCGCCGCGCTCTCGAAAATTGCCCCTGCCCGGCCGCTGGCCGCCGAAGCCGCCCCTGAAACCGCCCTGACGGAAGCTCCCGCCCTGCCGCGGCGCACCGCCGAAGAACTTGCGCACCCGCTCGCGCAGCGCCTCGGCGTAATGCGAGCGGACCTTCGGATCGCCGATCGCAGCAACGGCCGCCTCGAGATCGGCCTCGAGCTTCGCGCGGCGCTCCGGCGTGTCCCATGAACCGGTCGAGATTTCCTTCTCCCACAGCATGTCGGAGAGCGGCCTCGCTTTCGCCAGTATCTCGCGCATCGCCTCGCCGCCTTCCTCGCGCACGAGATCGTCCGGGTCTTTCCCCTCCGGCAGCAGCGCGAAGCGGAGCGAATGGCCGGGCTTCAGCATCGGCAGCACGCGCTCGACAGCGCGGTAAGCGGCGCGAAGCCCCGCCTTGTCGCCGTCGAAACAGAGAATGGGCTCGGGCGCCATGCGCCAGAGAAGCTGAATCTGGTCTTCGGTGAGCGCCGTGCCGAGCGGGGCGACGGCGTGGAAGATGCCGCCCTGCGCAAGCCCCACCACATCCATATAGCCTTCGACGGCAATCACCGTGCCTTCGTCATGCGCGGGCTTGCGCGCGCGGTGAAGATTGTAGAGCTGGCGGCCTTTATGAAAGAGCGGCGTCTCGGGCGAATTGAGGTATTTCGCCTTGGCATCGCTGGCGAGCGCCCGCCCGCCAAAGGCGATGACGCGGCCGCGCGCATCGGCAATCGGAAACATCACGCGGTTGCGGAAACGGTCGTAAGGCTCGGCGATGTCCGGCCCGCCGATGACAAGCCCCGCCTCGATCATCTGATCGATGGTTACATTCTTCGATTTCAGGAATTTGAGGAGCGAGGCCCGGTCCGCCCGGTCGTCGCCCGGCGCATAGCCGATGCCGAAATCGTCGATGGTCTTGCCCTTGAGGCCGCGCCGGTCGAGATAGGCCCGCGCTTCCGCGCCCACGCCTTCGGCAAGTTTCTGGCGGAAGAAACCCGCCGCCATCTCCATCACATCTATAAGTGTCGCGGCTTCCTTGTCGCGCTCGGCGGCATGGGGATCGCGCTCCGGCATCTCCATGCCGGCCTCGGCGGCGAGCCGCTCCACCGCCTCGATGAAGGAGAGGTTCTCGGTCTTTTCGAGAAACCTGATGACGTCGCCATGCTCGCCCGACGAGAAGCAGTGATAGAACTGCTTGTCGTCATTCACCGTGAAGCTCGGGCTTTTCTCGTTGGTGAAAGGCGAGAGGCCGATGAACTCCCTGCCCTGCCGCCGGAGCTTCACCTTCCGGCCAACGACATCCGAGACGCGGATGCGCCCCTTCAATTCGTCGAGAAAGCCTTTGGGGAAGGACATGGGGGTAAAGCCGCTCCGGTGACGTGATGGCCGGACATTCTGCCACCCGTCCCCTGGCGAAGCGAGTCGGGCCTTACGCCAGCTTCTCTTTCACGATCGCGCCGGCCTTGCCGAAATCCATCTGGCCGGCATGGCGCGTTTTTAGTTCGCCCATCACCCGGCCCATATCCTTGATGCTGGCGGCGCCTGTCTCCTTGATGACGGCTTCGACGGCGGCGGATGTCTCTGCGTCGGACAGCTGCTTCGGCAGGAAGCTCTCGATGATCTCGATTTCTTCCTTTTCCTGCTGGGCCAGTTCCAAGCGCCCGGCTTCCTCATAGATGCCGGCCGATTCGCGGCGCTGCTTCACCATCTTGGAGAGGACATCGAGGATTTCGGCATCGCTCACGCCCGCATCGCGGCCTTCGGTGCGGCCTGCAATGTCGCGGTCCTTGAGGGCGGCCTGGATCAGCCGGAGCGTCGCCATGCGGCGCTTGTCCTGCGATTTCGTCGCCTCGACCAGTCCTTGCTTGATGCTTTCGCGCAGGCTTTGGCTCATGGCCCACCTCCAATGAAAAGGGAGCGCGGCTTGCTCACACTCTCGCGCTCCCGGAATCGGCGCCACGCTAAACCAAAGCACTTGCCCTTGCAATCTCGGAACGCAATGCCGCGCTTGCACCAAGCATATGATTTTATTGGGTTATTTTGATCGCAAGCCTGCTTGACGGAATCCGGCCTATCCCTTAGTGTCCGCCAAATTCAACGGGAAACCGGGTCTTTCCGCGCGCGGGCGCATGCCGCACCGCGCCGGTTCCTTACGGTCCGGTTCCTCCCCTGGAGTTGCCGCTATGGATGTGACGACGAAAGCCGCCACGGAACGGCGCGAGGCAGAAAGCCCGCAGCGTTCCGGGGAGGAGTCGGCATGAGCGCAGCGCCGCCCGACACCGCGAACCAGACGCCCAAACCAAGAGAAGCAAGCTCCATGACCGCGACCGAAAAACCGACTGCCCTCCTGGTTCTCAAGGATGGCACGGTACTTTCAGGGCGCGGTGTCGGCGCCATCGGCGAAGCGGTGGGCGAGGTCTGCTTCAACACGGCGATCACCGGCTATCAGGAAATCCTGACAGACCCCTCCTATGCCGGACAGATCATCACCTTCACCTTCCCCCATATCGGCAATGTCGGCACCAACGACGAGGATATCGAAACCTCGAACCTCGCCTCCGCCTCCGGCGTACGCGGCATGGTGATCCGCGCCGATATCACGAACCCCTCGAACTACCGCGCCGCGCAGCATCTCGACCAATGGCTGAAGGCGCGCGGCATCATCGGCCTTTCCGGCATCGACACGCGCGCGCTGACGCGGCGCATCCGCGAAAAGGGCTATGTGGACGGGCTCATCGCGCATGACCCTGCCGGCAATTTCGATATTCCCAAGCTGCTTGAAAAGGCGCGCGGCTGGCCGGGCCTTGTCGGCATGGACCTCGTGAAGGACGTGACCTGCGGCCAGTCCTATTCATGGCGCGAAGCGACATGGGCATGGGACAAGGGCTTCACCGAGGGCAAGGCGCTGAAGCACCGCGTCGTCGCCATCGACTACGGCATAAAGCGCAACATCCTTCGCTGCCTTGTGAGCGCGGGCTGCGAAGTGACGGTGGTGCCGGCCGAGACGAAGGCCGAAGACATTCTCGCGCTGAACCCCGATGGCGTGTTCCTCTCGAACGGCCCTGGCGACCCGGCGGCGACGGGCCAATATGCCGTGCCGGAAATCCGCAAGCTCGTCGAGAGCGGCAAGCCCGTCTTCGGCATCTGCCTCGGCCACCAGATGCTCGCGCTCGCGCTCGGCGCCAAGACGGAAAAGATGCATCAGGGCCATCACGGCGCGAACCATCCCGTGAAGGACCATACGACCGGCAAGGTCGAGATCACCTCGATGAACCACGGCTTCGCGGTCTCGCACGAGAGCCTGCCCGAAACGGTGGAAGAGACGCATGTCTCGCTTTTCGACGGCTCGAATTGCGGCATCAGGCTCAAGGGCCGCCCCGTCTTCTCCGTGCAGTACCACCCGGAAGCCTCGCCCGGCCCGCAGGACAGCCACTACCTCTTCGACCGCTTCGTGAAGCTGATCGAGGAGGGGAAGTGATGGCGTATGCGGAGCCTGCCGCCCCCCTCACCCTTCCCGCCTTCGGCGGGCCCCTTCCCTCTCCCCGATGGGGAGAGGGAGTTGAACCTTCATTCTACTTCTTCAGCCGGTAACCGATAGTCATGCCCAAACGTACAGACATCAAAAGCATCATGATCATCGGCGCGGGGCCGATCATCATCGGTCAGGCTTGCGAGTTCGATTATTCGGGCACGCAGGCTTGCAAGGCGCTGAAGGATGAGGGCTATCGCATCATCCTGGTGAACTCCAATCCGGCGACGATCATGACGGACCCGGAGCTGGCGGACGCGACCTATATCGAGCCGATCACGCCGGACATCGTCGCGAAGATCATCGAGAAGGAACGGCCCGACGCGCTCTTGCCGACGATGGGCGGTCAGACCGCGCTCAACACCGCGCTCGCACTCGCTGATATGGGTGTGCTCGAAAAATTCGGCGTCGAGATGATCGGCGCGAAGCGCGAAGCAATCGAGATGGCCGAAGACCGCCAGCTCTTCCGCGACGCGATGGACCGGATCGGCATCGAAAGCCCGCGCTCGCGCGTTGCGCACAATATGGACGAGGCGCTGGAGGCGCTGGAATTTGTGGGGCTTCCCGCCATCATCCGCCCCTCCTTCACCATGGGCGGCACAGGCGGTGGCATCGCCTATAACCGCCAGGAATTTGCCGACATCATCGAAAGCGGCCTCGATGCGAGCCCCGTGAACGAGGTGCTGGTCGAAGAAAGTGTGCTCGGCTGGAAGGAATTCGAGATGGAAGTGGTCCGCGACCGCGCGGACAACTGCATCATCATCTGCTCCATCGAGAATGTGGACCCGATGGGCGTCCATACCGGCGACTCGATCACCATTGCCCCGGCGCTGACGCTCACCGACAAGGAATATCAGGTGATGCGCAATGCGAGCATCGCCGTGCTGCGCGAAATCGGCGTGGAGACCGGCGGCTCGAATGTGCAGTTCGCCGTGAACCCGAAGGACGGACGCCTCGTCGTCATCGAAATGAACCCGCGCGTCTCGCGCTCCTCCGCGCTTGCCTCCAAGGCGACGGGCTTCCCGATTGCCAAGGTCGCGGCGAAACTCGCCGTCGGCTACACGCTGGACGAATTGCAGAACGACATCACCAAGGTCACGCCCGCAAGCTTCGAGCCGACCATCGACTATGTCGTGACCAAGATTCCGCGCTTTGCCTTCGAGAAATTCGCGGGCGCCGAAAAGCTGCTCGGCACGGCGATGAAATCCGTCGGCGAGGCCATGGCCATCGGCCGCACGTTTAAAGAGAGCTTGCAGAAGGCGCTCCGCTCGATGGAGACGGGCCTCACCGGCCTCAACGAAGTCACCGTGCCCGGAATGGGCGAAGGCGACGACAAGAATGCGATCCGCGCTGCGCTCGGCCGCCCGACGCCCGACCGCCTGCTGGTGATTGCGCAGGCGCTCCGCCTCGGCGTGCCGCATGACCAGATCCGCGCCTCCTGCTCCTACGATCCATGGTTCATCGAACAGCTTCAGGAAATCGTGGACGCGGAAGAAGCGGTGCGGAAAAGCGGGTTGCCGCAGACGAAGGCCGAAATGCGCGCGCTGAAGGCTATGGGCTTTTCCGATGCGCGGCTGGCCGAGCTTGCAGGCTCGGAAGAAGAAGCCGTGCGCAAGGCGCGGCGCGAAATGGGCGTTCGCCCGGTCTACAAGCGGATCGACACTTGCGCCGCCGAGTTCGAAAGCCTGACGCCCTATATGTATTCGACCTATGAGACGGATTTCGCGGGGCACGCCGATTGCGAATCCCTGCCGTCCGACGCGAAGAAGGCGATCATTCTTGGCGGCGGGCCGAACCGCATCGGCCAGGGCATCGAATTCGACTATTGCTGCTGCCATGCCGCCTTCGCGCTCGATGAAATCGGCATCGAAAGCATCATGGTGAACTGCAACCCGGAAACGGTCTCGACCGACTACGACACATCGGACCGCCTCTATTTCGAGCCACTCACCACCGAAGACGTGCTGGAGCTGATCGACGTCGAACGATCGAAGGGAACGCTGGCGGGCGTCATCGTTCAGTTCGGCGGCCAGACGCCGCTGAAACTCGCAAACGATCTCGAACGCGCGAATGTGCCGATCCTCGGCACCTCGCCCGACGCCATCGACCTTGCCGAAGACCGCGACCGCTTCAAGGCGCTGCTCGAAAAGCTCGATCTCAGGCAGCCGCCGAACGGCATCGCGCGCTCCGCCGCCGAAGCGAAGGCGATTGCAGAAAAGATCGGCTATCCCGTCGTCATCCGCCCCTCATACGTGCTGGGCGGGCGCGGCATGGAAATCGTGCGCGATACGGCGCATCTCGAACGCTACATCAACGAGGCCGTGATCGTCTCCGGCAAGAGCCCGGTGCTGATCGACGGCTATCTGCATGATGCGATCGAAGTGGACGTGGACGCGCTTTGCGACGGCAAGGATGTCGTGATCTGCGGTATCATGGAACATATCGAGGAAGCGGGGGTCCATTCCGGCGACAGCGCCTGCTCGCTCCCGCCCTATTCGCTGCCGGCCGCAACGATTGCCGAAATCGAACGCCAGACGCGCGACATGGCGCTGGCGCTCAATGTCGGCGGGCTGATGAATGTTCAATATGCGGTGCAGGACGGCACGATCTATGTGCTGGAAGTGAACCCGCGCGCCTCGCGCACCGTTCCCTTCGTGGCGAAAGTGATCGGCGAGCCGGTGGCGAAGATCGCGGCGAAGGTGATGGCGGGTGCGAAACTCGCCGACTTCAACCTGAAGCCCGATGCGCATGGCCGCGTCGCGGTGAAGGAAGCCGTCTTCCCCTTCGCGCGCTTTCCCGGCGTCGACACGGTGCTCGGGCCCGAAATGCGCTCGACCGGCGAAGTGATGGGCCTCGACAAGAGCTTCGCCGTCGCCTTCGCGAAGAGCCAGCTCGGCGGCGGCACGAAGGTGCCGACTTCCGGCACGGTCTTCGTGTCGGTGCGCGACAGCGACAAGGCGAAACTGGTGGCACCTGCGAAAAAGCTGGTCGACATGGGCTTCAAGCTCATCGCGACAGGCGGCACACAACGCTATCTGGAGGAGCAGGGCCTCGAAGTCGGCACCATCAACAAGGTTCTGGAAGGCCGTCCGCATATCGTCGACGCGATCAAGAATGGCGAGGTCGCCCTCGTCTTCAACACGACGGAAGGCGCGCAGGCGCTGGCCGATTCGATGTCGCTGCGCCGCGCCGCACTGATGATGAAGGTGCCTTACTATACGACCGCCGCCGGCGCCCGCGCCGCCGTGGAAGGCATCGAGGCCGTGAGCAAGGGCCAACTGGAAGTTGCCTCCCTCCAGTCCTATACTTAGGTAATGCAAGGCGGCGTGCCTCAAATCCCATTTGACGCGCGCCGCCTCACTCACTCACAATCGGCTTGTTGTCCCGCCACATGGGTTCCCCGGACGGAACCGGGCGGGATTTTCATCAACCGGAAGAGAAGAAAGATCGTCGAGCGAAATGGAAAAGATTCCAATAACTTCCGAAGGCTACAAGGCCCTGGAAGAGGAGGTCAGGTTCCTGAAATCGGTGGAGCGGCCGCGCATCATCAAGGCGATCGCGGAAGCCCGTGCGCATGGCGATCTGAGCGAAAACGCGGAATATCACGCCGCGAAGGAGCAGCAGGGCCTCAATGAGAGCCGCGTGGCGGAACTCGAGGACAAGATTTCCCGCGCCGACATCATCGACGTGTCGAAGCTTTCCGGCGACACGGTGAAATTCGGCGCGACCGTCGATCTCGTGGACGAGGATACGGAAGAGGAAGTGACCTATCAGATCGTCGGCGAGACGGAAGCCGATGTGAAGAAGGGCCGCGTCTCCATCACCTCGCCCATCGCCCGCGCGCTGATCGGCAAGGCGGCCGGCGACAGCGTGGAAGTCGTGACGCCTGGCGGCGGCAAGAGCTATGAAATCCTGAAGGTTCGGTTCAAGTAGGGGGCCGACTTCACTTCACACCATAAAAAAACACGTCATGGCCCGGCTTGTCCGGGCCATCCACGTCTTGGCTGAGTCAGCAAGAAAGAAAGACGTGGATGGCCAGCATGAAGCGGGCCATGACGCGTAGTTGGTTGGAGTGAAAAACCCTCACTCCTCTTCCAGCATCTCCACCGGCACGCCGGGCTCGTGTTTCAAGCGGCGGTTTTTGCTTACTGGTGACCTGACTTTTAGTATGCGACCCCTACTTTAATACAGCCCCAGATGAACATACCCAACGAGCCGGCACCTGCGAAAACGGCCAGCCAGTTCAGGAGCATTGCGAAGCGCCATTCTCGCTTCGCAGCGCTTGTTTCCACAACATAAGGCCAATCCCATTGCCTGTCGTATCCGATGAGCCAGCGGGCATATAGCGAATTAGTAAGATATGCGAGGGCCGCAGAAAGAACCGCCAGCCCAGCCCCCCAAGCGAATTTGCCGAGCGCACCGATAAAGGGGATCAGCATCTCTATTTGATTTTCAGAACTGTGATTGGACGAAAAGATGCTTGCGAGAAACCCCAACAAGGCAACGCTGGCTCCGCCGTTCAACAGAAGCAGCGCTCGCAAGGCCAAATTCGCAGATTCAATGGATGATGCCTCCATCGCTTCCGCTCTACGCGCGTGATCGCGAAACACCTCTTTTGCCCATTCGTGAGGATCAACGCTCAAATTTGTCTCCTCGCAAATCTATAATTGAGTTGAACCGTCAACTTCCATCCTCACTCCTCTTCCAGCATCTCCACCGGCACGCCGGGCTCGTGCTTCGAGCGGCGGATGGTGAGCGAGGTGCGCACGCTTGCGACATTGGGCGCGGGCGTGAGCTTCTCGGTGAGGAAACTCTGGAAGGTGGAAAGGTCCGGCGCGACGCACTTCAATATGAAGTCGATTTCGCCGTTGAGCATGTGGCACTCGCGCACAAGCGGCCATGTGGCCACTTCCGCCTCGAAGGCCTTGAGATCGGCTTCCGCCTGGCTGTGGAGCCCGACCATCGCGAACACCGTCACCTCGAAACCGAGCGCGCGGCCGTCGATATCGGCGTGATAGCCCTTGATGAAGCCCGCCGTTTCGAGCGCGCGCACGCGGCGCAGGCATGGCGGCGCGGAAATGCCCACCCGCGAGGCCAGATCGACATTGGTGATGCGCCCGTCCGCCTGCAGCTCGGCAAGTATCCGCAGATCGATATGATCGAGCTTTGCCCGCTTCATGGGGCCCTCGGCAGGTGACTTGTGGTTCCCGCTGTTTTACTTACTCTCTTGAGCGCCGCGTTTCAGCAATAATATTACCGGATAGCGCACGAATATGACCGAAATCCCCGCCAATCTCACCTGCTGGGTGCTGACCAATGGCATGGCGGGCTTCGAGACGCAGGTGATCGGCGTGGCCGAGGCACTGGGCCTCGCGCCCGAGGTGAAGCGCGTCGCCCCCACTCCGCCCTTCAAATGGTTGGCGCCTCACGGCCCGGCGCAGCCGCAAGAAGGCATCGCCCCGCCCTGGCCGGATGTGCTGATCGCTTCCGGCCGCCAGTCGATCCCCTATGCGCGGATGATCCGGAAGAAATCGGGCGGGCGCACCTTCACGGTGATCCTGCAGGACCCGCGCGTCAGCCCTGCGAATTTCGATTTCGTCTGGGCGCCCGCGCATGACCGGCTTACGGGCCCCAATGTGCTGTCGACGCCCGTTTCGCCGCACCGTCTGACGCAGAAACGCCTCGCGGAAGAAGCCGCGCTCTTTGCGCCGCAGGTGGCGCACCTGCCGCATCCGCGCGTCGCCGTGCTGATCGGCGGCACAAATGCCGTCTATCAACTGAGCGAGGAGGTCACCGCAAAACTCGGGCGAGAGCTTGCCGCCATTGCGGGGAAGGGCGCAGGACTGATGGTGACGCCGTCCCGCCGCACCGGCGAGCGGCAGACGCAGATCATCGCCGAGGCGCTGAAGGGCCTGCCGGCCATCGTCTGGGACGGGACGGGCGCAAACCCCTATTTCGGATTTCTCGGGCTCGCCGATGCCGTCATCGTGACCTGCGATTCGGTGAACATGGTGGGCGAAGCGGCCTTCACCGGAAAGCCCGTCCATGTGATCGAACTAGAGGGCGGATCGCCAAAATTCCGGCGCTTTCTCGATGCCATGTATGAAAGCGGCGGCGCCCGCCCCTTCCGCGGCGCGCTTGAAAGCTGGGCCTCGCATCCCTTAAATGCGACAGACGAGATCGCCGCCGCCATCGCTACGCGCCTCAAGGCCCATATTGCAGGTTTAAAGGCGCAAGAAACCAGGGGTTAATGGAGCAAGGTTAATCAGGGTGCGGCAATTCGTTCCCGCGACATTTGGGCGGTTGCGATTGCCGCTATAAGCTCCACATCATCGCGGCACGAAACGGAAGCCCCGCCGGGCAAGGACAAGGCAGAGCCATCATGAGCCTGATCGACATCGAAGCATTGCGCGCCACGCCGCTGAAGACCGACCCCTACGACTATTTCGTGGTGCCGGCCTTCGTGACCGGCAAGGCGCTCGACAGCGTGATCTCCGATTTCCCGAATATCGACTCGACGGGCTCCATCCCGCCGAGCGAGCTCGACATTCATGGCAGCTTCCAGCAACTGCTCGACGAGATGAACGGGCCGGAGTTCCGCGAGGCGATCGAGGAGAAGTTCGGCCTCGACCTCTCCGACCGCCCGACCATGTTCACCATTCGCGGCTTCTGCGCGCGCAACAACGGCAAGATCCACACCGACACCAAATCGAAGATCATCACGGTGCTGCTCTATCTCAATCAAGAGTGGGAAGCGGGCGGCGGGCGGCTGCGCATCCTGCGCTCGGGCACGGACCTCAATGACGCGGTGGAGGAAGTCTCGCCCAATGGCGGCACGCTGCTCGTCTTCCGCCGCTCCGACAATTCCTGGCACGGGCATGAGCCTTTCGAGGGTCAGCGCCGCGCCATCCAGATGAACTGGGTGACGGATGAGGAGGTGGTGGTGCATGAACAGCGCCGCCACCGCTTCACGTCAACGCTGAAGAAGCTCAACCCCTTCGGCTCCCGCGCCACGCGAGAAGCCGAAGGCACCTACTGAGTTTTCGAGTACACGACCGCCGGGAAAGTTTGATGACGCTGCAGATCGAGACCTTCAAGAATGCCGATCTTTCGCATGGCTGGCGCCCCGGCAACAATGCAGGCGGCGCGACGCTTTTCAAGGCGCTCGGCCATCCGCTGACCGCGCCGAAGGGCGAGGCGCTGATCGCCGATCTGGCAAAGGCCGGCCCCGTCGCGGTCTACGATCCTTCCGGCACGATCGGCAACTTCCACGCCTATTACAATCTCGCCCGCCTCGACATCGCCGGTTACTTCGTGCAACGCATCGAAGACCTCGGCTCCGCCTTTCTCGGCCATGAGGCAAAGCCCGTCAGCGCGATGAAGGCATCGGGTGCGAAGGCGGTTCTCGTCCTCACCTTCGATGCGGGCAAGACGCTCCCCTCGATCCAGCATGTGTTTCCGGAAGGCGCGCGCGTGGCGACGCTCGACGACATCCGCCTGCCCGACGACATGCTGACCAACAAGGCGAACTATCTCGACCCGATGAACTTCGCGACCAATTTCGCGCTGATGCGCGAAAGGAAGGGTGCGAACGGCCATGACGGCATCCACACGCGCGTCGCCAGCGCGAATTACTGGGGCCTGCACGGCGCCGACAAGCCGGAACTCTGGCTCTGCCTCTTCGACGAGAAGGGAAACCAGCTCGCCGAATGGCGCGAGACCATGCCCGCGCCCGGTGCGCCCTTCATCATCGACAGCGCGGAAGTGCGCAACCGCTTCGGCCTCGACGATTTCACCGGCTCGCTTTTCATCCATGCCGTGCGCATCAAGGGCCATGACGTGGTGAAATATGCGCTCGACATGTATGGCGAGAACGGGCTCGCGCTGTCCTGCAGCCATGATGCCAATGCCTGGCCGGCGGACTACTATGCCGGTATGCCGGCAGGCGACGCGGATGAGCGCGTGACGCTCTTCGTGCAGAACTCGCACCCGATGCCCATTCCGCCGCGCACCGTCGGCCTCAACATCATGGGCGCGCAGGACGTCGCCTGGTACGAGGATGAGATCCCGCCCTTCGGCACGCGCGGCATCCCCGTGGAAAGCCTGCTGCCGGATGCGAAATGGCCGGACCAGATCGAGATCGTCGCAGGCCGCTATTTCGTGCGTCCGCGCTACGAGGTGATCCGCGGCAACGGCCAGCGCCGCCTCGCCCATGCGAATGTCGAGCGCACCGACCTGAAGCCGAACCCGGAAATTCCGAACCTCGAAAAACATATGGGCAAGGGCTACATCATGCCGCTGCCCATCCTGCCGCGCGACAAGTTCGAAACCGTGATGCTGCCGACGCCGATGGCGCGCGACGAACATGAAATGCCGCTGCGCGCCGAAATGATCGACGCGAACGGCACCGTGGTCGCCACCAAATATCTCGGCCGCATTCCGCGCCGCGAAAGCGTGGAGGTCGATATCGAGAAATGGATGAAGGAAGAGGCGCTGAAGCTTCCTTCAGGCTATGGCCATGTCGAATTTCTCTACGACTTCCGCAATGGCGGCGAGGCGAATGGCTGGCTCCACGCGCTTGGCCGCTTCGAGCAGAAATCGAGCGGCCACCGCGCCGAGACGATTTTCGGCGCGCATATCTACAACACGGCGGTGATCTACAAGGACGAGCCGCAGAGCTATACCAACAAGCCGCCGGGGCTGACGACGCGCCTCTTCCTGCGCATCGCGGGGCCCGCGCTCGAAGACGGCGCGATGGATACGCTCTGCCACCTGATCTATCCGGCCTCGACGGAATGGCACCCGAAAAGCTCGACGCTTCTCATCCTGCATAATGCGGAAGGCCAGCCCATCGCCGAAACGAAGGTGGAAATCGCCTGCGGCGGCTCCTTCCACTGGCGCCTGTCGGAAATGTTCAGCATGGAAGACCGCGAACGCATGGGCGGCGCGGGCTATGTCATCATCCGCGACACAACCTGCCGCCTCTTCGGCTTCCACGGCCTCGTCAACGGCGACAAGAGCTTCTGCCTGGACCATATGTTCGGGTTTTGAAATTATTGTTAAACAATAAATAATTATTGTTTTACGATAATTTTTGTGTAGAGTTCCGGTGTCACATCACTGGAGCCCCATCATGCCAAAGACTTCCTCACTTGCCCTCGATATAGAGGCAGCGCATCACCGTATCCGCGTGACCAGTCTCTGGCTGCGCTGCATTTGCCTTGCATGCACCCTTCTGGTGGTGGCTGGCAATGCCAGCTTCTGGATTATGGTCACTCCTACTTCTGACTGGCTTCCCGCGGAAGTCATTGGCAAAGTCGGACAGGACAATCTGACTCTCCCCGTTCGCGCAGGCGGGTTTGTCATCGGCATGATTCCCGCATCGGCGATGATCTGGGGACTGCTCGCACTGGCGAGTCTCTTCCGTTCCTATGCCGACGGTAACTATTTCTCGCCCGTGACAGTAGCAAGTTTCCGCCACCTCGGTTTCGCGGCTTTATTCGGATGTATTGCGCAAACCCTCTACGGCGCGATGGTGACGCCGCTGGTGACTTTCGGTAATCCGCCGGGGGAGCGCTTCGTGACGATTTCCATCGGCACAGTAAATGTCGGCCTTCTTTTGCTCGGATTCGCGCTGATTGTAGTCTCTTGGGTAATGGAAGAAGCGCGGAAGATCGAAGATGAACAGCGCCAGTTCGTTTGAGGAGTCGCCATGCCCAAGGAACGAGATGATACGACCACCCGTCACGGCACCATTGCCATCCATCTCGACCGCATGCTCGTCGAGCGTCGTGTCACTGCTCGCGATCTCGCGCGCGAGGTCGGTATTACGGAAGCCAACCTGTCGCTTTTACGAACCGGCAAGGTGAAAGGTATGCGCTTTCAGACTTTGGCAGCAATCTGCTCCGTTCTCGCCTGTCAACCCGGCGAGCTTCTTTCTTTTGAGCCCGAAGAAGCCCGCTAGACCGCGGGAGTGCTTTGCCGTTACGGTTACGAGATTCATCCCACTCCCCGTGCCGCCAATCCTCCCACCGCCTGATTTTCCCGCAGAAATCCGCCGTGTTTTATTGTCGCAGTGCAGCAAAAAACCTTGAATGTTCCTTAGAACGGGTCTAGTTAGCGGGAAAGCCGAATTCTCCCTTCCCGGCTTTCTCACCCGTTTCAAAGGAGTATTTTCATGGCCGTTCTCGTTGGCAAACAGGCTCCCGATTTCACCGCCGCCGCCGTCATGCCGGATGGCGATATCGTCGAGGATTTCAACCTCCGCGCCTATCTCAACGGCGCCTACGGCCTTGTCTTCTTCTACCCGCTCGACTTCACCTTCGTCTGCCCGTCGGAAATCCTCGCCTATTCGAACCGCGTGCCGAAATTCGAGGCGATGAATGTGAAGGTCGTCGCCGTCTCGGTCGACAGCCAGTTCACCCATGCCGCCTGGCGCAACACGGCGCCGAGGGATGGCGGCCTCGGCCCGGTGAAGTTCCCGATGGTGGCCGACATGACGAAGCAGATCGCGCGCGACTATGACGTGCTGATCGAGAAGGACGGCGTGGCGCTGCGCGGCACCTTCCTGATCGACCGCGACGGCGTCGTCCGCCATCAGCTCGTGAACGACCTTCCGCTCGGCCGCAATGCCGACGAGGCGCTGCGCATGGTGGATGCGCTGCAGTTCCATGAAGAGCATGGCGAAGTCTGCCCGGCCGGCTGGCAGAAGGGCGAGGAAGGCATGAAGGCCGACGCCGCCGGCGTCGCGAAGTATCTCGGCGCCCACGCCGAGGCGCTCTGAGCCTTTTGGCGGCGCCCGCCGGTCCCTATATAGTGGGTTGACCGGCGGGCCCGCCTTCCTGCCCTTCCCGTTCCGCCCGTTGCGGGCCAAACGCAAAGAAGCACCATGTCCGACAGCAAGCATGCAAAAGTCCTCATCATCGGCGCCGGCGCGGCCGGCTATACGGCGGCGATCTATGCTGCGCGCGCCATGCTCGAGCCCGTTCTCATCCAGGGCATCCAGCCCGGCGGCCAGCTCACCATCACCACCGATGTCGAGAATTATCCGGGCTTCGCCGAGGCCATTCAGGGCCCCTGGCTGATGGAGCAGATGGAAGCGCAGGCGCGCCACATGGGCACCGAGATGGTGGCCGACACGATCGTCTCCGCCGATCTGAAGAAGCGTCCCTTCGAACTAAAGGGCGACAGCGGCACGCTTTACACCGCCGACGCGCTCATCATCGCGACAGGCGCACAGGCGAAGTGGCTCGGCCTTCCTTCCGAACAGCATTTCCAGGGCTTCGGCGTTTCGGCCTGCGCCACCTGCGACGGCTTCTTCTATCGCGGCAAGGAAGTGCTGCTGATCGGCGGCGGCAATACCGCCGTCGAGGAAGCATTGTTCCTCACGAACTTCGCCTCCAAGGTGACGGTGATCCACCGCCGCGACAGCTTCCGCGCCGAAAAGATCATGCAGGAGCGCCTCTTCAAGAATCCGAAGATCGAGGTGATCTGGGATTCGACGGTCGAGGAAATCGTGGGCACGGACGATCCGCGCAGCGTCACCGGCGCGAAGGTGAAGAACCTCAAGACCGGCGAGACGCGCGAGATTCCCGCGCATGGCGTTTTCGTTGCCATCGGCCATGCACCCGCGACGGAGCTTTTCATCGGTCAGCTCGACATGAAGGAGGGCGGCTACCTGAAAACCGCGCCCGGCACGCCGCGTACCAACATCCCCGGCGTCTTTGCGGCAGGCGACGTGACTGACGATGTCTATCGTCAGGCCGTCACGGCGGCGGGCATGGGCTGCCAGGCCGCGCTCGAAGCCGAACGCTGGCTCGCCGCACAAGAGGCGCACGCCGAAGCGGCGGAGTAAACGCCACCGCACTTTCCCTTGGAATTTGAGACAAACCGCCCGGATGCTCTCCGGGCGGTTTTCTTTTGCGCTTCTCCCCCGCCCATGCAGGCGCTAACCTCCCCTCCGTTCACGGGGGCATGGGGGCGCAGGGAACATGACGACACCTGACAGTGTCTGGCCGCAAAAGACGCGCGAGCTGCACAGCAATCATTTCGAGTCGACCGTCTGGAACCGGTTCAGGTTCCGGGATGGTGACATCGTGATCTCGACCTATGGCAAGGCCGGCACGACCTGGACGCAGCAGATTGCCGGTCAGCTGATCTTCAACGGCGCCGAGGACGTGCCGGTGAATGAGCTTTCGCCCTGGCTCGACCTGCGCGTGCCGCCTGCGGAAGTGAAACTCGAGGCACTGGAAGCGCAGACGCATCGCCGCTTCATGAAAACGCATCTGCCGGTCGACGCGCTCGTCTATTCGCCCAAGGCCCACTACATCTATATCGGCCGCGACGGGCGCGACGTACTCTGGTCGATGTACAATCACCACGTCAATGCGAACGATGCCTTCTACGAAGCCCTGAACGAAACGCCGGGGCTCGTTGGCCCCAAGATGGAGCGCGTCACGACAGACGTGCGCAGCTATTTCAACGAATGGATCGCGCGCGACGGCTATCCCTTCTGGCCCTTCTGGGAAAATGTTTCGAGCTGGTGGGCGATCCGGCATCTGCCGAATATCCACTTCATGCATTTCGAGAACATGAAGCGCGACCTTGCAGGCGAAATCCGCCGCCTTGCCGCCTTTCTCGAAATCGGGATCGACGAGGCGCGCTTCCCCGCGATCGTCGAACATTGCACATTCGACTACATGAAATCCCATGCCGACAAGAGCGCACCCCTTGGCGGCGCGCTATGGGATGGCGGCGCCACGACCTTCATCAACAAGGGTACGAATGGCCGCTGGCGCGACATTCTGAGTGCGGAGGAAAGCGCCCACTACGAGGCGCTGGCGCGTGAGAAGCTCGGCGAGCAATGCGCCCATTGGCTGATGACCGGCGAAGGCTTCAGCCGCAGCTAGCCAAGCTCCAGAAGATCGATCAGGGCGCCCATCTCCGAAATGACATGGGCGCCTTCGTTTTCGAGAGCCGCCGCATCGGTCAGCGGATCGCCTGCATAGCCGATGACCGGCATTCCCGCCGCCACCGCCGCCTGCACACCGGGCACACTGTCCTCGATCACGGGGCAGCGGGACGGCTCATGCCCCATACGCGATGCCGCATGGAGGAAGAGGTCGGGCGCGGGCTTGCCGGCGCGCACTTCTTCCGCGCTGAACAGAACATCCTCCACCAGCGGCAAGAGCCCCGTCATGCCGAGCGTGAAACGCATCTTCTCGAACTTGCCGGACGATGCCACGCAATAGGGACGCCCGCGCGTCTTCAGCTCATGAATGACATCGCGGGCGCCAGCAGCCGGTTCGCCACCGGCTCGGTGTCGACCAGCACGCCGTCGCAGTCGAATATAATGAGGGAGGGGGAAAAGGAAAACGCCATGCCCGCTTATAGCCGCGGACATGGCGCTTTCATCTTCAAATCTTGTGACAGCAGGTTACCGGATCATTCCACCGAGCTGCGGAGCATCCATGCCGTCTTCTCGCTCGCATCCATGCGCTGGACCATGAGGTCCGCCGTCACCTCGTCAGCGGCGCCGGACGCAACCTTGAAGAGATCGCGCGCGGTCTTCACGACCTGCTCATGGCCTTTCACGAGATTCTTCACCATCTGCTCGGCACTCGGCACGCTGTTGTCCTCCTGGATGGAGGTCAGCTTGCCATATTCGGCATAGGTGCCCGGCGCGAACTGGCCAAGTGCGCGGATGCGCTCCGCAATCAGGTCCGTCGCGGCCCAGAGCTCGCGATACTGCTCCTCGAACATGAGATGCAGCGAGCGGAACTGCGGTCCGGTTACGTTCCAGTGGTAATTGTGGGTCTTCAGATACAGCGTGTACGTGTCTGCGAGCACACGCGCGAGCCCTTCGGCAATTTCATTCCTGTCATTCGCTGCGATGCCTGTATCGACTTTCACGGTACACCTCCTTTTTAGGTTCGAGACAATATATAGCCCATAATCAACAAAATGCAAGATAAATTAGAATTATTCTAATAGCTTGCATGCAGCCCCGAACCGCCGCACTTACCGTTGCCGCATTGCTGTCCTAGACTGGCACTCGTGCCCTCAGCCAAGTGGAGACCGGGATGACCACTCTCATCGAATTTCTCGATAGCAAGCCCATCGAAATGAACC
This sequence comes from Parvibaculum sp., assembly GCF_046297875.1. Taxonomy (GTDB): domain Bacteria; phylum Pseudomonadota; class Alphaproteobacteria; order Parvibaculales; family Parvibaculaceae; genus Parvibaculum. The sequence goes on along the minus strand of NZ_JBKBHD010000001.1, from coordinate 1,829,063 downwards.
GGCGTCAGCTCGTGAAGGGCCTTGCAGCGGGCTATATCGTCGCGCTTGGCGGATGCGTACAGAACCAGCAGCTCGGCCGGCAGCAGTTGCTGCTCGTTTCCGAGGCGCAGATGACGCAGCTTTCCGCCTCCGCATGGAATCAAATCCGCCAGCAGAAAAAAGTTTCCACGAACCAGACATTAAATCGCAGGCTGAATACGGTCGGACCGAAACTGGTGCAGGCGGCAGGGCTGCAGAACCAGCCCTGGGAGTACACCGTCTTTCAGGGCAATGAGGCCAATGCCTTCGTGCTGCCGGGCGGCAAGGTCGGCTTCTATGAAGGCATTTTCAAGCGCATGGAAAATGACGACCAGCTCGCCACCGTGCTCGGCCACGAAATTGCGCATGTTGCCGCGCGCCATTCGGCCGAGCGCTACAGCCAGCAGGTAGCCGCCGGCACGGCGATGCAGGCAGCCCAAATCGGCCTGCAATCGGGTGATGTGAGCGGTGCAAGCCAGATCGCGGCCATTCTCGGCGCGGGCGTGCAGTTCGGTATCCTGCTGCCCTATTCCCGCACCCATGAGTTGGAGGCCGACCGGCTCGGCGTCACCTATATGCACAAGTCGGGCTACGATCCGCGCCAGTCGCTCCGCTTCTGGCAGAACATGTCGGCGCAGCGCAGCGGCGGGGCGCCGCCGCCCGAATTCATGTCCACCCACCCCTCGGACCAGACACGCATCTCCGCGCTTCGCCAGCACCTGACGGCGCTCGGCTATCAGGTATGATCTTTATCCACAACAAGGTGTGGGATGGCGCTTTACGTCATCCCACATCTATGTTGATATCCGGTACAAAATAAGAACTTCTGGAAAGGCACATTGATGGCGTCCGCAGGAGAAGATCTGCTGACATTCGTTGGCGATCAGAAGTTCGCAACCATTCTCGCCGACCCGCCGTGGCAGTTTCAGAACCGCACAGGAAAGGTCGCGCCGGAACACAAGCGCCTTAGCCGCTATGGCACCCTGACGGTCCCCGAAATTTCTTTGCTGCCTGTGTCTGACATCGCCGCACCGACCGCCCATCTCTATCTCTGGGTGCCGAACGCGCTGCTTCCGGATGGTCTCGCCGTGATGGCCGCGTGGGGCTTCAACTACAAATCGAACATCGTCTGGCACAAGATTCGGAAAGATGGCGGCAGCGATGGCCGTGGCGTCGGATTCTACTTCCGCAATGTGACCGAACTGCTGCTCTTCGGCGTGCGCGGAAAGAACGCAAGGACACGCGAAGCCGGGCGCCGTCAGGTCAACTATATGGCAACCCGCAAACGCGAACACAGCCGCAAACCCGACGAACAATACGACCTGATCGAGTCCTGTTCCCACGGACCCTATCTGGAGCTTTTTGCCAGAGGGACGCGCCCCAACTGGGCACTATGGGGTAATCAAGCAGCGGATGATTATGCACCGACGTGGAAAACCTATGCGCACCACTCGCAGGCGCACCGTATCGCTGCAGATTGAATGCCGCACACGATCTAGTCGAACGCAACGATCGTATCCGGCAATCCGATCAGCAAAAGCGGACACGGATTTCCAACGCCGCGATGGACGCGATCTTCAAGCTTGCGCCAATGTGTGGTGGCTGCACCGAATTTGTCCGAAACAAATTGATCGGCCCAGGCATCCCGGAATGTCACCGGGTTCTTATCGCGGTCGACGCGGCGCAGAACCGACTCTTCCTGCCTGTTGGTAGGGTTGAGACCGAGCCGTCTCAGATCCTCAAATGACTCCACTCGATTGAGGCCCGCATATCGAGCAACAAATTCCTTCATTCTGTCCTGAAGCGATGCACCGCGCGTCACAATCGCACCGACAGATATTGCGCCTTCGGCGTGCAGCCGTTTGAAGTTCTCCAGATCGCGGTCGAAGAACGGATCCTTGTTGTTCCACTCAATCTCCAACGCCACCGCCTTACCATCCGGAAAGTAGCGAACATGATCGATCTCATGGCTGATCGACTCCCGCTCTACTTTGTTGATTGTCTTCCTGATCTCGAAATTGGCCTTCTTCCAGCCAAGCTCACTCAGCGTCCTGCGCAGCCGCTGTGTACCCTTGGCTTCGCCGCCGCCCGATCGAATGATCTCGTCAATGGGAATAGTGAGGCCTTGCAGCGCCACGCTCAATTCTTTCATCGCCTCCGGGAAGTCCACCGACAGAATGGCCCAGGCATGGGAATGAAATTCGATCTGGAAACCGCGGGCTCTTAGATTGTCGAACATGCTTCCCCCTCAAAATCCGGTCCATATTGACCACATGACGGGGCAAGATCCACCCCAACAAAAAGGCCCCGCATTGCGGGGCCTTTTCATTTGGAAGCGCCGTGCTTCAGAGCAGGCTAGCGCAGAAGCGCTGGATGCGTTCGCAGGCGTCGGTGAGTTCTTCCGTGGACGTCGCATAGGAGATGCGGAAGAAGGGCGAGAGGCCGAAGGCCGCACCATGCACCACCGAAATGCCTTCCGCCTCAAGCAGCGCGAGCGCGAAATCCTCGTCCGTTTCGATAACCTTGCCCGTCGTCGTCTTCTTGCCGATACAGCCCTCGCAGGACGGATAGACATAGAAGGCGCCTTCCGGCGTCGGGCATTTCAGCCCCTTCGCCTGGTTGAGCATGGAGACGACGAGGTCGCGCCGTTCCTTGAAGGCCGCCGCCCGCTCCGCAATGAAATCCTGCGGCCCGTTCAGCGCCTCGACGGCAGCCCACTGGCTGATCGAGGTCGGGTTGGACGTCGACTGGCTCTGCACTTTAGTCATCGCCTGGATGAGCGGCGCCGGGCCCGCGCAATAGCCGATACGCCAGCCGGTCATGGCATAGGCCTTCGAGACGCCGTTCATGGTGAGCGTGCGTTCGTAGAGACCTGGCTCCACCTCCGCCGGCGTGGCAAACTTGAAGCCGTCATAGGTGAGGTGCTCATACATGTCGTCCGACAGGATCCAGACATGGCTGTGCTTCATCAGCACATCGGTGAGCTTCTTCAGTTCGGCAGCCGTATAGGCCGCACCGGAAGGGTTCGAGGGCGAGTTGAAGATGAACCACTTGGTCTTCTTCGTGATCGCCTTGTCGAGCACTTCGGGCTGCAGCTTGAATCCGTCCTCAAGCTTGGTTTCGAGTGCGACCGGCGTGCCGCCAGCAAGCTCCACAATGTCGGGATAGGACACCCAGTAGGGCGCGGGAATGAGCACCTCGTCGCCCGGATTGATCGTCGCAATCATGGCATTGAAGATGATCGGCTTGCCGCCCGGCGCCACGAAGGCCTGGTTCGGCTGATAGTCGAGCCCGTTCTCGCGCTTGAACTTGGCGCAGATCGCTGCCTTCAGCTCCGGGATTCCGTCGACGGCGGTATACTTCGTCTTGCCCTCGCGGATCGCCTTGATGGCCGCTTCCTTGATGTTGTCGGGCGTGTCGAAGTCGGGCTCGCCGGCCGCAAGCGAAATCACGTCGCGGCCCAGGGCTTTCAGGTCGCGCGCTTTCTGCGTGGCGGCAATCGTGGCCGACGGCTGAATGCGGTTGAGCGCGTCCGAAATAAAGCCCATGTGACATCTCCGGGGTTGGGCGATTGAATGAACGGGCGCAACCTAAGCCCGCCCGTTTGCCCGCGCAACAGGCTTCCCCGGCCCCGGCGCCGATTTCCTCAGGCCCGCAGCCAATAAAGCACGAGCGCAACGAAAAGCAGCGCCGACCCGGCAATATCAGCCACTGCCACCCGGGCGATGAGGGGGTTCGGGTCGCCCTGCAGCCGGGCAAAGACCACGAAGGAGAGCATGCTGGCAAAGCCGAGCACGAAAGCGGCGGGCTGCAGCTCCCGGCGGAAGGCGGCGGCGATCAGGAAAAGCCCGATCAGCCCCAGCATTACCGCCCGGTGCTGCATCAGGGTGAGGAGATTCGGTTCCGAAAAATCGAGCCCGTAAAGCCCGCGAAGCTGCCGCGGCCCGAACATGCCGATGGCCGGGTAAGCGTTCAGAAGCCCGGTCAGGACGAAGATCACGCCGATCACGATGCTGTGCATGTTCATCACTCCGCCGGAACCGCCGCGATGTCGCGCACCGGCTCGCCGAATGTCATCTGCATCGGAACGACGCCCGCCCAGACGGGAAGGTCCATGTCTTCCGCATCGTCGATGGGGCCGCCCGTCCGGACCTTTGCCGCTACCTCGATGAGCGGCAGGCGCAGCACTTCCGTCGCCTTCGCTTCCTGCTTGTTGGCGGGCCGCTCGCCGCCCGGACGGCCTTCCCGCACCCGCGCCGTGAACAGCGCCATGGCGCGGTCCTTTTCGGCGCCGGATAGTGCCTCGGCACTCCCATGCGCCATCACTGAGCGATAGTTCATGGAGTGGTGAAAGGCCGAGCGCGCCAGGACAAGCCCGTCCACATGCGTAACCGTGAAACACATCGGCGCGCCTGCCGCGAGCACACGCATGAAACGCGCCTTGCGCGAGCCGTGGAACAGCACGCTCTCCCCGTCCCGCACATAGAACATGGGCAACGCGACGGGCCCCGCCTCGGTCGCGAAACCGATATGCGCGAGATAGCCCGCGTCGAGAATGGCGTGAACCGTCTCGCGGTCATAGGCCGCGCGCTTCGCGACCTGCTTTACGCGATAGGGCTTCGATGTGGGGTAGTCGCTCATGATGGCATTCCTAGATGTCGATCGTCCGCTTCGGCCGGGCCAGAAGCTCGCCTCCGCAATTCGGGCAGCGATGGTCCATCGCCCCGGCGCAAGGCGGACAGAAGGTGCATTCGAAGCTGCAGATTTCGGCCGCGCCGTCCTTGGGCGTCGGTGCGTCGCATTTCTCGCAGGCTGGTTTCATTTCGAGCATGGGCGGCGTTCTCCGGTCTGTGCGGCCCGGACTATTTGCCCAGATTGGCCCTACCAGAAGGTCCATTCATGGAAATATGATAGAGCCATATTGAATTGAGGACTTGCCCATGCCCGCCACGCCCCTGCCGCTCGGCACCATCGCACTCGACGCGGATGCCGCCTCGCCCCTCTACCGCCAGCTCTATGACGCGCTGCGCGAGGCGATCCTTGAAGGCCGCCTCGGCCCCGGCGCGCGGCTCCCCTCCTCGCGCCTCCTCGCCACAGAACTCGGCGTCGGCCGCAACACGGTGCTTGCCGCCTACGACCAGTTGACGGCGGAGGGCTATCTCGAAGGACAAGTGGGCGCTGGCACGGTTGTCGCCGCAACGCTGCCCGACAGCCTGCTGCAGCTCGACCGCCAGGCACAAAGCGTGAAGCCGAAGCCTGCCAACGCCAACAGCCGCCAGCTTTCGAAGCGCGGCCAGGCCCTCTCGGCCACGCGGCGCCTGACGCCCGGCTATGCACGCGGCATCGGTAAGCCGTTCCAGCACGGTCTGCCTGCCATTGACGAATTTCCGGCCATGCTCTGGAGCCGCCTTCTTGCCCGCCATTCGCGCGACACGCGGACCGCCCTTTTCGGTTATGAGACGGGAACCGGCGTCGAAACGCTGCGCGAGGCGATCGCGGCCTATGCGGGCGCGGCGCGCGGCGTCACCTGCACGAAGGATCAGGTGATCGTGACGGTGGGCGCGCAGGGCGCACTCGATCTCGCCGCTCGGATGCTGCTCGATCCGGGCGATCCGGTCTGGCTGGAAGATCCCGGCTATCTTGGCGCGCGCGGCGCGCTGGCGGGCGCGGGAGCAAATCTCATTCCGGTGCCTGTCGATGCGGAGGGCCTCGATGTGGCAGCGGGCATTGCCCGCCATGCCGCGCCGCGCCTCATCTATGTCACGCCGTCGCACCAGTTCCCGCTCGGCGCGACGCTGTCGCTTCCCCGCCGCCTCGCCCTGCTCGACCATGCGCGGCAATGCGGCGCTTTCATCCTCGAAGACGACTACGACAGCGAATACCGCTATCAGGGCCGCCCCATCGCCTCGCTTCAGGGACTCAATAAGGCGGATACCGTCATCTATATGGGCACCTTCGCAAAGACGCTCTTTCCCGCCATCAAGCTCGGCTATCTGATCGTGCCGGAAGCCCTGGTCGACGCTTTTGCCGCGGCCATTCGCATCTCCGGCCATGTACCGCCTGCGGCGGTTCAGGCGGCGCTCGCGGATTTCATGGCCGATGGCCACTACGGCGCCCATATCCGCCGGATGCGCGCGATCTATGCGGAGCGCCGCGCCTGCCTGCTGGCCGAGATCGAGGGCAGCCTCGCGCCCTGGCTCCGTCCGGCGCCGGGCGAAGGCGGGCTTCAGCTGTCGGCCTTCCTGCCCGATGGCGCAAACGATACCATGCTTGCCGCCGCCGCTTCGCAGGCCGGCCTTCATGTGAGCCCGCTCTCGCTCTACCGGCTGGAAGAAGGGCCTCCGGGCCTTTATATGGGCTATGCCTCCATCCCCGAACCGGCTCTGAAGCGCGGTACAAGGGAGCTTGCCGAGGTGCTGCGTGCAAACCGCTGCCCCACCTGGCCGTGAAAGGATCGATATGCGCCTCTACCAGATGCAGGACAGCGGCAATTGCTACAAGGTACGCCTCGCCGCGCATCAGCTGGGCCAGCCCCTCGAACTCGTGGATGTGGACATCCTGAAAGGCGAGAGCCGGACCGAGGATTTCCTGAAGCGCAATCCGAATGGCCGCGTCCCGACGCTGGAACTCGGGGACGGACGCAGCCTGCCGGAATCGAACGCGATCCTCTTCTGGCTCGCCGAGGGCACAGCACTTCTGCCGGACAATGGCTTTGCCCGCGCTCAGGCCCTGCAATGGATGTTCTTCGAGCAATATAGCCACGAACCCTATATTGCCGTCGCCCGCTTCTGGCATTCGATCAAGCCGGGCGGCCGCGAGGAAAAGGCGGCAATGTTTCCCGAATGGCACCGCCGCGGCCATGACGCGCTCGCCGTGATGGATCGTCACCTCTCATCGCATGAATGGTTCGCAGGCGGCGCCTATTCCATCGCCGACATCGCGCTCTATGCCTATACGCATGTCGCGCATGAAGGCGCTTTCGACCTCGCGCCCTACAACGCCGTGAACGCCTGGCTGGCGCGCGTGCAGAATCAGCCACTGCATGTGCCGATGAGCTGGCGTCCGTAGGCGGAGAATCCTCCCGAAATTCCCGTGTGAGCCGGCGTGACACAAAATGGCCTTGAAATGGGTCCGGTCCTGTCGCCTTTCGTGACCCGTTGCGCCCCATTTCCCCGCGACAATTTGTCCGCCTGAGGAGGGTCAGTCTTGGGCGCGCCAAAACGCGGGGAGAATTGCCATGTCCTATTCACCGGTCCGTCCGGCCACAGCGGCTCGTCCGCGCGGCTGGTCCCATTCGCTTGCCTTGTTTTCTGCTTTTGTCTGCCTTGCCTTGCTCATCGTTGCGAGCCTTGCGCGCCATGCGCAGGCCGATACGCGCGGCCTGGTCGCGCTGAACGGCCCGGAAAGCGGCGCGCTGCTGTTCAATTCCACCGAGCCCGGCCTTTATGTCCCGGCGCCGCTCCTTGCCACCGATGTGAAGATCGATGTGACGGGCCCGATCGCACGGACCCGCGTCACCCAGCACTTCATCAATCCGGGCGATGGCTGGGTGGAGGGCAAATATGTTTTCCCGCTGCCGGAAAATTCCGCCGTCGACACGCTGAAAATGGTCATCGGCGATCGCGTGATCGAGGGCCAGATCAAGGAAAAGGCGGAAGCCCGCCGCGCCTATGAGGAAGCCCGCGACAGCGGCCAGCGCGCGAGCCTCATCGAGCAGCAGCGCCCCAATGCCTTCATCAATTCCGTGGCGAATATCGGTCCACATGAGACGATCGTTATCCAGATCGAGTATCAGCAGACGGTGCGACGCGATGGCGAGAAATTCTCGCTGCGCTTCCCGATGGTGGTCGCGCCGCGCTACGTGCCGCAACCCGCCGAACCGCAGCTTGTGGACTTTGCGCCCGGCGAAGGCGGCTGGGGCCATATCCAGCCTCGCGATCCTTCGGACGGCCTCGAACAGCCGCCGGTGCTTCACCCCGATGAAGGCAAGATCAATCCCGTGAGCCTTGCCGTCACGCTCGATGCGGGCTTTCCGCTTGGCGATGTGGCGAGCCCGCACCACAAGATCGCTCTCACGCGCGACGGCAAGTACAAGGCCGCCCTGAAGCTCGCCGAAGACGTCACGCCCGCCGACAAGGACTTCGAACTCGTCTGGCAGCCGGCAGAGACGCGCGCACCATCCGCCGCCCTTTTCCGCGAGCGGATCGGCAATGAGGACTATCTCCTCGTCATGCTGACACCGCCTTCCGGCGAGGTGCAGCCGGAGGCCCGCCCGCGCGAGGCGATCTTCGTCATCGACAATTCGGGCTCCATGTCCGGCCCGTCGATGGTGCAAGCGAAGGAAAGCCTGCTCTTTGCCCTCGACCGGCTGAAGCCTGGCGACACGTTCAACGTGATCCGCTTCGACCACACCATGGATGTGCTGTTCCCCGCCGCCGTTCCCGCTCATGGCGAAAATCTCGACATGGCGAGGAAATTCGTGAAAGCCCTCGAGGCGCGCGGCGGCACGGAAATGCTGCCCGCCCTGAAAGCAGCGCTCCGCGACAGGAATGTCCGGGACGGTTCCCGCGTCCGCCAGGTCGTCTTCCTGACCGATGGCGCCATCTCGAACGAACGTGAACTCTTCTCCGAGATCACGTCAAATCTCGGCCGCTCCCGCGTCTTCACGGTCGGCATCGGCTCCGCGCCGAACAGCTACTTCATGACCCGCGCCGCCGAAGCGGGCCGCGGCACCTACACCCATATCGGCTCGGAAACGCAGGTGAAGGAGCGCATGACCAAGCTGTTTGAAAAGCTCGAAAGCCCGGTGATGACAAACATCACCGCCTCCTGGCCCGATGGCCGCCGCACAGAGAGCTGGCCGAACCCCGTGCCCGATCTCTACAAGGGCGAACCCATCGTCCTCTCCGCCCGCATGGCGCAAGCCAGAGGCACGCTCACCCTCAACGGTGATGTGGCGGGCAAGCCCTGGGCAGTGAGCATGGCCGTGGATGCGGGCGAAATGCGCCCCGGCATCGGCAAACTCTGGGCACGCCGCAAGATCGAACAGCTCGAGGCCGACGCCCAGATCGCAGGCAACTGGGAGATGAATGACGGCGAGATCCTGCAGGTCGCGCTCGACCACCATCTCGTAAGCCGCCGCACGAGCCTTGTCGCCATCGACGTTACCCCCGCGCGGCCCGAAGGCACCCCGCTTACACAGCGCGACCTGCCGGTGAACCTGCCCGAAGGCTGGAATTACGAAAAGGTCTTCGGGCCGCAACAGGCGACCGCTGCCAGGCATGCCAGCAGAATGCCTGCGGGTGCGCAGCTTGCGATGGCCGCCGCACCGCCCCCGGCAGCCGAAGCGACGGCCGGCATCGCCCTGCCGCAAACGGCAACCGGCGCCCCCTCGCTGATCCAGTCCGGCACTTTCCTGCTCATGCTTGCGGCCCTGCTTGCCGCATTCCGCTGGCTGCAGCGCCTCTGGGTCTCGACGGCCTGGGCAAGGCACCGGCAATGAGCGCCCTTCCGAAACGCAATGCGGCGGCCCTGCTCTGGGCCGCCGCGATTTTCCTTTGTGCCGCCTTTGGCAGCTGGCAACTGGGCCACGGTCTCTACATCAAGGGGAAGGCGGAACTCGCGCAGCTGCTGCTCGACCGCGCATGGGAACGCACCTTGCGCGACGGCCAGCCGCACAAGGCCTGGTCATGGGCGGATGCCTGGCCGGTGGCGAAACTCGAATTCCCCTCGCACGGCGTGAGTCAGATTGTGCTCTCAAATGCGAGCGGCGAAGCCCTCGCCTTCGGCCCCGGCCATCTGGCCGCAACGCCGCTGCCCGGCAGGCTGGGCACGACAGTCATCGCGGCACACCGCGATACGCATTTTTCAATTCTCCGTGAACTCAAAGATGACGATGTCGTCATCCTGACAACGTCCGACGGAACTAGACACGAGTACAAGATTTCCGAATCCAGAATTGTCGATGCGGGCCGGTCCGGCATCGATCCGCGCCAGGGCGACGGCATTGCCCTCGTCACCTGCTATCCCTTCGATGCAAGGGAAAGAGGGCCGCTGCGTTATGTCCTCTTCGCGAGCCCTGTTGCAAATGCAAGCCTCTCTCAACAATTCTGATGATCCAATTTTTGTCCGTATGCGTAAGGTCAAGAAGACGGAAATATGGACACAAAGGCAAGATGGCCGTTTTCCGGATTGCGCTTGACCACCCGCCGAATATTCGACGTATTGAATATTGCGCAGGTAGTTGAGCGGCATTGGTCAACTTGGAGGCGGCTGCATTTTGGGATTGGCAAGCTACAGAAGATCGGTAAGCGAGACCAAACGGGCCGCAATCCTAAAGGCAGCGCGCGAAAACTTCCTGAACGGCGGCTACAGCCGCGCGGCCATGGCCGATATCGCACGGGATGCGGACGTCTCGACCGCAACTCTCTACAAGCATTTCGCCTCGAAGGACGCACTTTTTGCAGCGATCGTCGAGGATGCCTGCACAACGATAAACAATCTTATGCCAACCGACATCAAGGGCCAGGGTGTGGGTGTGCGCGAAGTCCTCAGGCGCTTTGCAGACGCCTATGTCGAGCAGCAATTCGATCACCGGATGAACGAGCTTCTTCGCGTCGTCATCGCTGAAGTTCCGACCGCACCCCATCTCGCCAATGCCGTCTACAATGACGGCGTCCTGGCGCGCTACGAACAGCTTAGGACTACCCTGGACGTTCTCGTGGAACGCGGTGATCTCAAGTCTCACAACACACATGACGGCGCGCTGCATCTCGGTGGCATGGTCAAGGAATTCGTTGTCTGGCCGGCGCTCTTTTCCTCCCGCTTCGAAAAACCTGCCGATCTCGACGCGAAGATTGATTCCTGCATCGACGCCTATCTGAAGATTTACGGCAACTAGAAAAGAAGACTCAGCGGGAAACGGCAATTGGGACTCGATACGCATCGCCGTAAGATCAGCGACCAGAAACGCACCGCCATTCTCCGGGCGGCGAAGGAACACTTCCTTAAGTCGGGCTATACCGCCGCAGGTATGGCCGACATAGCCCGCGACGCGGACGTCTCGACCGCCACCCTCTACAAGCATTTCCGTTCGAAGGAGGAGCTGTTCTCCGCCATCGTCAAGGAAGTCGCCTTCGCGACCGGTGACTATTCCGGGGCAATCAAGCCCGGCGATACCGCCCGCGACGTTCTCTACCGCCTTTGCCGCATCTATCTGGCAATCCAGTTCGGCAACAAGGCCAACGCGCTGATGCGGATCGTCATGGCCGAAGTGCCGGGCGTGCCGAAACTTGCCGCCGATATGTATGACTTCCTGGGCAACCGCCGCAATGACAGCCTCATGACTGTGATCGACGAAATGATCCGGCGTGGCATGCTGAAACCGCATGACAGCGCCTTCGGCGCGCGTCTTGGCGGCGGTATGCTGAAAGAGGTTTTCATCTGGCCCGCGCTATTCCGGGCAGATGCGGTATTGCCCGCCGATGCGGACGAGAAGATCCACCGCATCATCGACGCCTATCTTGCGCTTTACGGGCCAGACGCGAAAGACTAGCGCGTGGCGAGGAAGGCGTAGCGGTTTACGCTGAAGAAGAACTCGCCGCGCTCCGCGAGCCGGAGCTGATCGTCATACCAGGCCTGAATCTCCTCCGCCGCTATGCCTTTTGCCGCGCCGTTCGCCCGCGCATAGCCGTGAATGGTGCGCATGATGCCCGCCGCATAGGACACGGGCTGCCATTGCGGCGACAGCATCGGCACAACCTCGACACGGCGCACCTGAAAGCCCGCCCGCGCAAACAGCGGCCCGAGCCTGGCCGGCAGATGCGGATCGGCGAGATGCCCGTCCCAGCAATCGAGTATGCGGGCCATGCGCGCCTCGTCCGACGAGTGCCAGACGATGCTGCGCCAGTCCGTATCGAGGATCAGCGCCCGCCCGCCCGGCTTCAGGATGCGGTGCAGCTCGCGCATCGCCTTCGGCATGTCGGCCACATATTCGTAAACCTGCGTAGACACGGCGGCATCGAACGTGCCGTCGGCAAAGTCGAGCGACGTCGCCTCGCCCACCACGCATTCGGCCTGGGGCAGCGCTGCAAGCCGCGTCCGCGCCATCTTCACCATCGGTTCGGCCATATCGAGCCCGGTGACGCGGCCCGTGTCGCCGACGAGACGCGCGATATCCTCCGCGAGCAGTCCGGGCCCCACACCAATATCGATGATCCTCTCGCCCGGCCGCGGCGCCAGCAGATCGAGCACACGGGCGCGCTGCGCCACCACATCCGGCGTCAGATACATCGCCTCGAGCGCCTTCGCGGCGGCCTCGTTGAAATCAAGCATCTGGCTCATGCAGCCCCGTTCCTTCTGATCGCATTGTTGATGGCGGCGGCAATCGCATCCGCATCGGCGAGATCGGCGACGAGGTGGCGCTTGCCCTGCCGCGTGATAAGAGCGAGCGCGCCGCCGCCGAAAAGCCGCTGCGCAACGGGCCGGCGGACCTGTGCCACGGCAATCTCGCCAAGTTCCATGTCGAGCCGCCGCCGCACCGGAAACCCCGAGACGAGCCTCAATTTCCCCGCACCCACTTCCGCCTCAAGCACCCGCGCGCGCAAGAAGGCATGAATGAGGAGCAGCGGCACCACCGCCACTTCAATCGCCAGCGCAATGGCGGCGATGGCGGAAAGCGCAGGATCGCGCGTGACGGCCCAGAAGTAGACGAGCCCCCATGTGCCCGCGACCGCGAGCGAGGGCAGATAGATCGTCCAGTGCGCGCCGGAACGGACGGAAGATGCGGCAGGCTGATTCATGGCTGCGAGGATTGCAGATGCCTCACGCAATGGAAAGCCGCGCCTGACAAGGCGCCTGGAATGCCCGGCCCGTTCCCGTCGCGCCCTTGGCCCTTTGAACGGGGGCTGACTCACGCCATATTGGGCACATGGCGAGAGACAAGTTCAAATCATTCGGGCGCGGCTCCGAGCGGCCCCTGCCGGGCGGCATGGCCGAAGCGCCGGGCGCAAGCTTCGTGCCTGCGGACCGCGAGGCGCTGGCGCAGGCCGACCGCGACTCATGGGCAGGCGCGCTCAAGGGCGATCCGGCAAGCTGGCCGCTTTTCGCGCCCCACCGCCCCGAGCGGCCCGAAAAATCCGAAGGCGGCGTCCGCTTCAAGCTCGTCTCTGAATATGAACCCGCCGGAGACCAGCCGACCGCGATTGCCGAACTCGTCGAGGGCGTGCAGAAGGGCGAGCGCGAACAGGTGCTGCTCGGCGTCACGGGCTCCGGCAAGACCTATACGATGGCGCAGGTCATCCACCGCACCCAGCGCCCGGCCTTGATCCTCGCGCCGAACAAGACGCTCGCCGCGCAGCTCTATGGCGAGTTCAAGAGCTTCTTCCCGGAAAACGCGGTGGAGTATTTCGTTTCCTATTACGACTACTACCAGCCCGAAGCCTATGTGCCGCGCACCGACACCTATATCGAAAAGGAAAGCTCGATCAACGAGCAGATCGACCGGATGCGCCACGCAGCGACCCGCGCGCTGCTCGAACGCGACGACGTCATCATCGTCGCCTCGGTTTCCTGCATCTATGGTATCGGCTCGGTCGAGACCTATTCGGCCATGACATTCAGCGTGAAGGTGGGCGAGCGGCTCGACCGCAAGCAGCTTCTCGCCGATCTCGTGGCGCTGCAATACAAGCGAAACGATCAGGCCTTCGGCCGCGGCACTTTCCGCGTGCGCGGCGACACGGTGGAAGTCTTCCCCGCTCACTATGAAGACCGCGCCTGGCGCATCTCGCTCTTCGGTGACGAGGTGGAGGAGATTTCTGAATTCGATCCGCTGACCGGCCAGAAGACCGCGACCTTCAAGGACGTGAAGCTCTACGCCAATTCGCACTACGTGACGCCGCGCCCGACGCTCAATCAGGCGATGGAAGAGATCAAGCACGACCTGCAGGTCCGCCTGCAGGAACTGAAGGGACAGGGCAAGCTGCTGGAGGCGCAGCGCCTCGAACAGCGCACGCAATTCGACCTTGAAATGATGGAGGCGACGGGAAGCTGCGCCGGCATCGAGAATTATTCGCGCTACCTCACGGGCCGCAAGCCCGGCGAGCCGCCGCCCACGCTCTTCGAATACCTGCCGGACAATGCGCTCGTCTTCGCCGATGAAAGCCATGTCACCGTGCCGCAGATCGGCGGCATGTTCCGCGGCGACTACCGGCGCAAATCGACGCTCGCGGAATACGGCTTCCGCCTGCCCTCCTGCGTCGACAACCGGCCGATGCGCTTCGAGGAATGGAACGCGATGCGGCCGCAATCGGTCTTCGTCTCGGCAACGCCCGGCCCCTGGGAAATGGAGCAGACGGGCGGCGTCTTCACCGAACAGGTGATCCGCCCGACAGGCCTCATCGACCCGCCGACCATCATCCGCCCCGTCGCCTCACAGGTGGACGACCTCGTCGCCGAATGCCGCGAGGTGGCGGCGAAGGGAAGCCGCGTGCTGGTGACGACGCTGACGAAACGCATGGCCGAAGACCTGACCGAATACATGCATGAACAGGGCATCCGCGTGCGCTACATGCATTCCGATATCGACACGCTGGAGCGCATCGAGATCATCCGCGACCTGCGCCTCGGCGCCTTCGACGTACTGATCGGCATCAACCTGCTGCGCGAGGGCCTCGACATTCCCGAATGCGCGCTGGTCGCGATCCTCGATGCCGACAAGGAGGGGTTCCTGCGCTCGGAAACCTCGCTCATCCAGACCATCGGCCGCGCCGCGCGCAACGTCGATGGCCGCGTCATCCTCTATGCCGACAACATCACCGGCTCGATGGAACGCGCCATCGCGGAGACGAACCGCCGCCGCGAAAAGCAGAGCGCCTACAATATCGAGCACAACATCACGCCGGAGAGTATCCGCCGCAATATCGGCGACATTCTCGAGAGCGTCTATGAGCGCGACCATGTCCGCGTCGATACGGGCGAGGCGGATGAGAGCTTCATCGGCCACAATCTCCGCGCCCATATCGCGGACCTCGAAACCCGTATGAAGGAAGCCGCCGCAGACCTCGAATTCGAAACCGCCGCGCGCCTGCGCGACGAGATCAAGCGGCTGGAAGCCACCGAACTCGCGATTGCGGACGACCCCATGGCAAGGCAATCGGCAGTCGAGGAAAGCGTGGCGCGCACGGTGAAGCCGAAGGGGCGGTCGACGTCAGGCAAGCCGGGGACAAGGGCGCGGAAGTACAAGGGCAAGGGGCGGTAGTTCCGCTCGCCCTCACCTCACTTCACGTCATTGCCCGGCTTGTCCGGGCCATCCACGTCTTTCTTCCCTTCTAAGTCAGCCAAGACGTGGATGACCCGCATAAAGCGGGTCATGACGATTTGGTTGTGGCTCCATTTGGGGAACTTGTCAGAAAGCAAATACCAAAGCGCCCTCCCCCTCACACACCCATCACATACTCCACCGCATCCTTCGCATCGAAGACCAGCGACACGATCATCGTTGCGAGTGCCAGCACGAACCAGACGCCGTAGACGCTGCGCTTGTCGATGCGGCTCCAGCGGCGGATGAAAAGCAGTGCGACCGGCGTCCAGAAGACGAGATGCGTCACGCCCCAGAGCTTGTTCCAGCCGATGGTCATGCCGAGGCCCATCGCCGCCACGCCCGAGAGGACGAAGCCGAGCAGCAGCCAGCGCGCCTCGGAGCGGAAGAAGGAAAAGACGAGGCTGCCGAGCCCCAGCACGGCGAGCATCCAGTACATCCAGTACTGCACCCAGGCGGGCAGCGCCGCGATATAGGCATCCTGCGCGGCGCTTGCCTCGGCCAGCGCCTCCATGAAGCCGCTCATTCTCTCCTCCCTCGAAAATCCGGTCCCAGCGGTCATTTGGGAAGCCGCGCCCGCACTCGCCAGTCACAAATCCGTTAAAGCGGCCCGCCCCGCCTGCGCGCCCATCCAAGCGCCCCAAAGTGAATCATATTCGCCACGCTTGCCGCCGAAACGTCCCTGTCGGCGCCGGAAATAGTCCGCCGGAGGACGGACGGGCCCTATACTTGTGTCAAATCGGTGACATCCGGGAAGATGGGGGAACAGTTCTCGATGCATGACCGCGCCGATACCGGCATATTCGACAATCGCTGGGACCTGCGCCAGCTTGCACTGTGGACCGGCGCTGCGCTGCTGCTGTTCGCCTCCTGGCTCTTCCCGCCGACGCGCGCCCTCTGGGACGCGGTGGACCTCGCCTTCTTCCGCATGATGAACGCGACCGTGGCGCTGGACAGCTCCGTCGCGCTCTTCTGGGCGCTGACGGGCGACCGCCGCTTCGACTATTTCTCCGCGCTGATCGTACTCATTCTCTATCTCTACATCATCTCGCGCGGCGGCATGGAGCAGCTCCGCCACGGCATCGCCTATGGCGGCGCCGTCTCGATCATCCTGCTGGTCGTGATCGCCCTGCAGCGCGAATGGATCGAATATCCGCGCATGTCGCCGACGCTGATGCTCGACGCGACGCACTCGATCCAGTCCTGGATTCCCTGGTCGCGCGCCAAGGAAGCGGCGCCGAACAGCTTTCCCGGCGACCACGCCACCGTGATGATGCTGCTGACGCTCTGCTGGTGGCCGGCCTTCGGCCGCCGCATCGGCCTTCTCGCGCTTGCGCTCACCTTCGCCTTCGCCCTGCCGCGCATGGCGGCCGGCGCGCACTGGCTGACCGATGCGATGGTCGGCGGCGGCTTCGTGACGCTGCTCACCGCGGCGCTCATCTTCGGCACGCCGCTCCTCCACTATCTCACAGGCGGCATGCGCTTCGTCACGGACCGCGCGGTCGATCTCTGGCTCGTTGCCATCGAGAAGATCGGCAGCGCCGGCGAAGGCGGGCCGAGCCCGGTGGCACCCTTCCTGCGCGGTACGCTGCTCGGCGTGTCGCAGCTCATGCCCGGCGTCAGCGGCGGCAGCTTCGCGCTGATCCTCGGTCTCTATCGCCGCCTGATCCGCGCCGTTGCGAGCTTCGATACGGAGCTTTTGCGCCTGCTGCGCGCCGGCCGCCTCGTCGATGCGATGCGGCATGTCGATCTCGTCTTCGTGGTGACGCTGATCGCGGGCGCCGCCGCCGGCATCTCCTTCTTCTCGCGCGTCGTGCCCGTCGAACTGATGACGCAGGAACTGCCCGAGATCATGTTCGGCCTTTTCTTCGGCCTGATCGCGGCCGCCACCGCCACCATGCTGCGCCGCCACGGCCTGCCGCACGGGTTCGACTGGCTCTGGCTCGCGCTCGGTGTCGCGGCCGGCGTCTCGATGGCGCTGCTGACGCCGGTCGATACGCCAAGCGAGATCTGGTTCCTCTTCCTATGCGGGCTCACCGTCGCCGTTGCCGCCATGATGCCCGGCCTCTCCGCTGCGCTGATGCTCCTCGTCCTCGGCAAATATGCGGCAACGATCGAGGCCGTCGCACGGGTCGATTTCGCCTATCTCGCACCCTTCATCGCAGGCGCAGTCCTCGGTGCCGTCGTCCTGTCGCGCGTGTTGAGCGCCCTGCTCGCCCGCCATGCACAGCCGATGATGCTCGCCGCCACCGGCATCATGGGCGGCTCGCTGCTGGCCGTCTGGCCCTTCCAGCACCGCGAGTTCATCGAAATCGGCGGTACGCGGCATCTCATCACCACCGAAGCCTATCTGCCGGAAACCTTCGACATGGGCGTGGTGATGGGCCTCGGCGCCATGATCGCAGGCGCGCTTGCCTATCGCCTGCTGCTCCGCCTTGCCGCGCCCGAGGCGGCGGCCGCCGGGCCCCGCCCCGCCGCCTGATACGGCCGGAAAATTCATCAATTCGAGAAACATCTGTTATAATTCGGTCATGAAACCGGCAGAGGAGAAAAGCGCCGCAATGAACGGCAGCGTCACAGGCATATTCGAGCATCGGTGGAACGTCCGGCATCTCGCCATTTGGGGCGGCCTGTCCATTCTGCTCTTCGTCTCATGGCTCGTGCCCGCAACACGCGCCGTTTGGGACGCCTTCGATGTCGCCGCCTTTCAGGCGCTGAATCAAACGGTGACCTGGGGTCAGGGTTTCGCCGGCTTCTGGGCCATTACGGGCGACCGCCTGTTCGATGTCTTCTCCGCCCTCGTGCTGGCCGGGTTCTATCTGGCTGTCATCTCGCGCCACGGCATGGAGGAGTTCCGCCACGGGCTCGCCTTCGGCGCGGCGACCGTCGTGCTGCTCGGCCTCGTCATCATGCTTCAGCGCGAGATGATTTCCTTCCCACGCTTCTCGCCCTCGCTTGCCCTCGACAGCTATCATTCGATTCAGGATTTCGTTTCCTGGTCGCGCGCCAAGGAAGGCTCGAACACGAGCTTCCCCGGCGACCACGCCACCGTCTCCATGCTGCTCACGCTGGTCTGGTGGCTCGGCTATGGCTGGCGCGTCGGCCTCATCGCCACGGGCCTCACCATCGTCTTCTCGCTGCCGCGCCTTGCTGCCGGCGCGCACTGGATGACGGACGTGCTGGTCGGCGGCGGCTTTGTCACTTTCGCTGCCGCCGCGCTCGTGCTCGGCACGCCTGCGCTCCATCACGCCTATCGGTTCTTCCGGCACTACACGGACCGGATAACGGATCGCGGCCTCGCAGCCTATGAGCGCGTGCGCGGCTAGGCCCTGCGGCTTGACGAAAGCCCTCCTCCTCGGCACCACCGGCATGCTCGCCGCCGCGGCGCGTCATGCGGCCATGCGCGCGGATGAATGCGTTCTCGTCTCGCGCAATGCCAGTGTCTTTTCCTTCGGCAGTGCCGCGCTCGATGCGAAGCTCACCCGCCTCCCGATCTCCTATGAGGACGAAGCGCATTTGCTCGATGCACTGGCGGATCATGCACCCTTCGAACTGGCACTGACCTGGATCAGGCCGCGCGCGGAACTGCTCCGTGCAGCAATCGACGCATTGATCGCGCCGCGTGGCCTTCTCGTTGAAGTCATGGGTTCGCGCTCGATCCTCACCGGGAGCAATGGCGAACCGTCCATCGCGGCGCTCAGGGCCGATGCCTTCGCTCATCAGACGGACATTACCTATGCGGCGGTGATCCTCGGCTTCATGCGCGAAAACGGCGCCTCGCGCTGGCTGACGCATGACGAGATTTCCGCTGCCGCCATAGCGCAAATCGACGATCCATCGCCGCGCCGCATTGCCGGCGTGCTCGAACCCTGGGATGAACGCCCGCGCTGATCAGCCCCGCGAATAGAAGGCAAAGCGACCGAGCGCGAGATGGAGCATCGCACCAATCGCAATCAGCAGCACCGCCACGATGAACCGCACCCAGATGAAGCTGAACTCCATATGCGTGGGGAAGACATGCGTCTTCGATACGGAACCCGCCTTCAGCTCTTCGATCTCCTCTGCCAGGTCCGAGGTGATCATATCGAGCAGGTCGCGGAAACTCCGGTATCGGACGATCGCCACCTGGTCCCAGCCCTCGAGCCCCTCGGGCTCGATGAACCGGCCAATGGGGCGTGCGATGAAAACAGGATGCCCGCCGCGCTTCAGAAGTTCGGGAATGATGAGCCGGTTATAGGCCGCCGCCGCCTCCGGGTCTTCCGGGTCGTTGATGAGGTTCACCATGTAGAATTCGCGCCCGTCATCGTTCCGCGCCAGCGCCTCCATCGCTGCACGGAGCGAAGGGTTCGGATGCGAATGTTCACGCCCGTCCAGCAGCGCGAAATAATGCGCAGCCTCTTCCGGCGTCAGCGGTTTTCCCGCACCGCCATACCACCAGACGAACAAGCCATAGAAAAGCGCCAGAACAGCGGTGAGCAGTCTCGGCCCGGTGATACGCAGCATGATGCCTCCTGTCGGATCACCGGCAAGATTAGGCAGCCGCCATTAAATTGGCAATATCAATGTCACTTCTTTGCGAAGCGTTCCCGCGCCGCCTGATACGTGGCCATCAGGCGCGGCTCGTTCTTGACGAACCGCTTGAGCGCAAGCCCCTGACGCAGCGCAAAGGCCACCGGCGCACCGGCAGGCGAAGCGCCGGCCACAAGATTGCGCATCTCCGTCGGCGCCTCGCAGAAACTCTCCTTGTAGGCCGCATATCCGACGGACAGATCGTAGACGCCGATCCTGCGTTCAATGCTCGACTGGATGAGCTTCAGCAGGTGAAGCCGCCCCGGCGACAGCCGCGGAAATTTCTCGGCATCATAGGTATGTACCATCAGCGTGGTGCGCCCGTTTTTCAGATGCCCGATGCTGCCCGAGAGGAACACGCCATCGAGCCGGAGTTCCGCCGCCTCGACCAACTTGCGGTCTTCCGGCAGCAGCGCCAGCTCGCGAAAGGCCGCAATGTATCGCTCGTCCGAAAAGATCGACGGTATGCCCTGTGCCGCAAGCTGTGCCGCCTTGCGCGCCAGCGTCTCGCTCACCATCGCCATCCGCTCTTCCGGCGTTACCGCGAAGCGGAATGTCAGCTCGCCTTCCGCTTCCAGCTTTTTCAGCTTGGAGCGGTCGGCACGTCGCGTCTCCGCCCGGTAGCGAAGCGTGAAGGTTTCAAAATCGCCCGGTAGATCGAACACATAAGCCACGTCCGGCGCCAGCTCGCCGCCAAGCGCCGCAAATGGATTGTCGAACGGCGCATCCGGCGTGCCGAGAGAAAGCGGCTGGTTCTCGAGCAGCACGAGATCGTGTCGCGGCAGCGCCCGGCGAATCTGCCGCCACAGCGCCGGAAACTCCGAAGGCGGAACCTGCGCCGCGAACTCCGGCGCAATCAGCGGCCCCTTGTAGTCGGCAAGCCGCCCGCCGAGCCAGACAAGGCGGCGAAGCCCCAGTTTCCGTTCGATGCCGAGCGGCGCCAGCAGCAGCGTCTCGCCCTGCCGCGCCACCACGGCAATGGCCGGCTCGATCCCGTCCACCGCACCGACATGCGCATGCCAGATGGAAAGCCAGTCGAAGCTCTGGAAGGCCGTGCCTCGTGCCCGGCCCTCGAAGGCGCGCCAGACCGGCTCCGCCGCCTCGAATGTTTCGTAGATCGTGATCCCTGCCGCATGGGCGAGCCGCGCTTCATATCCCGCCCTGAAGCGCGCATTGATGCCGCGCGGCCGGGCCGCCCCGCCCGCCTCGGGGACCATGGTAAAATCTTCGCTCGAAACGCTCATCGTACCGACCTGACCCAACTTGTCCCTTTTCGGGACGCGATGCGGATTCTCTCCCCACTCCCAGCAATCTCCCGGCCAATGAAGTGGTAGGATCAGGAAAACAGGCATGGGAGAAATCGATGAAAGCTGCGCTGATCCCCTTCGACATCAAGGATCTGAGGCCCGAAAAGGGGAGCCCGGCCCCCGAGCGCATCGTCAAGGGCCATCCGCAGAACCGGAGCTGGAACCTCTATACCTCGCGGGACGGCAAGTTCTTCTCCGGCATCTGGGAGGGCGATCCCGGCGAGTGGATCATCCATTACACCGAGGACGAGTTCTGCCACATCCTTGAAGGGGTCAGCGTCATCACCAGCGACAATGGCGCCGCAATGACCGTCCGGGCTGGCGATGCCTTCGTCATTCCGGCCGGCTTTTCCGGCACCTGGGAGGTGGTGGAACGCACCCGCAAGCACTACGCAATCTACGAGGCCTGACCAAGCCGGAATTAAGCCTCGACAAAGGATTCCGGCGACATTCTTGCCATATTGCCGCCGCGCCCCTATATGCCTTGGAACCGGGACCGGGGGCGGACCTGCCATTGATGAGAGGATCGGGCGCCGAAATGCGGGCCATAGACCGCATCTATCGCATGGACGCCGCTGGCATGCTGCCACCGGCAAGGCCGGCCCATTTCCCTGACGAGGCTTGTTGATGTCCGAAATGTTCTTGCTGGTCGCAGGCGGCCTGCTGATCCTGATCGTATGCGGCGATTTTCTCGTTCAGGGCGCATCGGCACTCGCCGCCCGATATGGGCTTTCGCCCCTCCTTATCGCGCTTACCATTGTTGCCTTCGGCACCTCGGCGCCCGAACTTCTCGTCAGCGTCCGCGCCGCGCTTGCCGGCGCGCCGGGCATCGCGCTCGGCAATGTCGTCGGCAGCAACATCGCCAACATTCTGCTCATCCTCGGTATTCCAGCCCTTATTGCGCCTATCGCCTGCGCCGGCCGCGCCGTGCCGCACAACATGCTCATCATGCTTGCGGCGAGCGTGCTTCTGATTGCGCTCTGCTTCAACGGTCCGCTCGCCTTCTGGCAAGGTGTATTTCTGCTCGGCATGCTCACTGCCTATCTCGTCTATTCCGGCTGGGACGCCCGCAAGAACCCCTATTGCGCCGCCACCGAAGGCGGTGCCGTGCCCTCGCCCGAAAGGCCGGACGACGCCTTTTGCGAAGGCACGGCCAGCGCCCATGACTTGCCGCATGGCGATATCGAACCACCGAACCTGTCGCGCCGCCTCATAGCCTTCAAGATTCTCTTCGGCATTGCCGGCCTGCCGCTCGGCGCGCGCTTCGTCGTGGATGGCGGTATCGACATTGCCGAAACATTCGGCGTGTCGGACGCGGTGATCGGCCTCTCGCTCATAGCCGTCGGCACCTCGCTGCCCGAACTTGCCACCTCCGTCATGGCGGTCTTCCGGCGCAATGACGATGTGGTGGTCGGCAACATCATCGGCAGCAACATCATGAACATCCTGGCGATCCTCGGCATCACCGCGATCATCGCGCCGATTTCGGTTTCGTCCGACTTCCTGTCCTTCCATCTCTGGGTCATGCTCGGCGCCGCCGTGCTTCTGCTGCCCATCGCCATGACGGGCCGCAAGGTCGGGCGCGGTGCGGGCATTCTCTTCCTCGCCGCCTACGGCGCCTATCTCTACGCCATGTTCGCCTTCGGCCACATGCCGGCCGCCTGAAGGACCGGGCCATGAACGCAGCATCCAAAGGAGCACTTGTCACCGGCGCCGCACGTCGCGTCGGCCGCGAAATAGCGCTCGGTCTTGCGCGCGACGGCTGGACAGTGGCACTGCATCACAACCATTCGGCCGCTGAAGCCGCCGAGGCCGTAGCCGAAATCCGCGCCGCGGGCGGCAAGGCCGAGACCATTCATGCCGATTTGTCGGACCTCGCGGCGACGCAGGCTCTCATCGGCACTGCCACGAACGCCGTTGGGCCGCTCACGCTTCTCGTCAACAATGCCTCGCTTTTCGAGCATGACGGGATCGAGACCATGACGCCCGAAAGCTGGGCCGCCCATTTCGACACCAATCTGCGCGCGCCTGCCTTTCTCTCGCAGGGCTTTGCCGCGCAGCTTCCCGAAGGCACGGAAGGCAATATCGTCAATATCGTGGACCAGCGCGTCTGGGCGCCGACGCCTCGCTTCATTTCCTACACGGTCAGCAAGATGGCGCTCTGGGACATGACTCAGATCCTCGCCCGCTCGCTCGCTCCTTCGATCCGCGTCAACGCCATCGGCCCCGGCCCGACGCTTGCAAATGCGCGCCAGTCCGCTTCCGACTTCCAGAAGCAGCTCGACTCGACAATTCTTCGCCGCGGCACCTCGCCGGCAGAGATTTACGCCGCGATCAGGTTTATCCTCGCCGCGCCCGCCATGACCGGCCAGATGATCGCGCTCGATGGCGGCCAGCACCTCGCATGGGAAACGCCGGACGTGACCGGCATTTCCGAATAGGACACTCAATGAGCCAGCCCGACAATGTGACACCGCTCAAGATCGCCAATGCGGAGCGCGCGATCCGCCATGTCTTTGTCCGCGATCTGCTGCTCGATGCCCATATCGGCGTCTACAAGGACGAGAAGGGCCGCACCCAGCCCATCCGCGTCAATGTCGATCTCACCGTCGCCGAGGCCGCGCATGGCGATGACCTGAGAAACGTCGTTTGTTATGCGACCGTTGTCGGCAACATCCGCGCGATCGTCGAGGAAGGCCACCTGAACCTCGTCGAGACGCTCGCCGAACGTATCGCCGCCTCCTGCCTCGGCGACGAAAGGGTGCAGGTGGCACGGGTCCGCGTGGAAAAACTTGCCGTCATTCCCGAAGCCTCCAGCGTCGGCGTCGAGATCGAGCGCACACGCCATCGTTCCTGACGCCGGAAGCTCCCCGGAAAGCGGCAATGGAATCAACGATTTGCAGATTCCAAATGCCGCATACGGAAGGTTTGTGCACAGCAGCGTCAGCAGGTTCCGCGAGCCCGAATATTACAGCCCGGGCTCGCCGCAACCTTTCGGATGTGGCCGGATAGGTCAAAAAACTCATATGTTTCAATGCCTTAAAAACCGGCGAGATTTCCGGCCGGCGTCACAAATCCTAATTATTACAAGACCTTGACGGAAACTCGGGTTTCTGCAGCGAAAGCTTTCAACAAACTTATCCACAGGCGACGCAGCAACATGGAAGGTGGGCGATGCCCATCCCGCCCCGCCCCGGCGATGCTATACAGAAGACAATGAGCGAATCCGGCGACAACACAGGAAACGAGCCCGCCGTCCCGGAAAAACCCGTGGGCGCGGTACTTATTTCGGCCAAGGTCAAACTCCTGCCCGACAGCCCCGGCGTCTACCGCATGTATGCCGCCGATGGCGGTCTGCTCTATGTTGGCAAGGCGCGGAGCCTGAAAAAGCGCGTGGCGAGCTACGCCAAGCTCGGCGGCCATTCGAACCGCATCGCCCGCATGATCGCCGCCACGGCGCAGATGGAATTCATCACCACCGCGACCGAGACCGACGCGCTGCTCCTGGAAGCGAACCTCATCAAGAGGCTGAAGCCTCGCTACAACGTGCTGATGCGGGACGACAAGTCCTTCCCCTACATCCTGCTGACGGGGGACCACGCCTTCCCGCAAGTTCTGAAACATCGCGGCGCCCGCGCGCGCGCCGGCGATTACTACGGCCCCTTCGCCAGCGCCGGCGCCGTGACGGCCACGCTCAACGCACTGCAAAAGGCGTTTCTGCTGCGCTCCTGCTCCGACAGCGTGTTCGAGAGCCGCACGCGGCCCTGCCTCCTGTTTCAGATCAAACGCTGCAGCGCGCCCTGCACCGGCGAGATCGGCGCGGAGGGCTATGCAATGCTCCTCGCCGAAGCGCGCGACTTCCTCAAGGGCCGCAGCCGCAAGACGCAGCGCGAACTCGTGACGCTGATGGATCAGGCCTCGGCCGATCTCGATTTCGAGCGCGCCGCGATCTACCGCGACCGCATCCGCGCGCTGACGCAGATCCAGCAGCATCAGGGGATCAACCCGCAAACCGTCGCCGAAGCGGATGTCTTTGCCGCCTGGGCCGAAGGCGGCCAGACCTGCGTACAGGTCTTTTTCTTCCGCGCCGGACAGAACTGGGGCAACCGCGCCTATTTCCCGCGCCACGACAAGGAGCTTTCGACGGAGGAAGTGCTCGACGCCTTCCTCGCCCAGTTTTACGAGGATCGCCCTCCCCCACGCATGGTACTCCTGAGCCATGATGTACCGGGCCGCGCGCTGCTTGCCGAGGCGCTCACCATTCGTGCCGGACGCAAGGTCGCTGTCGGCGTTCCGCGCCGTGGCGAGAAGCGCGCACTCGTCGATCACGCGCTCACCAATGCGCGCGAGGCGCTGGGCCGCCGCCTCGCCGAAAGCTCGACGCAGCGAAAGCTCCTCGAAGGCGTGGCCGAAGTCTTCGATCTCGACGCACCGCCCGGCCGCATCGAGGTCTATGACAACAGCCATATCTCCGGCACCAAGCCTGTCGGCGGCATGGTCGTCGCCGGGCCCGAAGGGTTCATGAAGAACCAGTACCGCAAGTTCAACATCAAGGGCGAGGATGTGGAACCGGGAGACGACTACGCCATGATGCGCGAAGTGCTGACGCGCCGCTTCACCCGCCTCCTGAAGGAGAGCGAGGAGAACAAGGCGAATGACGATGCCTGGCCCGACCTCATCCTGATCGACGGCGGCGCTGGCCAGCTGAAAGTCGCGCTCGATGTGCTGGCCGAACTCGGCATCGACAATGTGACGGCTGTCGGCGTCGCCAAGGGGCCGGAGCGCGATGCGGGCCGCGAACGCTTCTTCATGGCGGGCAAGCCCGACTTCATGATGGAACCGCGCAACCCCGTTCTCTACTACCTGCAGCGCCTGCGCGACGAAGCCCACCGCTACGCCATCGGCAGCCACCGCGCACGCCGCTCAAAGGCCGTCAGCGCAAATCCGCTCGACGAAATTCCGGGCATCGGCCCCGGCCGCAAGCGCGCCCTGCTGCAGCATTTCGGTTCCGCCCGCGCCGTCTCCCGGGCTGGCCTTGCCGACCTCGAGGCGGTGGAAGGGATCAGCGAAAAGGTCGCGCGCACCGTTTACGATCATTTTCACGGAAATCCCGATTCGGCACCTTGAATATGCGCCGTATGGCGCGACATTCAGGTCGGGAGTGCTAAACTCTGGCCGCTGACAACGGAGCTGACCGCAGAATGGCCACCAATCTTCCGAACCTGCTGACCTATTTCCGCATCGCGCTGGTGCCCGCAGTGGTGGCCTGCTTCTATATTCCGGGCGATCTCTCGCACTGGGTCGCACTCGCGCTTTTCATCGTTGCGTGCCTCACCGACTTCTTCGACGGTTATCTCGCCCGCGCCTGGGAGCAGCAGTCGAAGCTCGGCCGCATGCTCGATCCGATCGCCGACAAGCTCCTCGTGGCCGTCGTGCTGATCGCGCTGACATGGCGAGGCATCATCGCCGACGTCGCGATCTGGGCAGCGATCATCATTCTCTGCCGCGAAATTCTCGTCTCGGGCCTGCGCGAATTTCTGGCCGAACTGCGCGTCAGCGTGCCGGTGACTCAGCTTGCAAAATGGAAGACCGCGATCCAGATGGTCGCGCTCGGCTTCCTGCTTGCGGGCCCCGCCGCCGACAAGATCGTGCCCGGCGTCACCGAGACCGGCCTCACTCTGCTCTGGGCAGCGGCGATCCTCACGCTCTACACCGGCATCGACTATTTCCGCGCCGGTATCGTCCATCTGCGCGAGGACGAACCCGCGAAGAAGCAGCCGCCCGCAGCGGCCAAACAGGAATCCGGCTCGTGAAACTCCTCTACTTCGCATGGGTGAAGCAGAAGGCCGGCATAGCCGAGGAAGATGTGACGCTGCCCGCCGCCATTCGCGATGTCGCGGGCGTCATCGACTGGCTGAAATCGCGCGGCGAGAACTACGCCCTTGCCTTCGCCGATCTCGCCGTCATCCGCTGCGCCGTCGATCAGGAACATGGCGACCTTGCAACGCCGGTCGCAGGCGCATCGGAAATCGCCTTTTTCCCGCCCGTCACCGGCGGTTGAGGCCATGATCCGCGTAGAGACGCAGGATTTCGATATCGGCGCCGAAGTGAAGGCGCTGACGAAAGGCCGCACGGATATCGGTGCTGTCGTGACCTTTTCCGGCCTTGTGCGCGATGTGCCGCTCGAACTCGAGCACTATCCCGGCATGACGGAAAAGGAACTCGCCCGCATCGAGGAGGAAGCGCATCGCCGCTGGCCGCTTCAGGCAAGCCTGATTGTCCATCGCGTGGGCATTCTCCAGCCGGGGGACAATATCGTGCTGGTCATCGCCGCCTCCGCCCATCGCCAAGCCGCTTTCGAGGCGGCATCCTTCCTCATGGACTATCTGAAAACGCGCGCGCCCTTCTGGAAGAAGGAAGAGCGGAACGGCGAGTCGCAATGGGTCGATGCGCGCGAGAGCGACGAGCGAGCCGTTCATCGCTGGAAGAAATCACCCTGACCAAACAAAAAGGCGGCTCGCAAGGAGCCGCCTATTTCATTCGATACCGGCTTTTTCAGCCGTTCGCCGCCTTGGCGCGATGCTGATGCGCGTGAACCGCAGCGATGTAGTCCTGGTGGAGATTGTTCGAGATCTCGCCCGGCGTGAACTTGTGCGGGCCGATCTCGCCCACCGGCGTCACTTCCGCCGCCGTGCCGGTGATGAAACATTCGGAGAAATCCGAAAGCTCTTCCGGCTTGATATGCCGTTCGACGATCTCGTAGCCGCGCGCCCTGGCAAGACCGATCACGGTCTGCCGCGTGATGCCGTCGAGGAAACAGTCGGGTTTCGGTGTGTGGATGACGCCGTCCTTGATGAAGAAGATGTTGGCGCCCGTCGCTTCCGCTACATAGCCGCGATAGTCATACATCAGCGCATCGGCATAGCCTTTGTTCTCCGCCGCATGCTTCGAGATCGTGCAGATCATATAGAGGCCAGCCGCCTTCGCCATCGAAGGCGCCGTTTCCGGCGAGGGGCGCTTGTACTGCGCGATGTCGAGGCGGATGCCTTTCTTGCGCTGTTCGGGATCGAAATAGGACGGCCATTCCCATGCAGCGACCGCAAAATTGATGCGGTTCTTCTGCGCCGAGACGCCCATCATTTCGCTGCCGCGCCATGCCACGGGGCGCAGATAACCGTCGGTCAGCTTCTGCGCACGCACCGTCGCGATGCAGGCTTCGTCGATTTCCTCGACGCTGTAGGGGATCGTGAAGCCCAGGATTTCGGCGGATTTGATAAGCCGTTCGGAGTGCTCGCGCAGCTTGAAGATTTCGCCGCCATACATCCGGCAGCCCTCGAACACGCAGCTCGCATAGTGCAGCCCATGCGTCAGCACATGCACCTTGGCATCCGCCCACGGCACAAGCTCGCCATTGAACCAGATAAAGCCGTCGCGTTTGTCGAAGGGAACGTCTGCCATGACCATGCTTCCTGATGCCGTTTCGCGCCGCGCCGGTTTTTGCCAATCTTGTCCGGCTGCCCGCGTCCCCCTTTAAGGGATTTGCCGGAGACAGCCAGTTCGGGCGAACTTCCTCTATACTGACCGGCAGATTCGATCTGCCCGGCCTTTGCGCCCATTCTGTCTCAAGCGGTTTGTTAGGGGTAGCACTTAGCGGAAAATATGTCAACATGGCTGACATAAAATGACGGTCACGGCAAAACCATCCGGAAAAGCCCCGGCCCGCGCGGCGGAACTCCCCGCGCAAGGAATGCCCGCGCGCGAAACCGGCCCTTTGACCGAGGCCATCGAGCTTCTTTTCTTCGCCTATCGCGACTTCATCAGCGATCCGGACGAGCTGCTCGCGAAATACGACTTTGGCCGCGCCCACCACCGCGTCATCCATTTCGTGGGCCGCCACCCCGGCATCACCGTGGCGGAATTGCTGAACATCCTGCGCATCACCAAGCAGAGCCTGGCCCGCGTGCTGAAACAGCTTATCGAGCGCGGCTTCATCGAACAGGAAACCGGCAAGCAGGACCGGCGCCAGCGCCTGCTCTTCCTCACGCCTGCCGGTCTCGAACTGGAAGAACGCCTCGCTGCGCCGCAGCAGGCCCGTGTCGCCGCCGCGCTCGCAAGCGCCGGACCCGGCGCCGAAGCCGCCTGGCGCGCCGTGCTGCTTGCACTCGTGAACGAGGACGACCGGCCGGAAGTCGAGCGCCTCATTGCCGCCCGGCTGGCCCAGACCAATTGACGCGCCGCACAGGCTGAAGGAGACGGCACTTGGCCGCAGAACAGGGAAGCACATTGGAGCCGGCCCGCGCACCCGTCGCCGACGATGCGCCGCATATTCTCGTCGTCGATGACGATCGCCGCATCCGTGAACTCCTGAAGCGCTACCTCTCGGAAAATGGCTTCCGCGTGACCACCGCCGAACATGCCGCGGAGGCCCGGGCGCGGCTCGAAGGCCTCGCCTTCGATCTCATCGTTCTCGATGTGATGATGCCCGGCGAAAGCGGTTTCGATTTTGCGCGGTCGCTGCGGCGCACCTCGCCCGTCCCGATCCTCATGCTGACGGCGCGCGGCGAGGCAGGCGACCGCATCGAGGGGCTTGAACGCGGCGCCGACGATTATCTCGCCAAACCTTTCGAACCGCGCGAATTGCTGCTGCGCATCGGCACAATTCTCCGCCGCGCGCAAATGCCGGGCATGAAAAAGGCCGACGATATCTCGCTGGGGCCGCTGCGTTTCAACGTCACCCGCGGCGAGCTCTGGGACGGCGACATGCAGATCCGCCTGACCACACGCGAAATCCAGCTCATGCGCATTTTCGCTGCCAATCCGGGCAGGCCGCTCTCGCGCCTCGATCTCTGCGACAACGAAGCCGCGGAACGCTCGATCGACGTGCAGATCAACCGCCTGCGCCGAAAGCTCGAAGCCGATCCGAAGAATCCGGTTTACCTGCAAACCGTGCGCGGCGAAGGCTACGCATTGATGCCGGATTGACGCATATGACAAGCGCGGACACCGAGAGCAAGACACAGGCACTGCCGCCCGGCAAACGCGGGGCACCGGCCATGCCCGCGCTTCACCCCTTCATGCTGCTGAAACGGCTGATGCCGTCCGGCCTCTATTGGCGCTCGCTCATCATCATCGTGGCGCCGATGGTGCTGCTGCAGGTCGTCGTCACCTATGTCTTTCTGGAGCGGCACTGGCAGCTCGTCACCGAGCGCCTTTCGGCCAAGACCATCGCCGAAATTGCAATGCTGCTCGACGAATTCGAGGAAGACCCCTCTCCCTTCCATGCGTCCCGCATCACCAAACGCGCGGGCGACAATCTCGGCCTCCCCATCGCCTTCCTCGACGGCGAAACGCTGCCGGAATCCCCATCATTGGTCGGAGGATTGCTGGCGGACTCGCTCAACGACGAAATCCGCAAGCGCATCGCGCGGCCCTACTGGATCAACACGATGCGGCAGAACCGCTATGTCGACATTCGCATCGCCTATAATGGCGGCGTGATGCGCGTGCTGACGCCGGCGTCCCAGGTCTATGCCTCGAACTCGCATATCTTCATCGTCTGGATGGTCGGCACGTCGATCGTGCTTATCATCGTCGCGATAATTTTTCTGAGAAACCAGATTCGTCCCATCGAGCGTCTTGCCGCCGCGGCCGAATCCTTCGGCATGGGCCGCGATGTCGAGAGCTTCCGCCCGCAAGGCGCTTCCGAAGTGCGCCGTGCCGCGCAGGCCTTCATGGAAATGCGGGCGCGCATCGAACGCCAGATCGAGCAGCGCACAGCCATGCTTGCCGGCGTCAGCCACGATCTGCGTACCCCGCTGACGCGCTTCAAGCTGCAGCTCGCCATGCTGCCCGACGGCCCGGAAGTGGCCGAACTGCACGAAGACATTGCCGAGATGGAAAGGATGCTCGAAGACTATCTCGAATTCGCGCGCGGCCATCAGGGCGAGGCGTCCGTCGAAACCGACCTTGCCGACCTCATCGCCGAAGTGAAGGACGATGCAATCCGCAAGGGCCACAATGTCAAGCTCGATCTGCATGGCGATCTCACGCTGCCGCTCAGGCGCAATGCCTTCAAGCGCTGCCTGACGAACATCATAGACAATGCCGGTAAATATGCGCCCCATGTCTGGGTGACCGCGATCCGCGATGCGGAAAGCGATGAGGATGGCAGCATCGACATTCTGGTGGATGATGACGGCGAAGGCATACCTGAAGAACTGCTGGAAGAAGTGTTCCGCCCCTTCTACCGGCTCGACGCGGCGCGCAATCTCGACGAAGGCGGCACGGGCCTTGGCCTTGCAATCGCCCGCGACATTGCGCGCGGTCATGGCGGCGACATCACGCTCACCCGCAGCCCCATGGGCGGGTTGCGCGCCATCATCCATCTGCCGGTGTGACAGCGAATGATAATTCCGGCGATGGTTCTTAAATGGCAGGCGGCCTGGTCGAGCCTCGACCCGGACAAGGTCGCCGCCCTCTATGCCGATGACGCCACCCATATGAGCGCCGCCGTGACCGCGCGCATGAAGCGCGCCGATGGAACGCTTCATGGCCCCGCCGAACTGCGCGCCTATGCGGCGGAAGTCGCGAAAGTGCTCACAAGCTTCCGCGCCGACATAACCAGCGTCATCGCCGAAGGAACGGATGAGGAAGGCCGCGCCGCCATCGAATACTGGCGCGTGGTGAATGACGACGAGGCGGCGCGAAAGCGCGTTGCCGAAATCCTCGAATGGAAAGGTGGCAAGCTCACCGCCTGCCGCGTGTTTCACTTCTAGGCTGCTTCCCCGGCCTCGCGGCGCTTCGGCATGAAGCGCGACACGCGTTCGATCAGCATGGTGGCGTCCGCCAGTCTCCTGTCGAGCACGGCCATGGTCTTCGACTGATCGTCATCATCCTCGAGCCAGGTGTTGAACGCCGAAGCCCAGATGAGTGCGAGGCCCCTCGCCCGCAAGGCGCCTGCGAAGCCGGACGAGTCGATACCTGCGGCTTCGAGCATCCAGCTCATGGATTGCAGCATCGGCCGCGCCAGCACGGCGGAAGAAAGCGGCTCGCGCTTCATGTCCTCGGCAATGCGCTTCAGCGCCTTCTTTTCCGGCGCCATCGCATCGAAGCGCATCATCAGCACATCGAACAGCCGGTCGCGCGCGCTTTCGCTGTCCATATCTTCGGCGGAGGCTTCATCCAGCACCCGCGCGTCGATCCGCCTGCCATAGGCGGCGAGAATGGCGGTCCTGGACGGGAAATGCGCCGGCATTTCCGAAAGTTTCAGCTTCGCCGCCTTCGCAATATCGGCAAGCGTCAGGTCTCGCCAGCCTTGTGCGGCGGCGAGCTTCATCGCGGCATTGATGATTTTCTCTTCCGGGTCGCTCTTGCGGGCCATGTTGTTCTCCTGTCGGACAGAACATAGGCCCCGTAAGGCCCGATGGCGAGCCTACTTGCCAAGCTCGCGCGCCCGGTCCCGCGCCGCCGTTGCCGCCCGGCGCATCAGCGGCGACAAGCCGCCCTCGCCCATCAGCACATCAAGGGCCGCCGCGGTCGTGCCGCCCGGCGAGGTCACATTGGCGCGGAGTTCGGAGGCAGGTTCGGGCAGCCGGTGCAGCATCTCGCCCGCGCCGCTGACCGTCTCGCGCGCAAGCTTCATTGCAAGCGCCTGATCGAGCCCCAGCGCCTCACCCGCCGCCGCAAGACATTCGACGAGATGGAACACATAGGCAGGCCCGCTGCCCGAAATCGCCGTCACCGCGTCGATAAGGCCCTCGCTTTCGACCCAGCCGACTTCGCCCACCGCCGCGAGCAGCCCATCGGCCAGCGCGCGCTGTTCCGCCGTCACATGCCGGTTCGCATGGGCAACCGTGACGCCCCGCCCCACGGCGGCTGGCGTATTCGGCATGGCGCGGATTGCGGCCACATCGGCGCCGAGCAGTTCCTCCAGCCGCTGAAGTCCCGTCCCCGCCGCGATCGACAAAAACACGGTCGCGGGCCCGACCAGCGGCTTGAGTTCCGGCAGCACAGCGCCCATCGCCTGCGGCTTCACCGCAATCAGCACCAGCGCAGGCTGCGCCGCCGCAATCTCCTCGACCGGCGCATTGAGCTTCAGCCCCTTCGCCCCAAGCGCGCGGATCTCGTCCGTGGCCTGCGGCTCGCGCACATACACGAGCGAGGGCGAAAGCCCGCCCTGAAGCCAGCCGGAAAGCAGCGCACTGCCCATCTTGCCCGCACCCACCAGTACAAGCGGACGCTCGATCGAAACTGTCATCTCTGGAACCGTCTTCTGAGGAAACCGTCGGCGCGTCAGGCGCTTCCCTGCGTTTCGAACATGGCAGCGGCAATGGCCTCCTCGGCCGATTTCCCCGCCCACATCACGAATTGCAGCGCCGGATAATAGCGTTCGCAGGCTTCCACGGCGAGCCGAAGCAGCGCCTCGCATTGTTCGGGCGTTGCCGCCGCCCCGCCGCAGAGCAGCAAGCTGTTGCGGTAAAGCACCGCGCCCTCATCCGACCAGATGTCGAAATGGCCGGACCAGAGCTGCTCGTTGATGAGGGTAATGAGGTGGCGCACCACAGGCCGCTTTTCCGGCGGCACCTTGAGGTCCAGCGTGCAGGCGACATGAAGGCCGGAAATATCGTTCCGCCAGTTAAGCGACAGCTGATAGTCCCGCCACTCGCCCGCGACGCAGATATTCAGCTCATCCTCATGGCTTCGCTCGAAGAACCAGTCGCGGATAGAGGCGACTTGTTCGAGTAGATCAAGCGGATTGCCGTCGAATTCTTCGGCTTCGGCGACAGAGCCTGACATTCATCACCCCGCTCGGGTTGCCCGCTAGAACCGGAGGTTACCCGCCGGACCCTACATCTAGTGGGCTGCCCGCCCCTTGAATACCAGACAACCGTGCCCGACACATTGAGTCGGTGCAACCCTCGGCGGTCCGATAGGTGGGGAAATCCGGGCCGAATCTGTGGATGAAGCAGGCGGCCTCAGTCGTCCGCGCTTGCGGCCTTCCTGGCGGCCTTTTTCGACGCAGCCGCCTCGAGCGCCTCGATCCGCGCCTTCAGCGCCTCGTTCTCCTCGCGGGCAAGCTGCGCCATGGCGCGCACCGCCTCGAACTCCTCGCGCGTCACAAGGTCCATATCGGCGATGAGCCGCTCGGCCTGCCCCTTGATGACCGTCTCGATCTCCTGCCTGACACCCTGCGCGGCGCCCGCCGCATTGGTGAAAAGCCGGCCAAGCTCGTCGAAAATCCGGTTCTGGGTCTGGGTCATGGGCTGCTCCGCTTACGATGCTTCGGTGGCAACATAGTCGTAGCGCGCGCGAAAAGCGAACCCACCCGGAGGCCTCATGCTAGAGTTCCGCCACCGCCGCCCCCGGACCGATGGACACATGGCAAAAGACAGGAAAACGGACCTGCCCGCAGGCATCCGCGATGCGCTGAGCGCCATTGCGAGCGGCAAGCCGCTGTTCGCCCGCAAGGATGCGGAGAGCACGCGGCCTTCGGACACTCTGCTCGCAATCGACAGCGTCCGCGCGCGCACGCTCGCCGCCGCCATGCAGATCCTCGCCGAAAAGGGCGTCGCCGCCTTGAGCCTGCGTGCCATTGCCGACAGCGCCGGCATCGGCCTCACCTCGATCTATCACTACTTCGCCAGCAAGGAAGAATTGCTGCTGCAGCTGGCGCTCACAGGCTTCCACGACCTGCAGCGCGAAATCGAGCATTTCCGCACCCTGCCGGAACACGCCCCGCCCATGCGCGCCGCTGCGCGGGCCTTCTTCAATTTCGTGCTGGCCCACCCCGCTCTCGCCACGCTGATGTTCGACGAGCATCTGATGGCCCAGCATGGCGCGCTACGCGAGGCGGAACTTGCGACGATTGCCGCCTATCGCGCCTCGATGGAAGAGGACGACCGCCTGCCGCCAGAACATCAGGAAAATGCCGCCCATGCGATCTGGGCGATGGGACGCGGCATCGCAGCCATCATCGCATCCTACCCGCCCGGTGAAATTCCGCCCGAACGGATCGAAAAACTGCTGACAGGCGCCGCCTTCCTGATCGACCGCACCGCCTGATCGGGACGGAAAGCCGCAGCGTTCCCGCAATTTCCGGCATTGCAGAACGCTGTTCGAATGCCCGGAATGCCGCTCCAGTACCCGCATCAGACCGGAGGAATCATATTATGAACGAGCAGGTTTCAAAGAAGGCTCTCGACCGCGAGGCGGCTTACGCCCAGCCACTCGAAACGCTGAACCCCGCGCAGCCGGCGCTGTTCGAGGCCGATGCGGTGCTTCCCTATTTCGAGCGTCTGCGCGCCGAAGACCCGGTCCATTTCACGCCGGAAAGCGACTATGGCCCCTATTGGTCGATCACCAAATATAACGACATCATGGCTGTCGACACGAACCATCAGGTGTTTTCGTCCGACTACATGAAGGGCGGCATCACCATCAGCGGCGGCCAGGAAAATTTCGAGCCGCTGCCCATGTTCATCGCCATGGACCCGCCGCGCCACGACGTGCAGCGCAAGGCAGTCAGCCCCGCCGTCGCCCCCTCAGCGCTGGCGCAGATGGCGCCGCAGATCCGCGAACGCGCGGCAGGCATTCTCGACAACCTGCCGATCGGAGAGGAATTCGACTGGGTCGACCTCGTCTCGAAGGAACTTACCGCGATGACGCTGGCGACGCTGTTCGGCGCGCCGCAGGAAGACCGCCGCAAGATCACCTACTGGTCGGATGTCGTCACAGCCATTCCGGCACCGGGCGGCCTTGTCGAAACCTTCGAGCAGAAGCTTGAAATCTTCGGCGAGTATTCGACTTATTTCAACAATCTCTGGAACGAGAAGGTCAACGCCGAGCCGGTGGGCGACCTTATTTCCATGCTCGCCCATCACCCCGAGACGCGGAACATGGAACCGCGCGAATATTTCGGCAATGTCGTGCTGCTGACCGTCGGCGGCAACGACACGACACGGAATACCATCTCCGGCTCCATTCTAGCGCTCAACCAGAACCCGGACCAGTTCGCAAAGCTCCGCAACGATCCCTCGCTCGTCACGCCGATGGTGTCCGAGACGATCCGCTGGCAGACGCCGCTCGCGCATATGCGCCGCACCGCGAACCGCGACATCGACTTCCAGGGCAAGAAGATCCGCGAGGGCGACAAGGTCGTCATGTGGTACCTTTCGGGCAACCGCGACGATGAAGTCATCGAGCGTCCGAACGACTACATCATCGACCGCGCCCGGCCGCGCCAGCACATCTCCTTCGGCTTCGGCATCCATCGCTGCGTCGGCAACCGCCTCGCCGAACTGCAGCTCACGATCATCTGGGAAGAAATCCTGAAGCGCTTCCCGGAAATCATCGTCACCGCTGAACCGAAGCGCAGCTATTCCACCTTCGTGCGCGGCTATGAATCGATGAAGGTTCTGATTCCGACGAAGAACTGACGCCACCAGGCGGCATATCGAACGATATGGGCGGCCAGTTGGCCGCCCGAACTGTTTGAAGCGGAGCCTGCATTTGCGGCCCACCTGCCCCATTCCTTGACTTGAGGCACGGCCACGCCACACTGGCGCGCATCGCCAGAGCCGAAAGCCGGAGCCTCATGCCCTTTCCCGATATTGACCCCATCCTGATCCAGATTGGCCCCTTCGCCATCCGCTGGTATGCGCTCGCCTATATCGCGGGCCTCATCCTCGGCTGGCGCTATGTCGCGATGCTCGCCGAAGCGGGTCGCCTCTGGCCGGAAAAGTCGCCCATCACGAAAACCGATGCCGACGACATGCTGCTCTGGGTGGCGCTCGGCGTCATTCTCGGCGGCCGCCTCGGCTATGTCGTCTTCTACAATCCGGGCCACTATCTCTGGCACCCGGTTGAAATTCTCTATGTCTGGCAGGGCGGCATGAGCTTCCACGGCGGCGCTGCGGGCGTACTCGCGGCGTTGTATCTGTTCGCGCGCTCACGCAAGCTGCCGCTCATCTCATTGATGGACGTGACGAGCGCCGCCGCCACCATCGGTCTCTTTTTCGGCCGCATCGCAAACTTCATCAATGCCGAACTGTGGGGCCGCGTCACCGATGTGCCCTGGGGCGTCGTCTTTCCGAATGGCGGCCCGCTGCCGCGCCACCCGAGCCAGCTTTATGAAGCAGCCCTCGAAGGACTTCTCCTCTTTGCCATTCTCTGGTTCCTCATCTGGCGTCTGGGTACGCTGAAGAAGCCCGGTGTCGTGACCGGCGCCTTCGTCTGCGGCTATGGCATCGCCCGCACCTTCGTCGAATTCTTCCGCGAGCCCGATGCGCAGATCGGTTATCTGGCGGGCGGATGGCTGACGATGGGCATGGTGCTGTCGATCCCCATGGCGCTGGCCGGCGCAGCGCTGATGTGGTTTGCCGCCACCCGCGCCGCAGAACCCGCACGGAAGAAATGAACGGCGCGAATCTCCGCGATCACCTCATTCGCCTGATCGGCGAAACGGGGCCACTGCCGCTCTCGCACTACATGGCGCTCGCGCTCGGCCATCCCGAGCATGGCTACTACATGACGCGCGATCCACTGGGCAGCGCGGGCGACTTCACCACCGCGCCGGAGGTGAGCCAGATGTTCGGCGAGCTGGTCGGCCTGTGGCTCGCCGACCGCTGGATCGCAAGCGGCAGCCCCGCCCCTTTCGCGCTTGCCGAACTCGGTCCCGGCCGCGGCACACTGATGGCAGATGCGTTGCGCGCCATGCGCGCCGTGCAGGGAATGACGGAAGCGGCCTCCGTCCATTTCGTCGAGACGAGCCCCGCCCTGCGCGAAGCGCAACGTAGCCGCGTGCCGCAGGCCGAATGGCATGCCGCAATCGGCGAACTGCCCGCTCTGCCGCTCTTCCTCATTGCCAATGAATTTTTCGACGCGCTTCCCATCACGCAATATCAGCGCACGGAACGCGGCTGGTGCGAACGCTGCGTCGACTACCGCGATGGAAAATTCACGCCTGTCCTCCCGCCCGTTGCCGCCGCAAACGACAAGGCGCTGGCTGCAAATGTGCGAAGTGCGCCCATCGGTTCCATTGCCGAAACATGCCCCGCCGCCACCGCTATTGCCGAAGACATCTCCGCCCGCATCGCCCGGCACGGCGGCGCGGCCCTCATCATCGACTATGGCTACGCGAAAAGCGCAGCAGGCGACACGCTGCAGGCGCTGCGGAACCATCGCTTCGCTGATCCCTTCGATGCGCCGGGCGAGGCGGACCTCACCGCCCATGTCGATTTCGAGGCGCTTGCCCATGCCGTCCGCCGTGGCGGCGCGGAACCGCACGGCCCCATAGAACAAGGCGCCTTCCTTGAGGCGCTCGGCATCGCCGCCCGCGCCGAACGCCTCTCACGAAACGCAACAGCAGCACAGAAACGCGATATCGAGGCCGCACTTGCGCGGTTGACCGGCGCGCAGGAGATGGGCAGCCTCTTCAAGGTGCTGGGGATCACCCCGCCGGGCGCAGACGCGCCTGCCGGTTTCGCATGAGGAACGAACAATGCTGACGGCGAAACCCCTCGATGTACTCTCGCATATCCGCCACGGCTTTTTCACCCGCGAGGACGGCGTCTCGAAAGGCATCTATGCCTCGCTGAATTGCGGCTATGGCTCTGACGATGTGCCCGAAAACGTCCGCGAAAACCGCGCCCGCGTGGCGGAGAAGTTGAGCGTCGAGCGCGAGAAACTGCTCACCGTCTATCAGATCCACAGCCCCGCGGTCGCCGAGGTAACTGAACCCTGGACACCCGATACCGCACCGCAGGCCGATGCGATGGTGACGGCCACGCACGGTATCGCGCTTGGCATCCTTACCGCAGACTGCGCGCCCGTTCTCTTCGCAGACAAGAAGGCCCGCGTCATCGGTGCCGCCCATGCCGGCTGGAAAGGCGCCGTCACCGGCGTTCTCGAAACGACCATCGAGACCATGCTCCGGCTCGGCGCGGAGCGGCAGAACATTACCGCCGCCATCGGCCCCTGCATCTCGAAGGAAGCCTATGAAGTTGGCCCTGAATTTCATGAGCGGTTCCTGAGCGATAGCGATGCGAATGGCCGCTGGTTCGGGCCCTCGGAAC
Source organism: Parvibaculum sp. (assembly GCF_046297875.1). GTDB lineage: Bacteria > Pseudomonadota > Alphaproteobacteria > Parvibaculales > Parvibaculaceae > Parvibaculum. The sequence continues at coordinate 1,789,782 of NZ_JBKBHD010000001.1, read as the reverse complement.
ATCCCGGCCACTTCATGTTCGATCTGCCGGGCTATGTCGCATCCCGCCTCGAAGCGTGCGAAATCGGCACGGTGGCGGCGCTCGGCCATTGCACCTATCAGGACGAGAGGCGATTCTTTTCCTTCCGCCGCACCACGCATCGCAAGGAAAAGGACTATGGCCGCCAGATTTCCGCGCTGATGCTCCGCCCGTGAGATCGGGCTGCGAGTTCGCACCCGCCTTCCCGAATCGCGATAAAACCGTAACCGGGTACATCCTGCCTTTCGGGCAGGCAGCGGGACGATACCAGGTGCAATCGGAAACAGAGTCAATGCAAGGCTGGCAGGCGAAAGGACGGGCACTCCGCCGCCTGCGCGCCTGCGCGGTCATTGCCATTCTGGCCAGCGCCGCATGCGTGGACGAGGCAGCCTCGGGCAAGGCCGATGATGTCGCCGCGCCGCCCGCCACCCAGGCCGCCGGCCATGCCGCCGCCCCGGCAAGGGTCGAGATTGTGCCGCTGGAAGCCGCCCGCAGCGCCGATGCGGCAATCTTTGCCACCTATCTCACGCAGGAGACATCGCGCGGCGGCTCGCTTCCCTTCGCCATCGGCGGCGCGCTTGGCGCTGGCGAAGGCGGCGATGGCACCTATCTTGTCGCCGTGATCGACATTGCCGATGAGGCAGGCCGGCCGCTCCACAGGCTCGTCAGCGAGGCAACGCTGGAAGGCAGCGCGGTGGACGAACGCGCGCTGCGCCGCTTCGCCGCCGAAACCGCGGGCAAGATCGCAAAATGGTATGCGGCCTTCACGCCCGGCCCAGCGCCGAGCCTCGCAAATGCGCCCGCGACGCACGATGCCATTGTCACCGGCAGCATTGCCGCCCCGGCACCGGCCGCCTTCACCATTTCCATCGGCCCGGCGCCCGGCGATGGCGCCGCCGCCCTCACCCGCGCCCTCGATGCCGAATTGAAGGAGCGCGCGAAAAACGCCCCCTGGCTCACTGCCCAAAATTTCGTCATCGAAGGCAGCATTGCCACCGCCTCGCGCAGCGACGGCCGCACCGACGTCTCGATCCACTGGCTGGTGAAATCGGCTGAAGGCACGCGGCTCGGCGAAATCCACCAGAAAAACGCGCTCGATGCCGCGCGCATCGCGGGCCGCTGGGGCGAGGTCGCCGAAACCGCGGCGCGTGCCGCCGCCGATGGCGTCGTTGCCGTACTCCAGCCCGCGCCGGAGCGGATCGCCTCCAATGGCTAGGGCGCTGCCCCCATTTGATGCGACCCGTTTTCAGCACAGGTTTGCGTGTTTACACGGGTTGGGCCCCTTGTTAAAACGCGCTCGCGCCGTCACCGGACCTTCATCCAGGGGCGGCGTTTTCGGATCGGGGCAGCTTTTCCCGCCATTCGGCACACAGGCAATCGCAGGGACATCGCAATGAAACTCATAGCGGGCAATTCCAACCGGGCCCTTGCCGAAGCCATTGCCGCCTATCTGAACCTGCCGCTCACCAAATCCGTCGTGCGCCGCTTCGCCGACATGGAAGTCTTCGTTGAAATTCAGGAAAACGTCCGCGGCGAGGACGTCTTCGTAATCCAGTCGACCTCCTATCCCGCGAACGACCACCTGATGGAAACGCTGATCATCATGGATGCGCTGCGCCGCGCCTCAGCGCGCCGCATCACGGCGGTGATCCCCTATTTCGGCTATGCGCGGCAGGACCGCAAACCCGGTGCCCGCACGCCCATCTCTGCGAAGCTCGTCGCCAACCTGGTCACCACCGCCGGCGCCGACCGCGTCCTGACCCTCGATCTCCATGCCGGCCAGATCCAGGGCTTCTTCGACATTCCGACAGACAATCTCTTTGCAGCCCCGGTGCTGACCCGCGATATCGAGCAGCACTACAAGACCGGCAATGGCGTCATGGTCGTCTCGCCGGACGTGGGCGGCGTGGTGCGTGCCCGCGCAATCGCAAAGCGCATCGGCGCCGACCTCGCCATCGTGGACAAACGCCGCGAACGCGCGGGCGAATCCGAAGTCATGAACATCATCGGCGATGTTTCGGGCCGTTCCTGCATCCTGGTCGACGACATCGTGGACAGCGCCGGCACCCTCTGCAATGCGGCCGATGCGCTGCTGAAGGCCGGCGCGACCGAAGTCTCCGCCTATGTCACGCATGGCGTGCTGTCAGGCGGCGCGGTCGCCCGCGTCTCCGCCTCGAAGCTCAAGGAACTCGTCATCACGGATTCGATCCAGGCCACCGAGGCCGTCCGCGTCGCGCACAATATCCGCGTCGTCTCCATCGCCCCGCTGATCGGCGAGGCCATGCGCCGCACGGCCGAAGAACGCTCGGTTTCGAGCCTTTTCGACTGATCTCCTAACGTCCCCTACGGGTTGAGTTTTTCCCCCTCAGGCGCTATAAGGCGCGCGATCCCGCACTTCCACACCCCTGGAGGAGACTTGCGGGCTATTTGCCCGGGCCTCTAAGGCCCCGTTTTTATTGGAGAATTTGCTATGGCCGAGTCACTGACGCTCAAGGCCGAGGCGCGCGAGAAAGGCAGCAAGGGGGCTGTCCGTTCGCTCCGCCGCGAAGGCCGCGTCCCCGCCGTCATCTATGGTGACAAGAAGTCCCCCGAGCTCATCACCGTCAGCTACAAGGACGTGACCGCCCTCTACCAGACCGGCACCTTCATGAGCCACACGCTCGATGTCGAGGTCGGCGGCAAGACCGAGCGCGTCATTCCCCGCGACGTGCAGTTCGAACCGGTGCGCGACTTCATCATCCATATCGATTTCCTGCGTCTCGGCAAGAATGCATCCGTCGTCGTCGACGTGCCCGTGCATTTCCACAACCACGAAGCCTCGCCCGGCCTCAAGGCCGGCGGCGTGCTCAATATCGTGCGCCACGAGATCGAACTCGCCTGCCCGGCGGATGCGATCCCCGAGCAGATCGACATCGACCTCACGGGCTACGAGATGGGCGTCTCGATCCACATCTCTGCGGTCACGCTGCCTGCCAATGTGAAGCCGACCATCGCCGACCGCGACTTCACCATCGCGACCATCGCCGCCCCGGCCGCCGTTGTCTCCGCGGACAACGAAGCCAAGGCGGAAGAGAAGGCTGAAGCCAAGGCCGAAACGAAGGCCGATTGATCTTCACTGCCTGAAGGGAGGCGGCGATGATCCTGCTCGTCGGTCTTGGAAATCCGGGCGAGAAATACGCACGGAACAGGCACAATGTCGGATTCATGGCGGCGGACGCGATCGTCCGCCGCCATTCCTTTTCCCCATCGCGCGCGCGCTTTCAAGGGCTCGTCTGCGAAGGCACACTTGCGGGCGAAAAGGCGATCGTGCTGAAGCCCACGACCTACATGAACGAGAGCGGCCGTGCTGTCGGCGAGGCGATGCGCTTCTACAAGCTCACCCCCGCCGATATCGTCGTCTTTTACGATGAACTCGATCTCGAAGCGGGCAAGGTCCGCATGAAGACGGGCGGAGGTGCGGCAGGTCATAACGGCATCCGCTCCATCGCCACCCATATCGGGCCGGAGTTCCGCCGTGTGCGCATCGGCATCGGCCACCCAGGCGACAAGGAGCGTGTGCTCGGCCATGTGCTCGGCGATTTCGCCAAGGCGGATGCAGCCTGGGTCGAACCCATGCTGGACGCCATGGCGGATGCAGCACCGCTCCTCGCCCAGGGCAAGGACGCGACATTCGCAAACAAGGTTCACCTCGCGCTCAATCCTGAGCCCGAGAAGAAGAAATCGAAGCAGCAAGACAGCGACGGAGAGTAACGGGTCATGGGTTTCAAATGCGGCATTGTCGGACTGCCCAATGTCGGCAAGTCCACGCTGTTCAACGCGCTGACGCAGACGGCAAGCGCGCAGGCCGCGAACTATCCCTTCTGCACCATCGAGCCGAATGTCGGCGAAGTGGCGGTTCCCGATCCACGCCTCGACAAGCTCGCCTCCATCGCCAAAAGCAAGGAAATCATTCCCACGCGCCTCACCTTCGTCGATATTGCGGGCCTTGTGAAAGGCGCATCGAAGGGCGAAGGCCTCGGCAACCAGTTCCTCGCCAATATCCGCGAAGTGGACGCCATCGCCTATGTGCTGCGCTGCTTCGTCGATGACGACATCACCCATGTCGAAAACCGCATCGACCCGCTCGCCGATGCCGAGATCGTCGAGACGGAACTGATGCTCGCCGATCTCGAAAGCCTGGAAAAGCGCGTCGCCGCCAACGAAAAGAAGGCGAAGGGCGGCGACAAGGATGCAAAGCAGCAGGTCGAGCTGATGAACCTCGCGCTCGCCTATCTGCGCGACGGCCGCCCGGCGCGCATCGCGACCGCCGAGGACAAGGTCTCGGACGAGGACATGAAGGCATGGGAGGGCCTGAACCTCCTCACCTCGAAGCCCGTGCTCTATGTCTGCAACGTTGAAGAAGCCTCCGCCTCGACAGGCAACGACTATTCGAAAGCAGTGGAAGAGCGCGCGAAGGCGGAAGGCGCGCAATCGGTCGTGATTTCCGCCCGCATCGAGGAAGAAGTGGCACAGCTTCCGCCCGCCGACCGCGACGAATATCTGGAAACCCTGGGCCTCACCGAGCCCGGCCTCTCCCGCCTCATCCGCGCGGGCTATGCGCTTCTCGACCTCATCACCTATTTCACGGTCGGACCGAAGGAAACCCGCGCCTGGACCATCACCAAGGGCACTCGGGCACCGGCGGCTGCCGGCGTCATCCACACGGATTTCGAAAAGGGTTTCATCCGTGCAGAGACGATTTCCTATGACGACTATGTATCGCTGAACGGCGAACAGGGCGCCAAGGATGCCGGCAAGATGCGTCTCGAAGGCAAGGACTACATCGTCGCCGACGGCGACGTGATGCACTTCCGCTTTGCGAATTGAGCGAGGGGCCTGCGCCCCTCAACTCACCTCTTCGAGAAACCTCTCGAACAGCGGATTGAAAACCTCCGGCGCCTCCCAGAATGGCGCGTGACCCAATCCCGGCAGGACGTGCACCTTGCCGTCCCAGAGATTGCGATAGGTCACAGTCTCAAGGAACGCATTGTTCACATAAGGCTCCGCCCCGCCCGTCACGACGGCCAGCGGCTGCGGCGCCTCGCCCGCAATCTTCCGCCCGTCGAGGTCGCGGCCTTCCACCGCCGATTGCAGCATCAGGGGCCGGAAGCGCCCGTCGGCGCGGAGCGATGCCGCCAGCATCCAGGGCTCCATCGGCACCCCCTCGCCGAGCCCGCCCTGCACCTGGGTCCGCGCCTCCTCCTCCGTGAAGTCCGGCTTGAAGGTGAGGCCCATCTTGTCCGACGGCAGGAACGCCTCGCCCATGTCGGCGCCGCCGGCGGGCGGCGTCCCCGTGATCCAGGCAGCGGTGGTGCCCGGCCAGCGCGCCATCATCTCGAGTGCTGCATGGCCGCCAAGCGACCAGCCCATTGCGACCGCCCGCTCGATCTTCAGCGCCTCCAGAAGCGCCATCGCCGCATCGGCAAAGCCGGTGATCGAATAGGTTTTAGCCGGGTCAGGCGCATCCGAGCTCTTGCCATGCCCCGGCAGGTCGAAGGCGATGAACCGGTAGCGCCCCGCCATCGGCGCAGAAAACTGCCGCCCGAACATCTCCTTGCAGGAGGAGTTGCCGTGAATCAAGAGCACCGCCGGGCCCTTGCCCCCGCTCTCCACCCAGGCGAGCCGCCCATGCGCCGTCTCCGCGAAACCCTCTTTCATCCCGCCTCTCCTCATTTTTGTCCCCCAAATTCGTGACGGGGGCGTCATTTATTTTGCTTCCCTTAACCCCAGCGCCTATATTGGTACCCAAGGACGGCTGAGCCGGGTTTGGAGGAACCATGACGAACAAGATCACGACGAATATCACGGTCGATGCGGCCTACGAAGCGGTCGCGCCCGACGATTTCCCCGCCATGATGGAAGTGGACCGCTACGGCAAGCGCTCCACCGCCTTCGACAAGATCATTTCCGCGACCCATGACCATTTCTGGGACCCGCAGGATCCGAAATATGTCGATTTCTCCGCGCCTTTCGACATGGAGAATGAGTACCTCATCGATCCCGAGCAGAACACCGACCTGAAAACGGCGGTGAAGGACAAGCTCGACGAGAAGCAGAAGATCAAGCTCGTCAACATGGACGTGCAATGGGCGCTCTCCTCGATCCTGCACGGCGAAGCGGGCGCGCTCGCCCTTTCGGCGTCGCTCTGCCACATCCTCAAGGACCCCGGCGCGCAGGAATATGCCGCGAACCAGACCCGCGAAGAAGCGCGCCATGTCGCCGGCTTCTCGAACTACATCAAGGCCCGCTGGGGCAAGCCCGTGCCCGTGGGCCCGGCGCTCGGCAACATCCTGACGGAGCTCGTCAACTCGCCGCTCGTCTGGAAGAAGCTCGTTGGCATGCAGATGCTGGTCGAAGGCCTCGCCATGGGCGCCTTCGCCTCCTTCTACAAATGGGGCCGCGACCCCCTGATGGTGAAGCTGATGCAGCTCACCATGACGGACGAGGCCTTCCATCACAAGTTCGGCAAGATCTGGGCCGATCGCACAATCCCGAACCTCAATGAAGAGCAGCGCAACGCCATCGAGGACTGGGCATGGGAAGTCTTCCAGGTGCTTCTCTATAACCTCGGCAGCCCCGAGCAGAAGAAGCACATCTATGCCGCAGTCGGTCTCGACTGGGAATGGGTGCAGGGCGCCTTCATGGAAGCGCTGACGGACAAGCACATCCGCGAAAGCATGCAGGAAAGCTCCAACATCTTCCGCGTGCTGATCAAGACGCTGCTCAAGGCCGGTATCATCACCGACCGCACCTCGATGAACTACGCCGCCTTTATTGACATGAAGGAGCTCTATGGCGAAGGCGACCGCATGATCGGCGACGACATCGCCGAAGAAGGCATCAAGTTCCTGCGCCAGCTCAACGGCCAGGGCGGCGGCGCCTACTCACTCGACAAGATGTCGGCTGCGGAATAACGCACACGTCGCAGAAACGCATCGGGGCGGCAACTCCGGTTGCCGCCCTTTTTGTTTCTCACCCCCGCATCAGCCCCTCGATGATCCGGTCGAGCCCCGCCGCGTAGGAAGCCCTCGCGGCTTCCGGGTCTTCCGCCGCGGCGATGCCGAGTGCGGCCTGTTGCAGCGCGCCGGAGAGGAGTTCGTTGAGCGAGGGCATTTCGCTTTCGGCGATGAGCCCCTCCTCCACCAGATGCCGGAGCGCATGATCGAGAAAGAGCGTAGAGAGCGGCGCCTGCAGCGCCTTCCAGTCGCCAAGTCCAAGCACTGCCGGCCCCTCGATCAGAAAGAGGCGGCGCACTTCCGGTTCCGCATAGATGCCGAGCAATACGCGGGCGCCGACCTGCAGGTCCTCGCGGTCATGCCCGATCCGCGCCATCGTCTCCTCATAGAGACGCTGGCCGATCTCCGGCAGCATCTCTTCCAGCACCGCGCGGAAGAGATCGCGTTTATCCGCAAACTGATGATAAAGCGCGCCGCGCGTCACCCCCGCCTCGCGCACCACCTCCTCCGTGCCGACATCGGCATAGCCCCTCTCGGCAAAGAGCCGCCGTGCCGCCGCGATCAGCTTCACGCGGTTGCGGGAGGGTTTCTTGGCAGGCGCGGTGCGAAGTGAGGACATGAATCGGGATGCTTTCATACAGCTTGTATGATTTTTAAAACTCGGCTATAAAATCATACACGCTGTATGAAAATTCCGGAACCGCAACGATGGCCGACGCCCGCTCCCGCCCCTACTGGCTCTTCCCCGCGACCCTCGCAGGCGCCGCCTTCATCGCTGGCCTGAGCTTCGGCATCTGGGGCATGGGGAGCGACGGCCTGCAGCACTTCACGCGCTATACGGCCCGATTTGCCTTCCTGATCTTCATCGTTGCTTTCTCGGCTGGCGCCCTCGCCCAGCTTTTCCCTTCGGATGGCACGCGCTGGCTGCGGCGCAACCGGCGCTATATCGGCCTTTCCTTTGCGCTCGCCCATTTCATCCATCTGGGCGCGCTGACAGGCTTTTTCGTCTCGATCGGCGAGGTGCCGGACGTGGTGACGATCACCGGCGGCGGCATGGCCTATGTCTTCGTCTCGCTGATGGCCATCACCTCCAATGACTGGTCGGTACGCACACTTGGGCCCGCGGCTTGGCGGCGGCTCCACCTGATTGGCAGCTATTACATCTGGCTGATTTTCATGAATTCCTATATCGGCCGCATCGCCCGCGAAGCGCCGCCCGAGCCGCGCATCATTTTCATCGCCACCGCCGCGCTCGGCTTTGCCGCACTCGGCCTTCGCATAGCCGCCTGGGCGAAAAGACGGCGGAAATCAGCGCCCGTAGCGGCCTGAACGATCACGCGGAATTGTTCCGCTGACGCTGCGTCATCCGTGCTAGCCTTTCCACCGGTGTGATCGTTCCAGGGGCTACCCGGAATGCACGGCACGGATGGCGCAATCGCAAAGGCAATGCGCGCGGCAGGCCTCGGTCTGCTGATCCTTCTGCTCGTGCCCGCGCCCTCCGCATCCAACATTTTCGGCAATGACGACCGCCGCGACATCCGTCCCGATGACGGCATGAGCGGCGTCGGCACTATCGTCTGCGAGGGCACGACGCGCCGCCCCGTCGGCGCACTGATTGCCGATCCCGAGCGCCATGTCGTGGCCCGTTTCGACGTGATCGTCACGGTAGCCCATGCCTTTGTCGGGCCGGGTGGCAGCTTCCTGACCGATTGCGAATTCCATGTCGGCGCCGACGCCACCCGCGCCGCGCGCATCACTTTCCTCAAGACCGGCGCCGTGAAGCTCTATCGCAACTGGCACAATGACTGGGCGGTCGCTGTGCTCGACCGCCGCCTGCCTGAAGCGCTTGACCGCCTCGTTCCCCGCGTACTCGGCGAGGCAGATGCCAATACGCTGCGCGCCAATGGCGCGACCTTCCTTCTTGCCGGGCACAATGGCGAGCGTGGGCCGCTTCAGGTGTCGGACAAATGCGGGCCGATGCCGAAGCGCTTTTCCGATCTCAACGGCTTCGACCAGCGCGTCTTCAATCATGATTGCGACATGATGCCGGGCTGGTCCGGCGGGCCGCTGGTCCTGCGCGAAAAAGGAGTCTCCTATCTCGTCGCCGTGAACTCGACGCAGCTCAACGCCATTACCCATATTTCCGGCCGCCCCTATAACGGCCGCATGAACCCCAACACCGCCGTGCGCGTCGACGGGCCTTTCCGCGACGTCATCGAACAGGTACTGAGGACAGGTGCCCCCGGCACCTCGGTCGCCTGCCTTGTCGCCAGTGCCGAAGGCGGCCCCGGCCTGCCCTGCTGACCCGCTCTTGCGGATGACCGCTCCGCATTTCCCTCCTATAGTACGCCGCAAAAGAATTGGCCGACCGCCCGGCAAAGAGGCGGCGGCACTCAACATCTGTCTGGGAGGACTAGAATGCCTTGGAACCTCGGGGACATCCTCGACGCCATTTCGCCTGTGCTGCCGCAAGACGCGCCCGCCTTCGTGCACGGCAAACGCCGCATCACCTGGGGCGAAACCACAAAGCGCAGCAATAATCTTGGCCGCGCGCTGATCGAGCGCGGCGCAAAAGCCGGCGACAAGGTTGCCTTCTATATGCGCAACCGGCCGGAGTACATGGAAACGCTCGCCGCCTGCTACAAGGCACGGCTGACCCATGTGAACGTGAACTACCGCTACAAGCCGGATGAAGTCTTCTACATCTTCGACAATTCGGATGCGCAGACCGTCGTCTATGGCAGCGAGTTCCGCGACGTGATCGAGGAAATCCGCCCGCGGCTCAACAAGGTCGGCACCTTCGTTGAAGTGAATGACGGCGGCGAAATCGCCCCCTTTGCAGAACGCTTCGAAGACCTCGCCACGCAAGGCAGCGGCGAGCAAGTGGACATCAAGCGTTCGCCCGACGACATGCTGTTCATCTATACGGGCGGCACCACCGGCATGCCCAAAGGTGTGATGTGGACGCATGACGACCTGCGCGAAGTGCAGCTTGCGGCTCTGCGCCGCCTCGGCCCCGTGCCGGAAACGCTGGAGGCACTCGTCGCCTCGATCAAGGAAGTCGGTCCGGCCGGCCCGATGATCCCTGCCTGCCCGCTGATGCATGGCACCGGCCTTCTCACCGCGAATGGCAACATGCTCTCCGGCGGCTGCGTCGTGACGCTCGACAGCGTCTCGCTCGAACCGCATGAGCTTTGGGAAGCGGTCGACCGCAACAAGGTGCAGCAGGTTGCAATCGTCGGCGATGCCTTCGCAAAGCCGATGCTGCGCGCGCTGGAAGAGGCACCCGGTAAATACGATCTCTCCTCCATCGTCACCATCATCTCTTCCGGCGTTATGTGGTCGACGGAGGTGAAGCGCGGCCTCCTGCAGCACATGCCGAACGCCATCATGACCGACAGCTTCGGTGCCTCCGAGGCAGTTGGCCTCGGCTCTTCGCTGATGACCAAGGATGGCGAGGTTGCCACCGCCAAGTTCCAGATCGGCGAACGCTGCAAGGTCTTCGACGAGAACGACGAGCCGGTCGTGCCGGGCTCGGGCAAGCCGGGCTTCATCGCGCTCGGTGCGCCGATCCCCGTCGGCTATTACAAGGACCCGGAAAAGAGCGCCAAGACCTTCAAGACGGTGCGCGGCGAACGCTATTCGATTCCCGGCGACTGGTGCCTCGTGGAGCCGGACGGCACGCTGACGCTGCTCGGTCGAGGTTCGGTCTGCATCAACACCGCAGGCGAGAAGGTCTACCCGGAAGAGGTCGAGGAAGTGCTGAAGACGCATCCCGCCGTCGAGGACGCGCTGGTCGTCGGCCTGCCGGACGAGAAATGGGGACAGGCCGTCACCGGCATCGTGAAGCTCAATCAGGGATCGAGCTTCGACGAGGAAGCCCTGCGCGCCCATGTCCGCGACAAGCTCGCGGGCTACAAGACGCCGAAACGTATCCTGATCGGCATGGTCCCCTTCCGGGCACCTAACGGCAAGGCCGACTACAAGGGTGTAACCGAATTCGCAAAGCGCGAGCTCGGCGTCGCCTGAGCGCGAATGCACTGAATTGAAACGGAAAAGGCCGGTCCCGCAGGACCGGCCTTTTTCAACTTATCCCCGCCCCCGGCCGCCCGCGCTATAAAGCCTGTCGAGCGGATGATTCTACCCTTGCGGACAGGCGCTTTTTGCCGCTTCGCGGTTGCCTGCCAAAGACCGGCTGATATTGTGTCAGCAACAAGAACCGCTTGCAGAAAGAGACGATTATGGAAGCGCTTGAGAAGTTCCGTCAGGAAACCCGAGCCTGGCTCGAAGAGAACTGCCCGCCCACGATGCGGACCCCCATGGCCTCCGAGGACGAGACGGTCTGGGGCGGCCGCAACGCCAAATACAAGAATGCGGAAGCCAAACTCTGGCTCGACCGCATGGCCTCGCGCGGCTGGACCGCGCCAGCCTGGCCGAAGGAATATGGCGGCGGCGGCCTCACCAAAGAGGAAAACCTCGTTCTCCAGCAGGAATTGCGCCGCATCAAGGCGCGCCCGGCGCTGTCGAGCTTCGGCATCTGGATGCTTGGGCCGGCCCTGCTCGAATTCGCCAATGAAGAGCAGAAGAAAGAACATCTGCCGAAGATCGTGCGCGGTGAAATCCGCTGGTGTCAGGGCTATTCGGAACCGGGCGCGGGCTCGGACCTCGCGGGCCTTCAGACGAAATGCGAAGACAGGGGCGACCATTACCTCGTCAACGGCCAGAAGATCTGGACCTCCTATGCCGACAAGGCCGACTGGATTTTCTGCCTCGTCCGCACCGACCCGACGAAGAAGCACGACGGCATCAGCTTCCTGCTTTTCGACATGATGTCGCCCGGCGTGGAAGCCCGCCCGATCAGCATGATCTCCGGCGCCTCGCCGTTCTGCGAAACCTTCTTCACCGATGTGAAGGTGCCGAAGGGCAACCTCGTCGGCGAGCTCAACAAGGGCTGGACCATCGCCAAGCGCCTGCTGCAGCATGAGCGCGAGATGATCTCCGGCATGGGCCTTGGCGGCGTCGGCTCCGGCAGCGGCCTCGGCGGTCTCGATCAGGTGGCGAAAGAATATTTCGGCGAGGTGGACGGCAGGATTGCGAGCCCGCAGCTGCGCGACCACATCACCCGCCAGAAGATGGACTCGAAGGCCTTTGCACTCACCATGCAGCGCTCGATGGAAGAAGCGAAAGCCGGTCAGGGACCGGGCGCCGCAAGCTCGATCTTCAAATATTACGGCACGGAGCTGAACAAGCGCCGCTACGAATTGCTGCTCGAACTGATGGGCACACAGGCGCTCGGCTGGGAAGGCGACGGGTTCAGCGACGATGAAATCGGCATCACGCGCTCCTGGCTCCGCTCCAAGGGCAATTCCATCGAGGGCGGCACCAGCGAAGTGCAGCTGAACGTCGTCTCGAAGCGCGTTCTCGGCCTGCCGGACTGATCGCATGTCAGGGGCGCGCTTCACGGCGCGCTCCCGATCGCTCATTTGAAACAACAAAAGAAAATCTGGAACAGATGGCACTTGTATTGACCGAGGAGCAACAGCTTCTCCGCGACACCGCAACGCAGTTCTTTCAGGAGCGCCTGCCGGTCGCCAATTTGCGCAAGCTCCGCGACAGCAAGGATGCTTCGGGCTTCGATCGCGCGGCATGGAAGGAAATGGCCGATCTCGGATTTGCCGGCATCATGATTTCCGAGAAGTACGGCGGCACGGAGTTCGGTCCGGTCGGCCTCGGCCTCGTGCTCGAACAAGCTGGCCGCACGCTGGCCGCAACGCCGCTCGTTTCGACGGTCCTGCTATGCGGCTCCGCCGTGCAGCTTGCGGGCAACGCAACGCAGCGCCAGGAAATCCTCTCGGCCATCGCCGCTGGCGACCGCATCATGGCGCTGGCGCTCGAGGAAGGCCCCCACCACAACCCGACCCGCATTGCGACGCGGGCCGAAGCCGATGGTTCGTCCTTCCGTATCTCCGGCAAGAAGACCTTCGTGCTGGACGGGCACGTCGCCGATCAGTTGATCGTCGTCGCCCGCACCAGCGGCGACGTCAACGACCGCTCCGGCATCACACTCTTCCTCGTCGACCCCAACGCCGACGGCGTGAAAGTGACGCGCACGCATATGGTCGACAGCCGAAACGCGGCAAATGTCGAGTTCAGGAATGTCTCAGTGCCATCATCGGCCGTACTCGGCTCGATCGATGGTGGCAACGACGTTCTCGAACAGGTGCTCGACATTGCGCGCATCGGCCTCTGCGCCGAAATGCTCGGTCTCGTGCAGGAAACTTTCGACACGACGCTTGCCTATCTCAAGGAGCGCAAGCAGTTCGGCAAGGTCATCGGTTCGTTCCAGGCGCTGCAGCACCGCATGGCGGTGCTCTTCGCCGAAATCGAGCTTTGCCGCTCTGTGGTCCTCGACGCATTGTCGGCCATCGAGGGCCGCCGCAACGACGTGCCGCTGCTTGCGAGCCTCGCCAAGGCGCGGCTCTCCGACACCGCCACCCTCATGACCAATGAGGGCCTGCAGATGCATGGCGGCATGGGCATGACCGACCAGTTCGATGTCGGCCTCTTCATGAAGCGCGCCCGCGTCGCCGCCGCCAGCTTCGGCGATGGCAACTTCCACCGCGACCGCTTCGCAAACCTCGAAGGGTACTGAAAGTAAAGTGCTGGCAAGGGCAAGCGGCACAAGTGGTTTCGTTGCAGTGCTTTTTGCGCTGGCCGTTCTCTTTGTGCCTGCTTCCCCTGCTCTAGCTCACCCGCATGTCTGGATCGACATGCGGACGGAACTCCGGTTCGACGATGAAGGCCGCGTCGCCTCGATTCAAATCGCCTGGACTTTCGACGAGTTCTACTCCGCCTTCGCGCTGGAAGGCGCACCGCGAAACGGCAAGGAATATGACCCCGAGTATCTTGCTGAACTTGCCGGGATCAATCTTCAGAACCTTGCCGAATGGGACTATTTCACCGACATCACGTCGGGCGCGGAAAGTGTTGCGCTCGGCGCGGCTGAGGACGGCAAGTCCACATGGGATGACACGAGCGGACGCCTGTCACTCTCGTTCACCGTTCCGCTGAAAGAACCGCTGGCGCCTGAAGAAGCGGCGCCGCTGCGGCTACGGATCTACGATCCCACCTATTACATCTCCATCGAGTATGAGAGGACCGATCCGGTCCGCATGACCGGCAAGGTTCCGGAGGGATGCTCCATCGTGAGCGAAACGCCGAATGTCGAGAATGTCTGGATCGGCCTGCCGGAAACCGCCTTTACCGACGCGAACTCCCGGATTGGCGCCAATTTTGCGACCATCGTCACCGTTACCTGTCCGCCGGGCTCATGAGAAGTAGAGTTGCACTGATAATCGCAGCCGCCCTCCTTGGCCCTGCCCTGCCCGCGCTGGCGCAAAGTCCCTTCGCCGTGCCGGGCACCGAGGCCGCGCCGCCACCCGAGCCGGGCTTCTATGCCGATCTGGCGCGCTACATCATTGCCATGCAGCAGGAATATTACCGCGCCATGGCGGGCGCGCTGCGGGCCGTCAATCTGCAGCAGTCGGCGGCGGCCGTCTGGGGCCTTGTCTCCATCTCGTTCCTCTATGGCGTATTTCACGCTGCAGGCCCCGGTCACGGAAAGATCGTCGTCACTTCCTATCTTCTTGCCGACGAACGCGATGTTCGGCGTGGCATCCTGCTCGCCTTTCTCTCTGCCTTTGCCCAGGCCGTGACCGCCATCCTCGTCGTAGGCATCCTCGCCATGATGATCGGCATGTCGAGCCGGGGCACCGCAGGTGCGGTCCCGATCATCGAGCGGGCAAGTTTCGTACTGATCGCCGGCATTGGCGTCTGGTTGATCTGGCAGGCCATCAGCCGTGCCCGCGGGCACGGCCACGCGCATCACCATCACGCGCATGACCATTCCCATGAACACCATCATGCGCATGGTGCCGAATGCGACCACGGACATGCACACGCGCATATGCCGACCCCTGCTGAAATCCGCGCGGCAGATGGCTGGAAGGGCATGGCGGCCATGATCCTCTCCGTCGGCCTCAGGCCCTGCAGCGGCGCGATCCTCGTTCTGCTTTTCGCGCTCACCCAGGGGGCATTCGCAGTCGGCGTCCTTTCCGCCGTGGCCATGTCGGTCGGCACGGCGATTACCGTTTCGGCGCTGGCCATCCTGACGGTGTTTTCCAAGAATGTGGCGCTGCGCCTCGCCGGCACGGTCGACAGTCCGCGCACACAACGGCTCGAGCTTGGCCTGCGGCTGGCTGGCGGCATCGCCCTTGTCCTTCTCGGCGTCATGCTTCTCTGGGTCTCCCTTGCGTCACCGGCGTCACCCCTTTTCTGACCGGAGACGGCAAGCTATCGACAAGGCAGGCCCCCCGCCTCATACTGCCCGAAACCGCCGGATGCCCGGCACAGTGCTGAATATCAGAGCTAGAGAGACCGATGGCCGACGAGACCAAGACAAGCGAACTGCCCGAACGCATCACCGTGCTCGCGCGGGACTTCACCCCGGCCGCGATGGAATTCCATCGCCGGAACATGAGCGAGAAGGGCTATCGCATGGAAGGCCAGATCGTTCAGCGCAAATTCCAGATGATCGAAGGCATGGGAGCGCCGAAGGACCTGTTCGAAGGCGAACTTTTCTACGCCGTGACCTTCGTCCGCAAGAATATCGGCAGCTAGAAAGCCTCAAGCGGATTTCCGCAACATGACGGCAGAGCACGGCAGAACCTCCGGCGAGATGGACGCCTTTGCACCATCGGTAACGCGATGGGTTCTGCTGCGGGATGTCACCGTGTTGCAGGGAAAGCTTCTCATGGACAGCGTGAAGGATCTGCTGCTGGCGCCCGTGTCTCTTGGCGCGGCTGCCATTTCTCTTTTCAATCGCGAAGGCGACACCGGCCGGCAGTTCTATGAAGTGCTGCATGCGGCGCGGCGCTTCGAAGACTGGATCAACAAATACGGAGACGCAGACCGCATTCCGCCGCCGGACTTCGCCGTGAAGCGCGAAGGCGAAAGTGTCGATGCAATGGTCGCGCGGCTCGAAGAGCTGGTGAAGCGCCAATACGAGCGCGGCGGCATGACCGCCAGCGCAAAGGACGCTATCGACCGGGCGCTTGATGCCGTTCACGCGAAGCTCCGGCGCGGCGGCTGACCCGATCGGGGTTTCATTTTGATTTGACTTGGACGGCCTTATCCTGTTCGCTTGATGGGCAATCTTACTTTTGGACTACCTTGCCTGCATTGCCCTCAGGGCCTTTCAAGACTCCCAAAGACCAGGTTGTACACGCCGCGCGATGGTCGCGCGGTGAATCCCGCATGCAAATGCGACAGGAGACTTAGAAATGGCTACAGGTACTGTGAAGTGGTTCAACACGCAGAAGGGCTACGGCTTCATTCAGCCGTCCGATGGCGGCCGCGACGTGTTCGTCCATATCAGCGCCGTTGAACGCGCCGGCTTGAGCACTCTCAACGAAGGTCAGCAGGTCAATTATGAACTCGTGACCGAGCGCGGCAAGACGTCGGCGGCAAACCTAACCGTCGCTTGAATTCCGCTGCAAAAGCGCGAATGGAATGGCCGGACCCCAAGGGTCCGGCCTTTTTCGTTTTGCGCCGGGTTCTGGACGTATGCCCTGCGTCTCGCTAGCGTCGGCTCATCAACAATGCGAGGTCGTCAATGATTACCGTCCACCACCTGAACAACTCCCGGTCGCAGCGCATCCTCTGGCTGCTGGAGGAACTGGGGCAAGACTACGAGATCAAACGCTATCAGCGGGACGCGACAACAAACCTCGCGCCGGACAGCCTTAAAGCGGTTCATCCGCTCGGCAAATCTCCGGTCATAAACGACAATGGCGTGGCCGTCGCGGAATCCGGCGCCATCGTCGAATATCTGATCCGCAAATATGGCCGCGACAAGCTGATGCCGGCCGAAGACTCGGCGGACTTCGTGCCCTATCTGCACTGGCTGCACTATGCGGAAGGATCGGCCATGCTGCCCGTGATGCTGACGCTCTATACGATGCGCCTTGGCGATGCCGCAGCGCCGCTCCGCCCTCGCCTCGAAAGCGAAACCCGGAATCATTTCGGCTATTTGGAACACGAGCTTGGAACGCGCGACTTCTTTGTCGGCGACTGTCTCACCGGCGCCGACATACAGATCACCTTCGTGCTCGAAGCGGCAAAGTCTCTCGGCCTGCTGACACCGTTCAAGGGCCTCATGGCCTATCTTGCCCGCATGCAGGCGCGCGATGCCTACAAGCGCGGCATCGAGCGTGGCGGACAATACGACCTCGGTTAAGCACCGTCAGGCACTCGCATAGCTGATACCGAGATAGATTGCGGCAGCCATCGCCACGGCGATAGCGATGGCGACAATGCCAATCGTCGCGCCGAGGGCGACGATGGCGCCATCATGCTCGACGAGACCAATTCCGACGACGAAACAGGAAATTGCCGGCAGCCAGCCGGTGAGCGGCAGAGGCGTACAAAGAGCAACGCCCGTGACCAGCATCAACATGCCAAGCAACCGCTCCGCTCGCCCCTGAAACAGGCTGGTGTATCTGATGCTTGTGAAGCGCGAGAGCGGCCGCGCAATAGGCAGCGCCGTCAGGGCACCTGCCCGCCAGCGCGCACGCGAAATGAAGCGCCGCGTGATGAACCCTGGAAGCCAGAGTGTCGGCCTTCCCAAAGCCATCTGGGTCGCAATGAACAGGATCGGGATGCCGAGGATCAGGTTGGCGCCCGGCGGCAAAGGCAGCATGTTCGTGAAACCGACCAGAATGAACGCCCAGCCGAAACTGCGGTCCCCAAGGGAGTTGAGAACATCGCCGAATGTGCTTCCGTCAGGCTTCTTGCGCGTACCGACTTGCGCAAGGCCGCGGATAGCGCCGCTTCGTCTCTTTTTCATATGATGGCTGCCAGACAACTCAATGGCGAGCATCTAACACTCTTTGGAGCCGGGCGTCACTGCGGCATACATGCGAGCAAAGACCAACTCGCGAGGCAGCCTCAGCAGCCCGCCGTACAAATCGGACCTTGTCCGGCCCGTCAGGCCCTGCGAAATGCGTCGCGCATTGCGCCAGCAAAATCCTGCAGGCTCCGCAGCACGAATGAAACGCCATAACCGGCGAAAACAAGTGCCGCTGTGAGCGTGTAGATCTGGATGGCAACATCGCTGCCGAGTGCCGACCAGATGAGCTCCAGATTGGAACTCACGCTGCCATAGGCTTCGCCCAGATATCTGAGAGTGCTATTCTCGTTCATTCCCCCGCTCCTCCCCAAGAGCTGGAAAAATGATAGCGGGATCGCGGCCACCGATAGAAGCGAAAAATGACGCCGTGACGCAGAATGGAACCGCAATTTCAGCTAGTCGCGTCTGGCACCTCTACATTCTGGAATGCGCCGGCGGGCGCCTCTATACGGGGATAACCCTCGATCTGGAGGCCCGCTTCCGGGCCCACGCTGCGGGAAAAGGCGCCAAATTCACCCGCAGCTACAAGCCCGAAAGGATCGTCTTTGTCCGGGGCTTTGGAAGCCGTGCCGAGGCCCAGCGGGAGGAATACGCCATAAAACGGCTTACCGCCGCCGCCAAGAGGGAGCTGATTCGGGCGGCATGCGAGGCAGGCGCCCAGACCGCTTCCGCCCGGAGCGCGCAATGACAACCGGTCCAGGCACCACGGCCCGCTTCGACTACCGCCCGCCGGCAGACCCCTGGCTGACCGTGCTGCACCAGGACGAGGGAATTCTCGTCCTCGCCAAGCCAAGCGGTCTTCTTTGCGTGGCAGGCAAACCGGAAACCCACCGCGATTGCCTGGAAGCCAGGGCCAAGGATCGCTTTCCGCAGGCGCTGCTCGTTCATCGTCTAGACCGGGAGACATCGGGCGTCGTGATCATGGCCATGAACAGGCGCGCACAGCGTCACCTCGGATTGCAGTTCGAAAGACGCAAACTCTCGAAAACCTATATCGCGCGGGTCTGGGGCCGGGTGGAGGAGGAAAGCGGACGCATCGACCTGCCGCTGGCAACCGATGCACCGAACCGGCCAAAGCAGAAAGTCGACCATGCGAGGGGGAGACCGGCGATCACCGAGTGGCAAGTAATCGGAAGGGAAAACAACACGACGCGGCTGAAACTTCAGCCGCTCACCGGCCGCTCGCATCAGCTTCGCGTTCACCTGCTGAGCATCGGCCACCCGATCCTGGGCGACAGTTTTTACGCTGAAGGAGACGCGCTCGCAGCGGCTTCCCGCCTGCAGCTTCATGCCGAGGAACTGACTCTCCGTCATCCCTCCGACGGGCAACCCTGCACTTTCAAACAGGCATGCCCCTTCTAGGCATCAACCCGAAACGCTTTGACGGATTATGACGGAGTTCGAATTGCTGTTGAAGTTGGAATTCGAGTTCGAGTTCGAGTTGATGTTCGTGTTGGAATTGTAGTTGTAGTTGTAATTGAAATTGTAGTTCCCGCTGGCACAGGCGTGAGCCGGCGTGGCGCTCACCAGCACATACAGAACTGCGCCTGCGGCAGCCGCTGCCGTGCTAACACTCGCGAACACCCGCTTGCGGGTAAGGGTCGGAAACCGGTTCATTTTGGGACACCATCGTTCGAATTCAGCACAGTGACGCCGCGACAGGCGTCGCCACCCGGGGTTGCCTCCTCAACCAGCAATTGACGTGCCACCGAGACAGTCGCCTCAAATGGGCCCGCCATCATTTCCGAACGCTGTGTTGAAGGCGGTGGTAGCGGAGGACGGATTCGAACCGCCGACACGCGGATTATGATTCCGCTGCTCTAACCAACTGAGCTACTCCGCCCCTGGAAAACCGCGAAATCCTGCGGCCCGTGACGCATCCGCCTCCGGGGAGACCCGGATATAAGGGGCGACACGCGGGCCTGTCAAGCAAGCGCGCGCGGCGCCCGCCGATACTCGTGAATCGCCGGAAAATTGGGTTCAGGCAGCGGGGACGGTCTCGCCTGCGGCACCCGCCCCGGCCTCATCGGCCTTGCGGAAGCGCAGCATGGTGAAGAGCCCGAAGGGCCTCAGCTTGACCGTTTCGACGAGTTCGAGAGTCGTCGCATCGGTGATTGTCTCGGCACGAAAATCAGGGTGCCAGCCAAGCGCCCGCGCCGCCGGCGCCATGAAGGTCTCGATCCAGCCACGCAATCCGTGATCCTGGGCAAAGTGATTGACGATCAGCACTTCACCGCCCGGCGCACAGACGCGTTCAAGCTCGCCCAGCACTTTCACAGGATCGGGCACCACCGTCATCACATACATCGCAACCACCGTATCGAAAGACGCATCTTCAAAGGTGAGTTCCGACGCATCCATCTCGTAGATGCCCGCAATATTGGTCAGATGTTTTTCCCGCACACGCTGGCGCGCAATGCGCAGCATGTCGGGCGAAAGGTCGATGCCGGTGACGGTGAGATGGGGTGCATAGCGGGGCAGTGCCACGCCGGTGCCGACACCCACTTCAAGCAAACTGCCCGAGCGCTGGTTGATGATGTCGATGGCGCGCTTGCGCCCGGCATCTGCGATAGGACCGAAGGAAAAATCATAGACGGGCGCCCAGCGCGCATAGGCCTTGATGACCGATTGTTCGTCTATCCGGACAATCCCGTTCAAAATTCCGCACCCCGTAAATTTTTGCTGTCACAACTCTGGGCCCTTGGGCCCGCGCCCGCAACACTATAAGTGACTGAATAAGGCCAAAATGCGTTGTCAGGCGCGCGCGGCCAGCGGAACGCCGGCTGCATCCGCCAGGATCTTCCACTCGCTCTCGGTCCGCGCGATCCAGCCGCCGCCAAGGACGCGCGCGGGGTCGGACACATCATAGAACACGCAAGCCTGCCCCGGCGCAACGCCGCCCTCGCCATCCGCGAGAGTGACGACTGCACCGCCCTCTTCGGCCACAAGCAGGGCTGGAACCGGCTCCCGCGTCGAACGGACGCGCGCGAGAATATCCATACCCGCCGGCGGCAAGGCATCGAGCGGCAGGTCGCCAAGCCAGTTGACGTCGCGCAGATGAAGCTTGCGGGTTTCGAGCGCGCCCTTCGGACCGACAATGACCTGCCGTCGCGCAGGATCGAGCTTGACGACGAAAAGCGGCTCGCTCTCCGGCCCCTCCGCGCCAATGCCAAGTCCGCGGCGCTGGCCGATTGTGAAGTGGATGATACCGTCATGACGCCCGAGCACACGTCCGTCGAGATGAACGATCTCGCCCGGTCCCGCGGCATCGGGCTTCAGCCGCTGAACGATCGTCGTGTAGCGGCCAGTCGGCACGAAACAGATATCCTGGCTGTCCGGCTTCTGAGCCACGCCAAGCCCCATGCGCTCGGCAAGCGCCCGTGCCTCGGGTTTCGTCAACTCTCCCAGAGGGAAACGAAGGTAGTCGAGCTGATCGCGCGTTGTGGTGAACAGGAAATAGCTCTGGTCGCGGTCGAGATCGCGCGGCCGGCGCAGTTCCCTGCCTGCCTTCCCTGGCGCACTTGAAATGTAATGCCCGGTTGCCATCGCCACAGCGCCAAGATCGCGCGCCGTGTCGAGCAAGTCGCGGAATTTCACCCGTTCATTGCAACGCACGCAGGGGATCGGCGTTTCGCCAGCAGCATAGGATTCCGCGAAATCATCCATCACCGCCTTGCGGAAGCGATCTTCATAATCGAGCACATAATGAGGAATGCCTATCTGCTCGGCGACGCGGCGTGCATCGTGGATGTCCTGCCCGGCGCAGCAGGCCCCCTTGCGGGAAACCGCGGCACCATGATCGTAGAGCTGCATGGTGATGCCGACCACGTCGTAGCCCTGCTCCTTGAGCAGCGCGGCCGTAACCGAGCTGTCCACCCCGCCCGACATGGCGACGACCACCCGCGTTTCCTCCGGGCGGCCCGGAAGATCGAGGCTGTTCAGTCCTGTGGTCTCGTCGAATGCGCGGCGCATATAGCGGCTCCTGCCCGGCAAAACTTGCCGGATCGGCAGGGAATATCGGGTCCATGCCCCTGCGCGTCAAGCCCAACCCAATGAAATAATTGAGATTTTCGGATCAGCCCTCATGGCCTGCGGCTTGCTTCATCGGGCATGGACCGCATTTTCTACCAGGTGACCCAATGGATTTGTCTTCTTCGGCCACACAGCGCAGCACGACTTCCGAGGCGCTTTCGATTCAGCCAGGCTCCGTCCGCGTGACGACGGCCGTGGCTGCGAATGAATTTGCTCGCCATCTCGCCGAAAATGCCCGTTCGGATGCGGGCCGCCGGCGCGATGATCGCGCGCCGGAACGCACCGAACGCACCGCGGAACGTCCGCGCGAGACGCGAGACGACAAGACGGAAAGCCGCAAGGCCGGTGACGATCGGGAAACGACGAAGGACGAGACCGCCCGCCCGCAAGCCGCCGAAGCTGCAGCCCTGCCGCTGCTTGAGGACGCGGTGACAGCCGGAAAGACCGGCGAAGCGGTCGCCTTCGACGCCACCACGCAAGAAGTGGCCGTCGAGACCGCAACTCAGGCGAAAGCCGATACCGCAGCAACCGAAACACCGCATGCCGCCGTCGAAGCACCCATCTCGATTGTGGCCAATGAGGTGGCACCTGAAGCTGACCCTGCCGCAACGGCAAAGCCCGACGCCCATGTCGCCGATGAGGCGGAGCAGGCGACGGATAAAACCGCCAAGTCCACGCCTGATGCGTCCGGTGTGAACACCGTGGCAGCCCAGCCTGCTTCACAGGAGACTGCCCCCAAGGAAATGAGGTCAGCAGGCGAGACTGTCGCTGAAAAGCCCCGCGGCCAGATGGCTGCCAACCAGCCGGCGGATATTGCCGCCACGGACGGCGATGCGGATGCCGCAATGCCCGAGGCGAAACAGGCGGGAGACACGAAGCCCGCGAAGGGTCTCGGCCAGGAAGCCGCCGAGCAGCTTGCAGGCAAGAAGGCCGACGCGAAACTGACGGGCGACCTTCCCAAGGCGGCGCTCCAGGCGGTGCAGCAGATGGCTCAGCAGATCCTGCGCGCCGCTGCCCCGCAGGCACAGGGCGCGCCGCTCATGCCCGCCTCCATGCAGACGAGCGGCACCGGCCTCGCGCTCGACATGCCGGCGAGCAGCCTGCCGCAGAGTGCACAGGCCAATAGCGCGTCCGCGACCGTACGTATCGGAACCCTTCCCGGCCAGAGCCACCCGACACAGGTCCCTGCCGCCGCGATCGCACTCCAGATGGCGCGCAATCTCCAGAAGGGCATCAGCCGCTTCGATATCCGGCTCGATCCGCCGGAGATGGGCCGGATCGATGTCCGCATGGAAATCCGCAAGGACGGCCAGGTCGTCGCGCACATGTCGGTCGAACGGCCTGAAACCCTCGATCTTCTTCAGCGCGATGCGCGCGCCCTGCAGCAGGCGCTCAACAATGCGGGCCTTCAGGCCGACAGCGACAGTCTGAACTTTTCGCTGAAGGACGGGCAGGAAAATGCTTCCAGCCAGTCAACCGCCGATGGCGGCAGCGCAGCAGGCACAGGCGATGAGGACGACGATACGCAGTTGCTGCCTGTCTACAACGTGAACCTCGCCGCCGATGGCGGCGTCGATATCCGCGTCTGACACAAAGGAAACCGGATCATGGATATCGCTTCAGCATCAGCCGCCGTTCAGGCGGCCACCTATGGCGGCAAGTCTTCCGCGGCCGCCACGGCGCTCGCCGGAAACTTCGACACATTCCTGAGACTGCTGACGACCCAGCTCATGCATCAGGACCCGACCAACCCGATGAGTTCGGACCAGTTCACCCAACAGCTGGTGCAGATGTCCGGCGTCGAACAGTCGATTCAGACCAATCGCAATCTGGAGCTGCTGCTGACCGCAAATGCCATCCAGAATGCGAGCGGGGCCATTTCGCTTCTCGGCAAGGAAGTCACGGGCTCCGGCACTGGCGCCCTGCTGCAGAATGGCGAAGCAACATGGAGCTTCGCCACCGCCGCCGATGCGCCGGACACCATGCTGCAAGTCATCAATGCAGATGGCGCGACGGTCTTCACGACCAGGATGGATGCGAGCAAGGGCAACCATCAATTCGCCTGGGACGGCAAGGATAGCAATGGCAGCCAGCTTCCCGACGGCACCTTTTTCCTGAAGGTGACGGCCAATGCCGCCAATGGCGCGCCTGTTGCCGTCGATACACGCACGACCGGGATCGTCACTGCCATCGACATGACTTCGACTGATCCACTCCTGACAATTAACGGTGCGCAAATCCGTTATTCCCAGATCACCGCGGTAAAGCAGCCGGGAGCAGCCCTTTAACGGTCTGGTCCGTCCCGCAATGACACGCCTAAGCCTTTGATTTTGGACAAATTTTACCAAGGCACTTAGCCGTTTTTTAAAAGGCGCCCGTCTATGCTCTCACCACGCGATGAGTACGGAGAACAAAGTTCGATGAGTGAGCACCAGACCGCGAAGGTCAATTACGTGATCGGCCCTGACGGGAGCCCGCTCACGGTCGCTGACCTGCCGCCACCCGACACGAAGCGCTGGGTGATCCGTCGCAAGGCCGAAGTGGTCGCTGCCGTTCGCGGCGGCCTGATCAGCTTGGACGACGCCTGCCGCCGCTACACGCTGACGGTGGAAGAATTCCTGAGCTGGCAACGGTCCATCGAACGCCATGGGCTCGCGGGACTGCGCGCGACCCGTGTCCAGCAGTACAGGCAGTGAGATAGAAGAGTATCTGCGTACTTGCTGTCTTTCGAGCGCCGGCGGACCTCCCTCCGCCGGCGCTTTCTTTCGATCTACCCCAGAATCCGGCCAGCCCGGCAAAAATTGCCGGGCGCGTTAAACATCTGTTTAGGCTGCAGGCGGTAATTTCTGCCTAGCGGCAAGGGGCCCCCGGTCGGGCAATCGGGAACCGGGGTTCTGGGGCAAAGGAATTGCACCCTCCCTTCTGTCGGGCACAGGCACAGATCCAGGAACGGGTCCACGCTTGCGCACTGGCAAGATGAGGTGGGTTCGTGAGCGGTCTCTCTGAATTTCTCAAGTCCCTGGGCATGGCCCGGCTTGCGGCACTGGCGCTTGTCGCCGTGACGCTGCTCGGCTTCTTCGGATTCATCGCCTTGCGCATGGGCGGCGAGCCCAAGGCTCTGCTCTTTTCCGATGTTGGCGTCGAGGACGCGGCGAAAATGATCGCCGAACTCGATACCGCCAAAGTGCCCTACGAACTCCGCGGCAATGGCAGCATGATCTACGTACCGCAGTCGCAGGTTCTGCGTCTGCGCATGACCCTTGCCGGAAAGGGTCTCCCCGCCGGCGGCACCGTGGGCTACGAGATTTTCGACAACGCGGACTCGCTCGGCACCACAAGCTTCGTCCAGAACATCAATCACCTGCGCGCGCTCGAGGGCGAGCTGGCGCGCACGATCCGCGCCATCGAAGGCATCGATGGCGCGCGCGTCCACCTCGTATTGCCGGAGCGCGAACTTTTTTCGCGCGACCGCCGCGAGCCGACCGCCTCGATCGTTTTGAAGGTTTCCCGCAATTCGCTTGCCACGCAGCAGGTGAAGGCCATCCAGTATCTCGTCTCCTCAGCCGTGGACGGTCTTGCACCGGGCCGCGTCTCCATCGTTGACGAGCGCGGCACGCTGCTCGCAAGCGGCGCCGGCGACGACACGCAATCCATGCTGACAAGCTCGGTGGACGAACGCCGCACCAACTATGAAACGAGGATGCGCACGCATCTCGAAAACATCCTTCAGCGCGTGGTCGGCGCCGACAAGGCGCGCGTCGAAGTCGCGGCGCAGATGGATTACAACCGCGTCACACAGACCTCGGACACATTCGACCCTGCAAGTCAGGTCGTCCGCTCGACGCAGACGGTGGAGGATTCCTCCACCAGCTCCGACGGCGTGCGCAACGAGGGTGTGACCGTCGGCAACAACCTTCCGAACGCCAATCTGGGCGCAGCTGAGGGCGAGGCAGGCTCGCGCCAGGCATCGAACCGCACCGAAGAAACGGTCAACTACGAAATTTCCCGCACAACCAAGACCGAAGTCATGGAACCGGGCCGCATCAAGCGGCTTTCCGTCGCCGTGCTTGTGGATGGCGCCTATGCGCCGGGCCCGGACGGCAACATGGTCTATACGCCTCGCTCCAATGAAGAGCTCGCGAAGATCCAGGCGCTTGTGAAATCGGCGATCGGCTTCGATGAGGCGCGCGGCGATCAGGTGGAAGTTGTGAACCTTCAGTTCGCCGAAACGCCGGGCGTGGATTTCGGGACGGACGATGCCGCCTCCGAGCCCGGTCTCTTCGAATTCGGCCGCGGCGACATCATGCGGCTTGCCGAACTTGCCGTCATCGGTGTCCTCGCCCTGATCGCCATGTTCTTCGTCCTGCGCCCGCTCATCGCGCGCGTTGCGCCGGGGGTTGCAGGCGCCGGCAGCGCCCAGCCGGCCTTCGCTGGCGGCCCGTCCAGCATGGCACTCGCCGGTCCCGAAGGAAGCGACGACATTGCCGGTGCCCTGCCCTCTCCCGACCAGCTCAGCGAAGACATGCTGATCGACATCGCGCAGGTCGCGGGCAAGGTGAAGCAGTCTTCCGTTCGCAAGATCGGCGAACTCGTCAACAACCACCCCGATGAGTCGATTTCCATTCTCCGCAGCTGGCTGCACGAAGCGGTTTGAGGATCTGAAAAGTGGCAACTGCACCCAAAATCAAGGACGACAAGACGCTGACTGGCCCTCAGAAAGCCGCCATCTTCATGCTCGCGCTTGGGGCCGATGACGCCGCGCCGCTCTGGGAAATGTTCGACGAAGACGAAATCAGGGAAATGTCCCAGATCATGTCCTCGCTCGGCACGATCCAGGCCGGCACGGTCGAAAAGCTGCTCGTCGAATTTGCCTCGAAAGTCTCGGGAACCGGCGCCCTTGTCGGCTCTTATGAATCGACCGAACGGCTCTTGATGCGCTTCCTGCCGGAAGACCGCGTGAACTCCGTCATGGACGAGATTCGGGGTCCCGCCGGCCGCACCATGTGGGAAAAGCTCGGCAATGTGAACGAGGCCGTGCTTGCGAGCTACCTCAAGAACGAATATCCGCAAACTGTCGCTGTCGTCCTGACGAAAATCCGCTCTGAACATGCCGCCCGCGTGCTGACGCATCTGCCCGAGGATTTTGCCCTCGAGGTTGTGACCCGCATGCTGCGCATGGAGTCGGTGCAGAAGGAAATTCTCGACAAGGTCGAACAGACGCTGCGCTCTGAATTCATGTCGAACCTGTCGCGCACAAATCGCCGCGACAGCCATGAACTCATGGCCGAAATCTTCAACAATTTCGACCGTCAGACGGAAGGCCGCTTCCTCGCCGCTCTCGAGGAGCGCGCCCGCGAAAGCGCCGACCGCATCAAGGCGCTCATGTTCACCTTCGAAGATCTCGGCCGTCTCGATCCGGGCGGCGTGCAGACCCTGCTTCGTGCCGTGGACAAGAACAAGCTCGCCATTGCGCTCAAGGGCTCGTCGGACGCGCTGCGCGACCTGTTCTTCGCCAACATGTCGGAACGCGCCGCCAAGATCATGCGCGAAGACATGGAAATGATGGGCCCTGTCCGCCTCAAGGACGTGGACGAAGCACAGATGATGATGGTCAACGTCGCCAAGGACCTCGCGAACAAGGGCGAGATCATGATCGCATCGGACAACGCCGACAACGAACTCATCTACTGATCGCCGGACATATCGAAAAGGCAACCAGGCAGAATTATGAAGCAGGCAGTGAAATTTACCTTCGACACGTATTTCGGTGAACGGCCGGCTGCCGCCGCGCGCGCGCCGGAAGTCGAAATGCGCGTGACGGAGGCGGATGTCGAAAATGCCCGCAAGCTCGGATATGCGGAAGGCCTTGCCGCCGGAGAACGCGAAGCCGCTGCCCGCGCCGACGAAAGCCTGAATGCCGCCATGCGGCAACTTGCCGAGAGCGCTGGCGCCCTCCTGGCCGCGCTCGACAGCCAGACCGCGATTGCCCGCCGTGAATCGATTACCGCCGCGGTTGAAATCGCCCGCAAGCTCGCGCCGGCCATGATAGCGACCCGTCCCGAAACCGAGATCGAAGCGGTTTTCCGCGACTGCCTCACCCATCTGAACCGCGAGCCGCACATTCTGCTTCGCGTCTCCACACCTCTCGTCGAACGCCTGAAGGGTGCGGTCGACCAGATGGCAATGGAACGCGGGCTTTCCGGCCGCGTCATCCTGCTCGGCGAACCGGCAATGACCGAAGGCGATTGCGTTGTAGAATGGGCGGATGGCGGCGTCGTTCGCGACCGTGCGGAAATAGAGGCCGAGATCAATCAGATTGTCGCGCGTTACGTCGAAACGCTGGCGCCTGCACACAAGGACCACGACGCGCTTGCCATGCCGGAACCCGCACCGCGCAATGGCGCAACGCAGTCGTAAGAAATTTCCAAGGAGCACATGACCATGGCCGATCAGGACGAAGAAGTTACCCTCCCCGACCTCACTGACGCGGAACCGCTTTCCGCAGACGTGCCGGCACTGAGCATCGAGGAGGAAGACCAGACGCGCACGGCGCATGACCTCGAAGCCGTCTTCGACGTGCCGGTCAATGTATCGGCCGTTCTCGGCAAGACGCATATGGAGGTGTCGAACCTTCTCAAGCTCAGCCGTGGCGCTGTCGTCGAACTCGACCGCAAGGTCGGCGAAGCGATCGACATCTACGTCAATGACCGCCTTGTCGCGCGCGGCGAAGTCGTGGTCGTCGACGACCGCCTTGGCGTGACCATGACCGAAATCGTCAAGGGCGGCGTTAGCTGATCTATCGCCCTGAAACGGACTGACACGTAACCGCATTAGAAAGTAGAGGAGCCGCAGATGCGCCTTCTGATCGTCGGAACCCTGAACGGACAGCTCTCAACCGCCACCAAGATGGCGATGTCGAAGGGCGCCAAGGTGACGCATACGGAAACGGTCGATCAGGCGATCGAAACCCTGCGGGCGGGCCGTGGTGCCGACCTGATGATGGTCGATGTTGCCGCCGACATTTCCAGCCTCATTCCCCGGCTTCAGGCCGAGCACATCTGCATTCCCGTGGTGGCCTGCGGCGTCGAAACCGACGCCCGCGCCGCTGTAAACGCCATCCGTGCCGGCGCGAAGGAGTATATCCCGCTGCCGCCCGATGCCGAACTCATCGCCGCCGTTCTTGCTGCCGTCGCGGAAGACAGCCACGCCCTCATCTTCAAGGACGCGAAGATGGCCGATGTCGTGAGGCTCGCCGATCAGGTGGCCGCTTCCGAAGCCTCGATCCTTATCACGGGTGAATCCGGCACCGGCAAGGAAGTCATGGCACGCTATGTTCATGACCGCTCGCTTCGCCGCGACAAGCCGTTCATATCGGTGAACTGCGCTGCCATCCCTGAAAATCTCCTCGAATCCGAACTCTTCGGCCACGAAAAGGGTGCCTTCACCGGCGCTGTTGCGCGGCGCATCGGCAAATTCGAGGAAGCCGATGGCGGGACGCTGCTGCTCGACGAAATCAGCGAAATGGATATTCGGCTTCAGGCAAAGCTCCTGCGGGCGATCCAGGAGCGCGAAATCGACCGTGTCGGCGGAAAAACACCGGTTAAGGTTAATATCCGCATTATCGCCACATCGAACCGTGATCTTCAGTCGGAGGCCCGTGCTGGACGTTTCCGCGAAGACCTTTTCTATCGCCTGAATGTCGTGAACCTTCAACTCCCGGCTCTGCGTGAGCGGCCTGCCGATATTCTCGCGCTCGCCGATCATTTCTCCGCTCGCTACGCAAAGGCAAACGGGCTCGCGCCCAAGGCACTTTCCATCGAAGCGCGGGGCTTCCTTACCCGCCATCGCTGGAACGGCAATGTGCGCGAACTCGAAAACACGATGCACCGTGCGGTCCTGCTTTCGACCGCCGACGAGATCGACGTCAACGCGATCCGCCTCCCCGACGGCACGAAGCTCGACGAAGCGCCGCTTGGCGGCGTCGCCCAGAAGGCGGCCGCTGCGGCAGATGCCGCCTCACGCGCCTTTGTCGGCAAGACAGTTGCCGAAGTCGAACAGGATCTGATCCTGCAGACGCTCGATCACTGCTTCGGCAACCGCACCCACGCGGCAAACATTCTCGGTATCTCGATCCGCACCTTGCGCAACAAGCTCAAGGAATATGGCGAGCAGGGCGTCTCCATCCCCACGCCGGGCGAAGCCCGCCCGCAATTCGGCTGAACAACCATCATTCCTGCGCAGGTTGGAACCTTATAAATGAGTGACGCGAGCGGCGCTGCCCCGAAAAAGGGAATGTTCGACGGACTGTCCGATGTAACGCCTGGCAGCGTCATGTCGAGTCTTGCAAAGCGCGGCGACCTTGCCCTTGCGCTTGGCGTCATGGCAATCATCGTCGTCCTCATTCTGCCGCTGCCTGCCTTCCTACTCGATTTCTCGCTCGCCATCTCGATTACCTTCTCCGTACTCGTGCTGATGACGGCGCTCTTCATCCAGAAGCCGCTGGAATTCAGCGCCTTCCCGACCGTATTGCTGATCGCAACGATGCTGCGCCTCGCACTCAACCTCGCTTCCACACGCCTCATTCTCGGCGAGGGCCATGAAGGCACGGACAGCGCCGGCAAAGTCATCGAGGCCTTCGGCAATTTCGTGATGCAGGGCAATTTCGTGATTGGCGTGATCGTCTTCTCGATCCTCGTGATCGTGAACTTCGTCGTCATCACGAAAGGTTCGGGCCGTATCGCGGAAGTCGCGGCGCGCTTCACACTCGATGCCATGCCCGGCAAGCAAATGGCGATCGACGCCGATCTATCGGCCGGCCTGATCGACGAAAAGGAAGCCCGCGAGCGCCGCTCGAACCTGGAAAAGGAAAGCTCCTTCTTCGGTGCGATGGACGGTGCCTCGAAATTCGTTCGCGGCGACGCCGTCGCCGGCCTGCTCATCACCTTCATCAACATAGTCGGCGGCATCATCGTCGGCGTTGCCCAGAACGGTATGAATTTCGGCGATGCGGCACACACCTACACGCTGCTCACAATCGGCGACGGCCTCGTCAGCCAGATCCCCGCGTTGATCGTCTCGACCGCGGCCGGCCTCCTCGTTTCCAAGGCGGGTGTCGAAGGCGCCGCCGACCAGGCTCTTTTCGACCAGCTTTCCGGTTATCCGCAGGCGCTCGGCATGTCGTCCTTCGTCATGGGAACGATGGCTTTCCTTCCGGGCTTGCCCGCAATCCCCTTCCTTGCGCTTGCCGGCGGTGCGGGCGGCCTTGCCTATTATCTGACACGAACGCGAAAACAACGCGTGGTGGACGCCGAAGCGGCGCGGGAAAGCGAAGCAAAGGCTGCGCCTGTCGCAGACGAGCCGATCAGCACTGCCCTGAAGATGGACGAACTGCGCCTTGAAATCGGCTACGCCTTGCTGCCACTCATCAACGGCAAGGATCACCAGAAGCTCACCGACCAGATCAAGGCGCTGCGCCGTCAGATCGCGAGCGACATGGGCTTCGTCATGCCTTCCGTCCGCATCCTCGACAATGTGCAGATCGACGCGAACAGCTACATGATCCGCGTGAAGGAAGTCGAGTCGGGCCGCGGCGAAGTCTATGTCGGCCAGCTGCTGGTCATGGACCCGCATGGCGGCCAGATCCAGTTGCCGGGTCTCCACACAACAGAGCCTGCTTTTGGCCTGCCGGCGACATGGATCGACGAAGGTCTGCGCGAGGAAGCCTCCTTCCGCGGCTACACGGTCGTCGATCCGCCGACGGTGCTGACGACGCATCTGACCGAGATCATCAAGGACAACATGGCCGACCTGCTCTCCTATGCGGAAGTACAGAAGCTGCTCGACGAACTCGGCAAGGAACACAAGAAGCTCGTGGAAGACCTGGTGCCTTCGCAGATCACGATCACGGGTATCCAGCGTGTGCTCCAAACGCTGCTCACGGAGCGAATCTCAATTCGCGACCTGCCGACCATCATGGAAGGCATCGCGGAAGCCGTGGGCCACACGCAAAGCCTGACGCTCATCACCGAACATGTGCGTGCTCGCCTTGCCCGCCAGATCTGCGCCGCACATAGCGACCAGAACAACGCCTTGCCGCTCGTCACCATGTCGCCGCGCTGGGAACAGGCTTTCGCAGAGTCGCTTGTCGGCCAGGGCGAAGAGAAGCAGCTCGCGATGCAGCCGTCCCTCTTGCAGGAGTTCATCGGCACCATGCGCGACCGCTTCGAGGAAGCTGCACAGGCGGGCGACGTTCCCGTGCTGCTGACGAGCCCCGGCGTGCGGCCCTATGTCCGGTCGATCGTGGAAAGGTTCCGTCCGCAGACATTCGTCATGTCGCAGAACGAAATCCACCCGCGCATCAAACTGCGCACAGTCGGCAGCGTGTGATACAGGCAAACCGGCATTGTTCAATTCGAGAGGCCGAACCTGCCGGCCAGGGCTTTTCAAAGCCCGGCCGGCAGCTCGCCACGCAAGGAAACTCACTGTGAAAAAAGGGCGGAAAGCCGCCATCCCGGAGCCCTTGTGACAGGTTTGCAACGCAGGCTGACGTTTTTTGCACCGCAAACACCTAGACCTTGTCCCATTTTGGGCTAACCTCTCGCCACGCAACCGTGTGCGGCGCCAGCGTGGTGGCAGGCGCAGTACGCTTCGCATTGGAAGAGGGGGCTCTTCCGAAGTAACCGCTTGAGGGGGGACAAGATGGATCTCAACGAAATTCTGAACCAGGCGCTCGCCTGGGCCCGAATGGGTTTCGACACGGTCAATTCGATTCAGGGACTGGTCATCGCGCTTATCGCCGCCATCCTGATGAGCCGCTATAGCCGCATCCTGGTCTATGCAGTCGGCGCGACCGTGGTACACGAGCTCGTCAATATCGGCCGCAATTTCTATGCAGGCGCAGCGAACCCGCTGCCTGACTATCTCAACATGGAAGTGCTGCAACTCGTCGGCATTCGCTTTGTCGGATATCTGATCGCGATCAGCCTGATCTATATGGTGCGGCGCCTCTTCTTCCGCGGCTAGCACCGCGCCTCAATCGCGGAAATTCTCATACTGGAGGGGCTGATCGATTTTCAGCCCCTTCACAAACTGAATGACCTCTTGCAGATCATCGCGCTTCTTGCCCGACACCCGCAGTTCGTCGCCCTGAATGGCGACCTGAACCTTGATACCCGATCCCTTGATATCCTTGACGATGCGCTTCGCCAGTTCCTTGTCGATGCCTTCGCGGATTCCAACTTTCTGGCGCACGCTCTGCCCCGCTGCCTTTTCCGGCTCCTTGTAGTCGAGAATACCGGCCTCGATCTGCCGGCGCGCCAGATGCCCCTGCAGCAGTTCATGCATCTGCTTCAGCTTCAGGTCGTCATCGGCCTTGATGGTGAGCTCCTGCTCGTTCCGCTCAACGCTGCAATTCGACCCCTTGAAGTCGTAGCGCTGGGAAATCTCGCGCATCACGTTCTGGAGCGCGTTGTCGATCTCGGCGAGATCCGTCTTGGAAACGATGTCGAAGGAAGGCATGGACGTTGACCGCTGCTCGTTGTCGCTACGGTCATTCTAACGAAGCATGCTGCAGTGGAAAGAGCGATTCGGCGGATTGCGCCGCTCAATGACCGCGATGAATGGTGAGCGCGATCTCGTCGAGTTCAGCCTGCTCCACGCGCATCGCTGCCTTTCGGACCTTGCGCTTGCGGCTGTCTTCGAGAAGCTCGTACTTCTTGAGTTCCCGGAACGCGGCGGAAAGCTCCTCTTTTGCCACTTCGAGCTGAACTTCTATCCCCTCGATGGATTCGAGGATGTTTTCGCGGCGCCGGATCACCGATTTGGCAAACATCGGATAGGCGAAATGGGCCACGTCCGAAATGCCGGCCTTGCGTTGCTCGGCCTCGACCTGTGCTTCCAGATCGCGCTCGCGCTGGCGAAATTCGGCCAGCATGAGTTCAAGCTCGGCTACCTTGCGGCGCTTTTCATCCACCTGGAACTTGTGAAGCCGGATCAGGGATTCGCGGTTGCGCATCACTCAGCCTCCTCGTCCGTCACGGGCTGCCTGTCCAGAATGTCAGCCAGCGCCGCATAGCCATCGGCAAGGCTCGTCGCCTCGTCCTTTCGCTGCGCGAGAAAGGCCTCGATTGCCGGCTGATAATGGATCGCCTCATCGACCAGCGGGTCCGATCCGGGCCGGTAGGCACCGAGCCGGATCAGCTCTTCCATGTCGTCATAGGTCGAAAGCAGCCCCCGCGCGCGGCGGATCAGATCGTTTTCTTCCAGCGCGTTGCAATCCGGCATGGTGCGCGAAACGGATTTGAGAATATTGATCGCGGGATAGCGCCCGCGTTCGGCAATGGCGCGCTCCATGACGATATGACCGTCGAGAATGGAACGAACGGCATCGGCCACCGGCTCGTTGTGATCATCGCCATCGACAAGCACGGTGAAGAGGCCTGTGATGCTGCCCTTGCCCATACCGGGCCCTGCCCGCTCGAGAAGTTTCGGAAGTTCTGCAAACACGGTCGGCGTATAGCCCTTGCTCGTCGGCGGCTCGCCGGTCGAAAGTCCGATCTCGCGCTGGGCGATGGCAAAGCGCGTTACGCTGTCCATCATGCAAAGCACGTCTTCATCGCGGTCGCGGAAATATTCGGCCAGCGAAAGCGTGAGATAGGCGGCCTGCCGGCGCATCAGCGCCGGCTCGTCCGAGGTCGCCACGACGACGACCGAGCGCGCGAGCCCCTCCGGCCCCAGATCGTCCTCAATGAATTCCTGAACTTCACGGCCGCGCTCGCCGATCAGACCGATCACCGAGACATCGCAGGCCGTATTTCGCGCAAGCATCGACAGCAGGACCGATTTGCCGACGCCCGAGCCGGCAAAGATGCCCATGCGCTGGCCGCGGCAGACGGTCGTGAATGTATTGAGCGCGCGGACGCCGAGATCGACCTTGCCCTTCACGCGCTGGCGCATATGGGCAGGCGGCGGCGTATTGCGCAGCGGATAGGGGACGGCGCCCTGCGCGATCGGGCCCTTGCCGTCGATCGGCTCGCCGAATGCATTGACCACCCGGCCAAGCCAGGCGGATGAGGGATAGATGTGCGGCTCGTCCGCGGAAAGCACTGCCTTGCAGCCCACCCCGATGCCGGAAAGCGCGCCGAACGGGAGGCAAAGCGCGCGATTGTCGCGAAACCCGACCACCTCGCAGATTACCTGCTCGCCCGCACGGTTCGACACCGAAAGGCGGCTGCCAATACCCATGGCGTGCAGCGGCCCGGCCACCTCGACCGTAAGCCCCTGAATGCTCACAACGCGCCCGTAATGCTTCACTTCGGGAAGCGCGCCGATTTCCGCCAACAATGCCTGCACTGGCCTCCAGGCTCCCTCTTGTGGCAGCTACTGCCGCCAAAGCCGGTTTTGACGTTGGCCCAAAGAAGCCGCCGCCGCTGGAGGATCATGCCGCGAAGACTTTAAGACGGCGTAAACCCTGAAAACCGGCCACGGCCAAGGCTTTCAAGGCAGGAATTTAACTTCCCGGCCCCGGGTTCCTTCATTATGGAACCTGTCCAAAAGGGTGGATTTCTGTCAGAATCGCCGTATTCCAATGACTTGCGGACCGACCCGTAAATTTTTCTGAATTTTTTCCGTTCCGATTAACCTTTGTTAACCAATTCGCATTAATGTCCGGAAATACGGATTAACCAAGCCACGGCGATCGGGGCTATCGAGGATCGCCGGAGGGGGACCAATGCGAGTTCTGCTCATCGAAGACGACAGCGCGACGGCACAGAGCATCGAGCTGATGCTCAAGTCGGACGGGTTCAATGTGTACACGACCGACCTCGGCGAAGAAGGCGTCGATCTCGGGAAGCTATACGACTACGACATTATCCTTCTCGACCTGAACCTGCCGGATATGAGCGGCTATGACGTGCTGAAATCGCTGCGCGTCGGCAAGATCACCACGCCGATCCTCATTCTCTCCGGCCTTGCCGGCATCGAGAACAAGGTCCGTGGACTCGGCTTCGGCGCCGACGACTACATGACGAAGCCCTTCCACAAGGATGAGCTGGTCGCCCGCATCCATGCCGTGGTGCGCCGGTCCAAGGGTCACTCGCAGTCGGTCATCAACACGGGCAAGCTCACCGTCAATCTCGACACCAAGACTGTCGAGGTCGAAGGCAACCGCGTCCACCTGACCGGCAAGGAATATCAGATGCTGGAGCTGCTTTCGCTCCGCAAGGGCACCACGCTCACCAAGGAGATGTTCCTCAACCATCTCTATGGCGGCATGGACGAGCCGGAACTCAAGATCATCGACGTCTTCATCTGCAAGCTGCGCAAGAAGCTCGCCGTATCGACCGGCGGCGATCACTACATCGAAACGGTGTGGGGACGCGGCTATGTGCTTCGCGATCCGTCGGAAGCGGCAATGCCTGCCAAGGCCTCGGCCTGACGGCAGGACAGATGCTGAAATGCAAAGGGCGCCTCACCGGCGCCCTTTTCTTTCCGGCCACGAACCAGGATCAGACGCCGGCGCCCGCATCGGCGAAATAGGCCTCGATCACAAAGGCATCGGCATCCATCCGCGCATTGATCGTCAGACCGAGCGAACGCGCGACAAGCCCCGTGAAATAAGGTTGCGCGGCGCGCGCATCGAGGAAACGGTCCGCCGCCCGCCCGCCGAGAAACTTGTCCGTTTCCTCCGGCACGCGCGCAGCCTGCCCTGTCGAGCGGACACGCAATACCGGTTTTGCGAGATCGCCTTCGACCGTCACCGCTACCTCTCCGCCGCGCGGAATGGCGGCCATGCCGATCAGCACCATGTTGAGAAGCAGTTTCACATAGTCCTTGCCGATGGTCGCAGCAGGCGCATCCCAGGCAAGCGATGCCTTCTCCCCCGCCATGAGGCCTTCGGCCACAGCCTTCGCGTCCTGAAGATCGAGTTCGGCCCCCGCCGAACCGGCGGCCCCGAAACAGAGCCGTGCGAACTGCAGCTTCGCCGAGGCCTGCGCGGCGCTCTTGGTAATGAGCTCCATCGCATGGGCCTTCATCTCGGGATCGTCATCATCCGCGAGCACCTCAAGCCCGTTGGTGATCGCCCCCACCGGGCTGATGACATCGTGGCACACCCGGCTGCACATCAAAGCTGCAAGCTCAAGCGCGGAAACTTCGGTTGCTTCGCTCATATCGAATTGCCCCGGCACCCCTGAAAGTCTAGAAAGCCTGATAGCATTGCACCGCCTTCAATGCCAGCCCTGCCCGACTTGCGGCAACCTCTCCCACATGGCGAGGACCGGACCAGATCGGCAAGAATGCGGGGCCGGCAGATGCCAGGGACCAGAGTTTTGACAATTTCCGACAAGGCGGGCCTGACCCGCGAACTGCGCCGCATCGCCCTGATGGCCGGCGCCGCCATCATGGATCACTATCGCACCGATTTCGAAGTGATCCGGAAGGACGACAACAGCCCGGTCACGGCAGCTGACAATGATGCCGAGGCGATCATCCTTGCCGAGCTGCGCCGCGTTGCCCCCGACATTCCCATCGTTTCCGAAGAGGCCGCCGCCGCGGGTCATATTCCCGATGTCGGGCACGCTTTCTTCCTTGTCGACCCGCTCGACGGCACCAAGGAGTTCATCAACAAGAACGGTGAATTCACGGTCAACATCGCGCTCATCGAAGGCCGGTTGCCGGTCGCGGGTGTCGTCTATGCGCCCGCAAAGGAGCGCATGTTCTTCGGATACGGCAAGGGACACGCTTTCGAGGAGACGGTTGCTGCCTGCAGCAAGGGAAGCAGCGAAGGCCCCTCACACGCGATCTCTGCGCGCAGACCCGCAGACGACGGGCTCGTCGTCATTGCAAGCCGCACCCATCGCGACACCAAGACCGACGAATATCTGAACCTCTACAAGGTGAAGGAATTTCTCGCCGCCGGCTCGTCGCTCAAATTCTGCGTCATCGCAGCAGGCGAAGCCGATCTCTATCCCCGTCATGGCCGCACCATGGAATGGGATACAGCCGCCGGACACGCCGTACTTGCTGCGGCGGGTGGCAGCGTAACCCAGCTCGACGGCACACCGCTCATCTATGGCAAGACGGAACGCGGGCTCGACAATCCCTTCTTCGTTGCTCGCGGCATACTTGTTTGAGAACGCGCGGCACCCTGCCCGGACCCGCTGAAAGCGGATCCGGGCGCGGTGCTGTCGAGGCCGTCGGATAAAGCGAGCTGACCGGTGCGGACTGCGAACTGGCCCCCCGACCGTCGGAGGCCCGCACCGGCTCCGCCACGCGGATGAAACGGCGGGCGGAAGAGCTTGCTGCAAAGTAATT
This sequence comes from Parvibaculum sp., assembly GCF_046297875.1. Taxonomy (GTDB): domain Bacteria; phylum Pseudomonadota; class Alphaproteobacteria; order Parvibaculales; family Parvibaculaceae; genus Parvibaculum. The sequence continues at coordinate 1,751,454 of NZ_JBKBHD010000001.1, read as the reverse complement.
TGCAAGGCATATGCCGCGCCGGGCGGGCGGGAATGGACCGCAAACCGGCATTCGAAGCCAGTATTCCCGCACCATGCGCTCCAATATGGGCGCGCGCGTGCCGAAACGGGTCAGATCAGGGCTTCTTCACCCAGCGCCCGGGCGCTGTCTCCACGAACTGGCCCGAAGGCGTTCGCTGGATCAGCTTTTCACCCGCCAGCACCTCGACCGAGGCAAGCGTCGCGCCCGGCGTCCTGTTGGCGATTTCCTGATAGGAGCCCCGGCGGCGGCGATTGATCTCGTCCACCATGTTCGACACTTCCGGCGTGGGCAAGGCCGTAACGATACCAACATAACCGTTCAGCTTCTCGCCGACGAGGCCCTGCGCCTTGGCGGAGTCGAGATCCATCGCCCATGCAGGGGAAACGGCCAGAAAGACGAAAAGAAACAGGGCAAGCGGGAGATGGCGCTTTGCGATTGCATACATGATCCAGTTCTCCCTCAGAACAGGTCGGGGTTCTTGGCAAGAAGATCGTCGAGATCGCGGTCGACCCGGACGCGCACCTCCTGCTCGATCTTCACATTCAGATTGATTTCGATGGGCTTGTCCGGCGCCTCGATCTTCACCGTCGGATTGCAGCCAGCCACGACGAGGCAAGTCGCAGCGACCACGAATGCCATGGCACGGTGCCGCCGGAGTTCGAAGGCTTGATTTCTGTACATGTATCTCCCTCGCATTCTCGCGCTCCGAACCAAAATTTCTGCGGGTTCTCCTCTCGCCTTCAGCATCACGGCACCCTGGTCGCATCCGGGTGCTGCTTGATGAGCTCAAGAGGCCTGAAGCCAACGGTACCACGGCGAAACAGGTCTGCAAGCGATCCTTCGACATTCACATTGATCGCGAACGGATATCCCTCATAAAGATCGGGATTGGACCCGCGCAATGAAAGGCGCAGCACTACTTCGCCATTTGCATTGCCGGACAGACCGCCACTGAGTTCCGTATAATGGAAATTATTCAACGCATCGGTGAGCAGCTTCGTCTGCTCGGTCTGCACAGCATCGCCCGCCTCGCTCCGATAGACGATGGTGCCCTTCTCCTGCGCGGCCAATGCACCATCAACAAGAACGAGGTCGCCATCACGGATCACGACGGGAATGCCACCGGAAATATGTCCTGTGGCCCGCAGGCCGGGGACATCTGCGATCTCGAGCAAAATGCCCAGATCGACATTCTCGACCGTCAACAGAAACGCCGCGTCGTCCGCCAACGCCGATGTACCCCGGGATGCGAGAACGAGCCTGCCATCGGCAAAGGGCCAGGTCGCATCGACGATCCGCACGCCCGTCCGATCCACTTCGAATGAGACCGTTCCCTTCTCGAGCGGAACGCCAGCGTCGATTTCCCGTACCGTCAGCGTTTGCACGCCACTCGTTGCCGGCGGAACAAGGTTTTTGAAGTTGACCACACCGCTGACGCCACGCGCAGTAACTGCGGCAGCAACAAATCCGGTATCTTTAAGCGTCACCCGGCCCGATGTCGCCAGCCCGGTGCCCGACAGTCTCGCTTGCGCCGAATAGGACAGACCGCCGCTCATCTGCATGACGGCATCTTTGAACACCGGCAATATGGTCTGCAATTCGAGCTTGTCCGGCGCCAGGGCAAGGTCGCCATTGGCCCGCATTTCCCCCTCACCCTTGGCAATATCGAACCGGCCGTCGATATTCGCAAGGCGCGCGCCGCGGATCGCGGGAAGCGCGCTGCGTACGACAAGTTTGGCTTCAATCTGCCGCCTCACCATCGTCAAAGGCCCCTCGATCGTCACCGGCGCGAAACGCTCCGGGCGTGACATGTCCTCCACCCGAACGCCGGAAAATTCCAGACGAAGCGGCACGGCAGCGCCCCCCGTTACCGCAGCCAATTTCACAAGGCCAGTCAGGCGCGCATCGCCTGCCGCCGTTTGCCGCAAGGCGAGATTCTGCATGTCGGCTTCGCCGTTCACCGAAATCGCCTCACCGTCGAAAACAGCTTCCCCGCGATATGAAACGGCGCCCGTAAGGTCGATGTAGTAAGGCGCGAGCACCGGGGCGAGACGCGAAACCGTCAATCCATCTCTATCGAGCGACAACGTGCCCTCGCCGCGCAGGGCGCCTTGCCGCAAGGCGATGTCGTATTCACCCTCGACGCGCATCAACGGAACGCCGCTGCGTTCTCCGTCCGCAGTAGATATCTGGCCTTCGAGGTAAATCGCGCCGGGCGCGATGCGCGCTGCACCTGCCGCGTGCAATGGAGCGACACGAGGCGCATCGCCTGTCTCGCTGATAAGGATACCTGCAGTCGAAACGGCAAATGCATCACCGTCCGGAACAATGGCTAGAGGCCCAACAATCGAAAGTATGCCTTCCTTTGTTTTGATTTCGATATGGGCACTTTCGATCTCGACCGGTGGTATCTGCGCCGCGCCGCCACCGCCCTCCCCCTTCAGCAGCGGATCGAGCGCGCCGAAAGACAGGCCATCTTCCGACAATGCCAGCCGGCCCCTCGCCTCGCCAACATCGATTGAACGGACGCGGCCGGACATGAGCTCGCCGAGAGAATAGGAGACCGAGACATTGTCGACATGAACATCCGGTGCAGCCGGGTCGCCGATCACCACATCCGAAAGCGAAATGCTCCGCAGCCCGATAAATGAGACGGAGAACGACACAGGCTCAATGCCACGCTCCGCCAGCGCCTGACCGATCACCTGCTCGGCGAGGCCGCGGCGCTGCTGCCAGGCCCACACGGCGGCAATCATGACCGCCAGCAGCAGGAGCACAGTGAAAAATGCCAGCTTGCGCCATCGGCCCTTCAGCATATCGATTGCGCTCCAACGCAGCCGGACTTGCGCCATCGCGGGCCGGCCACTGTTTCGCCATGCTCTGCCGTCAATATCGCCATGCCTCAATCTATGTGATTCTAATATAGACTTTCGCAATCATTGACGGCGATTCGATGGCAAACGGACGATGCCGGGCGGCAAGCGCCGGACGGGACAGGAGGGCAGCATGACCATCTTCAATTCGCAGCCGAGGCGCATGTTCCGGGGATCGCCGGTCATTGCAGGCATGTGTATCGGTCTTGCGCTCTTGACATTTGCTGCTCAGCCCTCTGCCGCCCAATCCGGGAACAATCAAGACACCTACAAGCAGGATGAGATCGTCAAGGAGGCAGGCGACTTCTTTGGCGACGTATCGCAGGGCCTCGCCGATGCCGTTCATAGTGTTTTCGAGGCCTATGGCGAACCCAATGCCTATATCAAGGGCGAGGAAGCAAGCGGCGCCTTCGTTCTCGGGCTGCGCTATGGCCAGGGCGAACTCGTGATGAAGAACGGCACGCGGCAGCGCGTCTATTGGCAGGGGCCGAGCGCAGGCTGGGACTTTGGTGGCAACGCGGTGAAGGTATTCACCCTGGTCTACAATCTGCCCAACGGAGAAACCATTTACCGGCGCTATCCCGGCGTCGAGGGCAGCGCCTATCTGATCGGCGGCATCGGCATCAATTATCAGCAGCGCGACGACGTTATTCTGGCACCGATGCGTTCTGGCGTCGGCGTCCGGCTCGGCGCATCTGTCGGCTACCTCAAATATACTAAAACGCGCGAATGGTTGCCCTTCTGACGCACACATCCGCGAATTGACTGCCTGACATGCGTCCAAGGTGGAAGCATGGCCGGATTTCTGGCAGGCTCCCGGAGTTTTCCATCCCGACGCGCCAAATGGCGCCGTTCCATGCAGGTAAGCCATGATCGAGAGCCTGATGCTGATTGCTCTTGGCTTTTTCGTTGCCACGCTGTTTGCGGCAATTGCAGCCCAGTTCGTGTGGCGCCGGGCTGTCACTGTGACCAGACGCAGCCTCGTCGAGACGGAAACCGAAACCGTTGACGATGCGCGGGTGCGCGAACTCGACAACCTGATGCAGCGCCATCGCAGCGAAACGGCCCCTCTCGAAGCCGAAATCAGCCGTCTGCGCAGCGACAAGGAAGCCCTTTCGGCGTCACATGACGACCTGGTGCGCGAAAACACCGCTCTAGCCAGTGAAATCAATAGCTTGCGGGCGGAGACAGGCCGGCTGGGCGCGGAGGCAGCGGCATTGCGCGCCCATATCGGCCAGAATGCCGTTTATATCGCTGAGCGGATCGCAGCGCTGAAGCATGAGATTTCCGCGCTCGAGACAGCGATCGGCGATGCGCCTGAACCCAGCCCGGTTCCCGTGGCGACAGCCAATCCCCATGTCTTCGCTGAGGAGCCGATTGAGGCAACGCATGCCGAAGCCCCGAAAGCCGAAACAGCGGTAAATGAAGACGAGGCGGCGCGCACACTGGCCGAGGTCAAGGCCTCGCTGGAGCGGCTCGACGCCACGGCCGAAGACGACCGGACCACAGCTCCCTCAGCGGACGACCGCCTGACGGAGGCCCATATCGGCGACAAGGCCCTGCTCGCCCGCATCCGGGCGCTGGAGGCTGGTGTGGCCAACTAGCCGGGCCCCTCTCTTTTGATTGCTGGAATCACTGCAAGCTGATTTCTTTGATGTGAGCACCGCATCGGGGAGACTGCCATGACGTCCTTCGCCTATCCGCTGACCGGCCTGGTCACGATCATTACGCTCATCGTCTATTTCTGGATGGCCTTCAAGGTCGGCAAGGCGCGCGCCGCATTCGGCATTCCGGCGCCCCGCATGGACGGGCCCGACGACTTCCTTCGTGTGCTGAGGGTTCAGGGAAATACAGCCGAAAACCTGCTGCTGTTCCTGCCGGCGATCTGGCTCTTCGCGCTGACGGTCGGCGACATCTGGGCCGCCGCCATTGGCATCTTCTATCCCGTCGGCCGCGTTCTCTATGCCCGCGGCTACTATGCGGCGGCGCTCAAGCGCTCCACCGGATTCACCGTCGGCCTCGCCTCGACCGTGATCCTCCTGCTTGGTTCGCTGATCGCACTGGCCATGGAAGCGGCCGCTGTCTATTTCTGACAGCGTGAAACGTTGATTTTCAAAAGAGAAAATGGCGTCCCCTAGGGGACTCGAACCCCTGTTTTCGCCGTGAGAGGGCGACGTCCTGGACCGCTAGACGAAGGGGACGGACCAGTTCGGGCGCCCCTTCTATGATGCCGTGCCGGGCCGCGCAAGAGCATTCGTTTGCGCCCTGCCGCGCTCCCCAGAGAGACTAGGGGTTGCCCCCTAAAACAAATTCCCCGCACTGCGTCATTCGACCGCACCGGGCCGGATTTCGCGGTCCGAAACTCCGCATTTTAGCAATTTACGTAAGGGATTTCATATAGTTACACTGCAATCCGCTCTCATCCCAATCTACGTTAAAGTTTTGCAACGCACAAAAATCACGATTGACAATATGTCATTTCATGGCGATATTGGTGTCACGAAACGCCGGTCGACCTCCTCCCCGACCGGTTTTCAGATTGCCGCCGGTGCCATCCTCCCTCCTCCCCCGGCACCGGCGGCACCCTCCCTCCCCCGAAAATCGGCAGCATGATGGCCCGCGCGGAAGGCTTCCGGCGCGGCGGCTGGCATTGGGATGTCCGGCAATCCTTGTGATGCGATCAGCGCACAGCGAAATCAAACCCTGGGCGCGATCTCATCGCGCCGCGAAATCGGACATGGGCGTGACCACGATACGGCCAAGCTCGGCGCCGCTCTTCGGATCGGCGAGGATCACCATGTCGGCGTCGCCGCCCGTGACATGGATGGCGACACGGCCCTCGCCCAGCGTGACGGAACGCACCATCTGGCCCGGCGCTATGCCGACATGCGAAATGCCGAAATAACCGGCCGGCAGCGACGCACGCGGCGCCCCGCCTTCCGCGCCGCCGCCCGACAGGCGCCAGACAAAGGCGGCGATCACCACCATGAAGGTGAGCACGAGAAAGCCCGACATCATGCCCATGAGGAGCTTCAGCTTCCTCAGCTTTGCTTCATCAAGAGGCTGGCCCGGTTCTGGCGCCTCGCGCGACGTGGAACCTTCCGGTGATATAGTCTCGCCCATGATGTCCGCCGCCCTGCCTTCAGATGATGAAACGCGCCACGCCCTGACCGTCGCTGATGACGAAAGCGGCATGCGCCTCGACAAGTATCTCACGGATGCGCTCGCCCGCAAGTTCGAGGCGGAGGAAAACGCCGAGGGGCCGCCGTCCCGCGCCCGCGTGAAGCAATTGATCGAGGAAGGTCGCGTCGAAATCGAGGGCACGCGGCCGCGCCCGCTCACCGATGCCTCATATCGTGTGAAAGCGGGCGAACGGCTGACGCTCACCTTGCCGCCGCCCGCGCCCGCAAGGCCCGAGGGACAGGCGATCCCGCTCGATGTCGTTTACGAGGATGCAGACCTCATTGTGGTGATGAAACCGGCGGGGCTCGTGGTGCATCCCGCCCCCGGCAATCCCGACATGACGCTTGTGAATGCGCTGATCGCCCATTGCGGCGAAACGCTGTCGGGCATTGGCGGCGAGCGCAGGCCCGGCATCGTCCACCGGCTCGACAAGGAAACCTCTGGCCTGATGGTCGTCGCCAAGACCGACCGCGCGCATCGCGGCCTCGCCGAACAATTCGCCGCGCATGGCCGCGACGGAAAACTGACCCGCGCCTACAAGGCGCTGGTCTGGGGCGTGCCATCGCCAAAGCGCGGCACGGTGGACGCGAATATCGCGCGCTCGAGCCACAACCGCATGAAGATGGCGGCGCTGAAGCCGCGCGCGCGGCGGAACGAAGATGAAGGCGACGACAACACCGCCGGCCGCCGCGCCATCACGCATTACGAGGTGGAGCAGGAATTCGCAGACGGCCTCGTCTCGCTCGTCGAATGCCGGCTCGAAACCGGCCGCACCCACCAGATCCGCGTGCACATGACGCATATCGGCCACCCGGTGCTGGGCGACCCCACCTATGGCACCGGCATGAAAACCCGCGCCTCAAAACTCTCCGACGAAGCCCGCACGGCGCTTGCCCGCCTCGACCGCCAGGCCCTCCACGCCTGGCACCTCGGCTTCGAGCACCCGGTGACCGGCGAACACCTCAGCTTCGATGCTCCGTTGCCGGAGGATATTGCGGAGCTCGTGGGGGAGTTGGAGGAAGTCTAGGCGCTGCTAAACCACACGCAGCCTTTCGCCATCTCCAGTGCGCTCCAAAACTACGTTCCAAATCGGCCCAGCTTCAGCTTGCGTCAGACAGACAAAAGGAACAAAATAGAAACAAGTTTCGCCATGACTCAAGAGTAAAGCACCACTACATTTGGGCTTAATGAGGGGAAAGCCACCGATATGTTGACATCCATCGAATTGTGCGCGGGAGCCGGCGGACAGGCCCTTGGCCTTGAAATGGCCGGCTTTGAACACGAGGCGCTTGTCGAAATTGACCCTCATTGCTGCAATACCCTTCGTCACAACCGCGCCGGGTGGAAAGTTTTTGAAGAAGACCTTCGGCTGTTCAAGGAAAGAGCGGCAGACTTCAAAGGTGTCGACCTTGTTGCAGGCGGCCTGCCATGTCCTCCTTTTTCGGTTGCAGGAAGGCAGCTAGGCGCCGCCGACGAGCGCAATCTGTTTCCAGACGCCATCGACATTATCGATGCCATCAGGCCCCGCGCTGTGATGATCGAGAATGTGCGCGGATTTCTCGATCCGGTTTTCCGTGAATACAGAGAAGGACTGCGGCAGCAACTGGACAAACTAGGCTACGCAACTGACTGGAGGCTCCTCAATGCGTCCGGGTTTGGTGTACCCCAATTGCGCCCGAGAGTTGTAATTGCCGCAATCAGAAAGGAACAGGCAGACGCATTCGTCTGGCCAACAGAATCCTTGCGCAAGCCGAAAACTGTCGGTGAAACATTGGCCGATCTAATGGCGGCCAATGGGTGGCGGGGCGCCAAGACATGGGCTGCGCGCGCAAATGAAATTGCACCTACAATCGTTGGCGGATCAAAGAAACATGGCGGCCCCGATCTCGGTCCGACGCGCGCAAAGAAAGCCTGGGCCGCATTGGGCGTCAATGGCATGACCATTGCCGAGGAAGCACCCGACGCCAATTTCGCAGGTATGCCGCGCCTGACCGTTCAGATGGTCGCACGGCTTCAGGGGTTTCCTGACGATTGGTATTTTACCGGCCGCAAAACCGCTGCCTATAGACAGGTCGGGAATGCATTTCCGCCACCGGTTGCACAGGCGGTTGCCGAGTACATAGCCATTGCTTTGCAACGGAATAGCAGACCGCTTCGCAGAAGCGCCTAAGCTAAGCTCTAGAATTCCGCTCAAGCGCCGTATAGCGTCGGCGCATGAAGAATATTCCGGAAAGCATTGTCAAGGCCGGACACCCAGACTTCCCCGTTCTGGATCAGATTGCCAGGTTTGTTCTGAATCGTGCCGGTGGCAAAACCGCTCTTGAAGAAAAGCTGCCAGTCCTCGTGCGGGATGCGGTTGATTTCGTGCTGGACCCGGTCCGCACAGGCCGTACGCGCCTGTCAGACCTGGACAATGTCGAGAAGACATTTATTGGCTTGAAGGTCGAACACTTCATTCGCGATATGCTGGATGTCCCAAAGGGTTTGCGGGACCTGGTCATCGACGGAATGGACGTCGATGTGAAGAATACGACCCGCGAATCCTGGATGATTCCCCCTGAAATCTATCGCAGCGAAGAGCCTTGCATCGTGGTCGCATTTGACGAGCAGGATCAGCGGTGCTGGATGGGCGTCATGCTGGCACGCGACGCTTATCTGAACAGCCCCAATCAGGACAGGAAGAGGAGCGTCAGGAAAGGGGCATTCAAAAACATTCTATGGCTTGTGAATGAAGCCCCTTATCCCCGAGGTCACTGGGAAGGTCTCGATATGCAACGCTTCCGGGAGCTAAGAGAGATTTCTGGCGGTACAAAAAGGGCTGCCCAGTTCTTTCGTGAGAATATCGGCAGGCCGGTTCACCGTTCTGTCATTCAGGCCCTTCTCTTCGATCAGCGGGACTACATGAAGCGTCTCCGTGGAAATCAAGGCGCCAGAGATATTCTTCGTACGGAAGGCGTCGCGCTACTCTCGGGCTTTTACGACAAGGCAGCTCTCCGGATTCTGAAGGCACCGCATACGGGTGACGACGAAATGATTGCTGTCAGCCCGCGCAATGAAACAGACCTCAGTTACCTGCGGCGGACCAAACTGATCGACTAACGCAATGTCTGACAGGATTTCGAAGGAACGGCGCAGCGAAAACATGCGGCGCATTCGAAGCAAGAACATGAAGCCGGAAATGATTGTCCGGCGGCTCGTGCACGGCATGGGATACCGCTACCGTCTGCATCGCAAGGACCTTCCTGGCAAACCCGATCTGGTCTTTTCCTCGCGCCGGAAAGTGATTTTCGTCCATGGATGCTTCTGGCATCAGCATAGCGACCCGGCCTGCCTCGATGGACGGATGCCGAAGTCCAATGAACAATATTGGAGTAAAAAGCTAAATAGGAACAAAAAAAGGGACAAAGAGACCGAGGAACGTCTAATCGCCGAAGGATGGGAGAAATTGATAATTTGGGAGTGCGCAGTGAAAGATACCCGCACATTGGAAAAAGTGATATCGGAGTTCTTGGAGAAATAAACTCAAAATTTTTGCGACCTACACACTCTTTCTATCTCCTGAAGTCCTTCGTAAATATCAACGAACTTACTGTAAGTAAGTGAAGGCGCATCAATGGTCCGAGTGGTTCCTTTTATGTAAGTATGGGCCTCGGGATCACGCGATGCCTTAATGTGCTTCAGCGCAGCCTCCATCTTCAAACGCTTAGACTGATCTGCTCGACGTTCGATTCGCTCAACATTCACAATTCCGACTAGATCTATCAGCATACGGCGGAAATTTTCCTTGTAATTAAATCCGTGATTCTTTTTGATGCTAGTTTCAATCAGCTGAAGATTGTCCCTCTCTTTGAGAATGCGTTTTGAACAACGACGCACAACGTCATCCATCGAAACCTCAATCCACCCGCCCAATTCCATAATTGCCAGCTTCGAAAAGAACAAAGCATCTTTTGTTCGCCTTGCCTTAAGGAACTTGCCGTTGAGCGCTCTCAAATTCCGATCAATCTCCGTTCTAGAAATCATTTAACGTCCCGCAAATATCTCTACGGCTGTTGAGAAACGCTCCTCGACTTTCGGTTTCTTCGACAAGCCCTCAGCTAACGCGTCCTCTGAAAAGTGCGGATGCTCGATCAATTTGACATACATCTCGTGGGCCGAGACCGCGTCTATTGATTCCAATCTCTCAATATTGGCAGCCACTCCAACCAGAAGTGACTCCATAATTGTCACCGGCATCTTTGTTGGGGGCCCTTCCGAAAAGACAGTCCGAAGAATGACGTCAACCGTCCGGCGAAACAGTCTGGATTTTTGATCGAGTGTATCTAAGTCAGCGTTACGGTTTTCATGCATGTAGCTGTTCAAAAACTTGGCCACTTGCCCTTTGTACTTTCCTCGCTGTTCCAAGAATGCAAAGAATCTCAGTATTAGCTCTTGCTTTGTGAATCGATACAATCCCTCGGCAGACATACGGTTGAGTTTTCTCCACGGCACATATTGATCCAAATCTTTGAGAAGCTCATTGAACGGTCCGCTAAATATGCAGTTTCGAATCTCCTGATTGTTCAACTTTATCCCGCCGGCATTCAACCGGTGAAAAATCGTGAACAGATATTCCATGTGTTCTCGTTTCTGAAAATTGCAACGAAGAACATTTATCGGGAGGGTTTGATTCTCAACCCTTGAATAGTATTGATGCAGATCATCTGTAGACGTCTTAATCGCAGCAGCTGTTTTACCGGCAATGTCTTGGTTTATATCGTCGAGCTGCGAAAGTCGCCAATCCTCGCCTCTCAGAAATCTGACAATTGTCGAGATCCGCTGCAGACCATCGATAACTATCCAACGTTGAGCGCGGTGGTCCATAGCAAAGCACATGCTAGGGATCGGAAGTTGTTTGATTAGCGAATCCACGAAACGGGTCTGATCCGTGCCTTTCCAAACGATATCGCGCTGGAAATCGGGTTGGATATCTAAAATCCCTTGGTTGGCCATTCTGAAAAGATCGGCACAAGATCGCAGCTCGTTGTAAGCGACGATATCAGACGGTGGGACCTCGTTCGTGTCATCTTCGTAAAGCGCCTGATCTTCGAGCGCCTTTATTCTTCGAGAGACTCTGTCCACTTTCCCATGTCCTTTAAAACTGCATCTGAATTCTCTGCCAAGATTAGCCTCATAATATTTTGCCGCCAATCTATGCGCGGTTGGTGCGGTCATTTGTTGTACCTAGCGGCCGCCAACCCCTTTAACTCCCTGATCCCCTCCCCATATAAGCCCTCTGCCGGCCGGGGGGCCTTGAGGCCGATCCCCGTGGCAGGATGCGCCTTGAGAGGGGACGGATGCCATTTTTCCGCCCCTCTTCCGTTATCTTATAGCCCGACCTTATCCGTCGGGTATTATCCGGCGGCGGGCCTTGGCATAAGGCCCGGAACGGAAGAATGACAGGGCTCGCGCCTCCCCCTCCCCCAAATCCCAAAGGGGAGCCCCGCGGGCCGGATTGGGGGCCCCAATGGCCGAAACGAAGTCGAAAATGCTTGCGCCCGCGCCGAACCCGGAAGGGTCGCTGTCGCGCTACCTGCAGGAAATCCGCAAATTCCCAATGCTGGAGCCGCAGGAGGAATACATGCTCGCCAAGCGCTGGAAGGAGCATGAGGACACCGATGCGGCGCACAAGCTGGTGACGAGCCATCTGCGCCTCGTGGCGAAGATCGCCATGGGCTATCGCGGCTATGGCCTGCCCATCGGCGAGGTGATCTCGGAAGGCAATGTCGGCCTGATGCAGGCGGTGAAGCGCTTCGAGCCGGAAAAGGGCTTCCGGCTGGCGACCTATGCCATGTGGTGGATCCGCGCCTCGATCCAGGAATATATCCTGAGGAGCTGGTCGCTCGTGAAGATGGGCACGACCGCGGCGCAGAAGAAGCTCTTCTTCAACCTGCGCAAGGTGAAGGGCCAGATCCAGGCGATCGAGGATGGCGACCTTCACCCCGATCAGGTGAAGACGATTTCCGAGCGCCTCGGCGTGACGGAGGACGAAGTCATCTCCATGAACCGCCGCATGGCGGGCCCCGACAATTCGCTGAATGCGCCGCTCCGGCAGGATTCGGAAAGCGGCGAGTGGCAGGACTGGCTGGTCGACGACACGGCCGATCAGGAAGCGACGCTTGGTGAGGAACAGGAGCTGGGCCTCCGCCGCGAAATGCTCGCCCGCGCCATGGAAACGCTGAACGAGCGCGAAATGCACATCCTGACAGAGCGCCGCCTGAAGGACGAGCCTGCGACGCTGGAAGATCTCAGCCAGGAATATGGCATTTCCCGCGAGCGCGTGCGCCAGATCGAGGTGCGCGCCTTCGAGAAGCTGCAAAAGGCGATGAAAAACGCCATGCGCGACCAGGCAGACGCAAGGCGGGACGCGCTGGCGGATTTCTGAGGATACCGCCGGGAACCTTTGCCCGTGTGAGCCGTTGAGCTTGCGCGGCCCTCTTTTCGCGGCCGCTTCTCTGGCACGGAGATGCGGCATGACGAACGATCCGGCTACCGGGCGGGTAAGGGGTGGCATCCGCGCCGCGGCTATGCGCGCGGAAACCTCGCTCGCCGTGCTGTCCGTGCTCGCCATCCTCTACACGGCCTATCTGGCGCAAAATCTCGTTGCGCCGATCACGGCGGCGCTCGTTGCGAGCTTCATCCTGATGCCGCTGATGCGCACGGTTCCCTTTCGCGTTCTGCCGGATGCTCTCTCTGCCGCGCTGATCGTGCTGGCAATTGTCGGCGCGCTCGCCGCCGCGGTTTGGGCTCTTGCCGAGCCCGCGGCAGAGTGGGCGGGCCGCATCCCCGCCACGGTTGCGGAACTCAAGCAGAAATCGGGCGACATCGTCGAGCCGGTCGAAGCGATGCGCCGCGCAGGCGAGCAGATGGAAGAGCTCACGCGCGACCGCAACCAGAGGCAGTCCATTGTCATGCGCGAGCAAAGCCTGATCGACCGGGCGATGGAGGCGGCAGGACAGAAGGGTGCGTCCTTCCTCATTTTCATCGTGCTGATTTATTTCCTGCTGGCGACGGGCGAATTGCTGCGCGACCGTGTGATCCGCTCGGCAAGGAGCCTGACCGACAAGGAGAAGGCGCGGCGCATATTGCGCAGCATGGAGCGAGAGATCTCGACCTATCTTCTTTCCATCTCGCTCATCAATGCAGGGCTGGGCCTGGCGATAGGGCTCTCGCTCTGGGCGATCGGACTGCCCAATGCCGCGCTCTGGGGGGTTGCAGGGGCGCTGCTCAATTTCGTGCCCTATGCGGGCGCGGCCGCCGGCATGGCATTGACCGGCCTTGTCGGCTTCATCGCCTTCGACGATCCCGGCAGGGCACTCCTCGCACCGGCTATCTATTTCGGCTGGAACTTGATCGAGTCGCAATTCGTCACGCCCTCGATCCTCGGGCGCCGCCACACGCTGAACGCAGCCGTTGTCTTCCTCTCCATCATCTTCTGGGGCTGGATGTGGGGCGTCATCGGGGCGGTACTTGCGGTTCCCATTCTCGTGATGATGAATACTTGCTTCGCGCAGATCGAGCCCTTGCGCAAATTCTCGATCTTCATCGACGGGAGGGCGCTGCCCGGCCAGAACGCGAATGGCAGCCCGCTACCGGACTGATCGCGGGACACCGTCCGCATGAATTAACCCGGACTTAACCATGATCCGCCGACCATCAGGCCGGAGGACCGGCCATGCAAAGGCTTGCAGCACTTGCGGCGGGAGCACGATTCCGCCCTGGAGACCGGCCTGCGATCGCGCTATATGCGGGCGTGCTTGCAGGATCGGCGCTGCTCGTCTTCTGGATCCAGCCCTTCTTCGGCCGCGCGCTGCTGCCCCATGCGGGTGGCGCTGCAGGCGTCTGGCTGACGGCGATCGTCTTCTTTCAGGCGGCGCTGCTCGCAGGCTATGCCTATGCCCACCTGCTGCGGACGCGGCTGCCGCTCACGGGCCAGATTTCCTTTCATCTTCTCATGCTGGCGCTCGCCGCATTCTTTTTCCTGCCTCCGGGCCTTTCGCCCGATTTTTCGATTGCGCCGGACGGCTCGCCCGCGCTCGCGATCCTTGCAGCCCTTCTCGTCCATCTCGGCCTGCCCTTTGCCGCGCTTTCGGCAACGGCGCCGCTGCTGCAGCACTGGTTCGCGACGCAGGATCATCCGCAGGCGGAAAATCCTTACCGGCTATACGCAGCAAGCAACGCAGGCTCGCTCGGCGCGCTGGCCGCCTATCCCTTCCTGATCGAACCCCTTGCCTCGCTCGCCACGCAGGCGCTCGTCTGGAGCGCGCTTTATGGGCTCGTGATGGCCGGCACGCTTGCCGCCGGACTGACGGCGCTCATGCGTCCGCGCGCAACCGCCCTTGAAAAACCGGAATTTGCCGCGAGCGCGGGCAAGTGGCGCGAGCGCGCGGGCTGGTTCCTTTGCGCCGCGCTGCCCACTGCATTGCTTGCCGCCGTGACTGCGCATATCACAACCGATGTCGCCGCTTTCCCGCTGCTCTGGGTGTTGCCGCTCGGGCTCTACCTCGCGACCTATATCGCAGCATTTGCGGGGCTTCCCTCCCGCGCGGAACAGGCCGGGCTCGCGGCCGGTCCGGCGCTTGCCTTCTTCGTCGTCTCGATCTGGTTTTCACAAGCCGGTTTCGCCTGGCCGATGGCAGCGCATCTTGCGGGCTTCGCCGCGATGGCGCTCGCCTGCCATGCAACACTTTATGCGAAGCGCCCGGCGCCGGCGCGCGCGACGGAGTTCTTCCTCATTCTCGCGGCAGGCGGCGTCACCGGCACCGCGGCGACAGCCTTTCTGCCGCCCATGCTGCTGTCGACACCGCTCGAATATCCGCTGCTGATCGCGCTTGCCTGCTTCGCCCTGCCGGGACGGGCGACAAAAGCGATGACAAGCAAAGCGGGCCGCCGGAAGCTCAGCTTGGCGTTTGGCGCCGCGCTGCTCGCGATCGCTGTCGTATTCGTCTTGCCGTCGCCCGCCGGCCTCGGTCCGGTCGGTGTCGCATTTCTATTCGTCGCCATTCTCGCCGCCGCCGCCTTCGCCTTCGCACTTGCCGCGCGCTTCCCGCTGCTGCTTGCTGCGCTTTTCCTCGGCGGCTGGTTCATGGGCCCCGCCAGCGGCGATGCGGGCAATGGCACAGCCGTCTGGAACGGGCGGAGCTTCTTCGGCCATTACGCGGTGGAAACGGACCGGGCCAATCAAGGTTTTCATTTTCTGATGGGTACGACGGCACACGGCTTCGAGCGGCAGGACCGCTTCCGCGAGCGGCCCGAGCCCGCCACCTATTATCATGCGCGCGGACCGCTCGGTCAGGCGATGGCGGCCCTGGGACACCGCTTCGAACGGATCGGCGTACTCGGCCTCGGCATCGGGAATATGGGCTGCCACGCGCGCGAAGGACAAAGCTGGACCTATTTCGAGATCGATCCGCTTGTCGTGCGCGTGGCGCAGGACCGGCGCTTCTTCCACTCCCTCGCAAGCTGCACGCCGCAAGCGCGCATTGTGACGGGCGACGGGCGGCTTATGCTTTCGCGTGAGCCGGAAGGTGCATTCGATTTCATCGTGATGGACGCATTCTCGTCGAACGCCGTGCCAATCCACCTCATCACCCGCGAAGCCTTCGAGACATATGGCCGCGCGCTGGCAGACGACGGGCTTCTGCTCGTCAACGTCTCGAACCGCCATCTCGACCTCGCGCCTGTCGTTGCGCGCGCAGCGGAAAAGGCCGGCTTCAAGTCGCTTGAACAGAATTTCGATCCCGGCCCGCGGCGCGAAGGCGAAGTGCTGGCGCTTGCGTCCCACTGGGTGGCGCTGTCACGAGACGAAGCGGCGCTCACCGCTCTCGCCGCGAGCGGAAATTGGAATCCCGCGCGCCGCACGGACAGGACACCGCTCTGGACCGACGATCACGCGAGCATCTTCGGCGCGCTTTACTGAGCGGCGACACCCGTTCCGATCGGACAGGAAATGCCCAAACCCCCGAGGCCGCAATAGCCGTTGGGGTTCTTCGCCAGATATTGCTGGTGGTAGTCCTCGGCGAAATAGAATTCCGGTGCGTCGAGGATTTCGGTGGTGATGTGAGGGAAGCCGCGCTTTGAAAGCTCGGCCGCGTAAGCCGCGCGCGACGCCTCGGCGGCCATGCGCTGGCTCTCGCTCGTCACATAGATGCCGGAGCGGTATTGCGTGCCGATATCATTCCCCTGACGCATGCCCTGTGTCGGGTTGTGATTTTCCCAGAAGGTCTTGAGCAGCGTCTCGTAGGATACTTTCTTCGGGTCGTAGACGACGAGCACGACTTCATTGTGCCCGGTGCGGCCCGAGCAGACTTCCTCATAGGTCGGGTTCGGCGTGAAGCCTGCTGCATAGCCGACCGCCGTGACATGGACGCCCGGCACCTGCCAGAATTTGCGCTCCGCGCCCCAGAAGCAGCCGAGCCCGAAATAGGCAAGCTCCGTCCCTTCCGGGTAAGGCCCCTTGAGGTCGGCGCTGTTCACGAAATGGCGGCTCGCGGTCGGGATCTCGAAATCGCGTCCGGGCAGAGCCTCTTGCGGCGCGGGCATTTCGGTCTTTTTGCGCAGATTGAACATGAGCGGCCTCCCTGGGGCATGGATTTGACCATGATGTAGGTCAGCTTAATCCCCCCGGAAAGGCCTGTCAGCAAGGGAACCGCGGCTTGCCTTGCCCTTGGGACAGGCTCCGGGCAAACTGCCGCAAAAGACAGGAAATTCAGGGAGAAATCGTCATGGCTGAGCATGATCTCGTAATCCGCGGCGGCACGATCGTCGATGGAACGGGGACAAAGCCCTTTGCCGGCGATGTAGCGATCGACGGTGGCAGGATCAGCGCCGTCGGCCGCGTGGACGGCAAGGGCCGGCGCGAGATCGACGCGAAGGGCCTTCTCGTCACGCCGGGTTTTGTCGACATTCACACGCATTACGACGCGCAGGCGACCTGGGACCCCTGGCTCACGCCCTCCTCGCAGCATGGCGTGACGACCGTCGTGATGGGCAATTGCGGCGTCGGCTTTGCGCCGGTGAAGCCCGAAGCGCGGGGCGAACTCATCGACCTCATGGAAGCGGTGGAGGACATTCCGGGCGCGGCGATGCATGAAGGCATCAAATGGGAATGGGAGAGCTTCCCCGAGTTTCTCGATGCGCTGGACAAGCGCCGCTTCGCCACCGATATCGGTACGCAGATGCCGCATTGCGCACTGCGCGTCTATGTCATGGGGAGCCGCGGCGTCGGCAATGAGCCAGCGACGCCCGAGGACATCGCGAAGATGCGCGACCTGACCTATGAGGCGATGCAGGCAGGCGCGCTCGGCTTCTCGACCTCGCGGACCGACCTCCACAACACGCTGAAGGGCGACCCGGTGCCCGGCACGCTGGCGGCGAATGACGAGCTTTTCGGCATTGCCGATGCGCTGAAGGAACATGGGTCCGGCGTCTTCCAGATCGCGGCGACGCATCGCGAGATGGAACAGGAATTCGACTGGATGCTGAAAATGGCGAAGGAGACCGGCCGCATGGTCACCTTCCAGGTGCAGCAGATCGACGAAGCGCCGGATCTTTACAAGAAGATGCTGGCGCATCTGGACAGGGCGCGCGCCGAAGGCGTGACCAATATTCGCGGCCAGCATTCGGGACGGCCGGTCGGCCTGCTGATGGGCTGGCAGACATCCGTTCATCCCTTTATCGGCTTCCCGGAATACCGCCCTTACGCGCAGATGCCTTTCGCCGAGCGGATCGAGAAGCTGAAGGACCCGAAGGTGCGGGCGGAAATCACCGGCGGGAAGAATGTCGACAAGCTCGGCGCTTTCGGCACTTTCATCACGACGTCCTTCCACAAGATGTATCCGATGGGCGAGCGCGAGAATTACGAGCCTTCGCCGGATGACAGCGTGGCCGCCGTGGCGCAACGCGAGGGCAAGACGCCCACCGAACTCGCCTATGACGCGATGATGGTGAATGACGGGCAGGCGATGCTTTATTTTCCGCTGTTCGGCTATTCGACCAATGACTACACGGCGATCGAGGAAACGCTGCGCCACCCGCAGACCGGCCTCAGCCTGGCCGATGGCGGCGCCCATGTCGGCGCGATCTGCGACGGCGGCACGCCGACCTTCATGCTGACGCATTGGGCGCGCGACCGGACAAGAGGAGCGAGGCTGCCCATCGAGGACATCATCCGCATCCAGACGAAGGACACGGCGGAGCAATATGGGCTTTACGACCGGGGCGTGCTTGCGCCCGGCATGAAGGCCGATGTGAACGTGATCGACTTCGAAAACCTCTCCTTCACGCATCCTGAAATGCGCTTCGACCTGCCGGCGGGCGGCCGGCGCCTCTGGCAGGGCGCGAAGGGCTACCGCGCGACGGTGCTTTCGGGGGTCGTCGTGGCGGAGAATGACGAGCCGACGGGGGAATTGCCGGGGCGGCTCATTCGCGGGGTGCAGGGGAAGTAAGCAGCTAGACGGCTGGCAATGGTGAAGGAACATTTACACGCAAGAGAGACTCGTACAACACTTTTGCTCGCTCGGTTCTCTCTGGCGTTGCCTTGTTGGACTTCCGTTTAGCAACTTCTCCCCAAGGATTCTCAAATCCCTTTGACCTGAGCCCCAACCTTCATCCAGTTGGAAGCAGAGTCCTTTGAATGATTGAACTTGCCCCCAACCTTGGACCGGCTGGGCTGGTAAATTCCGGCTTCATCTGACGGCAGGCTGGCCGGGGTTGCCGGCCGGAAGATGAAGCCTGATCGGTACTTCGTTTCCGATCGCGCTGTGCGGTCGGACCTCGTTGTAGTCTCTACGCCAAGCCTCGCATTTTGATCGTGCTTCGTCGAGGCTCAGGAACCAGTTGGCGTTCAGGCACTCCGCGCGGAACTTGCCGTTGAGGCTTTCAATGAAGGCATTATCCGTCGGTTTTCCTGGCCGCGAGAAGTCGAGCGTGACGCCACGCATGAAGGCCCACAGATCGAGTTCGCGAGAGATGAACTCCGGGTCATTGTCCAGACGCATCGTCTTCGGGTAGCCGACCTCCCGGGCGACACGCTCAAGCGTGTCGACGACGTCCACCCCCTTGTAGGTAAAGCGGACGTCGATCGCCGGCGAGAACCGCGTGAAGGCGCCGTGCCCGTGAACACGACATCGAGACCCGGCACGAGAACATCGGGCAGCTTCTCGCCGCGCATGTTTCGCCGGAAGGCCACGCGGCTTCTACTCCGCCGCGTTGCCGCCCAGCGCCTTGTTTGCTGCCTTCACCGCAGCATCCGCTTCTTCCAAATATATCTCGCCGCCGGAATTGCGGAACTCCGACGCCATTTCGGCCATGCCGCTTTCGGCATAGTCGCGGACTTCCTGCGTGATCTTCATCGAGCAGAATTTCGGCCCGCACATGGAGCAGAAGTGTGCGACCTTGTGCGCCTCCTTCGGCAGTGTGCGGTCGTGGAACTCCTTGGCGCGTTCGGGATCGAGCGCCAGGTTGAACTGGTCTTCCCAGCGGAACTCGAACCGCGCGCGGCTGAGCGCATCATCGCGGAGCTGTGCCGCCGGGTGACCTTTTGCGAGGTCGGCGGCGTGGGCCGCGATCTTGTAGGTGATGACGCCTTCCTTCACGTCCTGACGGTCGGGGAGGCCCAGATGTTCCTTCGGCGTGACGTAGCAGAGCATCGCCGTGCCGAACCAGCCAATCATGGCGGCGCCGATGCCGGACGTGATGTGATCGTAGCCCGGCGCGATGTCGGTGGTGAGCGGCCCGAGCGTATAGAAGGGCGCGCCGCCGCAATGCTTCAACTGCTTGTCCATATTGACCTTGATCTTGTGCATCGGCACATGACCCGGCCCCTCGATCATCACCTGGCAGCCCTTCTTCCAGGCGATCTGCGTGAGCTCCCCCAGCGTTTCGAGCTCGGCGAACTGCGCCTCGTCATTCGCATCCGCAATCGAGCCGGGGCGCAGCCCGTCGCCCAGCGAGAAGGAGACGTCATACTGGCGCATGATGTCGCAGATTTCCTCGAAATGCGTGTAGAGGAAACTTTCCTTGTGATGCGCAAGGCACCACTTCGCCATGATGGAGCCGCCACGGCTGACGATGCCCGTAACGCGCTTTGCGGTGAGCGGCACATAGGCGAGACGCACGCCCGCATGGATCGTGAAATAGTCGACGCCCTGCTCCGCCTGCTCGATCAGCGTGTCGCGATAGACTTCCCAGGTGAGGTTTTCGGCAATGCCATCGACCTTTTCGAGCGCCTGATAGATCGGCACGGTGCCGATCGGCACCGGAGAATTGCGAATGATCCATTCGCGCGTGTTATGGATGTTGCGGCCCGTCGACAGGTCCATGACATTGTCCGCGCCCCACCGGATCGCCCAGACCATCTTGTCGACTTCCTCGGCGACCGAGGAGGCGACGGCGGAATTACCGATATTCGCATTGATCTTCACGAGAAAATTGCGGCCGATGATCATCGGCTCGAGTTCCGGGTGATTGATATTGGCCGGGATGATGGCGCGGCCGGCGGCGACTTCGTCGCGCACGAATTCCGGCGTGATGAATTCCGGGATTTCGGCGCCGAAGCTTTCGCCCTCGGCGATCTTGTGCGCGGCATTTTCGAGCGCGCGCTTCCGGCCCATATTCTCGCGCTCGGCGATGAAGGCCATTTCGGCGGTGACGATGCCGGCCTTGGCAAATTCATACTGTGTGACCGGACGGCGCGGCAGCCCGCGGCGCGGGCGGTTCACGACCGGGAAAGCACGGGCGAGATGTTTCTCGCCGACATTGCCATTGTCTTCGGGCTTTACCTCGCGCCCGTCATAAAGCTCCGTCCCGCCGCGCGCCTCGATCCAGGCGTCGCGGTGACGGGGAAGCCCCTTCTCGACGTCGATTGTCGCCGTCGGATCGGTGTAGGGCCCTGACGTGTCGTAGACGCGCACCGGCGGCTCCTTCGCCGAAGGATGCAACGCTATTTCGCGGAACGGTACCTTCAATTCGGGAAAGCCTTCAGGCGAGGTGAAGACCTTTGTGCTCGCGGGAAGCGGCCCGGCGGTGACATCGGGCAACGCATCCTTGGGGGCGTGGATATTCATGTCGATACCTTTGTTCAGGCGAGATAGCCAAAGAAGGAGAGAACGGCGCCAAGCGCCAGGACGACAACGCCGCCCACGGTGAGCGCAGAAGGCATGGCGATGATGCGGCTGCCGATTCGAGTCACTTCCTGGGGGAAGATGAGGCGGAATATGCCGCCGAGAAGCGCAAGCCAGCCGAACAGCGTGATGATGACGGGCCAGCCCGCCACCCAGACACTATGCGTCAGCACAATGGCGAGGCCCGGCACGAAGGCAAGAATGCCGGCGATATAGATGAGGGCGCGGCTGCCGAGAAATTCCTGCGCCATCGTGCGGTAGGCATCGCGGCTGACGATCATCCCGAGACCGATCACGAGCAGTGTCGGCCCGATGAGCTGGGCGAGAAAGAGTGAGGGATACATGGCTTCGCTCCTTTGCCTTGGCCTGTGCTTCAGGGTGCGTGGCGCTGCTTCAGCGCCACGCTGGCGATGAGACCGGCAAGCGACAGCGCAAAGATGATGCCGATGATCGCGGTCAATAGATCGAAGGGGATGTTGGTTGTGGCGACACCCTCCGGTGTCGGCTCGATCAGCTTGCCGAAAAAGCTCGGATAAAGCATGCCGGCCGTCGCGCCCCAGGCGCCCGCAAAGGCGGCGCGGCGCGCAAATGTGTCCTTCGCCATCAGCAACCCGGTAACGACGAGAGGAATGCCGATGCAAAAATCGTCGAGCACGAAAACGAGCGGCCTGCCCATGCCCCAGCTGCGGTAAAGCTCGCCGCCCATCAGCAGCAGGCCGAGGAAAACAGCAAGATATCGCCAGAAAACCATCCATTCCTCCCGCAATGGCGGGGCATGGACGGCGGAGAGCGGGCGCAAATAGCAACTGATATCCCGTCCCTTCGCCGGCATGACCCGGATCAGGTTCTAAGGGTGGTGGACCGGTGTCAGGCTCATCTCAGCCGGCTGCCGCCGGCCCCCCTCGGTTGCAGTGAGTGTGACTCCGGCGGGCGCGCAGGTAAAGGAAAGATCGGCTAGACTTAAGCGAAACAGCAAAGGGGGAGCCCATGACCGTCGAAATCGCCATTCTGTTCTGGGCCGCCGTGCTCGGCCTCGTGCAGGTCGGCGCGCAGAGCTTTGCCTTCAAGGCGCAGGTAGGAAACGCCTATACGGTGGGCGCGCGGGACGAGCACCGACCGGCCACCGGCCTCGCAGGCCGCATGGAACGCGCGCTCCGGAACTTCCTCGAAACCTTCCCGATCTTCGCCGCCGTTGTCTTGGCGGTTTACGCCACGGAACGATCGAACCAGTGGAGCGAGATCGGTGCCCAGGTCTATTTCTGGGCCCGTCTCGCCTATCTCCCCGCCTATGCCGCGGGCCTTCCCTGGATACGCACCTTCATCTGGCAGGTTGCGACCATCGGCATCGTGCTGTGCATGGTGCCACTCTTCGACAAGGCGCTTCTCACCGTGCTGATGGAATGAAATGAAACGATTCGCCCGCTTGCGTCAGCGTGAAACGAATCAGCCTACGGATGAAGTTCAGGGTGCGGGAGGCCCGAATCGGGCGTAGGCTTTCACCGGTGGCAACCAACCGGGGAGGAAACCCATGTCGGTGGAACTTTGGTCGCTCGTCTGGGGCGGCCTGCTTCTATTCATTCTGATCGTGATGTCGGCCAATGCCAATGTGAAGGCCATGGGCATGCCCTGGGGCATCGGCAATCGCGATCAGCCCGCAACTACGACCGGCTGGGGCGGACGCGCGCGGCGCGCCTATCTCAACCATCTCGAAAACCTGCTGATCTATGCCTGCTTCGCGATTCCGCTCGTCATGATCGGCGGCAGCTCGTCGCTCAGCGTTCTCGGCGCACAGATCTTCATCGTCGCCCGCGTGCTCTATGCGATCATCTATGTGGCGGGCCTGACGGCAGGCGGCATCCGCACCATTGCCTGGCTTGGCGGCGTCATCGGCTATGGCATGGTCTTCGTCGCGCTGCTGCAGGCGGCGATGTAAGTTTCGCCTCACGCAAGAAAGAAAGGCGCCGGAAATTCCGGCGCCTTTTTGCTTTTACGGCCGCCTGACGATCAATCCGCGAAAGGGTCCGTCATCAGGATCGTATCTTCGCGGTCGGGCGAGGTAGAAAGAAGCGCTACCGGCGCCTCGATCAGCTCTTCCACATAGCGGACATATTTGACGGCCGCCGCCGGAAGCTGCGCCCAGGAACGCGCGCCCTGTGTGCTGTCTTGCCAGCCCTCGAGCGTTTCATAGACGGGCGTGACCTTGGCCTGCGCTTCCTTGCCGGCGGGGAAATAATCGAGCCGCTTCCCATCCATCTCATAGGCGACGCAGACCCTGATCTCGTCGAAGCCGTCGAGCACGTCGAGCTTCGTCAGCGCAATGCCGGTGATACCGCCAGTGCGGATCGCCTGCCGCACCATCACGGCATCGAACCAGCCGCAACGGCGCTTGCGGCCCGTGACGGTACCGAATTCATGGCCGCGCTCGCCGAGCCGCTGGCCGACTTCATCGGTGAGTTCCGTAGGGAACGGGCCTTCGCCGACACGCGTCGTATAGGCCTTGGTGATGCCGAGCACATAGCCGATGGCACCGGGGCCGACGCCGGAGCCGCCTGCCGCCTGCCCCGCCACCGTGTTGGACGAGGTGACGAAGGGATAGGTGCCGTGATCGATGTCGAGCATGGTGCCCTGCGCGCCTTCAAAGAGGATGCGCTGGCCCTCGCGCTTCGCCTCATCAAGCACGCGCCAGACGGGCGCCGCAAACGGCAGGATGCGCGGCGCAATCTCGAGCAGCGCCTGAACGATCGGCGCCGCCTCGAATTCATCGAGACGGTTGCCGCGGCGCAGCGCATTGTGATGCGCGAGCAGCCCTTCCACCTTCACGGCGAGCGAGGCAGGATCGGCAAGGTCGATCACGCGGACGGCGCGGCGGCCTGCCTTGTCTTCATAGGCCGGGCCGATGCCGCGCTTTGTCGTGCCGATCTTGACGCCGGAATTGGCGCTTTCGCGCATCTCGTCGAGTTCGCGGTGCACGGGAAGGATCAGCGTGGCGTTTTCGGCGATCTTCAGGTTCTCCGGCGTGACCTTCACGCCCTTGCCCGCGATCTCGTCCACTTCCTTGGCAAAGGCCCAGGGATCGAGCACCACGCCATTGCCGAGAATGGAAAGCTTGCCCGGCCTGACGATGCCCGACGGAAGCAGCGAGAGCTTGTAGGTGACACCGTCGATCACCAGCGTATGGCCCGCATTGTGCCCGCCCTGGAAACGCACCACGACATCGGCGCGCTCCGACAGCCAGTCCACGATCTTGCCCTTGCCCTCGTCTCCCCACTGGGAGCCGACTACCGCCACATTTGCCATATTATTCAATGCCTTAGGAAGTGAGCGCCCGAAAGGAGCCAGCCCGCGAGCAGGCCCCAGACAAGCCGAAAGCCCCCTTGGCCTTTCGGCCGGGGGCTTTGGCATTGTCTATCCGATCAACGCCGCGAAGGGAAGGGACTTTGGGGCCTGCCGCCGCTATCCTTGTCCTCACCCAAATATGGAGGTCCCATGAGCTGGATGCCAGACAAGGAACCCGAGCCGGGGGACCGGAAGTCCTGCGATGCGCTCGATTTCGCCATCGTGCCGCGTGCCCGCGATATCGGCAATTTCGAGGTCCGGCGCGCGCTGCCGCAGGCGCGGCGCCAGATGGTGGGGCCCTTCATCTTTCTCGACCAGATGGGCCCAGCCGCCATGCAGCCCGGCATCGGCATGGATGTGCGGCCGCATCCGCATATCGGCCTTGCGACAGTCACCTATCTTTTCGATGGCGCGATCATGCATCGCGACAGCGAGGGCAATGCGCTCGAAATTCTGCCGGGCGCGATGAATCTGATGACGGCGGGGCGCGGCATCGCCCATTCCGAACGCTCGCCCGACACGCAACGGAAAAACGGCCAGCGCGTCTTCGGTATGCAAAGCTGGATTGCGCTTCCCAAGGCGCTGGAGGAAACCGATCCCGGCTTCCAGCACTATCCGGAGTCGAACCTGCCGGTGGTGGCAGACGGCGGCATGACGGCGCGCGTGATCGCAGGCGATGTTTTCGGCAAGCGATCGCCTGTGAAAACGCTGTCGGACTGGTTTTATGCCGATCTCGCGCTTGAGGCGGGCGTGAGCGCACCGCTCGACCCCGATTATGAGGAACGCGCAATCTATGTCGCCGAAGGTGCGGTGGAAATCGCAGGCCAGACATTTACCGGTCCGCAGCTTCTGATCTTTCGGCCAGGCGACCGCATTACCATAAGGGCCGCCGAAAAAGCGCGCATGATGCTGCTCGGCGGCGCGGCGCTGGAAGGCCCGCGCCATATCTGGTGGAATTTCGTTTCGTCGAGCCGCGAGCGCATCGAACAGGCGAAGGAGGACTGGGCGCAAGGCCACTTCAAGCCCGTGCCCGGCGAGAGCGAATTCATTCCGCTGCCGGAGAGGTAATCATGGCGACGCATGTGCATCTTGTGAGCCATGAAGGCGTCTATCAGGAAATCGAGGCGCGCCAGCACCGGCTGACGGCGGACGAACCGCTGAACAATCATGGCACCGACCGGGGCCCCGCACCTTACGAATTGCTGCTTGCCTCACTTGCCGCCTGCTCCTCGGCGACGCTGCGGCTATATGCCGATCGCAAGGGCTGGACGCTCGGCACCATCACGGCGGACCTGACCTTTTCCCGCGACAAGGATGGCAATGAGAAGATCGAACGTGTGATAGGCTTCAGCGAAAAGCTGACGGAAGAGCAGATGGGGCGCATCCGCGATATCATCGAAAAGACGCCAGTGACGAAAACGCTGAAACGCGGCACGCCCATCACGACGAGGTTCGAGTAGGACAGGATGACCAGACTTTTCTTGCTGCCGCGCGTATTGCTGGCCGCCGCGCTTGTTTCGCTTGTTGCATTCGCCGCGAAAGCCGAGGTGCAATCCACGCCGGAAGTCGATGCCCTTGTCGCGGAAATTGCCGAAAAGCAGTTCAAGATCATCATCAATTGCGAAGGCTGCAATCTGCGCGGCGCAAATCTGGACGGCTCCTTCCTACGCCTCGCCGCCTTTCAGCGAACCGACCTGACGGGCGCCAAGTTGCGCGGCTCCGACATGACGGGTATCCATCTCACCCGTGCGAAACTCGACGGCGCGGACCTCAGCGGTTCAAATCTCGCAGGTTCGGAGCTGACAAGGGCAAGTTTCCGCAATGCCGTTCTCCGCAACACACGGCTCGATGCCGTGCGCGTCCATAACGCCGATTTCACCGGCGCGGATCTGCGCGGCGCGAACCTGCGCATCCTCGAATATGTGAATGGCTTGTCGCTGAAGAATGTCGATGCGCGCGGCGCCCGCTTCGATCATGCCTATCTGGGCCGCGTGGACATTTCGGGCGGAGATTTCCGTGGCGCGAATTTCACGCGGGTTCACGGACTGACCAACGAGCAGCTCGCGACGGCCTGCGGCGACGCCACGACCATCCTGCCGGAAGGCTTGCGGATTCCAGACTGCAACAAGCCGGACTAGCGGGATCACGCTGCGAGCGGCCAGACCTCGCAATCCCGGCCGTCATGTTGTGCGGCGCTGAAATGGCTGGCGGCGCGCAGGATCATGTTGACCTCACCGCCGCTGTCGATGAGCGGCAGTTCGAGGGACTCCACCGAGAGCCAGCTGCGA
The DNA here is from genome assembly GCF_046297875.1 of Parvibaculum sp. Classification (GTDB taxonomy): domain Bacteria; phylum Pseudomonadota; class Alphaproteobacteria; order Parvibaculales; family Parvibaculaceae; genus Parvibaculum. The sequence continues at coordinate 1,724,592 of NZ_JBKBHD010000001.1, read as the reverse complement.
TCGTACCAGGACAGTCGTGTGAGACGGCGATAGGGCCTCACTTCTTCGGCCACCGCTTTGAGGCCTTCAAACACCCTTTCATAGGCGGGCCCGTAAAGTTCGGCCGACACAAGCTCGCCTGTCACATCGCGGCCCAGCCGGTCGACAATTTCCGTTCCGACAAGCCGGTGACGAAATCGTAGCGGATCGCGCCGCACGTCGATCAGATTCATGATCGGCAGGAAATGCTTTATCTCGGACGGCAGCAGATCTGTGCGGGACGCGGCAATGCGCTCACCCTTTTTTGAGCGCCAATAGTCGAAAAGATACGCAAGCCTCGGGTCGCGGAAACCATGCCCCTGATAATCCATCTTGCCCCCCGGCAATTCACGTCGACCCCGGGGGCAAGTCTCGGACTTTGATGGTTAAGAAAGAATTACCCGGTCCAAAATGAATATGGCGGGCACATCGCCCGCCATACCGGATTTCGCAACCAAAAAGGCTCAGAAGCTCAGGGCCTTCACCTGCACGACATGCGGTAGGGCCTGAATTTCCGCGAGTATGTTCGCCGGCACATCCGCATCGACCTCGATCAGACAGATCGCGTCGCCGCCGGCCTTCTCGCGGCCGAGATTGAAATTGGCGATGTTGATGTCCGCCTTGCCGAGCAGCGAGCCAAGCGCACCGATGAAGCCGGGCTTGTCGATATTCGTGACATAGAGCATGTGGCGGCCAAGCGTCGCTTCCATGTTCACGCCCTTCACCTGGATGATGCGCGGCAGGCCGCCGGAGAAGACGGTGCCTGCCACTGCGCGCTCCTGCCGTTCCGTCTTCACGATGAGGCGGATATAGGTTTCATAGGCGCCCTGCTGCTCCAGCCGGACTTCCGTGACCTTGATATCGCGATCCTTGGCGATGACGGGCGCCGAGACCATGTTCACGTCTTCGAGCTGCGGCTTGAGAAGGCCCGTCAGCGCGGCATTGGTAAGCACACGCGTGTTCATCTCTGCGACTTCGCCCGCATATTCGATGGTGACGGCGGAAATGCCTGTCTCGGTGAGCTGGCCGGCGAAGGAACCGAGCTGCTGCGCAAGCGTGAGGAAGGGCGTCAGCTTCGGCGCTTCTTCTGCGGAAACGGAAGGCACGTTGATGGAGTTGGTGATGGCGCCGGTGAGAAGATAGTCAGCCATCTGCTCTGCAACCTGCAGCGCGACATTTTCCTGCGCCTCGTTGGTCGAGGCGCCGAGATGCGGCGTGCAGATGACCTGCTCCATGCCAAAAAGCGGGTTCGATTTCGCAGGCTCTTCCTCGAAAACGTCGAGCGCGGCGCCAGCCACATGGCCGCTCTCGATGGCGGCCTTGAGATCGGCTTCCACGATCAACCCACCACGCGCGCAATTGATGATGCGCACGCCCTTCTTGCACTTCGCAAGGTTTTCCGCGTTTAGGATATTGCGGGTCTTGTCGGTGAGCGGCGTGTGCAGCGTAATGAAATCCGCGCGCTTCAGCAATTCGTCGAGATCGACCTTCTCGACGCCCAGATCCTGAGCGCGCTCCGGCGTGAGGAACGGGTCGAAGGCGATGACCTTCATGCGGAGCCCGAGGCCGCGATCGGCGACGATGGAGCCGATATTGCCGCAGCCGATGACGCCGAGCGTCTTGCCCGTCACTTCGACGCCCATGAATTTCGATTTTTCCCACTTGCCCGCATGGGTCGAGGCATTGGCCTGCGGAATGTCGCGGGCGAGCGAGAGCATCATGGAGATCGCATGTTCGGCGGTGGTGATCGAATTGCCGAACGGCGTGTTCATGACGATGACGCCGGCGGCAGTCGCAGCCGGAAGGTCGACATTGTCGACGCCGATGCCGGCGCGCCCGACGACTTTCAGCTTCTTCGCCGCAGCGAGAACCGGCGGCGTTACCTTGGTGGCCGAGCGAATGGCGAGACCGTCATATTCGCCGATGATCTCGATAAGCTGGTCGCGGTCGAGGCCGGTCTTCACATCTACCTCGATACCGCGATCCTTGAAGATCTGTACGGCGGCGGGGGACAGGCTGTCGGAAATCAGAACCTTTGGCATGGGAAAGCTCCCTGAATTTGATCTTGTGAACGCCCTCCCCCTCACCCGGCTCGGAGCTTTGCTCCTCGCCATCAGGCGTGGGGAGGGTGAGGGGGCGGGCAGAAATATGGCCGCCTGCGGCCCTCAGGCCGCCGTTTCGAGCGAGGCGATGGCTTGCGCGAAGGCCCAGTCGAGCCAGGGCATCAGCGCGCGCATGTCGGAAGTTTCGACCGTAGCGCCTGCCCAGATGCGAAGACCCGCCGGCGCATCGCGATAGCCTGCGATGTCGTTGGCGACACCTTCCTTGTCGAGAAGATCGGCGATCTTCTTCGCAAAGGCGATCTGCGCTTCCTCGTCGAGCGCCGTGACGCGCAGATCCACGATCTTGAGGCAGACGGAGGTGTTGGAACGGGTGTCGACATTCTCGGCAAGGAACTCGGCCCAAGGCGTACGGCCCGCCCATTCGGCGATCACGGCGGCATTGGCGTCCGCGCGGCCGATGAGTGACTTCAACCCGCCGATCGAGTCCGCCCAGTTCAGCGCATCAAGATAGTCCTCGACGCAGATCATGGACGGCGTGTTGATCGTCTCGCCCTTGAAGATACCTTCGATGAGCTTGCCGCCCTTGGTCATGCGGAAGATCTTGGGCATGGGCCAGGCGGGCGTGTAGCTCTCGAGCCGTTCGACGGCGCGGGGACTGAGGATCAGGATGCCATGCGCGGCTTCGCCGCCCAGCACCTTCTGCCAGGAATAGGTGACGACGTCGAGCTTGGCCCAGGGCAGATCCTGCGCGAAGGCGGCGGATGTCGCGTCGCAGATCGTCAGGCCCTTGCGGTCATCCGCGATCCAGTTGCCATTCGGCACGCGCACGCCGGAGGTGGTGCCGTTCCAGGTAAAGACGACGTCATTGTCGAAATTGACATCCGCAAGGTTCGGAAGTTGCCCGTAAGGCGCTTTCAGAACGCGTGCATCCTTGAGCTTGAGCTGCTTCACGACATCCGTGACCCAGCCTTCGCCGAAGCTTTCCCAGGCGAGCATGTCGACGCCGCGCGCGCCAAGCAGCGACCAGAGCGCCATTTCGACGGCGCCGGTATCAGACGCGGGTACGATGCCGATGCGGTAATCCGCAGGCACACCGAGAATGGCTCGGGTCTTGTCGATCGTCTCGACGATGCGCGCCTTGCCGGGTTTCGACCGGTGGCTGCGGCCGACGAGAGCCTGTTCGAGATTTTTGACGGACCAGCCGGGGCGCTTGGCGCAGGGGCCGGAGGAGAAGTGCGGATTGGCCGGACGCACAGCCGGACGCTCGATGGCGGTCATTTGCAACCTACCCTTTCAGATAGCTGCCCCTCGGTGGGGAGGGGTGTCCCGCCGCTGCGTATATGCCTCTCCAAACCCCAAGTCAAATGACACCCCCGCGACGGAAAATCGCGGCCCGAAATAAGGCGGGAAGCCGCGAAATTCCGCGCAAACAGCATTTCAGCAAATGTGGCCTCATCGGGAATCGGCTGCAGGTCAGAGAGAAACCGCCGCGCCGACGCTTGCGACCATGAGCGCCGAAGCGATGACGGCGATCGCCCTCATGATGCGTGGCTCACGCACGATGCGGCGGATTACATCGCCGCCAAGGCCCCAGAGCGAGGTTGCCGCCATCATCGCCGCCATCGAGACGCATACCAGCGCCACCGCCTGCGGCGCGTAGGGCGCGGCGGGCGCGGCGGGCGCGACAAAAGCCGTGAAGACCATCACGTTCTGCACATAGGCTTTCGGATTGACGGGGTGGAGCAGCAGCCCGGCCCAGAAGGATGGCGCAACATCGAGTGCACCGCCGCCGAAGCCCGCCCGGGCGAGCTTCCAGCCGAGCCAGCAGATGTAGGCGAAGCCGAAAAACTTGAGCGCAAGATAGGCCTGCGGCCAGGCAACGAACAGGGCACCGAGACCGAGCGCACCTGCAACGATCACGAAAAAGCCGCCCGCCCAGATGCCAAAGAGATAGGGCAGCGCGCGCCCGAGCCCGACCGAAGCGCCGACCGACAACAGGCTGAGATTGGCCGGACCCGGAGTGAAACTCATCGTTGCGATGAAGAGCGCGCCGAACAAAAGGATTTCGGTGAACATGACGAACCTGCCATGAGGTCTGACTCAGAATGAAATTTCGGCCTTCATGTAGTCGGCACAGCGCCCGCGCATGACGACGCGCTCGCCCGCATCGCTGCACCAGAGCGTGCCGCCACGCTTCGAAATCTGTCGCGCGACGAGATCGTTCTTGCCGAGCTTCTTCGCCCAATAGGGAACCAAGGTGCAATGGGCGGAGCCCGTGACGGGGTCTTCGTCGATACCATGCACCGGCGCGAAGAAGCGCGAGACGAAATCGATGCCGCCGCTGCCGGGCGCCGTGGCGATGAGGCCGGCATTCATCGGCGCGAGCAGCCGGCCAAGCGCGCGAAAATCGGGAGCAAGACCCGCGACTTCCGCCTCCGTGCCGAACACGGCCATTAGGTTCGTCGTCTTCATCCAGACGACCGGCTTGCCCCCCAGAGCCTCGGCAATGGTGTCGGGCGCGGGATAAGGCTTAGGTTTCGCGGCAGGAAAATCCATTGCCAGCAGATCGCCGTCGCGCTCCACGACGAGCGTGCCGCTGCGCGTCTCGAAACGGATTTCCGGCCTCGCATGACCAAGATGGGCGAACAACACATGCGCCGTGGCGAGCGTCGCATGGCCGCAAAGATCGACCTCGACGGCGGGCGTGAACCAGCGCAGCCGGTAGCCCTCGCCTTCCGGCACGATGAAGGCTGTTTCCGCGAGATTGTTCTCGGCGGCAATCGCCTGCATCACCGCATCTGCCGGCCAGCTTTCAAGCGGAACGACGGCAGCGGGATTGCCCCCGAAAACGCAATCCGCGAATGCATCGACCTGATAGAGCGCTGCTTTCATTTTCATCTCCAATAAAATTGTATCGGTACAATTCAGAGAACAGGCATAGATACCGGCCAATTTTCTCTTATTGTACCTATTTCTGAAACATGATTGACTACAAAAATAGATTCAATGTGTATATTGTAACCATGACAATTTTCCCGTTCGACCAGAGCGACATTGCCGCCCGCCCCGGCCCACGCTACCGCGCCATCGCCGATGCGTTGCGCGACGCCGTGAAGACAGGGAAGGCGCCGCCCGGAACGAAGCTCCCGCCGCTGCGCGATCTCGCTTATGCGCTGGGCGTGACGGTGGGCACGGTTTCGCGCGCCTATGCGCTGGCGGCAATGCGCGGCGAGGTGTCGGGCGAGGTTGGCCGCGGCACCTATGTGCGCGGTCATGGCGGACATGAGCGCGGCAATACGGGAGTCGGCTCGGCGAGTTTCCTGACGCTGCCGGATGCAACGCAAGTGGCAATGAAGGCCGCCTATGCCCCGCCCGCCGGCCAGACGGAAATCATGGGGGCTGCCATGAGCGCCATCCTCGCGGAACTGCCGGCCCGTCCTGGCGCCTCGCCCTTCAACAATTACATCCGGCCCGGCGGCGGACAGACGGAACGCGCCGCAGCCGCCTCCTGGCTTGCACTCGGGCCCTTCGCTCCGCTGGCGGATGACGTGCTGGTTTGTTCGGGCGTGCAGCAGGCGATCCTGACGGCGATCCTCTGCGCGACCCAACCGGGCGATATCATCCTGACCGAAGCCCTCACCTATCACGCGATGGTGAACCAGGCGGGACTGATGGGACGCCGCGTCGCGCCGGTCGATTTAGACGATGAGGGGCTTGTGCCAGACGCGCTCGACCGTGCGGCGCGAGAGTTGAAACCCGCCGCGCTCTTCGTCGTACCAACACTGCAAAACCCGACCAGCGCCATCATGTCCGAGACGCGGCGGCGCGAGATTGCTGCGATTGCCGAGCGGCACGATTTCACGATCATTGAGGACGACATTTACGGGATGCTGGTGGAAGACCGGCCTCTGCCGCTTGCCCATTTTGCGCCGGAACGGACATGGTACGCGACAAGCCTCGCGAAATCGGCGGGCTGTGGCCTCCGCGTGGGATTTCTCGTACCGCCACGCGCATTGCTGGAGCGCGCCCGCGCGATCCTGCATGGCCAGGGACAGACCGTACCGCCGCTCATGGCCGAACTTGCGGCGCAGCTCATCGTGAGCGGCGATGCGGCGGCAATCTGCGGCAATATCATGCGCGAGATGCGCGAGCGCCATTCGCTGACCGAAAAGATCCTTGCAGGACATGGGCTCACCGCTCATCCAGCCTCTCTCTATGTCTGGCTCGAACTGCCACAGGAATGGCGGGCCCATGCCTTTGCCGAAGCAGCGCGGGCGCGCGGTATCGCCATTGCGGCGGGCGAGGATTTCATGGTCGGACGCATGGACCGCGCCTCGCGCCATATCCGCCTCGCCATCGGCCAGCCGCAGAAACGCGAGGAACTGAAGCGAGGCCTTGATGTCGTGGCAGCGCTGCTCTCGGAAGCCCATATCGGGATCGCCGTTCCGGCCTGAAGATCAGTCCTCGTCTTCGTCGAAGGCCGCAAGAAAATTCAGCGGCCCATGCCCCTTGCCGAAGCCGGGCGCGGTGCGGATCGCCTCATGCACATAGTCTCGTGCCGTGGCGACGGCAGCGGTGAGATCGAGCCCTTGCGCGATGTGCGCCGCGATGGCGGAGGCCAACGTACAACCGGTCCCATGCGTATGGCGCGTGTCGATCCGGGGCGAGGAAAAGACCTGCATCGTCTCCTGCGTCGCCAGCACATCGAAGATGATATCGCCTGCGAGATGCCCACCCTTGAGCAGCACCGCTTCCGCGCCAAGGCCGAGCAGCGCATCCGCCGCCGCCTTCTGTCCTTCGACATCGACGATCTTGCGGCCCGTAAGGACTTCTGCCTCCGGTACATTTGGCGTGACGAGAGCGGCAAGCGGGATCAGCACTTCGCGGATAGCGGAAACGGCGGAATCCTCAAGCAGCGATGCGCCGCCTTTTGCGACCATGACGGGATCGACGACGAGCGGCAGCAGCGCCTCGCCACGGGACACTTCCTCCGCGACCGCTTCCACGATGGCAGCGCTATGCAGCATGCCGGTCTTGACGGCATCTGCGCCAAGGTCGTCGAGCACGGCGCGCATCTGACCCACAACGATATCGAGCGGCACCTCGTGAATGGCGCTGACGCCGAGCGTGTTCTGTACGGTGATGGCGGTGACGGCCGTCATGGCGAAGCCGCCCATCGCAGTGACGGATTTGATGTCGGCCTGGATACCGGCGCCGCCGCCAGAATCCGAGCCCGCCACGATGAGAACGCGGCCTTGGAGAGAAGAAGTCATGAATATGCCTGATGCAAATGCTGCCCGAAATCAGGCTGCATTATGCTCGATCACGGCGGCGATGTCGTTGACGACCGAGGTAACGAGCTTTTCGTCGTCGCCCTCTGCCATCACGCGGATGAGCGGCTCTGTGCCGGACTTGCGGATGACGAGACGCCCGCCCGCGCCGAGACGGCTTTCGCCCTCGCGGATCGCTTCCTGCACATCCTTGTCCTTCAGCGGCTCGCCGCGCTTGAAGCGGACATTCTTGAGAAGCTGCGGCAGCGGATCGAAGACATGGGTGAGTTCGCTCACCGGGCGGTCTTCCGCCTTCATCACCGAAAGCACCTGCAGCGCGGCGATGAGCCCGTCGCCCGTGGTCGAGAAATCCTTGAGCACGATATGGCCGGACTGCTCGCCACCGACATTATAGCCGTGCTGGCGCATGTACTCGACAACATAGCGGTCGCCGACCTGGGTGCGGATGAGGTGGAGATCAAGCGATTTGAGGTAGCGTTCCAGCCCGAGATTGGACATGACGGTCGCGACGATACCCGGCGCCGACAGCGCACCCATTTCCTTCCAGTGGCGGGCGACGAGCCCCATGATCTGGTCGCCATCGACGATCTTGCCGCGCTCGTCTGCTATGATGACGCGGTCGGCATCTCCATCGAGCGCGATGCCGATATCGGCGCGGCGTTCGCGCACAGTGGCGCACATGCGCTCCGGCGCGGTCGAACCGCATTCCTCATTGATGTTGAAGCCGTTGGGGTCCGTGCCGACCGTGACGACTTCGGCACCCAGTTCCCAAAGCACGGCGGGCGCGACCTTGTAGGCGGCGCCGTTCGCGCAATCGACGACGATGCGCAAGCCCTCAAGCGTCTGCTGCTTGGACAAGGAATGTTTCACATGTTCGATATAGCGCGCCTGCGCATCCTCGATGCGCTTTGCGCGGCCAAGCGCGCGCGAGCCTGCGAGATTGTCCGCAAGGCCATTGTCCATGTGATGCTCGATCGCTAGCTCGACCTCGTCGGAGAGCTTGAAGCCGTCCGGGCCGAATAGCTTGATGCCGTTATCCTCGAAGGAATTATGCGAGGCAGAGATCATCACGCCGAGATCGGCGCGCAGCGAACGGGTGAGCATGGCGACGGCGGGCGTCGGCAGCGGGCCGAACAGGAAGACATCCATGCCCATCGACGTGAAACCGGCCGTGAGCGCGGGCTCAAGCATATAGCCCGACAGGCGCGTATCCTTGCCGATCACCACGCGGTGGCGATGCTCGCCGCGACGGAAGACGCGGCCGGCTGCCATGCCGACGCGCAGCGCCGTTTCCGCGGTCATATGTCCTGAATTGGCAGTCCCGCGGATACCGTCGGTGCCAAAATATTTGCGGGCCATGAGATTTACGGTCCTCGCGCCTTTTCTCGGTCTGTGTCTCATTCACGGCCTGCAATAAAAGCCCCCACGGCCCCTGCATGCACCCCAAGCGACACATCCACATCTAACGATTGATCTGTGGCGAATATAGGATTCTATGCGCCAATTGCAGTTAAAGTTTTCTTGCTAAATCTTTCATTAACCAAGGGACTTCGTGCCGAAACGGGCCAAGACGGCCAGCGCGTCGGCAAGCGGCCCCGGTTCATGGGTGCGGATGAGGCGGGCACCGCGCTGGACGGCGAGAAGCTCCGCCGCAAGCGTCGCCGCCCCCGCCTCGCCGGGTGCCCGGCCCGTGACCGCCCGCAGAAATGACTTTCGCGACACGGAAACGAACACCGGCAGGCCGAACCGGGCCTCGATCTCGCCGATCCGGGCGAGCACCTCGAAGGAGGTTTCTGGCCTGGGCCCGAGAAAAAACCCCATGCCGGGGTCGAGAACGAGCCTGCCGCGCGCCACCCCCGCCGCCACAAGCGCCGTAATCCGCGCCTCGAAGAAGCGGCATATCTGATCGACGATATCGCCTTCCGGCGTCTCGCGCCGGTCGGCATTGCCCTCGCGCTGGATCGAGTGCATCAGGACGAGGCGCGCATCCGACGCCGCCAGCGCCGGATGGAAGGAGGGTTCCGCGAAGCCGCGAATATCGTTCAGCCAGGAAGCGCCCCGCGACAGCGCAAAGGCCTGTGTCTGCGGCCGGAAGCTGTCGACCGAGAGCGCGATGCCCTCTCCCGCCAGCGCCTCCATGACGGGGGCGAGACGGCAGATTTCCTCCTCCGCCGATACCGGCGCGGCGTCGGGGTTCGACGAGGCAGGGCCGAGATCGATAACATCGGCGCCTTCCGAGGCAAGCCGCTTCGCATGAGCAACGGCGGCGTCGGCAGCGAAATATCTTCCGCCGTCGGAGAAGGAATCCGGCGTGATGTTGACGATGCCGAAAATGAGCGGGCGCTGGAACATGAGCAAATTCTAGCACGGCCAGGATCAGCCCGCGAAGGCTTCAGCCCTGCGTTGCATCCATGCCGACGCCCATAACGCTCGTGACAAGCTGGTCGATCAGCGTTTCCAGATCGCGCCTGCCTGCGCCGGAAAACTGCATCAGCGCGACCGTGTGCCCACCGCCAATATAGATCCGGGCTGCAGCCTTCACATTGAGGCTGGCAGGCAGAACGCCTTCCTTCTTGCCGCGCGCAAAGACCTTCTGGGCGATTTCATGAAGCTGGTCGAGCACAGCCATGTAGTGCGGCCAGACATCGGCGCGCACGCCGGTGCTCCAGTCGAGCCAGACCTTAATCACGTCCGGCTTCTCGCGGGCGGCCCGCGCAAAGCGAGTTGCAAGCAGTATCAGCGCCTCGCGGACATCTTTTGGCCCGCCAAGCGAATCCGACACAACATCGAGGAGATATGTCTCGACTTCTCCCAACACGGCGGCGACAAGATCGTCGCGCGTGCGGAAATAGGAATGGACCGCAGGTATGGAAACGCCTGCCCGCTCGGCGACATGGGAATGCGTTGCCCGCGCCACGCCATGTTCGGCAAAGGCTGACAATGCACATTCGAGCAGCTGGGCCTTTCGGGCCTCCGGGCTGAGCCTCGTTCGGGCGGTGCGGACAGAAATGGACAAAATGGCCTCTTGCAATGGAAACCGGCGGAAATCCGGCATTGAGCCTAGCACCGGACGGCGGTGAATACCCGGCATCGATAGGCGATTTCAACCCATATTGACTCTGGGCTCAATAGCTATTGATATATTACTCAATATGGCCATGAGGGAGGAGAGATCATGACCGCGCTTGCAACCGCAACGTCCGCCACGGAAGCGGACAGCCTGCCGCTCGACCGGCTCGATGTCAGCCGCGCCGAGCTTTTCGAACGCAACATCGAAGGCGACTATTTCCGCCGCCTGCGCCGCGAAGACCCCGTGCACTACTGCGCCGAAAGCGCCTATGGCCCCTATTGGTCGATCACAAAGTACAAGGACATCATGGCGGTGGATACGAACCACCAGGTGTTCTCCTCGGAGGCCAGTCTCGGCGGCATCATCATCGAGGACGGCATTCAGAAGAGCAGCAGCGAAGGGTCGATCGACCTGCCGAACTTCATTGCCATGGACCCGCCCCGGCATGACGAACAGCGCAAGGCCGTGAGCCCCATCGTCGCGCCGGCGAACCTCGCAAATCTCGAAGGCGTGATCCGCGAGCGCATATGCCGCACGCTCGACAGCCTCCCAGTGGGTGAGGAATTCGACTGGGTGCCCGCCGTTTCGATCGAACTCACGACGCAGATGCTGGCGACGCTTTTCGACTTCCCCTTCGAGGAACGCTCGAAGCTGACCCGCTGGTCTGACGTGACGACGGCCGAGCCCGGCAGCGGCATCGTCGACAGCTGGGAGCAGCGCACCAACGAGATCATGGAATGCGCCGCAACTTTCCAGGGCCTCTGGAACGAGCGCATGAGGAATCCCGGCATGGACCTCGTTTCCATGCTCGCGCATTCGCCCGCCACCCGCGACATGACCCCGCAGAACTATCTCGGCAATGTGCTTCTGCTGATCGTCGGCGGCAATGACACGACGCGCAATTCGATGACCGGCGGCGTTCTGGCGCTCGACCGGAACCCGAAGGAACGCGAAAAGCTCTATGCCAATCCGGCACTTATCGACAGCATGGTGCCCGAGATCATCCGCTGGCAGACGCCGCTTGCCCATATGCGCCGCACCGCGATTGCCGATGCCGAAATCGGCGGCAAGACCATCCGCAAGGGCGACAAAGTCGTGATGTGGTACGTCTCCGGCAATCGAGACGAGACGGCAATCGACCGGCCGGACGAATTCATCATCGACCGTGAGCGCCCGCGCCAGCATCTTTCCTTCGGCTTCGGTGTGCATCGCTGCGTTGGCAACAGGCTTGCCGAGATGCAGCTGAAGATTCTCTGGGAAGAGATCATGAAGCGCTTCTCGCGCGTTGAAGTGATGGACGAACCGGTCCGCGTCCGTTCCAATTTCGTGCGCGGCTACGCTTCGCTGCCGGTGAAGCTTCACGCCCGCTGAACGGCGAAAAGAAAAACAAGAAGAAGGAAGAAGGATGACCAAGGTCAACTACATCGAAGCCAGCGGAAAGGTTTATTCCGTTGAAGCAGAAGCCGGCATTTCCGCGATGGAAGCGGCGGTGAAGAATGCCGTACCCGGCATCGACGGAGATTGCGGCGGCGCCGCTGCCTGCGCCACCTGCCATGTCTATGTCGACGATGAATGGATCGGCAAGACGGGCCCGGCGCAGGATGGGCTTGAAAAGAGCATGCTCGAATTCGCCGAGGATGTGCGCGAGACGAGCCGCCTCGCCTGCCAGATATCGTTGACCCCCGCGCTTGACGGGCTTGTTCTAAAGCTGCCGGAGAAGCAGCACTGACGGCATCGGGAGACGCCGGACAGGGAAAGGGAGGCTCTCACGAGCCTCCCTTTTTATTTCTCCATCTGCCCGCTAGTCGCGGAGAAGGACATTCCGGCAATCGCGCAGAAGCAGCACTTCTTCGGCTGTGTGGTCGGGCGCCATGTAACTCAACGCCGCTTCATTGCCCTTGGTGTGCCAGCGCCAGCCAAGCGCCTCGTTGAGGGAGGTGTATTTTGCACCGGAGGCGGACGGCATGATGCGCATGGGCGCCAGTGTGCCGTCATATGACAAGGCAGCGAGCGCATTGCCATCCTCGAAGTTGAAATAGATCGCCTGCACCTGAACGCCGCCTTCGCAGCCATAGGTGATGCTGAGCGCATCGTAGCGCGACGGTTCATGCGCAGTGCCGGGCTCGCCGTTTGTCCCTTCATCGCCACAGGCGGAAAGCGCAAGAGCCGCCGCCATAGCCAGTCCCGGTCCGAACTTCATCTTATGTCTCCCCTGATATCCGCTTCACCGGATTTCACGACGGTGCCACGGCACAATCAAGGCGATGACAGCAAAAAAGGGAGGCCGAAGCCTCCCTTTCGATTTCATTCCCTGAGGGGCTTCACGTTCCCTGCGGGGCTGGCGGCACACCCATCGGGCCATCGCCGCTTGGCGTCGTACCGGTCACCGGCACCGACGAAATCGGCCCTTCGGCAGCCTTCGGCGTATCGCCGCGATCGCGCACAGGCGGTTCGCCTTTGAGGAGATTCTGGATTTCCTCGCCGGACAAGGTTTCGTATTCGAGCAAGCCCTTGGCGATCGTGTGCAGATCGTCGATGTGATCTGTCAGAACTTTCCGCGCCGTCTCGTAGCCTTCTTCCACGATGCGGCGGACTTCCGCGTCGATCACACGCTGCGTCTCTTCGGACATGTTCTGCTGCCGCGCCACCGAGTGACCGAGGAACACTTCTTCCTCGTTTTCGGCATAAGCCAGTGGGCCGAGCTTGTCGCTCATGCCCCAGCGCGTGACCATGGCCTTCGCCATCTTGGTCGCCATTGAAATATCGGATGATGCACCGGACGTCACCTTGTCGTGACCGAAGATGATTTCCTCGGCTAGACGGCCACCCATCGCCACTGCGAGGTCCGCCTTGAGCTTCGCCCGCGTCACCGACAGCTGGTCGCGCTCCGGCAGGCGCATCACCATGCCGAGCGCGCGGCCGCGCGGAATGATCGTCGCCTTGTGGATCGGATCGGAGGCTGGCATGTGAAGCGCAACAAGCGCATGGCCGCCTTCGTGATAGGCGGTCAGGCGCTTTTCTTCTTCGGACATGACCATGGAGCGGCGTTCGGCGCCCATCATCACCTTGTCCTTGGCATCCTCGAACTCGGCCATGGTAACGAGACGCTTGCCGCGGCGGGCGGCCATGAGCGCAGCCTCATTGACGAGGTTCGCAAGATCGGCGCCCGAGAAGCCCGGCGTGCCCCGCGCGATGGTGCGCGCATCGACATCCGGCGCCAGCGGCACCTTCTTCATGTGGACCTTGAGGATCTTCTCGCGGCCGACGACATCCGGGTTCGGCACCACGACCTGGCGGTCGAAGCGGCCCGGACGCAGGAGCGCGGGGTCGAGCACGTCGGGCCGGTTCGTCGCCGCGATGAGGATGATGCCCTCATTCGGCTCGAAGCCGTCCATCTCGACGAGCAACTGGTTCAGCGTCTGCTCGCGCTCGTCATTGCCGCCGCCGAGGCCGGCGCCACGATGACGGCCCACCGCATCGATTTCGTCGATGAAGATGATGCAGGGCGCGTTCTTCTTCGCCTGCTCGAACATGTCGCGCACACGGCTCGCGCCGACGCCGACGAACATTTCGACAAAGTCGGAACCGGAAATCGTGAAGAAGGGAACATTGGCCTCGCCCGCGATGGCGCGCGCGAGCAGCGTCTTGCCGGTGCCGGGAGGACCGACGAGCAGAACGCCCTTCGGGATACGCCCGCCAAGGCGCTGGAACTTGGCCGGATCGCGCAGGAAGTCCACGATCTCGGTGAGGTCGTCCTTCGCTTCGTCGATGCCCGCCACGTCGTCGAACATCACGCGGCCGTGCCGCTCGGTCAGCAGCTTCGCCTTGGACTTGCCAAAGCCCATCGCCTTGCCGCCGCCGCCCTGCATCTGGCGCATGAAGAAAATCCACACCGCGATCAGCAGCAGCATCGGGAACCACGAAACGAGAATCCCGAGCAGCGACGGAGAATTGTCGTCCGACGGCTTCGCCGCGATGCTGACATTGTTGGCCTTCAGCGTTTCGACGAGCTGCGGGTCCTGCGGCGCGATGGTCGCGAACTTTCCGCCATTCGTGTAGGTGCCGGTGACTTTCTCGCCCTGGATGACGACTTCGCTGACGCTGCCTGAGGAAACATCGGTGAGGAATCGCGAATAGCTGATCTCGGAGCCTGCGCCTTCTCTCGGCGCGGGCCCTTGAAAGAGATTGAACAGCGCGATGAGCAGCAGCGCGCCAAGCACCCAGACAGCGAAATTCTTGAAATTGGACAAGGTTTCTACCTTTTTTACCTGACGACCGGGATCCACCAGCGGGACACGACCGCTCTGCAGGGGCTGTGCCAACCGGCCCCGCATATCTTGAGCGTTTCTAATCTAGAAGAACATAGTGACCATAGAAAGGTTTACCAAGTGCCAGCGGTGGCAGAACCTGCAATCTTTCAGGCATTCCCGGCGCTTCCGCGTGGCCAGAAGCCGGCCCCGCGGCGGAGCGACGCATGGCAGACGATTTTGGGGTCGAGCGTCCCCAAATGAGGCGCCGCCACCAGTCTTCCCTCCCGCCAGAGGCCGGGAAGCGCAAAAAGCGCCGTTTTCGGCACTTTAGGGAAAACGATGTCATGCGCGGCAAGCTGCACGAGCCCCGCCTGCCCGAGCGCACGCACGGCAAATCGCTGACCGCGCGGCGCCTTCGCCAGAACCACATGGAAACGGCCATCCCAGTGAACGCGCGCTCCGGGCCCCAATTCAAGCGATTCGGCCCTGGCAGCCGCAGCCAGCTCGCGCGTCGCGACAAGCCGCCCCGCCGGGGCCGCCAGCTTGACACCTGAAAGGGTGCGCCCGCCGCCAAGCGTTCCCTCCTCGAGAGCATTGTAGACACCTTCCAGCGCATCGAGGCGCGGCGCGTAGTCGTGCCCACCCACGGCGCGGATGATGGTGGCAAGCGCGCGGAGACCGATGTCCCGAGGTGCGGCCAGCAACGCCGTGCACCCGGCCTCGACATGGCCAAATGAGGAAAGCTCGGCATGTTCCGCTAGCAGCGCCGCCGTCGCGGCTTCAAGCGCCGAACGTGCGCGCGCCATCTGCTCCGCCGTGCGCGCAAGCCGGGCGGCATCGAGCCCGAGCGGCGCGAGCGCGGCAAGGGCCTTGCGCGCCTTCACACGGTCGAAAGCCTCGTTCTCGTTGCTCGGGTCTTCGATCGGCGCAAAGCCGGAGCGCCGCACCGTGGCAAGGAGCCTATCGCGCGGCAGATCGAGCAGCGGGCGAAGCAACCGGACTGCCGGGGCGCTCTCCATAAGCGGTCTTTCCGCCGCCATCGCCGCAAGCCCGTCGACGCCGCTGCCGCGCGCAAGCCGGAGCAGGAAGGTTTCGGCCTGATCTTCAAGGTGATGGGCAACCAGAAGATCGGGCACACCCGCGGCGCGGCAAGCGTCGAGAAGAATCCGGTAACGCGCCTCGCGCGCCGCCGCCTGAATGCCGCTTGCGGGCTTCTCGCCCTTCCAGCGGAGAATGCGATGGGAAATCCCCAGTTCCTTCGCCATTGCCGATGCGCGCTTCGCCTCGGCGGCGGAAGCGGCGCGCAGCCCATGATCCACAGTAAAGGCGTGAAGCGAAACGCCCTTGCGGCGCTTCGCCCATTTGGCGACGAGGATGAGCAGCGCGAGAGAATCCGGCCCGCCGGAAAAGGCGACTGCAAGATGCTTCGAAGGTGCAAGGGCGGCAAGGCGCGCAGCAAATTCGGCAGACGTGACTGGCGAGGCGGTATGCCGCGCGGTCTTGCCTTGCGCGCTCATCTCCCCTCCCCTTCGCTGCAGAGACGGTTCAGCAGCCAGCCTTCTGCCTTTCGAGGCGCGCACGCGCAACGATGGCGGGTGTCGCCTGAGGGAAACGCGAACCAAGTTCGCCCCAGACCGTGCAGGCCGCATCCTTGTTGCCCAGCGCGACGAGGCTCATACCGAGCTTGAGCAGGCTGTCAGGCGCCTTGTTGCTCGACGCATAGGTCGTGTAGCCGGTCAGGAAGGCATCGCCCGCGCGCTTGAAATCGCTCTGCGCGTAGTAGGTTTCGCCGAGCCAGTACTGCGAATTGCCCGCGAGGTTGTGATTGGGGTGAAGCTGCAGGAATTCCTGGAACGCCTGCCGCGCCTGATCGTATTGCCCGCGCTTCATCAGGTCGATCGCGAAATCATACTGGGATTCCGGCGTTCCGCTCGGAAGGATGGAGGCCGCCGGCGCCGCAGGCGTGCCGTCCTCTGCAACGACCGGGGCAGGCGCCGGTGCGCCGCCATCGCCATCCGCGCGCACTGTGCTCATGGCGGCGCCGGAACCACCGCCGCCCGAAGCGATGTCCTGGAAACGCAGATCGACATCAGCCTTGAAAAGCTCAAGTTGCCGCCGTGTTTCATCCGCGCGATGGTTCGCCTCTTCGAGACGGCCATTCAGGCTGCGCACCTGATCTTCGAGTTCAAGGACGCGTGACTGCAGATCGGCGCTGGACGAACCGCTGTCGAGCGCGCGCGGCGCACCGGAGGAGGAGCCGCCACCGCTAAAGGTCTGGCGCTGCAGATCGGAAAGCTCGTTCTCGATCCGGTCGAGACGATTGCCGACCGAGCGCATGTCGAGATCGCCCGACTGCGCATAAGCGGCACCAATGGCGCCAAGCGGCAGACCGGCAAGAAGAACAGCAACCAGAACCTGCTTGCTGGGGCGACGATTGAAACGCAATCGAACCTCCCGTTCGAATGTCATGTCGAGACATAATCTTATAGCCAAGTGCGACCAAATTGCGGCGCGGGCACCGCGACCGGGCCGACAAAAAACGCCCCTCCGCTCAACGCGGAAGGGCGTTTCCGTATTTCATCCGTATCGGAGTGTCAGAGCTGAAATCAGCTGCCGACGCCCGAAACGATGACCGTCACCGCACGGCGGTTCTGGGACCAGCAGCTCTCGCTCGAGTCGAGGCAGACCGGACGTTCCTTGCCGTAGGAAACGGTGTTGAGGCGGCTGGCGGCAACGCCGAGGCTCACCAGGTAATCCTTCGCGGCGTTGGCACGACGGCCACCGAGCGCGAGGTTGTATTCGCGGGTGCCGCGTTCGTCGGCATGACCTTCGATCGTGAAGGTGAGGTTGCCGTGCTGCGCCATCCAGGCCGCCTGACGCTGCAGCGTCGCGCGGGCTTCATCGCTGAGCGACGAGCGGTCGGTCTCGAAGAAGACGCGATCGCCCACGTTCTGGGCGAGGTCTTCAGCGCTGCCGGGGCGAATCTGACCGGCGGTGGAATCGGTGCTGGCGCCGGTGGCATCCTTGTTCGAGGAGCAAGCGGCGAGCATCAGGAAAGCGGCGGCCACAGCGGCGAACCGCAGACCAGCATTCGGGGACTTCATTCGGGTGATCTCCTTTTGATCTCAAGCGGCCAAGGCGCCTCAGCGCTCAATTGATTTGACACTCTTGCATGACAAAATCTTGCAGTAAAACGGGCTCTCGGCCCCTTTTACCCCAAGACATGGTCACTTAGAAAAACCTTCCCGTACCGATGTTTAGCCGGACCGGAACACGTCGCCCGCAATTGGCCGACGCTGGGGTTGCTGTACCGCAACAGAATATTAGACACGCTCCAAGTTGCAGGCAAGAACCATCGGATATTACGCGACTTTTCCGTCAACCCTACGTGACATTTTTACATCAACGTCCGTACGTGAACGGCATTCCGTAGCCGGAACACCGCTCCCGATTGAACCTGAATGAACCTATTGGATGCGCGGCGACCAGGCCGGGTCCGATGCCATTGTGGCGGCCGGCACCGGGCGTTCGTTATAGCCGGTCACATCGACCGACCAGAGGCTCGGCCCGCCCTGCGCCCCGCGGGTCTCGCGGAAGAACATGAGAACGCGGCCATTGGGCGCCCAGGTCGGGCCTTCATTGTGATAGCCCTCGGTGAGGATGCGCTCGCCGGTCCCGTCCGGCCGCATGACGCCGATGACGAAGCGGCCGCCCGTGATCTTGGTGAAGGCAATGAGATCGCCGCGGGGCGACCAGACCGGGGTCGCATAGCTGCCCTGCCCGAAGCTCACCCGGCGCTGATTCGAGCCGTCGGCATTCATCACATAAATCTGCTGCGAACCGCCACGGTCCGATTCGAAGGTGACCTGACGTCCGTCCGGGGAATAGCTGGGCGCGGTGTCGATGGCGGCCGTATTGGTAAGGCGCGTCACCTGCCGGCTGCGGAGGTCCATCGTATAGATGTCCGAGTTGCCGCCCCGCTGCAGGCTCATGATGATCTTCTGACCGTCCGGTGAAAAGCGCGGCGCGAAGGTCATGCCCGGAAATTCGCCCACGACTTCCTGCTGGCCGGTCTCGATATCCAGGACATAGACGCGCGGCTGGTTGTTGCGATAGGCGAGATAGGTGATCTCCTGCGAATTCGGGCTGAAACGCGGCGTCAGAACAAGTTCGGCACCATTGGTCAGCATGCGCGGGTTGTGCCCGTCCTGATCCATGATGGCGAGACGCTTCACGCGGGCATTCTTCGGGCCCGTTTCCGAAACATAGACGACGCGCGTATCGAAATAGCCGTCCTCGCCGGTGAGGCGCTTGTAGATGGCATCGGACACGAGATGCGCGACGCGGCGCCAGTTGTCCGGCGTGGTGAAGAACTGAAGCCCAGTGAGCTGGCGCTCGCCGAGCACGTCCCAGAGGCGGAACTCGACACGGAGCCGGCCGTCGGCCTCCATCCGCGCCTGACCTGTGACCAGCGCCTGAGAATTGATGATGCGCCAGTCGCCGAAACGCGGCTGCACATTGATATCCGAAATCTTCTCGATGAAGGCTGCCTTCGGGATCGGGCGGAAAAGACCCGAGCGCTCGAGATTGTTACTGATGACAGAGGTGATATCGGCTCCGATCTGCGCCTCCTGCCCCGCACCGCCCAAGAAGTCCGTGATAGCGATGGGGAGTGGATCGACATTGCCTCGATTGATGTCGATCGACACTTCGGCCCGAACGGGCAAAGCGGCGAGCACAAAGGCGAGGAACGCGGCGGCGGCCATTGCGAGCCTTCGCCCGCCCTTCCCGACGTCAAGGGTCGTCACATTGAGGAATTCAACCATTTCGGCTTCTCCTGCCCTTTGGGTCCGCTCTGTCCAGTTAGATCATCCCGGCCAGATTGAAATTGAGGCTCATGTTGCGCCAGTTTGTATACTTGTTTCGTGGCAGAAAATCGTAGGGCGAGCATTTCTGCACCGCCTGCACTGCACGATCGGCAAAAAGCCGCGAGAGCGGTCCGCCGCTGGAGCTTGCGATTGACGGATTGCCCGCGAGCGACCCATCCTGATTGAGCGAGAAACGGATCGTGGCGCGCAGCTTGTCCGCATCCGCACTGCCCGCAAAATCGCGCACGTTCCAGCATTCCTGCACCTTCTGACGAACAGCCTCGATTTCGCTCATGCTGAGTGCCAGCGCAGGGTCATCCGAATAGGGCAGATCGAGTTCGACATCGGCAGACTCGCGCGCTTCAGTCTTCGGCGCGACCTCCGGCGCCTTGTTGAGAAGCTGCGCGATCTGGTTCGGATCGAACTTCTTTTCCGGTTCGGGCTTGGGCGGTGTCGGCCGCGCGACCGCCTTCTCGACGGGCTTCGGTTCCGGCTTCTTTTCAACCTTCTCGGGCGAAGGCTCGGGCTTGGCCTGCGGCGGAGGCGGCGCGGCGGGAGCGGGCGCAGGCGGCGTCGGCGTCGGCCTCTCGGCAACCTGCGGTCGCGGCGGCGTAGGCTCCTCGACCGGCTTCGGCCTTTCGACCTTCCGCTGGCTGACGAGGTTCGTCATCTCGGAAATTGTGACAAGCTCGACCGGGACCGTGCGCATGGGCGGTTCGGGAAGTTCCCGGGGGCCCGGAAACGTCACGAACGCAAGCAATACGACCGCCGCATGAACGGCGAGAGAAAGGAACAACGGATTGCGCATTACCGCCGCTTAGTTCGCTCGACGCCCGCCAGCCGGTGCCGGCGGCGAGGTGTCGGTCTCGGTTACAAGGGCAACTTTCGAGAAGCCGGCCGCACTCAGCCGGCCCATCACATCCATCACCCGTCCGTACGGGATATTCTTGTCGGCCCGAACGAATATGCGCTGCTCATAGCCGCCCTCCGCAATGGCGGTAAGCTGAGGCACGAGCGCTTCGGCTTCGGTCGGCGTTTCCTGAACGAAAATCTGGCCTTCGCCATTGATCGTTATGGTGAGCGGCTCTGTGTCGCCAGGGATCGGCGCAGCCTGCGTCTTCGGCAGGTCGACAGGTACGCCGACAGTGAGCATCGGCGCTGCAACCATGAACACGATCAGCAGCACCAGCATCACATCGACTACAGGTGTGACGTTGATTTCCGACATGGGCGCGCGCGCGAAACGGCTGCGTCCACCACCCTTCTTGCCGACCGACATCGCCATGACTACCCCCGCTCGTCGAGCTGGCGGGACAGGATCGCGGAGAACTCATCCGCGAAGCTTTCCATCCGCTGTGCGATTTTCGAGGTCTGGTGCGAGAAGCGGTTATAGGCGACGACCGCCGGAATGGCGGCGATCAGGCCAAGTCCCGTCGCAAACAGCGCTTCCGCGATACCGGGTGCAACGACCGCAAGATTCGTGTCGCGGCTCACCGCGATCGACTGGAAGGAATTCATGATGCCCCAGACGGTGCCGAACAGGCCGACGAAGGGCGAGACGGAGCCGACCGTCGCAAGGAACAGCAGCCGGTTTTCCAGCGCCACCATCTCGCGGTTGATCGTCACCTGCATGACCTTGTCGACACGCTCCTTGAGGCCGACAAAGGAACTCGCTACAGCCTCCTGAGAGCGTCGCCATTCGCGCATCGCCGCGATGAAGAGTGCGGAAAGCGGATTCTGCGGGCGGTGCCCCGTTTCCTGATAGAGATCCTCAAGCGAGCGTCCCGACCAGAACACACGCTCGAACTGGTCGATGCGGCGTTCGATGCGGCCATAGCGCCACCACTTGTCGAAAATGATCGCCCATGACCAGATCGAGGCAAAGATCAGCCCCACCATCACGAGCTTGACGACGATATCCGCACGAAGGAACAGCCCCCAAAGGCTGAAATCCATCGAAGCGGCATCGACCATTGTTTCGGTGATCACCTGTTGGGTGGCGACGGGATCCATTCAGTGCCTCTCCGTGCTCTCGGACTCAATGCAGGGAGCGGCACATGACAGGCGCGGTAATCACGCAACCGGCTCTTCCCGTATGCGCCCCACGCTATATGTGTGCCCCCAAATTGAGGCCGAAGTTAGTCGTTGAATTATGTCATTACCGTGGCGCAAGGCCGGATTCGATACGTGTCCTCAAGAGGTTAGCCGGTTATTGTGTCCTTCGGAACACAATGTGACATGCCCCGTGTCCAATCACTCTCCGCCGCTCTTCGGCGTAACCAGCGGCGCCAGCGCATCGCGGACCGATATCGGCAGCCGGCGAGGCCGCCCCGCCTTGTCGAGCACCGCCGCGAAAACCTGTGCCCGCCATAGTTCTTCCTCCGGCGCGCCTTCGGCATCGAGGCGCCAGATCGTCTGCTCGGCCTCGATCCGGGCACCGCTCGCACGGACATAGCGGGTATGCACTTCGAGCCAGTCGTCGATCCGTGCAGGTTTAAGGAAATCTATTTCCATCCGGTGAATGGCGAAGGCAATCGGGTCATCGCCATCGAAGAGGTCGGTGTGGTGAACGCCCGCCAGCCGCAGGAAATCGGACCGGCCGCGCTCGGCAAATTTCAGGTAATTCGCGTGATAGACGATGCCCGAGAAATCCGTGTCCTCGTAATAGACACGAATGGGGAGCTTGTGGAGCTGGCCTTCGATCCGGCCGGAGAGATCGGGCCAAACCGGATTCATTCGTCTTCCTCCCCGCCGAACAGCCCCGGCTGGTTCGCGGACAGGGCGGACGGCATGGGAATGCCGATATGGGCGAAGGCCGCCGCCGTGAGTACCCGGCCCCGCGGCGTCCGGTTCACGAGGCCCTGCTGGATGAGATAGGGCTCGATGATTTCCTCGATCGCATCGCGCGGCTCTGAGAGCGAGGCGGCAATGGTTTCGACGCCTACCGGCCCGCCCGCAAAACTGACCGCTATGCAGCGCAGATAACGGTGGTCGAGCGCATCGAGGCCGAGTTCGTCCACTTCAAGCCGCTGCAGCGCCCGGTCCGCCGCCCTGGCGTCGATGGTTGATACGCCATCGACAGCCGCAAAGTCGCGGACCCGGCGAAGGAGCCGGCCTGCCACGCGCGGCGTGCCGCGCGCACGGCGCGCAATCTCATGCGCACCATCTGCCGTCATGGCAATGCCGAGGACTCTGGCGCCACGCTGCACGATTCTTTCAAGTTCGGAAATCTCGTAGAAATTGAGCCGTACCGGAATGCCGAAACGATCACGCAATGGAGTTGTCAGAAGGCCCGTGCGCGTCGTCGCGCCGACAAGCGTGAAGGGCGCAAGCTCGATGCGGACCGAGCGCGCACCGGGGCCTTCGCCAATGATGAGGTCGAGCTGGAAATCCTCCATCGCCGGATAAAGGATTTCCTCGACTGCCGGCGAAAGGCGATGGATTTCGTCGATGAAGAGCACGTCGTGCGGTTCGAGATTGGTGAGGAGGGCGGCAAGATCGCCCGCCTTCGAGATCACCGGCCCGGATGTTGAACGGAAATTAACGCCGAGTTCGCGCGCGACGATTTGCGCCAGCGTCGTCTTGCCGAGGCCGGGCGGGCCTGCGAAGAGCACATGGTCGAGCGCTTCGCCGCGCGCGCGCGCCGCCTCAATGAAAACGGCGAGATTTTCACGCGCCCGCGCCTGGCCCGTGAAATCGGCGAGAAGCTGCGGACGCAGCGATCGCTCCAGCTCGTCTTCCTCGCGCCTCGCCGCGCCGATGAGCCTGTCCGTCATCGCGCCAGCTCCTTCAAGCCACGGCGGATCAACTGTTCCGCTGTCGCCGCATCTTCAAGCGCCTTCGCCGCCGTGGCGATGGCGCCGGCCGCCTGCGCCTGCGGATAGCCGAGATTGACCAGCGCGGATACGGCATCGCGCATCGGCGCCGAAGCATCGGCGACGGCTGCACCATTTACCGGCGCTGCGAGCGTTGCCGCAAGCGATGCCCCTTCCGGCGCCTTGTCCTTCAATTCGGCGACGATGCGCGCAGCGACTTTCGGGCCGACGCCGGGCGCGGCCGATACCGCTTTCCTGTCGTCGAGCGCGATGGCGCGGGCGAGATCACCGGGCGCGAGCGTACCAAGCACGCCAAGGGCGACGCGCGTGCCAACGCCCTGAACGCCAAGCAGCAAGCGGAACCAGTCGCGTTCGACATCGCTGTCGAAGCCGATCAGACGGATCGCTTCTTCGCTCACCTTGGTTTCGATGGAAAGCGTAACTGGCTCGCCGCGCGCGGGAAGGTTCTGCAAGGTGCGGCGCGAACAGGTAACGTGATAGCCGACGCCGCCAACATCGACGACCACCCAGTCCTCGCCGGTCGAATCCACCATGCCCCTGAGCTTGCCGATCATCTGGCCGCTCCCACTATGGCGGCGGCAAGGCGCGGATTGGCGGCGCCTGAATGGGCATGCGTAATGGCAATCGCTAGCGCGTCGGCGGCATGTTCGCTGCCGGGCCTGGAACCGGGCAGCAGCATTTCGACCATGAGGCGGATCTGCGCCTTGTCGGCATGGCCGGCGCCGACGACCGATTTCTTCACGTGGTTCGGGGCATATTCGGCGACCACGAGACCCGCCCGCGCCGCGACGAGCAGCGCCACCGCGCGCGCCTGACCGAGCTTCAGTGCTGCCGCTGCATCGCGCGCGACGAAAGCCTGTTCGACGGCGGCAGCATGAGGCACAAATTCACCGACCACCCGGACAAGCCCTGCCTCGATTTCGACCAGCCGCTCGGCAAGCGTCAGCCGTGCATTGGAGGTGATGGTGCCGTTCGCCACATGAGAGAGCTTCGACCCCTCAATGGCGATCACACCCCAGCCCGTAGCTGTGAGGCCCGGATCGATGCCGAGAAATGTGAGCGATGCCGCCATGTGCAGGGGCAATCCCCGTTGCGGAGCCGGGCGGCAAGAGGCGCACCCGTCCGGTTCATGCCCGCGGCAAGAAGAGGACGTTTCGCCGGAGGAAATCAGGCGGACATCTTCTCCATGACCGAATCGGACATCTCGAAGTTCGCATAAACCTGCTGCACATCGTCATTGTCGTCCAGCGCTTCGAGCACCTTGAAGACCGACTCCGCCTTCTCGTCATCGAGAGGTATGGTGTTCTGCGGTTTCCAGACCATCCGCGCGGCCTTGGGCTCGCCGAACTTCGCCTCAAGAGCCGAGGCCACTTCATGTAGCGCATCGGGAGCGCAGAAAAGCTCATGCGTTTCCGCGCCCGACTGGCAGTCATCTGCGCCTGCATCGATGGCGGCTTCCAGCATGTCATCGGCGCTCGCAACATCGGCGCCATATTCGATGAGGCCAAGCCTGTCGAACATAAAGGAGACGGAGCCCGTTTCACCGAGATTGCCGCCATTCTTCGAGAAGATGGCGCGCACTTCGCCGGCCGTGCGGTTGCGGTTGTCGGTCAGGGTCTCGACAATCACGCCGATGCCGCCGGGACCGAAGCCCTCATAGCGCACTTCCTCATAGTTCTCGCCGCCCTGATCCGTGCTCTTCTTGATTGCCCGTTCGATATTGTCCTTGGGCATGTTCTCGGCGCGGGCGGCCTGAATGGCGGCACGCAACCGCGGATTGTACTCGGGATCGGGCAGGCCCATCTTGGCCGCAACCGTGATTTCCTTGGCCAGCTTCGCGAACAGCTTGGCGCGCTTCTTATCCTGCGCGCCCTTGCGATACATGATGTTCTTGAATTGTGAATGGCCGGCCATTCCGCCTCCGAAAGCCTGTCAAAAAGACGCTGAAATTCGGCGCCTTTATAAGGTCCGCCCAAGGCAAAATCCATAGCGCCCGGCAGTACAACAAAATACACGCAATGGTTGAGATATAATTGTATATTCTAGTTTAAAGTGTATTTAAGATTTCCGGCCGAGACTGGCCTCGCCGGCGGATTCGGGGCGTTTGCCCAGTGCTCCGTGAAAACATCCAACGGCAAATGCAGCAGACCCCGGCTGCGGCCCCGCCCAAGCTCGCACCGGGAAACACGCCGACGCAGTTCCGCGAAGGCACACCGCCTCGTCCCCGCCGCCTCACCCACCTCGGCCGCGCTTGGGACGGGGCGGTTCTGCATTCGGCGGTCAGCGGTGAATGGCGGTCGGCCAGGCATAGGCGTCCTCGAAGGGCCGCCCGAACATCACATCCTCGACATAGCGCGCGACAAGCCGCTCGCCGAACAGCGCGTGATAGCGCTCATGACCGTTACGCGCGATACGCTGGCGCTCGCCATCATGCGTGAGGAAGTAGCGCAGCTTGTCAGCAAGCTCAGGCATATCGCGGTAGAAGGCGAATTCCTCATCCGTAAAAATCTCGTCATAGCCCGTCGAGCGTGCAACGAAGACGAGAAGACCGTTGCCCGCATATTGCGCGAAGCGATCCGACGAATAGAGGTGATAGCGCTCGTCACGGTTGAGATTGAGCCCCATGCGTGCAGATGCAATGCCGTTGAAATAGTCCAGGCCGTTCAATTGCGGCCGCCCCTCGAACCCATGAAAGGCGCAGCGCGCTTCCGGCACCGATGTCTCTATTTCCTTGAGCAGCTTTCCGCGCGGTGTCGAGGCCGTTTCCGATCCCACCGCGCAGAAAAGATCATTCGGCTGATCGTTATGCGCAAAGCATTGCAGGTTTTCGATGGAGGGATCGGCGGGATTTGGAATGAATGTCAGCGAATGTGTCGGTGTAACGAAAGCATCGAGACGCTCGCCCGCCGTGGTGATGAAGGTTGTATCCGCCACTTCCGCGAAGCGATGAATGCGTTCGACATTTTCAGGCAGAAACAGCGCATCTATATTGACGACGGCGACACGCAACGACGGCATCATGGCGCGCAGCTCGCGCACCGTCTCGTTGGCAATCTTGTCGGCATGAAAGAGAACAAGCAGTTCGGGGCGGACATTCCGGCAAAGCTTGATGAGGCGCTCATTCGCAAACGCATCTCCGCCGCGGAAAATGCCCCATTTGCCGGTCTCACGCGCGACATCCCGGTCGCTGAACGCCATTACCTGATGTCCGTTGCGGGTGAAGCCATTGGCGAGCTTGCGCACCGTTGCGTAGAAATTTGCACCTTCGCGCCGCTCATTGAAATTGCCAACTAGGACAATGCGCATGGCCTCAGACCTCCGGCAGCACCTGCTTGAGACGGCCGCCGACCCGCACGGGCTCGACGCGGCGGGCAAGGCCATCCGACCCGGTTTCCACGAAGACGCCGCAAAGCGTTGCAGGCCCCATTGCAGGCTGGAAGCGGCCACTCGGAATGCGCGTCGTGAAACGGTTGAGCGGTTCGTCCTTTTCCATGCCGATCACGGAATTGTAGTCGCCGCACATGCCGGCATCCGTCTGATAGGCCGTGCCACCCGGCAGCACCTGCGCATCCGCCGTCGGCACATGGCTGTGGGTTCCGACGACAAGCGATACGCGCCCATCGCAGAAATGGCCCATCGCCATTTTCTCGGACGTCGCCTCGGCATGCATGTCGATGATGATGGCATCCGCCGCCTCACCAAGCGGGCAGGCAGAGATCTGCTTGTCCACCGCCTCGAACGGACAGTCGAGCGCCTCCATGAAAACGCGGCCAAGCGCATTGACGACGAGCACCCGCGCACCGGATTGCGCGTCAACCAGCGTTGCGCCTCGGCCGGGGGTTCCTGCCGGATAGTTCGCAGGGCGGATGAGCCGCGGCTCACGCTCGATATGCACAAGCGCCTCTCGCTGGTCCCATGAATGATTACCGAGCGTGATGACATCGGCGCCGGCATCGAAAATGTCGTCGCAGATTGCCGCCGTGATGCCGAAGCCGCCTGCCGCGTTCTCACCATTTATGACGACGAAATCGAGGCCGAGTTCGCGGCGTAGCGCAGGCAATTCGGCTACCAGCGCGTCACGCCCGCTGCGGCCCACAATATCGCCCATGAACAATAAACGCATGGTCACCTGCCGGGCGCCGCGCCGAAGCGCCGCGCCTCTTTCTCCGTCACAATCCAGTCGAGCCGCTGATCGAATTCGTCCTCGGGTAGGTCTTGGGCTTCCTGCGCCGAAAAGGCAACCCCGACGGCAACAACCGCGCCGCCATCCGCCCTGAGTGCGGCCAGTGTCCGGTCGTAGTAGCCGCCGCCATAGCCGAGCCGGCGCCCGGCACCGTCAAAGGCGAGGAGCGGCACCAGCACAATCTCCGGGCGGCAGAGCGGCGCCTCGGGCGAGGGCGCGCGCGTGCCGTGATCGCCCGGCTCAAGCAGGTCGCCCGGCCGCCAGCGCCGGAAGACAAGCGGCGCTTGGCGCGCTTCCACGACAGGCAGCGAACAGAAATGTCCCGCCGCATCGAGATGGCGGAGAAGTTCCGATGGGTCGGCCTCGCTGCCAATGGCGGCATACCCGGCGACGTTGCTTGCCGCGCCAAGCGGTATGGTCTGAAGAAAGTGGCCCGCAATGGAGGCAGGCGCCGACGCGCCTAGCGCCGCATGGGCCGCGTCTCGGCGGCGCTTCGCCGCTTCGCGGGCGAAATGCTTCGGTGAGGCGCTCATGCGCCGGTGCCTCGGCAAGAGCCTGAAAGTGGGACCACCACGACCGTCGGAAGCTCGTTCCTCGGAGACCTACTAACGTAGGTGGGCGCCGTGTGAAGGAGACCACGGTCTCCCTCAGGGACAGCTCCCTTGAGGAGCGTAAGGCCCCGAGAGTTATTGTTCCTGACGAGAAGGGCAGTACCCGGCTTCATCCTAACCGTCCTGACGCCTGCCGGGGTGAAATTAATTCCGGGACGGTTTGGTTCAAGCGGCTTCGATCCGCCGCGCCAGATCCTCGATCCGCCGGGCCGCATCGTCCAGCACATCGGCAAGGGAATCTTCCGCCTCGCGGGTCCGATCCGCCGCCGACGCGCGCTGCGACGAAAGGCTTTCGAGCTCCTGCTCGAGCATTTTGGTCCTTTGCAGGGCCTCGGACAGCTCGTCCGCGATCATGAGCCCGGCCATGAGCAACAGCCGCGCATCGCCCACCTGGCCCACTTCCTGGGCAAGGCCGGTCACATGCTTGTTGATATGGCCGGCAAGCTCGCGGACATGGGCTTCCTCGCCATCCCCGCAGGCGACCGTATAGGAGCGATCGTTGATCGAAACCTTGACCTGTCCCATCGCCTAACCCTCCGCCAGCACTTCGCGAATGCCCTCGATCGCATCGGCAAGCGTCTCGGAGGCACGTTCGTTCAACTCGTTAAGACGCCGCGCCTCGGATTTGAGCTGGTCGATCTCCTCGGCAAGACCGGCCCGGTCCTGCTTCAGCGTTTCGGCCTCTTCCTGCAGGCGCTTTGCGGCCTGTGCGCGCAGAACCTGCCGGTTGATGCCGGCTTCCAGCTTGTCCAGCGCGCCACTAAAGCGGCCCATCGCCGAATCGAGTTTGCTCATGCTTCTGTCCGGGGCTCCTCGTTCCGGCCCATCCGACCGGAAGATTTCTCCTGCCAAGATAGGCAGGGCGGCGAAACAAGGTCAACGCCGCGCCGGACAAGGCCCTTTCGGGCTGCCTTCGGCCACCTTGCATATTCGCGGCACCCCATGCGCGAAACAGGCGCAAATGCGGGGATTCCGGCATTGACTCATGGGAGCCCCGTGGTCATTGTGGCGCCGCTCTCGGGAGGGCCCGATTTGAGCCATGGCGAGGCTTTTCGCCTCGGTGCGGAAAGCCGCTAGCGCCTGCCCGCCCAGCGCCCGGTCCGGGCAATTTGAGTGACACATGACGCCAACTGAAAAATCCGTCAACGCCGAGAAGTCGAAATCCACACGAGGCGCCTCGCACGAGGCCATGGCCAATGCGATCCGTGCGCTGGCGATGGACGCCGTCCAGAAGGCCAATTCCGGCCATCCCGGCATGCCGATGGGCGCGGCCGACATTGCGACCGTCCTCTTCACCAAATTCCTGAAGATCGATCCGCGCCAGCCCGACTGGCCCGACCGCGACCGCTTCGTGCTTTCCGCAGGCCATGGCTCGATGCTGCTTTATGCGCTGAACTATCTGCTCGGCTATGAGGACATGACGATCGAGCAGATCCGGAATTTCCGCCAGCTCGGCTCGATCACCGCCGGCCACCCCGAATATGGCCATGCCGCGGGTGTCGAAACCACGACCGGCCCGCTCGGCCAGGGCATTGCTACCGCCGTCGGCATGGCACTTGCCGAACGCATGATGGCCGCCCGATTCGGCGACGAGATTTCCGATCACTATACATATGTGCTTGCCTCGGACGGCGACCTCATGGAAGGCGTGAGCCACGAGGCGATTGGCCTTGCAGGGCACCTGAAGCTTTCGAAGCTCATCGTTCTCTATGACGACAATGAAATCACCATCGACGGCGCGCTGTCGCTGTCTGAATCGGGCGACGCGCTGAAGCGCTTCGAGGCTGCGGGCTGGAACGCCGCGCGCATCGATGGACACAATGCCGACGAGATCGCGGCTGCCATCGAAAAGGCGCGGAAGTCCGACCGCCCGAGTCTCATCGCCTGCCGCACCGTTATCGGCTATGGCTCGCCCAACAAGGCGGGCAAGTCCTCCTCGCATGGCTCACCGCTCGGCGACGACGAGATCAAGCTCGCCCGCGAAAAGCTCGGCTGGTCGGACGAACCCTTCACCATTCCCAGCGCAACGCTCGACGCCTGGCGGATCGCCGGGCTTCGTCACGCAAAGGACCGCCAGGCCTGGGAAGAGCGCCTTGCCGCCCTGCCCGCCGACAAGCGAACCGATTTCGAACGCCGCATCTCGGGCGACCTGCCCGGCGGCTTCGCAAAGGCCATTGCCGCCTACAAGGAAAAGCTCGTCGCCGACAAGCCGAAATGGGCGACGCGCAAATCTTCCGAAGAGGCGCTCAACGTCATCAACGCCGTGCTGCCGGAAACGGTAGGCGGCTCGGCCGACCTCACGGGCTCGAACAATACGCGCTCGAAGGAGCAGAAGGCCGTGACCGCGGATGACTTCTCCGGCTCCTTTATCCATTACGGCATCCGCGAGCACGGAATGGCCGCTGCGATGAACGGCATGGCGCTCCACAAGGGTTTCATTCCCTATTCGGGCACCTTCCTCGTCTTTACCGATTATTGCCGCCCCTCGATCCGCCTCTCGGCGCTGATGGGCCAGCGCGTCATCTATGTCATGACGCATGACAGTATCGGCCTTGGCGAAGACGGGCCGACGCATCAGCCGGTCGAACATCTGGCGAGCCTGCGCGCCATGCCGAACCTTCATGTGTTCCGCCCGGCCGATGCCGTCGAAACTCTGGAATGCTGGCAGCTTGCGCTTGAAGAGAAAGGCACTCCCTCCATTCTCGCGCTCTCGCGCCAGAACCTGCCGGCCGTTCGTACCGAATATTCGGAAAAAAACCTGTGTGCCCGCGGCGCCTATGAACTCTCGCCCGCTTCGTCGAAGGCGCAAGTTTCGCTGCTGGCGACCGGCTCGGAAGTCGAGATCGCGCTTGCCGCACAGGCACTTCTTGAAAATGACGGAATTCCGGCGCGCGTCGTCTCGATGCCCTGTCTCGATCTTTTCGACCAGCAGTCCCGCGAATTCCGCGAGGACATGCTGGGCGAAGGCACGGTGAAGATCGCGATCGAGGCAGCGGTGCGCTATGGCTGGGACCGCTATATCGGCCCGGATGGCGATTTCATCGGCATGGAAGGCTTCGGCGCATCGGCGCCGGCGCCCGACCTCTACAAGCATTTCAACATCACCCCCGAGGCGGCTGCCGCCGCGGCGAAGGCCCGCCTCGCAGACAAGTCCTAACCCACGCTCAGGAGAACAAAGAAATGGCAGTGCGCGTTGCGATTAACGGATTCGGTCGGATCGGACGCCTGGTGCTCCGTGCCATCGCGGAATCCGGCCGCAAGGATATCGAAGTTGTTGCGATCAACGATCTCGGCTCGGTCGACGCGAACGCCCTCCTCCTGAAATATGACAGCGTTCACGGTCCCTTCCCCGGCAAGATCAAGACGACGAAATCGTCGATGGATCTCGGCTGCGGCCCGATCAAGGTGATCGCCGAGCGCGATCCCGCGAAGCTTCCCTGGAAGGACCTCGGCGTCGACATCGCGCTTGAATGCACGGGCCTCTTCACTGCGCGCGACAAGGCGGCGGCTCATCTCACCGCGGGCGCGAAGAAGGTGCTGATCTCGGCGCCGGGGGAAGAAGCTGACCTCACCGTGGTTTACGGCGTGAACCACAAGGATCTGAAGAAGAGCCACAAGATCGTCTCGAACGCTTCGTGCACAACGAACTGCCTCGCGCCGGTCGCGCAGGTGCTGCACAAGGCCTGCGGCATCGAGCAGGGCTACATGACGACGATCCACGCCTATACGGGCGACCAGAACACGGTCGACACGCTGCATAAGGACCCGCGCCGCGCCCGCGCCGCCGGCGTCTCCATGATTCCGACCTCGACCGGCGCCGCCAAGGCCGTCGGTCTCGTACTACCGGAACTGAAGGGCAAGCTCGACGGTACCTCGATCCGCGTGCCGACCCCGAACGTCTCGGTCATCGACCTCGTCTTCACCGCAAAGAAGAAGGTGACGGCGGAAGAAGTGAACGCCGCGATCGTTGAAGCTGCGAAGGGACCGCTCAAGGGCATCCTCGCGACGACGAACGAGCCGAATGTCTCGATCGACTTCAACCACAACCCCGCCTCCTCGACCTTCGACCTCACGCAGACACAGGTCATCGACGGCAAGCTGGTGCGCGTACTCTCCTGGTACGACAACGAGTGGGGCTTCTCGAACCGCATGAGCGACACGGCCGTCGCGATGGGCAAGCTGCTCTGAGCGGAGTGAGTGAAAGCATGTCCGCGCACAAGACGCTTGACGATCTCTTCACTGCCGTGGGCCTCAACGGCCTGCGGATTCTTGTCCGCGCGGACCTCAACGTGCCGATGCAGGATGGCAAGGTTTCGGACGCGACGCGCATCGAGCGCGTCGCGTCTACGCTGAAGGAACTTGCCGGACGCGGCGCGAAAGTGATCGTGCTTTCGCATTTCGGCCGCCCGAAAGGCGCGCCGGATGCGAAATATTCGCTGAAGCCCGTGGCCGATGCACTGGCGCCCTTCGTGGGTGTCGACGTCGCCTTTGCGAGCGATTGCGTCGGCGAGACGGCGGCGAAGGCGGCGGATACCATGAAGCCCGGCACTGTGCTGGTGCTCGAAAACACCCGCTTCCATGCGGGCGAAGAAAATAACGATCCGGCCTTTGCGGGCGAACTCGCGAAGATAGGCAACATCTATATCAACGACGCATTCTCCTGCGCACATCGCGCACACGCCTCGACGGAAGGCATAACGCATTTCCTGCCGTCCTATGCGGGCCGCGCGATGGAAGCGGAGCTTTCGGCACTCGACGCCGCACTCGGTAATCCCACTCGCCCCGTCGTCGCCATTGTCGGCGGTGCAAAGGTTTCCACCAAGATTTCGCTGCTCGGCAATCTCGTGAAGAAAGTCGATGCACTGGTGATCGGTGGTGGCATGGCCAATACCTTCCTTGCCGCACAAGGCAAGAAGGTCGGAAAATCGCTTTGCGAGCCCGACCTCTTCGACACCGCACGTCATATCCTCGCAAATGCGCGCGCCGCAAATTGCGATGTGGTGCTGCCGACGGACGTCGTAGTCGCCACCGAATTCAAGGCAGGTGCCGCCTCGAAGACGGTGCCCGTGGACGCGGTGCCGGACGACATGATGATCCTCGATGTGGGACCGGACACGATCGCTCACCTTGCTGCGCGATTCGAGACGGCAAAGACGGTCGTCTGGAACGGCCCGCTCGGCGCTTTCGAGGTGCCGCCCTTCGACCGCGGCACAGTAGAAGCCGCGCGCATCGTCGCCATGCGCAGCAAGCAGGGCGAACTCGTCTCCGTTGCAGGCGGCGGCGACACGGTGGCAGCGCTCAACGAAGCGGGCGCCGCAGACGACTTCACTTATGTTTCCGCCGCAGGCGGAGCCTTCCTCGAATGGATGGAAGGCATCGAATTGCCGGGGGTTGCCGCGCTGAGCCGCAGATAGGCAAGGCAGGCTTCGAGGCAGGACAGGACCAGAGGGAAAGAAAATGACTGAGACGCTCGAATCGATTGCGCAGGCCATGGTTGCGCCGGGCAAGGGGATCCTCGCCGCTGACGAAAGCTCGGGCACGATCAAGAAGCGCTTCGATGCGATCAACGTCGCCTCGACGGAAGAGAACCGCCGCGACTACCGCGAAATGCTGTTCCGCACAGAAGAGGCAATGCAGAACTACATCTCGGGCGTGATCCTCTATGACGAGACGATCCGCCAGAAGGCGAAGGACGGCACCCCGCTTGTCGACCTCATCAAGAAGGCGGGCTCGATCCCCGGCATCAAGGTGGACGCGGGCGCAAAGCCGATGGCGGGCTTCCCCGGCGAAACCATCACCGAAGGCCTCGACGGCCTCGCCGATCGCCTGGCCGAATATTACGACCTCGGCGCCCGCTTCGCGAAGTGGCGCGCGGTGATCGACATTTCCGAAACCATCCCGACCAATGCCTGCATCGAGGCGAATGCCGAGGCGCTGGCCCGCTATGCCGCGCTCTGCCAGCAAGCGAAGATCGTGCCGATCGTGGAACCGGAAGTGCTGATGGACGGCGCCCACACCGCCGACCGTTGCTTCGAGGTGACGGAAGCGACGCTGCGCGCCGTCTTCAACCGCCTCGCGCTCCACAATGTGAATCTTGAAGGCACGATCCTGAAGCCTAACATGATCGTCTCGGGCAAGAAGTGCCCGAAGCAGGCCGGCATCCAGGAAGTGACCGAAAAGACCATCGCCTGCTTCAAGCGCACGGTTCCCGCCGCGATCCCCGGCATCGTCTTCCTTTCGGGCGGCCAGTCCGACGAGGATGCGACGGCGCATCTCGATGCGATGAACAAGATCGGCGGCTTCCCCTGGAAGATGTCCTTCTCCTATGGCCGCGCCCTTCAGGCCGCACCGCAGAAGGCCTGGAGCGGCAAGGCGGAAAACGTGCCTGCCGCGCAAAAGGCCTTCCTGCATCGCGCGAAGATGAACGGCCTCGCCGCCCTCGGTAAATGGGACAGCGGTCTTGAAAAGTCCGCCTGATACCCCCGGCGATCCAAAGATGGTAAACGCCCCGCTCCACGAGCGGGGCGTTTTGCTTTTGCGGCTCCTTTGCCTTTGACCGGGCGCACGGCTAAAACAGCGCCATGTCAGAACCATCCTGCCGCCTCTATCTAATCACCCCGCCGCGCTTCGAGCCGAAGGCCTTTGCGGACACGCTGAAGGCCGCGCTCGATGCGGGCGATGTCGCCTGCCTGCAGCTCCGCCTGAAAGGCGAGAACGAGGCACCGCCAGAAGCGGACACGGTCCGCCGCGCAACAGAGGCTCTGATGCCGCTGGCGCAGGCGCGCGATGTCGCCTTTCTCATCAACGATCGCCCTGACCTTGCCGCCGAACTCGGCGCCGACGGCGCGCATATCGGCCAGACCGACATGGCCTATGCCCAGGCGAGAAAGTTACTCGGGCCCGACCGCATCATCGGCGTGACCTGCCATGCCTCCCGCCACCTTGCCATGGAGGCAGGCGAAGCAGGCGCGGATTATGTTGCCTTTGGCGCCTTTTATAAAACCGACACGAAAGAGCCTATAAGTAAGGCCGAGCCCGAAATCCTCAGCTGGTGGTCCGAACTTTTCGAACTGCCCTGCGTGGCGATCGGGGGCATCACCCCGGAAAATGCCGCCCCGCTCGTCCGCGCCGGGGCCGATTTTCTTGCCGTATCGTCGGGAGTCTGGTCCCATGAAGGCGGACCGGTAGCGGCAGTTCGCGCGTTGAACCGGATCATGATCGAGGAAAGTACCGGCCGATGAGGCACCTGTTTCTATGTGTTGCGTTTCTCGTGGCGTCTTTTGCCGGCACGCCGCCTGCGCTGGCCGAAGACAGCTTTACGCCCGCGATGGAAGCCTATCGCGAGGGCCGCTTCAGCGATGCGCTGCTGATCGCGAAGCCATTGGCCGAAAAAGGCAATGTTGCCGCCCAGCTCATGCTCGGCTCGATCTACAACAATGGCGAGGGCGTGACGCCCGACACCGACGAAGCCGCGCGCTGGTTCGGCCTTGCCGCCAAGCAGGGTGATGCCAGCGCACAATATGCGCTCGGCATGATGCATGAGTATGGCGGCGTTTCGAACGCGAAGGCGGAAGAAGCACGCCGCCTGTTCACCGCCGCCGCCGAGCAGGGCCATGTCGCATCTCAGGCCGAGCTTGGCATCATGTTCGCCTCCGGGCGAGGCGGTGCGCAGGACCTCGTACAGGCGGCGAACTGGTTCGAAAAGGCGGCCGCCAAAGGCAATGCCAACGGGCAATATCATCTCGGTACCCTTTATGCCGCGGGCAGAGGCAAGCTGGAAAACTATAGCGAGGCGGCACGCCTCTTCACCCTCGCTGCCGATCAGGGTCATGCGCAGGCCAATTATCAGCTCGGCCTCATGCTTCAGGACGGGATCGGCGTACAGAAGAATCTTTCGAGCGCCATCGCCCGCTTCCGCACCGCAGGCGAACGCGGCGTGCCCGGCGCACAGACAGCGCTCGGCTTTGCCTATCTCGGAGGCGAAGGCGTCGAGAAGAACGACACGCTGGCCGCCAAATGGTTCGCCGAAGCCGCGATGCGCGGCGATGCGCTGGCGCAGGACCGGCTGGCCCGTCTTTACTTCCTCGGCCAGGGCGTAACCCGCGACATAGCCGCGGCTCTGCTCTGGCAGACGCTGGCCGAAGAGGGCGGCGTGACGGACGAAACCCTGAAAAACGCCATGGAACCGGAAATTACCCCGGAAATCCGTGCGAAGGTCGCCGCCGAAATCAAGAAGCTCGAGGCCGCTTCGGGCTCTCCCGCGCCCTGAACAAACGAAATATCCTGTCCATACGGGGTGCCAGATGCTATCAGAGCGCCGGCTGCGGTGCCTTTCGGCCCTTGCGCCTCGCGAACCCATTTCAAGAATTCGAGCGTCCCATGAAGATCAACGGCAATGAAATCCGTCCCGGCAACGTCATCGAGCATGAAGGTGGCCTCTGGGCAGCCGTCAAGGTGCAGCATGTGAAGCCCGGCAAGGGCGGCGCCTTCGCCCAGGTCGAACTGAAGAACCTCGTCGATGGCCGCAAGCTCAACGAACGTTTCCGCTCCGCCGAGACCGTCGAGCGCGTTCGCCTCGAGCAGAAGGACTACCAGTATCTCTACGAGAATGACGGGATGCTGACCTTCATGGACAACGAAACCTACGAACAGATCGAACTTGCCCGCGACTGGGTCGGCGACCGCGCCGCCTTCCTGCAGGACGGCATGAAGGTGACGGTGGAAAGCCACGAAGGAAAGCCGCTCGGCATCTCGCTTCCCGATCAGGTGGTACTCGAGATCACCGAAACCGAACCGACCGTGAAGGGCCAGACGGCCGCCAGCTCCTACAAACCCGCCATGCTCGAAAACGGCGTGCGCGTGATGGTGCCGCCTTTCATCACGACCGGCGAACGGATCGTCGTCGACACGAACGAAGTCACCTATCTCCGCCGCGCGGACTGACCGGAAAGCCAGGATGTCCCGCCACACCCCCTCCATGAGCGTCATGGTCGCGGCTGCCCGCAAGGCAGCCCGCGGCCTGCAGCGCGATTTCGGCGAAGTCGAGAACCTTCAGGTCTCCCTGAAGGGCCCTGCGAATTTCGTCACCGCCGCGGACAAGAAGGCCGAGAAGGTTCTCTTCGAGGAACTCTCCAAGGGCCGCCCCGGCTATGGCTTCCTGATGGAAGAGGGCGGCGTGGTGGAAGGTGCGGACAAATCGCATCGCTGGATCATCGACCCGCTGGACGGGACCACAAACTTCCTGCACGGCATTCCCGTCTTCGCAATTTCCATTGCGCTTGAACGCGAAGGCCAGCTCGTTGCCGGCCTCGTCTACAACCCGATCACGGATGAAATGTTCATCGCCGAGAAGGGCCAGGGCGCGTTCCTGAACGACCGCCGTATCCGTGTGGCCGTACGCCGCGAACTGGCACAGTCGGTCGTTGCAACCGGCATTCCTCATATAGGCCGCCCCGAACACCCGAAGTTCATGGCCGAGCTCGGCGCTGTGATGAACGAGGTGGCGGGCGTCCGCCGCATGGGCTCTGCCGCGCTCGACCTCGCTTTTGTCGCGGCGGGCCGCTTCGATGCTTACTGGGAAGCCAATCTCGCCCCCTGGGACATTGCGGCGGGCATCGTGCTCGTGCGCGAGGCAGGCGGCTTCGTCTCCGACATGTCGGGGCGCGACACCATGCTGGCGACCGGCGGCATCGTTGCCGGTAACGAGATCATTTCCCGCCAGCTCGGCGACCTTTTGAAGAAGGCCGGCAAGACCGCCTGAGCGGCAAGCCCCATTTCCGCCCCATTCCGCCCCTAGAGCGATGATCGTCCGAGGGCCTGTTCCCCCGGTGCGAACACACATAGACTGTGCCGCAACGCCGCCTGCATGGTCCCTCACGGATGCCGGAATGACGAGTTCCAGAGAGAACACAGCGCGCGCCGCCTCAGGCGCAGCCCCGTTCACGGCCTTCGCTTCGCTGCTTGTGGCGTTATTGCTCTGTTCGACCGGGGCCACCGCAGCCGAAGCGCCTTTGCCGCCGCCGAGACAGGCGCTGCTCACAATTATTTTCGAAGGTGCGGGAACGACGCTTGGCCAGACGGCCCGCGAACAGCTCGACAGTTTCTCGGCCGAGTATGCGCGCAAGGGCGGACGCCTCGAACTGCGCGCCTATGCCGGCCCGCCACATGACAAGTCATCCAACTCGCGCCGTCTCTCGCTGCGCCGCGCACTCACCGTCCGCCATGAACTGGTCGAGCGCGGTATCGTTGCTGAGCGCATTCACGTGCGGGCCATGGGCGGCGTCTCCGACAGCGGCCCGCAGGACCGGGTCGACATATCCCTTCCCGGCGGCTAAGCGCCGGACGACATCGAAAGAAGCGAGAGAGACATATGGCAAAAACTGACAAGGACGGTATCGGCGTCTCGCAGCCCCGCCCCTACCTCACGCGGATGATGCTTTTCATCATCATCGTCTGTTTTGTCGCAACCATTCTCTATCCCCAGATCGAAACGGCCTTCCTCACCAATCCGGGACTGAACGGGCTGATTCTCTTCGTCCTGTTCGTCGGCATCCTCTATGCGCTGCGCCAGGTGCTCTGGCTCGGCCCGGAAGTGCGCTGGGTCAATGATTTCCGCCGCGCCGACCCAGGCCTTGCACTGCCGCCGCCGCCACGCTTGCTCGCACCCATGGCGACGATGCTCGGTGAGCGCAAGGGCCGGATGCAGCTCAATGCCCTTTCCATGCGCTCGATCCTCGACTCGCTCGGCTCCCGGCTTGACGAGCAGCGCGAAATCTCGCGCTACATCATCGGCCTGCTGATCTTTCTGGGTCTCCTCGGCACCTTCTGGGGTCT
The DNA here is from genome assembly GCF_046297875.1 of Parvibaculum sp. Classification (GTDB taxonomy): domain Bacteria; phylum Pseudomonadota; class Alphaproteobacteria; order Parvibaculales; family Parvibaculaceae; genus Parvibaculum. Next base: position 1,685,569 of record NZ_JBKBHD010000001.1, on the reverse strand, counting down.
TCTCACCACCATCGCCTCCGTTGCAGGCACCGTTCAGAGTCTTGACATGCAGGCGAGCGATTCGGCCGCCGTGCTGGCAAGCCTGAAGGCCGGCCTGGACGGCCCTCTGCGTGGCATGGGCACGGCCTTCTCCTCCTCGCTGTTCGGCCTTGCCGGATCGCTGGTACTCGGCTTTCTCGATCTCCAGGCAGGACAGGCACAGAACCGCTTCTATAACGAACTGGAAGAGTGGCTTTCGACCGTGACGAGCCTTGCCGGCGAGACCGATCCCGCGGCGCCCGGCATGCTGGGCGAAACGGCGCGGCGCCTGCGCAATATCGAGCAGGCGCTGACCTCCGGCGGCGAACCCTCCAACGCCTCAATGATGGCGCTCGCAGGTCAGATCACTGCACTCACCGAGCAGATGCAGAACGAGCAGCGCCTCATCCGTCAGCTTGCCGAAAACCAGCAGAGCCTGAAGCCGGTGCTTGAGGAAATCGCACGCCGCCTCGGCGAACGGGACTGACGCAATGGCGCATGGAGGACGACGCATAAGGGGACGCGCGCCGACCGGCGACTACTGGCCGGGCTTTGTCGACGCCATGTCGAGCCTGCTGCTGGTGCTGATCTTCCTGCTTACGATTTTCGTCATCACCCAGTTCTTCCTCAATCAGCTTGTCAGCAACAAGGATTCGGCTCTCGACAGTCTCAGAAGCCAGATTGCCGAACTCGTGAACCAGCTCGCGCTGGAGCGCCGCGAGAAGGCGGATCTTCAGTCGACGATCCTTTCGTTGCAGGATTCGCTTGCGGCAGCCTCCGCCGAACAGAGCCGCCTTGCCGCGCTTGCCGATGAAAGCGCGGGCGCAGGCTCGCGCATCACCGCGCTGGAAAGCGCGCTGGCAGACGAGAAACAGGTATCGAGCGAGGCGCTGGCGCAGGTCGAACTCCTGAACCAGCAGATTTCCGCCCTGCGACGCCAGCTTGCGACGCTGGAGGCGGCTCTTGAGGCCGCCGAACAGCGCGATCGCGAACAGCAGGTGCAGATTGCCGATCTCGGCCGCAGACTCAATGCCGCCCTCGCCCAGCGCGTTCAGGAGCTGACCCGCTATCGCTCCGAGTTCTTCGGACGCTTGCGCTCGATCCTCGGCGACCGGCAGGACATTGAAATCGTCGGCGACCGTTTCGTGATGCAGTCGGAAGTCTTCTTCGAATCCGGGTCCGCGGACCTGAACCCGGAAGGCCGCCAGCAGCTCGACAAGATCGCGACCGCGGTTCGCGAGATCTCAGCCGAAATCCCGGACGAAATTCCCTGGGTGCTGCGCGTCGACGGCCACACCGACCGCTACCCGATCGCAACGCCGCAATTTCCCTCGAACTGGTATCTATCGAGTGCCCGCGCCATTGCCGTGGTGAATTATCTGACCAGCAAGGGCGTTCCCGAACAGAGGCTCGTTGCGGCAGGCTTCGGCGAATTCCATCCGCTGACGGAGGGCACAAGCCCCGCCGATAACCGCCGCAACCGCCGCATCGAGTTCAAGCTGACGGAACGCTGATCAATAGGCGCGCAGTTCCTTCGATTGGGTGCAGACCAGCACCTCCGGCTCGAAGACCTGACCGAGCAGCATGAGGTCGCCATACCCGGCAGCCACGCTGATGCCCGAAATTTCCTCGCCGAGATTGAGATAGATCGTGCCCGCGCGCTTCTTGTCCGGCTCGATGCGCACGACCTGGCTCGGCGAGTGCTTCGCCGGATCCCCTGCATGCCCGAGAAACGCAATCACGTCGGGATGCGCACCGATGAGCAGCGTCCCGTCCGGCTGCACGTCGATATTGTCGACGCCCGTGCCGAGCCGCACCTGATCGACCCAGCGCAGAGCGCCGGTCTCCGGGTTGCGGTCGTAAATGTTCATCGCCATCGAAAGCAGCGCCGAGACATAGACGGTCTTCCCGTCCGCACTGATATTGATGCCATTCGCCAGCAGGATCGTATCGGCGGCAACTTCGCCTTTCTCGCTGTCAAAATAGACGACGTTCGCATTGCGCAGCAGCAGCAGATCGTCGATCAGGCGGCCGAGCTGGCTGCGCGATCCGTGATCGTTGGTCGCATAGAAGCTCTCCGGACCGACTGCCACGACGTCGTTCAGAGAAATGAAGACATCCGACGTGACGCTTCGCACATGAGTGAGCATGCCGCCCTCGCCGATGTCGAAAATCTCGACCGTCTCGACGCCCGAGGCCGGGTGGCTGACGGCGAAAAGCCGCTTCACGCCTTCGCCGTCATAAATGCTGATGCCGTGCGGGCGGAAATCGGCAGGCTCGCTCGGCGTGACCGGACGCAGCGCCCAATTCTCCTGCGGCTCGTTGAGGTCGATAGCATAGATGCCACCTCGAATGGCCTCGCTTCCCGGTGCGCCGGCTGCGACCGCACGGCGATCATACCCCGACACGAAGGCAATACCCGTCGCATGATCGATCTGAATGTCCTCGGGACCCGGAATGGCCTGGATTGCTCGGCAATCGGCGGCAATCTCCTGACGGATGCCGGTGAAATATCCCGCTGCCGCCAGAAAGCGCCAGGCAAGCACGCTGACGATAACCACAAGTGCGAGCGCCGAATAGCCGATGATGGCCCAAGCTTTCCGCGACATGACTTTCCCCTTCAGATCTGGCCGCCCGAGGCGGCGCTGATTTCCTCATTCACATGCCGCCAATCGCGGCCATCGGCAAACTGAAGCCGCGCAAGGCGCGCATAGAGCCCGCCCTGCTGGATCAATTCTTCATGTGTACCGGACGCCACGACGCGGCCTCCTTCCATGACGATGATGCGGTCCGCCTTCAATACGGTTGCGAGCCGGTGGGCGATCACCAGCGTGGTGCGATCCTGCATCAGCCCTTCGAGGGCCTGCTGGACCAGCGTTTCACTTTCGGCGTCCAGCGCGCTTGTCGCCTCATCGAGCAACAGCACAGGTGCATCGCGCAGGATGGCCCGCGCGATTGCGATGCGCTGGCGCTGGCCGCCGGAGAGCATGATGCCGCGTTCCCCGACCTGCGTGTTGTAGCCATCCGGCAACTGCATGATGAAATCGTCTATCCGCGCGGCTTTCGCCGCCGCGCGCACCTCTGCATCGCTCGCTTCGGGCCGGCCATAGCGGATATTCTCGGCGACGCTGGTGCCGAAGACGACCGTTTCTTGCGGCACGACGGCAAGCCGCGAGCGAACATGCTTCGGGTCCGCGTCGCGCAGGTCAACGCCGTCGAGCGTGACGCGGCCCGACTGCGGATCGTAGAAGCGCAGGAGAAGCTGGAACACTGTGCTCTTGCCAGCGCCCGAAGGGCCGACCAGTGCCACCGTTTCACCGCGCCGGACAGCGAGGGAAAAATCGTTGAGCGCCGATACGCCGGGCCGCGCAGGATAGGCGAATGTAACCCTGTCGAAAGAAAGTTCGCCGCGCGGCGCGGGCATCGGCGCCGGAATGGGCGGCGCTGCAATCTCGGGCTCTATGTCGAGCAGTTCCATCAGCCGCTCGGTGGCGCCCGCCGCCATCTGCATATCGCCCCAGATTTCTGACAGCGCGGCAATGGCCGTGGCGGCGAAGACGGCATAGAGAATGAACTCGAACAGCTCGCCGCCTGACATGGTCTCGGCGAGAACGGCATTCGCGCCGACCCAGAGCACACCGACGACACTGGACAGACCAAAAAAGAAGACGAGAGCCGTCAGCACAGCGCGCGCAAGAATGCGCGCTCGCGACATGTCGAATGTATGTTCGACATAGGTGTCGAAGCGCGCGCGGTCGATCGGTTCATGCGTGAAGGCCTGCACGATCTGGATCGCATTGAGGCTTTCAGTGCCGAAGGCGCTGGTATCGGCGAGCCTGTCCTGCGCGGAACGCGACAGCCTGCGCACCCATCGGCCAAAGACGATCAGCGGCAGGAGGATCGCCGGGATGGCAAGCAGCACCATGCCGGAAAGATAGGCACTCGTTGCGACCATCATCGTCACGGCGCCAAAGAAGAGAAAGAGATTGCGCAGCGCAATCGACGCAGAAGAGCCGACGACCGTCTTGATGAGCGTCGTGTCCGCCGTCAGGCGCGACAGCACTTCGCCCGTGCGCGTGACCTCGAAGAAGGAAGGCGAGAGGTTCAGCACATGCGCATAGACCGCCTGCCTGAGATCGGCGACCACGCGCTCGCCCAGCCAGCTGACGAAATAGAAGCGCGAGGCGCTGGCAACGCCAAGCACCAGCGCGACAATGATCAGCGCCAGGAAATACTGGTCGATAAAGGCCGCGTTCTCGCGGCTGAAGCCATTGTCGATGAGGCGGCGGCTCGCCATCGGAATGGCAAGCGTGGCCAGCGTGGCGCCAACCAAAGAGACAAGCGCGAGCGCCACCATGATCCGGTAGCGGCCAAGAAGCGGCAGCAGCCGGAAAAGCGGCCCCACGCCCTTGCCGGGCTTGCGCCGCTGCGCCTCTTCCTCGATGGCCTCGACGGCCGGATTGGACGTATCGCTCATTCAACTCAGCCAAGTGCGGCATTTCAGGGCCGCCACCCTGCCCTAAATTGTCGCGTTTCGGGGGATTTTCTGGCGCGGGGCAGATATAGCAACCGGCGCGGCGGCGGGGCAACGGCAAGGCAGCGCCGAGGATGCGGCATCTTCGCCCGAAAGCGCCGAAAACCGGCCTTGCAACCCACTCCGGCCTTCGTTATAAGCCCCCATTCCGGCAGCGCGGGCGAGCCTTTCAAGGGCTAGTTCTGCGCGCCCAGACAGGCACATGGGGCCCCTTCGGCCCGCTTCCGAAAGGCGCAAGCCATGAAGAAAGATACCCATCCGGACTACCACTTCATCACGGTCCAGATGAACGATGGAACGACCTACAAGACCCGTTCGACCTATGGTTCGGATGGCGACACGCTCGTTCTCGACATCGACCCGACCACGCACCCGGCCTGGACGGGCGGCGGCCAGCAGCTTCTTGATCGTGGCGGCCGTGTGAGCCGGTTCAACAAGAAGTTCGGCTTTATCAGCGGCTGACCTCGAGCACCTCGAGACAGACGAAAAGCCCCGCTTGCGCGGGGCTTTTCTTTTTTGGGTAGTCCGAAAGTAGTTATTCCGGGCGGTGCTTGCGGCGACCGAATTGCGGCCGGGGGAACTCCGCAGCAAGACTTTCGCGGAAGAAGGCCTCGACGCGGCGAAGCTGGTCGGCCAGCGGATGGTGCTGCGCAATGGCAGGCCCCGCTGCACGAAGCCGCGTATCGAGGCGTTCGACGCGGGCATAAAGCCGCTCCGAGCGCTCAATCAGCTCCTGAAGCCGCGCCGGCAGCGCCTCGGCGCCATCGAAACGCGGCTGGCGGGCAATTTCCTTGGTGGCGAGGCGATACTTCTCGGAATTGGCTTCCTCGATAGTCATTTCGCCTTCATGGACGGCCTTGCGTACCAGCAGCCAGGAGGCGACCTGCATCAGCCGCGTGGTAAGGCGCATGCTCTCGCCCGCATAGGCGAGCGATGCCTCGCGCGGCAGCGCACGGGCAGCCTCGCGGCCCGGTCCGTCGAGATAGGCCGAAGTCTCCTCGACAAGCTGCATACCTTCCGCATAGGTGCGCTGAAAAAGACCGGACGCCATGAAATCGGCAAGCGAGACGCAATCCGCACCCGCAAACACAACTTCGTCATCCGTATTTTCGTAACCGCTCATGCCTTGCTCCCCGTCCCGCTTCTAATTCGCCGGCGAAATAAGGCAACAGCCCCAATCCGGCACACTCGAGACAGGAAGGATCAATTCTCGTGCCACCGGCCGGCGCACGGAATTGGGACAATGGCGGAAATGGCCCGGAAAATAAAAAAGAGCCGCGGGAAAGCCCGCGGCCCAGTTCTAACAGGGAGGCGTCAAACAGAGTGGATAGGAGCCACTCAGAAATCCAGAAGACTGGATTACGCAAGGTCACCCTAGCGACATCATTCCTAACAGGAAGTTAATCTTGTGGCAATTTGACGCGGGTGATGCGGCCTTGGGCAGCCGCAGGACACTGGGGAAACACCCTAGAAAAACCCTATGCGGTGGAAGGGATTAGGACCGCGTGCCTATTTCTTGAAAATCGCTTCCGCCGCCGACAATGAACCATGCTTTTTTTCGAGCTGGGCGCGGATTCGTGCAATTTCGGTCTCGAGCGCAGTGATTCGTTCGTTCAGCTCCTCAATCCCGAGAAGGGCCAGGTCCTCGCGGCCAAGCGCCTCCAGCGCCTCTCCCCGCCTGCGGCGCGGCTCCAGATCGTCCTTGTCCATGCCGGTCCTCCTGCCTTCGCGCCGCCCTTGTTGCCAGTCTGAAGCCCCCAAGTTAGACCTGCAACCCGCCCCGAACGCCACCAGCCCCGGAGGAAACGACATGACAAGCCTGCCAAAGATCATGAAATCCGTGGCCATTCGCGAGCCGGGCGGGCCCGAAGTGCTGGAATTGCGCGAGATCGGGACACCGGAGCCCGGCCAAGGCGAAATCCTGATCCGGGTGGAGGCGGCGGGCGTCAACCGGCCGGACACGATCCAGCGCATGGGCCTCTATCCGCCGCCGCCGGGAGCGCCGGATACGCCGGGCCTTGAAGTGGCGGGCGAAGTCATCGCCACAGGCCCTGGCGTCACGCGCTGGAAGTCGGGCGACCGCGTCTGCGCGCTGGTCGGCGGTGGCGGCTATGCGGAATATTGCCTCGCGCATGAGGCCCATGCGCTGCCCATCCCGAAGGGCCTTTCCGCTGTCGAAGCCGCGGCGCTGCCCGAAACATTCTTCACCGTCTGGACCAATGTCTTCGAGCGCGGTGCACTGAAGGCAGGTGAGACCTTTCTCATTCATGGTGGCACAAGCGGCATCGGCACGACCGCAATTCAGCTTGCCGTGGCCTTCGGCGCACGCGTCATCGCAACCGCAGGCTCTGCCGAAAAATGCGCGGCTTGTGAAAAGCTCGGCGCCGAGACGATCAACTATCGCGACAAGGATTTCACCGCCGAAGTGAAGAGCCTCACCGGCGGCCGCGGCGCAGATGTGATCCTCGACATGGTGGGCGGCGACTACATCCAGAAGAATATCCTGTCCGCCGCACAGGACGGCCGTATTGTCTCCATTGCTTTCCTGAATGGCCCGACGGCGGAAGTGAACTTCATGCCGGTCATGCTGAAAAGACTGACGCTGACCGGCTCGACGCTCCGCCCGCGCAGCATCGAGGAAAAGGCGACGCTCGCAAGCGCACTTGAGGCGAAAGTGTGGCCGCTGATCGAGGCTGGACGCGTGAAGCCGCTGGTGGACAGCACTTTCCCGCTGGCAGAAGCCGCAAAGGCGCATGCCCTCATGGAAAGCAGCAGCCATATCGGCAAGATCGTCCTCACCGTGTGAGTGAGGGTCGGGCTTTTCCCGTCGCATTTCGGAACCAAACGCCGCGCCATGAATAGTTATGGCAACGGACTGGCCTCTGAACGGATGAAATTCCGTACAGGGATCAAGCCCGGACTGGATTCCGAAACCGAACAGGGAAATGACACATGTTTCACACTCGGCGTAAATTCATGGGCCTTGCCGTCGCTCTCACTGCCGCAGGCTCGATCGCATCCGCAAATATGGCAAATGCCGCGACAGCGGAGGAGCTGAACCAGCAGGCCGAGATGGCGCTTGAAAGCCTCTATGCGACGAACCCCGTCGCGAAGGAAATTTCCGGCGAGGCTGAAGCCGTGCTCGTCTTCCCGAACATCGTCAAGGCCGGTCTCGTCTTCGGCGGCGCCTATGGCGAGGGCGTGATGAAAGAAGATGGCGAAGTGGTGGATTACTACAACTCCGTCACCGGCTCCTGGGGTCTGCAGGCAGGTGCGCAGTCCTATGGCTATGCCGTCTTCCTGATGAACGACGAAGCGGTCGGCCACGTCAAAGAAACTCACGGCTGGGAACTCGGCGTCGGCCCGACGGTCGTGGTGGTCGATGAAGGGGTGGCGAAGAACCTCTCGACCTCGACGCTCCGGGACGATGCCTATGCCTTCGTATTCGACCAGCAGGGCCTGATGGCCGGGGTCAGCATCGAGGGCACCAAGATCACCCAGATCAAGCGCTGATTGTCCCGAAACGCGGGCAAAAGGGCCGGAATCCGCAGGGTTCCGGCCTTTTTCATTCAGCCTTGCCGAAACCGCCCTCGCCCATCATTCCGCTTTCATTGACCGCTTTTTCGCCCTATATAACGGCCATATCCACTCATTGATGGAAAAAGCGGTTTATCCGGAAAGCCCCGGATGGATCAGAGGAATTGACATGTCTCAGCCCCTTATGCCCAAGGCGACGGCCGTCTGGCTCGTCGAGAACACCTCGCTCACCTTCGACCAGGTGGCGGAATATTGCGGTCTTCACGTTCTCGAGGTGAAGGGCATCGCCGATGGCGACGTGGCGCAGGGCATCAAGGGCATGGACCCGGTTGCCTCCGGCCAGTTGACCCGCGCCGAAATCGAGCGCTGCCAGAACGACCCGGATGCGCGCTTGCAGGCCTCCGAGAGCAAATACAAGCTGCCGCCCATCGCACCGCGCAAGGGCCCGCGCTACACGCCCGTATCGCGCCGCCAGGACCGGCCGGACGCCATCGCATGGCTGCTCCGCAACCACCCGGAACTGACGGATGCGCAGATTTCGAAGCTCGTCGGCACGACCAAGCCGACGATCCAGTCGATCCGCGACCGCAGCCACTGGAACTCGCCAAACATCAAGCCGGTGGACCCGGTGACGCTCGGCCTCTGCTCGCAGATCGAACTTGATGCGGTGGTGCAGAAGGCGGCCCGCAAGGCCGAGCGCGAGCGCAAGAAGGCCGCAAAGGCCTCCGGTACATCGGAAACGCTGCTGCCGGCGAGCGAGACGACCGCACCGGAGCCTGCAGTGGCGACCATCGCCGCGCCGGAAGTGCAGGAAGAGAAAAAATCCTACGACGCCGACAGCGTTTTCGCGAAGCTGAAGGATGTGAAGATCGAGGACGACGAGGAGTAATCCTTATCGCCGCACGGCAAATCAAAGGCGCGGGAGACCGCGCCTTTTTTGTTTCTACTTCTTCCTGTCGCTGCCTTTCTGCTTCACAAGCGGCAGCGCCGTATAGTTGAGCGACAAGCGTCCGCCATCGGCATAAACGGTTTGCCCTGTCATGTAGCTCGCGCCGTCGGATGCCAGGAAAACGGCAAGCGAGGCGATCTCGTCCGGCTCGCCTATGCGGCGAAGCGGCGTGCGCGCAAGGATCGCTTCTTCGGCGCGTGCATTGGCTGCTGTGTTCGCCATTTCGGTGCGGATCGTGCCCGGACCGATCGCGTTCACGCGGATGCCGTAGGGGGCGAGCGCAAGCGCCATTGCCTCGGTGAGCTGCTTCACACCGCCCTTCGATGCCGAATAGGCGGGCTGCGCCGGAATGGCGACGACCGCATTGATCGACGACATGTTGATGATCGTGCCGGGCACGTGGCCCTCCTCGATCTGCGCCACCATGCGCTGCGCCACCGCCTGGCCGACAAGAAACTGACCCTTGAGATTGATGCGGATGACGCGGTCGAATTCTTCCTCTTCCATCGTCAGGAAATCGCCGCCCTGCGAGACGACACCGGCATTGTTGACGAGAATATCGACCTTCTCGAAGGCATCGCCCGCCGCGCAGACGAGATTGCGTACATCGAGACGCTCGCCGACATCGCAATAGCGGAAGATCGCCTCGCCGCCATCGGCGACGATATCGGCCGCGGCCTGCTCGCCGCCTTCCTCATTTACATCCGCGAGCACGACCTTGGCGCCCTCGCGCGCAAAGGCTCGCGCAATGGCGCGGCCTATGCCGTTAGCCGCGCCGGTCACGATCGCCACCTTGCCGCTCAACTGATCGCCGGATGCCATCTCGATGCTCCTGTTGGGGAACGGGCGTTATAGCACCTGTGGCAGAGTTAAGGGAGGGGTGGATTATCCCTTCACAAGCCCTGCTTCCGTGAGTACGGCCTTGATCTCGTCGAGGATTGCCGGATCGTCGATGGTCGCAGGCGTCGTCCATTCGGCGCCATCGGCAATCTTGCGCATCGTTCCGCGCAGCACCTTGCCCGAGCGCGTCTTCGGCAGGCGCTTCACCACCATCGCCTTCTTGAAGGCGGCGACAGGACCGATCCGGTCACGGATCAATTGCACGGCTTCCGCTTCGATCTCGGCGGCAGAGCGCGTCACGCCCGCATTGATGACGAGGAAGCCGACCGGCACCTGCCCCTTCATCGCATCGGCAATGCCGATAACCGCGCATTCTGCCACATCCGGATGCTCGGCAAGAACCTCCTCCATGCCGCCGGTCGAGAGGCGATGGCCCGCGACATTGATGATGTCGTCGGTGCGGCTCATCACATAGAGATATCCGTCCTCGTCGAGATAGCCGGCATCCGCCGTCTTGTAATAGCCGGGGAACTCGGCGAGATAGCTTTCGCGGAAGCCCTGCTCGTTTTCCCAGAGCGTCGGCAGGCAGCCGGGCGGCAGCGGCAGCTTAACCACGATGGCGCCTGTCGCGTTCGGCGGCACGGGCTTGCAGGCTTCATCGACGACATGAATTTCATAGCCGGGCAGCGCCACGGAGGGCGAACCGTATTTCACCGGCAGCCGCTCGATCCCCATCGGGTTCGACACCATCGGCCAGCCCGTTTCCGTCTGCCACCAATGGTCGATCACCGGCCGGCCCGAAAGCGCCTTCTCCGCCCACTGGATCGTGTCGGGGTCCGCGCGCTCGCCCGCGAGATAGAGCACCTCGAATCTCGAGAGATCGTACTTGCCGATGAGTTCCGCCTTCGGGTCTTCCTTGCGGATGGCGCGGAAGGCGGTCGGCGCCGTGAACAGCGCCTTCACGCCATGATCGGCGATCACGCGCCAGAAGGTGCCGGCATCCGGCGTACCGACGGGCTTGCCCTCGAAAAGAATGGTCGTGCAGCCATGAAACAGCGGCGCATAGACAATGTATGAATGGCCGACGACCCAGCCGACATCTGACGCCGCCCAGAACACCTCGCCGGGGTTCATGTCGTAGACATGTTTCATCGACCATTTGAGCGCCACCATATGCCCGCCATTGTCGCGGACGACGCCTTTGGGCTTGCCGGTGGTGCCGGACGTATAGAGCACATAGAGCGGATCGGTGGCGGCAACGGCGACGCAATCGGGCTTTGCGCCCGCGGCCCGCGCCTTCTCCACCTCATAGGCCCAGTCGAAATCTTGGCCTTCAATGAGCGGCGCTTCCTCCATCTCGCGCTGAAGCACGATGGCCCCCGAAACCTTGTGCGCGCTCATCTCGATCGCCTTGTCCATGAGCGGCTTGTAGGCAACGACACGGCCGGGCTCGAGCCCGCAGGAGGCCGACACGATGAGCTTCGGCTTCGCATCGTCGATGCGCGTCGCCAGCTCTTTCGCGGCGAAGCCGCCAAAGACGACGGAATGGATCGCGCCGAGCCGCGCACAGGCGAGCATGGCAATCGCTGCTTCCGGAACCATCGGCATATAGATGAGAACGCGGTCGCCCTTCGAAATGCCGTGCCGCTGCAATACGCCCGCGAATGTCGCGACCTCGTCCAGCAATTCGGCATAGGTGAATGTCCGGACGCGGCCGAGCATGGCGCTGTCGTGGATGAGCGCCGCCTGATCGCCCCGCCCCGCCTTCACATGCCGGTCCAGCGCATTCCAGCAGGAGTTCGTCTCCGCGCCCACGAACCAGCGCGAGAGCCCGCCCTTCACGTCAAGGGTTTTGGTGGCGGGCTTGAACCAGTCGATCTCCTTCGCCGCCTCCGCCCAGAAGCCCTCCGGGTCGCGCTTCCAGCTTTCGTAGGTGTCCTTGTAGCGCCCCATCTCGCCGCTCCCCTGATTTTCTTGTTGGGGAGGTTTTAGCATGATGCGCGGCGATATTCATGCGCGCCCATGCCCAAAATTTGCGCAGCTCGGCGCCGCTGCCTCCCGCCTTGCCGCTCCGCAGCCTGCTGAGTAACGTGGAGCCAATTCCCTCCTTCCCGCGCCGGAGCGTTCCCCATGTCGCAGAACCCCTATGAACTCGATCTCGACCGGAACCCGGCGAACCATCAGCCGCTCTCGCCGCTGAGTTTCCTGAAGCGCGCGGCAGAGGTTTATCCGGAGAAAGTTGCGGTTGTGCATGGCAGCCTGCGCCGTACCTATGCCGAGCTTTACACGCGCTGCCGGAAGCTCGCCTCGGCGCTGTCGGAGCGCGGCATCGGGCTTGGGCAGACCGTGGCGGTGATCGCGCCGAACACGCCCGAAATGCTCGAAATGCATTACGGCGTGCCGATGACGGGCGCGGTGCTGAACACCATCAACACGCGGCTCGACGCCGCCGCCATCGGCTTCATCCTCGATCATGGCGAGGCGAAGATGGTGTTTGTGGATCGTGAGTTCTCGGGCCTCGTGAAAGAGGCGCTCACCCATGCAAATGTGAAGCCCGTCGTGATCGACATGGACGACAGGGAATATGACGGCCCAGGCGCGCGCATCGGCGAGGCGGAATATGAAAGCTTTATCGCCAAGGGCGACCCGCATTTCAACTGGCACCTGCCAGCCGACGAATGGCAGGCGATCAGCCTGAACTATACTTCCGGCACCACCGGCAATCCGAAAGGCGTCGTCTATCACCATCGCGGGGCCTATCTCCTCGCCATGGGCAATATCGTGACGGCGGGCATGACCGGAAACTCCGTCTATCTCTGGACGGTGCCGATGTTCCACTGCAATGGCTGGTGCTTCACCTGGTCCTTGAGCGTCGTCGCGGGCACGCATGTCTGTCTGCGCCGGGTGACGGCGGCGAACATCTTCAGCGCCATCGCCGAACATGGCGTGACGCATATGGCGGGCGCACCAACCGTGATGGGCTTCCTCATCAACGCGACCGAGGATGAAAAAAAGAAGCTGCCGAACACGGTGAATTATTTCGCGGCCGCCGCGCCGCCGCCCGCCGCCACCATCCGGAAATTGGAAGCCGAAGGCTTCAACGTGATCCATGTCTATGGCCTCACCGAAACCTATGGCCCCGCGGTCGTGAATGCCTGGCACGACGAATGGGACGAACTGGAAACGGATAAACGCGCCGAGGTGAAGGCGCGCCAGGGCGTGAACTATGCCGTGCTCGAAGGCATATCGGTGCGCGACCCGGAAACGATGGAAGAAGTGCCGCGCGACGGCGAGACCATGGGCGAGGTCATGTTCCGCGGCAATGTGGTGATGAAGGGCTATCTGAAAAACGCCAAGGCGACGGCGGAAGCCTTCGCCGGCGGCTGGTTCCATTCGGGCGACCTCGGCGTCTGGCACAGGGACAATTACATCCAGCTGAAGGACCGCTCGAAGGACATCATCATTTCAGGCGGCGAGAACATCTCCTCGATCGAGGTTGAAGACACGCTCTACAAGCACCCGGATATTCTCGAAGCCGCTGTCGTCGCGAAATCAGACGAGAAATGGGGCGAGACGCCCTGCGCCTTCGTGACGCTCAGGAAGGGTGCGTCTCTCACCGAGAAGGATGTGATCGACTGGTGCCGCGCCAACCTCGCGCATTTCAAGTGCCCGAAAAAGGTCGTCTTCACCGACCTGCCGAAAACCTCGACCGGCAAGATCCAGAAATTCAAGCTGCGCGAACAGGCGGAAGAACTGTAGTCCCGAAATACAAAACGCCGGGCGAAATGCCCGGCGCTGAAACTCTTGTTATGGACCTTCTGTCCTTTTCTCAGGCTGCTTGCCGCGAACTGAGCCGCTCGATTTCTTCCTTCAGCCTGAGTTTCTGTTTCTTGAGTTCAGCGATCTGAAGATCATCGCTGCTGGGGTGATGAATCTGGTCCTCGATCTCCCTTTCAAGGGCCTTGTGACGGTCACGAAGCTCCGCAATATGCGACTCCAACGCCATATTCTTCCGTCCTTTCGTTAAGCCAGAGACGACAAAATTGTGACTCCTTTTTTGGCGCTTGTCGAACGCCTCTCGCAAATTTCACTAACTCCGTGTAAATCTTTGAAATTATGGCAGCGAAAAACCCGGATCTTTCCCGGAATAACCGTCTCGTTATTGGCATCTCCGGCGCCTCGGGCGTTGCCTTTGGCGTGCGCGCGCTGGAATTGCTGAAGGTGGCCGGCATAGAAACGCATCTGGTGATGACGAAGGCAGCCGAGATGACACTCGGCTACGAGACGGGACTGAAGGCGAAGGATGTCGAGAAACTCGCCCATACGCGCTACCGCATCGAGGATATCGGCGCGGGGATCGCGAGCGGGTCGTTCAGGACGATGGGCATGATCGTCGCGCCCTGCTCCATCCGCACCATGTCGGAAATTGCGACCGGCGTAACCTCCTCGCTGCTGACGCGTGCAGCCGATGTGGTGCTGAAGGAGCGCCGCCGCCTGGTGCTGATGGTACGCGAGACGCCGCTTCACACGGGCCACCTGCGCTCCATGACGCAGCTTTCCGAAATGGGCGCGATCATCGCGCCCCCCGTGCCCGGCCTTTATGCAAAGCCCGCAAGCGTCGATCAACTCGTGACCCAGACGGTTGCCCGCGCGCTCGACCTTTTCGATCTCGACCTGCCGGATACGAAACGCTGGGGCGAGGATCTCAAGGACGGCCGCCGCAGCCCTGTCAAGCCCGCCAGAGGCGAATAGCGGGGCAACTGGCCGCAAGCCCGCCCCGCGCTTCCCGCTTGTACCGCCCTTGAGCCCCGCGCTAAAACCAATCGGCGGGGCAAGCGGCGCCCCTTGGAACGGGACGCCCATGACCGAGCAGGAAGAACTGGAGCTTCGGGAGACACTCGCACAGCTCAAGGAAGAGCATCGCGACCTCGACGACGCGATCTATGCGCTCGAAATCCTGCCGCGGCCTGACCACCTCCAGATAAAAAGGCTGAAAAAGAAGAAGCTCCAGCTTCGTGACCGCATTCAGGAGATCGAGGACATCCTTTTGCCGGACATCACCGCCTAGCTCCCCTTCCGCTTCGCCTCATACATGGCGCGGTCGGCGCGGGCGAGCGCCTCATCCGGCCCGTCCTCGCCGGTGAAGGATATGGCGCCGACCGAAATCGACAGCGATATTTCCTTGTCGCCATAGGCAAGCGGCCGCGAGCGCACGAGGTCGGCCAGCTGCGCCGCCTTTGCCTTTGCGGCCTCCTCATCGGCACGGGCAAGAATAAGCCCCAGCTCGTCGCCGCCAATCCTGCCGAGAATGTCGGTCTCCCGCACATTGGCGAGAATCAAATCCGCCAGATGATGAAGCGCCGCATCGCCCGCAGCATGGCCATGCGCATCGTTCACCTGCTTGAAATTGTCGAGATCGAAATAGACGAGCCCTGCCGGCTCATTATAGCGCCGCGCATAGGCGACGACGCGCGACAGTTCGCGCACAAAGGCGCGCCGGTTGAGCACGGGGATCAGCGGGTCGCGGTCTGCCAGCTGCTCGCTCTCGCGCAGACGCTCCTGGATTTGCGACATCTCGCGGCGAAGCTGGTCCACCTCGCCCATGAGCCGCATCAAGGCGTCGCGCACACGCGGCGTCAGCTCCTCTTCTGGAATGCCCATGAAGCTGGCGCTGTCCGTCACATGGCGGCCGGAAGACGCATCGCCTGCCCGTCCGCGCACGCGCTCGGTCGCCGAAATCGCGGACGTGGGGCGCACAGGCTTGCTGTCACCGATTTTCATGGCGTCCCTTCACCCTTCTGGTGGGGCGCCGCCTCAGCGCCCGAATCGCCCTCTGGGACAAGATGCCATTTCTCGGCCCCCCGCGCTATGCCGCGGCGGCGGACCGCCAACCCGTGATTGGCGGAAGGCCGGCCCTGCCTGTAGGCTTTCTGCAACAGGAGGCCCCAAGGCCGCCCAGAAACAGGGAACGTCCCATGCCGATACGCGCCGCCGCCCTCGCCGTCCTGTTCGCCCTCTTCGCGGGGCCCGCCCTCGCCTCGGACCTGCCGAAACTCGAAACGCTGGCTCCCGGTTGGACGACGCTTGCGCCGGGTGGCGAAACTTCCTGCGCGCTCGGCACGCCCTTCGAGTTTCACGTGAAACCTGGCCGCGAGGACCGGCTCTTTGTCTTCCTCAATGGCGGCGGCGCCTGCTGGACCGGCAACCAGTGTTCGCCGGAGGAAGAACCGACGCCCTACTTCCCCTCCTCGCAGATCGAGCATAACGACCCGCGCAAGCTGAAAGGTGTGTTCGATGAAAGCCGCGCCGACAATCCGCTGAAGGACTGGACGCAGGTCTTCGTCACCTACTGCACCGGAGACGTGCATCTCGGCAATCGCGACGTCGCTTACGATAGCTGGAAAGAGGAATTCACCGTCCGCCATCGCGGCCGCACCAATGTCCGCGCCGTGCTCGACTGGGTCTATGCGAATGTAGATACCCCCGAACGCGTCTTCGTCGCAGGGTCGAGCGCGGGCGGCATTGCCGCGCCCTGGTATGCCGTTGAAATCTCGGAGCAATATCCGCAGGCCGGCATCTCGGTACTCGGCGATGGCGCGGGCGGCTACCGCGATCCGGCCGTGGCCGGACTGATGGAAGGCTGGGGCTTCTTCGACGATGCGCCTGTCTGGGTGGCGGATGGCGGCACGCCCGGAACCTTCGAGGAAATCTGGCGCCGCGCTTCCATCGCCGCGCCCCGCGCCACCTTCGCGCAGTTCGACAATGCCTATGACGATGTGCAGGAAATGTTTCTGATACTGCTCGGCACCGAAACGCGCCTCTACCCGCTCATCGAGAAGAACCGCTCGGACCTCGCCGCCACCATCCACGGCTTCCGCTCATATGTAGCAGGCGGTACTCCGCACACGCTCATCCGCTTCGATCGTCTCTACACATATGAAGTCGAAGGCGTGAAAGCCACCGACTGGCTCCGCGCACTGGCGGAAGGCGAAGAAGCGAAGAGCGTCAGCTGCGGCGACGCGGAAGCGTGTGAGGCGGAGCCGGGGCAATAAGACGGCCCAGCGCGCATTCTACCGAAAATCGCCAATTGCACACTAAAGCTCGGGGGTTTATTCCGGGTCCCGCCCTGTCCTTGCCAAGCCGCCGCCCATGCCTATACTCCCTCGCTTTCCGAAACCGGCAGGCCCCGAAAGGCGCCCGCCAGACCGCGAGGCGCGGAGACGGATGGCTGCGAAGAAACCCGGCGCGAAACAGGCGAAAGCGCCTGCCAGATCCTCGAAAAAGCCGCTGGTCGGCATCATCATGGGCAGCCAGTCGGACTGGCCGACCATGAAACATGCCGCCGATGTGCTGGACGCGCTGGGCGTGGCTTACGAGGCGCGGATCGTCTCCGCCCACCGCACGCCCGAACGCATGGTCGACTATGCGAAAACCGCCAAGGCCCGTGGCCTCAAGGTGATCGTGGCGGGTGCGGGCGGCGCAGCGCATCTGCCGGGCATGACGGCCTCCCTCACGCCGCTTCCGGTATTCGGCGTACCCGTCCAGTCGAAGGCGCTGTCCGGTCAGGACAGCCTTCTCTCCATCGTGCAGATGCCAGGCGGCATTCCGGTCGGCACGCTCGCCATCGGCGAGGCGGGCGCGAAGAATGCGGGGTTGCTTGCCGCCGCCGTGCTGGCGCTCTCCGACGATGCACTGGCAAGGCGCCTCGACGCTTACCGCGCGAAGCAGACGGATTCCGTCGCTCACGCGCCGCAGGACAGGTAAGAACGCTAGCCTCATGGTGGACAACGGTATCATCGCTCCGGGCGGCACCATCGGGATTCTGGGCGGCGGACAGCTTGGCCGGATGCTTGCGAGTGCTGCCGCCGAAATGGGCCTCCACGCGCATATCTATTGCCCGGAAAAGGATGCGCCCGCCGCCGAAGTCGCCGCGCAATTCACCTGCGCCGAATATGACGATGAGGCGGCGCTGACGCGCTTTGCCGAAAGCGTCGACGCCGTGACCTATGAATTCGAAAACGTGCCCGCCGAAACGGCGCGTATCCTCTCCGAACACGGGATCGTCCGCCCCGGCCCGGTCGCGCTTGCAACGGCGCAGGACCGCATCGTCGAAAAGCACTTCATGCAGGCGCATGGCATCCTCACTGCGCCTTTCGCCGATGTATCGGACGAGGCGAGCCTCATGGATGCCGTCTCAAGCATCGGTACCCCGAGCGTATTGAAGACGCGCCGCTTCGGCTATGACGGCAAGGGCCAGGCGAAGATCATGTCGCCCGAAGAAGCGCGCGCTGCGTATGACGAGATCGGCCGCGCGCCCGCTATCCTCGAAGGCTTCGTGAAATTCGAGCGCGAGATTTCCGTCATCGTCGCACGCGGCCTTGACGGTGAGACGGCGGCTTACGATCCCGTCGAGAACATCCACAAGAACCATATTCTCGACCGCACGCTCGCGCCCGCCGCGTTGCCGAAGGCGATTGCCGATGAAGCCTGCGCCATCGCCGCGCGGATTGCGAACGAGCTAGACTATGTGGGTGTGATGGGTGTCGAAATGTTTCTGCTGCCAAAACAGGGCAGCAAGCGCCGCCTGCTTGTGAACGAGATCGCGCCGCGCGTTCACAATTCCGGCCACTGGACGATGGATGCCTGCGCGGTGAGCCAGTTCGAGCAGCATATGCGCGCCGTCTGCGGCTGGCCGCTTGGCAGCCCGCGCCGCCATTCCGATGCCGTGATGACAAACCTCATCGGCGACGAGGTTAACGCCTGGGAGCACCTCTCCCGCGAACCGGACACCGCGATCCACCTCTATGGCAAGGCGGAAGCCCGCCCGGGCCGCAAGATGGGCCATGTGACGCGGCTTTATCCCCTCGGCAAGCGGCCACCGGTTACACCTTCTTAACCTGCCCCTTCCAATCTTGATCCCGAGAGGATCTGCAACCGCGCAGAAGTGCCTCAAGGCACCGCGCGAAAGGGAAGGAATGGGCCACCCATGACATGGGAAGCGGCCAGAACGATGGATGCGACGCCGCTGCCGGAAGATGTCGCATCGCTGATGGCAGAATGTGCGCCAAGCCCCGGCCGCCGCGCGACAGAGCCTTTGCTCGGCACCAGCACGCATTGCGATCTCTTCAACTATTGGTCGCGCCTGCCGAAACATCGCGGCATGCCCAAGTCTTCCGACTTCAATCCGATGGACATGCGTCACCTCCTGCCCGAGATTGCGATGCTGAGCATGAATAGCGCTGAAGAGATCATCCAGCGTCTCGTAGGCACCGGACTTGCTGAACGCCTCTCTTATGACGCGACCGGCACGAACCTTCTCGACTATATTGACGGCTCATACCGCCGTCAGTGTTCGCGCGACATGCATGAAGTAGTCTGCCGCCCCTGCGGCTGGCAGGTGCGCTACCTTACTGAATATGTGACTGGCCGCGTCGCCTATGTACAGAGTATCTACCTGCCGCTGCACGGACCGGAAGGCCAGCGCCCGCG
The DNA here is from genome assembly GCF_046297875.1 of Parvibaculum sp. Classification (GTDB taxonomy): domain Bacteria; phylum Pseudomonadota; class Alphaproteobacteria; order Parvibaculales; family Parvibaculaceae; genus Parvibaculum. Next base: position 1,666,202 of record NZ_JBKBHD010000001.1, on the reverse strand, counting down.
TATCGTCAGCGTGCATGACCGCGAAGAAGCGCTTGAATACCGCGCACCTTCCGAAAAGCCGGTCTTTGCGAGCGAAATCACCGACATGGTCTGGATCGATATCGGATCAGGCGTACCGGACTGAAATTCAGCCACGCCCGTACCGCAGACGCCCAAGCAAGGACAGGGGGTCTGGCAGCTTCGCAGCAATCCCTTTCACACCTGCCTTCACACGCTCGAAACGCATCACATCCACAATGCGGTTATCGAGGAATGCCCAGGTCTTCGCAAAATCTTCCGAGTCGTCGGCGAACCAGTAGAGCGTGACGGCGGAAAAGACGCCGGCCAGCGTCGCGCGCTTCGTATAGAAATTGAAATCGGTCGAGGTGTCGCCGACGGCACGCCAGATGGCATCCACCGTGCGATAGAGCGTACGCGCGCCGAGTGTGCCCGATGCCGGCAGCGCGAGAAGCGTGATAGCGCGGCGCATCGCCTCGCGGCTGTGAATATCCACCTCGATCCGCTTACGGACCGCAAGCGTGATGCGTTCGCGGATTTTCATGTCGGCGACATTCTCATGCGCCAGCGCCTCAGCCATGCGGCGGTCACCGTCGGCAAGGAAATACTCGACGAGATCGAGCACACCTCCGGGGAAGGCAAGCCGCGCTTCGCCCGCCGAAATGCCCGCCTGCGCCGCAGCATCGCGCAGCAGCTTCGGCGTCCAGCCATCGAAGGCGACGTTGGGCAGCGCCGCCTCAAGAATGCGCGCGCGCGCTTCTTCGAGATGATCGTTCTTTGCCTTGCCCGTGCCGGGCCGCGCCTTCTTCGTCTCAGCCATTTTCCGTCTCCTCGGCGGGCTGGCGGGCGGCAAACCACGCCTTTGCCTCGCTCTCGAATATCAGTTCCGACAGATCGTCCATCCGCTGCGGATAAAGAATGCCGTCGAGATGATCGCATTCATGCTGAACCACACGGGCATGAAAACCGCGCGCCACGCGCTCGATCGTCTCGCCCTTATGGGTCAGACCCCGGTAGCGGAGCGCCGTCACGCGCGGCACGGCACCGCGAAGCCCCGGCACCGAGAGGCAGCCTTCCCAGCCCTTTTCGGTTTCCGTGGTCAGGAACTCGATCTCAGGGTTGATGAGAACGGTCAGCGGCGCCGTATGGTCGAAGGCCTCCTCCTCGTCCACTTCTTCCGGGGACCGCTCTGGCGGCGCCTGAAAGATCACGATCCGCCAGGGTTCATAGACCTGCGGCGCGGCCAGCCCCGCCCCATTGGCGTCGATCATGGTTTCGATCATGTCGCGGACAAGCGCCTGCACGTCCGGGGCAGTCGGGTCCGGAACGGGCTTTGCCACCCCCTGAAGGATAGGGTGGCCCATGCGGGCGATCTTGCGTATGGCCATGAGGGGGAATATGAGGCCCGGCCCCGTTTCCGGCAACCGGACTTGGCCGCGCAGACCCGGAAACCCCCGAAAATTAGGCCCCGGAACGGTGGACAAGCCCCGATTCCTTTGCTAGATAGGCGTCTCTCGCGGGTCCGGGAAACTGGGCCCGCGACTAACTTATTGAACCAAAAGCAGGATCAGCCCGTGCAGGTACTCGTTCGCGATAACAACGTCGACCAGGCCATGAAAGCCCTGAAGAAGAAGCTTCAGCGCGAAGGCGTGTTCCGCGAAATGAAGCTGCGCAACTTCTACGAGAAGCCCTCCGAGAAGCGCGCCCGCGAAAAGGCCGAGGCGATCCGCCGCGCCCGCAAGCTCGCCCGCAAGCGCGCCCAGCGCGAATCCGGCGTTGCCGCCAAGAAGTAATCTTTCGCAGCGAACACAAGTTTTTGAAGCGCCTCCGGTTTCCGGGGGCGTTTTGCTTTTCTGGGGGTCAGATGCGCTTTGAGAGAAAGCGCTCGTAATTGCGATAGCCCGATTCCTCATAAATGCGCCGGGCGCGCGTATTGGCCTCCAGCACAAAGAGCCGCATCTCGCGGATACCGGCAGCCTTCGCCGCATCCTCGGCCGCGCGGAGCAGCGCCTGTCCGATCCCCTGCCCCCGCGCTTCCTCTGCCACCGAGATATCCCAGATAAGCGCATGCTGGCGATATTCGGGACGGACGAAGGTGCCGGGATCTTCCTCGAATGTATAGGCGACGAAGCCCACGACCGCGCCGCCCGCCTCGGCGACGAGAATGACGCCACCCAGTTCAGCAACCGATTTCTCCACCGAGGCAAGATGGCTGTCGGCGGCCTCGGCTCCAGCCCGGTTTTCCTCGAAGGCGGATTCGAAGTCGTGCAGCGCACCCATCAGCCGGACGAGGGTTGGCCTGTCGTCTGGCCGCGCTTCGCGAATCGCAATGCTCACCTCAGAACCTTTCCTCGCCGCGCTCGCGCACGGGGTCCGGGAAATCGCGGTAGAGCGCGAACTGGATATTGTGAACCAGCGAGTTGACGTTGAAATGATCGGTCTCGACCGGCTCGGCCCGTGTCGCCACCCAGTTGAAGGCGCTATCGAGCTGGGTGAGATCCGTCACCTCGATCATGAAGTGAAACTCACCGAGATGGGACGGCGCGAGGCCAAGCTTCTTGCGTGTGAGCCGCCATCCCTCGATGACGCCTTCGGCCTCCAGCCGCTCCATGTATTTCTCGAAGGCATCGACAAACTCTAGGTCGCCGACACCGGGCTTGAGATCGAACCAGCCGTGATAGATATCCATGATCTTCCCCTGAAAGGAAAACGGGCAGCGCCATCATGACCACCGCCCGCGAGCTTCGTCCAGATGCCGCCGCTTCAGCCCTTCGCCAGCCTCTTCGCCGCAAAGACCGACAGCACAACCATCGTGAACTCGACGACGAGCGGCGTCGCAATCCCTTCCGGCGCGCCATCGGCAACCACTCCGAAAACGCGGCCAAGAAACGCGAGCCCGTAAAGCACCGCGGCGCCCAGCATCCAGTGCGGCCGACCGCCGAAAAGCGCAGCCCCGCTTGCGGCCGCGCTTGCCAGGAAGAAGGCGCCGATGTCAGCGCGAAGCGCGTTGAGCCCGATCGGCGACAGCGCGCCGATGCCAAGGCTCTCCCCCGCCTCCACTGGCGAGAGGATCACCATGACGCCCATGGCGAGCGAAAAGAGACCTACCAGCGCGGCCGCGACACGAGCAATCCAGATCATTTCATTTCCCCCTCTCAGGTGCCGCCCAATGAAAACGGGCGGCGCTCACTTTGAACACCGCCCGCCCAATTCGTCCAGCGAGAACTTCACTCAGAGATTCTTGACGATTTCCTCTACCATCTTCTTCGCATCGCCGAAGAGCATCATGGTGTTATCGCGGAAGAAGAGCTCGTTCTCGACACCCGCATAGCCGGAGCCCATGCCGCGCTTGATGAAGAGAACGGTCTTCGCCTTTTCCACGTCCAGCACCGGCATACCGTAGATCGGGCTTTGCGGGTCGGTCTTGGCGGAGGGGTTGGTGACGTCATTGGCGCCGATGACGAAGGCCACGTCGGCCTGGGCGAACTGGTTGTTGATGTCTTCCAGCTCGAACACTTCATCGTAAGGCACGTTCGCTTCCGCGAGCAGCACGTTCATGTGGCCGGGCATACGGCCCGCGACCGGATGAATGGCGTAGGAAACCTTCACGCCTTCTTCCTTGAGGAGGTCCGCCATCTCGCGAAGCGTATGCTGCGCCTGCGCCACCGCCATGCCATAGCCCGGCACGATGATGACGGAACCGGCGTTCTTCATGATGAAGGCTGCGTCGTCCGCAGAACCCTGCTTTACCGGCCGCGTTTCCACGACGCCGCTGCCGGCCGTCGACGTGTCGGCACCGAAGCCGCCGAGAATGACGCTGATAAAGGAGCGGTTCATCCCCTTGCACATGATGTAGGAGAGGATCGCGCCCGACGAACCGACCAGCGCACCCACAATGATGAGTGCGAGGTTGCCGAGCGTGAAGCCGATGCCGGCCGCCGCCCACCCCGAATAGGAGTTCAGCATCGACACGACGACGGGCATGTCCGCGCCGCCGATCGGAATGATGATGAGGAAGCCTATGATGAAGGAGAGGATCGTGATGGCGAGGAAGAGCTCGATCGTCTGGCGCGACGGGTCCGAGCAGAGCCAGCCGATGCCGCCGACAATGGCAAGCGCCATCGCCGCATTGATAACGTGGCGGCCAGGCAGCATGATCGGTGCGCCCGACATGTTCCCGTTGAGCTTTGCAAAGGCGATGACCGAGCCCGAGAAGGTGATCGCGCCGATGGCAACACCTATGCCCATTTCGATCAGGTTTGCCGCATGGATCGCGTGGAAAGCGCCGATGCCATAGGCCTCCGGCGCGAGGAACGCAGACCAGGCAACGAACACAGCGGCAAGGCCGACCAGCGAGTGGAAGGCCGCGACAAGCTGCGGCATCTGCGTCATGGCGATGCGCCGGGCGATAACCGCACCGATGCCGCCGCCGATGGCGAGGCCGACAACAATCATGCCCCAGGTGAGCGTGTTCTGTGCCTGCAGCAGCGTGAGTGTGGTGACGATCGCAATCGTCATACCGATCATGCCGTAGATATTGCCCTGACGTGACGTTTCGGGCGACGAGAGCCCGCGCAGCGCCAGAATGAACAGCACCGCCGATACGACGTAGAGAATGGCCGCTATGTTGGCTGACATGTGTGTGGCCCTCTCAGCGCTGCTTTTTCTTGTACATGGCGAGCATTCGCTGAGTGACCAGGAAGCCCCCGAAGATATTCACCGAGGCAAGAACCACCGCGATGAAGCCGAAGCCCTTGGAAACCCATCCGGTCTCCGCGCCCGCCTGGGCGAGATCGAGACCGACGGCGATCAGCGCGCCGACGATGATGACCGACGAAATGGCGTTGGTAACCGACATGAGCGGCGTATGCAGTGCCGGCGTCACGCTCCAGACGACGTAGTAGCCAACGAAGATCGCGAGCACGAAAATCGCGAGCCGGAAAACAAAGGGATCGATAGCGGCCGCTTCCATCAGTTGCCTCCTTCGCGGAGCGACGGATGCACCACCTGACCGTCCCTGGTCAGGCAGGTGCCCGTGATGATTTCGTCTTCCCAGTTGATCGCAAGGGCCTTGGTTTCCTTGTCGATCAGCGGGGTGATGAAGTTGAGAAGGTTCTTTGCGTAAAGCGCGGACGAATCGACCGCAAGCTGCGCTGCGACATTGAGATCGCCGATGATCGTGATGCCATGCTTCTGCACACGCTTGCCGGCTTCCGACAGCGGGCAGTTACCGCCGCGCTCCACCGCGAGATCGACGAGGATCGAGCCCGGCTTCATGGTCTTCACCATTTCCTCGCTCACGAGTTCCGGCGCCGGACGGCCCGGAATGAGCGCGGTGGTGATGACGATGTCCTGCTTCTTGATGTGCTCGGCGACGAGGGCAGCCTGACGGCGCTTGTAGTCTTCCGACATTTCCTTGGCATAGCCACCGGCGGCATCGCCGCTTTCTTCCGATTCGACCATGACGAAGGTGCCGCCGAGGCTTTCGACCTGCTCCTTCGTGGCCGAGCGCACGTCCGTCGCCGACACGATGGCGCCGAGGCGCTTCGCGGTCGCAATCGCCTGCAAGCCGGCAACGCCGACGCCCATCACGAAGACGCGGGCAGGCGCAATGGTGCCTGCCGCCGTCATCATCATCGGCATGGCGCGGGTGAAGGCCGCCGCCGCATTGATGACCGCCTTGTAGCCCGCAAGGTTCGACTGCGAGGACAGAACGTCCATCGACTGCGCGCGCGTGATGCGCGGCATGAATTCCATCGCAAAGGTATTGACGCCGGCGGCGGCATATTTCTGCAGCCGTTCCTTGTCGTCCCACGGGTTCAGAATGGCAGCGAGCATCGCGCCTTTCTTCATCAGCCCGATTTCCTCGTCGGAAGGCGCACGCACCTTGAAGACGATATCGGCGTCTTTCAGCGCTTCAGCCGCACCCTGCGCGATGGTCGCACCGGCTTCCGAATAGAGCTGGTCGGCGAAGGAGGCATAAGCGCCTGCGCCGGCCTCGACGGTGACATTGAGCCCGAGCGCTGAAAGCTTCTTCACCGTTTCCGGCGAAGCCGCGACCCGGGTTTCCCCCTCGAGCCGCTCTTTGAGGATCGCTAGTTTCATGGGACGTCGCCTGTTCCCCGGGGGGCCGCGAGAACCGCACCCACCGAATGAGAATAAGAATTATTCGAATATCCTGCGTTGAAGCCTGATTTCAAGGGGTATCAGGCCCAGCAATTCACAGGAAATCAGAGAAGAAAGATCGCCATCAGGAAAAGGATGGCGACGACGGCGATCGTGCCCCACTTCGCCCCGACCAGAAAACCATCATAGGTGCCGAGATGCTCCTTGGAGTCCATCTCCTTGCCCCAGCCTTCCTCGAATCCAGCCATTTCGTCTCGCCTCCAGGTGCCTCGCGTTAAGCTCGTTTCGAGCGAGCCGGACTATAGCAAACGAACCGCCCTCGGCAAGCGCCACGCGCCCTTCGATTCCCCTAAATACCTACAAGCACTGTGCAATTCCGTTCAACGCAGGCGTCATGCGAAGACGCCTTCAGCTATCGAAAGGTGAAGGCAGCGGGCCGGAGAGGATTTTGCGCGACGGTGCGGAGTGGTCCCAGTCGGCCAGCAGCGCGCGCAGGGCCGCCACGAAAGCCAGTGGCTGGTCGAGCATCACATGATGCCGCGCCTGCGGAATCTCGATGACGGGAGCGGCGCGGCCCAGCAGATTGAACATATACTCGCCGATTTCGGCTGGCAGCAGCACGGAGAATTCGCCGCGCATGATCGCAATGCGGCATCGCGTTTGCGCGAGTCGCACGCCCATGTCGCCAATGTTGAAACGCTGCCAGATCGCAGGATCGAATTTCCAGGTCCAGCCTTCCCCGCCTTCAGGGTTGACCACCTGCTTCAGCGAATGCCGCGCAATGTAGTCGACGATATATCGGTTCTCGCAGGGTTGCGGCGGTGCAAGCCGGAAACGCTCCATCGCCGCTTCAAGCGACGGATAGATGCGGTGCGGACGGAACTTGCGGTCTGGCGGCCCGCCCGGGCGATCCGGCGGATTGACTGGGCTGTCGACGATGACGGTGCCCGCAAGACGCTCGCCATAAAGCGCACCGGTGAGAATGGTGATGAAACCACCGAAAGAATGACCCACGATGATCGGCGGTTCCTCGCAATCGAAGAAACCCGCGTCCTCGCAAACCGCTATCTGTTCCTCGGCAAATGCCTCGATCGAATATTTCTCGTGCCAGCCAGAGTCGCCCATGCCGGTGATGTCGATAGCCGCCACGGAATATTCCCGCGCAAGAAACGGAGCCACGAAAGACCACCAGCGCGCATGCGCGCCATTGCCATGCACCAGCAGAAGACCAGGCTTCGCGCGGTCGCCCCAGCGAAGATAGTGAACCTTCACGCCGTTTACATCGACGAACCGGCTCTCGGGTTCGATGGCAATGGCCCGCGTGAACCAGCCGGGCGGCGCGGTGATCGAGGGGCCTTCCTCATCGCCCGGCGCAAGATCGAAATCGCTCATTTCGCAGGTCTTTCACCCAGCGCCTTGAAGACGCCTGTACCGGACATGATGATGCGGTCACCGCACCAGATGCGGCCCTTCACCGTGTAGAAGTCGTCTTCAGCGCCAACAACTTCGCCGGTCCCCTCGATCCACTCGCCGATCTTTGCGCCGGAAAGAAAATCGGTCAGCAGTCTGACCGTCACCCAATAGCGATGCACGGACATGGTGATCGCATGGCCGAATGCCATATCGGCAAAGGCCATCAGCATGCCGCCGTGACAATTGCCCATGCCATTCGTGTGATGCTCCTGCACGACGAAAGCGCGCGTGTAGCGGCCATCCGCTTCGATGCGTTCGTAGAGCGGGCCTATCTGGCGCCCGAAACCGCTGAACCAGTTGAGCGGCTGATAGCCATCGGGCAGCGCGAAGGTATTTTCTTCGAGGAGATCGTCGGTCATGCCGCACTCCGCAAAACGCAAGAGACAAGGGAACAAGGCCGCTCAGGAAACGGGCGGCACGCCCGCCTTCTTTAGCGCGGCCTTCTGGCGCTTGTCGAGTTCCACGGCGTCGAAGCCCTCGATGGCTTCGTTGAACAACCGATGGAAGTTGAGTTCGGCTCCGAGATGCAGGAAAACCGAACCGAGGCCGATCGCCGCCCGATCCATGAACACGAATTCGCGCGGCGGCGTGACGGGCCCAAGCTCCCTGAGCCGCTTGTGCACGCCAAAGGCTTCCTTGCGGCCATATTCGCCGGGGCTGATGCCGTCCGCAACCGAACGCACCCGGTTGTCCAGCATGGGTGCATAGATGAATCGCGCCCAGACATTGAGCACATCGACCAGTTCGTTCGAGAGAGTACCGAAGCCCCAGTTCTCATAGGCTGCGGCCGCGCGGTCGCGGTCGTCCGTTTCAAGCGCCCGGTAAAGCTCGACGACACCATTCACGAAAGACGGCGGGAAGATTCGGATGCACCCATAGTCGAGAAGATTGATCCCGAGATCGTCCCGCACCGAGTAGTTGCCGAGATGCGGATCGCCGTGAATGACGCCCAAGCTCGAGAATGGTGTCCACCAGGCGGCAAACATCGTCTCCGCGATCCTGTTGCGCTCATCGAGAGAATGATCCCGGAAGGAAAGAATGGGTATGCCATCGAGCCAGTTCATGGTGAGTAGCCGCTTCGTGCTCAGATCGTCGAAAACACGCGGCACGGCAATGCGCGCATCGTCGCGAAAAATATCCGCATAGAGGCGCATATGCGCCGCTTCGCGCTGGTAATCGAGTTCCTCGCGCAGCCTTTCGCCAATCTCGGCATGGATTTCGCGCGTGTCGATCGCACGGTCCATCCGCCGGTGAATGGAAAAGATCATGCCAAGCTGCTTCAGATCGGCATCGACCGCGGACTGCATGTCGGGATATTGCAGCTTCACGGCAAGCGCTTCGCCATCAAGCGAGGTGGCGCGATGAACCTGGCCGAGCGAAGCGGCCGCAGCCGCTTCCCTTTCAAATGATGCAAAACGCTTTTCCCAGCCGGGGCCGAATTCGGCGCGCATCCGCCGCTTCACGAAGGGCCAGCCCATCGGCGGCGCAGACGATTGAAGTTCCGACAGCTCCGCCGCAAATTCGGCGGGCACGGCGTCCGGGATGGTGGCCAGCATCTGCGCGACCTTCATGATCGGCCCCTTGAGGCCGCCCAGCGCCGCCTTCAGTTCACGCGCCGTCTTCGCATCCGCTTGATCGAGACCGAAAAGCCGCGTCGCTGCGGCCCGCGCCGCTATGCCGCCGACGCCGGCACCGACCTGCGCATAGCGCCGCACCCGGCGGCCGAGCCGGTTGGCTTCCCGGTCGGGCCCGTCCGCGCCGCGGGCTGGCGGCTCGTCGCTCATTCCATCGCCTCGAGTTCGTCGATGAAGTGGCTGATGAGCGAGAGCCCCTTGTCCCAGAAGGCGGGATCGCTCGCATCGAGCCCGAAAGGCGCAAGCAGTTCCTTGTGACGCAGCGTACCCCCCGCCGAAAGCATCTCGAAATAGCGTTCCGCGAAACCCTCCTGCGAATTCTCGTAGACCGCATAAAGCGAATTCACGAGGCAATCGCCGAAAGCATAGGCATAGACATAGAAGGGCGCGTGGATGAAGTGCGAGATATAGCACCAGTAAGTCTCATAGCCCTCAGCGAGATGAATGGCAGGTCCAAGGCTCTCGCCCTGCACATCGAGCCAGATGCGGCCGATATCGTCCGACGTCAGCTCGCCCTCGCGACGCGCCGAATGAACACGCCGCTCGAAAGTGTAGAACGCGGTCTGGCGCACGACGGTGTTGATCATGTCCTCGACTTTGGAAGCGAGCATGGCCTTGCGCCGCGCCTTGTCCGGCGCCTGCGCGAGCAGCTTGCGGAAAGTCAGCATCTCGCCGAAGACGCTGGCCGTTTCGGCAAGCGTCAGCGGCGTGTCGGCCATGAGTGCACCCTGCTTCGCGGCGAGCACCTGATGAACGCCATGTCCAAGCTCATGTGCGAGCGTCATCACATCGCGCGTCTTGCCCTGATAGTTCACCAGCACGTAAGGGTGTGCGCTCGGAACGGTTGGATGCGCAAAGGCTCCATTTGCCTTGCCCGGCCGGATCGGCGCATCGATCCATCCCCGCTCGAAAAACCGGCCCGCAATTTCCGCCATCGCCGGCGTGAAACCGCGATAGGCGTCGAGCACGATATCGCGCGCCTGCCCCCAGGGAATGACCCGGTCGTCCGATGTCGGCAATGGCGCGTTGCGGTCCCAGTATTCGAGGCGATCGAGCCCGAGCCATTTCGCCTTCATCGCATAGTAGCGATGCGAAAGATCAGGATAGGCCCGGCGCACGGATTCCGTCAGCGCCGCCACGACTTCGGGTTCGACGCGATTGGCAATGTGCCGTGACTGCGCAATATCCTCGAAACCGCGCTTGCGATCCTCGATTTCCTTGTCCTTGGCGAGCGTATTGGTGACCAGCGTGAAGAGTGGAAGATTTGCCTTGAAGGTCCGTGCGAGCGCATGCGCGGCCTCCTCCCGCTTTGCGCGGTCCTTCTCCGACAGCCGGTGCAGCGCCGCCTCGAACGGCAGCGCCTCACCACCAACTTCGAAATTCAGCCGCGCCATCGTCTCATCGAAGAGCCGGTTCCACGCTGCATGGCCCGTGATGCTCTTCTCATGTAACAGCGTCTCGATCTCATCAGAAAGTTGATATGGCCGCATGGCACGCAGATCGCGCAGCCAGGGCGCATAGTGAGCGAGCGCGGGCTCCTTCAGCGCCGCTTCGAGCGCCTCGTCCGCGACGCGGTTGAGCTCCAGCGGAAAGAACAGGAGATCGGTGGAGATCGCCGTCACCCGCGCCTGCATATCGCCATAGAATTTCGCATGCGCCGGGTTCGTGTTGTCCTTTGCATAGAGGAGCCCGGCATAGGACATGAGACGGCCAAGCCTGTCTTCGATCGCTTCATAGGCAGCAATCGCCCCGGCGAGTTCCTTGCCCCCTTCCGGCGCGGAAGCAAGGGCGGCGATCTGGCCTTTGTAGTGCTTGTTGAAAGCAATGCCGTCTTCAGCAGCCGCCGCAAGATCATCCGCAACGGCGGGCGAATCGGGCGCCTCGTAGAGATCGGCCAGGTTCCAGACAGGCAGATCGCCGAGATCGGAATCCGGCGCCGTGGCCGCGGCGGCGGGAGAGCGGACTGGGGATCGGTCTGAAAGCGGCGGCATGGGCGGAACTCCGGCGAAATGGCTCTGCAACCTATATCGCCCGGCAGCCGCCCTCATTCAACGGTCGCCAGCGCTCCTGAAACGGAAAAGGGCCCCAGCCTTGCGGCAGGGGCCCCGATCCTTGGAACCTCGGAGCTGATTAGCAGCCCGAGACAACCGCACGGCGGTTGAGCGGCTCACGGACACCGTCACCCGTCTGGACGGCGAGATCCGTTTCGCCACGCGACACGGCGCTGCAGAGTTCCTTGCCCTGCGCGGTGAGCGCATTGGACACGGAGTTCGCACGGCGCTGGCCGAGTGCCTGGTTATAGGCGCTGCTGCCCGACGTATCGGTGTGACCGACAACCGAGAGCGGGCCGGTCGTCTCGGCGACGATCTGATCGATCACCGACTGCGCTTCCGGCGTCAGGTTGTACTTGTCGAAACCGAAATAGATGGTCCACGGACCCACGGCAGGCGCCTCGGCGCAAGCAACCAGGGCTTCGTAGAAAGCGGCCTTTTCGGCTTCAACGCGTTCCGGCTGCACCGGGCCGCCTTCACCGCCGAAATAGGAGCCGTTCACGCCGAGCTTGTTGTCGCTCGCCTGTTCGACCCAGCCGTCATAGTAACGCTGCGCCTTGGCGCAAGCGCAGGCACGGTCACCCGTGCGACCACCATTGTCGAGGGCAGCCATCAGCTTCGCACGGGCGTCCTGCAGTTCAGGCAGATCGCTCGAGAGGACACCCTTCGTGGAAGGATCCCAGGGAAGAACCGTTTCGCCAGCGGCGGCCGCACGGCCCTTCGCGACGAGTGCGGCGGTATCCACCCAGTTGCAGTCGACATAGGCTTCCGAAGTCGCCCTGTCCTGATATTCGCGAGCCAGGCACGCGTTGAAAGAATCGCCCTGAATGTCTTGATGCAGGTACGATTCAGCGGTCCAAGTGCCGCAACCAGCCAGCACAAGGAAAGAACCCAACGCTATAAGCCGGGATATCATTTTCATCCCAATCTCCGTCGTTATTTCGCTCTGCCCCCCGACAATACGACGGGTGGCCCGGACCCCACCGGTAAGCCCTCATAAGATCAATCTAATCGCATGGAACCGCAGAAACCATCAACCTCTATTGGAACCAGGGGGTAAGTTCTGGCGAATGCGTCACATGTCCGCAACACTGTTGCCAGAGGGAATCGCCTCGAAATAGGCACAATTTGCACCTTTCTGGGAAATACCTTGCCAGCCCTTCCAACTGTGCCAGCTTGCGTCACTAAATGGAAATTATCGGTCTCGGGATTAAGGGGCCTTTTACCAATGCGGCCCAATATGGGCCAAACGGCGGACCTGAGGCACTAGGTATCCGCCACCCCTTCCCGGCATGATGCACCGAGGACCAGATGACCCAGGCCATTCTGATTGTGGATGACGACCCCGCCCAGAGGCGGATTCTGGAGGAAGTCGTTAACCGTGACGGCTACCGCGCAATCCCCGTGGAAAGCGGCGAGGCGGCGCTGGCCTATCTCGATGGGCCCTCCGGCGCCGAAATCTCCCTCGTCGTGCTCGACCTTGTCATGCCCGGCATCGACGGTATGGAAGTGCTGAAGCGCGTCCATCCGCAAAAGCCCAATCTCCCCGTCATCGTTCTGACCGCTCACGGCGGCATCGAGACGGTGGTGAACGTGATGCGCGAAGGCGCCTCCGACTTCGTGGTGAAGCCGGTGAGCCCCGAACGTCTCCACGTCTCAATGCGCAACGCGCTCAAGGTGAACGCGCTGACCGGCGAAATCTCGCGCCTGCAAAAGCGCAAGACCGGCCGCCTCACCTTCGCCGACATCATCGCGCCTTCCCGCGCGATGGAACAGGTGATCCGGCTCGGCAAGCGCGCCGCCCAGTCGAACATCCCGATCCTCATCGAAGGCGAGTCGGGTGTCGGCAAGGAAATCATCGCCGCCGCCATCCAGGGCGAGGGCGAACGCTCCGGCAAACCCTTCATCACCGTGAACTGCGGCGCAATCCCGGAAAATCTCGTCGAGAGCATTCTCTTCGGCCACGAGAAAGGCGCCTTCACCGGCGCCGCCGACAAGCATGCCGGCAAGTTCCAGGAAGCCAATGGCGGCACTCTCTTCCTCGACGAGATCGGCGAATTGCCGCTCGACATCCAGGTCAAGCTCCTGCGCGCGCTTCAGGAAGGCGAAGTGGACCCGGTCGGCTCGAAAAAACCCGTCAAGGTCGATATCCGCCTGATCTCTGCGACCAACCGCGACATGCTGCAGATGGTGAAGGAGGGCCGCTTCCGCGAAGACCTCTATTACCGACTCAATGTCTTCCCAATCCATGTGCCGCCGCTGCGCGAGCGCCAGGAGGACATCCCCGATCTCGTCGCGCATTTCATCCGCCGCCTCGCGGCAGAAGAAGGCAAGCCCGTGGTCGGCATCTCGCACGACGCGCTCGCCATGCTCTGCACCTATGAATGGCCGGGCAATGTGCGCCAGATCGAAAACACGATCTTCCGCGCCATCGTTCTCTGCGACGGTGAAATGCTGCAGGTCTCCGACTTCCCGCAGATTGCAAGCCTCGTCGAAGGCTACGCGGATGCGGCGATGCCGAGGCCTGCGCGGCAAATGACGGATGGCCATATCGCCGCGCCCGCGGCCTATGCGGCACCGCAGCCGGCCATGCAGACCCACACGCTCGCCGATTTCGCCCGCTCGAATTTCTCGGACGGTATCGCGATCACCGACGAAGCGGGCAATGTCAGGAAGCTTGAAGATATCGAAGCGGAAATGATCCGCCTCGCCATCGACAAGTACAAGGGCCACATGACGGAAGTCGCCCGCCGCCTCGGCATCGGCCGCTCGACGCTCTACCGCAAGGTGCGCGACCTGGGCCTTGAAGTGCGCGAAGGTTGAGAACAATCATCACCCCGTTTGGGGCGCTGAGGGGAAAAAGCGGTGCGGGAGCAATCCCGCACCGCTTTTGTTTTTACGCCACCTGTCGCAAACCGAACACGCGCCTCGCATTGCCGGAGAGAAATGCCTCGCGTTGCGCCTCCGTCAGGCCGAGATCGCCAAGACGCGCGAGACACTTCGCGGGCGAGAGCATGGGCCAGTTGGTACCGAACATGACGCGGGAAGCGCCCGGACCCTTCATATAGTCGACGAAGGCGGGCGGCAGGCGGTGAACGGCATAGGCCGATGTGTCCACATGGAAATTGCGGAACTTGATCGTCATGGTCAGGAGTTCGTCGATCCAGGGAAAGCCGACATGGCCGCCCACGACAACAAGCTCCGGGAAATCGAGCAGCACATCCTCGAGATAGGGAATGAGGCGGCCTGTCTCCGAGCGCAGAAGCGGTCCCGTATGGCCGATCTGCGTGCAGAGCGGCACGCCGAGCTCCACACAAGCGGCATATAGCGGGTAATAGCGCCGGTCGTTGGGCGGCAGATCCCAGAGCCAGGGGACGATCCGTACACCAACAAAACGCTCGCCATCCACCCAGCGTCGGATCTCGCGCACGGCTTCCACAGGATTGCGTATATCGGCGCTCGCAAGGCCGCGAAACCGCGTTGGCGCATCTTCGATCTGCGCCGCGACTTCCTCATTCGTGATGAGCGGCCCTTGCGGCCCATACCAGGCGGAGACGAGCGAGAGCGCGACCCCCGCCTTGTCCATCGCACCAACCGTGCTCTCTACGCTCGGCACCAGCGGCTCGCCCTCCTGCCCCGTCCAGCGCAGAAGCGTTGCAAGCCAGGGCTGCGCCGCCATGCGCGGCGTGGTGATCTGCGCCCAGGCATCGATGACGCCTTCGATTTTCACGGCGGTTTCGCTCATTTTCCTCTCCGGGGACACTGGATGACATTACTACACTAGTGTAGTATCTGGGAATGAGGCGGCCTGTCAACAAACCCCATCAGAGAGGACATGGCGGAGAACATGAGCGCGAAGGACGAACGCATTTTCTTTTTGCTGCAGATGGCCGCTCACCGGCTGAAAACCAGGGCGGATGCGGCGCTTGTCGATGCGGGCGGCCTCACCACCGCGCAGACCGCGATGATGGCAATTGTCCGCGCCGAGGGCCCGGTGACACAGCGCGAAATCGCCACGCGGCTGAAGCAGCGCGAAAGCGCAGTCGGCGCCATGACCGAGCGGCTGTTGAAGGCGGGCTACATCACGCGGACGCGCTCGGAAGTGGACGGCCGTGCGTGGAACCTCGCAGCGACGAAAAAGGGCGTAAAGGCGCTCGACGCGATGGGCGCGGCATTCGCGGAGATCAATGCGATCATCGACGAAGCCTTTCCGGGCCCTGACATGGCGCGCATGGCAAAGGGGCTTCGCCGCCTGATCGAACGCATGGAAGAGAAAACGGAATGACGACGCTCATGCCCTTCGGCCCCGATATCTGGCTCGCCGACGGTCCTGCCGTGACGGGCATAGCCGGCTTCCGCTTCCCGACGCGCATGGCGGTGATCCGGCTTGCCGATGGCGGGCTTTTCATCTGGTCGCCCGTCGCGCTCGATCCGGCGATGAAGGCGGAGGTGGAAGCGATAGGCCCCGTTCATCATCTCGTCGCGCCGAATAGCCTTCACCACATGGCAATGCCCGAATGGCAGCACGCCTTCCCCGCCGCAAAGTCCTATGCCGCACCCCGCCTGGCTGAAACGGCACCACATATCGCCTTCGATGCGGAGCTTGGTGATACGCCGCTTGCGGATTGGGCAGGTGAGATCGAGCAGGCGATCATGCGCGGCAATTCCATCACCACGGAAGCCGTGTTCTTCCACGTGAAGAGCGGCACCGCGATCTTCACCGACCTCCTGCAGCAATTTCCGAAAGGCTGGTTCACCGGCTGGCGCGCGCTTGTTGCAAAGCTGGACCTGATGCGCGAAGCCGAACCCGCCGTGCCCCGCAAATTCCGCCTCGCCTTCCGCGACCGTGCCGCCGCGCGCGAAGGCATCGCGCGCATCCTCACCTGGCCAACTGAAAAAGTACTGATGGCGCATGGTACGCCGGTCATGGTCAACGGCCGCGCCTATATTGCCCGCGCCTTCCGCTGGCTGCAGCCCTGACGGCCAGGCGGGTCCAGCAACTTCAGGCGAAATCCGATTCCGCTTGACCGGCGGCGCGCAAGACGACTAATTCTCCTCATCACAGCCACAACGAATGCGAGAAAGGAGGATGACATGGACAGCGACCCGGGAAGTAGATGCGGCGCGACCGCGCCCTCCTCACGTTCCACCGTTGCAACCGCGCCCGGATTGCGGCTGAGCTGCGCAGGCTGAAAAAGCCTCGCGTCTGTCTCACGCGCCATGAGGCGCCGATGGAGACAGACCATGACCAACTCGCCCCTCGCGAATTCCATATCGAACCTGATTGAACGCGGCGAAGCCATCGCGGCGGCCTCCCTTTTTGCAAATGAACATCCTGCCGACATCGCCGGCGCACTTGCGGTGATCGCCCGCAAGAACGCTCATGCCGCATGGGGGGCGCTGGAACTTCTGCCTCTGGCGCAGCAGGCGGAAACCTTTGGCTATCTCGATCACGCCACTCAGACGAGCCTCGCCTATGCCGCGCCGCGGGCAAAACTCGCCCGCATCGTCACGGAAATGAACGCGGACGAGCGCGCCGACATGTTCAACGAATTGTCGGATGAACAGGCCGAAGCCCTGCTGCCTGCGCTCGCTCAGGCCGAGCGGGAGGATATCCGCCGCCTCGCCGCTTACGAGGACGGGACGGCCGGCGCCATCATGACGTCGGACTATGCGACGCTGCCGGAACGTCTAAGCGCCGCCGAAGCGATCGAGAAACTGCGCCTCGAAGCGCCGGACAAGGAAACGATCTATCGCGCCTATGTGACGGATGCAGAACGCAAGCTGATCGGCGCCGTGCGCCTGCAGGATCTGATCCTTGCCCCGGCGCGCGCGATGGTTGGCGACATTATGGACCGCAACACGCATGCGATCTCCGTGCATGACGATCAGGAACATGCGGCCCGGCAGATCGCACGCTACGACGTGATCGCCCTGCCCGTCGTGGACGATCAGAAACGGATCGTCGGTATCGTCACGCATGACGACGCGATGGACGTCATCCAGGAAGAGGCGACGGAAGACTTCCACCGCGTAGGCACCGTGTCGCCGCTTGCCGCCAATGTGCGCGATGCCGGCATTTTCCTGCTCTATCGCGCCCGCATCGTCTGGCTGGTGGTGCTCGTCTTCGGCAACATCTTCTCCGGCGCGGGCATCGCCGCCTTCGAGGATACGATCGCGGCCTATGTAGCGCTCGTCTTCTTCCTGCCGCTGCTGATCGATTCCGGCGGCAATGCGGGTTCGCAATCGGCAACGCTGATGGTGCGTGCCCTGGCGACGGGCGATGTGCGGATGGGTGATTGGGGGCAGATGCTCGGCCGCGAGGCGCTGGTGGCGGCAATGCTCGGTCTCTCCATGGCGGCTGCCGTGTCCTTCATTGGCGTGGTGCGCGGCGGACCGGAGATTGCACTGGTGGTGGCAAGCGCCATGGTGATCATCGTCATCGTCGGCAGCCTGATCGGCATGACGCTGCCCTTCGTGCTGACGCGCTTCAATCTCGACCCGGCGACGGCGAGCGCGCCGCTCGTTACCTCAATCGCGGATGCGGCCGGCGTCATCATCTATTTCGCAATCGCAACGGCCTTCCTGCCGCTACCGGGCTGAAGCGGCAGGCCGCGTCACCGCATCGGCGGGCACATATCCGCAACCGCCCGCCACAAGGCAGACGCGCAGCCAGCCATCGACTTCCCAGTGCGGCGCCTCCGCCCGTTCGTCCCCTCGGACATGGACGAGAATCGAGGCGCCGACGCGCCCGAACCAGGGCGCGTCTTCCGCAGGGCCGAGGCGCAGCGGCATATCCGGGTCATGCGCGATGCGGTAATGCGCGGGATCGAGCCCGGCAGGCAGCGTCCCTTCGGCGGTGAAATGCTTGCCGAGCGCCGCATCGCGCGCCTCGCGGAAGGCATTGCTGCCGAAGGACGACGGAAAGGGCTCCCAGAAGCGGGTCGTGAAATTCGCCGGCGCATCCGGCTCCCGGTAAGTGACCGCGATACCGCCCGGCGCGACCGAGACGAAAAGCGGCCCCACGCTTTCGACGCCGAAAACGCGGCGCTGCGGATCGTCATGGGGCGCGAAGATGAAAAGCACCTGGCGATTGTCCATCTCCTCGCAGACAAGCGCGACAACAGGCGCTTCGCCGATCCCGTCCAGAAAAGGAAAATGGCCCGTGCCGGGGCCCATGAGCCCGCAGCCATCGAGCGGATAATGCGCGATGGTTTCTTCTTCGCCGTCATCCCCTGCCTTGAAGAAGACGAGATCGCGCTCGAAGGGACTGCGCCAGAGAAAGCGGTAGAAAATATCCTGCCGGAATGTCTCGCGCGGCTCCACGGCTACGGGAAAGGGACCGTCGGCAAGCGCCGGCATTGCGGCAATGAGTGGAAATACCATGGCGAAAAGACGGGAGAGAAGGCCAGCACGGGCACTCAGGATGGACGAAAGCGCCATGCACATGAAATCCTCCTCCCGCGCCGCCTTTGGCCGCTGCTCCATTCCCTCGTGTCAGGACAGACCCATCGTCGGCAATATGGCCGCGAGTGGCAATTATTTTGGGGCTGCTGTTTGCCGCGCCCCAACTGGATGAGCGTTCAGCCCGGCGGAAAGCGGCAGAGCCATCGTCACGATGACGGCACCACCGCATTCACACCGATCATCCGGCCATCGTGAAGCCGAGACCGAGCAGGAACGAACCGGCAAGGGAAACAGAGAGGTAAAGCGCAAAGACCGGCAGGCGCACCAAGGCGAAGACAGCCATCGCCGCCGGCAGGCTGGTGACGCCGCCTGCGAGCAGGAAGGCCATTCCTGCACCCGGTGCCATGCCCTGGTCGATGAAACCTGCGACCAGTGGCAACGCCGCATATCCGTTGAGATAGGCTGGCACTCCGACCATCGTAGCCATCGCAATCGAGAGGAAACCATCCATGCCGACAAAGCGGATGACGGTTTCCGCAGGCAGCCATGCAATCAGCAGGCTTTCCAGCAGGAAGGCCAGCGCGAGCCACTTGCCGAGAAAGAGCGCGATATCGAGCGACGAGGCACGAAACTTCTCGCGCCGTTCCGCATCATCCCAGAAACGCCAGGCGACTGGCTGGGGTGCACGCACCACACCGCCGCCGCAGCCGCCATCACCTACACCAGGGCGCAGGATTTCGCCAAAGCCGCCCGCCGCCTGCACTCCCCATGTCGCAAGGCCACCCATGATACCGAGAGAGATGGCAGCGAAAGTTTTGTAGAGCGCAAAGTCCGGTCCGAGAATGCCGGAAGTCAGCACAAACATGGAGGGATCCATGACAGGCGAGGCAAGCCAGAAGGCCATCACCGCCGGCAGCGACACGCCCATCGCAAGCAGCGCCGCAATGATCGGGATCACGCCGCAGGAGCAGAACGGCGAAAGTGCGCCGAAGAGTGCCGCCACGACGATCATCTGCGGTGTCGCACCGGTGAAGACGCGGGCGACAAGATTGTCCATGCCACTCGCCTTGGCAAAGCCCGCAAG
Organism: Parvibaculum sp.; assembly: GCF_046297875.1. GTDB lineage: Bacteria > Pseudomonadota > Alphaproteobacteria > Parvibaculales > Parvibaculaceae > Parvibaculum. The sequence goes on along the minus strand of NZ_JBKBHD010000001.1, from coordinate 1,646,430 downwards.
GAAAACGGAAAGGACAAGAAAGGGCGCGATCTCGACGAGACTTGCAAATGTGAATGCAAGGCTTGCGGGAAGCTGCGCCGGCACGGCAAGCGCAATAATCGCGGCAACGGCGAGAAAGGCCAGCACCACGCGGTCGAAACCGATGGCCGCATCGGTCATCCGGCGAACGAGAACACTCATTTCCTTATCTCCATATTTCCAGTTTTATCGTTATTTAGAGCCAAAGAAGACCACATGCATAATCTCCAGACCGGATTTCAGAGTTTCGATCCGAGCGAGCGGCGGTCTGCGCAGCATTCACGCAGTAGAAATCCGAGTGCTTCGTCCATGACGCCATAATCCGCATGGCAGATCAGCGTCGTTCCCTGCCGCTTCTGCACAACGAGGCCGACTTCGATCAACCGCCGCAGATGAAACGACAGCGTGGAACGCGGAATGTCGATCGCCTCTTGCAACTCGCCGACGGAGCGGCCTTCGGGCCCGGCCCGCACAACGGTGCGGTAGACGGCAAGCCTGACCGGCTGGCCGAGGGCCTCAAGGCATGCCGCCGTCCTGTCGAGCGCGGGCGATACAAGTTTCATTGCCTTGCGCGCGTTCATGACATCGCCTCACTTTCCGCTGCCCTGCAGGCCGCTTCGCCGCAGCCCGCCTCACGGCACGAATTGTCGATCCAGAGAATGGGGGCGAATCCCGCTCCTTCACCCCGAAATCCGGTAACCTGTCCGCCGTAGAGCCTCGCAGCAGCAAAGACAGGCTTGAGGCCATGCGTCCAGACGCGAATATCCGCCTTCTGCACCGCAAGTCCACCCGCCAGCCGCAAAACACGGTGCGACGGCGCTGCAAAGCGCTGCGCGAGATAGGATTGCGCGGCAATCTCGCTCCATTTCTTGCGCGTAACCTTGTCGCCGCGATAAACCCCGCGCGACCCGTAGCCATCGGCCGGCTTGAAGACATAGTGATCCCGCGCCGCCCACAACCGCTCCGCATTTGCAGCGTCGATGATCTCCGTCTTCGGCACGGTGTCGAGCACCAGCGCCGCATCGGCATGTGCCCTCGCGGCAAGCTCTTCAACAGCATCCGGGTCGCTCAGCACTGCAAGAATATGCTTGCAGGCGAAAGCGCGATACACATCCGGGTTCGGCGCGACGGCGACCTCGCCCGCTGCCCAGGCATCGCGCAGCACGGCGTTTGCGGGTTCGGCGAATAGGAAGTCGACAAGCCGGTTATAAACCATGTCGATGGGGCCGTTCGGCCCGGTAAGCCTGCCGCGCTCGCGGCAGAGTGAATCTCTATCGATAACATCGACGGCAATGCCGCGCCGCTCGATCGCGGCGGCAGCAAGCTGCATGTCGAGGTAAAGCGGCTGGCCTTGCGGGTTTTCATCGACTATGGCGAGGCGCCGCAGCGCGCGGCCGGGTGCAAGCCGTGCAAAGGCGTCGATGAGAATTTCCTCCGGTTCGAAGCCCGCGCCTTGCGCCACTACGGGCGTCACTGCCTCGAGAAAGATCGGTTGCAGGAAAGCGCCGCCTGCATTGGTGTTCACCTCGATGAGCTTTGGCCCCTCGGCAGACAAATGAAAGTCGTAGCTGTTGAACGTCGCGCCGGCGAGAAGCGCCTCCCGGTCGAAGGCCGCGCCGGAAGCAAGCGCGCGCTTTTCCGCGAGTGCCGTCTGTGTCGCGCCGACAGCGGCGATGCGCGCGAAGAGATCGCGCTTGAGGGACGACGACAGGAACAGCGGCTGCCCCGCCGACAACCCGTCCAGCACCTTGCCGGCCTCCGCCGCCGCATCCTGCCCGAGCCGAGCCGCTGCCGCCGCTTCCAGAGCAGCATGCTCCAGCGGCAGGCAGAAACAGGTCTCGTTCAGGCTTGCAAGCGGGGCGTCCCCGGAGCAACTCATCACTTTTCCTTTGACTAAATAACCAGAATTACCGTTATATAAACCGGACAACGCAGAAGCGCAAGGGTCCGCCCGCCCCACAACCGGCACCCGGTGCCGATTCAACAGCCGATTTCAGGAGCCACGCCTCATGATCGACCTTTACACCGCCCGAACACCGAACGGCCGCAAGATCGCAATCATGCTTGAGGAATGCGGCCTCGACTACCGTTCGATCATGGTTGATATCGGCCAGGGCGAGCAATTCAGCGCGGCCTTCAACCGCGTCAATCCGAACGCGAAAATCCCCGCCATTGTCGATCATGCAGGCGAGGGCGGGCCGGTTACCGTCTTCGAGTCGGGCGCGATCCTGGAGTATCTGGCAATGAAGTCCGGCCGGTTCCTGCCGCACGGCGCGCAGGCACGCGCCGCCTGCATGAGCTGGCTTTTCTGGCAGGTCGCGAATATCGGTCCGATGTTCGGTCAGGCCAACCACTTCGCCAATGTAGCGTCGGAAAAGCTCCCCTATGCCATCGAACGCTATTCGGGCGAGGCGGCGCGCCTTGTCGCGCTGACCGACCGGGAGCTCTCGACGCGGGAATATCTCGCGGGCGAATATTCCATAGCCGATATCGCAACCTACCCCTGGATGAAGGTCGCATTCGACGGTGTCGTGAAAGCGCGCCCGGAAATTGCAGGCAAGGGAACAAATATCCGTCGCTGGCTCGCCGATATCGGCGCACGGCCTGCAGTTGCGCGCGGCATGGCCATGGACATCGAAACGGCCTGAAACCGGGTTTCGCGCATTGCCCGGAAAGCCCCGCCCGGGCGCGACGGTCAGCGCAGCCGTTCTTCGAGAAGCCGCTTCACTTCGGCAAGCTCCGCCCGCATGGCACGGACGTCTTCTGCCGTCGCCTCGCGCTCGGCATGGGCGCGGCGCTCGATCTCGGCGCGCTCCTCGCGGGCGCGTTCTTCCCGCTCGTCCTGCGCGCGGTTGTGCTCTTCCTCATGCAGCGCCTGCATCGAATTGACGATGATGGCAATGAAGAGGTTGAGCACCATGAAGCTCGTAAGCACGATGAAGGGCACGAAGAATATCCAAGCGTAGGGATAGACTTCGAGCACCGGCCGCACGATGCCCATCGACCAGCTTTCCAGCGTCATGATCTGGAAGAGCGTATACATCGAGCCGCCGATCGTGCCGAACCAGTCCGGGAAGCTCGCGCCAAAAAGTTTGGTCGAGAGCACGGCGCCGACATAGAAGACAAGGAAGAGCACCGCAATGATCGAGCCCATGCCGGGCAGCGCGCCGATCAGCGATGCGACAACCTTGCGCAGCGATGGCACCACCGAGAGAAGCCTGAGTACGCGCAGGATGCGCAATGCGCGCAGCACCGAGAGCGGTCCCGCCGACGGCACCAGCGCGATCGCCACGATGATGAAATCGAAGATGTTCCAGCCGTCGCGGAAGAAGCGCAGCCGATAGGCCGCCATCTTCATCGTGAGTTCGATCACGAAGATCGTGAGTGCAATCCGGTCGAGCGCGATGAGAAGCGGACCCGCAGCCTCCATCGCCGTGCCCGACGTCTCGAGCCCCAGCGTCACCGCATTGACGAGAATGACGGCGGTGACGAAATGCTGAAATAGCGGCGCCTCGACAATGGCCATCAGGCGGCCACGGAACGAGGCAGGAGCAATATCGGCGGCGGTCATGAAGCGGCGGCCCCTGAATGGCGGAAACTGCCGTCCGAGATAGGCGAGCGCCGCCGCCGATGCAAGCCGGAGCCTCAATCGACCAGATATTTCACCATCCGGATATGCGGCGGGACACCATGCGAGGCGACGATTTTCGGGATCGTGGTCTCTGCAAGCCTTTCGAGCCCCATCCGCTCATAGAAGCGGACCGCCGGGTTCACCGCGGCGACATCGAGATGAAGCGAGACGCAGCCCGCCTTTCGCGCCCGGTCGAAACAGTCGAGAAGCAGCTTTTCGCCAATCCCTTGCCCTCGCGCCTGCGGGTGGGCGGAGAGGAACAGCAGATACCACGCATCCTCCGGCACTTCCGGGAAGAGCCAGGGGATATGGCCGGCAACGGAAGGCAGATGTGCGAGAAGCTCCGGGCTCCCCATCTCGGCCATCGTCGCCATGCCGGTGCCGAATTCCTGTGCATAGAGCGACTGCGGAAAGCCCAGTGCAATGCCGGCAAGCCCACCCTGATAGGTGGCCGCCTTCGCATGGCGGTGCGAGAAAGCGCCCACATCCTGCTGCCAGAGATGCGAGGTGATTTTCAGGAAGGCGTCGAAATCGCGGTTATAGAGGCAGTCGAAGACATAGGAGCCGGTGTCATAGATGAGCCGGGCCGCAAGCTCCTCCTCAATGGGCCTTGCCTCTTCCAGCACCACCGTTTCCGCATTCATCGGCTTCATCGCACACGCTCTCCCCGTTCTTGTACTTGAAGCGGAGAGACTAGCACGGGACGGAGAGATGCAAGCGCGGGACGCATTGCCGCGCCTGCCGCAACGAAGAACGGGGGAGCCGGTGAAGGCTCCCCCGGGCTCCATTCGCAATCTAGGGGTGTGCGTCCGGGTCGACGCCTGAGACTGCAAATAGAGTTTCGGAAAGGCAGGTCCCCGGCGCGGCCCGGACGCCGCGCCGGGGGAACAGGGCCTCAGGCCGCGCAGCCCTTGCCCTGATAGATACCGCTCAGAACCTGACGGCGGACTTCCGCTTGCTGGGCGCGCTGCTTCGCCTGTTCGCGCTGCTGCTGAGTGAGCTGCGAGGCGGTGCCGCTCGCCTGATAGGCGGCGAGCATGCCGCTGCCGCCGCCGAAATGCATGCCGAGAGACTGTGCGATACCGATACCGGCATCCGTGACCGCAGCATTCGATTCAGACTGCGCAGAGGCGGCCGCCACCTGCTCCATTTCCGAAATTTCGGCGAGCAATTCATCGCAGCTCTTCGTCCCGTCATTCGGCTGGGACGACTGGATCGGCGCATAGGCCGCCGGTGCCGCCATGGCGCCCGCGCCCGCCATTGCGGCCTGCGTTCCGGCGCCGGTCGTCTGACATCCGGCAAGAATGAGTGCGGCGGCCAGTATGGCGCCCGTGGATCTGATGTTCATTGAATGAGCCCTCTGGATCGGCCCCGGCACCCCATGCCGGGCCTTCTGGCAGAGAGTCCTACGCCCGCCCCCGAAGCGCCTGAATAGTGCAAATGGACCAAAGCCCGCCGCCCGGGGCAGCGAATTCATTCAAGAAGCGCGTCGTAGAATTCGTCGCGGACCCGGTCGAGGAAGAGATGACCGAGGCCGGTGAAGGTGCGGATTTCCGCGGCCTTGAGCCCGGTGCGGGCAAGCTGTGCTTTCATTTCCTCAAGCGGGATCACGCCATCCGCCTCGCCATGCCAGATCGTCACCGGCACATCGACGCCGGAGAAATCGGCGGGCGTCTCCCGCATCATGAGCTGGGATTCATGAACCAGACCATGAACGGACCAGCCCACCGAATCCATCGTCTCGTCGATCAGCGATTCCACCAGTTCCGGGTCGCTCTCCAGCATGGCGAAATCCGCCGGCGACTTTTCAAAGAAATGGAAAACCAGCGACCGCATGAAGGGCCGCGACATCTTTGCGCGGAGAATGGCGAGTGTGGAATCGAGCAGCCAGGGGTGGCGGCGCAGATTGCTGAAGAAGTAATTGACCATGCCGGGCCGGCCCTTGCGCGGCATCGGCGGCTCGAAACGCGCCGTGGTGAGCATTATACGTCGAACGCGCGGCCCGAAGCGAAGTGCAGCCGACAGCGCAAGCGGCACACTGGAAGAATTGGCCGCCAGCACGAAATCGTCGAGCTTCAGCGCATCGACGACAACTTCCAGGTCTTGCGCAAAGCTGGCATAAGTCATGTTGGGATCGGCGGAGGACTGTCCACATCCAGGACGCTCCACGACGACAAGCCGGATATCGCGCTGGGCCACAGACACCATTTCCCGCCGCCGGATCAACGAACTTGCAAGCGCGCTGCGCAACATGAGGACGGGCTTTCCGCCCGCACGCCCAAATTCTCGATAGGCGATGCGCCTGCCATCGGCAAGGTCGATGAATTCAAGCTGCACGGGATATGGCTTGCCCGAATTACCCTGTAGGTCTGTCGCAGCGCCGGTTTTGTTCACCTGAATATAGGCCGCGAGTTGCGACAATTCGGTGAGGTGGCGGATGAGATCGCTTTGCCGGTTGACGCCCAGCTTCTCGAACACGCTCTTGATCTGGTTGCGCGCCGTATTAATCGAGATGCCAAGTTCTTCCGCCGCGCCCCTGAGCGAGAGCCCATCCTTCAGCCGCGCCGAGAGCCGCGCTTCGGCGGGCGTCAGGCCGAACGTCTCTCGATACATATGCGCTTCGTCGGTTGCCGCCTCACGATCGGGTGCAACGAAAACGATGGCGCCATCCGGCGCGGGCTGCGCAAAACCGAGACGGCGGCGCAGCGCATCCGGCATCCGCGCCTCGGCGACGACATAGCCGAATACCGCCTCTTCGCCTTCCTCCGAAACAAGCCGAAGCAGCGACGGGCCATCGCCGGTCATTTCCTTTTCGATCGACGAGGCAATCGCACGAAACCGGGCTGCATTTTCTGGATCGGTGAAGGAAAGGCGCTTGCCCGCCGCAAGCGGCGCGCAATAGGGTGCAAGCATTTCCGCCGCTGCCGCCGAAATTTCCGCAATGCGCATGTCGCGTGCGACAACCATGTGACAGAAGCTCAGGGACGGCTCGCCGCTTCCCGGTGCTTCGTGCAACCGCTGCGCGAGCATTTCCGCCCGGGCAAGATGTTGGCGTACACCTTCGATGACGGTGCGCATGCCCTCCCTGTCGCCCTCGGTATCGAGATGCGCCAGAAGGGAGGTCATTTCCTCCCAATTGTCGGGATCGGTTGCATAGGCATAGATCGCATCGAGCGCCATGGCGAGGTCGGGCCGTGGCAAGGACGTCTCGGCGTCCGCGATATTTTCACCATCGACCATAACCGACCCGGACAGGCTACCGCCCCAAAACGCGATTGCAGAATGTGGAAGCTGCCGGCGCACCCCCGCCCCGGCGAGCCCACTTTAGGAGGAAAGCCGCAAAGCTGAAACCCGTTACGTTTCAGTATTAATGATGATCATTGACAAGGCGCGCGAGGATGTCGCGGAAATGCCCGAAAAGCACCATATGCCCTTGGTCATTTGCGACATGAAATTCCTCGACGGGAATGCCCTCAAGCATGCGCCGCACATCCTCGGCGCTGTTCATCTCGTCTTCCGCGCCATGCCAGACGAGGATCGGCCGCGCGATGCCGGATGTTTCCAGCGGTGCATCCTTCGAATAGAAGTTGAGTTCCGCCACGATGCCCCGGTGGGTTACGTCGATCGCTTCGACAAGACTGTCGGACAGACAATCGAGAAGCACCCTATCGTTCTCGAAGAGAAGACGGTCTGGCTCTGAATTTTCAAGGAAGTTGCGGATCATCGGCCGGAAGAAACGGCGCGAGCGTTTCGTACGCATGATCGAGAAGACCGCCTCGAAGAGCCAGGGATGCCGGCGGAGCCCGCCGAAGAACCGTCGCGCCTGCGTCGTGGGTTCGAGATCGGAGCGAAAGCCGAGACGCGGCGTGACAAGCGCCAGCCGCGTCACGCGGTCTGCAAGAATGGACGCCGCGGTCAGCGCGTAAGGCGCGCCCGATGCCCAGCCGAGAATGGCGAAACGGGTAATGCCGAGCGCATCGGCAACGGCGGCAAGGTCTGCCGCAAAGGATGCGTAGTTGCCATCGGGATGATGCGTCGACAGGCCGATACCTGGTCGCTCGATGCTGACGAGACGGATGCCGCATTCGCCCGCAATGCGCGCCTCCTGCGGCCGCATCAGGCTCGACTGCACAAGCGGATGCAGAATGAAAACTGGAAATCCGCCCGGCCTGCCAAACTCGCGCAGCGCGATGGATCGCCCGTCCGGCAATGCGATCCTGCGCCGTTCGGTAACCGTCACTGTTCCGCGCGCACCTGAGGGCGCGGCCTGCATGCTCGCGGCGAGAGTAGCAAGCTCTGCCAGATGGCGCACAAGATCGGCCTGACGATTGACGCCAAGTTTCTCGAAAACGGATTTGAGCTGATTGCGCGCCGTATTGACGGAGATACCGAGTTCTTCCGCCGCTTCCTTGAGCGTCTGGCCGAAGCGGAGCCGCGCCGTGAGCCGCGCTTCGGCAGGCGTGAGCCCAAGCATCTTGCGGAGAACATCGGGCGTGTCGTCGCCCACGTCGGGCGGCGCGGCGACCAGCGCGCAGAAGGGCGGCGCTTCGCCGGACTCAAGCTCCGCTGCATGCAGCATGGTCGGAGAAAGCGCATCGCCGCGCACGAGATAGCAAGGCTGGGAGCCATCGCTGCCCGAAAAGCGCACAAGGATCGGCGCCGCGCTCTTCTTCGCGAGATCCGCCAGCGCATCGGCGAAAGCCGTCTCGTCTTCGGCTTTGCCAAAGGCTAGCCCTTGACCCCGCCCGAGCGGCCCGCAAACGGCGCCGAAAAAATCACGCCCGCCATCATTCGATGCGATTACGCGGCGCTGCCTGTCCAGCAGCACAAGCGCATAGCCCGGATCGGACGATCCCGCATGGAGCCGCGTCGCTAGCTCGTCCGCGCGGCGCAGATGCGCGCCAAGTAAGGAGACGAGTTCATCCGCACCGGCAAGGCCCGTTTCGCTGTCATGGTCGAGATGGGCGAGGAAGTCGATCAGGTCTTCCCAGTTGTAGCGGCCCGCCGCATAGCCATAGACAGCATCCACCGCCTCCCCGATACGCGAGGAAGGTGCTTCGCCTGTCGTGCCGGCATTGTTTGCGAGGCTATCGCCCTGCGTGGCGGGATCATCCTCCCTCACGCGCAACTCCCTTACCCCGGCGCACCCTAACTCAAGGCGCAACCCCACAGCTCACATATAATAATATGACCTATTCGGAGACAGGAGCGAGAGGAAAGTTCGGGCCGCCTCAGACCATGCCGAGCGCGGACATGTAGAGATCGAGGATCGCTTCCTGTTCCTGGCGCTCGGCCTTGTCCTGCTTGCGCAGGCGGATCACCTGACGCAGCGTCTTGGTGTCGAAGCCGTTACCCTTTGCCTCGGCATAGACTTCCTTGATGTCGTTGGCGATGGCCGCCTTTTCTTCCTCGAGACGCTCGATGCGCTCGACGATGGACCGAAGCTGGTCCTGTGCGACACCGCCGTTATTCGAAGGCGTATTGCCGTCCGCCATGATGCCGCTCCACTGATACAAATTGCCGTGAGGGGCGCGACGATAGAGAGAGGCGCGCGCCGCGGCAATATGCCGGGGCAAGAAAGCTGTGGATAGAGATGTGGATGAACGGTGGATGAAATCACCGTTCAGCCATGCCCCTTTTTCTGCGCCGCCTCGAAAGCCGCATGCTGCTCGGGCGTCGCATCCGGCTGATATTTCTTCTTCCACGCGGCAAAAGGCTCGCCATAGATGAATTCGCGCGCCTCGTCCTTCGGGATGGAGATGCCCTTTTCCCCGGCCGCCTCCGCATACCAGTCGGCAAGGCAGTTGCGGCAGAAGCCGGCAAGGATCATCAGGTCGATGTTCTGAACATCCTTGCGCGCCTGCAAATGCGACACGAGCCGCCGGAAGGCTGCCGCTTCGAGTTCGGTCTGCAATGCCTTGTCCATGAGTTCCTCCTCTCGTTCTTCAATCCGATATGGGGAGCGAGGGATCGGTATGCGAGCCGAAATGCCGAACCTCGCGCACGCCTGCCCGCGACGCCGCGAACCGCAGATGCCGCGCATACCGCGCCGCCCATTCTCGCTGTCCTGCTTCCGTTCCGATCAGATCCTGCCTGATCTCGATGAGAATATGCGGCAGCCCGTGAATGGTTGCATGACGGTACATGCAATCGTTCCTGAGCCGGCCCGTATAGGGCTCATTGTCGCCCACCGTGAAGCCTTCCGCAGCGAAAGCCTCCATCAGCGAACCGACAAGGCGGTCGTCCCTGTCCCAGAGCAGCCCCGTTTCCCAGGGCCGCACGAAGCTCCGCCAGCGCGGCGTGAAACTGTGGAGCGAGACGATGACGGGTACGGCGCCGCCTGCCCGTGCCCGCTCGATCGCCGACACGATGGCTGCATGATAAGGCGCATGGAAGGTCTCGATGCGATGGCGGAACTCGCCCGCGTCGCGAAACGCATCGACATCGCGATTGCCGGGAATGATCGCACCGTCCGACAGCTTCATCACGATAGTCGGGTCGTCCTCGCCGCGATTGAGGTCGATGAGGAGCCGCGAGAAGCGCGCCAGCACCGCCGGGCAATCGAGCTCCGCCGCGAGCTCGCGGGCTACGCCGGCCGCGCCGATATCCCAGGCAATATGACGCTCGAACTCGGCTTCAGCGAGGCCGAGCGTGCCATAGCCGGGCGGCAGCGCATTCGAGGCATGGTCGCAGACGACCAGAAAATCGGGCTTGCCCCCCGGATTGACGATCTCGAAAGGCGCGAGCGAAGCAGAGACTGGGTGTGGCGGTTCATGCATGGGCGCACTATACCTGAGGCATGGCAGAGGACGACCGGGAAACCAGGGTGCTGTTGAAACGCCTCTACGACGCGGCCGTCCGGGCTGCCCTGCCCGAACATTGCCTGCCGCCGCACCTGCCCGTACCGCCTGCACCCGGCGAAGGCCGCCTCGTGATCTTCGCCATCGGCAAGGCGGCCGCCGCCATGGCTGCCGCGGCGGAAGACTGGTACGACGCGCGTTACCCCGGCACCCATGTCGAAGGATTGGCCCTGACGCGCTATGGCCATGCCCGCTCGACGCGCCATGTCGAAGTGCTAGAAGGCGGCCATCCGATCCCCGATGCGGCTGGCGAAGCGGCATCGAAGCGGCTGCTGCGCATGGCCGAATGGACGGGCCCGGAAGACCTTGCGCTGGTGCTGCTTTCGGGTGGCGGCTCGGCGCTCACCGTTCAGCCTTTGCCGGGGTTGACGCTTGCCGACGAAATCCTTCTCACGCGCGCACTCCTCGCATCCGGCAAGCCGATCGGCGATATCAACGCCGTTCGCAAGCACATTTCGCGCATCAAGGGCGGCAGGCTCGCTGCGATGCTCCATCCCGCGCGCTCCGTCACGCTCGCCATATCGGATGTTGCAGGCGACAACCCGACCACCATCGCCTCCGGCCCGACAGTACCCGACACGACATCGAAGGCGCGAGTGATGGCGGTGCTCGATTCGCTGGCGCCGTCCATTCCCGCCGATCTGCGCGAACGGATCGCAGCCCTTCCCGAAACGCCGAAGCCTGGCGATGAAATCTTCGCTCATGCGCAATATCAGCTTGTGGCAAGCGGCAGCGCCTCGCTCGGCGCAGCCGCCGCGCTTGCCCGGGAGGCCGGCTATGATCCGGTGGCGCTCGGCGATGCGCTGGAAGGCGAAGCGCGGTCGCTTGCCGAAGCCCATGCCGCCCGCGCGCTGAAAGCACGCGCCGAGGGCAAATGCGCCGCCATCATTTCGGGCGGTGAAGCGGCGGTGACTTTCCGCGAAAGCGGTGTAGATCCGGCAAAGGTAAAGGGCGGCCCCAATCAGGAATATGCACTGGCACTTGCCATCGCGCTCGGCGGTGCCGACGGCATCTGGGCGCTCGCAGCCGATACGGACGGGATCGACGGCGGCTCGGGTGCATCCGGCGACCCTGCAGGCGCCATCGTCACGCCGGATACATTGAAGCGTGCGATGGAACGGGGGCTCGATCCGAAGGACATGTTGGAGCGCCACGATTCCGGCACCTTCTTCGGCGAGATTGGCGATCTCGTGAAGACCGGACCGAGTTACACCAACGTCAACGATTTCCGGGTCATACTGGTTGGCACCCCCGATTCGCTTACCGAAAACTCTTAAGGAACCTCACCTTGAACCGCCGCCGCAACGTCAAGATCATCGCCACGCTGGGCCCCGCCTCCGACACGTCGGAGATGATCCGCAAGCTCTTCGATGGGGGCGCGGATGTGTTCCGCCTCAACATGAGCCATCTCGACCACAAGGGGCTGAAGCGCGTCCATACCATGGTGCGCGAAGTGGAAAAGACCGTTGAACGGCCGATCGGCATTCTGGTCGACCTGCAGGGCCCGAAGCTGCGCATCGGCGAGGTAAAGGAAGGCACGGTCCTCAAGGAAGGCAACCGCTTCCGCCTCGATACATCGAAGAAGCCGGGCGACGCCACCCGCGCCTTCCTTCCGCATCCCGCGATCTTCGATGCCGTGAGTGCCGGCCAGTCGCTGCTGCTCGACGATGGCAAGCTCCGCCTCACCGTGAAAGGCAAGGGCCAGGACCATATCGACACCGAAGTGATGGTGGGCGGCAAGCTGATGAGCCGGAAGGGCATCAGCCTGCCCGATACCATGCTGCCACTCGCGGCGCTGACCGAGAAGGATCGCAGCGATCTCGACGCGGCGCTCGATCTCGGCGTTGACTGGATCGCGCTTTCCTTCGTGCAGCGGCCTGACGACATTGCCGAAGTGCGCAAGATCGCGCGCGGCCGCGCGGCCGTTCTCGCCAAGATCGAAAAGCCGCAGGCGCTCGCCCATCTGGACGAGATCATCGAAATCGCCGATGCAATCATGGTGGCGCGTGGCGACCTCGGCGTCGAACTGCCGCTTGAGCAGGTGCCGGGCTGGCAGAAGCGGATGACCCGCGCCGCACGGCGTTCCGGCAAGCCCGTCGTCGTGGCAACGCAGATGCTCGAAAGCATGATCTCCGCGCCGACACCGACCCGCGCCGAAGTATCCGACGTCGCCACCGCCGTCTTTGAAGGCGCGGACGCGATCATGCTATCGGCCGAATCCGCCGCCGGGCAATATCCGGTCGAGGCGGTGAACATGATGAACCGCATCGCGCAATCGGTCGAAAGCGACCCGACCTATCCCGGCATCATCTATGCGCAACACGCCGAGCCGGAAGCGACCGGTGCAGACGCAATTTCGGCGGCTGCCCATTCCGTTGCCGACACGCTGAATGCCGCTGCCATCGTCTGCTGGACGAATTCAGGCTCGACGGGGCTGCGCGCCGCGCGCGAACGCCCGCTCTTCCCCATCGTCGCGCTGACGCCGGTTCATGCGACTGCGCGCCGCCTTGCCCTCGTCTGGGGCCTGCATTGCGTATTGACGGAAGATGCGAAGGACCTCGAGGACCTGTCGGACCGCGCCTGCCGCATCGCCTTTCAGGAAGGCTTCGCCCAGCCCGGCCAGCGCATTGTGGTGACGGCGGGTGTGCCCCTCGGTACGCCGGGCGCAACCAACATGCTGCGCGTCGCCTTTGTCGGCCGGAAGGACGCGCTATAGGGCCTAGGCGGCAGGCGCAAACTCCACGCGTCCGTCTTCATGGACCGTCACCTGACCGGCCCGCGGGCGCTCGCCGCGCGCGAGACGCAGAAGCGCATCCACCACGATCTCGCGCCGTGCATGATGCGGCATGTGGCCCGTGCTTTTGAGCTTCACGAGCTCCGAACCCGCGACCGCATTGTGGAACGCATAGGAATGGATCTTCGGCGAGACGGTGTAGTCCGCATTGCCGGTAACGACGATGACAGGCACCGAAATCTCGCTATAACGCGCACTCTGCCGCGCGAGATGCGGCTTCAGGTTCGACGTGTCCTCGCTGTTCGCGCGGAAATGCGATGGCCGGAAGAGAAGGTCCAGCCCGATCCTGTCGGCATAGGCATCGGGCGCCGGGTTCGGATGGAAATTTCCGGCAACGCCTTTTTCCGCGAGCAGCTTGCCGCCCGGAACCGTCAGAGTACGAAGAAAAACGGCGCCGGCAAGCGGTGTCCGCACCACCGAATGATACCAGGCAACGCCGCCCGGCCAGGGATAGAGCGCGCCCGCGAGCGGCAGGAGGCCCGCCAGGGATTCCGGCGCATCGAGCGCCCAGGCCGCCGCAACCGACGCGCCCCAGCTATGGCCGAGCACGACCGGCCTTTCGATACCGAGCTTCGCCGCCGCCGCGCGGATCGCGCGCGCCTGCACGGCCGGATTTGACATATCGGGATGGCGCCCGCGCCCGCTCCAGCCATGCCCCGGCCGGTCGAAGGCGACGACCCGGGTTTCCGCCGCAAGCACCGGTACGAGACTTTCTTCCATGTCTCTCAGATTGCCGCTCGCCCCGTGAATGAGCACCACAGGTGCAACGCCATCGCGCGCTTCCCCGCGCGACACGAAATGCAGGCGCAGCCCCTCGAACTCGCCATCGAGATCGACGAATTCGCCCGATGGCGGAAACAGCGCCGATGTGCGCCATGCCGTCCAGGCCGAAAAAAGAAAGAGCCCCGCGAGAAGAAGGGCGATGAAAACAACCAATGCCATGAAACCGGCTCCAAAGCGCATATATCCGGTACGGGCAGAAAGCCCTTCCGGTTCAGGCGTCAGATCCCCCTGCCCTCGACTTCAAGTTCGAGCGGCTCGATCCGCTCCTTGCCATTCACGAGCCAGGGATTGAGCGCGAGCGCCCGGCGATAGGCCTCAAGCGCGCCCTTGCGGTCGCCCAGATCCTCCAGAATGACGCCGAGCCCGGCCAGCGCCTCGTAATGGCGCGGTTCGAGGCGCAGCGTCTGCTCGAGATCGCGCAGTGCCGCCGAATAGTCCTCCCGGAGATAGTGAATGGCGGCGCGCCGGTGCCAGCCTTCGGCAAAATCCGGCGCCAGCGTTACTACCTCGTCGAAATAGAAATAGGCGCGGTCGAGATCGTCGTCCCCCAGCGCTTCAAGCCCGCGCTGCGTCAGAAGGTCGATACTGGGGCTGCCCGAATTGAGCCAGACGCTCTGTACGGCGCGCTCGACGGCGCGGCCTTTTTCTTCGGTCTCTGCTTTCGACAGTTCTTCAAGCAAGCGTTCGAGAACCGCCTCGCGCGCCTTTGCCTTGTCCTGCGGCAATGACGGCGTGGCCTCGCTTGCCGCATCCGGCGCCTGCGCCGCCATGACGGCGCCGGGCGATGAAAGCGGCAGGAGAAGCGCAAGGGCAAAGAGGATGCGAAGGCTCATGCCCCGATGATAGGGCGCGAAGCGCAGCGGCACAAAGCCCGCGAGCGGGTCCGGCGGCCTCAGCTGTTCAGATCCTGCCGCGCGCAGCCCTCGAATTCGGTGATGAAATCGGGTCCGAAAACGAGCGACGGCGTCTGGAAGCCGGGCTTTGCCTCGCCAGCCAGCACTCGGCGGACGATCTCGAGCCCCGTCATGGCGGTCAGCGTATAGCCTTCCGGCGTCCGCAGAAGCGAGCGCACGACCTCGCCATTCGGCCCCGTCGCCTCACCATAAAGCACCGAATAGCCCTGCGCGCGTTCGGCGTCGGTCGGCCCTTCGGGCTGCTGCTCGATCCGCTTCTTCAAGGCGCGCTGCATGAAACCGAGGCTCAGGAACCAGCGCGTGAGCGCACCCATCTTCGCCATCTGCTCGAATTGGGGATTGCTTTCGAAATAGACCGTGATGTCGGGAATCTTCGTCGAATGCCACGCAGTCGAGACATCACCCCAGCCGATCGCAATGGCGGACTTGAGCCCCTTGCCGAAATCGATCTCCCGCATCGGCGTCTTCCGCGCGGAGACAATGCGGCCCTCGCGGCGCACCCGCGTACCCTTGCCGATGCTTTCGACACCGGTCTTCGCCGTGCCATGCGACATCTGCCCTAGCCCGGAAATGCCGAGCACGAGTTCGCGCGCATCCGGCATCCGAGCCTTCATATGCGCGGCAAGACAATCGCTCGGCACCACGTCGAAGCCGACGCCCGGCATCAGCATGACGCCTGCCTTCTCCGCTTCGGCACTGCGCGCCGCACAGGCTTCGAAGACATCGATTTCGCCCGTGATGTCGAGATAGTGGGTGCCGGTGCGGATGCAGGCATCGACCATCGGTTTCGAAGTCTTCGAAAACGGTCCTGCGATATGCAGCACCGTATCGACCTGGGCAAGCCCGGCATCGAGCGCCTCGCGGTCATCGAGCGAAATCGCCTGATATTCGAAGCCATGCTGGGCGGCGATGGATTTGAGCCGTGCTTCGTTGCGGCCGGCAAGCAGCGGGTTGAGCCCCTGCGCCTTGGCAGACCGCGCCACGAGCTTGCCTGTATAGCCCGTCGCCCCATAGATCATGAACCTGCCGGTCATCGCCTGCATCGCCTCCATCGCCTGAGTGCCGGACCGACCGGATGGCCGCCGCCAATGCGGCATATTAACCGTGCCCGGCCCCACGTTTGCAAACCTCGATCGGGGCCATGACGCCATTCTGGCCACACCAATTGCAATATGCCCCAAAAGAAAAAGGCCACCCGCGGGGAGCGGGTGGCCTCGAATTTCACCCAGGCGCACACGGGAGCGCCCGGACCGCGCCTCAGCCCTGACGGGCCTTGAAGCGGCGGTTGGTCTTGTTGATGATGTAGACGCGCCCCTTGCGGCGGACGAGACGGTTGTCCCGGTGCCGATTCCGGAGCGATCTCAAGGAGTTACGGATTTTCATGGCTCAACCTCGGATCGGGGGCAAGCAGCCTCGCGCAATACTCGCGCGCCGCTTCCGGCCCGATGCCGGAACGCCCTTGAATTGGCGCGGAACCTAAGCGCCAGACCCTTGCCTGTCAACAGCCTGCTCGGCCCCGAAACCGGGGTTTTATGAAGGTACATATCGAGTTTCACCTTTGTTATGGTGCCCGCTTCCGGGCCGGGGCAGCCAGGAGCGGAGAAAGACCGCTCAATCGGAAAGTTGAGTAATTTGATACGGTTTTTCAACGGCGAGCTCGCAGAGACGGACAATATGCGCAAGGCGAATGCCATCGTCATGGCGCTCGGCTTTGCGATGCTGCTTGGCGCAGCCGTGTCTGCGCTGCTGCTGTCGGACCGCACCCGTCAGAATATCGACGACGTGGTCAATACGCTCGAAGTGCGCGCCGAGTTCCGCAAGGTACTCCTCCTCCTGCAGGATGCAGAGATCGGCCAGCGCGGCTTTCTGCTCACGCAGGATACGCAATATCTCGAACCCTATAATGCAAGCCGCCTTCAAATAACCCGGCGCCTGTCATCCCTCGAAACATTGGTCGATCCGAACTCGCAGCAGGCGGTACGCGTCGACCAGTTGCGCAAGGCGGCCATGCGCCGTCTGGAAGAGGCGGACACGACCATTGCGCTTGGCCGCGAAGGTGCCTTCGATGCGGCGCTGGCGATCGTCGCCGAAAACCGCGGCAAGGACCTCATGGACGAGGTGCGCGAGATCGTCGAGGCAGGACTTGCCGCCGAGTACGCCAAGCATGGCGACCGGGAAACCCGCGCCATCGCTTCGCGTACCTGGCTTTCTGCCTCCCTCATCGGCGCGCTGGCTGCCGCCCTCGTTCTTGCAATTCTCTCCGCGCAGCTGACCAGGCGTCAGTTCGCCAGCATGAGAAGCCGGCGCGACCAGCTTCTCGCGCTCAACGAGGAACTGGAAGCCCGCGTCCGCGACCGCACCCGCGAACTGGAAATGGCGCGGGAAATGGCCGAAGCGGAAGCAAACCGCGCCGAATATGAGCGCGGCCGCGTGGAATTGCTGCTGCGGGAAGTGACGCATCGCGTCGGCAACAATCTTGCAATGGTCTCCTCGCTTCTGAGAATGCAGCAGGCCAAGCTCGACGACGGTGCCGCCCGCTCTGCCCTCGAAACGGCGCGCGGCCGCATCCAGACGATCAGCACGGCGCAACGCCGCCTGCGGCTTGGCGACGACCTGCAGTCCACCCGCGTGGACGGCCTTCTCGAAGCCGTGACGATGGACCTCGCCGACACAGCCCTTGAGGGCACAGCAATAGTCATCGAAAGCGAATTCGAACCGATGATCGTCTCCTCGCGCGACGCCACGACGCTTGCAGTCCTACTCGGAGAGCTTGTATCAAACGCCATAAAGCACGCCTTCCACGGTCGTGACGGCGGCAGGATCAAGGCATCCTTCATCCGCAAGCCGGACGGCACGCCATTTCTGGCGGTCGAGGATGACGGGACCGGCTATGACGATAGCGCCGAGGCATCGCAGGCGCGCACTGGCCTAGGCTCAATGATTGTCGAAAACCTCTCGCGGCAATATGGCGGCGAGATCGTGAGACGAAAGAACGAGAAGGGCGGCACTACAATCCAGATTCTGTTGCCGAAGCTGCAGATCGCGGAGGTGCAGGTTGCCATTGATGACGAACGGGGTTTGCAGTGACGGCGAATAGCATCGATCCCCCGACTCGGCAAATCCGCTTCGGCGCGTGCACTTCTGCGGGCGCTTTTACCCGCCACCTGATATCGAGTTTCGAACCCTTACCGAGTAGCAAGAGCAATGAACACGACCTGCGGCACTGTAAAACGGCAGCCTGAATCCGGCCCAGTCACGATCCCGGATGAAGACATCATCATGCACCGGCCACTCTGGTTCCGGCAGGCGCTCGCCGCGCCTTACGAGAGCCGGACGCTTGATGTCGACGGCAACGACATTCACTACCTGCGCTGGGGAAATGACGACGCAACTCGGCCAGGTCTTCTCTTCGTGCATGGCAATGGCGCCCATGCACACTGGTTCCATTTCATCGCGCCGCTGCTGACCGAACAATACAACGTCGCTTCGATGGATCTCGGCGGCATGGGCGACAGCGGCTGGCGGATCGGCTATTCGCGCGAGACTTTCGCCCGCGAGATCGGCGAGGTGGCGCTGGCGGCCGGCCTCGGGCCGAAGCCCGTCGTCGTCGGCCATTCCTTCGGCGGCTTCGTCTCCCTGATCGCCGGCAAGCATTACGGCGACAGGCTCGGCGGCCTCATCCTGTGCGACTTCACTGTGCGCCCGGCCGATAATGCGCATGAGTGGTTTCTGAACGATCCCGAACGGCGCCCGACGAAAATCTACAAGAACTTCGACGAAGCCGTATCGCGCTTCCGCCTTGCGCCGCTGCAGCCCTGCGCCAATGGCTTCATTCTCGATTACATCGGCCCGCTCAGCCTGCGCGAAGTGACGAAGGGCGAGGCGCGCGGCAAGCGCACCTTCGAGGAAACGGGCTGGACCTGGAAGTTCGACGCCTCGATTTTCAACGGGCTGCGCATGGGCAACGACCATGCCGAAATCTACAAGAACCTCGCCTGCAAGGGCGCGGTGATGTTCGGCCTCGAAAGCAAGGATTACGACCCGAAGACCATCACCTTCCTGCGTGCGCTGACGCCGGAAAAGCCTGTCTTCACGGTGCCCGGCGCGCAGCACCATATCATGCTCGACCAGCCCCAGGCTTTCGCAGCCGCCGTCGGCGCGCTGATGGCGCAGTGGCAAGCGGAAGGCGCACTCGGGTGAGCCTCGAGTTGACGCTCGTCCTTCTTGCGGCGAGCATCGCCTGCACGGGGCTTCTTGTCTGGCTCGAGAAGCGGCCGACGGAAATCGGCCGCATCCGGCTGTTGCCGACAACGCCGCTGATTTTTCTCTCCCTCATGGTCGCAATCCTGATGATCGTCCATGTGGTGAACCTGATGGGCTATGTGACCGGGCGCTAGAATCCAACGGAAGGATATTGCCGGTGAGAAAATCGCATCCTGCACTTCTTCCCTTCTTTGCACTCACCTTCGCCCTTTCTGCGCCCTTCTGGCTGCTCGGCCATGCAGCGAGCGGTCTTTCGGATTACATCCCGATCGACCTTCCCGTGAGCTCGCTCATGGCCCTCACGCCCGCGATCGCCGCGCTCTACCTCGTCTGGCGGCATGATGGCGGCGCTGCCGCACGTGACTTTCTCAAGCGGTCCTTCGACTGGGATCGCATCCCGCATTGGGGCTGGATCGCGGGTGCCGCCCTCTTCATGCCCTCAGCCCTTTTCCTGTCATGGCTCGCAATGACGCTGACGGGCGCCGCCCTTCCGGAACCGCATCTCCCGATACTCGTGCTCCCCATCTTTTTCGTGATGTTCTTCGCCGCCGCGCTTGGCGAGGAACTCGGCTGGCAGGGCTACGCTTTCGACCGCATGACCATGCGCTGGAGCGCGCTTGCCGCCGCGCTCCTCCTCGGCGCCATCTGGACGCTCTGGCACCTCATTCCCTACTTCCAGACCGGGCGTGGCGCTACATGGGTCGCGTGGCATTGCGGCGTCACCATGCTGCTGCGGATCGTCACCGTCTGGTTCTATGTGAACGGCCGGCGCAGCGTCTTCATCGCCGCGATCTTCCACGCGATGAGCAATGTCGCTTTCTTCATGTTTCCGAATTTCGGCTCGCATTACGACCCGGCATATTTCATCTGGGTCATGGCGGCGGCGGCCGGCGCTATCCTTCTCGTCTACGGCACATCGCTGACGCGCGGCCGCGATCCGTCCTAGTGCAGCCCGATTTCTTCTTCCTCGTCATCGGCGATATTCGCATCGGTGCTGCGAAGGTTCTTCAACACTGGATGGAAAATCGCAAAACAGAGGATGATGACCATCAGCACCATGCCGAGCATGAAGGGTGCCGAATGCAGCATCCAGAAGAGCGGGATGCCGATGGCGGGATTGAGAATATGCCCCGTCGCCGCCGTGGAGCCGATAAGCCCCGCCACAGCGCCCTGATCCTTGAGCGACACCGATAGCGACGCTCCCGCCGAGAGCCCCGCGCGCAGGAAGCCAAAACCGAGCCCCGCCAGCGCCAGCGCCGAGACCAGCATCCCGTAGGAACCGCCGATCACCAGCATCGCGAAGGAGAGAAGCGTCGCAACCGCGCCCCAGCGCAGCAGGAACTGCACGGTGAGATCGAACCGCTGGATAAGGCCAAGCTGCGCCACCAGTGTCGACATCGCCATAGCCATCATGCCGACGCTGACAAGCTGCGTCGCCGCCGAACCGCCAAGCGCAAGCTCCGCCATCAGATAGAAGGCAAAAAGCTGCATCATGATCGACTGGCTGAGGCTCAGGATCACGCCGATGGTGAGCCAGGGCAGCACATTGGGCGCCGTCCATTTGAGCGCCGCGCGCTTTTGCTGCTTTTCGCTGAGAAGTTTCACAGGCGCCGTGCGCTCGGGGAGCAGAATCCAGATCGCAATGCCGCTCAGCAGCGCCAGCGCGCCGACAGCGAAGAAGGGCGCGAGAATGTGAATTTCCGCAAACGCTGCGGCAACGCCCGGCCCCACCACCGTGCCAAGGCCGAAAGCGGCGCCGATCTGCGCAATGCTGCCCGCGCGCTCCGCCCGCGTGGTACGGTCGGCCACATAGGCTTGCGAGGCGGGCATGGAGCCCGAACCGAAAATGCCGAAGATCGCCCGCGCGCCCATGACGAGCGGGAACATGAGCGCCATCGAAATCCAGTGGAGATAGCCCGCAAGCAGCACCACGCCGACAAGCGACGTTGAAATGCCAAATCCGAAGACGCCGATCAGGATCACGGGCTTCCGGCCCATCACGTCGCTGCGCCGCCCCCAGAAGGTACTGGTGAGAATCCACAAGGCCGCCGAGAGCGAGAAGATCATCGTCGTCTCGAATTCGGTCATGCCGAGATCGACGGCGATGGGCGGCAGCACGGCGAAGACGAGCGTCTGCCCCATGCCGACCGAAAGCAGGCAGACGAAGAGGATGAAGAAGGCGCGCTGGCGCTCTTTCGGCGTCGTCTTGCGATTGGCCTCGGACAGGGAAACCGGCTTCTGCCCGGGCTCGGGCTGCGCGGCGGTCGTCTCCGCCGTCTTTTCGTCATCTGCCGACATGGAACTGGCTTTCCGGTCTGCGCTGGCCCCTGCCTCGGGGATGGCCCTTCCTTTACGTCAAACCGGATTGGCTTTCCAGCCCGCGCTTTCGCAAATTGCCGTTCGCCCGCTCTCACCCTGCCCCAGCGACGGACAGGCGAATCTGGCCCCCGTTTGACACCCGGCGCGGACGGGATGCCTACTCCCGGAAACGACATTCGAACGGGAGGAAATCATGGAACTCGCCTTTGGTCCGAAGGACGCCGCTTTCCGCGATGAGGTGCGCAGCTTCCTCGACGAGAAGCTGACGCCGGAGCTGCGCGCCGTCGGCAAGCGCATGACGAGCGTCTATGCCGACTACGAAACCACCATGGCCTGGCACAAGGAACTCTATGCGAAGGGCTGGGTCGCCCCTGCCTGGCCGGTCGAATATGGCGGTTGCGACTGGAGCGTCATCCAGCATTACATCTTCTCGAGCGAGCTTGCGGCCGCCGGCGCCCCGCCCCTTTCGCCCATGGGGCTTGGCATGTGCGGACCCGTGCTGATCGGCTATGGCTCGCCCGAGCAGAAGGCGTTTTACCTGCCGCGTATACTCAATGGCGAGGATTTCTGGTGCCAGGGCTATTCGGAGCCGGGCTCGGGTTCCGACCTTGCAAGCCTCCAGATGAGCGCGCGCGAGGATGGCGACGACTTCATTTGCAACGGCCAGAAAATCTGGACGACGCATGCAAACTACGCCAACCGCATCTTCAATCTCGTCCGCACCTCGAAAGAGGACATTCCCCAGCGCGGCATTACCTTCATCCTGATCGACATGGACACGCCGGGTCTGAAGGTGGAGCCGCTGGTGATGCTCTCGGGCGAGCATATCCAGAACCAGATCTTCTTCACCGATGTGCGCGTGCCGAAGAGGAATGTCGTCGGCAAGGTAGGCGAAGGCTGGACGGTGGCGAAATATCTGATGCAGTTCGAACGCGGCGGCCACGCCTATGCGCCGGGGTTGCAGGTGCGGCTCGATCGTATCCGCCGCATGGCCTCGCAGGAAACCGGCGATGGTGGCGCGAAGCTCATTTCGGATGCGTCATTTGCGCGGAAGATCGCCGATGCCGCAAGCGAGATCATGGCGCTCGAATATACCGAGCATCGCATCATGTCGGCGCTGTCGAACGGCGAGGCGCCGGGCGCTGAAAGCTCGCTCCTGAAGACGCGCGGCACGGAGCTGAGCCAGCGCCTCACCGAAATCGCACTGGAAGCCGTCGCCTACTATGCCGTGCCCTTCCAGCCGCATGCGACGGCACCGGGCGGTCCCGTGCCGGGCGCACCTGAAGTCTCGCCGAACGAAACGCCTGCCGGACCCGACTATGCCTGGCCTGTCACGTCGAAATATCTGAACGACCGTGCGGGCTCGATCTATGCCGGCACGAACGAGATCCAGCGCAACATCATGGCAAAGGCCGTGCTCGGATTATGACCGGCGGATAAGCCTCTTCACGCCGAAGCCCGCAGCGGCGAGGAGATAGAGCAGCGCGAGGAGGACGGCAGCGATGTACCAGCCGTTCTCCTCCATCCACTTCTTCGAAAGCTGCGCCATCTGCTCATAGCCTTCGGGAATCTCCAGCACGCCTGCATCGCTCGCAAAGCGGTCATATTCGGCGCGCATTTTGGCGAAAAGCGCGGGCCGCTCCGCCGCAAGATTGCGTGCCTCGCCGGGGTCGATCGCAATGTCGTAGAGATACCACGCGCCGTCGCCATAGGGCGGCATGTTGCGCACGAGCTTGTAGTTGCCGCGGAAGAGCGCCGCATTGCCGGCCGCTTCGAGCCCGACGGAATCCTCCGGTCCGTAATGCGGCGTGACGCCGGCAAGGAGCGGCATGAGCGAGCGGCCCGTCATCGGCTTCACCGCGCGGCCGTCGAATTCTGTCACCTGTTCCACATTCGCAAGATCGAGAATGGTCGGCGCAATATCGGTGATGAAACTGAAATCGCCGACATGGCCCGCTGCCGGGATGCCCGCACCCGCAACGATGAAGGGGGCGCGAATGCCGCCTTCGCCCGCATAAAGCTTGAAGAAGGCGCCGGGCGAGGCCGCCGCGCTCGCAAATTCCGGCCCGATGAAAGCATAGGTTCCCTTCTCACCCAGCGTGTCGAGATCGCGGCTATAGCCTTCCCACCAGAGCCATTGCGCAAAGCCGGGAATATCCGTCGGCGCGTTGGGCTCCGGCCCGTTGTCGGAGAGCACGAAGAAAACCGTGTTCTCGAAATCGCCGCGCTTCTTCAGATGCTCGATGAATCGCCCGATGTGATGGTCCATCGCTTCGAGCATGCCCGCATTCACCGCCATGCTCTTTGCAAACAGCGCGCGCTCCCGATCGCTCAGCGCCTCCCAGGCGCGAAGCCCGTCCGGCATCGGCCCGAGTTCCATGCTTTCGGGCATGAGCCCGCGCGCCACGACGTTTTCGAAACGCGCGCGGCGCAGCACCTCCCAGCCCTCCGCATAGACGCCTTCGTATTTCTCGACGAACTCGCGCGGCGCCTGCACCGGAATATGAACCGCCTGAAAGGCGAGATAGGCAAAGAAGGGCGTGCTCGCGCCCTCGCCTTCCTCGATATAGTCGATCGCCTTGTCGACGATGAATTGCGAGGAATAGAAATCCTCAGGCAGGCTCGCCGCCTCACCATCCTCGAACCAGGGCGCGTCGGAATAGATCGGCAGATAGGACCGCTGCTCCCAATTGTCGGCACCCGACGCATCGAGCACGAAGGAGCGGTCGAAGCCATGCGAAGGCGGCAGCGCGGAAGGCGTATGGCCGAGATGCCACTTGCCTGTCACCGCCGTTCGATAGCCGGCCTTTTGCAGCAACGCCGCGACCGTCACCACATCGTCGGCGAGGCGGCCGAGATAGCCAGGCGCCCCCTGGTGTTGCGGTGGCAGCGTTTCGGGCAGATTGCCGACGCCCGCGAGATGGCTCGTCATGCCGGTGAGCAGCATCGCGCGCGACGGCGCACAGACCGGCGAGGCATGGAAATTCGAGAAGAGCGCACCGCGCGCCGCCAGCGCGTCGATATTCGGCGTCGAAATCTCGCTGCCATAGGCGCCGAGATCGCTGAAGCCCACATCGTCGGCAAGGATCACGACGATATTGGGCCGCGCTTCCTGCGCCATGACGGGCGCTGCCGCGACAAGGCATGTGGCCGTGACGGCTGCGGTAAGAAATTTCATGTCTTGTCCTCCAATGCCGTACCGCTCCAGTGACGATCGAGCGGCTTGCCGTTTGCGCTGCCGGAAAGTGGCGGCACCGCATATGAATTTTCATCTGCGAGCACATCCGCGCCGCTGCCGAGCAGCGCCGCGGCCTGCGCCTTCGCTTCGGCTTCTAGCGCACCGAAATGCCGCCTCAGCGCGGCCAGGCAATGTGCCCGGTAGGGGCTTGCCGGAAACCGCCAGCCAACACCATCCTGACGATAGGAAACGACGGCCTCGCCTAGCGCAAGCGCCGCCTCGTTTGCGGCGAGATAGGGAATATACTCGCCCGCGATCCGCGCGAAGAAAGGCGCAAGGTCATCGGGCACATGGCCGGGAAGCGGCGCCCGCGCGATGTCCTCCGGTCGCGTGGCCCAGAGCCGCGCCACCCACAACATCACATGCGGCGCCCGTGCCCTCATGATCGCGGCGGGCGTTGGATCGGACGAGAAATGCCGGAACATCGAACCGAAAAATCCGAAATCGGCTTCCACCGGCCGCTCGCCCATGAGGAAAGGCCGTGTTGCCAGCACAGCCTCCATCGCATCGAGCGTAGCGAGATAAAGCGCCTCGATCTGCGGGATCGTTTCCTGCCTCACGCCGTCCTGAGCGAGATAGACGCGGCGCTGCCGCCTGAGGATCATCTGCCGCCTGATCCAGAAAGGCAGCTTCACATCGCGGAGCATGGTTCGCGCAATCTGCGCGCTCATCAGCGTCATGTCTTCATCGAAGGACCAGCGATAGTGGAGCGCCGGGCGCCAGAGCCATTCATCGCCATAGTCTTCGAGGAGCAGGCTCGCAAATCGCGTCAGCGGGTCGGTAGGCGAGAGCGAAGGCGACGGAAATCGGCGCTCGAAATCCGCCATGATCGCCGTCGTATCGGTGAGCCATGTCCCGTCCGCCATTTCGATCTGCGGCATCTGCAGAACGCCCGTTGCCCGGCCCGCGCGGCGGAAGGCGGCGGTGTCCATCTCGGCAAAACGATAAGCCACGCCCTTCACGCGCAAATAGGCCTCAAGCTTCCCCGTGAAATAGGAAAGCGTAAGGCCGTGGACGGTCATCATGCCGTCGGAAGACAGGGCGGTTTGATCCAGCATCGCCGGAATATGGCACGTCGAGTGCAATAATCAAGACCTCCCGAAACGCCTTGCCCGCAGCGCCCGGCCTGCTAACAATCCGCCATCGCCATTTTCTCATCTGCGGAGCCTCTCATGCTACTCGACGAAGCGCTGAAAGCGCGGAAATCCGTGCGCGCCTTCAAGCCCGATCCCGTGCCGCTCGAACTCGTGAAGGAAATACTTGAGATCGCGCGCTGGTCGCCGTCGGGCACCAATATCCAGCCCTGGAAGGTGCATGTGGCAGCGGGCGAAGTGCGCCGCCGTCTGGAAGAGGAAGTCCTCGCCCACCGCGAGACGGACCCGGCCGACAAGATCGCCGAATTCCCGCGCACTTCGAAGCGCAAGGAGCCCTACACCACGCGCATGCGCATACTCGGCAAGGAGATGTACGGCCTGCTCGGCATTCCGAAAGGCGACCAGGCCGCCAACTGGCGCCAATGGGGCCGCAACTACCAGTTCTTCGACGCGCCTGTCGGTCTCATCTTCACCATCGACAAGGATCTCGATGCGATGAGCTTTCTCGACATCGGCATGTTCATGCAGTCGATCATGCTGGCGGCAAAGGCGCGCGGCCTCGACACCTGTTCGCAGGGCGCCTGGAACAATTTCTGGAGCGTCACGCGCCGCGTGCTGAATGTGCCGGACGATGAATACATCATCTGCGGCATGTCGCTCGGCTATGCCGACGAAACCGCGCTCGTGAACACGCTCATCGCCGAGCGCGAGCCGGTGGAAAACTTCGCGACGTTTCACGGATTTGAGTGAGACGAAAGCTCAGAACCGCACACCGCCGCGCGGATGCACAGGCGCGGCGCGGGCGCCTGTCATGGCGGCCTGACCGGCGGGAAGCGAAGGCTTCACATAAAAGCCATTATGAATGGCGATGAAGCCCTGCCGGTTGCCGACACCGCCCTCGAAGCCTGCCGTCGCGACGGAGGCGACTTCCGCCCGCTTCGGTGCCTCGCGCTCGCCTGCAAAGGGATCGACGCCCTCCGGCCCGCCCGCAAGCGCGCCGTGCTCGACCTCGGGGCTCCACGGATCGATCCAGCGCACCTCGCCCGCCGCCGCCGGCAAGGCGAAGCCCGCCACGAGGCTTCCAAAAAGTAGAATGTGCGCGATCATTCCTGGTCCGATCAATTGTTTCATTTTGAAACATAGTGACCGCGCGCCACGGGATCAATGCCGGGCAAATACCCGCGGCAGGTGTTAATTCCCGGCCATTATGCGTGTGGCGGCGCCGATTAGGGGAACATACCGCTCCCCGATTGGTTAGGCTGGCAGGACTGAAACCCGCTTTCCCCAGCAAAAGGATTGATTTCAATGGCGATTTCCCGGCAACAAGAAGCACGGGCCCTGGACAAGGACGAGCAGGAACTGGTGGAGAAATCCCATCATCCGGCTTTGCAGGACCTGTCGGACAAGGATCTGGCCGGGCTGGTGAAGCTGCTGCGCGAGCGCCGCGACAAGGCCAGGGACCGGGCGAACCAGCGCCGCCGCGAAATGCGCGGCAAGGCCGCCCCGAGGGGTGCCGCGCCTTCCGCGGCCGATGACGGATCGAAAATCAAACTGGCCGTTCTGGCGATGGCCATGCGCCGTCTCAACAAGGAAACCGAGCGCCGCCGCCGGATGGCCGCAAGCAGCGCGCTGATCGAAAATGCGCAGCGCGCGCTGGCCCTGAAAAAGGCGAGCGGCAAGGACGATGCCGGTTTCAACAGCCGTCACAGCCGCCGAGGCATGCGCAAGGTGGCGAACCCGAAACAGGAAAAGCTGGTCCGTCCCATGGAAACAGGCCGCCAGCGCAAGGCGGCCAGCGTCGCCCAGGCAAAGCGCGACAGCCGCTAACCAAAAACCGGCCCGGCCCGGACGCGGCGATATCCCTCCCGTTCCGGGCCGGTTCCAGCTTCTTGCCAAAGCCGCCGCCGCCGTTATCCTCCCCGCCAACGAAAACGACAAAATGTCAGGGAGCAAGATCATGGCGGAATACAATCGCCCGCTGCCCGCACCGACGCCCGAAACACAACATTTCTGGGATGGTTGCCGGGACGGCGAACTGAGGCTGCAGCGCTGCAAATCCTGCAAGGAAAGCTACTTTCCCCCGCGCCCCTTCTGCCCCGCCTGCAGCTCGCGCGATGTGGAAATCTACAAGGCGAGCGGCAAGGCCACGCTCTACTCCTACATCATCAATCACCGCCCTCGCCCCGATTTCGGCGAGGCGCCGCACTCGATCGCGGTCGTCGCGCTGGCCGAAGGCCCCCGCATGATGACGAACATCGTCGACTGCTCGCAGACGCCGGAAGCTCTCGTCCTCGACATGCCACTCGAAGTCACCTTCGAGAAGGCGAGCGACGAGATCAGCCTCCCCAAATTCCGCCCGGCGAAAGGTTAGGACGATGAAGCAGAAAACTGTGGCCGTCGTCGGCGCCGCCGAAACGACGGAAATGGGCAAGATCCCCAACACATCGCAGCTCATGCTCCATGCCGATGCGGCGCTGAATGCGATGAGGGATGCGGGGCTGACCGCGAAGGACATCGACGGCATCGCCACCGCCGGCGACAGCCCGGTGGAAGTCGCGCATTATCTCGGCATCACGCCGACATGGGTCGACGGCACCAGCGTCGGCGGTTGCTCCTTCATGCTGCATGTCCGCCATGCGGCGGCCGCGATCAATGAAGGGCTTTGCAACACGGTTCTCATCACCCATGCGGAATCGGGCCGCTCCCGCGTCGGCGCGCGCCGCTTCGCCCGCGACCCGGCAAGCCAGCAGGGCCAGTTCGAGGTGCCTTTTGGCATCACCAATCCGCCCTCCATGTTCACGATCCCCGCGCTGCGTTACATGAAGACATATGGCGTGACGGAGACTGACCTTGCCCATGTCCCCGTTGTCCAGCGCGAATGGGCGGCGATGAACCCGCGCGCCTCCTTCCGCGATCCGGTCACTGTCGACGACGTGCTGAACTCGAAGATGATCGCCTGGCCCTTCCGGCTCCTCATGTGCTGCCTCGTGACGGACGGCGGCGGCGCGCTCATTCTCACAAGCGCGGAGCGCGCAAGGGATTTCCCGCAAAAGCCCGTCTATATCCTCGGCACGGGCGAAAGCTGCGAAACGCCGATGATCTCGCAGATGGAGGACTTCACCACCTCCAAGGCCTTCCGCGTCTCCGGCAGGAAGGCTTTCGACGAGGCAGGCATCAAGCATGCCGATGTCGACCATCTGATGATCTATGACGCTTTCGCGCATCTGCCGGTCTATGGGCTCGAAGATCTCGGCTTCTGCGAGCGCGGCGAAGGTGCGGCCTTCATCCGCGAGGGCAACACGCGGCCGGGCGGCAAGCTGCCGCTCAACACCAATGGCGGCGGCCTCTCCTACATGCATTCCGGCATGTACGGCATGTATGCGCTGCAGGAAAGCGTGCGCCAGATGAGGGGCATTGCGCCTGCCCAGGTGCCGGGCGCGAAAATTTCCATCGCGCATGGTGTCGGCGGCATGTTCGCCGCCTCGGGCACCATCGTCTTCTCCAACGAAGCACCCTGAAATCAGGAGAGGCCGGCATGGATCTCGCAAAGCCGCGCATCGATACCGGCCTCTTCACCACCAATCTCGAGCCCATGCTCGATTTCTGGCAGAACGAAGTGGGGCTTCCCTTCGATCACATGCTGCCGCTCGGTGGCGGCGTGCAGCAGCACCGCCACGACCTTCTGGGCTCGGTGCTGAAGATCAATCATTCGCGCAACGAACTGCCGATCGCCGCACCTTCCGGCTACCGCGAATTGCTGATCGCGCGCGAGGGTTTGCGCGCGCCCAAACGCCTCACCGATCCCGACGGCAACAAGGTGACGCTTGTGCCGCCCGGCACGCATGGCATAGAGCGCATCGGCATCCGCCTCGGTGTGCGCGACGTGAATGCGCATCGCCGCTTCTATGCCGTCGCGCTCGGCCTGCCCGACGTGCCGGAACAGGGCGGTCTGAGCTTTCTCTGCGGAGACAGCGTGATCCTGCTCGAAGAAGCGAGGGACGCCGTTGCCGATGCCGCTTTCGAGGGGCCGGGCTGGCGCTACATCACCATCCAGATCCGCAATGCGGATGCAGAACATGCCGCAATCCTCGCCCGCGGCGGCGCGGAAGGCCGCGCCCCGCAGACGCTCGGCAAGGTCGCGCGCATTTCCTTTGTGCGCGACCCCGACGGCAACTGGATCGAACTGTCCCAGCGCGCCTCGCTTGTCGGCGCGCTGGACTAGTTTTCCCGGGCGCACCTCGCTTGTCGGCGCGCTGGACTAGTTTTCCCGGGCGCGCCTCTCTTGTCGGCGCGCTGGATTGAGTTCACCGCCGCGTGATGCGGCGGCGCAGCTCCTCCGGCACGAACATCATGTCGTTCAGGTGCGAGGCATTGAAATTGATGCCGCTTTCCTCGTTCTTGAGGTTCTGCACGACATAGCGCCCCTCCACGAGATCGTAGACGACATCCGACGCGTTGAAGCAGGCCGGCACATCGTAATACTGCATGAGATGCGCTTCCTGCACGCGCCAGAGCCCGCCCCGCGCGTCGTAAAGCTCGCCCGCCACCATGTTGTAGCCGTCCTCGTCGAAATAGGCGGTGCGGCGGCTATAGACATGGCGCTGCGTCGGCTTCAGCGTCGCCTCGACGATCCAGACCCGGTGCTTCTCGTAGCGCACGAGATCCTGATTGATGTGGCCGGGCTTGATGATGTCGGCGTACTTGTGCGCCGGCGAACTCAGCTCATAGGAATTATAGGCGATATAGCGCTCGCCGCGCCCAGCCACCGTCCAGTCGAAGCGGTCGAGCGGGCCGGAGAACACGTCGAAACTGTCCGCCGTCGACATCGCATCCGAGTAGATTTGCGGTGTGTCATAGTTGATGGCGCTGGTGCGCTGCACACGCGGTGACGAATCCGTGCGCCCCGTCGTGTATTGCCAGGAGCGCCGCTCGCCGATCGCAGGATCGAACGTCTCATGGACGAGCAGAAGCTGGCCTGCGCGCCGCGCTGGAGAAATCGTCTCCTGCAGATAGCGGAACGAGGTGTTGTTGAGTTCGTTGATCGAGGCGATGCCCGGCGAGGAATAATCGAAAACCAGATCGTCCTGCACCTTGATCGGCGTGAAATTGCCTTCGCGCGTTGGAGCTGCCGAAACGAACGTGCGCGACACCTTGTAGCCGCGATAGCGCAGATTGTGGTTCCAGACGATCTCATTCGCACTCGACGGGATCGGGAATGGAATGCCGCGCAGCACACCGGACAATGTGTCGCCATTGCCGCCGAGCGAGCCTGTGACCGCATTCTTCATCACCGCTTCATAGACCGCTTCCGGCAGGGCGCAGCTGCGGCGCGACGGATAGACATTGAGCTTGTAGTTCGGATATGTCGCGAGCATCGCGCGCTGGCCGGGCGTCAGAAACGCCTCATGCGTGCCCGCATTCTCGTTGGAGATCGTGACGAGAACCTGATCTTCCGCAAAGGGATTCTTGTAGTGGCCGGTCCCCGGCATCCAGGACACATTCTTGGGAACACCGGCAAGACCGCCC
This sequence comes from Parvibaculum sp., assembly GCF_046297875.1. GTDB lineage: Bacteria > Pseudomonadota > Alphaproteobacteria > Parvibaculales > Parvibaculaceae > Parvibaculum. The sequence continues at coordinate 1,614,990 of NZ_JBKBHD010000001.1, read as the reverse complement.
TCCCAGGCCGGGATCGAGCCATCCGCGTTTCCGGCCCGCTCCGCCCCCATCGGTGTCAGATCCCGGACGAGACGATCAGCCTGCGCCACGGGTACGCCTGCCGATGCCGCCCCCGCAAACAACATCAATACGCTTGCAGACACACAGATACGCTTTGACAAACTCATGCTCCTCCCCCCAATTTTGTAACGCGGTTTTACTAATCCTGACCCAATTCCTGCGCGGCGGCTACCCAAAAGCACCATTCCACGCCGGGACGAAATCGTCAGAATGTGAAGCCGGGGGATATGAGGGGGAGAATCTGTGAACGCGGTCGAGTTCGTCGTCTTCAAGACGCGGGCGCTCATCTTGCTGGCGCTTGCGATATTCACACTCGCCATGGGCTACTACGCGGTTCAGCTGCGAATGGAAGCGGGCTTCCTGAAGCAGGTGCCCACAGGCCATGAATATGTCCAGACCTTCCTCGAATATGAAAACGAGGTTCCCGGCGCAAATCTCATTCTCGTCGCCGTAAAGGCCCGCAAAGGCACGATCTGGAATGCGGAGTTCATGCGCCACCTGCAGGCCGTCACGGAGGAAGTGACCTTCCTGCCCGGCGTGCGCCGCACAACGGTCCGCTCGCTCTGGTCGACGACGACACGCGTCACCGAAAACACCGAAGAGGGCATCAACGCCTATCCCGTGATCCCCGAAGGCGTCACCGTGACGACGATCGCGGATACCGATGTCGAGACGATCCGCGACCGCGCGCTGAACGGCAAGCATGAGGGCTTTCTCGTCTCGAACGATCACCGCGCCGCGCTTGTCATGGCGGAACTGCAAGAAGTCGACCCGCTGACGCGCGAGGAGCTCGACTATCTCGACCTTGCCTCGAAACTCGAAACGCAGATCCGCCAGCAATTCGAGGACGAGACCATCGAAATCCAGATCGTCGGTTTTGCCAAGTTCATCGGCGATATTGCCGATGGCGCAGGCGACGTGATGATCTTTTTCATCCTGGCCTTCGTGCTGACCACGCTGTCGGTATTCATCTATTCTCGTTCGATACAGCTTACATTTCTCGCTGTCTTCTGCTCGCTGGTTTCCCTCGTCTGGCAGTTCGGCCTGCTCTATCTGATGGGCCGCGGGCTCGACCCGCTCGCCGTACTCGTACCTTTCCTCGTCTACGCCATCGGCGTCAGCCACGGCGTGCAGCAGATAAATCTGATCGGCAGCGAATTGAGCGAAGGCAAAAGCGCAGACGAGGCAGCCCGCGCCACATTCCGCCGCCTGCTCGTGCCGGGCTCGCTTGCACTCATCACGGATCTTGTCGGCTTCGGCACGCTCTATCTCATTCCGATCGAGGTCATTCAGGATCTCGCCATCATGGCGGGGCTCGGCGTCGCGCTGAAGATCGTGACAAACCTCATCATGCTGCCGCTCGTCGCCTCCTATCTGCCGGCAGACAGGAATTACGCCGAAACATTCGCCCGCCTGCGCCGCTCGCGCGAGAAGGTGATGAGCGTTCTCGGCCGCGTCGCACATCCCGCACCGGCCGCATTCACTCTCGTCATCTTCGCAGGCCTCCTCGCCGCCGCGATCCTCGAAACCCGCCATCGCCATATCGGCGATCTGACCGAAGGCTTTTCGGAGCTTTGGCCCTCCTCGCGCTACAACCGCGACATTGCCGACATCGTCAGCCGCTTCTCCATTTCGGCGGACGCCCTGATCGTCGTTACCGAAACACCGGCGGATGCCTGCATCGACTACAGGACCATGCGCCTCATCGAGCGTTTTTCCTGGGCGATGCACAACGTACAGGGCGTGAACTCGGTGCAGTCGCTCGCCCTTTCCGCCCGCGAGACGGCGGCGATCTGGCGCGAGGGCAACCTGCGTTGGGTGGCGCTGCCGCGCACCGAAACCGACCTCATCCAGACCACCTCGATCTATGAGCCGTCGAGCGGATTGTTGAACGAAGCCTGCACCATCCTGCCCGTCATCATCTATCTGGACGACCACAAGGCGGACACGATCGAGCGCATCATCGCCGCAGTCGAGGAGTTCCGCTCCACCGACCGCGAGGCACTTTCACGCACCGACGTGAATTTCCGCCTCGCCATGGGCGGCGTCGGCGTGATGGCGGCGACGAATGATGTGATCGAGGCGAGCGAACTCCCCATGCTCGCCTGGGTCTATGCCGTGATCGTGGTGCTTGTCTTCCTCGCCTATCGCGACTGGCGCGCCATCATCTGCTGCTGCATGCCGCTCCTCATGGCGACCTTCCTCGGTTACTGGCTGATGACTGCGCTCAATATCGGCCTCAAGGTGTCGACGCTGCCTGTTCTCGTGCTCGCAACCGGCATCGGCGTCGACTACGCCTTCTATATCTATAGCCGCCTGCAATCCTATATCGATGAGGGCAAACCGATGGCGGAGGCCTATCCGCTCGCCCTGAAACAGATCGGCGTCGCTGTGATCTTCACAGGCCTCACGCTTTCGGTCGGCGTCTCCACCTGGGCCTTTTCGGGCCTCAAGCTGCAAGCCGATATGGGCATTCTCCTCGCCTTCATGTTCCTTGCGAATATGGTCGCTGCAATCTTCTTCCTGCCGGCCTTCGCGGCAACACTCGACCGGCTTTTTCCCCGCGCGCCCTCTCGCGGGCGTCGTCCGTCTCCGCTACAGTGAAAGGAGCAAAATCGAAAACGCCCAAAAGAGGCGTATAAAGGGAGACATCATGCTCAAGGTCTATCACGCGAAGAACACGCGCTCGGTGCGCGTCGTCTGGCTCTGCGAAGAGCTCGGCATCCCCTATGAAGCGAAAGTGCTGAACTTCTCGCCCACCGATCTCCAGTCGGCCGAATATCTGGCGGTGCATCCGCTCGGCAAGGTACCCTCCATCGACGATGACGGCCTCGTGCTGAACGAGTCCGGCGCCATTCTCCAGTATCTTCTGGAAAAACACGGCAACAGCAAGCTGGAGCCGAAGCCCGGCAGCGCAGGCCGCGGCAAGTATCTGCACTGGTTCCACTTCGCCGAAGCGACGATGATGGTGCCGATCGGCAATATCGCGCAGCATTCCTTCATCCGGCCCGAAGACAAGCGCATTCCGCAGGTCGCCGCCGAATCCGTCGAAAGCACGCAGAAGATGCTTGGCATTCTCGAAAAGGAGCTGGCGGGCAAGGATTATATCTGCGGCTCCGAATTCACCGCCGCCGATATCATGCTCGGCTACGACCTCTTGCTCTGCAAGCTCTTCGGCCTGTTGAGCGACGACCTGAAGAATGTGAATGCCTATTTCGGGCGTCTCGGCAGCCGCCCGGCATTCCAGAAGGCAACCGCCTGATCGGGCGAGGGAGGCCTGACATGGGATACAAGACCATTTCCGTGAAGCCGATTTCCGGCGCGCTCGGCGCCGAGATCGAGGGCGTGGATCTGTCGAAGGATCTCTCCAATGAAACCTTCGACGACATCCATCAGGCCTTCCTCGACCATATCGTCATCTTCTTCCGCGACCAGCATCTGACGCATGAACAGCACAAGGCCTTTGGCCGCCGCTTCGGCACGCTGAACATTCATCCCTATGTGAAGGGCATGGATGGCCACCCGGAAATCATGCAGATCATCAAGGAGCCGGAGGACCGCATCAATTTCGGCGGCGGCTGGCATTCCGACATGTCGTTTCTGGAAGAGCCCGCGCTCGGCTCCATCCTCTATGCGAAGGAAATCCCGCCCTATGGCGGCGACACGCTCTGGGCAAACCAGTATCTCGCCTGGGAAACGCTTTCTTCCGGCATGAAAAAGATGCTGGAAGGGCTGAAAGCCGTTCACACCGCGAAGGGTGAATATAGCGAGCGCGGCGCCTCCGCCCAGAAGCGCAAGGGCATGGAAGTCTCGACGGCGGGCGACGACACGCCGTCTTTCGAACATCCGGTCGTTCGCACCCATCCGGAAACGGGTCGCAAGGCGCTTTACGTGAACCCCGCCTTCACCGAAAAATTCGTCGGCATGACGAGGCGCGAAAGCCGCCCGCTCCTGAATTTCCTCTTCGAGCACTGCACGCAGGAGCCCTATACCTGCCGCTTCCGCTGGACGAAAAACGCCATCGCCTTCTGGGACAATCGCGCCGCCCAGCATTTCGCGCTCAACGACTATCATGGCCATCGCCGCCATATGGAGCGCGTTACGGTTAACGGCGACCGGCCCTTCTGAGCGAAACGCAGCTTTTTCCTTGGAACGATCCCCCGCTCCGGGCATCATCGCCGCGTTGAATCGGAACGGGGAGGGGAAACGTGACCGGATCATCCGCAAGATTGCTCGGGGCTGCCGCGGCAGCATGGCTCGCCTGCACCGCTGCTTTCGCGGAGGTCTCGCTGCCGCCTGAAAGCGACCCAGCAGCCCGCGGCCTCGCCATCGCCGAGGAGATGGACCGGCGCGACCGCGGCTGGGGCGATGCCACAGCCGAGATGAAAATGATCCTCACCAATGCCGCTGGCGCCACCAGCGAGCGCGAGCTGCGTCTCTCCATGATGGAGCGCGGTGGCGCGGGCGAAGGCGACTGGAGCCTGATCGTCTTCGATCGCCCGCTCGATGTAGCGGGCACCGCCCTTCTCACCCATGCCTATGTCGCGAAGCCGGACGACCAGTGGCTCTATCTGCCCGCCGTGAAGCGCGTGCGCCGCATTTCCTCCGCCAATCAGTCCGGCCCCTTCGTCGGCAGCGAATTCGCCTTCGAGGATCTCGCGCCGCAGGAAGTCGGCAAGTTCACTTATCTCTGGCTCCGCGACGAGCCCTGCGGCGAGCGCACATGCCATGTCATCGACCGCACACCCGCCTATGAAGGCTCGGGCTATACGCGCCAGACCGTCTGGATCGACACGGAGCACTATCTGCTGCGCAAGATCGACTATTACGACCGAAAGTCGTCGCTGCTGAAAACGCTGACGGCCGGCGAATACGACCAGTATCTCGACAGCTACTGGCGGCCGCGCGACCTCGACATGGTCAATCACGAAAGCCGCAAGCAGACGAAACTCGTCTGGCAGAAATACGAGTTCCGCACCGGATTGAAGGAAAGCGATTTCACGCCCGCCGCGCTCGAGCGGGCTCGCTAGCAGGGAGGATCTGTTAAGGGTTCACGTCCTTCCGTTTGCGGACGGTTAAGGCAAGACAACTGGTTTGTTGCTTGGGTTGCATTCGGGGTTTTGCGCGTGGGGTGCCGTAATTCAGCAAGGAAAGGAATGACGCTCGCGCTCGGCGCGGCGGCCGTCGCCCTGTCCGCCCTCCCCGTCTTGGCAGACAACATAACGCTGCGCGGATATATCGAGCCCGAGGTCCGCGTCTTCACACAAAACGCATCGAGCCCCCGCCAGAAGGACACGACTCTTTCTGTCGCGGGCGAGATCACCGTGCAATATCTCCCCGAAAGCAACGACCGCTCATTCGTATTCACGCCTTTCGCCCGCCTCGACCAGCGCGACAGCGAGCGCAGTCATTGGGACATCCGCGAGGCGCGCGTCGCCTGGTATGGCAGCGACTGGGAATTGCGCGCTGGCTTCGACAAGGTCTTCTGGGGCGTGACCGAAGCCGTCCATCTCGTCGACGTCATCAATCAGGTCGATCTCGTCGAAGACCCGATCAAGCAGGAAGTGAAGCTCGGCCAGCCCATGATCCGGCTGCGCACCATACAATCCTTCGGTACTTTCGAAGCCTTCCTGCTGCCCTGGTTCCGCGAGCGCAACTTCCCTGGCCGCGATGGCCGCCCGGCGACCGACATTCCCGTTGATCGCGACCTGACGGCCTATGAAAGCAGCGCCGAAGACTGGCACCCCGATTTCGCCGGACGCTACTCAAACACATTCGGCGATTTCGACCTCGGTCTTTCATACTTCCAGGGAACAGCGCGCGATCCCGTGCTGAACCCCGCCTTCGACAGCGGCGGCAATCTCGTTCTCGCACCTCTCTATCCGCAGATGAAACAGGCCTCGCTCGACCTGCAGGCAACCATCGGGCCCTGGCTCTACAAGCTCGAAGGCTTCGGCCGCCGCGAACTCGGCGAAAACTACGGCGCCGTCACCGGCGGCATCGAATATTCATTCTATGGCGTCTTCGGCACCGATAGCGACCTCGGCACGGTCATCGAATATGCCTACGACACACGCGGCATGAACCAGCGCAATCCCTACCAGAATGACGCTTTCTTCGCGCTGCGCTGGGCGGCGAACGATGCGGCGTCGACGAACTTTCTGGCAGGCACCACGGTCGACACGGAAACCGGCGCCCTCGGCTTCCGCCTGCAGGGGGAGCGCCGCATCGCGGATAATTTCCGCCTTTCGCTTGAAGGGCATTTCTTCTCGAACGTGCCGCAGCGCGATCCGGTCTACAGCGTCTCGGACGACGACTACCTGCAGATCAGGATCGCGCGCTTCTTCTGAGGCCTATTCGGCAGGCGCGGGAGACGCGGCGGCTTTCGCGGCATTGCGCTTCTCGCGCCAGCTAGCGATGAGAAGATAGACCGTCGGCACGACGAACAGCGTCAGCAGCGTACCGAAGGTAATGCCGCCCACAATCACATAGCCGATGGAACGTCGGCTTTCCGCGCCCGCACCGGAAGCAAGCGCTAGCGGCACCGCACCCAGCGCCATGGCGCCCGTCGTCATCAGAATCGGCCGCAGGCGAAGGCTCGCCGCCTCAATCACCGCGTCATAGACGGACAATCCCTTTGCCCGAAGCTGATTCGAGAACTCGACGATCAGGATGCCGTGCTTGCTGATGAGGCCGACCAGCGTAATCAATCCCACTTGACTATAGATGTTGAGCGTCGTGTCTGTGAGGAACAGCAGCAGCAGCGCACCCGCAATCGAGAGCGGCACGCTGATCAGAATGACGAGCGGATCGATGAAACTTTCGAACTGGGCCGATAGCACGAGATAGATGAAGATCAGCGCCAGCACGAAAGTCACCATGATCGTGCCGGAAGACTTCACGAATTCGCGCAACTGCCCGTCGACATCCGTCTGCGCCACCGGCGGCAGGATGCGCGCGGCCGTCGCGTCGAGGAATGCGAGCGCCTCGCCCGTCGAATAGCCCGGCGCAAGCCCTGCCGAAATCGTTGCGGCGCGGAGTTGGTTGAAACGGTTGAGCGAATTCGGCGCCACTGTTTCGTCCACCGTGATGAGGTTAGAGAGCTGCACCATCTCGCCCTTGCCGCCGCGCACATAGATATTGCTGATATCGGTAGGCGTCCGCCGCTCTTCCTCTGCAACCTGCACGATCACGTCATACTGCTTGCCGCCTTGCTCATAGCGCGTGATGCGGCGGCCACCGAGCAGCGTTTCGAGCGTGCGCCCCACCGTTGCCACGTCGATGCCCGCATCGACAACCTTTTCGCGGTTCACGGAAATATCGAGCTGCGGCTTTTGCAGTTTCAGGTTGGTATCCGGGTTGGTGAAGCCCGGATTGGCCCTGATCTCGTTCAGCATCGCCTGTACATAGCCGTCGAGTTCTTCATAGGTGCCCGACGCCTGAATGACATATTCGATTGGCTGCGACCTTCCGCTCTGACCGAGCGACGGCGGGTTCACCGCAAAGGCCATGATGCCCGGAATGCGATTGAGCTTCGGCTGCAGCATCTGAACGATTTCCTGCTGCGACCGGCTGCGGTCCCCCCAGGGGATCAGCCGCGAGAAGGAAACGAGATCGGTAATCTGCGGAAAGCCGGAGACGACGAGATAGCCCGCCACTTCGGGAATATCGGTATAGATGGATTCGATCTGCTTCGAATATCGACGCGAGAAATCGAGCGTCGATCCCTGCGGCGCTTGCCCGACCACAAGCAGCGTACCGCGATCTTCGAGCGGCGCCAGCTCCTGCTGCAGCAGTGAGAAGAGCCCGACGCAGGACAGTGCCACCGCGAAGGCCGCGCCGACGACGGCCCCTTGCCGCGACAGCGCCGTGCGCACCGATTTCTTGTAGGCTTCGTCAAGCGACTCCAGCCGCTCGCGCAGCCAGCGCTGCACGCGCGTTTCGTTCACTTCCCGGCGCAGCAGCTTCGAGCAAAGCATCGGCGTCAGCGTCAGCGCAACAAAGCCCGAGACGAGCACCGCGCCTGCGAGCGTCAGCGCGAACTCGAGGAAAAGCTTGCCTGTGCGGCCCTCGGCGAAGCTCACCGGCGCATAAACGGCGACCAGCGTCAGCGTCATGGCGATGACGGCAAACGTGATTTCGCGCGATCCGTCGATCGCGGCCTGGAATGGCGTCTTTCCTTCCTCGATATGCCGGTAGATGTTCTCAAGCATCACGATCGCATCGTCGACCACGAGGCCGATGGCGAGCACCATCGCAAGAAGCGACAACGTATTGATGCTGAAACCGAGCATCAGCATGATGCCGAATGTCGTGATGAGCGAAATCGGGATCGTCACCACGGGAATGAACGACGCCCGCACCGTCCTGAGAAAGACGAAAATCACCAGAACGACAAGCACCACCGCTTCGAGAATCGTTTCATAGACTGACTTGATGGATTCGGCGATGAAGATGGACGTGTCGTAACCGACGAAGGAGCCCATACCGGCTGGCAGTGTCGGCGCGAGTTCGTCCAGCGTCCGGCGCACATTGGCGGCGACGTCCAGCGGATTGGCCGTTGCCTGCTTTACGATACCGAGCGAAATCGACGTCTCGCCGTTATAGGTCGCCGAGCGCCGCTCGTCGGCAGCGCCAACTTCCACCCGTGCGACTTCCCGGAGGCGAACCTGAAAGCCGCCGCTTTCCTTGACGACGATATTGCCGAATTCCTCCGGCGTTTGCAGCGCCGTCTTCGAAACGACGGTGAACTCCCGGTCGAGACTTTCGATACGGCCCGAAGGGATTTCGGCATTCTGGGTGCGGATGGCATTCTCCACATCCTGCACCGTGAGGTTGTAGGCGGCGAGACGTTCGCGGTCGATCCAGACGCGCATCGAATATTCGCGGCCGCCGAAAATCCCGACCTGCGCAACGCCGGGCTGGTTTTGCAACCGGTCGGTCACGATCCGGTCCAGATAATCCGTAATCTCCAGCGACGACATGCGATCGCTCTTGAAGGCGATGTACATGATCGGCTGAGCATCGGCCTCGACCTTGGCGATGATCGGCTCTTCGATCTCGGTTGGCAGCAGCCCGCGCGCGCGGCCCACACGGTCGCGCACGTCGCTCGCCGCCACATCTGGGTTCGTTTCGAGCGTGAAACGCGCCGTGACCTGGCTTTCCTCGGCGCGGCTCGTCGACGAAAGCACCTCGATGCCCTCGATGCCGGCCATCGAGTCTTCAAGTGGCTGCGTCACCTCGCGCTCGACCACGGCGGCACTCGCGCCGCGATAGACCGTGGTGACGGTCACCACAGGCTCGTCGATTTCCGGGTACTCGCGCACCGAAAGCCGGTCATAGGACACAATGCCGATCAGCATCAGGATCAGGCTGACCACCGTCGCGAAGACCGGCCGGCGGATGAAGAGTTCGGATATATGCATGTCCGTTCTCCCGCCTATTCCGCGGTGGCTTCGTTTGCACCGGCAGGCGCAATGCCCCATGCAGGCTCGACGATTTCAACCTGGCTGCCATCCTGCACGCGAAGCTGGCCTGCAATGATGACGACGTCGCCTGCCGTGACGCCTTCGAGGATCTCGACCTCGCCCGGGCGGCGTTCACCGATGCGCACAGGTGTCATCTTTGCCGTGCCGTCCACCACTTCGAATATGGCGCTGCCGCCCCGAGGCGAGGCAACGATGGCGCTTTCGGGCAGGAGGATTGAATCGCGCGACGCGGTGACGATCTCCACCCGTCCAAAGAGGCCCGGCCGCAATTCGTTTTCCTCATTGCGGATCAGCGCGCGAACGCTGAGCGAGCGCCCGTCGATGCTGACCACAGGATCGACCGCGCTGATGACGCCGCGATAGGTCTCGCCCGGCAGCGCATCGAAAGTGACGCTGACATCCTGTCCCTGCCGGATCTGGGTCAGGAAGACTTCCGACACCTGGAAATCGATCCTGAGATTGTCGACATCGGCCAGCGTCGCAATAGGTTGTCCGGCGATCAGATACTGACCGATGCTGACCTGCCTGAGACCGATGATGCCCGAGAAGGGCGCCGTGATCGTCGCCTTGTCGAGCGCGGTCTTTGTCGTTGCGACTTCCGCTTCCGCCGATTTGAAATCGTTGAGCGCCTCGTCGCGCGCGCGCGCCGTGCCGGAGCCCTGATTGAGCAGCCGCTCGGCGCGCTGATAATTCGCGCGCGTCAGCGTCAGCCGGGCTTCCGCCTGAATGAGGCGCGCATTGAGGTCGCGATCGTCGATGCGGATGACAACGTCGTCTTTCTCGATGCGCTGTCCGTCTTCGAATTCGATGCTGGTAACGATTCCGGTGATCTCCGGCGTCAGCGTGATCGCCTGATCCGCCTGCAGCGTGCCGAGCGCGGTGACGATGGTCTCGACCGTCTCGGTCTGCGCTTCCACGACTTCGACCACAGGCGTCGGCCAGCCATACCCGCCATGACCCGCAATGCGCCCGTAGAGCCGGTAGAGGAAGACGGCGACGATAAAGGCGAGGAACAGGATCGCCACAACCATCGCGATCTTGCGGGGCGGCATTTCCTTGAACGACTGCAGGTTCAATGGCATGGGGCACTGCTCTGTCGGGGTTGCCCGAGACGCGGCCAACCCGGATGTGTATCGGGCCTGGCCGGGCGCTAAGCCAAGGCACAGGCAAATGGGGCTATCTGGAATAGGCCATTTGACGCAGCGCTAAAATGGCAATTTGCCAGCATTTGCCATGCTTTTCGGCATAACGCCGTCAAAGGACAGGCTGCGGGGAGGCCGGGGCGGAAGGGTCTGGCAATGGTGGGCGTGACAGGGATTGAACCTGTGACCCCTTCGATGTCAACGAAGTGCTCTCCCGCTGAGCTACACGCCCATTGCCATTGGGAGCGGGCAGCGCCAAGGGTGCCCGCCGGGAAATCGGTCCCGGAGGCCGTTCCTATATCGGGGATAATCCCCAAAGACAAGCCGGAAACCAAGCCTGAATCAAAGGCGAAGCCTGGCCTGCAGACAGGGTTCAGGCGGCCGCCATCAGCCGGTCCACCTCGGCCACGAGATCGCGCAGATGGAAGGGCTTGGAGAGCACTTTCGATTCCCGCGGCGTCGGCACGTCGGGATTGAGCGCAACGGCGGCAAAGCCCGTGATGAACATGATTTTCAGCGTCGGGTCGAGTTCCGCCGCAAGCCGGGCGAGCTCGATACCGTCCATCTCCGGCATCACGATATCGGTGAGCAGGATGTCGAAAACATCGTTTTTCAGGCAGCGATGGGCTTCGTCGCCCTGTCCGAATGACACCACGTCATGCCCCGCATTCTCCAGCGCCTTCGCCAGAAAACGGCGCATGGATTCATCATCTTCCGCCAGGAGAATACGTGCCATTGGTGCCGCCCGCCCGAAATTCCAGATGCCCGCCATATTGGGCCCAAATTGCGTTGATTCGCGAGTTCGGGCCCGTGGCGGCACAATAGGGCGGCATCGGTAAACAGGATGTGAACCGGCGAATTCTCGCCGGGGGATTCCCTGAAGGCGCGGTCGCATGCGGCGGCGCAGCCGTGTTATGCTCTCCAAATCTTGGAATTCGAGCCCGGCGACCCTCCACAATGGATTTAGCCCCCGAAAGACAGGTCCGTAAGAAGAGAAGCGGCAGCGCCGCTTTCGGCGCGGACCTGATCGACCTTTTCGAGCGCCCCCTCAGCGTCGAGATGCCGGGAAAGCAGCGGATTCCTTTTGTTTTCAGCTCCCCCCATAGCGGCCGCTGTTACCCGGACGGCTTTGTCAGCGCTTCCAATCTCGACCCGGTTACGCTGCGCCGCTCGGAAGACTGTTTCGTTGAGGATCTGTTCGGCAGCGTCGTGGAACTCGGCGCCCCCCTCCTCCATGCCCGCTTTCCGCGCGCCTTTCTGGATGCGAACCGGGAGCCCTATGAACTCGACCCGACCATGTTCGCCGAGCCGCTGCCGCCGCATGTGAACACGCGCTCGCTGCGTGTCGCGGGCGGGCTTGGCACCATTGCCCGCGTCGTTGCCGATTCGGCCGAGATCTACCGCGGGCCGCTCGCCTATGCCGAGGCCGAGGAACGCATCCGTCACCTCTACATGCCGTTCCACGAAACATTGCGCGCCCTGCTGGAAGAGACGTTGGCGGGTTTTGGCTGCGCGGTACTGATCGATTGTCACTCCATGCCCTCCGTGGGGGGACCCGCCGACGACGACAATGGCGCGGACCGGCCGGACATCGTGCTGGGAGACCGCTATGGCACGTCCTGCGCCGCCGCCCTGACGCTCGAGGCCGAACGCATCCTCACCCGCCTCGGCTACACCGTCGTCCGCAACAATCCCTATGCCGGCGGCTTCAACACCGAACATTACGGCAAGCCCGCAAGCGGCCTCCACGCCCTGCAGATCGAGATCAACCGCGCCCTCTACATGGATGAGGCCCGGCTTGAGCGGAATGAAGGCTTTTCGCAGGTACGTGAGGACATGCGCGCCTTTGCTGCCGAGCTGGCGGATCGCGACTGGTCCGCCCTCGCCACCGGCTTGCGCGGTGCCGCCTTCTGAAAGGCCGGTCATTCCCGCGAGCTTCACACCCGGCACAAAAAAAGGGGCCCTGGCGAACCAGGGCCCAAGTTTAGGGAGGAAACGCCCAGGAAGGGCTACGGCAAGGGGAGAAAGTCTCAACCCATGCCGCGATGCAAAAGATGACATTGCACTGCACATAAATCAACCCCGCCCGAAGAATTTTTTATGCAGTGCAACAAACTGCCACACCCCGCCCAAACTATTGGCAACACGCAGCTTTTTTGATCAGTCCCACGCCGTGAACTGCTGGAATGTGCAGCGCAGCAAGCCTCGCGGCCAGACCGGGCGGCGGCGCCTGCCACCACCCTCATAGCCGCTTCAAGCCTTCCTTAATGCCTGGTCTGCATCATGAATCCCGGAAAAGGGGCGCCCCGCACGGGGCATGGACGGGACGGGATGATGAAATCGGGTTTCCGGCACTTCGCGGAGGCGGACAAACGTCAGGCGCGCCCTGGCCACCTCGTTCTGTCCGCCGTCCTGCTGATGCTGATCGTTGCACTCTCCGCGCCGGACCGCGCCGCCGCCCTTGAGACCATGGACCTGTCCGCCGCCTCCGACCCTTCAACATTGTGCGAGGCCGCCGCCATCCATCACGAACGGGCCAACGCCCTGCCGCGCGCGCTGCTTGCCGCCGTCGCGATGGCGGAGTCGGGCCGCTACCTCCCGAAGAAACAGAAATCCCGCCCCTGGCCTTGGACGATCAATGCCGAGGGCAAGCCCTATTACTTCAGCAGCAAGGCGGAAGCGATCGCCAAGACGCAGCAGCTTCTCGATGGCGGCATGCGCTCCATCGATGTCGGCTGCATGCAGGTGAACCTGCGCTACCACCCGCACGCTTTCGCAAGCCTCGACGATGCTTTCGACCCCATGATGAATGTCGCCTATGGCGCCGAATTCCTGATGGAACTGCGCGAGCGCACCGGCTCATGGCAACAGGCTGTCGCCAATTACCACTCGCAGACCGCATGGCGGGGCGGCCGCTATTTCGCCCGCGTCATCCGCATCTGGGAAAACGAACGCAGCCGCGTCGCCAGCATCGCCTATACGCCCGTACCGGCAAGCGCCGCCGAGCGCGTCGATGTGAGCGGCCTTCTGAAGCCGGCGATCCTGCGCGGCGAAGCCGCCACCATTCACACCACCGTCGCGGCTGCCGACTATCGTCCGGCACCGAAGGTGCTCGACGCCGTGCCCGTTCAGTCTGTGCGCGCAAGCGCCGCCGTCGGCCTTCGCCTGTCGATTGCAGGGGATGAGGTGGCCGGCACGACCGAAACGGCGACGCGCGAAGAGCCGCGCGTTCTCGATCCGCTGCCCGCCTTGAGCGGGCCGACACAGATTGCGGAAGCAACGATTCCAGGCGCCTGACCGCGCCTTGGGGATGAAGGGGCAAGCATAATGAGTTCCATCTCGGATGCGACCAGACGGCTTGCCGAAGCGCTCAATGGCTCGGTCATCTGGCAGCTCGTCGACATCATGTCGGCGCTCTTCATTGTCGGCATCGGCTGCCTCGTTGCCTCGCTCGCCGTCATCTATGTGATCGACGTCACCCAGACCAAACATGCCGTGCGCCGCAACTATCCGGTGATCGGCCGCTTCCGCTATCTCTTCGAAACGCTCGGCGAATATTTCCGGCAATATTTCTTCGCGATGGACCGCGAGGAACTGCCCTTCAATCGCGCCCAGCGCGCCTGGGTCTACCGCGCCGCAAAAGGCGTCGACACGACCGTCGCCTTCGGCTCGACGCGGGATCTCCGCCCCGCCGGCACCGTTTCCTTCGCGAACTGCCCCTTTCCGATGCTCGACGCGAACGCCACCGACACGGCCATTGTCGAGATTGGGCCCTATGCGCGAACACCATATCGCACCGCTTCGATCTACAATATTTCCGGCATGTCCTACGGCGCGATTTCGAAACCCGCCGTCCTCGCGCTGTCGAAAGGCGCACGCATGGCGGGCATCTGGCTCAACACGGGCGAAGGCGGCCTCTCGCCTTTCCATCTCGAAGGCGGCGCCGACATCGTCTTCCAGATCGGCACGGCGAAATATGGCTGCCGCAAGGAAGATGGAACGCTCTGCGACGACAGGCTGAAGGCGCTCGCCGCCATCGAGCAGATCCGCATGTTCGAGATCAAGATGAGCCAGGGCGCAAAGCCCGGCAAGGGCGGCATCCTGCCCGGCGCGAAAGTGACGTCGGAAATCGCCCGCATCCGCGGCATCGCCGAAGGCACGGATTCGATCAGCCCGAACCGCCATCCCGAAATCGAAAGCGTGGGCGATCTCCTCGACATGGTCGCCCATGTGCGCGAGGTGACAGGCAAGCCCGTGGGCTTCAAGCTCGTGCTGGGCTCCTATGATTTCCTCGACGATCTCTGCGACGAGATCAACGCACGCGGCCTCCAGCACGCGCCGGATTTCATCACGCTCGACAGTGCCGATGGCGGAACGGGCGCCGCCCCCATGCCATTGATCGATTATGTCGGCCTGCCGATATGGGAAAGCCTGCCCATGCTTTGCGACGCGCTGGAGCGCCACAAGCTGAAGTCGCGCATCCGCGTCAATGCGAGCGGCAAGCTCATCACGCCAGCCGAAGTCGCCTGGGCGCTCTGCGTCGGCGCGGATTTCGTGTCGTCTGCGCGCGGCTATATGTTCTCGCTCGGCTGCATCCAGGCGCTTCAATGCAACAAGAACACCTGCCCCACCGGCATCACCACGCATGACAAGCGTCTGCAGCGCGGTCTTGACGTGACCGACAAGGCAGAGCGCGTCCGCCGCTATGCCGAGCGCGTGACGGAAGAAGTCTGCGTCATCGCCCATTCATGCGGCGTGACCGAGCCGCGCCGCCTGACGCGCAGGCACGCCCGCATCATGGGCTCTGACGGCGTCTCCATGTCTCTGGCTGATTATTATGGCCGCTGGACGGCACCCGCTGCCCTTCCCTCGCATCAGGGCCTCGGCCGCCCCCGCTTCGGCGCCGACGCGGCCTAGCCCGGCACCACCATCCTGAGAAACTGCGTGCCCTGCTCAATCCGCTGCGGCAGGAAGCCCCGGTCATCGCCGTCAATTTCGACGGCAAGCCCTTCCGGTCCCTTGAACTCGATCACGCGCGCAGGCAGGACTTCCACCATGCGCAGCCGCTCGACAAGACCGAGCCCCAGTGCCGCGAGATAGACAGCGAATGCGAAGCGCGACTTGCTCTTGAAGAGAAAGAGCGTGAGCCCCGGCTCGGTAATCATCGCCCTGGGTGCCAGCACAAAGGGCCCCGCATAGTGCCGCGCATTGGTGACGACCACCCATGCCGCCTGCCTCTCGCGCCCGTCTGCTACGAGGCGGATGTCATGCCCCGGCCCGCGCACCCATGTCTTGAGGCCGGACCAGATGAAGGCGCCCTTGCCCCAGAGCCGCTTCAGCTTCGGGTCGATGCCATGCACGATCTCTCCATCGAAGCCGATGCCCGCCATCAACAGGAAAATCTCGCCCTGCACGAGCCCGGTGCCAATGAGCTCCGCCGGCCCGCCGAGCAGCATCGAGGCGATGTTTTCGGCCCTCAACGGAAGTCCGATCTCGATGGCCAGCACATTCGCCGTACCGAGCGGCACGATGCCAAGCGGCACGCCCTGTCCAAGCAGCCCGCGCGCCACCTCGTTGATCGTGCCATCGCCGCCCGCCGCGACGATCACATCCGCATGTCCCGCCCTTGCCGCCGCGCGCGCCAGCTCCGTCGCATGGCCGGGCGCCTCGGTGAGTTCTATGGTCACATCGGCGCCTGCCGCGCGCAGCCGCCCGACGACATCGTCCAGCAGCCCGCGTTTCCGCCTGCCTGCCGTGGGATTGAGAATGATGTGGATGAAACGGCGAAGCGCCAATGCGGGGTCTTCCGGTTGCTCGTCGCAGGTTTGTCATCGAAACGTCATGCGCGTTCCGAAACGCTCGAAGCGATTAGCAGGAAAAATGGCATCCCGGTCAACCGCGATCCTCGATCCGCGCAAGCCACATGCACGCGAGCGAGGAAATTGCGAGGGCAATCGCCATGGTGACGAAGGTGTGGGAGAGATAGTGCTGCCCCCGCGCCATCTGATAAACGCCCAGCAGCCAGCCCGCGGCAACACCTGGGATGGTGTAGAGGAAAGCCGAGCGCAGAAGCGGCGGCGCGATGAGCCGGAGGCCGATCAGCGCAAATCCGGCGGATGCATGTCCCGCCGGCCAGCAGCGCAGATGTTCATTATAGGGGAGATTGCGAAGAAGCCGCGTAACCATGTCGGAATGAAGATAGGGTCCGGCGAACTGGGCTTCCTGCGCCGGGCAGGAGACGCCCGTCACCGCCTTGAGCAGCCCCGATATCAGCGGCACCAGCGCCACAACAGCAAGACCCAGGGCATATTGTGTATGGCGCGGCTGCCAGCGCCGCTGCAGCGCCTGCAGGCAAAGCCACATAAAAGCCGCACCGCCCGCGACGGAGAGCGCAAGTTTAGGTCCGCGATAGATCAGCCAGTAGAGCAAATCCCTGTTCTGGGGCGGCATTAGCCACTGGCCCGTTTCCTGGTCGAAAAGATAGCTTTCCAGGCGGATATCGAGCGCATGGACCGGCGGCCAGAAGGCGAAGAACAGGATCAAAGCTGCAGCGGCGGCGATTTCCAGCGGCAGGGCCATATCACGGCGATGCTGCAGAGCCGGGGAAATCTCGCTCACCGCACCATGCTCCCGCCGGTCCCCGGTTTACCCGTCAGGGCCGCAGTCCGCGCCGCCGGGCGGCAGGGTGCGAAGATGTCAAGGTCGCTGCGATAGGCATCGGTCCTTATATCCAAAAGCCCGAGCACCGAATGAAACAGATTGTCGTGGCTGTATTCCGTGCCCGCGCCGCGCGCAAGGCAGCCATCGTCGAGAGAAACGGCGTCGCGATATTCGGGCGAGGCCCAGAACACCATCGGCACATGCTTCTGCACGTCGGGTGCGAACATGTAGGGTAGCCCGTGCAGATACAAACCGCCCTCGCCGAGCGACTCGCCATGATCCGACACATAAAGCAGCGCCGTGTCGAAACGGTCCGATGCGCGCGTCAGCGTGTCGATGATGTCTGCAAGAATATGATCGGTGTAACGGATCGAATTGTCATAGGTGTTGACGATCTGCTCCTGCGAGCAGGATTGGATTTCGCTCGTCTCGCAAATCGGGCCGAATGCGTTGTAGTCGGGTGTCGACCGTTTGTAATAGGCGGGCCCATGGCTGCCGATCTGGTGAAACACGACAAGCAGATCGTTCTCGTTCCGCGCCAGCGCGAATTTGAGCTGATCGGCCAGCACATCGTCGAGACATTCCCCGCCCGAACAATAGGCCGGGTCCGAAAATTCCCAGGCCGTTTTCACCGGCACCCGGGCACAGACGCCCTTGCAGCTCGAATTGTTCTCGAGCCACAACACATCGACACCGGCACGAACGGCAATATCGAGCAGGTTTTCGCGCGACGCCGCTTCCATCGGTGAATAGCCGCTGCGTCCGAGATCGGAAAACATGCAAGGCACGGATTCCGCCGTCGACGTGGCGCAGGAGCGCACCTCGCCAAAGCTCACCACGTCGCGCACAGCGAGCAGCGGCGTTGTCTCGCGGTCGTAGCCGTTGAGCGAGAAGTGATCGGCCCGCGCCGTCTCGCCCACGACAAGCACCATCACGGTCTTGCGGCCATCCAGCGCCGGCACGCGCTCGGCATATTCGGCAATGGTCTTGAATTCGCTCGCCATGGCGCTGGGAACGGCTGTCGCATAGCGGAACGCACCATAGATCGCCGCCGACGGATTGATCATGAAGCGGACTTCGCGATGACTGCGCACCAGCACCGCATAGTCCTGATAGAAAAAGGCGGCACTTGCCGCGATCACAAGCAGCGATGCGGCCACGGCGCCCGCGCGCTGCAGGGCCTCACGCCAGAGACTGTGGCATCGCAACGGAATTGCCATCGCGAGCGCCGCAGGCAGAAGCCCGTAAACCGCCATATGCAGCAGGAAGGACAGGCTCATCAGGTCGCCCGCCTCATGCGTGTCCGTCTCAAGGATATTCGCAATCATGCCGCGATCCATCATCACGCCATAAGCTGACGCGAAATAGGAAACGCCGGCAGCGGTCAGAAACAGGGTGGCGAGAACCGGCTTCAGCAGGCGCGGAAAGGCGAAGGCCTGAATCACAAGATAGAAGGCGGCGCAGAGAACAAAACCGATGGACGCCATGAAGGCAATGTCTGCCACCGATCGTCCGGGCCACCAGCCCGGCACAGCGGACCAGAGCTGCCCGTTATAGAAGAGCACCAGAAGCGCCGCGGCACCGAGGGCCACAACCAGAGGGTGAAGCGGCGGCAGACGGACAGCGGCAGCGCGCTGCAGCATTCCCCGGACGAGAATTGAAAGAGGCATAGGGGATTCCCGGTTCACGGCGGACAACACATTCCGCCCATGTGGAATCCAGACGAACCGCCTTACACCAACCTTACATCGGCGGGGGGTGCGGCAATTCGGGCAACCGGATCGTGAAAACGGCGCCTTTCTCTGCCCCGCGCCCGATCTCGATGCCGCCGCCGTGAATCATGGCAATGCGCCGCGCAATGGAAAGGCCAAGTCCCGCCCCCTTGTATCCTTGGGGATGCGCACGAAAGAACCGCTCGAAGATCCGGGCTTCATCCTCCGGCGCGACCCCCGGCCCCTTGTCGATGACGGAGATTCGAGCGCCCGGTCCCGTCACGATCTCCACCGTTTCGCCGCGTGGCGTATGCGCCAGCGCGTTCTCGGCCAGATTGCGAAGCGCAAGCGCAAGGAAATCCGCATTTCCATGCACCAGGACGGAAGGCCCCTGCGCAAGCGAGATGCTCTTTCCTTCCTTGAGCGCGAACGGCGCGAGCTGCTCGGCAACGCCCCGGGCGACGGCGGCGAGATCGGCCCTCTCATCCCGGCGCAGCACCAGATTGTCGGCCTGAGACAGTCTGAGAAGCTGGGTGACAAGCCGCTCCAGTCCGTCCAGCTCTTCGAGAAGGTGCGGCACTTCCCCTAGGTCAGACATGGTTTCGACATTCGCCTTGAGCACGGCGAGCGGCGTGCGCAACTCATGCGCGGTAGTGGCGGTGAAATCGCGTTCGCGGCGATAGCCTTCCTCAATGCGGTCGAGCGAACGATTGACCGCATGAACGAGTGGAAGGATCTCGGGCGGTAATCCATCATCCGGCAGGCGCCGGTCGAGATTGGCAGGGCCGATACGCTGCGCAAGTTTCGAAAGCGCCGTCACGGGCAAAAGCGACTGCCGTACCGTCCACACCGTCACGGAAACGATGCCGATGACGAGAAGCAGAAGGAATGGCCATGAATGTTCCAGGAATTCCTCGACCACGGAATCCGCAAGAACATCCCCATGCAGCGACCCCTGCGCGACCTGCACAAAGAGCGGCGGCACCTCGCCCTTTCCGAGATCCACGGTCACGCCGTAATAGGTGCCGCGCCCGGCAAGATCGGGAAGACTGAAATATCGGTCGTCGCCGGCACCGGGCAGCGGCGCCAGCAGCTCAGACTGCCGATGCGAGGAAGCGAGAACCCGGCCCTCTCCATCGGAGATGACATAGATGAACTGCCTGTCCGGCCGATCATAGGCTTCGTCGAGATTCTGCGGCAGCGACAGGCTTACGCCGCCATCCGCCAGCGTGACATGGGCGGCAATATCGCTCGCCTGCGCAAGCAGCGAACGGTCGCGCAGCGAATCCCGTTCCGTCTCATACTGCAGTTTGAGGATAAGAAGCAGGACGAGGAAGGACAGGACGACAATCGCGATCATCCGCCGGGTAAGCCGGGCGGCGAGCGAGCCGGACATCAGTGCCTGCGCCAGCCGCTTCATGGCGTCCCCAGCAAGTATCCGATGCCCCTCAGCGTATGGATCTCCATGTCGGCGCCCGCCTCCGCCAGCCGTTTGCGCAATCGATGCACCGACACCTCGACCGTGTTCGAGGAAATCTCGTCATCGAAGGCATGAAGCCCCTGCTCGATCGTTTCCTTTGCCACGACGCGCCCCTGCCGGCGCAGCAGGATTTCGAGAAGGTCCGTCTCGCGCTTCGAAAAGGCAGCCGGCGTCCCCCCGATCGCAACCTCCCGCGCAACCGTATCGAGCGAAAGATTGCCGGCGCTCAATACCCGCCCAAGCGCCTTGCCGGGCCGTCTGAGCAACGCCCGCAGCCGCGCAACGAGTTCCTCCATGGCGAACGGCTTGAGGAGGTAGTCGTCCGCCCCCGTGTTCAGTCCCTCGACCCGCGCCTCAAGTACATCACGCGCGGTCAGCACCAGCACCGGAACCTCGTTTCCCTCAGCCCTCAGCGCCGCCAGCAATTGGAGGCCATCGCCGTCCGGCAGCCCGAGATCGAGGATGATCGCGTCATGACGCGCCGCCGCAAGCGCCGCACGCGCACCGTCGAGATCGTGGCAGGCATCGCTAGCAAAGCCTGCTTCGCCGCATCCTTTGGCAATCAGCGCCGCAAGACGGCGGTTATCCTCGACAATCAATATGCGCATGGCCGGCCCGGTTCGTGTTGCCGCCAGTCTATCACAATAAAAACGCCTTCAATTACATGCACTTGGAACGCCTGGCACCGGCACCCCACGCCGTCACATAAACGTCATTGAAACGTCACGCGAGCGTTTTGCAGCGCACCCATATTCCCGGCGTGAGAGATGAAAGGAAAACGATTCGCAACGACCGCGCGGCTCGATATGGGCGCGGCAACAGATCGACGAGGACATGACCCTGTTCGATACGGCATTACTCGACAAGACGCGAAAGGCGGCGGAAATGCCCTCGCCCCCCGCGACAAAGAGTGCCAAGAAAGCCCGCAAGGAAGCGGCCCGCGCCAAGGCGCGGCGCGGCGGGCTAGATGAAAGATTGCTGGGGCCCCGGCCCAAGCACCGCAAGCAGCACCGCACGCTCTTCCTCTCCGACATCCATCTCGGCACGCCGGGCTGCAAGGCCGAACTCCTGCTCGACTTCCTCCGCCATAACGATGCCGAGACGATCTATCTCGTCGGCGACATTGTGGATGGCTGGCGCATCAAGCGGTCCTGGTACTGGAACGCGGCTCATAATGCCGTGGTGCAGGAAATCCTGCGCAAGTCGCGCAAGGGCTCATCCGTGATCTATGTCCCCGGCAATCACGACGAGGCGCTGCGCGACTATACCGGCCTCAATTTCGGCGGTATCGACGTCATCGGCGAAGCGATCCACGAAACGGCGGACGGCCGCCGCTTCCTCGTGCTTCATGGCGACCAGTTTGACAGCGTCGTGAAATACGCGAAATGGCTCGCCCATCTCGGCGACCGCGCCTACACAATTGCACTCGCACTCAACAACTGGCTGCACGAAGTCCGCCGCTTCTTCAATCTGCCTTACTGGTCGCTCTCTTCATATCTGAAGAACCGGGTGAAGAACGCGGTCGAATATATCTCGAACTATGAACATGCCGTTGCCCGTTCCGCCCGCGAGCGCGGTGTCGATGGCGTCATCTGCGGCCATATCCACCACGCGGAAATCCGCGACTTCGACGGTGTGCTCTACTGCAATGACGGCGACTGGGTGGAAAGCTGCACCGCGCTCTGCGAAGACGAGGGCGGTCAGCTCTCTCTCATCACCTGGCAGACCTTCTCCTGGGATACCGACCTCGCCCATATCGAGCGCGAGGCAGCGGACGAGGATGAAGCAACGCTCGTGCCCACGGCCGCCTGAAATGCCCCATGAAACCCAGGCTCTCGCCCCTCTTGCCCCGCGCAAGACGCGCCGTATCGCGCGCCTTCTCGGCCGGTTGCGCGGCCGCCCGCTGCCGAAGGATGTCGGCCGCTTCTCCGAACCGCTGCGCATCGTCATCGTCTCGGATGCAGCCCCGCCCCAGGTGAACGGCGTTGTCCGCACGCTGCAGCAGCTCACGGCAAATCTGAAGGGCATGGGCCATGAAGTAACTTTCATCACGCCCGATCTCTTCACGACAGTGCCGATGCCGACCTACCCTGAAATCCGCCTCGCGCTTTTCCCGGGCCGCAAGATCGCGCGGATGATCCGCGACGCGAACCCGAATGCGATCCACATTGCGACCGAAGGCCCGCTCGGTATCGCCGCGCGCCGCTTCTGCGTGAGGAAAGGCATCCCCTTCTCGACATCCTTCCACACGCGCTTTGCCGAATATCTGAATGCCCGCACCGGCATTCCCCTCTCATGGGGCTATGCCTTCCTGCGCCGCTTCCACGCAAAGGCGACCGCCTTGATGGTAGCAACGCCCTCGCTGCAGGCGGAACTGAAAGAGCGCGGCTTCGGCGAACCCGTCATCTGGTCGCGCGGCGTCGATACGGAGCTTTACCGTCCCCGCCCCGAGCTGATGGAAGCGCATCCGCAAGGCCTTGCCCGGCCCGTCTTCCTCAATGTCGGCCGCGTCGCCGTCGAGAAGAATATCGACGCCTTCCTCGAACTCGACCTGCCCGGCTCGAAAATGATCGTCGGCGATGGACCGCGCCTCGACTATCTGAAAAAGAAATTCCCGGATGCGCATTTCGCCGGGTCCCTCTTCGGCGAGGAACTGGCGGCGGCCTATGCGGCGGCGGATGTCTTTGTATTCCCGAGCAAGACCGACACATTCGGCCTCGTGCTGATCGAGGCGATGGCCGCAGGAACCCCCGTTGCGGGCTATCCCGTGCAGGGCCCCGGCGATGTCCTCGCCTTCACGCCCGACGGCATGAAGGCCGGCGC
Source organism: Parvibaculum sp. (assembly GCF_046297875.1). Taxonomy (GTDB): domain Bacteria; phylum Pseudomonadota; class Alphaproteobacteria; order Parvibaculales; family Parvibaculaceae; genus Parvibaculum. The sequence goes on along the minus strand of NZ_JBKBHD010000001.1, from coordinate 1,591,625 downwards.
GCTCGACGACGATTTGAAAGCCGCCTGCCTGAACGCCCTCAAGCTCAACCGCGAAGACGCCCGCGCCTATGCCATGAATTTCGCCTGGGACGCCTGCGCCAAGCAGTTCATCACGAACCTTGCGCTCGAGGAGATGCCGGAAGAGGCGGCCGCGCCTGTCCAGAGGCAAACGGCTGAAGCGGCGGTCTGAAGAAAAAAGATATCCCCGCTTGAAGCGTGACGCTCGATCCCCACTTCTGATCCATCTGCAGAATTGCGCCCGAAGCGCCTAGTCCATCCCCGTCGGCAGCCCGTCCATGCTGACGAGGTTCTTCTCGCGCCAGTAATCCGCGATGCCGTCCTCGCCCTTCTGCTCCGCCCAGCGGACAAGCGAGGGCCGCTCTGCCTTGTAGTCGTAGAGCGGCACGCCGAAACCGCAGCTTGTCTGCACGAGATCGATATCGAGAACCACGATCTGCCGCGCACCGGCCGGTTCCTCGCCGCCAAAGGCGTCCGCCAGATAGCGCCCATAGTCGGCAGAGCCGCGCGGCAGCGAGCGCGCATGGCCGTAGAGCCTCAGGATCATCGGCGGCCCCTCGAAGGCGCAGAACATGATGGTGAGCCGCCCGTCGGCCAGCAGATGCGCCGCCGTTTCGTTGCCGCTGCCGGTGAGATTGAGAAATACGGCCTCGTTGTCGCCCGTCACGCGGAAACCGTCGAGCCCCTTGGGCGAGAGATTGATGCGGCCCTCCGCACAAGCGCTCGCCGTGAAGAACATATGCTGCCGCCCGATGAAATCCTTCAATTCCGGCGTCAGACCGGGAAACTGCTTGGCCATGTGGTGTCCTCACCCCTCCCGCGCGGCATTGCGCGAATTCGTGTCGGGGATAGTCGAATAAAAGGCAAGCGCCGCGACAAGCACGAGCGCCAGCGCGCCGAAGGTCGCGCGGTAGCCTGTCTCCGGCGAAACACCGGCCCGCTGCAACTGCCCGATCAGCACGCCGGTCAGCGCCTGCAGCACGAAAACGCCCGCCATATTGCCGAGATTGAGCAGCGTGATGCCGCGCCCCGCCAGCCTGTCCGGAAAAAGGAGCCGCCCATGCGCGAGAAGCAGCGGCGTATAGCCCGCATTGAGCCCGAAGATGATGAAGAGCGAAGTGACGAGCGTGAGCCCCGGCGCCTCGAAAATCGCGAGCAGCGCGAGGATCGAGGCGGAAAGCGCCGCACCCGCCAGGATCGGCTTCTTGATGCTGCCAAACACGCGCTCCGCATAGCCCCAGATGAGGAGGCCCACCACCTGCCCGCCCGTGATGCCGAGCAGCACATAGCCGCGCGCCGAAAGATCGAGCCCATGCACATCTGCCAGATAAGGCGAGGCCCAGAGCGTCTGCACCGCCGCGAAACTCGCATAGCCGCAGGAGATCATCACGAACAGCGGCCACACACCCGGCCAGCGCATCACCTCGAATATGCCGCCGAAACTCTGGCGGAGCGTTTCATTTGGCCGTTCCGGCGGCACGATGCCGGGCGGCGTGTCCCGCGCGATGAAACCCATCGCAATGGCAAGGACCAGTGTCACGACGCCCGCACCCACGAAGCTCGCCCGCCAGCCGAACATCTCGGTCGAAAAGGCGAGCGGCGCCGTCGCCATCAAGGCGCCGATCGTGCCGATGGAAATCTGCAAGCCGGAAAGCATGGCGAACTTTTCCGGCGCGAACCACCAGCGATAGATCATGAGAGGACCCATCAGCATGGCAGAACAGCCAAGCCCCATCAGCACGCGCGCAAAGGTGAGCCCCGCCTCGCCCTCGGCCATCGCAAAGACGAAACAGCCGATGATGGCAATGCCCACCGAGCCGATCATGGTGATCCGGGCGCCATAGCGGTCGAGCAGGATGCCGACGGGAATCTGCGCCAGCGCGAAGGACAGGAAGAAGGCCCCCGACAGAATGCCAAGCCCCTCCGGCCGGAGCCCGAGATCGGCCGAGAGATTCGGTGCAATGACGCCCGTGGACGAGCGCAGGAACTGGCTCACCGTATAGACGAGACATAAAATGCCGACGAGCAGGAAGATATGGAGGCGCGAGGCCCGAACGCTGGACATGGCCGGGATTTACGGCGATTTCCCCCCGCCCCGCCAGCCCCAATTTACGCACGGCAAACCTCGAACGGGCTCGCGGCCACCTTGGATTAACCCTGCCCCGCCCTCATTGCCGCAGGTGCGAAGGAAACCTTGTGGGTTGGCCCCCGAGCGGCTATAAACCGGCCAAATTTCCGGCCGCCCCCGCGCCCCCTGGAGGGTCCGCGGTTGAGCGGCCCTTTTACCCCGGCGGTCATATGTCTATTCGGAATATCGCGATCATCGCCCATGTCGACCATGGGAAAACGACGCTGGTCGACCAGCTCCTGCGCCAGTCCGGCACTTTCCGCGACAACCAGCAGGTGGCCGAGCGCGTCATGGACTCGAACGATCTCGAGCGTGAGCGCGGCATCACCATTCTGGCGAAATGCACCAGCGTCGACTGGGAGCAGGACGGCAGCCATACCCGCATCAACATCATCGACACGCCGGGCCATGCCGATTTCGGCGGCGAGGTGGAGCGCATCCTCTCGATGGTCGATGGCGTGGTGCTTTTGGTGGACGCCGCCGAGGGCCCGCTGCCCCAGACCAAATTCGTCACCTCGAAGGCGTTGGCGCTGGGCCTCAAGCCCATCGTCCTCATCAACAAGGTCGACCGGCCGGACGCCCGCGCCGACGAAGTCCATATCGAAGCCTTCGATCTTTTCGCCGCCCTCGGCGCGACCGACGAACAGCTCGACTTCCCCACCATCTTCGCCTCGGCGAAGGAAGGCTGGGCGACCGAAGACCTGAACGCGCCAGACGCGAAGGACCACGGCATGAAGCCGCTCTTCGCAAAGATCCTCAGCCATTTCCCGGCGCCCGCCGCACTGAGCGACGGCTCGGAAACCGAGCCATTCGCCATGCTGGTCACGACCATCGAGAGCGACCCCTATCTCGGTCGCATTCTCACCGGCCGCATCGAAAAGGGCACGGCGAAGCCGAACATGAACGTGCAGGTGCTGCGCCAGCCGAAGGGTGGAGAAGTCGCCACCATCGAAAAGGGACGCCTCAGCAAGGTTCTGGCCTTCCGCGGCATCCAGCGCATTCCGGTGGATGAGGCAAGGGCAGGCGACATCGTCGCCATCGCCGGCCTGCAGGAAGGCACTGTCGCCGACACGATCTGCGACGCCCAGGTGACGCAAGCCATTGCCGCCCTGCCCATCGACCCGCCGACGCTTTCGATCACCATTTCGATCAATGACAGCCCCCTCGCCGGCCGCGAAGGCACCAAGGTGCAGTCCCGCGTCATCCGCGAACGGCTGATGAAAGAAGCGGAATCGAACGTCGCGATCAAGGTATCCGACAGCGAGTCGCGCGATGCCTTCGAAGTCGCGGGCCGCGGCGAATTGCAGCTTGGCGTTCTCATCGAGAACATGCGCCGCGAGGGCTTCGAACTTTCGATTTCGCGCCCCCGCGTGCTCTACCGCGAAGACGAGAACGGCACCCGCCTCGAACCGATCGAGGAAGCGACGGTGGACGTCGACGACGAATATACCGGCGTCGTCATCGAGAAGATCTCGAACCGCAAGGGCGAGATGATCGACATGCGCCCGACAGGCGCCGGCAAGACACGCATCATCTTCCATTGCCCGTCGCGCGGCCTGATCGGCTACCACGGCGAATTCCTGACCGATACGCGCGGCACCGGCGTGATGAACCGCATCTTCCATGCCTATGAGCCCTATCGTGGCGAAATAGAAGGCCGCCGCAACGGCGTTCTGGTCTCGAATGGCGCAGGTGACGCAGTTCCTTACGCGCTCTGGTATATCGAGGAGCGCGGCGTACTCTTCATCAATCCGGGCGTGAAGGTCTATGAGGGCATGATCATCGGCGAGAACGCCCGTTCCGACGATCTGATCGTGAACCCCCTGAAGGCGAAGCAGCTCACCAACATCCGCACAACCTCGAAGGACGAGGCCGTGCGCCTCACGCCGCCGCGCCCGCTGACGCTCGAACAGGCCATCGCCTATATCGAGCAGGACGAGCTGGTGGAAGTGACGCCGAAGTCGATCCGGCTGCGCAAGCGCTATCTCGATCCGAACGAGCGCAAGAAATTCGCAAAGGCGGGCTGAGGCCCGCCTCCATTGCCTCCCCCGCCGCGGAGTGCCACTCTTTCCTCAACAAGAAACAGGGAGGAGAGACACGATGGCGGGCAATCCCGAATGGCTGGCGAAGGTCACGGAAGCGGCGATCGAACCCGCACTGCCGATCATCGACCCGCATCATCACCTCTGGGTGCATCCGGGCTCGCGCTACGAGCTTGAGGAGCTGCTGGAGGACACCGGTCAGGGCCACAATATCCGCGCCACCGTCTTCGTCGAATGCAAGGCGATGTATCGCGCTGACGGGCCGGAACACCTGAAGCCCGTCGGCGAAACCGAATATGTGAACGGCATCGCCGCGAAATCGGCGAGCGGCGGCTTCGGCGAAATGCGCGCCTGTGCCGGCATTGTCGGCTTTGCCGATCTCCGCCTCGGCAGCGCCGTGGATGAAGTGCTCGAGGCCCATTTTGCGGCGGCTCCCGCCCGCTTTCGCGGCATCCGCCATGCCTCCGCCTTCGACGCAAGCCCCGAGGTGCGCCCCTCGCACACCAATCCGCCGGAAGGACTGCTCGGGCTCAAGGATTTCCGTGAAGGCTTCAAGCGGCTTGCTGAATACAACCTCTCATTCGATGCCTGGCTCTATCACCGCCAGATCCCGGAACTGACATCGCTCGCCCGCGCCAACCCGGAGACCACCATTATCTTCGACCATTTCGGCGGCCCCATAGGCATCGGCCCTTATGAGGGAAAGCGCGGCGAGATATTTGCCCAATGGAAAAAGGATGTGGCGAACCTTGCAAGCTGCCCGAATGTCCTCGCCAAGCTCGGCGGCATCAACATGGCGGTGAACGGCTATGGTTGGCACAAGCGCGAGCTGCCGCCAACTTCGGATGAACTCGTATCGGCGACACGCGACTGGTATCTGCACTCGATCGACGTTTTCGGGCCGGAGCGTTGCATGTTCGAGAGCAACTTCCCCGTCGACAAGCTTTCCTGCTCCTATGGTGTCCTCTGGAACGCCTTCAAGAAGATCGCGTCGGGCTTCACCGCCGGGGAGAAGAAGCATCTCTTCCACGATACGGCCGCGCGGGTCTATCGCATCGCCGCCGCCTGAGGCTATAAGAAGGCGCGCAGTAACGAGGTACAAATGCTCTCCCCGCAGGACATCGACGAACTGACAGCCTTCATGCACGAGCTTGCCGAAGCGGCGGCGAAGGTGACGCTGCCGCATTTCCGCGCGGGGCTGGACGTCGATCACAAGGAGGGCCGCCACGCCTTCGATCCCGTGACGGCGGCAGACCGCGATGCGGAAGCGGCGATCCGCAAGCTGATCGGCGCTCGCTATCCGTCCCATGGCATTCTCGGCGAGGAACATGGGCGTGAAACCGGCAGCAGCGATCATCTCTGGGTGATCGACCCGATCGACGGCACACGGAGTTTCATCTGCGGCGTACCACTCTGGGGGACGCTCGTCGCGTTGAACGACGGCAACCGCCCCGTCATAGGCATGATGGACCAGCCCTTCACGCGCGAACGCTTCATCGGCCGACCGGGCGGCAGCACACTCTCAAGCCCGCATGGCACCACCGTTCTGAAAACGAGCGGCTGCAAAGCGCTGGCGGACGCAAAACTCGGCAATACCGATGCCGGCATGTTCACCGACCCGAAGGAAAAATCCGCCTTCCGCGAGCTTTCCTCGAAGGTCCGGTTGCGGCGCTTCGGCGGCGACTGCTATTTCTATTGCCTGCTCGCGGCGGGCACGATCGACCTAGTGGTCGAAACCGCGCTGGAGGCCTATGACATTCAGGCGCTCATCCCGATCATCGAGAATGCGGGCGGCATCGTGACCGACTGGCAGGGCGGCGATCCGCAGGCGGGCGGCAATGTCGTTGCCGCGGCAACGCCGGAACTGCACAAAGCGGCGCTGGAAATTCTGTCTCAGGCCTGAGCCGTAAACCTGTCAAACGCCGCCCAGAAAACGGCGCGCGCGTCATCGCGCTCGATCAGGATTTCGTGCCGCGCAGCGGGCACCGTGACCAGAAGCGCATTGGGCGCATGAAGCGCGGCATGGGCGAGCGAGCGGGCGGAGACAAGCGCATCCTCCGCCGCCTCGCAGACGAGAAGCGGTGCCCTGATCCGCGCGAGATAGTCCGGCGCCGAGGTCATGTCCATCGAGCGGAAGGCGGCATGAAGCCAGCCGACCGTTGCAGAGCCAAGTCCGAGCGCCGGCTCCGTCCGCGTCAACGCTTGCAGGAGCGCATAGCGGCGCTCGTCATGCGTCAGGATATTTTCCTCGAAGGGTGTTTCATCCGCAGCCTTCTCATTGCCGCCCGGCACGAAAGCCTCATCGCGGCCGAGTGTGTGAAGCAGTGCCGTCATGCCGCGTATGGCACGCTCCATCCAGGGGCTGAAGCGCAAGCCGAACATCGGCGCGGAAAGGGCAACGCGCGAAAACCATTCGGGATGATCATGCGCGGCACGCAGCAATATCTGCCCGCCCATCGAATGGGCAAGCGCCATCCAGGGCCTGGGCATGGCAGGCGCAACGGAAATCATGAGCCGCGAAAGATCGCGGTCGAATTGCGCGAAATCGGCGATATGCCCCTTGCGCGGATCGGCGAGCAACCGTTCCGATAGGCCCTGTCCGCGCCAGTCCATTGTGACGACGGCAAAACCGCGCTGACGAAGTTCGCCCGCAACCTCGAAATATTTTTCGGCAAACTCGGTACGCCCGCCGAACAGGAAAACAGTGCCTCGCGAGCAGTCGCCGCCGGTCCATTTGATGCAGCGCAGCCGCGCTCCGTCCTCGGCGCGCAACCAGAAGGCTTCGCCGCCTTCCGGCACCGGATTTTCGGGAAGGAAAACGACAGGCGCCGTCAATCGTGCGATCCTTCGGCATTTGCCCGGCGCAGCATGATGGGCCGGAGCCGCGCCACCACGGACACATCGCCGACAATGCGGATCTTGCCCTGCCGGAAGGCCGTATTCTGGTCGGTATGGCGCTGGAGAATGGCGAGATTGAGCATGGGGTCGACATGCACCGTGCAATCGGCCTCGACATCTCGCCGGTGAACCTCGTTGGGCTTCTTCCGCCCGTCGATCACGACGATACCGGCGCCGGGATGGACAAATTTCAGTACCGCCCCGAGCGAGACATCCGGCGTCAGTGCCGATTTGAGGATCGCAACGATCTCGTCTTCTGCCTGCTTTGCCACACTCACCTGGGAGGCCTCTGCCTTGCTGCTTGCCATCTCGGATTCGTCCACACCTGTGTCCCTGCGGATCATAGCATTCCCGCGGGCCGCCCCAAGAGTCTTTGGACCGGAGCCCGTTTCCTCTAGGGTTCCTGCTGTTCCGCGACAGGGAGACCCGCATCGATGACCTGGGAAAAGGAAGCCGGCGAAGTCCGGCGCCGCCGCGAGCTGGCAAAGCAGCAGGGCGGCGAGGAGGCCGTGAAGCGCCACCACGAGAAGGGCCGCCTGACCGTGCGCGAGCGGATTGCCGCGCTCGCAGACGACGGCAGCTTCCGCGAAATGGGCGAAAGCGCCGGTGTGCCGCAATTCGACGAGGCCGGGAACCTGATCGGCTTTGAGCCCGCCAATTATGTTCTGGGCTTTGCCACGGTGAACGGGCGGCGGATCGCCATTGGCGGCGAGGATTTCACCATGAAGGGCGGCTCGCCCAATCCGGCGGGACTCAGGAAAAGCGTCTATGCCGAGGAACTCGCGCTCACCTACAAGGTGCCGCTGGTCCGGCTCCATGAAGGCGGCGGCGGCTCTGTCGCGGGTTCCGGCGGCAAGGGCAATGCGCGGCCGCTCGGCGAGCCCGTTTTCGCCACGCCCCGTTTCCGCTCGATCACGCAGGTGCTGGGCGAAGTACCGGTGGCGACCGCCGCGCTCGGCGCCGTCGCAGGCATGCCCGCCGCCCGCCTCGTCGCCTCGCATTTTTCCGTCATGGCGGAAGATGCGCAGGTGCTGATTGCGGGACCGAAGGTTGTCGCCCGCGCGCTCAACGAGGAGCTAACCAAGGAGGAGCTAGGCGGCGCCGAAGTTCATTCGCGCTCGGGCGTCATCGACAATGTCGCGGCAAACGAGGAAGAGGCGCTGAAGGAGATCGCGCGCTTCCTCTCCTACATGCCGGACAATGTCTGGCAGTTGCCGCCCCGCATCGCGACGGACGATCCGCGCGACCGGGCCGACGAGGCGCTGCTCTCCATCGTCCCGAAAGACAGCCGCAAGCCCTTCAACATGCGGAAAATCCTGAAAGCGGCGCTGGACCGCGACAGTTTCTTCGAAATGACGAAACGCTTCGGCCCCTCCCTCATCACCGGGCTTGCGCGGCTGAACGGTGTAAGCGTCGGCGTGATCGCCAATGATTGTCACTTCTATGCCGGCGCCATGACGGCGCAGGCCGCGCAGAAGCTCCGCCGCTTCGTGGACATGTGCAACACGTTCCACCTGCCCATCCTGTCCTTCGTGGACGAACCGGGCTTCATGATCGGCTCGGCATCGGAGAAGGCTGCAACGATCCGCCACGGCACGGCCGCGATCGCGGCGGTGATGCAGAGCCGCGTCCCTTGGGCGAGTGTGATCGTGCACAAGGTTTTCGGCGTTGCTGGTGCGGCGCATTTCGGGCCCGATGGCTATGTGCTGTCATGGCCAAGCGCGGCAACGGGCGCGCTGCCGGTAGAAGGGGGCGTGGCCGTCGCCTTTGCCCGCCAGATCGCCGAAGCGCCGGACCCGGACGCACTGCGCGCCGAACTGGAAGCGAAACTCGCGGCAGGGCAGTCACCATTTCCTCGCGCCGAAGGCTTCTCCGTGCATGAGCTGATCGATCCGCGCGAAACGCGGGCGAGACTTTGCGACTGGCTCGACTGGACGGAGCCGCGCCGCGCCGTGGCACTCGGCCCCTACATGACGACGATGCGGCCCTGAAAGGAAAAGGGCTCCGCCCGGGCGGAGCCCTCCCCTCGCCGCTCCCCTCGCGGATCAGTAGTTCGAGAAGAGAATGGCACCTGTGATCGCACTGATGCCGAGCCAAAGCGCGACATTCGACCGGTCATAAGCACGAACATGATAGTACGGCCCGTAATGCGGGTGCGACGAGTAGTAAACCGGCGCACCGAAGCCGTGATAGTGGTGGCGCACCACATAAGGCCGCCAATGCGACCACGGCCGCACCTGATGGTGGTGATAGACCACCACCGGCGGGCGATGACTGTAGTAGCGATGCGCGTTATGGCGCTTGTAGAGGCGATGCGCGTTGTGCCGGTCGTAATGGTACTTCTTGCCATGCACGAGTTCGACGGCGCTTCGGGCATCCGCGCCGATCCCCGGCTTCACCGAAACCGCCTGCGCCGCCGCGGGCGCGGCAAGACCAAGGGCAGCGGCGAGACCGGCAAGAATTACAAGCTTCTTCATGATGCTGTCCTTTCAAAACCTGTTTCGATCCATGTACCCTTGAGAGCAAGAATGAGCGCCGCCGACTGAACGGTTAATGGCCGCTCCGTTCATCTGGCGTTCAGGTTCAACCAGGGATTTCTGCGGATTTTGGACACTAGCCGCCAAGGAAAAGGCGGCCGACATCCGGGTTTTCGAGGAGGGCGTGCCCCTCGCCCGCCAGCGCCACGCGGCCTGCGACCAGCACATAGCCGATATCGGCAAAGTCGAGCCCGCGCTTCGCATTCTGCTCGACCATGAGGATCGTCTTGCCCTGTGCCTTCTGAAGATCGGCGAGGATTTCGAACACCATGTCGATCATGCGCGGCTCAAGCCCGATGGAAGGCTCGTCCACCAGCAGCACTTCCGGCTCCATGATGAGCGCACGGCTGATTTCGAGGAGCCGGCGCTCGCCGCCGGAAAGCACGCGGGCGCGCTCATGCCGCCGCTTCGCCAGACGTTCGTAACGCGCGAAGATGCGCTCGGCAGCCGTCATTGCCTTTGCCTGATCGGCCAGAAGATAGCCGCCCATCAGCAGGTTTTCCTCAACCGTCATATCGGGGAAAACGGAATTGTCCTGCAGGATATAGGCTATGCCCGCATCGCGAAGTTTCTCGCTCGGGCTGAGCCGCGTAACGTCGCGCCCTCGCGCGACGACGCGCCCGCCGGTGATTTTCGTGAAGCCGAAAATCGAGTGAAGCACGGTGGATTTTCCCGCGCCGTTCGGCCCGACAAGGCAGAGGCTCTGGCCCGCACCGACCGCGAGATCGATGCCGTGGAGAATTTCCATCGCGCCATAGCCTGCGTGAAGCGCATCGAGCTCAACAATGGGATCGCCCTTGGCGAGCGCCAGGATTTCCTCACGCGGCACGGCGCGTGCAATGGCCTCCGCGTCGCGCGCGACATCGCCGGCGGAGAGAACCGTGTCGACGCTGCCCGGGCCATAGCCGCCCGCGCGCTTGTCCTCGTCAGCCATCACGCCACCCCGAGATAGGCATCGAGTACACGGGCGTCGTCACGCACCTCTTCGGGCGTGCCTTCGGCAAGCACCTGCCCATGCGCCAAACAGGTGATGCGGTGAGCGAGGTTCATGATGACGCGCATATTGTGTTCGATGACGAGAAGCGTGACGCCAAGCTCGCTGTTCGCGCGGCGGAGCCGGTCGATAAGACCGTTGATGAGCGTCGGGTTGATGCCCGCCGTCGGCTCGTCGAGCAGCAGCAGCTTCGGCTCATTCATCAGCGCCATTGCGAATTCGAGAAGTTTCTGCTGGCCGAAGCTCAATCGCGCAGCCTTTTCCTCGCGCTTTTCATGGAGGCCCACAAATGCGAGAAGGTCTTCCGCACGGCGTAGCGTGGCGGGCGGCACAGGGCGCAGGAGTGACAAGATCCCGCCCTGCGCCTCTCGCGCCGAGATCGCCATGTTTTCCATGCAGCTCATCGCGCCATAGATGCGCGTCTGCTGATAGGTCCGGATGAGACCGAGCCGGGCAATAGGCGCGGTACGCAAATGCTTGACCGGTGCGCCTTCGAAGAAAATATCGCCTTCATCGACCGCATGGGCGCCAGCGATACAACCAAAGAGCGTCGACTTGCCGGAGCCGTTCGGTCCGATCAGCCCGGCAATCTCGCCGCGCTCGACACGGAGCGAGATGCCGCTGTTGGCGACGACGCCGCCGAAGCATTTGGTGACATTCCTGACTTCGAGAAGCGCGCTCATGCGGCCTCCCGCCTGGCGCGCCATTCCGCCCACCAGCCCATGATGCCTTGCGGGAAGAAGACAACGATGACGACGATAAGCGCGCCGAGCGCAACGCGCTGCCAGCCCAGAAGGTAGGTCCAGAAGATTTCCTGCGTAATGTGAAAGACGACCGCGCCGAGAACCGGGCCCCAAAGCGTGCCCTTGCCGCCCAGTATCGCCATCAACACCATCCAGACGCCAAAGGTGGCGCCCGCAAAGGCGACGTCGCGCGGATCGATGAAGCCGATCATGTTGGCCGCGAGCCCGCCCGACAGGCCGAGAAAGAAGGCGGCGATGCACCAGGTGAATATCTTGATCGGCGTAGTGCGCAGGCCCATCGCATCCGCCTTGTCGTGATCGTCGCGGATGGCATTGAGCGCGAGACCGAAGCGCGTCGAATAAAGCCAGCGGCAGAGAAGGAAGCAGCAGGCGGCCACTGCAAAAAGCGAATAGGAGAAGAAGTGTTCCCTCTCGCCAAGCGCGCCGGGATAGAGCGGCAGCGCCATGCCGGAGCCAGCACCGACATAATTCCACCCGGCGGCGATCTCGCCCGAAGCGACAGTGAGACCGAGCGTAGCAATGGCGAAATAATGTCCGCGAATGCCGAGCAGCGCCGAGCCAAGCAGCGCGGCAGCAAAAACGGCAAGCGCCGCACCGGCCGCAAGCCCGAGCGCCAGCCCCTCGAAATAGGAAAGGCCCATATCGCGCTGGATGACCGCGGCGGCGTAACAGCCGATGCCGAAGAAGACGATATTGCCGAAGGAATTGTAGCCCATGCGCCCGCCCAGCATGTCCCATGTCACGGCGAAGACGATCATCAGCCAGAGAAAGGCGAACTGCGTGACGAGCGCGGGCAGGAGGAGCGGCCCGGCAATCCCGAGAAGCGAGAGCAGGGCCGCGATATGCCAGTCGGAGAGGCGCCTCATTCGAGATAGCTCCGCTTGCGCGCGGCGCGGATATTGCGCCAGACGAGAATGAGCACCATCAGCGCGAAGACGAAGGCAATCTGGAATTCGACGCCGAGCACGAAGCCCGCGAGATTTTCAAGCGCGCCGAGGCCGAGCCCTGCGGCCACTACGCCGCCCACATTGCCCACCCCCGCCACCACCACGACCATGAAGGAGCGGATTGTATAGGGAAGGCCCATATAGGGATGGATCGTCCAGGCCATGACGGCGAGGCTGCCCGCCGCGCCGCAAAGCGCCGCATTGAGGCCATAGGTCGCCGCGAATACGCGGTCCGTGTCGATGCCCAGAATGCGCGCCGCGCGCGGGTTCTGCGCGGTCGCACGGATTGCCTGGCCGAGACGCGCCTTGCGCAGAAAGAGCCAGAGGGCCGCGCCGGCACCGATGGCGAGAAGGAAGGCAAGAAGTTTCACATTGGCAAGCGTCACCATACCGTCGAGGAAATGTATGGAGCCAAGCGCCGCATCGACGCTGCGCACGTCGGAACCGAAGACGAGATTGGCAAGCTGCTGAATGAGGATCGACAGGCCGAAAGTCGCGAGGATCGAGATGAAGATGTCGCGGTCCACCACCCGGAAAATGACGCCGCGATAGATGAGCCAGCCGATGCAGAACATGACGCCCGCCGACAACGGCAGACCGAATAGAGGATGGACACCATATTGCACGGCAACGAAGGTGATGTAGCCGCCGAGTACGACAAGCTCGCCCTGCACGACGTTGACGATATTGAGCACACCCCAGACAAGCGCCATCCCATAGGCCGCGAGCGCAAAGATCGCGCCGATCAGCAGACCATTCAGCACCACATCAAGCGTGACAGCGGGAAATTCGACGAGCAGCGAAAGATTATCGAGCAAGCGCGTGTCCTTCTAGCGCCGCTCGGACCAGGCGGGCGTTGGCCAGCGGATTTCGCCCTCCGCAAATTCCTGCGGATAGACGACGACATAATTGCCGTCCTGCACCTGGAAGAGAACCATCGGCTTCTTGATGTTCTTGCCCGTCTCGTCGAATTTCACAGGCCCATAGAACGTCATGATATCGGTTTCGGTCAGTGCATCGCGCACGGCATCGGGGTCGAGCGAACCTGCCCGCTCGAAAGCATCGGCAAAGACCTGCACCGCCGCACTCGATTCCGCCGCCTGATAGGGCGCGACCTCACCATAGGTTTCCTCGTAAAGCGCCGCATAATCTGAGGCGCTGCCGAACAGCGGGTCGGCATATTTGAGCGTCGAGGCCCATTGCGCGGCGCAGAGCGCATATTCGGCGGCGGCGCCGAAATTTTCGGCGATGCGCGCGGAATCACAATGCGTCAGCGCCAGCATCGGCACATTGACGCGCTGATCCGCAAGCTGGCGGATGGCAAGCGAGGCACCCTTGTCATGCCCCGAGACAAGCAGCAGGTCCGGCCGGAGCGCCTTTACCTTTGTGAGCGTTGCCGACATGTCGTTGAGCTCGGGCGGCAGCTTGTCGTCCACCACCACCCTCATGCCATGCCGCTCCATATCGGCCATGACGCCTGCGCGCACATCCTGCGAGAAGGGATCGTTCTCGAAAGCCATGGCGACGCGAAGCTTCGAGGGGTCTTCGTTCAGCGCGGCGGCAAGATCGACGGCGGGCCGGAGATATTCGTCCGTCGTCGACAGCACCGCGAAGAGATAGCGATAGTTCTTCTGGAAAAGCGAAATGGCGGCACCATTCGCCTCGACCATTGGGATGCCGTATTTCTCGGTGACGGGAGCGATCGCTTCGGTGAGGCCGGAGGAATAGGGCCCGAGCAGGAATTTCACGCCGTCCTGCTGGATCAGCCGCTCGACAAGCTGCGCGCCGCGCGCGGGCGTCGATTCATCGTCGTAGTAGGTGATGTCGAGGAGGTGCTGCTTGCCGCCGACATTGACGCCGCCTTCCTCGTTGATGCGCTTGACCGCGAGGTCATAGCCCTTGCGCGTGAAATTGCCGTTGGAGGAATATTTTCCCGTAAGCGAGACGGCAGCGCCAAGCTTGATGACAGGGAGCTGCTCGGCCTGTGCGCCTGCCCCACCGAAAACGAGCCCCAGGGCCAGAACAAGACCCGAAACCAGGTTTTTCATCGTCTCGTCCCCCAACAAATGGCCGAAAATGGCCAAAACCAGCGCTCCCGCGGACCTTATACCCATCTTGAACGGAGAAGGCGAAATTCCCAAATAACACCTGCCGGGCGCCACGGATCGGGCCCGGCGCGGAAATCCGCAAGGCCGGCCAGATGGCGGCAAAAGGGTTTGTCCGCAGGCAACACATCGCTTCAAGAGGATGTATCCCATGCGCAATTTCGACTTTTCCCCGCTCTATCGTTCGACCGTCGGTTTCGACCGGCTTCAGTCGCTGCTTGATTCGGTGACCCATGAGAGCGCCCCGACCTACCCGCCCTACAATATCGAGCGCACCAGCGAAAACGACTACCGCATCACAGTGGCGGTCGCCGGTTTCGCCGAGAACGACCTCGATATAGAGGTGAAGCAGAACCTGCTGACCATTTCGGGCAAGCGCGCCGAGCCGGAAGAGGCAACCTATCTCTATCGCGGCATTGCAGGCCGCAGTTTCGAGCGCAGCTTCCAGCTTGCCGACCATGTCGAGGTGAAGGGCGCGCGGCTCGAGAACGGGCTCCTCCATGTCGACCTCGTGCGCCGCGTACCGGAGGCGCTGAAACCGCGCCGGATCGAGATTTCCTCGACCGCGCCGGGCTCGAAAAACCTCGAAGGCAACCTTGCCACCGCCGCCGACTGACGAGCGGACGATTTGAACCCGAGGGGCGCCAACCGGCGCCCCTTTTGTTTTCAAGTAAGCTTCAGCCGCGTCTCGACCAGCGAAGGATCGCCCTCGATCGAATGGCGCGTGAAGCCGAGATCGTCGCAGAGATTGAGCATGCTGCGATTCTCGCGCAGCACATGGCCGAAGATTTCGCCGACGCCGCGCGAGCGGCCATAGTCGATGAGCTTCTTCATCAGCGCATATCCAAGCCCCTGGCCATGAAGGTCGCTGCGCACGATGATCGCGTATTCGGCGCGCTCGCGGTCCGGGTCTTCGGAGAGGCGGCCCACCGCGGCAAATTCCTTTCGCGTTTCATCGGTGAAAATCACAAAAGCCATTTCGCGGTCATAGTCGATCTGGGTAAGGCGCGCAGCAAGCTGGCGCGGCAGCTTGCGGAGCGGCGAGAGGAAGCGGAGCCGCACATCTTCGGGGTCGGTACTCGCAAGGAGATCGTCGGTGAGCGGTGCGTCCTCGGGGCGGATCGGGCGCAGCGGATAGGCGCGGCCATCGCGATCCCGAAGCTCGCCTTCGAGCGACACAGGATAAGGCCGGATCGCAAACCGCGCCGTGCCGGAGGATTTCGCCGGCAATACGCGCACCCGCGCATCAAGCGCGACGATGCCATCGGCATCCGCCCAGAGCGGATTGATATCGAGTTCGGCGACTTCCGGGTGGTCGGCGGCAAGATCGCCCAGCGCCATCAGTGCCATGGCGATCGCCTCGCGGTCGGCGGGCAGCTGGCTACGATAACCTTCCAGAAGGCGCGACACGCGCGTCCGCGATATCAGATCTTCGGCCAGCACACGGTTGAGCGGTGGCAGCGCCATTGCCTTGTCGCGCACGACCTCCACCGCCGTGCCGCCCTGCCCAAAGAGAATGACAGGGCCGAAGGTCGCGTCGTCCACAATGCCGAGAATAAGCTCGAAGGCGCCGGGCTTGCGCACCATCTGCTGTACGGTGAAACCCTCTATAGCGGCATCCGGGTAAACACGGGATATGCGCGCGAGCATCAGCGCGGCAGCTTCCTCAACTGCCTTTGCATTGTCGAGTCCGAGCGCCACGCCACCTGCATCGCTCTTGTGCGTGATGTCGCGAGAGAGAATTTTCAGCGCGACGGGAAAGCCGAGCTCACCTGCAACCCGGGCCGCCTCCTCGCCCGACGAAACGATCCGCGTATCGACCACGGGAATGCCATAGGCGGCGAGCAGCGACTTTGCCTCCGCCTCGCTCAGCCATTCGCGGGATTCGCCGAGTGCCCTTTCGATGAGGGCCCGCGCCGAAGCGCGCTCATGCTTCGAACGGTCCGGCCCCGGCGCCTCCGGTATCTGCAGCAGCAGACGCTGATTGCGGTTGTGCCGGACATGCAGCATGAAGGCGCGGATGGCGCCTGTCGGCGTATCATATGTGGGAATGCCGTTTTCCTGAAAGGCTGCACGGGCGTCGCGCGCGCCATTGTCGCCGAGCCAGTTTGTGAAAACGGGCTTGCTCGATTTTTCCGCCGCCTCGATGACGGCATGGGCAGCAGAAAGATTGTTCACCACAGCCGTCGGGCAATTCATCACGAGCAGCGCGTCCGTTCCCTTGTCGGCGAGCAGAGCCTCCATGCCATGCGTGTAACGCACGGCATCGGCATCGCCGATAATATCGACGGGATTGGCGCGGCTCCAGGTGCGCGGCAAAACCTTGTCGAGAATGGCTATCGTCTCGTCGGAAATCTCTGCGAGCCGCCCTCCCTCGTCGATCAGGAAGTCGGTGGCGAGAACGCCGACACCGCCGCCATTGGTGAGGATACCGAGACGCTCGCCAAGGATCGGGCGCCGCTCGGAGCGCGTGGACAGCGTTTCCACCGCATCGAAAAGATCCTCGATGCCGAATTCGCGCAGCATGCCGGCACGGCGGAAAGCGGCCTGATAGACGGAATCGGAGCCCGCCAGCGCGCCGGTGTGGGAGGCGGCGGCACGCGCGCCTGCCTCGTGGCGGCCAGCCTTGATGACGATGACGGGCTTCAGACGCGCCGCTTGCCGACCCGCCGACATGAACTTCCGCGCGTCGCGGATCGACTCGATATAGAGCAGGATGCTTTTCGTCTGAGGATCGGCTGCAAGGAAATCGAGCATGTCGCCGAAATCGACATCGGACATGCCGCCGAGCGAGGCGATATACGAAAAGCCGATGCTGCGGCTCGTCGCCCAATCGAGAACGGCGGTGACGACGGCGCCGGATTGCGAGACGAAGGCGACATGGCCCTTCTCGGGCTGCACATGGGCGAAGGAGGCGTTAAGCCCGTTGCCCGGCGCCATGATGCCGAGGCAGTTCGGACCGGCAATGCGCAGGAGATAGGGCCGTGCGGCGGCAAGCATCTCCGCCTGAAGCTTTCGCCCCGCTTCGCCCAGTTCACCGAAGCCTGCCGTGATGACCACGGCCGCCTTGGTGCCGCGCCTGCCGAGATCGTCGATCAGTTGCGGAACGCCCTGTGGCGGCGTCGCGATAACGGCCAGATCCGGCGCTTCCGGCAGGCTCGCCACATCGGCGAAAACCCGCTGCCCGAAAATCTCGCCACCTTTCGGATTGATAGCCCAAACTGGCCCGTTGAGCCGCGCGCCGAGCAGATTGGCGAGAAGCACATTGCCCACCGAGCCCGGCCTGTTGCTCGCCCCGATCAGCGCAACGGAACGGGGGGCATACATGCGGTCGAGATTTCGGATCGACATGGGGGAACTGCCTCAAAACTTGCCTCATTGCGGCCCAAGCCTAAACGCGTTGCACCGCAAACACATAACGGCCATCTGTCGCGCCCGCGACAAATCGGCAAAACATTGGAATCGTTACAGTTTTTAGGCCGGAACAC
Organism: Parvibaculum sp.; assembly: GCF_046297875.1. Taxonomy (GTDB): domain Bacteria; phylum Pseudomonadota; class Alphaproteobacteria; order Parvibaculales; family Parvibaculaceae; genus Parvibaculum. The sequence goes on along the minus strand of NZ_JBKBHD010000001.1, from coordinate 1,573,704 downwards.
CCCGCGTGTGCGCCCCGGTTTAGCAACCTCTTAACCCGCCACCTGTTATGAAAAATCACCATCCGGGCGGATGGCCAGGGGCCGGATGGGCCCTGGAAATCTGGGCTGGCCGGTGCTGCATCCGGCGGAAACGACGAGGCCATGCGCGCGATATTCCGTGCATTCGACTATCGCCACTTGCGCTCGCTGACAGGGCCGACGGCGCGCGCCCTTGCCCTCAAGATGTTCGTGTTGCTGGTGGTGCTGACCGGCGTGCAATCCGTGATCGATTACTACGAGCTGCGCAGCGTCATGTTCTCGAAGGTAGAACTGCGGGCCGCCACCGTCGCCGATCATCTTGCGATGCGCGCACAACTCGACGACGACTTCAGCATCGCCGAAGCATCACAGGCCGTGGCGCGCGAAGCGGCCTGGAACAATGATCTCCTTGCCGTGTTCCTGCTCGACCGGCAGGGCCGTGTTCTCGAAGGCGACCGCGCCTCGCAGATCGGCAAGTCCTCGGATTTCCTTGCCTTGCCCGAAATCAGCACCGCCGTCAGCGCCAGCTTCATTCTGGACCGGCCGCAAAGTTTCAGGGTTGAATTCGGCGACGTTGCCGGTTGGGTCTATGCTGCCGCCGTGCCTGGCGAAGATCTCGCGACGATCACCTTTGCCGATCTGCGCCCGGCCATGCGCGAGCTGAACTATTCGATCGTCGCAAACGCCCTGCGCCACACGCTTTCAACGATCATCCTGATGTCCGCGCTCTTCATCCTGCTGAACAGCGCCGTGATCGGCCCGCTGGAGCGGCTGGCAAGCGCGGTACGAAACAGCCTGCGCAGCCGCTTCGAACCTCCCATCGGCATTCCGAAAGGCGAAATCGCCGATCTCACCGAGCTTTTCACACAGGTATTCGGCCGATTGCAGCACAGCCTGCGCGACAATGAACGGCTAGCCCTTGTGGCGAACGGCACCGACTCCGGTGTTCTCATTGCCGACCGGGCAGGCCGCATACTCTGGGCGAACGCGTCCTATATCCGCATGACTGGCTTCGAGCGCGCCGACGTGGAAGGCCGCTATCCGCAGGATATCCTTTCCCGTTATGGCGGCATCGGCGCGATGAAGGTGCTCGTCGAGAGCGCGGCCGACGGCGAAGCGCGCATGGTCGAAACGATCAGCCTGACACGCCAGGGTGGCCAGTACTGGGCTTCGATCGAAGCCCGTCCGATCCGCGACCGCAAGGGCGCGATCCGCAATTACATTCTCGTGGAAACCGATATCAGCGGCCGCAAGCAGACCGAAATCAAGCTGAAGCGCAGCCAGACGGAACTGCAGGATCGTATCATCGACCTGCAGACGACCTCGATCCAGCTCGAACAGGAACGCGCGAAACTCGCCCGCACGGCCTATGACCTCGCACTCGCCAAGGAAGCGGCGGAGAATGCGAACCGCGCCAAGTCGGCTTTCCTTGCAACAATGAGCCACGAGCTGCGCACGCCGATGAACGGCGTGATCGGCATGTCGGAGCTTCTTCTCTCCGGGGAATTGACGGAAGAACAGCGCGACCGCATTTCAACGATCCGCGAATCCGGCGAATGCCTGCTGACCATCCTGAACGACATTCTCGACCTGTCGAAGCTCGAGGCGGGCCGGCTGGAACTCGAATACGAACAGGCATCGCCGAAGGCCATTCTCGAAACGGTGGTACGTGTGCTTCGGCCAAATGCGGCGGAAAAGGGCCTCGTGCTCACCGCACAATGCGACGCGGAAGTGCCGGACATCATCATGGGCGATCCGACACGGCTGCGGCAGATCCTCTTCAACCTTGCAGGAAATGCGATCAAGTTCACGCCGAGCGGCGAGGTGAACATCACCATCGCAGGTGCAGTCGGGCAAGACGAAAGCCATGCCGATCTCACGATCACGGTGCGCGACACCGGCATCGGCATTCCGGATGCGATGCTGCCGCGCCTCTTCACGCGCTTCCAGCAGGCCGACAGTTCGATTTCCCGCACCTATGGCGGCACCGGACTTGGACTTGCGATCACGCGCGAACTCACGACGCTGATGGGCGGCACGATCGACGTTGACAGCGTGGAAGGCGAAGGCAGCACCTTCACTATCCGCCTGCCCGTTGAAATCGTCACCGCCGAGATGGCGGCCCGGATGTCCGTAACGGCGGCGCCCGCGCGTCCGGATGGACCTGCGCGTCCGCTTCGTATCCTGCTCGCAGAAGATCAGCCCGTGAACCGGAAACTCATGGCAGCGGTAATGGAACGTCTCGGGCACAGCCTCGCCGTCGCCGAGAACGGCATCGAGGCCATCCGCAAGCTGCAGGAACAGAGCTTCGATATCGTGCTGATGGATATCCAGATGCCACTGATGGACGGTATCCAGACGACCAAGGTAATCCGTGCCTGCGACGAGCCGTGGCGTGAAATACCGATCGTCGCGCTGACAGCCCATGCCATGCAGGGCCATAGCGACATCTACCTCGCCGCCGGAATGAACGGCTTCGTTTCCAAGCCCTTCAAGATCGAACTGCTTGTGGAAGCGATCGCGCGCGCCATGTCCGGTCAAAAGCCGCAGCCAAGGAAGTCCACGGCGGCCGCCCGCCGCATGATTGCGACCGACGAAGCCTCCGCCCCGAACGAGGCTTTGCAGGACATGCTGGATGAACTGGAGCGATTGACCGGCTGATCCGCCTACTTCGCGGCACCGCTCGTGAGCTGCCGGAGCTTTTCGATGAGACGGGCGCCCGTCTCGCCGCCATCGCCGGTAATGTTGTTGTCGGCAACATTCTTCAGCATACGGATATGCATGCTGATGATGGAAAGCTCGCTCGTCGCCATGCGCGGCGCGCCGCGCAGATAGTCGCAGAAGGACGCGCCGATATCCGTCACCAGGTCGTAACCGAAGGAACCGCCCTGCCCCTTGATATTGTGGGCAATGCTGTGCAGCTCATCGAGCTTCGCCTGGTCAATCCCTTCGGTCTCGATGCGCGACCACAGGCTCGCGAGCGCAGCGACATCCTCGACAAGCTGCTCGCGATAGGTCTCGCGAAGCGCCTCGACGGCGGCTTCGGCCCTCGCAATCATGCTTTCGAAGTCGTTTGACGCTTCGTCCATAGGTATCGCCATGGTCCCACCTCATGCCGGATGCGGCACTTTCGAATACCCGAAATATTAGGGAGACGGCGTTAATGAACGTTAAAGGGGTTCAGGCTCCGAGAACGGCAAGAAACCGGCCGATTTCATCCTCCGTCGTCTGAAAGGACGTCACAAGACGGATGGTACGGAACTCGGCGCTGTCGCCTGCCATTGGCCACGGGTGGAAGCGCGCACCGGCGCTGCGAAGACGCTCGACCGCGCCAGCGGGAAGCCGCGGGAAAATTTCGTTCGCTTGCGGTGCGACCGGCATTTCCGCGCCAGCCGCGGCCAGCCCTTGGGCAAGACGCGCCGTCATCTCGTTTGCATGTGCGGCGAGACGGAGCCACAAACCGTCTTCCAGATAGGCTTCGAGCTGCGCCGACACAAAGCGCATCTTGGAAAGAAGATGCCCCGCGCGTTTGCGACGGAACGCAAGGTCGCTGCCGATGTCGCGGTTGAAGACGATGACCGCTTCGGCGGCAAGCGCGCCGTTCTTCGTCGCGCCGAAGGAGAGGATGTCTATCCCTACTTTCCAGGTGAGTTCGGCGGGCGGCACATTGAGGTTCGCCACGGCATTGGCAAAGCGCGCGCCATCCATATGAAGACGAAGCCCGCGCGTCCGCGCCACGCCCGCAAGCGCTGCGATCTCGCCGACGGAATAGACCGCGCCAAGCTCGGTCGATTGAGTGAGCGAGAGCGCGGCCGGCTGCACATGATGAACGATTCCCGCTGGATAGGCATCGAGCACGGACTTGACTGCCGCCGGGTCCACCTTGCCGCCCGCACCGCCGACCGGCAGCAGCTTCGCCCCGCCGGAGAACATTTCCGGCGCACCGCATTCATCGAGATGGATATGCGACAGCTCGTGGCAGATCACCGCGCCATAGGGCGGCGCGATGGCGGCAAGAGACAACGCATTCGCCGCCGTGCCCGTGACGACGGGAAAGACATCGACCTCATGCTCGAAAATTTCCGCAAAGCGCGCTTTCAGCCGCGCGGTCGCTTCATCGCCGCCATAGGAAACGGCATTGCCTTCATTGACGCACTGAAGCGCCGCCATGATCTCGGGTGCCGCACCTGCCGTATTGTCGCTGGCGAAATTCATGACGCAGTCACACCACCGCTTCGACACGTTCGGGCCGCCCGGACCACGACCAGGCCATACTCGGCCGCGAGAGCCCGAGCATCATGCCGCCCAGTGCCTTCGGATGCAGCCAGAGCTGATCGGCGGGAAGATGCACCGGCCTGTCCGCAGGCCGGTCGACCGTGAAGCCTGCGCCTGCCGCCGCAGCGCGTTCTGCAATCAGGTTGATGTCGCGCGTTTCTGCAAAGGCCATATAGAGGCTCTGCCCGAACTTGCGGAAGTACCGCTCCATCGTCGTACCTTCCGTGGTCGGGTCTATCACTTCGAGCCTGTCGAGCCGGTCCTCGTGGAACAGGGTCAGCGTACCGCGATAGCCGAACACCTCGGAAACGATCTCCGTGTAATAGCTGTCATTGAGCCCGAACAGCGTGTTGAGCGCACGAGTGACGCCTCCCGTATCTTTCGAGAGCAGCGTCGCCTCGTAGAAGAAATCGATGTCGCCGACCGCATCGAGCGCCTCATCTTCGCTGACAACGACGCGAAGGCCCTCGATGCCCGTATCCGCAACATCGAGATGCAGCTGTCCCGCCTCATGGGGCGCTGCAACGCCCCGGCCTTCGAGATGCACCCTCAGCGCGCCTAAATCCGCCGTGGCGACACCCGCCGCATATAGATGCGGACCACGGGCGGCAACCGCATGCGCGATCTTGCCCGCGCCGTCCGGGCTCAGCAGTTCGACCCAGCCATTGGCAGCCCGGAGCAGAGTCCGCCGCGCGCCGAGGCCCTGCAGCCGGTCCTCGCCTGCCCTTTCGGCTCCGAGAAGCCCGATCCAGCCCGCTGCCGCCGCTTCGGCATCCGGCACTGCGAGCTGCACCCTGTCGACCCTTGTCAGCAACTTATCCTCCCCCTTGGATGGCCGGGCTATTCTCCGCCCGGTCATTGGCTTGACCCGAGCATGTCAGAGGCGGGGCGCCGGGAAAACCTCGATAAATTTTCCGTAACTACAGTTGAGAACGAGTCCGAACTATAGGTCAGTAATCCTGTCTTATTTGCTTGATTCAGGGTGCGGGGTTTGGCATATTCCGCCTGCTGGGGAAGCACCGCTTTTCCGGCGCCGAAGGTCTGCCCTCACATGCGGGCCTTTTTGTAAGCCCCCGCTCCGGGCAAAGGAGCACCAAGCAGAAAGCTCCGTCTGGGATGGCGGCACTGCAAGGGTATGCAAGTGCGCCTGCGGCCTGTTAAACGGCCCGGTGCTGCAGCATGCCGGAAAACGGATCGCATGACGGTCCGGCGGTGAAGGCTCTTGCCGGAATTTCGGGCAGGGACTTTTGCGATAGCGCGTGCGATCCGCCAGCGTCCTCCGCCCCGAGGAATCGGGGCCCCGGCCGGAACGGTTCCGGCGGATGGGCGGCGCGCGGGTCGACGGGTTGGAAACAAGTATGAGGCGGCTGGCGCCGGACCGGGCAAGAACCGGCAACGCGGGCCAGGGTGAAGGATGGGATGGCTATGACGCAGAAGCGGGAAGAAAACAGCCGCAAGGCGGGCTGGAACGTGGCGGGGCTCCCTGCCGCGCAGGGCCTTTACGATCCCCGTAACGAGCACGATGCCTGCGGCATCGGCTTCATTGCGAACATCCACAACCGAAAATCCCACAAGATGATTCAGGACGGCCTGAAGATTCTCGAGAATCTCGAGCATCGCGGCGCCGTCGGCGCGGACCCGAAGGCGGGTGACGGCGCGGGCATTCTGATCCAGTTGCCGGACGCCTTCTTCCGCAAGGAAGCGAAGAAGCTCGGCATCGAACTGCCGGTCGAAGGCCATTACGGCGTCGGCATGCTGTTCCTGCCGAAGGCCGAAGACGCACGCGCCAAGATCGTCGAACTCGTGAACAAGATCGTCGCCGAGGAAGGCCAGACCGTGCTCGGCTGGCGCGATGTGCCGGTCGACAATTCCGATCTCGGCGTATCGGTCATCCCGACCGAGCCGCACCACATGCAGGTTTTCGTCGCGCGCGCCGCGTCCTGCGCCGATCAGGACGCCTTCGAGCGCAAGCTCTTCGTCATCCGCAAGCGTGTCTTCAACACGTTGCTCGCGGAAGAAGGCCATGTGCCGGAAGAGCTTTACATTCCTTCCTTCTCCTCGCGCACCATTGTCTACAAGGGCATGTTGCTCGCGGCGCAGGTCGGACAATATTACAAGGATCTCGCCGATCCCGAAATGACGACGGCGCTCGCCCTCGTTCATCAGCGCTTCTCGACCAACACCTTCCCGACCTGGAGCCTCGCGCATCCCTTCCGCATGATCTGCCACAATGGCGAGATCAACACGAAGCGCGGCAACGTGAACTGGCTCGCGGCGCGCTATGCGACGATGGAATCGGAGCTTCTCGGCGAGGACGTGAAGAAGATCTGGCCGATCGCCGTTCACGAACAGTCTGACACGGCCTGCTTCGACAATGCGCTCGAACTCCTCGTCATGGGTGGCTATTCGCTGACCCATGCGATGATGATGCTCATTCCCGAAGCCTGGTCCGGCAATCCGCTGATGGATGAACAGCGCCGCGCCTTCTACGAATATCACGCCGCGCTGATGGAACCGTGGGACGGCCCCGCGGCCGTCGCCTTCACAGACGGCCGCCAGATCGGCGCGACGCTCGACCGCAACGGCCTGCGCCCCGCACGCTATTACGTCACCGATGATGGCGACGTGATGATGGCGTCGGAAATGGGCGTACTGCCCGTGCCGGAAGAGAAGATCGTCGAGAAGTGGCGCCTGCAGCCCGGCAAGATGCTGCTCATCGACCTCGAGCAGGGCCGCATCATCTCGGACGCCGAGGTGAAGGCGGAGCTTGCGAGCCTGCACCCCTATCAGAAGTGGCTCGACGCGACACAGATCCAGCTCGAGGAAATGCCGGCACCGCGCGGCTCCATGACGAAGCCCGTTTACGGCTCACTGCTCGATACGCAGCAAGCATTCGGCTACACGCAGGAAGACATCAAGTTCCTCATGACGCCGATGGCGATGGAAGGCCAGGAAGCGGTCGGCTCCATGGGTACCGACACGCCGATCTCCGCACTCTCCTCGAAGTGGAAGCTGCTTTACACCTATTTCAAGCAGAACTTCGCGCAGGTGACGAACCCGCCGATCGACCCGATCCGCGAGGAACTTGTGATGTCGCTGGTCTCCTTCATCGGCCCGCGCCCGAACCTGCTCGACCTTGAGGGCATGTCATCGGTGAAGCGGCTCGAAGTGCGCCAGCCGATCCTGACCAATGAAGACCTCGAAAAGATCCGCATGATCGGCGAGGTCGCGGACAATCATTTCCGCACCCAGACGCTCGACATCACCTTCGCGGTGGATCGCGGCGAAGACGCGTTGGCGGAAATGCTGGAGCGCCTGTGCGAACGCGCGGAAGAGGCGGTCCATCAGGGCTACAACATCGTGATCCTGTCAGACCGGCTGATCTCGGCCGATCGCATCGCCATTCCGGCGCTGCTCGCGACGTCTGCCGTTCACCACCATCTGATTCGCAAGGGTCTGCGCACCAAGGTCGGCATCGTCGTCGAAACGGGCGAAGCGCGCGAAGTGCATCACTTCGCCTGTCTGGCGGGCTATGGTGCCGAAGCCATCAACCCCTATCTCGCCTTCGAGACGCTGTCGGAACTGCTGCCGCATCTCGACGAGGGCCTGACGCAGAAGGAAGCCGAGAAGCGCTACATCAAGGCGATCGACAAGGGACTCCTCAAGGTCATGTCCAAGATGGGCATCTCGACCTACCAGTCCTATTGCGGCGCGCAGATCTTCGACGCTGTCGGCCTCGCTTCCGATTTCTGCGACAAGTATTTCACCGGCACCGTTTCGATGATCGAAGGTGTGGGCATCGCGGAAATTGCGCGCGAGACTTTCGAGCGCCACCGCCTCGCCTATTCCGACGCGCCTGTGCTCCGCAACTCGCTGGAAGTGGGTGGCGAATATGCCTTCCGCATCCGCGGTGAAGACCATGCCTGGACGTCGGACAGCGTCCGCGACCTTCAACATGCCGTGCGCGGCAACAGCCAGGACAAGTACCGGGCCTTCGCGCGCCAGATCAACGAGCAGAACGAACGCCTGCTCACGATCCGCGGCCTTTTCGACATCAAGTTGGCAGAGGATGACGGCCGCAAGCCTGTGCCGCTCGAGGAAGTGGAACCCGCTTCAGAGATCGTGAAGCGTTTTGCGACCGGCGCCATGTCCTTCGGCTCGATCAGCCGCGAGGCCCATACGACGCTCGCCCTTGCCATGAACCGCATCGGCGGCCGCTCGAACACAGGCGAAGGCGGCGAGGAAGCAGACCGCTTCACGCCGATGGCGAACGGCGACAGCATGCGCTCGGCGATCAAGCAGGTGGCCTCCGGCCGCTTCGGCGTGACGACGGAATATCTCGTCAACTCCGACATGATCCAGATCAAGATGGCGCAGGGCGCAAAGCCCGGCGAAGGCGGCCAGCTGCCCGGCCACAAGGTCGATGCGGTCATCGCCAAGGTACGCCACTCGACGCCGGGCGTCGGCCTCATCTCTCCGCCGCCGCACCACGACATCTATTCTATCGAGGATCTGGCGCAGCTTATCTACGACCTGAAGAACACCAACGAGAAGGCGCTCATCTCGGTGAAGCTCGTCTCGGAAGTCGGTGTCGGCACGGTTGCCGCCGGCGTCTCCAAGGCGCGCGCGGACCATGTGACGATCTCGGGCTTCGAGGGCGGCACCGGCGCCTCGCCGCTGACCTCCATCAAGCATGCGGGCAGCCCCTGGGAAATCGGCCTTGCCGAAACGCATCAGACGCTTGTCATGAACCGTCTGCGCGGCCGCATTGCCGTGCAGGTAGACGGCGGTCTGCGCACCGGCCGCGACGTCGTGATCGGCGCGCTGCTTGGCGCGGATGAATTCGGCTTCGCCACCGCGCCGCTCATCGCGGCAGGCTGCATCATGATGCGCAAGTGCCATCTGAACACCTGCCCGGTCGGCGTTGCGACGCAGGATCCGGAACTCCGCAAGCGCTTCGTCGGCACACCTGAACACGTCATCAACTACTTCTTCTTCGTGGCCGAGGAAGTGCGCGAGCTGATGGCGAAGATGGGCTATCGCACGATGTCGGAAATGACCGGCCAGATGCAGATGCTCGACAAGCGCAAGGTCGTGCAGCACTGGAAGGCGAAGGGACTCGATTTCACGAAGCTCTTCCACAAGCCGGACGTGCCGGGCGCCGCGATCCATCACTGCGAGACGCAGGACCACAATCTTGGCAGCATTCTCGACCGGACGCTGATCGAGAAGGCGAAGGATGCGATCGAGCAGAAGAAGCCTGTGAAGATCGAACTGCCGATCCGCAATACGGACCGCACGACTGGCGCCATGCTGTCGGGCGAGATCGCGAAGCGCCATGGCCATGCGGGTCTCGGCGGAGACACGATCCATGTGAAGTTCACCGGCACGGCCGGCCAGAGCTTCGGCGCCTGGGTGGCGGCAGGCGTCACGCTCGAACTTGAAGGCGAAGCGAACGACTATGTCGGCAAGGGCCTGTCGGGCGGCCGCCTGATCGTCTACCCGCCGGCGAAGTCCAGCATCGTGCCCGAGAAGTCGATCATCGTCGGCAACACGGTGCTTTACGGCGCGATCAGCGGCGAGTGCTACTTCCGCGGCGTCGCGGGCGAACGCTTCGCCGTGCGCAATTCCGGCGCCATCGCCGTTGTCGAGGGCACGGGCGATCACGGCTGCGAATACATGACCGGCGGTATCGTCGTCGTGCTTGGCGAGACGGGCCGCAACTTCGCGGCCGGCATGTCGGGCGGCATTGCCTATGTGCTGGATGAGGACGGCATGTTCGAGCGGCGCTGCAACATGTCCATGGTCGATCTCGAGCCTGTGAAGGAAGAGCACGACCTGATGGAGCGGCACCGCCACCAGACGGGCGACCTCGAAAGCCACGGCCGCGTCGACGTGATGAGCGACATGACCCGCTTCGATGCCGAGCGTCTGCATCAGCTCATCGAGAACCATGCGCATTACACCAACTCGGCGCGTGCGCGTCAGATTCTGGACAATTGGGAGGCCATGCTGCCCAGGTTCCGCAAGGTCATGCCGGTGGAGTACCGCCGCGCCCTTCGGGAAATGCAGCAGGCGCAGGATGCTGCGCAGGCCATCGCAGCAGCAGGAGAGTAAGCGTGGGAAAGATTACAGGTTTTCTGGAAATCGACCGGCAGGACCGCAAGTACCTGCCCGCCGCAGACCGGATCCGCAATTACCGCGAATTCGTCATCCCGCTCGCCGAAGAGGCAGTGAAGGATCAGGCCGCGCGCTGCATGGATTGTGGCATTCCCTATTGTCACAATGGCTGTCCGGTGAACAATCAGATCCCGGACTGGAATGACCTCGTCTATCACGCCGACTGGGAGGAAGCCTGCCGCAACCTCCATTCGACGAACAACTTCCCGGAATTCACCGGCCGCATCTGCCCCGCGCCCTGCGAGGCAAGCTGCACGCTGAACCTCACCGACCAGCCGGTGACGATCAAGACCATCGAATGCACGATCGTAGACCGCGGCTGGAAGGAAGGCTGGATTGCGCCGCAGGTGCCAGCCCAGAAAACCGGCAAGCGTGTTGCAGTCGTCGGCTCCGGCCCGGCGGGCCTCGCGGCTGCACAGCAGCTCGCGCGCCGCGGCCATGATGTCCATGTTTTCGAGAAGTTCCAGAAGGCCGGCGGCCTGCTCCGTTATGGCATCCCGGACTTCAAGATGGAGAAGACGCTGATCGACCGCCGCGTCGAGCAGATGGAAGCCGAAGGTGTGACCTTCCACTTCGGCGTCCATATCGGCGTGACCAAGCCTGCGAAGGATCTCAACGACGAGTTCGATGCGGTGATCCTCACCGGCGGCTCGGAAAAGCCGCGCGACCTGCCTGTCGAGGGCCGCGATCTCGCGGGCGTTCACTTCGCGATGGAATTCCTGCCGCAGCAGAACCGCCGCGTGTCGGAAGAATCCATCGGCCAGGTCGAGCCGATCCTCGCCGGCGGCAAGCATGTCGTGGTGATCGGTGGCGGCGATACGGGCTCGGACTGCATCGGCACCTCGTTCCGCCAGGGCGCGGTGCGCGTGACGCAGCTTGAAATCATGCCCGCCCCGCCGGAGAAGGAAAACAAGCTCCTCACCTGGCCGGACTGGCCGCTGAAGATGCGCACATCCTCGAGCCAGGCCGAAGGCGCCACGCGCGACTTCGCCGTGATGACGCGCCGCATCATCGGCAAGAACGGCCATGTCACCGCCATCGAATGCGTGCGCGTGGACGAGAAGATGAAGCCCATCGAAGGCTCGGAATTCGAGTTGAAAGCCGATCTTGTGCTGCTGGCCATGGGTTTCGTGCATCCGGTGCATGAAGGCATGCTGCAGGAACTGGGCGTACAGCTCGACCCGCGCGGCAATGTGGCGGCCGACACGGCAACCTACAAGTCGAACCTCGACAAGGTATTCGCCGCGGGCGACATGCGCCGCGGCCAGTCGCTTGTCGTATGGGCCATTCGCGAAGGCCGGCAGGCCGCCCGCGAGGTGGACCTGTTCCTGATGGGGGAAACGAGACTGCCGCGCTGAGAATGGCGCAAAAGGATCGAAGACAAAGCCCCCGTGATAGACGTCACGGGGGCTTTTTCGTAGGCCGGATGAAGGCATGATGGACGGAATGAACAAGACGGAACGGCAAGACTGGATCGACGGAGCGCGCGCGATGCTGCCGCTTCTGCCGGGCGCCATGCCTTTCGGCATGATCGCAGGCGTCGTGGCCTCCAATGCCGGGCTTGATGCGATGGCAGGGATCGGCCAGTCCGTTATCGTCTTTGCGGGCGCAGCTCAGCTAGCCTCAACGCAGCTCATCGCCGATGCCGCGCCCGTCCTCGTCGTGATCCTGACGGGCCTTGTCATCAATCTGAGGTTCGCCATGTACAGCGCCGCAATGGCGGGGCACCTCTCGGCCCTGCCGCGCGGGCGGCGCTGGCTCGTCGCCTATATGATGACGGATCAGTCCTACACGCTGAGCGTATTGCGCTACACGGCGCGACCCGGCATGAGCCTTGCCTCGAAATTCGCCTTCTATATGGGCGGCGCGATACCGATGTGGGCGGTGTGGCTGACGGCGACGGCGGCGGGCTATTTCCTCGGCAACCGCATCCCGGCAAGCTGGTCGCTCGACTTTTTCGTGCCGCTGAGTTTTCTCGCGCTCATCGTGCCGTCGATTGCCGACCGCGCAAACGCCACAGCCGCGCTCACCGGGGGCGCCGTCGCCGTGATCACCTGGAGCCTTCCCTTCAATCTCGGCCTGTTCCTCGCAGCCATAGCAGGCATCATGGCGGGTTATGCCATCGAGAGACTGAACCCGAAGCGGAGGGAAGACGCATGATGGACAAGCAGACGGTCTGGCTCGCCATCATCGTGATCGGCATCGGCACTTTCCTGCTGCGCGCCTCCTTCATCGAACTTGGCGGCCGCTTCACGCTGCCCGCACCCGTCACGCGGGCCCTGCGGTTTCTGCCTGCAGCCGTGCTTTCGGCGATCATCCTGCCCGCCATCCTGCGCGGCGCGGAGGGCGGCCTCTATTTCGGCATCGGCAATCCGCGCCTCATTGCGGGCATCGTCGCGGCGCTGGTCGCATGGAAAACGAAGAGCGTCCTCATGACGCTGGCCGCAGGAATGGGTACACTCTGGGCGATGCAGGCGCTGATCTGAGCGTCAATCCTCGCCGAGAACGCCGCGCAAGGCGCGCGCTCCTTCGCGGCTTCGCGCCTGTTCGTTTTCGATCCAGCGTTTCACTTCGTCCCAGTTCATCTGCCGCGCGCGGTTCACATCCTCGCGTGCCGCTTCCGCCGGCTGGGTGAGGCCTGCTTCGATCATCTTTTCGTTCCAGCTTGTGGAGAATGCAACGATCCTGTCCTGCACCGGGCCGACATCGAAACCGTTGACCCAAGTGACGAGCTGATCGCTGTTTAGCGCAAGCAGAAGCAGAACGGAGAGAAAAAGCGTGAGCTCCATGCGCCGCACGGATCGCGCCGTCTCCTGCGCCTGCCTTGTGGCGACGTCTTCGCGACGGTCATGATCGTGAAGCATGTCGAGCATCGGCCTGCCTCAGAACTGGAAGTAGATGAAGGGCGCAACGCCCTCGGGCGCCACCGCCCAGATGAGCCAGATGCCGCCGCCCAACAACAGCGCAAGCAGCGGCGCCGGCAGATATTGTACGATACGCGCAAGCCAGCGGCCAAGATGCTGCGGCGTGAACTGGAAGAACATCGCAAGCAGAATGAGACCGACGGCGAAAGGCGTCACATACTGGCTGGGGTCGCCCCAGCGCGCGAAGCCCGCAATATAGCCTGCCGCCGTCTGGAAACTGTCTGCCCGGAAGAATATCCACGCAAAGCAGACAAAATGAAACGTCCAGACAATGCCGACAATCCGTTGCGCCCGGTTGCCAAGGGCCGCGAGAAGCCCGCCCGGGTCCGTATGGGTCGGCGCGAATTCCTCGAGCTTGCGTCGTGCATAGCGTTCGATACCCAGCATCGCGCCATGCAGCGCTCCCCAGAAAACGAAAGTCCAGGCCGCGCCATGCCAGATTCCGCCGAGGAACATGGTCAGGAAGAGATTGCGATAGGTCTTGAACTCGCCGCCCCTGTTCCCGCCGAGCGGCACATAGAGATAGTCGCGCAGCCAGGTGGAAAGCGAGATGTGCCAGCGCCGCCAGAAATCCTGCAGGCTCGATGCGCGATAGGGCTGGTTGAAATTCTCGAGGAAACGGTAGCCGAGCAGCGCCGCCACGCCGATTGCAATGTCGCTATAGCCTGAGAAATCGCAATAGATCTGGATTGCATAGCCATAGATGCCGATCAAGAGATCGAGCGCACCGACGGCGGATGGATCGAAGAAGACAGGATCGACAAGCTCCGTCGCGAGATAGTTCGCAATCACCATCTTCTTGGCGAGGCCCGACAGGATCAGCACCACACCGACGCCGATATGCGCACGAGTGAGTACCGCCGCGCGATGTAGCTGCGGCAGGAAATCCGCCGCGCGCACGATCGGCCCCGCCACAAGCTGCGGGAAGAAGGAGATGTAGAGCATCACATTGAGCAGCGACTTCTCCGCACTCGCATGGCGGCGGTAGACGTCCACCACATAGGAAATGCCCTGGAAGGTGAAGAAGGAAATGCCGACCGGCAGGATGACCTGCATGAGTGGCAGATCGCGCTCCAATCCGATCGTTTCGAGGAGAGTCGCAAAGGAAGTGAGAAAGAAGCCGTAATATTTGAAAAAGCCGAGGATCGAGAGACCAGCGGCAACCGCGACACCAACGATGAACTTCCGAAGGCCCACACGCTCGGTTCGTGCAAGCGCAAGGCCGGCGAGATAGTTGATGGCGGTCGAAAGAAACAGCAGGCCGAGAAAGCGCCAGTCCCACCAGCCATAGAAAAAATAGCTGGCACCGACGAGCAGGAGCTTGCGCGCTTCCGGCAATCCGCGCACGGCCCAGCTGACTGCGAAGACGATCAGAAAGAAGATGCCGAACTCGATGGTCGGAAAAAGCATGCCGCCTCGTTACGCGCGCCCGTCACAGGCACAGATGTCACCCACACTATCCATCAGAGGGGCATGACGGCATTCAAGGCATCATCCCCGTTCAGGCAAAAAAGCTCAATCGAAGCCTGCCCTTATGGTTAACCCGGCGCGTCACTTTCATGACAGGCGCCTGCCATCAGCGCCTCATGGAGCGATGCCGCAAGCAATTCGCCGCCCGATGCCCGCAGATGAACGCGGTCGGCAAACATGAGCGGCGGCTCCGCCCGCGCCCAGCGTTCCGCCGCGCAGCGCCCGCCCATCGCCGCCCCGCCATCCCAGAAGAAGCTCTTCCGCGCTGCGGCAACATCGCGAAGTGCACTGCGAACAGCATCGAGCTTTGGCGGCGTCGCCCAGCCGCCTTCGCAAAGCGCCCCGCTCCCCTGCCGCGCGCCATCGAAAGGGCCAAGCAGCACAAGCGAAGCATGGGGCGTCGCTTCCATGACAAGACCTGCAAGCCCGTCGACCAGGGCGCGATAGGCCTCCATATCAAGCCCGTTGTTGAAGCCCTCATTGGTGCCATACCCCAGAATGACGAGATCGGGATCGAGTGCGGCAATCTGCGCGCGGACGATGCCGGCGTCCCAGCGCCTGGTGACGGCGGCCGTTGCTGCGACGATGCCGTGACTGTCATACCGCGCGCCGGGCGTGGACGGTTTCAGCATCGCCCAGCCGAGAAGCACCACGGGACCAGAACCCGCAGGCAAGAGCTTCACCTCATGCACATTCGCCGCAGGCACGCGGAACCGTATATAGCCGGGCTCCGCCTGCCGCGTCTGCAGACGGAGCGGCGCGGCATTGCCGAGCGCAAGCAGGATCGCACCCGTCTCCGGCCCGCCATAGGCTTCGATCTCGATTCCTGAAAGCGGTGTGTCCGAAGCAAGCGCGATTTCCGCCTTGCGCGCCGCCGCCTCAACCCGGAAGCCCTGAATACCGAACGGGCCCTTGGCGTCCGCCGGAAGGCTCGAGAACACATCCCAAGGCCCTGTCATGACAAGCGTATAGCCGTCCGGTGCGTAGTAGCGGAAGGGGATACCGGGCATGAGCCCGCGCCCAGCATCGCCAAACCACTCCTGCCAGCGCGTGCGCAAGCCGCGCGTGAAACCATCGAGCGAGATATGGCTGTCGCCGAGATGAAGCACGGTGAGCGGGCGCTTTCTCTCGCCCGCCTCGATCTCTTTCACCGCCGCATGGAATTTTTCAAGCCCCGGCGTTCCCGGCATGCATTCGGCCGCTGCTGCACGATTTGTCATGGAAAAAATTGCGAGCATGGCCACCGCAAGCGGCAGCAGCCTTTGAAGAACCGGAATGTCAGTTGGTTGCGTCAAGCCAGAGCCAGTCATCCGAACGGCCGGGGCGCCTGTCCGCCATGTCATAACCTGCCGCCTTTCCGGCCGCTTCCTGTGGTGCTTCCGGCGCGCTCGGCATGACCGGCGCGGCCGCAGCAATCCTGCCGCCATCGAAATCCGTCAGCATCGCATTCGCAATCCGCTCGCCGAGAAGTTCATAGCCGGGCATCGTGAAATGGATACCATCTTCGGCGCGCAACAATTTGGTGCGGCCGAAACGGTCCGGCCCATAGGCCGTGTAGCCGCCATCTGTGCCTGTCGCGAGGCCTTCGGTACGAACGAAGGTGACATTGTTCGCGCCTGCGCGAGCCTCGAAGATCGCATTGAACTGCGCCATGTCCGCGCCAAAGCGCGGGCTTTTCATCACCGGAAGTTCCATCCAGTAGATTTGTGCGCCCGTTGCCTTGAGCGTGGCGGTGAAGTCGTCGACGCGGCGCTCATAGATATCGCGCCAGCCGGGCTCGAACAGTGCATGGCGCTTGCCCTCTTCGACGATGGGCTGCCGGTCGTTCGTGCCCATCACGACGACAGCAATGTCGATCCGCGTTTCCGCCGCGATGCTGCGTACTTCCGCATTCCAGTCGAAATAATCCGCGCGGGAAAAGCCGGTGGCAACACGCGACTTCTTGATGACGTTGAAACGCTTATCCTGACGCAGCACATGATAGAGACCGGCCCAAGTGCCATCGCCGAGCGAGTCGCCCAGCACGACCACATTGTAGCGCTCGCGCCTGGCGGCAGGGGCCGACGCCGGCGCAACGGCTGCAATGGCGACCGGCGCGGCATCGAGCGATGCCGGCATCGCGGGCGCTTCCTGAACCAGTGCGGCACTTTCCACCCCGCGCGGCGCAAGCTGCATCGGCTGCGCCTTCGCGCTCTCCCAGCAGAAAAGGATCAGAGGCAGCGACAGGCCGAGAAGGAGCACAACACGCTTCCTCTCCGTCCGCCCGGATCTTGCTATGGCGCGTCCCGCCATTTTGCCCCCGTTATCCATAAAACTGCATTCGCGGCCCATTACGGCACAGCGCCGCGCAGGCCCGAAGCCGTTGCCCTGATCTCTGCAGCAGCCATGCCCGATGGTATGCCCCAGCCTGCCCCGAAATGAGACGGAAAGCTTAACGCCGCAATCCAGACTTGCATAGGCCGCCCGCCAGAGGTCATCCAATTGTTATGGAAAGGTCACACGGCCGTTCGCAGCAGTTCGGAAACGACGCGCTCCAGATCCTTCAGCGAGGCACAGGTGATTGCCCGGTCGCAATAGGGCGTTAGACGCCGCATCTCGCTGTCGCCCGAGTTCCACATGGAGCGCGGTTCGGGATTGAGCCAGATGACGCGCCGCGCGCGTGCGTGAACGAGTTTCAGAATGTCGGCGCGCGGGTCGCCATAATTGGAGCGCGCATCGCCAAGAATGAGCACCGTGGTGCGATGGTCGATGTCGTTCATGGCGAGCGACTGGAAGTCTTCGAAGGCGCGGCCATAGTCCGTCGATCCGCCGCCATAGTCGCGCAGCACGAGCGCCAGCGCCTGTTCAAGCTTCTCGAGTTCGAACATGTCAGTGGTTTCACCGAGGTCGCCGGAGAAGGCGAAGCTCCTGACATTGGGCAGCACTTCCTGCAGGCTGTAGAGGAACATCAACAGGAAACGCGAGACCTGCGCTACCGAGCCCGACACGTCGCATATCGCCATGACTTTTGGCCGGTCGACCTTGGTGCGCTTCCAGATCGTGTGAAAGAGCAGCCCGTCAAATTCGATATTGGCGCGAATCGTGCGCCGCACATCTAGCGTACCGCGCCGCGCGATCTTCTTTCGCCGCGAATGCATGACGATGAGGCGCTTGGCCATCTTGCGCACGAGTTCGCGCATGATGCGCATGTCGGAACGGTCGACATTAGACAGCCGCATCTTGGAAAGAACTTCCTCGCGGAGCTGGCGGCCGGCATTCGCGGTGAAGATTTCGAGCTGCTTTTCCACATAGTCGCGCACCTGGCCGCGCAACTCCTCGCGCGCCTGCATAAGCGATGCCGCGCCTTCCGTATTGCGGGCCTGCTCGCGCCGCTCGATCTCGTCATTGAGCCCGTCGAGGCCCATCAGTTCCATGATCCGGCGCGTGAACATGCCGCGCTGGGTAAAAAGCCTTATGCGGTTGAGATTGGTCTGGCGCGCCGCTTCCGCCAGCGCCATCTGCAACGCCGCCTGATCGCCGCGCTCCAGCAGCGAGACGAGATCGTCGCGCGGTTGCGGGCCCTCGCCCTGCCGCTCGCCACCCGAGCCACCGCCGCCCGGCGATGATGGGCCGTCGGCGCCGCTGCTCTCGCCGCCCTCACCCTCTTCGCCTTCGCCACCTTCGGACTCAGCCTGCTCACTCTGCTCATTCTCGTTGGCAGCCGGCTCGTTGACCGTGGCGGGCTTTTCCTTGAACTGGTCGAAGGCAAAGAACGTATCGAAGGTTTCGATGAAAGCCTGCTTTTCATCGTCGCTCTTGGCGAGCACCTGCGAGAGTGCATCGCGCAACGTCTCGCGTTCGTTGAAGCCCACGAGATCGATCACATTGCCGGCGTCAATCGACTCCGAAGTCGAGACACGGACATCGGCGGCCCGCAACGCCCGGATGAAATCGCCGAGGACTTCGCTCATGGCTCACCCCGCCTGAACGGCCTTCGAGACCAGCGCGTTTACCTCGCCATCGACATTGTCGATATCGTCCTGGAACTTGAGCAGCACATTGAGCGTGTTGCGGACCAGATCGGCATCGAGTTCGCGCGCATGAAGCAGAACCATGGTTCGCGCCCAGTCGATGGTTTCGCTGACGGCGGGGAGTTTCTTGAGTTCAAGCTGACGAAGCCCCTGCACGAAAGCGACAAGCTGGGTGCGCAGCCGCTCTTCCATTTCCGGCACCCGCGCCGCGATGATCCGCTGCTCGAGATCGGTGTCGGGAAACGGAATATAGAGATGCAGACAGCGCCGCTTCAGCGCATCGCCGATCTCGCGCGTATTGTTCGAGGTGAGGAACACGATCGGCGTCGTCCGCGCCTTGATCGTGCCGAGCTCCGGCACGGAAATCTGGTAGTCCGAGAGAAGTTCGAGCAGGAAGGCCTCGAACTCGTCATCCGACTTGTCGATTTCGTCGATCAGCAGCACCGCGCCGCCCGGCTGCCACAGCGCCTTCAGAAGCGGCCGCGGCTCGAGGAACTCCTCGGAGAAAAATGTGTCGTCGAAATCGTGAAGGCGGGCCATCGACTCCTTCAGGCCTTGGGCGCCCGCCATCAGATCGCCGAGCTTTTCCTTCAGCACCTGCGTATAGAGAAGCTGCTTGCCGTATTTCCATTCGTAAAGCGCCTTCGCCTCGTCGAGCCCCTCATAGCATTGGAGCCGGATGAGCGGCTTGCCGACCATCTCCGCCGTCGCCTTGGCAAGCTCGGTCTTGCCGACACCGGGAGGGCCTTCGACGAGCAGCGGCTTCTGCAGCCTTTCGGCAAGGAAGATGGAGGTCGCGATATGCGCGTTGCAGATATAGCCGCGCGTCTCGAAGCCCTTGCGGACCGCTTCGATCTCGGCGGGTGCATTTTTCTCGTTGCTCAAGCGATCATCGAGGGACGGAAAACCGCCCCTTCCCTGCGTTAACCTGTTGCGATTGCTGCGAGAGTAGCACAGGCCCGAGAGGAGCAGGCAATGTCAAAGAGGTGGCACCCTGTTCACCGCGCAAGCGATGCCGAACGGCCTTGCACATCGCCAGGCGACGCGCGGGGCCCGGCGCTCACCCAAAGGCGGCGCGGATGACCTTGCCGACGACGGCGGCCTGATCCGCGGCGCCGAGCTTCGACTTGATGCGCGAAAAATGCGTGCGGACGGTCGCCATCGAAAGTCCCTCCAAGCGCGCAAAGGCGGCAAGGCTTGAGCCCTCGGCAAAAGACGCCGCAAGCTCCGCCTCGCGCGGCGAAAGGCCGTACCAGGCACGAAGCGCATCGCGGTCGATCCGGCGGCGGCGGCCTTCCTCGAAAATCCGGACAAGCGCGATCGGCGGTGCGCCGGAGCCGTCGGCCGGCGGCTGGATGCGCTCGCAGCGCAGAAGAAAAACCTCGCCCTTGCCGTTTGCGATGCGGCCATAGCGGTCGGCGGGCCCGAAATTGTTCCCGGCGCTGACCAGTCCGAAAGCCTGATCCATCAGCATCGAAAGCGCATCCTCGCTCTGCGTATCGGCGCCGGTGAGCCGCCCGTTCTTGTGGGCGAAGACGCCGCCGCTCTCGAGCACCCGGCGCGCCCGGCGATTGGCGAGAATGACATGCCGGCTTGCGCTCAAGAGCAGCATTGCCTCCGGGGCGTCGGCGAAAAGAAGCGCCAGCCAGTCATGCTCGATCTGCTCCTGCGTGACGAGAGCGCCGAATTCGAGCCGCCGCTCCATGAAATGCCAGACCCAGTCCGGATCGTGGTCGCGCGCCCATTCGAAAAGCTGGTCGAAGCGTTCGTTCATGTGCGGCTGGACGAATTCCGCGAGTTCACGCGAATAGGCGTCGCTGAGCTGCTGTTTTTCGGCCGCGCTGCGGGCCGTCGCCCCGGTGCGCCGCCGCACGAACTGACCGATGCTGGCAAGCGCCGCCGCGGCCTGCGGCGAGAGCGGCTGGAGGCGTTGCCAGGTGTCGGGAAGTCCCTGCCAGACATGGAGATGCGCCCGTCCGCCGACACGGCGCAGCCCCTCGACAAGCAGCCGCGCATCGTCGAGCAATATGTCGTCGGCGCCCGCATGGATCAGTGTTTCGGGCAGGCCCGTCAACTCGCCGAAGACCGGCGAAGCCAGCGGATGGCGGGGATCGGCGCCCTGCAGATAGTCGATCGTCAGCATGGCCAGCAACTCCAAATCGGAGGCGAAGCGGCCGGTGCGAATGTTCTCGACATAGGAACCGCCCGACATTGTGAGATCGACCCAGGGCGTGAGCGCGACGAAACCGGCGGGCAGCGGTGCGCCTTCGTCGCGCAGCACGATGAGGGCGGCAAGCGCGATGCCGGCGCCGGCAGTGTCGCCCATCACGACGAGCTTCGAAGGCGGGACGCCACGCGCCAGCAGCGCACGATAGGTCGCCACGACATCCTCAATGGCGAGCGGAAAGGGATGTTCGGGCGCCAGCCTGTAGTCGACCATCAGCACACGGCCGCGCGCATTGCGGGCCACCTGATCGGCGATGACGCTGTGCATGGGCCCCCGGTTCATCGCGAAGGTGCCGCCATAGACATAGATGACCGTCGCGCCGTCGGCCTCCGCCGCACCGCACCAGACGGCGGGCCGCGGGAAACCCGCCGCCTCGGCAAGGGGAATGGTCTCGACAGCGTTTTCCATCAGCGCCCCGGCCAGCGGGGACCGGCGATCCCCTTCACCGGAACCCTATCATCACTTGTGATGAAGAAAGAACAGCCAAACCGACCCTAACCTTTGGAAAAAGGGGCTGTTTCGCCACCGGCGCAGCAGGGAGGGCAGACCGATGACAATGCGGATCGAGGGCACGCGGCGAACAGGCGTCTGGCGTTGCGCCGTCGCGCTGGCGGCCATTACGGGTCTGGCGCTGGCAGGCGCCGCGCGGGCGAACGATGCCGACGGTGCCAGCGATCATCCGCTGCTCAAACGCTACGAAGACTCCGTCATCATCGGCTACCACACGCGCGCCTATGACGAATTCGACATTGCGACCGGACCCCATCGGAGCTCTGCCTCGAAACTCACCGACGCCCAGGCCGTGGAGGGCGCGCATACCCGCATTCTCTATGTGGCACCGGAGGGACGCTCGACGCTTGAGGTAATGCGCAACTACCGGAAGGAACTGGCAGACGCCGGCTTTGAAATCATTTTCGAATGTGGCGGCGCAGAATGCGGAAACGGTCCCGATGCGCCGCGCGCCGGCTCCTATCTGATTACCAGCGCCCTGCTGAAGCGCGTCCCGTTGAACAATATGGGCCAGGTGACGCAATATGCGTTTTCGCAGCCGAACGATGTGCGCGCGCTGACGGCCAAGCTCGACCGGCCCGAAGGCGCGGTCTATGTCTCGCTCGCGATTGCCATCGAGGGTTTCGACCAGTTCAGGATGACGGCGAAGAAACCGCTGGTGCTGCTCGATGTGATCGAGACCGGCGAAATGGAACAGCGCATGGTGCTGGTCGAGGCCGCCGCCATGGCCAAGGCCATTGCCGAGACCGGCCGCATCGCGCTTTACGGCGTCTATTTCGACACCGACAGCGCGACCGTCAAACCGGAATCCGACGCAACGCTCGAAGAGATCGCCAAACTGCTGAAGGACGACACGGGGCTGAAGCTCTATGTCGTTGGCCATACAGACAGCAAGGGGGCTTACGATCACAACATGTCGCTCTCGGCGCGGCGCGCCGAAAGCGTCGTCGCGGCATTGACCGGAAAACACGGCATCGCGGCCGCGCGGTTGAAGGCGGCGGGCGTCGGCCTGCTTGCGCCGGTTGCTACCAACGAGACCGAAGACGGCCGCGCACTCAACCGGCGCGTGGAACTGGTACGGCAATAGGCTCGCGGCCCCGGAGGTCGGCATGAACCACTCTGTCGCGCGATCGCTGACGGCGGGACTGACCCTGACGGCAATGCTGTGCGTGCCGGCGCTTGCTCAGACCTTCCAGCAGCCGGAGTTGCCGGTCCCCGTGATGCCGGGACCGGGAACGAGCATGCCCGGCACCCCAGCGGTACCGGCGATTTCCCTGAGCCAGAACGATCGCCGTCTTCTCGCCGATCTGAGCGAAAAAATCGACCGCATGATTGCGGAAGTCGGCGACGCCCGCGCACGGACGATAGCGACATTCGCGGACGGCGGCGCGCAGACCGCGATTGCGGAATCTTTCAAGCGGGAAAATGCGCGCATCGTCGGTCCGGCGAAAAGCATCGATGATTCCGCCGCTCTGCACCACCTGCGGGCTTCCGATGCATCGCAGGTGGCGCGCCCGCCTCGACTGTCCCGAAGCGTCGACTACGGTCCGGGCGCCGAAAGGCTCAATGACGAAATGGTGCGGAATATCGCGGAAGTCTTCTACGACCGGTACATCGCAAGACTGAACGAAGCAAAGGAAGGTCTCGGCGCGCGGCCGGCAACGATTGCCCAGCAGATCGGCGTGGCGCCGCCGTCGATGACCGGGAAAGTCCGGGACGGTCTCGAAGCCGATCTCAAATATCTGCAGGGCGGACATGACCTCTGGAAGAGCGCCGAAGCGGAACTGAGGGAAACATTTCTGCCGCAATACCAGAAGCGTCTTCTCGACGTTCTCGGGCGCCACGCAAGCTACACCCAGCGCTTTGCAGAGCTGATCGACAGGCGTGATAACGCCATCTACGACCTGGAAGTGGATTTCGTCGCCACCCACGCCGAGCGCGATCGTCAGGTCGCCGTTCTGGAAAGCTATCCGCCCGGCAGTGGTCTGGGAAACGACAATATAGCACGCATACGCGAACTCGAAGCCGAGATGGAAGCTCTCAACGAGCGCATCAATGCCACTGCGATGAACGAGGCAAGCGACGCCGAGCGTTTTTACAATTGTTCTCTGTCCCTCGGCGCCTGGAGCAACGAACTGGCAGGAAGGCCGCGCGTATCGCCACCCGTTTCGATTTACTACGCACCACAACACGCCGTCACCCATCTCGGCGGGCGCCCTTTCTTTCGCGCTTACGAAACGGATGCACTGATGCCGGATCTGAACGATCATCTGAAGATAGACGATCCTTGCGGCGCGGCGGAACCGCCTGACGAAATCCCGGCGCGGCTTTCGATCGTGGTGCCGCGCTTTGAGGATGTGGACCAGCCCTCGCTTCTCGACGAGGACGATCTCGCCGCGCCGATGCCGAAATATTTTTTCGAGCCCGTGGACGGCATTCATTTCGGCCATCCCTTCCATGTCGAGGCGCTGTTCGAGGAGGAGCGTCCGGGCAGCACCTACAATGTCCGCCTGAACGGCAATTTTTCGGTACTGGTCGAACAGACCGAGGAAAACCCGCGCCTCTATCGCAGCGCCACGCTGGTCCTGACACAAGCCGGCATCATCTACGGAGGCGGGAGATGAAACTTTTCGGCTTCGACATTCCGCTGCCCGACCTCGCCACACCGGCGGGCATGGCCGTGGCCGGCGCGGGCGGCGCGGCGGCACTGGCGGGTGCAGCCATGCTGGCGATGGGCGCTTTCGGCGACGACGATCTGGCGCCGGTCGATCTCGCCGGTAAATGGGAAGTCGCCTATCACGACCGCATTCTTGGCAGGGTGCGGGGCAAGGCGACGGTGGCGGACGGCGAAGGCAGCGCCGAAGTCGTGCTGACGCATCCGAAGACCAAAGAGGAATACACGCTGCGCTCAACCCGCTTCGCGCGCTCGAGCGGCACGCTGAATGTGACGCTGGAAGGCACATGGCCCGGCGCGGAAGGATATGTCGAGCCGCCCCTCGGTGAGGCGAAACCTGTGGGCGCGGGATCGGCCTATGAATGGCTAGGGCCGGAAGAGATCACGCTGACCCATGGCGATTCCGAGGAGATGTTCAAGGTTCTGAAAGATGAGCCTGTCGGAAAGCACAAGGTCGAACTGGAGCTTCTCATCGGCGACGAGGCGCTGACCGGAAGCTGGAAGCAATGGGCGAATGCGGTGACGGGCCGCGACGAAAGCGACGGCGGCCGCATCGCCGATTTCCGCTTTGCGGGCGACGGCACCGGGCGCGCCTACCAGACCGGCATCGAGACCTGGTATCGCCCGCGCCCGGTCATTCATCTGGTGGCCCCGAGCGAAAACCAGCTCGCCATCCGCGAATATCTCGGTGCGAAATTTCCCTACCCCTGGAAGGCGGACGGCTCACCGGCCGGCATTCTGATCGATCGCCGCTATCTGCTGGTCGTCGGCGACGAACTGCCGACCGAAACCGGCGAGACGGCCGAACTGAAATCGCTCGACACGGATGTCGAATATTTCGTCGAGGCCAAACGCTCGCAATATGGCGACCGCCCGACGGCGCAACTGATCCTCGACAACGCCTTTGCCCATATCCGGCAAAATCTGAAGCAGCAGATGCTGGCCGACGGCATCGGCAACGAAGCGCTCCTTCAGGCAATGATGGATGCGATCTACAAGAAGGACTGGATCCTGATCCGCGCCGAGCTGAAGCGTCCGGCCGCGCCGGGCCGCAAGGGCTTCATGCTGAACGGCGCCGAGGGAAGCTGGGTGCTGCGCTATGGCGATTTCGTCGCCGATTTCGCGGTGACGCGGCCGGTCGGCGCCGGGACCGAAGGCGCCGACCATGTGCTGATCCCCGAGAAGATCTATCTTGAATTTCGCACGGCGGCGCCGCTGCTCACCGATGAGTTGCCGGTTCAGCTCTGGGTCAATGACGAAGTGCATGTCTTTGCCGGCAACCGCACGATCATGGCCAAGCGGCTGCCGCGCACCAAGGAAGACGACGAGGCGCTGGCCGAACTGCGCGAGGCCGTGCGCTTCGTCGGCGGCGATGTCGACGACGTCAAGCCGATCCATATTTACCGGACGCCACCCATCGGCCTTGTCGACAAGAGACAGGAAGCATCCGGCGGCGCCATGGACCTACCGGAGGTCGGCGACGACTGGCGCGTGACCGTGAAGGACGGCGACACGATCCGCGGCGTCAGCATCGCCACCGACATATTGCGCACCGAGCCGTTCCACGCCCAGGCAAAGGTCGTCAATTCGCCGGCCGAGATTGTGCGGCACACGGCGCCGGGTCTCGGCGCGGCGCAAAACCTGACATGGACGCGCGCCGTGATGGAAGCGGCGCGTTGCACCGGAACGCCGATCGACACGCCCGTCGATTTCGATGCGCTGGCAAGGCGCAAGGCGGCGACATTCAAAAGCAAGGTCTATCTCGCAGACGCGGCAAGGCGCGCCACGGGCAAGGAATTGCTCGGCGAAATCGGCGGCGAGGGATGGCTTGCCTCCGGCGCCCGGCTTGGCCGCGACACCGCCGCCGGCGTGATCCAGAGCCCGACCGCCTTTACCGGCGGCGAAACCTATTCGCTCGACATGCTGGTCGGCGACCACGCCGCCATGCTGATCCTGCGCGAAGCCTTTATCGAAATGATGACGCGCCAGATCGAGGACGTCAGCGCAATCCGCTCGGACGCCGCCATATACGGCTTCCGCGCGAGCGCCGAAATCCCCGCGTCCTATGCGCCGAACCATCCCTTCTCGACAATCGATGTCAAGGCACCGAACGGCCGGACCGTTTCCTTCAGCTTCAGCTATGCAAGCGACGATCTGCTGAAGCGGGAGATTGGCCTCGATGCGGCCGCCGCCGAAGCCTGGCGCCTCGACGCGACGCGGCAGATGCTGCGCGAATATCTGTCGTCGCTGCGCGCGGCGCTTGGCGTGGCGCGCGGGATCAAGACCTGCGGTGAACACCAGAAACTCGCCGAACTGACTGGCCGCGGCTTCGCCGCCGTCAACCGCTACGCGCGCAGCCGGTTGATGACCGCACAATCCATCCGCGGCGAGCGCGACGATGCCTGGAAGGCCGACCGCGCGGCGCGGGCCTGGATGGCGGGCGTGCCGGTCTTTGCCAAGGCTCTCTCCGCGCAGCAATCGCTTTCGGCGCAGGACACCAAGATCATCGTTGTCGCCGCGACCATCGGCACATCGGCGGCGGCCGCAGGCGGCGGTCTCTTCGGCTGGGCGGTCGGCTACGAAGCGCTCTTCTTCAGCACCGTGGCGACGATGGCCGATGTCGCCAACGCCGCCCATGTGCTCTACACCGAAGTTGGCCACAAGCTGAACACCACGGCGGAAGTGCGCTTCGCGCGCGGCGCCCATGCCGTTCTCGGCGATGCGCGTCTCGAGCAGGCCCTCGCCGAAGACCGCCACTGGGCGGAAATCTCTGCCGGCCTATATCTCGATGTGGTGCCGAGCCTCGCTTTCTCCTCCGGCGCGGATTTCCTGAAGGGGTTGAAGGATATTGGCGGGACTTCGGCGGCCGTCTATCGCGGCGGCAAACGCCTTGTGTCGCAGGCGCGCTCCATCGAACGCGGGCGCAAGCTGCTGGGTGAGGTCGGCGTCGGAACGGGCGTGGGTCAGGCCGCGCCGCCGAAACTCGCGCAGCTTGAGCCGCCGAAAATTCCGGCCGAGGATTTTGCGAAGAATTTTCCGGACGGCAAGGATGTGCAGCGCGCCTCGAACCTCGAACTCGACGACCTGATCGACCCGGCCAATCCCGGCAAGCTGCCCGATGTCGAAGACCTGACCAGGACGCAATCCACGCCGCCATCGCAACCGCGCGCGCCGCCGGAACCTTCCGGCACAGCCGCCAGCGACACGATCATCGAGGGTACGCCCGGTTCCTCCGCCGGCGACACGATCATCGAAGGCACCCCCGGCGCACCGGCGACGCCCACACCGCGCAGCACCAGCGCCGACGACACGATCCGCGTTGGCCAGCCCGGTGACGGCACGGCACCCTCTTCGGGCGTGGGCACACAACGCCTTCCCGAGGCCGACGCTGCGCGCGCCAATGCCGATCAACTCGACCGCATGCGCAGCGACGCTGCCGCCGGTTATGAAAAAGCCCGTGAGAATGCCCAACAGGCCTTCGCCGAAGGCCGGGACATCACGCCGGGCGAGGGCAACGAACTCCTCAAAGGCGCACACACGGCTGCCGCACAAGAGGTCATCGAGACCGCGATTTCGGAAGCGCGCCGCGTCGGTCTGACAGAATCCGAAATCCATGCGATTATTTCCAAATACGACGTCGCGTCGGGGCGCGGTGACCTGATGCGCTTTGCGATGCTCGACGAGTTGCAGCGCACCGCCATACCGCGCGCCGGTCTTGAGATCGTCGACGGGCTCTATGCCGAGGATGTGCTGCAACTGGTGACACGCAGCTTTACCGGTGCGGCCACGCCCGTGGAGCTCGCGCTTCTGAAGCGCTGGATCGACCGCGCGGCCGACGCGGGCGAGGACTTCTTTTCGCGGCTCCGGCGCCAGGGCACATACACCGATCTTGACGGCTTCGAGCATCTCGCCGACGCCGACGGCATTGCGAGCTTGCGGAAGCTCGCCGCAGACTACGACCTGCTGCCGATGGGACTTCTCGAAACCCAGGCGCTGACGGCGAGCGAGCGGTTGGCCGAAAGCTCGATCGGCAAGGTCCGCAGCCTGCCCGAGCCGCAGCGCATCGACGTGGCCAACGCGATCTTCGATGCGCGCCGCATGGCCGCCGAAGCGGGCCTCAGAGCGCTCGACGCGACCGAGCAAACGGCTCTGCGCATCGCCGAGAGTGTCGTCGGAGACGCAGGCGGGGTTCCGGCCTGGGCGCGCGGCCTCGACAGGGCCTCCTATGAGAAGATCGCGCATCTAGGCGGCCGGGCGGATTTTCAGAAACTGATCGAAGCCGATCCGTCGATCCTGCGTCAGGCCACCAGCGACCCCGATGTCCGCGCAGTGATCGAATTGCAGCCCTACCGCGATCCGGCCGAATTCCAGAAGGCCCTCGCCAACGAGCGTAAGCGCGTCAAGAGCCCCCTGCCCGGCGCTTTCGACGAGGCGGCCGAGGACCACTGGCTGCCCAAGCAGGTGATGAAGGACGGCAAGGAGCAGCCGGTCGCCTTCAAGCATGAAGTCCTCGAAGGCGACGGCAAGAAGTTCAGCACCGACAAGTTCCTCAATGGCGGTGACGATGTCGCCGTCGTCGAGCGCGAGCTCGGCCTTGCCGAACTGCCGGAATTCGCCGGCTCAATACAGATGACCTGGTCCTACATGGAAGCCAAGCTCCTGCCGGACTTCTTCGACAATGTGAATGTGCCGATGATCAGCGACCGCGGCACCAGCTCCGCCGCCATGCTCAACATGCGCGCCTTCCACAATCTCGGTATCCCCTATGGCGACCCGTCGCTGAAGCTGATCAAGATGTCGAACGTGGAAAATGCCAACACCAGCGTTCAAATCGCCTGGATGAAGCGCGTCTATGGCGCGGACTGGACCAAATACCTGCCGAACACTCATTCGGTGCGCTACGCCGAATCGGCACTCAATCAGGCCGGCTTCCGCATCAAGGAAGTGAGATTGGGTAGCGAACCGCCGCTGCGGATGAATGCGCGGGGCATGGTGGAGGGCAATTTCTTCAAGGCCAAGGAATCGCCGATGGAATTTCTCGCCCGCTACGGCGTCTCGCCCAACGAGGCGATCGAGACCGGTCACGATATCTATATCGTGGTTCAGCCATTCGGCACGGCGGCACCGCATTCTGCATCGATCGCACCGCTGCGCCGCAGGCGGCGGGCACGGCCTGGCTGGCGGCGGGCGCGCCGCCGGGTGCCGGTCAGGGCCGCTGAAGTTCGGCAATCAGCCAGCGCTGGTGCGCATGGATTGCGCCTTCGAGATGGCTGAGGCGGCCGGCCTGCGCCACACCGCTATGGAGACCCTTTTGCACACCCTCGCAGGCGATCAGGTCTTCCATATGGACGGCGACGGTCGCCTCGCGGAGAAAATGCTTCAACGTCTCGGCATCGGGCACATCGGTCGAGGCGGGATGCGCCAGCAGATAGACCGTGAGCTTGAAACGGTCGACGCCCGCAATTTCCATCCGGTACCAGATGACGCTGTCTGAAAGCACGGCGATCAGCATTGAGGGATAGATGTTGAAGACGGAGAAACCGCGCCGCGCCCGCTCCGGAATGTCGTCGAGCGGCTTGAACAGCGGGTGGCTCAGCTCATTGCCCTTGTGCGGCATGCGCAGCACCGCATAAGGCCCCTCCGCCGGATCGTGAAAGGAGATTGCCGCCGGATAATTCGGCTCGAATGTTTCCGGGTGGATGGCGAAGTGGTGATAGGCCTCCATGAAATTGTCGACCAGCACCTTCCAGTTATAGGCTTGATCGAATTCGATCCGCCCCACGATTTCCATTTCATCCATCTTCCACGGCGTGAATTCTTCTGCGAGTGGCTGAAGCTGCCCGGTGAGCGGCGCGGCATCGCCGCTCAGATTGACGAAGATGAAGCCGTTCCAGACCTCGCAGGCGAACGAGGGAAGCGCGCATTCGGCGCGGTCGAATCCCTCCGCCTGCTCCATCAAGGGCGCCGCCATCAGCGAGCCGTCCAGCGCATATGTCCATTTGTGATAGGGGCAGGAAATCGTGCCGGAGCTTTCCGCCCCTTCGCCCAACAGCATCCAGCGGTGGCGGCAGACGGCGGAAAGCGCGCGCACCTCTCCATCCTTGCCGCGAACGATCATCAGCGGCTCGCCTGCCACATCGATGCGGAACCGGTCGCCGGCCTTCGGAATTTCCGCGGCATGGCCGACAGAGACCCAGTTGCGCCGGAAAATCGCTTCCTGCTCCCGCTCGAACACCTCCGGAGACGTGTAAAAGGCGGGCGGCAGCGTGGACGCTTCCGCAAGCGGCCGCACCACGGCGCGGCGGCCTTCTTCAAGAAGGTTTTCGAGGGCAGCAGTCATGACATCACCCAATTTCGACCGATCGGTCGAAATTAGGACGAATTCGCCGAGCTGTCAAGCCAGACGAAATCACCCCGGCATTGCTGCCGGGGTGACATCAAATTCTGGAACTCGGGCAGAAGCTCAATCCCGCAGCGTGACCGGCAGCTCCGTGATGCCGCGGATGAAGTTCGAACGGAGATATTTCGGCTCACCCGTCACTTCCACCTTCTTGAACCGCTTCATGATCTCTTCCCAGAGAATCCGGAGCTGCATTTCGCCGACGCGATTGCCGATGCAGCGATGAATGCCGAAACCGAAAGAGAGGTGATGGCGCGCGCCTTCGCGATCGATCAGGAATTCATTGGCGCGGTCGATCTTCTCGTCATCGCGGTTGCCCGAGACGTACCACATCGCCACCTTGTCCCACTTCTTGATCTTCTTGCCCCGAATTTCGACATCTTCCGTCGCGGTCCGGCACATATGCGCCACCGGGCTCTGCCAGCGGATGATTTCCGAAACCATGTTCGGAATGATGCCGGGATCTTCCTGCAGCTTCTTGTACTCGGACGGATGCTGATTGAGCGCGAGAACGCCGCCGGTGATCGAATTGCGTGTCGTGTCGTTGCCGCCCACAATCAGCAGCAGCATGTTGCCGAGATACTCGTTGGGCGGCATGTTCTTCGTCGCCTCGCCATGCGCGAGCAGCGAAATGAGATCGGAACCCGGATTTTTCAGCCGGTCCTTCCAGACGCCGTCGAAATATTCGTAGCAGGTCCACAGTTCCTTGAAGGCATCTGCCGGCGTAGCGAAATATTCGGGATCGCCGATACGCTCCACCGTATCCGACCAGTGGATGAGCTTGTGGCGGTCCTCCTGCGGCACGTTGAAGAGCGTCGCCAGCGTGCGGCCCGTCAGCTCGACCGACACTTCCCGCACCCAGTTGAACTCCTCGTTGCGCGGCAGCGCATCGAGAATGAGAGCTGCCCGCTCGCGGATCAACGGTTCGAGATCGGCGAGGTTCTGCGGCGTGAACATCGGTTGCACCACTTTCCGCTGCACGTCATGCTTGGGCGGATCTTCCATGATGAACATGGGCAGATAGGTCAGCGGATCGGGCTCGCCTTCGATGCGCTGCCCGCCGAGGCGGATCCCGCCATTGCGGATGTCGGACGAGAAGAGCTTGTGGTTCGTATCGACGAACATCACGTCTTCATATTTCGTGATCGACCAGTAGCGGCCATAAGGCCCCTTCTCGCTCAGATGAACGGGGTCTTCCTTCCGCAACCGCTCGAAATAGGGCAGCACCTTGTTCGCGCCGAAAAGATCGTCATGCGCCGGATCAAGATCCTCGAGCGGGATCGACCAGGGATCACGATTGACGTCGATCTTCCACTTCGCGGCCATCTCGGCATTGCTGCGGGTGTAGTCCTGGGCCGGCGATTTGGGTGTGTTTTCGCTCATTGGGGGCCTCCCTTGAATGACGCAACTGTCATCTTCATACATCTAATTCGCGGAAAGAAAGACTCCGGATGCGTCGCGAACTTCATTCATCACCGCGTCAAAATCGCATTTGCCGGAGAGCAGACCTCGAACGAGGAGCGTGGCGACCTCCTCCGCATTGCCGATCATGCGCCTGCGATTTTCGCGCTCCGCCCAGGTAACCGAGTATTCCGTTGCGGCAAGCAGGGCCTTCGCGGCCGCCGCCGCATCGCACTCCCTGATCTCGCCCTTCGCCTGCCCCTGTTTGAGACGCGCCGTGAGCCAGGCGGTAAGCTTTTGCCGCTCCGTCCAATAGCCGGCCATACGCTCGTCGCTCAGGCTGGCATGCGAGAGGAGCCAGGTGCAGTCATAAGGCGCAGAGCAGAGCATCTCGACATCGAAGCGGAGATAGAGCCAGAGCCTTGCGGGCTCGGAGAGCTCTGCCCTGCCGAGCCGGCGCTGCATGTCGAGCGCGGGCCCGAGCACACCTTCGATCATCGCATAGACAATCTCCTCCTTCGACGGGAAGTAGTAGTAGAGCGACGCCTTGCGAAGCCCGGCTTCCTCAGCAATCTCGCGAACCGACGCGCCGGCAATGCCTTTGGCGTGGAAGAGCCGCGCCGCCGCGGCGATGATGTCGCCGCGCGGATCGCCGGAGACGGGCGCCTCGGCACGGCGCGGCCTGCCGACCGCCTTTGCCGTCTTGTCCTCTTTGCCCGCCCTGTCCGCCATGCTCCGCGCCTCTGCCAGCTTCGATGACGCAACCTAGCATGGGCAAAGGCGCGGGCCGAAGCCCGCACGGATGCGATCAGTTCGGCCAGAAGATATATTCGTCGTCTGCCGCCTGCGGAACGCTCAGATCCTTGTCGATCGAAACCGGCATCTCGACGCGAGACGGCCAGCCCGGCGTCATCTGCTCGGCATTGTGCCGGTCGAGAAGCGCCACCAGTTCGGCAACCTTTTCGGGCATTGCATCGGCCAGATTGTTCCGCTCCGTGGGATCGTTTTCGAGATCGAACAGCCACACTGCATCGGGCCGCGCGGTGCGCTGCAATTTCCATCCCTTGTGCAGCACAGTCTGGTAATGCCCGCTGCGCCAGAACAAGGTTTCGTGCAGCGGCATGTCCATGTCGTCGAGCACCGCCAGAAGATTGCGGCCGTCTACCACGCGGTCGCTTGGCACCTGCGTACCGGCCGCCGCAGCCGCCGTTGCATAAATATCGAAATGATGCACGGGATGGCGATACTCTTGGCCCGCCTCGATCTTCGTCGGCCATTTCATGAAGAGCGGCACGCGGATGCCGCCGCCGAAGAAGGTCGCCTTCCAGCCGCGATAGGGCTCGTTGATCTCGGGCAAGCCGATGTAATGCGCGCCGCCATTGTCCGACGTAAAGATGACAAGCGTGTTCTCTTCAAGGCCGTTCTGCTTCAGCGCGTCGAGCACTTCGCCCACCCCCCGGTCGAGCGCGCGGATCATCGCGCCATAGACGCGCAGCGTGTGATCCTCGATATGGGAGAGTGCATCATAGTCTTCCTGTGTCGCCTGAAGCGGCGTATGCGGCGCCCAATGCGCGAGATAGAGGAAGAAGGGCCGGTTCCTGTTCGCCTCGATCGCCTTCACCGCCTCGTGCGTGAAATAGTCGGTGAGATAACGGTCCGGCTCGAAGCGCGGGCCGCCATTCTTGCGCACGGCGAAGCGCATATTAGCCCAGAGGAAGCGGTCGATCGGATCGAAGTCGTTGCGTGCTTCCACGGAATTCGGATCGTCGAGATTGAGATAGAGGCCGGATGCCATGAGCAGGCTTTCATCGAATCCCTGATCGTAAGCTGCCATTCCGTTCGTTTCGCCGAGATGCCACTTGCCGATATGGATGGTGCGATAGCCGGCGTCCTGCAGGAGATTGCCCATCGAGGTTTCGCTCTGGGGCATGCCCATCTCGGTATAGTGCAGTTCCGGCCCTTCGGCATCGATCAGCGTCGTGCGGCGAAGCGCGGTGGGGTCTTCGGCGGCAAAGCGCGTGGTAATGCGCGCCATGCCCGGCGGCATTGGCGTGAACTCGAAGCCGAAACGCGTCGGATAGCGGCCCGACATCATGGTTGCGCGCGACGGGGCGCAGGTGCCGCTGCCCGAATAGCCATGCGAGAGGACAAGGCCGGACTTCGCTATGGAGTCGATGTTCGGCGTCGGTACGGTGCCGCCCGCCACGCCACCGCCATTCAGCGTGATGTCGTTCCAGCCAAGATCGTCGGCGACGATGAGCACAATATTGGGCGGACGCGTACCCGCTGGCGCCTCCGCCACATCGGGGCCCGGCGCCCAGTCGACGGTCTGGCTGGGGCCAATCGGATCGCGCCAGTCCTGGATCATGGCGGGGAGCTGGATCGCATAGCGGCTAAACCCGAACCAGCCGGCCGCCAGCAATACGACAAGCGACCCGCCCGCGATGGCCCAGCCCCGTTTTCCGATTTTCATATGCTCCCCCTGTTCCCGATCGCTCAAAGCAAAATACGGCGCACAGGCCGCCGGGAATATCGTCCCGCGCCCCTCCAGCCGCTCCTCTGAAACCGATGTTAATGCTTGACATTAATTCGTCAAGCCGGGAGGACCGCCATGCTTCGCTGGAGCATGCTGAAACTCCTTGCTGCCGCAACCTGTATCCGACCGAGCCACTCCTGTTCAGCCTCGCACCGCCTCTAGACAGCATTGCACAGGCAGGTGTGAAGCGCCGTCTGGCACGCTCCGGGCTCGCCGCTATAATCCCGGCCAACAAACGGATTCCCATATCCAGAATGAAAAGGCAGGGAGCGCCATGACAGCGATCAACGACGTCACCACGCTTGAGAAGGAAGGCGGCATTGCCGTCATCACCCTCAATTCGCCGCCCGTGAATGCGCTTTCGGCGCCGGTGCGCGAAGGCATCAACAACGGCATCAAACAGGCGATCGAGGACCCGGAAGTCCAGGCGATCGTGCTGATCTGCGACGGCCGCACCTTCATCGCGGGCGCAGACATCACGGAATTCGGCAAGGCGCCGAAGGGCCCGAGCCTCTTCGACGCGCAGGCCATGATCGAAAATGCGCCGAAGCCCGTCATCGCCGCGATCCACGGGACCGCGCTTGGCGGCGGCCTCGAAGTGGCGCTGACCTGCCACTACCGCGTGGCGGTGCCTTCGGCGAAATGCGGATTGCCGGAAGTGAACCTCGGCCTCCTGCCGGGTGCCGGCGGCACGCAGCGCCTGCCCCGCATCGTCGGCGCGGAAAAGGCCGTCGAGATGGTGACGAGCGGCCAGCATGTGGGCGCCAAGAAGTGCCTCGAGATGGGCCTCGTCGACGAGCTCGCCGAGGAAGGCAAGCTGCGCGAGGGCGCCGTTGCCTTCGCGAAGAAGATCGTCGCCGAGAAGCGGCCGCTGAAGAAGATCCGCGATCTCAACGAGAAGATGGAAGCCGCCCGCGGCAAGACGGAAATCTTCGAGAAGATCCGCAAGGAGAACGCCCGCAAGTTCCGCGGCTTCCTCGCCCCCGAATACAACATCCAGTGCATCGAGGCGGCGGTGAACCTGCCCTTCGATGAAGGCATCAAGGTGGAGCAGAAGCTCTTCCGCGAACTCGTGACAGGCACGCAGTCCGCCGCGCAGCGCCACGTCTTCTTTGCCGAGCGTCAGGTCTGGAAGCTGCCGGACGTGCCGGCCGACACGCCGACGATCCCTGTCAACAAGGTCGGCATCATCGGCGCCGGCACGATGGGCGGCGGCATCGCCATGAACTTCCTCAATGTCGGCCTGCCCGTCACCATCGTGGAGACGAAGCAGGAAGCACTCGACCGTGGCATCGGAGTCATCCGCAAGAACTACGAGAACTCGGCGAAGAAGGGCCGCTTCACCATGGAAGAAGTGGAGAAGCGCATGGGCCTTCTCACCGGCTCGCTCGACATGAACGACCTCGCCGATTGCGACCTCGTGATCGAGGCCGTTTTCGAGAACATGGACATCAAGAAGGATGTCTTCGGCAAGCTCGACAAGATCGTGAAGCAGGGTGCAATCCTCGCCACGAACACCTCGGCGCTCAACATCGACGAGATCGCCACCGCCGTGAAGCGGCCGGAAGCCGTGATCGGTCTCCACTTCTTCTCGCCCGCGAATGTGATGCGCCTCCTCGAAGTCGTCCGCGCGGACAAGACCTCGAAGGAAGTGATCGCCACCTCCATGCAGATCGCCAAGAAGATCGGCAAGATCGCCGCTCTGGTCGGCGTCTGCCCCGGCTTCGTCGGCAACCGCATTCTCGCGCAGCGCCAGCGCGAGGCGCAGAAGCTGATCCTCGAAGGCGCCATGCCCTGGGACGTGGACCGCGTACTCTACGATTTCGGCTTGCCCATGGGCCCCTTCGCCATGTCGGACCTTGCCGGCCTCGATATCGGCTGGTCGAAGGAGAAGTCGAAGGGCGAGACGATCCGCGACGTGCTGTGCGAGATGGACCGCCGCGGCCAGAAGACGGGCGCGGGCTTCTACGACTATGACGAGAACCGCAACGCGAAGCCCTCGCCGGTCGTCGAAAAGATCATTCTCGACTTCGCCGCGAAGAAGGGCATCAACCGCCGCAAGATCAGCGACGATGAAATTCTCGAACGCTGCATCTATCCGATGATCAACGAGGGCGCGAAGATTCTCGAAGAAGGCAAGGCGATCCGCTCTTCCGACATCGACATTGTCTGGATCAACGGCTACGGCTTCCCCGTCTATCGCGGCGGCCCGATGTTTTATGGCGACACCGTAGGTGCGGACAAGGTGCTCGCCAAGATGAAAGAGTTCCAGGCGCAGATGGGCGACGACTTCAAGCCCGCAAAGCTCCTGGAAAAGATCGTCGCGGAAGGAAAGAAGTTCTCGGACTTCTGATTCTGCACGCGAGGCAAGATCCGGGCGGCGCTTGCGGGCGCCGCCTTTTTTCATGCCACCGATTGAATTCAGGGCTCGCGCACGGCACGATTGCGCCCAAGAACAACAAGGGAGGACATCATGAGCAGCAACGAACAGGTCATCCGCGATTTCGTCGACGCTTGGCCGCGCCTCGACGTGAAGAAGATCGTCGGCTTCTTCGCGGAAGACGGCGTCTACCACAACATGATGCTGGAGCCGGTAAAGGGCCGCGAAGCGCTGACGGGTTTCATCGGCGGCTTCGTCAATGGCTGGTCCGATGTGAAGTGGGAGCTTCTGAATATCTCTTCCTCCGGTAGCATCGTCTTCGCAGAGCGCGTCGACCGCATGAAAGTTGGCGGCAAGCCCGTGGCGCTGCCCTGCTGCGGCGTCTTCGAAATGGAAGGCGGCAAGATCAAGGTCTGGCGCGACTATTTCGACCTTGCCACTTTCTCGAAGGCGGCTGCGGCCTAGGCCGAACACGTGGCACCAGGTTGAGTAGTGTTGCCCTGCATCACACGGCCCTCAGGATTTGCAGTTCCTCAATCCAGCCGTTGAACGGCGTGGCGACGGAAAAGCTGGAGCCGATGCGAAGCGTCGTGGAACCTGCGGGCAGCGTCTCGCTGCTCGCGCTGGTGGCGCCCGCAACATCCGTGGCATCGAGCGCGTAATCTCCGGGCTTCGCGCGCCAGACCACTTCCTTCAGCCCCAGCGTCGAGACAACACCGGATTGCAGCGTCAGAACATCCGAGCCGGATTTCCGCAGGATCATCTTGAAGCGATTGTCGGTATCGAAGACCACGCGCCAGAGGTTATTGGCGTCCACGCCCGCGCCTGTGATGAAACGGGCGGAAGCTGCGGACAGCCTGCCGATAAGAACTTTTGCGATGCCGCCGCAAGCCGCATCGAGCCCCGCCGCTTCCCAACCGGCAAAAGGTTCAGGCTGGCCGTTCGACGTGCGAACGCCCTGAACCGCGCGAATATCCGAGGCGAGGACTGCCGGCGCGGGGCTCGCATTGCTGATCCATGCGTCTGGCACAAAGCTCGTCTGCGTTACGTCAATGCCCCGCAGCTTGATGTCCTTCGCCGCATCGCCCGCGCCGAGGCCAACGCGCACATCGCCAGCGCCGGAGGTCGTATGCAAGAACCAGAACTCGCCCACGGCGTTTCTGACGATGGTGACGCTGCCGCCGCCCGTCTGCGTTGTGGCGAGCGCGCCCGGCGCTCCACTGAACACCCAGTTGCCGCCCGGCGTTGCCAGCACGACGACCGCACTGGCGGAGGGGTTTGTGCCGGGGCCGTAGCTGATTTTCGTGGCCATCGTGACCACGCCGCCCACGGTAATAATGGCGGTCTGACGACGCGCCGTGCCGCTGCCGGAAACATAGAGGGTCGAGAAAATGCCCTCGATTGGGCCATCTACCAGCGTCGGACTGCCCTGATTGCCCCACCCCGTCGCGCTCTGCGGGTTGTTGCCATTGGCGTTGAGCGCGGCGATCTGCCCGTTCGCATTAAGCCCGCGATCCGTGCGAGGGAGTGTGTTGCTGCCAATCGTCTGGGGAACACCGGCAGTGTTCGGAATGACGATGCCGGACGAGCGGGTGACGGCAAGCAGCGCACCGGCCTCAATCTCCGCGCCGCCGCGCATATAGCGGCCGTTCCTGAAATCGAGCGCGAGGCGCGCCTGCGGGTGCCACCAGCCAGACGCTGCAAACGGGGCCGGGCATGGCCGCCCGCCGCGCCAGACTGGCGCCTCGCAAGGCGGCCAGGCCGCCGCACCGGCGGGCGGAAACGCGGCCGATCTCTCGATGAATGACATGGGCTTGCTCCTGTCCACATGAATGAGCGGACAGTCTCAAGCAGGCTGGAGGGGGAGGGGATAAGTTTTCTAAAAATCCCAGCCGGGGCCCGGAATGGCGCGGTAAGCCTGGGTCAGCGCATCGGACCAGGACCGGCGCAACCCATTGAAATATTCATTGTCGTCCTTGATGCGCTTCTGCAACGCGACCTTGAGCGAACCCCGGCGGTAGACCATGAGGTCGATCGGCATACCGACCGAAAGATTGGAGCGCATGGTCGAATCCATCGAAATGAGCGCGAGCTTCAACCCGTCGCCAAGCGGTGTGTCATAGGTGAGCGCGCGATCAATGATCGGCTTGCCGTATTTGTGTTCGCCGATCTGGAGATAGGGCGTGTCTTCCGTCGCCTCGATATAGTTGCCCGCCGAATAGATCTGGAAGAGGCGAAGCTCGCCATTGCCGACCTGCCCGCCCATCAGGATCGAGACATTGAAATCGCCCGCCTGCGCCTCGAGCGAGGGACCGTCGATCCGGTAGACCTCGCGCACGGCCTCGCCCATGAGCTGCGCGGCGCGCACCATGGTCGGCACGGTATGCAGCGTTTCAAGCTCTTCGGAGCCGCGCACACGCACGCCCTGCTCCATCGCCATGTTGATGGCCGCCTGGCTTACCGCGAGATTGCCCGCCGTCATCAGGCCGATAACCCGGTCGCCCGGATGGTCGATCACAGTGAGCTTGCGAAAGGTGGAAATATTGTCCACGCCTGCATTGGTGCGCGTATCCGCCAGCATGACAAGGCCGGC
Organism: Parvibaculum sp.; assembly: GCF_046297875.1. Taxonomy (GTDB): domain Bacteria; phylum Pseudomonadota; class Alphaproteobacteria; order Parvibaculales; family Parvibaculaceae; genus Parvibaculum. The sequence continues at coordinate 1,534,106 of NZ_JBKBHD010000001.1, read as the reverse complement.
TTCCAGCCGAAGCGCGACGCAATAGGTCATTAAAGTCTCCAGACATTGCCGGGTTGCCCCCGGTCCTTGCTCACCTTGCGCCGGCCAACCTATTGCTGGGTGGCGCCAGCATCGACCCTGAGACGCACTTCCAGCGTTTCCTCGCCACCGCCCCGCCTGAGCCCGCGCGCCGGTGCGGCCTCCAGATAATCGAGGCCGCAGGCGACACGGACATGAGCATCCGTGGGGCAAATGCGGTTGGCAACATCGAAGCCGACCCAGCCAAGCCCCTCAATATAGGCTTCGGCCCAGGCATGGCTAGCTTCATATTCGGTATCGCGCGGCTCCCAGAGATAGCCGCTGGCATAGCGCGCCGGAAGGCCGGCATGGCGCGCCGCCGAAATGAAGACATGGGCATGGTCTTGACAGACGCCATAGCCATGTGCAAGCGCTTCGGCAGCTGTCGTCTCTGCACGGGTTTCGCCGATCCGGTAGTCGATCACATCGCGCACCTTCTCCATCAGCCTGTGGGCCAGATCGAGGGGCGACCCGTCCGAGCCGGCAAGGGCCGACGCCGCGAGCGCCTTGATGGCATCGTCCGGCGCGGTGAGCGGCGTCTCGCGCAGGAAGAAGACCGGCGCGAAGGGCTCCTCGACGCCGCGCAGAATGCCGCCCGTATCGACCGTTTCGACTTCCGCCGAAATCATCAGCGTGACTTCGCTGTGGAGGCGAGAGACATAGAGCGTATCGAGCGGATTGCCGAAGGCATCTTCACCCTGCGTCACATTGGCGAAATGCGGCACCGACAAGCTCCAGAAAAGAACTTTCTGGCCGCCATTGTCGCGCGGGCGCACGCGCAACACCTGCATCGAATAATTGGCCGGGCCGGCATACCGGTAGCTTGTTTGCTGAGTGATCTGGATTCTCATGAGCGCAGTCTACCCCAAAAGGTAGCTTCTGCTGATCTCCAATCCGAGCCTGTTGTTCTGGTCGATATGCTCACACAGGAATTCGTGGAGACCCTGCCTGAAGACATCTTCGACCTTGCCGAAACGGAGCCGCGAATGGATCTGTCCCGCGATCCGGTGACATTCGTGCCGCTGGCCGTATTCCTCACCCAGCTTGTCGAGACAATCCTTGATTTCCGCCGCAGAACTGATGAGAGATCGCGGCATTTCTTCGCGCATGATGAGGAACTCGGCGATGAGCCAGGGCTTCAGCCCCTCGCGGTAGACTGCGTTGTAGCTGCGGTAGCCAGACACGGCGCGCAGGATCGAGGCCCATTGGTAGTAGTCGATGCCGCCGCCAACCTCCGCATGTTCGGGCAGCAGCACATGATACTTCACGTCCAGAATACGCGCCGTGTTGTCGCTGCGCTCAATGAAGGTGCCGAGCCGCGTGAAATAGTAGCTGTCGCGGCGAAGCATGGTGGCGACGGTGCCGCCGGTGAAAAGGAGCGAGCAATCCTTCACCCAATCGAGAAAACGGTGAAGCCCGCTGCCGCGCACGCGGGTTTCGTTCCAGCCCGGCAGCGCGAGCCAGGCGGAATTGAGACATTCCCATTGCTCGGTGGTGAGCGCCGTACGGACCGCGCGGGCGTTGCGCCGCGCCGTCTCGATGCAGGTACGGATGCTTGAGGGATTCTCGGGATCGAAGGCGAGATAGGAGATGACGTTTTCGGGCGTCGCCTCGTCATGCTTCTCGTAGAAACCCTGCTCGCAGCCTGACACGACGACGGTGGAATGCCATTCATTCCCGTCCGAATCGGTGCCTGACGGCATCAGCGACAGGCGGTCGGTGACGCGCAAGGTGCGGGCGAGATTTTCCGCCCGCTCCATGTATCGGGCGATCCAGAAGAGGCTGTCTGCGGTGCGCGAAAGCATCATGGCCTCAATCCTTGAGCACCCAGGTATCCTTGGTGCCGCCGCCCTGGCTGGAATTGACGACAAGCGAACCCTCGCGCATCGCAACGCGGGTGAGACCGCCCGGCACGACGCGGATTTCCTGTCCTGACAGAATGAAGGGCCTGAGATCCACATGGCGCGGTGCGACGCCTTCGTCGACGAATGTCGGACAGGTGGAAAGGGCGAGTGTCGGCTGCGCGATATATTTTTCAGGGGCCGCCTTCAACCGCGCGCGAAACGCCTCGATCTCCTCCTTTGTGGCCTTGGGGCCGACCAGCATGCCGTAACCGCCCGAGCCGTGCACTTCCTTCACGACGAGATCGCCGAGATGTTCCAGCACATAGGCTGCTTCGTCCTTCTCGCTGCAGCGCCATGTCGGCACGTTTTTCAGGATGGGCGTCTCGCCGAGATAGAATTTCACCATCTCAGGCACATAGGTATAGATCGCCTTGTCATCCGCGATGCCGGCACCCACTGCATTCGTGAGGTTCACGTTGCCCGCACGATAGGCATTCATGAGGCCCGCAACGCCGAGCGCGGAATCGGGCCGGAAGGTCAGGGGATCGAGGAAATCATCATCGACGCGGCGATAGATCACGTCGACGCGCTTCGGCCCCTGCGTCGTGCGCATATAGACGACGTCATTCAGGACATATAGGTCTGGCCCCTCGACAAGCTCCGCACCCATCTGGTCGGCAAGGAAGGAGTGTTCGTAATAGGCGCTGTTGTAGATGCCGGGGGTGAGAACCACGACCGTCGGCTCACCGGGGCAATTGCGCGGCGCGACGGAAGTAAGCGTGCGCATCAGCTCGTCGCAATAATGATCGACCGGCGCCACATTGTAGCGCGAGAAGAGCTCCGGGAAGAGCCGCATCGTGATTTCGCGGTTCTCCAGCATGTAGGAAACGCCGGACGGCGTGCGGCAATTGTCCTCCAGCACGTAGAACTCGTCCGGCCCGACCCGCACCATGTCGATGCCCGCAATATGCGTATAGACATTCTGCGGAACGGAAACGCCCTGCATCTGGTAGCGATAGGTATCGTTCAGGATGACCTGATCGCGCGGCACGATGCCGGCGCGGAGAATGTCCTGCGCGCCATAGACATCGGCGATGAAGGCATTGAGCGCCTTGACGCGCTGGATGAGCCCATCGGAAATCTGGCGCCATTCGGCGGCTTCGAGAATCCGGGGGATGATGTCGAAGGGGATGATGCGTTCGGGGTCGCCGCCCTCGCCATAGACGGCGAAGGTGATGCCGATCCGGCGGAAGAAGGTTTCTGCCTCTTCGCGCCTGAGCGTCAGTATCTCATGCGGCGTCTCGTCGAGCCATGCCTGCAAGGTCCGGTAGGCCCGGCGAACCTCGCTGCCCGGCGCGCCCATTTCATCGAAGATGGCCTCAGCCATCGAAACTCCTGCCTCTGCGGTGTTCGTCCCGCGTTTGTCATGCCTCAAGCCTAATGCGTGAGCAAAAGCGATGCCATGCCGCGAGAGGCCCGAATTGCGGCATTTGCCCGGTTTTTCGCCGGAAATCTGATCGCAATTTGACCTTCGGACACACGGATCGCCGCAAAAAGCGGCAATTGGTCAGCCGCGCCTTAGCCGCGCGAGAAGCTCGAGCGTCGGATAGCCATCCGGCGGCATTCCGATGCTCTGCTGATATTCGCGGATCGCCTTGCGCGTGTTGAAGCCGATAATGCCGTCGACGCCGCCCGTGTCGTAGCCGCGGTCGGAGAGCAATTGCTGCAGGTCATGCCTCTCCTGCCGGCCAAGCGGCCGCTCGTCGCGCGGCCAGCTTCCGGCAATCTGCCCGCGGTCCCGGAAACGGTCCGCAAGCAGGTGGACGGCAAGCGAATAGGAGGTCGAAGCGTTATAGGCCAGCACGGTGCGGAAATTGCCGAGCACGATGAAGGCCGGGCCGCGATGGCCGGCAGGCAGGAAGATCGAGGCTTTCTCGCCCGCCTCGCCGCCGGGGAAGGGCCGCCGATCCATGCGGGCAACGCCCGCTGCCGACCATTCGCCGACCGTGCGCGTGACCGACATATCGGCGCTGGCGAAATCGAAACCTTGAGGCAGCTTCACCTCGTAGCCCCAGCTTCCGCCGGTCGTCCAGCCGGATTTCGAAAGGTAATGCGCGGCAGAGGCCAGCGCATCGGCATGCGAGTTCCATATGTCGCGCTTGCCATTGCCGTCGAAATCGACCGCATGGGAATTATAGGTCGTGGGGATGAACTGCGTCTGGCCCATCGCGCCCGCCCAGGAGCCGGTCATCTTGTCAGGTTCGATGTCGCCGTTCTGAATGATCTGCAGCGCCGCGATGAGCTGTGTGCGGCCATATTCCATGCGCCGGCCCTTGTAGCCGAGCGTGGCGAGCGAGCGGACCACGCTCTTGGTGCCCTGGAAGGAACCGAAATTCGATTCGAGCCCCCAGATCGCAACCAGTACATGGCGATTGACCCCGTATTGCTGTTCGATCCGGCCGAGCAGCGCGTCGTTTTCCGCGAGCAGCGCCCTGCCGCGCGCGATGCGCGTCTCGGACAGCGCGCCTTCGAGATATTCCCAGACCGGCCGCGTGAACTCCGGCTGGCTTTCATTCGCCGCCACTACTTCGTCGTCGGGCCGCACGCCGCGCATCGAACGGTCGAAGGTCGCACCCGAGATGCCGGCCTTCATCGCATCGTCGCGAAAGGCGGTCAGCCAGTCGGCGAAAGCCGGTTCGTCGGCGGCGCTGACGGGCGGTGCGAGCGGCAGCCGCGCACCGGGCGCAGCATCGGCCGCGCAGCCGGTAAGCGCTAGCGCCGCAAGGGCAACAACCGGAAGAAATGGAAGCCGCGCAAAGGACAGGCGGGGCAAACGGCAGCGAGACATCTCGGGCTCTCCCGGGTGGATCATGGCCGCGACGCTAGCATGCCCGCCGCGCATTTCGCAGGTGGCGCGGGCCCGATTTTCGATCTCGGTTAACCGCAGCCGCCCCGATTCCTTCCTAGCCATGAAATGAGGCGACATATCGGCGGGCACTGACCGGCACCGTCCGGTTTTCAGGTGTCATCGCGCACCCCTCGCCCTAGACTCATGCCCGCGATTCTCGAAAGGCAGACGGGGGAAATGATCATGGAAGCGCGGCACAAGGGCTCGGACTTCCCGATGGCAACGAGGTGGCGCGTTGCCCCGCTTCTGACCTGGACCGCCGCGGCGCTGCTTCTCGCCGCCTCATGGATCGTGCCGGTCGCCGCCTCCCTCTGGTCCCGCCTCGACACGGGCCTCCACGCCGCGCTGAACGGCACGGCTGCGAACAGTCTCATGGCGACCGTCTGGGCCATTGGCTGCGAACCGCGCTTCGCTGCCTTCCTGATACTGACAATCCTCGCCTCATGGCTTGTCCATCTTGGCCGCGAGCGGGGGCCGGGCTTTGCCCACGACCTCGCGCTCGGGATCGTGGCGGCGCTGCTGCCGCTCATTCTGCTTGGGCTGAACGCCACGCTTGTAGCGGGCGGACAACCCTCGCCGGCCGCCGCCGTGCCGGACCATATCGCCATCGGCACAGCCGTACCCTGGTCCGAGGCCGGTACGGAAGCCATTGCCTCCTTCCCGGCCAGCCATGCGGTTTTTGCCGGTGGCCTGACGGTGATGCTCTGGCTCGGTTTCGGCCGAAATTTCGGGCTGATGGCGCTTGCCCTCTTGCTGCTCACCGCATTGCCGCGTGTGGCGGCAGGCGCCGAATGGGCAAGCGGCAGCATTGCCGGCGGTTTGGGCGGCGCCTTCGTCGCACTCGCCCTTGCAACCGGAACACCGCTGCCGCATGCGCTTTACCGGATCGCACACATCCCCTCGCGTGCGCTCGTCCGGCAATGGGAGCGCATCGTCGCTGCGCTGAGCAACGAGGACCGGGAAAACTTCCATCCCGCAAAACAGGTGCTGCGCGGCATGTGCATCGGCGCGGCGGACCTCGTGCCCGGCGTCAGCGGCGGCACCATGGCGCTCATTCTCGGCATCTACAAACGCCTGATCGGCGCCATCGCCCATTTCGACGCTGCATTGCTCGGCCATCTGCGGCGGATCGAGATCGCGGCGGCGCTGCGCCGCATCGACATTCTTTTCCTCGTGCCGATCGGCATCGGCGTGTTGCTGGCGCTCATCATCTTCAGCCGCGTGATACCGCTTTCGCTGCTGGTGACGGAATTCCCGGAAGCGATGTTCGGCTTCTTCTTCGGGTTGATCGCCGCGTCGATTGCCGGGCTTCTGTCGCATGTCGAGATCGGTGGCGCAAAGGGCCTGATCTGGCTTGCACTCGGCACCGCTTTCGGCCTTGCGGCGGCAACGCTCGTTCCCGTACAGACACCGGACGCAAGCTGGTTCATTTTCCTCGCGGGCATGGCCGCCATCGCCGCCATGCTGGTGCCGGGTATCTCCGGCTCCTTCGTGCTCCTCATCCTCGGCAAATATACCGACGCCATCGATGCGCTGGGACGGCTCGACTTCTCGTTCCTGTTGCCGCTGCTGGGCGGCGTTGTGACCGGGGCGCTGGTCTTCTCCCGCGCAATCTCGTGGCTGCTCGATCGCTTCTACCGCCGGACCATGCTCACCGTGACCGGCATTCTCGCCGGTTCGCTGCTCGCCGTCTGGCCCTTCAAGGACCGGCAATATGAAACGATCGGCGGCAAGGAGCGGATGGTCTCTGCCGACCCCTATTTCCCGCTCGACCTCGACCTTACGGTAGCAGGCGGCATCGCCGCCATCCTTGCCGGTATCTTGCTCTATCGCCTGCTCGACCGGCTGGCGCAGCATTCGGATGGTTAAGTGGCTGAGCCCCTGCCGCACCACTGAAAGCACGGTTTTAACTAGATTTAATCAAGGATTAATCGGGGCCGTGGTTCAGTGCGGCCATGCTGACAGTTTACAACTGCATCACGGTCGACCATGACCTGAGGCTCGTGCTTCTCGCGGGCTTCATTTGCATGTTTGCGAGTTTTTCCGCCCTCAACCTGCTTGTTCGGGCGGGCAGGATTGGCGCGTGGAGCAGCGCACTCTGGATTCTCGGCGCAGGTGCCGTCGCAGGTTGCGGCATCTGGGCGACGCATTTCATCGCCATGCTGGCATTCCGGCCGAGCGAACAGCTGAGCTACGACCCCGGCACGACGGTGCTTTCCTTCATCGTCGCCATCGTCTTTTCGACCATCGGCTTTGCCATCGCCGCGCGTGTAAAGCCGGCTGGCATTGGCGGCGCGATCGTCGGCCTCGCTATCGGCGCCATGCATTACATCGGCATGGCCGCGGTGAACGCGCATGGCTATATCGTCTGGGACCGTGGCTTCGTTGCTGCCTCGATCATCCTCGGCACGCTCTTTGCCGCCGCCGCAACTCAGGCAGCCTTCTCGCTGAGGGGCGTCTGGCGCGTTCATGCCGCATGGGTGCTGCTCACGCTCGGCATTTGCAGCCTGCACTTTACCGGCATGGCCGCCATGAGCATTGCAGGCGATCTGGCCGTCGAAGTCTCGGCGCGCGCATTCGACAGCTTCATTCTCGCCATCGCTGTCGCCGCTGTCTCTCTTCTCATCGTGATTCTCGCCTATGCAGGCATCGCGGTGGACCGTCATCTTGCGCACCGCGCGGTACAGGAAGCACGTCGCCTGCGCACCTATGTGACGGAGCTCGAAGAAACAAAGCGGCAGCTCGAGGCCACCTCCTCCGATCTCCTTATCGCCTTGAAGACCGCTTCCGCCGCCGACCATGCGAAGTCGCAGTTCCTTGCCACCATGAGCCATGAGCTGCGGACGCCGCTCAACGCCATTCTGGGCTTCTCCGAAATCATGAAGGCGGAGACATTCGGCCCGCTCGGCAATGCCCATTACAAGGAATATTCGGACGACATCCACAGGAGCGGCCGGCATCTGCTCTCGCTCATCACCGACATTCTGGACTTCACGCGCGCTGATGCTGGCGAATTGCAGCTCAATGAGGAAGACGTCGATGTGGCCGATGCGATCAACGATGCGCTGCGGATGATCGAGGGACAGGCCGAGGCGCAGAAAATCTCGCTTTCGACGAATTTCGACCGGACCTTGCCGCATCTTCTCGCCGACCATCGCCGGTTGCGGCAGGTTCTGCTGAACCTGCTTTCCAATGCGGTGAAGTTCACGCCCGATGGCGGGTCGGTAAAGGTCGAGGCGTTTGGCGGTCCGGCGGGCCTCAGCATCCGCGTGATCGACACCGGCATCGGCATCGCGCCGGAGGACATTCCCGTCGCGCTGGAGCGCTTCGGACAGATCGATTCGGACCTGGCCCGGAAATATGAGGGCACGGGCCTGGGCCTGCCGCTCTCGAAATGCCTGATAGAGCATCACGGCGGTACGCTCGACATCGAGAGCGAACCCGGCCAGGGCACACGCGTGACCGTGACCTTCCCCGCCGAACGGGTCGTCCCGCAGACGGCACGCGCCTCAGCCGCCTTTTCCTAGACCGAACACCCTTTTTTCGCGGAATTCTCCCAAATTCCGGTCCCAGCCGCTATCATGGTTAACGCGGCGTTAGGATTACCGTGGCATGAATCGAACATGCAACCGAGAGTGGAAACCGGATGTTCGACAATAAATCGGTCCTGATAACGGGGGGCACAGGCTCCTTTGGCCGCAAATTCACCCGCACGCTGATCGAAAAGCACAAGCCGCGCCGCATCATCGTCTTCTCGCGCGACGAGCTGAAGCAATACGAGATGGCGCAGGAGTTCAACACGCCGCAGATGCGCTATTTCATCGGCGATGTACGCGATCCCGAACGTCTGCAGCAGGCGATGCGGGGCGTGGACTTCGTAATTCACGCTGCCGCGCTGAAACAGGTGCCGGCCGCCGAATACAATCCCATGGAATGCATCAAGACCAATGTCCATGGCGCCGAAAACGTCATCAAGGCGGCGATTGCCGCCGGCATCGAAAAGGTGATGGCATTGTCGACCGACAAGGCCGCGAACCCGATCAACCTCTATGGCGCAACGAAGCTCGCCTCGGACAAGCTGTTCGTCGCCGCCAACAACATGGTGGGCTACGAAAAGACCCGCTTCGCCGTGGTCCGCTACGGCAATGTCGTGGGCTCGCGCGGCTCGGTCGTCCCCTTCTTCGAAAAGCTGATTGCCGAAGGCGCCACGTCTCTGCCTATCACCGACAAGCGCATGACACGCTTCTGGATCACGCTGCAGGAAGGCGTCGACTTCGTTATCCGCAATTTCGCGCGCATGCATGGCGGCGAAATCTTCGTGCCGAAGATCCCCTCCGTCCGCATCACCGACCTCGCTGAAGCCATGGCGCCCGGCATGCCGACCAATGTCATCGGTATCCGCCCCGGCGAAAAGCTGCACGAGACAATGTGCCCTGCAGACGACTCGCATCTGACCGTCGAATTCTCGGATCATTTCGTGATCCGCCCGACGATCAAGTTCTATCGAGGCGATGTCGACTACCTGACCAACAATGTCGAGGAACGCGGCACACCGGTCGACCAGGGCTTCGAATACAGCTCCGGCAGCAACCCGCACTTCCTGAACGTCGACGAAATCAAGGCGTATAATGTGAGGGCCAACGCATGACCGGCGCGGCCGCAAGATGACAAGGCAGCACCATGCCTAACGTCGTGATCGTTCAGGCACGCATAACCTCGACGCGCCTGCCCGGCAAGGTTCTCGAGGACCTGGCCGGCAAGACCGTACTCTGGCATGTGCTGACGCGCTGCGCCGCCATTCCCGGCATCGACATCGTCTGCTGCGCGGTGCCGGAAGGACCGGAACAGGAGCCGGTCGCCGCGGAAGCGGAAGCCTGCGGCGCGACGGTTGCCCGCGGTTCAGAATATGACGTGCTCGACAGGTACTACACCGCCGCACGCGGCCTCGGCGCAGGCAACATCATGCGGGTTACGAGCGACTGCCCCCTGATCGATCCGGGGCTTTGCGGCGAGGTTCTCGCGGCACTTCTCGCCGACCCTTCTGCCGACTACGCAGCCAACAATTTCGTTCACCGCTATCCGCATGGCCTCGATTGCGAGGCTTTTACATGGAAAGCGCTGGAACGAGACTGGAAAGAGGCGAGCGATGCCTATGACCGCGAACATGTGACGCCGTGGCTGCGCCGCGTGGAAGGCGTGAAGCGCATCTCGCTTGAGGGCCCCGACGAGGAACTCGGCAAGCTGCGCTGGACGCTCGACTACCCCGAAGACCTTGAATTCTGCCGCGCGCTTTTTCCCCTGCTCGGCGGCGGCATTCCGCCCTGGACGGAAACGCTGAGGATTTGCAGGGAGAACGCCGAACTTCAGGAATTGAACGCCATAAGACGTCAGCGCTGACGCCCCAAGAACCTCGATACGAGGACAGGCGGGCCGGATACGGGAAAAGAATGAAAACGCTCCTGTTGGGAAGCACCGGTATGCTGGGACAGGCGGCCGCGAAGGAAGCGCGGCGGCGGGGCCTTGTGCTGCGCGAGGCCGCCCGGCGGAACGCGGAAATTGCGCTCGACATCGCGGATGAAAAGGCGCTGTGCGAAACGCTCGAAGCGGAGAAGCCCGCTCTCATCTTCAATTGCGCCGCGCTCACGGATCTCGATGCCTGCGAGCGCGACCCGCTTGCCGCATGGCAGGCGAATGCGCGTCCCCTCGCCTTCCTCGCAGGCTGGGCGAGGACAAACGGCGCAAAGCTCCTTCACATCTCGACGGACCAGTTCTTCACCGAAGGCGGCAGCGCCGTGCATGACGAGAAGGCCCCGGTGTCTCTCGTCAACGAATATGCACGGAGCAAATTTGCGGGCGAGGCTTTCGCCCTCACGGATGCAAACGCCCTCGTGCTGCGAACGAGCATTGTCGGCATGCGCGGCTGGGAAAAACCGACCCTGGCGGAATGGGCCATCGGCATCGCGCGCAACGACCGGCCCGCGACGCTCTTCAGCGATGCCTGGTCGTCCTCGATCGACGTCGCAAGCTTCGCGCGCGCCGCCTTCGACATGGCCGAGGCCGGGGCCTGCGGCCTCTACAACCTCGCCGCAAGCGAGGTCTACACGAAGGAAGAATTCGTGCGCGAGATTGCCCGCCAGATCGGGCACACTCTCACCCATGCGATTTCCGGTTCCGTGCAAGGGCTCATGACCGCCCGCGCCCATTGCCTCGGCCTCGACAGCGGCCGCGCCGAAGCGCTGCTCGGCCGCAAGATGCCTATACTTTCCGAAGTGGTTGCTTCCGTTCTCCACCAGTACAACGAGACATCGAGCCATGAACTACGACACATCGCTGCGCATCGGCACGCATGAAATCGCGCTCGACGCGCCGGCCTACTTCATCGCCGACATTGCCGCCAATCATGACGGCGATCTGGAGCGCGCGAAGGATCTGATCTGGAAGTCGAAGGAGGCTGGCGCCGACTGCGCCAAGTTTCAGCACTTCGTCGCAGGCAAGATCGTGAGCAAGGTGGGTTTCGAGGGCCAGAAGGGTCAGGTCTCGCATCAGGCGAAATGGAAGAAGTCCGTCGTGGAAGTCTACGACCAGTATCACACGCGCCGCGACTGGACGGATGAGCTGATCGAGACGTGCCGCAAGGCCGATATCCACTTCATGACGACGCCTTACGACATCGAGGCGGTGGACATGTTCCGCGATCTTGTTCCCGCCTTCAAGATCGGCTCGGGCGACATTACCTTCCATGAGGAAGTCGAGCATATTGCGAAGACGGGAAAGCCCGTGCTGCTGGCGACCGGCGCAGCGGACATGAAGGAAGTCGAAGATGCGGCCGCCCTCATCCTGAAGCACAACCGGCAGCTCTGCCTTATGCAGTGCAACACGAACTACACGGGCAGCCTCGAGAATTTCAGATATGTGAACTTGCGTGTGCTGCTGACCTTTGCGGCGCGCTGGCCCGGCATGGTGCTGGGCTTCTCCGATCACACGCCGGGACATTCCGCGGTGCTTGGCGCGGTCGCGCTTGGCGCGCGCGTGGTCGAGAAGCATTTCACCGACGACAATTCGCGCGAAGGCCCGGACCATTCCTTCGCACTCAACCCCGTGACCTGGCGTGCCATGGTCGACGCAACGCGCGAACTCGAAGCGGCACTCGGCGATGGCGTAAAGCGGATCGAGGCGAACGAAACCGAGACCGTGGTGATCCAGCGCCGCGCGCTCCGCGTGAAGTCGGATATCGCCGCAGGCACGACGATTTCCGCAAATGATCTCGAGGCGCTGCGGCCCTGCCCCGCCGGTGCTGTATCGCCGGATGCGCTGGCGAAGGTTCTCGGCAAGCGGCTCACCGTTGCAAAGGATGCGGGGAAGGAACTGCTGTGGACCGACCTCGCCTAGCGATCCTCATTCCGGCATTCCGCGAGGAAGCGACCATCGGCAAGGTGGTGGCGGCGGCACGCGACCATGCCGATGTGATCGTTGTCGACGACGCCTCTCCCGACGCCACCGGCGAAAAGGCCGCGGAAGCAGGCGCAATCGTCATTCGAAACGAGACCAATCTCGGCTATGACGGCACGTTGAACCGCGCTTTCGAGGAAGCGATGAAGCGCGGCTACACCCACGCCATAACGATGGATGCGGATGGCGAGCACGATCCGGCACTCGTCGCCAAATTCAAGGAGCTGCTGACCGGTGAGGGCGTGGCGCTTGTCCTCGGCGTTCGCCCGCGCAAGCAGCGCCTCGCCGAAGTCGTGATGGGACTATATGTCCGCCTCCGCTTTGGCGCGGGCGATATTCTCTGCGGCATGAAGGGCTACGACCTGAAACTCGCGGCGGAAAATGGCGGCTTCGACCACACAAATTCCATCGGCACGGAACTCGCGATCAATTCGTTGCGGCGTGGTGCGAGGTTCAGGCAAGTCCCTGTCAGCGGCACGAGACGGCAGGATGCACCCCGCTTCGACCGACGCCTGCGAGCCAATCTGAGGATCCTCGTGGCCCTCGGAAACATCATGCGCGACGACGCGAAGAACCTCTTTGGCCGCTCGCGCCGCCACGCAATGGAAAGCTGATCCGTCCTACTTCTCGAGCAGAAACCAGGTCAGATCGTCCTGCGGGAAGTAATTGTCGCGGTGATAGAGGAAGCCGTAATCCCGGAGCTTCAGACCGAAGCGGTCGATCAGCTCGCCGGCGAAATCGCGCTTGAAGAGCCTGTTTTCATGGCCGCGATAATTCACGGTCACCGGCGTCGGATTGTAATATTCGACGACGAGGATATAGCGGCTCGATAGAGCGTTGAGATTGTCATAGACCTTGCCGAGCTCATCCGGGTTGATGTGGATGAGCACACCTGAGGTGAAGGCAAGATCGAACTGCCTGCCGAGCGATAGCGGCTCAATGATCGAGCCCTGATGAATTTCCGCGACGCCAAGCTCGCGCGCCTTGCCGACGGCGACCTCGTTGATCTCGTAGCCGCAGAGATCGAAATCCTTGTTGAGCCGCTTCAGCGCCTGCAGGTTGAGCCCGATGTTACAGCCAAGCTCGACCGCAGACCGGATGCCCGGCGCGGAGCGCAACACCTGACCGAACTTGACGGTATTGGCCGCGAGAAGGCGCTCGCCCTGATTGCGTTCGATATAGGCCTCGCCGAATTCGCCGGACCAGAAATTCTCCTGCTCAGTCCTGTAGACCATGCGCCTTGCCCCCCGTTTTGAGCCAACCATCCGCTGCCCGTGCAACCCGTTAACTATACCAGTCAGGGCTTAACGCATCGTCAGCAACTTTCCGGAATTAACCCTCGCGCGCCGCCCGAAACGGGACAAAAGAGGCTGGCGCACAACTTGCGCTCTCACGAACCGACTGTCGCATTCGGACACAAGTGGGCGTGAGTATCGTGACTGCAATCGAAAAACACATTCCGGCCTTCAGCTCGGCGACCCCCGTCGCCACTCCCCCCGTGGAAGGCTTTGAAGGCACCTATAGCGAGGTGCAGGGCAAGGGCACACGCCTGACGCCGCTTGCCGACCGTTTCATGCTGCTGATAGGCGATATCGGCGCGCTGGCGCTTGCCCAGTTCCTCGCCGCCTCGATCGCTTTCGGCGTCAACGTGCAGATTTTCAACACGGAATTCGGCGCTTTCCAGACCGATGAGCTTATCTCGCGCCTCCTGACCATCGGCTTCCTCGTGATGCTGCCGATCCTCTGGTGGGCAGCCAAGGGCCATTACTCCAAGCGCACCCCCTTCTGGTCGGAAGCCAAGGAAATCGTGAAGGCAGTGGCCCTCGTCGCACTGGTCGACGGCTTCCTGCAATACATCACCAAGGACTATTTCTCCCGCCTCTGGATGCTTCAGGCCTGGGCCTGGGCACTTGTGCTGCTACCGGTGACCCGTATCGGGATGAGACATGTCCTGAAGCGGTACGGCAGCTGGACCGCACCGGTCCTGCTGATCGGCTCGAAAGAGAACACCGACGATGCCGCCCAGGTGCTCGAGGACGAGCCTTATCTCGGCTATGAAATCGCCGGCGCGCTGGACCTCGCCGAACTCACCTCCGAGGAAAATGCAGCCCGCCCCTCGAGCCTGCTGTATCAGGCCGGCGGCCAGCTCTCGGCAGCCTTGAAGCTCGCCTGCGACCGCCACGGCGCTCGCTTCGTCGTGCTGGCCCCGTCGCCGGAGGAAATGGGCCGCCTCGACCATATCCTGCGTGCGTTGCACCGCGCCCGCATCGCCTTCTCGATCATTCCGCCGGTGAAGGGCATTGGCGTGATGGCGCTCGAGACTGGCAATTTCTTCAGCCACGATCTCGTGATGCTGACGCTTGCCGACAATCTGAACCGGCCCATGTCGCGCATCGTGAAGCGGAGCTTTGACCTCGTCGTGGCAAGCCTAGCGCTGGCGGCGCTTGCGCCTTTCTTCTGGGTCGTCTCGGCGCTGATCCGCCTCGACAACGGACCCGCCTTCTTCGCCCATCGCCGCGTCGGCGAAAAGGGCCGCGAATTCATGTGCCGGAAGTTCCGCACCATGCATGTCGATGGCGATGCGATCCTGAAGGCACATCTGGAAAGCAACCCGCAGGCAGCCGCCGAATGGGCGCGCGACCAGAAGCTGCGCAAGGACCCGCGCGTGACGCCGGTCGGCGAGTTCCTGCGCAAGACGAGCCTCGACGAGCTGCCGCAGCTCATCAACGTGATCCGCGGCGAGATGAGCCTGGTCGGCCCTCGGCCCGTGACCTATTCGGAAGTGCTGCGCTATGGCGAGGACGCGGAATATTACCTCTCGGCCAAACCCGGCATCACCGGCCTCTGGCAGGTGAGCGGCCGCAACGAGACGACCTATATGCGCCGCGTCGAACTCGACGCCTGGTATGTGAAGAACTGGTCGCTCTGGCAGGACATCGCCATCATGTTCAAGACCTTCCCCGCAGTCCTGCTGCGCCGCGGCGCCTGCTGAGATTAGAAAGCCTCGTCATTGCCGGATGCGCCGCGCTCACCCGCGCGGCGCATTCGTTTTTTCGCCTGATAGTCCTGCCAGCGGCGGCCGAACCGCACGATGGTAACGCGCCGCCAGCGCCGCCCGCGCGGATTGTCGATGGTGAGCATGGTAAGGCCGATGGGGATGGCGGCCGGGCCCGGCGGCCCGGGCACGAAGCCGAGCAGGACGAGCACCGTCCCGAGCCCCACCCGCCCGGTACGGCTTTTCGGCACCGGAATGCGGTATTTGCCGAACCTGATCCTCATGAGCATTTCCCGACTGGCGGCGCTTTCCGGCCATATAGGGCGCGGAAAGGGAAGATATAGGCCCCGGATCGGCATTTACCGCACCTGAACCCGCAGATTGCCAAACAAACTATTTGAAGAGAACGCCATGTTGGCAAAAAATAGCGTCCTGAACTGGTAATTTCATGAATCCGGGATTGCAGATGTCCGCCCCTGAAAAAGCGACGCCAAGCAAGAGCCAGAGCAAGCTCCCCTTCGCGGCCCGGAACATCCGGTTCGAGGCCGGCGAGGAACGCTTCTGGTACAATGGCGACCCGGCAGTCTCGGCCTATTTCAACGCGCTATCGGCGCTGTTTCCGGCGGGGGAAACCTTCTTCTGCGATTCCGTGCGCGCGCTGCGCGACCGGGTGGATGACCCGAAACTGCAGGTCGAGATCAAGGAATTTCTGGCGCAGGAAGCGATCCATTCGCGCGAACACCACCTCTACAACAAGCGCATCGAGGCGTTCGGCTACCCGATGGACAAGCTTGAGCGCCGCTCGGCGCAGATGCAGTCGGTGGGCTACTGGCTGCCGAAGAAGCTGCAACTCGGCTTCACCATCGCGCTGGAGCACTACACGGCGATCATCTCGGGCTGCCTGCTCGATGTGCGCGATCATTTCCGCGCCCATGTCTCGCAGAAGGATTACGAGTTCTGGATCTGGCACTGCATCGAGGAGACGGAGCACAAATCCGTCGCCTATGACATGCTGCGCTCGATCACCTCGCCACTCGGCTTCTATCTGATCCGCGCCTTCTCGCTTTTTGCCACCACGTTGAGCTTCAACGCGATTCTGATGTGGCACATCTGGACGCTGTTGAAAGTGGACGGACTGCAATGGAATGCACGCGCCTGGGGCCGCATCCTGCACTACCAATGGGTCTTCCCCGGCGCATGGCGCGTCTGCTTCCCGGCCTGGATCGGCTGGCTGAAGCCGGGCTTCCACCCCTGGCACGACGACAACCGCCAGCATGTGGCCACCTGGAAGGCCGAACATGGCGAGGCGGAAAAGGCGAACGTCGCCTAACCGCGAAGCGAGAGCCACGCATCGCAGATCTCGATCATCCGCTCGCGCCCGAAGCTCGGATCATGCCCGCCATGAACCGTGGCGACCTCCATGTCGCGCAGCCTCTTGATGGTGCGGCGATAGGCAGCGATATCCGAGCCCGGCAATTCATCGAGCAGCGGCCCGTCATAGATCGCATCGCCCGAGAAGAGCGTTTTCGTCGCCGCCTCGAAAAGCCCGATCGAACCCGGCGAATGGCCGGGCAGATGAAACACGGAAAAATGGCGGTCGCCGAGATCCACCACGTCGCCCTCGCCGACAGTGCCGGTGGCCTCCACCGACCGCACTTCATATGAGGCGATGTCGTAACCCTCATGCGGCAGCGCATCGATGAGCGCCCCGCCCTCCTCCGCGAGACTATAGCCCGCAAGGCTCGCACGGATGTCTTCCGGGAAACGGGCTATGTCGAGCGCGGCGAACTCGCGGTAGTCGCGCATGAGCGGCGCCTCGATTTCATGCATGAGGCGGCAATCGAATTCATGGAAGGAGCCCACATGATCGTAGTGGATATGGGTCGCAACCGCCGTGACGGGCTTCGTGGTGAGCTTCGCGACTTCCGCGCGCAGCGAGGCGACGCCCGTGCCGGTATCGATCAAGAGATCGCGGTCACGGCCCGCCACATGCCAGATGTTGCAGCGGATGAAGGGATGGACATGCGGCTCGTAAAGGAGCGTCACCCCATCGCCAAAGGATTGTTTCTCGAACCAGCGACTGGCGATTTTCAAGGCCACACCTCCACCAACGGCGACACGATGCCGTGACAGAATTGTGAGCCGCGAGCGGGCATTACGTCAATTCGTCCGCAAGGACGGCCAGCCGGACGGCGGGAGGCGCCGCCCGGCCGATGCGCGCATGCGAAGCGGAAACAGCTACAAAACCAGAGACACGATGCCGATGGTGCCGACGGCAAGAAAAACGCCATAGGCAACGGGCACGAGCTTTCTGTATTTCCGCTGCTTCCAGAAGCGCCGCGCGGCCTTGGGCGGGAGGATCGCCGAAAGGCCGAGCAGGCCGCCATCGCCTTCCTCGTCATCGTCGAGGATGCGCACCTGGGCTGCAATCAAGGCCCCGCGATGTGTGACGAGACGCGCGCATTTGATCTCGCCGGAAATGCGGCTCGACGAACGCAGGATGACCTCGCCTGCGCATTCGAGCGCGCCATCGAAAGTGCCGGCGATTTCCGCACGCAAAACGGAAGCCTGTCCTTCCACGCGGCCGGTCGCACCGATGGAGAGCTGCGTCGCCCTCAGATCGGCATTCACCGCCGCACCATCGACGAACATCGCCCCCTGGGTCTCGAAGGAGCCTTCGAGTACGCTGTTCTCGCCGATGGTGATGTCTTCATTGCCGGCGCGCAGCAACCGGACCGGCACATCGCCCCGGCGCTGATGCGCTGCCTCATGTTTTCCGCCCGGATGATCGGCAGAGGCCGACGTCTTGATGGTTTCGCTGAGTGACACGTTTCATCTCCTCTTCGCATGTATCGCATTCCGCCATGCGGGATCGCTCACGATCCGCACACGTCAAGACTGCGCTCATGCCGCTGTAAATTCTCTTGCCAGAAACGGGAGATGCATCCGCCGCGGCGCAAAACGCTGCAGAAGAGGAACCGGATTGGAGGAAAGTAGCGGGCAGCCCGCTATTCAGCTGCCGGCTTTTTTACTTCGCGGCCATAGACATCATCGAAGCGAACAATATCGTCCTCGCCGAGATAGGCGCCCGATTGCACCTCGATGATGCTGAGCGGTTCCGTACCGGGATTGGCGAGGCGATGCGTGGTGCCAAGCGGGATATAGACCGACTGGTTTTCTTCCAAAATGCTCACCTTGTCGCCGACGGTGACTTCGGCCCGCCCCTTCACGACCACCCAATGCTCAGCGCGGTGATGATGCATCTGGAGCGAAAGCGAGGCGCCGGGATGGACCATGAGATGCTTTACCTGATGGCGCTCACCGGAATCGAGCCCTTCATAGTAGCCCCAGGGTCTGTGCACACGGGTGTGGAGCTGGTGTTCGGTCCGGCCGTTCGCAGCCAGCCGGTCCACAATCGCCTTCACCTCCTGCACGCGGTCGCGCGAGGCGACAAGCATCACATCGCCCGTCTCAACGATGATGAGGTTTTCAACGCCGACCGTTGCGACTAGGCCGTTCTCGGCGCGGATATAGGAGTTTTTCGTATCGGCGGTGAGAACATCGCCTGAAACGACATTGCCGCTCTCGTCCTTCGCGCCGATCTCCCAAAGCGCGCTCCAGGAGCCGATATCGCTCCAGCCCATATCGGCGGGAACGACAGCGACATTCGCAGCATGTTCCATGACCGCATAGTCGATGGAGTTCGACGGCGAGGCTCCGAAGGCCTCGGCATCGAGCCGCAGGAAATCGAGATCGCGGACACCCTTGACCACGGCCTCGCCAGCCCGCGCGGCAATTTCGGGGCAATGCGCGCGCATTTCATCGAGGATCGTATCGGCGCGGAACATGAAGATGCCCGCATTCCAGTCATAGCCGCCTTCGGCGAGATAGGATTTAGCCGTCGCAAGATCGGGCTTCTCGACGAAACGCTCGACGGCGAAAGCACCCGACCCGCCAATTGCCTTGCCGCGCTTGATATAGCCATAGCCGGTCTCGGGCCCAGAGGGCAGCACGCCGAAGGTCACGAGATGACCTGATTCAGCGAGCTGTTCGCCTTTGGCTATCGCATCGAGAAAGGCATCCACATTGGCGATGTGATGATCGGCCGGCAGAACCAGAAGAATGCCCTTCGGGTCATGCCCCTGCACGAATGAGGCTGCGGCGGCAGCAGCCGGCGCCGTATTCCGGCCCTTGGGCTCGAGGATATGGGCAAGCGGCGCGATACCGGCGTCGCGCATCTGCTGCGCGATGATGAAACGGTGCTCGTCATTCGAGACGATGATGGGCGCCGCAAAGCGCGCGCCGTCCCTGACGCGCAGCGCTGTCTCAAGCATCATCGGAAGGTCGGAGACGAGCGGCAGAAGCTGCTTCGGGTAAAGCGAGCGCGAAATGGGCCAGAGGCGCGAGCCGACGCCGCCCGAAAGAATGACTGGATAGATCATGGCGCTTCTGCCCTGCCCGAATTATCTGCCGCCCCCCGAGAGCGGGTGCCGCAAATTCTAGTCGAAGGCAATCCTCTTTTCACCCCGGCATAGCGAAAACGGTTAATGCCACCGGAAATGAGGGGTTTTACCGAGGATTGTCCCGTCCTGCCAGTTATGCGGCCAAATGACTCAACGCCATATTTGGGCCAGTATATGAACTCGGGCAGCATCCCGGGCGGATGCGAGGCCCGGGAGACATGCCCATGCCCGCTGAGTACGGAAACCCGATGACGCCGACGAATGAGGCCAGCGCCAGTGCCGAATATGCCCGCCGGGCAAGAGCGATCCTCTTTGTTGGGCTGTCGGTAGCCTTTATCGGCTCGGTATTGGGCGTTGCCTTCGCATTTGTTCCCGGATCGATAAGCAACGCGGAACTCAGGCTCATTGGCACTTGCGGCCTCGTATCCGGCATATTGCTTCTCGTTCTCGTCATGAAGCCGGCAGACCGCCTGCCGCTTATTGCCGCCGCAGCATCCATATTTTTCGCCTTCTATCTGGCCGCCGGTTCGCTCATCGCCTTTTCCGAGACGGGCGAACTCGTTCTGATGTTCCCCTACCTCTTCTGGTACTTCCCGCTCATTGCCTTCAACAAATTCACCAACTCGGGCAAGAGCCGCCGCCTGGTCGATTATCTGATCGTTGCATCCGCGGTATTCGTCTTTGCCGTCTATTTGACCACGGTGGATATTGAACATTACGCGCTGCAACTTGGTGCGCCGTCTGTCTTCGTCCTGAGCTTTGTCTCCTTTGCTCTCTTCCTCAATCTCTTTGCCCAGTACCGCGAACGCTATGTCGCCGAGGCAGAACGGCTGCAGGCGCTGGAACGCGCAAGCGCATTGATGCGCCTGAACGATGAGAGGCTGCAGCGGCTCTTCGACGAGTCCGGCACGGGTATCGGATATCTCGGCACCAATGGCGTCATCGAATCCTGCAACAAAACCTTCCTCGCGATCACACGCTTCGACGCTTCGCTGGGCCGTTCCTTTCAAGAGATCCTGCAGCCCGAGGATCGAGAGGTGTGGCAGGAGGGCTTCTCCGCGCTTGCAGAAAGGAAAGTTCCGTCATTCGTCTTTGAAGGGCGGCTTGTCAGCAATGGCGCGCAGCCGCCTATTCTGCATGCGAATTTTGTCCTCATGCCCGCGAGTGAATTCCAATCCGATGCCATCATGTTCATTTCCCGGGATGTAACGACGCAACGCGCGGCAGAGGAAAGTTTGCGGCAATCACAGAAAATCGAGTCTCTTGGCCAGCTTACCGGCGGCATCGCCCATGACTTCAACAACCTGCTGACCGTGATTCTCGGCAATGGCGAAATGCTCGAGCACGATCAGACGATCAGCCCGCGCGGGCGACAGCTGGCGCAGACGATCGTGACAGCCGCAGAGCGCGGTGCGGATCTGACGAAGCGCCTCCTCGCCTTCGCCCGCCGCCAGCCGCTTGAGCCGAAAGTCATAGACGTCAACAGGCTCATCAATGGCATCGAGGGTCTCCTGCGCCGGACGCTCAATGAGGATATCGACCTTGAGATCGCGGGTGCGGGCGGCTTGTGGCGCGCGGAAATCGACCCCGGTCAGCTCGAAGCGGCGCTCGTGAACCTCGCTGTCAATGCACGTGATGCCATGCCGGAGGGCGGCCGCCTTACCATCGAAACGTCGAATGCGATGCTCGACGACAGTTACGCGGAAGCGAACAATGATGTGAAGCCCGGTCAATATGTGATGATTTCGGTAACGGATACCGGCACGGGCATGACCAGGGAAACGCTCGAACGCGCCTTCGAGCCCTTCTTCACCACCAAAGGCTCGGGACGGGGAAGCGGGCTCGGGCTCAGCATGGTCTTCGGCTTCGTGAAGCAGTCTGGCGGACATGCGAAGATCTATTCCGAGCTGGGCGAAGGCACATCCATAAAGATCTACCTGCCGCGCTCCCACGCGGCGGGCGAAGCGGCCTATGTGCCCGCCGGCGCGGCACCTGAATCAACCGGCACGGGACACATCCTCGTCGTCGAGGATGACGAGCTGGTCCGCCAGAATGTGCTGCATCAGCTGGCCGATCTCGGTTACCACGTGACCGGCGCCGAGAACGGTGCAAAGGCACTCCACATATTGAAAGCGGATGAGAGTATCGACCTGCTGTTTACGGATGTGGTGATGCCGGGCGGCATGAACGGGCGTCAGCTGGCAGAAGCGGCAGCGAAGCTGCGCCCAGGCCTCAAAGTGCTGTTCACATCAGGCTATACCGAGAATGCAATCGTCCACCAGGGCCGCCTCGACCGGGGCGTTCAGCTCGTGAGCAAGCCCTACCGGCGCGAGGAACTCGCTGCGAAGATCCGCAAGGTGCTGGACGCCTGAACCGGCCTAGCCACCATGCGCCGCGACGGCCCCGCCGCTCATGCGGCGCATATCGGCCTCGACCATTTCGGCCACCAGTTCCTTGAAGGTCGTCTTGTGCGTCCAGCCGAGTTCGTCGCGCGCCTTCGAGGCATTGCCAACGAGCGAGTTCACTTCCGCCGGGCGGTAATAATTCGGGTCGATCTCGATCAGCACCTTGCCCGATTTCCGGTCGATGCCCTTCTCTTCAAGGCCAGAGCCTTCCCATTCGATGGGGCGGCCGACCATCTCGAAGGCAAGCTCGGCGAAGTCACGCACGGAATGTTCCTCGCCGGTCGCCAGCACATAGTCGCCCGGTGTCTCCTTCTGCAGCATGAGCCACATGCCTTCGACATAGTCGCGGGCATGGCCCCAGTCGCGGCGCGAATTGATATTGCCGAGATAGAGCCGGTCCTGCAGCCCGTGATGGATCGCGGCGACGGCGCGCGTGATCTTGCGGCTGACGAAATTCTCGCCGCGGTTCGGCCCCTCATGATTGAAGAGGATGCCGTTCGAAGCATGGAAGCCATAGGCCTCGCGGTAGTTCACGACCGTCTGGAAGGCGAAATGCTTGGAGATCGCGTAGGGGCTGCGCGGCCGGAAGGGCGTCGTCTCGCTCTGCGGCGTTTCCTGCACATTCCCGAAAAGCTCAGATGTCGACGCCTGATAGAAGCGCACACTCTCGCCCATATCGAGCAGGCGGATCGCCTCAAGAAGACGCAACACGCCGGTCGCGTTCACATCCGCCGTATATTCCGGCTTGTCGAAGCTCACCTTCACATGGCTCTGCGCGGCAAGATTATAGACCTCGTCGGGCTTCACATCCTTCAGGACGCGCAGAAGGCTGCCGCCATCCGACATGTCGCCGAAATGCATTCCGATGCCTGTGGCAGGCGCGCAATCCTCGTTATAGAGATGGTTCACCCGGTCGGTATTGAGCGAGGAGGAGCGGCGCATGAGGCCGTGGACCTCATAGCCCTTCGAGACCAGGAGATCGGCCAGATAGCTGCCATCCTGGCCCGTGATACCCGTAATCAGCGCAACCCGCTTCGTCATATTCAGACGTTCTCCCGACATGGACAATCAAGGCCGGCAATTGACCAGCTCACCACCCCCGACCGACTGTTCCCTGGGAATGCCTTGGGGTCTGAAGGCGTCTCTAGATACATGGATTTTACCCGCTCGGAAACAGGCGGTGTGAAGGCGGCTTGCGGTGCGGCTGCCCCCATGCCAAAAGTCGCTATGGAAAGCAAAATTCCTTACTGATATGAGTTACTTAGCCGTCACATTGCGCCGCGAGACCTGAATGACCCAGATGCCCCGCAAAGCCGTTTTCCCCGTCGCCGGCCTCGGCACCCGCTTTCTGCCCGCGACCAAGGCAGTGCCGAAGGAGATGCTGACCGTCGTCGACAAGCCAGTGATCCAGTATGCGGTGGAAGAGGCCGCCGAAGCCGGGATCGAGCATTTCGTCTTCGTGACGGGGCGCGGCAAGGGCACGATCGAGGATCATTTCGACCTCGCCTATGAGCTGGAAGCAACGCTTAAAGCCCGCGGCAAGACAGCGGAAATTGCGATGCTCAAAACAAGCCGCCCGGCGGCGGGCGCGGCCAGCTTCGTCCGCCAGCAGGAGCCCTTGGGGCTCGGCCATGCCGTCTGGTGCGCACGCGACATTGTGGGCAATGAGCCCTTTCTGCTCGCGCTGCCCGACATGCTGATCCACGCCCCCCGCGGCTGTTTCGCGCAGATGATGGATGTCTATAAAGCCCATGGTGGCAATGTGATCGCGGTCGAGGAAGTGCCGCAGGAACATGTGAACCGCTATGGCGTGGTGGCGCTCGATCAGAAATTCGACGAGCGCACGCATCGCATCACCGGCATGGTGGAAAAGCCGAAGCTCGAGGACGCGCCCTCGAACCTCATCATCTCGGGCCGCTATATCCTGCAGCCCGAAATCTTCGCGAAGCTCGAAATCCAGAAGCCTGGCGCGGGCGGCGAAATCCAGCTCACCGATGCCATGATCAAGCTCATCGCGGAGCAGGATTTCTTCTCCTACCGCTTCAAGGGCACGACATACGATTGCGGCGACAAGATCGGCTTCCTTTCGGCCAATCTGGCGCTTGCCCTTTCCCGCCCCGACATTGCGCCAAAGTTCCGGCCTGTCGCGGAATTGTTACTGAAAAAGTAGATAGCTCTCGCCGAAAATTGCCGCTTCCTCCAACGCTGAAGAGATTTTCCGATGAAAATTGCCATGATCGGCACGGGCTATGTGGGCCTCGTCTCCGGCACCTGCTTTGCCGAATTCGGACATGATGTCGTCTGCGTGGACAAGGACGCGGGCAAGATCGAGCGCCTGAAGCGCGGTGAAATCCCGATATTCGAACCGGGCCTCGATGCACTGGTTGCCGGAAATGCGGGTGCTGGGCGTCTCACTTTCACGACGGATATCGCCGAGGCGGTGAAAGATGCCGAAGCCATCTTCATTGCGGTGGGCACACCGAGCCGCCGCGGCGACGGACACGCGGACCTCACCTATGTTTTCGCGGCCGCCGAAGAGATTGCCGGCAATCTCGATGCCTATGCTGTCATCGTCAACAAATCGACAGTGCCAGTGGGCACCGGCGACCGCGTGGAAGAGCTGATCCGGGCACGCCGCCCCGGCCTCGACTTCGATGTGGCCTCAAACCCGGAGTTCCTGCGCGAGGGTGCTGCCATCGACGACTTCATGAGGCCCGACCGCGTCGTCGTCGGCACATCGTCGGAACGCGCGCGTGAAGTGATGCGCCGCATCTACCGGCCTCTCTTCCTCAACGAAACGCCCGTCCTCTTTACCGACCGGCGCACCTCCGAACTCACCAAATACGCAGCAAACGCCTTTCTCGCCACCAAGATCACCTTCATCAACGAGATGGCCGATCTTTGCGAGGCGGCAGGTGCAAACGTGCAGGACGTGGCGCGCGGCATCGGCCTTGACGGGCGCATCGGCAAGAAATTCCTTCATGCTGGCCCCGGCTATGGCGGCTCCTGCTTCCCGAAGGACACCAAGGCGCTGCTGCAGACCGCACATGATTTCGGTACATCCGTTTCGATTGTCAATGCGGTGGTTCACGCCAATGACGCGCGCAAGAAGCGCATGGCCGAACGCATCGCACAGGCGCTGGGCAACGGCCTCGCTGACAAGCGCATTGCCGTGCTCGGCGTGACCTTCAAGCCAAATACCGACGACATGCGCGATGCGCCGAGCCTCGACATCGTCCCCACGCTGCAGAAGGCGGGCGCCAGCATTGCGGCTTTCGACCCCGAAGGCATGCACGAAGCGCGGCAATTGCTCCCGCATGTGGAGTGGGCGGAAGACGCCTATGGTACGATGAAGGACGCAGATGCACTCGTGATCCTCACCGAATGGAACGAGTTCCGCGCGCTCGACCTCAAGCGCGTAAAATCGCTGCTGCGCCGCCCGCTCATCATCGACCTGCGGAATATCTACACGCCGGCCGAAATGCGGGACGCCGGTTTCGAATATCACTCGGTGGGACGGGTGCCGGTGAGGGGTTGAGAGACCGCAGGGCGATCGCCGCTGCTCAATCCTTGTAGTAGTCGCGATACCAGTCGATGAACCGCGCAACACCGGATTTCACCGGTGTCCCAGGCCGAAAGCCGGTCAGCCTTTCAAGCAGCGAAATGTCGGCCCATGTCGCAGGCACATCGCCCGGCTGAATATCCATGTAGCGCTTTTCGGCCTTGCTACCGATGGCACTTTCAATCGCCTCTATGAAATCCATCAGCCGAACTGGCGACGAATTGCCAATATTCACGATGCGGAACGGCGCGACTGGAGAGAGGCTGTCTCCTTCCGGCACGTCACTCGCATCAAGTAGCCTTACCGGAGAGGCATCGATCAGACGGCGGATGCCTTCGACCAGATCGTCTATGTAAGTGAAATCACGCTGCATCTCGCCATGATTGTAAACATCGATTGGCTCGCCCGCGAGAATGGCGCGTGTAAACTTGAAGAGCGCCATGTCTGGCCGTCCCCACGGCCCATAGACCGTGAAGAAGCGAAACATCGTCGTAGGTATATCGAAGAGATGGGCGTAGCTGTGCGCCATTGCCTCATTCGCCTTCTTCGTCGCCGCATAGAAGGACATTGGCGTATCGGCTTTGTGCACCTCCCTGTAGGGCATTTCCTCGTTCGCGCCATAGACGCTTGATGTCGATGCGAGGAGAATATGCTCTGGCCGCCAGGCGCGCGCGGCCTCGAGAAGTTCGAACGTGCCAACAAGATTTGCTTCGACATAGGACCGGGGTGCGTCAATCGAATGGCGTACACCTGCCTGGGCCGCAAGGTGCACGACGACGTCCGGCTTCTCGCTTGCAAACAGGTCCATCAGGCACCCAGGCTCTTCTAGCCGCGACTCGATGGCCTGAAAATGCTGCGATTGACGCAGCATCGAGTGACGCCGCTGCTTCAGCCGGACATCGTAATAGTCGGTCAGCGCGTCGAGACCGATCACCCGAAATCCGTCATCGAGCAGGCGGCGGCAAAGGTGATAGCCGATAAACCCGGCAGAACCTGTCACGAGAGCGGTACGCATCTATTTATCGATTCCTGTGAGATCGGTCGCAGTGGAGCCTGTGAGTCAAGCGAGCTTCCGCTCAGGCTCGACCGCCCTTTCGGGATTATAGCCGGAGACAAGCTCTGCGAGCATCTTTCTGATGCCGGCGATGTCGCCTTTTTCCATCGATGCCATGAGGAACCGCAGCTTCGGCTCGAGAACGCTCCATGGCAGGCAGGCTTCATGAGCCTTCATGATACGGACATGATCTGTCTTTTCCGGATTGTCGCCAATCAGCAGCTCCTCATAGAGCTTCTCGCCGGGACGAAGGCCCACAACCTCTATTTCGATATCGCCGTCGGGGTTGCTTTCATCCCTGATCGACAAACCTGAAAGGGCAACCATCCGGCGGGCAAGATCGGCTACTCGAACCGGCTCGCCCATATCGAGCAGGAAAACATCTCCTCCACGGGCCATCGCGCCTGCCTGAATGACAAGCTGGGCCGCTTCCGGGATGGTCATGAAAAAGCGCGTCACCTCTGGGTGCGTCAGGGTGATCGGCCCGCCATTCCTTATTTGCTGACGGAAAAGCGGGACAACGGAGCCGGAAGACCCGAGAACATTGCCGAAGCGGACCATCGAAAAGCAGGTGCCGCGGCGATTGCCGCCTTTCGCGCTATCGGCGCCAAGACTTCTCTGTTCATTGTCGAATGCCTGCAGCACCAGTTCTGCAAGCCGCTTGCTCGCACCCATGATATTCGTCGGGCGAACCGCCTTGTCCGTGCTCACAAGAACGAAATTCTCGACCCCGTGATCCCGCGCCATATAGGCCGAGACCCAGGTGCCCCAGACATTGTTCCTGATACCCTCAAGCGGATTTGCCTCAACCAGCGGCACATGCTTGTACGCCGCCGCGTGATAGACGGTATTCGGCGAGTATTTGGAGAATACGGTTCGCATTCTCCTCTCGTCCTGCACCGAGCCGAGCAGCGCAACGACCTCGACAGGCTGGCCGCCCCGCTGCCGCTCGATGCCGCGCAATTCCTGCTCGATCTGGAACAGTGCGAATTCGGTCATTTCGAAAAGCAGGATCTGTTTCGGCCTGCATTCCAGAATCTGCCGGCAAAGCTCGCTGCCGATGGAACCGCCGGCGCCCGTCACCATGACAACCTTGTCGCGGATATGGCGGTGCAGGAAATCGAGATCGGGCGCAACCGGATCGCGCCCAAGCAATTCGTGAATGTCCGGCTCACGAATATCACTCACCTGCACCCTGCCAGAAGCGAGATCGTCGATGCTCGGCATCGTGCAGACGCGGACAGAGTACTTCTCGAGACCTTTCATGATCCGGCCCCGTTCGGAGCGGCTGATCGACGGCATTGCAAGGAGGATATCGGTGACGTCGAGCCTTGAGATAAGAGATCCGACCATGTCCGGGTTAAAGATGGTCAGACCGTTCGCGACATGCTTGTGAAGTGCGGGATCGTCATCGAGGAAACCGACAATTTCGCTCGTACCTTTGGAAGCCAGCGCCGCAGCAAGCTCAAGGCCCGCCGTGCCTGCCCCGTAAATCAATATCCGCTGCTCCTCCGCTCCGTATGCCTTGGCGGAACCGCGTCCCAGCATATCGCGCGCGATGGCTCGCGCCGCGATCACAACGATGAGAAACAGAGCGGGCTGGAAGATGCCCACTGTGCGGGGCACCCCTGGAACACTGATGAGAGTGAAGATCGTCGCAAATATGACGCCATAGATGGCGACCGCAGAGGTGATATTCCCCATGGCGCGCCAGCCGGAAAACCGGAAGACCGCGCGATAAAGTCCGAGACGTTCAAACAGCGGTATAGCGATGCATACGGACGCGGCAACTGGCCAGAGATAGGCGCCCTGCAAGGTGACAAAGCTCTCCAGCCGAAGGACCAGAGCCGCCCAGACCGTGAATACGGCAAGAAGCGCGTCGACAAACGCGGCAATGCCCCGCTTGACCCCTCGCGGCAGCGAAAGCAGGACACCTGCCAGACGGTCGCTTGCCTTTCGAAAATTCAACATCGGCTATTCCCCAATCCGACCGCCACCATCACACCAAACCTGTAGCCTCAGTTTGGCTCTCACGGATTTACCGTGGCCGAGGCCCTCCTCAGTATCCTGACAATATACTGTTTCCGGACAAAATTCGCGCCGCGTCAAGCGGACGCGGCGGCCACCCTAGATTGCCATCATCTCAGCGGCGGCACTCCGATTGCCAAATTCGCTGCAACATTCAGGCTGTTAACTTTAATGACAATCTTCAGATGCCAATTGGCGCGGCCCTGTGTCTCAAAATCGTCACTCCGCCTCCGGGCAGCAGGCCTTCCTCTTGTAGCCGTCATCCATTTACGCCAATCGGGCAGCCCCATTGAGCAAACAGAGATCCTCATCCGGAACGGAGCCCATTACTGGCTCATTCCACCCAGTTCAGCTGCCTTCCTTGCAAGCCGAAGATGATTGGCAGAAAGCTCCGCCGCGGTGGCTTTCGAGAATTCTTCGCAACACCGCCGCAGCGCCTCGATTTCCGCACGCAAATCGATGTCTCGCTCCAGGTCCTGCAAAGTCTTGATTCCATTGTGAAAGGCACGAGACAGGATGACCCATTCCGAACCGAGCCGGACATGCTCCCCAACGATCCATTCTGCCGGCAGATTTCCGTGTCCGATGCGGCCAACACCGCCAATGCCGAACGGCACTCCGGCTTCGCGGCACAGCGCCGAAGGTCCATCCAGAAGCCGGCCACCGAGAACCTCGAAAAGAAATGAAAGCTTCATATCGAGCGCTAGGTCGTTGAGCCCGAAATGGACCCTGTCACCGGACGAAAGAAGCGGCAGGATGGAGGGAAGGCGCGACAGAGCTGCCGCTGTTTCAACAAGTAGTGTGACAGGAACGCGACCCGCGACAATATTCTTGAAAACCTCAACGTCGTCAGGCGTCCGAAACATGGGTAGCATCAGGCGATCTGCGCCAGCCACTACCGCACCTTCCACTTCGCCGGCAGTACCCTCCCAGATCGGATTGAGGCGAACCAGAAGTTCGGATCGCGTGAGCAGCGGCGCCAGCCTCGCAACATCGTCGAGCGTGTGTTCGGCCCGATGAGTGTCAAGATGACCCTGCCGCTCCGCCTTTCCGCGCGACTCCATGTCGACAAAGATGGAATCCACACCGCATGACTCCGCATGGAGGGCGACATCCGGCGAAACCGTGATCAAAAGCGTGTTGAGGCTCGGCATAGTTCCGTGTTCAACCTTTTTCGGTCTGCCTTTGTTTTGCGCGCATTTCGTCGCGATAGTCCCGCCAATTCTGGCCCTCCTCGCCATAGATGCCCTTGCCGGTAAGCACAACATAGACTGTCAACAGCATGAGCTTGATGTCGTAGAGAAATCCCTGATCGCGCACATATTCGGCATCGGCCGCAAGTTGATCTAGCCAGGCCAGACTGCGTCGCCCCCGCACCTGCGCAAGACCGGTGAGGCCGGGTCGAACATCAAATCGCGTCATGAATTCGGATGGCACGGCCTCAAGCTGTTCGGGAATGATGGGGCGCGGCCCCACGATCGACATGTCGCCACGAAAAATGTTCCAGAGTTGTGGCAGTTCATCCAGCGACGTCTTCCGGAGAAAACGGCCTGACCGGGTTATGCGCGGATCCTCGCTGGTGGTAATTACCCCTTCCTTGTATTGATCGATGCTGTCGGGATCCCTCTCGAACATCGTACGAAACTTGAGCACCCTGAATTCTTTCTGACCAATTCCGATTCTTCGTTGCCGGAAAAGCGCGCTGCCAGGGCTGTCCAGCCTGATCCACAACGTCAGCAGAAGCAGCAGCGGCGACAACACCACCAGCGCTCCTCCGCTTGCGACAATGTCGAATATTCGTTTGATCATACGGCAGGTCCAAATAGCCAGTTGCGAAACTGAGAGTATCAGCTGAGCGGACTCTGAATACTCAGGAATTGCGGTTAGTTTGCTCAGTCATTTCCTGTTGTTGCGTAGTTGGTCGTCTCTTGTCAGCAATGCGGTTCTGCAGCGTCTCACTGTCTCGCGATCTCCGCCAATTGCGCGATCTCCATTTCCGCCAGCATCTGCCCGGCCACATGGCCGACGGTAAATCTGGCCTCCGCAATTTCGCGGCTACGGCGCCCCATATCGAGGATCGCTTCAGGATTCTCTATGAAGTATAGCATCCGGTCGGCCAACGCCTCCGGACTTTGGGGCGGCACAAGCCAACCGTTGCACCCCTGTTCAACAGTTTCACGGCAGCCGACAGAGTCACACGTAACGATCGCTCGGCCTGTGCTAAGCGCCTCAAGGAGCGTCCGTGGAATGCCTTCCCGGTAATAGGATGGAAGCACCACCACGGAGGCGGCTGTCAGATAGCTTCTCACATCCCGAACACGTCCGGGAAATTCGACAACACCTTCGGCTCGCCACGCTTCGAGTTCGGCGTCGGATATCGAATTGACCAGAGTGGCATCACCGCTTCCCAAGGCGATGATACGCGCCGAGGGATCTTTGGCACGAACGATCTTTGCAGCCTCGACGAGATCGTAAATTCCCTTCTCTCGCAGAAACCGTCCCATGAACAGGAAAGTTGGCGGATCAGCAGGGGCCGAAGAGAACGGGTACTCGACTATGTCCACGCCTGAGCCATTCACCACCACCGATTTGACAAAACGACGGAAAAAGAAATTCCGGCGCAATTCAGCGCAATCATCCGGGTTCTGAAAGAAGAAAGCGCGGCTCAATGCCCCTGCTATCGCAAAGAGCTGCGTCACTCCCCAGCGGATCACGCGCACCCTTGTCGTAGCCGAACCGAAGAGATACCCCATGCCGGTCGTCAGGCAGTAGGTCTCTCTGACCCCCGCCAGCCGCGCTGCCGGTATTCCCAGCACCACCGGCTTGATCGCATATCCAAGGACAGCTTTTGGGCGTATTCGCCGTATGAGACTCAGAATTTCCATAAATCGCCTGATCTCAGCGACAATTCCCATTCCATGCCGGTCCAGTGCATAAGGCCAGACGGTCACGTTCAATGATTGCAGGTCTTCCCGAAATTCTTCATCCGGAACGAGCGCCCCGACAGTCAGGCCGCGTTTCTGCAACGCCTGGATCACAGGCTTCCGATTCACCGCCAGGGACCGGGAATTGGCGGCAATGAACAGGAAATCAACACCAGGCGTGTTCCCCGAGAGGCTTGACCGAACATCGTTCATCAGTATCCCCGATCCGGAAAGACTTCCGACTCAAGCGGCCGTTTTTCAATGAATGCAGACATATTGCGAAACACCAGATCCAGACCAAGGTCATGCCCTTCGGCAAACAATCCTGAAACATGCGGCGTGATCAGCAGGCGCGGCGTAGACCACAATGGCGACCCGGCCGGTAGCGGCTCAATCGTAAACACGTCGAGCGCCGCTCCCCGTAGGTGTCCCGTTTTCAGGACCTCAATCAACGCCTGTTCATCCACAAGATCACCACGCGCAATATTGACGAATATCGCGCCCTTTCTCATAGCCCTGAAGACGCGCGCGTTGAAAGCCTGACGGGTTTCCTCGGTCAACGGAAGTGCACAAAATATGTAGTCGTACTCACCGGCAATATTCTCAAGCGCCGACAGAGAGAAAGTTTCGCCAAAGGGCTCTCTTGCTTCCGGAGTCCGCGCAACGGCGTCCGCGCGCCCACCCATTGCACAAAAAGCTGCAGCTACACCCTGTCCGATTGCGCCTGCACCACAAACAAGGAGCCGCTTTCTTCTCATCTGCGCCAAGGGAAGGCGCGACCATTCTCGCGCGCCTTGGGCTGCTACGAAATGGTCCAGGTTCTTTTCGAAGTACAACGCCACAGCAAGAAAGTATTCCGCCATCGCACTGGAATGAATGCCGCGCATGTTGGTGATCTTGAAGGCAACACCGCCTTCACCCAGAGCCTGCAAAGTCTTGTCGAGGCCGGCGCTCAAAAACTGCACCCATCGCAGCGCGGGCGGTCTCGACGAGAGGTAGCGGATCAGGTCGGACGACTCCTGCCCAACAACAATCTCGGGATTGACGCTCTCAAGCGCAGCCAGATCGGCACAGGGCACCAGGCTGACAGAACCCGAAAACGGCGAAAATGTCTCCTTCAACCGGCGCATCCAGTATTGCATCCGGTCTTCCGGAAATGACACCCCGACATTCATGGCTGCACCCGCGTGGCACCGGAAATATGGCATTGGCACATGGCGCTATCGCACAAGTCCATAGGATTCACCTGGCAAATACTTTCGAGAAGCCGTGGCGTAATGCATGAACGGCACCGGAAATTATGTGTCCCGCTGAATTCATGGACACCCGCAATCCAGATCCGTCAGCGAACTGGGGTGTATATCCCAAATCTGTCATGCGGCGTTTGCTGACGATGAGCTCTATCGCCGCAACGCGCGATGTATCAAGATCCTCACGCCAGATGTCTATCCGGTCAGCGACGATCGGCGCGACCGCCATCTGATGCGTTTGCGCATTCTTTATGTATAGATCGTCTGTGCCGCGGGCATCCAGCATTCCGGCATGGAACTCCACGCCAAGGAACGCGCATAGCGCGCGAATTGCCTCGTCCGGTGAAGCGATCAGATCTTCGTATCGCAACAGATACAATCTCGTTGCATCGAGATACTTCGCTGCCTTTTGGTGACAGTCATAGGCACTCCGCCATTTCCAGGCGGCATACCCCACGCTGTCTCCATAGACTTTTCTGTAGCTTGGATGATTGAGGTGCGAATGCACAACCGCACGAGGGTCGCGGACGAGGTGAATGAACTTCGCCTGCGGGAAATCCCGGCTAATTCGCTTCATGCACCTGATATGCCCGGGGGTCTTCTCGCCGACAATGCGCTTTCCCTGCCCCGCGCGATAAGCGGTGAGGAATGCTGTCAGAATACTTCGCCACTCGGGCGGCATTGACCGCACAAGGCTTTGGAACTCGTTCCAATCGATCTGTTCCCCCCGGACATGCTCCCACCGGTCGATTCGATCGACAATCTTCCTGAACGAAGATTGCGTAAGCGGGCCGTGCCGCATGATGCTTGCGGGGCGGAATACGTTGTAGAACTGGGTCTCGGTGGGAATGCAGATATCCGGATGGGCGGAAAGAACGGAGCGCAGCATGGTAGTGCCGCAACGGCCGCTGCCGACGATGAAGAACAGATTCTGACGTGTTGCCTCGGTCTCGCTCATCGCCCCTCCGGCCCCAATTTCACTCAACGATTCCCGACAGCGGGCCGCAATTCCCGATGGAATTCACGTTCCCTCAATTGCGACCTTCTGCACGCGATGCGGAAAATCGCGCAAAATCTGTCCAGAATTCATGGCGCCTTTTACCCAATGTTACGGCAGAATAACC
This sequence comes from Parvibaculum sp., assembly GCF_046297875.1. GTDB lineage: Bacteria > Pseudomonadota > Alphaproteobacteria > Parvibaculales > Parvibaculaceae > Parvibaculum. The sequence goes on along the minus strand of NZ_JBKBHD010000001.1, from coordinate 1,500,043 downwards.
GGACGCTTCTTTCCAGTTCCGAACTGCACGGTCTCGCTGCCACTCAATTGACTGGCTCCCTTTCAGGGCATGAAACAGTGCGGCAGGATCCGCGGAAGGCACCAGATCCGCAGCATCGAGCAGCTCCGGTGTACCGCCAACACGCGTCGCGATAACCGGGCATCCCCGGCTCATCGCTTCAATCACGGCGCGAGGCACACCCTCGCGCAAGCTCGGATGCACATAGACGTCAATCTCGTCCAGCCAGTTCATAACCGCCTCGCCGGCAGGCAGAGTGCCATCGAAATCCACTTGATCGGCAATGCCAAGCGCCTGTGCCTGATTGCGCAGGCTGGCCGGGTCACCACCGCCGAGTATCCGATACCGCCAGTCCACGCCGCTTTTCTTCAGAAGCGCCATTGATTCCAGCGCGACATGGATACCCTTGAAACGGCCGGTCAAGCTGCCGATTGTACCGAAAACGATCGGTCCCCGCGAACCGGCGCTCCGCTCCAGGCGAGCTTTCAGGACGGCCTCGGACGGGGTGTCGATTTCCACATTCGATCCCGAGAATGTCACAGCGCCTTCTTTAGCTGGGTAGCAGGCTTGCAAGTACTCTTTCGTAACATAAGAGACGTAGTCCGCGCGCTGCACCGCCCGCCGGGCCCGCCACTCCGAAAACGGGGCATATATCCGCCCGGTGATCTTGCCATGGTTGCTGAGCGCGTCGAGCGACCGCCCTCCAATGTCGCAGGCGAGCGGCTTCCCCAGACGATACGCGACTGACGTGGCAATCATGCCATTCTGGTTGGGTAGACGCACGATCACCGCATCAGCCGACAGGATGACCTTCCGGTAAATCTCGGCCGTCTTGAGCGTCTTCGTAATCTGTGCGAGCGGAGATGCAAGGTTTGGTGCAAGTGTCACGCTCATTCGCGGATCGAGCCGTGTATGTACTTTTCCGCGATGAGCTTCACCGGCCGCCCGGCCGACGAGAACCACCTCGTCGAAATACTTCAGATAGCGCTCTCCTGTCTCGGGCCCCGCCGGACCCGCCGAGTACCAGATATCACCGTCCTGGAAGAACCGCCGGCTGACTATGACTGCCGCCCTCATGCCCGACCTCGCCCGCCATGCAGTGCGAACAACTCGTCTACGCGGCGCGTTTCATGCCTGAGATCTTCTGTTATTCGAGCGATCGCTTCATCGGACACCGGTCTTGCATCAAGCCGGCGGCCGAATACTACCTTGATAATCAGGTTCTTGAGGCCGGCGTATTGCGTTAGTCCCATCTTTCGCGCCAGGGCGGCGGATTTCTTGAAAAACCGCTGCATGCCGGCGGAGCGATGCATCCATCCTGAATTGTATGCGGCGAAGTCAGTGCGGTGATCTGGAGAAAGACCGAGAAACCGCAAACAACGTGCATACTCCGCTGCCGGATCGGCGCTCATATCTTCGAGCCGGATGTGGAGAACATTCTCTGGTTTCACCCAGCCATACAATCGATCAAGCAGCGAACCGAGCGAGCATGCCCGCCTGTAGTCGGTGAAGACCGGTTCGGCATCCGAACCGGTTCCCATGCCGGAAGCATCGGACGACTGACACCATGCATCAAGGAGGTCGGTTCGGCTTTCATAAAGCTTGTTACGATTGTGGAAGAACAGTGCGACGGCCATCGTCACCGGATCGCGCGTCAACACGATGAACCGGGCATCGGGATATTGGTCGATGATCGCTGGTATTGCCCTGTCGGATCTAAGATACCATGTCGATCCCTCGGCATGGAACTGCACCTCATCCGTGGCCGACTCGAAAAGCCGTGCATAGCGAACGGGGTCTGCTACCGGCCTGTTGCGCAAATCCGTCGCATAGAAGTGAGGCTCCTTGATTGCACTGAAATGAATGGCCGGATGCCCAGCCAGCCAGTTTGACAGTGACGTCGTGCCACACTTTGGGGCGCCGATGATGAAAAGCCGCTTCATGTCGTCACATCTCGTTTTCGGTGGAACCTCGGACTTCGCAACGCGCTATAGTCGATCAATCAGCCGTTGCCGGTCCCGACCAACGCTGTCCTGCCGCTCCGTTACGCTTGAGTTTCCATCGAACCCTGTTGCCGCGCGAACCTGATTTGAGCGCGGAAATGACTGCAAGCGCTGCCGCTATGAAAATCCAGAACATAGTTGTCCGCAAACCCTGGTGCGTCAGAGAATAGGTGAACGGCACCATCAATATCAGAAAGGGGAAAAGCCCACCTTTCCGTAAAACATAGACATGGAAATACAGGTAGACGAAAAGCCCGAACAATCCATAGGAGAAGAGGATTGTGCCAATGGACGAGTGTATTTCCTGCCGGTGCTTGATATCGAAGCGATGGCGCCCCGATTCCCCTGCACCAAAAATTGCAAGATGCGGCAATTCGATGATACGGGAATAGCCTCGCCGCACACCGACGTCATCGATCTTGCCTTGCGCGCGATCCATGGTCATGCGCGTTTCAAATGACTCCAGAAAGCGATCGTTTCGAACGACATAACTGCTCGCCGCAGCCAACCCGACCGCAGCCAATGTAACGGCGACGAGAACCTCCTTCACGCTCCCCTTCCACAAAAGAAGGAAAGCGAGAAAGCTCGCGAGAAGAAGTGCGGCAAGCGCAGTCATCGACAAGCTGATCAGCACAATCCACGAGAAGAAAAAGTAGCATGCCAGAAACTGCAATCGGGATATCTTCCCCGCATACAGGAGAAGCAACGCAATGCTGAGGAGACACAGTGAAAAATATGCCGGCTGATTTGGATTGTTGAAGCCGAGCATCTGACGAATTCTGGAAGCGTCATAGAACAACAGATATTGAACAAGGATTGAACCAAGCGCGAAAAGAAGCATCAACCGCACGGTACGGAAAAAGAAATTGGGGCACCGCGTATAAAGCATCAAGATCGCGACGAATGCCGCGATGTTGTAGACGTAGTACATCGCAGGCCGCAACATGTCAGGATCGGCGATCAGTAGTGTCCAGACACCCGAGATGAAAACGCAGTATATGGCAAGCGCCGCAAATAGGCCTATTATATCGGCGAACTGCTTCGGAATCCTGGCCGCCGTCAACATCACCAATGTGCCAAGAGCAAGAACGAAATCCGCTGGCTGAGGCAGGCCACTGTCAAAGACATATATGGAGCCAGTCGCGGCATATATGACGAGACAGGCTGCGAAAAATATATCTCTCTTTTGGCGGCGCTCCGGCACGGCAGGTTCTGACGTTGCGCGGGAAGCAGAGTCACTGTGCTGCATTGCGTGCCTCCGCCGCTGCGGTCAATACCGTCAACGCCTTCTGAAAAAGAATTCTATCGGCTTCGAACTCTCCAAGCAGGCGTATACGGACGTCTTCCGCAAGCGGCGCTTTGGGTCGCGCTGTTTCATTGAGTCTGGCCAAACCGAAGCCCTTGCGCAGCCCCATTTTGCTGCGCCAACGCCCGGCAATGCGGATGAGGCGCTGAAGAATACGGCTTCGATGCCCGCGAGCTTGATTCAGCACGGAAAAGTCCGTTCGGCCATCATCCTCAAGCCCGAGAAAATCCAGTGCTTTCAGATATCCAGCTCGAGGGTCCTCTTGCATGCCCTCAAGCGTCAGATGAAGAACTTTGGCGGGATCGGCCAGCAACAGCAGACGGGTGAGTTGCTCTCCGAGCGAGCATGCCTGCCGGTATTGCAACACCGCCGGCTCAACGCAACTCGCTGGAATTGCTTTGCCTTGGCATCTTTCAAACTGGAGCTCCCAGGCCCGCGGGAAATCCGGTTCATCTTCATTCAGCACACGCAGATTGTGATGATGAAGAGAGCGCGCCATCTCTATCGGGTCGCGGGTCATCACAATAAACCGTGCGTTCGCATTCCAATCCAGGATACCCGGCACAGCCTTCTGCGATACAAGATACCAGGTTGATGCCTCACCTATCGCAATGTGCTGCGGGCCCGCGCCGTCGAACAGCCGCTCGTAGTCGCTCGAAATCGGCACACTTCGGTTCTTCATATCGGTATTGAAGAAATGGGGCTCCTTGATGCGCGGCATGAACACCTTCGGATGGTGAGCCAGCCAATGCGCCAAGGCGGTCGTTCCGCATTTCGGTGCGCCGAGAATGAAGAAATTGGGCCGCTTCATCACCACACCTGTGAACTAACGTGACCGGAGTGGAAATGGCCGGGTTTCGGCCAGAGCCATATGTTAGAAAATGCCATTGGGGCGCTCACCGAAAACAACATCATCGACAACTTGAACCACAAATCCGCTTTCCCGCAATTTTTCCGCGACGACGGGGTGAGTGCATTGGCCTTCGCGTTCCGGCCCCCCGTCAACGGCGATCTTTCGGGTGATGGCAAGCGCCGCGGACGCGCCTTCAAGAACCTCAGGCTCCCACCCTTCAGCCTCCAGCTTGAGAAAGTCGATGCGGGACAATCCCAGTTCCTCAATCACCGAGTCGAGTGTCCTTGCCATGACGACGATTTCCTCGGCATTTACTTCAGGCCTGACAAATGACGAGTCTGCAGTTGACGACGCCTTGAAAAAGGTGAGCGAACCGGATCGATTGGAGAGCGCCACATCGAATGTTCTTACACCTTCAAGCCCTTCCACATTGTGCTTGAGGCAAAGGTATGGGGCCGGATCCGGTTCAAACGCATAAATCTTCGCGCCCGCTCTGCTTGCGGCAAGGGTGAACTCGCCAATATTGGCACCAATGTCGACAACGATATCGCCAGGCCGAACAGCTACATCACTATGCTGATACTTTGACAGAATCTTCGCGATGCCACGCGAAATTCCGTCTTTCCAAAGATACCTCGCCACACGGGTCCGCTCGCAGAAAAACAGTTTTCCGCCGTTCAACCTCCCCTCATACAAGCCGGGGGCGTGCCGAACGACCACCAATCCAGTGCGACGCCTGGCATCCATCAGCCCATATGCCAGTCGCATGGTCGGGAAGTAAAATGCGTCCGGCAACAACGCGATGATCCTGTCACGGAGCAAATATGCCCATGCGTACCCCTTGCGCGCAGATTGCCTTGCTTCAGATGTGCCCATCAGCTGTTCCTTTCAATTCGCGCGCGCCGGTCAGCGATTGACGGGCAATATTCTTTGGCCCCGGCGACAAATGCTGGATCGAGCATTCGGAACCGCTTTCGCCCGACAAACACTCGGCACGAATTGTGGCATTTGCCGCACCATGTTGACGATCCCCCGATCGTTTCATCGCCGCCACCTGCCGAATATGGAAGATTCGATCTGGAGACGGCGGCTTACGCAATGCCGCAGATACAGGTTCCATACAACAAGAGAGCAGAAAGTGGCGATGGCCGCACCTTCCATGCCGAATCTCGGGATGAGCGCGACATTCAGCAAAAGATTGAGGAGAGCCGCAAGCACAACACCTTTGAGCGTGTCGGTTTCGTGTCCTGTCATGTTGAGGAGCTGGACGACCGAACCCATTGCCGCATTGAATGCCTGACCACCTGCAAGTATCGCAAGCGCCAGAGCCCCCGAACGAAACGGATCACCAAAGACAAGCTTGAGCAGGAGATCGCCAAAGCCGAGGATCGCAAGAAACGGCAGCGTGGCAAGAATGACAATCACGCGCGCACTTGCCGTAACGAGCCTTTGCAGCTTGACCATGTCGCCTATTTGATAGAGGCGGGCAAACCATGGTTGCACGAGTTGATTGATCGCTTGCAAGCCGAAGATTACCAGAAGCGATATCTGGAAGGAGGCTCGGTATATCCCAACCTCTTCGTCGCTTCGCAACACGCCGAGCATTACAATATCGGCCTGATTGTTGATGATTTGAAATCCGGCAATCAACGACAATGGAATAACCGAGCGCAGCCAGACACGCCACATATCGGTTCGAGGGGGCGTGAACTTCATTTGAGGAGGACGAAGCTGCAAGAGCATGGCAGCCCCCGCGACAAAGGCCACCGAGGCGGCCGATACATAAAGTGTCATGATCAAAACCGGGTCTGACAATGCCTCAAGAGGCAGTATCAGCCAGGCAATCCCGACAAGTATCAGCAAAGTCAGAGGACGGATCACACTTTCCGGCAATTGCCCATAGATCACATGACGCAGACCACGCAGGCTTGCCGCCCGGATGTGGGCGAGTGCCAGCACCGGCACAAGCAATGTGGCGATGGCAAGAACGGAGGTCCTGTCAGTCGGTTCTTGGATCGAGATCGCCACCCCGACGGCGGCGGCGAGGAGTACCGACAGAACCATGACGAGCCTGTTAGCCCACTGCCAAAGTCCGCGCATTCTCGCCCAATCCTCTTCGGCATGCGCACGGGCCGTCTCGCGAACGATCAACTGCGGCAAGCCTGCCTGAGCCGGAAGGGCAGCCAGCGTCACGATTGCCAAGGCAAAGGCGTAGATTCCATAGCCGTCCGGCCCCATGAGCCGCGCAAGCGTTACTGCAACAGCGAATACGAGAAGCGTATGCGCCAACTTGATGGCGAGGCTTCCGACGCCGCCCTTGAACATCTTGTGCCGTATCAAGGCAAGCAGGCGATCACGCTTCACCATGATCCGGGCTCGCAATTTCCGGGGCGAGAGATAATGACCGGCGTGCCAGCTCGAAGCATTTGGCGAGGCTCTCTCATGTGACAATCCGAATTGCGATATGTCTTACCGCGCGTCGCCATTCACAGGCCGCGCCTTGTTCCGATCGACCGATACGCAGAGAGGCATGTCACCCCGCCCCCTCGCAGCGCACTTCCACCCAGGACATGAGCCCCGGCAAATTTCAGGTTGCACAATTTTCCGCATGCCTCGACTGGCGCACCCATGAAATTCGGCATGGCCGCGTCTTGCCCCCACGCGCCGGTCGTCGCTGCGCTGCAACACGAAGCAGATTAAGCAGCCAGCCGCGAGAGGAGCAAGCGCATATTGCCGCATGGCCGCTTCCGATGCGGAATGAAGAGATATATGCTTAACATGAAGAGCAACCATTCTTTCCGATCAACACTTGATACCGTGAATGGAACGGAGGCCAGAACCTGCAAGAAGCGGCGCATCGCATGAATTCCCCGGCTCCGTTTTTGGCAAGGCTCTCTTTTGGCGGCCTGATCCTGCTCCTCGCGCTCGCCCCCCTGCCGCTCGGCAGCAACAGGCCGATGCCGGCCGCACTTCTGGCCTGCGCCGCCGGTCTTCTGCTCGTCGTTCAGGCCGGCGCCATGCTTCAGGACGGCAGGGGCGGGATGATACGAATGACGGGCCTTGCAGGTCCTTTTACCCTGCTCGCAGCGGTGATCGTCTGGACCCTCATTCAGATGGCGCCAATGCCCATAGCGATGCTCGCTCATCCGATCTGGGCCGAAGCATCCGCCGCGCTTGGCGAAGAGCTTACCCCTCGCATCAGCATCGACCCTGCCGCAACGGGGGCTGCCTCGATGAATCTGCTCACCTATGTGGCGGTGTTCTTGCTCGCAATGGCCGCGACTGCCGACCAGGAATATGCCGCTCGGGCGCGACGCGCGATAGCGGCAATCGGCGCCGTCTATGCGGTATATGGCATCGCGAATTTCTTTATCGGCACCGGTTGGGCTCCCGGCCAATACATCTCCAGCCATCCGCAATCGGTGGTCGCTACATTCGTCAATCGCAACAGTTTTGCAACATTCGCAGGCCTCTGCCTGTTGTGCAGCTTCTCAATTCTTCTGGACCGGGTACGGCACATACTTTCGACGTCGAGGCGTTTCCGGCAGAAAGCAGCACTTGTCGTCGAGACATTGCTCTCGGAGGCCCGATGGACGAGCGCGGCAACGCTTGCTCTCATTGTCGCGTTGTTCCTGACAGCCTCCCGCGCTGGCATCGTTTCATCGCTCATCGCGATGTTCGCTCTGTTGGCCTTTCAAACCGGCTCCGGGCGAGGCAAGGGCCGGAGCGGAATCTTCGCATTGATCGCGCTTTCCATAGCAGGTGCAGGTTTCATTGCCGGCGGGGACCGGTTTGCGCACCGGATCGACAACTCCGGGTTCTGGTTTTCCGAAGATACACTTCGGCATGAAATATTCGTGACAACGCTGGAAGCGATCCGCTCCGTGCCACTCACAGGTACCGGCTATGGCACCTACGAGACGGCAATCGAAACCTATCGCGCGGGTGTTGGCGCGATATTCGACATCTGGCAGAAAACGCACAACACCTACCTCGAAAGCGCGGTAGAGCTCGGCCTGCCGGCCGCCCTGGCACTTCACGGCGCCATTCTATGGCTCGCCATCATCTGCTTTCTGGGGTTCCGCACACGCCGCCGCGGCCGCGCCTTTCCGGCACTCGGTGTTGCAGCGACACTTCTGGTCGGACTTCATGCACTGGTCGATTTCAGCCTGCAGATACCTGCCGTCGCACTTCTCTATGCGTTCATCATGGGGCTAGCCGTTGCCCAGGCCAATCCCGGCCATGTGCGACGCCCGAAGGCACGAGCAGCGTCCGGGTCAACGAAGGCGGCGGGGGACGGGCTCGCCTGAGAGCATCATGTGGTCAAATTGCTCCAGGTGGCGCGGGTTCAGCGCCATCACCTCCCTGAAGGCCGCCCGCGCAGCGTATCCTGAGTGAAGGTAAACATCGATGAGAAACGGCCGGAGGTCGTTGTTCAGCCAGAATGCTCCAACATACCGCAAGCTGTGATCTCTCATCTCTTCAGGCACCCGGTCCCAACGCTGCATCGTGATGCGAAACTGCATCAGCAACGCCGAGGCCCGCCGCGGCGCCGTCAGCCGCGCAAGGCGCAGCGCCGGCAGCGCCGATGACATGTCGCCGTCAATTTCGAGTCCCGCATCAGCATAAAGCGCCCAGCCAAAACCATCGGCAGGCGCGAGCCCGGCGTGAACGCGCAAATCGTCTCGCGCTGCGCGCTTCAAACAGGCCGGATTGCAACGTGGCTCGGCGCTTGCGCTGGTCTCGCCAGCATTTACATCGGCAAGCCGGAGCATCCGCCGCACAACAAGCGCGCGATCACGTCGAAAGCTGGGGTCATCGGACCGCCATTCAATGGCATGTCCATAGGCCACCTGCGCACTGTCAAGCCTCCCCTCCGGCACCGGTGCACCGGAAACCAGAGCGGCGCGCACATCGTCAAATGTCAGGACGTAGGCATGCGCAATGACACGCGGCGCGCCCATCAGCACAAGCGCCAATCCCAACACAAGCATCAGCAGGGCTACGGCACGGGAGACCCCCCGCGATCCGAGCTGTGCGCTAGTTGACATAGTACCGGCTGTACTTGCCGTAGTAGTAGCCGCCGTCGCCATAGCCGTATTTCGCCTGCTTCGCGGCATCGACGGCGACCAGGATCGCTCCGGCGATATTGCTCTGATAGAGGCGAAGTTCGCGAATGGCGGCCTGAGCGGCATCCTTCGGCGTATCGTTCCAGCGCACCACGAACACCGTCTCGTCGACGATCCGCGACAGGACGCGGCTGTCGGAGACCGGCAGCACCGGTGCGCTATCGAGCACGACAAGGTCATATTCGCCGCGCAGCCGCTCGATCAGAAGTTGCATCTGCGAGGATGCCATCAGATCCGGCGGGTTGGCGGTACCGGTCGCGATGGGAAGAATCCTGAGCGATGTCTTTTCATCCTCGATCATGACCGTTTCCGGATCTAGGCGCTCGGCCAGCAATTCGACCAGACCGGCGGTCGGCGTCGCAAGCCCGAACGTCTTGTGGACCGAGGGGTGACGCAGGTCGCAATCGACGAGTACAACCCTGAGCCCCGATGCGGCGGCGGCTCGTGCAAACGAAACCGAGGTCGTCGTCTTTCCCTCGCTCGGCAGCGCGGAGGTGAAGAGGATCACCTTTGGCGGATTGTCGACATTGGAGAGCTGCAGCGCGCTTCTGAGACTGCGGAGAGATTCCGAGAATGCCGAGAGTGGTTTCTGGACCAGATAGTCATGGGGTTTGAGCGGCTTGCCGCCTGGCCCCTTTTCGGCAGGCACGAGCGGGATCGATACAAGATGAGGAAGGGCAAGCGCCTCTTCCACATCGCGGGCAGTCGCCAGACCATTGTCGAGATGCTCGAGCAGGAAAGCGAGTCCGACGCCCAGAATTGCCGACAGAACCAGCGCAAGCGCAAACGAGAGACCCTTTCGCGGATGCGAGGGGGATATCGGCGTTGTTGCCAGTGAAATGACCCGGCTGTCCGGCACTTGCAAGTCCTGCTGTTGCGACGTTTCCTTGAAGCGATTGAGGAAGCTCTCATAGACGGCGCGGTTCGCCGCCGCCTCGCGCTCAAGCTCGCGCAGCTGGACCATGGCCTGCCCGCTCTCGCCAGTCTCACCGCGAATTTCGCGAAGGCTCTGCTCGAGCGAGGCAACACGGGTTTCGGCAACAGAGACATTGTTTTGCAGGCTGCCGATGATGCGGGTGATCTCCGACCCGATCTGGCTCTCGATGTCGCGGCGCTGCGCTTCGGCGTTCACGACTTCGGGGTGGCGCGGGCCATAACGCGAGGAGAGATTCGCAAGCTCACGGGCAAGCTCAGCCTGCTTCTGGCGCAGCTGGGAAATCGTGCCCGACTGGACCACATCCGCCATGCTCTCGATCGAGCCGCCTGAAGTGCGTATCTGGCGGGCGCGATCATATTTGGCACGGGCCTCCGCAAGCGCGGTCCTGGCCAGAATGAGTTGTGCATTGAGCTCCGACATTTGCTGTTCGGAAACGGTAACGCCGGAACTCGATTCCAGCCCTTGTTCCGCCCGGTAAATTTCCACGGCCCGCTCGGAATCCTGAACCTGCTGACGAAGCTCGCCAAGGCGCCGCGACAGCCACTCATTGGCCTGGCGGGTCGCATCGAACTTCGCTTCCAGCTGGTCGAGAATGTAGGTGTCGGAGTATGCGTTCGCAATCCGTGCGGCTTTTGCGGGGCGCTCCGAAATCACGTCGATATTGATGACATAGGTCAACCTTTGACGGCTGATGGTGAGATTGGCGAGCAGGCTGTTCACCACCGCGTCCCGCTCTGCCCTTGCCCGCATTTCGTCGTTCACCGGCGCGGGCGCTGCCGAAACAATCGCGAGCAGTTCTCCAAGCCAGACGCGCGGATCGAGCCAGCGCAGCATGGAGGGTTCCCTCAGCGCGCGGTTGAATTCTGGATCTTCCAAAAGGTTGAGCCTGTCGATCACTCGCTCGGCAAGCGCCCGGGACCGGAGAATCTCGACTTCGCTGTCCACCGTCGCCGAGTCGGAAGGCAGGCCCGACATGACGGCTTCCATGTCGGTCACCTGCATCTTCTGCCGGTCAAGCAACACCTGGGCCGTGGCGGTGTAAAGCGGGGTTTGCTGAAGAACGGCCACCATGACCAGTGCGGTCAACCCGAAGGTCACACCGAGGATCACACCCATCCGCTTGCGCAAGGTCAGGAAGAGCGCCTTGAGATCGAACTCGATAAATCCTTGTTCCTCGTCCGTAGCGCGACTCTCGTAAGAGGGCATCCCGCCACGGGAAGCGCCGCCCTGCACCGGTGCATTCATCGTCACATTCCTTAAAGCCCGAAACCTGCTGCCCGCCAAGCCTATTCAATTCATCTGGAAGCCACGGCACCAAGACAGCCCGAACCTTCCAGCCCTAAATCTAGCTCAACCAAAATCCTGCCGGGTTAACGGAGAGCCGAGAAACCGTTTCCCGGGAAACGAAAAGGGCAGCCGGTTCAACCTGCTGCCCTTTCGATCATTCTTTTCCCGGGCGCGACGTATCAGAGCGCGGCTTTCAGGGTCAGGCCGACTTCGTTGGTCGTATAGTCAAAACCCGCCACATTCGAATCGCGGTCCGTGTAATCGTAACCGAGCCGCAGCGAGAGGTTGCGATTGAGCAGATAATCGACGCCGAGGCCGGCCCGCATCACGTCATCGCTGCGGTTGATGCCCTCATAATCGCGATTGGCAAGGCTCACGCGACCGCCAAGAATGACATTCCGCATCAGTTCGTGGTCAATGCCCAGGCCCACCGAATTATCGGTGTAACCGGAGGCACCCGCGCTGATCGTTTCCTCAATCGAGGAGGCCGCCTCGAAGCGCACCGTGGTCAGCGGCGTCACGAACCAGTCGACGCTGGCGCCGAAGGCCAGACCGTCGATCTCCGGCAGCGTCGGATCGTCATAGTCCTGGGACTGATAGCCCACATAGACACCGCCCTGCGCAAGGTTGGTCAGACGGAAATCCGCACCCGCCACAATCGAGTAACCATCGGAGTCGCGGTTCAGCGCCACGACCGGCGGCTGCTGGTCATACTTGCGCTGGTTGAGCGTGCCCTGAACATAGACATTGGTATCCGGCGAAACGTCATAGCCGAGACGCAGGAACTGCGTGAACTGCTCGCGATTGCGGAAGTCCTGATTGAGGGTACCGCCACCGAGGAGCGGCACCGTGTCGAAATCGTAATCCGCATAGGTCGCACCGATCCGCGAAGTCACGCGGTTGAAGCGGTGGCTGAAAGCGACATTCGCCTGGAACACCGAATATTCAGTGGGCTCTGCCGCATTGCCGATGGCATTCGGCGCGCCACGATCTTCATGGAGCTGCGCATAGGAAAGGCCGGCGGAAATATTCGTGTCCCGCGTGATATCGATCCGGCCATCCGCGCCGACATCCCAGTCGAGGCGGTCCTCGTCATTGTTATCGGCATAGAGCTGCTGGGCGAGGCCCGCGCGAAGGTTCAGCGAATGACGGCTCCAAGTCGAAACCGCCGAAACGCGCGCACCAAGCGTCGTGATGAAGTCGCTCTCGGTGTTCGTATCCGTCGCATAGATATTGTCGCTATAGGTGCCGGTGATGGACGCTTCCGGGAAAACCGTAAAGGCACCTGCCCGAACACCTACCGCGTCATAGCCCGGACGCGCACGGTCACGGACGCTGACATTGCGATCATCGGCAATCTCTGCGGTCTGCGCCGAAGCGGTTTGAATGGGGGCTGCATAAATCGCTGTCACGGCAATCGCCGCGATCATCGCCCTGGAAACCATGGAAGACATCGATCATTCCCCTTAACAAATCTGAGTTTTGCGCCCCACCCAGGGCAACTGCTGCTGCAAATACCCGCCCGGCAAGTCCTTGACGTCCGTCACAACGGCGAACGCAACAAAGGTTTCAGGCGCCGGGCTAACCCGGCGCCCGGATGTTCTATCAGTTCGGGCTCACCGGCGTTTCCGGCGTCGAGTCCTGCTGCTGTTGCTGCTGTTGCTGCTGTTGCCGCAGGATCGAGGCCGTCCGTTCCGCATTGCCCTCGGCAACGGCTGCCTGAAGCACCGTATCGCCCGACGCCTCGACCTTGGCCTGCATGTTCGCGGCCGCAGTCGGATCGGTGAGGCCGATAAGCGCAATCGCTGCGCCGAGCCCCTTGCCGCCAGCAACCTTCATCTCCGGATCGGTCGTCGGCCGGGTGAGCACACTGATCACCGCGTCGGCCGCGAGTTCCGGGTCGCCGGAGGCGATCACATATTCTTCGATAGCGGCCGCGAAAGCATCCGGGTCACCTGCATGGGCAATCAGGAGAGCTTCGATATCCGCTTCCATGGCCTGCAGGCTCCCGGCCTCCTGGGCGACAGCATGCGGGGTGGCGACAAAGGCGGGTGCCATCGCAACTGCGACTGCAAGGCAGAGCGCCGAAAGGAACTTCTTCATACTGAATCTCCCCGATTGAGGCCGGCATGCGAAGCTGCCATGTGCACCGCCCCCGAAATTTCATCATTAGTCCCGCTGCTTCCGCAGATGGGCAATCATCCCGCAGCGAGGCTCACGGGGCGGCAGCCCAACTTAGACACTTCCCCGGCCATCCGAGCGGCCAGAATGACCAAGGCCGACACCCGCACATCGCGAACGGCAGAACTGTCAACACTGTAATGCCAAAAGGATGACTCTGGCATGTGAATTTTTTGGTTAACAAATGGTTTCCGTCGCACGTTGCATAAATACATCGCCGCTAATTCTAAAATGAAACAGTGAATTTTGATTCTGGCGAATGACGGCGATTACTTCGCTTGATTCATTCGCAAGCACCCGTGTCTTGCGCCACCTTATCCGTCACGCGAGATTGATTCGCGCGTCAGCCGGCCCGGGCGGTTTAATACTATATCTAGAAGAAGCGCTCAGGCACCCGCACAACATCTCCAGGCAGCACCTTTACCGCCTGGCTTGCCGGATAGGTCTGCTCGGCGCCGTCGCCGCGCGTGATGTAGATCTGGCTGGTATTCGCCCGGTATGTGTAACCGCCTGCGACGGCGATCGCATTCAACACCGTCATGCCGTTCGTATAGGGATATTGGCCGGGACTGCCGACCTCACCGAAAATATAGAAAGGGCGGTAATTCATCACTTCCACGCTCACGCGCGGATTGTTCAGATAGCCCTCCATGAGCTTGCCGATCACGGCAGCCTCGAATTCGCTCAAGGTGCGCCCTTCGGCATCGACCTGACCGATCAGCGGCAGGGCGACCTTACCCGACCCGCTCACATCGAACTCGCCGGAGAGATCGGGCTCACCGAACACAATAACGCGCAGCTTGTCGCCGGAGCCCAGCCGATAGTCGATATTGGCATCCTTGGGCAGAGGCACGGTTTCACCCGCAGCCGCGACCGGCGCTGCCGCCGGCAGGTTCGGCCGGGGGCCGTCCGAGCAAGCCGCCACCAGGAAAATGGCAAGAACGGCCGCCACAAGACGGGCAGCCAGAGCCGACCGAAGCCCGAGAGAGGTCGCCACAAAATGGATCATCTGAAATCGCCCTTATGAGTGGCCTGACTATACCATGCGGCCAAGAAAGCCGGGACAGGAGCAGCATCGCAGCTTTTTACCACCAAACGGCTCAGGAATTGTGCCAAAACCGCTGTAGCCCGCCAATTTTCACGCATTCTGGTTAACCCGCTGCGGCAATCGGCAGCATCGCCTCGCCTGTCTGGATGAACCGCCGACCCTGTCCCTCGAGCACAAGCGCCGTGAGCACCCCGGTCATATAGGCCCCTGTATCTATGCCGATCCTGTTCGGCCTAATCACCACTTCCTCGTTCGGCGTGTGACCATGAACCACGATCTTTCCGAATAAAGCCGCCGATTGCAGAAACTCCTCCCGGATCCAGAGCAGGTCCTCCTCGATCTGGCGATGAAGCGCAATGCCGGGCCTCACGCCTGCATGGGCGAAGAAGTACCCGCCGAATTCTCTCGATATTTCAAGAGTTTCGAGAAAATAGCGATGGGCCTCCGGCAGCAAATCGAGCAAATGTTCGCGGGCCCGCTCGAACGCCGCCGGATCGTCGGTCCGGGTCAGCTCCTGAATTCCGTAGGAATGCAGCGTCTCAAGCCCGCCATAATATTTCCAGGTCTTGCCGAAAGCGGCATCACCCAGGAATTGCAGCATGGCAAGCTCGTGATTGCCCTTCAGGAACACATGCTCGAAGCCGGCCAGGCGATTGCCGGTCAGCCGGTCAAGCACCTGCTTCGACTGAAGCCCCCGGTCGATGTAATCACCCAGATAAATCAATATGTTGGTGGCGGAGGGCACGCGCGCGGCGTCGGCCGCGATCCGGTCGTGAAGCTCGGCGAGCAGGTCGTCGCGGCCATGAATATCGCCCACGGCATAGATGCGCAGCCCCTCCGGCAACCCGGCCTCGCCTGAGGGGCCCGCTAAGGAACTTCTAATTCGGCCGAAAATTTCGCCCAGCACACAATGCCTTTCGCAGCGCCCATCGAAGTGGCGCCGCCATCTCTTCTTCGGCCTTCACACTAATGGAAATCCCAGTGTAAACAAGGAGATGAAGCACAGATTGAGGCGTGGCTTCCAACCCTTACATACTGAAATCGGCCCGGATTGATATATAAGGAAGCGGATCGACATCCGGGCCCTGAAAGGCCCGGGAACAAAGCCAGGGAGCCCATGCTTGTCTGACGCGTCAACAAAACCCGGCGGAACCGGCAATCCGGCAACCGCCCATCTGGCCTCGGCGCGACGTACGCTCTCGCTAGAAATCGAAGGCCTGAAAGCACTCGTGGAATCCCTGGACGGGCCCTTTTCCGCCGCCGTCGAGGCGCTGGGCGCGGCGACCGGCCGCGTTATCGTGACGGGCATGGGCAAATCCGGCCATATCGCGCGTAAAATGGCGGCGACGCTCGCCTCGACAGGCACCCCCGCCCAGTATGTCCATCCCGGCGAGGCAAGCCACGGCGACCTCGGCATGATCACTACCGGCGATGTCATCCTCGCGCTTTCCTGGTCGGGCGAGACGGCGGAGCTTTCGAGCATCATTTCGCACGCGAAACGGTTTGCCATTCCGCTGATCGCCATGACCTCGGTCGAGACGAGCGCGCTCGGCTCCGCTGCCGATATCGCGCTGATTCTCCCGCGTGCCGAGGAGGCCTGCCCGAACAAGCTCGCCCCCACCACCTCGACCACCATGCAGCTTGCGCTGGGCGACGCGCTTGCGATCGCGCTTCTCGAGAAGAAGGGGTTCTCGGCCAAGGACTTCAGCGTCTTCCATCCCGGCGGCAAGCTCGGCGCCATGCTGAAGCTGGTGCGCGAAGTTATGCACACGGGCGACGAGCTGCCCCTGACCGGTCCCGAAAGCTCGATGTCGGAGACACTTCTTATAATGTCGCAGAAGAGCCTCGGCTCGGTCGGCATTGTGGATGAGGCGGGCAAGCTCATCGGCATGATCACCGATGGTGACATCCGCCGGAACTCGGGCACAGATGGCCTGCTCTCGAAGACGGCCGGCGATATCATGAACCGGACGCCGAAAACGGTCGTCCCCTCCATGCTCGCCTCGGAAGCGGTGAAGCTCCTGAACGAAAGAAAGATCACCAGCCTCTTCGTCGTGGAAGACGGCCGCCCCGTCGGCCTCGTCCATATCCATGATTTCCTCAAGGCCGGCGTAATCTAGGCAGAACCGGCCCATCCGCGGCAAAGACAAGAAACCCGGCACAGGAGACATCCATGCAACCGGCCTCCGCCGCTCTCGCCCTGGCTCTGGCAGCCGCCCTTCCCATGTGGTCCGTGCCGGCAAGCGCCGCCGAGCCGCTGCCATCGGCAGCATTCGCAATCTCCTGCGTGCCGGGTGAGGGCGCAACTCTCGAAACGGAATTCGAAGCGATACAGGCGCTGCTCGAATTCGCGCGGACGCATGACGGTGAAGCGGTCTATCTCGACGCCGCAATCGAAGCCGATGCCGGCGCGGGCTTCTGTTCGCGCGATCTTGTGACACCCATGCAGAATCGCATCGAGCCGGGCGAAGGGCCGAGCCGGATTTCATTCAATGGCTGCAGAACCGAAAGCGGCCGGCGCTGCATCGACAAGGACATGGTGCAGATCGACGCTGACGGTCCGCCGCTTGTCTATCGCCACAGCATCGTCCTGCCGGATGAGGCCTCTCTCCCCAAAAGCCTGCCCTATCGGATGGGTCGGTATGGCGACTGGCTGAACTATCAGGGTCCCTTCATCGTGCGCTTCCATGAAGGCACCGGCTATGCCTATGCCAGCTTCCATGTGCCCGACGCAGCCCTCTCCCACATCTGGCAGAGCGCCGCCGCAATGCCGAGGCGGTTGACCGGGGAAGAGTAGAACATCGAAAGGGCGGTGGCCTATTCGTCGGCCAGAAACGTCTCCCAGGCTTCAAGGTGCTTACGGGCTTCGCTGATCTGCCAAAGGCCGACCGCGCGGCCTCCCTGAACATCCTCGATTGCGGTCGCGCGGGCATCGATCCGGGTGATGCTTTTCAGATAGCCGGCGTCAACATGTGTACCCAGCGGCAGATCATCGACCTCGAACAGCGCTTCCCAGCGCAGCCTCCTCGATGTTCCCGGCAGGAGGGGATCCGCATCGCCCAGGATTTCATATGTAAAAGGGTGCACGGGAGGCCCGAAATAGAGACGCTTTCGCTCATTTTCGATGATTGATCCGTCTCGCCGGTCGACCAGATCAAGTTCGATGATCGCCGTTTCGATTTTGACATCTGTGTTGTTGTGAACGACGAAATCAAGATCGAGCTGATAGCCGCTAAACTCGCCGCCACCCTCGGCCTGTGACTTCCGAATCGTGAAACTTGTCCATTCCTCGTTCAAAGGCCGGATTACCACTTTCGAAAGCAGCGAACGGATCTCCGGCTCGCGGGCAATCTCCGCCTTCAGCCGGCGGACCTCTTCATATCCCTCTTTGACCCGCGCGGCCTGATATTCCTTCGCCTCCTGGGCTTCTTGAGTTTGCCGAGCATGCGCATCCTTTATGGAAGCCGCATAATCGTCGCGGTTAGCGGCGACGAGGCGCCGGGCCGTATACCCATGCCACGGCTGGAGCTGGACGGCGGGATAGTCGGGGCCGGGCGTGCCCATTGAAACATGGTAGTTCCGTATGATCAGAAATTGGACGATCTGCGAGAACTCCTCGCGCTCGCTCCCCGGCAGGTCATTGGACATCTCCTTCAACGAGCGGTCGAGCGCTTCCATAGAACTCGCGTCAAGCCTGGGCTCGCTCGCAAACAGAACATCGTGCTGAAGGGCCGGAACAGTGCCGGTCACGGAGTTGACGGCGTAGAGCACCGTCGACAGGAGCGCGATCGCGAAAAAAAGCGTTCGTGTCGGAGAGGTGCCGACAACAAATGTCCACTTCGATTCGACCGGCTTCTTTTCGTCACTACTCATGGATACTGCCCCCACATCACTTTTTCATTGCGGCCCATGATAGGGATTTAGGGAATTCAATCTCCATAAAAGTGCCGCGCAGCCGGATAAAATTTCACGGCAACAAAAAAGGCCGGGCGCTGCCGCCCGGCCTTATCTTTGTCATCATCCCGCAGATCAGGGCAGAGCTGGCGAGAAGATGCCCATGCCCGTGATCGAGCTTGCCGCATTGGACGTACCGATCTCGAAACCGAGACCGATCGTCGACGCACCTGCACCGAATGGCTGCGCATTGACGCTCGCCGTGCAGGGACCATCGCAGGCAGCGCCCGAGCCCGTCACCGTCACGGGCACATTGCCGCTGAAGCGCCATGCACCTGCGCCGCCCGTATGGACAAGTTCGGAAGTTGCAGGCGTCGCAAGCCCGCCCGTCGTTGCCATGTGATATGTCGCATCGCCCGGCATCGCGACGTCAAGCTCCGCACCGATACGCGAGGAAGCACCATTCCAGGCGACGACGATGCCGCCGCTCAGTGTGCCCGGTGCACTCCGCCCATCATTGAAGACCGGCGCGGTCGAGGCGGTGAGATCGTAATGCGCCGTGCCGTTTGCCGGCACATCGGCCGTCGGCGTGCCGACCGCCCAATGCATGCCGCGATCGCCGGAAAGATCACGGACGGAATAGGAGCCCGTGCCGCCCGTGCCGCCACCAGTCCAGCGGCCCCACATCACATCGTCATTGCCGCCCATTTCGCTCATGGCATTGGAACCGATATTGACGGTCTGGTTCACGCCGGTTTCGACCGTGGCGAGTTCGCCCGACGCACCGAATGTGGCGGGCCGGTCATAGAGGACGGTCGTGCCGCTCGCCCGCGCGACCAGCGCGGCGTAATTGCCATCGGCAAGCGGTGTGTCGAGCGCTTCCGGCGTAACCGGATTTGATGCACCGGACGTCGTGAAGGCGGCAGCGCCATAGACCGACTGTGTGCTGTAGCCCGACTGCCAGACCTGATAGGTGATACCCGCTGAACTGCCGCCATCGCCCGACAACATGCCCGTAATCGATACGAAACACGTATCCATGACGGGGCATGCGCGGCCGCCATTGTCGATGGAGAAGGTGCCACCTGTGCCGTTTATGATGCTGTGGAGCGGAAAAATTCCCGCCGTGTTGTAGACGATGAAAGGCGAACCGGCAGGATTTGCAGCGCCGCCCGGCGTCACGACGGAATAGATCCGGTCGTCCGGCATGTCGATCGCAAAATCGAAACCGACGCGCGGGAAGGTGCCCGTGCCGACGCCGCCATAAGCGATACCCATTGCGCCTGTGAACGTGCCCGGCATGCCGCCGCCGTCGGAGAAAGTCGGCGCCGTCGCACCCGCCAGTGTATAGGTCGCAATGCCATAGACCGGCAGATTGGTCAGGGGCGTACCCACCGCATAGTGATAGCCCTGAACGCCGGAAAGCGCGCCGCCGAGATAGCCGGACGTCGTACCGTCGTTCCAGCGCCCGATCGTGATGTCTTCATTGCCCCACAGGTCGGCGACCTGCGCCGTGCCGCGATCGGGACCGTCCGGCCCTGTCTGGTTGTTTTCGAAATATTCAAGCGCCCCGTCGCCATCGAGCGTCACGTCGGAATTGCCGCCGAGAATGCCGCCATTGAAGGAAACCGTGTAGGGCCCGGCACCCAGCGGCGCATCGACCTCGCCGCTCGACGATGGCGGCGGCGGATCGCCCGGATCATAGGAGGCCTGGGAGAAGATCGCCGCACCGGAAATCTGCGTTCCGCGGAAGAGATCGTCGAAATCGGCCGTGAAATCCATGATGTGGTAGACAATGCCGACATCCTCTCCGGCCGCGCCGGTGAAAAGTCCGTAGACGACGGCATCGCAATTGGCAGTCGGACAGGCCGCACCGCCTTGCGCAACCGGAATGCCGTTCACCCGGAACATGCCATTGGCGAGATCATTGTAACCGAGAACGGCAGAAGGATTGGCTGCGCCGCCTGCGGTCAGGATCGAATAGACATGATCGCCCGGCATATCGATCGTGAAGTCGATACCGACCTTGAAGATTGGCCCGAAGAGGATGCCAAGCACACCGTCAAATGTGCCTGGCGCAAAGCGCCCATTATCCATGGTCGGCGCAGTCGCCGAGACTAGATTGTAGGTTGCAACACCACCCGTTGGCAGATTTGCCTGATCGGTCGGCTTGCCATAGACGATGTGAAACCCCTGATGGCTGGTCCGCCCGAGTGTCGCGATCGTGTCGCCATTGAAGACGTTGTAGTAGTTGCCTCTCGTCTCGCCGCCCGCCCAGCGCTCGATGAACACATTGTCATTTAGGCTGGATCGTTCGAGAGACTGGTTCGAATTGCGTTCGAGGCGTTCCTCATAGTCAGGCTCAAGGTCATACTGGTTGAGCTCACCGCCCGCACCGACCGTCACGCGAGCGGCGGCTCGGCCATCGATGCCGATCGAGTCCGCTGCATAGATGACGGAATAGCCCGCATCCTCATTGCCTTCGAGCGGAACCACGACACCGGTTACCGGCGGTATGCCGCCATAGCCGCCACCGCCACCCGCCGCATCCTCGACAATGGAGGCGCCGTTCGAGCCTTGCTGGTCGGCCGGCGAATAATCCATGTCGTTGCCGGGATCGTTCTGCGCGAACTGCGGCGTCCCCGGCGCAGGCGGCGTGAACGTGCCGGCAATGCTGGTTTCGCTCGCCTCATAGCCCTCACCGCGCGCGAACTCGCGCTCGCCCGAGCCGTTTCGAACGGTCGCCGTGCCCTGATTGACGCGACCGTCGAGGCCGCCATTCTCATTGCCATAGGCGCTGAAGGCGCCACCCGTTGTGGTGACGGTGACGCCGCCGCGCGAGACTGAAATCGGCATGCCGCTCGAGGCGACGCGGATCGCGCCGGAGACGAGCTCGAAGGAAATGCTGTCGCCTTCGCCGGTCAGCGTGAAGACGGAGCCGGGCTCGATGGTGATGATGCTGCCATCCGGTGCCTGCAGTTGCAGTAGCGTCGTCGCCGTCACCGTCTGCCCAGGCTCGATGTTGCCGGTGTAGACGCCATCGGCGCTCGCGCCGCCGAACAGGACCGGCAAGGCATGAGCCGTCACGGGAAGCGACAGCACCGCAGCGAGCGCCGTGGTTGCCAGAAGCCGGTTGAATGAATTGCTTTTCATGGTTCAGGGCTCCTTGCGGGTTCAGAAATCGAGACTGAGCGAAACGGAAGCAACGACGCGGTCATACTCGTAGAGCACGATGTTGCTGTCGGAGCGCGTGTAGGAGACTTCGCCGCCAAGGGTCAGGCCGTCCCGGAGCGCATAACGCAGGCCCGCCGTCGCGTCGGCACGCACGACGGAGCGCTCCTCAAGGAAAAGCGGATCTGCATCCTTGTATTCGGAGACTTCGACGGCGGCGACGGCATAGCCCCGCAGTTTCGGCATCAGCGTCATCTCGGCGCCCGCGCGAAGCCCGCCGAACCCGTAGGTCAGATGGTCGAAGGTGCTGTCGGTGAGCTTTTCATAGCCTGCATAGGCACCGGCATAGACATAAGGCTCGCTCGCACCGGCAAGCGGCTGCCCGATGGTGGCACCCATCGTATAACGGTTCGCATTCTGCGCGCTGTTGTTCGGATAGTTGAGCTTCGTATACTGCAGATAGAGCGCGAGGTCGGTGTTGCCCCTGGTGCGATAGGACCACTGGCCGAGCGCGCCGTATGTATAGCGATAGGCCTCGTCATCGACCCAGTAGGACTGGAGCTGAGCGGTGATCGCGAAAGTGCCATGATCGGGTGTGCGCTGGGCAAAGCCGATATTCGCACCCGCCAGCGCCTGATTGAACTGGTCGTGATCGCCGTTTGCCCGGTAGGAGGCGTTGAGATCGACAATCAGCTTCTTGTCGAACGCAAGGCCATGCGTCAGCGATGTGCGCCCCGCGACTTCGGCAAAAAAATCGTCTTCGGAGGTCGCGCCCGCGCCGAGCGTGGCAAAACCGAGACCGGCAAAGGCCGGAATCAGAATGCGGCTGTCGCTCGTCGAGTTGTTTACATTGCTGTCATATCCGGCTTTCACGGTCACATTGCTGCGGATTTGCGTGCCGCCTCCCGAAAGTCCCGTATCGAGCGCCGTCACATAGCGATCGATCGTAGCGCGGACATCGTCAGGTACATCCTGCGAGCTCACGGCGGCAAGCTCGCGCCGCGCCGCTTCCGGCTCGTTCATGGCGATATAGGCGCGGCCAAGCTCGGCGCGCGCCTGAAGGTGGTCGGGTTTCACGGCCAGCACCCGCTCGAGAGCCGCGACGGCTTCCGCCGGCCGGTCTGAATCGATGGCG
The DNA here is from genome assembly GCF_046297875.1 of Parvibaculum sp. Classification (GTDB taxonomy): domain Bacteria; phylum Pseudomonadota; class Alphaproteobacteria; order Parvibaculales; family Parvibaculaceae; genus Parvibaculum. Next base: position 1,477,081 of record NZ_JBKBHD010000001.1, on the reverse strand, counting down.
GCCACGCCCAGCATGTAGTCGAAATCGGGATTGCCCGCGCGGCTGCGTTCTTCGGGCTTAAGCACTTCATATGCCCCCTGGGCATCGCCTGCCCCGAGGCGCTTCGCCGCTTCTTCCATCGCGCCTGCGACCGCCGTCCCTGCTGCTACCAGCAGGAATGCCGCCGCCATCGCCACCGGTCTTGCCCGCGAACGTCCAAGCCTCAGCACGGCGTCAAGCGCCTTCCCTCTCGCCCACATCTATCCACCCCGCCCAACACAGAATCAAAACAGCCGAGACGCCGGCCAAGCCGGAGAATCGGCGGCGCAACCCTCGCGCCACGGTGCGGAAACTAGTTTGGAGGGGATATGGGCCGCATGACCCAATTGGACTAAAACGCCCTCAAGACGCTGTCAGGTTCGAGGCGTGTGGCTCTCGACCGGCCCGCCTAATCAGATGGATGAAGCGCCGCCTGCCCGTCTGAGCAGCTCCCATACCGGCACCGCGGCGGCGCCACCGGCCAATCCGCTCAGGTAGCTCGGAATATCGGCATTGAACATCCAGTTCCACAGATAGCCGGCAAGAATGCTCGCAATCAGCATGGCGGCGAGCGTGATGAGCCATCTTGTCCAGAGCGGCATGGGCTTCTCCCTAGATGAGCACGAGGCTTCGGGGCCTCAAGCGCCGATTATACAGAAAGAATGACGCAGCGTCCGATTGCCGCGACCGGAGCCCGGCAGGCGGTGTAGACTGTCTAAACTTCAGGATCACAAGGGGCTGGACATGTTCGGCGCGCAAATCAAGCTCTTCCGGCTTGCCGGATTCGACGTCAATCTGGATGTGAGCTGGGTCTTCATCGCCCTGCTCATTTCCTGGACGCTGGCAACCGGCTATTTCCCGCAACTATATCCGGGCTTCGAGAGCACAACCTACTGGTCCATGGGCGTGATCGGGGCGGCCGGGCTCTTCCTCTCCATCGTGCTGCACGAACTTTCCCATTCCGTTGTCGCACGCCGCTATGGCATTCCGATCAGCGGCATCACGCTTTTCATCTTCGGCGGCGTGGCGCAGATGGAGCGGGAACCGCCGACCGCACGCGCCGAATTCATGATGGCGATTGCCGGCCCGCTTGCGAGCCTCGGGCTCTCACTGTTCTTCTATTTAGGCGCCATCATCATGGCTTCTGCAGGGGCAGGTACACCCATCTCCGGCGTCCTTGCCTATCTTGCCCTCATCAATCTCATCGTCGCGATCTTCAACATGGTCCCCGCCTTCCCGCTCGATGGCGGCCGCGTCTACCGCGCCTGGCTCTGGGGCCGGACCGGCGACATTGTGGCCGCCACGCGCCGCGCCGCCATGGCCGGGCAGATTTTCGGCCTCATGCTGGTCGGCCTCGGTGTGGCAAGCCTGATTTCCGGCCATCTGATCGGCGGCTTGTGGTGGGGACTCATCGGCCTTTTTCTTCATTCGGCATCGCGCAACGCAATCACCCAGCTTGAATCCCAGAAACTTCTCGAATCGGAAACCGTTGAACGCGTGATGACCCACAGCCCGCTCACGGTTCCGGCAAACATCACCTTGCGCGATCTCGTTGACAACTACATCTATGGCTCGTTCCACGAGACATTCCCGGTCATGGATGGCGGGCGTCTCGTCGGCAGCATCGGCGTTGCCGATCTTCGCGAGACCAGCAAGCAGGCGTGGGGCCGGCTTCTGGTAAGCGACGCAATGCACCCGATTTCCGCGCTCAACACCATCAACGTGGACGACAAGACGGAGACAGCCCTTCGCAAAATGCGTGAGGGCGGTCATTCGCGCCTGCTTGTCGTGAAGAATGGCAGGCTCGAAGGCATTGTGGCTCTGCGCGACATCATGCGTCTTCTTTCTCTGAAGCGCGAGCTTGGCTGACCGAGGCGCTCAGGTTTGCGTGACCAGAAGTGTATAGACGCCGGGCAGCATCAGCGTCGCGTTATAGGCGGCATGCATGGCGAAAGGCGCGCGCAAGCTGCCGCCCGCTCGGGCGAGCAGCGCGAGAAGAACACCGAGAAAAAACAGAATTCCGGTGAGGATGAGCCCGGACGGCCCAGGCACCGGGAACAAGTGACCATGAACCAGGGTGAAAATGATCGCGGTGATGACGGTGGATAATGCGAATGAAAAATGCCGCTCGAAAACACGAAGCATGATGCCGCGGAAATAGATTTCTTCCGCAAGAGGCGCCAGAACCGCAACGACGAGGAGCAGGCAGAGTGCTTCCACGATCGTACCGGGCTCGAGTGCCGCGCTCTTCTCCATCATTTCCTGCTGCAGCTCATCGGGAAGCAGCGACAGAAAACCGGCCGCGCCAAGTGCGAGCAGGATGCCAGCCGGAACCGCAACAAAGGACCAGATCGCACGGCCCTTCCCGAAGAAGACACGGCCGGTCTTTTTGCCCCGCAGGAGGAGCAGAAAGGAGACGGCGGCAAGCACCGACAGGTAAAAGCCGGCCATCGCCGCATAGAAGGTGTAGTTCGAGAAAGGATCGATACCGAACCGGTCCCGGAAACGCGAACCGGAGAGAGCCATGATTGCCAGAACCACCGCCGGCAGACCGCTCGCGACCAACGGCACCAGCAGAATGTCGATCCATCGTTCAGCGGGGCGAGACTCAGCCGCAACCGGGTCCGGCGCCACAGAATCTCGCACCGGTGCGTCCGGTCCCCATATGGCCATGGGCTCAGGGCTTCCGTGCTGGGATTGACGCTTCGATCATCGGGGTTTCCTGTTTCGCTATTGAAGCCACGAGCCTGGATAGCGTCCACAATAACCCGGAAATGACCATGTTGGTCTAGCTTGCTGCCAGTTTCAGCTTCTCCGCCATGAAGGCCCGCCAGCCGCCATAGGCCGTAATTTCTTCAGCCCCGGCGAGCCCGCTTGCCTCGCAGAGAAATCCCTTCACCTTTCTGCCGGACACCAGGTCGAGCGTTCCGATGCAGAGCGGCTGCGGCACACCGGCCATGAAGCTGCCGAAGGCGGCTCGCGGCAGGCGCCAGACCTCAAGCTCGATCGCCGCCCCGCCTTCCGCGACGCGGACAAGGCCCGGCCGGAAAGGCGGCCCGCCCGCCAGCGCATAGAAGCGGTAAAGCGGCGCCGTCTTCGTCCGCTCGACAAACATCGCATCGCGCGAAGTGAGCTCGTGATTGAGCGGCAGACCCGACATATGCGCGCCGACCACGGCAAGCTCGATGAAGCCTTCATCCTCTGCCGCCGCATCGCGCGGCCCGCCCGGCGCAAGGCCCTGTGCCGCTTCGAAGGCAGAAGCGAAACCGGCAATCCGCATATCGGTAAAGGCAGGGGCGGCCAGCGTCACGCCGAAGGGAAATCCATTGAGCGGCCCTGCCTCGCGGAAACCTGCCGGCACCGCGATGCCGCAGAGATCGAGCAGGTTCATGAAATTCGTATAGGTACCGAGACGGCTGTTCAGTTTGACCGGCTCCGCCATCACCTCGCTGACGCGATAGGCCGTCGGAGCGGTCGGCACCATCAGGAAGTCGATCTCTGCGAAAAGAGCGGCCGCGCGCCGCTTCAATGCTTCGAGCCGGTAGCCCGCCTCGAAAAGTTCGACGGCGCTCCGCGCCTTTGCGGCAAGCACAATGCTGCCAACGGTCGGGTCAGCCGCCGCACGGTTGGCCTCGATGAAAGATCCCACGGCTGCATATCGCTCGGCCACATATGGGCCTTCATACAGAAGGGCGGCTGCCTCCTCGAACAAGGAGAAGTCAATCCGGCGTGTCCTTCCGCCAAGTTCCTCGAAACGCGCCACCGCCTCTTCAAAGAGCCGCGCTGCCTCATCGTCACCGAAGAACTTGAGGTCGGAAGCCCGCGGCACGGCGAAGGTGAACCCGCCCGCAAGCGAGACCGGCACTTCCGGCATCCGCGCGCGGGCGTGAATGTCGTCTACGTCGAACGCCACTGCCACATCGAATACCTGCGCCGCATCGCCGACCGTCAAAGCAAAGATGGAGACACAATCAAGCGAACGGCAGGCAGGCACGACGCCGCTTGCGGAAAGCAGACCGCGGGACGGCTTCAAACCTACGATGTTGTTGAAGGCGGCAGGGACACGGCCCGAGCCCGCCGTATCGGTGCCGAGCGAGAAGCAGACAATACCCCCCGCCACAGCAACCGCGGAGCCCGAGGACGAACCGCCGGAAATATAGTCCGCGTGGAAGACGGAACGGGGAGCGCCATGAGGCGAGCGCGTGCCGACGAGGCCGGTCGCGAACTGATCGAGATTGGTCTTGCCGATGGGAATGGCGCCCGCCGCGACGAGGCGCTCCACCACACAGGCATTCCGCTCCGGCTGATAGGCATAGGCCGGGCACGCTGCCGTCGTCGGCAGTCCAGCGAGATCGATATTGTCTTTCACCGCGAAGGACACACCGAAAAGGGGCATCATGGCCTTCTGCGCCGGCGTGAGCGCATCCAGCGCCCTGGCCCTTGCAATCACATCTTCCGCCGGCAACCGTGATATCCAGACTGCCTGATCGGCGAAGGCATCGGCCCGCGCCAAGGTCTCACGCGCAACATCTTCGGCACGGAGGCCGCGCGCAAATCCGGCGCGAAGCGCGGACAGGGAGAAAGTGAGCGACTTCACGATGCAGCCTCCAGCTTCAACACTTCCGTCTCAATCGGCACCAGCGTGACGAGCGCCTGCCCCGCCTGCACCATCTTGCCCGGCGTGCAGTGCACTTCATGCACGCGGGCGGCAACGGGCGCGCGCACCTCTATCTCCATCTTCATGGATTCAAGAATGACAAGCGTCTGATCTGCGGAAACCTCGTCGCCCGGTTGAACGCCAATGGACCAGACATTGCCCGGCACACCCGCTTCCACGAGGCGCCCGCCATCTGGAACATCGGTTACGTCTTCAACCGGTATGGCTTCGGGCTCCATTGCCGATATGGCGAGGCCCTGCTCCTCCCAGCGGCGGCGCTCCTCCTCAAAAGCATGGCGCTGCGAGACGCGAAAGGCGGAAATTTCGGCCGCATTCTTTTCGAGAAATGCGAAATAATCGCTGAGGCGGAACGATCCCTCCTCCACCCTCACTTCATATCGCCCATGCGGGAAGCCGTCGCGCGCCTTGCGCAATTCTTCTGCCGATACGGGGAAAAAGCGCAGCCGGTCGAAGATGCGCAGGAGCCACGGCTTTTCGAAATTCGCCGTCTTGTGCCAGCTGTTCCACATCTGCACGGTACGGCCGACAAGCTGGTACCCCCCCGGCCCCTCCATGCCATAAACGCAGAGATAAGCGCCGCCGATGCCGACGGCATTCTCCGGCGTCCAGGTCCGCGCCGGATTGTACTTCGTGGTGACGAGCCTGTGGCGCGGATCGAGCGGCGTTGCGACCGGCGCACCCAGATAGACATCGCCAAGCCCCAGCACCATGTAATCCGCGTCGAAGACGATACGCTTCACATCGGCAATGCTTGAAAGTCCGTTGATCCGGCGGATGAACTCGATATTGGAAGGCACCCAGGGCGCATCCGGGCGAACGAGCGTTTCATATTTCCTGACCGCCTCGCGCGCCGCCTCGTCGTCCCATGACAGCGGCAGGTGAACGATGCGGCTCGGAACCTCGATGTCGGCGATCGCAGGCAGCACACGCTCCATCTCCTCGAGGATCGACAACAGTTTCCGCACGGGCAACACATCCGGATCGAAATGGATTTGCAACGAACGAATGCCCGGCGTCATCTCGATGATGCCGTCGAGGGCGCGCGCCTCCAGCGCCATCATCATTGCATGTGCGCGGAACCTCAGCGCGAAGTCGAGAACGATGGGCCCATACTCGATCAGCAGGTAGTCGTCGCCCGCCCGCCGATAGGTTACCTCCGTTTCGAGATCGCCGATCCGGCCGAGAACCGCATCTTCCTTTTTCGTCTGGCGCGCCAGCGGCGCTGCAGGGCGTGCCAGCGTTCTCACCCATGTCTCTTCCGCGCCGCGAAGTTCGCTCGCTTCCGCATCGGTGATCCGGTGGAAGCGTATCTTGTCGCCCGGCTTCAACTGGCCGAGTTTCCAGAGTTCGGATTTTGCGAGCGTTGCAGGACAGACGAAACCGCCAAGGCTCGGCCCGTCGGGCCCGAGAATGATCGGCATGTCGCCCGTGAAGTCGATTGTGCCGACGGCATAGGCATTGTCGTGAATGTTGGAGGGATGAAGCCCCGCCTCGCCGCCATCCTTGCGCGCCCATTTTGGCTTCGGCCCGATGAGGCGAACGCCCGTTCGCGCCGAATTGTAGTGAACCTCATAAGCCGTGTTGAACAGCGTCTCGATATCCTCATCGAGAAAGAAGTCCGGCGCGCCATGCGGTCCGTAGAGCGTTGCGATCTCCCATTCGCGGGCGAGCGGCACACGGGCCGACAAGGGAAGCGGCGTCATGACGACGGGTGCCACTGCACCTCCCTTTGCGATGCGCAATACATCGCCCGTCTTCAAGGCACCCGTTCCATGACCGCCGAAGCGCCCCAGCGTGAAGGCAGAACGCGATCCGAGATAAAGCGGCGCATCGAAGCCATTGCGGATCGCAAGATAGGCGCGCTGCCCCGCTCCCTTCACCTTTCCAAACGCAAGCACCTGCCCGCGTTTCACGTCGAATGCCTGCCAGAAAGCGGCCGGCACACCGTCCAGAACCGCCTCCATCTCGGCACCGGCAAGCGCCACCACGGCGTCGCAGCGGAAGCGGAGCGTGGGGCCCTCGAGCGTCATTTCAAGCGCGGCCGCATCCTCCGCATTGCCCACCAGCCGGTTCGCAAGCCGATGCGACAACGGGTCCATCGGCCCCGATGGCGGCACGCCGACATTCCAGTAGCCGACACGGCCTGACCAGTCCTGCAGGCTCGATTGGGCGCCGGGCGAAAGAACATCGATCGCGCTGCTTTCCGCTTCGTGCGTGGAAAGCGTCGAGGTGAGCATCCGGCCTTCGAGAAAGGCATCGGATCGCGCAAGGCCGCGCAGATAGTCGAGATTGGTCTCGATGCCATAGACCGACGAGGCATTCAGCGCCGCGCCAAGCTTTTCACACGCCTCTGCCCGCGTCGCGCCCTTCACAATGATCTTTGCGAGCATCGGATCGTAGAACGGCGTGACCTCCGTCCCGGTCGCTATCCACCCATCGACGCGGATACCCTCAGAAAATGAAACCTCCGTTAGCAGTCCCGAAGATGGCTGGAAGTTCTTCCCCGGATCTTCCGCATAAAGCCGGACTTCGATCGAGTGACCCTGCGGCGTACGCTCATATTGCTTCAGATCGCCAAGCTCGCCCGCAGCCTGCCGCACCATCATCTCGACGAGATCAAGCCCGGTCACTTCCTCCGTCACGGGATGCTCGACCTGAAGCCGTGTGTTCACTTCGAGGAAATAGAACTTTCTTCCCTGCTCATCATAAATGAACTCGACCGTGCCGGCGGAGGCATAGGAAACGCCTTCGCCGAGGCGCACCGCCGCCTCATGCAGCGCCGCGCGCTCGGCTGCGCCAAGTCCCGGCGCCGGCGTTTCCTCGATCACCTTCTGGTTGCGGCGCTGGGCCGAACAATCGCGCTCGCCGAGTGCGATCACGCCGCCTTCACCGTCACCGAATATCTGCACCTCGATATGCCGGGCGGCGGCGACATACTTTTCCAGAAAGAGGCCGCTATCCTTGAAATTGGCAAGTGCAAGCCGGCGCACCGTGTCGTAAAGACGCGGCATGTCTTCCGCCCGGTGGCAAAGCTGCAATCCGATGCCTCCTCCGCCCGCCGTACTTTTCAGCATCACCGGATAGCCGATCTCTTCTGCCCGCGTCAGCGCATCGTCGAGATCGACGATGAGGGGCGAGCCCGGCAGCAGCGGCACACCGCTTTTCTCCGCAAGCTCGCGCGCCGTATGCTTCAATGCGAAGGCGCGCATATGTTCCGGCCGCGGGCCGATGAATGCGACTCCCTCTCGCGCAAGCGCGGCGGCAAACTCCGGATTTTCGCTCAGGAAGCCATATCCCGGATGCACCGCTTCCGCACCCGTACGCCGCACAGCGTCGAGAATGGTGCCAATTTCGAGGTAACTTTCCGCAACAGGCGCGGGGCCGACACAGACCGCTTCATCCGCCAGCCGCACATGCGGCGCGAAGCGGTCTGCCTCGGAATGGATCGCGATGGGCGACACGCCCATGCGCCGGAGCGTCTTGATGACGCGGACGGCGATCTCGCCTCGATTGGCGATCAGAACTTTCTTGAACATCGGGCCTCCGATGATACCCGGCGGTTCCCGCCGGGCGGGAGCGCATCAGGCGTCCCAGATCAATGTACGGACAGGAGTGGGATTGAAGCCGTTGCAGGGATTGTTCACCTGCGGGCAATTCGAGATCACGCAGAGCAGATCCATCTCCGCGCGGATCTCCACGTAATCGCCCGGCTTGGAAATCCCGTCGACAATCGCAAGCGTCCCGTCTTCCTCTATCGGCACATTCATGAAGAAGTTGATGTTCGAAACGATGTCCCGCTTGGTGAGCCCGTGGCGAGACAGCTCCATCACGAAATTGTCCCGGCAGCTGTGCATGTACCGCGTCTCATATCCGAAGCGCACCGTGTTCGCCTCCGCCGAGCAGGCACCTGCCGACGTATCGTGATTGCCGGATGTGTCGGCAATCACCACGCCCATCACATTGCCTTCGTTCGATATGAGCTTCGTGCCCACCGTCACATAGGGCGAGCCTTGCGTGCGCACCGTGTCCTGCGCGCTGTAGCGTTCCGACGGATCGGCCTTCGAATAGAAAAGCGTATCGACCGCCTGGCAACCTTCGAGATCGACAATGCGAAGGATTTGCCCCTTCTTCACTTCACGTGACCAGGGCCGGAGCGCTGGCACCGTGAAATCATGGATCGCCGTGGCTTCATCGCGATTTGGTATTGTCATGGATGTCACGCCTCCCCGCGCGCGGCGAGATAGCGCGCATTGTTTTCAAAGCCGCGGATCGCCTCTTCCGAAGCTGTCCTGCAGAAGTCGTCCGCCGCGGGCGGCGGCGACTTCCAGACGAGAAGATCGATTTCCTTCGGCGCGTAGGGGCCCGGCGCATAGGGATGCGGCGCATTGGACACGAAGACGACAATGTCGAGCTCGGCACGAAGATCCACATAATCGCCCGGCTTCGGCCCCTCGCCTTCCCAGCGGAAGCGGCCTTGCGCATCGACGCCTACCGGCGCAAAGAAGGTGACGCAGGGCGGGATGTCCCGCTTGTCGAGCGCGTGCTTCGAGGCAAGCAACACGAAATTGCCGGATGTACTGCGCAGGGCGCCATCGCCATACCGTTCGGCATTGCTGCCGGGCGTGGAGCCGCCTGTCAGCACATCGTGATGACCGCATGTATCGTCGGTGATCGAGGCAAGCACGCGTCCCATATCGGAAAAGAGCCCGGCGCCGCGCGTCAGCCGCGCATTCCACTGCACCTTCATCGTGTCGCCGGCATTGAGCCGCTCGCTCGTATCGGCCGAATTGTAGATGATCACCGATACGCCCGGCGTGCCATGCGTGTTGATAACACGCAACGTCTCGCCGCGCTTCACGGGCAAGACATGGCCCCAGCCGCCGGCCAGCGTTTCCACCGAGCGTACAAGCGACGCGGGAATCTGCGCCGGATTGCGCGGTGCGCCGCCCGGATCTTTCTTGCGCGCTTTCGCACCACCAAAAAGCTGATAGTAGCGCTCCTGCTGCGCGGCATAAGGGCCGGTATACTTTTCCTTGCGGGTTGCTTCCGCCATCGCGCGTCTCCTGTTGCGCGCCGGGTTCCCCCGGGCCGAAGCCTGGCCGTCCAGGCGTTCGCTCCGTTCGACCGGAGCCTTTTCAACCGGACGGGCCGTCCCGTCCGGCAATTCCTATTGCGCTGCTGCGGCGAGCGGCGATGCCACTGGTACCTGTGGCGGCAATGATTTGCCGTCGACCTTGAGATCAAAGGTGACGGTCGCACCATAGGCCTTCATTTCTTCCGGCCTTGTGCGGACGCGATCGAATGCAATCACCCTCGTGCCGAGCTTGAAGGCTTCGGAAAGATCATGCGTGACCATGAAGATGGTCATTTTCTCCTCACGCCACAGGCGCAGCATGATCTCGTGAACTTCCGCCCTGATACCGGGATCGAGCGCGCCGAAGGGCTCATCGAGCAGAAGTATCTTCGGCTTCTTGATGAGCGCCTGCGCAATGGCAAGGCGCTGCTGCATGCCGCCGGAAAGCTCCGCCGGATATTTGTTCACGGAATGCGAAAGTCCGACGCTCTGGAGCATTTCGATCGCGGCGACGCGCGCCGCGCGGCGCTTCCGCCCGAACAGCCGCCCGAGAACGGGCCTTTGCGCCAGCTCGAGGCCGAGCATCACATTCTGGAGGGCGGTCAGATGCGGAAAAACGGAGTATTTCTGAAACACAACGCCGCGGTCGGGCGAGGGTTCGTCCTCGAGCACCTCGCCATCGATCAGGATGCGACCGCGCGTTGGCGCTTCGTCGCCCAGCATCATGCGGAGGAAAGTCGACTTGCCGCAGCCCGACGGTCCGACAAGGGAAATGAAGGAACCGGGCTCGATCTCGAAATTGATATTCTCAAGCACCGTCTGGTCGCCATAGACCTTCCAGACATTTTCAACAACGACCCGCGTCATGCGCCATTCCCCCGATACATCCAGCGGAATGCGACGCGCTGGAAAAGACGCAAGGCAAGGTCGAGCGCAAAGGCGAGAAAGGTGATCCACATGACATAGGGCAGGATCACATCCATCGCGAGATAGCGCCGCATCAGGAAGATGCGATAGCCGAGCCCGCTGTCCGAGGCGATGGCTTCCGCCGCGATGAGAAAGAGCCAGGCCGCCCCAAGCGACAGACGCACCGCGTCGATCAGGCGCGGCAGCATTTGCGGCACGACGATTCGCAAGATGATCTGCCAGGTCGATGCACCAAGCGTCTGCGCCTTGATGACTTCCTCGTGCGGGATTTCACCCGTGCGCAGCGCAAGATCGCGAATGATGAAGGGCGTTATGCCGATGGCGACCAGCACCACCTTCGACAATTCGCCGAGCCCGAAGATGATGAAGAGAATGGGCAGCACCGCAAGCGGCGGGATCATCGACAATACGCCTGTGAAAGCGCTGAATGTCGCACGGAAATGGGGGATCAGACCCTGGAGAATTCCGAATATGCCGCCGATCAGCGTTGCAACGGCGACACCGATGCCGAGCCTTTGAAGGCTCGACATCGTGTCCGTCCAGAGCAGGTAGTTGCCGGTGCGCTGATCCGGCTGAAACGCCATGCGGTCGATCGCCGCAGATATCGTCGACCATCCAGGAAGCAGCTTGTCGTTCGGGTTCACCGAAAGACGCGCCTCGGATGCAACTATATAGGCGATGATGACAAGCACGAAGGGCAGGAGCATGAGTCCGAACCGCGTCGCAATGTCGGGCCGCCGGTTGATCAATCTACGCATGACGTTACTGGCCTCGATGGTTGCGGTTGCCGTCAGAGTTTTCCGTCGGCCGCCATCTTCGCGTAGTCGGTGTTGTAACGGAGAAGCACATTGGTCTCGTCGCCGACAATCGTGCCGTCGGCAAGCTCGATGCCGATATAGCCGGGCGATGTTGCCCCGTCACCGAGCAACCCGTGATCGAAGAGGAACTTGGTCACGAAGGAGGTCACTTCGGCGAGATTGCCTTCGGTGAAGGCGATGTAGTCTTCAGGCGTGTAGAACATTTCGGTCGCCGCAAGCTGCATCTCGTAGCCGGCGAGATCCGTGCCCGATGCAACACCCATCGCGGTCTTGGCAGCCTTGGCCGCCTCGTCATCGGCCGACATCAGCGCCATCGTCTCGTACCAGATGCCCGTCATCGCCTTGGCGAAGTCGGGATTGTCCTTTAGCGTCTGCGTGTTGACGACAAGCGAGTCCTGGATTTCGCCGGGAAGCTTCGATGAATCGAAGACGTTATAGGCATTGGGGCCGGCGAGAATTTCCGCGGCCATCGGATTCCATGTCACCACGGAAGTTACGCTCGGCGTGCCGTATGCCGCGATCATGTCGGCATCTGACGTATTGACGATCGTCACGTCCTTTTCCGTGAGCCCAACCGATTCAAGTCCGCGCGCCAGCGTGTAATGCGAAACGGAAAGCTCGACGAGGTTGACCCTTTGTCCCTTGATGTCCTCAAGCTTTTCCTTGCCCTTGAGGATGATGACGTCGTTGCCGTCCGAATAGTCGCAGATGATGAGAATGGTCGAGTCGACACCGCCTGCCGCCGGAATGGCAAGCGCGTCCATATTGGTCGCCATCACGCCGTCATAGGCGCCAGCCGTGTACTGGTTGATTGCCTCGATATAATCGTTGAACTGAACGACTTCGATATTGATGCCGTATTTGTCAGCCCACTTCTTCACGATGCCATTGTCCATCGCGTAGCCCCAGGGCATCCAGCCGACATAGATCGACCAGGCTACCTTGAAGTCCTTCTTGGGCGCCGCCTGAGCAGGCGAAAGAGACATGAAGGCCAATGCAATGGCTGCGAAGCCCGCCACGAATAGTCTGAGAGAAGAGAGTCTGAAAGAAGTCATATAGCCAGTCCTCCGGATCAAGTGATCGCGTTTCAAAAAACGGAGGATTGGCGTCACGGCGGTTCTGCAATGCCAACCCTCGCATTACATCCGTCTCCCGGGCTTTTGTCCCGCCGTGTACCTGCCCGCTGTTCACCGGGCAGGGTGCGGCTCTCGGACCAGACACTTCGCAAACTCGTCGTTCTCATGCGAAGCCGGAACCCTAGCCGCTGCCGGAAACATACTTCGCAAGTGCCATGCCAGAGCGCGAAGCGCCGTTTACCGCGCCGCAACAATGGGCAGGGCGTCAATCGGCTCGCAAATCAGGCAGGCGAAGAAGCGCATTGCCATTTGTTTGTGCAATGCCGCGGAACATGAATGAGGAAGTAAATGGAAGGTCCGGCGCTGACTGGCCGTCAGCGATCGACCGCTAGCGGCGAAGCCGCTGCACGTTGTTCGTGAATTCGGCCGTTTCCGCCGTCGAGAGTTCGCGCTGCCGGGTCTCACCCGTCTCACTGAGCGAGCGGGCAGAGGCGATCAGGCCATCATCCGAGGCGAGCCGGAAGAAGGTGTAGGACAGGGTGATGGTGCGGATGGTCTTCGTATCGAAATCCGTGGCGATCTCGGGATCGATGAAGAACATGACGGGCATTTCGGCGCTCTCGCCGGGCTCAAGCTTCTGCTCGGTAAAGCAGAAACAGTCCGTCTTGTTGAAGTAGTACCCGGCGATCCCCGGCGTCACATTATATGTGGCACGGCCTACCAGCGTTTCATTGCTGTTGTTCACCGCGCGATAGAAGATGGTCTTGGGCACACCGGCATAGACTTCCACCTCGCGCTCCACCGGACCGAAGGTCCAGTCGAGTCCCGGCGACACATTGGCGTCGAAACGCACCTTCATGGCCGGACCGATCGGCGAGGCAGGGTCGGGATTGACCGCCCGCGTCACGCTCACCGTGCCGCCATAGCCCGTCGCCTCGCAAAACATGCGGTAGAGCGTCGGCGAATAGACGACAGCTGTCGTCGCAACGGCAAGAATTGCAACCGAGAGGGCAACAGGCGGTATGGACGTGCCGAAGATTTTCATGACGCAGAGAAATCTAGTCGCCTCCGACCTGCCGGGCAAGAAAACCCGGACAGCCGCGCCGCGTGGCGGATTGCCGCGCTTTTCCCGCCACGCCAAAAGGGGGTGACCTTCGCCCCCACCATGCTAACAATTGCAGAGAGACAGCCGCAAAGAGCCGTAACGCAGGCAAAATAGCGGGCTTCATGCCCGTTCTAGGGGGGTATTTCGAGTTATGGAATTTCGGTTTGCGTCCATTTTGCGCAGCGTCGGCGCGGCCCTTCCGGCAGCCGGTCTCGGCCTCCTTGTCACTGCGCTTCCGGCCGGCGCCGAAGAGCCAAAAGATGAGCCTACCCTTCTGCTCGACGAGCTGATCATCACCACCACCGGATTCGGCACCCCCCGCGCCACGCATACCGGCAATATCTCGAAAATCGGCGGATTCGAAATGGATTTCATCCGCCCCGTCCAGCCGGCCGAGGCGCTGAACCGCCTGCCCGGCGTCGGCATTCAGCAGGGCAGCGGCGCCGAGCACCTGACCGCCATCCGCTCGCCCGTGCTGACGGGCGGCGCAGGCGCAGGCTCCTTCCTCTATCTGGAAGACGGCGTACCCATGCGCGCCGCAGGCTTTGCCAATGTGAACGCGCTGATGGAAGCGATGAGTGAAGTGTCGGGCGGTATCGAGGTGGTGCGCGGACCGGGCGGCGCGCGCTATGGCTCGAATGCGGAACACGGCCTCATCAATTTCCTGAGCCGACCGCCTGCCGAGCGCGATGCCGAACTGACACTGCAGGGCGGCCCTGACGATTTCTTCAGCACCTCCGGCACGGCGAGCCGGACATTTTCGAACGGCAATGCAAGTCACGGTTTCCGCGGCAGCTTCGCCCTTCTCCACGATGGGGGGTTTCGCGCCGACTCCGGCCTTGAGCAGCAAAAGGCGCGCCTGCGCTACGACTACGCTGCGCCCGATACACGCATCAACGCGACGCTGACTGCCATCAACACAAACCAGGAAACGGCGGGCTTCGTTCGTGGCGTCAAGGCTTACAAGGACCCGGCGCTCTACAAGACCAACCCGGACCCGGACGCCTATCGCGATGCCTGGGCCGTGCGCGCCGCCGTTCGCATGGAACGCGATATCGACGATAAGCTCACACTTGCGTTGACGCCATATGCGCGCACGAACTCGATGAATTTTCTCATGCACTTCCTGCCCGGACGGCCGGTCGAGCAGAATGCGCATTGGAGCGGCGGCCTGCTTTCAAACCTCGCCGCAACGCTCGACGGCGGACACCGCATCATCTTCGGTCTCGACACCGAGTACACGGACGGCTGGCTGACCGAAGTCCAGTTCAACCCGACTGCGGGGATCGCGCCCAATCAGTCGCCACAAGGCGTGCACTACGACTACACGGTAAAGGCGCTGGTGCTCGCGCCCTACATTCACAGCGAATGGCGCCTCGCACCGCGAACGATCTTCACTGCAGGACTGCGCTTCGAATACACGCGCTACGACTATCGGAACCACGCGCCCGATGGCATTTTCGGCCGCTTCCTGCGCATCCCCGACCGGGTCGACGAATTCGGAGACGTCACGCCGAAGATCGGACTGCTGCACGAGTTCAACGAAGGCTTCACCACCTATGTGAACCTCGCACGCGGCACCCGCGCACCGCAAACGACAGACCTTTACCGCCTGCAACGCCTGCAGGTGCCGGGCGAGGCAAAGTCGGAAAAGCTCGACAGCATAGAAGTCGGCGCGCGCGGCCGCGTCTCAGGCATCACCTACGAGACCAATCTCTTCTACATGGAAAAGCGGAACTACTATTTCCGCGATGCGGGCGGCTTCAATGTCAGCGACGGCCGCACCAATCATGCGGGCGCCGAAGTCGAAATTTCGGCACCGCTCGGATTCGGTTTTGACATAGCCGCCGCGGGCACCTACGCGCGCCACACCTATGCCTTCACCAACATCACCCCGACGGAAACGATCCGGGATGGGGACGATGTCGATACGGCGCCGCGAACGCTTGGCAATCTTCGG
This sequence comes from Parvibaculum sp., assembly GCF_046297875.1. Taxonomy (GTDB): domain Bacteria; phylum Pseudomonadota; class Alphaproteobacteria; order Parvibaculales; family Parvibaculaceae; genus Parvibaculum. Next base: position 1,461,425 of record NZ_JBKBHD010000001.1, on the reverse strand, counting down.
CTGGGATACAACTTCAATGACGGCGCCGGACGCGCAGAACTCGAATGGGTTCACATGGGCTCCTACTGGATGAATGCGGGCAACACCGTCAAATATGACGGGCACGACATTTTCAATTTGCGTCTCGACTACGAGATCAGCGAAAACCTCGCAATCTTCGGGAAACTCACCAATATCTTCGACAGCCGTTATGCGGACCGGGCGGACTATTCCGACTTCGGCGCCGGAGAGGAACGCTACTTTCCCGGCGCAGACCGCGGCCTCTATATCGGCGCCACCTTGCGCTACTGACCTGCGGCGGCCCTGCGCCGGCGCGTCTGGAGACAAATGGGAACGGACTTCTGGGAGATATCGCTCTTTCTGCTCGCCGCGATCCAGTTCGCGGCGATGGGTGCGGCCGCCATCCATGCATTGCTGACCAAGTCGGATGAGCGCGCAGCCGCCGGCTGGGTCGGCTTCATCATCCTCGTGCCTTTCCTCGGCTGGATCGTCTATCTGATGTTCGGCGTAAACCGCATTCAGCGCCGCGCCCGCGAACTGCGTGGCGAGAAGCAGGACCTGTTTCTGCTGGAACCGCCCGAGCATGGAGAACGGCGCCCCCGCGACAGCGGCCTGCACCTTCCTGCGCTTGAAAGCCTTGCCCGGCTTGGCCAGCGAATCCTTCCGGAAAGTTTTGAACCCGGCAATTCGGTACGGCTATTGCTGAATGGCGATGAAGCCTATCCGGTCATGCTCGACATGATCGCTCGCGCCGAACGCTCGATTGCAATCTCGACCTATATTCTCAACAACGACCGGGCGGGCCGGCAGTTCGTTGAGGCATTGTCGGATGCGATGGCGCGCGGGGTTCGCGTGCGTTTGCTCATAGACGGCGTCGGCTCGTGGTATTCGCGGCCTTCCATCATCCCCTTGCTCGAGGAACGAGGCATCAACTATGCCCGCTTCCTTCATTCGTTCATGCCCTGGCGCATGCCCTATCTCAACATGCGCAACCATCAGAAGATCATGGTCGTGGATGGCCGCCACGGCTTTACCGGCGGCATGAACATCGCCGAGGGAAACCTGCATGCATCGAATCCGAAAAAGCCGATCCGCGATTGCCACTTCCAGGTCGAAGGCCCGGCCGTGGCGCATCTCATGCACACCTTTGCCTATGAATGGAACTTCACCACCGACGAAATTCTCGAGGGCGAAGACTGGTTTCCCGAGATCGAGCCCGCAGGCGAGGTCATCGCGCGCGGCCTGCCGGCGGGCCCCGACATGGGTCTCAATCCGATCCGCTGGACGCTACTCGGAGCGCTCGCGGAAGCCCAAAGCAGCATTCGCATCTTAACGCCCTATTTCATTCCCGATGCGACATTGCGAACCAATCTTTCGCTTGCCGCCATGCGCGGCGTCATCGTCGACATTGTCCTGCCTGAAAAAAGCAATCTGCGCTTCTGCGACTGGGCGGCCACACCGGGGCTCGAATGGCTGGCCCGGTCGGGCTGCCGCATCTGGAAGACCGGGGCGCCCTTCGATCATTCCAAGATGATGACTGTCGATGGCATATGGGCGACCATTGGCTCGGCGAACTGGGACGATCGAAGCCTTCGTCTCAATTTCGAATTCAATCTTGAATGTTATGGCGCCAGTTTTGCCGGTGCGCTCGACGACATGATCGTACGACGAATTTCGACCGCGCGCCCCGTTTCCCAGGAAGAACTGGCAGGCCGGTCGCTGCCCGTGCGGATGCGGGATGCCTTCTTTCGTCTTGCTTCGCCCTATCTCTAGGCCACACCGCCCTTGCCTGCGGCTTTTTGCGGGCTATGCTTGCAGCGCTTGGGGGCGATAACCTGATACATTAGGGACATCCCTTCCGGAGGCTTGGCCATGGCAGACAAGAAAAGCGACACCGGCCCGACGATCGAGGAGCTGCAGGCTCAGATCGAGACGCTTCAGAAGGCGCTGGAAGAGGCCCGTGCGGCCACAGGCGAAACTGGCGAAGATTTCGCTGCAAATGCCGAGGCAGTCGCCGAGCGTATGCAGGAAGGCCTGCAGGACATTCATAAGCAGATCGATGCGCACCCCATTCCGAGCGCGCTGCTCGCTTTCGGAATCGGGTTTCTCATCGGCCGCCTGATCGCAAGATAGGAGGCGCCGGTGATCGATCCAACGCCACAGGTTCGCAAGCTTGCCGAAGCCGAGCTCTATCGCGCCGAGATTGAAGCGCGCCGTCTTGCCCGCCGCCTCTTCCTTGTCGGCATCGCGGTCTTCATCGCCTTCTTCGCGCTTGTCATGCTCGTGATCGCAGGCTTCCTTTATCTCGCGGAACTTTACGGCTATCCGCTGGGGGCTCTGATTACAGGCGGTTCGCTCGTACTCCTCGCCTTCATTGCACTTGTCTTCGCAGCCCGCGAACCTGGCCGAGCCGACAAGCTTGAACTCGAACTTGCAAACCGCGCCATCGCCGAGGCGCGCGCCGATGTGAAGCGCGAGTTCGATGCCATAGAGCGTACGCTGAACGACCTCACACTTGGCATACTCGGTCTGGTCAAGGGTTCAAGCGGCAGCCTGCCGCTCATCACCATCATCGTCGGCGCGCTCGCCGCGCTGAGCCCGGCCCTTCGCCGCTTTCTCATGCCTTTCCTGAGGAAAGACTGATGCGCGCATTTGCTCTCGCTTGCGCCATTTTTCTCGCCTCCTGCGCCCAGCAGAGCCTGCCGCAGCCGGAAGTCACAATGCGCCAGCCACAGGGAATGATCGATGTGCCGATCGACGATCACGGCACGGGGCTGATCGGCCCGGCGGGCGGCGCCATGCTCGGTATGGCGATCGGCACAGGCGGCGGCACGGAATGGGCGGTCGCCGCCGGTGTCGCACTCGGCTATGCCGTCGGCGGTTCGGAAGGTCCGGCCCTCACAGGCATGGCAGCGCAGGCACGGCGCGAAGCCCTGGCCCGGATGATGACTGTGCCGCTTCGCGAGCAGGTGACATGGTTCACGTCTGAAAATCAGGCAAGCGGCAAGATCACACCCGTTCGCGACTTTGTCGACGAACGGGGCCGCGCGTGCCGCGACTTCGTGGAGTGGCGCACGATCCGCGCCAACAACGGCCATACATCAGGCACGGCCTGTCTCTGACAGGTTCACTTTTGTCGCAAAACGCAGCTAGGATGCGCAGCCCGAACTCTGAGGACGCGCATCATGAAGCTCTATTGTTCGCACACATCGCCCTATGCCCGAAAAGTGAGGCTCCTCATCCACGAAAAGGGGGCCACTGCCCGCGTGACCGAGGAGACCGTCGCGGCGATGGAAGACCCCGCCGCGCTCCACGAGGCAAACCCGCTCGGCAAGGTGCCAGCCCTTGTCATGGGCGACGGCACGTCATGGTTCGACAGCCCGGTCATCTGCGAAGTACTGGACAAGATGCTGGAAGGCCCCTCACTCATTCCCGCATCGAATGTGGAGCGCTTTCGCGTGTTGCGTCAGCAGGCGATCGCGGACGGCATCATGGATGCCGCCGTCTCAATCATCTTCGAGCGCAATCGCAAGGATGCCGAGCAGTCGGCCACATGGCTCGGCCGTTGGGAGCGCGCCATCCTGAGAAGCCTCGCACTTCTTGAGGCGGAAGTGACCGACCTCGACGGGCCGGTCGATCTTGGCGTGATTTCGGTCGGCGCTGCGCTCGGCTATCTCGACTTCCGTCATGCCTCGCTGGGCTGGCAGGAAAAGTTCCCCGATCTGGCCGGCTGGTGGCGCGATATCGCCAAGCGTCCGTCCTTCATCGATACCGCACCGCCTGCCTGAAGTATCAGCGCCAGGGTTCGACGAGAATCTTGGCGTGCTTTTCCGGATTGCCGAGTTCAGTGAAGGCCTCCTTCACACCCTCGACGCCGACCTTGCCCGTCACAAGCGGCGATCCGTCGATTTTGCCTTCCGCCAGATGGTGCAGCGTCAGCGCGAATTCCTCCGGCGTATAGCCGAGGACGAACTGCACGTTCAGCTCCTTGTTGATGCCGAAGAAGGGCTCGAAGCGATCCTGCTCCATGCAGACGCCCACGACCACCACGCGGGCAAAGCGCGGCGCGCCTTCGAAAATCTGCTGGATGATGCCCGGCACGCCGACACATTCGAAAATGACGCCCGGCCGCATCTTCGGCCCCACGCCGAGCAGCGTCATGATGTTCTCGGGGTCGTAGCCTTCAGGCGTCGCTTCCTTCGTCCAGCGGGCATAAGGCCCCTCGACCTTCGGATCGAGCACGATATCGGCACCCATCTCCTCGGCGAGCTTGCGCCGCGCGGGTGAGAAGTCCGCCGCGATGATCGGATGCACACCCTTGATCTTCAGACCCGCGATCACCGCAAGCCCCACCGGCCCGCAGCCGATCACGAGCGGAATATCGTCTTTCGTGAGGTTTGCTTTTTCGACCGCATGCCAGCCAACCGCCATTGGCTCCGTCAGCGCCGCCTGTTCGGTCGGCAACCCGTTCGGCACTTCGAGCAGCATGGATTCGTTGAGCACCATCTGTTCGGCAAAGCCGCCCGGCTTTGAATTGGAATAGCCGACGGGGTGCATCTTGGCTTTCTGGCCGTCAATGCTGATGGCGATCGGCATGGAGCAGACGCGCGTGCCGGGTGTCAGCTTCTTCTCCGTGCCCGGCCCATGATCGAGAATCTCGGCGCAGAATTCATGACCGAACACGATGTCTTTCGATGTGTCCATGCTGAAGCTCGAGCCGGAGCGCTTCGCCGTCTCGACCATCTTGTCCGCATGATGAAAGGCATGCAGGTCCGAGCCGCAAATGCCGCAAGCCAGCGTCTTCACCAGCACCTGGCCAAGCTCGGGTTTGGGTTCGGGAATGTCGGCGGCGACGAGATCGCCATTGCGGAACACGGCAGCGCGCATGGGTTTCCTCCGGATTTTCGTTGCCGGTATGCAAGCAGGCGAGCAAGGCCCGCGCAAGTGAATTTATAGACTGCGGTCCAGTTGTCTCGCGGCTGCCGCAGCGGCACGCAGGCGCCGCTTCTCGGCAAGGGTGTTCGACGTCACGATGACAAGGATCGGCAGGGCCAGGAAAAGCGTCACACTGTTCGCGCCGATCAGCGCATAGTCGCCAAGGTGAATGCCATGCAGCAGCCAGAACACGATGCCCACCGTCATGCAGGCATACATGAGAAGCGATACGCCTGCGGTGTCGCGCGTCCTTATCGTCTTGATCGCCTGCGGCAGGAAAGCGAAGGTCGTGAGGAAGGCGGCGATGTAACCGATATTGTCCATGAATGCACCGGGCAAGCGGGAAACGATGCCGCGCATATGACGCCCGCCCGGTTCGCTTGGCAATGGGAGGCAGCGTCAGTCCGCCGCCACCCAGCCCTGCATCGCCGCCGCCTCATGGCGCACCCGCTCCGGCGAGCCGAGCAATTGCCGGTCGAGCCCGATCCGCTTGAACCAGTAGTGCAGGCCCATGAGATCGGTGAAGCCCATGCCGCCATGAACTTCCGTGGCGGTGCGCGCAACAAAGCGGCCCACCTCGCCCGCCATGCCCTTGGCATGGGCCGCCATCAGGCTCGCTTCATCCGGGATGACGTCGAAGGCATGCGCGGCATACCAGATCAGCGAGCGGCAGGGCTCAAGCTCTGAGGCCATCTCGGCGCACATGTGCTTGACCGCCTGGAAGGAGCCGATGACCCGGCCGAATTGCTTGCGCTCTCCGGCATAGGCGACCGCCTTCTCGATCATCATGGAGCCCGCACCCAGCGTATCGGCAGCGAGCATGACGCGGCCGGCATCGATCATGCGCGAAAGCACCGCCCCGGCATCGCCAGACGACAAGGCTTCCGCCTCCACATTGTCGAACTGAAGCTCTGTCAGTGTGCGCGTGAGATCGATGGAAGTGAGGCGGACCCTGGTCAGCCCCTTCGCATCGCCTTTGACGAGATGAAGCCCGCCCGCCTTGTCGGCGACGATGATGATATCGGCTGCGGCTGCATCGATCGCGAAGAGCGCCCTGCCCGAGAGCTTTTCGCCCGACGCGGCAATACCCGCGCCGTCTCGCGAACCCGAAGCCTTTTCCGAAACGGCTACGCCTGCGACGGCGCTGCCGCTGGCAAGCTTCGGCAGCCAGGCTTCCTGTTGTGCCTTCGAGCCCGCACCGGCAATGGCGATGGGCGCCATCACGCCCGTGCCGATGAAGGGCGTGGGCGCAACAAAGCGCCCGAGCATTTCCGAAACAAGCGCCGCATCGAGCAGCGTCATGCCCATGCCGCCCTGCGCTTCGGGCACCAGCATGCCAGGCACGCCAAGCTCCACCAGAGCCTGACGGATCTCGGGTGCCTCTGTCTCGCGCGCTTCCGCAACCTTGCGGACACGATCCAGCGGCGAAACGCGCTCCAGCGTGCCGCGGATGCTTTCCTGAAGCAGCTTCTGGTCTTCCGACAATCCGAATTCCATTGTCCTGCTCCTTATGCCTTTGCCGGTTTCGGTTCGCGCGGCATACCGAGCCCCCGTTCCGAAATGATGTTCTTCTGAATCTGCGCCGTGCCGCCGCCGATGATGAGGCCAAGGTCGAACATGTAGCGATGCTGCCAGCTGCCATGCGCGCGCAGATGCGGGCTGTCGCCATAAAGCACGCCGATCTCGCCAAGTGCGTCGATGGCGAGCGCGGCCAGCTGATGGTTGATCTCGCAGCCCTGCAATTTGACGATCAGCCGCGCGATACCGGGGTCTTCCTTTTTCAAGGAGGCCGTGAGCAGGCGAAGCCCGTGGAACTGCATGGCCAGAACACGCGCCTGCAACTGTAGCAGCCGGTCGCGATAGACCGGGTGGTCGATGAGCCTCACGCCGTCCATCGTTTCCTCATGCATGAGGTCGATGATTTCCCTGAGTCGCGTGCCTGCCTGGTTCGGGTCGCCGAGCATGCCGCGCTCATGCTTGAGCGTCGCGTTCGCAACGAACCAGCCCTGCCCGCGTCCGGCCACGATATCCTTCTGCGGAACACGGACATCGGTGAAGAAGACTTCGTTGAACTCCGCATGGCCGGTCATCGTCGTCAGCGGCCGCACTTCGATGCCGGGCGTCTTCATCGAAAAGATGAGATAGGAGATGCCTTCATGCTTGGGCTTGTCGGCCTCTGTCCGCACAAGGCAAAAGATCATGTCTGCGGCATGGGCGGTGGAGGTCCAGATCTTCTGGCCGTTGATGATGAAATCGTCACCGTCTTCCGTCGCCTTCGTCTGGAGCGAGGCAAGATCCGAACCCGATCCCGGCTCCGAATAGCCCTGGCACCAGATCACTTCGCCGCGAAGCGTCGGCGCGATCCACTTCTTCTTCTGCTCTTCGGTGCCAAGCTCCAGCAGCGTCGGTACCAGCATCGAGATGCCCTGATTGGCAAGCCCCATCGGCAGCTTCGCCGCCGTGAACTCCTCTGCAATGATGCGGGACTTCAAAATGTCGGGCTCGGCGCCATAGCCGCCATACTCCTTCGGGATCGTTCGCGCGGCATAGCCATGCTCGATAAGCAGTTGCTGCCAGGCGCATGATTCTTCCGATGGCCGCGCAACGCCGAAGCGGCGCGGCGCCTTGTCCTTGTTCCTTGCAATGAAGTCGCGCACTTCGGCGCGGAAGGCCTCATATTCGGGCCCATAGGCGAGATCCATGCTTCGTCTCCCGTGACGCCGCGCTTGAGCCGGCGCTCATTGTCGTTCTTGGCTGGGAGAAGTTTAGCGTCCCTAACGATTTCGTAAAGGCGCACCGCCGTCCAAGCGGCTTTCCCGCCACGGCCAAGGATCACGCTGCGTCAAGAAAGTGAGCAAGGTAAGGATCAGGCTGCCGAACCCTCGAAACCGGTTCTGCGGCCGGCCTTGAGGCCCGTCGGCTTCGACATCTCAATAGGTGCTCCCTGCAAGCCGCCGGCCGGCGAATTGCGCAGGAAGACTTCGAATTCCGCGGCCGGCATAGGCCGCCCGACGAAATAGCCCTGCACTTCATCGCAGCCAAGCGCGCGCAGGGCCTCATATTGCTCGGCCGTCTCGACGCCTTCGGCGATCACTTTCACGCCGAGCGCATGGGCAAGGTCGATGATGACCTTCGGGATCACATTGCCATCGCGGCCGTCGGCGACATCCTGCACGAAACTGCGGTCGATCTTGATCCGCTTTACGGGGAAGCGTTTCAGATAGGCGAGCGAGGAATAGCCTGTACCGAAATCATCGATACTGATTCCGACACCGAGGCTTCGCAGGCGCCTCAGCGTGCCGATCACCACATCGACATCCTCCATCACCATGCTTTCGGTGACTTCGAGCTCAAGAAACCGGGGCGAAAGCCCGCGCCGGATCAGCGTATTCGCGATCGTGTCGGTCAGGTCGGTACGCCGCAGGTCAATCGCCGAAACGTTGACGGCAACGCCGATCTTCATCAGCCCGTCATCCTGCCAGACGCGATTCTGGCGGCAGGCTTCATCAAGCACCCATTTTGTCAGCGGTACCACAAGGCCGCTGCGCTCTGCGACGGGGATGAACGTCGCAGGCGGAATGAACCCGCGATCCTCGTGCCGCCAGCGGATCAAGGCTTCTGCCCCCGTTACGCGGCCCGTCTCGATGTCGACCTTCGGCTGGTAGAAGAGCATGAGCTGATTTTGCGCCAGCGCCGTGCGCAGATCGCGCTCAATCGTGTTGCGCTCAATGGCACGAAGATGAAGTTCGTGGCGATAGAGAACGCAAGCGCCCGCGCCCTCCTGCTTGGCGCGAGACAGCGCCAGGTCGGCGGTTTTGACCAGCACATCCGCGTCGCGCCCATCCTGAGGATAGAGCGTCAGGCCGACACAAGCGCCCTGCTGCAAATCCTGCGTACCGAGGCGGAACGGCGCACCCACCGCGCGAACGAGCCGGCTCGCAAGCTGAAGCGCATCATCCGCGCTCTTCACGCCCGGCATGATGACGCCGAATTCGTCGCCGCCGATGCGCGCGACAGTGTCGCCGTCGCGCGCGCAACCTTTGAGAATATCCGCTGTTCGCTGCAGTACGATGTCGCCGGCATCATGGCTGATTGTGTCGTTCACGTCCTTGAAGTTATCGAGATTGAGGACCATCACCCCGACCATACGCCCGCCACGCTCTCCGGATGAGATTTCTTCCGCGAGTCGTGTTTTGAAATGCATGCGATTGCCGAGCCCCGTCAATCCGTCTGTCGCGGCAAGCGATTCGATTCGCGCCTCACCAGCCCTGCGCGCGCTGAAACTCTCGCTGAGCGCGCGCGCAACGGCGCCGATTTCATCATTCGGCCCAACGGCTTGCAGCGCGGCCGTGCTGCCACTCGCCGCATAGTCGCGCAAGGCTTCGATCGGCGTCACGATGATGCGATGAATGAGAAGCGATATGCTGAGCACCGCGAGAATTACTGCAATGACAAGCCAAGCCATAAGGTTCCAGGCGTCGACGATCAGGTCCGACGCAACGCTCTCCATATCGACACGTACAAACAGCAGGGCTTCTTCTCCTGAGGATTCGAAGCGAAGAATCCTGATAAAGTCGCCCTGATAATGCCCGGCACCCTCGAGTTCATCTTGCGCCGGCACCTTCACGGCGGCCTGACGCCGCGCCTCACCAAGAAGATCGGCGCTGAACATGATCCGTTTGCCAAGCCAGCTGTCATGCGACGCGAAGCGTACACGTCCGTTCAGCGTTGCCATCGCCGCGCCATCGAGCCCCGGCGCGCCCGCAACTGCGGCGATCACGGGCGCAATCTGCTCGGGGCCCGCCGCGTTCAGTGCCGCATGGGCCACGGCATCGGCGACACCTTCCGAACGCGCATAGGCACCACGTTCGAGATTGCTGTTGAAATTGTAGATGACGAAAGCGCCACTCATCAGCACGAGCGCCATGCCGACTGCCGTCATCAGGGCAACGACCTTGATACGGACAGATACGAAATGGCTGAGGCATGCGTCACGCCACGCCGACAGGCGCGCAAGAAAGTGTGCGCCGGACCCGCCGTCGCCCGGCGCAGCGGCTCTTGCGTCAGCGGAGGGATTCTCCGCTTCCGTCTGCCCGTCCTTTCGCTGATCCAACAAACGCGGCCCTTTCGTCTCCGATGCCCGGAAGTCCCGGAATCCTCGATCAAAGGCCAGATATAGAGACAAGATGTCTAAAATTGCTTTACGCAGGCGGAACGAATACGCCGCCACTGTCCCGCAATGAAACGGAAGGTTGCACAATCGTTACCGGGCTGGCCGGGGCAGCCGGCCGGGCCGCCAGACGGAAGCCCTTTCGCGAGAGTTTCGCTGCTTCGATATGAATGCCCGCCACGACCTTGAGCGTCATCAGCGGGTGGCGAACGAAGGCGGCGAGGAGATCCCTGTCCCGGAAAGCCCTCTCGCGCCCGGCAAACGAAGCGGTGAGCAAGGGCCCCTCGGCATCGCTCTCGCGGATGGTCAGCGCAAATCGCGCGCCGGGCCGAAGCAGTTTGAAATGATAACGCCCGGCCACCGGCAGGAAGGGCGAGACATAAAATGCCTTGTCGCAATCCTGCGTCAGCGTTTCGGCCGCGCCATCTTCAACCGGGATCAGATAGGAATGCCGGTCGCCAAAAGTATTGTTCACTTCATAGAGGATGGCAGCGAGCGCCCCATCCGCCCGGTGGCAGAAATAGACGCTGATCGGATTGAACACATAGCCAAGCACACGGGGAAAGCAGAGCACAGATATCCGCCCGCCCTCGATGCCGATGCCTGCCCGGCCAAGCTGCGTCTCGATCCAGGGGCGAAGCGGCCCGCCGCTCCCATCGCCATGATCCGCGTCATGGAAACTGAAAAGCGAAAACCGGTTGTGAGCAAAGAGCCACGACTGGCGCGACAGCGTTTCGAGTTCGTCAAGCTCAAGCAGCATGTAGAAGACGCGATAGGACAGCGTATGGACACGCGGCCTCAGGCGGCGGTGGAACACCTCGCCTTCATAAAGCCGCGATGTCACATCCTTGCTCATGCAGCCAGTTCCTGCGCTGACAGGCCGGCAATCAGGCTGATCCGGCCCGAGGGATTGTCCACCGTCCAGGGCCGCCTGACAGCGCCAAGTTCTTCCGCAACGGCAAGCCCGGCCTGCAATCCGTCTTCATGGAAACCCGATCCGAAATATGCACCGCAGAACCAGGTGCGGCGCCGACCCTGCAACTGCCAGAGCTGGCGCTGCGCGGCAAGAGCGCCCACATCGAACACCGGATGGTCATATTCGATCCGGGCAATGGCACTCGCTGCATCCGGCTCATGCGACGGGTTGAGCGTCACAAAGAGCTGCCGCTCCGTCGGCAGCGCCTGCAGCCTGTTCATCCAGTAGCTGACGCAGACGGGCCGGCCTGCGCCGCCGCCCATGTAGTTCCAGCTCGACCAGACGCGGCGTTCATTCGGCATGAAGGAAGGGTCGGAATGGAGCCATGCGATATTGCGCTGATAGGGCATGGCGCCAAGGAGACCTGTCTCGCGCCAATCCGCATCGCCGAGCAGCTCCAGAGCCTCGTCGCTATGCGTCGCAATCACCACATGGTCGAACCGGTCACGATGCCCGGACCTGTCGATCACGGTCACGCCCATTGCGTCGCGCTCAATGCGCCCGATCGACGTACCGAGCCGCAACTCGCCGCCAAAGTCCTCAAGCATCTTGTGCACATATTCGCGCGATCCGCCGCGCACCGTCCGCCAGAGCGGCCTTCCCTTGAGCCGCATCAAGCCGTGATTGTCGAAGAAGCGCAGGAAGGCAAGCGCGGGAAACTGCTCCACGCGTTCGACCGGCAGGGACCAGATCGCCGCGCACATGGGCAACAGGTGATCGTCGCGCAGCGCGTCCGAATAGCCTTGCTCGCGCAGGAAATCGCCAAGCGGCTTTTCATCGAGCCCGGTCTGCAGGGCAAGCTCGGGCGCTGCGCGATAGAGTTTGGCGATATCGCCGATCATGCGCCACATGCGCAAACTGGCAATGTTCCTCCTGTCGGCAAACAGTCCGTTGAACCCGGCGCCGGAATATTCGAAGCGGCGCTTGCCGCCCGTCTCCAGCGAGGCCGCAAAGGACATGTTGCTCGCCTGCGTCGCAACGCCGAGATGATCGAACAGCGCCGTCAGGTTCGGATAGTTGAGTTCATTGTAGACGATGAAGCCAGTATCGACCGGCACCGGCCCTTCCGGACACTCCGCAATCAGCGTATTCGAATGGCCGCCCGGCCGCGCTTCCTTGTCGAACAGCACAACATCGTGCCGCGACGAAAGCAGCCACGCGGCCGACAGGCCCGATATGCCGGTTCCGACGACGGCAATCCGCATGCGCCCTCCCAGATCGGAGGTTTCGGCATGAGTGGTGGTTCGGTCGTCGAAAGGCGACATGTTTTTCCCCGGTAACGGAAATCGCTGGTTTACCTCATGCTTACGCGGCACATCCCGCCACGGATCACCGCGCGCCGCTGCGGCACCGTTGCGCTTTCCCGAATGACGCCTTTTCCCTAGACTCGATCACAATAGGCCAAATCAAGTGATCCGGGGCCAGATCGGCATCGTAGTTTGAATATGCCGACGAAATGCGCTCCCCAGATCAGACCGGCCCTGAACGTCCGCCCCATTTGGCGGCCGAACCTGAGAGAGTTAGGCCTGATGAACCGGGACCGGACATCCGGTGAAACACCAGAGGCATTGCCCCAGGGGCAGCTCGCGAACGAAATGGCCGATCTGATCGCGTCCATTGCGAGCGATGCGGACCGGACTGCCTTTGCCCGGCTTTTCGGCTATTACGCGCCGCGCGTTAAATCCTATCTGCGGCGCCTGCGGGTCGAAGACCGGCTGGCGGAAGATATTTCGCAGGAAGTCATGCTGACCGTTTGGCGAAAGGCAAGCCAGTTCGACAGGTCGAAAGCTTCGGCGGGCACCTGGATCTTTACCATCGCCCGTAACCGCTTCATCGATCGGGTTCGCCGGGAAAACCGGCCCGAGCTCGATCCCGCAGAGCCGATGCTGTTGCCCGAAGAGACCCGTCCGCAGGACGAGGCATTGGCGGGCGCGGAAATCGGTGAACGCGTCCACGCGGCGCTCGGCGATCTGCCGCCCGACCAGGCGGAAGTCGTCGAGTTATCTTTCTTGGAAGGAATGCCCCATTCGGCTATCGCCGAACGTCTCGGCATTCCATTAGGTACGGTGAAATCGCGCCTGCGGCTCGCCTTTGCGCGTCTCCGCCCGGTGCTGGAGGATTTGCGATGACTGCCCCGACGCCGGCTGGCGTGAATACCAAACCCGTGAACCATCGCCTCGGCGATGAATGGCTGATGGCCTATGCGGCCGGCGCTCTGAGCGAAGGCCAGTCGCTGATCGTCGCCTCGCATCTGAGCTACCTGAATGACGCGCCGACGCGTATCTCGCTCGCCGAGGCGGCAGGCGGCGCATTGCTCGAGCGGCTTGAGGCCGATCGCATGGCGCCCGACGCCCTTGCGCGCACACTTGCCCTGCTCGATTCGGAAGAGGCTGGTGCACCGGCCGTGCCGGTACCGCAGCACGCTGCCGAAGCCGGCGATCCGCTTCCCGCGCCGCTGCGCGACTGGCTCGGCTGCAGCGTCGACGATCTGAAATGGACATGGCTCGGGCCGGGCATGAAGAAGGTCAATCTCTGGCATGGCGGCCAGAACGATCAGCGGCTCTGGATGCTGCGCGCCGCGCCGGGCATCGACATTCCCATGCATGGTCACAGCGGCACGGAACTCGTGCTCGTCCTCAAGGGAAGCCTGACCGATCCGCATGGCACGTTCCATACCGGCGATATCGAGGAATGCACCAGCGACGTGGTTCATGCGCTGCGCACCGGCGAGGGCGAGGAATGCATCTGCCTCGCGCTCACCGAGGGCCCGACGCGCTTCAAGGGCCTGATCGCAAGAATGCTCCAGCCATTCATCGGTCTCTGAAATATCGGTGTCGAAATAGTCCTGAAACGATCATGGCCCGGCAAATTGCCGGGCCATGACGCTTTTGGGGGCAGGCCAGCAACCTGCCTCTCGGGGGAGCCTAGAACCGTGCGGTCGCGACAAGGCGCACATTGCGCCCAGGCTGCAGCACGTCGTTCTTCTTGAACGAGGAATGGGTGCGGATGTCATGGTTGAGCAGGTTCTCACCGACAATCGCAATCTCATAGGCAGATGCACCCGACAGCCCTTCCGGCAAACGGTAGCGGAGCTCCGCCTTGAGATCGGTATAGCTGCCCGTTTCGGTCTCGTTCGGCGAAAGCCTGTCCTGCTTGAAGGCATGAAGGAACCCGAAGCGTCCCGAGAGCTGTACGTCTTCATAGAAGACGCCGGCGCCGGCCCGCATCGGCGGAATGCGCGGAACGTTGCCGCCCGCATCGAGCTTTGCCCGCACCACATCGAACTGTCCGGTAATGCCTGCCCGCGCCGTACCGAAACGCGCCAGCGTCACGCTGCCCCTGGTTTCAAAGCCCCGGAAAGTGGCGTCTTCCTGCGTGAAGAACACCTGATCGAGCTCATCGCCCGCGCCATGTGGCGTACAGGTATCGAAATCATCGTCGCAGGTTTCGCCGGTCAGGCGCTTGTAGATGAAGTCCTTGAACGAGGTGTGGAAGATCGCCGCCTCGAACGAGAAATCATCGCCCGCGCGCCGCACATTCGCTTCGAAGCTCAGCGCCTTTTCCTTGCCGAGCGCCGGATCGCCGACCTCGAAAGTCTCGGTCGCTTCATGCGGCCCTTTCGAGAAAAGCTCAAGCGCATCGGGCGCGCGTTCCACATGCTGCGCCGTCAGGCCGAACACCCATTTCTCTGCCGGATTGAACACAAGCCCCGCCGAAACGCTGCCCGGCGTGAAGCTGCGTGAGACCGGATAGTCGAACGGCGCGAGCGGGTCCGAGTAATCGAGCGCGCGGCCCGACACATCGACATTCTCGATTCGGCCGCCAAGCTGCAGCTTCAGCGCCTCGCCTGCGATCGGCATTTCCTCGAAGATGAAGGCGGCGATGGATTCCATCTTCGCCGGCGCAAGGAGTTCGCCGCCCTCGCCTTCCGCCGAAATCTTGCGTCGATGCGCATGTATGCCGACAGCGCCGGTGAAGGGGCCGATGGCGCGATGGAGAAACTCCGCGCGGCCTTCCCATTCCTCATTGTCGAAACGCGATCCGGTGACGCCCGCCGCGTCGACCTCGCCATGCGTGTAGTCGCTATAGCCGCCCGACAGGCTCACACCCGAGAGGATGCCGCCTGCAAATTCCAGATCGCTGCCGAGCTGCACTTTCGTCTGGTTCATGTCGATGTGAACCGGATTGGCGGGATTTCCCGGCGCGGGGATGCCGTATTTGCTGTCGTAGTAGGAAATGCTGGCCCCGACATGGCCATCGACATCGCCATTGCCGACGATGAGCGACGCACCGCCCGCGACGCCCGAACTCTCCGCCCAGCTTTCGCTCTGCCGGCTGACCGCGCCCGGAATGAGGTAATCATCCGCCTTGCGCAGAAATCCATCGGCATGCCAGACCACATTGCCTGCCGACGCCTTCGCCATGCCGCCTGCCTGGCGGCCGGTACTCACACTGTCATAGGAGGCGCTGGCCTCGGCCTCGAAACCGCCCCTAGGCATCGCCTTCGGGATGCGGCTGTTGATGACATTCACCACACCGCCCATCGCCTCGCTGCCATAGCGAAGCACGGCCGGCCCGCGAATGACTTCCACGCGCTCGGCGGAATAGGGGTCGATCGGGATGCCGTGATCCTCGCTCACCGCCGATACGTCACCGGCGCCGATCCCGTTTTCCTGAATGCGCACACGGGTATTGTCGAGACCGCGAATGATCGGACGGCTCGCACCGGCGGCAAAGGCACTTTCGGATATGCCGGGCTCATCCTTCAAAAGGCCGCCGATCGTGCGCGCGGAGGAAGTGAGAATTTCATCGCGCGTGATGACCGTCACCGGCGCGGCAAGTTCGTCGAGCGGCGCGGCAAGCGGCAAACCGGTAACGACAAGGGTTGGAAGCTCCAGGGCGGCATCCGTGTTGCCGGATTCTTCTTCGGCTGCCCCTTGTGCAAGCGCGGGCCCCGCCGCGAGCGCCAGCGCGGAAACCGCCGTCAGCAAGAGCCTCCGGTGCCCCGTCTTCAACCTGTTGAAACCCTGATGGCGATGGACCCGATCGCGCATGGCAGCCCCCTTATGTCGTGAATTTCACATTCTTGAGTGTAACGTTATAACATACCTCTCATAGCCGCATCCCCACCCCCGATCAACCCCCTCAAAGGAATGGGGCATGCGTACTTCCCGCCCGGCCCCGGCAGCGATAGGCTCGCCTCGGCGGAAAGCAGCCCGGAAGCGGCAGGGAAATCACGATGACGAAAATGCAGAACCCGGCGCCGGCGCGCCCCCTCACCATCTCGAAAAAGGCCTACAAGGACGAGCTTTACCGCCTCCAGGTCGAGCTGGTGAAGCTTCAGCGCGACATCATTGCCCGCAACAGGAAGCTCCTTGTCATCCTTGAAGGCCGGGACTCGGCCGGCAAGGACGGCACCGCAAAACGCATTGTCGAGCATCTCTCGCCGCGCGAAACGCGCGTCGTCGCGCTCGGCAAGCCGTCCGACCGGCAGCAGACCGAATGGTACTTCCAGCGCTTTGCCGAACACCTGCCGGCCGCGCAGGAACTCGTGATCTTCAACCGCTCCTGGTACAACCGTGCCGGTGTCGAGCGCGTCATGGGCTTCTGCACGGAAGACGACTATGAACGCTTCGTCTGCTCCGTCCCGCATTTCGAGGAAATGCTGGTCGATTCCGGCATCGTGCTCATCAAATATTATCTCGACATCTCGAAATCCGAACAGCGCGCCCGCCTTGCCGACCGCCGCAAGAACCCGCTCAAGCAGTGGAAGATTTCGCCGGTCGACAATGTCGCCCTGAAACACTGGCAGGCCTATAGCGATGCCCGCGACGAAATGCTGACACGCACGACCACTTCACATGCGCCCTGGCATGTCGTGACCGCCAATGACAAGCGGCTTGCGCGCATTCACCTGATCCGCGACCTGCTGTCGCGCATCGACTATCGCGGCAAACCGAAAGATGGCATTCATGCGGATCTCAGGATCGTCACGCCTTTCGATCCGTCACTGATCGAAGCCGGGCGTCTCGAACATTGAGGCCGTCATGAACGAAGACAGCATGGATGCCTTTCTTTCGGCCGGCCCGGACACACTTCTCGATCCGGCGCGGCTCGTCGCGCTGCTCGGCCTTGCCTTCTTTCTCGGCCTCGCCTTCGAGGAATATTTCGGCGACAACAAGCTGAAGGCGCCAGGCGGCGTGCGCACATTCCCGCTGCTGGCGCTTGCAGGCGCGCTTCTCTATGCGCTCGCACCCGAAACGGGTTTTCTCTTTTTCGGCGGGCTTGCGGTAACGGGCACCTGGCTCGCCATCTGGTACTGGCAATATCTGTCGATACAGCGCGCCGAACCCCGCATCAAACATTCACCCGGCATACGCCTCGACGGCGGCATCATGGCGCTGGTCGCCAATCTGGT
The DNA here is from genome assembly GCF_046297875.1 of Parvibaculum sp. Classification (GTDB taxonomy): domain Bacteria; phylum Pseudomonadota; class Alphaproteobacteria; order Parvibaculales; family Parvibaculaceae; genus Parvibaculum. The sequence continues at coordinate 1,443,926 of NZ_JBKBHD010000001.1, read as the reverse complement.
TGCCTATCTGCTGGGCGCCATCACGCTGACGCAGCCGCTCTGGATAGCGGTGGCGATCGCCGTCAGCGCCGTTCTCTTCATCGGTGCGCGCGAACGGCTGCACACATTCGCAGAATCGGTGGGCAGCACGGAACTCGCGACGCTTGCGAAATTCCTCATAATCATCGGCATCGTGCTGCCGCTGGTTCCGAACGAGCCGGTGACCGACATCACGCCGATAACGCCCTATCAGGTGTGGCTCGCTGTCGTCGTGGTGAGCACGTTGTCCTACGCATCCTATGTCGTGCAGCGCTATGTCGCGCCGCGCCACGGATTGCTTTATTCGGCAGCGCTTGGCGGGCTCTATTCCTCGACCGCCACGACGGTCGTGCTGTCGCGCCGCGCGGGCGCGGCGGTGGGCGGCACACATATCCTCAATGCCGCGATCACGATTTCGACCAGCGTCATGTTCCTGCGCATCCTGATCGTCGTGGCCATATTCAACCGCGAGCTTGCATTCGCGCTTGCGCCCTCGCTTGCGGCACTTCTGGCCGTGGGCCTGCTTCTTTCCGCCTGGCAGTACTGGCGCGGCGCGAGCAATGGCAGCGCCAACGGGGCCGATGTGCTGCCGCCTTCGAACCCGCTCGTTCTTTCGGTCGCACAATCGGCGCATGGCGACGCCACGCTCCATTTCGATGCGGCGGCGATCCTGCTTGCCGCCACGTCCAACAATCTGCTGAAGGGCGCCTACACACTCGCCTTTGCAGGACGCGCGCACGGCCTTGTTCCCGCGCTGTCGCTCTTCGCACTGTCGGCGGGAGGCATTGCCGCCATTTTTCTCACGGTCGGTCTTTCATGAACTACCGCCACGCCTATCACGCCGGCAATTTTGCCGATGTGATGAAGCACGCACTCCTGACACTCGTGATCGAACACATGAAGAAGAAGGATAAGCCCTTCTTCCTGCTCGACACCCATGCAGGCACCGGCATGACGGACCTCGCGGGCGAGGAAGCGCAGAAGACCGGCGAATATCAGAACGGCATTGCACGCCTGCTCGAAGCGCCGGTGCTGCACCCGCTGCTCGCGCCCTATCTCGATGCCGTGCGCGCGCTGGGCGGTGCGCCGCTCACGCGCTATCCGGGATCGCCCGCGCTGATGGCGCATATGGCGCGCGCCGAAGACCGGCTTGCCTTTTGCGAGCTGCACCCGGAGGACGCGAATACGCTCCGCGCGAATTTCCGCCGCGATGCGCGCGTGAAGACCCATGAGATGGATGGCTACACGGCCTTGAAGGCCATGCTGCCGCCAAAGGAACGGCGCGGCGTCATCCTGATCGATCCGCCTTTCGAGCAGCGCGACGAATATGCCCGGCTCGTGGAGGCGCTGGCGGAAGCCAGCCGCCGCTTTGCAACCGGGACTTACATGATCTGGTATCCGCTGAAAGACCCTTCCGTTTCCGGCGAGTTTCTGGAGCGGCTTGCGAATGACGGCCCGCCGAAAACGCTCGCCCTCGAACTGCAGGTGATGGCAACCGACCCGATGCGCATGACCGGATCGGGCATGATCCTCGTGAACCCGCCTTTTGTCCTGACCGAACGGGACGGAAACGGCAAATCCGCCGCCCTGTCGCTTCTCGACTGGCTCGCCGCCACGCTGGCGCAGGGGCCCGGCGCCCGCGCGCGGGAGGAATGGCTGACCGCCTGATCGCCTGCGAACAGGCTTCCCTGAAACTTTTACGACAAGCAAACTGACCCGATCGGCCAAACGGGTCTATAAAGGCCCAGCGCCGCGCCCAAAGCCCAGACAAGAAGAAGCGGCCGGAAACCGGATTTGCGGAATGGACCAGTCGCTGACCGAAGAGGAGAGGCAAGCGCGCCTCGCCGAGGCGGAAACCGCCTATGAAGCCGAGATCGAGGCAAACCTGAAGCGGAACTATGCCGCGAACCTCGCCCATGGGCTGCTCGGCCAGACGGGCTTCCGCCTCGTCAATGCGCCGACTTTCGTTCCCGCCTATATCTTCCTGCTCTCGGGCTCGGAATTCGCGGTCGGCCTGGCGCTTGCCGCACAATGGTTCGGCGCGTCGGCCTCTTCCATCTTTGGCGCGACGCTGATCGAACATCGAAAGCGCGTGCTGCCCATGGGCCTTCTCATCGGCTGGGGCATGCGGGCGGGCGTGCTGGGCCTCGCCCTTGGCGGCTTCTTCCTGCCGCCCAATCTCGCGCTCATCACCGCGCTCGCCTTTCTCTGCCTGTTCGGCCTTTTCAACGGCATGCAGGCGGTGATCTTCAACACGCTGATGGCAAAGGTAATCCCGCTCCGCCTGCGCGGCCGCCTCACCGGCTTCCGCAATTTCGCGGCCGGCCTCACGGCGGCAGGCGTCTCATGGATGGGCGGGCATTATTTCGTCGAGGGCAATCTTCTCGGCAATGGCTATGCCTCGACCTTCCTCATGGCCTTCGTGCTGACTTCCATCGGATTGTCGCTCCTCATGCTGGTGCGCGAGCCGGAACCGCCGACGATCCGCGCCCGCGCGAAACTGGGCGGGCGGCTCCGCGAAATTCCCGCGATGCTCCGCGCGGACCCCGCGCTGGCACGTTTCTATATCGCGGCAGCACTCGCGGCCCTCGGCACCATGGCGGTGCCCTTCTATATTCTCTTTGCGGGCGAACGCATCGGCCTTTCCGGCACGACGCTCGGCATTCTCTCGACCGCCTTCCTGCTGGCGCAGACATGCGCGAACCTCGCCTGGGGATCGCTTGCCGACCGCTTCGGCAACCGCATCGTCTTCATTTCCTCGGTCGGCCTCTGGGCCGTATCAACCGTCGCGCTGCTCTTCACGCATGACATGATCGGCCTCGCGCTCGTTTTCGCAGGGCTTGGCGCGGGACAAGGCGGCTTCCAGAACTCGAACCAGAATATCATCGTCGAATTCGGCGCGCGCGACGACCTGCCCATGCGGATCGCGGTGCTGAACACGGCGACATCGCTGATGATGGCCGTCGGCCCGCTGATGGGCGGCCTCATCGCGCGCGGACTTTCCTTCAGCGCGCTTTTCTCCTTCTCCATCGTGGTGCTGGCCGGCGCCGTCATCACCATGTTCTTCGTGGACGAACCGAGAAAGCGGCGGAAGACGCCGTGACAAGATGGTGCGCGCCGCTTTCGCTGGCGCGCATCCGGATTTTACGAACGCAATACTGGAGATAATGAAACAGGTGGGAACGAGCGTGACGCTGTTCAAGAGGGCACCTGAAAATTATCCCGCGCGTGCCATCGGCCATTTGCTCATCAAGGTCGGCGCATCGAAATAATCGCGCCACAGAGCGATCTTGCCATCCTTCACCTCGAAAATGCCCGTCACCGGCAATTCCACCCAGCCGCTTTCGAGCAGATGCCTGTCGAGCCGTTCGAGAATGACGGTCGCGCCGTCCACGACTTCGCGCAGCACCTTGTATTCATTGGTGATCGTCGGCGCGAAGAAAGGTTCGAGCACGGCGCGGATGCCTTCCGGCCCCGCCACCTTGCCGATCGGCACATTGTCATACTCGGCATCCGGCGCGACGAGGGCGAGGCCCCGGTCGTAATCCTTCTCCATCATGATGGAGAGAAAGCGCTTCACCGTTTCGGCGGGGCTCATGGTGCTGTTCATTGTCGCCCCCCTCACGTCGCCGCGCGGGACTTGATCTCCCGCGCCACGAGATAGAAGAGAATGCCGAAAGCGCCCGCGGCCAGCGTCAGCACGACGAAGGGCCAGGGCGTGACGCCGCTCGTCTTGCCGTCATGGAGCATCCAGACGATGCCGAGCACACAGACGATGACGAGATCGGTCAGCACCTGCATCCCCGCATAGTTTTCGAAATGCTGAAGGAAGATGCCGAAATACCCGGCCTCCATCAGCGCAAGCACGGTGAGCGCCCCGAAGGCGAGAATGACGGCAAGAAGCGCAAGAAGACGGACGGACATGAAAGGCTCCCCAAGGATGTTGACCCATTGGAGCCATGTTCGCTCGGGGGCGTCATTGCGGCAATTACCTGGGAGGTAGGTGGGAGGTGGACGGCGGTTTCAGGCGCTCCATCTCCCCCGCCCTCACCACACATGTCCTTGCCGGGCTGGACCCGCCAATCCAGAAGGCGCGCAAAGCGCGCCGTTTCCTTCAATAAAATGCCGCGAACGTCGCCACAGCTTGAGCACTAGAGTCGTACGAAGAATGACGCCGCCAATGGCGGCTTCTGGATGCCCGGTTCAAGCCCGGGCATGACGTGGTGGGGGTGAGGCTTTACCACATCCACAAGTGTCATCCCGGCGAAAGCCTGGAACCGTCCTGCCCGCCGAAGCAGCGCATCGGCATTGCGAAGGCGGGTGGTTCCCTTAGCAATGGCGGGCTGGATCAGCTTTCGTTGCTGGAACGCAGAGCATCTTTCCGAAGACTGCGGCAAGCCGACCGGCGAGTGGGTCCCGGCTTTCGCCGGGATGACGCTTTTACTTGTGACGCAATAAAAAAGCCGGTGCGATTTCTCGCACCGGCTTTTCCGTATCCGGATGAACCCGGAAGCTCGATCAAGCGGCGTTGTAGCCGAGCACCGCCTTCACTTCGAGGAATTCCTCGAAGCCGAACTCGCCCCATTCGCGGCCGTTGCCGGACTGCTTGTAGCCGCCGAAAGGTGCGTTGAGGTCGGGGCCGGCGAGGTTCAAGTGCACATTGCCGGTGCGCAGACGCGCGGCGACCTTGCGGGCATGCTCCGGCTCGCCCTGCACATAGCCGGACAGGCCATAGACCGTGTCGTTGGCGATGGCGACGGCTTCTTCCTCGTCCTTGTAGGGCAGGATCGAGAGGACCGGGCCGAAGATTTCCTCGCGCGCGATGGTCATGTCGTTGGTGACATTCGCAAAGACGGTCGGGCGGACGTAATAGCCCTTGTTGAGGCCATCCGGACGGCCCGTGCCGCCGGTGACGAGCGTCGCGCCTTCCTCGATGCCCTTCTGGATGAGGCCCTGGATCTTCTCGAACTGCACGTCGGAAACAACAGGGCCGATCACCGTGCCTTCGGCATTCGGATCGCCGACCTTCACCTGCTCGGCGGCCGCCTTGGCGATGGCGACGGCTTCGTCGTGGCGCTTGGCGGGGACGAGCATGCGCGTGGGCGCGTTACAGGACTGGCCGGAATTCGACATCATGCCAAAGACCGAACCCGTGATCGCCTTGCCGAAATCGGCATCGTCGAGAACAATATTGGCCGACTTGCCGCCAAGCTCGAGCGCGACGCGCTTGACCGTATCGGCCGCGGCCTTGGAGACGAGGATGCCCGCCCGCGTGGAGCCGGTGAAGGACACCATGTCCACATCCGGGTGCGAGGAGAGCGGCGCGCCGACGCCGGGGCCATCGCCATTGACGAGGTTGAACACGCCCGCCGGCACACCCGCTTCATGCAGGATCTCGGCGAAAATGTAGCCGTTGATCGGCGCGACTTCGGAGGGCTTCAGCACCATGGTGCAGCCGACGGCAAGCGCGGGCGCCACCTTGCAGGCGATCTGGTTGACCGGCCAGTTCCACGGCGTGATGAAACCGCAGACGCCGATCGGCTCGCGCACGATGCGGGTCGTGCCCTTGTCTTCCTCGAACTCGTACTTCTTCAGGATTTCGAGGTTGGTGTTGAGATGGGCGATGCCCATCGCGGCCTGGGCCTTTTCCGACAGGTTCTTCGGCGCGCCCATTTCCGCGGTGATGGCAGCCGCGATATCGGCATAGCGCTTCTGATAGACCGCCATGATCGACTGCAGGAGCTCGATGCGCTCCTTCTTCGAGGTCATCGAGAATTTCGGGAAGGCGGCCTTCGCGGCGGCTACCGCCTTGTCGACATCGGCGGCCGAACCCATGCTGATCCGCGCGAAGGGCTCTTCGGTGGCCGGGTTGATGACGTCGAGCGTCTTCGGCGTGGCAGGGTCCACCCACTGGCCGTTGATATAGAATTTCAGATAGTCCTTCATTGACCGTCCTCCTGTTTGATAGGGGTCCCTCCTTCGGCAAGCGCCGTCTTGTCGCTTGGGCCTTTCCGGCCCGGCGGCGGCAGCCTCTGGGGGTGTTCTGTTGGGAAGAAACCTCGCATGGAGCGCGCTTCCGGGTCCAGCCGAAAACGCCCTCGAAAGCCGCCAAAACCCTGCGAATTATTAGGGTGCAGACTGGCCGCCAAAATAGCACTTGCCGACGCCATGCAGGCCGGTAGCCTCATCCTGCCGAACAAAACGGCCTTTTCTATGGGGGAAATCCGTGACCAAGCAGAAACTTGCCGCAATTGCCATGGCCGCCGCCATCGGGTTTGCCATACCCGCAAAGGCACAGGACCTCGCCTTCATGCTTGCCAATGACAGCGGCTACGATCTGATCGAGTTCTACGCCGCTCCGTCGGACATTTCGGAATGGGAAGAGGACATTCTGGGACAGGACATCCTGCGCTCGGGCGATGCCGTGCGCGTGATCATCGCGGATGGCCGCGAGCAATGCACCTACGATCTCAGGATGGTCTTCGCGGATGGCGATGTGCTTGAGGATACCGCCAATCTTTGCGAGACCGGCAGCTATACGATCGAGTGAGACGGAGGCCGCTTGCGGCCATCTTGCACGAGATGGCCGCGAGCGGCACATCATTATGATTATGCCCGGCAAGCCGCAAATGGCTTCCGGTCCGGCGGCATGACGCCAGATTTCCGGCTGACGCATCTGCGCGCAACGCCCGGACACCTCGCCGCCGCAATTCGGTCGCGAATTCAAACAATAAGATCGGCAGCGGGCAGGAATGGCTCCCGTGCCGGACAATAGAGTGAGGACCGATACCGACCATGTTCATCGACGGCCGCCAGATTGAAGACGGAACCATCATCGACACCGATCTCGCCATCATTGGCGCGGGCGCGGCCGGCATCGCGATCGCGCGGGAACTCGCCGGGACCGACATTTCCGTGGCGCTCATCGAAAGCGGCGGCTTCGAATTCGATGCCGCGACGCAGGATCTTTATGAAGGCGAAATGGGCGGCGTGGAATATCCGCTGACAAGCTCGCGGCTGCGCTATTTCGGCGGCACCACCAACCACTGGGGCGGCTGGACGCGGCCCTTCGAACCCATCGATTTCGAGGCGCGTGACTGGGTGCCCTATTCCGGCTGGCCGATGACGCGGGCAGACCTCGACCCCTATTACGACCGGGCCCGCGAGATCTGCCAGATCCGCTCGTCGGGCTTCGACGATGCGTCCGAATGGGCCGATGGCGGTGCGCCCCTGCCGCTGGCGGGAGACGAAGTAGAAACGCGCTTCTTCCTTTACAGCCCGCCCACCCGCTTCGGAACGAGATACCGCCCGGAGATCGAGCGTGCGCAGAACATCACCTGCTATCTCGAGTCGAATGTGACCGAGATCGTGCCGGCGGAAAACGGCGCGGAAGTGGATCATCTGAAAATCGAAACGCTGACCGGCGTCAAATACACGATCCGCCCGCGCGTCTGCGTGCTTGCCTGTGGCGGCATCGAGAATGCGCGCGTGCTGCTGCTCTCGAACAGCGTCGAGAAGGAAGGCCTCGGCAACCGCACGGGCAATGTCGGCCGCTTCTTCATGGAGCATCCGCATGTCGGCTCGCCCGCGACATTCCTCGTCACCGATCTCGATCTCGTCGCGAGCTGGTATCGCACCTATACGCGCGTCGAACGGCCCACAGGCAATGTGGTGATGCGCGGCTGCCTCTTGATGAGCGAGGAATATCTGCGCCGCACGAAGCGGCTCGGCACGGTTCTCACCTTCGCGCCGTCGCGCCCCGTCACCGCCGAGACCGGCAAGGACAATCCGCCGGACCCTGCCGAATATCTCCACCCGAAAATATTGCAGCTCGCGCGCAGCACGACATCATCGCCCGCCACAACGGAAGAATTCGGCTGGCGCCTCGGCGTCGGCTGCGCAAGCGAACAGGAGCCGAACCCGGCAAGCCGCATCACGCTGTCGGATCAGAAGGATGCGCTCGGTCTCAACAGGACCAAACTCACCTGGCGGCTGAAGAAATCCGACCGCGACAGCCTGCGCGCCAATCTCGAAGCGGTTGCCCGCGCCTTTGGCGGCTGGGGCGAGGGGCGCGTGCGCGTGCTCTTTCCCGAGCGCGACGAATGGACGGTCGCAGAAGGCTGGGGCAACCACCATCTCGGCACGACGCGCATTTCCGAAGATCCGAAGCACGGCGTCGTCGATGCGGACTGCCGCGTACATGGCATGTCGAACCTCTTCATCGCCGGCTCGTCGGTATTTCCCACCGGCTCCACAGTCAACCCGACGCTCACGCTTGTCGCGCTGGCGCTGCGCCTCTCCGATCATCTGAAGCGCCGCTTCGCCTCTGCCACGCCGCTCTGAAAAGGACCGAAAAGATGAACCACGATCATGACCACGCGGATGGTGGCGGCCACGGCCACGAGGCACATCGCGGCCCCGCCGTCTCGCGCCGCGCATTGATGATCCTGGGCGGCACGGCGATCATTGCCGCAGCCATTCCCGGCATGTTGTTCACGAGAACGCCCGCGGGCTCCGGCGTCGCAGCCGGGGAATTCATCGCGCTGCTCGCCGACCCTGAAAGCGCCGCCTATCTCGGCCGCCGCTTCATCGCAGATGGCGGCGCACCGGAAAGCGCGATCATTCATGAAAAGCGTCTTGCCGGCGCATTGTGCGCCGAAGGCTGGACGCCCGGCATGAGCGTGGAAGACACGCATCGCGCCCTCGCCGCCGCCGTCCGCGCGGATTACGCGGCTGCCCGCACCGTGTCGATTGCCGAATGGCATCTCTCGCAGACGGAAGGAAGCCTTTGCGCGCTTGCGGCCATCACGTCATCCGGCGGCAGTGAGGCGCATGGCTGACGGTCAGTTGCAGGGGCCGTTATCGCCAAGCACAACATGGTTCATGCGCGCGGCGATGGTGCCCGCATAGGCGGTCGCAGCGGGCCGCCGCGTCAGCGGGCCCGGCAGCACGGCAGCAAGTTGTGCCGATTGTGCGCGCGACAGGTCTTTCGCGCTGACACCGAAGTAATGCTGCGCCGCCGCCTCCGCACCATAAATGCCGGGGCCGAATTCAATGACGTTGAGATAGAGTTCGAGTATCCGCTTCTTGCTCAACAGCGTCTCAAGCCAGACGGTGATATAGGCCTCCGCACCCTTGCGGACGAATGTGCGTTGCGGTGAAAGAAAGAGATTCTTCGCCGTCTGCATGCTGATCGTGCTCGCCCCGTGCAGCGAACCGCCACGCCGAATTCGTTGCAAGGCCGTGTCGACGGCCTCCCAGTCGAAGCCGCCATGATTGCAGAACTTTCCGTCCTCGGCCGCGATGACGGCGCGCTGCAGATGCGGCGAGATTTCCGAAAGCGGCACCCAGTCCTTCGTGAGGCCATGCCCTTCTACCGCGCGGATCAGCATGAGCGGCGTCACGGGCGGCGGCACCACTGCATAGACAAGAATGACGAAAGCGGGCGCGAAAAAGAGAAAAGCGGCGACACGGGCTGCATAGAGAGCGGCGAGACGAATAACCGGCAGAGGCCCCGAAGTTTCGGCGGCCTCATCTTTCCGCAACCGGTCGCCGCCGGGCCCTTCTGGTTTCAAATCGCTGCTCATGCCGGCGCGATCATCGGTAGCCGGTCGCACTCATACAAGTCTTTTCATCCGGCAACCGCCTTGCGAGTGGCGGCAAGACGGCGATTTTTGGAGTGGAACGCTTTTCGGTCACACGCGTTCTTCTGTTAGCAACCACGGAGGAATACGTGATGACCAAGAAAGCGATTGCGATGGCCGCCGCCGCGCTTCTCTTTACGGCGGGCTGCACGGAACTCAACAGAACGGAGTCCGGTGCGCTGTCGGGCGGTGCGATCGGTGCAGGCGTAGGTGCCGCCGCCGGCGCAATCACGGGCGGCTCGGCAACCACAGGCGCCGTGATCGGCGGTGCGGTCGGCGCGGCCGCAGGCGGCTACAAGGGCTGCCGCGAAGAAGGCAAGTGCTGAACCGGAAGGTTCCGTCACCACGGAAATCAGGCTCTGCAGCATGGCTGCAGGGCCCTTTTTCATGGGCTTCCCGCCGGTTTTCATTCCCATAAATGCGGCAGATTATCACACTTAAATTCTGGATTATTAGGACTTATATTGGTTCAAATGTTCCGGGCAAGCCCCGAAAAGAAATGGAGTTGAGCCATGACAGAAGCCCTGAGACCGGACGTCACCGGCTTCTTCGACAAGGCGACGTCGACAGTCACCTATGTCGTCGCCGACCCGCAGACGCGGCACGCCGCGGTGATCGATGCCGTGCTCGATTATGACCCGGCCTCGGGCCGCATTTCCCATGAATGCGCCGATCACATTTCGGCCTTCGTGAAGGAAAAGGGCCTCACGGTCGAATGGGTTCTCGATACCCATGCCCATGCGGACCATCTGACCGCCACGGCGGTGCTGCGCGAACGCTTCGGCGCGAAAAGCGGCATCGGCGAACATATCGCCGACATCCAGTCCTATTGGCGCAAGGTCTTCAACATGCCTTATGTCGCCGCGGACGGGACGCCCTATGACCGCCTCTTTGCCGATGGCGACAGCTTCAGCATCGGCAATCTGCCCGTGCGCGTGATCCATACGCCGGGCCACACAGCCGCCGACATAACCTATGTGGTTGGCGACGCGGCCTTTATCGGCGACACGCTTTTCATGCCGGACTACGGCACCGCCCGCACGGACTTCCCCGGCGGCGATGCCCACACGCTCTATGCGTCGATCCGCAAGATCCTGGCGCTACCCGGCGAAACGCGGGTCTTTGTCGGCCATGACTACCTGCCCGAGACGCGGACGGATGTGCGCTGGGAATCGACGGTCGCAGAGCAGCGCAAGTCGAATACCCATGTGCATGAAGGCGTGAGCGAGGAAGCATTCGTGAAGCTGCGCGAGGAACGCAATGCAAAGCTCGGTTCGCCGCGTCTCCTCTATCCTTCGCTGCAGGTGAATATTCGCGGCGGCCATCTGCCGGAACCCGAAGAGGACGGCTCGGTCTATCTGAAGACACCCATCCGCAAGGCAAACTGAGGATTGACGAATGGAAAACTTCACACCCGTCTCGGGCCTGATCGGCGGCTTGCTCATCGGCGCATCGGCGGCGCTGTTCCTTCTGCTCAATGGCCGCATCGCCGGTATCAGCGGCATTCTCGGCGGTGCGCTTGAGCAGGGATCGGCGGAAGGCGCCTGGCGCTATGCCTTTCTCGCCGGTCTTGTCGCAGCACCTGCGGCATGGACGGCATTCGTGCCTGTCACCGTCGAGATCGAGGCCTCCACGCCGCTGCTGATCGCGGCGGGTCTCCTCGTCGGCTTCGGCACGCGGCTCGGAAGCGGCTGCACCAGCGGCCACGGCGTTTGCGGCATCTCGCGCCTCTCCATGCGCTCCATCGTGGCGACGGCCACTTTCATGGCATTCGGTTTTCTGACCGTCTTCGTCATGCGTCATGTGATCGGAGGCTGACATGAACAGGAATACGGTTCTCGCATCCTTCGCCGCCGGCGCCATCTTCGGGCTTGGCCTTGTCATTTCCGGCATGGCGAACCCTGCCAAGGTGCTCGGCTTTCTCGACATTGCCGGAAATTGGGACCCGACGCTTGCCTTCGTCATGGGCGGCGCCATCCTCGTTGCCTTACCCGCCTTTCGCTGGGCAACGCGCCGGCAAAAGCCTCTCCTTGCAGAAGAATGGTCGCTGCCCGACCGCAACGACATCGACCCGCGCCTCGTCGCCGGGGCAGCGCTCTTCGGCATCGGCTGGGGTCTGGCAGGCTTCTGCCCCGGCCCGGCGCTTGCGGCCATCAGCATTGCGCCGGTGGATGCGCTCACTTTCGTCGCAGCGATGATTGCCGGTGCGCTCGCCTTCCGCTTCACGCTCGGCCGTTAACCAATATGGAGAAGTGGGGCCAAATGGCCCCATTTCCGCCATTCTGAGGCCCCGAACGCCCGCGAGACTCTTCGGATCGATTCACCGAAGATGGAGACCATCGTGAAAAAGTCAGCAACGGCCCTGGCGATTGCCGCCCTCTTCCTGACCACGGGATGTACCAATCTCAGCAAGACCGAGCAGGGCGCGCTGTCGGGCGGTGCGATCGGCGCAGGCGTCGGCGCGGCGGCGACCGCTATCGCCGGTTCCAGCATTGCAGCAGGCATGATTGTCGGCGGCGCAGTCGGCGCAGCCGCAGGCGCCTATTCGGGCTGCAAGAAGGAAGGCAATTGCTGACGCAATGTCCGCAAATCTCGATTCGAAAGGCCCGGCCATTGCGCCGGGCCTTTTCTTATTTGCGGGAAAGAAATTGCCTCTCAACCGGATCAAACGACCCGGCAACGAATGAGGCGCCGTCATCCCTCCAGCCATCGGGGGAAAGTGCCCGGTCGATACGCACCACCTTCATGCCGGCTACTGCCGCCGCCGCGATTTCGCCCGCATGATCGGACAGGAAAAGCATGGCGCCCGCGGGCAGCTTCGCGGCTTCGGCAATCGCGCGATAGGACGCGCTCTCGACTTTCGCTCCGATCCGCGTATCGAAGAAGCCTTCGAACAGCGTGGCGAGATCGCCCTTGTCGGAAAAGCCGAAGATGAGCTTCTGCGCCTCTTCGGAGCCCGATGAATAGACGAAGAGCCGAAGCCCGCGCTCATGCCACTGGCGAAGCAGCATGGCGGCGTCGCCATAAACCTCGCCCTTGAGCACGCCGTCCTCATAGCCCTGGCGCCAGATCAAACCTTGCAGGAGTTTCAGCGGCCCGGCCTTGCGGTCTTCATCCATCCACGAATGAAGAAGCGCGATCGTGCCTTCCAGATCCGCATCGGGCACATGCCCGAGCGCACGCGCATCGCGAAGCGCCGCCGCGACGCCGGCATTGCCCTCATTGTCTTTTACAAAAGCGGCAAGCCTGTTGCGCGCATAGGGAAAGAGAACCTCATGCACGAAAGCGAGTGGCGTCGTCGTTCCTTCGATATCGGTAACGACGGCACGAATTTCCGTCATGCCGCCTCGCGCTCGAACTTCGGAAAACGCGATGCGATATCGTCGCCCGTGAAGTGCCCGACCCAGCCTTCCGGCGTGGTGAAGATGCGGATGGCGCAGAAATCCGGTGCGGGCCCGGTGTCGAACCAGTGCGTCGTTCCGGCAGGCACACTGATGAGGTCGTTGCGCTCGCAGATCACGCGATAGACCTTGCCTTCCTTCCGCAGGTAGAAGGCGCCCGCGCCATCGACGAAGAAGCGCACCTCGTCATCGTCATGCGTATGCTCGGCGAGGAACTTCTGCCGCAGCTCCGCGCGGTTGGGATTGTCGGGCTTCACGCGGATCACATCGACGCTCTGATAGCCGCCGTCCTTCATGATCCGCGAGACGTCGCTTTGATAGGCGGCGAGAACGGCATCCTGGTCCGCGTCCTCGGCAAGCGCATGCGGTGCCGCCCAGCGCTCGAAGTCGACGCCGATAGCGCCAAGCACTTCGGCGATCTTCGCGCCGTCGCTTATCTCCATCAGAACGGTGGCGGGATCGGTGTCGGGATAAACGGTGAGATGCGTCATCGCGCGCCCTCCTCGTGCAATTGTGCGGTCAGAAGAAAATCGAAGGCTTCCATGTGGCGGATGGCATCCGCCGCCGTTCGTCCCCATACATATAGGCCATGACCGGCAATGAGGTAACCGTAAGCCGGTCCGGCTGCCGCCAGCCGTTCCTCGACCTGCCGGGCAAGCGCGTCCGTATCCTGGCCATTGGGCACGATCGGAACATCGAGCGCCGTCTCATGGGTGGTGATGCCGGAAAAGGCCTTGAGCAGCTCCCAGCCTTCGAGCCGGAGCGCACCTGCCTTCTCGTGCCGCCGCGAAAGCACGGTCGCGGCCATGGAATGCATGTGGGAGATGGCGCCGATCTCCGGTGCCGCGGCGTATCGTGCAAGATGCAGCGGGGCTTCGGCCGAGGCGCGCGGATGCTTGGGCCCCCCGATCTGCGCCTCGATAATACCTTCTTCGGTGAGCGCGGCCTTGTTCGCCCCCGTCGCCGTCAGGGCAGCTTTTTTCGCATCCATTCTGACCGAGAAATTGCCGCTGGTTGCCGGAACCCAGCCCCGCGACCCGGCGAACCGCGCCATCTCAATGACGCCGCTGGCGGCCTCCGCAAAACTAAGGACAGGCGGCGTGGACCCTTGCATCTGCTCGACTTTCTCCATTCAGCCGTCAATTCGGCGCCACCATAGAGAAATTCTATGACGATGAAAGCACTCCACCGGTTTGGCACCGGATTGGGCGATTACACCAAAGGGTATAGCCACATATATTTAAAGTTGCATAAACCTATTTATGTGCGTCATTATGGTTGAACACAATCCGATTCGCCTAAGCATTAAGGTCTAGTCCAATGATCTCCATTACGCAGAATCTTGAGACGCCCGCCTTTTCCGCCCTTGTCGACCCCGATTGCGCAGCACTGTTCCAGCAGAACGATCTCGCGCCCCCGCCGCCTTCCGAAACGAAACTCGCCTGGTAGGTCGCCGCCTCGCGGGGCGCCGTCAAGGACAGGCTTCTGAAGGACGATACGGTCCGCCTCGTCATCATCGCCGCAGAAGAAGATGCCGACCCCCTGCTTCGCGATCTCGCCCGAAATATCGACCAGATTCGCGGCCGCGCCTGGTTGCATGCGGTGCTCGTCACGCGCGACAGGGTTACGCCGCCGCTTCTGGCGCAGTTGCGCCACTTCGCCTCCTGGTCGGTTCTCGCCCTGCCCTGCGATGCCGGCGAGCTGACCGAAATCCTGCTGGAGGCATCGGCCAAAGCGGCCGACCAGCACCGCCTTGCGATGCTGTCGACGGCGATCCGGGCCGAAGCGGAAGATCTCCTTGTGCGGACGCGGAACATCGTCGGCGCCCTGCAGAACGCAAGCGCGCCCGCAGCGCTCGGCAATCTTGTCAGCATCGCGGACCGCCTGAGCAGCGGCTTTGCACCGGAGCCGGCAAACTCGCAGCCCGCACCGGGCACCCCCGCACCAATGCGCAGCCGTGCCACGGCAGATCACGAGTTTTTCACCCCCGAGGAAGCCGGTCGCAACTGGGTGCGGATGCTGATCGGTCTTTGCGCGGCAAGGCAGAATCATTTTCCGGACGGGCTCTTCTGCGATCCTGCCTGGGACATGCTTCTCGACCTGACCTATGCCCGCCTCGCCGGCAAGCGCGTCTCCGTGTCGAGCCTGTGCATTGCCTCGCGTGTGCCGGCGACAACGGCGCTTCGACGGATCGGCGATCTTGTGGCAGAAGGCCTCGCCACGCGCGTCCGTGACGAGAATGACGGAAGGCGCGTCTTCGTCGATCTCACAGAGGACGGCTTTTCGCGCATGCTCGCCTATGTCGAGTATGTTCGCGGGGCATTCGCGGCAGACCCCCGCGTATCATCGAAAAAGGCCTGACCGCAAACTCACGGCGCCGGATCACCAGCTCTGCGTCGACTGCATGATCTCGCCGGCCAGCCGCTCGAGCGGCAATATCTTGAGCGCCGCCTGACAGGCGAGACGGCCGTCGCGATGCCGCAAACAAAAAACCCGCCATGCAAGGCATGGCGGGTTTCTGATTTGGTGTTCCGGGCGCCGCCGCCCGCCCTTCATATCCGCGGTGAATGAGCAGAGCGTCTCACAGACGCCCCATAAGCACCAGGACGAGAAGGATGATCAGCACGACACCGATGACGCCGACGCCGCCATGGCCGAAGCCATAGCCATAACCGCCGAACCTGCCGCTGAAGCCGCCGAGCAGGAATATGATCAAGATAATTACTAGTATGGTTCCGATCGACATGGGCCTTCCCCTTCTGGCAGGACCCGGCTGAGCGGACCTGCCTGTTTCGATTTGACGGCTGGAAAATCCGGCACCGCCCGAACCGTTCGGCTAGTTGCCATCGATCGATACGCCGCTCTCACCGATTTGTATGCTGACGCCGCTTTGACGCTCCTGATAGAGCAGGAAACCGACAATGATGACGCCGGCGGCGAGCAGGCCGATCACGAGGTAAAGCGTGTTGTTGTTCATTCATGCCACCTTGATCTGCAATTCCGACCCAAATGGGTCGTTCTCACCGTTTCAGGATTGCGCGCCCGGGGCAAATCAATTCCATCTCGCGGACCTCAACCGGCAGATCGCGGGGACGACCGACCGCATCTCGGTCGTCCGCATCCAATCCTCGAAAGGGCTGTAACCCATGAAGACCTACATCCAGAACGGCCACGTTATCACCGTGCCCACGCCCACAGGCGGCATCGCCTCGGGCGACGGGCTGATCGTCGGCAGCATCTTCGGCATCACCGCCTACTCCTCGGCCGAGGGCGCCCCTGTCGAGCTCTCCACCACCGGCGTGTTCCAGCTGCCGAAGGCCAGCGCCGCAGTTCTCGCCATCGGCACGCGCGTGGCGTGGGACAACACGGCGAAGCAGGTGAACACCCCAGCTGCGGGACGCTTCCCCATCGGCGTGGCGGTGGAGGCGGCCGGGAACGGCGTTGCCAGCGTCGCGGTGCGGCTGGACGGGGTCGCGACGGCGGCGGCTTAGCGTCCGACCTGAGCAGCGGCTTGCTCGATCCATGTCGGGAAGTAGAACGAGCCATCGTCCTGTTTCCAGTCGTAGACGCGGAACAGGTTCTCGAGGTTGTCGGCATCCTTCAACCTCGGGAGCCACGGAAGTGAGAGCAGCGGAACAGCTTGCACCTCCGTGTACTCGCGCCACTGCCCACTGGTGCCGACTTCGTGAAACCGCACCAACCCGTAGCGCCGGTCGACCGTGTAACCGAGATAGCGAAGCGGGTTCGGTCCCCGCTGCGGCGTTGGTGCTACGCTCTGCTCGCCAGCCAGCAGGGCGCCGAGCAGTGCATTCTGTGATGGCGCCGGCCGCTGAGCAGCAAGGCCCAGTAGCCCACCGAGTGTCGGCTCCGAGCGGGATCCGTAGCCTGTGAGCGCGTTCGAAGGCAGCGATGTTCCGAAGAGCCCGGCAAGAGCGTTTGTCGGCTGCCCCGGCTTGAAACCCACATCGTGAATCCGCACGCCGAGTATGCCGTTGCCGCGAGCAAGGCTCTTGATGATCTCGTAGCGCACCCATGGGCGTTGCCATGTCTGGCTACCAATCAGGACGCACGTGACCGAGCTGCCGTCGAGACCGCCGTTGATCATCCGCTTGATCGCGAGCGCCCCCTGTTGCTTCGCCTCTTCCCATAGGCTCTTGTCGTGGAAACGGGCAGCTTTCGTATACCGCCTTGTGATCTGGTCGGAATTGCGGACCACGTTGACGCGCGTGACGTCATCGTAATGGAAGCTGAAGAACACCTTACGGGGCATCGGGAGGCCTCAACGAAAAGAATGCCAGCGCAACGACGACAACTGCGAGGACAGCCGCATGGAACCAGAGCACGGGGGTGGCGCCCAACGTGCGGAACCAGCTCGCAACCTCACCGGCGAACGGCCGGGCATCGAGGCTGAAGCGGTCGGCAGGGTTCGGCTCCGCCTTTCGCACGTGATTGTAGAGCGCGCGGAACATTCGTTCCTGCCGAAGATAGTACGCGTCCAAGGCCCAGAAGGTCAGGGACGGCAGAAGTCCCGCGGCCATGGCGAGCGCCGGTTCAGCCCCCCTCACGGCCAACAGGAACACTGCAGCGACCAGCGTGACCGACCAGCCCTTGAGGACAAACGAGTTGCGGGCGTGGCGCTCGACCACATCCAGGATGAGCTCCAGGTGCTTTGGAAGATCGTCCTTGTCAGTCGCCACCGTGAATTCGCCGCTCCCGTCGAATAGCAGAATCGGCGCGATTGTATGTCCGACTCAATCGGCACACAACATATAGTGCCGTCAGGCGATGTGTTCGCCCTCGGCGTAGATCGCGTCCGTGATCCGCTTGAGCAGCGCCGCGTGGTCAGCGAGGGCCGTGACATGGCCCCAGTGCACGTCCCCTGGGCTGGCGAAGAAATGGTCGTCGCTGGCGGCGCGGATGCGGTCAAGGGCCGCGTCAATCTCGGCCTTCCGCGCGATGAACGCGGCGAGCGCGGCGTCGTTGGTCTTGGGCATGGCGGTCTCCGACATGGTGTCGGGGATCATGACGGCTCCGGTCGCAGCGGATGGCAAGCGCCATTGGCCGCGAACGTCCCGCGAACAAGGCCTCTGTCCCGTGTCGCATCCGTGTAGCACGGAGGAATCGGGGATGTTCGTAAGCCTTTGAAATCTTTGGGGAGTTCTCGGGACCGCCTTGCAACACGACGCGACACGCAAAAGCCGCCCCAAGGGCGGCCTAAGTGCTTGATATCTTGCAGGAAAGTTTGGTTGCGGGGGTAGGATTTGAACCTGCGACCTTCAGGTTATGAGTCGTATCGAACGAACCATGAACGATTGCGTTCGTTTGCATATTCCTTCGATATTTCCGCCAGTTGGAGCCCCCTGCCCCACGCGCGCCATGCGCGCGATTGCGCGGAAATTGGCAGCACTTCGCGCCCTCTTGCTTCCACAATGCTTCCACGGGGCTGAAACCTGATTTTCCGGTAGCACGACCATCAGGCGGCGGTGAGCGACCAGAAGCCGAACTTCCTGCCGTGCTCTTCTTTCAATCGGGCGACGTAGGCCTCGTGCGTCTCGAACGCGCCGAAGTCCGGGATGTACTGCGCGAGCCGGGCGCAGCTGGCCAGGTGCTCGGCGGCATAGCGATACCGCTTCGCCCGTGACCGGGTGAGCGTGAAGTCGATCATCGCGCGGAGCACCAACGTCGCAGCCAGCGCATGACGCTCTGTCAGAGCCTCCGCCGCAGGTGCCAGGTATTCGTAGCAATCGCCGTCGATCTCGTCGTGCCGAGCCACCAGGAGTTCGGCCGCGCGGTCCAGCGCCTGCCAATCGAGGAAGAACTGCAGGGCGTGAAGAAGGCTCGGATAGGCCATGGCGTGCGCCATTGCCCGCTCTTCAGCTTCTATGTCGTCGAAGTCGGGAAGCCGTTTGAGATAGGCCCGCAGGTAGCTGTCGGAGAGCGTGCGCTCGAAGCAGTCCCACCGGAACGTCTGCGCCTCCTCGCCGCGACCCAGCGCCTCTAGCGTCTGCAGGCGAATGTCCTCCCAGGCTCGTGGAACCCGCAACCCGTCGCCGAGCTCCGCGCGCTCGAGGAACCCGAGCGCCTCGCCTGCCCTGTCAGCCGCCAGCAGACGCTGCGCGATTTCCGCCGCAATCTGCGGCACCTTGCGGGTCTTCGGATCGTACTGGCCGATGAAGCCGTCGACGTCGCCCTGTGCATCGGCGATGTCCTTGAGCGCCATGGCGACCGTGCTCGTGCGCTCGCGCGCCCGCATCTCGTGCTCGTAGGTGGTGCCGCCAGGGCCCCAGCCCACCGCCTTCCATTGGTCCTTCGGCGGCACCGGCACGGGCGAGCGACCGAGGTCCTCCGCCATCGCTTTCAGGGCCGCGAGCCCCTCGTCACCAAGCGCCGGCGCCATGATGCCGATCAGGCCGTCATACTGGCCATAGCCGTTGTCCTGCACCGCATCGAGGACAGTGCCGGCGAGCGCCTGCGGGACCGGCCGGACCTTCGCGGCGAGCTGACCCAGATCGGCGCAGGCCTGGCGGAAGATGCCGATGACGGTGCCGCTGGAGTCGTCGCAGCGCTCGAACACCGGTGTGGCGAGGGCCATGAACCGCCACATGAGCGCCAGCGCCTCGTCCGTATGGCCGGCGCGATCTGCTCGACGATGGCGCGTCGCTGGGTTTCGAGATCCGTGACGAGCGCCTTGCGGTTCTTCCAGGTGATGAAACTGCGGGCGCGGGCGATGCTGGTCAGCCGCTTGGTGATCTCCCGCGCGGCCTCCCTCGGGCTCTGGGCCCCCGCCAACGCGAGCCGCAGCTTGCGCTTGGCCGCCGCATTGCCGGTGCTGACCTCGATCAGCAGTTGCGCAAGGCGCTCGGCGCCCAGCGCTTCGAGGTTCTTCGCATTGAGGGTGGTCTTCGACGCCATCGGATAGCCAGTTCTTTTCCCCGAGCCTATCAGCGGTCCGCAGGCACCGGAACCTGCGTTCTGATTCGCTGGGCTCGTCGATTTCCCGCACCAGCGCGCCGAAACGCCCTGCGCGGAACCACGCGCCATTTCCTTTTTCTTCGCGATTTCAATGTGTTCGTTGACTGTCGCCCGCGCTTCAGCACTGTGGAACGGCGAAAGAACCACCGAAGAGTGCCATGCCCAGGATCACCAAACGCCTCGTCGACGCCGCAGAAGCCCGCTCCGCCGAATACTTCGTCTGGGACAGCGAGATCCCTGGCTTCGGGCTGCGTGTGCTGCCGAGCGGGCGCAAGGGCTACGTGGTCCAGTATCGCGCCGGACGCCGATCCCGGCGGATCAGCCTCGGGCCCAGCACGGTCCTTACATGCGAGCAGGCGCGCAACCGCGCCATCTCCATCGTCGCCGCCGCGCGCAATGGCGCGGACCCCGCCGCCGAGCGGGACGCTGGACGCAAGGCGATCACGGTGAAGGAGCTGGCGGAGCGGTTCGACAAGGAGCACATCGCCATCCGCGTGAAGGCGAGCACAGCCAAGGAATATCGCCGGAACCTCGAACGCTTCATCCTGCCCGCGCTCGGGCAGCTGACGGTCACGGGCATCACCCGGGCGGATGTGGCGAAGTTCCATCACGACCTCCGCCACATTCCCTATCAAGCGAACCGCTGCCTCGAAGTGGTCTCGAAGATGTTCAGCCTCGCCGAGATGTGGGGCCTGCGTCCGGACGGCACCAACCCGCGAAAGCACATCCGGAAGTATCCCGAGCAGAAGCGCGAGCGCTTTCTCAGCGCGGCCGAACTCCGCCGGATCGGTGAGGTGCTGCGCGAGATGGAGGCGGAGGGGATCGAGCTGCCCTCGGCCGTCCTCGCCGCGCGCCTGCTCATCCTGACCGGGTGTCGGCTGAACGAGATCATGACGTTGAAGTGGGAATACGTCGATCTGGCCGAACGCGTTCTGCGCCTTCCGGATTCCAAGTCCGGCGCCAAAATCGTCCATCTCGGACTGCCTGCCGTCGACCTGCTCCGCGACGCCCAGCGCATTGACGGGAACCCGTGGGTCATCAGCGGCACCCTGACGGGCAAGCGGCTGAGCGATCTACAGCCCTTCTGGCAGCGCGTCCGTGCTCGCGCCGGGGTGAAGGACGTCCGCATCCACGACCTGCGCCACACCTTTGCGTCGACCGCCGTCGCCTCGGGTCAGGGTTTGCCGATGATCGGCAAGCTCCTCGGCCACACGCAGGTCCAGACAACGGCGCGATACGCCCATCTCGCGGCCGAGCCTGTGCGGATGGCGGCGGACGCGGTGGCGCAGAACCTGCGGCAATCCTTGGGATAATCGCGCGCCGTCGCTCCCCTTTTCGATTGATTGCTCGATCCCTCGCGGCTACGGTCCAAGAAAGCCCAGAAATTGGGCGCGCACAGTTCGCGTGCGCGCAGGGCTGGGCGGGAGTGCGACGTGGACCGGGACAATGCCGAACTTCGCTGGGGGATTGAGCAGCGCCTCGAGTTCATCGAGTTCCGTCTGTTCTGGGAGGGACACGTCAATCGTATCGACGTGATGCAGCAGTTCGGCGTCTCGGTGAACCAGGCATCCTCGGACCTGAACCGCTACATCGCGCTGGCACCGGACAACATGGTCTACGACAAGAGCGCGCGGACTTACGTCCGCGGCCCAGACTTCGACTGCAAGTTCCGCCCGCCGGACGCAGCGCACTACCTCGCCCAAATCCGCCTGGTTGCCGACGATGTGCTGGAGCGCGAAGATTGCTGGATCCCTGACCTGCCACCCTACGCATCCGCCCCGACGCCGGTTCGCGGCGTTGAGCCGGTGACACTTCGCTCGGTCGTCGGCGCCATCCGCCGGTCCGAGGCGATCGAGGTGAAGTACCAGTCCCTGTCTAGCCCCGAGCCGCGCTGGCGCTGGATCGCGCCTCACGCCATCGCGTTCGACGGGTTCCGCTGGCACACCCGGGCGCTCTGCCTGACCGATGACTGCTTCAAGGACTTCCTGCTCTCGCGGATCCTCGACATCCGCGGATCGCGGGAGAGCGACACCTCGGCCGAGAATGACCGCGACTGGCACTTAGAGGTCACCCTAGAGGTCGGCCCCCACCCCGACCTCTCGGAGACGCAGGCGAAGGTCATTGCGCTTGACTACGGCATGCGGGCCGGCAAGGCGAAGATCAAAGTCCGGCGGGCGTTGCTGTACTACGCGCTCAGGCGTCTCGGGCTTGATACCGACCCGGGAGCCCGCAATCCGCAGGATCAGCAGATCGTGCTTCTCAACAGGGAGGTTATCGATGCAGATCATCGATAACACCTCTCACCTTCTCGGGGATGACCTGAAGGCCTCAGTCGGTCGGGGTACGCGTTTGCGGATTGCTGCGTCCTGCTTCTCGATCTACGCGTTCGAAGCTCTGAAGTCCGAACTCTCGAAGGTCGACAGCCTGCAGTTCATTTTCACTGCGCCAACCTTCGTGCCTACCGAGGTGACCGACCGCCTCCGGAAGGAGCGGAGGGAGTTCTTCATTCCCAAGGCAAGGCGGGAAAGCGGCCTCTACGGCACGGAATTCGAGATCCAGCTGCGCAACAAGCTCACTCAGCGCGCTGTCGCCCGTGAGTGCGCTGACTGGATCCGCAAAAAGGCCAGGTTCCGGTCCAACACGACCAAAGCGCCGATGCAGCAATTCTTGCATGTCGCCGGGTCTGAAGGCGAAGTGGCCTACATGCCGATAAGCGGCTTCACGGCAGTCGATCTCGGGTACCAAAAGGGTGATGCCGTCTCGAACTTCGTGACCCGTTTCGATGATCCGGCACACGCAAAGATGTACCTTCAGCTCTTCGATCAGATCTGGTCGGACCCGGACAAAGTGAAGGACGTCACCGCTGCCATTTGCGAGCACATCGAGTCCGTCTATCAGGAGAATTCCCCCGAGCGCATCTACTTCATGATGCTCTACAACATCTTCCACGACTTCCTCGACGAGGTCGATGAAGACGTCCTTCCGAACGATCTGACAGGCTACCAGGAGAGCGTGGTCTGGAACAAACTCTTCAACTACCAGAAGGACGCCGCAACGGGCATCATCAACAAGCTTGAGACTTACAATGGGTGCATTCTCGCGGACTCGGTCGGTCTCGGGAAAACATTCACCGCCTTGGCGGTGGTTAAATATTATGAGTTGCGGAACCGCTCCGTTCTCGTTCTCTGCCCCAAAAAGCTCGCGGACAACTGGCGGAACTACAATACGAACTTGACCACCAATATCTTCGCCAGGGACCGGTTCAACTACGACGTCCTCTGCCACACCGACATCTCCCGCACCTCCGGCGAGTCCTTCGGCATCCCCCTCAATCGAGTGAATTGGGGCAACTACGATCTGGTCGTGATCGACGAGTCGCATAACTTCCGCAACAACGATGTCTACAAGGACCGCGAGACTCGCTACCAGAAATTGATGAACAAGGTCATTCGCGCCGGCGTGAAGACCAAGGTCCTGATGCTTTCCGCGACCCCGGTGAACAACAGGTTCAACGATCTTCGGAACCAGCTGGCTCTTGCCTACGAAGGGCAGTCAGAAGCGCTCAGCAAGAACCTGAAGACACAGGCCAGCGTCGAAGAGATTTTCCGCCGGGCCCAGAAGGCCTTCAATGAATGGTCTTCCCTCCCGCCAGAGGAGAGGACCGCTGCGTCGATCCTGAAGGCGCTCGACTTCGATTTTTTCGAGCTGCTCGATGCGGTCACCATCGCCCGGTCGCGCAAGCACATCGAAACCTTCTACGACACGACGGACATCGGGAAGTTTCCCCAAAGGCGCAAGCCGCTCTCGTATCACCGCCCGATCACCGAACGGTCGGACGTGATGGGGTTCAACGACATTTTCACGCAGCTCTCTGTGCTGAAGCTCGCGGTCTACGCCCCGATCAGCTACATCCTGCCCAGCCGTCTGCGGAAGTATGAGGAGATTTACGACACGCAGGTCGAGGGCGGACGCGGCAAGCTCAGGCAGGCCGATCGAGAGCGCAGCCTTCAGGCGCTCATGACAACCAACCTGCTGAAACGCCTGGAGAGCTCGGTCGCCGCTTTCCGCCTCACGCTTCGATCCCTCGGCGCCAATATCTCGCGCACCCTCTACGCAATCGACGAATTTGAGGAAACAGGACGCAGCGACAGCGTCAGCGATTACCTTGCAGAAATGAGCGAGTTCGATCCCGAGGATGACGACCTCTCCGGGCTCGACGAATTCACGGTCGGCAAGAAGGTCCAGATCAGCCTCGCCGACATGGACCTGCCGTCTTGGAAGCACGACTTGGCTGCGGACCTCGTCCTGATCGAAGATCTGATCGCCTCAATGGAAAAGGTCAAACCGGCGGACGACGCCAAGCTCCAGCACCTGCTCGCCCTCATCCGGCAGAAGGTCGACGAGCCGCTGAACCCCGGAAACAGGAAGGTTCTGGTCTTCACGGCCTTTGCCGATACAGCCAACTACCTCTTCGACAACCTGGCGCCCTTCGCCGCACAGCTCGGGCTGCATGTCGGCAAGGTCACCGGGTCGGACGCGCCCAAGACCACGCTCAAGAAGTCCTACGACTTCCAGAGCGTCCTGACGCTGTTCTCTCCACGGTCGAAGGAGAAGGCCATCGTCCTTCCGAACGAGCCGGGAGAGCTGGACATCCTCATCGGCACCGACTGCATCTCGGAAGGCCAGAACCTTCAGGACTGTGATTTCCTGATCAATTACGACATTCACTGGAACCCGGTGCGCATCATTCAGCGGTTCGGCCGGATCGACCGTATCGGCTCCCCGAACAGCCAGATCCAACTGGTCAACTATTGGCCCGACATCACGCTCGACGAATACATCAACCTGAAGGAACGCGTCGAAAACCGGATGGTGATCACCGACATCACCGCCACCGGCGACGACAACGTGCTCACCGCCAAGTCGAGCGACATCGCCTACCGCAAGGAACAGCTCAAGCGGCTCCAGGACGAGGTCATCGAGCTGGAGGACGTGAAGGCCGGGATTTCGATCACCGATCTCGGGCTCAATGATTTCCGGATGGACCTGCTCAACTACGTCAAGGAGCATGGCGAGCTCGACAACGTGCCCTTCGGGATGCACGCCGTCGTGCCCGCGCAGCCGGAGCTGGGCTTGCTGCCCGGCGTCATCTTCGCGCTGAAGAACATCCACGACAGCGTGAACGTCAACCAGCAGAACCGCCTGCACCCCTTCTACCTGGTCTACATCGACGACGACGGCCGGATCGTCGCCGACCACACCGAGGTCAAGCGCCTGCTCGACCTGATCCGATCCAGCTGCAAGGGGCGGATCGAGCCGATCCACGACGTCTGCCGCATCTTCAACGAGCGCACCGAGGACGGGCGCAAGATGGGCCGCTACTCGGATCTGCTCTCCAGCGCGATCCGGTCGATGATCGAGGTGAAGGAAGAGAAGGACATCGACAGCCTGTTCAGCGGCGGGCGGACCACGGCGCTGACCCACACCATCAAGGGGCTGGACGATTTTGAGTTGATCGCCTTCCTGGTCATCGAAGGCGGCGCGTCATGACCCTCTACGATTGGCCCCGCGCCGCAGCCTTCGGGCGCGTGATCCCCAAGACCAAGATCTACGAGCACGCCGGGGCGAACACCGGCCTCAAGGACCTTTTCGTGCGCGAGGTCGACCAGATCGTCTGGTCGCACAAGCTGGCGCCCGAGACGATCAATCTGGCGGCGACTCGCCAAGTGACCGAGATACAGGTCTTCCGCATCGCCACGCGCACCGCGACGCTCGACCGCGACGTGCTGCGCGCCATCGACAAGGCCATCCCCTTTCCGCTGATCTTCGAGGTGGCCCATGGCGGCCGCGTGAGGATGGTGGCGGCCTACAAGCGCCAGTCTTTGAATAGTCGGGGCGAGGCCGACAGCGCCCGCTGGGTGGTGGGCGACTATTTCCAGGGGGATTGGCTGCCCGCAGACGCAGCCCGCACCCCGTTGCCGGTGGCGCTGGACATGGGCGCGCTGTACGAGCGGCTGCTCGAGCCGCTGGTGGCCGGGCAGACGGCCCGGTTGGTCCCCGGCATGGGCGAGGCGCCGCAGACGCCCTTCGCCCCGGCCGCAGCCGAGCGCCCCATGTCGCTGGAAGAGCGCATCGCGCAGGCCGAGGCGATCAAGGCGCAGACTCGTGAGGTCGAGCGGATCAAGGCGCGGCTCATGCGCGAGAGGCAATTCAACAAGCGCGTGGCGATCAATGCCGAGCTGCGCGCGGCCAAACAGGAATTGGAGCGGCTGACAGGGGCACACCCCAGCGCCGCACAAGCAAATCCAGCGGAAGTGGGCACCGCTTCCGCGTCCGGATTTGCGCCACCAAAGACGACGAATGATTGAGAGGACGAGCATGGACAAGCTGAAGATGCACAGCCCGGACCTGAGCCAGGACAACATCGCGAAGATCCGCGAGTTGTTCCCCGGCTGCGTGACCGAGGCGCGGGACGAGGCGACGGGCAAGCTGCGTCTGGCGGTGGACTTCGACCTGCTGCGTCAGGAGCTGAGCGACCACATCGTGGAGGGGCCGCAAGAGCGGTATCGGCTGGACTGGCCGGGGAAGCGGGAGGCTTTGGCGCTGGCGAATGCGCCTATTGCCAAGACCTTGCGCCCCTGCCGCGAGGAAAGCGTGGATTTCGATACCACGCAAAACCTGTTCATCGAAGGAGATAACCTAGAAGCACTGAAGCTTCTTCAAGAAAACTATCTTGGCAAAGTCAAAATTATCTATATCGATCCTCCATACAACACGGGGAGGAACCTCATATATAAGAACGATTATAGTGCGAAATACTCGGACTTTCTTGAAAGATCAGGACAAGTATCCGATGAAGGCGGGCGACTAGTTGCCAATCCAGAGACAAGTGGGCGCTTTCACTCCGACTGGCTATCGATGATGTATCAGCGCTTGATGGTTGCAAAAAACATCTTGGCAAAAGATGGGGTTCTCGTTTGCGCAATAGATGAGAATGAGTTTGGAACGCTGTCTGTACTGATGAAAGAAGTGTTCAGCGGCGCCGCTTGGGAGCACACTTACGTAAGCGTTATCCACAACCCGCGAGGCCAGCAAGGCACAAACTTCTCTTACATCAACGAGTACCTGATCTTCGTCTATCCGAGCGGCACAAAGTCCATAGGCGATCGCAAAATTCGTGAGGAGGACGTAAACTGGTCTCAGTTCAGGAATTGGGGCGGAGAGTCGGAGCGCACGGATGCAAAGAACTGCTTTTACCCTGTTCTGGTCCAGGACGGGAAGATTGTTGGGTTTGGAGACGTCTGCCCGGATGACTTCCACCCCGAGCAGACCGAGTGGAGGGATGACGTAGCGTACGTCTATCCAATCGACAACTCTGGCACCGAGAGGAAGTGGCGTTACGCCCGCCAGAGCGTAGAAGAGATCGCCAACATGCTAAGGGCGAAGCGCTCCGGAGATGGGTATCAGATTGAAATTGGAAAAACATTTGGTCTTTACAGGAGTGTTTGGACTGATAAGCGCTATGATTCGAACGAATACGGTACTAAGTTGGTGAATGGTCTCGTTGAAGGATCAGGATTTACGTTCCCGAAGAGTCTTTGGGCCGTGTACGATCCGATTGAAGCAGTGACCGGGAACTACAAAGACGCGATCATATTAGACTTCTTTGCTGGGTCTGCGACAACCGCGCACGCTGTCATGCAGCTCAATGCAAATGATGGCGGAAACCGGCGCTTCATCATGGTGCAAGTGCCGGAAGTAATCGACCCCTCGCTTCCACCTTACAAGCGTGGCTTCACGACCATCGCTGAAATTTCGAAGGAGCGCATCCGCCGCGCTGGCAAGAAAATCCTCGAAGGCGAATGCCACTCCGACTGGAACCGCGATGTCGGCTTCCGGGTGCTCAAGGTCGAAACCTCGAACATGAAGGACGTCTACTACCGCCCCGACGAGCTGAAGCAGTCCGACCTGCTTGACATGGTGGACAACGTGAAGGAGGGCCGCACGGCCGAGGACCTGCTCTTCCAGGTGCTGGTCGATTGGGGCGTGGACCTGACGCTGCCCATCCGCCGCGAGACGGTGCAGGGCAAGACCGTGTTCTTCGTCGACGACAACGCCCTTGTCGCCTGCTTCGACCGCGGCATCACCGAGGATCTGGTCAAGGAGCTGGCGAAACGCGAGCCCCTGCGGGTCGTCTTCCGCGACAACGGATTCGTCTCGGACGCAGTGAAAATCAACGTAGAACAGATCTTCCGCCAGCTCTCGCCCACCACTGACGTCAAGTCGATCTGAGGGCGCACCATGAAGCTCAAGTTCAAGGTTCAACCCTATCAGACCAATGCCGTCAACGATGTGGTCGACTGCTTCGCCGGCCAGCCCATGACCTCTGGCCTGACCTACCGCATCGACCCCGGCCGCAAAGCGCAAGCCAGCGCCTTCGAGGAAGGCTTCAAGAACGCCGACCTCGCCCTGACCGACGTGCAGATCCTGGAGAACATCCGATCCGTCCAACGACGGCAGAACCTGCCCGTCTCGCAGTCGCTGACGGACTTCACCAACTTCAACGCCCAGGGCGAGCGCGTGCCCGTCGCGGCCACCTACAAGCGCGACGCGCTGGCCGCGACCCGGGTTCACCTCGACGTCGAAATGGAGACCGGCACGGGAAAGACATACTGCTACATCAAGTCGATTTTTGAGATGAACAAGCGGCACGGCTGGTCGAAGTTCATCATCATGGTGCCGTCGATCGCGATCCGCGAGGGTGTCTACAAGTCGCTGCAGATCACGGCTGACCATTTCACCGAAAGCTACGGCAAGAAGGCGCGGTTCTTCATCTACAATTCCAAGCGCCTGCACGAGCTGGAGAGCTTTTCGTCCGACGCCGGGATCAACGTGATGGTGATGAACATCCAGGCATTCAACGCGCGCGGGGCCGACAACCGGCGAATCTACGAGGAGCTGGACGACTTCCAGTCGCGCAGGCCCATCGACGTGATCGCCTCTAACCGGCCGATCCTGATCCTGGACGAGCCGCAGAAGATGGAAGGCGCGGCGACGATGGAGGCGCTGCCAAAGTTTAAGCCGCTGTTCATCATGCGCTATTCTGCGACCCACCGGACCCAGCACAACCGCGTTCACCGGCTGGACGCGCTGGACGCCTACAACCAGAAGCTGGTCAAGAAGATCGCAGTACGCGGCATCCAGACCCGCGGGCTGGCCGGCACCAACGCTTATCTCTACCTCGAGGGCATCGAAATCTCGAAGAAGGCCCCCGTAGCGCGGATCGAGATCGAGGTGAAGCTGGCATCGGGTGAAATCAAACGGCAGCTGAAGCGCCTTGAGTTCCGCGATGACTTGTTCGTGAAGTCGGGCGGGCTGGATCAGTATCGAGGCTTCACGATCAGCCAGATCGACGCCGTCAACGACACGGTCGAATTCACGAATGGCGAAGTGCTGCGCGCTGGTGAAGCGAACGGCGACGTCTCCGAGCGCGACATCCGCCGCATTCAGATCCGCGAGACGATTAAGGCACACCTGGACAAGGAAAAGCAGCTGTTCGCACAGGGCATCAAGGTCCTGTCGCTGTTCTTCATCGACGAGGTGGTGAAGTACCGGGACTATGACCAGGCCGACGCTAACGGTGAGTACGCGCGGGTTTTCGAGGAAGAGTACGAGTTGCTGAAGGACGAGTACCTCTCGGAGCTCGCGATCGACAACGAGGCGTACCGGAAGTATCTCGCGGGCATCGACCCGGGCAAGACCCACAACGGCTACTTCTCGATCGACAAGAAGACGAACCGCCTGAAAGACCCCGCCGTTGGCGCCCGCTCTGTCGATTCCGACGACGTGGATGCCTACGACCTGATCCTGAAGGACAAGGAGCGCCTTCTTTCCTTTGCCGAACCCACCCGGTTCATCTTCTCACACTCGGCGCTCCGGGAGGGGTGGGACAACCCGAACGTCTTCGTCATGTGCATGCTGAAGCACAGCGACAACACCATTTCGCGCCGCCAAGAAGTGGGGCGTGGCCTGCGGCTGAGCGTCGATCAGCACGGGGACAGGATGGACCACCCGGCGGTGGTGCATGACATCAACGTGCTGACCGTCGTAGCAAGCGAGAGCTACAAAGACTTCGTGGCCGGGCTCCAGAAGGAGATCGCGGAGACTCTCTCGTCGCGTCCGCGGCAGGCAACCGAGGAGTACTTCACGGGCAAGACACTCGCGACCGAGCATGGCCCGGTTGAAGTAACTGCCGCCATGGCCAAGCAGATCTACCGCTATCTGGTGAAGAATGACTACACCGACGATGCGGACCAGATCGCCGACGCCTACCACGAGGCCAAGGCGGCGGGGAAACTGGCCGACTTGCCCGAGGAACTGAAGCTGCACGCCGAGCAGGTGTTCCAGCTCATCGACAGCGTCTTCAGCGACGCACAACTGCCCAAGGTCGATGACGGCCGAAAGCCTAAGACCAATCCTCTCAATGCGAATTTCGAGAAGAAGGAGTTCCAGGAGCTCTGGGCGCGGATCAACCGCAAGGCGGTCTATCGGGTTGAGTTCGACTCAGCGGAGCTGATCCGGAAGTGTGTCAGCGCGCTGGACAGCCAGCTGCGGGTCACCCCCTTGCAGTACACCGTTCAGGTCGGCGTACAAAACGACGGGTTGACCGACGGCCAGCTTCGCAGCGGCGACGGCTTCTCGGTCACCAACACGACGACCGAGCGCGGGGACTCAATCCATTCCCTCGTGAAGTACGACCTCGTGGGGAAGGTGGCCGAGAACGCACAGCTGACACGAGACACGACGGCGACCATCCTAGGCCAGATCGCGCCTGCAGTTTTCGAACAGTTCACGAAGAACCCCGAGCACTTTATCTCCGAGGCCTCGCGTATCATCGCCGAGCAGAAGGCGGCCATGGTGATCGAGCGTCTGGCCTACGACGAAGTTGATGAGCGATACGACGTCGACATTTTCACTGCTAACCAGACCGGCCAGGATTTCTCCCGAGCCACGGCGAAGCTCAAGAACCACGTCTACGACTATGCGATCACCGATTCCGATGTCGAAAGAGATTTCGTGAAAGAGCTGGATACAAGCAGCGAGGTCGTTGTCTATGCCAAACTCCCACGTGGATTCCTGATCCCGACTCCGGTCGGGGACTACAACCCCGATTGGGCGATATCCTTCAAGGCTGGTAGCGTGCGGCACATCTACTTCGTCGCCGAGACCAAAGGCACGATGTCTACAATGAAGCTACGCGAGGTTGAGAAGACGAAGATCGAATGCGCTCGCAAGTTTTTCGACGAGATCAGTAAGCACATCACAGCTGATCGCGTGAAGTACGACGTTGTTACCGACTACGGCAAGCTAATGGACTTGGTCGGGCGTGCGGCGTGATGAAGCCCCGCTCGATCAATATCTTCCTACTCGACGGCGATCCGAATGGCATACGAGTGGCACAAATCTCGATGTCGACGATCCAGGCGATCGCCTTCCGGCGCAACCAGCTTCGGCGGGTTCGTGAGGCTTTCCCCGAGATCGAACGGCCAGGAGTCTACATCCTGATCGGGGCCGATGAAGACGCGCAGGACCGGCAGCTTTCATATATCGGCGAGTCCGAAGGTGTCGGCGCTCGACTATCGTATCACAACTCGAATGAGGCGGGTCGCGATGCCAAAGGCTTCTGGACCGACACGGTCGTGCTGATCAGCAAGGACGAGAACCTGACCAAGAGCCACGCGCGTTATGTCGAAGCCTGCCTGATCCGGGGCGTTGTTAGCAATCCTCGCTGGACCCTGCCCAACACGCGCACGCCGTCTGACGACGCGGGCAAGCTACCGCTCCCCGACCGCGCAGCCATGGACGAGTTCGTGGATCAGACGAAAACGCTGGTTGGAGCCCTCGGCTGGGATCTGTTTCGTAAAATCCGCGGGCGAGCGGCTGAAGCGATTCCGGTCGACGATGATCCTTCCGACGCTGCTCCTTTCGGGAGCCCTCGATTCTTCTTCCGGGGAGAGGGGTTCGAAGCTGAAATGGAGCTCGGGCCGTCCGGAGATTTCGTCGTCACAGCAGGTTCGAGGGCAAGGGTCCGGACGACGCGAACGATACCGAGAGGGACGGTCACGCTCCGGAACACCCTGGTCGAGAAGGGCGTCCTCCGCGAGGAAGGCGATTTTTTTGTCTTCACAAGCGCCTACAGCTTCACGTCTGCCTCTGCCGCGGCTGCGGCCGTCATTGGTGCGAGCGCCAATGGCCGGATCCTTTGGAAGCTCCCAGACGGACGCAATTACGCGGATTGGGAGGCAAACCAGGATGTGGCGGGCGATGCGTCAGGCCAATTCTGAAGGGTGCGACTACGGGGGGAACGGTACCGTCAGCGTCGCGTGAATTTAACCGACCTTGCAGCCCCAGAAGGACGTGTGATCGGCGGCGAAGTAGCCGTCCGCGACCCGGAAATACCCCTGCAGCTCGACGGTATCGCCCGCGGTCAGCGGCACCATGGTCTGCAGCCAGATCGCGGTGGCGAGCGAGACGTGGGTGGCTGAGATTTCGCCGAGGAGCCGCGGATTTCGGTGGTCCCGTTCAGGACGAGCCGTCCGCTCATGCGGGCCGTGGTGCTGGCGTTGATCTTGTAGAGCAGCGTCGCGCCGAAGAGATAGGTGCCGTCCACTGGCGCCACGAAATGGTTGTTCGCGGCGTCGAACGCGCCCTGATCGTTATAGTCGGTGTTGTTGAGGCCGATCTTGGTCCAGGTCCCGACGCCGACGTAGTTGTCGTAATTCGTCCAAGCCTTGAACCGCGGCAGCCGGGGCTGGTCGACGATGCCGGTGGTGTTGTCCACGCTGAGGCCGTCGAAGAAGGTGCTGCCGTCGGCCGAAACCGCCAGCCGGAACCTGTCGGAGCCAAACAGCCCCACCAGCGCCTTGGTCACGAAGCCGGTCTGAAGGGTCAGCCCGAGATCGTCTCCGGCAGCCTCCCTGTTCATGGTGTAGAACAGATCGCCTGTACCCCCCTCGGCCACGGTCTTCGCCGTCCAATGCGCGGCGTTGAGCTTGGCCGAGAACGGATTGGCGGCATCGGCGGTGGTGCCGACACCAAGCAGCGCCATGTTCTGCAGCACCGCGGGCGTCGTGCCGATCCAGGTCGCGCCGGCAAGGGAATCGACGACGCCCGAGAACAGCGCCACCTCGTCGTTCTCCTGGAAAGCATCGAGGAGTTCGTGGAAGTAGGGATCGCGCGGCTGAACCGGCGCTTCCGCCTTGCGGAAGCGGAATGCATAGCTGTCGTCGGAGAGGAAGCCGAGGGTTTTGACCAGCAGCTCCTGAACCTCTTCTCCATTCCAGACCTCGGGATGGCGCACAGGGATCGAGAAGGTCAGGCTGCGGCGCCAATCCTTCCCGTAGTCCATGAGCATCTCAGTCCCGCGCTTGATTCGCTGATCGACGCAGTAGACGTATGCGGCGATCTCCAAGAGATCGATGAGAAGGTTAGGGATATTCCCGACCATCGCGCGGCTGATGGATTCGATCCTCAGATTGACGTTCTTGCCGGGGTCGCTCACGTTCATCGCGAGAGCGCCCTCTTCGGATGCCTGCCGCACGCCACATTCAATCAGGCACCGTTTCACTTTGGCCCCTTCCTGTTCTTGAGCTCGATACTGATCTTCCGGACGGCGTAGGCCGAGAACTTTATTGCCTCGTTCTTCGATATGTCCTTGCCGTCCCGGTACTGGTTCTTGCCGAGCCAGTCCCTGGCGAAGGCGCGCATGATGAGCGCGGCTTCCATGCAATGGCGGCGTATCGCTGAATCGTATGTAGCGAGATCCTGAATGGACGAGACAACGCGATCGGCGCCGACGAGCTCATGAAGGTTCCGATCGACGTAATAGTGGATGACGCGCTCCACGGTATTTGCGTGGAAGTGGTGGGCCAGAGAACCGAACTTCTCCGGGGACCTCAGCATAGCCACAGAAGCCTGCACATCATCCGCCGTCGGCGACCACATCGGCATCCCGGCTCGCACAGCATCGCCGAGCGCGGTGAGGGCCGCCTGACGGGCGATCTCGCCAAGGTCCGTGGCATCCCGATGTTCGCGCCGCTGCACTCGCTCGAGCGTATTGTCGAAGGCAACCATCAGTTCCGCCACTGAAGTCGGCCGTTTCGGGCCCATGCCGATCTCGGCGAGAGCCGCCGCGAAATCCTTCGACGCAGCGGCCTGCGGCAACCTGATGAGCAACCACAGCGCTTCTACGAAGACAGGGTCCTTCAGCGCACGCTTCAGCGCATCCCTGCCCACTTCGGTGATCTGTTCCACTATAGGTGCTGTGGGCGTGCCGCCCTTCACCAGATACCTGACGATGTCCGGCAAGTATCGGTGGGTGGGCAGTTTGCCGAGGCGCTGATGTCCCATCGCGCCACCGGCTCAGAGGGTGCGCCCGAACCGGACCCGGTGCGGACTGGGGGAATGAGCGCTCGACAAACCAAGGAACCTTCCGTTAGAAACACGACAAAGAAAGGATTTTGTGCTATCCTTTCTCAATCAGTCTGCCAAGGAAAGGATCCTTTTTCAACCATGGCGTTAGCAGCGGAGCCATCGCGCCTGGGACGGCTCGTAGCGATCTCGACCGCGGGGGAGCGCGCAGAGGCGTTCGTGCCTCCACCCTTGCCGCCGTCTCCGCCAGTCAGGATGGAACGGCTCCACCGTCACCTCGAGCACGCGAACCGTGCGATCGGGCGACTCGATGGCGTGACCTCCATCCTGCCCGACACTCCGCTCTTTCTTTACATGTACGTCCGCAAAGAGGCGCTGCTGTCGTCCCAGATCGAAGGCACGCAGTCGTCGCTCTCCGACCTGCTGCTTTTCGAGAGCGAGGAAGCGCCGGGCGTCCCGCTCGACGACGTGCAGGAAGTCTCCAACTACGTCGCCGCTATGAACCATGGCCTCGACAGGATCCGCGAGGGCTTTCCGCTTTCCTTGCGCCTGATCCGGGAGATCCACGCCATCCTTCTTGAAAAGGGACGCGGGAGCACGAAGCAGCCGGGAGAGTTCCGGCGGTCCCAGAACTGGATCGGCGGAACGCGACCAGGCAATGCGCTCTTCGTCCCGCCGCCCCCCGAGAACGTCCTCGACCTCATGTCGGACCTGGAGGCGTTCATACATACCGACACGCCAGAAATGCCGACCCTCATCAAGGCCGGGCTGGCCCATGTGCAGTTCGAGACCATTCATCCGTTTCTCGACGGAAACGGCCGTCTCGGCCGCCTGCTGATCACCTTCCTTCTCTGCACGCAGGGCATCCTGAAGGAGCCGATCCTTTATCTCAGCCTCTACTTCAAGACGCATCGCCGCCAGTACTACGACCTGCTGCAGCAGGTTCGCGAGCACGGCGATTGGGAGACTTGGCTGGAGTTCTTCCTCGACGGCATCGCCGAAACGTCTCTTCAGGCCTCCGAAGCGGCGCGCGAGATCCTCGCACTGTTCGAAGCCGATCGGCGCCGGATCGAGAATCTCGGGCGCCCGGCCGCATCCGCCCTCCGGGTGCACCAGTTGCTTCAGCAGAAGCCGATCATCGGCATTCCTGCGGCGGCACAGCGGCTGAGCATCTCGCCCCCAACAATTGCCAAGTCGATCCAGCATCTGGAGGATCTCGGCATCGTGCGGGAGGTGACGGGGAAGCAACGTGGCCGGATGTATGTCTACAGCGACTACCTCGGCATTCTCAGTCGAGGGACGGAACCACTGTAATTCAGAGATCTGCCGAAGCCGGTCCTGCGAAGAAGGCAGACGGGGAAAGACATCGGGAACGAGCGAATTTCGGAACAGGAATTGAGAACATTGAACGAGCTGGCAGAAACGCAGGAGCTTATCGCCTTTCCCGAGTGGACCGAGTACCGGAAGAAGAACGGTCTCGACCCGCTAGGGATGCAAAACAGCAGCGTAAATCTCTACCAGTCGCTTCTGCCCGGCATATCGAACGTGACGCTGCGGATGCGCTACTACGGGCTCTATGCTTGGCTGGCGCAGCGCTATGCCAAGGAGATCGGCGATACCGACCCGAACAACTGGAAGCGGCATGTCAGGCGTGCTGAAGCGCTTTATGCGCTCGTAGCAACGCGCCATGGAGGTGAGCCCGGCGTCGCCGGAACGGACTGGGCCACGCGAACGCTCGAGGAGGTGTCCGGCGACACCATCGATTTCAAAGAGGCTGCCGAGCCTGGGAGCGAGGCCTACTATCTGAAACAGGCATGGGGCGCATTCGGCGCAGCCTATCGCAGCCAGCTCTTTGAGATCGGCATCTTCGACCGCTCCGACGACCATGAGATCCCGCTGCCCAGCAAGGACCTCGGGGAGGGACTCGCTCATGCCTTCGAGCACTCGCTCGGTTCGCAGGCTGACCTCTATTTCAGGCTGATCAAGCTTGGATCGGTCACTCACGACGAGCTCGATGAACTCGCTCCCCTGCTGCCTTCACGGATTACCGGCGAGAGCACGGAGCAGAAGTTCTACGAAGCCATCCTCCTGTCACGCGCCAGCACTCCATCGAGCGGGGCCCTTTCGCGCAAGCTGAGCATCCTGCTGATCCTCAAGGTGGCGGACTTCCTTAAGCGGGAGCCCCGAGCCGATGAAGTTCGATGGGTGCTCTACGCGGGTCACGATCAGCAAGGAAACATCCTGAGCCTCGACGATCCATCGCTCGAAGTGCAGCGGTCGCGATGGTGGGTCTATCACGCAAATGATCTGTGCCACATCGCGCATGAGGCGCTGCTGAAGTTCACGCTCGATACATTGGGTAATTGTCCCTCTGGTCTGGGAATGGAGCGACTGATCGGGCGCTGTGCGCACGACATTCGATCAAAAATTTCACCTGTGCCGGAAACTTGGTCGGCCCTGCTTGAGGGATTGGAGCCGGCTTCGAACGCCTTCGATGCAAGCGATCCCGACTCCGCGGTTTCGCTGACCAATGAGATTATTCGAGCCGGCCGTGACGACGCGCGGATATGCACGCGGGAGGTGGCAGCAAAGGCTGTTCGCCTGCTGGCCATACTCCATCGACGGATTGACCTGGTAGGGCCGGACCTGAAAGAGCCACTCGGCGGCTTCAATCCAGAAGCTTTTCGCTCGCTGCTGAGTGAAACGCGATTCCTCGATCGGCATCGCGAAGCCCCGTTCGGGCAAACCATCGAGCGACTCCTGGAAGAGCGGGTGATCCGCCGGCATCTGTGGGTTGCCTTACGGAAGCTGCGCCACCAAGGGGACTATACCTTCTTGATCGAGACCGATGACGGCAAGCTGCGGCTCCGCGAGAAGGATGGTCCAGTCTTCACCAATCCGCGCCTTGGCCCCGCAATCACATTCCTTAAAGATATTGGGCTGCTGGCCAGTAGCGGCCTCACCGAGGCGGGCCGAGAGGCTGTCAATTCATGAGGCTGTACGAACGCTTCGCCGACAAGGGCTATCATAGCAGCATCGCCACGACCTTCGGTATCGATTTCGATGCTTACGAGAGCATCGTATTGCCACGCATTCGCGGTGCAGGCTGCCGCAACAACATGGTCCTCGCTGACGCGCGCATGCTGACTCATGCTCTTGGCGGAGCCTCGCCGCTGCCGAGGCAAGCGGGAAGACTCTACACCGCCTCTGGAGCCCAAGTTGCGGGCCTTTTCCACCCAAAGCTGTTCTTGCAGATCGGACGTCACGGTGGTCGCCTGTTTATCGGGTCTGCCAACCTGACGGCAGCAGGTCTCGCTGGAAATCTCGAACTCGTCACGCTTCTCACCTCCGGAGTTGAAGATGATGGCGCGCAGCGTCTGATCGCTCAAGCCTATCGCTACCTCTCCAGCCTTATCGATCCGGCTGACCCGATGCTTCCGACGCAGTTCGAGTGGATGCTCGCCCGCGCTGCCTGGTTGCGTTCTGCAGCATCTGCCGAGGGACCTATCGAGCTTTGCGATGGAACACGGGCTGCGCTCCTACTGTCAAACTCAGCCGAGGGCATAGGCACCCGCTTCGCCCGCGAGATCGACGGCGAAGTGAAGCGCCTAATCGTGATCAGCCCCTATTGGGATGAGCGGCTCGGAGCCTTGTCAGCTCTGGCTGAGCGGCTCCGCCCACGGGAAATCGCTGCGCTCATCGACACGGACACCGGGTTGTTCCCGCGGGATGCCACCGGGAGCATTTCCGGCATAACGCTCTATCGCCGGGACGGGTTCGGGGGCAGTCGCTTCATTCATGCAAAGGCCTTGATCGCGCAGACCGATACGGCGGACCACCTCTTGATCGGCAGCGCGAACTGCACGGTTGCAGCTCTTGGCACCGGGAACACATCGGGCTCCAACAGCGAGGCAAGCCTATATCGGCAGCTGCCGCCCGGTCGGGCTGTTTCGGAATTGGGGCTGGAGAAGGTGCTCACGCCCGAGGGGCGACTTGAGGTTGAGGAGCTGCCGCCGCTGCACGTCGAAGACGACATCCCGTTCGACGCCCTCTCGCAGAGTCACCCGGGCATTTTCGCGGTTCACGGCGACACACTCAGCTGGCGACCAGCTACGCATGTCGGCGCACCCGAGGCATATGAAGTCGAATTGCTGGCTGCTTCCGGCGCGCCGCTGGTCAGCAACCCGACACGACTCGAAGGTACTGATCATCGGAGAATCCGCTTCCAGATTGAGGCAACCGATGACCTTCCGGCCTTCGCACGACTGTTCGGGCCGCAGGAGTTCACGCCAGGGATCATCACGCACGTCGATGCGCTGCAGATCGCAATTCGCGAAACACACTCACGACAAACGGAGAATGCGCTCGCTCAGCTGGACGGCGAAACAGAAGCCACCCTCGCTTTGCTCGAAGTGCAGGACTTGCTCGAGAATATCGAAGATCGCGATGCCGACGGGCATGGCGAAGGCGTCTCCATCCCGAAGGCTCGAAAGGAAACGGATGAAGGCGGCCAGAAGCATCGCCAACTGAGCTACGACGACTTCATCGCTGGTCGTCGGCCACACCAATCGGGGCATGTTCAGCACAACAGCCTCGGCGGCAGCGACGTCTCAATCGTCCGCGGCTTTCTGAACCGGATCGTCGGGTTGAATTCGCTCGTAACGCCGGTCGATGAGAACGACGAGGACGCCCTGAAGGCTGCCTTCGATCTCGGGGACGAGACCCAGAATGCCGAAGCCGCGATGGCGGCAGGGGAGGAGTTCGCGGCCAGACCGACTTCGCGGCCAGTTCAGGACGAAGGCGAGGAAGAGCAGCGTCGCAACGCTCGTCGGGCGAAGGCGACGAAGGATCAGCTTGTGAAGGCGGCCGCGGACTTCGCCAAGCGCATCGAACTCAAGCAGGAGAGTGGCAGCCTTTCGTCCCGCGATTTTCTCCGGCTTCGCGCTCTACTGATGATCATCTGTGCCGCCTCGTGGAGAGGCACGGACAAGGCAGGCGAAAAGCCGAAAGATCGGACAAGCTTGCAGGTTCTTCCCGTGGAGGGCGATCCCAACAGTTGGCCCTACGTCCTCGGACGGCTGATCTTCAAAGTCTTCGGCGGGTCAAAGCCCGCGATACGATGCTTGAAGCTCGACAGCGTCCACGACCAACTTCCTGCCGACTTGCTCGAATGCTGGGCCACTTGCTTCTGGTGTATGCATGCTTGCCTGTGCGCACGGCTCTCACCAGGCGAAAGCACCAAGATACAGCGCCACATCCTTCCCTTGATGGAGCAGGTCTATCGCAGGACGCACCTCTCGAAGGACGAACTGCTCGCGGCGTCGATCACCGATGTGATGGACGGAATGAGCATCCAGTACGCTGATCGGCTTGGCATCGATCCAGAGGCGCTGTCGCGGGCACATCGGTCAGCCTGCGAGAGGATCCTCCCTTGAGGGGCGCCGCTCATGCTGCACTCATTTCGGCCCGTGCTGATTTACGAAGCGACATGAAGGACTTCGTTCCCTCTTGCTTCCACAGTGCTTCCACGGGCTGCTCAAACGCAAACGCCGCCCCAGAGGGCGGCGTTCAAGCGTTTGGAAACGCGTAGGAATTTGGTTGCGGGGGTAGGATTTGAACCTACGACCTTCAGGTTATGAGCCTGACGAGCTACCGGGCTGCTCCACCCCGCGTCAATAGCTTGAAAGCCAGACCCCGCTTGCTCGCCCGCACACGCGATCGAGACAAGAGGGTCAGGATGTGTGCGGAGAAGCCGCGAGACGGCTCTATCGGAAGAAGGGATGAACGATATGTGCTTGGCAGGCCTGGCAGCGACCTACTCTTCCATGCCTTAAGACATAGTACCATTGGCGCTGAGGAATTTAACGGCCGAGTTCGGGATGGGATCGGGTGTAGGCTCCTCGCTATAACCACCAGGCCGGCGAAGAACATATCGTCAGGGTTTCGAATGATTGTTGTCTGTTTTGGTCTGTCGTCGTCTCTCGCAATGCTCACTTGGAAATGAGCAGAGATAAATGAGAGTAATCAAGCCAATCGAGCGATTAGTACCAGTAAGCTACATGCGTTGCCGCACTTCCACACCTGGCCTATCAACGTGGTCGTCTTCCACGGCTCTCAAGGGAAAACTGGTTTTGAGGTGGGTTTCCCGCTTAGATGCTTTCAGCGGTTATCCCGTCCATACATAGCTACCCGGCTGTGCCGCTGGCGCGACAACCGGTCCACCAGAGGTATGTCCATCCCGGTCCTCTCGTACTAGGGACAGATCCTCTCAATTTTCCTACACCCACGGCAGATAGGGACCGAACTGTCTCACGACGTTCTAAACCCAGCTCACGTACCACTTTAATCGGCGAACAGCCGAACCCTTGGGACCTGCTCCAGCCCCAGGATGTGATGAGCCGACATCGAGGTGCCAAACCTCCCCGTCGATATGGACTCTTGGGGGAGATCAGCCTGTTATCCCCGGCGTACCTTTTATCCGTTAAGCGATGGCCCTTCCACGTGGAACCACCGGATCACTATGACCGACTTTCGTCTCTGCTCGACATGTACGTCTCGCAGTCAGGCAGGCTTATGCCATTGCACTCGACAGCTGATTTCCGACCAGCCTGAGCCTACCATCGCGCGCCTCCGTTACTCTTTGGGAGGCGACCGCCCCAGTCAAACTACCCACCATGCAGGGTCCCGGATCCGGATAACGGACCGCGGTTAGACATCAGTAAAAGTAAGGGTGGTATTTCAAGGACGGCTCCATCCGAGCTGGCGCCCGGACTTCAAAGCCTACCACCTATCCTACACATGCCGTCACTAATGCCACTGCAAAGCTATAGTAAAGGTGCACGGGGTCTTTCCGTCTAACCGCAGGAACCCCGCATCTTCACGGGGAATTCAATTTCACTGAGTCGATGCTGGAGACAGCGGGGAAGTCGTTACGCCATTCGTGCAGGTCGGAACTTACCCG
>NZ_JBKBHD010000001.1:0-1397500 GCF_046297875.1 Parvibaculum sp. | reverse complement strand
CGCCGAGCGCTTCGCAGACGCCAATTCCCTGCCTGCGAGCGAACCCTTCTGGCGCCGCCTGCGCCGCACCGCCAAGCTTTCCCTGAAACTCTATGGTTCCGCGAGCCGCCTTGCGCTCGGCCAGTCGCGCTGGATCGCGGCTTCGGCCGTGCTCGGCGTTTTGTCGCTCGGACTGGTCGGCACCGGCATCGCCGCGCTTGTCGC
Organism: Parvibaculum sp.; assembly: GCF_046297875.1. GTDB lineage: Bacteria > Pseudomonadota > Alphaproteobacteria > Parvibaculales > Parvibaculaceae > Parvibaculum. The sequence goes on along the minus strand of NZ_JBKBHD010000001.1, from coordinate 1,397,296 downwards.
CCCCTATGATGGTGTCGCGACCGCATCGCTGACGGCGGAGCGCGCACCCCGCGTGGTCGCATCGAGCACCACCGGCGCGGCAATCGCGATCGCCGCCGCTCAATCCCGTCCGGCTACGGACGATACCGTTTCGCCTTCCATCGTCGTCGAACTCGACGATGCCCGCGAGGACACCGCCGATCTGCGTACGGCCTCGCTTGCCGATCCCGGTCTTTTCGATCCGCTGACGGAAGAACGCCTCGCTGAGGAAGCCGCCGCAATTCTGGCCGAGCCCCAGCCCGTCGAACATCGCGTCACGCTTGAAAGCGGCCAGACGCTGATGGAAGTGCTGCAGAAAGCCGGCATCGACCGGATCGACTCCTACCATGCAGTTGCAGCACTGACGACGCATTACAGCCCGCGCAAGCTTCGCGCAGGCCAGGAAATCGCGCTGACTTTCATCGAGCAGCCGGACGCCCTGGCCGATGGGGAAAGCGGCACACCGGCTAAGTATCTCGCCAGCCTTTCCCTCGAACCGGACCTTGAGCGCCTCATCGAAGTGACCCGCAACGGCGACGGTTCCTTCGAAGGCCGCGAGACCATGCACGAATTCACTGAAGGTTTCGTGCGCGCCGCAGGACAGATCGACAATTCGCTGTTCCTCGATGGCGAGCGCGCCGGCGTTCCCGTGCAGATCATCGCCGAGATGATCCGCATGTATTCCTACAGCGTCGACTTCCAGCGCGAAATCCAGCCGGGCGACAAGTTCGAGGTCTATTTCAGCCGCAAGTTCGACCAGTCGAACCGCCCCGTGAAGGAAGGCGACGTGCACTTCGCCTCGCTCACTGTCGGCGGCAAGGTGCACAAGCTCTGGCGCTTCGACCCCGGCAATGGCGAGTGGGACTATTTCGACGAAAACGGCCAGAGCATGAAGAAGTTCCTGATGAAGACGCCGATCGACGGTGCGCGTCTTTCGTCGGGCTACGGCATGCGCAAGCATCCGATCCTCGGCTATTCGCGCCTGCATGCGGGCGTGGACTTCGCCGCCCCGCGCGGCACGCCGATCTATGCAGCCGGCGACGGCACCGTGCAGCGCGCCAACTATTTCGGCAGCTACGGCAATTATGTCCTGATCCGCCACGCCAATGGCTATGAGACGGCCTATGCCCATCTCAACGGCTTCGCCCGCGGCATCAAGGCCGGGACGCGCGTTCGCCAGGGCCAGGTGATCGGCTATGTCGGCACCACCGGCCGCTCCACCGGCCCGCATCTCCACTACGAAGTGCATGTGAACGGCAAGAAGATGAACCCGCTCGCCCTCAAGGTGCCGACCGGCCGCAAGCTGGAAGGCCGCGAACTCGCCGCCTTCAAGGCGCAGCGCGAAACGCTCGCGACGCAAATGGCGGAAGCCCCGACCGCGACGAGGGTCGCCCAGGCCGGAACGGGCGGCAGCGGCGCGAACTGAACGCCCAAACATCCAAACAAAAAGGCCGCCCATCGGGGCGGCCTTTTCTTTTTGGGCTGTATGCGCCGCTTAATGCACGATGCGGCGGTCTTCGCCGCCGTCATCGCCTCGCCGCGAGGCAAGCATGTCGGCATCCGCGCCCACTTCATGCCCGTTGATGATGAGGCCTTCGGCGCCTGCCGACACCGTCACCGCCTCGCCATCGGCGATTTCGCCCGTGAGCAGGAGCTCGGCCAGCGGGTCCTGCACATTGCGCTGGATGACACGCTTCAGCGGCCGCGCGCCATAGACCGGATCGTAGCCCGCATCCGCAAGCCAGGTGCGCGCCGCATCGTCGAGTACGATCTCTATCTTGCGGTCGGCAAGAAGCTTCCTGAGGCGCTTCATCTGGATGTCGACGATCGTATCCATCTGCTCGCGGCTCAGCCTGTGGAACAGCAGGATCTCGTCGAGACGATTGAGGAACTCCGGCCGGAAGCGCGAACGCACCACATCCATCACCTGCTCGCGCACGCCCTCCACATCCTCGCCCGCCTTCTGCTCGGCCATATATTCCGCACCGAGGTTCGACGTCATGATGATGAGCACATTCTTGAAGTCGACAGTGCGGCCCTGCCCGTCCGTCAGGCGCCCGTCATCAAGCACCTGCAGCAGCACGTTGAAAACATCGGGATGCGCCTTCTCGATCTCGTCGAACAGCACGACCTGATAGGGCCGGCGGCGCACGGCTTCGGTGAGCGCGCCCCCTTCTTCATAACCGACATAGCCGGGAGGCGCACCGATGAGGCGGGCCACCGAATGCTTCTCCATATATTCCGACATGTCGAGACGGACGATCGCCTGATCGTCGTCGAACAGGAATTCGGCAAGCGCCTTGGTGAGCTCCGTCTTGCCGACGCCCGTCGGCCCGAGGAAGAGGAACGAACCGATGGGCCTGTTCGGGTCTTGCAGGCCCGCACGGGCGCGGCGCACCGCGCGCGACACGGCGGAAACGGCTTCCGCCTGCCCGACGACGCGCGCGCCCAGCGCCTTTTCCATACCGATCAGCTTCTCGCGCTCGCCTTCGAGCATCTTGTCGACGGGAATGCCGGTCCAGCGCGATACGACCTGGGCGATATGCTGCTCGGTCACGGCTTCTTCGAGCATCGCGCCTTTCTGCTCGCGCTTTTCGGTTTCCACGAGTTTCTTTTCGAGGCCGGGAATGATGCCATAGGCAAGTTCCGACGCGCGCTCGAGCTGCCCCGCGCGCTGCGCCCTGGCGAGTTCGCCGCGCGCATTGTCGAGCTCTTCCTTGAGCTTCTGCGCGGAGGCGAGCTTCGACTTCTCGGCAGACCATGCCGCCGCGAGGTCGGCGGACTTCTTTTCGAGGTCTGCCAGATCCGTCTCGATCTTGCCCAGCCGGTCTTTCGATGCCTCATCCTTCTCCTTTTTAAGCGCCTCGCGCTCGATCTTGAGCTGGATGATGCGCCGGTCGATCTCGTCGAGCACTTCGGGCTTGGAATCGACCTGCATGCGAAGCCGCGATGCCGCCTCGTCCATCAGGTCGATCGCCTTGTCCGGCAGGAAACGATCCGCGATGTAGCGGTCGGAGAGCGTGGCGGAAGCGACAAGCGCCGCGTCGGAAATACGCACACCGTGATGGAGTTCGTACTTCTCCTTGAGACCGCGCAGGATCGAGATCGTGTCCTCGACTGTCGGCTCGGCCACGAAGACGGGCTGGAAGCGCCGCGCCAGCGCTGCGTCCTTCTCGACATATTTGCGGTACTCGTCGAGCGTCGTCGCGCCGACGCAGTGGAGATCGCCGCGCGCCAGCGCCGGCTTCAGCAGGTTGGAGGCATCCATTGCGCCGTCCGTCTTGCCCGCGCCGACAAGCTGGTGCATCTCGTCGATGAAGAGGATGATGCCGCCATCGGCCGCCGACACTTCGGCAAGCACCGCCTTCAGCCGCTCCTCGAACTCGCCGCGATACTTCGCGCCCGCAATGAGCGCGCCGAGATCGAGCGCCATGAGAGACTTGTTCTTGAGGCTTTCCGGCACATCGCCATTGACGATGCGCAGCGCGAGCCCCTCGGTGATCGCCGTCTTGCCGACGCCTGGCTCGCCGATCAGCACGGGATTGTTCTTCGTGCGCCGCGAGAGCACCTGGATAGTCCGGCGGATTTCCTCGTCGCGGCCGATCACGGGATCGAGCTTGCCCGCGCGCGCATCGGCGGTGAGGTCGCGCGCATATTTCTTCAGCGCATCATAGGCGTCTTCCGCGCTCGCGCTGTCGGCTGTGCGGCCCTTGCGCACCCGCTCGATCGCCGCATTGAGCGATTGCGCGGTGATGCCTGCCGTCTTCAGGATCTTTTCCGATTCGGTGCCCGGCACCAGCAGCATGGCAAGCAGCAACCGCTCGGCGGTGACATAGCTGTCGCCCGACTTCTTCGCGAGCTGTTCGGCCTGATCGAAAAGCTTTGCCGTTTCCGGCGCGAGATAGAGCTGGCCTGCACCCGCGCCCTCGACCTTCGGCAGTTTCGCAAGTGCTGTTTCGACACCGGTCAGCGCCTGGTCGGGACGGCCATCGGCGGCGCGAATGAGCCCCGCGGCGAGACCTTCCTCGTCGTCGAGCAGAACCTTCAGGAGATGTTCGGGGGTGAATCGCTGATGCCCGGAGCGAACGGCAAGTCCCTGTGCGGACTGGATGAAGCCTCGGCTCCGGTCCGTGAATTTCTCAAGATCCATCTGTCTTCCTTTCAAGCACGCTTCTGGACAGCCGGCCTGGCCGCGCCGTCATGAACGCCTCTGCATTCCGGCCAACCCTATTCAAGGCATTGGCCTCTGGCAGATATTGGTGTTGCCTGATAGTCACACAAGGGGCAATCTCCAGACAGTTTGCCGCAGAAATCTGCCGAAATCATGAACCAGGAAGGATGCCTATGGGAGATAGCGCAAGGATCGTCGGCCTCTACCGATATCCGGTCAAGGGGCTCTCCCCGGAAGCCCTGGCGGAAGTCCGGCTCGAGGCAGGCGGCACCTTCCCGCATGACCGGGCCTTTGCCATCGAAAATGGCAAACATGATTTCGACCCGGCGGCGCCGAAGCATTTCCCCAAGATCAAGTTCCTCATGCTGATGCGGGACGAACGCCTCGCAAGGCTCAAGACCCGCTTCATGGATGAGGACACGACGCTCCATATTGCGCTGGACGGGAAGGAAGTGCTCGCCGCCGATCTGATGAGCGCGGAGGGCCGAAAGGCGCTGGAAGACTTCATGGCGGATTACATGGCGGCGGAGCTGAGGGGGGCGCCGCGCGTAGTCCATGCGCCCGGCTTCTCGCATTCGGATGCGCCCGCGAAGCTCGTCTCCTTCATCAACATGGGCAGCGTGCGCGCGCTGGAGGAGAAGATGGGCGCCCATATCCACCCGCTGCGCTTCCGCGGCAATGTCTATCTCGAAGGGCTCGCGCCTTTCGAGGATCATGACTGGGTGGGAAAACGCTTCCGCATCGGGGAGGTGTCGTTTCAGGGCGTCCACAAGACGGAGCGCTGCGCGGCAACGAATGTCGACCCGGACACGGGCACACGCGACATGGAAATCCCGAAGACGCTCATGCGCCACTGGAACCACACCGATCTCGGCCTCTATGCCATCGTGAAATCGCCGGGCGTATTACGGCCCGGCGACAAGATCACGTTCGAAGACTGAGAGCGTTCAGTCGGCGCTCGTCTCGGCGGGCGCACCCTCGGCACGCGGCCCCTCGCTGCGCGGGCGGCGGCGGCGATTGTTGCGGCGGCGAGGCTGCGCCTCACCCTGCTCACCATCGGCAGAGGCTTCGGCTGTTTCCTCGTTCTCGTCATCCGAAGCGGAGGCATCGTCGTCACGGGCATTCCCCTGACCACCGCCGAACTGGTCATTGCCGTTCTGCCCGCCACCGTTTTGCCCGTTGCCATTCTGCTGGTGCCAAGGCTGACCCGACAGACGCGGCTGCGGACCGTCAGGCGCGAAATCCGTTTCGCTTTCCTCGTCCTCGTCCGGGCGATAACCGAGGCTGCTCTGCTGGCGCTGCTGGCCGTCCTGGCCCAGCTGCGTCGCCATGAGCAGGCGATAGTAATGCTCGGCATGCTGATAGTAGTTCTCGGCCGTGACGCGGTCGCCGGCCGAAATCGCGTCGCGCGCGAGCTGTTGATATTTTTCGCAGATATGCGCCGCATTGCCGCGGATCTTCACATCGGGACCATTGCTGTCATAGGCGCGGTTTGCCGAATGTTGCGGCTTGCGGCCACGCCCGCGAGAGCGCTTGGAGTTATTTTGCCCCTGCCTCATATGCTTTGATTTCTCGCTACTGGTTAACTCAGGGTCTTGCCTAAAGAATTCTGGATGGCGAATGCCACAAAAGGCATCCCGCCGGCATGCGCATGCGCCAAGACGCGCTCGCAATGCGGGCTTCCCCAGCACACACTTGCCACCCTCAAGGAGCGGCCAGTTCGAATGCCAAGAAGGTTCCGGCCTGTATCGCGCGGCCCAGCCCCGGCGCTACGATACATATAAAGGCCCATTCAATGCGGGCCGCCTTCATCGCCTTTCGAACCCGGCCGAAAAGCGGCAATCCGCTTCAGCCTGTCGTCCCTGATTGTCGGAGGACGGGGTCCGAGAAGAGAGGCGTACTCACCCGCTCGTTTTCCCTGACCTGAAGCTAGCCCCTGAAAGCTTCGATTCCAACCGTTTTCTCGCCTTCCGGACCCGGAAAATCAGCGCCGTGGCAACGCCGCAACGAGCGCGCGAGGGACGCCTGAAAGGTCCGGCACGATCCGTATAACCGCCATTCCCGCCGTTTCGAAGACAAGCCGGACCTCCCGGTCCTGCCCCGCACCCAGCTCGATCACCGCATGGCCGGACTGCGTCAAAACGTCCGGAAGGGTCGCCGCAATCGCCCGATAGGCATCGAGACCATCTTCACCGCCATCGAGCGCAAGCAGCGGATCATGCTCGCGCACCTCCCTTTCGAGGGTCGCAATGTCGGCGCGGCGGATATAGGGCGGGTTCGAGATCACCAGATCGAACTGTCCTTCAATACCGTCCGTCCAGCTCCCCTGATGAAACCCGGCACGGTCAGACAGACCGAGCCGCGCCGCATTCGAAGCCGTAACGGCAAGTGCCTCATCCGAAATATCCACGCCCATGCCTTGCGCATCGCGGCGCTCATGCAGAAGCGAGAGCAGCAGGCACCCCGTGCCCGTTCCGAGATCGAGAATGCGGGGCTCGGGTGTTTCGTGCAGCAGCGCGAGTGCCGTTTCGACAAGCGTCTCGCTGTCCGGCCGCGGGTCGAGCGTTGCCGGCGACACGGCGAAGGGAAGGCCCCAGAACTCGCGCAAACCGAGAATGCGCGACACAGGCTCGCCCGCAAGCCTGCGCTGCTCGAAAGCAGCAAGACGGGCTTCCTCCTCGTCGCTCATCCGTGTACCCGGCTCGCGCACCATCTCGATGTCGCTCGCCCCCGTGACGCCCTGCACGAGAAGCCGCGCATCGAGCTCGGGCGTGGCAAGGCCGGCCGCCCGCAACCTGACACCCAGCATCCGCATCGCGTGGTCGCGCGTCGTCAACGTCACGATTCGCCTTCCAGCGCTGCAAGGCGGACTGCCTGATCCTCGGCAATCAAGGCATCGATCATTTCGCCAAGGGCATCGCCCTCGAGCACCTGCTCGAGCTTGTGCAGCGTCAGATTGATGCGGTGATCGGTAACGCGCCCTTGCGGAAAATTATAGGTGCGGATGCGCTCGGACCGGTCGCCGGAACCGACCTGGCCCTTTCTGTTCGCCGCGCGCTCCCGGTCGAGGCGCTCGCGCTCGGCATCGAAGATACGGGCGCGAAGAATCTGCAACGCGCGCGCCTTGTTCTTGTGCTGCGATTTCTCATCCTGCTGCGCCACAACGATACCGGTCGGCAGATGCGTGATGCGCACCGCGCTTTCCGTCTTGTTCACATGCTGTCCGCCTGCGCCGCTCGCCCGATAGACATCGATCCTCAGATCCTTGTCCTCGATCTCGACATCGACCTCCTCGGCTTCCGGCAGAACGGCGACTGTCGCCGCAGACGTATGGATACGTCCGCCGCCTTCGGTCACGGGAACGCGCTGCACGCGATGCACGCCGGATTCGAATTTGAGCTTCGCATAAACACCCGCGCCGGAAATGCTGGCAATGATTTCCTTGTAGCCGCCGACTTCGCCTTCCGAAGCCGAAATCAGCTCGACCTTCCAGCCCTGCGATGCGGCATATCTTTCATACATGCGGAACAGGTCGCCTGCGAAAAGCGCCGCCTCGTCGCCGCCCGTACCCGCCCGCACTTCGAGAATGACGTTTCGTTCGTCCGCCGCATCCTTGGGCAGCAGCATGAGCTGCAACTCGCGTTCAAGCTGCGGCAGAACGTCGTCCAGACGGCCGATCTCCGCCCGCGCCATATCGGCCATGTCCTTGACGCGCAGAATCTGCTCCGCCTCCTCACGCTCGCGCTGGGCGGCCATGAGCTTCCCGATTGCCTCGGCGACGGGCGACAGTTCGGCATATTCCTTCGACAACTGCACGAAACGTTCTCGCGGCACGTCGGAATTCATTTCCGATTGTACCGCCTCGAAGCGGGCGAGAACGCTGTGCAGTTTTTCTTGCGGAATCATGAGAGTGCCTTGAACGAGCGACAAGTGACGAGGAACGGAAAAATGCCGCCTCGCTAATCGCCCGCAAGCGCGCGCGGCTCCGCGGCAGCTTCATCCGCCGCCTGCGCGGCCTCGATTTCCTTCGCTTTCGCCTCGACGAGATCGACGAGGTGATCGACGATCTCCTCGTTCCTGATCTTGTGGTCGCTGAGCCCCGCGAGATAGACCATGCCGGAGCCGGCGCCGCCGCCGGTGAAGCCGATGTCTGTCTGCTCCGCCTCGCCCGGCCCGTTGACGACGCAGCCGATTACCGACAGCGTCATCGGCGTGGCGATATGTGCAAGACGCTCTTCCAGCACCTTCACCGTGCCGATCACATCGAAGCCCTGACGCGCGCAGGACGGGCAGGAAATGATGGTGACGCCGCGATGGCGCAGATTGAGCGATTTCAGAATGTCGAAACCGACCTTCACCTCTTCGACGGGATCGGCGGAAAGTGAAACGCGGATCGTGTCGCCAATGCCGCCCCAGAGCAGCATGCCGAGGCCGATGGAGGACTTGACCGTGCCCGTCATCAGGCCGCCGGCTTCCGTCACGCCGATATGAAGCGGACAGTCGATCGCCTCGGCAAGCTGCTGATAGGCAGCGACAGTGAGGAAGGGATCGGACGCCTTCACGCTGATCTTGAATTCGTGGAAATCGTGGTCCTGCAGGATACGTGCATGGTCGAGCGCACTTTCGACCATCGCCTCCGGGCAGGGCTCGCCATATTTCTCGAGCAAATCGCGCTCGAGTGACCCGGCATTGACGCCGATCCGCATGGAGCAGCCGTGATCCTTTGCCGCCTGCACCACCTCGCGCACACGCGCTTCGGAACCGATATTGCCCGGATTGATGCGAAGGCAGGCCGCGCCCGCCTCCGCCGCCTCGATGGCGCGCTTGTAGTGAAAATGGATGTCGGCAACGATCGGCAGCTTCGTCGCACGCACGATCTCGCCGAGCGCCGCGGTCGACTCCTCATCGGGGCAGGACACGCGGACGATGTCGCAGCCCGCCTCTTCGATCCGGCGGATCTGATCGATCGTCGCCTTCGCATCGGAGGTCAGCGTATTCGTCATGGTCTGGACGGAAATCGGCGCATCGCCACCCACCAGCACCGATCCCACGCGGATCTGCCGGCTTTTCCTGCGGTCGATGTCGCGCCAGGGTCTGATGCTCATTTCTGTCGCGGCGTGAACGCATCGCCGCGCCTCTCGTCTGCCATGACCGGTCGAATAACCGCCCATCGGGGCCCTGAGGCCGCACAATGGCGGTTCCTATTAGCAGAAATATGCCGATGCCGCGAGCGGGCCTATTGAACGGCTGTCTGAGCCGGTTCCGCAGGCTCCAACAAGGCTTCCGCACCGTCTTCCGGCAGATTCCGTTGCGGCGCGGCGGCAAGCAGGGCATCGGGTTCCAGCGACTTGCCGGTCAGGACAAGGGTCGGCGGACCGGCAAGGCCGAGAGATGTGCCATCGACCATGATTTCGAAGGCGCTTGCATCGCGCGCGACAAGGATCACGCCGGGCGCGCGCGGCGCGCGATAGCTGTCGCCGGCATTGAGGGTCTGCTCGATGAGAACCCGGCCTTCGCCATCCTCGACACGCATCCAGGCGCCGTCGCGGCGGGCGCGCACGACAACCCGCCCATCGACATTTTCCGCGCCATAGGGTGTGCCTTCCGGCAGGGGCGGCAGTTCCGCCATCTGCTCTTCGGCGGCCGCCGCACTGGCGGCAGCCGGCATATCGCCGGCTTCGCCCTCCACCGCAGCGGCAGGAGAGGCTTCATAAATGGCGCCGGGCGCAACGAGCGCGCCGGGCGATACGGCACCCCTGGCCGTCGGCACCATGCCTTCGCGCGGCGTCGCCGCGGATGCACTGTCCCCGCGCCCGGCACGAAGGCTGGGCGGAATGGCGGCAGCGGCTTCAGCAGGGGAAGCCTGCGGCGCCGTCCCGGCCACACGGGCCGAGATCATTTCATCGGTCGATTTGGTAAGCAGCCATCCGCCATAGGCGCCCGATGCCACGACAAGCGCCACGATCAGCGCGGTGCCGCGCGGCAAGCGGCGCTCTTCGCGAGGACCGTCGGGAAAGTGAATATCGGCCGCTTCGGCCTCATTGCGGTCAAGCTCGGCCTTGTAGCGCTCGACGACATGGCGGCTGTCCAGCCCGAGATATTCCGAATAGGACCGGACGAAGCCGATCGCATAGGCCCTGGCCGGGAGCGCGTCGTAGCGGCTCTCCTCGAGGGCTTCGAGTTGATCGCGCCGGATACGGAGCGACTGGGCAATGCTGCGAATATCCTCGCCACGGCGCAGACGCGCGGCACGCAAATCCGCGCCGACGCACTCCGCCTCGACAGGAACTTCGTTGGTGATGTCGCGAAGATGCAACCGCCGCCGGGGTTCTGACCCGTTATCCCCAGTCGGAAGCATGGTGATCTTGTTCATCTATCTGGGCTCTTCCCGAGTTGAGCCATCTCAATCCGACCGAGGCGCGTGGCCTATGGATTGCCATGAGCGTTTCGATATGCGACCGCCATGCCCCCGCAGGACAGTCTTTCGTTTATGCCCAGATGCAACCGATAGCAGAGAATAGAACAAATCTATTGACAAATCGCAACCGGAGATTCGCCCAACCCCATGAAACGGGGGACCTTTTCCGCTTTCGGCAAACAGTTGGGTGCGGATTGGACCAAACCCGGCCTAGATGGCGATGCCGTTTTCCTCGGCATAGGCTGCAAGCTGCTCCCTGACGCTCCGGTCCGGCAAGTCATAGAGCCCGTCCATGAAGGCCGCCAGTTTTGCCGTATCGAGCGACCGGACCATCATCTTGACCGGTCCGATTGCGGCGGGGGACATGGAGATACGCCGCAGCCCAAGCCCGACAAGCGCCATGGCCTCAAGAGGCTTGCCCGACATTTCGCCGCATAGCGTGAGCGGCGTGCCATGCGCCCGGCAGGTCCTGACGATATGGCGGATGAAACTCAGCACAATCGGGCTCAGGAAGTCATAGCGCGTGGCGACGCGCGGATTGCCGCGGTCGCTTGCAAACAGAAACTGCAGCAGGTCGTTCGATCCGATGGATACGAAATCGACCTCCGGCAACAGGGTGTCGAGCTGCCAGACCAGCGACGGCACCTCGAGCATGGTGCCCACCTCGAGCAAAGCCGGCTTCTCCTTGCCGAACTTCTCGAGCCGCGCGATCTCCTTTTCGACCAGCGCCTTCGCGCGCCGGAACTCGGCGATTTCGGCAACCATCGGAAACATGATCCGCAGTGAGCGGCCGGCCGCGGCCGTCAGCAGCGCACGGATCTGGTGACGCAGCAGCGCCGGCCGGTCGAGGCTGATGCGGATCGCCCGCCAGCCAAGCGCCGGGTTTTCCTCCTTGAACGCCGCCAGATTCATGTAGGGCAGCATCTTGTCGCCGCCGATATCGAGCGTGCGGAACACGGCCGGCTTGTCGCCCGCTTCATCGAGCACGGCGCGATAAAGCTCGATCTGGTCGCGCAGCGAAGGCAGCGTCGATGCGATCATGAACTGAAGCTCGGTGCGGAAAAGTCCGATGCCTTCCGCCCCCGCTTCATCGAGATGCGGCAGATCGACCTGCAACCCGGCATTCACATAAAGCGCGACCTTCTCGCCATCGAGCGTGATTGCGGGCTCGCCGCGGATCGCCTTGTACTGTTCCTGCTTGCGCGCGCGGAAGCGGGCCTTCTCCGAATAGGAGGCGATGACTTCCTGCGAGGGGCGGAGATAGACCTCGCCCGTATCGCCGTCGACGATGATGGCGTCGCCCGGCTCGACATGCTGGAGAATATCCTCCGCGCGACCGACCGTCGCGATACCGAAAGCCCGCGCCACGATGGAGACATGCGCATTGGGCGCACCTTCCTCCAGCACGAGGCCGCGAAGCCGGTCCTTGTCATAGTCAAGCAGCTCGGCCGGACCCATGTTGCGGGCGATGATGATCGCATCGTTCGGCAGGTTCGCGGAAAGGGATGCGAGCGTGACCCCGGTCAGCTGGCGCAGCAGCCGGTTCGCCAGATCGTCGAAATCATGCAGCCGGTCGCGGATATAGGGATCGGCTGCACGCTGCAGCCGCGCGCGCGTATCGTTCTGGACGCGCTCGACCGCCGCCTCGGCGGTAAGGCCCGTATTGACGGCCTCGAGCATCCGCTGCAGCCAGCCACGATCATTCGCAAACATGCGATAGGCCTGCAGCACCTCACGGTGCTCGCCCGCATGGCTGAGGTCTTCCGTTTCCAGCATGTCGTCGATCGAACCACGCAGCGCATAGACCGCTTGCTCAAGCCGCTTCAGCTCAAGCTCGGTATCTTCCGCGATAAGTTTCGTCACATGGACGCGGGGCTCGTGCAGCACCGCATGACCGAGCGCGATGCCTTCGGCGAAGGACGCACCGGGAATATGATATGATCGCGGCTGCCTGAAGCCCGCATCGTCCGGCTCGGCGGTGATCAGGTCCGCCGCTGCAACGACTTCGGCAAGTACCATCGCAACCGTCTGCAGCGCCTCGACTTCTTCCTCCGTATAGTGACGCTTCGTGCGGTTCTGCACGACGAGCACGCCTACGACCTTGCCGCTTCTGAGAATTGGAACGCCCATCAGCGACTTGTAGATTTCTTCGCCCGTTTCCGGCCTGTAGGCAAAGCCCGGATGCGACTGCGCATCGGCAAGATTGAGCGGGCGCGCATGGGCTGCGATGTCGCCGACGAGACCCTCGCCGACCCTGAGCCGGGTGGCATGAACCGCAGAGGGCTTCAGACCTTCGGTGGCCGAAAGCTCAAGTTCCCGCGCACCATTCATCAGATAGACGGAACAGACTTCCGCCACCATATTGGCGGCGATCAGCACGACAATCTTGTCGAGCCTCTTCTGCGCACTTTCCGGCTCCGCCATGACCTCGCGCAGCCGACGCAGCAGAATGCGCGGACCACCGACGGAGCCCGCCATCAGCTTCGATCCCGTTTGCTGCGGAATGTCGAAAAGGCGCGCGTCACATTGCCCCCGTTATTCGGCGTCGAGGCCGTAGGCCGTGTGCAAGGCGCGCACGGCCAGTTCGGTGTATTCCGACGAGATCAGCACACTGACCTTGATCTCCGACGTGGTGATCGCAAGGATATTGATGCCCTTTTCGGCCAGCGTCTTGAACATGGTCTGCGCCACGCCCGCATGGCTGCGCATGCCGATGCCGATGACCGATACCTTCACCACATTGATATCCGTCTTCACTTCCTTGCAGCCGATTTCCGCCTGCGCCTTGCGGATCACGTCTTCGGCGCGGGCGAGTTCGGCCTGCGGCACGGTGAAGGTCATGTCCGTGCTCTTGCCGTCGTCGGACACGTTCTGGATGATCATGTCGACATTGATGGAATTGTCGGCAAGCGGACCGAAGATGCGCGCCGCCACGCCCGGCTTGTCCTCCACCCTGACAAGCGTCACCTTGGCTTCGTCCTTCGAATAGGCGATGCCGCTCACGACCTGCTGTTCCACGATTTCATCCTCGTCGCAAACAAGAGTACCCGGCCCGTTGCCGCCCGCACCATAGGCCATATGCGGCGCATCGGGCGCATCGAAACTGGAGCGGACCTGGAGCCGCACACGATGCACCATGGCAAGTTCGACGGATCGCGTCTGGAGCACCTTGGCGCCCAGAGAAGCCATCTCAAGCATCTCCTCGTAGCTGATCTTGTCAAGCTTGCGGGCCTTGGAGACGATGCGCGGATCCGTGGTGTAGACGCCGTCGACATCGGTGTAGATGTCGCAGAGATCGGCCTTGAGGCCGGCCGCAACGGCCACCGCGCTCGTATCCGAGCCGCCGCGGCCAAGCGTCGTGATTCTGTTGTCGGGCCCGATGCCTTGGAAACCGGCGATGACGGCAACCTGGCCCTCGCCCATCCGGCGGATGATCTCGCTGCCGTCGATCTCCTGGATGCGGGCCGCGCCATGCGCGCTGTCGGTGCGGATCGGCACCTGCCAGCCGAGCCATGACCGCGCCGGAATGCCGATGCGCTGCAGCTCGATCGCAAGCAGAGCGATCGTGACCTGCTCGCCGCTCGCAACAATCGTGTCATATTCGCGCGCATCATGGAGCGGCGCCGTCTCGCGGGCCCAGGCAACGAGCTGGTTCGTCGTACCGGCCATCGCCGATACCACGACCGCGACCTCATGGCCCGCATCAACTTCACGCTTCACATGTTGCGCCACATTGCGGATGCGCTCGACATCCGCAACCGACGTGCCGCCGAATTTCATGACCAGCCTGGCCATCGCAAAATCCCACTCTTCCCGTTGCCGGGCACAAAGCCTCGCAAACCGGCGCGCTGGACCAGACCGGGCCGGGCGCCCTATATCATGACCGGATGACGGATGGACCCGCGCCGCCGGGCGCGGCCATACATACAGGCCCGAAGGCAGGGCCGCAACCGGCGGAAATACCGCCAAAACCCTCCGGAACGCAGGGAAACCCTCGCATTATGGCCAGCACGACAGGCAAGATGACGGAAAGCGGAGCTTTCAGCAGCATCGACCCGGGCGAGATCGCCCGATTTTCCGCCATGGCCGCCGAATGGTGGGATCCGAACGGAAAGTTCCGGCCGCTGCACAAGTTCAACCCGACCCGTCTCGCCTATATCCGCGCCGAGGCCTGCCGTCATTTCGGCCTCGATTCGAAGACGCCCCGGCCCTTTGAGGGCCTGCGCTTTCTCGATATAGGCTGCGGCGGCGGCCTGCTGTCGGAGCCGATGGCAAGGCTTGGCGCCACCATGGTGAGCGCCGATGCCTCCGAGAAGAATATTGCCACCGCCTCGGTCCATGCCGCCGAGCAGGGCCTCGAGATCGACTATCGCTGCACCACCGCCGAAGACCTCGCAGCCGCCGGCGAGACCTTCGATGTCATTCTCAATATGGAAGTCATTGAGCATGTGGCAGACCCCATGCGCTTCCTGAAGGATTGCGCGTCGATGCTGAAGCCGGGCGGCCTCATGTTCATCGCCACGCTGAACCGGACGCTGAAGGCCCATGCCTTTGCCATTGTCGGCGCGGAATATATTCTCGGCTGGCTGCCGCGCGGCACACATGACTGGAAGAAATTCATCACGACGGATGAAATGACGAAGGGTGTTGCGGATGCCGGACTGTCGCTCAAGGAACTGCGCGGTGTGAGCTACAATCCGCTGTCAGGCAACTGGTCGCTGTCGTCCGATACCGACGTCAACTACATGGCGCTGGCCGAAAGGCCGCGCTAGTTGGCGTTTCGCGGCGGCACGACCGGCAACGGCGCAACCTCGACGCCCTCCTCGATCAGTTCCCGCGCCTCATCTGGCGTCGCTTCGCCATAGATGTCGCGATGCTCCGTCTCGCCGTAATGGATGCGGCGCGCTTCCTCGGCAAAGGCATCGCCGACATAGTCGCAATTCTCTTCGACATGCTTCTTAAGCGCGAGCATCATCATGCTCATCTTCTCGGCAAGCGCCGCCTGCGGCTGCGCCTCACCGGCACGCGCCATGCCCTTCGCGATGTTCGGCGCCATCAACGCTTTTGTCACATTCGGACTGCCGCAATGCGGGCACAGCACTTCGCCCGCCGCTACTTGCGCATCGAAGCCATCCGATGAGGCAAACCAGCCATCGAACTCATGGTCCCGCTCGCAGATCAGCGCATAACGGATCATGACACCTGCCTCCTCGGCGCGGCATCCGGAAAGCCAAATCCGCGATCATGGCCGAGCGAGGGCACACGGCCCCGCGCCTCGGCAATACGCGCCGGATCGATTTCGGCAAGAATCACGCCGGGCTCGGCATGCGCGGCTTCGGCAATCACCTCGCCCCAGGGCGCGACGACGAGGCTATGCCCAAAGGTCTCGCGGCCGCATTCATGCTTGCCGCCCTGCGCAGGCGCGATCACGAAGCATCCCGTTTCGATGGCGCGTGCCTTCAGGAGCGTATGCCAATGCGCCTCGCCCGTCTGCTTCGTGAAGGCAGCGGGCACTGTCAGAAAATCCGCGCCGGCCTGAGCAAGCGTCCGGTAAAGATGCGGAAAGCGGATATCGTAGCAGATGGTGAGCCCGAGCCGCCCCCAGGGCAGATGGGCGAGAGAGGCCTCGCGGCCCGGCTCGTAATTCTTGCTCTCTCGATAGCTTTCGCCGCCTGCAAGATCGACATCGAACATATGGATCTTGTCGTAACGCGCCGTGACTTCGCCTTCCGGCGAAATCAGGAAGGCGCGGTTCGCAACCTTTTCGCTGGAGAGCCGGACAGGGAGCGATCCGATCAGAAGCCAGATCTTCTTTTCCGCCGCGAGCGCGCGGAAGGCGGCAAGCGCCTCATCATCCTTTTCCTCGCGGATTTTCTCGAACAGCTCCGCCGTCTGCGAGACGAGCAGCGAGGTCATTTCCGGCGTTGCAACGAAATCCGCGCCTTGCGATGCAGCCTCGGAGATCAGCGCCGACGCCGCCGCGATATTTTCCGCGAAGTTGCATGTGCTGCGCATCTGCACGCAGGCCGCCGTGAAGATTTTGCCGGAGGAGGTCATCTGCAATCAGGCGGCAAGCATGGCGTCGAGCTTGCCCGCCGCATCAAGTGCGTAGAGATCGTCGCAGCCGCCGACATGGGCATCGCCGATAAAGATTTGCGGCACGGTGTGGCGGCCATGCGCCCGGTTCATCATTTCCCGCCGCTTGTCCGCGTCCATGCCGACATCGATCTCGGTGAAGGAAACGCCCTTCTGCTCGAGAAGGCCCTTCGCCCGGAAACAATAGGGACAGAGCATGGTCGTGTAGATCGTCACATCCGCCATGACGGCACTCCGGAAGAAAACCAGAAAACGGCGCAAGCGCCTGAAATATCTACTTATATCATATAGAGGCGCCACCGGCGGGTACAACCCGGGCCAGACACAGCACGGAAACCTCCGCTGCCCCGGCGTGAACCAGCACCCTGGCACAGGCTTCCGCCGTTGCACCCGTCGTCATCACATCGTCGATCAGGACGATATGGCGGTCGCGGACAAGCGCTTCAGCACCCTGCCCCAGCCGGAAGGCCCCCGCCACATTGCGGCGGCGCTGATCGCCGGACAGGCCGACCTGCGGACGTGTCGCCCGGACGCGGGTAAGCAGCTCCGGCGCATAATGGAGCCCGGCCTCGCGGGCGAGCGCACGGGACAATTCGGCGGACTGGTTGAAACGCCGGGAAAAGAGCCTGTTCTTGTGAAGCGGCACAGGTGTCACGACATCGGCCTGCGCCAGGATGTCGGCGCCGATGCGCGCCAGCCAGCGGGCAAAGGCAGGCGCGGCCTCCATCCGGTCGCTGTATTTGAAGCGGTGTACAAGCCGCGCCGCGCCATCGCTATAGCGCATGGCAGCGCGCGCCCGCGCATAGGTTGGCGGATAGGCGACCGCCGCCGCGCTTACCGCGCCCTCGCCCGCCTCATAGGGAAAGGGTATTCCCGTTACCGCGCAGAACGGCCGCTCAATGAAATCGATTCCCGCCCAGCATTTCCCGCAAAGCGCGGCATGGGCCGAGACGCCCCGCCCGCAGCCAAGGCAGAGCGGCGGCAAGGCAATATCGGCAAAGCGGGATAGCCCCGTCCGCGCCGCCGCCGTCCATTCCGCGATCCAGCCAGTCTGCATCGATGCCCCATGCCTCCCGCAATCCTAGCATGGCGCGTGCCGCCCGCGAGCGGGGCTTGCGGGCAGGCCCGCACACAACCATGATGCGCGCCATGCCCGCCCCAACCCCCACAATGGACCTGTTCGACCGCGCCGCCCTTCGCCGCCGCCGCGACCGTGCCGCAGACGGCTTCTCCCGTTTCGACTTTCTGGTGCAACGCGCGGCGGAGGACATCGCCGGCCGGATAGCGGCTGCCAATCGCGAATTCGATGTTGCCGCGGACCTGGGTTGCCATCACGGCGCGCTGGCCCGCGCTGCCGGGGGGCAAGGGATCACGGATGGAAAGATCGGGTTTCTTGTTTCCTCGGACCTCTCGCTGCCGATGCTGCGCCATGCACCTGCACCGCGCCTCGTGGCCGATGAGGAAATGCTGCCCTTCGCCCATGCAAGCCTCAATCTCGTGACCAGCATCCTGTCGCTTCACGCCGTGAACGACCTGCCCGGCGCGCTCGTGCAAATTCGCCGCGCGCTGAAGCCCGATGGTTTGTTCATGGCGGCGATGTTCGGCGGCGAAACGCTTACCGAGCTGCGGCAATCGCTCGCGGCAGCGGAAATCGAAATCGACGGCGGGCTTTCGCCCCGGGTTGCGCCCTTCGCCGATCTGCGCGACATCGGCGCATTGCTGCAGCGCGCAGGCTTCGCCCTTCCCGTCGCCGATACCGACCGCGTAACTGTACGCTATCGCGATCCCTTCCGCCTCATGGCCGATCTGCGCGGTATGGGCGAGACGAATATCATGACCGAACGCCGCCGCACGCCGCTGCGGCGCGCGACGCTGATGCGCGCCGTCGAAATCTATCGCGAAAAATTCGGATTGCCGGATGGGCGCGTCCCCGCGACTTTCGACATTGTCATTGCGACGGGCTGGGCGCCGCATGAAAGCCAGCAGAAACCGCTGCGCCCCGGCAGCGCCGAGTCGCGGCTTGCCGATGCGCTTGGCACGGTGGAGCACCGCACCGGCGAAAAACCGTGAGGCTGACGCCTAGAGGGACGCCAGCCCCTCAACGATCTTCGAATAGAAGGAAGTGTTGAGGGCGGTGCCAATGGTACCGGCGGCGACAATGATGACGAGCGAAATGCCGGCCGCGATCAGCGCATATTCGATTGCCGTTGCGCCACCTTCCGCCCGGACGAGGTTTCGCAGAGAATTCGCAATACCCTTCATGGCCGTCCCCTTCGCGGGCGCAACCTCACAGGAGATCGCGCAGAACCGCCACCAGCGGCTCGTCCGCAGGTGGCATCGGGTAGTCCCGGAGCTTCACCGGGCGCACCCATTGCAGCGCCTGTCCCTCAAGGGCCTTCACTTCGCCTTCCCACCGCCTGCAGACATAAAGCGGCATGAGAAGGTGAAACCCTTCATATTCGTGGCTCGCGAAGGTGAGCGGCGCAAGACAGGCCTTCGCGACATCGATGCCGAGTTCTTCCTTCAATTCCCGGATCAGGCAGGCTTCGGGCACTTCGCCCTCCTCGACCTTTCCGCCCGGAAATTCCCAAAGACCGGCCAGAGGCTTGCCTTCGGGACGGCGGGCAATCAGCACCCGGCCATCGGCATCGACCAGCGCGCAAGCCGCAACGAGCAGAAGCCGTTTCGACTCGCCCGGGTTGCTTTCGCGCTTGTCGGCCATGCTTGCGCCTTCTGGTTAAGAAATTCTGCCGCTGCCGCCCAGAACCCGCGGCAATGCTGCCGATCTTCGAAATTTAGTTAAAAATCCGCAAAGCAGGCTCAACTCCGGTAGTCCGCATTGATGCGGATATAGTCGTAGGTGAGGTCGCAGGTCCATACCGTCGCAGACGACTTGCCGGCACCGATATCGACTTCGATGTCGATATCGCTTCCCTTCATGTGCCGTGCGACAGGCGTTTCGTCATAGCCCGGCACGGCCACGCCGTTCTTCGCCACATCGACGCCGCCGATCCGGATGGCAAGCTTGTCGCGGTCCGCCGCCTCGCCGGACTTGCCGACCGCCATGACGATGCGGCCCCAGTTCGCGTCTTCCCCGGCAATCGCGGTCTTCACGAGCGGCGAGTTGGCGATGGCCATGCCGACGCGGCGCGCAGCCTGATGGCTATGAGCACCGGAGACCGTGACACGGATGAACTTGGTGGCACCCTCGCCATCCTTCACCACCTGATGCGCGAGATCGAGCATGAGATCGTCAAGCGCGGCACGGAACTCGCGAAGCCGTGGATCGCCTGCCCGCGTCACGGGCGCCTCGTCCTTCATGGCTGCACCCGTCGCAAACACGAGAACGCTGTCGGACGTCGAGGTATCGCTGTCGACCGTGATTGCATTGAAACTGTCGCGAACGCCGAGCAGCAGCAGCGTCTGGAGGATCTTGGAGGGGATGGCTGCATCCGTGAAGATGAAGACGAGCATGGTCGCAAGATCGGGCGCGATCATGCCCGATCCCTTGGCAATGCCGTTGATCGTGACCTCGGCGCTGCCGACCTTTACCTTGCGTGTCGCAAGCTTGCGATAGGTATCGGTGGTCATGATGGCGCGCGCCGCCTCGTCCCAGCGGTCTTCGGCAGCGGAAGCGAGCGCCACGTCAATCCCCTTGACCACGGGCTCCGGGTCCATCGGCTGGCCGATAACGCCGGTCGAGGCAATGAAAACATCCTTCTGGCGGCAATTGCCGGCCTGCGCTGCCGCTGCCGCCGTCGCCTTGACGGTTGCGACGCCCGCCTTGCCTGTGAAGGCATTTGAATTGCCGGAATTGACGACGAGCATCCGCCCCTCCCCATTGTCGGCGATATTGCTGCGGCACCACTCGACGGGTGCAGACGCGGTCTTCGATGTGGTGAAGACACCGGCGACCTGGGTTCCCTCCGGCATCTTCGCAACAAGAAGATCCGTGCGGCCCTTGTATTTGATGCCCGCCGCCGCCGTACCAAGCACGACGCCGCCGACCGGCGGCAGTACGGCATAGGCCTTGGGAGCAAGCGGCGAAATTTTTTCTGCGGTCTTTTTCTTTGCCGGTTTCTTTGCGGCCTTTCGGACAACCTTGGCCGGCGGCGCCTTCGCCTTCACGGCTGCGGGTTTTTTCGGCTTTGTCACCTTGCGCTTAGCGCGCGTCAGCTTGGCCTTGCTATGCGGCTTTGCCTTGGCCTTGCCGCTGACCTTGCGTTTCGGCTTGGCCGACGCCTTCACACTCTTCCTGACCGCCATCCGCCGCTCCGCCTGACTGGACTTTGCCGATTACTGCTGCGGCACGATCTGCGGACGCCCGCCCGACGGTGCTGCTTCGCCGACGCCGATAATCTCGATCTTTGCTGCTTCGCGCAAACTCTCGATGAGCTTCTGCCCTTCTTCCCGGGCCAACTGACGGAAGATTTCCTCTTCGGCTTCCTCAAATGTGGGCTTCGGCATTTCGCGGAAGGCAATGACCTGGATCAGATGCCAGCCAAACTGCGACTGGACCGGAGCGGAAATGTCACCAGGCTCCATCGAGAAGACGGCATTGCCGAAGGCTTCGACCATGTCGCCCTTGCTGAACCAGCCAAGATCGCCGCCATCTTCGCCGCTGCCATCCCTTGAATGCTCGTTGGCCGCGTCCTCGAAGCTCTTGCCGGCAGCGATCTCGGCGGCGATCGCCGTTGCCTGCGCCTCGGTATCGACGAGGATATGCTGGGCATTGGCCTCCCGCTCCGGCGGCGCCTCTGCAATATTCTTGTCATACCAGGCGCGAACCGTCTCATCGCTGATCCGGTCCTGCATGAGCTGGACCCAGTAAAAGTCGCGCAGTGCCTTTTCATTGAAATATTCCTGCCGGCGTTTCACCGCCGGGTCGTCCGCCAAATTCTTTTCCTGGGCCGCCAGCGCCACGATCCTCCGGTCGATCAGCAGGCCAAGCAGATACTGGAAACGGACATTCGGCTCGAGCCGGGCCAGCGCCGCGCTCATTTCCTCATCCGCGAAGGCAATGTCGGAATAACGAATCGGCGTTCCATTAACC
Organism: Parvibaculum sp.; assembly: GCF_046297875.1. Taxonomy (GTDB): domain Bacteria; phylum Pseudomonadota; class Alphaproteobacteria; order Parvibaculales; family Parvibaculaceae; genus Parvibaculum. The sequence continues at coordinate 1,375,540 of NZ_JBKBHD010000001.1, read as the reverse complement.
GTGGCAACCACCTCGTCGGCGGCCTCGTCCTGGGCGGCAGCACCCGCCGCCGCCAGTACCGGCAGAACCAGGGCCATGATGGCAAGAAGGCGGAGGAAAGCGGGCATCGGAACAGTCCTTCTTGATTATTTTCACGCGAGAGCGCCTTCGAGCGCCGCTCGCCTTGCAGGAGACCGCCTTGAGACAAACGTCAGGAAACGGCGGAATTTTGGCGGGCCATAATGACGGGGCGCCTGCAGTCACACAAGCGCCACAGACCGGACCTAAACACATTGAAAATGGACGAAATCCGGCGGAATCGCGGGCCCGTCGCGGCTTCTGGAGAAAATCCCGTTCGATTGACAAGCTTGGGACGCCCCCTTACATCGGAGGCGCACCGCAAGAGGAATTTGACCTGATGGCAAGCTTTGGCGCCCTCGCCAAGCGTCTTTTCGGCTCCTCCAATGACCGGAAGATCAAGGCTTACAAGTCCCGTGTCGACGCGATCAACGCGCTCGAGCCGGAAATGGCCGCCCTGAGCGACGGCGCTCTGAAGGCCAAGACGTCGGAATTCCGCGCCCGGCTTGCCGATGGCGCGACGCTCGACGAACTCCTGCCCGAAGCCTTCGCCGCCGTGCGCGAGGCCGCCAAGCGCAGCCTCGGTCAGCGCCACTACGATGTGCAGCTGATCGGCGGCATGGTGCTCCACGAGGGCAACATCTCGGAAATGAAGACCGGCGAAGGCAAGACGCTTGTCTCGACGCTCGCCGCCTATCTCAACGCGCTTTCCGGCAAAGGCGTCCATATCGTCACGGTGAACGACTATCTGGCCAAACGCGACGCCGAATGGATGGGCCAGGTCCACCGTTTTCTGGGGCTTGAGGTGGGCGTGATCCTTCACGGCCTCAACGACGACCAGCGCCGCGAAGCCTACGCCGCCGACATCACTTACGCGACGAACAACGAACTCGGCTTCGACTATCTTCGCGACAACATGAAGTATCAGCTCGCCTCGATGGTGCAGCGCGGGCACAACTTCGCGATCGTCGACGAAGTCGACTCGATCCTGATCGACGAGGCACGCACACCGCTCATCATCTCGGGCCCGCTGGACGACAAGTCGGATCTCTATCTCTCCATCGACGAGGTGATCCCGCATATCGGCGAAGATGACTACGAGCTCGACGAGAAGCAGCGCACCGTCAATCTGACAGAAGATGGCAACGAGCGTATCGAGGCCGTTCTGCGCGAGCGCGGCATCCTGATGGAAGGCAATCTCTACGACATCGAGAACATTTCCATCGTCCATCACGTGAACAATGCGCTGCGCGCGCACAAGCTGTTCCAGAAGGACAAGGACTACATCGTCAAGGCAGGCAAGGTCGTCATCATCGACGAGTTCACCGGCCGCATGATGGAAGGCCGGCGCTATTCGGACGGGCTGCACCAGGCGCTCGAAGCGAAGGAGCGCGTGCAGATCCAGCCGGAAAACCAGACGCTCGCCTCGATCACTTTCCAGAATTATTTCCGCATGTACGAAAAGCTTTCGGGAATGACGGGCACGGCGCTGACCGAAGCGAACGAATTCGCCGATATCTATGGCCTTGAGGTGATCGAGATCCCGACCAACAGGCCTGTTGCCCGTATCGACGAAGACGACGAGGTCTATCGCACCGCACGCGAGAAATACGAGGCGATGATCGGTGAGATCGAAGACTGCGCCAAGCGCGGCCAGCCGGTTCTCGTCGGCACGACCTCGATCGAGAAATCGGAAACGCTTTCCGAGTTCCTGAAGAAGAAGAAGGTCACCCACAAGGTTCTCAACGCCCGCTACCATGAGCAGGAAGCCCACATCGTGGCGCAGGCCGGCGTCCCCGGCGCCGTCACCATCGCGACCAATATGGCCGGCCGCGGCACGGACATCCAGCTCGGCGGCAATCTCGACATGCGCATCGCAGACGAGACAGCCGGTATCGAGAACCCGGACGCACTCGCCCGCAAGATCGCGGAAGTGAAGGCCGATGTCGAAGCGAAGAAGCAGAAGGCGCTGGAAGCAGGCGGCCTTTACGTGATCGGCACCGAGCGCCACGAAAGCCGCCGCATCGATAACCAGCTTCGCGGCCGATCGGGCCGTCAGGGCGATCCCGGCCGCTCGAAATTCTACCTGTCGCTCGAAGACGACCTGATGCGCATTTTCGGCACCGACCGCATGGACGGCATGCTGCAGAAGCTCGGTCTCGAAGAAGGCGAGGCGATCGTTCACCCCTGGATCAACAAGGCGCTCGAAAAGGCGCAACAGAAGGTCGAGGCACGCAACTACGATATTCGCAAGAACCTGCTGAAGTTCGACAATGTGATGAACGATCAGCGCCGTGCCATCTTCGAGCAGCGCATCGACCTCATGCGCGCCGAAGATGTGTCCGACACGGTCGACGATATGCGCCGTCAGGTGATCGACGACATGGTTGCCAAGCACGTGCCCGAAAAGGCATATGCCGAGCAGTGGGATCTTGCCGGCCTCAAGGAAGAGGCGAAGAAAACGCTCGATCTCGACCTTCCGGTCGAACAATGGGGCGACGAGGAAGGGATCGCGGATGAGGAAATCCGCGAGCGCATTCGCGCCGCATCCGACCGGCACATGGCGGCGAAGGCGGCTCAGGTCGGCCCCGGTCTCATGCGGCAGGTCGAAAAGGCCGTGCTTCTTCAGACGCTCGACCATCACTGGCGCGACCACCTGCTGATGCTCGACCATCTGCGTCAGGCCGTCGGCCTGCGCGGCTATGGCCAGCGCGACCCCTTGAATGAATACAAGTCCGAAGCCTTCGAACTCTTCGAGAGCCTCCTCTCGCGGCTGCGCGAAGATGTGACGCGCCAGCTCGCCGTCGCGCAATTCGTGACGCAGGAGCAGGCGCCGAGGCTCGAAGACGAGCCGCTGCCCGAGATGCATGCGCATCACGTCGATCCGCTGACGGGCGAGGACGAGATGGCGGACGGCGAGACGCTTCAGCGCACCGTACGCAACGATCCCGGCGTCGCCATCGACCCGAAGGATCCGCGCACCTGGGGCAAGGTTTCGCGCAACGCTGCCTGCCCTTGCGGCTCCGGCAAGAAGTTCAAGCACTGCCACGGCGCGATCTGAACCACAGATCGACGCGAAGCAAAAAAGAGCCGCACCCGGAAGTGCGGCTCTTACGTTTTGGATTGCCGGCTGAATGAGGCCCGCAATCCGCCTTCGCTTGCAGCCGCCCGCACCCCTGCCATAATCCCCGCAACAGCAAACAGACCGTCAGGAGAGGCCCTATGTCAGCGTCAAAGCCCGTTCCCTTCCGCATCGACATTCCGCAGCGGAAGATCGATGCGATTCTCGCCAAGGTACGCGCCTATGAATGGCATGACATGCCCGAGATCGAACCGGGCGGGAACCGCTGGGCCTATGGCGCCGACATGGACTACATGCGCGAACTCTGCGCCTGGTGGACCGAAAGATTCGACTGGCGCGCTGCGGAAAGGAAGCTCAATGCCTTTCCCCAGTTTCATGCCGAGGTGGACGGGCTGAACATCCATTTCATCCATGTGAAGGGCTCCGGCGCCAACCCGGAAAGCCTCATTCTGACGCATGGCTGGCCGGGGTCCGTCTTCGAATTCCTCGATGTGATCGAACGCCTTGCCCATCCCGAAAAGTTTGGCGGCAAGGCGGAAGACGGCATGAATGTCGTCGTGCCCTCGCTGCCGGGCTATGGATTCTCGGGCAAGCCGAAAAAGCCGCTCGGACCGAAGGCAACCGCCGCGCTCTGGGACAAGCTGATGCGCGAGGAACTCGGCTACCGCAACTACATCGCGCAGGGCGGAGATTGGGGCTCGGTCGTCTCGGGCTGGCTTGCCTACAACCATTCCGCTGCAAAGGGCGGCGGCTGCAAGGCCGTCCATCTGAACATGTGGGGCGTTCGCCCCTCCGTGCTGCCGGAAACCGAAGACGAGCAGAAATGGGCGGCGGGCGCCGCCATGACATTCGAACTCGAAAGCGCCTATCTGCGCCTTCAGATGACGAAGCCGCAGACGCTGTCCTATGGCATGATGGACAGTCCCGTGGGCGCCGCTGCCTGGATCACCGAAAAATTCCACGGCTGGTCGGACCGGCGCGGAAAGGATGGCGGTGAGCACATCGAAAATGCCTTCACCAAGGACCAGCTACTCACCAACATCATGATCTATCTCGTGACCGACACGTTCGGCACGGCGACCTGGTTCTATCGCGGCATGATGGAAGAAGGCGGCACCAACATGGCGCCCGGCACGAAGGTCGAGGTGCCAACGGGCATTGCGAACTTCCCAAAAGAGTTTCTTGTCTTCCCGCCGCGCAGCATGGTGGAGAAGGGCTACAACATTGCCCGCTGGACCGACTTCGAGCGCGGCGGTCATTTTGCGGCGCTTGAAACCGGCGCCGTCTTCGCAGACGACGTTCTCGCTTTCGTCAATCAGGTGAAGGGCTGAGCGAACCAATGACACATCGCATCGTCCCCGCCGATCCCTTTACCATCCGTGTGTCGGATGGAGAGGTCGAGGATCTGAAGCGCCGTCTGCAACGGACACGCTTCCCGAACGAACCTCTTGGCAACGATCATTGGGAATATGGCACCAGCCTGCCCTATATGGAGAGGCTCGTCGAATACTGGCGTGACGATTTCAATTGGCGCGAACAGGAGGAAAAGCTCAACCGCTTTCCCCAGTATCTCGCCACGCTGACGGACGATGAAGGCGAGGATCACACCATCCACTTCGTCTATGAACGCGGCTCGGGCGACAACCCCGTGCCGCTGATTCTCACCCATGGCTGGCCATCCACCTTCCGCGAATTTCTCGATGTGGTCGGCCCGCTCGCCCACCCGGAGAAATATGGACGCGAAGGTCCGGCCTTTGATGTGATCGTGCCATCGCTCATCGGCTACGGCTTTTCGTCGCTGCCGCGCATTCCCATTGGCCCATCGAAAATTGCCGATCTCTGGCACCGGCTGATGACCGAAGTACTGGGATATGACCGCTATGCGGCGGAAGCCGGCGACTGGGGCAGCTTCGTCACCTCCCGCCTCGCCCTGCAGCATGCCGGCAGCCTTCTCGGCATCCACCTCACCATGCTGCCGCTCAGGCCGCACCTCAAACATGAGAGCCAGCAGCCGGTGAGCGAGGAAGAAGGCCACTGGATCGCCAAGATGCAGAAATGGTGGCGGCAGGAAGAAGGCTACCGCTCCATCCAGTCGACAAAGCCGATGGCGCTCGCCTTCGCCGTGATGGACAGCCCTGCCGGTCTCGCAGGCTGGCTCGCCGACAAATATTACCGCCTCGGCGACACCGACAAGACCGACACGATGGAAGGCATGATCGCGCGCTTCCCCTTCGACACGATCCTCACGCAGTTCTCGATCTACTGGTTCACCGGCACGATCAATTCGGCAAACACGCTCTACAAAGCCGGCCCCGCGGAAGGCTCGGCGCTGCTGAAGCCCGGCCAAAAGGTGACAGTGCCGACCGCCTATTCGGAATATCCGATAGACACATTGCCCGAAACGCCTCGAAGCTGGGCGGAACGAAGCTACAATATCGTGCGTTGGCGCATGATGTATCGCGGCGGCCATTTTGCGGCCATGGAAGAACCGGAACTCTTCGCCGATGATGTGCGCGACGCTTTCCGCGATATGGGCATTGTTTCGGGAGGCAAAAGCAGATGACATTCGATCAGGGACTGGCTTTCGGTATCCTGGCGCTCGCCCTCGTGCTCTTCGCATCGGGCCGTTTCCGCCATGATATCGTGGCGCTGATCGCCCTGATCGCCGTTTCACTCGCAGGCCTTGTCGGCCCGAACGAAGTTCTTTCCGGCTTCGGCCATCCTGCCGTCATCACTGTCGCCGCAGTCCTCGTCGTCTCGGAAGCCTTGCGAAGTTCCGGTCTCGTCGATGCGGTGGTGCAGCGGATCCTGCCCCTCACCAAGACGACGACCGGCCATATCGGCATCATGACCGCCGTCGTCGCGCTGGCCTCGTCCTTCATGAACAATGTCGGCGCGCTCGCCGTCATGCTGCCGGTCGCGATGGCCACTGCGGCAGAGCGCGGCCGGCCCGCCGCCATCCTGCTCATGCCGATCGCCTTCGGATCGATGCTCGGCGGCATGATTACCCTGATCGGCACGCCGCCCAACATCATCATTGCGAGCTTCCGCGAAGGCTACACCGATACGTCCTTTGCCATGTTCGACTTCGCCTGGGTCGGACTTCCCGTCGCCATCATCGGCATTCTCTTCATCGCGCTTGGCGGCTGGCGGCTCATCCCGCGCGAGCGCAAGGGCGGCGCCTCGCCGGAAGACCTGTTCAGCATCGAGGAATATGTGATCGAGGTGCGTGTCGGCGAAAAAAGCCCCCTCGCCGGAAAGCGCGTCACCCACCTCGATCTTGCAACCGGCGAAGACATCACCGTTGCAGCGCGTGTGCGCGATGACGGGCAGATCGTGCAGCCGGAGCCGTGGCAGCCGATAGAACCTGGCGACATATTCATTCTGCGCGCAGACCCCGCCGATCTCGGCGATGTCCTCGAGAAGCTGGGCCTCGAACTCGTCTCCACCAATGGCAACGATCACGCCGACATCAAAAGCACCGACCTGCATCTCTCCGAGGCAGTCGTCGGACCGAACTCGCCACTGGTCGGCTTCAGCCCGCGCACGCTCGTGCGCCTGTCGCAGGGCCGCTACAATCTCTTCGCTGTCGCGCGGCAGGGCGAGCCCATCGGCGGACGCCTGCACAATGTCCGCTTCCAGACCGGCGACGTTCTTCTGCTGCAGACGAGCGAGGAACAGGACCCCGCGCTTTCGGCCGAACTTGGCCTCCTGCCGCTGCCCGAACGCGGCCTGCGCCTTGGAAGTCCGCGCAAGCTCGGCACCGCCTTTGCAATCTTCGCCGGCGCCATCGCACTTTCGATGGGCGGCGTCGTCCCGATTGCGGTCGCCTTTCTGGGCGCCATCGTTCTTTATCTGCTGACCGGTATTTTGCCGCTGCGCGACCTCTACAGGCATATCGACTGGCCGATCGTCGTGCTGCTCGGTGCGATGATTCCGGTGGGACTGGCCTTGCAGAACACCGGCGCCGACAGGCTGATCGCCGAAAGCATCGTCGGCCTGGCAGGTACCTTGCCTCTCTGGGCGCTGATCGCTCTGCTTCTCGTCACAACGATGGCCATTACCGACGTCATCAACAATGCAGCGACGGCGCTCATCATGGCGCCGATCTCTATCGCCATCGCTCAGGCCCTCGACGTCAATCCCGATGCCTTCCTCATGACGGTCGCGATCGGTGCAAGCTGTTCCTTCCTGACGCCGATCGGGCATCAGTCGAATACACTGGTCATGGGGCCGGGCGGATACAAGTTTTCGGATTACTGGCGGCTCGGCCTGCCGCTCGAAATCGTGGTGACGATTGTTGCGGTGCCGATGATCCTTCTCATCTGGACCTGAACCGGATCAGCGCGGAATGCCCGCCCCTATGTCGATCCAGCTCGTATTCTCATAAGCGAGAATTTCATAGGGCCCCGGATCGTAGGCGATCGATTCAACGGTGCCGAAATAGGAAAGGATCATCCAGTGTCCCGTCGGCGCATGCCGCATGGGCAGGGTGAGCACTTCAACGCGGTCAATGAGATTGTCACGGCGGCTGCGAATGAGATTCCATCGCCCGCAAGGCGTCGATATCTGCTTCCTGATGAGATTGAGATAGTCGGGCCGGACCTGCGGCAACATCATGTCGAGCGCATTGCCGCCTGTCGGATCGAAGCCGAGCGCCCGGCAAATCGCGGTGCCCGTGAGACGCTGCAGGATCAAGTCTTCCGAAACGACTTCAAGAATGGTGACGGCCGGCATCAGCGCCGCAATCCGTCCGGGGCTGAATTCGCTCCGGTCGGGGACGAATTCCCTCTTCGGCAAACTGTCCCAGTAGCCGAAGAATGTCCGGGCACCGGCGGTCTGCAATACATCGGGTTCGGCGAGCATGACGCATTTCCTGCCGCGAGAAGAACCGGAGCGATCGGTTCCTTTCTAGGCAGTCATGCTTAACGAGAGGTGAATCGGCCTCGAGGACAGAAAAGCGGCTCAGGAAAGCCCGAGGCGCCCCATTGCGAGGAACTTCTCGCGCCGCGTCCGGCGAAGCGAATCCGTATCGAGCTTCTCGAGACCCTTGAGCTCCTCGGCAATCGCGTCGCCCGTTTCCTTGATCATCTGGTTGCGCTCGCGATGCGCCCCGCCGATGGGCTCCGGCAACACACGGTCGATCACGCCAAGCTCATGGAGATGCTGCGCCGTGATTTTCATGGCGGTCGCGGCGTCTTTGGCCTTGTCGGAACTGCGCCACAGAATGGACGAAGCGCCTTCGGGCGAAATAACGCTGTAGACCGAATGTTCAAGCATCAGCACCCGGTTGCCGCAGGCAAGCGCCACCGCACCGCCCGAGCCGCCCTCGCCGATCACGACGGAAACCAGCGGCACACCAAGCGAGAGACAGCGGTCGGTCGAGCGCGCGATCGCTTCGGCGACGCTGCGTTCTTCGCTTTCCATGCCCGGATAGGCGCCGGACGTGTCGACAAGCGTCACAACCGGAATCCTGAACCGCTCGGCCATATCCATCAGACGGATCGCCTTGCGGTAGCCCTCGGGTTTCGCCATGCCGAAATTATGCTTGATGCGGCTCTTGGTATCCGAGCCCTTCTCATGGCCGATGAAGATTGCCGAACGGCCCCGGAAGCGGCCAATACCACCGACGATTGCCGCGTCCTCGCCATAAACCCGGTCGCCCGCAAGCGGTGTGAAATCCTCGACCATGCGCTCGACATAGTCCAAAAAGTGCGGCCGCGCCGGATGACGCGCCACCTGGACCTTCTGCCAGGGCGTGAGCGACGAATAAGTATCCTGAAGGAGTTGCGATGCCTTGGTTTCGAGCTTGGAAACCTCGTCGCCGATGCTGACCGACGGGTCCTCCTGTGCCAGAAGCCGCAGCTCCTGCACCTTGCCTTCCAGTTCCGCTATCGGTTTCTCGAAATCGAGGTAGGTATGCATCGTGCTCCGGCAGCTCCCGACGGCCGCCTCGAGCGGGGCCGGCGAACAGGCCTGTAACAGACCCGTCATTTGCAAGTGCGCGGCACACTGGCCCGGCCCCGCGCCCTTGTCAACCGGCGGGTTCAGACGCGGTAAACGGCGGATTCCCGCGCTTCCCCGACGCCCTGTCACAAATCCCGGTCCCGTGTCGTCTTGAAGGCAGGCTCGAACCTTCAGGAGTGATCCATGACGACCTTTACGCTGGCCCCGGCCCGCCTTTCCCCGTTCAAAATGGCCGCATTGGGCCTCTGGGCCATGCTCTGGCTCGGCAACGCCCTCTGGATGCTGACCGACCCGGCCGGCTGGTACCAAAGCATCGACGGCGTCAGCAATACCGGCCCATATAACGTCCACTTCGTCCGCGATATCGGCCTCGCCTATCTCACCATCGGCCTGATGACCGTGGCGGCGATCCGTTGGCCCGCCGCCGCCCAGCCGCTCCTTGGCGGCGTCACGCTCTATCTCGCGCTGCATGGCCTGCTCCATGTCTGGGACATCGCCGCCGCGCGCCTTCCCGCCGAACACATCCTCCTGGATTTGCCCGGCGTCTTCCTGCCGCCCTTCATCTCCGCCGCTCTCGCCTGGTGGTGCGCGCCTGCGCATCGCTGATCGTCCACACCGCCCCATCGAAAGGAAAACATCATGTTCGGATTTATCGCCCGCCGCCTGATCGCCATGCAGGAAAAGCTCACCGGCCAGAGCGCGAACTACATGCGCGATATCTATGCCGGTTCGCCAGGCGTTTTCTGGCGCTTCGCTTTCGCGTCGTCGCTCTACCACTACTCGAAGGCGCTGCCGCCGGAAGTCTACAGCGTTGCAGGCATTGCCGCCGTCCGCGCCGAGGATTGCGGCCCTTGCGTGCAGATTTCCGTGAACCTTTCGCTGAAGGCCGGCATTTCTCCCGCTGTCATCCGCGCGGCAGCGACCGGCGCCATCGAAGACCTGAGCGACGACAACCGGCTCGCCTATGAATTTGCCCATGCGGTCGCGACCCGCGACATCGCAGCCGAAGGTCTGCGCCCTGAGGTCGAACGCCGCTGGGGCAAGGCCGGGCTTGCCGAAATCGCCTTTGTGGTTGCCAATACGCGCTCCTACCCCACGCTGAAGCGCGCCATGGGCTATGCTCAGTCCTGCCAGCGCGTGGTGATCGGCGGTGAAACGGCCATAGCGCGTCCGAGGGAGGCGGCATGACCAGCGCGGAAACACGGGCGGCTTCGGACGACGCGATATTCGAGCGCCATCGCGCGCGTGCGTTCAAGGCCGCCTACCGCATCCTCGGTTCCGTTGCCGATGCCGAAGACGTGGTTCAGGAAGCCTGGTTGCGCTGGCGGAATGCAGGCCGCGACGAAATTCGAAATCCGGAAGCCTGGCTTGTAACCGCGGTCGCGCGCCTCGCAATCGATCAGTTGCGCAGCGCCCGTGCGCGGCGCGAAATCTATGTCGGCCCCTGGCTCCCCGAACCCATCGTCGAAGTGGCCGGCACCGCGGATTCATCGCCGGAGGAACGCCTCGCGCTTGCCGACGAGATTTCGATGGCCCTTCTCCACATGCTGGAGCGCCTTGCACCGGAGGAGCGCGCCGCCTTCCTGCTGCATGATGCTTTCGACTATGGCTATGGCGAGCTGGCGGCCCTGCTTGGCAAATCGGAAGCCGCCTGCCGCCAGACGGTGAGCCGTGCCCGCAAGCGTGTGAAGGAGGCGCATCCGCGGTTCGATACCAATGCAAGCGAGCATCGCCGTCTGGCCTCGGCTCTTGAGAACGCGATCGCGGCGGCAGACCCGCAAGCGCTGATCGACTGCATGAGCGACGATGTCGTCTTCTATTCCGACGGCGGCGGCAAGGTACTCGCCGCGCTGAACCCGCTCTATGGGTCGAGAAATGTCAGCCGCTTTCTGCTTGGCATCGCGGCGAAGTCGCAAGGCTTGCTGAAAACCCGCCCGGCCATCGTCAATGGCGAGCCCGGCTTTCTGCTCACGCTGAACGGTCAGCTCGACACCGTCATAACATTCGGAATCGCGGGCGGGCGCATCGCAACGATCTATGCGATCCGGAACCCGGACAAGCTCAGGCACATCCGCTAGCTCAGGACACCTTGCCCTTCTTCGCGAGCGGATGGTGCGTCTGCACCAGTTCCTTCAACCGCTCGTCCAGCACATGCGTATAGATCTGCGTGGTCGAGATATCGGCATGGCCGAGCATCTGCTGCACGGCGCGAAGGTCTGCGCCATTTGCAAGCAGATGGCTTGCAAAGGCATGGCGCAACGTATGCGGCGAGACGCATGCCGGGTCGAGCCCGGCGGCAACCGCTAGATCCTTCAGCAGTTGCGCGAAACGGTGGCGCGTGAGATGGCCCTGCCGGCCGCGCGATGGAAAGAGCCAGGGCGACACATGATCGCCAAGACGGATGGTCCTGAGCGGCAGATAGGCGTCGATGGCTTCCCGTGCCGTCTCGGACAGCGGCACAAGCCGTTCGCGCCCGCCCTTGCCACTCACCGCCAGGAAGCGCTCCTCGCCGCGCACAGCTGTCAGCGGCAGACCGACAAGCTCGGACACACGAAGCCCCGTCGCATAGAGAACTTCCATCAGGCAAACGAGCCTTGCTCGCTTGTAGGCGAGCACGGCTTCTTCCTGCGTGCGCCCGTCTTCGGCGAGACGTGAAGCCGCGAGCAGCGCATCGACCTCCTCGACCGTCAGCGTCTTCGGCAAGGGCCGCGCACGGCGCGGACCTTCGATCGAACCGCAGGGATCGTCCTTGCGGATGGCTTCGGCAAAGAGGAAGCCGTGAAACTGGCGAAGGGCAGACAGGCGCCGTGCTGCCGTCGACGCCGACAGCCCCTGCGCCGTCAAACCTTCGAGATAGTCCCGGATATCGCGCGCCGTTGCCGCGTCGAGCGCGCGGTCGCGCGTTGAAAGAAACCCGGCAAAGTCCTTCAGATCGCGCTCATAGGCGTCGAGCGTATTGCGCGCAGCGCCTCGCTCGGCACTCAGCATTTCAAGAAAGGCATCGATGTGATGACCCTGCGTCCGGGACTCTTTTACCATTCAACTCACCTGTTTGACTCAACCGCGCCCTGCGCTGCTGCGCGCCATGAGCGCCTCGAGCGCGAGACGCCGCGCCTCGCTCTCGAGATTGATCGTCCTGAGACTGGACACGGCCTGTGCCGCTGCGCGCGGATGCACCGCGCCCGCGCCTTTCGTTCCGATGACTTCGATTGCAAGCATGACCGTCTCGCCGACGGTGCCCTTCTGGCTCGCCACGTTGAGCTGGTTCAGAAGCGCCTCCGGCGGCACCTGGCCGGAAAGCGCGCCGCGCGCGTCGAGCAACGCGTCCCAAACCGAAGGATCGAGCTGGAAGCCAAGCGCTTCAAGCAGCATCGCCTCGCTTGCCGCATAGGCTCGCGTCTGCGCCACACCGGACTTCAGATCACTGGCGATTTCGGACGAGACTTTCGCACTGTCGAAGCCTTGAGTCGATCCGCCCGAAATTCGCAGCAACCCTTCAAGCTCGCGCATGTCGCGGCCTAGCATCTGTCCGCCCGAACCCATCAGCGCGAGCCATTCCTGAGCCTTGGACCGCTCGCCAAGCGCGATGAAAGCGCGCGCGGCGGCAGGCGCCAGCGGCTTCAACGCCTCCGACGGCACGAGCCGCTCAAGATCGGGATAGAGTACCTCGACCGTTGGGAAATAGAGCCCGGCGGATTCGGCTGTAGCGAAGGCAAGGCGGAAAAGCCGCATTCGATCGTCGGCGGCCACCGCATTGCCGATCGCCTGGAAAATCATGGCCCGGCGAAGCGGCGACGGCTCCGGTATGTCGGAGGTGAGAAGCCCGGCCATCTGCTCCGGCGTGAAGCTCGGCTTGCGATAGGCCGCAGCAAGATCGCGGCCATCTATCAGGCCATAGGTGGCGGCGCGCTCGGCGGCAGCGACCTTCGCTTCGGCGGAAAGGGATGCGTCTTCCAGAAATGCAGGCAACAGGGCGGGCTCGGCAATGTCGACGGCATCTTTCGGAAGCTCGCGGCCCGCAAGCTTGTAGAAGGCGAAGTTCATGATGCTGAGGCCGTTCGGCTCGGGCGCCCGGAGCACGATGCCAACCGCCGCTTCGCTCGCCAGCGAATAGAAGAGCGCATCGTCCATGCCCTCTTCCCGTGCGAGGTCGAGCGTCAGGCTTGCGATCTCCGGGTTTCCCGCAGCGATCTGGCAATAGGCACTGAGCTTCACCGAAAAGGCCGACATCGCGTCATGGGCCGGGTCGCGGCCGGGCGGAATATCCTTCAAGGCATCGCAGGCAAGCTGCTCGTTCGACTGGGCGAGCGCAGCTCGCGCAAGCCCCGCCGCGACGAGTGGCGGGCGTTCCTGCCCTGCCGACCCGGCAAGTTCGACAGCGGCCTGCGTGTGGCCGGCGGCAATCAGGCGATCGATCCGTGTCGCAAGCAGGGTGATGCCGCTCCCTGCCCCCGAAGGCGGCTGCGCACCTGTCAGCAGCAAGCGGCGCGCCAGATCGTTTATCACCGGCGATGCGCCGGGCACGGGCAAACGGGCGAGATAAGTGTCGATATCCGTGCGCGAGGCACCCTGCCACATATCCGTGCCGAAGCCGCCCTGCTGCTGGCTGATGAGCCCCGAGGTCGCAGCGCCTACACCTGTCAGCGAACCGATTTCGATACTCGTGTTGCGTTGCCCGGGGACCGCGCTGAGCACGCGAACGCTCGGCTCGCTCGCCGCCGCACCGGCCGGGAAGAACTGGGACGGGCCCTGAGGCTCGACAGCATCCGGCACGGCGGAGCCAGGCAGCGTCGCGCCATAGCCGGGAGGCACGATACGTTGCGGGCCGGCGCCGTACGCAGCCGATTCCTGAGATACCGCCTCCACAGGCGCCATACCTGCAGGCGCCTGGAGAACATTTGCCTCCTGGGCGGCAAGCGGACCGCTGGCAAGCGAAACCGACGCTGCCAGCGCAAATCCGGCGGCGAGGGACCGCCCGCCCGGCCTAGCGCGCAAACTGGTCATTCGGGAGAACCTTCTCCACTGACTGGATTTCAGGCGCGACGGCCCGGTCCAGATAGAAAAGCCCGCCCGCGAATACCGCCACGACGAGAAAAGCGATAACGAGAAAGCTTGAAGCTCGGCTCATGATTTTTCCTCTTTTGGGGCCTTCATGAGACCCTTCGGATACAAGCCGCCGGGACAGAAGATGAGCTTTAGGGCCCGCTTGCGGCAAAATTTGGGCGCGACGGGAGAGCCTTAAAAGGCTTATCTACAGTCCCGGCAAGGCTGCAACCCCGACGACAATTGGTTACGATACCCACCTTGCCTGCGGAAATCGGGCCGGAGAGTAGGCCAACAAGGTTAAGACCACCAGAACGGCAGCCGCGCCGGGCGGTCACAAGGAGCGACAACGAAGCCATGATTGCGGACGCGGAACCGGTCGAAACGCTCTCACCCGTGCCTCTTTCCGCCCGCTGGGTCGTGCTGGTGGGTCTTATGGGCGCAGGCAAGACCACCGTTGGCCGCCGGCTTGCCAAGCGCCTTGATCTTGCATTCGTGGACGCCGATGCCGAAATAGAAGACGCGGCAGGCGAAACCATCCCGGAAATTTTCGAGCGGCGCGGCGAAGCCGCTTTCCGGGCGGGCGAGCGCCGGGTGATTGCACGGCTGCTGGCCGGTGCACCCCAGGTTCTTGCGACCGGCGGCGGCGCTTTCATGGATTCGGCGACTCGCGCGAACATCGCCGCGCGCGGCATTTCCATCTGGCTCAAGGCCGATCTCGACACGCTGATGAAGCGGGTCGGCAAGCGCGGCGACCGCCCGCTCCTCCAGAACGGCGACCCGCGCGTAACGATGAAACGGCTGATCGACGAGCGCTATCCCGTCTATTCACAAGCCGACATAACGATCGAAAGCCTCGAAGGGCCGCACGAAGCGGTGGTCGAGGAGATTATCGACAAGCTCAAGGAGTTCCGCGCAGTACGCGCCGGACAGGAAAATGACTGACGCCACACGCAAGGTGATTGTCGATCTCGGCGACCGGAAATACGACATTCTGGTCGGCCGCGGCCTCATCGCAAATGCCGCCACGCATCTGAAGCCGCTTCTGAGGCGCCAGCGCGTCGCCATCGTGACGGACGTGGCAGTTGCGAAACTGCACCTGCCCGCGCTCGAAAAAAGCCTCGATGCAGCGGGCATACGTCACTCCGCCATTGTGCTGCCGCAGGGCGAAGGCACAAAGTCCTTTGCCGAACTCGAGCGGCTCACGGAATGGCTGCTCGGCGAAAGCATCGAGCGCGGCGATCTCGTCATTGCGCTGGGTGGCGGCGTCATTGGCGATCTGACCGGCTTTGCAGCCTCGATCCTGCGGCGTGGCGTCGATTTCGCGCAAATTCCGACTACGCTTCTCTCCCAGGTCGACAGTTCCGTCGGCGGCAAGACCGGCATCAACACGAAGCATGGCAAGAACCTCGCTGGCGCCTTCCATCAGCCGCGTCTCGTGCTCGCCGACACCGATGCACTCGAAACGCTGCCGATGCGGGAATTCCTCGCGGGCTATGCCGAGGTCGTAAAATACGGCCTGATCGGCGACCGCGACTTCTTCGGCTGGCTTGAGGCAAATCTCGACAAATTGAAACAGGGCGATATCGATGCTCGCATCCATGCCATCGTAAAAAGCTGCGAGGTAAAGGCCGCAACGGTTGCCGCCGATGAGCGCGAGGGCGGCGTGCGTGCCCTTCTCAATCTCGGACATACCTTCGGCCATGCGCTGGAGGCGGCGACCGGCTTCTCGGACCGCCTCGTACATGGCGAAGGCGTCGCAATAGGCATGGCGCTTGCCTTCGAGCTTTCGGCCCGGCTCGGCCTTTGCCCCGGGCAGGACGCAATACGCGTGCGCAAGCATCTCGAACGCGCCGGACTGCCCTTTCGCCTGTCGGACGTGCCCGGCGGGTTGCCGGATGCGGATACGCTCATCTCGCTGATGGGCCAGGACAAGAAAGTCGTCGACGGCAAACTCACCTTCATCCTCGCCCGCAGCATCGGCGAGGCTTTCGTCACGCGCGACGTCGATCCGGGCGCTCTGCGTGAACTTCTGCGGGAGAGGGAGCCCGCCTGACCATGGTTTCGCTGGGTCTCGGCGCCATTCTTGGCGCTATCGTTCTTTTGCTTGTCCTCTCAGCATTCTTTTCAGGCTCGGAAACGGCGCTGACAGCGGCTTCGCGCGCTCGGATGCACCGCCTTGCCGAGGAAGGCAACGGCAGAGCACGCATCGTCCTGCGCCTCACCGACGACCGCGAACGGCTGATCGGAGCCATCCTGCTCGGCAACAACCTGGTCAATATTCTTGCCTCCGCCCTTGCGACGAGCCTTTTCCTGGCGGTCTTCGGCGATGCAGGCGTGGTCTATGCGACGCTCGTCATGACAGCCGTGGTGCTCGTGTTCGCGGAAGTCGCACCAAAGACATTTGCTATCACCAATACGGATCGCGTCGCGCTCGCGGTGTCGCAGCCGCTGCGCCTCATCATTCTCGTCTTTGCACCGATCACCGCTGCCGTACAGTTCATCGTCCGGCATGCCTTCCGGATCTTCGGCCTGAATGTCGACGACACGCAGCATGTCCTGTCTCCGCACGAAGAGCTGCGCGGCGCAATCAACCTGCATCATCATGAAGGCAGCGTGGTCAAGATCGACCGCGACATGCTTGGCGGGATTCTCGATCTGCGCGATCTTGAAGTCAGCGATATCATGGTTCACCGCAAGAACATCGCCATGATCGATGCGGGACAGCCGAACTCGGAAATCATCGCTCAGGCAATTGCAAGTCCGCACACGCGCATCCCGCTATGGCGCGACCAGCAGGAAAACATCATTGGCGTGCTCCACGCACGCGACCTGCTCCGCGCGCTTGCGGGTGCGAACTGGCAGCCAGACGCGATCGACATTCTGAACCTCGCCTTCAAGCCCTGGTTCGTGCCCGACACAACGCCGGCGCAGGATCAGCTAAATGCCTTCCTCAAACAGAAATCGCATTTTGCCCTTGTCGTGGATGAGTATGGCGTGCTGATGGGCCTCATCACGCTTGAGGACATTCTCGAGGAGATCGTCGGCGAAATATCCGACGAGCATGATGTGGAAGTCGCCGGCGTCCGCGCACAGCCGGATGGCAGCGTCGTCGTCAATGGTTCGGTGCCGATACGCGATCTCAACCGGGCCTTTGACTGGAGCCTTCCCGATGACGAGGCAACGACCATAGCCGGCCTCGTCATTCACGAAGCACGCGCCATCCCCGAAATCGGACAGACTTTCACGTTTCACGGCTTCCGGTTCGAAGTCCTGCGGCGGCATCGCAATCAGGTGGCGCAATTACGCGTCTCGCCGGACCGCCACCTGCAGAAGAAACGCGGCGCCGCGGAGTAGAAGTCACCCGGATGCGGCGGCAGCCTCTTCGGGCGTGAGCGTCTTCATCGAGAGCGCATGGATCGGATTGCCGATCTCCTCATGCAACGCCGCCGTGATGAGCCGTTGCCGCTCGACGCGGGAGCGCCCGGAAAATCCCGATGAAACGACCGTCACCCTGAAATGGGTTTCGCCTTCCGGCCGGTGACCGGCATGTCCCTTGTGGAGATGCGATTCATCGACAATTTCAAGCCTTTCGGGCGCGAGTGCCTGTTCGAGCTTGCGTCTGATTGTCTCCGCGACCTGCATGGCCAATTCCGCTACGCTGTTCCTTAACCTGAAGGCGGCCATGCTTCCTTGTTTTGGACCCTGAGCCAACCCATAATTTGACCGTGAAACTGACGTCGAAATATTTTGATTCCATCCGGATCGCCCCGCGCAAGCAGCGCGGCGTGGAACAGCCCCCCCATATCCGCCGAATGGTGCGCGAAGAGACACCGAAGCGCTGCGAATGGGCCGGCTGCCGCGAACAGGGCAAGTTCCGGGCGCCCCGCGCCAATGCCCCGTCATCTGCGAATCCGCTCGATTCCGGCTCATCCGCCCAGTACAGCTGGTTTTGCGAGGGCCATATTCGCGAGTTCAATCAGAACTATGACTTCTTCAAGGGCATGAGCGACGAGGATGTGGCCAGCTTCCAGCGCGATGCGCTGACCGGCCACCGGCCGACCTGGGGCCTCGGCGTGAACGCCGCCAAGGCGGCTTTCGGGTCGCCTTTCGCCTCGCGGCTCCGGCAAGGTTCGCCTTTTCGCGACAGCTTTGGCGTTTTTGACGAGGGGCCGGAGAGAGAACAGCCGGAGGCGCGGGAAACGCGGCGTAAGCCTCGTGTTTTGGAGCAACAGGCGCTCGACACATTGGACTTGCCCGCGTCCGCAACCTTGAATGAGATCAAGGCACGGTATAAGGAACTTGTAAAAAGGCACCACCCGGACGCCAATGGCGGGGACAGGTCTGCCGAGGAGCGTCTGCGCAAGGTCATTCAGGCCTACGATTACCTCCGCAAAAGCGGCTACTGCTCATAAGCGGCGGCGGCAAAGGCAGGCCAGCTACTCGCCCGGCCGGGCGGTACAAGGCCCGGCAGACTGCGGCCGGATGACTATTCGCGGAGCCGGAACCATGAGCCGGCGCTGAACCTCATAAGTACGGAAGTAGGCCTAGAATGAGCTTCGAAGCAAGAAACGGCATGTCGCAAAATCTCCCGGACAAGAAGGTCAATGTCCGTGAGGTCTTCAAGATCGACATCGATATGGAAGTTCCGGCCTTTTCGGAGCCGAACGAATACGTGCCCGATTTCGACCCCGACTACCTGTTCGACAAGGACACGACGATCGCGCTGCTTGCGGGCTTTGCCTATAACCGCCGCGTCATCGTTCAGGGCTATCACGGCACAGGCAAGTCGACCCATGTCGAGCAGGTGGCGACGCGCCTCAACTGGCCCTGCATCCGCATCAACCTCGACAGCCATATCAGCCGCATCGATCTCGTCGGCAAGGACGCCATCGTCCTGAAGGAAGGCAAGCAGGTCACCGAGTTCCGTGAAGGCATCCTGCCCTGGGCGCTGCAGCACCCGGTCGCCCTGGTCTTCGACGAATACGACGCCGGCCGCCCGGACGTTATGTTCGTGATCCAGCGTGTGCTCGAAGCCTCGGGCAAGCTGACGCTGCTCGATCAGAACCGCGTGATCCGCCCTCACCCGGCCTTCCGCCTCTTCGCGACGGCGAACACGGTCGGCCTCGGCGACACGTCTGGCCTCTATCACGGCACGCAGCAGATCAACCAGGGCCAGATGGACCGCTGGAACATCGTGACCGTGCTGAACTACCTGCCGCATGCCGATGAAGTGAACATCATGCTGTCGAAGCTTAAGAGCTACGACACGGAAGAAGGCCGGAAATCCATCAATGCGATGGTTCGCGTTGCCGACCTGACCCGCTCGGCCTTCATCAATGGCGACATCTCCACCGTCATGAGCCCGCGCACCGTGCTCACCTGGGCTGAAAATGCGCGCATCTTCGGCGGCGATGTCGGCTTCGCCTTCCGCGTCACCTTCCTCAACAAGTGCGACGAACTCGAGCGCGCCACTGTGGCCGAGTTCTACCAGCGCTGCTTCGGTCAGGATCTCCCTGACTCGGCGGCAAACATCAAGGTCGCCTGACAATCGAGTGAGGCCGCCCCGCAAGGGCGGTTCGGCATCGCATGAAGTCCAAGGAAAGCCCCGTCGAGCCGTTCAAGCGTGCGCTGAGCCTCACCATGCGCACGATTGCGGAGCAACCGGAGCTCAACGTCACCTTCGGAACGGAAGCGCCGGGTCTTCGCGGCCTGCGCGCGCGGCTACCCATGCCGAGCCGCACGCTTCCGCCGGAAGAAGTGGCACAGGTGCGCGGCGTGTCGGACGCCTATGCGTTGCGCCTTGCCCATCACGACGAAAAGCTGAACGCAAGCCTGCAGCCGGAAGGCGGCAATGCGCTTGCCGTCTTCGATGCCGTGGAACAGGCGCGCTGCGAGGCGATCGGCGCCAACCAGATGTCCGGCATGGCGCAGAACCTCACCGCTGCGCTTGAGCAGCGCTACGCAGCGCGCGGCTATGACCGCATTACCTCGCGCGAGGAAGCGCCACTTGCAGAAGCCGTCGCGATGATCGTACGCGAACGGCTGACTGGCGAGGCACCGCCGCCCTCCGCAACGAAGCTCGTCGAACAATGGCGCCCCTGGATCGAGGAAAAGGCGGGGAACGATCTCGAGCGTCTGCAAGATCTGATCGAGGATCAGGCAGCTTTCGCGCGCGCCACCCGCGATATTCTCGTCGATCTCGACATGGGCGACGAGCTGGGCGAGGCGCCCGACCAGTCCTCCGACGACGCCGAGGACCAGGACGGCGACAGCGAACAAAGTTCGGATGAAAGCCAGTCCGGCGAGGCCGAACAGCCCGACGGTGCCTCCGCCGAACAGGTCGAATATTCCGAAGGCGAAGGCGAAGAAGGCGACGAGCAGACCGTCGAGATCGAATCCGACGACGCGCCGATGGATGGCGACACGGACGAGACGAGCGACGGCAATCAGCCCTGGCGCCCGAACCAGCAGGGCGACGACAGGAACCGCCAGCCCGCCTACAAGATTTTCACGCCGCAATTCGACGAGGTGATCGCGGCGGAAGACCTGTGCGACATCGAAGAGCTGACTCGGCTGCGGCAATATCTCGATCAGCAATTGCAGCAGATGCAGGGCGTCGTCTCGCGGCTGGCCAACAAGCTGCAGCGCCGCCTGCTCGCGCAGCAGAACCGCACCTGGGAATTCGATCTCGAGGAAGGCATCCTCGATGCCGCGCGCCTCACCCGCGCCGTGGTCGATCCGATGCAACCGCTCGCCTTCAAGGTCGAGCACGACATGAATTTCCGCGACACGGTGGTGACGCTCCTGCTCGACAATTCGGGCTCGATGCGTGGCCGCCCGATCACGGTCGCCGCCATGTGCGCGGATATTCTCGCGCGCACCCTGGAGCGCTGCAGCGTGAAGGTGGAAATTCTGGGCTTCACGACGCGCGCCTGGAAGGGCGGCCAGTCGCGCGAGCGCTGGCTTGCGGACGGCAAGCCGGCTCAGCCCGGCCGCCTGAACGACCTTCGCCACATCATCTACAAATCCGCAGACAGCCCCTGGCGCCGCGCGCGGCGCAATCTCGGCCTGATGATGCGCGAGGGCCTCCTGAAAGAAAATATCGACGGCGAGGCGCTGATCTGGGCGCATAACCGCCTGCTCGGCCGTCCCGAACAGCGCCGCATTCTGATGGTGATTTCGGACGGCGCGCCGGTGGATGATTCGACGCTATCGGTGAATGCCGGCAACTATCTCGAAAAGCATCTGCGCAGCGTCATCGAGCAGATCGAAACGCGCTCGCCCGTCGAACTCATCGCCATCGGCATCGGTCATGACGTGACGCGCTATTACCGCCGCGCCGTGACGATCGTCGATGCGGAGCAGCTGGGCGGCGCCATGACGGAAAAGCTCGCCGAACTCTTCGACGACGAGGCAACGCTTCGTCCCGGCCAGATGAAGGCGCGCGGCCAGGAATCGCGCAAACGCCCCCTGTCGGCACGCGGCGCAGCAAAGGCGGTCCGTTAGGCCTTGTTCCCGGCCTCGCGAATCCGGTAGGCGCAACGCCTGCCGCCCTCAAGCAGATATTCCGTTCGCTCCACAGTCACGTCCTGCCCGAGCACCATGCGGAATATCGAAAGCTCGGAGCGGCAGAAATTCTGGCAGGCCGCCGCCGCCGCGCAGATCGGACAGTGATCCTCGATGAGCAGCATCGCGTCTTCGTCCCGTTCTGCACGAGCCATGTAGCCTTCCCGCGTACGCAATGCGGCGAGCGCCTCTACCCTCTCTTCAAGATTCGTTTTTTCTGTCAGCGCCGCTTCGTAGCCAAGCCGCATGTCGCGCTCGCGCTCGGCGATGAGCCTGTCGAGCCCTTCCTCGCCGAAGAGACGGCGCACATCGCCGATCAGTTTCGCCGTAAGCTCGGCATGAGCATCGGGGAAGCGCAGATGCCCCCTTTCCGTCAGCGTCCAGAATTTCCGGGGCCGCCCTACACCCTCCACACGGTCGAAGCCACGCACCAGCCCATCGCGCACAAGCCTGTCGAGGTGGCGCCGCGCGCCCATGCCAGTCATGGCGAGCGCCTCGCCAAGCTGGTCCGCCGTCCGGGCGCCATTGCGTTTCAGAATCTGGAGAATGCGGTCTGCCGTATCGTGCATGGAATTATTCTGCCACGGCCTGTCAATTTATCAACTCTATCGCTTGTTAAATAGCGGTGTAAAATCAAACAGTTAGAGGAAAGTCTCGGCGGCCTTCTTTTTATAAACGAAATAGATTATTTATTTTCTGCCCCATCAGGATGCACACCATGACCGAGCCCGCCTCCCTGCTTTCCCCGGTTCAGCCCCGCCACAAACGGAGCCTTGCAGCTGCCATCGTGTCGATGGGCATGGTGAACCTTTCGATGGGCATCGCCTTCCCGCTGACGGCAATCATTCTGGCGCGTCAGGGTGTGGAGCCCGGCATGATCGGCCTATCGACGGCTGCGCAGGCCGCGCCTGTCTTCTTCATCTCGCCGCTCGCGCCGCGCATCATGCGCCGCTTCGGCCCCGCCAATGTCATGATCTTCGGATTGCTGCTGGCGGGTATTTCATTCCTGTTGATGGGTCTCTTCGCCAATCTCTATGCCTGGTTCCCTCTCCGCTTCCTGCTGGGCAGCGCGGGCACGCTGCTCTGGGCAACGAGCGAAGCCTGGATCAACGCACTCGCGCATGAGGAACGCCGCGGCCGCATCGTCGGCATCTATGGCGCTTCGGCGGCGGCAGGCTTTGCGCTCGGCCCGACCATGCTTGTTCTCATCGGCACCGGCGTCGAACCCTTCTTCCTCGGTGGCGGGCTCATGGTCGCCGCCGCCGCTGTCGTCGTCACGGCGGACCGCAGCCGCAATCACTTCGAGGCCTCCGAGAAGTCGGCGCCCATGTGGCGCCTGATCTGGATTGCGCCTGCGGCACTGCTCGCCAATTTCTTCTACGCCGCAGCGGAGGAATCGCTCGTCACATTCTTCCCGATCTACGCAATCCGCTCCGGGATGATCGAGCAGACAAGCCTCCTGCTCCTCACCATCGCCTCGCTCGGTGCGATCCTGATGCAGCCCGTTGTGGGCGTCGTCGCCGACAAGGTGAACCGGATGAACCTGCTGATCGGCCTCGTTCTCGCGACCGTCGCGGGCTATATCCTGCTGCCCTTCGCGATGCCGGGCTTCATCGCAACCGCCATTGCACTCTTTCTCGTTGTCGGCCTGGCCAATGGCATTTTCACGCTCGGCATGGTGCTGGTCGGCGAACGCTTCCGGGGTTCGGAGCTTGCAGGCGCCAGCGCCTTCACGACAGCCATGTGGGGCACCGGCGCGCTGGTCGGCGCGCCGCTTTCGGGCCTTGCCATGCAGCTCTGGGACCCGCACGGCCTGATCGTTGCCGTGGTGGTGATCTTCCTCGCCTATCTGCCCTTCCCGCTCATTGCCCGGCTGCGCGCGAAGCGACCGGATGCGGAACGATGAAAAGAACGCTTGAGCTTTATCGCTACGCGAATATTCTGCGCGGCTTTTCTTCTGCCGCATGGAATGGCTGCAATGTTCGCCTCGCGCGCAACAACAGGATGGGACCGGCGCCTCTGGACTTCCGAGATCCGGGCGACGCTTTCGCTCGCCCTGCCGCTGATCGCGATGAACCTCTCCCAGGTGGCGATCAACGCGACCGACGTCATCATGATGGGCTGGCTCGGGCCGGAATCGCTGGCGGCGGGCGCCCTCGGCTCGAACCTCTATTTTGCCATGATGATCTTCGGCATCGGCCTCGTCACGGCAGCCGCGCCGCTGGCCGCCTCCGAGCTCGGCCGGCGCCGCCATGCCGTGCGCGAAGTGCGCCGGACGATCCGCCAGGCCATCTGGGCCGGCGCAACGCTCTGCCTGCCGTTCTGGGCAGTGCTCTGGAACACCGAGCCCCTTCTCGTCTTTCTCGGGCAGGAGCCCGCTCTCGCAGCCCTTGCTGCCGACTACACGCGCGCCCTGCAATGGGCACTGCTGCCGGCCTTTGTCTATGTGGTCTTGCGCATCTTCATCTCGGCGCTTGAACGGCCACGATGGGCCTTCGTCATCAGCTTTCTCGCGATACCCGTAAACGCCTTCGCGAACTGGTGCCTGATGTTTGGAAATCTCGGTGCGCCCGCCCTAGGCCTGCAAGGTGCAGGTCTTGGCAGTGTGCTGACGGGCATCTTCATGCTCTCGGCACTTGGTCTTGTGGTATCACTCGACCGCCGCTTCCGCCGCTATCACATCTTCGGCCGTTTCTGGCGCACCGACTGGGCGCGCTATCGCGACATCTGGCGGCTCGGACTGCCCATCGGGATGACGCTCGCATTCGAGGTTCTCGTCTTCAATGCCGCCGTGCTTCTGATGGGCCTCTTCGGTGCATCGGCGCTTGCCGCCCATTCGATCGCGCTGCAGATTGCGGCCATTACCTTCATGATCCCGCTCGGCTTCTCGCAGGCCGTCACGGTGCGTGTTGGTCTCGCATTCGGCGCAGGCGACCGCGAGGCGATCACACGCGCGGGCTGGACGCCTTTTGTCATGGGTGTCGCCTTCATGGCGGCGATGGCGCTTGTGATGATCCTCTTCCCTCAATTCCTGATCGGGGTCTTCCTCGATGCAGGCAAGCCTGAAAACGCGGATGTCATCCGCCTTGCCGTATCTTTCCTCGCGGTTGCTGCGCTCTTCCAGGTCTTCGACGGTGCGCAGGTGATCGCCGCCGGCATGCTGCGCGGCATGCAGGATACGCGCGTGCCGATGATCTACGCGGCCATCGGCTACTGGATTATCGGCCTCAGCGCGGGGGTGTTTCTGGCTTTCCCGATGGAACTCGAGGGAACCGGAATCTGGCTCGGGCTTGCAGCCGGCCTTGCCGCCGTTTCTCTCATGATGATCGGACGCTGGCTCAGGCGGAGCGCACTCGGTCTTGACCGGCACCGGTGACGGCAGCAGGCCGAGAGCGCCATCCCTTGTACAACAGGCGCACGCCGATATGATGCCCCGCAGGAGGCGGCGGAAGAGAGCTGCCTTTCAACACAGGGGAGATCGAGTTGAGTATTGCGTATCGCGCCACGAAAGCATTCGCGGCTGGCAGCCTCGCGATTGTCCTGCTCGCAATCACTCCCGCGGCATGGGGCGCAACGCGCAATATCGAGGTTTCGTCACGAGCGGTACTCTGGAACCCCGAGGATCGAAGTGAAACCCGGACCGGTGAACTGCACTGGGCCGGCGGTATCGAGATATCTTCGTCCGACAAGGATTTCGGCGGCTGGTCGGGGCTTGCTGTGAGCTCCGACGGGTCGACACTTCTTTCCGTGTCGGATACCGGCCACTGGCTCACGGCCATCATTCTCTACGACGAGCGCGGCCGCCTCTCCGGCATCGCGGAGGCGCGCATGGCGCCGATGCTGGGGCTCGACGGAAATCCGATTTCCGGCAACAAGACGCTGGGCGATGCAGAGGGACTCGTTGTCGACACTGGCGCGTCGGATTCGCTGATTGGCCAGGCATATGTGAGCTTCGAGAGAGCGCACCGCATCTGGCGCTACGACCTTGCACGATCGGGCGCGGAGGCTGTTCCCGAGCAGCTGCTGACACAGCGGCATTTCGGGCGTCTCAATTCCAATGGCGGCCTGGAATCGATCGAGCTCCTGCCTCCGGCGACCGATGGCGGCGCACCCCGTATTCTCGCCATCACGGAAGACACGCTGGATCCGCGCGGCAATATCCGCGGCTTCATTGCAGATGGCCGTGACATTTCCTGGTTCGGCGTCAAGCCGCATGACCCTTTCAAGCCGACCGAT
The DNA here is from genome assembly GCF_046297875.1 of Parvibaculum sp. Lineage (GTDB taxonomy): Bacteria > Pseudomonadota > Alphaproteobacteria > Parvibaculales > Parvibaculaceae > Parvibaculum. Next base: position 1,349,586 of record NZ_JBKBHD010000001.1, on the reverse strand, counting down.
ATGGCGCGTCTGCCCAACGGCGACATTCTGTTGCTGGAGCGGCGCTACTCCGTGCTGGGCGGCGTTGGCATGCAGATGCGGCGCATTGCAGCGGACGACGTCGAGCCGGGTCAGGTGATCGACGGCGAGGTGCTTGTGAATGTCGGCCAGCGATATTCGATCGATAATATGGAAGGCCTCGCCGTCCGCGAGGACGAGAATGGTGATCTGCTGCTTTATGTTATCTCGGACGACAACTTCAATCGGCTGCAACGAACGCTTTTGCTGATGTTCCGCTTGCCGAAGGATGCAGGCGCGGAGCAGACCGGCGGCAATGAGGTCAGGCTCCCCCGAACCCCGGAAGCGGACGTACTGCCGAACGCAGCAGATAAGTCGGAAGAAGCTGCGCGAGAGCCCAGCTGAGATGGAGACCCGCTTCGACAACGAGGCGTCCGCCTAGCGCCATGTCCCAGACATGCGCCGGCCGCGTGTTGAACACGATGGAAAAGGCAAGCCCGCCCACAAGCGCCGCCCAGAAGGGCGCTTTCCACCACGGGATACCGCGAAGCCAGTCGAACAGCAGAATATTCACAAGCTGCGCAAAAGCGATGGCGCCGAGAAACGATCCGGCCAGCGAATAGCTTGCAAATACAGCTTCGAAATCCTCGATGACTTCGGCATGGATCAGCCAGATGATCCCGCCCGCAATTGTAAGCCATGCGATGAGAGATGCGGTCAGCGTGAGCGCCGCGCCATAGCGGCGGCTCGTAAGATTCAGCACGAAGAAGACGAGTGGCAGGACAAGATAGCCCCAGTTCATCCACGCCGATGGATCGAAGACGGGATCGATGTCCGCGAGAATGGCGAGTTCCGGCACAGGAACATCGCGCAGGGAATAAACGAGCGCGAAAGTGCCGGTGAGCGCCAATACCGGCACAATGAGCCGGACAAGCGCGGTTACGAATCTCGAAAAAATCCCTGGCCGGCTGACCGGAATTCGATCGACCCCTCTATCAAGCATTCACAAGCCCCCGGCTACGCGACGCGCGAAGTCTAGCGGGGCCGGGGCCCGCTCGAAAGCCCACCGGTCGGGATTCGATGATTTCGGTAAACGCAGACAATAAAAAAGGCGGCTCGAAGCCGCCCTTTTCAGATGCTTTCAGGCAGATGTCAGGCCGCAGCGGACTGTGCCTTCGCAATTTCGCGCTTCAGCTTCAGCGCCCGTGCGGAGAGCTGGTCGTCCGAGGCCTTGAGCAGGAACGGATCGAGACCGCCATTATGCTCGACCGAGCGCAGCGCATGCGCGGTAACGCGCAGGCTGACCTGACGGCCAAGGGCGTCGCTGATCAGCGTCACCTGGCACAGATTCGGGAGGAACCGGCGCCGAGTCTTGCGGTTGGCGTGGCTCACATTGTTGCCCGACATCACGGCTTTGCCGGAGAGTTCGCAGCGGCGGGACATAGACGATTTCCTTCAAAAATTCATGGGGACTGCCGCGAAATCCGCGCAATCCGGACAGGCGCGCACGTATAAAAGGCCGGGCATGACCCGTCAAGGCCCGAATCCCCCCTTTCAGCCCTCATTTCCCGGATTGAGGATAAGCTTCAGCAGGCGCCGGGCGGCGGCGGTCGGCGTTGCCCTGCCTTCCGCAACGTCGGCCTCGATCACCGGGAGGAGGCGCTTTGCCCGCTCATCCGCCTTGAGGGCGGCGAAAAGACCCTCCCGAATCTCCGTCCACATCCAGGCCCGCGCCTGCGCGGCCCGCAGCCGGTCGAGCTCGCCCGCGCCCTTGAGCGCCTCGTGATAGTCGCTCGCCGCCTGCCAAACTTCCGCCAGGCCTTCTCCCTTGATGGCCGAGGCAAGCAGCACATGGGCCGTCCAGACGGCATTCTTGGGCCTCATCAGGTGAAGCGCCGTCTTGTACTCGATCTGGGCGCGGCGGGCAGCGGGGATAAGGTCGCCATCGGCCTTGTTGACCACGATAAGGTCTGCAAGTTCCATAATCCCGCGCTTGATGCCCTGCAACTCATCGCCCCCGCCCGGCGACAGCAGCAGCACGAACATGTCGACCATATCGGCGACCGCCGTTTCGGACTGGCCGACGCCAACGGTCTCGATAATCACCACATCGTATCCGGCTGCCTCGGTGAGCAGCATGGCTTCCCGCGTCCGCCGCGCCACACCACCCAGCGTTCCACCCGAGGGCGAGGGCCGGATAAAGGCATTGGGATTGCGCGCAAGGAGTTCCATGCGTGTCTTGTCGCCAAGGATCGAGCCGCCGGTCCGCGCCGAAGAGGGATCGATGGCAAGAACCGCAATCTTGAGGCCCAGACCGGTCAGATACTGCCCAAAAGCCTCTGTAAAGGTCGATTTTCCGACGCCTGGCGCACCCGACAGGCCAAGCCGCACTGCCTTGCCTGTTTGGGGCAAAAGCTCCGCCAGCAGCTTCTGGGCGATGTCCTGATGGTCCGCGCGCGATGACTCGACAAGCGTGATGGCGCGGGCGAGCGCCGTCCGGCTGCCGTCCCTGATGCCCTGGGCAAGCGCCGCCGCATCCGGGAGTTCCCGGCTATAGGCGCGGCGCTCTGCCTGCTTTTCCTCTGTTCTGCTCATGGCTCCAGTTGCATACTTGGCCCGACAGGGTCCGTCCAGCCTTCGCGCTGCCTGACGCCGCGGAACATGCCGTTCATCCGCCGTTCAGGCGCCTCTCGCGAGGATAGCTGCCTGTAGAACGCTGAAACAGCGAGGTGACGCCACATGTCCGCGAGAAATTTCATAGCCGCTGGAACGGCCGCACTGGGCCTCGCCTTGTCCCTTGCTGCGGGCAATACCGTTGCCGCCAATCATCCGCCGGTAGTCGACCCGGCGGCGAAGCCGAACATCGTCGCCGACTACACGATCTATATCGGCGGCTTCATGGCTGCCGAAGGCTCGATAAATGCAACGCTCGAAGAAGGCACCTATCTCGTCCAGAGCAATCTCGGCGTCTCAGGCATGCCCGCACGTTTCTACAATGCCCAGTGGGACATGACGAGCGAGGGAAGCCTGACCGACGAAAAGCTCCGGCCGGCGCGCTTTGCCTTCCGCTCGGACGAGAAGGGCAAGATCAAGGAACGCGAGATCACCTACGACGCAGCAGGTGTGCCGACACCGGTCTTCGATCCCCCCGAAAACGATGTCGCCAACATTCTGCCTTTCGAGCGCCGCGATGCGCTCGATCCGGTGAGCGCGCTCCTGCTTCCGGTAGTGAGCACCGGCAACCCGTGCAACCGGCGCATCCCCGTGTTCGACGGCAAACGGCGCTACGATCTCCATCTGGACTATGAGCAGGACAGCCAGATCACGACGCGCGGCAACGGTTACAGCGGCGACGCCGTCGTCTGTACCGTGCGCGTCATGCCGCGCACCGGAATGAAGCAGGGCAGTTTCACGACGATGCTGCAGCAGCGCGACAACACGCGGATCTGGCTTGCCGCGCTTGATGGCGAGGATATCTACATCCCCGTGCGCATTCAGGTGAGAACCCCGATCGGTGCCGCCGTCATGGACGTGGTGAGGCTGCATCATGAAACGCAGCCGAAAGACGGAAAGATCGAGACCGCAATGAAATAGGAACGCGGCTCACGCGCGATTGGATTTCACTTTGGCCTTCGGCGCGACTTCCGCATGAAGCGCGCGCAGACGGACGACGAGTTCGTCATCCTTCGCCGTGCCCGACTCTTCGATCTCGTCCAGAAGCGACTCAAGCCGTGCCGCCAGCATCGCGTAATAGACGCGCTGCTTTTCGTTCGGATCGTTCGATGCCGCCTCTTCCAGCTCGGCAAGACGCTGGCGCGGACGCGCAATACCTTCTCCGGCGCTCATGGCACCTCCAGAGATCTCTCGCTTGTTGGTTCCAATCAAGCAGCCACGTATTCCCGGTTTCCTCTTCGGGAGGGCGAGGCATGCCAGGCAATGCCCATAGGCGGGGTTCGGAGATCGTTGAACCGCACGCGTGCAATTGCCGATCGGCTCTTTGGCCGAATGTTCGCGCCGGAAATAGGTGAGCAAACACCCGGTTGCAAGAACAACCGGGTGTCAGCGATCTTTTGACGCAGAGAAGTTCAATTTATGGGCACATCCGGCTCGTGCCGAAAATACGGGCAATCACGCCGCCTGACTCCGTTTTTCGCGGATAAGCGCCAGAATCTCGCTCGCCGCAGCCGGAATATTCGTACCCGGACCAAAAATGGCGGAAGCACCAGCCTTCTTCAGGAAGTCGTAATCCTGCTGGGGAATCACGCCGCCGCAGATGATGAGAATATCGTCTGCGCCTTCGTCTTTCAGCGCCTGGGCAAGCGCCGGCACAAGCGTCTTGTGACCCGCCGCAAGGCTCGAAATGCCGATCACGTGAACGTCGTTTTCGATCGCGTCGCGTGCCGCTTCCTCAGGCGTCTGGAACAGCGGGCCGACATCGACATCGAAGCCGAGATCGGCAAAGGCGGTGGCGATCACCTTGGCGCCGCGGTCATGTCCGTCCTGCCCCATCTTCACCACCAGAATACGCGGGCGGCGGCCTTCTGCTTCGGCAAACGCTTCAATTTCCTTTGAAATTTGCATGAAGCCCTCATCGCCTTCATAGGCCTGGGCATAAACGCCGGAGATCGACTTGATCTCGGCGCGATGCCGCCCGAAGACCTCTTCCATTGCATCCGAAATTTCACCGACGGTGGCCCTCGCGCGCGCGGCATCGACCGCAAGCGCCAGCAGATTGCCCTTGCCGCGCGCACCTTCCGTGAGCGCCTTCAATGCGGCCTTGCACTTCGCATCGTCGCGTGTCGCGCGGATCTTCTTCAACCGCGCGATCTGCGCCTCGCGCACTTTCGCATTGTCGATATCGAGAATATCGAGCTGGTCTTCCTTTGGCAGCCGGTACTTGTTGACGCCGACGATCACTTCCTCGCCACGGTCGATCCGCGCCTGCTTGCGGGCCGCTGCCTCTTCGATCTTCAGTTTGGGCATGCCGCTTTCGACGGCCTTCGTCATGCCGCCCAACTCTTCCACTTCCTCGATCAGCTTCCAGGCTTCGCTCGCCAGCGAATGGGTGAGGCTTTCCATGTAATAGGAGCCGCCCATCGGATCGATCACATTGGTGATGCCGGTTTCGTGCTGGATAACGAGCTGCGTGTTGCGCGCGATACGGGCCGAGAAATCCGTTGGCAGCGCGATCGCTTCGTCAAGCGCATTGGTGTGCAGCGACTGCGTACCGCCAAGCACCGCCGCCATCGCCTCTATCGTCGTGCGGATGACGTTGTTGTAAGGATCCTGCTCCGTCAGCGACACGCCCGATGTCTGGCAATGCGTCCGCAGCATTGAGGACTTCGCATCCTTCGGATTGAACTCCGACATGATCTTCGACCAGAGCATGCGCGCAGCACGCAACTTCGCAATCTCCATGAAGAAATTCATGCCGATAGCGAAGAAGAAGGAGAGACGCGGCGCGAACTCATCGACATTGAGGCCCGCCGCAAGCGCCGCACGCACATACTCGCGACCGTCGGCCAGCGTGAATGCAAGCTCCTGCACCTGAGTCGCGCCCGCTTCCTGCATGTGATAGCCGGAAATCGAGATTGTGTTGAACTTCGGCATATGCTTCGAGCAGAAGCCGATGATGTCCGAGATAATGCGCATCGAGGGTTCGGGCGGATAGATATAGGTATTCCGCACCATGAACTCTTTGAGGATATCGTTCTGGATCGTGCCGGCGAGCTTGTCCGGTGTCACACCCTGCTCCCCGGCAGCCACGATGTAGTTTGCGAGGATCGGAATGACGGCGCCGTTCATCGTCATCGACACGGACATGTCGTCGAGCGGGATCTGGTCGAAGAGGATCTTCATGTCCTCGACGCTGTCGATCGCAACACCGGCCTTGCCGACATCGCCCAGGACGCGGGGATGATCGCTGTCATAGCCGCGATGCGTCGCAAGGTCGAAGGCGACCGAGAGGCCCTTCTGACCGGCCGCGAGGTTACGCCGGTAAAAGGCATTCGATTCTTCCGCGGTCGAGAACCCGGCATACTGACGAATGGTCCAGGGACGGCCGACATACATCGTCGCCTGCGGCCCGCGCGTATAGGGCGCAAAGCCGGGCAGCGTATTCGCGTCGAAGCCTTCGGCCGAGAGGCGCTCAAGATCTTCGGCCGTGTAGAGCGGCTTCACATCGATGCCTTCAGGCGTTTTCCAGACGAGTGAGGACGAACCTGCCCCCTTGGTCTGCTTTTCGACCGCCGCTTCCCAGTCCTTGAGCGTCTTCTTGTTCGCCATCGCCTCGTCTCTACTCTCGGATTTGCCGGCAGATTTACCGCTTCACCATATCATGGCGGGCGACCGGCCCCAAAAATCGCGCGGAGTATCCGGGAAGGGGCAAGCCGGGTCAAACCGCCCCAAGGAGTGGCCCGCAATGCCGCAATTTCGTTGCGTCAGCAGCCGCCCTCCGGCACTACTGAAAAGGTCTTTTCCTCCGGCGGATTTCATTCGGGGGATATTGGCGGTGCCATTCAACCGTCCGGACCGGTAGAGTATCGGCCGGCAGGGCCAGGAGCGCCGCAAGCAACGCAAAAGTGGGGAAACCGAGGGAATATGTCTGAACGCAATATTCAATTTGGCTCGAGGGCCGGGCTCCTTGTCATCCTTTGCGCCGTGGCGATTGCGATCACGGCCTGCAGCGGCGGCGGCGCGGCGCGCAAACGCGATGCCGAGGGCCGGGTGATCCCGACACTGGCCGAACAAGACCCGTCGGGCACGCTTTATGCGCGCGCCGTCAGCCGCGCAGCGGCGGGAGATTGCACCGACGACACGTTGAATGTTCTCACCTGCTTTGCCTATCGCGGCCACGGCTACGAGGGTGCCCAGACAGCGCTGGGGCAGTGCTATCTCGCGTCGGGCAATCCTGCCGAAGGCGCCGAATGGATCCGCCGCGCAGCCAATGCCGGCTGGGCAGACGCCCAGAGGCAGTTGGCGCTGCTCTATCTCCGCGGCGAAGGCGTCAGCCAGAATGCCGTCGAAGGCGCCAAATGGGCCCGCCTCTACAGCCGCAACGCCCGCCTGCTGGCGCTCGGTGTGCAGCCCGACCTTTCCGTTGCCGAGGAATTTCGCGGCGCCATGACAAGCGAGGAAAATGCCCGCTCCGAACAGCTCGCCGTGAACTGGGTGCCGAGCTACTGGAGCGCAACCACCGAACCCGATCAGAATGTCTTGCGCAGTTGCGCCGTTGAAGGACGGCGTCCACCTGCTCAGAGGCCCGAAATCGTCACCGCTCCGGACCCTTACTGAGTTAACGGCAGGTTAACGGCAACGAGGCCCCCGTCAGGAATGACGGGGGCCTTTTCCGTTCAGGGAAACTTTACCGCGCTGGCTTAAACCGGAATGTGGCTCGGGGTCCCTTTCGGGGAGGAGATCCTGTCGCGATGCCGGATGTGAGCACCAAAAGAGAGGGCATGGCTCTGGGCAACGTCCAGGAGCAAACGAAGCAGGTTCTGGCAGCGGACGGCCCAGCCGATAGCCGCGACCCGGCCATTCGCCTCGAGCTCTTCAGCGCAATCATGCATTCATACCGGGCGCTGCCGGTCTTCTTCCCCGTCGTCACCGCCGCGCTTGCCCTGACACTCGAGCCCGCGGCCCCGGCATGGCTCGTCACGGTCTGGTGGCTCGTCATTGTCGCCATCCATGTCGAATATCATTTCTACCAGCATCGCTATTTCGATGCGGTCATCGAACCGGAGCACGTAAACGGCTGGATCCGCGCAACAGCCACGCGCTACTGGCTGATGAACATCTTCTGGCTCGGGCTCTTTCCGCTGTTCTGGAATTCGGGCAGCGACATTCAGAACTTCGCCATTCTGATGATCTTCATCGTCCACGTCGTCATGGCGGCGCAGACGGCATTCCAGATCACGCCCATCACCATTTCGGTGACCCTGCCCATCATGGCCGGCGTCATCGGCATGTGCATCTCAACCTTCGAAACCACCTATCTTGCGCTCGGCATCGCCTGCACACCGACCTATCTCTACCTTCTTCGCCTTGCACAGCAACAGCGCAAGGCGGCCACAGAGACGCTCGACCTTCGCTTGCGCAATGCCGACCTCATTCGCGATCTCGGTCATGCGCGCGACGTCTCGGAAGCAGCGCGCCGTCAGGCGGAAGAAGCCAATGATCAGCTGAAGCGGCGCGAGCATCATTTTCGTGCCCTCGTGGAAAACGCCTTCGACGTTGTGCTGGTGACCGATGAAAATGCAATCGTTCAGTATGCCTCACCGGCCGCCGCAAAACTCGGACTCGAACCCGACGCGCTGATCGGAATGAACAGCCTGACCTTCCTGACCGACGAGCAGCGCAAGGAAGTTCTCGGCATCGCTTCATCGTCGGGAAACGGGCTGACAAGCAGCACCTATGAACTTGTCGTGCCGAACTACAATGGCTCGACGATCTGGATCGAAGCGACACTCACAAATCTTCTGGGTGATGAAAATGTCCGCGGTTACGTCATAAATCTGCGCGACATCACCCTCAGAAAGCGCGCGGAAACCGAACAGCGCAGCCAGTTCCAGGTTCTGCAGGCGCTCGCGACGGGCGAACCGCTGACAGAAGTGATGGCGAGACTTGCGCTGGGCGCCGAGGAAACGAACCCCGGCGCGCGCGCTGCGGTCTTTCTGCTCGACGGCACGAAAGATCTCGTGACGAGTGCCGCACCGAACCTGCCCGACGACTTCGAAAGCTGGATCGGCGAGTTCTGGAAGCGGCAGAAGGAAGGTTTCTTCGGTCAAGCAGCCCTGTCGGCCAGCCGAATCGTGGTCACCAACCTGCAGGACAGGGAGCATGGCGATTTCGTCTCCTCCTACATGCGCAAGGCAGGCATTCAGTCGCTCTGGTTCCAGCCTATCGTTTCGCACAATGGCAGCGTGATCGGTTCATTCGCGCTCTACTTTCCAACCGCCGTGGAGCCGGGTGCCTGGGAGAACGACTACCTCGCAGGTATCGCCCATCTTTGCAGCATCGCGATCGAGCGGCGGCGCTCGGAAGAAAACCTGCGCCGCGCAACCGAGTCCGCCGAACTCGCAAACCGGGCCAAGACGAAATTCCTCGCCAACATGAGCCACGAGCTCCGCACGCCTCTCAATGCCATCATCGGTTTTTCGGAGATCATGCGGCAGCAGATGTTCGGCCCGCTCGGCACCGAGCGATATATCGAGTACACGAACGACATTCATGACAGCGGCCGCCACCTGTTGAACGTGATCGACGACATTCTCGACATTTCGAAAATCGAGGCCGGCCGCTACGCCATCGAGGAGGAGGAAATCGACTTCGCCGACGTGCTGCGCTGGTCGATCGAGATGATGCGCGCTCGCACCATCGAAAAGCAGCAAACCATCACGCTCGCGCTGCCCGACGAGATGCCGCTTCTGAGGGCCGATCAGCGAGCCATGCGGCAGGTGATGCTGAACCTGCTGTCGAATGCTTCCAAGTTCACGCCGGTCGGAGGGCGGATCAACCTTGCCGTCGCCATCGATGGACAGGGCGATCTCGGCCTTTCCGTCAAAGACAATGGCATCGGTATTCCCGCCGACAAGCTGCAGGAAGTGCTGGAGCCCTTTGGACAGGTCGACGATACCAATGCCCGCCAGCATGGCGGCACGGGCCTTGGCCTGCCCATCACCAAATCCCTGATCGAAATGCACGGCGGCGATTTCGTCCTTCACAGCGAGCTGGGCCATGGCACGACCGCCACCATGACGCTTCCCGGCTGGCGCCTCGTCTGGCAGGACACAACGGCAATGACCGCCACGCCCGGAGCGTGACGGCCCTTTATTCAGCGAGATGCGCCGTTCTGCTACTCGGCAGCCTTCGCTGCTCGGTTCGAACCAATGAAGCCGAAGAGGTGTCCGCCCACCTTGCGCATCTGGATCTCTTCCGAACCTTCGGTGATGCGATAGCGGCGATGATGCCGATAGATATGCTCGAAAGGCTTGTGCCGCGAATAGCCGATCGCACCATGCACCTGCATGGCGAGATCTGCCACCTGGCAGACGAGACGGTTCGCGCGGTAGTTGCACATCGAAACCCTGTCTGAAAGATGTTTCGCAACATCGGGCTTCGACATCTGATCCATTTCCCATGCCGTCTTGTAGATAAAGGTGCGGATCATCTCGCATTCGGTATGCGCTTCAACCAGCGGGAACTGGATCGCCTGGTTGGAGGCAAGCGGCTTGCCGAAAGGCTTGCGCTGCTTGGCATAGGCAACACTCTGCTCGATGCAGTACTGCGCTGCGCCGACGCCCGACGCCGCCTGCCTGATGCGGTTCTCATGCACGAAATGCTGCGCAAGTTCGAGGCCGCGCTCCGGATCGCCGAGATAGGAACCTTCCGGCACCCAGACATTCTTGAATGAAACGCGCGGATGGTCCGTCGGCATGTTGAAGGTCCAGAGATATTCCTCGATCTGCACACCCGGCGCATCCATCGGCACGATGAAGCAGGTGATACCGAGCGCGTCGCCAGCCTTGCCGCTGGTGCGCGCAAACACGAAGTCATGCGTCGCGACATGGAGACCCGTGTTCCACATCTTCTCGCCATTGATGAGCCAGCCGTCGACGCCATCGCGCTTTTCGCGCTTCGCAGAGGTTTCCATCCAGGTCGCATCCGAGCCGTGATCCGGCTCGGTGAGGCCGAAGGCAACGCGGATCGAGCCATCGAGCGAACCCTGGATGAATTTCTTCTTCTGCTCTTCCGTGCCGAAGTCGCGGAACATCAGCACGGTCGGAAAATTGCCGACAATCGAGCTTTCGTTCTGAAGATCGTTGTGAAGCCCGAGGCCCTTCGCGGCCAGATGATCGCGGATCACGGCCATGGCGAGATTGCTGCCGTCCTTGCCGCCATATTCCTTCGGCAGCGCGAAGCGCAGATGACCCGCCTTGTCGGCGCGGCGGCGCATCTCGCCAAGCAGCGCTTCCCAGTCGTGGCGCGGCAATCCTTCATTGTCCCAATCGGTACGGGCATGTTCGCGGCGGTGGTCGAAAAACCGCTCATTGTCGTCCTGCGCCTGCAGCGGCTTGATTTCCCTTTCGATGAAATCGTCGAGCACGGCGAGATAGTCCGTGATCTCCTTCGGTATCCTGAAATCCATGGAAGCCTCCCTGTCTCCTCCGGGTTCCGGCAGCGGCCCTGAGGATGTTTTTGCGATGTCGGTGGAGGACACTATAGACAGCGGTCCAGTTTCATAAAGGGCGGCTCGGCAGCGCATCGCAGACAACGCGCGGCGACGCTGGGGAAGGCGCGACAAAAAATCCGCGTTAACGATTTGTCTGCCTAAGCCGTTGGCCAGACACAAGATTTAGCCGTGAACGAAGCCGGAAGATCGCGCGGTCACCGATTCGGACCCGGTTCGTTCGCCCAATATTCCCGTTCTTAATTTGTTGAGGGTTAACCGCCGACGCCCTTGCGCCGGGGCTGGATTACGCGGAAGGTGCGCCCTCGATCATGAGTATCCCGCCCCTCCAGACACCGGACGGCAAGGCGCGCGACGGCATTGCCGAGCGCCGCCGCATCACGGCCGTTCTCGGCCCCACGAATACCGGCAAGACGCATCTCGCCATCGAACGGATGATGGGCCACGAAAGCGGCATGATCGGGCTTCCGCTGCGCCTTCTTGCGCGCGAGGTTTATGACCGCGTGGTGAAGGTGAAGGGCCCTCGCGCCGTCGCCCTGATAACGGGAGAGGAGAAAATCCTTCCCCAGTCGGCGCGCTATTTCATCTGCACGGTCGAGGCAATGCCGCTCGAGCGTGAAGTCGAATTCCTCGCCGTCGACGAAATCCAGCTCGCGGCCGACCGCGAACGTGGCCACACCTTCACAGACAGGCTGCTGCGCTCACGCGGTCGCTCCGAGACCATGATGCTCGGCTCGGAGACCGCACGCAGCCTGATCCAGAAACTGCTGCCGGACACGCGCTTCGTAAACCGTCCACGCTTTTCGGAACTGTCATGGACGGGACCGAAGAAGATCACACGCCTGCCGCGACGCACCGCGATCGTCGCCTTTTCGGCTGATCAGGTCTATGCGATCGCCGAGCTGATCCGCCGTCAACGCGGCGGCGCTGCGGTTGTCATGGGAGCCCTGAGCCCACGCACCCGCAATGCGCAGGTCGCGCTCTATCAGTCCGGCGAGGTGGACTTTCTAGTCGCGACCGATGCCATCGGCATGGGCCTCAACATGGATGTGGACCATGTCGCCTTCGCATCGACGCAGAAATTCGACGGGCACCAGCACCGCCCGCTGGGTGTTGCCGAGCTTGCCCAGATCGCCGGCCGCGCCGGCCGCTACATGAATAACGGGACATTCGGTACGACCGGCGACGCAGCAAACCTGCCGGACGACATCATCGCCCGCATCGAGAACCACCAGTTCGAACCCGAGCGCGTCTTTCAGTGGCGGAACCCGCATCTCGATTTCGCGAACATTCCCGCCCTGATCCAAAGCCTTGAAGCGCCGCCTGCCCGCGCCGGTCTGATGCGCGCGCAAACCGCCGACGATCTGGAGGCGCTTGAGCGCATGAGCCGGACACCGGAAGTTGCCGCACTGGCGCGCTCGCCCCATGCGATCCGGCGGCTCTGGGAGGTGGCGCAGGTGCCAGACTTCCGAAAGACGCTTGCCAGCGAACATGCTTCGCTTCTCACCCGCCTCTACCTCTTCCTGATGGACAAGGCAGGCGACACGCCGGAACGCATCCCCGAGGACTGGCTGGAACGCCAGATCGGCAAGCTCGACCGGGCCGATGGCGACATCGATATACTCGCCACACGCCTCGCACATATGCGGACATGGAGCTATGTAGCCAACCGGGCCGATTGGCTTCACAATCCTGCGCATTGGCAGGAGCGCGCGCGTAAGATAGAGGATAGGCTGTCTGACGCGCTCCACGAGCGATTGACGCAGCGATTTGTCGACCGGCGTACCAGCGTATTGATGAAACGTCTGCGCCAGAACGAGGAACTTATGGCGGCTGTAAACGGCGATGGCGAGGTTCTGGTCGAAGGCGAATATGCCGGCCATCTCGAAGGTTTTGTATTCGTGCCCGATCCGCGCGCCGATGGCGAGCAGGCGCGTGTTCTCCGCGCTGCCGCCGACCAGGCGCTTGCCTCGGAGATCGCAGCCCGCGCGCAAAGGCTGGTAACGGCGCCCGATGCCGATATTGCCCTTTCCGAGCATGGCCGTGTCGTCTGGGCGGGCCATCCTGTCGCCGAACTCAAGGGCAGCGACAATATACTTCTGCCGCGAGTGGAACTCGTTACCGGCGAACAGTTGAACGGCCCGGCCAGGGAAGCCGTGCAGGCGCGGCTCGATGCCTGGCTGAAGATGCATGTGACGCAGGTTCTGGCGCCGCTCGTCGCGCTGCGCGATGCCACCGACATCGAAGGCCTTGCACGCGGTATCGCTTTCCAGCTTGTCGAAAATCTCGGGGCGCTCGGGCGGGAAACCGTCGCCGAGGACGTTCGCACGCTCGATCAGGCGGCGCGTGGCCAGCTTCGCAAGCATGGCGTCCGCTTCGGCGCCTATTCGATTTTTGTGCCCGCCCTGCTGAAGCCCGCGCCTGCACGTCTGAAGCTCATTCTATGGGCTCTGTCGCGCAAGGATGTGGAAGACCCATTCGCCGCCCTGCCCGCCCTTCCCGCGCCCGGCTTGACCTCCGTTCCGGCTGAAGCCAATGTGCCGGAGGGCTTCTATGGCGCACTCGGTTTCCGCGTCTGCGGCACGCGCGCCGTCCGGCTCGACATGCTTGAGCGTGTCGCCGATCTCATCCGCCCTGTCATTGCCTCGCGCGCCTATAATGGCGGCTTCATCGTGACGCCCGACATGATGTCGCTTGTCGGCTGCTCGGGCGAGGAATTCGCGGGCCTCCTGCGCGGTCTCGGCTATCGCTCTCAGGTCGAAAAGCTGGTGCCGCCAAAGCCGGCAGCCGCCGTGCCTGCCGAAAACGCCCCGGTGATGAAAGTGACCGAAGTAGCGGACGCCACCACCGCCCCGGCAGAAGATCCCGCACCAGAAACGGCAGACGTGCCGGAATCGCAAGAAGTGGCCTCCGAACCGGAGGCATCTGTCGAAACGGTGACGGAACCGGTTGTGGAACCTGCACCGGCCGAAGCCGCGACAGCCGGCGCGGAAACTGCCCCGGCCGAGCCCGTCGAGATGGAAATCTGGCGCCCTTCGCGCCGCCGCCATGGCGGCGAAACGAACCGCAAACCCCGCCGCGAACGGAACCGCCCTCAAGGCCATGGACAGGTCCAGGGACAGGCGCAGGCCGGCGAACGGCGCGACGGCGAGCCGCAAAAGGATGGCGGCAAACCGGACGCCCGCAAACGCGATGACGGCAACAAGGAAGCAAGGCACCGCCAGGGCGGCAAGCCGCGACGCGACGGCAAGCATGAAAAGCCCCGCGATTACAGCTTCAGCAAGCCGAAGCCGCGCGACCGCGAGCCCGATCCGGACTCACCCTTCGCTGCACTCGCCGTGCTGAAAGAACGCAACCGGACCAGTTGATCAAATGGAAGTTGGAGCCGGCCAGGCGTGGCAACGCGTCGATCGCTGGCTTTGGTTTGCACGCTTCATGAAAAGCCGGTCGCTTGCGAGCACCTTCGTCCAGACCGGCCGGCTGCGTGTGAATGGCGAGCGCATTTCCAAGGCAAGCCGTCTCGTCCGGCCGGGCGACATCCTCACCTTTCCGCTCGGCCCTCATATTCGCGTCGTTAAAATTCTCGATCCCGGCACCCGCCGCGGACCTGCACCCGAGGCGCGGCTCCTCTATGAGGACTTATCCCCGCCCGATGCAACTCCATCCACAATTGCGGACGAGACGCTGACAGCCAGACGCCCTGCAGGCGCTGGCCGGCCAACGAAGAAGGACCGGCGCGACATTGACGCCTGGAAAGGCGAGGGCTAATTCACAATTTTCTGCGTTGTTGAATCGTTCTTCCACATCATGTAGGTAAAATTCAAATGCTGTCGGCCATCAAATCATTTCTGCTGGGGCCCGCCGAGGACCACCGCGACGAGGCGCAGGATCTGCGGATTGCGGTTGTCGCCCTGCTGGTTCGCGCCGCGACATCCGACGCGGATTTCGGCGCGGAGGAGAAGGAGACGATCCAGCGGATCGCAAGCGAGAGCTTCGATCTCCCGCCCGCAGAAATCGACGCCTTGATCGAAGCCGCCTCGACAGAGGAAGCGGAGACGCTCGACCTGCATCGCTGGGTGCAATCCATCAAGCAGGCCTATAGCGAAGAGGAGCGGGTCGCGCTGATCGAGAAAATGTGGGAGGTCGTCTATGCGGATGGCGTTCTTGACGAGTACGAAGCCAACTTGTTGCGGCGCGTCGCGGGCCTGATATACGTTCCCGACCGCCAATCGGGCGAGGCGCGCCAGCGCGTCATGGCCCGGCTTGGAATTACGCCCCGGAAAGACTGAAAGAAGTCCGGGCCCGAACTTAGTGTTGGCGGATTGGCCCGCCGCACCACTGGAGAGTGCGATGACCTATATCGTGACCGAAGCCTGCATCCGCTGCAAATATATGGATTGCGTGGAGGTTTGCCCTGTCGACTGCTTCTACGAGGGCGAGAACATGCTGGTCATCCACCCGGACGAATGCATCGATTGCGGTGTGTGCGAGCCCGAATGCCCTGCCGAGGCGATCAAGCCGGATACCGAACCGGGCCTCGAGAAATGGCTGGAGCTCAACACCGAATACGCCTCCAAATGGCCAAATATTACCATAAAGCGGGAACCGCCCGCCGATGCCGACGAATGGCAGGGCGTGAGCGGCAAGTTCGAGGAGCATTTCAGCCCCGAACCCGGCGAAGGGGATTGACCTCTTCCACCTGCTTTCCAGGTGGCTTGGAACGGGCAAAAGACGCAGAAATCTGCGAGGAAATAGCCCTATCTCACTGTGTTAACTGTCTTATTTGTGCCCCGCCTTCCATCGGCGGGGTTTCTGTGCTATATATGTCGCACTGAGAATTCCCGCGAACAGAAAGCGCACCTGACCGAAAGTTTTATCTGTCGCCCGATGCGCATGGGTTGCCTTCCTTGTTGCCGGTTCTATGCCCCGGATTGTCACGCAAGGCAGGGTTGGTTGCCATTCGATGGGTTCGGTCCTCGTTTGCGACGAATGGGTTTGAAGGCCGGAACCTTGTTTTGGCTTGATCCTTTTGGCGGCCGGATGAACGAACAGGCGAAGGTCAGGCGGGATTTGATAACGCGAAGCCGGTGAGAAAGGTTCTTGTCCTTCTTCCGGCCTTTGAAATTGGGAAAGGCTGGGTACAGGTAGAGACGATGGCGAGCAAAACGACAAAGACCCCCAAGTCCAAATCGGCATCTGCAAAGTCGAAGGCCGCGCCTGCGAAACCGGCAGCGAAGACGCCCGCCAAGGCGGCGCCTGCCAAGACAAAGGCAACGAAATCGGCGCCCAAGACCAAGGCGGCAGCAAAGCCTGCTGCGAAGGCGAAAGCACCGGCCAAGGCGAAGCAAGCCGCTAAACCCGCGGCAAAGGCCGCCGCCAAGCCAAAGGCGAAAGCCGCTCCGGCAAAACCGGCGGCCAAGAGCGCCGCCGAGAAACCCGCCGCAAAGGCGGCTGCCGAAAAGAAACTTGGCACCCGCCCCAGCAATGCCGCAAGCAAGCTGATGGCCGCCGCCAGGAGCCGCGCCGAAAAGGCAAGCAAGGCGACCGCACAGCCGGCACCGGCCAAACAGGCCGTGGCGCCGAAGCCCGCGGCAGCAGCAAAGCCCGAGGCGCCCAAGGCCAAGGCCGAACCGGCGAAACCCGCTGCGCCGAAGCCGAACTTCAAGGCCAAGGAATTCGTGGTCTATCCCGCGCATGGCGTGGGCCAGATTCTCGAAATCCAGGAACAGGAAGTAGCCGGCCACCGGCTGGAACTCTTTGTCATCAATTTCGACAAGGAAAAGATGACGCTGCGCGTTCCCACCAACAAGGCGAATGCTGTCGGCATGCGCAAGCTTTCCGACTCCGGCGTCGTCGACTCCGCGATCGAAACGCTGCGTGGCCGCGCCCGCATCAAGCGCACCATGTGGAGCCGCCGCGCACAGGAATACGAAGCGAAGATCAACTCCGGCGATCTGATCTCCATCGCCGAGGTAGTCCGCGACCTCTATCGTTCCGAGCGTCAGCCGGAACAGTCCTATTCCGAACGTCAGCTCTATGAGGCCGCACTCGACCGCATGGCCCGCGAAGTCGCGGCTGTCGAGCGGATCGGCGAGGATGCAGCCATCGAGCGGGTGGAACAGGCCCTTCAGGGCACGGCCAAGCGCGAAAAATCCGACAAGCCCGACGAGGCAAGCAGCGAAGCGGCATAAGCCGCTCTGTCAGCAGGATACGGAAAGCCCGGCCTCGTGCCGGGCTTTTTCGCTTTTGCGATCAACTAGCGGAAATGAAAGGAACATTTCGCTGTTTCATCGGTTTTTTTGGGAGGACACCGCGAAAGAAAACCGCCGCGTAGCGGTGGTCCGAAACCGGACCCGCAGCGTAGGAAGAGGAGTGAACGGGTGATACACATGGACACTCCAGAGACACAACGAGCCAATCGCAGATTCATGAAGCGGGCCATGACCGTGCCGCTTCTCGACGAAGTGCGCGAATTCGAGCTCGCCAGGCGCTGGAAGCAGGACAGGGACGAACACGCCCTGCATGAACTGACGCGCGCCTATATGCGCCTCGTCATCTCGCTTGCCACACGCTTCCGCAACTACGGCCTTCCCTATGGCGATCTGGTCCAGGAAGGCAATGTCGGCCTGATGCAGGCGGCCGCGCGCTTCGAGCCGGAGCGCGGCGTTCGCTTCTCGACCTATGCGACATGGTGGATCCGCGCAGCGATCCAGGACTACATCCTGCGCAACTGGTCTATCGTGCGCACGGGCACAACGGCGGCGCACAAGTCTCTGTTTTTCAATCTGCGCCGGCTGCGCGCCTTGATCGACAATGGTACACGTCAGAACCTGACGGAGGATGATCGCATCTTCATCGCGGAGCGCCTTGGCGTCGGCACGAAGGATGTCGCCGCGGTCGATGCGCGCCTGATGGCCGGCGACCGCTCGCTCAACGCGCCTGTCAGCGATGCCTCATCGGAGAACATGGCCGAGTGGCAGGATCTCCTCACCTGCGACCGGCCGCTGCCCGACGAAGAAGTGATGGAAGCGCATGACACCGAGAAGCGCACGCAATGGATCGAAAGTGCGCTCGAGACGCTGAGCGAGCGCGAACTGGTGATCATTCGCGAACGGCGCCTGCGCGAAGACGCCGTGACGCTTGAAATGCTGGGCGAAAGGCTCGGCATTTCCAAGGAACGCGTCCGCCAGATTGAACACGCAGCCATGAAGAAGATGCGCGACGCACTTCTTGCGAAGGTGCCCAATCCCGAGGAAGCGGGCCTCCTCGCCTGAGCCTATTCCGTGACGATCTTGTACCGCGCGCCGGCCACCACGCCTTCACCAGCCGATAGGCCGTTCAAAACGCGGAAACGTTCGGCCTGATGATCGGAATAGATCATGCGCCGTGCGAGCGACAGGACGGTATCGCCTTGCCGCGCTGTGATGATCCGCAGACGCAAGGGTTTCACTGCCTTGGCCTCCGTCGCAGAAATCTTCCTGAAGCTCATCACCATTTCCCGAAGCGCAGGTGCATATTTCTGGCCTGCCTGCGGCAATGTGCCCAGAATAAAGCGGCTGACCTGATCCGGCGCGAATTCGATTGCGATAAGCTGCGCATTGTAGTCGCCGATGACGGCCGGTGCGGTCGCAGCCTTCATCCCATTGACGTTGAAGCGCTCGACATTGCCTATCCGAACGCCGCTCGCCCAGCTGTTGGCGAGATAGTCGCCAATCTCCTGTCCGGCCGGCTTGTTCCCCATGTCGAACTTGGCAATCGTGCGATCCGGCCCCTGGATCGAGACTTGCGAAGGCGCATTGACGATGACGAAACCCGGGGGCGCTTCGAATGCAAAACGAAGCTCGGGATGAACGAACCTGTTGTCCCGAACGATGCCCTCTGCCGGATCGTCGCCATAAAGCATGTTGTCGATAGCTGAAAGATAGACATCGCGATTTCGCTCTCCGGCGCTGCGACCGATACCGGAATCACGCGCATGACCCAGGGCAGCCTCGATACGCGCCGGCGTTGCTGGATGACTTGCGAGCCAGCTGGTCTGCGAGTTGCTCTGCGCCGTGTTGCGAAGCTTCGCCTCGAGCAAGTGTTTCGCGTTCATCGAACCAAGAAAATCGGCCGCAGCAAAGGGATCATACCCGGCATTGACGAGATAACGGATACCAAGAAGATCCGCCTCATACTCCTGATCGCGCGAATAGCTAGCGAGCAGTCCCTGGCTGCCAAGCCCGAGAACCTGATTGACGGCACTGCTTCCCACGACCGCACCGAGTACGGCGCCAAGCACCGAAGTGCCGACTGCAGCGGTGTGACGCTGTGCTGAATGCCGCGCAGCCACGTGGCCAATCTCATGGCCAATGACGCTTGCGAGTTCGGCTTCGTCGTTCGCAAGCGACATCAACCCGCGCGTCACATAGACATAGCCGCCGGGCAACGCGAATGCATTGACGACGGGACTGTTGAGCACGGTGACGCGATAGAGACTTTCCGGCTGATTCGTCGCGCGAACGATCCTCGCCGTTACGTCCGTCACATAGGCACCCAGTTTTTCGTCGCTGTAAGCACCACCATAGGCCTTGAGAATTTTGGGATGCGCTGCTGCACCGGCCTTTGCTTCGTCGGTGGGCGACATGATCGGCGTGATCTGACGCGCTCCGGTCGCCGGATTTGTCGTGCAACCAGTAACACCGAGGCAGACCGCCACAATCAGCGCCGCGAATGGCAAGTACTTTCGCAGCATGGTTGGCTGCAGCAAGGTTCCGCAATGCTTCATTGTGACAGCCGGGAATGGCATGTTCGTCAGTCCTGATTCCCTGTGAACTCGATCTGCTCGGGATGAGTTACCACTATCTCCGGCCCGTTGTTCCGCGCAAGCCAGCCGCGCACACGAACCGTCTTCCCGTTCAGCCCTTCCAGCGAACGTGAACGCTCTTCGCCGCCCTGGAACAAGCTAGCCCAATGCCCGTCCTGAAGGAAAATCCTGATGTCGCGCTCGCCCACTGTCACCGTGAAGTCGCTGCGATAATCCTCGCCGAAATTGAGATAGAGGCGGCCGCGAACAAGGGCTGCCGATTGGACGGTGCCTTCCACAATCTCGAACCTGCCGAGAAGCCGGTTGAGGCCGTCGACATCCGCCGCACCCCGAATCGCGTAGAAAGGTTCGGACCAGATGCCTCGCCGAGCCGCGCGCGCCCCGCGCTCCACCTCGAGCAGCAACGCCGCACAGGCGCGATTGTCCTTGAAGGTGTAGACACGCGCGAGACCTTGATCGAGCATTGCCTGCTGAAGCCACACGCGCTGCCCCGCTTGCGGCACGAACACATGCGCAAGGATGCGCCCATGCCGGTCGCCGCGAGCGCCGCCATATCGAAGCTGCGCTGAGGCACCATTGGCGAGTTCCTCAAGCCGGGCCTTTGCCTCATCCGCAAGCGGCCATGCCGTGAAATTGCTTCTGCCCAGCGGTAGTTTCGGTGCCTGAATGCCCTTGAGCCGAACTTCCCTGCCATCGTCGAGCAACAGTGTGTCGCCATCGACGACGCCGGCAATGCGCACTACCTCTCCGGCCTGAAGCGAACAATCGCCGGAGGTAAGAGCCGGAGCTTCAATCGCATCATTTCCGGAAGGCTCGGCGCTCTGACCGATCGCTGCAATAGCAACGAACGAAGGCACACAAAAGACGATGAAAAGCACCCCGGCCAAACGCCAGGGCCGGGAAGCCGCCAGCCGGACAAACCGATCGATCAGGCGGACCCCTCCTCTGGATGTGCTTCCTGTGCGCGCAACGCAATGATTGCCGCCTCCGTGCGATTGCGGACGCCGAGCGCCTGCAGGATCGCATTCACGTGAAGCTTTACCGTGGCAATGGAAATGCCCAGCACTTGCGCGATTTCCTGATTCGATTTGCCCTTGCCGATTTCCTGCAGCACTTCGCGCTGGCGCGGCGTGAGCTTCTGATGGCTTGCGGCAAAAAAGGACTGGGGCGCCTCCGCAAAGCCCTCTGCCTGCGACGTCAGCAGAATGTCGGGCACATAGCGGCCACCCAGTTCGACCAGCCGCAGCGCACTCTCCGCAAGATCGACCGCAACCGTCTTGGGAATGAACCCGGCAATACCAAGATCCATGACATGCCGCACAAAACCCGGCGACACACGATCGCTGAATACGACGATCCGGGCGCTCGTCCGCGAGGCGAATTCGGCGAATGCATCAATCTCGGAGGGCGATGACGGGTTGCCTATATCGGCGAGGATCAGGGAAAAATCATCGGCTGAAGGAAGAGCGCCGGCATGAAGCACCGCACCAAGCACGATATCGGAGCCGGGATAAATCCGGTTCGCAATGGACGAAAGTCCCGCGCAGAATATCGGCTGATGCCCCGTGACCAGGATGCGCATTCAATTGCCCTCCCGGCGCGCCGAATGACTTGCCACGCGACCAACGCCGCGCATTCCACAATTCAAGCGTGCGGAAGGTGCGCCCATACAACCAGAATCAACCTTAAAGAGTATAGGTACATATTTAGGCGTAACCGCCACATAAGGCAAAGGATGATAATTGGCGGTTGAACTTCGGATGATTGCGGCTCCCGCTGACCTGACGTAGGTTGCGCGGCGCAAGGCGGTTGCGCAGCTGTTACGCCGCATTGCCGGGAGGCCCCGTAGCTCAGCAGGATAGAGCATCAGATTCCTAATCTGAGGGTCGCGCGTTCGAATCGCGCCGGGGTCACCACTATTTCCAGCAACAAGCACATGCAGGCCTGCCGAAGCAGGCTTCGAAAACGCTGGATACTTGCCAGAATGGATCGAGGGGCGCTTTTCAGGGATCGGCATCGATTGGCGCAACGCGGCCTCCACTGATATAACTTTGTTGGTATTCGCCAGGCAAAAGATACAAAGATATCTTTGCATAATTAAACAAGATTTCTTGGCATTCAGGCGTAATCTTTTTGGTCAGGCCATTGCTCCCAAAAGACCCAGCCAAATCAAAGGCTCTTGGCAACAGCCGGAAATCCGCGCACGCCTTTTGCCCCTGGAGAGGCGAATGAGCGTTTCAGCGCGCCTTGGCGGCATACGCAAGTTTCTTGGTCTTTCGCAGAAGAAAATGGGCCGGCGAGTCGGCGTCTCCGGCACTACCTGGCAGAACTACGAACTCGAAAACGCCTCGCCCAATGCCCATGTCCTCGCACATCTCTCGGGCGAAGGCTTCGACATCAACTGGGTTCTGACCGGCGAAGGCACGATGCGGCACGAGGATGCCGCGCCCGGCCGCTCCGCCCCCGGTTTTTCGGAACTCGGTACGCGAGAGATCAGGCGTGGTGAAATCGGCGGGGACGGGCGTCATGTCCTTGTGCCGAAGCTGACGCTCAGGGCGATCGAAGGGGACGACGGACTGCGCATGACCGTCGAGGATCGCACCATGCTCGACACGCTTTCCTTCCGCCGCGATTTCATCAGCCGCGACCTCAAGACGGATGCCGCCGACCTCGTGGCCGTCGAAGCAGCCGACGACGCCATGCTGCCCTCGATAGCGCCCGGAGACCTGCTGCTCGCCGACACCTCCGAGCCCAAATTGCGAGGCAATGGCGTCTATATCTTCGCAAGCGGAGGCGCATTGACGGTCAGGCGGCTGCAGATAAGGCTCGACGGCGGCATTACCGTCTCGAGCGACAATGCCTCCCGATACCCCGCCGAAGAGGTTGAGTCCGGGGCGCTCGGCAAGATAAAGATCCTTGGCCGCGTGATCTGGCGCGGTGGACGCCTCTGATGAAACCGGAAAGCGCGCCGCGATGACCAAAGCCGAAAGCGCCGCCTTCGCCGCCGATGCAAGGCGCATTCTCGTCATCAAGCATGGCGCCTTTGGCGACGTGATTCAGGCGGAGGGCGCGCTGCATGACATTCGCGAAAATCACCCCGATGCCTTCATCGCCATTCTCACCATGCGCCCCTATCGCGCGATGCTGGAGCGCTGCCCGCATCTCGACGAGGTGCTGGTGGACGAGCGCGCGCCGCGCTGGCGGCTTGACCGGATGCTGGCGCTGCGGCGCCGCCTGCGCGATGCCAAGTTCGACATGGTCTATGACCTGCAGAACTCGCCGCGCACTTCGTTCTATTTTCGCTGGATGCTGAAGGATTGCCGATGGTCGGGCACGGCGAAGGGCTGCAGCCACCCGCACCGCGCCCACAACCCGAAAAAAATCCGCACACTCGACAGGCTCGCCGGACAGCTGGCCGATGCAGGGCTCACCCTCCGCCATACGCAGGCGCCGGATGTAACATGGCTGGCCGACGACGTATCAACGCTTCTCGAACAGGCGGGCGTGACGAAGCCCTATATCGTGCTGATTCCCGGCTGCTCGCTGCGCCACCCGCAAAAGCGCTGGCCGCATTATGCGGCGCTTGCCGAAAAGCTGATCGCGTCTGGTCACGAGATCGTGCTGGCCCCGGGCCCGGACGAGGTGAACCTCGCAAGAGCGATCCCCGGCATCTGCATCGAAAAGACGAACTGGACCGCTCTTGCCGGTATTCTGAAACGCGCGCGCTTCGTGATCGGCAACGATACGGGACCTAGCCACCTTGCCGCGCATCTCGGCACACCCGGGCTTGCCCTGTTCGGAACGCACATGCCGGCAGAGCGCACCGGCATCATCCGCGCGCATTTCGGCGCAATCGAAGTGCCGGACCTGACCCACCTGTCCGTCGATCGTGTTTACGATGAAGCAATGCGCCTGATCGGCACTCACTCGAATTCGGTATAGGACTTTTCTTCGACGATAGCGGAGCCTGTCAGGAGATTGATCTCCTTCTTGATCGCCGCGCGCTTGTCGTTCTGCTTGTAGACCGAACGCGCCAGCTCGATGAATTTCGGCCCGAAATCCTTGTCGGCCTCGCATTGGCGGATATCGTCCTCGATCACCCAGAGCGCCTCATTGACGGCCTTGAGATCGCCCTCAAGACGGCGAAGCTCGGCACTGTCCTGAAGATTGGCCTTGCGCGATGCTTCGAGCACCGCAAGTTCATGGCGCACATTGGCGAGCTTCGCCGCATCCGACATGCGCTCCGACTTGATATTCAGAATGGTAATCTTGTCGATGAGCTCGCCCGGACCGACCTCGATCATGACAGGCTTGGCTTCTTTCTGGGACATGATGGCTCCGGCCAATGTGACGAAACCCGCCTGCTATAGCGCAAGGCAAGGCCCCCTGTCATCCGCTGTCGCAAGAATGCGTTAACACCTAGCGGAATAACTGCTTGCGGGCAGCCACCGTCGCGCCGACAATCCGCTGCCGATGCCAAAAGCCGATGCGCCCGGAAACCCCCGGAGGCCGATGTCCCTGATCTCGAGATTGCTGGAAAATCTGCGCGGGAACGACATGCCCGAAGAGC
The DNA here is from genome assembly GCF_046297875.1 of Parvibaculum sp. GTDB lineage: Bacteria > Pseudomonadota > Alphaproteobacteria > Parvibaculales > Parvibaculaceae > Parvibaculum. Next base: position 1,325,025 of record NZ_JBKBHD010000001.1, on the reverse strand, counting down.
GCCATGCCGCACGCGCGTCCTCGCCGCCGCTCATGGTCGAGATCGGCGGCTATGAGCATCGCGCGCACGACTGGTCGGCCGGCGGCGCCTGTATCGAGGGCTTCGCCGAGGCGATCGCCATCGGCAATATTCTGAGCGGACATCTCTACTGGGCGGGAGACCGGCGCCGGCTGCGCTTTGCGGCGGAAGTGATGCGGCTCGATCCAGGCGGCGCGGTGGCGCTCAGATGGCTCGATCTGCCGCTGGCGATCCAGCAGGAAATGGAAGCGCATATCGGCTGAGCGCCGTTGCGTCAGTTGCACGCCTGTCGCCAGGCGCTAGGCTCTCTCCAAACAAATTCAAAAGAGGGAGGGCTGCCATGAGCTACAAGACACTCATTGTGAAGAAGGAAGGCGCCGTCGACTGGGTGACGCTGAACCGCCCGGACGCGCTGAATGCGATGAACCCTGAACTCGTGGACGAGCTTCAGGATTATTTCGGCAGGCTCTACACGGATCATTCGGTTCGCATCGTCGTGCTGAAAGGCTCGGGCCGCGCCTTCTGCGCCGGGCTCGACCTCAAGGAACGATCGAACCGGCCGGATGCCGACGCGACAAGCGGCAGCCCGCAATCGGGCCTCGTCGCGCAGCGCCGCATCAGCGAAATCGTGATGCGCATGCGCCGCTGCCCGCAGGCGATCATCTCGCTCATTCACGGGCCAGCCTGTGGCGGAGGCTTCGCACTGGCGCTTGCTTCCGATATCCGCATCGCGGGGACGAGCGCGCGCATGAATGCGGCCTTCATCCGCATCGGCCTTTCCGCCTGCGATATCGGCGTAAGCTATTTCCTGCCTCGGCTCGTCGGCGTGTCGGTTGCAAGCGAACTGATGATGACCGGCCGATTCATCAATGCGGAACGCGCCGAGCGCGTCGGCCTCGTCTCCGAAGTGGTAGAGGACGAAAAGCTCGACGACGCGGCTGCGCCTTACATCGATGAGATGCTGACCACATCGCCGCTCGGCCTGCGGCTGACGAAGGAATGCCTCAACATGTCGGTCGATGCTGGAAGCCTGGAAGCGGCCGTGGCGATGGAAGACCGGAACCAGATCCTCTGCGCACAGACAAACGACTTCCGAGAGGGAATTTCCGCCTTCCTCGGCAAGCGGAAGCCTGCCTATACAAATAGCTGACCGGAAATGAAACGGCCGCCCCGGCGAAGGGGCGGCCGCTCATGCATTGAAACCTGCGTAGCCTCAGAAGCCGTAGATCAGCTGTACGCCGATATCATCGACGCTGTCGGTACGGGTGTTGTAATGCGTCCATTCCGTGCGGACCGACCAGTTGCTCGCCAAAGCGAACTCCGCGCCGGCACCGCCGAGCCATGACGTATCGCGGCTCGAACCGAAGTCATTGTAGTTGTGCAGACCGGCCTTGCCGTAGATCGCAACATGCTGCGACAGCGGAAAGGAGACCAGGCCCTCGACGCCGAAGGTTTCGAGATTCTTGCTGACAGGCCCGTTCGAGATCGGCGGCAGATCCGCATAGAAGCCCTGCACGGCCAGATATTCGTTGAGGCGCCAGCCCGCAAGACCACGCCAGCTCCAGTCGTCGTCGCGATCCGACCAGCCCCAGCCGAGACCGCCACCGGCATAAAGGCCGCGCTGATGCAGATCGCCCTGCTGCGCCGAAGCGCCCGTTGCAAAGCCTGCAAGCCCCATCGCAAGGCCGGCAGCGCATATAATTTGAGTCGTCTTTTTCATTTCGTAGCCTCGTTGTCGTAGTTGACGAAGCCCCCAGCAGTTCAACCGGGAAGATGGGTCCGCTGTTGCGCCGTGGCAAGAAAAAGTGGCGCCGTTTTCTTGCCGGATTATCGTCACAATCGCAGAAAGCGTTGCGTCACGGGCACTTTTCGCTCGTGGAAATTATGAGGAGGAGGATGAGATGCATCCTTCCTTCACTATGGTGGTATTCATGCAACAGAATGTGTGAGTGAAAGTGAAGGCTGAAATGCCGGCGCTGCAGCTACTTCTTCCTGCTCATATCGATCAGCGGCATCATGCGGATCGTGGATGTACCTTTGGCGACGATGATGCCTTCGGCATTTTTCAGGTTTCCCTCGACGAACATGGTGGAGCGGCCGCGCCGCTCGATCCAGGCTTCGGCGACGAGACGGCCGGGCGTTGCCGGCGCGAAGAAGGAGACCTTTATTTCGAGCGACATCGGCGTCTGCTCGAATTTCGTGACGCACATGGCAGCCCGCGCCATGGCGGCATCGATCCAGCCCGTGACGAAGCCGCCCTGCACCACGCCACCCGAATGGCACATGCGCATTTCGGCCTCGACCTCTATGGCGGCGCGGCCCTGCTCCGCATCCATATACAGTGTACGGACGATACCGAGGGACTGGCCGAGGCCATCCTTGCCGGCCTCATCATCGAAGCGTTTTTCGGGGGCGGTCGTGTCGGGCATATCGGGTCTCGCCTCAGGTTCCAGTGAATTTGAATGGCCGCAGTCTAGGCATTTTGGCCTTGCGGGGAAGCGTCAAAGCCGGTTCAGATACGGGCCGAATGCGGTTCATGTGCGTACAGCAGGCTGCAGGCCTCGACAGCGAGCATTTCTCGCGGAAAGCTTGTCCCCGGCATCCTGGCATGGCCAGGTATGGCGAAATCGGGGAGCAGAAAGGCGGCGATATGTTTTTCGGGCTTCGCAAGGCGATTTGCATTGTCCTTATCCTTCTTGCCTCGGGCGCATGGCTCACCGCGGACGGCGCCCTGGCGCGGCCTGCCCCGATGAGCGCCGAAGACCATGCGGCCGCGCTCGCCTTCATCGAGGAGACGGGCGCGGCCATGAAAGATGCTGAGACCGCGCTCGATAGCGAGGAAAGCAATGCGGAGGCAGCCGCCCGGCGGGACGATCTTGGGACGCGGCTGGAAACGCTCCGCCGGATGATGACCGATGCGGCACAGCGCGACCGCATCGGTGCGAAGGGAGGAGCCAAGAATCGAAACGTGACGCCGGAGCGCACCCGCGCCCGCGACGTGATTGCCCGGGGCGGTGCGATGGAAGAGCGGCTGCAGGATCTCTGGACGCTCTGGTCGCAGCGCGCGCGGGGCGACGCATCGGGCTGCCTGGGCGCGGCCGGCTATCGCCCATGCTGAACAATGTGACCCAGTTCCACCCGCTGACGGATTTTGCGGACTTGCCGCCGAAACTCGCCGCGCTCAACACCTGGTGGCGGCAGACGCTGGAGGCGAAGGAGGGCGCGCTGCCCGGACGCGCCGATGTGGACCCGGCGGCGCTGCGAAACCTGCTTCCGCATATTGCGCTGGTGGATGTGCTGCGCCACCCGCTCGACTGGCGCTACCGCCTTGTCGGGACGCGGCTGGTGGAAGTGATGGGCGGCGAGCGGACGGGCAAGCGCATGCGCGAACTGCTCTCGCCGCCTGCCATCGAGGGTTCGGTCATGCTGATGACGCGGCTTCTCGATACACGGGCGCCGCTTGCCTTCACCGGCACACTCTACTGGCTGGAGAAGGACTATGTGGGCTTCACCGCCCTCGTGCTGCCGCTGTCGAATCATGGCGCGGAGATCGACATGGGGCTGATGGGGCTCGATTTCGAATTGCCGGTGTGAGAGACGGGCTCAGCGCCGCGCGGCATCTTCCTCGCGCACGAATTCCGCACAGCCGAGGATCTTGTCAACCGCCTCGTCGCCATCGCCAAGCGGAAGCGACACAACTTCGTAATAGACATAGTTACGGTCATGAAAGGCCCAGCTTGCAGACGCGGTGCGCATATAGGCCTGCCCTGTGCTGCAGATGAACCGCAGCGGCGCCACGACGGGCTGCGCCCTGCCGCCGAAAATCTCTTCCGGCGTCTTGCCGACCGGATTGCCGGCATTGAGGAACTCGGCCACATTCGTGCCAGCCACGCGATAGCGGAACTCATCGCCGGGCAGCACATCGAACATGAAAATGTTGGGAAGATGCTGACGCACCGACATTGGATCAAAATCGGCGCGTGAGGGAAAGCGGCGCCCGCCCCGAAGCTTGTTCCAATATTCAAGGACAGCAATCGGACCGGGGGCCCGAAGCCGCGGGCGAATATCAGCCGCGTCTCCCCAGAATTCCGTGCAGGTGGCCGACTCGGGCGGCATAAGCGGGCCCGCCGTCTTTTCTGGTGCCGATGTCTCGGTATTCTCCATCGTTCTGCTCACCTTGCCGACTTGAGACAAGGCTAGGCCGTGGAATTTTAAGAGTGGGTTTATCGAAGTCCTGGAAGCGGGAAGGATTTGGTAAGCATAGCGGTAAGGCGATACCGTCAGATGCGCGCGGCTTCTTCCTCGCCCACAAAGGCCGCGCAGCAGAGAACCTTGTCGACCGCCGCGTCGCTCTCGCCGAGCGGCAGCACGACGACTTCGTAGTAGACATAGTTGCGGTCCTGATAATGCCACTCGGCAGAAGCCTTGTGCATATAGGGCGCGCGCTCGCCCGCGCAGATGCGGATGGGCGCAAGGGCCACTTCCGCCGCCTCGCCGAAAACCTCCTGCGGCGTCTTGCCGGCGGCATTGCCCGCGCCGAAGAATTCGGAGATCACCGTGCCGACCACGCGGTAGCGAAATTCGCCGTCCGGCAGCACATCGATCATGAAGATGTTGGGAAGATATTTCCGCACCGCCATCGGATCGAACTGCGCGCGGGACGGAAAGAGCCGCGCCCCCCGGAGCTTGTCCCAATAATCGAGCACGGCAAGCGGCGCCTCGGCGGTGAGATGCCGGCGCACGGCATCAGCCTCGCCCCAGAACTCGGCGCGCACGGCCGAAGACGGCGGCTGCCGCTGCCCCTTCGCCTCTCCGGGAATGTCGAGATCGATCGCACCCATTGCCCTGCCCGATACCTCCTCCGGGGAGCAATTGTCGCGCGGGCGGGATTAATGGGGGGTTTATGGGGGAGGCGCGGGCAAGTGACGGAAATGCAGCTTTCCCCCCGCCCTCGCGCCACCTAATCTCGTCATGACCCGCTTCAGGCGGGTCATCCACGTCTTTCATTCTCAGGACTTTGCGCTTGAGTATGCCTGCGAAATGATTTGCGCAGGCGGGGCGGTGACAAAGGCCGGGAGCTCGAAGCGGCTTGGCATTTCGCAGCCGCACCTCAATAATATGCTCCGAGGGCAGATCAAGGCCTTCAGCCTCAACATGCTAACCAAACTCGCCTACCGGGCTGAAGATGAAGAGGACAGCTTGAAGGGCCAATCCTTCACAGGAGTCTCCTCTAAAGAATTTCTGAAATTGGATTTAGGATAGCGACATGGCTATTGAGAAGCTGCTTTTTGTCGACGCCAACATATGGCTGGACTTCTATCGCGTGAGGTCGGAAGCAGGCCTTGCCCTTCTCAAGCACCTTGAAGCAGTGTCCAACAAGATTATCGTCACCTATCAACTTGAGATGGAGTTTAAAAAGAACCGGCAGTTCGCAATCAAAGAGGGACTGGACGAACTGAAGTCGCCGCAATCGATGTCACGACCCGGGCTTTTTTCCGATGCTCAAGACGCTAAAGCTCTGCAAAAAAGTCTAAAGGAAGCCGACGCAAGAGTACGAAAGCTAAAAGGCAAGCTTCTAAAGGCGTTGGACAATCCTGCAGCCAACGATCCTGTGTACCAAGCTTGCCAACGCATTTTTCATCAGGAAAGCGATTTGGTACTCACTCGGGACAACCCGGTTCGACGCAGCATACGACGCCAAGCATTTCGGCGATTTCTGATCGGTTGCCCTCCCCGAAAGAAAGGCGATACATCAATCGGAGACGCTATAAATTGGGAATGGATGATTGAATGTGCGGTTAGGCGAAAAGCGGAGTTGGTGATCGTTACTCGTGACACAGATTATGGACTGACGCTTGATGGGAAAGCCTACATCAACGATCACTTGAAGCATGAATTCAGTGATCGAGTTAGCAAGAAACGCAAGATCCTCCTCTACTCGCGCCTCTCTGATGCGTTGAAGCATTTCAAAATCGACGTAACTCCCCAAGAAATACAAGAGGAAGAGAAGGTCGCGAAACGGGCAAATAAAGACACCGCCCGGCTTCCTGATCATGTGATTCAAGAAATTCTAGAGGAGATGAAGCACATAGATTTTGGTACCGGCGCGAAACCGGACGACATATTCGGTTAGCCCCTCGACATCCCGCCCCTTTTCGCCCATATTCCCTCGCGCTTACTTACAAAATTGAAGGCAGCGGGAAGCGGCCCGGGTAAGCGCCTCATGGCTTGCGATTGACGCTGCGGCGGCGGGGGCTTAAGCCCTTTCTCTCGTGACGTCTGGCCCATGCCGGTCCTGCCGGACATCCAGCGAAGACAGGCGTGGATGGCCCCGGACAAGCCGGGCCATGACGGTTGTTGAGTGGCGGTGTCGAAGGCCGCCGGGTGGAGATCGCCGCGAGGTGCATTGGATCCCGGCAACAAGTGCCGGGATGACACCGAGTTTTGAAGACCCGCTCTGCCCCGGAGCAGAGATCGAAGAGCATCGTTTCAAAAGCCCCATCAAAGGAGCGCCCCCATGCCGAGCTACAAGGCCCCCGTGGAAGACTTCATGTTCCTGTTCCACGAGCTTCTCGAAATCGACAAGCGCCGCGAGGTGCCGGGCTTCGAGGATCTGACGCCCGACATGACGCAGGCGATCCTGGAAGGCGGCGCGAAATTCTGCGAGGAAGTGCTGCAGCCGCTGAACCAGGTGGGCGACGAGCATGGCTGCGTGCTGGAAAACGGCGTCGTGCGCACGCCCCCCGGCTTCAAGGAAGCCTTCCAGAAATATTGCGAGGATGGCTGGAACCGCCTCGGCGCGCCGGTGGATGCGGGCGGCGCGGGGCTTCCTTCCGTCATCACCTTCGCCTTCACCGAAATGGGCATGTCGGCGAACCAGGCTTTCTCCATGTATCCGGGGCTCACGACGGCGGCCTATTCCGCGCTCTGGGCGACGGGCGAGCCCTGGATGCGCGAGCATGTGGCGAAGAAGATGATCTCCGGCGAATGGACCGGCACCATGTGCCTCACCGAGCCGCATTGCGGCACGGACCTGAAGCTGATGAAAACCAAAGCCGTGCCGCAGGATGACGGCACCTACCGCATCACCGGCACCAAGATCTTCATCTCGGGCGGCGATCACGACATGACGGACAACATCATCCACATGGTGATCGCGAAAGTGCCGGACGAGAACGGCAAGCTGGCGAACGATCTCTCGACCGTCAACTTCTTCATGGTGCCGAAGATGCTGGTCGACAAGGAGACGGGCGAGATCACGGGCCGCAACGGCGTGTCCTGCGGCTCCATCGAAAAGAAGATGGGCATCAAGGGCAATGCGACCGCAGTGCTGAATTTCGATGAGGCCGTGGCCTATCGCCTGGGCGGCCGCCCGCCGGAGAAGAAGACCGAAACCGGCGAGGTAAAGAAGTCGAAATCGGCCGGCATGGCCGGCATGTTCGGCATGATGAACGGCGCGCGCATGGGCGTCGGCATTCAGGGCATTGCGATCGGCGAAGTGGCCTATCAGAACGGCGTGAACTACGCGAAGGAACGCCTCGCCGGCCGCGCGCTGACGGGTGCGAAGAACCCGGACGGCCCGGCGGACCCCATCATGGTGTTCCCGGATGTGCGCCGCCTCCTCATCTCGTCGCGCTCATTCGTGGAAGGGGCGCGCGCGCTCGCCATGTATGTGTCGATGCTCTTCACGCTGCAGGTCTTCGGCAAGGACGAGAAGGAACGCGAGGAAGCGGCCGATCTCGCCCAGCTGATGACGCCGGTCATCAAGGCCTTCTTCACCGACAAGGGCTTCCAGGCGGCGAACGACTCCATGCAGGTCTTTGGCGGGCATGGCTATGTGCGCGATCACGGCATGGAACAGTTCGTGCGCGATGCACGCATCAACCAGGTCTATGAAGGCGCGAACGGCATTCAGGCGCTCGACCTTGTCGGCCGCAAGATGACGGCGAAGGGCGGCCGCGCCACCATGACCTTCTTTGCGAAGGTCGAGGAGTTCATCAAGGCGAACGAGAACGATGCCGAGATGAAGCCCTATATCGAGCCGCTGAAGGCGGGCTACAAGCGGCTTGGCGAAGCGGCTGGCTGGCTGATGGAAAACGCGCCGAAGAATTACGACAATGCGGGCGCCGCCTCCTACGACATGCTGAACATCTTCGGCACGGTCGCGCTTGGCTGGATGTGGGCGCAGATGGCGAAAGTCTCGCTGGCGAAACTCAAGGCCGGCGAAGGCAATGCCGAGTTCTACAAGCGCAAGCTGACGCTCGCGCGCTACTGGATGGAGCGCGAAATGCCGCTCACCTCCGGCTGGCTCGAACGCGCGAAGATGGGCGCCGACGGCTTCATGGAACTCGAGGAAGCGGCCTTCTGAGGCTTCGGATAGAGAATGCGAAAAGGGCGCCCCTCCTTGTTTTCGGCGGGGCGCCCTTTTTGTTTGCCTCCAACACAAATGTCACCCTCTGGCTTGACCCGGGGGTCCAGAGCGGCACCCGATAATGCCGGTGACAGGTCTGAAAGTTTTCTTTCGAAGAGTGACGGCGCGTTCCGCGCCTTCTGGATTGCCGGGTCGAGCCCGGCAATGACATGTGTATTTTCACCTTCTATTTTTGGTGAGGGTCCGGAGCAAATCTGACACGGGCATTTGTCCATTTCCCCTGCGTCAGATAGCTTCCCCGCACTCGAAACCCTAACGGGGAACACCCATGAAAAATCTCTTCAGCGTCGAGGGCAAGACGGTCCTCATCACCGGCGGCTCGCGCGGCATCGGCGAAATGATCGCGACCGGCTTCGTTGAAAACGGCGCCAAGGTCTACATCACCGCGCGCAAGGCGCAGGCCTGCAACAAACTGGCGGAAGAACTCTCGAAGAAGGGCACCTGCATTTCGCTCCCCTTCGATCTCGGCACCATGGAAGGCATTGCCGGGATCACGGCGGAACTCGGCAAACGCGAGCCGAAGCTTGATGTGCTGATCAACAATGCGGGCGCGGCCTGGGGCGAACCGATCGACGACTATTCGGAAAGCGGCTGGGACAAGGTGCAGAACATCAACCTCAAGGGCGTGTTCTTCCTGACGCAGAAAATGCTGCCGCTCTTGCGGAAGTCGGCAAGCGCGGAAAATCCGGCGCGCGTCATCAACACGGCATCAGTGAACGGCATCGAGCCGCCGGAGCTTGAGACCTATGCCTATTCCTCGTCCAAGGCGGGCGTCATCATGCTGACGCGGCATCTCGCAAAGCGCCTCGCACGCGAGCATATCCTCGTCAATGCCATCGCGCCCGGCCCCTTCCCGAGCCAGATGATGAAGGCAACGCTGGACAGCATGGGTGACTATATCCGTTCGAACAATCCGCTCGGCCGCATCGGCACACCGGAGGATGCGGCAGGCGTCGCAATCTTCCTCGCCTCGCGCGCGAGCGCCTATACGACCGGCGCAACGATCCCGGTGGATGGCGGTTCGGCGGAAGTTTGATCGGAAGCTCCCCCTCACCCTTCCGCGGGCTTGCGCCCGCTCCCTCCCTCTCCCCGCTGGGGAGAGGGAAGGGGCCTGGCGATGCGGCGAAGCCGCGTCGGTGGGAAGGGTGAGGGGCCTTCGTTTCTACTCCGCCGCCTGCTTGCGCTCCGCCGCGCGGGCGTGACCTGCAATGAGTTCGACATATCGCGGGCAGAGTTCGACCGGCAGGTCGTGGCCCATGCCCTCGATCACGACATGCTTCGCGCCCGGCACGGAACGCGCCGTGTCCTCTCCGCCCTCGGGGCGGACCAGCGGATCGGCATCCCCATGAATGACGAGGAAGGGCACCGCCACTTTCTTCAGTTCCTCGACGCGCGACCCATCGCCGATGATCGCCGCATATTGGCGCACACCGCCTTCAGGATAGTACATGTGGTCGAATTCGCGTGCGCAACGCTCGTAAAGCGCTTCGTCCGTCATTGGATAGGCTGGGCTCTGATAGACGCGGCGGCCTTTCATGCGGTGGCGGATCACATCTTCCCGTTCCTCGGACGCAGGCTGTGCCTGCAGCGCCTTCAGAGCCTCGTCGGTGGCAGGCGGCACTGCCGGATTGCCCGTCGATGACATGATCGAGGTGACGGAGAGAAGCCGCCCGGGAAAATGAATTGCCATGCGCTGCACGATCATGCCGCCCATGGAAATGCCCATGACATGGGCCTTTTTGATGCCGAGTGCATCGAGAAGGCCGATCCCGTCCGCCGCCATGTCGGCAAGGCGATAGGGAATATCGGGCGTCCGGCCCTCGCGCACCGCAGCCGCGACGTCGGCGGCTTTCGGCAGGCCGGAGAATTTCTCCGATTTGCCGACATCGCGGTTGTCATAGCGGATGACGCGGAAGCCTTCCGCGCGCAGCCCCTCCATCAATTCCTCCGGCCAGCTCATCATGGTGGAGGTATAGCCATTGACGAAGAGGACCGGTGTGCCATCCGCCGGCCCGCGATCCTCGTAATTGATGGTGATGCCGTTGGCCTTCACCTGCTTCATGTCGACGGCCATGAGGGTCACTCCGCCGCCTTCGCCGCCGAAGCGCGCTTTGCCGCCGCCTCGATGGCATCGGCAAAGGTATTGACGAGGGCGAGCGGGAAATCGTGCCCCATGCCGGGAACGACCCGAAGCTCCGCGCCCGGAATATTCTCCGCCGTATCCTTGCCGCCTTCGACCGGGACGAGCGGATCGTCGGCGCCGTGCAGCACGACGGTGGGGAGAGAGAGCTTCTTCAGCTTATCGCGCCGGTCACCATTCGCGACGATGGCGGCCATCTGCCGCGCGACGCCGACGGGATAAAGCGAGCGGTTCACGTCTCGCGTCACCCATTGGCGGAGCGTCGCTTCATCCGTGCGGTAGCCGGGGCTGCCGATCGTGTTCCAGGCGAGCATGCCGCGCTCGATGGCAGCGGGAATGTCGCCTTCGGGCGCGGGCGTCATCAGCACGGCCATCGCTTCCGGCTTGCCCTGCGGCACAGCGGGATTGCCGGTGGTAGACATGATGGAGGTGAGCGAGAGTGCGCGCTCCGGATGGTTCGCGGCGACGAGCTGAGCGATCATGCCGCCCATCGAGGCACCGGCGATATGTGCGCGCTTGATGCCGAGCGCATCGAGGAGGCCCACCGCATCCTTCGCCATTTCATCGAGCGCATAAGGCGCAGTCGCGGTCTTGCCCGCCATCAGCGCACCGAAGATCGCCGTCATGTCCGGCATGCCGAGATCGTCGAACTTGTGCGACAGGCCGACATCGCGATTGTCGTAGCGGATGACGCGGTAGCCGCGCGAGACAAGCTCCTCGCAAAGCTCCACGGGCCACATGGTGAGCTGCGCGCCAAGCCCCATGACGAGAAGCACGGTTTCGCGGTCTTCCGGGCCGAAGCTTTCATATTCGAGATGGATGCCGTTCGATTTGACCTGCGGCATGGTTGGTCCTCCCTTGGAAGTTTGTTGTTCTGTTGGGCCCAACTCTAACAGCGCGCTTGCGCACGAGGCGAGCCAAACGCATATTAATGACGAACATTAGAAACCGCCGCGCCGGGAGGCATTGAAAGATGACACTCAGCTACGACCTCTTCTGGTCCTTCCGCTCGCCCTATTCCTATCTCGTGACGAAGCGGCTGGTCGCGCTGGAGCGAGACTACGACGTGAAAGCCGTGGTGCGGCCGGTCTATCCGATCGCGGTGCGCATTCCCGGCTTCTTCAAACAGGTGAACCCGATGTGGCCGCCCTACCTGATGAAGGATACGCGCCGCATCGCCGAGATGGAGGGCCTTCCTTACGCCTGGCCTTCGCCGGACCCGATCCTTATGGACATGAAATCGGGCGAGGTCGCGACGGAGCAGCCTTATATCTCGCGCCTGACACGGGCAGGCGTGCTGGCCGCCGAGCGGGGCCTTGGCCTCGCCTTTCTGGACGAAATCTCCTCGGTCATCTTCGGCGGCGTGAAGAACTGGCACGAAGGCGACCATCTGCAGAACGCCGCAAAACGCGCCGGGCTCGACATGGACGAACTCGACGAGACCGCGGCCAAGGAGGCAGACCGTCTTGAAGCCGTGATCGCGGCAAACGAGGCTTCGCAGAAAGCGGCCGGACACTGGGGCGTGCCACTGATGGCTTTCGAAGGCGAACCCTTTTTCGGCCAGGACCGCGTCGATCATCTCGTCTGGCGGATGAAGCAGCAGGGCTTGCGGAAGCGGGGCTAGGCCGTCCGCACAAGTCCAAGCTGCGCCGCAACGGCCACGGCATGGGCGCGGCTGCGCGCGCCGAGCTTCGCGACGATATTGTCCATGTGATAGCGGACCGTTGTCGGCTTGATGCCGTTCTCGGCCGCGATCTCCGCTTCGCGAAAGCCCTGCGCGGCGAGGCTTAGACAATCCCATTCGCGCGGCGTGAGCGCGGTGCGATGCGCCTCGGGCGCGGGCGGCCGGCGGGCAAGGCGCTCATGCAGCGCAGTAAAGGCATGACCGGCGGCGAGGAGATGGGGCGCAGCCCATGCCGCAATCTCCTTTGCTTCCTCAAGCACCTGCGGTCCCGCAAAGCCGAGCATCGCGATCCGCGCATAGGGAAGCCGGACGGGCACGACGACGACCGAGTTGAACCCCTCGGCCCGCATCATGACGGCGACGCGCTTCTGCTCGCCGCTATAGGGCGCGCGATGCTTGCGGTGTTCGTCGTAAAGGCTGATCGCGAAGGGCAGATGCTCGAAGCGGCAGCGGATGTTGAGCGGCATGCGAAGCGGCACCCCGCCCTCCCACATGGCCGAGACGATCTCGGCCGGCCAGCCCTGCCGTCGCATGAAGCTCTCGGCCGCCGCATCGTGGAGCGGCGAGGCGGCATCCGGCGTCCAGATTGCCCGCGGCATGGCGATAAGCCCGGCCAGCCGCCCAAGCGCCGCTTCCGCGGAGCCAAGCCCGCCCGCGCCTAGCAACTCTACGGAGACATCCTGCAACGCCGCCGGATCGGCCAGCGCCGTTGGCTTTTCAGCCCTTGCTTTCGCCCTTCTGGCCGCCATTTCATTACCCTGCAGTTTTCGAGGGGACGCGTCCCGTTTTATATCCGATATTGGAATTGAAAGGCGAGCCGCAGGCCGCGCCTCCGCTGGGGAATGGACCCGGGCGCGAGGGGCCGCTAGCCTCGCTTCCCTGATCGAGGCCTTTGAACCGGACGGACCCCCAATCCCATGAAACGCGACCTGAAAGCGATGAGCGCGACCGAGTACGACCTCGTGATCGTGGGCGGCGGCATCACCGGCGCGAGCACGGCATGGGACGCGGCGCTGCGCGGCCTCAAGGTGGCGCTGCTCGAGAAGGACGACTTCGCCCATGCGACGACATCGGGCTCGTCGAAACTCGTGCATGGCGGGCTCCGCTATCTCGTCAATGGCGAGTTCCGGCTGGTGCGCGAGTCGCTGCGCGAGCGGCGCATCTGGGAGAATGTCGCACCGCATATGGTGCATCCCCTGCCCTTCGTGCTGCCGACCTATGGCTGGGGCATGAGCGGCCCCATCGTCATGGGGATCGGACTTGCGCTTTACGATCTCCTTTCCTTCGACCGCAACTGGCTTTCCGACGACGACAAGAAGCTGCCGGGCTTCAGGCGCATCTCGAAGGGCAAGGCGCTCGACATGATGCCCTCGCTGAAACGCGAGAACCTGACCGGCGCCATGATCTACTACGACTGCCAGATGCATGCGCCGGAGCGGCTCTGCCTCGAATGTATCGAGGGCGCGGCGGAATATGGCGCCGATCCCGCGAATTATGCCGAGGTGACGGGCTTCGTGACCGAAGCCTCGATGAAGCGCGGCGTGAAGGTGGCAGGCGTGACCGTGCTCGACAAGCTGACCGGCGAGACGCACACGATCCGCGGCCGCGTGGTCGTCAACGCGGCAGGGCCCTGGGCCGACAAGACAATGGCGCTGGTGGACGAGACGCCGGCGCGGCGCCTCATTCGCTCCAAGGGCATTCACCTCATCACGCGCGATATATCCGGCGGCAATGCGCTTGCGATCAAGTCAGAACTGGGCGGGCATTTCTTCGTCATTCCCTGGCGCGGCCACACCATCATCGGCACGACCGACACCGTGTTCGAGGAGGACCCGGACGATCTCGGCGTGACGGAACGCGACATTTCGAATTTCCTGCTGGTCGTGAATGACGGCCTGCCGGGGCTGAACCTGAAGCGCGAGGATGTGCTGCATTTCTATGCGGGGCTCCGGCCGCTGGTCGACACGACGCCGAAAGTGGCCGATGGCGAGCCCGCGCCGAAGGACAGCTACAACGCGAGCCGTGCGGCGGAAGTCTTCGACCACGGCGCGGAGGAGGCAATCGACGGGCTGATTTCGGCCATTGGGGGCAAATGGACGACATCGCGCCACCTCGCCGAACAGGTGGTGGACCTCGCGCTGAAAAAACTGGGACAGACAGCCGCGTGCGAAACGCATTGCACACCTGTCTATGGCGGCGAGATCGGTCGGCTGAAAAGCTATATCGAGCGCGCGCAGAAGAAACATGCCCATCTCGCGCCGGAGATCGTCGCAAACCTTGTCGATTTTTATGGCAGCCGGATCGGCGAGGTGCTGGCGACGGCGGATGAGCGTCAGGGCGAGCGTGAGGAATTGCTGCGGCGTCTTGCACCCGAAACCAATGTCATCGGCGCGCAGGTGGTTCATGCGGTGCGCCACGAAATCGCACTGCATCTGGAAGATGTCGTGTTCCGCCGCACCGGCCTCGGCACGCTCGGTCATCCGGGTGTGCCCGCGATCACCCGGGCCGCGGAGCTGATGCGCCGCGAGCTTGGCTGGGACGAAACGCAACTTGCCCGCGAGATCGCGGAAACGGTTCGGCAATTCGATACGATCTGAGAAGAAAAAAAGAGCAAGAACGGGGAGGAAGTTATGGCCAGGGGGATGCCGCATGTTGCAGCCATCGTGAACCCGCGCTCGGGCGGCGGCCGCACCGGCCGCGCCTGGCGCGTGATCGCGGAAACGCTGGAAAAGGAACTTGGCCCCGTGCGCACGCACTTTACGGGCGGGCCCTCGACGCCGCATTATCTGCCCGCCGCCGAACTCGCGCGGCATTCGCTGCACGACAATGCGCAGCTCGTGATCGCGGTGGGGGGCGATGGCACCATCGACGAGGTGGTGAACGGGTTTTTCGAGGCGGGAGCGCTGATCAATCCGGACGCGCATCTCGCCGTGCTGAACGCGGGTACGGGCGGCGACTTCCGCCGCACCTTCGATCTGCCGCAGGACGCGGCGGAAGGCGTGAAGCGCATTGCGAGCGGCAATTCGCGGCGGATCGACATTGGCCGCCTTACCTTCATCGCCCATGACGGGCAGGAGAAGGACCGCTATTTCAACAATATTGCGAGCTTCGGCCTTTCGGGCGAAACCGTGCATGCGGTGAACAACGCCACCTGGCAGAAGTCGCTCGGCGGCAATTTCGTCTTCACGTGGGGTTCGCTTGTGACGGCGATACGCCACAAGCCGCGCCCGGTGCGCATCACGACCGATCAGGGCTTCGAGACGGTGGCGAATATCGGCCTCGCGGCGGTGGCCAATGGCCGCTATTTCGGCAGCGGCATGATGGTAGCGCCCGATGCGGAACCCGATGATGGCTTGTTCGATCTCGTCATCATGCGTGATCTCGGCTTCTGGGACCTGCTCACGGGCAGCGGGAACCTGCGCGACGGCACGCATGTGAACGGACCGAAAGTGACGGTGACGCGAGCGCGCACCGTGACGGCGGTGCCGCTCGGAGCCGAGCCCGTGCTCATTGACGTGGATGGCGAGGGGCCGGGACGGCTGCCCGCACATTTCGAAATACTTCCTGGCGCCATCACGCTGCGCTGCTGAACAGAAGAAGGCGAAAAACATGACCATCGACCGCACGACGCTGCGCTGGAACGGCTGGGGCCCCGTGAAGCAGGAAAACCCGTTGCCGTCGGATTCGCCCAAATGGAACTGGATTCAGGAAACGCTGGGGCTTTCGCGTCTACCTGCGACGCCCGCCGCGCCGCTTGCCTCGATCCGGCTGCCCACATGCCGGATTTCGGAAACGGTGCTCGAGAAGCTGCGCGGCATTGTCGGCCCGAACCAGCTTCGCACCGACGACTACGAACGCGCCTTCCATGCACGCGGCAAGAGCTATCACGATCTTCTCTATGTGCGAGCGGGCAAGCTCGACATGGCGCCTGACGCCGTTGCCTATCCGCGCAGCGGCGATGAGGCACTCGCCGTGGTGAAACTCTGCGCGGAGGAAGACATTGCACTCGTGCCCTTCGGCGGCGGCTCTTCCGTCGTCGGCGGCGTGAACGCAATGGCGAAGTCGCTTGGCGGCGCGGTGCTGACGCTCGACACGACACTGATGACCCGCATCATCCAGATCGACAAGATGTCGATGACGGCGCGGATCGAGGCGGGGATCTATGGCCCGCAGCTCGAGGAGCAGTTGCAGGCGCATGGCGTTACGCTTGGCCATTATCCGCAGAGCTTTCCGCTCTCCACGCTGGGCGGCTGGATTGCCGCGCGCGGCGCGGGCCAGCAGTCGAACCGCTATGGCAAGGCCGAGAAATGGCTTGTCTCCGCAAAGCTCGCAACACCAAAGGGCTTCTGGACGACAGAGGCGACGCCCGCAAGCGCGGCCGGCCCGAACCTCAACCAGTTGGTCGCAGGCTCGGAGGGCATTCTTGGCGTGATCGTGGAAGCGACGGTGAAGATCCACGAGCTGCCGGAACGGAAGGACTATCGCGGCTATCTCTTCAAGAACTTCGCCGCCGGCGTGGAGGCCGCGCGCCGCATCAACCATGCGGAAATTCCCGTCGCCATGGTGCGCCTCTCCGATGCGCCCGAAACCCACTTCTTTCAGACCTTCTCATCCTCAAGCAGCGGCGGACTGAAATCGAAGCTGCAAGCGGCATACCTCAAGATGAAGGGCTTCAACGAAGCGCCCTGCCTCATGTTGATCGGACATGAAGGCACGAAGGAAACGGTGATCTGGGCGCAGGAACAGACGGAAGAAATATGCAAGCGGCATGGCGCTCTCGCTCTTGGCACCGGCCCCGGCAAGCGCTGGTATCACGGGCGCTTCGACAGCCCCGCGATCCGCGACCCGATGATGGACAAGGGCCTTGGCGTCGACACGCTCGAAACCTCGACGCGCTGGTCGAACATCGCAAACCTGCATGAGAAGGTTTCCGCGGCGATTGCCGACGCGATGGCGGCGCATATGCCCGATCAACATGCGCGCGGCATCGTGATGGGCCATGTGAGCCACTCCTATCCCGATGGCTCGAGCCTCTATTTCACCTTCATCTTCCCGCGCCAGCTCGACCGCGAGGTGGAGCAATGGCAGGCAATCAAGCGTGCCGCCTCCGACGCGATCCTGATGAATGGCGGCACGATTAGCCATCATCACGGCGTCGGCCTCGATCACGCGCCCTGGCTTGCAGAGGAAAAGGGCGAAATCGGCTTTGCCCTCCTGAAGGCGACGAAGCGCGAGATGGACCCGAAAGGTGTGATGAACCCGGGCAAGCTGCTGGGGTAATCCCTACCCCTCCCGCATCATCTCCTTCGCCATCTCGATGGCGGTGGCGAAGTCCGGCGCGCGGGTGACGCGGTCGAGCACATGCATGTCGGCGAGCACGCGGGCGGGCTGCGGCTGCAGCGCGGTGACGATGACCTTCGTCCCGTTCTTCTCGCAGCGATCAATCATGGTCTCAAGTGCGGTGACGCCGGTTGCATCGATGATCGGCACGGCGCGCAACCGCACGATCAGCACTTTCGGCGGCGCGCCGATCCGCTCCAGCGTTTCGCCGAGCCGCATTGCGACACCAAAGAAGAACGGCCCGCGAATGAGGCTCGCGGCAACGCCGGGCGGCAGGTCGTATTCCCGCATGGGCTGGAAGTCGCGGGGCGCATCGTCGCTCACATCTTCCTCGACGAGGTGAAGATCGGCCTGCACTTCAACCGCCTCCGACATGCGGTGCATGAAGAGCACGGCGGCAAGCACGACGCCGACCTCGATGGCGACGGTGAGATCGACCAGCACGGTGAGCGCGAAGGTGATGAGAAGCACGGCCCTGTCGCCAATGGGTGCGCGCATCAGGTGACGGAACTTGTCGATCTCGCTCATGTTCCAGGCGACGACCAGGAGAACCGCCGATAGCGCGGCAAGCGGAATATAGGTCGCAAGCGGCCAAGCGAGACCCATGAAGGCGAGCAGGAATAAGGCGTGCAGCATACCCGCGATGGGGCTGCGCGCGCCGGAACGGATATTGGTCGCTGTGCGTGCAATGGCGCCGGTGGCCGGCAAACCGCCGATTGCAGCCGAGGCGCAATTTGCAACGCCCTGCGCCACAAGCTCCGTATTCGAGCGATGGCGGCGGCCCGTCATGCTGTCCGCGACCATCGCCGAGAGAAGCGACTCGACGCCGGCAAGGAAGGCAATGGTAAAGGCGCTCGGGAAGAGCGTGACGATGCGCTCCATCGTCACCTCCGGGAAGGCCGGAAGCGCGAAGGAGGGCTCGAGCCCGGCGAAGCGCGTGCCGATGGTTTCGGCAGGCAGCGCAAAAAGCCAGACGAAAAAGGCCGACAGCACAACCGCTATCAGGAAACCCGGCAGGGCAGGCCGCGTGGCGCGGAGCCAGAGAATGAGCACAAGCGCAGACATGCCGACCGCGACGGTGGCGGGCGAGATGGTGCCGAAAGCGCCGGACAGAGCGACGAGCTTCTCGATGAACGGTGCGGGTTCGCTTTCAAGCGTGAGGCCTAGAAATTCCCTGACCTGGCTTGCTGCGATTATGACCGCGATGCCCGCCGTGAAGCCCGTGACCACGGGCTCGGGAATATATTTGATGAAGGTACCCGCGCGCAGGAGCCCGGCGCCGATCAGCATGAGCCCCGCCATCGCGGTTGCGATCAGAAGCCCGTCATAGCTGTGAACGGCGATGACATTGAATACGACCACCACAAAGGCGCCGGTCGGCCCGCCGATCTGGAAGCGGCTGCCACCAAGCGCGGAAATGAGGAAGCCCGCGACAACCGCCGTGATGAGGCCCTTGTCGGGCGTGGTGCCGCTCGCAATCGCAAGCGCCATGGCAAGCGGCAGGGCGACGATGGCGACGGTGAGACCGGCAATGAAATCGGCGCGGAAATCGGCGAAGCGATAGCCTTCCCGGAGCGCGGTGACGAGCTTCGGGACGAAAAGTTGCGGCGATGACGGTTTCCCTTGCGTGGGAAGATCCCCCGGGATTCGCGCCTCAGTCCTGTTCGATCAGCTTGCGGAGCTCGGCCTTCGCGATCTTCTCGAGCGTGGAACGCGGCAATTCGGCAACAATGCGAATGTCGCGCGGACGCTTGAAGTCCGCAAGTCCCTTTGCACAGGCTGCGTCGATCTGCGCCACGAGATCCTTCGGCGCCGCCGCCTCGCCGCCCGGCACCAGCACGAAGGCGACGGGCACCTCGTCGAGCATCGGGTCGCGCCTTGCGACCACCGCGCATTCGTGAATGCCCGGAACCGTCATGATGACGCGCTCGATCTCGGAGGCGGCGACATTTTCGCCGCCGACTTTCAGCATGTCCTTGTCGCGGTCGGCAAAGGAGATGAAACCGTCCTCGCCAAGCGTCACGCGGTCGCCGGTGATGAAATAGCCCTGATCGTCATAGCTCTTCGCGGTCGCTTCCTCATTGTTGAGATATTCGAGGAAGAGCGAGAGGCCGGGCACGCCGCGCACGAGAAGATTGCCCGTCTCGCCGGGATCGACCGGCTCGCCATTGTCGCGCAGGATCGCAATTTCATAGGCATGCGACGGCTTGCCGATCGACATGGGCCGGTTCGGCAGATGAACGTCGCCGACAATGCCATGCGTGATGGTTTCGGTCATGCCCCACCAGCCGATGGTCTTGACGCCAAAATGCGCATCGGTCGGCGGCGCGGAAATGCCATTGCCCCAATAGCGGTAGGAATGGGATTTCGGTTTTTCCTGGCCCATCAGCGCGCGGACGCAGAAGGGCACCATTGAGGTCCAGGTGCAATTGTGCTTCTGCGATACGGACCAGAAACGCGAGGCGGAAAAGCGCGGCTGCAACACGACCGTCGCGCCTGCCCAGAGCGCGGCGAGCACCGAATAAGACTGCGCATTGGTGTGGAAGAGCGGCAGATAGGTGAGATGCACGTCCGATTGCCGCAGATCCTCATGCAGCGCACATAACTTGCCGCCCCAGAGCGCATTGGCATGGGTCCAGACGACGCCCTTTGGCCGCGAGGTCGTGCCCGAGGTGTACTGGATGCCGACGCGCGCCATCGGATCGGGCGAGCGGAGCGATACATCGGAAGCATCGCCATAAAGCTCGGCGAAACTTTCGGACTTCGCGGGCAGGTTTTTCTCAGCGGGCGCAGCCCCGTTGTCAGTCTCCGTTACGGCGAGCCATTTGATCCTCGCGCAGGAAGACGCGACGAGCGAGGCGAAGGCCGGCTGCGTGATCGCGCCGACAACGCCTGCATGATCGCTGAAATAGGTGAGATCGTCGGCAACGGAGCGCGCATTGGTTGTAACGGCGACGGCGCCGAGATGGGCGCAGGCATACCAGGCGATGAGGCTTTCGGGGCAATTGTCGAGATGGACGAGCACGCGCTCGCCGAACTTCACGCCGCGCTTCCTGAGCCCGGCGGCAACCTGCATGACCTCATGCTGGAAGCGCGCATAGGACCAGATGCGCGCCTCGCCCTCGAAGGGCTCCCAGATCAGGAAAGGATGTTCCGGCCGCGCTGCAGCATGAGCCGCGAGAAGATGCGGCACGTCGAAGTTCGAAAATGGGTGGACGAGCGGCGAACGGAGCGCGGGCATGAAAACTTCCCCCTGTTGTTTCCCGTCCTATAGCGCATGGCGAGGGATGCTGCCATGCCCAGCGCACGAATCTGACGCCGGGTCATGGCAAGCAAGAGATCATGCGAGCGCGTCCTTCAGCGCCTTCGCCGCCGCCTTCACGGCATCGCGCGCAACATCGAGCACGCCCTGCATGTTGAAGAAGCCGTGGATCATGCCTTCGTAATTGACATATTCCACCGCAACGCCCGCCTTCTTGAGCGCTTCGGCATAGGCCTTGCCCTCGTCGCGCAGCACATCGAAACCGGCGGTGACGACATAGGCCGGCGGAAGCCCGGTGAGCGATTCCGCATGAAGCGGCGCGGCATAGGGATGCTTCGGATCTGTGCCCGCGCTCAGCACATAATGGTTCCAGAACCAGTCCATGCCTTCGGCTTCGAGCATGTGACCCGCAGCGAAATCCTTGTAGGACTGCGTGGTGCGCGGCGCATCCGTTACCGGATAAATGAGAAGCTGGAAGGCGATATGCGGTCCCTTCTCGGCCTTGGAACGGAGCGAGACGGCGGCGGCAAGGTTACCGCCCGCGCTGTCGCCCGCAACGGCGATACGGTTCGGGTCGATGCCGATTTCGGACGCATTCGCCTCGACCCATTTAGTGGCCGCATAGGCATCGTCGATGGCGGCGGGGAAAGGATGTTCCGGCGCAAGGCGGTAATCGACGGCGATCACCTTCAAGCCCGCCTCATTGGCGAGCGTGCGGCAAAGCGCGTCATGGGTTTCGAGGTCGCCGATGACCCAGCCGCCGCCATGATAATAAACGAGCGCGGGACCCGTGCCGCCGGCCGCGACCGGCGTGTAGATGCGGACGGAAATATCGCCGGCGGGGCCGGGAATGGCGCGGTCCTCGACCTTGCCGATCGGAATACCCTGCGGATCGAGCATGGCGGCCATGGCGCGGTACATTTCGCGCCCGCCTGCCGGCGGCAGATCGATCAGACGCGGTGCGTCCGGGTTCGCCGCCATCTGTTCGAGCAGCGCCTTCGCCTGTGGATCGAGTGACATTCTGGGTGGCCCTCCCGCCTTCTGAATTTCGTGAGGGACCGTTTTAGCCGCCGGGCGCGGAAAGCGCCAAGCGGCAAATTCGGGGCGGGATCAGTGGAGGATTTCGCCTTCGCGGCTGCGGCGGCCTTCCACCATGTCTTCCACGACGACACGCAGCATCCGCCAGGCATCGGCACGCATTTTCTCGCCGATTTCCTCAAGCTCCAGAACAGCCGTATCGGCATAGGAAAGCGCCTTGCGGCCGTGGGTATCGACCATATAGGCGGCGAGCAGGTTGATTTCGCGATCGGTAATCATGGGCGGGGTCTCCGTTTGAGCCTGTTTGGCAAACGGATTGCAACCCGCGGACCAGACGAAGGGCCGGAAAAATCCCCTTTATTTCAATGGGTTGACTTATCCACAGGGCACCGCATTAACACTTCCGGCAAGCTTTGCCGGAAGCCCTTGCCGCAGGGCGGCAAATTCAGCCCCTCGCGTTCAGCCCTTGAAGCCGCCCTGATCGAGAAAGCTCTGCTCTTCCGGCGTCGTCACCCGGCCAAGTACTGCGTTGCGATGCGGGAACCGACCGAAGCGGCGGATGATATCCGCATGTTCGACGGCATGGCGCATCGTCTCCGGGTCGTCGAGGCGCTGCGCGAAATAGACGAGCCCCCGCTCCTGCGCGTCGAGTTCTTCGGAATGCATATAGGGCATGTAAAACCATTTGCGCGCAGTCGCCGGCGTTTCCACATCGAAGCGGCGCCTGACCGCTTCGTCGGCCAGCGCAAGCGCCTTCGCATCCTGCGCGAAGGCGCGGTGATCGTTCCGCCAGAGATTGCGCGAGAATTGATCGAGCACGAGGATGAGCGCGAGCGAACCCTGCGCCTCATTCGCCCATGCGCCGAGCTTGCCTTCCGAACCCTCGCGATGCGTCTCGCCGAAACGGCGCTTTATCTCCGCATCGAATTCATCGCTCTTCGCGAACCATTTTTCAGGGCCGGCGGCAAACCAGAAATCGAGAACATCGCGGGGACGGGACATGGCTGCGGCACCTCAAACGGAATGGCCCGCATAAAGCGGGCCATAACGTAGAATAGAACAGTGCAGAGAAAATCACACCACGATCACATCCTCAGGCGCGGGCTCCTGATAGAGACGTTCGACAAGTGGCGCGCGGCGGGCGGCCGTGGCGGCCTGGTTAACATAGCCCTTGTCGGTGATCTCGTGACCGTCGATCGAGGGCGGTTCGAGCATCAGATGGATGCGGGCGATGCGCGTGGACGAACCGCCGCCTGCCTTGTTGTGTTTGCCGAGCGCATTTCGCAGATGCTCCACCACCTTCTGGTGCGAGATCGCATCTTGCGGGGCCGCTTCATCCGGCAAACCGGCGACTTTTCTCGCCGCGGCAATGTTCGGCCAGGCGAGCAGTGCAATATAGGGCTTGTCGAGGCCGCAGACGACGGCATCCTGCACCAGCGGCGTACAGGCTGCGACGACATCTGCACGGAGCGTGCCGGTTGAGACCCAGGTGCCGGAGGAAAGCTTGAAGTCTTCTGTCACGCGGCCATCGAAAACGAGGCCGAGCTCAGGCTTCGTCTCGTCGAGGAATTTCGCGGCGTCGCCGAGGCTGTAGAAACCTTCCTCGTCGAAGGCTTCCGCGGTCTTCTTCGGATCGTTGAGATAGCCCGGCGTCACCGTTGGGCCCTTCACGCGGACTTCAAGCTTCGCGCCATTCGGCACGAGCTTCAGCGTGATGCCCGGCACTGGAAGACCGACAAGACCGACGCGCTCCGTCACCCAATGGACGACGGTGATGCCCTGCGTCTCGGTCGCGCCATACATGGTGGTCAGCGGCAGGCGATAGCCCGTCTCGGCAACGGCGAGTGCTTGCATGCGGTCATAGATGTCGCTTGAAAGCGTGGCGCCGCCATAGCCCATATATTCGAGGTTCCGGAAGAAGCTCGCGCGGAGTTCCGTGTCGCGCTCCATCGCATCGGCGAGCATCGCAAAGGCGACGGGCGCCGAGCCGAAGACGCGCGGGCTCACCTCGCGGAGATTCCTGATCGTCTGGTCGAACATGCCGGGAACGGGCTTGCCCGCATCGAGATAGACCGTGCCGCCGGCATTCATATTGCCGTTGAAGCCGATATTGCCTGCGGAAATATGGTTCCACGGCATCCATTCGAGGCTCTGGGGAATTTCGTTCGGATCGGGCTCCTCGCTGCGCAGCGCCTCGGCTGCTGCGATCTGCGCCATCATCATGCGATGCGTCTGGATGACGCCTTTCGGCATGCCGGTAGAACCGGAAGTGAAGAGATATTTCGCCACCGTGTCATGGCCAATCCTGTCCATCGAGGCACGGACATCCGGGCTCGTATTGGTTTTGAGAAGTTCGTCATAGGAGATAGAGCCGGGGACGTTACCCGTCTGGGTAACGATTTCGGCACCCTCGCCCACAGCGGCGAGCGCCTTCGCGTAGAGATCGCCATGATCGGCGAAGATCATTTTCGGCTTCGTCAGCGCGACGACATGACGGAGCTTCGAAAAATCGGAACTCATCAGCGAATAGGGAACGCTGACGGGCGCGACCGGCACGCCCGCCTTCATCGCGCCAAGCGCCATCACGGCATGCGCGATCGAATTGCTGGACAGCACCATGAGCGGCGCCGACTGATCGAGCCCGCGCGCGAGAAGCGCGCTCGCGACAGCATCGGCCTTCGCATTCGCCTCACCGTAAGTCATGTAGCGCCACTCGCCAGAGACATCGCGCTCGGCGATGAAATTGCGATCGGGATGCAGAGCCGCACGCTCCTCGAGAATATGCGGCACGCTGCGCTTCATCTCGGGCAGCGTATAGTCCGACGAGATATAGAAGGTGCCGTCATCGGTGCGCTTCACCGTGATCTTGGGCGGCTTCTGTTTCAGCGGCTTGAAGGGCGCGAGCGCGCCTGTGTCTTCTGCAAGGCTCATGACGTTCCTCCGGTTTCAAATGTCGTTCGGGGCCCGCGCGTTCTGATGCGCGCGGTGCCCCGCAATTTCAGTCTCGAATTTTCAAAGGCTGGTCAGTTGACCATGCGCGTGCGGCCCTCCCAGAAGGGCGCGCGCAGCTCGCGCCGGAGAATCTTGCCCGACGGATTGCGCGGCAGCGCCTCTATGAAATCGACCGACTTCGGCACCTTGTAGCTCGCGATGCGCGTCTTCGCGAAGGCGATGATCTCTTCCGGCGTCGCCTGCTGGCCAGGCTTCAGCACGACGATGGCCTTCACCGCCTCGCCCCACTTCTCGTCCGGCACACCGATAACGGCGGCATCGGCGATCGCCTCATGGCCGAAGAGCGCATTCTCGACTTCCGCCGGATAGATGTTCTCGCCACCGGAGACGATCATGTCCTTCACGCGGTCATGGATGAAAAGGTAGCCATCCTTGTCGAAGTAACCGGCATCGCCCGTGTAGAACCAGCCATTGCGGATCGCATCCTTGGTGGCGTCGGCGCGGTTCCAGTAGCCTTTCATGATGGAGCTGCCGCGAATGACGATCTCGCCGACATCGCCGACCGGGACTTCCTCGCCCTTGTCGTCGACCACGCGCACTTCCATGCCGGGGTTCGGGATACCGCAAGAGCGGAGCTTGCCCTTGGCCGGATCATGCGCTTCCGGCGGCAGGTTGGTCGCGCCGCCCGCCGTTTCCGTGAGGCCATAAACCTGCACGAAATCGGCTCCCTTGAAGGTTTCCTGCGCGCGGCGCAGCACATCTTCCGCGATCGGCGAGGCGCCATAGAGAATCTGGCGCACGCTCGACACGTCCGTCTTGGCGATATTGGGCTGCTGCAGCAGGAAGAGAATGACGGCGGGCACCATGAAGGCGATGTTGATCTTCTCGCTCTCCATGAGTTTGAGGATGAGCGCCGGGTCCACATCCTTCAGGATCAGGTTCTTGCAGCCGTGAATATTGCCAATCAGGCCGATATTGACGCCCGCGACATGGAAAAGCGGCATGCACACCAGCGCAACTTCGCCCTGGCCCCAGTTGGCCCAGCCGGCCTTGCCGCCCTGATCGAAGATAGACATGTAGTTCGCATTGGTGAGCTGCACACCCTTCGGATGGCCCGTGGTGCCGCTTGTATAGAGCTGGATCACATCGTCTTCCGGGTCGGCCGGGAGCATGGGGTCGACCTGCTTCTGCGCATCGCGCCAGTCGTCGAAGGACTGCCAGTCGTTGCGGCCGCCATCGAGCGCGACGACTTTGCGCACCGTCGGGCATTCCGGCAGCACCTTTTCCACCATCTCGTAGAATTCGGCGCCGACAAAGAGGATCTCGGTGCGGCTGTCATTGAGCACATAGGCGACTTCGGGCGCGGCGAGACGCCAGTTGACGCCGACGACGACGGCCTTGGCCTTGAAGGCGCCATAGAGCATTTCGAAATAGCGGTCGGAGCCCTTGCCCATGAAGCCGATGCGGGCATCGGGTTTACAGCCATCGGCGATCAGCGCCTGGGCGACCTGACTTGCACGCCGGTCGAGCTCGCCATAGGTCGTTTCCCGGCCTTCGAAGACCTGCGCCACCTGATCCGGTGCCCCGGCGCCCCAGACGCGCGTGATGTCGGCCACCGACTTGACCTGAGAAATATCGACCATGTCCGCTCTCCTCCCATTGCCTTGCCCACGATCCAAGCCGGGGCCTTGTTGGGCGAGAGTTTAGCGAGCCGCGCGGACGGGGCAAGCAAAGCCGGGCGGCCCGCCCCGCCGTATCGCCATTCTTGCCGCTGGACGCAGCGTCCGCGCCGTCTACACTGACCGGAAACAGAAACGCTACTCAGGGAAGGAACTCTCCATCATGGCCCGCATCCCCTATTTCGATACGTCGAAGGCCACCGGCCGCGCCAAGGACGTCTACGAGAAGCTGCCGAACCTCAATATCTTCCGAATGCTCGGCCATTCAGGCGACATGATCGACGGCTTCATCAAACTCGGAAATGCGATCCTGATCCATAGCGAGCTCGACCCTGTGCTGCGCGAAATTGCCATTGTGCGCGTGGGCGTGCTGAAGGGCGCGTCCTACGAGGTCTATCAGCATGAGGCGATCTCGCGGAAGCTCGGCATGTCGGAAGAGCTCATCAAGGCGATCCATGAAGGCCCGGACGCCAAGGTGTTCGACGAAACGCAGCGCCAGGTGATGCGCTTCACCGACGATGTGGTGAAGAATACCCGCGCTTCCGATGCAACTTTCGACCCGCTCGCCGAAAAACTTGGCTACAAGCAGCTTCAGGAACTCGTCATCACTATCGGCTTCTACACCACGGCCTGCTATTTCCTCGAGACCTTCGATGTCGATATCGAGGAACCGGGCCACAAGTCGGGCGTGAAACTGCCCGGCATGCAGGACTAAGCCGGAACGGACCCATGGCGCGTATTCCCTATCCCGATCCGGCGGCGCTTTCGCCCGAGGCGCAGAGCCTTCTCGAAAGCCTGCCGCAGCTCAACATCTTCCGCATGATCGCAGGCGCGGGGGCCTCCTTCGTGCCCTTCATGGAATTCATCAATTCCTATCTGAATGCCGGTGTGCTCGACCCGGAACTCCGCGAACTCGTTATCCTGCGGGTCGGGCATCTGTGCCGCTCGGCATATGAACTCCACCAGCATCGTCGCGTCTCGCGCATGATCGGCATGAACGAGGAGCGGATTGCGGCCTCTTCAGGCGCACTGCCCTCGCCGCTCTTCAGCGCGGCGGAAAATGCGGCCCTCGCCTTTACCGATAATCAGGTGGCCAATGTGAAGGCCGACCGCAAGCTCTTTGCCGCCGCGCACGAACATCTCGGCGATGCCGGCATGCAGGAACTCGTGATCGTGATCGGCACCTATCTTCTCGTCTGCCGCTATCTCGAAACTTTCGAGATCGACCTTGAGGAGACGGACATTCCGACAAGCGGGCTAGACGAAATCAGAAAGGGCCTCGAGAAACATGGCTGAGGAATATGTGAAGCCGCTGCCGCAGGAATCGGCCGGCACGGCGCCCGGACGCGGAAGGCTCAAGGGCCGGAACATCCTGATCGTCGGCGGCGGACAGCGCGTGCTCGATGCGGCGACCGACCCTGTGGGCAATGGGAGGGCCATGTCGCTCCTCTTTGCGCGGGAAGGTGCGGCAGTCGCCGTGGCCGACATGAACCGCGCCTCGGCGGAAGAAACCGTGTCGCTGATCGGCAAGGAAGGCGGCAAGGCGCAGGCCATCGAGGCCGATATTTCAAAGCCCGCCGACATCGAACGCATGATCGCGGAGGCGGAAGCCGCGCTCGGCACGCTCGACGGTCTCGTGCTCAATGTCGGCATCGGCGTGGGCGGGCTCGGCCTTGAAGGCGCTTCGCCCGAAGACTGGGACAAGGTGCTCACCGTGAACCTGCGCGGACCGATGCTCTGCTGCAAGGCGGCGCTGCCGAAACTTGCCGATGGTTCGCCCATCGTATTCATTTCGTCGATTGCGGGTCTTGTCGCCGGATCGCGCCTGCCCGCCTACGACGCATCGAAGGCAGCCCTTGGCGGCCTCATGCGCCATGTCGCCATGGAAGGCGCCCGGCGCGGTATTCGCGCGAACATCGTCGCGCCCGGCCTTGTCGACACGCCGCTTGGACGGCTGGCAACTCAAGGGCGCCCCTCGCGCGGGCGCACGCCCGTTCCATTCGGGCGGCAGGCAACGGGCTGGGAAATTGCCTATGCAGCGCTGTTTCTCGTATCGGACGAAAGCGTTTACATCACCGCGCAGACACTTGCCGTCGATAGCGGCATGACCGGCATTTCGTGAAGCGGCGGAAGTGGCTTCGCATGACTATATACTGGGGAGGAAGACATGGGACTGGGTCTCAGCCGCTTTCAATACACGAAGGGTCTGCACGATCTCGGCAATGGCGGCTATGCCTGGCTGCAGCCCGACGGCGGCTGGGGCTGGTCCAATGCAGGCCTGATCGTCGATAGCGGCGAGAGCTTTCTCGTCGATACGCTTTTCGACGTGCCTCTGACGCGCGAAATGCTCGACGCGATGCGGAAGGCGGAGCCCAAGGCGGCGGCGAAGATCGGCACTCTGGTCAACACCCATCACAATGGCGACCACTGCAACGGCAACGAGTGCTGCGCGGGTGCGGAAATCATCGCCCACAAGCTCGCCGTGGAGGGCATGCGCCACGAGCCGCCTGCGCTGCTTGCCGGCTTTCTCGACATGGCGCCGGGACTTGGCGACCTCGGCAAATATGTAACGCAATGCTTCGGTCCCTTCGACTTCAAGGGCGTGACGCAGACACTGCCGACCACGACCTTCGAGACGGAGCTGACGCGCCATGTCGGCAACAAGGAAGTGCGCATCATGCATGTCGGCCCCGCGCATACGCCGGGCGACGCGCTTGTCTATGTCCCGGCCGACAAGACGGTCTTCACCGGCGACATTCTGTTCATCGAGGGGCACCCGATCATGTGGGAAGGCCCTGTCGGCAACTGGATCGATGCCTGCGAGAAGATCATCGCCATGGATGTGGAGACTGTGGTGCCGGGGCACGGGCCGATCACAGGCAAGAACGGCGTGATGGCGGTGCGCGACTATCTCGTCTATATCCGCGACGAGGCAAAGAAGCGCTTTGACGCCAGGCTTTCAGCCTTCGATGCCGCGCTCGACATCGACATGAGCGACTATGACAGCTGGGGCGATGGCGAGCGGATCGTCGTCAATGTCTCGACGCTCTACAAGGAATTCTCCGGCGACCACACGCCGAATGACGTGCCAACGATTTTCGGCCAGATGGCGGAGCTGACCAAGCGCCAGGGCCGTTTGCGCGGCTGACGCAGCGTTGACGCCGCCGCCTGCCTGCCGTCACGCAACCGTGATGGCGGGCCGGTGGACAGGCGCTCTCGCCCTCCCCCATGATCCGCGCAACGAACATCGGGAGGAAACCATGGTCACGCTTTACGAACATCCGCTTTCGCCCTATGCGCAGAAGGTAAAGATTTCAGCGCCGGAGAAAGGCATCGCACTCGACCTGAAAACGCCGGACGGCATCGGCGCGGGCAGTGCGCGCGGCGAATTCATTGCCGCCAATCCGCGCGCGGAAGTGCCGGCTCTCATCGACGGCGAAACATATGTCTTCGATTCGACCATCATCCTCGAATATATCGAAGACAACTGGCCGGAACCGCCAATGCTGCCCGCCTCGCCCGCAGAACGCGCAAAAGTACGCATGATCGAGGAAGTCTGCGACACTCACTACGAGGCGATCAACTGGGGGCTTGGCGAAATTACCTGGTTCCGCCGCGCGACCGGCTCCAAGGCCAGGGAGATGCAGGAGCTTGCCGCGCAGCAGACGGCGAAGATCCAGAACTGGCTGACAAAGCAGCTCGGTCCGCACGACTGGTTCAACGGCAAGAGCTTCGGCTGGGGTGATCTTTCGGTCGTGCCGTATGTGAATGGCTCGGCCGGCTTCGGCAATGCACCGGACGAATGCTCGCCGCTCGGCAAATGGCTCGCGCGAGCAAATGCCCGTCCGGCGGTAGCGCAGACGGCGAAGGAAGCAGTGGACAGCATTGCCGGGATGCAGGTGGTGGCCGATGTGCTGGAGCAGGGCCTCTTCAAGCGCGAATATCGCGACCACCGGCTCGAGTGGATGATGAAGACAGAAGGCGTCGAAATCGTGCTCGACGGTCTTGAGAAGAACAACATTCGCTTCAGCTACGATTTCGAATAGGACGCCGCGTCATGACCGCCAATTCAGATTCGATCATCTTCCATCAATATGACATCTCGCCCTTCTCGGAGAAGGTGCGCGTGATCTTCGGCATCAAAGGGCTTGAATGGTTTGCCTGCGATCAGCCGGTCATCATGCCGAAACCGGATCTCGTGGCGTTGACCGGCGGCTACCGGAAAATTCCGGTCATGCAAATCGGCGCGGACATCTATTGCGACACGCAGGTCATCATCCGTGAGCTGGAGCGCCGCTTCCCCTCGCCCTCCATCTATACAGGCGGAGACAATGGCGCAGGCTGGGGCTTTTCCATGTGGTCGGACCGCGTATTCTTTCAGGCAGGTGTCGCGATCATCTTCGGCGGCGGCACACCGATTGCCGATGAGGCCTTCATAAAGGACCGCGAGAAGCTGACGGGGCGGCCCTTCGACATCTCGGCGATGAAGGCGGCAGCACCCTTGATGGCCGAACAGTTCCGCGCGCAGCTTGGCTGGCTCGACGAGCAGCTGGCCGATGGGCGTGATTTCCTGATGGGCGACGCCCCGGGTCTTGCCGACGCTGGCGCCTGTTACAACCTCGCCTTTGTGCGCTGGACGAGCCCTGCCGGCGTGAAGCTCATCGAAGGCTTCCCGAAGGTTGCGGCCTGGGAAAAGCGTGTGGCGGCGATCGGCCACGGCAAGCGGCAGGAGATTTCCCGCGATGCGGCGCTCGACATAGCGAAGGCCGCAACGAGCACCGAGGCGGCGAAGGCCGATCCGGGCGAGCCGAACGGCCTCACGCCCGGCGACAAGGTGATAGTCATGGCCGACGATTACGGCCGCGACCCGATTGCGGGCGAACTTGTCTCGTCCTCTGCCCAGCATGTGGCGATCAGGCGGAACGACCCGCGCGTCGGCGATGTGGTGGTTCACTTCCCGAGGGCTGGATTCCTTGTCGTGAAGTCGTGATAGGCTCGGGTGCATGACGCCCGAACCGCATCTGCCCGAACTCGGAACTATCGAAGGCTTCTACGGCAAGCCTTGGAGCTTTGCGGCGCGCGCTGCGCATGTGAGCGCGCTCGCACCGCATGGCTACCGCTTCTATCACTATGCGCCGAAGGCCGATGCCTTGCTGCGGCGGCGCTGGGGTGAACCGCATCCGAAAGAGGATTTCGAGGCGCTGGCAAGCCTCGCCGCCCATTGCCGGGCGGAGGGCGTGCGCTTCGGCGTCGGCCTCAGCCCCTATGAAATCTATCTCGCCTTCGACGAGGCAGCGCGCGCAGCACTGAAACGAAAGCTCGCGGAGCTTGATGCCATCGGCATCGACGATCTCGCGATCCTCTTCGACGACATGCGCGGCGACGTGCCCCGCCTTGCCGAAACGCAGATCGAGATCCTGAATTTCGTTGCCGACCACACAAAGGCCGGACGGCTCATCACCTGCCCGAGCTATTATTCGCACGATCCGGTGCTCGACCGTTTCTTCGGCGAGCGGCCCGCGCATTATCTCGAAACCCTGGGCTGGGGCCTCGATCCGGCCATCGGCATCTTCTGGACGGGACCGAAAGTCTGTTCGGTGGAAATCGGCTCGGATCACCTGAGGCGCGTCGCCGAAATGCTCGGCCGCAAGCCTTTTCTCTGGGACAATTATCCCGTGAATGACGGGCAGCGCATGTCGCCCTTCCTGCACCTGCGCGCTTTCGAGGGCCGCGATGCGGAGATTGCCCCGCTCATTGCCGCGCATGGCGTGAACCCCGCCTCGCAAACCATGCTGAGCCGCATCCCCATGCTGACGCTTGAGGCGACCTATCGCGGCAAAGGCGGCACTGGGCTTTTCGGGTCTGCAGCGCGCGATGTTGCGGGGGAGCGGCTGGCGAAGATGCTAGAAGACGACCTCGCCCTGCTGCAGGACAAGGGGCTCAACGGCATGACGGATGAAGAAAAGGCGGCGCTGCGAATCCGCTACGCCGCCTTCGACCACGCCTGCGCCCGTGAAATCGTCCAATGGCTCGATGGTGAGTGGCGCATCACCAATGAGATCGTGCTGACGCAATAACCCGCGTCAACGCGCCGTCATGCCACCGTCGATGACCAGTTCCGTACCCGTCACATAACGCGACTCATCCGACGCGAGGAAAACGATACCCGCCGCGATATCTGCCGGAAGCCCGGCATAGCCGAGCGGCACACCCACCGTTGCCACCATGTTGGGATCGATCGTGTTGGCGCCGGGCGGCATGGGCAGCACCGACGAGTTCACCGCCTGTGCACCGACGCCGCCGCCCTGCGGAATCTTCTGCCAGATCGCCGTGTCGATGATACCGGGGTGAATAGAGTTCACGCGGACATTCATCTGCGACTGCGCGCATTCGAGAGCTACAGCCTTCGAGAAGAGCCGCACCGCGCCCTTGGTGGCGCAGTAGCCTGCAAGTCCCGGCGCGCCCTGAAGACCAGCGACCGACGAGATATTGATGACGGAGCCGCCGCCCGATTCCGCAATAACGGGGATCACATGCTTCACGCCGAAAAAGACGCCGTCGACATTGATCGCCTGCTGGATTTGCCAGTCCTTGTAGGACATATCGAAGATCGAGGCGCCGATGGCGATGCCGGCATTGTTGACGAGGATATGGACGCCGCCGAACTCATTCTTGGCGATTGAGGCGATTTCCGCCCAACGCTCTTCGTTCGTCACATCCTGCTTGTAACCGCTCGCGACGCCGCCGGCCTTGCGGATGATATCGACCGTTTCCTTGAGGCCCGCCTCGTCGACATCCGTTACAACGACCTTGGCGCCTTCCGCCGCCAGCGCCACTGCGGCGCCGCGGCCGATACCGGTCGCCGCGCCCGTCACAAGGGCGACCTTGCCCGCTACCCGTCCCATGCTGCTCTCCCGTAATCTTCTTATGGTTAGGACACCGAGTCTTAGGGTATGAGCCCTAGTACCGCAACGCCCCTTCCCATTGGGCGGGGTGCGGCGAATTCGGCTCTTGAGAAAAACTATACCAGAGTCTAGTTTCAGGGCTGACAAGCGGACAGCAAGGTATGACGAGACTGTTGAAATCCAGCCGGAACGGCGCCGCGAAACCCGAGGCGCCGAAGAAGTCCGGCAAGAAGGAACGCACGCGGCAGGAAATCTACCGCGCAGCGATGAAGCTCTTTGCCGAGAGCGATTATGACAAGGTCACGATCGAGGAGATCTGTGCCGAGGCGGGCATAGCCAAGGCAACCTTCTTCCTGCATTTCGCCGGGAAGTCGGCCCTGATCGGCGTCTTCAACGAGGAAGTGACGCGCGCGCTGACAGAGCGGCTGGCGGAACATGAAGGCACGGCGGAGGAGGAGCTTTTGCTACTCGTTTCCCTGCTGCGCGACGCCTGGGAGCTGAACGCGACGGTGCTCCACAAGATGCTGAGCGAATTCCTTGACCAGCCCGCCCTCATGCCGAAGGCCGCCGAAGTAAACGAGAGCGTTCTCGCCCATGTGACGCGCATCGTGGAGCGCGGGCAGGAACGGGGCGAATTCTCGAACGATTTTCCGCCGCAGGTGGCCGCCGTCGCGCTGGTGGCGGCCTGGAGCGCCTTCACCGCATGGTGGCTCCAGAACCCGGATATGGACCGTGCCGAGATCAACCGGGCGCTGATGCAGTTTCAACTCAACGGGCTTCGGAAAAAGGACTGACCGGCGCAAGATCGCCGGAACGAAATTCGCAACCAGGGAGAGACCCATGTACGGACAGAAAATGCGCTTCGGCGCCTTCATCGCGCCCTTCCATCCGCTGAACGAAAATCCGACCCTCGCACTCGATCGCGATATCGAACTTGTCCAGCTGATGGACAAGCTCGGTTATGACGAGGCCTGGATCGGCGAGCATCACTCGGCAGGCTATGAGCTGATCGCAAGCCCCGAACTCTTCATCGCCACGGTGGCCGAGCGCACACGCAACATCAAGCTTGGCACCGGCGTTTCCTCGCTCCCCTATCATCACCCGCTGATGCTGGCCGACCGGATCAACCAGCTCGACCACATCACGCGCGGCCGCGTGATGCTCGGCGTCGGACCGGGCTCGCTTCCCTCAGACGCCTTCATGATGGGCATTACGGTCGCAAAGCAGCGCGACATGATGGACGAGGCGCTGGATGTGATCGTACCGCTGCTGCGCGGCGAGAAAGTGACGGCGAAGACCGACTGGTTCGAACTGAAGGATGCGCAGCTGCAGATGACGCCCTGGTCGCGGCCATCCGTCGAGATCGCTGTGGCAAGCCAGGTCTCGCCGACCGGCGCAACGGCGGCCGGACGCCACGGCCTCGGCCTCCTCTCGATCGGCGCGACTTCCGCCGGCGGATTCAACGCACTCTCATCCAACTGGGCAATCTGCGAGGACACGGCGAAGGATCATGGCAAGACCATCGACCGCAGCCAGTGGCGCCTTGTGGGCCCGGTACATATTGCCGAGACGCGGGAAAAGGCGCGCGAGAATGTGCGCTTCGGTCTCGAGCAATGGCTCTACTACTTCCGCGAAGTGGCAGCCCTGCCGCTCGCGCCAACCGATGGATCGGACCCGGTGGACGCGCTCATCGCCTCCGGCATGGCTGTGATCGGCACGCCGGACGACGCCATCGCGCAGATCGAACGGCTGCAGGCGCAGTCGGGCGGCTTCGGCTGCTTCATGCAGCTTGCGCATAACTGGGCCGATTGGGAAAACACCAAGAAGTCCTACGAGCTGATGGCGCGTTACGTCTTCCCGAAGTTCCAGCAGCTGAACGAGAACCGCGAAGCCTCGCTCAACTGGGCACGCGACAACCGCCCGACCTTCATGGGCGAAGCCATGATGGCGGTGGGCAGCCGCGTGGCGCAGCATGTCGAGAAGAAGGGCACGGAAAATATCCGCCCGGAAATTCTTGCCGCCATGGGCCTCGACAAGAAGACCGACGCCGCGCAATAAGCTGCGGCAAGGCGGAAAAGCAAAGGGCGGCTCCAAGGAGCCGCCCTTTTTTGTTCCGCTGCGGGATCGCTCTAGAGGCGGAACTCGCCCGAGCAGATCTTGCCGTAGAGATGCTGGTCGACCGGCACATACTTCTTCTGCACCGGGCAATTGAAAAAGATGGGCTCGGGAATGACGGAAGGATCGAATCCTTCTTTCACCAGTTCGACCTTGCGATGCTTGAAGGTGCCTGTGATCTCGATTTCAGGCTGGATGCGCAGGAAGACGGGCACCGCATAATCGGGCAGTTCCTTCTGCATCTGCGTGCGGAACTTGTCGAGATCGAGCGAGCCGTTCTCGGCGACGATCGAGGCCATGCCGGCGCGGCCATCGGCACCCGGCACATGCACGCCATAGACGTTCGCTTCCTTCACGCCGGGGAACACGGAAATCGCCTCGGCGACTTCCGACGTCGCCACGTTTTCGCCCTTCCAGCGGAACGTGTCGCCGATACGGTCGACAAAGTAGAAATAGCCGAGCTTGTCCTGACGCAGCAGATCGCCCGTGCGGAACCACGCATCACCCTTCTCGAAGACGTCGCGGAGGATCTTCTTTTCCGTCTCTTCCTTTTTGGCATAGCCGTCGAAGCGGCCTGTCGGCTGCTCGGGATCGTCGGTGATCTTGCCGAGCGCCTCGCCTGCTTCGCCGAATTCCGCCTTGATGCAGAAGCCGTCTGGCCCACGCACCGGCTGCTCGTTCTCGATGTCGAACTTCACGATCTCGACATTGAACTTCGCCTTCGCCCAGCTCGGGATACGGCCAATGGCACCAGGCGAGCCATCGAAATTCATCAGCGCGACATTGCCTTCCGTCGCACCGTAGAATTCAAGAACGCGCGGAATGTTGAACCGCTTCTGGAAGGACTGCCAGATTTCCGGCCGCAAGCCATTGCCTACCGCAAGGCGGATCTTGTGCTTGCGTTCCTTCGGGTGCTTGTCGGTGTTGAGCAGGTAGCGGCAAAGCTCGCCGATATACTGGAAGAGCGTCGCCTTGTATTTGTGCGCGTCGTCCCAGAACTGCGTCGCCGAAAACTTGCGGCGCAGGATCACCGAACCGCCAACGGTCAGCGTCGAGCCGATGGCGCAGACGCCGCCCGCCGAGTGGTAGAGCGGCAGCACGACATACATGCGGTCCTTCTCCGTCGCATTCGTGCCGGCGGCAAAGGCGCCCATCATGGCGTTGAGACGCACATGCGGGATCTTTGCGGCCTTCGGATTGCCGGTCGTACCGCTCGTATAGATGAAGAGCGCATCATCGTCCTGCGTCACGTCCTTTCGGATATCGGCGGGAAGAGGATCGCCGGAAAGCTGCGAGAGCGCATTGTCGAGATCATGCGCGCCCTGCATCTGGCCGCCCGTGACCCAGACGGTCATCGGCCGCTCAAGCTGGTCCGCAGCCGTCGAATAGTTCTCGGCAAGCTCCGCCCCGAGAACGAGGTGGTTCGCATTGGAGATGTTGAGGCAGTGGGCAAGCGGCCCCTTGGTGAGATTGGTGTTGATGAGGGCGGCCGTGGCGCCGGCCTTGACGATACCGAGCCAGGCGATCAGATATTCCGGCCGGTTTTCCATCATCAGCGCGACGACGTCGCCGCGGCCAAGCCCCTGCCCCTGCATCCAGCGGGCATATTTGTTCGCCTCTTCATTGTACTGGCGATAGGTGAGGGTCTTGTCCTCGAAATAGATCGCAATGTTGTTCGGTTTGGTCCGCGCCAGTTCTTCGATGATGTCTGAAAAAGTGCGCGTGGTGTCCGCCCGGATCTCCTTCAGCTTCTTCAGCGAACGGAGGGCCGCCCGCACGAACACAATTTCGTTGCCGACCCGCTTGAAGAAACCCATATCCGATCATCCTCCCAAGGATTGTGTTGCGTTGAACGTAGTTGGGTCTGTTATGCCCGGCAGGGCGCGGGACCGTCAAGAAAAGCCGGTCGGGAAGCCGCCGTTTTCGCTTCACGGTGGCGTGACATGAGCGAAAGGCCCCGGCATTATCCGCGCCAGCGGCCCCCCATGCCGTTTCAGGGACGGAACGGAAGCGAACAAGCGCAGGGAATATGGTGGAACAGGGCGAAATTCTGCTCGATGTGATCGGCCAGCAATGCCCACTGCCCGTGCTGCGGGCGCGAAAGAGGCTGCTGCGGCTCGACCCGGGTGCGCTTCTGCGCGTCTTTGCGAGCGATCCTGTGGCGCGGATCGACATGGCGCATTTTTGCGCCCAGGCAGGCCACGAGCTTGTCGAGGTCCGCGATCGGGGCACATGGATCGAATTCCTGATCCGCCGGGGCGAACATATCGCCGAGCCGGAAGACGACCTGCTGTCAAAGCCGGTGAAGGGCCTCTAGGCCCGGAACTCCTCCGCGAGGATCGCGTAGAGGTATTCGTCCCGCCAAGCGCCCTGAATATATTTGCTGCGGCGGAACGCGCCTTCGCGGCGCATCCCGAGCTTTTCCATCACACGGGCAGACGCCTTGTTGCGCTGGTCACAACTCGCCACGATCCGCTGTAGCCCGAGGTCGCGGAAGCCGGCATGGGCAAGGGCGCGGGCGGCCTCAAGGGCGAAGCCGTGGCCCCAGAAATCAGGATGCAGAACATAGCCGATTTCGGCGGTGCGATTGTCCGGGTCCGACAGTTTGAGCCCGACGGCGCCGATCAGGCGCGGCTTCGCACCCCGTTTTTCCACCTGCTTCGACAGGACCGCGAGATCGAAATTGACGCGGTCCTTGTCCTTTTGATCGTCGAGGAAGGTGCGGACCGCCTGCTTGCTCTGTGCAAGCGAATTCGGTCCCCAAACGAGAAACTGCGTCACCTCGGGCAGGGACGAATAGGCATGAAGCGCTTCGAGATCGCGCGCGGCGAATTCGCGGATAGTGAGGCGCGGCGTTTCGATGGGAAGCGAGATAGAGGGCGCAGGCTCCACCCGCTTGCCCAGTCTCATTTTCCGAATGCCTTCTTGATGGCGGCCTTCTGCGGATCGCGAAATCCGGAAATGACGGTCTTGCCATTGTCGAAGACAGGCCGCTTGATCAGGGCGGGATGCGCCGTCATCAGCTTCAGGGCCTTTGCCTCGCCGAGACCTTCCTTGTCGCCATCGGGCAGCCCGCGCCAGGTGGTACTGGCCTTGTTGAGCAGCGCTTCCCAGCCGACAGCACCGGCAAACCGCTTCACATCCGCAGCGGAGATGCCTTCCACCTTCAGGTCGTGGAATTGATGGGCCATGCCTTCCGCTTCAAGCCACTTCACGGCCTTGCGGCAGGTATCGCAGTTTTTCAGCCCATAGATTTTCAGCACAAGCTCAGCCCCGGATTCTTCAACCGGGGCCGAGCATACCGTCTAAGAGGCCGGGGCCAAAGCCCGGCCGGCCCGTCAGGCCGCCTGCTTCTGCTGCTCGGCGCGCATTGCCTTGAAGGCATTTTCGGCGGCGGTCGTATAGGGCTCTGCCTCGATATAGGCCACCGGCGAGACGATGCCGAGTTCGCCACGGACCTGGGCAAGCGGTTTGTCGAGCATCGCTTCCCAGTCTGTCGCTGGCAGCCAGGCTGCCTTCTTGCCGTTGCGATAGGCCTCGCGGACCACCTTCCAGATGTTCACGTCAGGCAGGTTCTTTGCCGTCACCCGGGCGCCGACAAGCACGATGAAGCCGATCCCGCGATTGCGCGTCTGCGCATAGGTGAAAGCGAGCAGCGCCAGCTCGCCAAGCCCGTCGCGGCCATAGCCGCTCGTCACGTGCCACAGGTCATGCTGGTCGCGCAGGCGGGCACCGAAAAGCGCCTCTTCCTCGGAACGCATATCCGCGCGCTCCACGGCTTCGCTCGCCTCGACCAGCCCGTCGGCGGTGAGGTCTTCCTCGGCCATGAACTCATGATAAGTGCGGCCCAGCGTGCCTTCGGGCAAGGCCGCGAGCCGGGCACGGTCGCTGAGAGCCGCAATCAGATTGCGCCGTTCGGCAAGGATGCGCCGGCCTGTTTCGGTGGCCACGAACCGCCGGAAGCCACGTCCGATCGAGTCGCCGGACAGCGCGTCGATGATCTTGAAGACCTGGGACGTATCTTCCTTGTCGGCGATGAGGGCGCGGATCGCGCGGATCGCCTTCAGGGGCTGAATGCGCTTGCGCTTCCGCTTCACGGGGGCCGCACCTCGAAACTCGATTGGGCTTGCAGTCG
Source organism: Parvibaculum sp. (assembly GCF_046297875.1). Classification (GTDB taxonomy): domain Bacteria; phylum Pseudomonadota; class Alphaproteobacteria; order Parvibaculales; family Parvibaculaceae; genus Parvibaculum. The sequence goes on along the minus strand of NZ_JBKBHD010000001.1, from coordinate 1,285,326 downwards.
TCATGGGCTATGTCCCGTTGCTATAGTGGCGATCTGCCAATTGCCTTGATTGCCTGATATTAGAAAATACTGACATAATTGTCAATATATAGCGCCGCGAAAAGGAAACTTGAGTGTCGAGCTCCGTCAAGAACCCGCCGGAAACCGCCAAATCCGCCGCAAAAGGAGGCGATGGCACCGCCGCCAAACCGGCCGCCAAGCGCGTTCGCCGCACTGCCGACGAGGCGCGTCGGCTGATTCTGGACGCTGCCGAGGGGCGGCTTGCCCGGCAGGGGCCGGAGGGCTTGCGGCTTCAGGACATCGCCCGCGATGTGGGCATTTCGCACCCCGCGATCCTGCATCACTTCGAAAGCCGCGAGGGGCTGGTGCGGGCGCTGATCGGACGGGCGAACCGGCAGCTCCGCGATACGCTGCTTTCGGCGCTCGACGAAGGCGGCAAGAGCGGAAGCAGGGGCGGCAATACCGCCTATCACATCGGACATGTGTTCGAGGCGCTGAGCGACCGGGGCACCGCACGGCTCTTTTCCTGGATGCTGCTGACAGGCCGCGCCAATGCCGGCCAGCCGGACAACACTGTCATGGGCGAGATCGTGGACGCCATCCAGGCGCGCCGCGAGGACCATGCGCGGCAGACGGGCGAGCCCGTGCCCGACCGCGAGGACACTCTCTTCATTGCCATGCTGACGGCGAGCGCCGCTTTCGGTGAGGCGATCATCGGCCGTCCGCTTGCGGAATCGGCCGGGCTCGATCAGGACGGACTGAAACGCTTTCGCCTCTGGTTCGCTCAGCTCGTCAACGACCATCTCGACAGCAAGAAATAGTCAGCGCCCCTTGTTGCGCAGGAGATCGCGCATGAGCGAAACGAGGCGCTCGGAATCGATTTCCGGCCGCACAACGCGCGCGACCATCACGCCATCGAGAAAGACCGAGACGAGCTGTGCAAGTTCCAGCGCCACTTTCGCCGCAAATCCTTCATCGCGCAGCGCATGGCCGATAAGATCGGTCTCGGTTCTGTAGAAGCGCGCGATCGCTGCATCGGTCTCCACCGAGCGCTGTCCGGAATGGGCATAGTCGAGGATCACCTTAAGGAAGCGCGTGATCTCGCCGAAGAGCAGCAGATTGCTGGACAGCCAGGCATCGAGATCGCCGATACCGCCCTTTTCCTTCTTGATATCGTCATAGGCGGCAAGCGCATCTTCGAGCGCCTTGCGCACGACGAACTGGAAGAGATCGTCCTTGTCCTCGAAATAGTAATAGATGAGCGCCGGATTGATGCCCGCCGCCTCACCGAGCTCCTTGTTGGAGACCGCAGCGACACCCGACTGCGAGAAGAGCTTGAGTGCAGCTGCTGCAATGGCATCGCGTTTGGCCTCGTTCGGCTGCTCGACGGGCGGGCGGCCAGCCTTCCTTGCAGGCTTTGCCCGGAGGCCGGCCTTCGTTCCGCTCACTTTGGCAGGCTTGCTCTTTGCCCGCCCCGCGCCTTTTGCCGTCACTTAACTTCGCCCTTCGTCGCGGCCGGCATCACCGGCCATTCTTCCTTCTCGGCCATTTCGAGCAGAGCCTCGAAGTCATCGATGATCCGGTCGAGCATGTCTCGGCCGAGCTTAGCAGAGGATTCGCTCGGCCGCCCGACAACGCCGTTCGGCGTTACAGCGGGCATCGCATAGCGCCAGATCTTGCCGATGGTGACATCCTCGACATCTTCTGCATGTTCCATCTGCACCATGCCGGGATCGAGCGCCATCACCATCGAGGTTTCGGCGATATTTGCATGAATGTCGGCAGCATCGAGCGTGTAGAGCCGCAGCGCCTCCGCCGAAATCTCCCAGAGGCCTCGCGTTGCGAAGCGCACGTCCGGGTGCTCATAGCGGAGCCTGAGAATGGCGCTTTCGATGCTCGGTCCGTTGGTGGCGTGGCCCGAAATGAAGAGCAGCCGGTCGATGCCGGTGGTGCGGATCGCCCAGTCCGACACCTCGCAAAGCACGCTTGCGAGCGTTTCCGGCGAGAGCGAAATCGTGCCGGGCCAAGCATCGGAATGACCGAATGAGCAGCCATAGGGTATGGCCGGCAACATCAGCACATTGCGGCGGCGGCACGCTTCGCCGCAGATCGCTTCGGCAAGAAGCGTATCCGTGCCAGAAGCGAGATGCGGCCCATGCTGCTCGGTGGCGCCGATCGGCAGGACCGCCATGCGGCGGCCCTGCTTTTCGACAAGTGCGCCGATCTGCGGCGCGGTGAGTTTCGCCCAAGCGGTCATGGCGAGCGCTCTCAGACGAAGGTGAGGTAGCGGTCACGCTCGGTCGGCGTCACCATGTAGAATTGCGCATCCCACTCCTTGCGCTTCTGCGCGACATAGATGTCGACGAATTCGGCACCGAGAACCTCGCGCGCGAAATCGCTTTCCTCCAGCGCGTCTGCTGCTTCGAGCAGGGTGCGCGGCAGGCGGCGGAGATTGCGGCCGCGCTGCGCCGCATCGCGCGAGAGATAGAGATTGTCGTTGAGCGGCATGCCGGGATCGGTCTTGCGGTCGAGGCCGTCGAGCCCGGCGTGAAGGCTGAAGGCCGAGGAGAGATAGAAATTTGCGCTCATGTCCGGCGCACGGTTCTCGATGCAGGGCCGGTTCATCGGCAGGCGCAGCATGGCCGAACGGTTGTTGCGGCCATAGGCGCGCAGCACAGGCGCCCAGGACATGTCCGGCATTTCGCCCTGTGCGATGAGGCCCTTGTAGGAATTGAAAGTGGGGCAGGTGATCGCGCAAAGTGCCTGCGCATGCTCGAGCAGACCGCCAGTAAAATAGAGCGTCTCGTCGGTGACAGGGAGACCATAATTGTGCGCAAGCGTGCCTGCGCCGCGCTTCGAGGCATCGAAAATGTTTTCCTTCGTCGTCACGTCCATCAGCGACATGTTGTGATGCGCGCCGGAGCGGAAATCATTGCTGAAGGGCTTGGGCATGAAGCTTGCGACCGCGCCATGCTTATGCGCGATCAATTTCACCATGAAACGGAAGAAGGTGAGCCGGTCCGCCGTCGTCACTGCATCGGTGTAACCGAAGTCGATTTCGAACTGGCCGTGGCCGCCCTCCTGGTCAAAGGAATAGAGCCCCCAGCCAAGCTCTTCAACATAACGGGTCAGCTCCTCTAGGAAGGGACCGGCGAGCGAAATCTGGTGAAGGTCATAGGCGGGTGTCGGCCCGTGGAAGGTTTCGGACTGGAAGGGCGCGAGCCCTTTTTCCGTCCGCCGCAGCACATAGAACTCCGGTTCGATGCCGAGATTGAAGACGAGATTGCGCTTCGCTGCCTTCTCGCTGGCGCGCTTCAGAATGACGCGGCTGCAATTCTGATAGGGCTCGCCGTGAAAATGGAGATCGGAGGCGAACCAGCAATAGCGCCGGTCCCAGGGAAGAATGGTGGCGCTGGCAAGATCGGGCACCGTTGCACATTCGTCGAAATGCGGACCGACAAGCCCCATGCCTTCAAGCGCACCGACAGTGAAAAGCTCGGAGCCGCCCACCATGTCGTTGAAATGCGCGATGGGCACGCATTTCGTCTTGGAGACCCCATGAACATCGACATAGCTCGCATAGCAGTATTCGACGCCTTCGCTTTTCAGCTTCTTGAGAAGATCCGATGCTTCCGCCATGTCGGCCATCGTCTGCACCCTTTGACTGCGGCCCGCCGGGGCCGGTGAACACATGCCCGGCCGCTTTGGCCCGGGACCGGAAAAGTATCGCCATAATTTAACTGATTGGTCAATTAAATTAAATCAGATGCGGGTTTGGCTCCGGTTGATATGCTCCACGTGGTTCATTCTTGTGAGACCTGCCGCCCATGACGCCTGCCCCTTCAATTCGTGCATCCGGGGAAGCCGACCTCCCAGACATCCTCGCGATCTATAACGACGCGGTGGAGAACACGACGGCCATCTGGAACGAGACGATCTCGGACCTCGAAGGGCGGCGAACATGGTGGCGCGAGCGGACGGCGCGCGGCTTTCCCATTCTCATCGCTGAGGCGGGAGGCGAGGTCGTCGGCTATGGGACCTATGGCGACTTCCGCGTCTATCAGGGTTATCGCTTCACGGTCGAGAATTCGGTCTATGTGCGCAAGGAAATGCGGCGCAAGGGCATTGCCGCCGCACTGTTGGCGGCGCTCATCGACGCGGCTGAAGGACAGGACCTGCATGTGATGGTGGCAGGCATCGAGGCAGGAAATACCGCATCAATCCGGCTCCATGAACGCTTCGGCTTCCGCGAGGTGGCGCGCATGCCCGAAACCGGCTTCAAGTTCGGCCGCTGGCTCGATCTCGTGCTGATGCAGAAAATGCTGGGATAGAGGCTCGCCCCTCGAAGGCAGGCCCGCCAGCCGAATCGCAATGCGCGAAGGCTGGTGCCCCTGGCCGGACTCGAACCAGCACGTTGTTGCCAACAACAGATTTTGAGTCTGCCGCGTCTACCATTCCGCCACAGGGGCCCTGAAGCATCGGGCGCGCATCATAATGCGCTTGCGCCACCCATCAATGGAAAAGAAGGAAGGGCCGGTCAGCCGGCGGCAGCCGCCGCGCCTTCGCCGCGATTGGCACAAAGGCGCTCGACCTTTGCAAGCAGTGAGACGATCTGGAAGGGCTTGCTGATCGTGTCGTTGACGCCGAGCCGCCTGGCAAGATTGAGGAATTCTCCCCCATCGATCTTGCCGCCGCCGGACATGGCGAGAATCCGCAAGTCAGGCTGTGTGCGCTTGACCTCGATGATCGTCTCGATGCCGTCCTTGTCCGGCATCAGGATGTCGGTGATCATCAGATCGAAATTTCCATCGGTCACGGCGAGGCAGCCATCGACCCCGGATTCGGCCTCGTCGACGCAGAATCCGGCCTCTTCCAGCGCAAACCGGATGGTCTGGCGGATCAGCGGATCGTCATCAATGACAAGAACGCGGCTCATCTTGGCTTTCCCGTCGCGTGTTCTGCCCGCCCCCTGGCGAAGCGAGTCTTCACCCTAGGTTTAACTCCCTAAGGAATTGTTAGGCAGGGGCGGAAAATCTGTGGAAAATTTCCACCAAACCACTGTTATTCCAGCGCTTTTCTTACCTTGGCGGCCATCTCCTGCCGCCGGTAGGGCTTGCTGAGAAGGTGCACACCAGCATCGAGACGGCCGTGGTGGATGATCGCATTTTCGGTATAGCCGGAGGTGTAGAGAACCCTGAGCTCCGGCCGGAGCTTCAATGCGGCTTCCGCAAGCTGCCGCCCGTTCATGCCACCCGGCATGACGACATCGGTGAAGAGCAGATCGATATCCTCCATCCGCTTTATGACCTCATAGGCTTCGGTGCCCGACGAGGCGTCCGTCACGCGATAGCCGAGATCGCGAAGCTGCGCGACCAGATGTTCGCGGACCAGCATGTCGTCCTCGACCACCAGGATATGCTCGTTGCCGCCTGCGACATCTTCGTCCGGGCGGTGCTCGATCTCTGCCGCCTCGCCACTTCTGACGCGCGGGAAGTAGAGCTTGACGGACGTGCCCTCGCCCTCCTCGGAATAGATTTTTGCATGCCCGCCGGACTGCTTGACAAAGCCGAATACCATGCTGAGGCCGAGGCCGGACCCCTTGCCGACATCTTTCGTCGTGAAGAAGGGCTCAAAGGCCCGCTCGATGACATCCTTCGGCATGCCGCAACCGGTATCGGACACCGAAATCATGACATAGCTGCCGGGTTCGACCTCGGCGTGGCGGCTCGCATAGTCGGCATCGAGCTCGACATTGTCCATTTCGATGGTGAGCTTGCCGCCATCCGGCATCGCATCGCGCGCATTGACCACGAGGTTGAGCAGCGCGACTTCGAGCTGACTCGGATCGAGTTCCGTCACCCAGAGATCGTCGCTGGCGACCAGATCGATCTCGATATCTTCAGAGAAGGTGCGCCGGAACAAGCCTTCCATGCCGGCAACGAGTCGGCTGACATCGATCGGCTTGGGCTCGAGCGGCTGGCGCCGCGCAAAAGCGAGCAGGCGGTGCGTAAGCTGCGCGCCGCGATGCGCCGCTGAAGCCGTCATTTCCGCAAGTTTCTTGAGGCGTTCCCGGCCCTGCAGCTGATCGGCGAGAAGTTCGGCATTGCCGAGAATGACGGTGAGCAGATTGTTGAAGTCGTGCGCAACGCCACCCGTCATCTGACCGATGACTTCCATCTTCTGCGACTGACGCATCCGCGCTTCAAAATCGCGCTGCTCCGTCACATCGATGATGCTGCCAACCATGCGTATCGCCTTGCCGTTTTCATCCCTCAATACGAAGCCTCGATCGACCACGGAAAGCGCCCGGCCATCGGCGTGGATGAAACGGTACTCGCCCGTCCAATTCGATTCCGTGCCCTTGATTACACTATACACGCCGTCGAGAATACGCTGCCGGTCCTCGGGGTGTATCCGGCTTTCCCAGAACTCGGGGCTCAACGGAACTTGCGCCGGATCGAATCCCAGCGTATCGAGCATGTTGTCGTTCCAGACAATCGTGTCCGCCTCGAAATCCCAATCCCAGATGACGTCGTGCGTCGCGCGCGTTGCAAGACGATAGCGCTCATCACTGATGCGAAGTTGCTCTTCTTTCTTGCGGCGCTCTGTAACGTCACGTTCGACCGCTATCCAGTGCGTTAATTCGCCGTTCTCGTCACGTACCGGCGCAAGATCGGCGTCGAGCCATACGATCCGTCCATCCTTCGCCCGTGCAGCGAACTCACCATGGGCGCGCAGGCCCTGTGCCATCGTTCCCCGCACCCGCAGAAGTTCCTCTCCCGACATCTCTGGCGCGATCAGAATGTCGGGCGTCTTGCCAATCACCTCGTCCGCCCTATAGCCGAAGAGCCGGGTCAAGGCATCGTTCACATAAACGATCTTGCGCCCCATTCCCGGCGCCACCGGGTGCGCCTCGGTGATGAAAAGAAGGTCGGCCTGATGATTGACGGCGACTTCGAGAAGCTTCAACTGCTGCTCGCGCGCCCGCACCTCTGTCACGTCGCGGAAGTAGAGCGCAATTCCGTCCTGTGTCGGATAGGCATGTACATCGAACCAGCCATCAAGCGGCGGGAAATATTCCGTAAAACGCGAGGGCGTCTGCGTTTCGAGAACGGCTTCATACTCCTTCTGAAAGCGCGAGCCCCGCGCTTCGGGAAACATGTCCCAGATATTGCAGCCGACGATACGGTCCCGCGAGACCGACAGAAGCCGCTCCGCCTGACCATTCATGAACGTGACCACCCAGTTCCGGTCGATCGTGAGCACGGCGTCGCTCATGCTCTCAAGCGTATTCGCAAGACGCTGAGCGACCGCGGAAAGCTCCTCTTCGGCACATATGCGGTCATGAATGTCCGCAGCCGATCCGAACCAGCGTGCTATGTTTCCCTTGTCGTCACGCGCCGCCATCGCCGTGACAAGATGCCAGCGATATTCGCCATCGTAACGGCGGAACCGAAATTCAGCGCGATAGGGATCGCCTGTCGAAGAGGCCGCTTGCCAGGCAGAAATTGCGACCGGCATGTCATCGGGATGGATTGAATCCAGCCATCTATTTGCCGCGATCTCCTCGTTTTCCAGACCCGCATAGTCGACATATTTCTGCGTGACGAAATCGATCGCGCCGGACGGCTTCGCCGTCCAGACGATGTGGGGCATGGCATTGGTGAGCTCCCGGAATTGACGCCGGCTTTCGGCCAGCGAGATTTCGGTCTGCCTGAATTCGGTGATGTCCTGCAGGGCGCCTTCAACGCGAACGACCTCACCGGCCTCGTTCTGACGGGGCTGACCGGCAATGCGCAGATGCACCAGTGAACCATCCTCGCGCTGGAAATCGAATTCATCATCGAACGGCACACCCTGGTGCATACAGAATTCCACCGCACGTGCGATACGAAGCGCAGAATCTCCGGAAAAGAAGGTGCTCGCATCTGTCACCGTGGTGATCTCGTCGGGCGCAAAGCCGAGAATTCGCCCCGCCTCGTTCGACCAGGACAGCATTTCCGTCTTCACATCGATGGACCAGCCGCCAACCCGCGCCACGCGAGCACCCACGCCGGCAAGCATTGCCTGTTCCGCCAGCTGCGCTTCCGTCCTGACCAGCCGGTTGTAAAAGATTCGCAGCAGCACATAGAGGATGCCGGCGGTCACGAGGACATAGGCAAGACCCTTCTGCATCTGGAAAAAGAGCTGAAATGTGAACTCCTTTTCGATCAGCACGGCTCCGACGATATCGGAGGAAACGATCCAGAGCGATCCGAGGATGCCGTAGACGATCGCAATCCGCCCTGGTGCCAGACGAAGCGAACTGTCTTGCGCTTCGCTTCCCGTGAAACGGCGAGAACAATGCTCAAACCCCATGTTGCGAAATCACCCCTCCCCAAGGCTCAAGCTGCCGCCACAAGCCGTAGCGGATTGGTTCAAGGATAGTCCGCTTTCCCGGCCCGCAACAAATGCCGCGACCACTCCGTTTCGAGAGGCACAGACAAAACCGGGATTTCAGAAATTTCAGACAGCATTGTCAGCAAGTTGGCGTCATCAGAAATCGGCATGAAAACACACACGGTCGGTATGGGTATTATTCCGGTCTTTCTGTAACCCACAGCATAAAAGTCTTGGTGAGGATTGTATTCCAGCGCATGATCGCATTTCACGGAGTGCGTTTACGTCCGGCGCTGGCGATGAATGGGGGACAAGATACGGGATACTTCAGTTGGGCGGCCGGGAGGCAGTCGTGGAAGGTGGGCTGAGAATAATTGTTGCTGACGACCATCCGTTGTTTTCGGAAGCAATTGCGGAGCAGATTGAGAGTTCCCTGAGCGGCGCACGTTGCGAATGTGTGGATACGCTTGATGGGGCGCTTGCCCGACTGGAAGCGGGCGAAGCAGACTTGCTTGTGCTTGACTGGGACATGCCCGGCATGGAGGGCCTTGCCTCCATCCGCAATTTGCGCGAACGCTTCCCCGCTGTTCCCATGGTTATTCTTTCCGGCTTCATCAATTCGATCGGAACCGATGAAATCCTTGCCTGCGGCGTACAGGGCCTCGTCCCGAAATCGATGAGCGGCAAAGCCATTACCAGCGCGATTTCGGTCGTTCTAAACGGCGGCACCTACATGCCGGCACACGCAAAAGCCGCCGGCATGACGCTCCCGGCAAGGGCAAACGGAAGCGCAAAGGCATCGGCAGGGCTGACGACACGGGAAATCGAGGTGCTGCATTGCCTGTCTGAGGGGTTGACCAACAAGGAAATCGCCCGGCGCCTCGGACTTCAGGAAGTCACGATCAAGATGCATACGAGCCGGCTTTTCGGAAAGCTCGGCGTCCGCAACAGGGTGCAGGCCGTGTCGCTCGCCATCTCCGATGGTCTTCTGGAGCAGCTCTGAACTAGCGCGTGGCGCCGTAGGAGATCAGCCTGTGGAGGGCCTCCGCCGGAGAGTTTGCCGACGGCCGGATGAGATTGAGTGGACGGATATTCTCGAGATTTTGCCGCACCTTTTCCAATTTCGGATCAGCGATGACAAGGAACGGCCTGCGTTCGCCGTGCAACCTCTCGAGGTGCGCGCCGTCAAAACGGTCGCCCGCAAATATAACGGACGAATATTCGCCGATGACGCTTGCGGTCATCTCATCTGGCCCTGACAGCCGTGAAAGATGCGCCCCGAAAGATGCAGCCAGGGCTGCGAAGGACGCCACCCAGGCAGCATCTTCCGTCACCAGAGCAACGTGGCCAAGCGCATCGATGCCGGCTTTCCCGCCGTCATCCCCGCCATCGCCGGCCCGCGGCGATTCGCCCGCCAGCGGAACAAAGAACTCGACGCAGGTGCGCGTCCCGCGCTTCATCGCCACCGCTCCACCCAGCCCAAGGGCGATCACCTCGACATAGTGAAGCCCGAGCCCGAGCTTGCGGCCCGACCGGTCCGCGCCGGCAAACGGCAAAAAAAGAGCGCCCGTAACATCGCCGCCGGGGCCATCGCCCGTATCTTCGACGGAAAGACGAAGATACGGGCGGTCCGCCTCGACTACGCCGCGGCTGGCCAGTGCGTCTTGCAGCGCCGCATCCGCCCCCATGCACCTGGAAACGGTCGCAACGACCTCGCCCGCGCGGTCGCCTATCGCCTCGATCGCATTGCGGAGCAGATTGAAAATGACGATCGCATATAGCAGCGGCGTACCGGTTGACGTCACCGCCTGCTCCAGCCCAACGACCTGAATACCGATCCTCTTCGGCGCCATCGAAGTGGCGAGATCCTGCGCGACGTCAAGTATCGTATTTGCCGCTATGCGGCCACGCGCACCGATCATCAGATGATCGACCGCCACAGGCTGGTTGATCTTGACCTGCAGATGCCAGCACGCCTTGCGGATTTTCGCCGCGATGTCGGCGGTGCGCTCCGGCGTTGCAAGTTCCGCCATTGCGAGCAGCTCGGACAGCACGAGGATGGTCCCCGTGAGATTGTTCGCGTCATGCGCGAGAACCCGGGCAAACCGGCGCACCAGATCCAGCTCTTCGGCTTGGCTACCACTCATGACAATCGACTTTCAAAACCGCTCAGCTCAGATGCTTGAGAATGGCAACAAACTCATGAAAACGCGGAATGACTTTCTCATCGAAAGTGAATCGCGCAAAGTCCCACTGGGCGACGCCACGCAGCGCGACGACATTGTCCATCGGACCTGCGAGCGCCGCTACCGCTTCGAGCAGCTGGCGCGCCGCTTCCACATCTTCCGGCCGCATCCCGTGCAGCTCGTCACCGAGCTTCGTTGCCGACACTTCCAGCTCCACGATTGCCGCCGTCATGGCATCGCTCGAAATGCCGCTTCCCTGCACCACGAAGTCCGCCATGTCCGCAGAAACATTCTTGAGCGCGAGGCGCATTTTCGCAAGCGCATCCACTGCCCCTGCCGGTCCGCCGCCCGGACGGGCAAGCAGAACGTCGATCAGGCTTGCACAGCGCGCCTGGGAATCAGTAAGACGCGGGCGAATGTCCTCGGAATAGAGGCGGACACCGGGATAGCGGTTGCCACTTGTCGCCAGCGCCGCCACGCGCTCCTGCTCTTCGAGCAGAATATGGAGATGCCGCTCAAGATCGCTCAGCTTACGAAGTTTCTCGCCGTCGGACCAGCCGCTCGATGATTGACGCAGACGGCTGACATCGGCTCTCAAGCGATCGATCGACTTCTCCCAGCCGATGCGAAACTCGTCTTCGCCGGTCAGAACAAAACTCCTGAGGCCTGTCATGGTTGCTTCCGAACGGGTTGCAACCGCATGTCCCGGGAAAGCCTCGATGCGATAGGTCGCGTCACGCTCGTCAGGCCTGGAGATGCTGCCGGTATGCATGACCTGCGGCAGGATCGAAGCGGAAGCGCGCGATACCGGACCAAGACCGGCGAATGGCGAAGTGGCGACCGAAACTATGGCGATGCCTGTGATGATGACGCATAGCATCACCGTGCTCAGAACAAGAGCCGAGGGCGTATCCATGCGGTCGATTTCAACCTCGACGTCCGCTCCGGGCATGATCTTCTTCAACGCGGCAAAGGGGCTCATCTGGATGTGCTCCTGTTTCTGGTGCTGGCGCGCAAGGAATTTCAATGCCGGAAAACCTGCGCCGTACTGCGCTTCACAAGACGGCTTGCACGGTTAAGAACGCCTGAATCGTACCCCCCCCGGAAACGTATGTACACGGAGAACGGCGTATCGCCGTCCGTATAGTGGATACATACGAACGTATGTCGTCACCATACGAATAGATCGTTGAAAACCGACCGAATCACACAAGCAGTCGAGGCAATCCGCCGCTACGGTGAATTTCAGGGGACGCTCGAGAAATGACGGAGAGCGAAATGTGTACTGTACTGGTTGCGGATGACGATGTCGGCGTACGTTTCATCGTCTGTGAGTTTCTCAAGGCCGCGGGGCTTGAAGTTGTGGAGGCCAGGAACGGCGCGGCCGCCGTTGAAATGCTGCAGGAATGGACGCCGGACCTGCTCGTCACCGATATTTTCATGCCGGACGGCGACGGCATCGAGCTGGTGCGATACGCCCGGAAAAACCTGCCATTCCTGCCCGTTATAGCCATGTCCGGCGGAAGCGTTCTTCTGCCCGAATTCAACTCGCTGCGCAGCGCCGAAATGCTGGGTGCGACGGTGACGCTTGCCAAACCTTTCACCCGGAAGGATTTTGCGGCAGCCCTCTATAACGCACTCGGGCGGACGCATACCGGCTGGGTAAGCAGCCGGAGACTGGCGGGTTGAAATCAGGACGCCGGGCCCTGTTTTTGCTTTTGCTGCTGACTGGGTTTGCTGCAGCGGGAACGGCGGGCACGGCTGCGGCCCGGCCCGACAATCTCGCCGACTGCCTTCGCACCGCTTCGAGTGACTTGCGCGTCCTGCCCGGCTGCGAAGATTTTCTCGCCGTGCTGCATGCAAGTACGCCGCTGACCGAACGGGGAACTGTGGACAAGGTGCCTGCGCGTACACCGCGGCCGCTTGCTCGACCCTTGGAAACCGCACCGCCGCGCATGCTTGCAACGGTTCAAACCGCCGCAAGGCTGATCCTTCCCGTTGCGCGGCCGCAGCCGCCCTGCTTGCGCGACGCATCATATTTTCTGCAGGGCAAGGAACGGCTCTCCCGCAGTGGCGGGCTCTACTATGCCGTCGAGGCGGAAAATCGTGACGCACGCGTCGCCTTTGCGGTGCCGCCGCTCTGCCGGATCGAGAGCCCCCTTGCGGGCGAAGTGGTCTTTGCCGGCACCTTCGCGGGCTATGGCGGCACGGTGATCCTGCTCGACATGGCGGGAAACCACATCGTGCTGGCCGGCTTCGAAGAATTGCAGGTGTCGCGCGGCGAAAAGATCGGCAGGGGCACGACGTTGGGTTCCGCCGGCGCGCGCAAGCTTGAAGCCCTGACAAGCATGTTCACGACGGAGGCGGACGCCCTGCTCTATCTCGAAATCAGGCCACGCAAGGGCAAGGCAGACCCGGTGGAATTCCTCGCCGGAAATTTCTGAGAGAAGCGGATCAGGAAACGCCCTGCAGCGCATCCCGGAGCTGGCGCAGCGTGAAGGGTTTGGGCAACAGCGTCACATCGGAAAGATGATTGACCTCACTCGCACTTTCTCCGGTCAGGAAGCCAGACATCAGCACCTTGCGGATGCCCGGCCTGTGCGCAGCCGCACTTTTCACGACCGAAATGCCTGAAATGGAACCCGGCAGCGCCAGATCGGTCAGCAGTACGTCGATCGGCGAGGCGCTCTCGATGATATCGGTCGCGGACTTCCCGTCTTCCACGTCGATCACGCGATAGCCAAGCGCGCCGAGCATCTCCTTCAGTGCCGCACCCACAAGCTTGTCGTCCTCGACAAGGAGGATCGACTGCCCCGCTTCCGAACTCATGCCCATCCCCTCCCAGAAACGCCCTCGAGCGCGCAGAGCATAGGGAAAAACTAGCGCTTCCCGCATCTGAAATTTGCGCGCGCGAGCTTTCTTGAGACGAATGTTTCACTATGATGGCAAAGCTGCAACGCGACCAAGGGCCACGGGACAAGCCCGTGCCCGCCATGATTGAATATCGCCATGCTGGACCGCCTGCCCTCGAACGTCATTCCCTGGATATTGCTCGCCGCAAGTGCCGCGACAATCGGCGGCGCGCTGTTCTTCGAGCATGTGCTGGGCTATATCCCTTGCGCGCTTTGCCTGGACGGGCGCCAGCCGCATTATTATGCCATGGGCGCGGCGCTGATCGCCGGGATCCTGTCGCGCGAGGCGAATATCGGCATCCTGGTGCTTTTCTTCCTTGGCCTTTGCGCGGCGCTCTATCTCTGGGGGGCGGGCATTTCCTTCCACCACATGGGCGTCGAATATGGCTGGTGGGCTGGGCCCGAAGACTGCGCCTCAGTGGGCGGCTCCATCGCCGGTTCTCTGCAGGAAATGCAATCGGCGCTCGACCGGGGCGTGAAGCCGCCACGTTGCGACGAGGCGGCATGGACGCTGTTCGGCATTTCGCTGGCCGGTTTCAATTTTCTGATAACGCTCGCACTGGTAGCTCTTTCCGCGCTGCCGCTCTGGCGCTATTTCCGTGAGAGCAGGGGAGAAGTGTGATGAGCGGCGACACGGAAAGCACCACCGCCCGCCTGTCGGCACAGCCCGGCCGCGCGCGCGCATCGGAAATCGAGAAAATGATCCGCGTCGATCATGCGGGCGAATATGGCGCCGTGCGCATCTATGCGGGCCAGCTTGCCGTGCTGCGCAATGTGCCGGGCAAGGAAGAGCTTGTCGCGAAACTCGAACACATGGCGAAGGACGAGGAAGTGCACCTCGCCCGCTTCAACGAGATCGCGAATGAGTACGGCGTCCGCCCGACGGCCTTTGCGCCGGTCTGGCATGTCGCCGGTTTCGCGCTCGGTGCGGCGACAGCGCTCCTCGGCGAAAAGGCTGCCCATGCCTGCACGGCGGCGGTGGAAGAAGTGATCGACGAGCATTACCGCTCGCAGGTCGAACGGCTCGACCAGCTCGGCACGGAAGAAAAGCCGCTGCGCGACACGATCGAGAAATTCCGGCTTGAGGAAATCGAGCATCGCGATGAAGCGATAGCGTCCGGCGCGAAGGAAGCGCCCGCCTATCCGCTGTTGTCCGGAGCGATCAAGGCTGCCTGCCGCCTCGCGATCAGGATTTCCGAGAAAGCTTGAGCTTACGGCTCCAGTTCGCTGTCCCAGTAGAGATAGTCCTGCCAGCTTTCATGCAGATAGTTTGGCGGGAAGGCCCGGCCATTCTTGTGCAGATCGCCGACCGAGGGACGATAGGGCGCCTGCATCGGAAACATCTCCGCCTGCTTCGGCATCTTGCCGCCCTTCCTGAGATTGCAGGGGGCGCAGGCCGTCACGACATTTTCCCATGTCGTCTGCCCGCCGCGCGAGCGCGGGATCACATGATCGAAGGTGAGTTCGTGCCGCGCGCCGCAATATTGGCAGGTGAAACGGTCACGCAGGAACAGGTTGAATCGCGTGAAGGCGGGAAAGCGCGCGGGTTTCACATAGGATTTGAGCGAGACCACGCTCGGCAGCCGCATTTCGAAATTGGGCGAGCGCACCAGCGTGTCGTAGGACGAAACGATGTTCACGCGATCGAGGCAAACGGCCTTGATCGTGTCCTGCCATGACCAGAGCGAGAGAGGGTAATAGCTGAGCGGCCTGTAATCCGCATTCAACACAAGGGCCGGACACGCATCCGGCGTGGCAAACGATCCGTGCACGCCACCCTCCTGAAGCCGAAGGCCGCCAACAACGGCAGGCCTCCTTCAGACCTGAGATTACTATATATGGTGCGACGGGTTTGTGAAGCTGCCAGTCATGGACCGGCGAGACGCCCGGCAAAGGCATCCGAGATGAAGCGACCGCCGAGTTCAAGCCCCGTCTGGTCGATACTGTGGCCAAGGCCCGGCGAGACATGCCATTCGACGGGCACCTCCGCCGCCCCGAGCGCCCGCACCGCCATATACATGCGTGTGACGGGCAGCATGTCATCCACCTCGCCATGAACCAGCAGCACCGGAGGGCGGCACCGGATGTCCTGCGGCAGGCGCTCGGGCATGGCGAGCGCGCCGGAAAAACCGACGATGCAGGCAGGCGGCATGCCCATGCGAAGCCCGACATGGAGCGCCATCATCGTGCCCTGGCTGAAACCGACCAGCGCAAGCTGGGAGGCATCGAGCCCCCGTGCGGCGAGTTGCCCCGAAATGAAGGCTTCAAGGACAGTCGAAGCGCCCGAAACACCCGCGGCTATCTCCGACGGATCGAGCCTCGTGATGGGGAACCATTGATAGCCCATCGGGCTGCCGTCGCAACGCTCCGGCGCATTGGGCGCAATGAAATCCGCATCCGGCAGAAGCGCCTGCCAGAAAGGCGCGAGCGCGATGAGATCGTTGCCGTCCGAACCATAGCCATGACAGAGGATCACAAGCTGTTTTGCCTTGCCGCTTGCCGCCGCCACCATCGGTCCCGTCAGGCTCATCTCTCGCTCTCCCCTTTCGCGGCGCCGCGCCGCGCGCTATCAATTCGCACCACCCTATCAGCAGTTTAACGCAGGATGAAAAAGCGGGATGCAGGTGCTCCGCTTCGCCCCGAGCCCGAATGGATGGCTCCATCTCGGACATGCCTATTCCGCGCTCTTCGCCTTTGAAATGGCGAAGCGGCTGGACGGGCGCTTTCTGCTGCGTATCGAGGATATCGATGTCGGCCGCTGCCGCCCTGAATATGAGCAGGCGATCTATGACGACCTGCGCTGGCTCGGTCTCGAATGGGAAGAGCCCGTGCGCCGCCAGTCGGAACATTTTGCCGGCTATGAGCGCCACCTGAAACAGCTGCGCGAGATGGGGCTCGTCTATCCCTGCTTTGCGACACGCAAGGAAATCCAGGATGCGATCGCGCAAAGCGGTATCGCGCCGCGCAACTGGCCGGCGGACCCCGACGGCGCGCCACTCTACCCCGGCATCTACAAGAACATTCCGCGCGAGACCCTGAACCGGCTGATGTGGGAAGGCCGCACCTATGCCTGGCGGCTCGATATGGAAAAGGCGAAGGCGGAAGCAGAACGCATCAATGGTGGCCCGATCACCTTTACCGAAGAAGGCGCAAGTGCTCTGGGGCACAAGGGGGTCCTCCCGATCGAACCGGAACTCTTCGGCGATGTGGTGATCGCGCGCAAGGACGTGCCGACAAGCTATCACCTCTCGGTGACGGCGGACGATGCGCTGCAGGGCGTGACGCTCGTCACGCGCGGGCAGGATCTCTTTCCCGCGACTTATATCCACCGCATCCTGCAGCTGCTGCTCGGCTTTCCCGAGCCCCGCTATCACCACCACGGGTTGATCCGCGACGATACCGGGCGGCGCCTTTCCAAAAGCGCGAAGGATATGGGTTTGCGCGCATTGCGCACGGCGGGAAGGACACCAGCCGATATCCGCCGGCTAATCGGCCTTTAACCATGAATACCCGCGCAAAGACGCTGGCGCGAAATATGCTTCGTGATGTTCGAATGATCGGTTTCATCCCTTTCAGGGACGAAACCGTGCCTTTTCGAGCCCGTGGAGCCCATCATGGCGACCCTTGAGACGCCCTCTGTACCGAAATCGCGCATCGACTGGATCGATGCCGCGAAAGGCCTGACCATCATTCTGGTGGTCATGGAGCACACGACTTTCGGCGTTCAGAATGCCGTCGGTTATCTGCCTCCCATCTTCGGTACGATCGCGGAATTCGCCAAACCGTTCCGGATGCCGCTCTTCTTCCTGGTCGCTGGCCTCTTCGCCTGGAAGGCGCTCTATGGCGACCTGCGCAAGTTCGTGGACGGCAAGATCGTTCATTTCGCTTACTTCTATGTGCTCTGGTCCGTCATCCAGATCGGTCTGAAGATCGTCGTTCCTCACGGCGGCCCCTGGACGGTGACATATGTCGACCTCCTGATGATCCCGGTCCAGCCTTTCGCGGTGCTCTGGTTCATCTATTCGCTGGCGATGTTCTTTTGCGCCATGCGCTTGCTGCGCAGCGCGCGCCCCTTCTTCGTGATCTTCTTTGCAACCGCGCTCTATTTCCTGCGCCTCGACACGGGCTGGATGCTGATCGACGAATTCGCCTGGCGCTTCATCTGGTTCGTGCTCGGCGTCTATGGCGCGAAGCAGGTTTTCGAACTTGCCGATTGGGCGCGCGCATGGCCTGCGAAGGGAATTGCGCTTTCCGCGGTACTCCTCGCCTCGCTCGCCGCCGTCGTCTTCTCGCACCTCGTCGACATTCGCGGTATCGAACTGCTTATGGGCTTTGCGGGCGCTGGTGCAGCGATCACGCTCGTCTCCATCGCGGCATCGCGAAATCTGGCCGCGCCGCTCACCTTCGTTGGCAAGCACTCGCTCTTCATTTTCCTGTCCTTCTTCCTGCCGATGGCGGCGACCCGCATGGCACTCATCAAGCTCGGCCTGGAAAATGGTGATCTCATCACCTTCATCGCCACGACGGTTGCCGTTATCACGCCGATCATCGCCTACCGGCTCGTGACGAACACGCCGCTCGACTTCCTCTTCACGCGGCCGGACATGTTCCGCCTGACGGCGCCGAGCGGCGTAAGGCACAAAGTGGTGATGGCAGCTGGCGGCGACTAGCCGCCGAGAAACCACCCGAGCAGGACGGTAAGCGTGACCAGGCTGACGCCCGTCGACAGAACCACGGCGCTCGAGGCCGCGCCCGGCGCCGCCTGATAGCGGTTCGCAAGGATCGAGGAATAGACGCCTGTCGGCATGGCGGCGAGCAGCGTCGCCGCCGTCACCCAGAGCGGCTCCAGCCCGAACACATATTGCGTCATCACGAAGACAAGCGCGGGGTGAACCGTGAGCTTGAAGAAGGTCGTGATGGAGGCAGCACCCACCGAACGGCGGATGCTGTAGCGCGTAAGCATGGCGCCGAGCACGAACAGCGCGCAGGGGATCGCAGATCGCGCAACCATCTCAAGCGTCGTATCGACAATGCCGGGCAGCGGCAAGCCGAGCTGGCCGTAAACGACGCCGCAGGCAATGCCGATGATGACGGGATTGCGCACCGTGTTCCTTAGCCCTTCCTTGAGGATGGCAGCAAAGCTCGGTGCGTCCTCGCCGTCGCGCGCGCGGGTCAGTTCCAGCAGGAAGGTGGCGATAGTGAAAAGGATGATGCCGTGAAAGGCGAGGATCAGGAATACCGGCGTACCGGCTTCCGGCCCAAAGCCCGTGAGGATGATCGGCAGACCGAGCATGATCGTGTTGCCCTGACCGCAGCCAAAGCCGAGCATGACGCTGTCAGCGACCGGGCGCCGCAGAATGTAGAGCGCGATCAGCGAACCTGCGGCCCAGACGGCGAGCATGGCGCCGTAGTAGGAAATCCACAGGCCCCAAGGGAGTGACGACGGAAACTCCGTGCCCGCGAGATTGCGGAACAGCAGGATCGGCATGGCAAAGGTGAAGACATAGGTGTCGACCCCGTCGACGCCCGCCTGGCTGATGAGTTTCGAGCGCGCGCCCGCATAGCCGATGGCGATGATGCCGAAGATCGGCAGAACGAGCGAGAGCGCGACTTCCATGAGAATTTCCGGGCGGCAGTATCAATTGCGCGCGGACACTACGCCCGCACTGCCGCTGCGTCAAAACCGGCAGAAAATCACCAGTCGTAGAGGCCGGTGAAACGATCGAACCCGGCGGCAGACGCCCAGTTCTCCCACTGATCGCGAATCCGTTTTGTAGCTGCGGGGCTGCCTGCCCCCTGGCCTATACCGAGCATGAGGAGTTCGCCGCATCCGGCGAATACGGGCTCCGGCTTCGGCAGCGAAGCGCCGCGCGGCATCCGCGCAACCGTCGAATCCTCGATACCATCCGTAAGCAGGATGAAGCGGACATCGCCGGCCGCGCAATCGACCTGATGCGACATGGTCTCCATGAAGGATACGATATAGGTCCAGTCCTGCGCCTTGAGCTTTCCATCCTTCACGAGCTGCGGCAGGGCGGCGACAAGCGCGCCCACACCATCGGCCACGGTTTCGGGCCGGGCGCGGGCCGAGATCACCTCGTCGACCTTGAGCGGATTGGCGCTTGAATCGTAAGCCCCGAAGGTTCGCACCATGATGCGCGAGCGCACGGGCAGCTTGTCGATTTCGCCTGTGAGGCGCTGTGCGGCGCGCGCCGCGTAGGCCGGATCGTCGATCAGCGGATTGCTCTTCGAAAGATCAAGTCCGATCACGACGGTCTGCGGCGACGGCGGCGCATCGACAGCCTGTGCGGCTGCTGTGCCTGCAAGCAAAGCCGGAATGAGGAGGAGGCCAAGAAAACGGCGCATGTGGCTCACTCTCCGGCCGTGCCGATGGGGATGCGGCGCGATGCACCGCGCGGCGGCAGAAGCTCGCCGATCGGCTCAGGGATCGCTTCCAGCCGCGCCGGGCCCGCCTTCATCGCGTTGCGTGAGCGGCGCTCCCACCATTCGTCGAACAGCTTTTCATAGCGGCCAAGGTGACGCGAATCCTCGCAGATCTTGAGCTTGTCGCGGAAGGATGTCGCCGCGCCATTGAGCGCAACCTCTTTCCGGCGCCCGAGAATGCCGCGCGAAGCCTGGCCGAGCGTATCGCCCTTTCGCCGCGCCTCCTCGAGCCCCTGCTCATAGGAACGGCATTCGCGCATGAGCCCGGTCCAGAGGAGATGACGGCGATTTTCCGGCCCTTCCATTTCGGAAAGCGCATGGCGGTTGCTGTCATATTCAGCCTCAAGCGCCGAGAGACGCTCCATCGCAGCGCGGCGATGGCGGAAATCACGCGCAAGGAAGACACGGCGCAGCGAATCGACCGCATAATGGAGGCAGAGCGCGGCAACGCCGGTGACGACAAGGAAGACGATGCCGAGCGAGGCAAGCCAGGCCATTGGCTGCCAGCCGCGCATCTGATCGATCTCGCTCGCGGCGCGCTGCGTTTCCTGTGTGGCTTCGGTCGAAATGCCGAGCCCCGCCAGCGCATTGCCGAGCGAAGAGCCGACGGAACCGTCGCTCGTGGCCGCAATGCCGTTCGGCAGCGACATCAGCGCAAGCAGCACACCGACGCCAAGCAGCATCGTGAGCGCGAGAATGAAGACGATGCGAACGAAGACTGCCTTGCCGAAGGATCCAAGCTGTTCATAAAGGATATGGGCGGCGACGGTCGCGAAAAGAACCTGCATCGACTTGAAGGCGACAGAGGAACCAAGTGCACCCGGCAGTTCGAGGAATTCATTGGCAAGCGCCCGCGTCCAGAACTCGCTGACGATCATGTAATCGACGATGAGCGCACCGACGGCCACGAAAGCGACCGTGACGAAGGTGAGAAAATAGAAGCTCGAAAAGCGTGCCTGCCGCTCGCTTGCGACATAATTGCGGCTGATCTGCGCGCGCATCTCGTCGGAGAGAAGGGAAATGCCCTGGTTCATGCCTTCGCCCTCCGGCTGAAGAAGCCCTTCTTCTTCGGCGCTTCCTCGCTCACGCCCTCCAGCGGTGCGGCGAGGTGCTTTGCCAGCCCCGCGATCTCGCGCTCCAGCGTTTCCTGCCGGGCGCGCCGCCGCGCAAGCTCGGCGGCATAGGCCGCATCTAGCTCGGAGAGACGCGAAAAGACATGAAGCTCGGGAAAGGGTTCGGCATTGCGTCCATAGGACCAGGCCGTCTGGCCCTTGTCTGCCTGCGCACCGCCCTGCCCGCCATTGGCCTCGAAACCATTGCTCATCAGGTGCCTCATCCTCACAGCCCGAATTAACGAGGTTTTAACTCTAACAGGCCGGGTGACGGGCGCGGAGTCCGGTATTGCCAGGGGGAATTCAAATCATGATTGCCAGACCGGCGCCCATTACCCAGCCGGGTAACTTTTCATCTGTCTCATTGGAGGACTCCAATACGGCGGAAACATTATGGGAATATGGCAACTTTGTGATCGGCGTGAGCCGATGCCCCGGGACACCAATGAACACCTATCTCGGCGGCTTGCCTTATGCGAAACAACGTCAGCTTGGCGCCCGGCCAAAGCGGTTCTGCACAAACATGGAAAGGTCAGGATACCGATGAGCGACAAGGATGCGGAATTCTGGGACAAGGCGGCCCCAAGCTATGCGGCCTCGGCCATTGCCGACATGGCGGGCTTCGAGACGACACTGAAGCGCACACTGGAATTGTTGCCGCCTGAAGGACGTGTCCTGGAACTGGGCTGCGGGACGGGAACAATCGCCCTTCGGCTCGCGAATGCCTCGCAGACCTACCTGGGCACCGATATTTCCGCGCGGATGATTGCAATCGCCAATGAGAAACTTGCAGCCCCCGCGAACACCGGCCTGAAGAACCGCCTGAGCTTCCGGCAAGGAACCGCGGGATCATTGGCCGCAGAGAAGTGCAGCTATGGCGCCGTTCTCGGCTTCAGCTATCTTCACCTTGCGGGCGGCCTGCAGGAAACCTTGGGATATATCCGTCAACTTCTCGTTCCGGGCGGACTGTTCATCTCGAAAACACCTTGTGTTGGTGATATGAACCCGTTTGTCGGACTTGCCATTCCTCTCATGCGCATGATCGGCAAGGCGCCGCTCTCCGTCGCGTCCTTTTCGTCGGTGGAACTGGAAGATGCGATCCGCGAGGCCGGCTTCGACATTCTCGTGATCGAGCGTCACGGTTCGAAGAAGAAAGACATCCGGCCTTTTATCGTTGCACACGCATCCTGACCGGGTTCAGAAACCGCGAAGTCTCACGCCGCCTCGTCCGTGTTGTAGTCCACGAGACGGACGACTTCTGCCATGATGTCGTTGATCTGGAAATCCTTGGGCGTGTAGATCGCGGCGACACCGGCGGCGCGGAGCTTTTCCTCGTCATCTGAAGGAATGATGCCGCCCACGACGACCGGAATGTGGCCGACACCCGCCTCGCGCATCCGCTGCATCACATCTTCCACCAGCGAGACATGGCTGCCCGAGAGAATGGATAGGCCGACGACATGTACGTCGCCGTCCCGCGCCGCGTCCACGATCTGCTCCGGTGTCAGGCGGATGCCTTCATAGACAACATCCATGCCGCTGTCGCGCGCGCGGACCGCGATCTGCTCGGCACCGTTCGAATGGCCGTCGAGGCCCGGCTTGCCGACAAGAAACTTGAGGCGGCGGCCGAGCTTCGCCGAGACGGCATTGACCATCTCGCGCACCCGGTCGAGATCGCCCGGCGCATTGCGCGCGGCGCGGCTGACGCCTGTCGGCGCACGATATTCGCCGAAGGTCTCGCGCAGCGCCGTGCCCCATTCGCCCGTGGTGACGCCCGCCTTCGCACAGGCGATGGATGGCTCCATGATGTTGCGGCCTTCCTTTGCGGCGGCGCGGAGATCGGCAAGCGCCGCTTCGACCGCAGCTGCATCGCGCGTCTCGCGCCATTTTTTCAGCGCCGCAATCTGCTCGGCCTCGACGCCATGATCGACCACATGGATCGAGCCGGCACCGGTCGATAGCGGCGAGGGTGCCGATTCTTCGTATTTGTTGACGCCGACCACGATCTGCCGTCCCGCCTCGATCTCTTCAAGGCGCGCGGAATTGGCTTCGACAAGGCGCTCCTTCATATAGGCGCTTTCGACGGCGGCCACCGCGCCGCCCATTTGCTCGATGCGGGCAAGTTCATCCCGCGCTTCCGCCTTCAGCGCCTCGACCTTTGCATCCATCACCTTCGAGCCGTCGAAGATGTCGTCATACTCGAGAAGGTCGCTTTCGAAGGCGAGGATCTGCTGCGCGCGGAGCGACCATTGCTGGTCCCAGGGGCGCGGCAGGCCGAGCGCCTCGTTCCAGGCGGGAAGCTGCACGGCGCGGGCACGCGCATTCTTCGACAGCGTGACGGCGAGCATTTCCAGCAGGATGCGGTAGACATTGTTCTCCGGCTGCTGCTCGGTGAGACCGAGCGAATTCACCTGGACGCCATAGCGGAAGCGGCGGAGCTTCGCATCCTCGACGCCATATCGCGTCCGGCAGATCTCGTCCCATAGATCGACGAAGGCGCGCATCTTGGCGATCTCGGTGATGAAGCGCACGCCTGCATTGACGAAAAAGCTGATGCGGCCGACGACCTGCGGAAAATCCTTCTCCGGCACCTGACCGCCCGCCTTGACGCGGTCGAGCACGGCGATCGCCGTCGCCAGCGCGAAGGCGAGTTCCTGCACCGGCGTCGCGCCCGCTTCCTGCAGATGATAGGAGCAGACATTGGTGGGGTTCCACTTCGGCACTTCCCGGTAGGTGTAGGAAATGACGTCGGTGAGAAGCCGCATGGAGGGCGCGGGCGGAAAGACATAGGTACCGCGCGAGAGATATTCCTTGATGATGTCGTTCTGGACCGTGCCCTGGAGCTTCGCGCGGTCCGCGCCCTGCTCGTCCGCGACCGCGATGTAAAGCGCCAGCAGCCAGGGCGCCGTCGCATTGATCGTCATGGAGGTGTTCATCTGCTCCATGGGAATGCCGTCGAACAGCACCCGCATGTCGCCGATATGGGAGACGGGCACACCGACCTTGCCGACCTCGCCCCGCGCCAGCACATGGTCGCTGTCATAACCGGTCTGCGTCGGCAGGTCGAAGGCGATGGAAAGGCCGGTCTGGCCGCGCGAGAGGTTCGTCCGGTAAAGCTCGTTCGAGGCCCTGGCCGTGGAATGGCCGGCATAGGTGCGGAAAATCCAGGGCTGGTCCCGCCTCGCCCCGCCTGCGCCCTTGTCCCCTGCCCCGCTCATGCCTGACCTCGCGTCATCAAACCGTTGCGAGGGAAATATCACAGCCATTGCTGCGCTGCAAAAGGCGCGGGGTGCCCGGTCAGAACGCCCCGGTCAGAATGTCGGCGATGATGCCGGTGGCGATCGAAACCAGCAGAATGTCACTGCCCACGATGATGCGCTCATAGCCCGGCCGGGCCGGCAGCCCCGCCACGAGGTCGCCCGGCAGATAGCGCTTGGCTATGCCCGGCGGCAGCGGCTTGCCGCGGGCCAGATTCTTGGCGATGCCGGGCGGCAATGGCTTCGCTTCGTAGGGATTGGCTGTGAAATAGTCGCGGATAAGCCGCGTTTCGTCCGCACTGAAAGACACCGATATGCCGGCGCCTATATCGAGCATGGACCCAGCGCCGGATGGATTTTCCGGCTTTCCTCCCTTTGCCTGCGCCAGACCGGCCGGCAGGAGAAAGGCGAGAGAAATCATGATCGCCAAGGGACGAATGCGCATACCGGCCTCATTTCCTCTATCGGGTTCCCGATTATCCAACCGCGACCTTGTGGCAGCAATTTGGCCGTGAGTCCCGACGATTCAAGATGAGCGCCTTATTCCATCACGTCCAATCGTTGCGAAATACGATTTTCGGAGCCGGATCAGCCATCGCGTCGGCCGCATCGCTGAATGGCACGACGAGGCTCGTAATGCGCTCCGGGTGCATATGTCCGCAATTGATATGGCCAATGACATCCGGCATTTCGCGCCGGGCGTGGACACGGCCGGTATGGAAGGTGATGCCGGCACCATACATGCGCAAGAAGGGTAGAACCACCTTGTCCTCGTAATAGATGGCGACGCTGGTGCAGACGCCGCACGGCGCGGTCGAACGAATGGCAAGCCGGAGCATCTCCGCATCGCCCGATGCATCCACCGTGATGGGAAACGACCCGAGCGCAGGCATGTCATGACCGGCCTTGAGCTCAAGTGCCTCCGCGCCGACTGCCTTCGCAAGCCAGAGACGCTGCTGATCCGTGTCGGCATAGACGACCTGCGATGCACCAAGCGAAACGGCCGACATCGCGGCATAGAGACCAACGCTCTGGGCTGCGCCGCCTATTACAAGAACGGCGGCGCCAGGATTGGCCACAAGGTTCGGCGCGACGGCACGCCAGCCATCCGGGATATTGTCGGGTGCGCTCGCAAGGGCTTCCGCCGTAACGCCGTCGGGCTTACGCACAAGCATATGATCGGCGAAGGGAACACGGAGAAGCTCAGAAATCGCGCCGCCGAATTCGACGCCGGAAAGGGGTTTCATGCCGAAGCAGGCACGGGTTGGCACCGCGGTGCAGGCATTGGTCCAGCCACGGCGGCAATTGTCGCACTCTCCACAGCTGATCTGAAAAGGAACGACGACCTGATCGCCCGGCCGGAACCGGGTGACATGGTCGCCCGTCTCGACGACCACGCCGACCATCTCATGGCCCATCGCAAAGGGGCCCGGAAAGGGCGCCCGCCCATTCGCGATGTAGAGATCGAGATCGCACCGTGCCACCGCGACTGGCCTGACCAGCACATCACCGGGAGCGGAAATAACCGGCAAGGGCACATCCCACCATTCGAATGTGCCGGGTTTGATGAATGTCAGCTGCCGCATCGGCTGGGTCTCCTGAAATATGGCGAGGTATTGGAGATAGGACCTGCCAGCCGCCCGTGACAAATGAATAGACCGGCATATAGATGAATTGATTTCATCCGTAAAATTGCGCAGCCGGGAATTTCCGGCGATAAAAGTCCCGTTTACATGAAGCAGGATCACTTTCATGGACAAGCTCCCGTCGCCGGCGGCGCTGCGCACGTTCCATCTGGCAGCGCTTACGCTGAGTTTCCGGCGCACCGCCGAAGCCTTGGGCGTCACCCCGTCGGCCGTCAGCCACCAGATTCGCGCCCTCGAGCGGGAGCTCGGCACACCGCTTTTTCGCCGCCTCACGCGCGCGATCGAGCTGACGCCCGAGGGGGAATTCTACTGGAGCTTTATACGCCGGGGCTTCGAGACGATGGCCGAAGGCACAGCGCGGCTGCGGGAGCGCGAGACGGACAATGTGCTGCGCGTGAGCGCCCTTCCCTTCTTCACGAGCGTCTGCCTGATTCCGCGCCTCAGCGCCTTTCACAAGGCATATCCCGGCATCGAACTCGTCATCGAAACGTCCAACCGGCTGGCAGACTTTTCACGCGATCCTGTGGATGTCGCCGTCAGAAACCTCCGCAAGCCCGAACAGGGTCTCGTTTCAAAGAAGCTCCTCGACATAAGGGGAGAAGTGCTATGTGCGCCTGAACTTGCTGGCGAAATTTCCGGGCCGTCCGGTCTTGCGGAGCAAACACTCATCCACGTCGCGCCAAGGCCGGACGCGTGGGCGAACTGGCTGAAGGCGGCTGGCGTCCCTGGCTTGCGGCCTGCCGGCGAACTTTGGGTAGACACGGTGCCTGCTGCTCTTCAGGCCGCAGCAGAGGGACATGGCTTTGCGCTCGGTATGGCGCCGCTCATCTGGATCTCCGACCTTGCACCGCGGTTGGTCCGGCCGTTCGAGAAAAAGGTGCCCGGAGACTCCTCCTATTACCTCGTGCATCGACCCGAAGATGCCGCCAGGCCGAAGATCCGCGCCTTCACCGCATGGATTAGCGGGGAAATGAAAGCGGTTTCACGATTGCGGGGACCGCAGACGCAAAGTCGATCGTTTCGGAACAAGGCTTAGGATACCGCGCCGCCGCCGGACGCGTTAGGCTGCCGGGATCGAAAATGACAACACGAGGGATGGACGACCCCATGACAGATATCAACCAGGACCTGTTTCAGCTTGCCATGTCGGAAAAGGCGCGGCCGCTGATGGCCGCCGTGCAGAAGCACATTGCCGAGAATGTCGAGCCGATCACCGAGGAATTCTTCCGGCTGAACGACGAAAAGACCGACCGCTGGTCCTGGCATCCGCGCCAGCTCGAGCTGCTGGAAGGCGCCAAGAACATGGCCAAGGAATCGGGCCTCTGGAATTTCTTCCTGCCGGATTCCGAAATCGGCTCAGGCCTTACCAATCTCGACTATGCCTATATCGCCGTCGAGCTCGGCAAATCGCCTCTTGCCTCCGAATCCCTCAACTGCAGCGCGCCCGACACCGGCAACATGGAAGTGCTGGAGCGCGTCGGCACGCCCGAGCAGAAGAAAAAGTGGCTGGAGCCGCTTCTCAATGGCGAAATCCGCTCGGCCTATGCGATGACCGAACCCGACGTGCCAAGCTCCGACGCGAAGAATGTGCGCACCAGCGCCGTGCTCGACGGCGACGAGTGGGTCATCAATGGCGAGAAGTTCTACATCTCCGGCGCCGGCGATCCGCGCTGCAAGATCATGATCGTGATGGTGCGAACGAGCCCGAACGCCCCGCCCAGCAAGCAGCAGTCACAGATTCTCGTGCCGATCGGCACGCCCGGCGTCGAAATCCTCGGGCCCATGAAAGTCTTCGGCAAGGACCACGCGCCTCACGGTCACATGCATATCCGCTTCAACAATGTGCGGGTGCCGAAGGAGAACATCCTGCTCGGCGAAGGCCGCGGCTTCGAGATCAGCCAGGTACGCCTCGGCCCCGGCCGCATTCATCATTGCATGCGCTCCATTGGCAAGGCGGAAAAGGCGCTTGAACTGATGGTGAAGCGTTCGGCCACGCGCGAAGCCTTCGGCAAGCCGATCGCAAAGCTCGGCGGCAACCTCGAGATCATTTCGCGCGCCCGCATCGAGATCAACGCGATGCGGCTCGCCGTGCTTCAGGCCGCAAAGGCGATGGACGTGCTGGGCAACAAGGAAGCCCGCGTCTATGTGAGCGCGGTGAAGGCGATGGTGCCCGAAAAGGTCTGCCTCATCATCGATCAGGCGATCCAGATGCACGGCGCCGCCGGCATCTCGCAATGGACACCGCTCGCCGACATGTACACCGACATGCGCCACCTGCGCTTCGCGGACGGACCGGATGAAGTGCATCACATGGTCGTCGGCCGCGCCGAGGTGCAGAAGCACGGCCTCTGGTAACGGCCCCGTATGGAACTGAACGGCAAAGCGCCGCGTGGAGTGCCCCACGCGGCGCTTTTTGTTCGTGTCGGATCTCGTGCCTACTCTGCGGCAGCGTTTGCGCCCATGCCGCTTGCGCGTGCCGCGATGCTCTCGATGTGACGGCGGCGGGCATCGAATTCGAGCGCGATGCTCTCATCCTGACGCTGCAGCTCGTCGACATTCTGGTCGGCAAAGTCAAGCACGCCCATCTCTTCATAGCCCTTGCGGATGCGGGGACCCCAGAGACCGACATCCTTCACGATGGGCAGGATGCGCGTGAAGAGCGACGAGCGGAACTTCGCCATGAAACCCGAGTGATACATGTGCTCGCCGCAAGCGACGGGATCGAGGCCGAGATTCTTCCAGACCTCGACCGCATCGAAGCGATCGCGCATGAGATAGCTCGCCTCGAGCAGGAACTCCTCGCGCTCGTCGCGCTCCTTGTCGCTGAGTTGCGGATAGTAGTCGCGCAATGCAAGCCGCCCGAAAGCGACATGGCGGCTCTCATCCTGCATCACATAGGCGTTCACCGCGGCCGCAAGCGGATTTTGCGCGTTGTCGCGGATCTGCGCAAAGGAAGCGAGCGCGAGCCCCTCGATCACCACCTGCATCCCGAGATAAGTCATGTCCCAGCGGCTGTCGCGCAAAGTCTGTTCGATCAGATCCTGCAGCGGCTTCGTCATCGGATAGGCGAGCTGGAATTTTTCAAGCAGCCGCTTGTAGCTTTCGACATGCCGCGCCTCGTCGATTACCTGTGTCGAGGCATAGAACTTCGAGTCCATGTCCGGCACCTGCGTGACGATCTTCGCCGTGCAGATCAGCGCACCCTGTTCGCCCTGCATGAATTGCGAGAGCTGCCAGGCCTGGAAATGCTTGCGCACTTTGGCCTTTTCCTTGCGCGACATCTTTTCGAACTGCGCCATACCGTTGATGGGCAGCATTTCGTCCGGCAATTGTTCGGGATTGTCCTCGTCGAGCTCCTGGCTCCAGTCGAGACGCGTATTCGCATCCCACTGCATCTCGACGCCCTTGCGATAGAGACCCATCATCGCGGTGCGTTCGGGATCGTAATTCCAGTTGAACATCGCATCGAAATTCTGCGGCACCGACCAATGGCTGCCGTCCAGCGCGAGCGCATACATGTCCTTGATCTTCTGCATCGGTCTTGTCCTCCCCTGCCGAGCAATGTACGGAGCATAGCTCCGCACTCTTGCCTTACGCTACGTCAAAATCGGGGGAACCGGGGCATGCGACAAGCCGGGTCATGCTGCACCGCAAAATATTCTTGCTTCCGCAACGTCAAATGCCAATGATCCGCCCAGCACGGCCAAGGGCTGGAAAAATGGCGGTCAAAGGCCGCGAAGTGGAAGGCGAGCGAGGTATCTCCGATGGCGCAGATGGAAAAGAAGGATCTCTACGAAATCGGCGAGATTCCCCCGCTCGGCCATGTGCCGGAAAAAATGTATGCCTGGGCAATCAGACGCGATCGCCAGGGCCCGCCGCAGCAATCGATGCAGGTCGAAGTCCTGCCTATATGGGAGATCGACTCGAACGAGGTGCTCGTCCTCGTGATGGCGGCCGGCATCAACTACAACGGCGTCTGGGCAGGCCTCGGCACGCCGATCTCCGTCTTCGATGTTCACGACAAGCCCTATCACATCGCGGGTTCGGACGCGTCCGGCATCGTCTATGCTGTCGGCGCCAAGGTGAAGCGGTGGAAGGTGGGCGACGAGGTCGTCATCCATTGCAACCAGGATGATGGCGACGACGAGGAATGCAACGGCGGCGACCCGATGTTCTCGCCCACCCAGCGCATCTGGGGTTACGAAACGCCCGACGGCTCCTTCGCGCAATTCTGCCGCGTGCAGTCGCAGCAGCTCATGCCGCGCCCGAAGCATCTGACCTGGGAAGAAAGCGCCTGCTACACGCTGACGCTCGCCACCGCATACCGGATGCTCTTCGGCCACGCACCGCATATTCTCTCGCCAGGACAGAATGTTCTTGTCTGGGGCGCGAGCGGCGGTCTCGGCTCTTTCGCCGTGCAGCTCTGCGCAACGGCGGGCGCCCATGCAATCGGCGTCATCTCCGATGATTCCAAGCATGATTTCGTCATGTCGATGGGCGCGAAAGGCGTCATCAACCGCAAGAATTTCAACTGCTGGGGCCAATTGCCCAAGGTGAATTCTCCCGAGTTCAACGACTTCATGAAAGAGGCGCGGAAATTCGGCAAGGCGATCTGGGACATCACCGGCAAAGGCATCGACCCCGATATCGTTTTCGAACACCCCGGCGAGTCGACCTTCCCCGTTTCCTGCATGGTGGCAAAGCGCGGTGGCATGGTTGTCTTCTGCGCTGGCACGACGGGCTTCAACCTCACCTTCGACGCGCGTTTCGTCTGGATGCGGCAGAAGCGCATTCAGGGATCTCATTTCGCGCATCTGAAGCAGGCGTCGGAAGCAAACCAGCTTGTCATCGAGCGGCGCATCGACCCCTGCATGTCGGAAGTGATGTCCTGGAACGACATTCCGCTCGCCCACACCAAGATGTGGAAGAACGAACACCTGCCCGGCAACATGGCGGTCCTCGTCTCCGCCGCGAGGCCTGGCCTGCGCACCGTGGAAGACGCGATCGAGGCCGGCAACAAGGCGACGTGAGGCTGTCACAACATACTGAAGACGAAAGGCCGGAAAAATACCGGCCTTTTTCTTTTGGGGCAGATCACCGCGCCCAGTAATCCTTCGAGAACATGACGAGGACGGTGAGGAGCTCGAGCCGGCCGAGCAGCATGGCGAAAGCCATGATGAGCTTCGGACCGTCGGGAAGGCCCGCAAAATTGCCTGCCGGGCCGACCTGGTGGCCAAGGCCGGGGCCGACATTCGCGATGGCGGTCACGGCGGAGGAAAGCGCGGTCACGAGATCGAGGCCGAATGCAGCAAGCGCCAGCGCAACGACAAGCATAGAGGCGAGGTAGACGAACACGAACAAAGCAACCGAGAACACGATTTCGCGGCTCACCGTGCGTTCGCCATAGCGAATTGTCTGTGCCACATGCGGATAAAGCGTCTGGCGCACCTGCGTACGAAACAGGATCGCGAGGATCTGCAGGCGAAATATCTTCATGCCGCCCGACGTCGAACCCGTGCAGCCGCCGATGAACATGAGAATGAAGAAGGCCATGATCGCAAACGGCCCCCAGAGCGTGTAGTCGGTGCTCGCAAAGCCCGTCGTCGTGACGATGGAGGTCACGTTGAAAGCCGTGAGCGTCAGCGCCTCGAAGAAACCGTAGTCGCCGCGTGCCGCAAGCCAGAGAGCCATGACGATGGAAACGCCCACGAGCAGCGAAATGAAACCGCGCACCTGCGGATCGTCCCAGAGCGTCTCGCCGACACCGCGCAGCGTTTGCACATAGAGTGCGAGCGGGACTGCGCCAGAAATCATGAAGATTACAGCAGTCCAGTGAATGAAGGGATTGTCGAAATAGCCGAACGAAGCGTCATGCGTGGAAAAACCTGCGGTCGCCACAGTCGTCATGGCGTGGTTCATCGCGTCGAAGGGCGTCATGCCACCGACGATATAGGCAAGCGCGCAGAGCAGGGTCAGCAGCAGATAGACTTCGCCGATCGCAACCGCGATCTGCCCCGGCCGCGGCAGCACCTTTTCGGTCTTGTCCGTGCTTTCCGTGCGGAAAAGCTGCATGCCGCCGACGCGCAGGAAAGGCAGAATCGCCACCGCCGTCACGATGATGCCGATGCCGCCGATCCACTGAAGCAGCGAACGCCACAACAGCAGGCCGGGCGGCACCCGGTCGAGCCCGGTCATCACGGTTGCGCCGGTCGTCGTGACACCCGACATCGCCTCGAAAAAGGCGTCGGTATAGTTCATGTCTACTTGCGAAAAGACGAAAGGAAGTCCTGAGAAAGCGGCGACGGACAGCCAGCCGAGCGAGGTCACCAGAAATGTCGCCCGGTGCGTGAGGTCGCGATTGTCGGTCTGGTTGGCAAGCATCAGCGCGCCGCCGACAAAGCCGGTAATGACGGAGGAAAAGAGAAAGGCCTCCCAGTCGCCACTCTGGGCGACCACCTCGGCCAGCACGGGCACGGCCATGAGAACGGCGAGCGCCACAAGCAGCGCGCCGATCACCAGCCCCACGACCTTGGTGCTGTCGGCGGCCTCCTTGGCCTTTACGCCGGTTCCGTCCATGAATGCCCCCGTCACCATCTTGCGAATCGCCCCTGCCCGCTGGCCGGAGCCGGGGGTTCGAGATATATAGGCATTATGAGGGGCTTGCCATTCCCTGAGCAAAAGCCATCTTCCCTGCCAGTCCCGAGAAGCGAGTCCGATCCATGAGCCATGCGCCCGCAACCGCACGAACCGCCGCGACACCCGCCGATACCCTCTTGCCGGATTTGCTGCCGCTGACGGCAAAGGCCGTGGATGCCGCAAACGCATTGCTGGCCAGGGCGAAAGCGGGCGTTTTTGCGAAAGTCTCCAAGGATGGCAAGGTGTCGGCCGCGCTGATCGAACAGGAACAATTCGCCGCGCATGGCCTCGCCTGGGCCGCCACCTATGTCGAAGCGCTGCGCCAGCTTTCGGCCTATGCCCATCGCATGACGGAAGAAAAGCGGTTCGGCGAGTTCGAGGCGCTGATCGTTCAGGCCGCTTTCGGCGAATATCTGAGCCAGATGTCGGGCGGGATACCGATGAGCCAGGGCGAGACCGTGCGCCAGCGCGATCTCGGTCTGACCGATGCCGACATCGCCGCCTTCGAGACGGATGCCGTGAAGAAACTCGCCGCCAAAGGCAACACGGCAGATGTGCGCGCAAGGCTCGCCGAACTCATTGCCGCCAATACCGGCGCCGCCACTTTCGGCGACACCGGCCTTGAGGAAACCTATGACGCGATCCGCGACCAGATGCGCAAATTCGCCGATGCGAAAGTCATGCCTCATGCCCATGAGTGGCATCTGAAGGACGACTATATTCCGATGCCGGTGGTGAAGCAGATGGCCGAACTTGGCGTCTTCGGCCTGACGATCCCCGAAGAATTCGGCGGCCTCGGTCTCGGCAAGGAATCCATGTGCGTCGTCTCCGAGGAATTGAGCCGCGGCTATATCGGTGTCGGCTCGCTCGGCACACGATCGGAAATCGCGGCCGAACTCATTCTCGGTGGCGGCACGAAGGAACAGAAGGACAAGTGGCTGCCGAAGATCGCCAGCGGCGAAGTGCTGCCGACTGCCGTCTTCACCGAGCCGAACACGGGCTCCGATCTTGCGAGCCTCAAGACGCGCGGCCGCCGCGAGGGCGACGTTTACAAGGTGACAGGCAACAAGACCTGGATCACCCATGCCGCCCGCGCCGATGTAATGACGCTTCTCTGCCGCACCAATGACGAGCCCGGCTACAAGGGCCTTTCCATGCTGCTGGCGGAAAAGCCGCGCGGCGACGATGCCAATCCCTTCCCGGCGGACGGCATAACGGGTGGCGAGATCGAGGTGCTCGGCTATCGCGGTATGAAGGAATTCGAGATCGGCTTCGACAATTTCGAGGTGAAGGCAGAAAACCTGCTCGGCGGCGAGGAGGGTCAGGGCTTCAAGCAGCTCATGCAGACCTTCGAAAGCGCGCGCATCCAGACAGCCGCCCGCGCCGTCGGCGTGGCGCAATCCGCGCTCGAGCTCGGCCTTCGCTATGCGCAGGAGCGTATCCAGTTCGGCAAACCGATCTTCAGCTTCCCCCGCGTTTTCGGAAAACTCGTCATGATGGCGGCCGAGATCATGGTGGCGCGTCAGCTCACCTATTTCGCCGCGCGCGAGAAGGACGGCGGCAGACGTTGCGACCTCGAGGCCGGCATGGCAAAACTGCTCGCCGCGCGCGTTGCCTGGGCGGCAGCGGACAATGCGCTGCAGATTCATGGCGGCAACGGCTTCGCGCTCGAATATCCGGTGAGCCGCGTGCTTTGCGATGCGCGCATTCTCAATATTTTCGAAGGCGCGGCGGAAATTCAGGCGCAGGTCATCGCCCGCCGCCTGCTCGAAGGCGGTAACTGATATCATGACGGAACTATTCGCCTGGCTGAGCCCCATCGCACTGATCGCCGTGCTGATCGTGTTGATACTGGGCCTTTTGAACATGATGCGCGGCGGATCGGCGAACCGTTCGCAAACCCTGATGCGCTGGCGCGTGGGGCTGCAGTTCCTCGCGCTGGTGATCATCATGACGGGGCTTTATTTCGCATCGCGCTGAGCGGCCCCGATCTGACGAGAGGAGGCGGCGCCCATGTCTGGCAGGGAAATCTCGGCGGCTGAACTGCCGAAGAAACGGCTCACCATTTCGGGCCGTCACATGGCCTATTGCGAAATGGGCGAAGGCGATCCGATCGTCTTCCTTCACGGCAATCCGACGTCATCCTATCTCTGGCGCAATATCATGCCGCATCTGGCAGGTCAGGGCCGCTGCATCGCGCCCGATCTCATCGGCATGGGCGACAGCGAAAAGCTCGAACCCTCCGGCCCCGAACGTTACACCTTCCGCGAGCATCGCCGCTTCCTCGATGCCTTTCTGGAAGCGCTCGGCATCGAACGGAATGTAACGCTCGTCATTCACGACTGGGGCTCGGCGCTCGGCTTCGACTGGGCGAACCGGCATCGCGGCGCGGTCGAAGGCATCGCCTATATGGAAGGCATCGTGCGCCCGCTCGAATGGGACGAATGGAACCAGGATGCGCGCCGCATCTTCGAAGGTTTCCGCTCGGATGCAGGCGAGGAGATGATCCTGAAGAAGAACCTCTTCATCGAGGCTGTTCTGCCGGGCTCAATCCTGAGGAAACTCACCGATGCGGAAATGTCTGTCTATCGCCGCCCCTTCGTGGAGGAAGGCGAGAGCCGCCGCCCGACGCTTTCATGGCCTCGCCAGATACCCCTGGGCGGCGAACCGGCGGACGTCGTCGAACTTGTCGGCGACTACGCGCAATGGATGGCGCATAACGAGTTGCCAAAACTCTTTGTGAATGCCAAGCCGGGCGCGATCCTCATCGGCGCACAGCGAGAATTCTGCCGGAGCTGGAAAAATCAGACCGAAGTGACCGTGAAGGGAAGCCATTTCCTGCAGGAAGACAGCCCGCATGAGATCGGCGAGGCGATCGCAGCATGGCGCAAGGGCTGGAAGAAACCATGAACGCTTGATCCGCGGCGCGGAACGGGCGATTCTCGCTGACCACTTCGAGCCAGGGGAGCCCGAGCCATGAAAGACACTGCCTCGCTCAATTCGAGCTTCAGCACGTCGATGAAAAGCCTGCATTGGGCGATTGCCGTGCTTGTCCTTCTCATGATCTATGGCGGCTTCAATATCAGCCGCGAAACGGCGACGATGCATTTTGGCTTCGGCCTCATCGTCCTCACGCTCATGGTAATCTGGCTCGCGACGAAGGGCCGTTCGCCCCGGCCTGCCTATCCCGCCATGCCGCGCTGGCAGGAAATTGCGGCCAAGGCTGTTCATCACAGCCTTTATGCAAGCGTGACGCTGCAGCCCATCTTCGGCCTGATGATGGTGACGACATCGAAGCGCGACCCGGTCGCCTTCCATGTCATTCCCCTGAAGATCGCACAGAACGACACGATCAACGAGATCGGCCACACATTACATGGCATCAACGCCTGGATCCTGACGGCTCTCGTGGCCGTGCATATTCTGGCGGCGCTCTATCATCACTTCATTCTCAAGGACAATGTGCTGAAGCGCATGTTGCCCTTTGCCAAACCCTGACCGGACAAGATGGTCACGCTCAACAAGATCTACACAAGGAGCGGCGACAAGGGCACGACAGCCCTTGCAACGGGCGAGCGCGTGCCGAAACATGCGCTCCGCATCGCATGCTATGGCACGGTGGACGAGACTAATTCCGTGATCGGCATGGCGCGCCTTCACACCGCCACCCTGCCAAAGCTCGATGCCATGCTCTCGCGCATCCAGAACGAGCTTTTCGATCTCGGCGCCGATCTGGCAACGCCTGCGAAGGACGAGGAACTCGGTTACGAACCCTTGCGGATTCTGGACAGCCAGGTGACCCGCCTCGAGGCGGAAATCGACGAGATGAACGAGGCGCTCCTGCCGCTCAATTCCTTCATCCTGCCGGGCGGCAGCCCGGCCGCCGCCCACCTCCATCTTGCCCGCACCACTTGCCGCCGGGCGGAAAGGCTCGTGACGGCGCTGATGGAAAGCCCCCATGAGATGGTGAACGAGGCTGGCTTGTGTTATCTGAACCGCCTCTCGGATTTCCTGTTCGTCGCGGCCCGCCATGCCAATCTCGGTGAGGATGGAAAAGGCCCCGGCGACGTCAAATGGGTGCCCGGCGCGACGCGCTGAGCGTCAAATCGCCCGAATCCCATTCGTTGACAGGGAGGGGGTCTGCCACTAGGTTCCCGCACCGCAACAGCAGCTATGTGGCAGCGGGCGGGTTTGGCCTCGTTTTCCTCAGAAAACAGCCGTTTTCAAGGCAGTGAGCCGCCGCCCAGATCTACACCAAGACCGGCGCCAAGGTTTCCGAGAGGCCCCGGGGGTCCGCCCCCAGAGTTCTCGCCGCCAAGGCAACGCGCAGGGAGTCCGCCTCGATGAAAGTCCTCGTACCGATCAAGCGAGTGGTCGACTACAACGTGAAAATCCGCGTGAAATCGGATGGCAGCGGCGTCGATCTCGCCAATGTGAAAATGTCGATGAACCCGTTCGACGAGATCGCCGTTGAAGAAGCGGTGCGCCTCAAGGAAGCGGGCAAGGCGACGGAAGTCATCGCCGTCTCGATCGGCGTGCAGCAAGCCACCGAAACCATCCGCACCGCGCTTGCCATGGGCGCCGACCGCGGCATCCTGGTGAAGACGGACGACACGGTCGAGCCGATCAACGTCGCCAAGATCCTCAAGGGTATTGCCGACGCCGAGAAGCCGGACCTCATCATTCTCGGCAAGCAGGCGATCGACGACGACTGCAATCAGACGGGCCAGATGCTTTCCGCGCTGCTCGGCTGGGCGCAGGGCACCTTCGCCTCCAAGGTCGAGGTCGACGGCGGCACGCTGAACCTGACACGCGAAGTCGATGGCGGCCTGCAGACGCTGAAGCTCAAGATGCCGGCGGTGATCACCACCGACCTTCGCCTCAACGAGCCGCGCTACGCCTCGTTGCCGAACATCATGAAGGCGAAGAAGAAGCCGATCGACGAAAAGACGCCGGGCGATTTCGGCGTCGAGGTGAAGACCCATCTCGAAGTCGTGAAGGTAAGCGAGCCGCCGCAGCGTTCCGCCGGTGTGAAGGTTGAAACGGCTGCCGAACTCGTATCGAAGCTCAAGGAAGCGGGAGTGATCGGATGACGACGCTTGTTATTGCAGACCACAACAACAAGGCGCTGAACGACGCGACCGCGAAGACCGTCACCGCTGCAGCTAAGCTTGGTGGCGACGTTGTCGTGCTCGTCATCGGCCAGGGCTGCGACGCAGTGGCCGAAGCCGCCGCAAAGCTCGACGGCGTGAAGAAGGTGATCGTCGCCGACGACGCGCTTTACGCGCATCCCGTCGCCGAACCGCTTGCCGCGCTCGTCGTGAGCCTTGCGGGCAGCTATGAGGCGATCGTCACCGCCGCAACCACTGTCGGCAAGAACTTCATGCCGCGCGTGGCCGCCCTTCTCGATGTCGCGCAGATATCGGAAATTACCGCCGTTCAGGGTCCGGACACGTTCGAGCGGCCGATCTATGCCGGCAACGCGATCCAGACCGTGAAGTCGACCGATGCGAAGAAGGTCATCACCGTGCGCACCACCGCCTTTCCGGCGGCGGCCCAGGGCGGTTCGGCCCCGATCGAGAAGATCGGCGCCGCCGAAAACCCCGGCCTGTCGGAATTCGTGAGCGAGGAACTCACGAAGTCGGACCGTCCGGAACTGACATCTGCCAAGGTCATCATCTCTGGCGGCC
Organism: Parvibaculum sp.; assembly: GCF_046297875.1. GTDB lineage: Bacteria > Pseudomonadota > Alphaproteobacteria > Parvibaculales > Parvibaculaceae > Parvibaculum. Next base: position 1,247,064 of record NZ_JBKBHD010000001.1, on the reverse strand, counting down.
GCGGCATGCAGAATGGCGAGAATTTCGCCATGCTCGAAAAGATCGCCGACAAGCTCGGCGCCGCCGTCGGTGCCTCGCGCGCCGCGGTCGATGCGGGCTTCGTGCCGAACGACTACCAGGTCGGCCAGACCGGCAAGGTCGTCGCGCCCGAGCTCTACATCGCAGTCGGCATCTCCGGCGCGATCCAGCATCTCGCGGGCATGAAGGACTCCAAGGTCATCGTCGCCATCAACAAGGACGAAGAGGCGCCGATCTTCCAGGTTGCCGATTACGGCCTCGTGGCGGACCTCTTCAAGGCCGTACCGGAACTCGAAGAAGAGCTCGGCAAGGCCGGTCTCTGATCGAAGCCGCCACAAAGGGCTAAAATCGAAGCGCTGCCGGGCCTCCCGGCAGCGCTTTTTCTTTACGCTGAACGCCTTCCGCGCCATTCTTGGGCGGATTTTCAGGCATATGCCCGGATCGAGGCCCAGCCTCGGCGCGCACCGGCAAGTCACGGGTTTCGAGTAATGAAGTTTCGCAAGGTAGGCGTCATCGGCGCCGGACAGATGGGTAACGGGATCGCGCATGTCTGCGCGCTCGCAGGCTATGAGGTCGCGCTTCACGACATCTCTCCCGACCGGATTCAGGCGGGCCTCGCCACCATCGATGGCAACATGGCCCGCCAGGTCGCAAGCGGCCGCATCACGGTGGAGCAACGCGACGCAGCGCTAGACCGCCTGTCTGCCGCCGACACCATGGAAACTTTCGAGGACGCGGATCTCGTGATCGAATCCGCGACCGAGAATGAGGATGTGAAGCGAAAGATCTTCGCCGAACTCTGCCCGCATCTGCGCGAGGACGCGCTGCTGGCGACCAACACCTCCTCAATCTCGATCACCCGTCTTGCCGCCTCGACCGACCGGCCGGAGCGGTTCATGGGCGTTCACTTCATGAACCCCGTGCCGGTGATGGAACTCGTGGAACTGGTGCGCGGCATTGCCACCGACGACGACACCTTCGAGGCCATGCGCGATTTCGCGGATTCGCTCGGCAAGAAGATCGCCCATGCCGAGGACTATCCGGCCTTCATCGTGAACCGCATCCTGCTGCCGATGATCAACGAGGCGGTCTACACGCTTTACGAAGGCGTGGGGTCTGTCGAGAGCATCGACAAGGCCATGAAACTCGGCGCGAACCACCCGATGGGGCCGCTGCAGCTTGCCGACTTTATCGGCCTCGATACCTGCCTCTCCATCATGCAGGTGCTGTATGACGGGCTGGCGGACTCGAAATACCGGCCCTGCCCGCTTCTCGTGAAATATGTCGAGGCGGGCTGGCTTGGCCGCAAGACACAGCGCGGCTTTTACGATTACCGGGGCGACAAGCCCGTTCCGACCCGGTAACGCGGCGTCAATTCCGCATCAGAAACGATTTTCCGGTCGTTTTTATTAACTTCCTCCATGCGACAGTTGCGCGACAGCGGCGCAAGAACGCTTGAGGGGTGGAGGAATGACGGCTGGCAGTTTCGCGACCGGCGAGCGCGCGAAAAGGATCACCGAAGAACCGCAGATCATCGAGGTGCCCGAACACCCCTCGGTGATCGAGCTGCACGCCTATCTCGAACGCATTCGCGGCGACCGGGAAATGCCGGACCGTGCCGACATCAATCCATCCGAGATCGCCCGCCTCCTGCCCAACATGATCATTGCCGAGGCCGTGAATGGCGGCGAGGACTTCCGCGTCCGGCTGTTCGGCACGAAGCTCGTCGAACTGCTCGGCGAGGAACGGACCGGTAAGCTCCTCTCCGAATTTGCCGAAGAGGGCGGCGCCTTCTCGAGCGATAACCCGGAAGCCGTTCAGCGGCGCTGGCTCTTCGTCACGCAGAAAGCCTTTTTCGGCCGCAAGCCCGTCTTCCTGAAAGTGCCATTTGCCGCCTCGGGCCGGCTTTATCTCATCGGCCATTGCGTCTCCGTGCCGCTGACGGCGGGCGGCACAGAACCCGCCCAGACATTGGGCGGCATGTTTGTGACAAGGGCCGATCCCGCCTGATTTGACGCCAGGCCGCGGAAGCCTATTCTGTCCGGCTTCGCGAGAACGCGCGGGGCGCCTGAGCAGGAGCCTCCGCCATGACCGGCCATACCGATCCGCTTGCCGCCAATCTCGCTCGCTGGGAAGAACAGGTCGACATTCACATCGGCTCGGATTTCTACCGCGTGAAGGAATTTCTCGCCGGTGAAACGAGCCTCGACCCGCTGATCCTTGACGAGATAGGCGATCTGCGCGGAAAGCACCTTCTCCACCTTCAATGCCATTTCGGCCTCGATACGCTCTCTCTCGCCAGGCTGGGCGCCGAGGCGACCGGCCTCGATTTCTCGCCCAGGGCAATCGCGGCGGCGGAAAGCTTGGCCGCCGAGGCGAATCTCGAGGCTCGCTTCATATGTGCACGTGTCGATGAGGCCCATCAAAAGGCGGGAACCGGCTACGACATCGTCTTTTCGAGCTGGGGTGTATTGATGTGGCTGCCTGATCTCGGCGTCTGGGCGCACAACATTGCCCAATGCCTTGCCCCCGGCGGCTACTTCTATCTGGCGGAAGGCCATCCGATGCTCTGGGTCTTCGACGACGAGGGTGAGACGGTCGCCAAAAATCTTCGCGCCATCCGCCCCTATTTCCTCGAAGGGCCGCAGCAATGGGACAATGCACGCGACTACGCCGAGCCGGCAGTCTCGCTCACCCACTTCCGCACTCATGAGTGGCAGCACACGCTGGGTGAGGTGGTGACAGCACTCGCCGGAGCGGGACTCCAGATCGAGTTCCTGCACGAGCATGACAGGCTCGTCTGGCAAGGCCTGCCCTGTCTTGTACAGGTTGGCCCCTATTTCAGGATGCCGGACGAAGCGCCCCGCCTGCCCCTCAGCTATTCGGTGAAAGCCCGTAAAGGCTGAGCGCCTCGCGGACAAGCGCTTTCGCATCCTCGCTCGCCCAATTGGCCGGCCCCGCCATGCGGCCGATTTCGAGCCCCTCCGGCGAAATCAGGATGGTGGTCGGAAGCCCGAAGGCGGCAAGCGTGAAGTTCGCCCGGGCGGAAGGGTCGTGATAGAGCGCCAGATTTTCAGCTCCCACCTGATCCAGAAAAGCCGCCGGTACCTCGGGCCCGGTCGAATCGACGCTGAGCGCCAGCACCTCGAAATGGGCGCCCCCAAGCTCCGCCTGCAGCCGGTCGAGTTCGGGCATTTCTTCCCGGCAAGGCGCACACCAGGTGGCCCAGAGGTTCAAAAGAACGAGCTTTCCCCGGAAATCGGCAAGGCTCGTCTCCTGTCCCTCCGCATCGCGGAAAGACACTTCGGGCATCGCCGCAGGAGCGGGTTTGGGCACGAAATTGGCCACTTCGCCCACCGCCGCCGCATCGAGCGCGGAAACAGCCTGCCGGTCCTGCGGGTTGCCGCCCCCCTGTCCGATCAGATATACCCCCCCGGCGATCAGAAGGGCTGCTCCGGCGAGCATGGCGAGCAATTTCGGGCTTGTCTGGGGCATTCCTTACTCTCTAATCGGCGTCCGAATGGGGCGAAACGGCAGCCGCCCCGGAGAACAGCAATGAGCAACAAGATGTGGGGCGGCCGCTTCGGCGAAGGCCCCGACCGGATCATGGAGGAAATCAACGCCTCCATCGGCTTCGACCAGCGCTTCTTCGCCCAGGACATTGCGGGCTCGAAGGCGCATTGCCGCATGTTGGCCGAAAAGGGAATTATCTCAAGGGAAGATGCCGATAAAATCGTCGCAGGTCTCGACGCGGTGCTGGCCGAGATCGAAGGCGGAAAATTCGAATTTCGCCGCGACCTCGAAGATATCCACATGAATGTGGAAGCGCGGCTGGCCGATCTGATCGGCGCCGCAGCAGGCCGCTTGCACACCGCACGCTCGCGCAACGACCAGGTTGCGACCGACTTCAAGCTCTATATCCGCGACACGCTGGACCATCTGGACCGGCAGCTGCGCGACTTTCAGCTTGCGCTCGTCGGGCGCGCGGAAGAGCACGCGGCCACCATCATGCCGGGCTTCACGCATCTCCAGACTGCACAGCCCGTGACCTTTGGCCATCACTGCCTTGCCTATGTCGAAATGGCGGCGCGAGACCGGGGGCGGCTTGCCGATGCGAGGAAGCGCCTCAATGAATGTCCGCTCGGCAGCGCCGCACTTGCCGGCACTTCCTTTCCGATCGACCGGCACATGACGGCGAAGGCGCTCGGTTTCGACGCGCCGACGCGGAACTCGCTCGATGCAGTGTCGGATCGTGACTTTGTACTTGAAACCCTGTCGGCGGCCGCGATTGCGGCGACGCATCTCTCGCGGCTGGCGGAAGAAATCGTCATCTGGTCGACCCCCGGCTTCGACTTCGTGCGCCTGCCGGACAGCTTCACCACCGGCTCTTCCATCATGCCGCAGAAGCGCAACCCCGATGCCGCCGAGCTCGTACGCGCAAAATCGGGCCGCGTCATCGGCGCGCTGACCTCGCTTCTGATCGTGATGAAGGGTCTGCCACTCGCCTATTCGAAGGACATGCAGGAAGACAAAGAGGCAGCCTTCGATGCACTCGACGCGCTGTCGCTGTCGCTGGCCGCGATGACCGGCATGGTGCGGTCGCTGACCGTCAACGAAACAGCGATGCGGGCTGCCGCCTCACGCGGCTTCTCGACTGCCACCGACCTTGCCGACTGGCTGGTGCGCCGCCTCGGCCTGCCTTTCCGCCAGGCCCATCACGTGACGGGAACGCTGGTCGCGAAGGCCGAGAAAAAGGGTGTGGATCTCGACGGGCTGACGCTCGCCGAAATGCAGGAAGTGGAACCCGGCATCACGGATGAATTATATTCCGTGCTGGGGGTGGACAACTCGGTGGCAAGCCGCACAAGCTTTGGCGGCACCTCGCCTGCGAATGTCCGCGAGGCGGCGAAGCACTGGCGTTCGCAGCTTGGCGAAGCCGGGTAACAGGGGGATAGAGCGGAATGATGATGCGAGGAACCAAAGCCGCCCTGCTGGGCCTTGCCATCATCGTGGCGCTCGCCGCCTGTGGCCGCAAGGGCGACCTCGAAGCACCGCCCGGCGCCCAGCCCCTTCCGGCAGCCGAGGCCTTGCCGACCGCCGAGGAAATATTGGGCGATGACGCGCCGATCGACGCGCGCCCGATCAGCAGTGAATTCGACGACATCGCGCCGCGCCGCCGCGTCGACCGCTACAATTAATGAGCGCCGCCCCGCCGGGGCCCGCCTGACCGGACCGTGACATGCATCACTTCGACTATCGTGGCGGCATTCTCCATGCCGAAGATGTTGCCATACCTGAAATCGCGGCCGCGATCGGCACGCCGTTTTATTGCTATTCGAGCGCCACGCTCGAGCGGCACTACCGTGTCTTTGCCGATGCCTTCAAGGGCCAGCCCGCACGCGTCTGTTACTCGGTAAAGGCGAATTCGAACCTCGCCGTTGTGGCGACGCTGGCCCGGCAGGGCGCAGGTGCCGATGTCGTGTCCGAAGGCGAGCTTCGCCGCGCGCTGGCCGCCGGCGTGACGCCCGGCAAGATCGTCTTTTCCGGCGTCGGCAAGACCGAAGGGGAAATGGCCTTCGCGCTGGAAACCGGCATCGACCGCTTCAACGTGGAATCCGAACCCGAGCTCGAACTCCTGTCTCAGCTCGCCGCCGCGCGCGGATTGACAGCGCGTGTCGCAATCCGGGTAAACCCGGACGTCGATGCGAAGACGCATGAAAAGATCGCTACCGGCAAGGCGGAAAACAAGTTCGGCATCTCATGGAAGCGAGCGCCCGCCGTCTACGCCCGGGCGCGCGAACTGCCCGGCATCGAGGCAGATGGCATCGACGTCCATATCGGCAGCCAGCTGACCGACCTCGAGCCTTTTGCCGCCGCCTTTGCCCGCGTCGCATCGATGGTCGAGACTCTTCGCGCGGAGGGCAATCCGATCGCCCATATCGATCTCGGCGGCGGGCTCGGCATCCCTTATCGCGGCGACAATGACGTCCCTCCGCATCCGGATGAATATGCCGCGATGGTGAAGCGCACCATAGGTCATCTCGGCTGCCAGCTCACCTTCGAACCGGGCCGGCTGATTGCGGGCAATGCAGGCATTCTGGTAAGCCGGGTCATTTACGAAAAGCAGGGCGACGACCGAGCCTTTCTCATTCTCGATGCAGCGATGAACGATCTCATTCGCCCCACCCTCTATGATGCTTATCACGATATTCGCCCGGTGAAGGAACCGGCCGATGGCACGGATGGCATGACCTATGACGTTGTCGGTCCGGTCTGCGAAACGGGCGATTTCTTCGCCAAGGGGCGGAACCTGCCGCGCCTGAAAAGCGGCGATCTCGTTGCCGTCATGTCGGCTGGCGCCTATGGCGCAGTGCAGGCTTCGACCTACAATACGCGGCCGCTTGTGCCCGAAGTCATGGTCAAGGGCGCGAGCTTCCGGGAAGTGCGCGCACGCCCCAGTTATGACGCAATGCTGAAACAGGATATCATCCCTGACTGGCTAGACCGGCCGTAACGCGCCGGAGCCACAATGAAATTGCATTGGGGCAAGAGGCTTTGACCGGCCCGACCGAAGAACCGAAAAACCGCGCCGGGGAAACCGGCCGCGCATCCGCGCCGAAACTGCCGCCACGCGTCGAGCGCCGGGTGAATGTTTCGCGCGCGCTGCTCGCCTTCGAGGCGCTGCTGCCTGCTCTCTGGCCCGCAGGCGCACTGGCCGGCTCCTTCATCGCGCTTGCGCTGTTCGGATTGTTTGAAGGTCTGGCGCCCGGCCTCCACTGGATGTTGCTCGCCGGCTTCGGCGCCGGTCTCGTCTGGCTGATCTGGCGGGGCTTTCGCGGCTTCCGCTGGCCAGGCCGCAAAGATGCACTCCGCCATCTCGAAAAATCCTCCGGCCTGCCGCATTCGCCGCTTTCGGCCTATGAGGACCTTCCCGCGCCGCAAACAGGGGATGTTGCGCTGTGGGCGGCGCATCGGCGCTGGATCGCCGAGCGGATGACGCGGCTGCGCCTCGGACTGCCGGATTCGGTGCTGGCGAGCCGGGATCCCTATGCCATGCGGGCCGCCGTTCTGCTGCTGCTTGTGGTTTCGGTCGCAGGAACGGGGCCGGGACATGTCAGCCGCATCGCCGATGCCTTGTTGCCCGGCGCAATGGGCGGACGCGCGGCAAGTATCGAGGCCTGGGTGACACCGCCTGCCTATACCCGCAAGCCGCCGCTCTACCTTGAACAGGCAAATGCCGAAGCGGCCCCAAGGGACGAGATGATTACCGTGCCGCAGGGCAGCACCTTGTCTGTCCGTGTTCACGGCCTGCGGACCGCGCCGGTGCTTGAGCGCCATGACGGCGAACGCGAGAAGCCCGAAGAACTGAAGGCGGTCAGCGAGGGCAGCTTCGCCATAGATGCGACTCTGAAGGAGAGCGGCAATCTCATTCTTACCGAAGGCGGCCGGATGATCCGCGGCTGGCGCTTCGACATCACGCCCGACATGCCGCCCAAAATCGAGCTGACGCAGCCGGTGACGCAATCCGCATCGCGGGCGCTGCGCCTTTCCTATCGTGTCGAGGACGATTTCGGCATTGCTTCGGGCGAAGCGCGAATTGAACTCGATCGCAGCGGCGTCGAAACCGGCGATGAAAAGATCTCTGCGCCGGAGCCCCGCGTGACCGCGCCCGGCATCGCGCTGAAATTTCCCTCGCAGCGTCCGCGCGAAGCGGAAGGCACGACCTATGCAGAACTCACCGCTCATCCCTGGGCCGGCCTGCCCGTCACGATCACGCTCGCCGTGATGGATGATGCCGGCCAGGAAGGCCGCGCCGATCCGGTCGCGATGGTGCTGCCCGAACGCGAATTCACCCAGCCGCTCGCGCGCGCCATCGTGGAGCAGCGCCGCCGCCTCGCGCTCGATCCACGCTCTGGCCCGGGCGTGGCACGCTTTATCGACAATTTCACGCAGGATTCCGACCGCTACATAGAGGACAAGATTGTCTATCTCACGCTTCGTGCAGCCTATTGGCGCCTGACCGAAGCGACGCGCGATACGGACCTCACGGGCATATTCGACCTGCTTTGGTCGATCGCGCTGCGCATTGAGGATGGTGATCTTTCTCTGGCCGAACGCGATCTTCGCGCCGCCCGCGACGCTCTGGCTGAGGCGCTGGCGGAAGGCGCGGATGCCGCCGAGATTTCGCGGCTGACGCAGGAATTGCGCGACGCATTCGAGCGCTACATGAACGCCATTTCCGAACTTGCCGCCTTCGACGGCACGGAAATGCTGAACAATTTTGCCGATGAGGGCGCTGAATATATCGACGCCGTAGACCTGCAGGCACTGCTCGACACGATTGCCGAACTCGCCGAAAGCGGCGCCACTGAACAGGCGCAGGCTTTGCTCGCCGAACTCCAGAACATCCTCGAAAACCTGAAACTGGCGGATCAGCCTTTCGGCATGACGCCGGGCGAAGAGGCCATGTCCCAGGCAATTGAGGAAATGGACGGCATCGTCGCCGCCCAGCGCGACCTTCTGGACCGGACCTTCCGTGAGCTCGAGGCTCTCCGCCTCGACCCCGATGCCGACCGCAAGCTCGGTTTTCAATCGGAGGAAAAGCCGTTCGACGATCTCGCCGGGGAGCAGGAAGACCTGAAAGAGGAGCTCGACAAGATCCTCGGCAAGCTGAAGGAAAAGGGTGAGGAACCGCCGGACGCTTTGCTCGAGGCGCTTGGCGCGATGGAGGATGCGAAAGCGCGGCTCGATGCCGCACGCGCCGACCGTGCCATGGCCTCGCAAGGCACAGCTATCGAGAAAATGCGGGAAGGCACACAGGCGCTTGCCGAGAAATTGATGGCAGGACACAATGGAAAGGGAAGAGGCCGCGGACAGGCAAGGTCCGATCCGTTCGGACGCCCGCAGCAGGGCCGGGGCCCGGGGCAGGAATCGGGTCCGGGTGACATACGGGGCTCTGGCATACCTGACAGCATCGACATGCAGCGCGCGCAGCAGATTCTCGACGAATTGCGCGAGCGTGCGCGAGACCTTGGCCGGCCGCAGATCGAACTCGACTATCTGGAAAGACTGCTCCGGCGCTTCTAGCCGAGCGCCGACTGAACACGCATGACGAGCTCGTCGAGCGTGAAGGGCTTCAGAAGAATGTCGTGGATGATGGCCTCCAGACCATGCGCGCGCTCGCGCTGGTCGGAGTAGCCCGTCATCAGCATGATGCGCAGCGCCGGCTGATCGCGCGAGGCAAGCAGCGCAAGCGACACGCCATCCATCACCGGCATGAGAATATCGGTCAGCAGAAGATCATGCGCGCGGCCCGACTCCCGCGCGCGGGCAAGTGCCGCCAGCGCATCACTCCCATCGCCCGCACCCTCGACCTCGTGCCCGGCACCGCGCAGCGCGCGCACGACGAAAGTCAGAACGTCGGGCTCGTCTTCGGCAACGAGAATGCGCGCCATGTCTCAGCGCTCCACATAGCCGACAAAGGGCAGTTGCCGCCAGGCATGGGCGACATCCATGCCATAGCCGACGACAAACCTGTCGGGACATTTGAACCCGGTGAAGTCGGCCTTCATGCTGACTGCGAGCTTGCCGGGTTTGTCGAGCAGCACGCAGGTGCGGACATGCCGCGCACCGCGCGCCACAAGAAGGTCCTTTGCGAAGGCGAGTGTGCGGCCCGATTCAAGTATATCGTCGATGACAAGCACATCGCGGCCTTCTATCGGCGCTTCCGTATCGCGGACAATGCGCACTTCGCCCAGCGATTGCGTGCCCGCGCCATAGCTCGACAGGCTGATGAAATCCATGTCGGGCTCAACGCCAGCCTCATGCAGGGCGCGCAGCAGATCGGCGGCGAAAATGAAGCTGCCCTTCAGGATCGGAATAACGAGCAGATCGCGTTCCATCGAGGAAGCGATCTCGGCTGCGAGTTCCTTTACGCGTAAGGCAATTTCATCGGCAGTGAAGAGAACTGCGATCTTTGCGCCCTGCGGCGCAATCCGGCTCATTCGCTATTCGCTTGCGGGCGCAACACCCGCATCCGGCGCAGCATGTCCGGCGTCCGACACCATGCCCGATATATCGGCAAAGCGTATTTCGATATCGCGCGATTCCGGCGGCGGGCTCGAAAGCCGCGTGATGAAGGAAACCGCCTCGTTTGGCGGCAGCGCCGTTTCATCCAGCGCGAAGGTCCAGTGATAGAGTTCGTTCTGGTTCTCGTCGCGAAGGCCGACACGCAGCCTGGGCAGCGCCACGCGCTTTTCCGTGATGTTCACGACCTCACCGGTGATGGCGAGAACGGGCAGACCTTCCTCGGTCTGACGCTCATAGGCGACATTGCGGAATTCGAGTCCGCGAAGATTGATCTCTTCGCCCGCAGCAGCATAGACCTTGGTCGTGGCGGGCCACCAGGCAGCGATTTCATAGCGATACGAATAGCCAGCGCTGATCGTGCTCGTGACAAAGAGGGCGAGCAGCACCCAGCCCGCCGCAATGAGCGCGCGGCCGCGGCGCATCGAGGCGGCTCGCCGCACTTCCCTGCGGAACCTGTTGCCGATATCGGCGGCAACGCTTGTCCGCGTCACGGGTGCCGGCTCCGGTGCAGCTTCGGCCGGCATTTCCATTTCGGCGAAGACGATATCGTCCGCCTGCGAAGCGGCATCTGCCGGCGTCGGCGCTGCGGCAACTACAGATTCCGGCTTCGTCTTCTCGCCAAATATCTTCTTGCGGCCTGCAGGCGATGCTGCGGCGGCAGGCGCCGCCACGGACACTTCTGCAGCTTCCGGCATCTGATGCCAGCTATGGCCGCATTTGGCGCAGCGCACCTTCCGTCCTGCTGGCTCGAAGGAAGCCGCATTGACGGGATAGCGCGACGTGCAGGATGGGCAAGTGATAATCATCCAGGGAAATCCGGCGATTCCGAGCTGTCGAACAGAACTTGCCCGCCGCACCGCACGGCAGAGCTTCCGATGAGCCTATTGAATGTCCGCGCGTGGTTAAAGCCGGGTTAAAAGCGTCACATCTTTCGCCGGAATCCGGCAGAAAACATGGCCTTCCGGCCGGCCGAAGCCGCGCCGGCCCGGCGGTTCCATGATACCGTCGCTCCATGATTCGCTTCGAGAATGTGGGCATGCGCTACGGCATGGGGCCGGAGGTCCTGCGCGATGTGAGCTTTCACCTCGCGCCGGGCTCGTTTCACTTTCTCACGGGCCCGTCCGGCGCCGGCAAGACTTCCCTGCTGAAGCTCATGTTCCTGGCGAACCGCCCTTCGCGCGGCCTCATCACGATGTTCGGCAAGGATGTGGCGACACTCCCCCGGACCGAGCTCCCCGCACTCAGGCGGCGGATTGGCGTCGTGTTCCAGGAATTCCGGATGCTCGACCATCTGACGACCTATGAGAACGTGGCGCTGCCGCTGAAAATTCAGGGCCGGAAGGAAGAGACCTACCGCGACGACGTCGAGGAACTGCTCACCTGGGTCGGCCTCGGCGACCGGCTGAATGCCCGGCCTCCGACGCTTTCGGGCGGCGAGAAGCAGCGCGCCGCCATCGCACGGGCGGTCGTTGCCCAGCCCGATCTGCTGCTCGCCGACGAACCGACCGGTAATGTGGACCCGGAAATGGGCCAGCGCCTGCTCCGGCTTTTCGTGGAACTGAACCGGCTCGGCACCTCGGTGCTGATCGCGACCCATGACCGCGCCCTTGTGGATGCGGCGGGCGCACCCGAACTCGTCCTGCGCAATGGAGGGCTTACGATCCGTGGCTGATCCCCGCCGCCAGCCTCCACGTGGCCGCCCCCTGCCCCCGCTCCAGGAAGAAGAGGGGCGCGGGCCCGGCGCCATGCTCGCATCGCTGCTGGTCGAAACGCGCAGCGTCATGCCTGCTGCGGGCGCAACGGGACTGCCGCTGATGCTCGTTGTCGCGGCCATGTGTTTCCTCGCAAGTCTTGCGCTCGGTGCCGCCCTTTCCGTGAACGACAAGACGCGCGAATGGACTTCCGAAATCTCCGGCTCGCTTACCGTGGAGCTGCGCCCCTCGCGCGACATGGCGGCAGAAGACCAGATCGACGCCGTGATGTCGGTGCTGGCGGCAGCGCCCGGCATCGTCTCGGCAACGCCGCTGCGTCGCGAGGAAACGGCAGCCCTTCTCGAACCCTGGCTCGGACAAGGCCTTGTCACGGACGACCTGCCATTGCCGAGCCTCATCGATATCCGCATCGGCAGTAAGAGCCCGCCCGACCTGTCACAGCTTGCAATCGACATTGCCGCCGCTGCGCCCGGCGCCTCGCTCGATACGCACAGGCAATGGCGCAACGAATTGATGCGCGCGGCACTATCCGCCACCTGGCTTGCCTTCGGCGTTCTTGCCGTGGTTGCGGGCACGACCGTCGCCATCGTCATCTTCGCCACGCGCGCCGGTCTGTCGGCAAATCGCGAGGTGGTGGAAGTGCTGCATCTGATCGGCGCGCGCGACCGCTTCATCGCTTCCGAAGTGCAGCGGCATTTCCTGCATCTCGGTTTTCGCGGCGGGCTCATCGGCACGGCCGCCGGGGCGATCACTTTTCTTGTGCTTGGGCTCGCGGGTGGCGCCGGAGACATGTTCCTCATCGCGGCTTCTGGCCTGGCGATAGAGCACTACCCCGTCCTCCTTGCCATACCCATAGCGGCCGCTTTCGTCACACTCACAACGGCCCGGATGACGGTATTGAACTCGCTCGAGCGCATGCTCTGAGGCGCTTTAACTTCGTCCCCGGCACACCTATCATGGGCCACAGAAAATCTGGCAAGGGGCGGAACCCGGCAATGGCGGCGACGCAAACGCTGCGGGAAAAGATAAGGCAGCGCATCATCCGGATTGCAGTCGGCATCGCTGTGCTGATTGCAGCCGGATATACGGCCGGCTTCTTCATTTTTACCGCGACGCTGGAACGGACACCTCCCGCCGAGGTGCAGGTGGCAGACGGCATCGTCGCCCTGACCGGCGGACCCGACCGCATTACCGTTGCCTATCGCCTTCTCGAACAGGGCAAGGGCACGCGCCTTCTCATCACCGGCGTTCACCCCGACGTCACGGCCGCTTCTCTCAAGAACATCGTGCCGGGCGAGGCACCGAAATTCGATTGCTGTATCGACATCGGCTACATGGCAGCGAATACCGTCGGCAATGCCACGGAAACCGCCGAATGGGTCCGCGAGCGCAACTACCGCTCGATCATTCTCGTCACCAGCACCTATCACCTGCCGCGCGCAACGCTCGAACTCGGCCGCGCCATGCCCGATGTCGAGATCACGCCCTTTCCGGTCTTTCAGGACACGCTGCATCTCGACGGCTGGTGGGCCTATCCGGGAACGACGCGCCTCCTCATTTCCGAATACACGAAATTCCTGCTGACGCTCGCCTATGGCCGCGCGTCGATGCACAACTGAAGCGACGGAAGGAAACATCGCTTGCTGCTCTTTCTGCGCTCCGCCGCATTCAATCTGAGCTTCTACGCCATGTCCGTCGTGATGGTGATCGGCTGCGCGCCGCTCTTCCTGCTGCCGCGCGGCCTGACCTTCAGGGCGATGGCGCTCTGGTCGCATGCGACGCTCTGGTTGCTCAAGGTGATCGCCGGCACGAATTACGAGATCAGGGGCACGCTGCCGCAAGGCGCCGTTCTCGTCGCGTCGAAACACCAGTCCATGTGGGACACGGTGGTGATGACCGCGATCCTGAACCGGCCTGCCATGGTGTTGAAGCGCGAGCTTCTCTGGATCCCCTTTTATGGCTGGTATGCACAGAAGACGCGCATGATCGCGATCGACCGCGGCGCGGCATCGGCGGCAATCCGCCGCCTCGTAGCACAGGGCAAGGCGGCGGTGGCCGAAGGCCGCCCCATTGTGATCTTCCCCGAAGGCACGCGCTCCGCCCCCGGCACCAAGCTTGAATACAAGCCCGGCGCCGCCGCGCTCTATCGCCAGCTCGGCGTCGCCTGCGTACCGGCCGCCGTTAATTCGGGCCTCTTCTGGGCGCGGCGCGGCTTTGCCCGCAAGCCCGGTACCATCGTTCTCGAATTCCTGGAGCCGATCCCGCCGGGCCTCGACCGAAAGACCTTCATGGAAACGCTGGAAACCCGCGTGGAAGCGGCCGCCGCCCGGCTGGCCGGCGAGGCGGGGGGCCCTTCCGCTATCGCCACCAGGGCTGTGGAAAACGCCTGATATTACCCTGTGGGTAACGGGGGCATGGCTAATCAAAACGTAATTTCAGCCAGTTAGCCTGAGGCCGCCTGTGAGCCATTAAAGGCACAAAATAGGAACATATTGTGCCTTCGTCATGCTAGACTGCGTCCCTGCCCACATCTTCAAGTGACACACGATGCATCCGATCGCCGAACAGATCTGGGACATGAAATACCGCCTCCATGCCGAGGACGGGACGCCGCTCGACCTCACGGTCGCGGACACATGGTCCCGCGTGGCCAGGGCGCTCGCGGAAGCGGAAGCGCCCGAAGCCCGCGCCCATTGGGAAGCCCGATTCCGCGAGGCGATCGAGGGGTATCGCTTCCTCCCCGCCGGCCGCATCATCGCGGGCGCAGGCACGGGTCGCGATGTGACGCTCTTCAACTGCTTCGTGATGGGCGAAATCCCCGACACGATGGCGGGCATCTTCGAAGGCCTGAAGGAAGCCGCCCTCACCATGCAGCAGGGCGGCGGCATCGGCTACGACTTCTCGACGCTGCGCCCGAAGGGCGCGCCGGTGAAGGGTGTGGGCGCAGACGCCTCCGGTCCACTCTCCTTCATGGATGTCTGGGATGCGATGTGCCGCACCATCATGTCGGCCGGCTCGCGCCGCGGCGCCATGATGGCGACCATGCGCTGCGACCATCCCGACATCGAAGCCTTCATCGAGGCGAAGCAGGAGGCAGGCCGCCTCACCATGTTCAACCTCTCGGTGCTCGCGACCGATCCCTTCATGGAAGCGGTGAGGAAGGACGCGGACTGGGATCTCGTCTTTGGCGGCACGGTCTACAAGACCTTGAAGGCCCGCGCGCTCTGGGACCGCATCATTCATGCAACCTATGACTATGCGGAACCCGGTGTCATCTTCATCGACCGCATCAATGCGCGGAACAATCTCTATTACGCAGAGACGATCCACGCGACGAACCCTTGCGGCGAGCAGCCCCTGCCGCCCTATGGCGCCTGCCTGCTTGGCTCGATCAATCTCGCAGCATTGGTGAAAGAGCCTTTCACCGAAGCAGCCCATATCGACGAGGCGGAACTCGACGGCCTCGTCCGCGTCGCCGTGCGCGCGATGGACAACACGATCGACGTGTCACGTTTCCCGCTGCCCGAACAGCGCCACGAGGCGCAGGCGAAGCGCCGCATCGGCCTTGGCGTCACGGGCCTTGCCGACGCCCTTATCATGTGCCGCACGCGCTATGGCTCGGATGCCTCGCTTGCACTCATCCGCAAATGGATGAAGGTGCTGTCGCGTGCCGCCTATCTCGCCTCTGTCGATATTGCAAAGGAGAAGGGCCCCTTCCCGCTCTTCGTTGCCGACGCCTATCTCGGCGGCGAAACCGTCTCCGGTCTTGACCGGGATGTGCGCGAGGCAATTGCCGAACATGGCATCCGCAACGCGCTCGTCACCTCGATTGCGCCGACCGGCACGATCTCGCTTTTCGCGGGCAATGTGTCCTCCGGCATCGAGCCTGTCTTCGCCTATTCCTACAAGCGCAAGGTGCTGCTGCCGGATGGCACAAGGCGCGAGGAGCGCGTGAGCGATTTCGCCGTCGACCGCTTCCACGAGACGTTCGGCGCGGAAACGGCGCTGCCCGATTATTTCGTCAACGCGCAGGAACTGACGCCCGCCGAGCACATCGCCGTGCAGGCCGCCGTGCAGGACTTCATCGACAGCTCCATCTCGAAGACGATCAACGTGCCGGCCGACATTTCCTTCGAGGATTTCAAGAACGTCTATATGGACGCCTATGAAAAGGGCCTCAAGGGCTGCACCACCTATCGCCCGAGCGATGTGCGCGGCTCCGTTCTCTTCGTCGACGAAGCACCCGCACCCGCAGAACAGGCGGCCCTGCCGCTTGCAGCACCGGCACCGCATCCCGAACGCTATGAGAAGGATGGCGTCGTCTATATGTCGAAGCCGCTCGAGCGCGAAACGGTGCTGCCGGGCTTCACCTACAAGCTGCAATGGCCGGAAAGCGACCACGCGATCTACATCACCATCAACGACATATTGCAGGACGGACGCAGACGCCCCTTCGAGATTTTCATCAACTCGAAGAACATGGAGCACTACGCCTGGACTGTGGCGCTGACACGGATGATCTCAGCCGTCTTCCGCCGCGGCGGCGATGTCACCTTCGTGGTGGAAGAACTGAAAGCCGTGTTCGACCCGCGCGGCGGCACATGGATGAAAGGCCGCTATGTACCGAGCCTCCTTGCCGCCATCGGCGAGGTGATCGAACAGCACATGATCGACACGGGCTTCATATCGGCAAGCGACGGCCGCCCGGTGACGGAGGCGCTCCGCGCCGTCGCAGGCGACCCGCCGCCGCCCAATAATGCAGGCAGCGCACTCAAAGGCTGCCCGCGCTGCGGCGAACGCGGCATGGTGCGCCAGGAAGGCTGCGAAACCTGCACCTCCTGCGGCTACTCGAAGTGCAGTTGAGTCGGGCGTGAGCGCGCGCGGCTTCATCCATCATCTCGATCTCACGGTGAAAGACCCTTGGGCCTCCGCCCCCTTCTATGATGCCGTACTCGGCTTCATGGGCTATAGGCGCTGGTCGGAAGATGAAAACGGCATCGACTGGGAGCATGCCGCGTCACGCGACCAGCTTCCCACCATCGGCATCTTTCGCGCGCGCGGGGAAAATGCCAGCCGCATCCATGACCGCTATTCGCCGGGACTCCATCATGTCGCCTGGATTGCCGAATGCCGCGAGGATGTGGACCGGCTTCATGCGCTGTTGCTCGAAATCGGCGCGACCGTGCTCGACCCGCCGGCTGACTATCAGGAATATGGCAAGGGCTACTATGCTGTGATGTTCGCCGACCCCGACGGGCTCAAGCTCGAATTCGTCTATGAACCGCGAGAACAGTCCGGCACATGAGCAGGCTCAAGATCGGCAATGCGGACGCACGGCGCCTCTTCCTTGATCACCATGCGCTGACCGGCGCACCTGCCGGGCGGCACGATGCGGATACCACGCTCGGCCTCGTCCGCCGCCTCGGCTTCGTTCAGCTCGATTCCGTGAATGCTGTCGAGCGCGCCCATCACATGATCCTCTTTTCGCGCGCGCCTGCCTATCGCCGCGAGCATCTTGCCGCGCTTCATCATGACGAGGCATCGCTCTTCGAGCACTGGACCCATGACGCCTCGCTCGTGCCGATGGAATTCTACCCCCATTGGCGGCATCGCTTCCGCGCAGCAAAGGTGCGGATCGAGGAAAACCCGCGCTGGCAGGAGCGTTTCGGCCCCGACGGCGAGAAGGTGCTGCGCAATGTCCGCGCGCGGCTCAAGCGCGAAGGCGCCTTGATGGCGCGGGATTTCGAGGACAAGGGAGCCGGCGGCTGGTGGGGGTGGGGCCCGTCGAAAACGGCGCTCGAAATGCTCTGGCGCACAGGCGATGTAGCGATTGCGCGGCGCGAAGGATTCGAAAAGGTTTATGACCTCGCCGACCGCGTGATCCCGGAAGAACAGCGCCGCGCGCGTCCCTCGGAAGCCGCGACGCGGGATTGGGCCTGCCGCGCCGCGCTCGACCGTCTCGGCTTTGCGACGCCGCAGGAGGTCGCCGCTTTCTGGCATCTTGTCTCCATCGCCGATGCGAAGGACTGGACGGCAAAGGCGTTGAAGCGAAAGGAGATTATCGAGGTTTCGGTTGAAGGTGCCGACGGCGCATGGAAGCAGGCGCTGGCGCCCGCCGATATCGAGGCACGTCTTGCGAGCGCGGAAGAGGCGCCTGCCGAAACAAGATTTCTCTCGCCCTTCGATCCCGCCATCCGCGACCGCAAGCGCGCGGAACGCCTGTTCGGCTTCGACTACCGCATCGAGATTTTCGTGCCCGAAAGAAAGCGGCGCTATGGCTACTACGTGCTGCCGCTGCTGGAAGGCGACAGCTTCACAGGCCGCGCCGATGTGAAGGCGCATCGGGGCGAAGGAAGGCTCGAAGTGAAGGGCCTCTGGCTTGAGCCCGGCGCGAAGCTGACGAAAATGCGCGAGAAGGATATTCGCGCCGCACTCGAAACGCTCGGCCGCTTTACGGAGACGCCCGAGATTGACGCAGACGCTGCTCTACGGCGCGCCAAAGCCGGGTGAGACCTTCATCGGGCAATCCCGCCTCATTGAGATGCCGCACCGTGCTTTCCAGATAGTCGGGATTCCTTCCCGAACGCCCCTCGCCTTCCGCGATCAATCGCACCTGATCCTCGAAATCGAGCCGCCCGGCATATTGCTGGTGCGCGCGGTCGACGACGAAGCAAAGCGCCTCGACGCGCTCTCCGCTACCGACAAGCTCCACCGGCTTCACCACATCGCGATAGACAAGCGTCACCTGCTCGCGCGCCTGCAAATAACGCTTCGTTTCCTCTGCCCGCGCAGCCTCCACCCGAAAGGCAACACCGCGACATGAGCCGCCCGCATCGAGCCCGAAAACGAGACCTGGCCTCTCCGGCGTGCCGCGATGGACATGGCTATAGACGCAGAAGGAGCGGTGATAGCCGCGCAGCAGCGCCGGCCTCCGCTCCTCATGCTCGAAACCCGGCCGCCACATCAGCGAACCATATCCAAAGACCCACAAATCCTGCATTCTGTCGTCCCCTTGCCGCGGCCACTATAATCGGACCGCAAGGCGGCGCGCAAAATGCCATGAAGGATAATCGGGAAAACATGACGGCAGGAACGGAACCGAAATCGGGCATTCGTTGGGGTATCGCGGGGCCCGCGCTCGCCTTCATCGCGCTAGTCGCGATCTACACCGTCTACTGGTTCTCGGTCACGGGCGAAATCCGCAAGCAGGTCGAGGAATTTTCCGCCAAGTCTCAGCACGGCCTCGTGACCGGCTGGGGCGAATTTTCCATGCGCGGCTATCCCTACCGGATCGAAGCGGCCTTCATGCAGCCCGCCGCCAGCGCGCCGGACGCACCCGAAGCCTGGGAATGGCGGAGCGAGCGTGCCTCCGTCTCTTTGCTGCCATACAATCTGCGCCATGCCGTGCTGACGCTTGGCCGCGAACATCTGATCCGTTACCGCGAGCCGCTCGGCCGGGGTTTTTCGCAGAACGAGATTCGCGCCACCGCCGAAAAGGCGCAGGCAAGCTATGTCGATCTGAAGGACATGCCTTTCGGCCGCCTTGCGATCGACATCAATGAACTCGACGCACAGCACATTCGCGGCGCAAGCAACACAAGCGAACGGGCAAAGCTCACGCGCTTCCAGCTTCACACGCGCCCCGCCACGACCGATCAGGACGAACTCATCCCGGCGGCTTACGACTTTGCATTGCGGGCAGAGGGCGTCACAGTCGAAAGCGAACATCGCGTGCCGGTTCTCGGCAATGACATGTCGCATCTCCTGATGCAGGCGCGGCTGCGCGACGTGCCAGATACGCGCCATGTCAGCGCTATCGAACTGCTCGACGCGTGGCGCGATACCGGCGGCACGCTCGCCATATCCGATCTCATCGTGAAATGGGGCCCACTCGACCTCACGGCAAATGGCGAGCTTTCGCTCGACCGGAAAAATCGGCCGGAGGGCCGCCTCAATGCACGGGTGACGGATTTCAAGTCCCTCGTCGAGGCGATGACGGCGGAAGGTCTTGTGAAGGAAGACGAAGCCCGCATTGCACTCGCGGGCCTCATTCTCGTCTCGCAGTTTCAGGGCAATCGCTCGGATGAGGTCCAGGTCCCGATCATCATGGAGAAGGGCCGTCTCTATCTCGGCCCGCTCGCCGTGGCGAGGCTCTCGCCACTCTATTGAATCAATTCGGCTTCTTCTGAATCGGCGTGCGGCCGAAATTCGGCGCATCCGTATCCTGTCCGGCATCCACGATGGAGCGGCGGATGGCGCGGGTGCGCGTGAAGAGATCGAACAGCTTGTCGCCATCGCCCCAGCGGATCGCGCGTTGCAGCGCCGTCAGATCCTCGGAGAAACGCGAAAGCATTTCGAGAATCGGTTCCTTGTTGTTGAGACAGACGTCGCGCCACATCGTCGGATCGGAGGCCGCAAGCCGCGTGAAGTCGCGAAAGCCCGACGCCGAATATTTGATGACTTCGGACTGCGTCACCGTTTCGAGATCGCTCGCCGTGCCGACGATATTGTAGGCGATGATATGCGGCAGATGGCTCACGATCGCGAGCACGAGATCGTGATGCTTCGGCTCCATTACATCGACCTTCGAGCCGCAATCTGTCCAGAAGGCGCTGAGCCTGTCGATAGCCCCCTGGTCCGTGCCCGGCACCGGCGTGAGAATGCACCAGCGCCCGTCGAAGAGCTCGGCAAAGCCGGCATCGGGGCCCGATTGTTCCGTACCCGCGATCGGGTGACCGGGAATGAAATGCACGCCTTCCGGCACATGCGGACCCATGTCGCGAATGACCGCGAGTTTCACCGAACCGACATCGGTAAGGATCGCACCCCTCTTGAGATGCGGCTCGATCTCCGCCGCCACGATGCCGAGCGCGCCGACCGGCGTGCAAACGACGACGAGATCGGCATCCTTCACCGCTTCTGCCGCGCTCGCATGGGCGCTGTCGATGAAGCCGATCTCGAGCGCGCGGCTTCGCGTCGCTTCGGAACGCGCATAGCCCGCGACATGGCCGGCAAGGCCACCGCGCTTCATCGCATGGCCGAGCGAACCGCCGATCAGCCCGAGGCCGATCAGCGCCACCCGCTCGAAATGAGGTGTATCACCGCCCATCACGCGCCCGCCTTCCGGCCCATGAATTCGGCAAGCGCCGAAACAACAAGGCGGTTCGCCTCTTCTGTGCCGACGGAAAGGCGCAAACAGTCGGGCAAGCCATAGCTCACCATCTGCCTGAGAATGAGTCCGCGCTTCATGAGGAATGTGTCTGCATCGCGCGCCGTCCTGCCCTGCTCCATCGGAAAGCGGATGAGCAGGAAATTCGCGACACTCGGCGCAACCTCAAGCCCGAGATTGCCGATCTCTTCCGTGAGCCAGGCGAGCCATTTATCGTTATGCGTGCGCGCCGCATCGACATGATCGGTATCGATCATGGCAGCGACGCCAGCCTTCAATGCCGGGATCGACACGTTGAACGGCCCGCGAATACGGTTCACCACATCGCAGATATGCGCCGGCGCATACATCCAGCCGAGACGGAGCGCGGCAAGCCCGTATATCTTCGAGAAGGTGCGCGTCATCACAACATTCTCACATGTCGCCACAAGCTCGATACCCGCCTCATAGTCGTTGCGGCTTACATATTCGCTATAGGCCGCATCGAGGATCAGCAGAATGTCGGGGCGCAGCCCCGCCTGCAGGCGGCGTACTTCATCGGACGGCAGATAGCTGCCGGTCGGATTGTTCGGATTGGCAATGAAGACGATCTTCGTCTTCGCCGTCACGGCGGCAAGGATCGCATCGACATCGGTGCGAAGGTTCTTTTCCTTCACGATGATGGGTGTTGCGCCTGCCGCCTTGGTGACGATCGGATAGACAAGAAAGCCATGCTCGGTCGAAATCGCCTCGTCGCCCTCGCCAAGATAGGCCTGGGCGAGAAGATGCAGCAGCTCGTCCGACCCTGCGCCGCAGACAATCCTGTCGGCCGCAAGGCTATAGCGCCTGGCAATCGTGTTGCGAAGTTCGTCCGCTCCGCCATCGGGATAAAGTGCAAGGCTTTCTGCCGCTGCGACAAAAGCCTCGCGCGCGCGCGGGCTTGCGCCCAGCGGCGTTTCATTCGCCGAGAGCTTGTAGGCCTTGCCAGCGCCCGATGCACTCGCACGGCCGCCGACATAGGGTTCAATTTCGAGAACGCCGCGCTGCGGCTCGGGACGTTTCATCTCCGCCTCACTCGCCATCGCGCTCAAGGCGCAACGGATTGGCATAGCCGCCAAGAAGTCTCACATCGGTTACGGGCTCTGCGGCAAGTGCGGCAAGCCGTTCGTCGTTTTCCTCAAGATGATATGGAACGGCAATCAGATAGGCGTGAGCCGACGATCCATTTTCCACCCGCGCACTTGCGAGGCGGCGCCCATCGAGGCCGGCGGCCTTTGTCAGCGCCGAAACACGCGTGTCGCTCAGACTCTCCGAAACAGAGATGACAACCAGCGCCGTATCGTCGCCGGTATTGTCGAAATCGCTATGCGCCAGCACCAGCGCGCGGACGGCATTGGCATTCTCACCCGCCTCGACAAAGGGAAGCCGCGCCACCACCCGCATGCCTGTGAAGCCGCCAGTCGCAAGCGCCACCCACCAGTGATCGCCCTCGCCCGCACCCGGCTCCGGCAGGACACCAACGGCAGACCGGTCCTGCGAGACCCGGCGCAGCACCTCGCGCGCCTCGCCATGCAGGTCCATCGGCGTGGTCGAGCCGTAATAATTCCGCGCCAGATCCCAGTAGCCGAGCGCATCGCCATACGCTCCGCCATGGACGTCGACCCGGAAGGGCCCCTGGATGCGGGTCATCGCCGCCATGATCTCGCGCCAGATCCGCACCAGCACCCTGAGCGGCAGTTGACCCTTGTGGCGCTCCGAGAGCCGCCGCAGCACCTGTGCCTCGCGGCCCGGCCGGAAGGCAACGAAACTGCCCTCGCCTGCCTCGCTGGCCGCCCGCGCCTTGGCCTCCGCGACACCGACCACGAGTTCCGTACGCTTCAGCAGCAGGTCCTGCAGGGCGTCGTCGATCGCATCGATCTCCTTGCGGACATCGGCCAGGGCCTGCTCGGGGGTGGTCGTCTCACGCGTCATGCTGGTCCACCAGAGGGGGAAAATACGGCCCGCGCCGGGGCTTGGCGCCCAGCCCGCGGGAGCGGTATTCATACGAGGGCAACCCATTAAAATCAAAGAAAACATTGACATTTCAGGGGGTGCATCCCTAGCTATGCAGCCTGTTTGGCGGGGGGCCGGGGCGCCCGCTCCGGGGCCGCTTAGCCGCAAAACAGCGCAGAGGCGCTATGAACACGATCGAGAAGGCCGGGCGCCCGGAAGGCGCTGGCGGCCCGCAAAGCACAGAGTTCGAGGAGGCCGGAATCCGGGTCCGCCGCGCGCGCGCGCCCTTCGGCCCGGACGAACCGCTTGCGCTCGATTGCGGGGTCAATTTGAGCCCCTTTGCGATCTCCTACGAGACCTATGGCGAGCTCAATGCGGCCAAGTCGAATGTGGTGCTGATCTGCCACGCCCTGACCGGCGACCAATTTGCCGCAAGCTCCCAGCCCCTGACGGGCAAGCCCGGCTGGTGGCCGCATATGGTGGGGCCGGGCCGGCCGATCGACACGAACCGCTTTTTCGTGATCTGCCAGAATGTGATCGGCGGCTGCATGGGCACAACGGGCCCGCGCGACATCGACCCCTCGACCGGGCGGCCCTACGGCCTCAATTTCCCGGTGATCACTATCGCCGACATGGTGCGCGCGCAGGCCATGCTGCTCGACAAGCTCGGCATTGGGGAGATTTTCTGCGTCATCGGCGGCTCGATGGGCGGCATGCAGGTGCTGCAATGGGCTGCCGCCTATCCAGACCGCGTCTTCTCTGCGATCCCGATTGCGACGGCGGCGCGCCATTCCGCCCAGAACATCGCCTTCCACGAAGTTGGCCGCCAGGCGATCATGGCCGACCCAGAATGGAAGCAGGGCGCCTATCTCACGCATGGCACCAACCCCGCAAAGGGGCTCGCCGTCGCGCGCATGGCCGCGCACATCACCTATCTCTCCGAGGCGGCGCTTCACCGCAAGTTCGGCCGCAATCTGCAGGACCGCGACAGCATCACCTATGGCTTCGACGCGGATTTCCAGATCGAAAGCTATCTGCGCCATCAGGGCTCGACCTTCGTCGACCGCTTCGATGCGAATTCCTATCTCTACATCACCCGCGCGATGGATTATTTCGATCTTGCGGACGATTTCGGCGGCGTGCTCGCCAATGCCTTCCGGGGCACGAAATCGCGCTTCTGCGTTGTCTCGTTCACCAGCGACTGGCTGTTTCCGACCTCGGACAACCGCCAGATCGTTCACGCGCTGAATGCAGTCGCAGCGAAAGTGAGCTTCGTCGAAATCAAGACCGACAAGGGCCATGACGCCTTCCTGCTCGACGAACCGGAAATGTTCGCAACGCTGCGCGGCTTCATCGACAGCGCGGCCCGTGCGCGAGGCGTCGACGCATGAGCACCCAGAACGGCCTTGCGGAAGCCCGTATCGACCTTGACCTCATTGCCGAAATGATCGCACCGGGATCGCGCGTGCTCGATGTCGGCTGCGGAGACGGCGACCTGCTTGCCCTTCTGCAGTCGAAAAGAAATGTCGATGGGCGCGGCGTGGAACTCAGCCAGGAAGGCGTGAACGCATCGGTGACGCGCGGTCTTGCCGTGGTTCAGGGTGACGCGGATACCGACCTTGCAGACTACCCGGACGATGCCTTCGATTATGTGATCCTTAGCCAGACGATTCAGGCGACACGAAATCCGAAGGAAGTTCTGCGCTCGATGAAAAGGATCGGCCGCCGCGTCGTCGTCTCGTTCCCGAATTTCGGCAACTGGCGCGTTCGCCTGAAGCTCCTCTTCAATGGCCGGATGCCGGAAACACGATCGCTCGGCCATAGCTGGTACGACACACCGAACATCCATCTCTGCACGCTGCTCGATTTCGCTGCACTCTGCAACGATCTAGACATCGAGATCGAAGATGCGGTGATCCTCACCGGCAAGAAGGCGTGGCGCATTTCGGATCCCGGCCTGCTTGCCAATCTTTTTGCGAGCGAGGCCGTGTTCCTCCTGACGCGCCGGAGCTGACACTCAACTTTCATCCAGCGGCGTCACCTGACGCGCGGGAACGGGTGACGGCAACGGCGCAATGGATCTGACGCGCGCCTTTGCCCGCGCGGTGAGCGAGGGCTGTGTCGCGGCATAGATCTGCTTTGTGGCCTCCACCATGATGACGCCGGAAAAGCGGGGCCAGAGAAGATGTCCCGCCCGCTCCCACGCGGCAGCGGAGCGCACCAGCGGCCGCCAGTCGAAGGGCGGCGCGAAAAGGGCCACTTCCCAGGCCGATGGCGAGAACATGGATTCGCGCAAGAGCTGCGTCAGCTGCCCGCGTGAAAAGGGCTGGCCATGCCCGAAAGGCGTCGCGTCGCGCCGGGCCCAGAGGCCGCTCCGGTTCGGCACCACAATGACTACACGGCCTCCCGGCGCAAGCACCCGCCAGACCTGCCGCAACATGCCGCGCATCGCCTCGCTCTCCTCAAGCCCGTGGACGACGAGCACACGGTCCATGCTTTCATCCGGCAACGGCAGTTCGAGTTCATCGACGAGCCCGGAAAGGCATTTGCCTTCCGCCGGCCAGCGCATCACGCCCTGCCGCGCCGGCATGAGGCCGATCACGCGCTGCGCCTCGTCGAGCCAGGGCGCGAGATAGGGTGTGGCGAAGCCGAGTCCGAGCACATTTAGCCCGCGCACATGCGGCCAGAGCCGGGCCAGCCGCTCGGCGATGTGCCGCTGCGCGACGCGCCCCAGCGCCCTTCCGTAAAAATCCCTGAGATCGATCACGTCCATGTGCATGAGACGAGCATAGCAGATCGGCGGCAGGCGCCTAACAGCAGCGTCTCAGGCGGCGCAACATCTCCGGCGCGCCTGCCAGGGAACAGGGTCGGCTGCGTTCGCATAGCCGGCAAGATAGGCCTCGATCCTGGGGACGAGCCGCTGGCTGTCGATTCCGACACCTCGCAGAGCCCCGGAGGCGAAATTGCGCAGCCCCGGATATCCGATGAAGAACAGGCCAGGCACATTCAGGGCCACGCCGTCCTTCTGCACGAGAAAACCGCGGCTATCGATGACGGGCAGAGATGCGAGAAAGGGAACCGAAGGCCGGTACCCGGTAGCCATGATGATGGCATCGACCTGTTCGGTTTCTCCATCGGGCCAGACGACTCCCGTTTCCGTCATACTGCGAAAGACAGACCGGCGATCCGGCGATCCCGATTTCAAAGCCTTGCGGTATTTCCCGTCATCAAGGACGGCTCCGCCCTGGTCCATCAGTCTCGTATTGTCGAGTCCGGTCCAGTGGAACCAGAAATGTATGTCGCGTCCAAGAACGCGCTGCGGCATATATTTAACTTTCTCGCGGGCGGCGAGGGTCACATTGGCGACACTTGCAAGCTCTACTGCAATCTGTACAGCGGAATTTGCAGAGCCGACCACGACGACACGCTTGCCCTGGAAGTCTCGCGGCGAGCGATAGCTCGACGAATGAAGGATCTTGCCCCGGAACCTGTCCTGCCCGGCAAAACGAGGCATATAAGGCGTGCCGAATGTACCGCTGGCCGCGACGACGCTTCGCGCGCGAACAATTTCACCATCGGTCAGTTTCAGCTCGAAGCAGCCTGAAGACGGGTTCGTTACCGCCTGTACGCGAGCATTCAAACGCACGGGCAGCGAAAAATACGACACATATGCAATAAGGTAGGCCGAAACCTCATCCCGCTTCGGGTGCCGGTCGCCATCGCCAGGAAAGGGAAGGCCGGGAAGGGCCGAGTAGCGGGCGGGCGAGAAAAGCGTAAGCGAGTCGTAGTAGTGCGCCCAGGAACCTTCCGGCCGTTCGCCAGCCTCGAGAATGACATGCGCTATGCCCGCCCGCTTCAACGCATAGCTCATTGCGAGGCCGGACTGCCCGCCCCCGACAATTGCAACATCGAGAATGCTCATGACGTTGCTCCGGGTTTAATTCCCTTACGCAGTTCTTCATCACCGTCTTCGAAGTCCTGCGCCGTGATCCACAGCCTGAGCAGATGGCGCTTGAGGTCGGGCTCCTCGAAATCCTCGTACTCGGTCCGGCAATGAAGAATTGCGAGATTCTTGAGGAACTGCATGTCGCCCGGCTCGAAATCCATGTCGAGACGAAACTCTGTATCGTTCGCCAACTCTTCGATTAGATCGAGCATGTCGAGCTGCTTGGAAGTGAAGGGCTCGGCACCATGATGTTTCTGCGCGTCGCGGATATACCACCCAATATAGAACATCCTCGGATGACCATTGTTGATTGTGCAGATCGGACGCTGAAAATACGGCAGCTCTCCTGCCGCCTGCTCGCCGGCACGATCCCAAAAGATGGGCTTGAAAAGCTCGAGCACGAGGTCCGGCCTGCGGCGGATGAACTCATTGTAGATGGAAATCGAACTGACAATCTGGGACAGGCCGCCGGATCGCGCGCGGCGCAGGCAGAACAGGCCGACAATGTCCGAACCATCGGTATGAAAATCCTGCCGCTTTGTCGTCCGGTAGAGGCGCACGTTGGGATTGGTCGCGATCTCGCCGGTATCGCGCACATGGCCAAGAAGATCGCCCTGTCTGTTTTGCGGCACGGCAGCGCCCATATGGGTGCCAAGCGCCCAGTATGCGGCGGCACAATCTTCCTTGGAGTAACGATCGACCGGAAACCCCTTCACCAGAACAAAGCCGCGCCCGTGGTTCAGCGCCTCCATCCAGCGTGCAATCGCCGGCGCGAGGAGCGGCAAATCGAAGTCCTCCCGCGTCAACGAAGTGAGCTGTTTGCCTGAGCGTTTTGCCGCATGGATTGCCCGGTCGAGTTCGGCAATTTCCGCTGCGGTAAGAAAATGCGTCCAGCTCTTGTCCTTCACGATCTCGGCGCCCTTCCAGGCCGCCAGACCTTCAACCGGTATCCCGATTTGCGATGGCAGTGTATCGGTCATGTCATGCTCCAATATGTGCATTTATATGCACATTTAGCGTCAAAAAATTTACCTGGTGAGCCCCGGACAACAATACGGAACTATCTTTCGCGTTTCCTCTGTGAGCGTCTCAAGCTTCCTCAGAATCGCAGGCCCGTCGACTTCGTAGATCATCTGCCGCCCGCGCTTCTCAGAAACGAGAATGCCCGCTTCCTTCAGGATTTGCAGGTGACGCGAGACAACTGAACGGTCTTGCTCGAATGCCGAAGCAATCGCCGCAACATCCGAAGGACCGCGCTGTACGATCAGCCGGACGATCTTCACACGCACCGGCTCGCACAGCGCGCGGAAGAAGCGCGTGTCATAAAACTTCAGTGCCTTGTCGGCGATTTCCTTGCGGTTTGCTTTGCAGTTCATGTTTCATGATATGTGCATCAATATGCACGAGTCAAGACGGCCTTTGAATTGGCGCTGCGGATCGCTACCTTTGAATTCCCCCCTAAAGAAGGCGATTTAGATGGCAAAGCTCGAAATCCACCAGTTTCCCTGCCTGAACGACAATTACGGCTACCTCGTTCACGAGCCTTCGTCTGGCGCGACGGCGGCCATCGACACGCCGGAAGTAAAACCGATCCTCGACGCACTGGCGGCGAAGGGCTGGAAGCTGACCCACATCTTCAACACGCATCACCACTTCGATCATGCGGGCGGAAATCTCGAACTCAAGGATAAGACCGGCTGCGTGGTGATCGGCCCGAAAGACGAACAGGAGAAGATTCCCGGTATCGACCGCGCCGTCGGCGAAGGCGACGTGGTGGAATTGGGTGCGGCGCGTGCCCGCATCATCGACGTGCCGGGCCACACAAGCGGCCATATCGCCTACAGTTTCGACGAAGAGCATGTCGCCTTTGTCGGAGACACGCTTTTTGCGCTGGGCTGCGGCCGCCTCTTCGAGGGGACGCCCGCGCAAATGTGGACATCGCTCGGCAAGCTGATGGCGCTGCCGGACGATACAGTCGTCTACTGCGCGCATGAATATACCCAGTCGAATGCGCGCTTTGCGCTTTCCCTCGAACCGCAAAATCAGGCGCTTGTGGCCCGAGCGAAGGAAATCGACGAGAAACGCGCCCGCGGCGAATGGACAGTGCCGACGACGATCGGCCTTGAAAAGGCGACCAATCCCTTCCTGCGCGCCGCAAGCCGCGATCTGCGCCAGACCATCGGCCTCGATGGGGCAGCCGATGTCGATGTCTTCGCCGAAACACGCAAGAGAAAGGACAATTTCTGACATGGCTTCTCTCGACGGCGGCCTCGATGCCGACGCCATTATCGACATGCTGGAGATGCAGCCCCATCCTGAAGGCGGACATTTCGCCGAGACCTTCCGCGACGCGGGAGGTGGACAGCGTGCCCATTCGACGGCGATCTACTATCTGCTGAAGGAAGGCACCCGCTCGCACTGGCACCGTGTAGATGCGGCGGAAGTCTGGCACTGGTATGCGGGCGGACCGCTCGCCCTCTCGCTCTATGAGGAGAACCGCGCGCCGGAAACACGGATATTGGGACAGAACCTCGAAGCAGGCGAACGCCCGCAAATTGTCATCCCGGCCCGCATCTGGCAGGCCGCCGAACCGCTCGGCCGATGGACGCTGGTCGGCTGCACTGTTGCCCCCGGCTTTGAATTTGCCGGCTTCGAAATGGCCGAACCGGGCTGGAATCCGCTGCTCTGAGCTTGCGAATTTGCGCGCCCTGTTGCCTTCGCGCTCTGGCCCGCCCATGCAAGACCGCTAGACTGGCCGTTTGATGGCATTCGCATGTCGGTGGGGCTTCAGTGTGAAATCCATTCTTGCCACTTTGGGCCTTGGCACCGCGCTCTTCTGCGCGAGCCTGCCCGCGCATGCAGCCACCTGCCCGACCGATGCAGGTGCAAGCGCTGAAACACAAGTCATCAATGTGGCGACGGCGGGCGGCCCTGCCTATGGCGCCATGCAGTATCCGGCCACAGTGAAACTTGCGCCGAAGCAGGTCGCCCTCACCTTTGACGATGGCCCGAACCCGGAAACGACGCCGCTAATCCTCGACATTCTCGACCGCCATTGCGTGAAGGCGACCTTCTTCATGGTCGGGATCTACGCAGAACGTCATCCTGAAATCGTGCGCGAAGTGGCCGCGCGCGGTCATACGATCGGCAGCCACACCTGGTCGCATCCGACCAATATGCGCCACCTTTCGCCTGCTGCTGCCCGGCGTGAAATCAGGCGTGGTTTCGACGCGATCGAGAGTGCCCTTGCTTCCGCTCCCGCAGAACAACGCGAGAGGCTTGCACCCTTTTTCCGCTTTCCAGGCCTCAATGACAGCAAGGCTCTTATTGACTGGCTCGGCAAACGCAACATAGCAACACTCTCCTGCGAATTCGGCTCGGATGACTGGCGGTCTATCCCTCCGGCGGAAGTGAAGCGCCGGTCGCTGCGCAACATCGCTTCCGTCGGTCAGGGTATTCTCATCCTGCATGATACAAAGCCGCGTACCGCCGCCATGCTGTCCGCCTTCATCATCGAATTACGCAACCGGGGCTATGAAATCGTCCAGCTCGTGCCGGAGGCAGGCGCGCGCGAAATGGCCGCCGCGGCGCCCGATCCGCTGCTGCGCCCGATCTATCGCGCGGCGGCGGAACCACAAGCGCAGTCGGCCACAATTGAGTCCGCACTCAAACCTTCACTTGAGCCACAGAGAGAGCTCCGCTAGCCTTCAGCGATGATCGGAAGGCGCAAGACATTAACCCTGACGCCCACACGCCGCGATGTGCTCCATCTCGGCGCAGGCGCTGCTGCGCTTATCGCCATGCCGTCCATCGTGCGGGCCGAAACGCCCTACAAGAAATCGCTCCGCATGCAGAGCCTGAATTCCGGCGAAAAGCTCGACATCATCTTCTGGACCGATCAGGGCTATGAGCCGGAAGCGCTGAAACGCATGACCTGGTTCATGCGCGACCTGCGCACCGGCGAGGTGCATGACGTGCATCCGGGCCTGCTCGATCTTCTCTGGGAGATCGACAGCCACACACGCTCGAAAAATCCGATCTATACGATGTCGGGCTATCGCTCGCCGAAAACGAACGACTGGCTGAACAGACGCGGCCACGGCGTCGATCCTGGCAGCTTCCACATGCGCGGCATGGCGATAGACGTGACGCAGAATTTTGCTGACACCGAAGAATTCTACCGGGTAGCAAAGAAACTCGGCAAAGGCGGCGCCGGCTACTACCCGACAAAGACGCCCTACGTCCATATCGACATCGGGCCGCTCGACAACTGGGTCTATCCCGGCATGCCGCGCCCGGACCGCGACGAGGAATACGATCTGCTACAGGCCGTCGCCGAGAAGAAAGAAGCCTGAAACGAAAACGCCCCGGAAATTCGCCGGGGCGTTTCGCATTTCTGGGTACGTCTCTTACCCGGCGATATATTGCGCGCCGTTCGCCGTGATCGTTGCACCGGTGATGAAACCGGCCTTATCGTCCGCAAGAAAACTCACGCAATGCGCGATCTCTTCCGCCTTGCCGAGACGGCCGACGGGAATGGTCGCAATGATGCTTTCGAGCACCTTCTCCGGCACCGCCGCCACCATATCGGTATCGATATAGCCCGGTGCAATGCAATTCACCGTGATGCCCTTCTTGGCCACTTCCTGCGCCAGCGCCTTGGTGAAGCCAATCACGCCCGCCTTCGCCGCCGAATAATTCGTCTGGCCCATCTGGCCCTTCTGGCCGTTGATCGACGAAATATTGACGATCCGCCCGAAGCCGCGTTCGCGCATGCCGTTGATAAGCGGTTGGCACATGTTGAACATCGAGTCGAGATCGACAGCGATCACTTCGCGCCATTGCTGCGGCGTCATCTTGTGCAGCATGCCGTCACGCGTGATGCCAGCATTATTGACGAGCACGTCGACCGGACCGAGCGCGGCCTCGACCGCTGCAATGCCCTTCGCACACTCGTCATAGTCGCCGACATTCCATTTGAAGGTCTCGATACCCGTTTCCTTCGAGAAGGCAGCCGCCGCCTCCGCATTGCCGGCATAGTTTGCCGCCACCCTGTATCCCTTGTCGCGTAACGCCAGCGAGATCGCGGCGCCGATGCCGCGCGTACCGCCCGTTACAAGCGCAACCTTGCTCATTGTCGAAAGCCCTTATTGCTGAAGTTCAAGTCATTCGGAAACGACCCCGAGCCGCTCCCTTCCTCCTGCCACCTGGGCTTTTTCAGCCTCTTTCGACGCAAAGAGCGATGCCCATGCCGCCGCCGATGCACAGCGTGGCAAGGCCCTTCTTCGCATTCCGCTTTTCCATTTCGTGAAGCAGCGTCACAAAGACGCGCGCGCCGGAGGCACCGATCGGATGGCCAATGGCAATGGCGCCGCCATTGACGTTCACGATGTCGGGATTCCAGCCGAGATCCTTGTTGACGGCAAGCGCCTGCGCGGCAAATGCCTCGTTTGCTTCCACCAGATCGAGTTCGTCGATCGACCAGCCCGCACGCTTCAGCGCGAGCCGCGAGGCGGGGATCGGTCCTGTGCCCATCACCGCCGGATCGACGCCCGCATGCGCCCAGGAAACGATCCTGCCCAGCACTTTTCGGCCTTCCTTCGCCGCACGAGCCGCATCCATCAGCACCACCGCTGCCGCGCCATCATTGATGCCGGACGCATTTGCCGCCGTCACCGTGCCGCCATCCTTCTGGAAGGCAGGTTTGAGACCCTTGATGCCATCGAGCGTCACGCCATGCTTGATGTATTCGTCGCTGTCGACGACCGTATCGCCCTTGCGCGTCTTGGTCGTGACAGGCGCGATCTCGTCCTTGAACCTGCCGGACTTCTGGGCTGCTTCCGCCTTGTTCTGCGAGGCGACAGCGAAGGCATCCTGCTCGTCGCGCGTAATCTGCCAGCGCGCCGCAACATTCTCCGCCGTCTGGCCCATATGATAGCCGTGGAACGCGTCCCAGAGCCCGTCCTTGATCATCGTATCGACGAAATCGAGCGAACCCATCTTTTGCCCGGCACGGAGATAGGCAGCATGCTGCGCCTGGCTCATGCTCTCCTGCCCGCCGGCCACCACCACTTCGCTGTCGCCATTGACGATCGCCTGATAGCCGAGCGCAACAGAGCGAAGACCTGAACCGCAAAGCTGGTTGACGCTCCAAGCCGGTATTTCCACCGGCAAACCGGCATTCACCGATGCCTGCCGCGCCGGATTTTGCCCCTGTCCGGCCTGCAGGATCTGGCCCATGATCACTTCTGACACCGCTTCCTTGTCGATCCCGGCCCGCGCGATCGCGGCCGAAATCGCCACCCGGCCCAGTTCATGTGCGGGCAGGCTCGCGAGAGCGCCGTTGAACGCGCCTACAGGCGTGCGCGCCGCGCCGACAATGACCACTTCGGTACCGGATTTGCTCATGAGTCTGCTCCCTGGAACCGGCCCGGACGGCGGGCCGCGTGATTGAGACGCCCGTCAGGCGGCACATCGGACCGCGCCAACCCTCAATGGAATGGCCTGGACACGCGGTTTTCGGTGCATCGCAATGCGGGGCTTGCGCAGCGCAACAATACCGCGTCACAATGACGAATGACAGGGGGCAAGGAACCCGCTGGCAGTCTCGACTGCCAAAAACGGGGAAACGGGTTCCGCCGGGTACAAAGCTCTAGTGAGAGATTGGGAAAGCCGTGGCAAAAAAGACATCATCCACGGACGATGACGTCATCGTTATAAAAAAATATGCGAACCGCCGCCTCTACAACACGGCGACATCGAGCTATGTGACGCTCGACCATCTCTGTGAAATGGTGAAGCAAGGCAAGGAGTTCGTGGTTCGCGACGCAAAGACGGGCGAAGAAATCACCCGTTCCGTGCTGACGCAGATCATTTTCGAGGAAGAAGGCAAGGGCCAGAACCTGCTTCCGATCAACTTCCTGCGGCAACTTATCCGCTTCTATGGCGACAGCCTTCAGAGCTTCATCCCGTCCTATCTCGAAATGAGCATGAACAGCTTTTCCAAAGAGCAGGAAAAGCTGCGCCATCGCGTAACGAGCGCGCTGGGCGGCCGCGAGAGACTGGCCCAGTTCGAAGACCAGATCCGTCAGAATCTTGAAGTATTCGACAATGCCATGCGCATGTTCTCGCCCTTTGGCCGACCGCCATCGGGAGGGCGTCCGGAGACGAAAGATCAGCCCAGGCCTGAAAAGGCGGAGAACGAGAACGGCAAGGCCGGCGGCAGCAGCGAGCTCGACGAACTCAAGAAGCAACTTTCGCAGATGCAGGCGCAGATCGAGGCTCTGTCCAAGAAGTAGCGCGCAGGCAAGGATCGGCGATCAGGCGATACTCCGACTCGACACGAGCGATGGGACGTTGCGCGGCAACGACATCACCGGCTCGCCGAGATAGAAGCCCTGCAGATACTGGACGCCGAGCCCCTTCAGCATCTCGACTTCCTCCGCGTTGCTCACCCATTCCGCGACAGTCGGCAGATTGAAGTTTCGCGCAAGATCGACGAGCGTCCGCACGAAAAACTGGTTGTCCGGGTTCGTGGCGAGATTGATGACGAAGGAACCGTCGATCTTCACGAGATCGACGTCGAGCGTCTTCAGGTTACGGAACGAGGTGTAGCCGGCGCCAAAATCGTCGATCGCGATCTTGCAACCAAGTTCGCGGAACATGGCGACGAATTCCGTCAGCTCCAGAACTTCGTGAATGGCAACCGTCTCCGTGATTTCGATAACGAGACGACGCGCGAGGCCGCCATCTGCACGAAGATGGGAAGCAAGCGTCTCCCGCCAAAGCCGGTCGGCAGTCGTTCGGCCCGACACGTTGAGCGAAAGCGTCACGCCAGGATTCTTCCGCAATGTATCGACAGCAAGTTCCATGACCCGATAGTCGAGCAGGCCGATAATGCCGAGTTTTTCGGCAACGGGGACGAAATGCCCGGCGGAAACGAGGCTTCCATCGGGCTGCTCCATGCGAACGAGACATTCGTGTATCGCCGCCTCGCCCGTCGTCGCATCGATGATCGGCTGGTAGGCGATGCGGATACGCTTGTCGTTGAGCGCCGTGATGAGTTCGTCTGCGACGTTGATGTTGCGAAGCCGCGTCTTCTCGCGCTCGCGCGACGGTGTGTAGACGACATGGCTGTCGCGGAGCCGCTGCTTGGCGGCAATCAGCGCCTCCTCGGCACGCGCCAGCGCCTGATCGACACTCGACGCATGACCAGGCAGCGCAATGGAACCCGCCGAAACCGTCACGGCAACGGGACCGCGCGCCGTCAGCACCACCTTGTCGCGGACTTCGGCCAGCATCCGCTCGCAAACGCCGCCGAGGCGCTCTTCATTGCAATTCCGCAGCACAAGGCCGAACTTGTTGCCTGCATAACGGCCCAGTGAATCGCCGCGCCGCGCCAGCGAGCGCAGCCGCTCGCCGACGCTGACAATCACTTCATCGGCAACATCGAAGCCGAAAGCATCGTTGATGAGCGCAAGATTGTCGACGGCGATCAGCAGGAAGGCGGAGTTCTGGCGCCCGCGCTGCGATGCGATCATTGCCTCTGTCAGCGCTTCCTTCAGCCGCACACGATTGAGGAGACCGGTCAGCTCGTCATAGGTGGACAGACGGATCAGTTCGGATTCGCGTTTGTGCCGCTCGTCGATAGCACGAAGTACACCGACGGCGACGGCAGGCGCACCATCAGCGCCACCAAACCATCGACCGCGATCCTCGACCCAGCGCATGCCGCCGAAATCGTCGCAGATCTGATATTCAAGTTCATAAGGGACGCCTGCACCCGTGTCGCTCTCGCGCGACCGGCAGATGAGTTCGTAGCGGCTGAGACCTTCCGTCACGAGGCGCGCGGCGAAATCGCGATGCGTCGCCATTCTGGATATGTCGGAAATGCCGAGCAGAACTTCTGCACCCGGGCTCCAGGAAAGCGAGTCGTCGTCGATCGACCACCGATAGGCAACATCGCCCACCGCCGTGACGGCGCTTTTCAACACATCTTCAGCTTGCGCTTCCATGATGCCGAAGCCATACGCAACACCGACTCTGCGCGCATCCTGCGTCTTCGAGTCCACAACACCGCTCCTGCCGCATTCGTTTACTCGGGCGTATTGCCCCCAAAATGAGCGCTGTTCTGGCGCCCGTTCATCGCATGATCGCGCTCAAGCCGTTAAAATTTCGAGAAGCGTCGTAACCACTAAACCTTTAAATAAACTGGTTAATTCGAGATTCTGTCCCGTTACGAAACGTTACCGGTGCTCTTTTCGCCGCCAAAAGGCCGCGAACTCGTGGCAAGCTTCTTGCGACTATTCCGATGCAGGTGAACAGCGCGGGCGGCGCGCACCGATTGGGGACAGCAAATGGCAGGCATAACGCCAGCTCAACGAGTGTCAGCGAACCTTCCCGCACTGAGGCGGAGGGATGAGGCGTCTGCATCGCGCCGCATCGATCCCGCCCCCCTGCCTGCAGGCGAACCCGCTTCCGCCGCGGGCCTAGGCCGCCCGCATCTGACGGCGATGCGCCCGCTTGCAACTTTCCTCGCGCAATATGTCGACCAGCAGGGAAACCTGAAAACCTCATCTTTTCAGAAAAGCGAAAAGCGCCAGCGCGCGACAAGCGCCTATATCGAGGCGGACATGCTGCCCGACCTTCTGGCCGAAACGCTTCGCCCCCGGCGCGAGCGCCGGTTCTGAACCGCCTGCCGCTAACAGTCAGTTTCCTCGCGTCGCAAGAATAAGCGATTGAAGATCGGCAACGGAGCGCTCGATCCGCTTCAGGCGTTCGTCCATCTCCGCGAGCTTCGCCATCACCGCCGCATCGCCCGCCTTGGGCGCCGTGGGCACCGGCGTCGAGACGCCTGCCTTGTTGGCGATGGCGGCAGGCGTTTCGCCGAGCAATTCGGCAAGGACGCCGACTTCCTGCGGCGCCAGCTCGCGCTGGTCCTTCCAGATTTCGTCGACCTGAGCGCGGGCGAGACGAAGCGCGGCCGCAACATCATCCCGCGTGCGCGCGGCCTCTTTCAGCTTCGCGTCGAACCATTCCTGATCGAAGAAAAGCGCCATGAGCCTTGTCAGCGTCCCTTGAATTCGGGCGCGCGCTTTTCAAGGAAACTGCGCACCCCTTCGCGGTGATCTTCCGTCTGGAAGAGTTTACCCAGTGCGCCGCTCACCCAGCTACCGATTTCGCGCAGATCGCCATAGGAAGCGCGGCGAAGCCCCTCCTTCATGAAGCGAAGCGCGAGCGGCGGATTGACGGCGATGCGCGCTGCTAGCGCCTGCGCGCGCTCCATCAGCTCGCCGTGCGGCGCGACCTCGCTCACAAGCCCGATACGACCCGCCTCCGCCGCATCGATCACATCGCCGGTAAAGAGAAGTTCCGCCGCCTTGGCGGGGCCCACAATGGCGGGCAGCCGCCACAGCCCGCCCACATCGCTGATGAGCCCGCGCTTGATGAAGATTTCGCCGAATTTCGCCTGCTCCGAGGCAATGCGGATATCGGCAAAAAGCGTGAGTTCCATGCCCCAGCCGACGGCAGCGCCGTTCACGGCCGCGATCACGGGCCGGTCGCACTCAAGCGCCGCAACCGCGGCAGGTGTCGGCTCCGGCCGCACCGAAGTGAGCCGCGCCACACTCGCCTCATGCTGCTCGCCGGTCATCATTTCCTTCACGTCCTCACCGGAACAGAAGGCAGGATCGGCACCGGTCACGATCACGCAGCGAACCTCCGGGTCGGCGGACGCCGCGCGGAATGCTGCTTCCACTTCGTCATAGGCACGCCGGTTCAGCGCATTGCGCCTGTCCGGCCGGTTGATTGTGACGATAGCAACATGATCGCGAACTTCATAGAGCAGACAGGTGAAATCCGCGGGCGCGACCTTCGGTGCCTGGGCCATATCCTCTCCTCCCTCTCCCCGTCTCCTGATTATTTCCCGAACTCGCCGAGCGCATCGCCACCCGCGTCGCCAAGCTTCGAGCCACCATCGCAATCGACGATCGTGCCGGTGATGTATTTGGCATTGTCGGTCGACAGGAACAGCGCCGTATCGGCAATGTCGGTCTTGGTGCCGTAGTCGC
This sequence comes from Parvibaculum sp., assembly GCF_046297875.1. Classification (GTDB taxonomy): domain Bacteria; phylum Pseudomonadota; class Alphaproteobacteria; order Parvibaculales; family Parvibaculaceae; genus Parvibaculum. The sequence continues at coordinate 1,209,090 of NZ_JBKBHD010000001.1, read as the reverse complement.
GCAGTGCAATGCGCGACTTGATTACCTTTTCCATCTCCGGCGTCGGCGCAAGGCGCAACATGCCTTCCGTGTCGGCGATGGGCCCCGGTGAAATCGCGTTCACCCGCACACCTGCCGGTCCCCATTCCATGGCAAGGCACTTCGTCAGCATGTTGATCCCGGCCTTCGCCGCGCAGACATGCGCCTGGAAGAGCGACGGGTTCACCGCCTGCGGCGCCGTGATCGAAATGAGCGAAGCGCCCGGACGGTTGAGATACTGGAAGGATGCGCGCAGCACATTGAACGTGCCGATGAGGTCGATATCGACAACCGTCTTGAAACCGTTGGACGACATGCCGAGCGCAGGGGCCACAAAATTGCCCGCCGCACCGGAAATCACAATATCGAAATTGCCGAGTTCTTTCTGGGCCGTTGCCATCGCCTGATCGACCGAATTGAAGTCGCGCACATCGGCTGCCATGCCGATCGCCTCGAAGCCTTCATCCGATATCGTTTTCGCCGCCGCCGTGATTTTTTCGTGGCTCCGGCTGATCAGCGCGATTTTCGCGCCCGCCCGCGCAAAATGCTGTGCGATGCCGAGATTGATCCCGCTCGATGCGCCCGCGACGAACGCCACCTTGCCCGCAAGCGCCTTTTCCTTGAATACGTCGGCCATTTCCCGTCTCCCTGATGCTATGCGGCCTTACCCGCTTTGCCCGCATCAAGCCCGCATTTCCGGCGGCTCGCAACCCCGCCGCGGCAATTGTAGGCAGCAAGGCGAGGCACTAGACTGCGCCGGCAAGACCCTTCCGCAAGGGAAGGCTTGGCGATGGTGAAACGGCAGTGGCAATGGTTCCATGACCTATGTGAAGGCACTGGGCGTTCTTCTCGTGGCGATCACGCTCATCATGCTGATGAGCTATTGGGCGGCTGGCCGGGCGCGCGCCGCGCTCGATGCCGATGCGCGCGACAAGCTGCTTGCGGAAGGCCATGCTTACAGCTTCCTCGACCTGCCGCAGGGCACCGTGCATTACCGGCTTGAAGGCCCGGAGACCGGGCAGCTCGTCGTCCTCGTTCACGGTTTTGCGACGCCTTCCATCATCTGGTCGCAATACTTCAAGCCCCTGACCGATGCAGGCTACCGCGTCCTCGCCTTCGACAATTTTGGTCGTGGCCTCTCCGACCGGCCGGACACGGTCTATGACGCCGACCTCTTCGACAATCAGCTCTCTGGTCTGCTCGATGCGCTCGGCGTCAATCGCCGCGTCGATCTCGTGGGCTACTCCATGGGCGGCGGTATCGTCACCGTCTTTGCCGCACGTCACCCGGAGCGCGTCCGTTCGATGACGCTTATCGCGCCGGTCGGCCTCGGAAAACTGTCGAATGAGCGCACCGAGATGCTGAGGCGACCGCTGATCGGCGACTGGATCATCCGTCTCTTCGGCACGAAGATGTTCTACGCGGCGGCAGCGGAGGAAGCCAAAAGCATTCCGAACCCAGGGCCTCTCCTTGCGGCCGTCAACCGGCAGCTCCAGTTTCGCGGCTATGGCGACGCACTGCTTTCGACCATGCGAAACTATCCGCTCGAAACGGCGGATGCGTTCTATGCGACGGTCGGTGCCTCGTCGCTTCCGGTGCTTGCGATCTGGGGCGAGGCAGACGAAGTCGTGCCATTCGATCACGCAGAGCGGCTGATGGAACTTCTGCCGCAAGCACAACTCCGTTCCTATCCCGGCATGGGCCACAATATCGGTGTCGCCGACCCGGATCTGGTCGGCGGATTGATCATGCGGTTTCTCGGCGAACAGGAAGCCCGCATTACATCGCCGGGCGCCGCAGGAAAGCCGCGCGGGCCGCTCGCCCGAATGGAATCGCGGCGCTGCGCGAGCTGCGGCGGCAATTCAGGGGATACCGCCATCACCCCGCCCATACCGCAGGCGAACTGACAGCGAAGTGAAAGTGACTGCCCGATGAAGCCGCTCGTCGAAGAGCTGGAATGGATGCTGCCGCACGAAGTCTTCGCAAACTTCGCGGACGAGCCATTTGCCCTCTTCCTCGACAGCGCGACGGCGGCGCCCGGCCGGGATGCCGGGCTTCACGGACGCTGGAGCTTCATCGCCGTCGCGCCTTTCGAAACGATTTGTCTTCGCATCGGAGAGGGCGCTGGTGCGCCTTTCGATCTTGTGAAGCAGAAGCTCATGGAACTTCCGGTTGTCGAGCGGGACGAAACCATGCCGCCTTTCTGTGGTGGCGCGGCAGGCTTTTTCGGTTATGGCCTTGGCCGCACGCTTGAGCGCCTGCCGCCCGAAGAAGCGCCCCATGCCACCGACGATCAAGGATTCCCCGACATGGCACTCGGCTTCTACGATGTGGTTATGGCCTTCGACATGATCGCGAAACGCGCCGTCGCCATATCGTCCGGCCTGCCCGAACACGATCCCGGAAAGCGCGCAACACGGGCAAAGGCCCGAATGGCGGAAGTCGTGGCACGCCTGAAGGCATCCACACCGGCAGAGCAGAAGGCCGCGCGCTCCTCGACCGCGATTGCATCGAACTTCACGCGCGACGCCTATGAACGCGCCGTCACCCGCGTGATCGAATACATTCACGCTGGCGACATCTTCCAGGCCAATCTCTCGCAGCGTTTCGAAACAAGGCTGGCCGACGGCGATACGCCAATTGCACTCTATCTGCGCCTGCGCGCCACAAGCCCCGCCCCTTTCGCCTCCTTCTTCAATTTCGGCAGCGGCGCAATCGTATCCTCCTCGCCCGAACGGTTCTTGTCCTGCCGGAACGGGATTGTCGAAACGAAGCCGATCAAGGGCACAAGGCCGCGCGGCGCGACGCCAGAAGAAGATGCGCGCCTCGCAGCCGACCTCCTTGCCTCGGAGAAGGACCGTGCCGAAAACGTGATGATCGTCGATCTTCTGCGCAATGACATCTCCCGCGTCTGCAACGACAACTCGGTCGAGGTCGAGAAACTCTGCGAACTCGAAAGCTTCGCCAATGTCCACCATCTCGTCTCCACGGTGCGCGGCAGGCTCCGGCCGGGCATGACGTCGGCCGATCTCCTCGCGGCGTGTTTTCCCGGCGGCTCCGTCACCGGCGCACCGAAGCGCCGCGCGATGGAAATCATCGCCGAACTCGAACCGACGACACGTGGCCCCTATTGCGGGGCTATCGGCTGGCTCGGTGCCGACGGCAGCATGGACAGCGCCATCACGATCCGCACCATCGTGGTCGATGGCCGCCGCGTCACCTTTCAGGCAGGCGGCGGCATTGTCGCAGACTCAGATCCCGCCGCCGAATATGAGGAAACGCTTGCCAAGGCGCTGAACATGCTTGAAGCGCTGGACGGCGCACCGGCATTGCTTGCGGGAGAACCCGCATGATCCTCGTCATCGATAATTTCGATAGTTTCGTTCACAATCTCGCGCGCTATATCGGCGAGCTCGGCTTTGAACGCCGCACCGTCCGTACCGACGCAATCTCGGTCACGGAGGCAATCGCCTTGCAGCCCGAGGCAATTGTTCTTTCGCCTGGCCCCTGCGGACCCGACAAGGCGGGGATTTCGATGCCACTTGTCCTCGCTGCAGCAGAACACGGCATTCCGTTGCTCGGTGTCTGCCTCGGTCATCAGGCGATTGCAGCCGCTTTCGGCGGCACCATCGCGCGCGCGCCTTCGCCGTTGCATGGCAAGGCATCCGCGATCCATCACGATGGCAGCACCCTTTTCAAGGGCATCCCGAGCCCCTTCATGGCTGGACGATATCATTCGCTCATCGCCGAACTGCCGCTGGGCAGCCCGCTTCGCCTGACCGCGCAAACGAAGGACGGTGTGCCAATGGCGCTTGCCCACGAAACACTGCCGCTGTTCGGCGTACAGTTTCACCCGGAATCGGTATTGACCGAACATGGCCACCGGCTGCTCGGAAACTTTCTCGACCTGGCCCATGCCGGCCGGAAGATCGACATGAGGCAAAGCGCATGAAGCTCTGGCTCAATGGCACGATCGCCAGTGCAGGCGATACGCGGATCGACCCGGCGGACCGGGGATTTCTCCTCGGCGACGGGCTCTTTGAAACCATGCTTGTGCGCAAAGGCAAGATCGCCTTTTTTGAGGAGCATCTGCTACGCCTGATGAAGAGCGCCGAAACGATCGGCCTTGGCATGCCCTATGCGCCGGACGAATTGTTGCAGGCTTGCCGCGATCTCCTTCAGGCAAACGAACTCGCCGAATGTGACCGCGCCTCGCTTCGGATGACGCTGACGCGCGGTCCGGGGCCTCGCGGCCTTGCACTCCCCGCCGAGCCGAAGCCGACGGTTCTGATAAGCGCCGCCGCAGGCGCGGCGGCGCCCGAGCGCCTTTCACTGGCAACCGTCTCGCCGCGGCGAAACCCCTGGTCGCCATCGGCGCGGCTGAAGGCGCTACCCTATCTCGACAATGTGCTGGCGAAAGAGGCGGCGCGCGAGAAGGGCGCCGATGACGCGCTGATACTCGATACGGGCGGCATGGTGGCCTGCACAAGTGCCGCCAATATTTTCATCTGGGAAGGCGATACGCTTCTCACGCCGGCCGATAGAGGCGCAATCCTGCCTGGCATCACGCGGGCGGCATTGCTCGAACTGGCACCCGGCATCGGCATCGACATGCGCGAGGAAGACATCGCGCCGCAACGCCTCGCACATGCGTCCGGCATATTCGTCACAAACAGCCTGATGGGGCTCGCACCCGTCTCGCGGATCGACGGGCAGGAAATACCCGCCCATCCGATGACGGCGCGGCTTGCCGCGGCATACGAACTATTGCTCGATGCCGCGGCGTACGGGGACTGATTATTCGCCGACGGTGAAGTCGCGCCGCGCTGCGGTGATGGTCACGGTAAAACCTGCAACCACGTCGAACAGGGCAAGGATCACCAGCGCAAAGAATGTCGAGGTGCCGAATTCAGGCAGCACGATGAACTGAACTAGCGCCACGAGAAGCACCAGCATGGAAAGCGCGTGATTGATGATGGTGGAGGCGCCGGTCTGCGTCGAGCCGACAAGCTCGAAGAAGAGCAGAAGAAGTCCGCAAAAGACGATCACGTCGCCGACATCGATGGTCCAGATGGCGCCCGATATGAGCGAGATCGTTGTAACCTGCGTGTCCATGGACAGGCCGGTCAGATAGACGATGATGTTGTAGGCGATGATGACGAGCGCCATCATTGGCAGAGTACGAAACATGGCAAATTCCCCTTGTTGCCCCCGTGAACCGGCCTCATCTGTGCCACTCTAGCACATTTTCCGGTACCATAACCTGTCCCGGCAGAAGGTACGCGTCATCTTTCGATGACGGTTAACGCAAGAACTGGAAGGCAGGATATGACAGGCGCGGTGCAGCATTTTTCCAGCTCCTATGCCGAGGCAAGACGGAAATTCCTGGCCGCGGCCGGGGCGGCAGGCGGCGCGATCCGCCACCACCTCCATCCGCTGAAGGGCCCGTCCGGCGAGGAACTTGCGACCGACATAGCCCGCTTCGGCCCGGCAAATGCGTCGCGCATTCTGGGCATCGGCTCCGGCACGCATGGCGTCGAGGGCTATTGCGGCTCGGGCGTCCAGACGGCACTTATCTCCGAAGGTTTCGCCGCAGATGTGCCGGACGGCACCGCGATCCTTTTCATTCATGCAATCAACCCCTATGGCTTCGCATGGGACCGGCGTGTGAACGAGGACAATGTCGATCTCAACCGCAATTTCGTCGATCACTCGAAGCCTCACCCCGAAAATCCCGGTTACGAAGAACTGGCCGACGCCATCAACCCGCGCGACCTGTCGCCCGAAACAATGGCGGAGTGCCGTGCACGGATGAAAGCCTATGCAGCGGCGCATGGCCCCCGCGCCATGCAGCATGCGCTGAGCGCCGGGCAATACACGCATCCGAAGGGCGTGCAGTTTGGCGGCCACGCGCCCGTCTGGTCGAACCGTACATTGCGCGCGATCATCCGCGCCGAAATGGCGGCGGCGGAGCGCATCGCCTTTGTCGATATTCATTCAGGGCTCGGCGCGCGCGGCGGCGCCGAAATCATCTGCACCGAACCGGAAACGAGCGGCGCTTACAAGCGCATGGTTGAATGGTGGGGCTCGTCCGTCCGCTCGACGGTGGGCGGCGGCTCGATCTCGTCCGATGTGCCGGGCTCGATACCGGTCTGCTTTGCCGATGAACTGAAGGGCCGCGAAGTGACTTCCTGCGGCCTCGAATTCGGCACCGTGCCGATTGCCGAAGTGACGGTGGCGCTGCAATCCGACAACTGGCTTCACCAGAATGGCGGCCACGAAAATCCGAAAGCAGCCGAGATCGCAAAGCTGATCCGCGACGCCTTCTATGTCGACGCCGACGACTGGAAGGAACAGGTGACGGATACCTCGCGCTGGACCTGCGCCCGCGCACTGGCCGGGCTCACGTCATGAAAGCTGCCCAATGAAAAACGCCGCTCCCTGAGGAACGGCGTTTCGAAATTCACTGCCGATGCGGAAGGGCTTATTCGCCCTTCGGCTTCAGGATCTGCTTGCCGCGATACATGCCGCTCTTCAGGTCCACGTGATGGGGACGGTGAAGCTCGCCCGAATCCGGGTTCTCGACATAGGCCGGCTGCGACAGCGCATCGGCCGAACGGCGCATGCCGCGCTTCGACGGGGTGGTTTTCCTCTTGGGGACGGCCATGGGCTTCGCTCCGATTGCTCCGCGAGCGGTCCGCCTGAGGCGAACGCCTGCCCTCGCGAAAAAGGCTTTGAAAACAAGATAATGGCCGTGACCGGCATTTGCCGGACGGCCTTTGGCGGGCCTTATACAGTGAAACCGGACGGAAAGTCCATATGGACCCGTCAATTGAGGTGGATCACCGCACATTCATCGGCGGAAACCTGGGCCCGGGCGCAGGCAGCGCGGGCCGACCGCTCATCGACGAAGGGCCCCATCCGCACCCGGTGAACCTCCTCGCCCGAAACCCTGACCGTGTCGATGGAGACACGCTCCTCGCCCTGAAGGTCCGGTTCGCGGCCGAGAATGTCGAAATAGCGCCGGCTTGCCCGGTCGATCCGGTCATAGGAACCGACCTGCGCATAATAGCGGCCGCCGGAAGCGGCAGGCGCCCCGAGCGAGGCAACCTGAATGGCGGCTTCTCCGCGGCCGGGACGCGCAAGCGGACGCGGCGCCGTCACCGGGTTTGCGGCAATCGAGCCGGTGACGAGCCCGGCATGGGGATCGTCGCTCCAACTGGCATATTGAACCTGCGGGCGGGGCTGCGGGCGCGCGGCGATGGCCGGCTCCCGATAGGGAACCTCGATGGTCCGCTCGACCAGCCGGTTCATGCCGCCCCGATCATAGCTGCGGGTTTCCTGCGCGACGCGCGGCGCGGGATCGACAAGCCCCCGCTCCTTCTGGATCACGAAAAGCCCGATCAGGATTGCGCCGAGTACCAGCCAGAAGCGGTCGCGCTGAGCCTTTTCGAACATGGCAAGCCCCCTTGTTCCTCCCCGCTCTCAGGAAGCGGATGGGGCAAGACTCGCGCGATATGGTTAATCCCGGTTTAAAACTGGCTCACACTGGCACAATTTACCGGACACGAAGAAAAATACAGAGCGAATCCAAGGACTTGCTCATGCGGCGATTACGCTCTTCGCCTCCTTGAAGGGCACACCCAGCGCCTCGGAAACCGCTTGATAGGTAATATCGCCCTTGTGGACATTGAGGCCCGCCAGAAGATGCGGATTGCCGGCGAGCGCCGCCTTGTAGCCCTTGTCGGCGAGCGCCAGCGTGAAAGGCAGCGTCGCATTGTTGAGCGCGAAGGTAGAGGTGCGCGCCACCGCGCCCGGCATGTTGGCGACGCAGTAATGCACCACATCATGCTTGATGAAGGTGGGCTCCGCATGGGTCGTTGGATGCGAAGTCGCAAAACACCCGCCCTGGTCGATCGCGATGTCGACCAGCACCGAGCCCTTCTTCATCTTCTTGACCATGTCTTCCGTGACGAGCTTCGGCGCCGCCGCACCCGGCACCAGCACGGCGCCGATGACGAGATCGGCGCCAAGCACGCTTTCCTCGATCGCATCGACGGTCGAATAGATCGTGTTGAGGCTCGGCCCGAACTGCATGTCGAGCTCGTAGAGCCGGTGCAGGTTGAGGTCGATCACCGTGACATGGGCCTCAAGCCCCATCGCCATGCGCGCGGCATTGGTGCCCGAGACGCCGCCGCCCAGAATGACGACCCTGGCGGCCGGCACGCCCGGCACGCCGCCGAGCAGCATGCCGCGCCCGCCTTGAGCGATCTCGAGACAATGCGCGCCCGCCTGAATGGACATGCGGCCCGCGACTTCCGACATGGGCGCGAGCAGCGGCAAGCCGCCGCGATGATCGGTCACCGTTTCATAGGCGATGGCAACGCAGCCCGATTCCACGAGGCCGCGCGCCTGTTCGGGATCGGGCGCGAGATGAAGATAGGTGAAGAGGATCTGGCCCTCGCGAAGCTGCTTCCATTCCGAAGGCTGCGGCTCCTTCACCTTAACGATCATGTCGGCGGTCGCGAAGATTTCCTCCGCCGTGCCGGCGATCTTCGCGCCAGCGGCGACATACTGGTCGTCGAACAGGCCGATGCCGAAGCCCGCCCCCTTCTGCACCAGCACTTCATGCCCGTGATGCACCGCCTCGCGCACGGCGGACGGCGTCATGCCGACGCGATATTCATGGACCTTGATTTCCTTGGGGACGCCGATGCGCATGGGACTGCCTCGTCAGGGGGTGAGACTTTCGAAAAAGTGTAGCGCGCGGAGGTTGCCCCTCCAAGGAGGGGCGCGGGGCCAATCGAGGCTACATGTTCAGGATATTAAACGCGATTGCCGCCGCCCGGCGTGCATTGCAATTGCTGCGGACAGGGTGCCGGACAGCTCCGTAGCTTATATTAAACAGGCGAATGACGGGCCCGGCCCATGCTATGAGAAAGGAAAACGGGACGGCGATGACCTTCATTTTCGACGACAATCTGCGCGGCGGCGTCAGCGAGCGGCTGGCGCGTTTCGAGCGCGAGGCGCGCGCGGGCGATGGACTGAAACACGCAGCCGTCGCCATCACGCTTGTGCCGGACGAAACGGAAGCGGCCTTCCTGCTGACGCGGCGCGCGCCGAAGCTCAACGCCCATGCCGGCCAATGGGCGCTGCCGGGCGGGCGCATCGACAAGGGCGAAACGCCGGTCGAGGCGGCGCTTCGCGAGCTTTCCGAGGAAGTGGCGCTCGACCTGCCGCCCTCGCAGGTGCTGGGGCTTCTCGACGACTATCCGACGCGATCCGGCTACCTCATCACGCCGGTCGTTGTCTGGGCGCCGGACCTTGCGCCCATGCGGCCGAACGAGGCGGAAGTCGCCTCGATCCACAAGATCGCGCTCGGTGAACTCGTGCGGCCGGATTCGCCCGTCTTCCTGACCATCCCGGAAAGCGAACGGCCCGTGATCCGCCTCCTGATTGGCGAGGATCACATCCATGCGCCGACCGCCGCCCTTCTCTATCAGTTTGCCGAAGTGGGCCTCAGGGCGCGTCACACCCGCGTCTCGGACCTCGAACAGCCGGTCTGGGCTTGGGGCTGATCTGGCGCGGAACCGGCCTCAGGCGGGCTGGAACGGCCCACGAAAGCCAAGCGTTTTCAGGGCCTTGGCCGGCCAGCGCGCCCAGGCCTTCTCATGGAAATAGAAGACCACCGTGTTCACGGCAGGCTCGACCATCGCGACGCCGAAGGCAATCGCCACTTCGCCGGTCAGCGCATAGGTGACGCCGAACCCCACCGCGAAGTGGAGCGTGCCGTAGCTCAAAGTCTTCATCACGTCGCGCATTGTCCCGATCCTTCCAAAGCCGCTATTGCGACTTATTCTTATTTAAAAGAGAGGGCGCGGAATGTCAAGGGGGCGAGGTTTATGGGTGCCGCAAGCTCAGAGCAAACGAGATGCACCGCCGGAACGCGCGGTTCGGGCGGTGCGTCGATACAATTCTGGAGATGGACAAACAGGTGGGAATGAGCGTGACGCTTGTCAATGGGCAGCACGCATTTATTCCGCATGCGGAAATAATGAAAAAAACTTATCCCCGGTTTTGAGGGCGCGGATTTTCCGGGTGAGTGCAACGTCAAACGAGGGGCTGCCCCCTCAAGGCAGGGTCAGGATCACCGGGCCGTTCTTCGTGGCGACGAGGGAATGTTCATATTGCACGGTGGGGGCCACAGGGTCGGCGAGCAGCGTCCAGCCGTCGCCCGCTTCGGCCGCCATCTCGCCGCCCATCGAGAGGAAGGGCTCGATGGTGAAGACGAGGCCTTCGCCAATGATGCGCCGGTCCGAAGGGTCCGCCCAGGTGGAAATGCCTTCGGGCTCCTCATGCAATGAGCCGCCGACGCCGTGGCTTGCGAGATTGCGGATCAGCGTGTAGCCGCCCTTGTCCGCGAAACGCTCCACTGCCGCGCCGATCGCATTGAGCCGCCCGCCGGTGCGCACCGCACGGATGCCCTCCCACATGGCGCGCTTGCCGTCGCGGCAGAGACGCTCGACATGCGCCTTGACCGGCGGCACCGGAAAGCTCGCGCCCGTATCGCCGAAATAGCCGTTCTTCTCCGCCGAGACATCTATATTGACGAGATCGCCAGCGCGGATGACGCGCTCGCCCGGAATGCCATGTGCGATCTCCTCATTGACGCTGATGCAGGTGGCACCCGGAAAGCGATAGGCGAGTTCGGGCGCCGAACGGGCGCCTTCACGTTCCAGCATCTTGCGGCCGAGATCGTCAAGCTCGCGCGTCGTCATGCCGGGTTCGATGGCAGCGCCCATGGCCGCGAGCACCTGCGCGACGATACGGCCGATGGCGCGGAGTTCTTCAAGATCGGCTTGCGACGTGATGGTCATGGCGGTCCGGCAATGAACGGCGCAGATGAAAATCGCCGCTTCCGGGGACAATGTCGGTCAGCGGAGGATGAAAAACAATCCTGTTCTGGCGAGGCGCGGATGCAGCGCCGGGCCGGGCGCCGCGCCATGATGCAGGCGCGAGCGGAAGATGCCGTGCCGCTGCAAGGCAGAATGCCCGATTTCGCGGCAAGGCACCCGCACTGCCGCATGGCAGGGAAACACCGATGGGGCAACAACCGGGCACGCAACCGCGCGCGGCGCCGCAAACAGCCTGCCGATTTATTTTGCACTGCACCTGATCCCGGCCGCCGACATGAACTTTTTGTCATGTGCGATTCGGCCCGGAAAATGACGCAAACCGGCGTTTAATATTTTTGACGCAATGGCGAAGCGAAGGGCCGGGTTTGCTTGCGCTCCCGCAAAAACCGTTGAACACTGAACGTCTCTCTCGGCCGCTCGACCTCAACGGCAGGGGCTGGACGCAGTCAACTCAATCTGGAGGAACAAATCCATGAACCGCAAAAGAGGCATGTCCGGGCTGATCGGCGCGCTGTCGCGCCGCCAGTTCATGACGGGCGCAGCCGCTGTCGGCCTGACGCTGACGGCCAAGCCGAAATTCGCGTCCGCACAGGCGGGCAACGTCGTCTTCGCCAACTGGGACACCTATATCGGCGAGACGACGCTGGCCGACTTCACCGCCGAAACCGGCATCAGCGTGACGGTCGACACCTTCGCGGACGTTTCCGAACTCTTCGCCAAGATGCGCGGCGGCAATGTCGCCTATGACGTGATCGTGCCGTCGAATGACTGGCTGCCCCGCATGGTGGCGGCCGGCATGGTGCAGGAACTCGATCACTCGAAGATTCCGAACATTGCCAACATCTTCCCGCGCTTCATGGACGAGCCGTTCGATCCGGGCCGCAAATACTCTCTCCCCTATATGTGGGGCACGGTCGGCATCGGCTTCCGCAAGTCCGCCGTCTCGAGCACGCCGGACAGCTGGAAGGTGCTCTATGACAGCGATGAGTACTCGAACAAGATCGCGCTGCTCTCCGATTGCGGCACGATGCTCGGCTGCGCGCTGAAATATCTCGGCTACTCGCTGAACTCGACCGACAAGGCCGAGAACGAGGCTGCCGCCGAACTCATCATCAAGCAGAAGCGGCACATCAAGGCCTTTGCCGAAGACAACGGCCAGGACCTGCTCGCCGCCGGCGAAGTCGATCTCACCATGGAATATAATGGCGACATCGTGCAGCTGATGACGGAAGACGACGACGTCGACTACATCATTCCGAAGGAAGGCGGCATTCTCTGGGAAGACGTGCTGGCCATTCCGGCGAATGCGAAGAACGTCGATAACGCACATGCCCTCATCAACTACATCCATGCGCCGGAGCCGAACCAGCTCATCACGGATTACATCCAGTATGCGACGCCGAACAAGGCGGGCTACGAGCTGATGGACGACGACTACAAGAACAATCCCGACATCTTTCCGCCGGACGATGTGGTGGAAGCCTCCGAATTTGCGGAATATCTGGGCGAGGAGGTCACGCAGATGCGCGAGGACCTCTGCACCAAGATCAACGCCGCCTGAGGCGCGAGACCGGGCGGGCAGCCTAAAAACTGCCCGCCCTTTTTTCTACCCGGCTCACCCCGATGCCTTTTCCGTGTAGATTGCGCAAAGGCATCCGGAAGATCCGGCTCCCGGCTCTATGCTGCCATACTTGTCCGCCATCACGCTTCATTGTGCCCTGTTGGGGGGGCTGAATGGAAAACTGGAAGAATTCGGCCCGCGCGTTCTGGGTCTCGATGCTGCCGCCGACCTTCTGGCTGGTCGCCTTCTTCATCATTCCGCTGTCGCTGATCTGGCTTTACAGCTTCAGTTCCAAGACAGGCATCGTCGACATCACGCTCGACTGGAACCTGCAGCAATATGCCCGCGCGCTGGAGCCGGTCTATCTCGGCATCTTCTGGAAATCGATCTGGATGGCGGCCGCGACGACGGCAATCTGCCTGGTCGTCGCCTTCCCCGTTGCCATTACCATCGTCTTTGCCAAGCCCACCATGCGAATGTGGCTTCTGCTGCTCGTCATCCTGCCCTTCTGGACCAACCTGCTGATCCGCACCTATGCGCTGATCGCGGTGCTGCGCACCAACGGCTTCATCAATAACGGGCTCGACTGGCTCGTCACCCATGCCGACTGGCTGCTCTCCTTTATCGGCCTGGGCGACAACGCGCTGATCGGCCCCTACACACCGATGCAGCTGCTCTACAACAACACGGCGGTGATTTTCGGCCTTGTCTATGTGCACCTGCCCTTCATGGTGCTGCCGCTCTATGCTGCACTCGACCGGCTGGACCGCTCCTATCTCGAGGCGAGCCTCGACCTTGGCGCGGGCCACTTCCGTACCTTCTTCCTGATCGTGGTGCCGCTGGCGCTGCCCGGCATCGCGAGCGGCATCATCATCACCTTCATTCCGGCGATGGGCTCGTACCTCACGCCCGACCTTCTCGGCGGCACCGACAGCTACATGATCGCCAATGTGATCGCGAGCCAGTTCAAGCAGGCGAACAACTGGCCCTTCGGCGCCGCGCTCTCCTTCCTGCTCATGTATGCGACCTTCTTCGCGCTGGCGATCCGCGCCGTGCTGATGAGGAAGGAAGGACGGGGGGACAAAAGATGAGACTGTTCCGCCGCAATCCCGATCCGATGGGCCCGCTCGACTATGCGCGCCGCTTCTGGCTGCGCGCCTTCGTGGCGGCGACGCTGTTCTTCCTCTATGCGCCGATCATCGGCCTCATGGCCTTCAGCTTCAACGACAGCCGCCGCAACGTCGTCTGGCGCGGCTTCACGACCGACTATTACGTGAAGTTGTGGAACAACGACTCACTGATGATGGCCTTCACCAATTCGCTGACCATCGCCGTCATGACGACCATCGTGAGCACGATCCTCGGCGCGCTGACCGCCTATGTGCTCTGGCGCTACCGCTTTCCGGGCAAGGCCGTCTATGAAGGCGGCATGGCGCTGCCCATCGTGATCCCCGAAATCTGCATGGGCGTTGCGATGATGGTGTTCTTCGCGCGGATCGGCTGGCCGACGGGCCTACCCTGGCCGATCAATCTCGGCTCCATCACCATCGCGCATATCGCCTTTGCCTTCCCCTTCGCGGCCATCGTCATCCGGGCGAGGCTTGAAAGTTTCAACCGCGAATTGTCGGAATGCGCGCGCGACCTCGGCGCCAGCGAATATCGCGTTTTCCGCGACATCGTGGTGCCGCATATGAAGCCCGGCCTGATCGCGGGCGCGCTGCTTGCCTTCACGCTCTCGCTCGACGACTTCGTCATCACCTTCTTCACCGCCGGCCCCGACACGGTCACCTTCCCCGTGAAGATTTACTCCATGGTGCGCTTCTCGGTGACGCCGGAGGTGAACGCCGCCTCGACCGTCCTCATTCTGGTGACGCTGATCGTGACCACGATTGCGCTGTGGATCCAGAACCGCAACAACATGATCGGCAAGTCCGCCCACTAGGAATTCGAGATAGCCATGTCCGACGCGCCCATCATCCAGATCAAGAACGTCTCGAAGCTCTATGGCGGCACCGTGAGGGCGGTGGACGGCGTGGACCTCGAAGTCGGTCGCGGCGAATTCTTCGCGCTGCTCGGGCCTTCCGGCTGTGGCAAGACCACACTCTTGCGCATGCTGGCGGGCTTCGAGGTGCCGACCGGTGGACAGGTCATCATCGACGGGCAGGACATGGCCACCGTGCAGCCGAACAAGCGGCCCGTGAACATGGTGTTCCAGTCCTATGCCGTGTTTCCGCATATGTCGGTCGAACAGAATGTCGGCTATGGCCTCAAGATGGAGCGCCGCCCCTCGAAGGAGATCAGGGAGCGCGTGGCCGAAGCCCTCGACCTCGTGAAGCTCGGCCATCTGGGCAAGCGCATGCCCGATGAAATGTCGGGCGGCCAGCGCCAGCGCGTCGCGCTTGCCCGCGCGCTTGTGAAGCGCCCCTCCGTGCTGCTGCTCGACGAACCGCTTTCCGCGCTCGATGCGAAGCTGCGCGAGGCGATGCAGCTTGAGCTGGTGCGGCTGCAGAAGACGGTCGGCATCACTTTCGTCATCGTGACGCATGACCAGTCGGAAGCGCTCTCCATGGCAAATCGCATTGCGGTGATGAACCAGGGCAAGGTGCAGCAGGTCGCACCGCCCGCCGAGCTCTACGAAATGCCGGCCAACCGCTTCGTCGCCGACTTCATCGGCAAGATCAACATGATCGAGGGCGACGCGGTGGCCGCAGGCGACGGCCAGGTTCGCGTGAAGGCGAACCCGCTCGGCGAAGTGACGCTGAAGGGCACGGCAACGGGCAAGGTGGCGCTTGCCGTGCGGCCCGAAAAGATTTTCGTCGACGAAAAGGAACCCACAGACCCGAACCTGATCAAGGTGAAGGGCAAGGTGGGCGAAGTCGCCTATTTCGGCTCCTACTCGAACGTCTTTTTCGACATCGGCCTCGGCCAGCCGCTACAGGCCGACATCTCGAACGTGTCGAGCGACATTGAGGAATATACGTTCAAGGCCGGAGAGCAATACTGGATCTACTGGCGCAAGTCCGACACGCTGGTGCTGGGCGACTGAGGCAGGGCCTCAATCCTCGCCATCGATCCGCGGCAGCTCGCCGCCGCTTTCGCTGACCTGTTCGACGAGACGCACGATCCGCTCGATCATCATGAGCGGCAGAACCTCATTGAGAAAGCGGATGCCCGCGACGCCGAGCTTTGCGGCTTCGGGCTGATCGAGCTTTTCGCCGAGGCGGCTGTAGAAGCCGACGACCGCGCGGCGCGCCATCCAGTCCGTCATCTGCACATAGATGTCGTAACTGTCGACCGTGTAGCCGATGTCCGGCGTGAAGCCGAGGGTGCGCGCCTCCGCAATCAATTCCATCAGACGGACATTGCGCTGGTTGAGCCAGTCGCCATCCTCGCGCCGGTCTAGAAAGATGAACCCGCTTTCCGCAAAGGCACGGATATCGCCGACCGAGATGCCGGTGGCCTTCGCCACATCCTCGATGCGCATGGGGCTCAACTGGCGCCCTTCTGCGAGCAGCGGCCCGAGCGCAATCTCAAGCCCGATCAGCCGCTCGAAACCCTGCGTCGGCGTGTCGACAATTTCCGAATTGACGATGGTCTTGATGACCGAAAGCGGCAAGTGCCGCTCATGCTGCAACCGGCGGATGAGATTGAGCCGGCTCACATGCTCCCGGCCATAGGCGGCCACATTGCGCTTCGGGCGCACGGGCTCTGGCAGCAATCCTTCGCGAATATAGTAGCGGATGGTCTCGCGCCCGATCCCGGTCGCGGCCTCCAGTTCCTTCATCTTCATGCGTCTGGCTTCTTCATCCCTGTTCCGGCAAGGCACTAGCCGCCGCCCGGATATTCACGACTCTAGCAGAGTCGGACAAAAAATGCGTAGCATGAATACGAGATAGCCGGAACCTACCCTGCACCGGCCCGCGATCACTGGCCGGCATGCCGGGGGCCGCGCCGGGCGATCTCGTTCATCAGCTCGACCTGGATCTGCTGGATCTCCATGAGGCGCTGCCACTGGTGAATGAGCAGGTGGTCGAGCTTTTCGTGCAGGTGACGGATTTCCAGTTCGGCCTTGAGATTGACCTTGTAGTCGTTCTTGGAGCGGATGCGGTCGCGCGCCTCCTGCCGGTTCTGGCTCATCATGATGATGGGTGCCTGAAGCGCGGCAAGGCAGGACAAGATTGAGCAGGATGAAGGGAAAGGGATCGAAGGGCTAGGCGAGAAGCCCGACGATATTGAGCGCGATCCAGCCTGCGAGGACCACGCCGAACGCGATGATGAATTTCCAGCTGCCGCCGAAACTCGCGATCGAATCCCACAGCCGCTTGCCGAAGGTCAGCTCGCCCTCGAAAACCTCTTCGGCATTCTCGGCGAGAATGTCGTTCTCTTTCAGGCTGCGGAGCACTTCGGTTTCGAGTTCGTCGAGCTGGCCCTTGTCGGCCTCGATGGCGCGGCGGATATAGAGATCGCGATAGGTGTTGAGATGGTCGCGGCAGATACGCGCTTCGGCC
The DNA here is from genome assembly GCF_046297875.1 of Parvibaculum sp. GTDB lineage: Bacteria > Pseudomonadota > Alphaproteobacteria > Parvibaculales > Parvibaculaceae > Parvibaculum. Next base: position 1,192,087 of record NZ_JBKBHD010000001.1, on the reverse strand, counting down.
GGGAACTCGCCGCGATCGGCGCGGATCATCGCAAGGATCGGCTCGCGGATCGTGGCGAGCGGCACAAGATCGCCGCGCCTGTGGGACGGACCGCAAATGATGCATGCATAGCGCCCGTTCTGTTCCGTCTCGCGTGAGATCGACATGGGTTTTCTCCTTGCCCGTCTGGCAGTTTTATAAGCAAAGGCGGCCGTGAAAAGGCGCATGAAAAAAGGGGCGGCGCATCGCAGCGCCGCCCCTTCGATGCCGACCGGCCCGAGGCTCAGAGGCGCTCGATGATGGTCACGTTGGCAAGCCCGCCGCCTTCGCACATGGTCTGCAGGCCGTAACGCTTGTTCTGCGACTTCAGCGCATAGACGAGCGTTGCCATGAGCTTGGTGCCCGAGGCGCCGAGCGGATGGCCAAGCGCGATGGCGCCGCCATGCACGTTGAGGCGCGCGGGATCGGCGCCGAGATGCTTCGCCCAGGCAACCGGCACGGAGGCGAAGGCTTCATTGACTTCATAGAGGTCGATGTCCTCGATCTTCATGCCGGCCTTCTTCAGCGCCTTTTCGGTGCCAGGGATCGGGGCTTCCAGCATGATGACCGGATCGCCGCCGACGACCGTCATGTGATGGATGCGGGCAAGCGGCTCGACGCCGAGCGCCTTCAGGCCCTTCTCGTTGACGATCAGCACGCCCGACGCGCCGTCGCAGATCTGCGAGGAGGTGGCAGCCGTGATCGCGCCGCCTTCGGCGAGCAGCTTCACGCCCTTGATCGCCTCGAGCGAGGCATCGAAGCGGATGCCTTCATCGACCTTGTGGATTTCCTTCGAGCCGTCTTCCAGCGTCACTTCGAGCGGCACGATTTCCTGATCGAAGAGGCCGGCCTGCGTCGCCTTGATGGCCTTCTGGTGGCTGTTGTAGCCATATTCGTCGAGCTGGTCCTTCGTTAGTCCATACTTCTTCGCCATCATTTCGGCGCCCGCGAACTGGCTGAACTGGATGTTCGGATAACGCTCTTCCATGTTCGGGCTCTTGTAGATGCCGAAGCCGTTCTTGAACGGCAGCGAGATCGGCATGCCCATCGGCACACGCGTCATGCTTTCGATACCGGCGGCGATGACGACATCCATTGCGCCCGACATGACGGCCTGCGCGCCGAAGTGAAGCGCCTGCTGCGAGGAACCGCACTGACGGTCGACCGAGGTGGCCGGCACGCTTTCCGGCAGACCGCCCGCGAGAACCGCGTTGCGCGCAATGTTCATGCCCTGCTCGCCCGCCTGGTCGACGCAGCCGACGATCACGTCCTCGATCAGCTCCGGATCGACGCCCGTGCGCTTCACGAGATCCTGGATCACCTTGCCGCCCATGTCGGCGGGATGCCAGTCCTTGAGTTTGCCGCCCTTGCGGCCGCCGGCGGTGCGGGCGGCGGCGACGATATAGGCTTCAGCCATGATGAGCTCTCCCTGGTTTGCTTGCCGCCCGCCCGTGGCGGAAAGGCAAAGACGCTTCCCGAATATGTATATACACGGCTAGCCGCTGCAACCCGTCTGCACCGCATATTTGCCCGGTATCTTCAACATGGGGCGGGCCTTGTCCAGCCGGAAACAAGCGCTTGCAACTTCGCCAAACTCTGCCCAGAGTTGCGAGAAAGCGTTGCCGCACAACAACTTGGCGGTTTACGCAGCGTCAGAGCGGCCCGTCAAGAAGGCTGACCGAAATTGCACCGCGTCACCGCGAAAAGGAACAGGGCACAGCGCCCGGGAGGACCCGTATGAGCGACAAATCGATCGACAATGCGATTGTCGACCCCAAGACCTATGCCCATGTCGACGAGTTCCACAGGCTCTTCACGAAGCTGCGCGCGGAAGACCCGGTGCGCTGGACAGAGCCTGAAGGCTATCGCCCCTTCTGGACCGTGTCGAAACATGCCGACATCATGGAAGTCGAACGCCAGAACGACAAGTTCCTGAACGATCCGCGCCTGACGCTCCAGACCATCGAGGTCGAGGAGAAGGTGAAGGAATTTACCGGCGGCCAGTCGAAGCTGATCCGCTCGCTTGTCGACATGGACAATCCCGACCACCGCAATTATCGCGGGCTGACGCAGGCCTGGTTCATGCCGCCGAACCTGAAGGCGATCTCCGCCCGCGTCGACGCGCTGGCCGAGAAATATATCGACCGGCTGGAAGCGCAGGGCGGCCAGTGCGACTTCGTGTCGGACGTGGCGGTCTGGTATCCGCTGCGCGTCATCATGACGGTGCTTGGCGTGCCGGAAGAAGACGAGCCGATCATGCTGAAGCTGACGCAGGAACTGTTCGGCTCGACCGACCCGGAAATGCGCCGCGAGAATTCCGACTTCAACGTCAACACGGTGACGGACTTCTTCAACTATTTCAACGCGCTCACTGAGGACCGCCGCAAGAACCCGAAGGACGACGTGGCGAGCGTGATCGCCAATGCGACCATCGACGGTCAGCCCATCGGCCATCTCGAAGCCATGTCCTACTACATCATCGTGGCGACGGCCGGCCACGACACCACAAGCTCGACCGCGGCAGGCGGCCTACTCGCGCTGATGCAGAACCCGGATGAGTTTGCCAAGCTGAAATCCGACCCGGAGAGATATCTCAACGGCGCCATCGACGAGATGATCCGCTGGACGACGCCGGTGAAGCATTTCTTCCGCACGGCGGCCGAGGACTACGAACTGCGCGGCCAGAAAATCAAGGCGGGCGACAATCTGCTGATGTGCTACTGGTCGGCGAACCGCGACGAAGATGCCTTCGAGGACCCGTTCTCCTTCCGCATCGAACGCTCGCCCAACAAGCACCTCGCCTTCGGCTATGGCGCGCATCTCTGCCTTGGCCAGCATCTCGCCAAGATGGAAATCCGCGCGCTCTACAAGGAGCTTCTCGCACGGCTCGACCATATCGAACTTGCGGGCGATCCCGCCTTCGTGGAAGCAAGCTTCGTCTCCGGCCTGAAGCGCCTTCCCGTGCGTTACCGCATGAAACGCAAGGCGGCGTAGAAACGGTTAGCTCTTTGTACCCCTTTGTCACCCCCGGGCTTGACCCGGCAATGACGATAGGGAACAAAAAAGGCGGCTCTCGCGAGCCGCCTTTTTCATGCCCTGTGACGGGACTTACTCGTAGTGGAATTCCTTGCCGGTGAGATCGATCGCCGGCACCACGTCCTTCTCGGTCCAGTAGTCCTGCGTGTGCTGCCATTCCGGCTTGTCGCCGCATTTCGGCAGAAGATGCATGCCGCGCGTGAGGTAGCCCGGATTGAAATTCTCCGGGTCGATCCACGGCTGAAGCTTCATGTTGTGATCTTCGGGACGAAGCTCGACCGTAACCTTTTTCTTGCCGAGCTTGGTCATGTGATTGAGAAGCCGCGTCACGAAATCGCCGAGAATGTCGACGCGGAGCGTCCAGCTTGCCCGGAAATAGCCGAAGACCCAGACGAGGTTCGGGACGCCTGTGAACATCATGCCGCGATAGGTGACGGTGTCTGCGAAATTGACCGGCTTGCCGTCCACCGTGAAGTCGATATCGCCCATCACGCAGAGATTGAAGCCTGTCGCGGTGATGATGATATCGGCCTCAAGCTCTTTGCCGGACTTGAGCAGGATGCCCTTTTCCGTGAAGCGCTCGATCTCGTCGGTCTCGACGGAGGCCTTGCCAGACGCAATGCCCTGGAAGATGTCGCCATCGGGCACGAAGGCGACGCGCTGCTGCCACGGGCGGTAGCGCGGCGTGAAGTGCTTCTGCACGAATTCTTCCGGCAGGAAGAGGCGGACGGCATCGAGCAGTTCCTTCTTCACGGCTTCCGGCTCCTCGAAGGAGCGGCGCGCAAATTCCTTCTGGTTGTGCAGGATTTCACGGCGCGTGATCTCGTGAATCCACGCCTCGTCCACCTGCAGCTCGCGCAACCGGTTCGCCAGTTCGTTCTCGTTGCGGCCCGGAATGAAATAGGTCGGCGAACGCTGCAGCAGCGTGACATGGCCGCAGTCGCCCGCGATGGCGGGAACGAGCGTCGCCGCCGTCGCGCCAGAGCCGATCACCACGACATTCTTGCCCTTGAGGTCGAGATCTTCAGGCCAGGTCTGCGGATGGATAATCCGGCCCTTGAACTTCTCCATGTCCGGCCATTCCGGCGTATAGCCTTCCGAGTGGCGGTAATAGCCCTGGCACATCCACATGAAGTTGCAGGTGAAGGTGAGACGCTCGCCCGTATCGTTGCGGACCGCCTCGACCGTCCAGAGATTGTCCTTGCTCGACCATGTGGCGGAGGAAATACGGTGGCCATAGCGGATATGGCGGCCGATATCGTTCTCCTCGATCACCTCGTTCATATAAGTGAGGATTTCTTCCGCCGTCGCGATGGGCGCCCCGGTCCAGGGCTTGAAGCGATAGCCGAAGGTGAAGAGATCGCTGTCGGAGCGGATGCCCGGATAGCGGTGCATGTGCCATGTGCCGCCGAAACTGTCGAGCGCCTCGAGAATGACGAAGCTCTTGTCCGGCGCCTGCTGCTGCAGATGCCAGGCCGAACCGACGCCGGAGATGCCGGCGCCCGCGATCAGGACGTCGAAATGCTCCACTTTCCCCGGGCCCTTGGCCGCGGGCCTTTCAAGCGTTTCCGTTCCAGTCATTTCCTGCCTCTTGTGATGTCGGCGCTTCTTGGGTCGCCGGATTTCAATGGCCCTATCTTGAGGCCGTGAAATCTAGGGTCAATACCCTAAATTTGCCCCTGCCGGTCTAAATTGACGCAGGGTCAATGGCGGGAGGCGGGGTCCGGCAAGGCCCGGCGGTAGAGATGCCATGTGGCATGGCCGAATACCGGCAAGACCACGAGAAGCCCCAGAAAGAGGGGCAGCGAGGCCATGAGCACGCAAAGCGTGACGAAGACGCCCCAGCCGAGCATGACCACCGGGCTCTGAAACACGGCCTTTATGGAGGTGATCATGGCGGTGACCATATCCACCTCGCGCTCCAGCAGCAGCGGAATTGAGATGACGGTGATCGAGAACAGCACAAGCGCAAGCACCGCGCCGACGACATGACCGATGGCAAGGAACAGTATCCCGTCCTGCGTCGTGAAGACCACGGTGAGGAACTGCTCGAAAGAGGCGAAGGAGACGAGGCCGAGGAAAAGCGCGATCAGGAGCCGCACCTGATACATCCAGATCCAGAAGACGAAAAGCATGACGAAAGCCATCCACGAGACTTCGCGGCGGCGCTGCGCCCAGATGACGCCGAAGACATCGCCCCATGAGGGGCGCTCGCCCGCGGCAAGGCGGCGGCTCACCTCATAAAGTCCGACGGCGGCGAAAGGCCCGACCAGCGGAAAGCCGATGGCGAAGGGATAGATAAGCCAGGGAAGCTGCCAGATCGTGAGCGAGGCGACGATGACCACGCCGATCAGCGCGAAGGTGCCGCCAATGACGAGGCCGAAGAGCGGCGCGCGCAGGAAATCGCGAAATCCCGCATTCAAGGCGGATGCGAGATCGCCGAAGGTCATGGTGTGGATGCGCGGCAGGCCATTGGCCGGTGCGGCAGGTCCGGCGGACATATCGGACATCTTCTTCCTCCCCTGAAACGAAGACGCTGACGGGGAAGATTATGAGCAGAAGAAGAGGCGCTCTGCCAGTGGCGTCATGCCGCAGCGGCGGACACTGCCGCATGGCCGCTTGCAAGATAGGCCGACCACGCGGAGAGGAGCGCCGCCGCATCGCCCGCCCCGAAGACATACCGGTCCGGACGGACGAGCAGCGCCGAAGCGCCGTTCATCAGAGCCTCGATTGCCTCTGCCCCGCTTTCAAGCGCCGCAAGGGTGACGGCAAACCCGCCGGCAGCTGCAAAGGCGTGCGAAGCCTCGCTCGCCTCGCGCATGATGAGGATGGGCGCGAAGCCCGCCGCATCGTCGAGCCTTGCGCCCTCGAGCCGCGCATCCGGCGCGACCATGCCGCCGCCCGGCATGACGCCCGACTTGAGGCCCTCAAGCACAATGATCTCGTTCATGCGCTTTTCCTCGGGCGCTGCGAGCATGTCCCTGTCGCGCGCTTGCGCGGCTTCGGTGTCCTGCGTGCAGACGATCTTGCCGAGCGCGACCGCCATGCCGGTGATCATGCGCACATGCGGCTCGCGCTCCACCTGATAGCTGTCGAGAAGTGCATCGCCCGCGCGGCCGCGAAGCACGGCCTCGATCTTCCAGGCGAGATTGGCGGCGTCGCGCGTGCCCGAACAGAGACCCTGGCCTAGGAACGGCGGCATCTGGTGGGCGGCATCGCCCGCAAGAATGACAGGGCCCTTGCGCCACTCTTTCGCGATCAGCGCATGGAAGCGATAGACGGCGCGGCGCTCGATCTCGAACTGCGCGGGATCGTGATAGACCGCGATCATGGACGCGATCGCCTCATCGCTGACCACATCTTCGGGTTTTTCATGCGGCAGCAGCATGAACTCGAAGCGATGCCGACCCGGTGCCATCGGCATCGACGTAACAGGCCGCGCGGGATCGCAATATTGCAGGCCGGCGGTCGAGATGCGCGTGACGCCGCCCTTCAGAACCGTGTCGATGACGAGCCAGGGCTCATCGAATCCCATATCGTCGAAACCGATTTCCGCCCTGCGCCGGACCGTGCTGTTGCCGCCATCGCAGCCGATGAGAAAGCGCGCAGCAATTTCTTTCGTGCCGTCGGGCGTCTCGACATCTGCGACAACGCCCTCGCCTTCGACGCGGTAGCTCTTCAGCGCATGGCCAAGGCGGACGGAAACGGAGGGAAGCGATTGAAGCCGCGCGCGGAGCGCATGTTCGAGCGTTGGCTGATGGAACATCGAGGTCCAGGGCCAGCCGGTGGGCGCAAGCGCGCCGCGCTGCGAAAAACCCATCAGCAACTCGCCTTTCGCATTGCGGAACTCGTAAGCCGACAAGGGCTGGCTTGCCTTCGACACGGCTTCGGCACCGCCGGCGAGATGGAGGAGGCGCATCGTCTCGTGATCGAGATGGGCGGCGCGCGGCATGGGATACACATCCATGTCGCGCTCAATGGCAATTGCCTTCACGCCCATGCGTCCGAGATAGACGCCGAGCGCCGCACCGACGGGACCGAGCCCGACGATCAGAACATCCGTTTCCTCGCGCATGACTCCCCCCCTCCTTTTTCTTCAGCCGATGACCGTATCCGCCTTTTCCGGCACAATACGATTTTCGATGTAACCGAGCTTCTCGATCTCGACGCGGACGACATCGCCGACCTTCAGGAACTGCATCGGCTTCATCGCCGCGCCGACGCCGCCTGATGTCCCGGTGAAGATCACATCGCCCGGATCGAGCGTGAAAGCCTGGGAGAGATGCGCGATCTGGTCGAAGCAGTTGAAAATGAGATGCTTCGTGTTTGAGTTCTGACGCAACTCGCCATTCACCCAGCACTTGATATCGAGCGCATGCGGATCGCCCACCTCGTCCGGCGTCACGATCCAGGGGCCGATGGGGCCATGCGTGTCGAAGCTCTTGCCGATCTGCCATGTATTCGTGCGGAGCTGCCAGTCGCGCACGCTGACGTCGTTGCCGACGAAATAGCCTGCGATCACTTCATGCGCGCGTTCCTTCGGCACATGCTTGCAACGCTTGCCGATGACGAAGCACATCTCCGCCTCGTAGTCGAGAAGCGACGAGACGGCGGGCAGCGCGACATCGTCAAACGGCCCGGTGATGCAGTTGTGCTGCTTGTTGAACCAGACCTGATGCTCGGGCATGGGCTGGCCGGATTCTTCCACATGGTCGCGGTAGTTGAGACCGATGGCGAGCACCTTGCCGGGAAACGGCACCGGCGCGCGAAGATGCACATCGGCAAGCGGAATGGCGTTCCCTTTCGCCGCTGCGGCGCGCACTTCCGCCATCGCCTTGTCGTCGGAAACAAGCGCCACCATGTCGCGCGGCAGCGAAGGCGCCGCCACGGAAAGATCGACAATGCCTGCATCCGCGACGACGCCGATCCGCGTATCGCCCTTGTAGTCGAAAGTTGCGAGTTTCACTTTTTCTCTCCTTGCTGCGCGTCAGGCGCCCATCGTGGGCGGCGCGGGCGGGCCCCATTGATTGCCCATCAACTGGTCGATGCCGACCGTGCGGGGCGGCTCCTGGTTGTTGAAGAGATCGCCATCGGTCCAGTGCTCGACCGTGTGACCCCAGGGGTCGCGCCAGTAATCGAAAATCTGGCTGCCGAGAATATGCCGGCCCACACCCCATTCATGACGGCGGCCCGACTGCGCCAGCACTTCGCGGCCCGCCATGAGATCGTCGAAATTCGCGACCTCGAAAGCGGCGTGATTGAAACCGGGCGTGCCCGTGCCGACGGGAAAGAGCGTGTGATGATCGACATGCGTCGCACCCCGGTCGCAACGCAGGAAAGCACCGATGGGCGCGCCGGGCGCAATCTCGATTTCGTCGGATGTGATGAGGCCGAAACGCGACTTGTACCAGGCTTCGGATTCGCGGAAATCGCGCACATTGATGACGCAATGGCCGAGGCGCTTGACCTGGCTTGGGCCGGGTGCGACGCGCAGCGGCTGGCCGCGCCTCGGCCGTTCCTCGCCATCATTGTGAATGAGGCGGCGCTCGACAGGGAGCGCGGCAGGCATTTGCTGACCGGCAACGACATCGACGTCGAACCCGTTGGGATCGGTAAAGCGCAGGCGCAGGCCGCCACCCGGTGCATCGCTCTCGCTCGGCGACATTCCATGTTCACCGGCGAGCTTCTCCAGGTCTGCGACGCTTTCGGCATAGAAGCCGAGACCGATGAAGCCCGGCTCGCCAGGCTCCGTCACATGGCCGAAGGGAAGCGCGTCCGTACCGCGCATGAAAAGCGCCTTGCTGCTGCGCTCCGCGCGAACCATGCCGAATTCGAGAAGGAATTTTTCCATCTCGTCGAGATCGGGCGCACGAAAGCGCACATAGGCAATATCCGTCACCTTGATCATGTTTTCCTCCCGCTTTGTCGCGCCTATCCGAAAAGTGTGGTGCCGCTCGCATCGAAGGGCCGGGCGAGAATTTCCTCTATCTCGCCACGGGCAAGGCCGAGCCCCGCAAGCAGTACCGCCGCCATCTGCCGGGCATAGCCTTCGCCGCGAAGAATTTCCTCGCCCTTTCCGCTTGCGCCGATCGTGTCGAGCAGATGGCGGATCGTAATGGTGCCAATGGCGACGACGAGATGAAGCGCCGCCAGCTCGTCCGGCACCTTGATGCGGTGTTTCGCGATCCCGTCGCGGATATCGGAAAGGAGATGGGCATTGCCATGCGCATCGAGCGAAGCGCCGCTCTCATAGAGGCGGGCGAGCATCGCCGCCTTCACCGGATCGAGCACGACGCCTGCCATGAAGAGCCGCACACCGCGAGAAATCCGTTCCGCCGGATCGTCGATGCCTCGATTGATCTCCTCAACTGCCGCATTCATGGAATGACGAACGGCGGCGGCAACGGCGCGGGCAATATCGGCGCGGTCCGTGAAGTAATTGTAGAAGGTGCCTTTTGCAACGCCCGCAACATTGACGATCTCGTCAATCGTCGTCGCGTCGACGCCCTGCTTTGCAAAGAGCCGGAGCCCCGCCTCGACGAGAATGCCCCGCATCCGCTCGCGTCTGCGCGAACCCTGCTCGTCCGCCTTCATGACAATGCTGCTTCGACCGGCCATTCCCCGCTCCCGTCTCATTTTGACTAAATAGTCATAAAATGACTGATTAGTCAATTAGACGGCCAGTCAGTTTCGGTGCCGGAGCGGCAATCGAACGGATTCAGGCGATACGGGAGGGCTCAGCGCTGATCGAAGGGGCGCTGCCGCATGGGGCAGTTTTCATGCAGCAGGCCGCGGAAAACGAGATCGAGCTGGAAATCGACGATCCGCGCACGGTCGGTCCAGGGAAACTGGTCATGGGTGATGAGCAGCGAGACGATGCCATGCCCTGCTGCCCAGACGGCTTCCGCCAGCAGATCCGTGTCGGCAAAGCGGGTGCGGCCGGCAAGCACCACATCCCGCACGGCCCGGTCCAGCACGTCGAAGGCGAGCGAGCCCTTGGAGGGCGTGTGCCGCGCCTCATCCGTCCGGGGCACAGCAAGGCCAGCCCGGACAAGCCCTGACATGGGCGTCATGAAGACAAGGCGGTATTCCTCGGGCCGCGACAGGCCATGTTCGATATAGGCGCGCATGGCGCGGCGAAGCCTGTGAAGCGGCTCGGTCTCCTGCGCGATGGCAGCTTCGAGGGCCGCAAGAAGATCGGCGAAGAAGCCCTCAATGATGACGAAGAAGATCGCTTCCTTGTTCTCGAAATGCTGATAGATCGCGGCTTGGGTAATGCCCACCTGCTTCGCAATCTTGCGCATCGAGACATTGTCGGTGCCTTCGGCGGCAAAGAGAGAACGCGCAGCGGCAACGATCTGCGCCCGCCGCTCCTCGGGCGAGAGCCGCTTGCGGCGGGGCTTGGCAGGTGCCGCGCCTTGTTTCCCCGGCGTTTTTGCAGTTTTTCTCGCCATGTCGCTAATTAACACCGTTCGGTAGCCTTGACCAGCGCCGCCCTTCGCTTAAATAAACACTGTTAGGTAATTGAGGGAGGCTGGGATGGGGCTGTCGCGGCAATTGATGCTGGGCGCATTGCTATGCGGGGGCCTGCTTGCGGCCTGCGGCGAGGCGCCGGGCGAAGCGGCCGAAGCCGGGGCCGAAAACGCGAGCGTGCCCGTGCTTGTGGCGGAAGCCCGCCCCGCACCGGAAGCCAACGACATAACGGCCTATGGCATCGTCCGGCCGGACCGGGAAGCCATCCTCTCCTTCAAGATTTCGGGCCTCGTAAAAGCGATCCCCGCCGACAAGGGCGACCTTGTGAAGAAAGGCGATGTGCTGGCCGAACTCGACCAGCGCGAGATCGAAGCCGATGCGCGCCGCGCCGCCGCCGCGCTCGCCAAGACGAAACGCGATGTCGAGCGGCTGAAGCCGCTGGCCGAAAAGGGCTTTGCCAGCAGGCAGGCGATCCAGGATGCCGAAACCGCCTATGAACAGGCGCTTTCGGAGCGGACCCGCGTCGAATTCAACCGTTCGCTGGCCCGCATCACAGCACCTGCGGACGGCGTGGTGCTGGAGCGCGCGGCCGAGCCGAACGAAATCGTGAATCCCGGCCAGCCCATTCTTGTCGTCAGCCAGGGCGGCGGCGGCTTCATCATGCGCGCAGGACTTGCCGACCGCGAAGTGGCGCGCATCCGCCTCGGCGCCGAGGCGCGCGTGACGCTCGACGCCTTTCCGGGCAAGGAACTTGGCGGAACGGTGCGCCGCATCGCAGCGGCGAGCGAGGCCCGCACCGGCACTTTCGAGGTCGAGATCGAGCTGGGCGAAGCACCGGCCGGAACGGCGAGCGGATTTGTCGGTCAGGCACGGATCGAGCCGGTGCAATCGGAAGAGAGTGGCGCATCGCGCGCGCTCGCCATTCCCGCAAGCGCGATCCTCGAAGGCCACGGCTCCACCGCGAATGTCTATGTCGTGGACGAAAGGACGATGACCGTGCGTCCGGTACGCATTGGCGTGTCGCATCTTTCCGGCAGCGACGTGATCGTGACATCGGGGCTTGAGCCGGGCGAACGCGTCGTGAGCGCGGGCGCGCCCTATCTGCGGCCCGGCGCAAAAATCCGCATCGTCACCGATCTCAAGGCCGCGCAGGCAGCCAACGCGATGGAGACCGCGCAGCCATGATCCTGAGCAACATCTCGGGCTTTGCGGTCCGCAACTGGCAGTTCACGCTGGTCGTGTTCGCCATGCTGGCCGCCATCGGCCTCAATGCCTTCAACGCCATTCCCCGCGCCGAAGACCCTGAGTTGAAAGGCCCCTTCGCCGTCATCAATGTCGCGCTGCCCGGCGCCGACCCTGCCGATATCGAAAAGCTCGTCATCCGGCCGATCGAAGACGTCGTGAACCGGCTCGACGATCTGAAGGAAATCGAAAGCCGGGCGGAAGACGGGCTTGCCGTCATCACGGTCGAGTTCGACTGGTCGACCGATCCCGACAAGAAATATGACGATGTGGTGCGCGAGATAAATGCGTTGCGCCCTACCCTCCCTTCCGGCATCCGCCGCCTCGACATCAACAAGTTCCGCACCTCGCTCACCAATATCGTGCAGATCGCGCTCGTTTCCGAAACAGCGCCGAACCGGGTGCTTGAGGATCTGGCAAGCGACCTGACCGACGAACTCTACCGCGTGCCGGGCGTCCGCGATGCGGAAGTCTGGGCGCTGCCGCAATCGGAAGTGCGCGTGGCGCTCGATTTCGGCCGCCTTGCCGCCCTTTCAATTCCGGTGACGGCCGTTGCAAACGCCGTCGGCGCCGATGCGCGCGAGCTTCCCGGCGGCCCTGTCCATGCAGGGGCCCGGCGCTTCAACCTGAAGACCGCCGGCGGCTATGACGATCTCGAAGCGATCCGCAACACGGTGGTCGGCAGCTTTGGCGGCAATATCGTGCGGGTGCGCGATGTCGCCGAAGTGAGCTGGGAGACGGAGGAAGCAACCTATCTCGGCTGGTACAATGGCGAACGTGCCGCTTTCGTCACCGCGAACCAGAAGGAAGGTCAGAACATCTTCAAGGTGCGCGACGGAATCTTCGAGGTGCTGGACGAATTCGAACAGCGTCTGCCCGCCGATATTCGCATGGAGCGCGCCTTCGACCAGTCGATATCGGTCGCAAACCGGCTGAACCGTCTGTACCTCGATTTCGCGATCGCCGTGAGCCTCGTCAGCATCACACTGCTGCCGCTCGGGCTTCGCGCCGCCTCCATCGTCATGGTGTCGATCCCGCTGTCGCTGGCCGTCGGCATCGCGCTGCTGAACGCCACCGGCTTTTCGCTGAACCAGCTTTCGATCGCGGGCCTCGTTCTCTCGCTCGGTCTGCTTGTCGACGATTCGATCGTCGTGGTCGAGAATATCGAGCGGCATTTGCGTGAGGGGAAACGCCGCTACGAAGCGGCGATTGCCGCGACATCGCAGATCTCGCTCGCTGTCGTCGGCTGCACGGCAGCGCTCATCCTCGCCTTCCTGCCGCTGCTCTTCCTGCCGGAAGGTGCGGGCAAGTTCACGCGCTCGCTTCCCGTGGCCGTTCTCTTCACGGTTGCGGCCTCGCTCGGCATTGCGCTCACCATCATTCCCTTCCTTGCAAGCCGCCTGCTCAGCGACAAGGCGCACCCGGAAGGCAATATCTTCCTGCGCGTCGTGATGCGCGGTATCCACAAGTTCTACCGCCCGATGCTGCATGTCGCGCTGACCTGGCCGCGCACCACGGTCCTCGGGGCGATGGCGCTCTGCTTTGCCAGCTTCGCGCTGATCCCGCTCATCGGTTTCAGCCTGTTTCCGCCTGCCGACAGCCGCCAGTTCGTCGTCCGCATCGAGACGCCACAGGGCACGAGCCTCGAGGAAACGCGCAAGGCGCTCGACTATGTGACGGAGAAGCTGCGCGAGCGCGAGGAAATCGAATGGGTGATGGGCAATCTCGGACGCTCCAATCCGCAGATCTTCTACAACGAGAACGCGCGCGAACAGCGTCCCAACAAGGCCGAAGCCTTCGTGCAGATGACGGAATTCGACCGCGAGCGGACGCCGAAGCTGCATGACGAACTGCGCGCCGAATTCAACAAATATCCCGGTGCACAGATCGTGCTGCGCACCTTCCAGAACGGCCCGCCCATCGAAGCGCCGATCGCGGTGCGGATCTTCGGCCCCGATCTTGGCATTCTGAAGGAGCTTGCCGCCGAGGTGACGCGCATCATCGAAGATGTGGAAGGCACGCGCGACGTGGTGAACCCGGTCCGGCTCGACCGCACGGACTACAATCTCGGCCTCAACACGGAAAAGGCGGGCCTTCTCGGCGTGCCGCCGGGCGAAATCGACCGGACGATCCGGCTTGCGATCGTCGGCGAAACAGTGGGCGCGTTCCGCGAAGCGAATGGCGACGAATTCCCCATCGTCACGCGGCTGCCGCTCGACAGGCATCACAGCATCGAGGCGCTCGATCAAATTTATGTACCGGTGGCAAGCGGCGAGGCGATGCCGCTATCCCAGCTTTCACAGCCGCGCCTTGAGTCCAACACGGCCCGCATCGACCGCTTCGACAGGCAACGCCTCACCACCGTCACCGCCTATACGCAGACCGGCTACAACACAGAAAGGGTGACGAACGAGGTATTCCGCCGCCTCGCGGATCTGCCCCGGCCGCCGGGATATGAATTTGCAGCCGGCGGCGAAATCGAGGCCCGGCAGGCGGGCTTTTCGGGGCTCGGCGATGCCATCCTCATTGCCATATTCGGCATTCTCGGTGTGCTCATCCTCGAGTTCCGCGCCTTCCGCACGACGCTCGTCGTTGCAGGTGTGATCCCGCTCGGCATGGTGGGCGGACTTCTCGGCCTGCTCGTCTCGGGCTATTCGCTCTCCTTCACGGCGGTGATCGGTTTCATCGCGCTGATCGGTATCGAGATCAAAAGCTCGATCCTGCTGGTCGACTTCACGAACCAGCTTCGCCGCGAAGGCGTGGAATTGCGCGAGGCGGTGGAACGCGCCGGTGAAATCCGTTTCCTGCCCGTCTTGCTGACATCGCTGACCGCCATCGGCGGCCTGACGCCGCTCGCCATGCAGGGTTCCGGCCTCTATTCGCCGCTCGCCTTCGTCATTATCGGCGGACTGGTTTCCTCGACCGTGCTGTCGCGGCTCGTCACACCTGCCATGTATTACCTGCTGGCGCCGCGCGAACTCGATGAAGGCATTCCGGGTGCTCTGCCTGCGGGGCTTGCGCCGCAGGCGGGCGACTGATCCTCCGGCCGCAAGAGTAAAGGCGGACTCCCTCATCCGCTGCGGCCAAAGAGAAAGGGCGGCTCCTCTTTCGAGGGCCGCCCTTTCGATTTCGAGCCGTGTGTCCGGCGATCAGTGACCGCGCATCACCGCGCGTGCTTCCTCTTCGGAAAGCGGCTTGCGCTTCAGCGGCCAGAGATACTCGAACACCGCGACGAGAGCCGGCAGCAGCGTCACCGCACCGAGCATGTTCACGATGAACATGAAGGTGAGGAGCAGGCCCATATCCGCCT
Source organism: Parvibaculum sp. (assembly GCF_046297875.1). Taxonomy (GTDB): domain Bacteria; phylum Pseudomonadota; class Alphaproteobacteria; order Parvibaculales; family Parvibaculaceae; genus Parvibaculum. The sequence goes on along the minus strand of NZ_JBKBHD010000001.1, from coordinate 1,177,008 downwards.
GGAACTTGAGCGCCGAGAAAGCCCAGGTGCTGACGCCGATGGCGAGCGTGAGGCCGGTGAACATCGTCGCCGAACCCACGTCGTAAAGCGCCTGCAGGTAGGCTTCATGCGGGGTCTTGCCCATGCGCATGTAGCGCTGCATGCGGTTGTACTCATAGATGCCGTAGTCGACGCCGATACCGACGGCGATGGCGAGCACGGGCAGCGTCGAGATCTTGAGACCGACGCCGAAGGCGGTGAGGAACCAGTCGCCGATGATCGTTGCGAGGATGAGCGGCAGCACGCAGCAAAGCGCACCGCGCCACTCGCGATAGGTGATGATCACAAGCGTCATGATGACCGCATACACATAGAGCAGCATGGGCAGCTCGGACTTGTGCACGATCTCGTTCGTCGCCGCGACGATCGGCACGTTGCCGGTGCCGATGCGCATGTTGAGCCCGTCATAAGGGTGCTCGGCGATATAGGTCTCGAGCTGGGCCCGGACATGATTGACCGTCTTGGCCTTGGTATCGCGAATGAAGATCGCGACCGCCGCCGTGGAGCAGTCCGTGTTCACGACGCCGGATGCGCTCGCGATGCTCGATGTGGCCTGGGCCAGCGCTGCCGAATTGCGCGGCAGATTGCGCCACTTCGGATTGCCTTCCTGCCACATGCTGTTGATGGCACGGGCAAGAACGGGAAGGCTGATGACGGACTGAACGCCATCGACGTTGCGCATGTACCAGCTCATCTTTTCGAGATGGTGCATCTTGCCGTAGTCGATGCAGACCACGCTGTCGGATTCGACGATGACGGTGAGCACGTTCAGGCCGAGAGCGAATTTCTCCGCGATATAGCGGCTGTCCTGATTGTAACGCGCATCCGGCCAAAGCTCGCCCGCACCCTCATGCACGTCGCCGATCTGCTTGTCGCGCGCCTCATAGAGGCCGACCATCGCAATGGTGAAGCACAGCGCAACGAAGGGGAACGCGATCTTCGGCGTGGCAAGCTTCGAGAGGGCCGGCCAGAGCTTGGCGCGGGTTTCCATCGCGCGGCGAACCTTCTCGCCATATTCCTTTTCCGGCGGCGCCACATAGGAAACGAGCAGCGGCAGCATGATGAGATTCGAGATGATCTTGAAGCCGAGACCGATCGAGGCGGTGATCGCCAGCTCCTGAATCATGCCGATCGGAATGATGTAGAGCGTCGCGAAACCCGCAAGCGTCGTCAGAAGCGCGACGACGCCGGGACGGAACAGGAAGGTGAAAGTTGCGCGGGCGGAGGCCATCTTGTCGAGGCCGGCCGCCATTTCCGCGCCCACCATGTTGATCTGCTGCACACCGTGGCTGACGCCGATGGCGAACACGAGGAACGGCACAAGCACGCCAAGCGGATCGAGACCGAAACCGAGAATGTGGAGCAGGCCGAACTGCCAGACGAGCGAGCAGAGCGAGGCGCCGACCGTGACCGCCGTCAGAATCCACGAACGGCAATAGAGCCACATCATGAAGCAGGTCAGGACGAAGGCGATGGAGAAGAAGAATACGACCGAACCGGCGCCGTCGGCGATATCGCCGGTGAGCTTGGCGAAACCGACGATCTTCACATCGGTCGTGTCGGAAACATATTTGTCACGCAGTTCCGACTCGAGTTTCTTCGCCACTTCGAAATAGTCGAGGCGCTGCTGCGTCTCCGGGTTGAAGTCGAGAAGCTCGGCGCGGATCATCGCGCCCTGGAAGTCGGTGGAGACGAGACGGCCGACAAGGTCGGCGCGCAGCGTGTTCTGCATGACCGTATCGATGTCGGCATCGGTGCCCGCGAAATTCGCCGGGATGACGTCGCCCGCTTCAAGCCCTTCTTCCGTGACGGCGATGAAGCGCGTGTTCGGCGTCCAGAGCGACGTCACCGTGTGACGCGCGACACCGGGGATATAGAAGAGATCCTGCGTGATGTCGTTCAGCTTGTAGAGGAAGTCGCGCTCGAAGATGTCGCCTTCCTTGTTTTCGAGAACGACGAGAATGCGGTTACCGCCACCGAAGCTTTCCGAATACTCGAAGAAGGTTTCGATATAGGGATGCCCGATCGGGAGCATTTTCGTGAAGCCCGCGTCCATACGGAGCTGGGACGCGAAAAAACCCATGGTGATCGTGAAGATCAGCAGAAGGACGAGGATCGGCGCACGCAGGCCAAACACGATATTTTCAATACGCTGCAAAATAACCTCCCCGTGGGATCGGCACCCCTTTGCAAGTTGAGTGCGTCGAAGGCTTGGTGTTACGGCGAGAGCTTGAGCTCTTCTGTTCTAGAGGACCGGTGGAACGGCCGTTTGAAATCGTTCCATCGGGCATTGCGGCAAGACATGATGCCTGTCTCGCGCCTGTCAGGTTTCAAGATGCGGTTTGCTCCCCTGATATCGCGCTTTGCCGCCCGGTTGCCTCTAACGAGGCGGAGGCGGAATAGCTGCTTTCACAGAATTTCGCAATCTTGCCACCCTGACGGGCGGTCTCAATTATCACGACATACTGGTTTGGCACAGTCTTATTGTGGGTAAAATGAATGAACAAACTCATGTGTTGTCGGCAAAACATTGAATCTGCCCGTATCGTCCGGCTGGCGCAGCAAGACCGGCCGATCTCTCTTCTGCAATGCTTCGCCAATTTTGGTTAACGCGGTTCGACACTCCGTACTCGACCCTGCTGGGAACGCCACCCGGCATTTCATCCGCCAGCCGTCACCCGCGAATGGGCCGGCCCCGCAAATGTGACATTTTGCAGCGCGGCAAGCTGGCCGATTCACTCATATCCTTACCTGTGATAGGGTTTTCGCGAGCTGGATGGGGGGCTTCAGGTGGCGCGATTCGCGCCTTGCCGGTCCCGCCGTCCCGCCATCGAGGCAACGAAAACAAGGATAGCGGGACATGGCGATTTCAGGCGCGCCCGGAACCACCCCTCCCGGCACGATGACAACGGCGGCATGGGCTGTCGTGATCTCTCTCATCGCCGGCGCATTTCTCTTCCTAGCCATTGCGGCCAATGCGCAGGACGTGCCGATGGCGGTCCATTCATGGATCTTCGTCGCCGCGTTCCTCGCCGGCGTCATGGCGATCGGCAACCGCCACATGAACGCGACGCAGGGCGGACCGCTTGCCGATGACGGCACCGGCTATGCCGATGGCGTCATCAAGGCAGGTGCCATCGCCACGCTTTTCTGGGGCGTTGCCGGGTTCCTCGTCGGCGTCATCATTGCGTTCCAGCTCGCCTTTCCGGTGCTGAATTTCGACACGGATTTCCTGAATTTCGGCCGCCTGCGCCCGCTTCATACCTCGGCGGTGATCTTCGCCTTCGGCGGCAATGCCCTGATCGCAACATCCTTCTATGTGGTTCAGCGGACCTCCCGCGCACGCCTTGCGGGCGACATCGCGCCCTGGTTCGTCTTCTGGGGCTATCAGCTCTTCATCGTGATCGCCGCCACCGGCTATCTGATGGGCGTCACCCAGTCCAAGGAATATGCCGAGCCCGAATGGTATGCCGATATCTGGCTCACCATCGTCTGGGTCGTCTATCTGCTGGTCTTCCTTGCCACGCTCGCAAAGCGCAAGGAACCGCACATCTATGTCGCCAACTGGTTCTACCTCGCCTTCATCGTGACGATCGCGATGCTGCATATCGGCAACAATCTCGCGATCCCAGAGACGCTGACCTCGTCCAAGAGCTATGCGCTCTTCCCCGGCGTGCAGGATGCGCTCATCCAGTGGTGGTACGGGCACAATGCGGTGGGCTTCTTCCTGACCGCCGGCTTCCTCGGCATGATGTACTACTTCGTGCCGAAGCGCGCCGAGCGGCCGGTCTATTCCTACCGGCTTTCCATCGTCCACTTCTGGTCGCTGATCTTCATCTATATCTGGGCGGGCCCGCACCATCTGCACTTTACGGCGCTGCCGGACTGGGCGCAGACGCTCGGCATGACCTTCTCGATCATGCTGTGGATGCCGTCATGGGGCGGCATGATCAACGGCCTCATGACGCTGTCGGGCGCCTGGGACAAGCTGCGCACGGACCCCGTGATCCGCATGCTCGTCGTCTCCGTCGCCTTCTACGGCATGTCGACCTTCGAAGGCCCGGTCATGTCGATCAAGGCGGTGAACTCGCTCTCGCATTACACCGACTGGACCATCGGCCATGTTCACTCCGGCGCGCTCGGCTGGGTCGGCTTCATTTCCTTCGGCGCCATCTACTGCCTCATTCCCTGGCTGTGGAAACGCGAGCGCCTTTACTCGCTCGCCCTGGTGAGCTGGCACTTCTGGATCGCCACCATCGGCATCGTTCTCTACATCACCGCTATGTGGGTGTCGGGCATCCTGCAGGGCCTGATGTGGCGCGCCTATGATGCGCAGGGCTTCCTCGAATATTCCTTCGCGGAAACCGTCGCCGCCATGCATCCCTTCTATGTCATCCGTGCGCTGGGCGGCGTGCTGTTCCTCGCCGGTGCACTGATCATGGTCTACAATTGCTGGATGACCATCAAGGGCCGCGTACGCGAAGGCGAGCCCCTGTCCGTTCCGGCGCCCGCGCGCGCAACAGCGCAACCCGCCGAGTGAGGAGCAAGGTCATGTTCAAGAAATTCTCGCATGAAAAGATCGAGAAGAACTCGATTCTCCTCCTCGTTCTCACGCTGATTACGGTTGCAATCGGCGGGCTTGTCGAAATCGTGCCGACATTCCTCATCAAGAGCACGATCGAGGATGTGAAGGGCGTTCGTCCCTACAGCCCGCTCGAACTTGCCGGCCGCAACATCTATATCCGCGAGGGCTGTTACAACTGCCACAGCCAGATGATCCGCTCGCTCCGCTCGGAAGTGGAACGCTACGGCCATTATTCGCTGGCCGCCGAGAGCAAGTACGATCATCCCTTCCAGTGGGGCTCGAAGCGCACGGGGCCGGATCTCGCCCGTGTCGGCGGCAAATATTCCGACGAGTGGCACCGCCTGCACATGGCCGATCCCCGCGCCGTGGTGCCGGAATCGGTGATGCCGGGCTATCCCTTTCTCGAACGCCGCCCGCTCGACTACCGCAATATCGAGAACGGCTTGCGCGCACTTGCCCGTGCGGGCGTGCCCTATACGGACGAGCATATCGAGAATGCGCGCGCGGACCTCGAGGCGCAGGCAACGCCCGACGCCGATATCGACGGGCTGATGCAGCGCTATCCAAAGGCGCAGGCACGGGACTTCGACGGCAATCCGAAAATGATTTCCGAGCTCGACGCGCTGATCGCCTACATGCAGATGCTTGGGACGCTCGTGGACTTCAACGCCTACGAGAATGCCGACTTCCGGCAGTAGGAGTACGTGGTGGATAGCGCAACGACATATGACCTTGCGAGAACCTGGTTCGGCACGGGCGGACTGATACTCATGGTGGTGCTGTTCGCCATTGTGCTCGTCTATGCGCTCCGCCCCTCGAACAAGCAGAAATTCGACCATCTGGCCGCCCTTCCCCTGGAGGAAGGAGAGCCCGGAGAGGCCGGCAAGCCGAAGAACGGCAAGAAGGACACGGAGAGCGGAGCATGAGCGAGAAGCACAAGGACGATGTCACCGGCGTCGAGACGACCGGCCATGAATGGGACGGCATCCGCGAGCTCAACAACCCGCTACCGAAATGGTGGATCTACACCTTCTATGCGACCATCGTCTGGTGTTTCGCCTATTGGGTGGTGATGCCGGCCTGGCCCTATCTCACCACCGAAGGCTGGACCTACACGAAAGGCGTGATCGGCTATGAACAGCGCAATGTCGTGATGCGCGAACTTGCCGCCGTCAATGAAAGCCGCGCCGGCGCCATGCAGCAGATTGCCGAACTGCCGCTGACGGAAGTCGCAGCCGATCCGGCACTGATGGAACTGGCACTGGGCGCGGGCAAGGCCGCCTTCGGCGACAATTGCGCCCCCTGCCACGGCTCCGGCGCACAGGGCTCCAAGGGGTTCCCCAATCTCAATGACGACAACTGGATCTGGGGCGGCACGCTCGACGATATTCACTACACGCTGGTCCACGGCATCCGCTGGGAAGCCGATGCCGACACGCGCAACAACATCATGATGGCCTATGGCCGCGACGGCTTGCTGACACGGGCCGAGATTGCCGATGTGGCGGAGTATGTGCTGTCGCTGACCGACCGCGCCGAAAATGCCGAAGCGGCAGCCCGCGGCGAGGAGGTTTTCGCAAGCCAGTGCGTCGCCTGCCACGGCGAAGGCGGCGTGGGCAGCCGCGAGCTTGGCGCACCCGCGCTCAACACCGCCGTCTGGCTCTATGGCGGCGACCGTGCGAGCATCATCGAATCCGTGTCAAACGGACGCAGAGGCACTATGCCCGCTTGGGGCGGACGTCTCGACGAGGCAACTATCAAGTCGCTCACGCTTTTTGTGCACTCCCTCGGCGGCGGCGAATAACGAGATTTCGCCCGCCCGTCACGGCCAGACGGTAAACCGTCCGGCACCGCCGGGGAGCAATCCTCGAGTACGCCGATGACCGAGACTGCCATGTCCCTTGAACGCCTCGCCGCCGAAGCTGCGGCAGCTGCGGGCGCGAACCCGCACGGGGTGGAGGGCGAACGCTACACCGCCGTCAATTCGGAAAAGAACCGGCCGCTTTATGCAAGCCGGGTGAAGGTCTATCCGAAACTCGTGCATGGCAATTTCCGCCGCCTGAAATGGCTCGTGATGGTGGTGACGCTGGCGATCTACTACATCACGCCTTGGCTGCGCTGGGACCGGGGGCCGGGTCTGCCGGATCAGGCGGTGCTGCTCGATTTTCCGGCGCGGCGCTTCTATTTCTTCTTTCTCGAAATCTGGCCGCAGGAATTCTATTACGTCACCGGCCTGCTCATTCTCGCCTCGTTCGGCCTCTTTCTGGTAACGAGCGTGGCAGGCCGCGTCTGGTGCGGCTATGCCTGCCCGCAAACGGTCTGGACCGATCTCTTCATCCATGTCGAACGCTTCTTCGAGGGCGATCGCGCCGCACGCATCCGTCTCGACAAATCGCCACTGAGCGGGACGAAGATCGCACGCAAGACCGGCAAGCATATTGTCTGGCTGCTGATCGCGCTGGCGACGGGCGGCGCCTGGGTCTTCTATTTTGCCGACGCGCCGACGCTTGGCCGTCAGCTTCTGAGTTTCGAGGCGCCGCCCATCGCCTATCTTTTCATCGCAATCTTCACGATGACGACCTATACGCTGGGCGCCATCGCCCGCGAACAGGTCTGCATCTATATGTGCCCCTGGCCGCGCATTCAGGGCGCGATGTTCGACGAGGAATCGCTCCTCGTCTCCTATCGCGAGGACCGGGGCGAGCAGCGCGGCCCCCACAAGAAGGGGACAAGCTGGGAAGGCCGCGGCGACTGCATCGATTGCGGACAATGCGTGGCGGCCTGCCCCATGGGCATCGACATTCGCGACGGGATGCAGCTCGAATGTATCCAGTGCGCGCTCTGCATCGACGCCTGCGACGACATCATGGACAAGGTGGAACGCCCTCGCGGCCTCATCACCTATGATACGTTCCGCAACCAGGAGCGCCGCAAGGCGGGCGAGACGCCGCGTCTGAGCATCTGGCGCCCGCGCACCATTCTCTATTCGGTGCTGCTCGTTCTCGTCTCGGCGATCATGCTGTTCGGGCTCAGCACCCGTTCGACGCTCGATGTGAGCGTACTTGCCGACCGCAACCCGCTTTTCGTCGTACTGTCCGATGGCGGCATCCGCAATGGCTATCAGCTGAAGATCCTCAACAAGGAACATCAGGCGCATGACTATCGCGTCTCGATTTCCGGCCTCGAAGGTGCCACGCTGACGCGCTCCGGCCATGCGGGAGAAGATGAAACGATCGTTCATGTCGAAGCGGATTCGCTCGCCAATGTCCGCCTTTTCGTGAGCTTGCCTGCGAACCGTCTCGACAGGCTGGACGCCGGCGAAGCGGATTTCGCCTTCATCGTGACGGACATCGCCAGCGGCAAGACTGCCGCCCGACAGACAAACTTCAGGGGGCCCGTGCAATGACCGCCAACAATAGCGACTTCCGCCCGTCCACTCGCTTCGGGCCGATCACGGGACGGCATGTGCTGGCAGGTTTCGTGCTGTTCTTCGGCATCGTCTTTGCCGTGAACGGCTATATGGTTTATGGCGCGCTCTCGACCTTCGACGGCATCGAGACCGAAGGCGCCTATCAGAAGGGCCGCGCCTACAACCATCTGCTTGAGCGCATGGACGAGCAGCGCGAGCTTGGCTGGCGAACGGCGCTCTCCACCACGGCGCTGCCGGGCGAAGGCCACCGCACAAGGCTCGCCATCGACTTCCGCGATGCGGACGGCAAGCCCGTTCAGGACCTTTCCGTGCATGGCACTTTCTGGCGGCCCGTCGCGGCGGGCGCCGATCAGGACGCGATGCTGCGTGAAGTGTCTCCCGGCATCTATGAAGCCGATTTCGACCTTGCCCATCCCGGCAACTGGCTCGTTCGCATTGCCGCCGAAGGCGCGAACGGCGAAACTTTCGTGCAGGAACAGCGCATCGTCTTGCGCGACTGAGGCACCATGACCGAGCTTGCGGCAGGCTTGCAGGAACGCGCAGGCATAGACCCCGACCTTTTCGTGCGCAAGACGGCAAGCGGCGAAGCGCGGCTCGACCTTGTGGTCGCTGGCATGCATTGCGCGGGCTGCCTCCGCAAGGTCGAAGGGGCACTGAACAAACTCGAAGGCGTGACCCATGCCCGCGCGAACCTCTCCACGAAGCGCGTTGCTGTTCGCTGGGACCCGGCGCGGCTGCGCGCTGCGCGCGTTGTACGCGTGCTCGCCGACACCGGCTTCACAGCCGTTCCCTTCGATCCGAAACTCGTCGGCACTTTCGACGAGAACGAAACCCGCTTTCTCTTGCGCTCGCTCGGCGTCGCGGGATTTGCCGCCGCCAATGTCATGCTCGTCTCGGTGTCGGTCTGGTGGGGCCTCGTCACCGATATGGACGAGACGACGCGCGCCTTTTTCCATTGGGTGTCGGCGCTGATCGCGCTGCCCGCCGTCGCCTATGCCGGCCAGCCCTTCTTCCGCTCGGCGCTGAAGGCACTTCGCTCCAAGCAGATGAACATGGATGTGCCGATCGCACTTGCGGTCATCCTCGCCACCACGATGAGCCTTGTGCAGACGATCGTGAATGCGCGGCATGTCTATTTCGATGCCAGCGTGACGCTGCTCTTCTTCCTGCTGATCGGCCGTTATCTCGACGTGCAGGCGCGCGCGAAAGCCTGTTCGGCGGCGGAAAACCTGCTCGGGCTGCGCGCGACGGCGGCAACGCTGATCGCACCGGATGGCACACAACGCTCCGTCGCGGTGGAAAGCCTCGAGCCCGGCATGAAAGTGCTGGTGGCGGCGGGGGCCCGCGTGCCGGCCGACGGCGAAGTCATGTCCGGCCTGAGCGACATCGACACGAGCCTCGTCACCGGCGAAAGTACGCCCGAGCGCGTGGAACCGGGGATGAACGTCTTTGCCGGCACGCTCAATATCGGCGCACCGCTGACCGTGCGCGTGACGAAGCGCGACGATGAATCGCTGCTCTCGGAAATCGTCCGTCTGATGGAAGCAGCCGAACAGGGCCGCGCGCGCTATGTCCGCATCGCCGACCGCGCGGCGCGCTTCTATTCGCCTGCCGTTCATGTCATGGCGGCGGCGACGCTCGCGCTCTGGTTTGCGCTTGGCGCCCATTGGGAAACGGCGCTGACCAACGCCATTGCCGTTCTCATCATCACCTGCCCCTGCGCGCTCGGCCTTGCCGTGCCTGTGGTGCAGGTCGTCGCCACAGGGCGCCTGACGCGGCAGGGCGTGCTCGTGAAGGCAGCGGACGGACTTGAAAGGCTCGCCCAGGCCGACACCATCGTCTTCGACAAGACGGGCACGCTGACACTTGGCCGCCCGCATCTGGTGAACGGTGATGAGATTGCAGGCGCCGATATGGGCCTGGGCGCAGCACTCGCCGCGGCGAGCCGCCACCCGCTGGCGCTGGCACTCGCGGCGAAGGGCAAGGGCCATGCACTGCCGAAGCTGGACGACATTCGGGAAGTGCCGGGCATGGGCATGGAGGCCATGCTCGAAGGCGAGCCAGTGCGCCTCGGCAATGCAGGCTTTGCCGATGCGGAGGCAAGTGCAGCGCATGGCGGCTCGGAACTCTGGCTGAGGCGCGGCGGCGCGGCGCCTGTCTGCTTCCGCTTCGAGGACACGGTCAGGCCCGGCGCGCGGGGTGCGATTGCGGCCCTGAAGGCGCGGGGCTTTGCCGTCGAACTTCTCTCCGGCGACCGCGAACCCGCAGTGCGGAAACTCGCAGGCGAACTTGGCCTCGATGAATGGCGCGCAGCAGCGCGGCCCGACGCGAAGATTGCGCGGCTCGAAGAACTGGCGGCAAAAGGCCGCAAGGTCGTGATGATCGGCGACGGGCTGAACGATGCCCCGGCGCTTCGCGCGGCGCATGTCTCGATCTCGCCGGCGGATGCGGCGGATGTGAGCCAGACGGCGGCCGATTTCATTTTCCAGGGGGCGAAACTCGATCCGGTGGTCGAGACGGTGGATGTGGCGCGCCAGTCGCAGCGCCTCGTGTTCCAGAATTTCGCGCTTGCCATCGGCTACAACATGTTCGCGGTGCCGCTTGCCGTGGCGGGCTATGTGACGCCGCTTGTTGCCGCCATTGCCATGTCGTCATCGTCGATCATCGTGATCGTGAATTCCCTGCGGCTCAACCGGAAGGCAAAGGAGGCGCAATGAGCATCCTCGTCTATCTCGTGCCCGCAGCGCTTTTGCTTGGCGGGCTTGGGCTCGCCGCTTTCATGTGGTCGCTCCGGAGCGGCCAGTATGACGACCTCGAAGGTGCGGCAGAGCGCATTCTCTATGATGACGAGAAGCCGGAAAGCGATACGCCGGATAGCGCGCCGGACCGCACATAAGACTAGGCGTCGCCCACCAGCGCGCGCTGCGCATGCCATGTCGCATGGCCGAGCAGCGGGAAGATGACCGCAAGGCCCAGAAACCAGGTTGCGATGCCAAGCGCGGTGAGCAGCGCGACGATCCAGCCCCAGAGCAGCATGGCCCAGAAATTTTCCCGCACGGCACGCACACTGGCGATGACGGCCGTTACCGCGTCGATATCGCGGGCAAGAAGAAGCGGCACCGAAATCGCCGAAATCGCAAAGACCGCAAAGGCGATGACGCCACCGACCGCCGTACCGATGGCGAGCATGGCGAGGCCGCGCGGCGTGAGCAGCAGCGTCGGCACGAATTCGGAGAGCGGTGGAATGCCGACCGGGCCGAAAAACGCCGCCGAAATCCAGCCCGCAAGCCTGAGCCAGATGATGAAGGCACCTGCGAGCATCCCGCCGACCAGCGCGAGCTGCGAGAGATTGCGGCTCGAAACGAAAACCACATCCTTGAGGTGAACCGGGAGCCCGGCTTCGAGCCGCCGGCTCGCTTCGTAGAGACCGACCGCGAGCAGCGGCCCGACCAGCAGGAAGCCCGCGCCGAAAACCGGCAGCAGCGCGCTGAAACCCGTCAGGAAGAGAACGGCGGCAAGTGCGAGCGAGGCGGCCAGAAAGGCAATGCCATAGGTGAGGCTGATTGCAGGGATACGGCGGAAATCCGCCCAGCCCGCCTCGAGCCACCGCCAGGGCTGGTCCGCCCTGATCTTGCGGATCACCGGCATGCCCTGCGCCCTGCCGTCCGCTTCGCCGTTTTCCGCCGATACGCTCATACCCGCTCCTCCCAGAGCCCGCCATGCAGCACGATGCTAGACCTCAAAGACCATGACGTCCATGTGGGAATGGCAACCGTCCGGTCTCGGAACCGTGAAGGCGAAGTGATGGGAAATCGGGAACGCGCCGCCCTAGATTAGGAGGTGGAATAGTCAGGGAGCAGCAACGTGAAGCAGACCATCCTCGCCGCCATGATCGGCATGACACTTTCGGCAATCCTCGCCGCGGCACCGGCGCGAGCGGACGAAGCCGTTGCGATTTTTGCGGGCGGCTGCTTCTGGTGCATGGAACCGCCCTATGACAAGACCGAAGGCGTGATCAGCACCACCTCGGGCTATACGGGCGGGCATGTGCCGAACCCGAGCTACAAGGACGTTTCGGCGGGAACGACCGGCCATATCGAGGCCGTAAAGATCGTCTATGATCCGGAAAAGGTTTCCTACGAGAAGCTGCTCTACGTCTTCTGGCGGAACATCGACCCGATCCGCAGGAACGCGCAGTTCTGCGACGAGGGCGCGCAATATCGCAGCGCCATCTTTCCGCAGGACGAGGCGCAGCGCCAGGCGGCGGAAAAATCGAAGGCCGATCTGGAGGCAACGGGCCGCTTCACGAGGCCGATCGTGACCGAAATTCTCGACGCCGCGCCCTTCTATGCGGCGGAGGAATATCATCAGGACTATTATCTGAAGAACCCGAACCGCTATGCCTATTACCGCTGGAGCTGCGGCCGGGATGCGCGGCTCAAGCAGATCTGGGGCGACGAGGCAGGCGGGCTCTGAGGAGGACCACATGATGTCACGGCGGAGATTTCTGGGTAGTGCTGCACTTGCGGGACTTCTTGCTTCGGCGGGCCTGACGCTGCGCGGCGGCAAGGCGGACGCGGCGGAGGATGCCTTCGAGATCGTGAAAAGCGATGCCGAATGGAAAGCATTGCTCACGCCCGAGCAATATTATGTGCTGCGCCAGCACGGCACGGAGCGGCCACGCTCCAGCCCGCTCGACCGCGAAAAGCGCATGGGCATGTATCACTGTGCGGGCTGCGACCTGCCGCTTTTCACCTCGCATATGAAATACGACAGCCGCACCGGCTGGCCGAGTTTCTGGGACGTCATTCCAGACACGGTCGGCACGCGCGAGGACCGCAACTTCTTCATGGTCCGCACGGAAGTTCATTGCCGGCGCTGCGGCGGGCATCTCGGGCACGTCTTCGAGGATGGTCCGCCACCGACGGGCCTGCGCTACTGCATGAATGGCGTGGCGTTGACCTTCAAGGCTCACGGTCCAGCCTGAGCGCGGCCTGCACCGCCGCCTCGAGCGCGCTGAGGAAACGCGAGCGATCCGCCTTGGAGAAGGCAGGCCCGCCGCCCTTTGACTGACCCGTCTCGCGCAGTTCCCGCATCAGGTCGCGCATGGCAAGCGCCATGCCGATACTGTCTTTCGTGAAGGGCCGCCCATCGTGACCGAGCGCGGCAGCGCCGTTCGGCAGCACGCGCGAGGCGAGCGGAATGTCGCCCGTGATGACGATGTCGCCCGCACCGGCGCGTTCCGCAATCCAGTCATCCGCCGCATCCGCCCCTTCGGCAACCGTGACCATGCGGACAAGCGGATGGCGGGACGGGCGGAGCCCCCCATTGCTGACGATGTGAATGACGAGCTGATGCCGCTCGGCAACACGGATCGCCTCCTCCTTCACGGGGCAGGCGTCGGCATCGACATAGATTTCGGTCATCGGGTTTTTCGACTCGTTTGCTGCTTTCGCACGGCCGCGATGATAGCTTCGCGGCGTGAACATCGCTTCGGAAAAATCGGCAGCGCGGCCCATCGCCGCCATCATCGGCGGCGGCCCGGCAGGCCTTGCGGCGGCGGAGCGGCTTTGCACCGTGGCGGAAGTTCATGTCTTCGACGCCATGCCCTCGCTTGGCCGGAAATTCCTGCTGGCGGGAAAAAGCGGCCTCAACATCACGCATGGCGAAGCCATTGAGACATTCCTGACGCGCTTCGGCGCGGCGCGGGCGCGGCTGGAACCCACGCTGCGAGGCTTTACGCCGGAGGCGATCCGCCAATGGGCGGCGGAACTCGGCATCGAGACATTCGAGGGAAGCTCCGGCCGCATCTTCCCCCGCGCGATGAAGGCATCGCCCTTGTTGCGCGCTTGGCTCGCAAGGCTGCGGGGAGGCGGCGTTGTTTTTCATCCGCGCCACAATTGGACCGGCTGGACGGAAGGCGGCGCGCTCTGGTTCGACACGCCCGACGGCGAACGGAGAATTGAGGCGGCGGCAACGATCCTCGCCCTTGGCGGCGCGAGCTGGCCGCGGCTTGGTTCAGATGGCGGCTGGGTGCCATTGCTTGAAGCGCGCGGCATCGAGATTACGCCGCTCCGCGCGGCGAATTGCGGCTTCGACGCCGGCTGGAGCGCGCTGATGAAGGAACGCTTCGCCGGCGCGCCGGTAAAGTCCGTCGCGCTGACGCATGGCGGCGACAGCGTGAAAGGCGATTTCGTGGTGACGGAAAGCGGCGTCGAGGGCAGCGCCATATATGCGCTGTCGGCGAGCCTGCGCGACGAGATTGAAATGCAAGGCGAGGCGCGGCTGACGCTTGACCTCGCGCCGGACCGCAGCGAGGAACGGCTTGCCCGCGAGATTTCAATCCCGCGCGGCAAGGCATCGCTCGCAAACCATCTGCGAAAGAAGGCGGGCATCGACGGCGTGAAAGCGGCGCTGCTGCGCGAGTGTGCATCGCCCGACGTTTTCGCCGATCCGGCTGCGCTCGCCCATGCAGTCAAGCATCTGGAACTGAGGCTTCTCCGCCCGCGGCCGATCGCGGAGGCGATCAGCAGCGCAGGTGGCATTGCGCTCAACGAACTCGAAGTGGACTTCATGCTGAGAAAATTGCCCGGCACTTTCGCAGCAGGCGAAATGCTCGACTGGGAAGCGCCGACAGGCGGTTATCTGCTGACCGCCTGCCTCGCCACAGGCCGCGCCGCCGGCGACGGTGCGGTACGCTATCTCACGCGTTCTTGACGAGCATGCCGCCATCGACCGGAATGGCGACGCCATTGAGGTAGGACGAGGCGGGGAGCGCAACGCTCAAGGTCACATGCGCGACTTCCTCCGGGAAACCATAGCGGCGGAGCGGCACGCGGCGCTTGGCGAAGATTTCCTTGTGCTCGTCGGGTATGTCCGACGTGATGCCGGTGCGAATAGGACCGGGGCAGATGCAGTTCACAGTGATACCCTCGCGGCCAAGCTCGACGGCGAGCGCGCGCGTGAGACCGATCACGCCATGCTTTGCGGCGACATAGGGCGAGTTCCCCGGCGTTGCGCCGAATCCTTCCGTCGAGGCGATATTGACGATGCGGCCCTCGCCCGATTTCCTGAGCGAGGGAAGCGCCGCGCGCACGAAGCGCATATGCGCCGTCAGCATGACATCGAGCGCCAGCGTCCAGGTTTTCTCGTAACCCTCATCGCCGATGCCATGAAAGGTCGCGAGTCCTGCATTGTTGACAAGAATGTCGAGCCCGCCGAAACGCGCCTCGACTTCTTTCACCACGCGGATGATGCCTTCCCCATCCGCCACATTAAGCGCCCAGCCATGCGCCTCGCCGCCTTCCGCCTTGATTTCGGCGACGACAGCATCGACCCGCTCCTGCTTCAGATCGATGACGGCGACCTTGGCGCCCTCTCCCGCAAAGACATGCGCGGTGGCGCGGCCCATGCCGCTTGCCGCGCCGGTGACGAGCGCCACCTTGCCCGCTATCGAACGGCTGAGTTTCACGACCGGTTCCATTCTCTCTCCCTCCCCTGGAATTGTTTGTTGGCGGGGAGACTAGCAAATGCGGCACGCCAACCCTAGCGGGGAGCGATGGCCTTGGCGGCAAAGAGCTCGGGCAGGAATTCGGGGAAGCAGCCGACCTCTTCGACATTGTGCCTGATCCATGCTTCCGCCGTCGCGCCGCCAAAATGACGCGGCACGATACGGCGATTGATGAGACCGGCCAGGGGACCGGAGGCGGCGCCGACGCGAAGGCAACTGCGATAGATGAGCCCCGCCGCATCGTCGGTAAAGACGTGGTCCAGCTCGAACACGCGATGGCCGAGCACATGCTTGTGAAAGCCGATGCCGCGATTGTCCCAGCGGTGAATGACGACATGGGCGTCGGTTTCGAAGCGCGGATCGCGATTGAAGACTTCACGGATATGCAGGCGCGAGCCCGGCGCGATGCGGCCCTCACGATTGCGCGATGGACTGACGGAAAGATGATCGCGCAGGTGCCACAGGTGGTAGGCCGGCAGCTTCTTGCCGCGATACCCGGCGACACCGTCGAAATGCTGGAACCACCAGCCGAGCATTTCGGTTGTGATGCCGGGAAGCGGGGCATGATCGATGCGGATTTCGCGGCGCCCGTCGCCGAGCTGCGTCTGGACGACGTCGGCGCTTTCAGGCTGCCGCAGCGACCAGCCGAATTCATGGGGTGGATTAAGCCTTTTCGCAAGCCGGGCCATGACGGCGCTCCCTTGTATAGTCGTGACTATACTTCCTATACATCAGAGCTCCAGCCTTGTATAGTGGTGACTATACAAAAAGGGGGCGGCATGGCCGGCAAGCGCATCGATCTCAAGACCGTCAAATCGGCGGCGCGGCACCGAACCGCCGAGGCCAGCGAGCGCGAGGCCGCGATCCTTGCCGCCGCCGCCCGTATTTTCGGCGCCAGGGGATTTCATGCCGCCCGCACGGCGGATATCGCCCGTGCCGCCCGCACCACCGAGCGGACGCTCTTCAAATATTTCCCGAGCAAGGCCGAACTTTTTGGCCGCGCGATGCTGCCGGCGCTCATGAATGTCACGATCGAGGCAGGTTTCAGCGAGACCGAGGCGCTCTTTGCGCAAGGCACACCCTCCTTCGCGGAGTGGCAGGACGGGCTGCTGCGCACCCGGTTCGAGAAGACCCGCGCCACGGCACCCGAGGTCAAGATGCTGCTGGTGACGATCCTGACCGACGATGCGGTACGCCGCTGGTTCGTCGACAACTGGCGCGGCCGGGTTTGGGAAAGCGCGGTTGCCGCTGTCGCCGGTTTTCAGGCGCGTGGCCTGGTGCGCGACGACCTGCCCCCCGAAACGGCGGCGCGCGCGATCATCTCCCTCAATCTCGGCTTTGTGGCCGCGAGGCTGCTGCTCGCGCCCGAAACCGAATGCGACGAAGAAACCGAACTCTCCCTGACGACGCGCATGGTGACGGATCTGCTGCAGGCGAAGTGAATCAGCCCTTCCCGTCCTGCGCGGCCGGAAAACATGGCTATGTACGCCGATGTTTGGCAGAATGGGGAAAAGCGCCGGAGGAAAGCTTCAATGACATTTCCATCGCGTCTTCTCTTCTTCATGGGTCTCGCCCTCATGGGCGCGCTCATGCCGCTTGCCGGGCTGCTGGCGGAGGAGGAAGAGCGCGAGCCGGGCCTCGTCCTCGTCTCGACCATCAAGGGCGCGATCGGGCCTGCCACATCGAAGCAGATCGAGGATGCAATCGCGAAGGCGGAAGAGCGGAACGCCGAGGCGCTGGTGCTGCGCATCGACACGCCGGGCGGCCTTGTCACCTCGACCCGCGACATTGTGAGTGCGATCCTGGCGTCCGACGTGCCCATTGCCGGCTATGTCTGGCCGTCGGGCGGCCATGCGGCAAGTGCCGGTACCTTCATCATCTATTCGACGGGCATTGCCGCGATGGCGCCCGGCACAAATATCGGCGCGGCAACGCCCGTGATGATGGGCGGTGGCGGCATGCCCGGCACACCGAAACAGCCGCCCGCACGGCCGGGCGAAACCGAAGCCGAACGCAGCACGCCCTCGAACGAGGAAGCCCTTTCGAAGAAGGCGACGAACGACGCCGCCGCGCTCATCAAGTCGCTTGCCGAGACGCATGGCCGCAACGCCGAATGGGCGGAGGAAGCGGTGCGCGAAGGCGCAAGCCTTTCTGCCCGCGAGGCGCTGGAACAGGGCGTGGTGGAAATCGTCGCAAGCGACATCGACAGCCTGCTCGCGCAGATGGATGGCCGCGAGGTTGTGACCGCTTCAGGCAAGAAGACTCTTCAAACGGCAGGCGCCGAAGTCGAGCATGTCGAGCCCGGCTTCATGGTCGAACTCCTCGCGCTCATCAGCAATCCGAATGTCGCCTTCCTGCTGATGATGATCGGCGTCTATGGCATCATCTTCGAACTGTCTAACCCCGGCACGTTCGGTCCCGGCATTCTCGGTGCGATCTGCCTGCTGCTCGGGCTCTATGCGCTCAACCAGCTGCCGCTCGACTATACAGGCATTGCGCTCATCGTACTGGGGCTCACGCTGATGGCGGTGGAAGCCTTCACACCCACCTTCGGCGTGGCAGGCTTTGGCGGGCTTGTCGCCTTCATCTTCGGCGCGGCCATGCTTGTCGACAGCGACAACCCGGACTTCCAGATTTCCTGGTGGACGATCATGGGCACCGCCGTCGCAAGCGCCGCCGTGCTGATCCTGCTTCTCGGCTACACGCTGCGCGCGATGCGAAGGCCCGTCGCGACCGGTGCGGAAGAAATGACGGGTGCCGAAGCCCGCGTCCTCGAATGGTCCCATGGCGAGGGCTATGTCCATATCCATGGCGAGCGCTGGCACGCGCGCGGACCCGCCGAACTTGCGCCGCATTCGACCGTTCGAATTGAAAAACTGGATGGCTTGACCCTCGTCGTAAGGTAAGCCGCCACCGGCAGACCACGCATCATCAGGAAGGAAGGCTCCAATGGGCGGCTTTGCACTCTATATTTTTCTGGCGGTTCTCACCGTCGCGTTCCTCATTTCCGCAATCAACATCCTACGCGAATATGAGAGGGGCGTTGTATTCACGCTCGGCCGCTTTACCCGCGTGGCGGGACCCGGCTTCATCATCATCATCCCCTTCATCCAGCAGATGGTGCGGGTGGATCTGCGCACCTTTGTCGATGACGTCCCGACACAGGATGTGATCTCCCGCGACAATGTGTCAGTGAAGGTGAACGCGGTGCTCTATTTCCGCATCGTCGATCCGCAAAAGGCGATCCTCAATGTTGAGAATTACATAGAGGCGACAAGCCAGCTTGCGCAGACTACGCTCCGTTCCGTTCTCGGCAAGCATGAACTCGACGAAATGCTGACCGAGCGCGACAAGCTGAATGCCGATATTCAGACCATTCTCGATGAGCAGACCGATGCCTGGGGCATCAAGGTGGCGAATGTCGAGATCAAGCATGTCGATATCGATGAGAGCATGATCCGCGCCATTGCCAAACAAGCAGAGGCCGAGCGCCTGCGCCGCGCCAAGATCATCAATGCGGAGGGCGAGCAGCAGGCCGCCGAAAAGCTGGTGGAAGCCGGCAAGATTCTTGCGGGCGACTCGCGCGCCATGCAGCTTCGCTATTTCGCGGCGCTGCACGACATCGCCGGCGATAAGACGAACACCATCGTCTTCCCGCTGCCGGTCGATTTTCTCGGAGCTCTGAAGCCGTCAGACCGAAGCTGATTCCTCCAAAGAGGTTCGATCTCCGCTCGCAGAGCCCACCCGCCCAACTCGATAATGCAACCCGCTGCAACGGCCGGTACCGGACCCTCCGGCGCCGGCCGCAACCGGGAGGCGGGCAATGGGCAAGATCAAATATGTTTCCGGCTGGCGAAAGCGCGATGGAAAGCTGGAGCGGGATGCCATCGCGCTCTGGAAGGAGCATGGCGTTCTGCCCGCCGGCGTGACCCCTGAAAGCCGCGCGCGCGAAATCTGCTGCCTCGCTTATGACGGCAACAGGCTGGCCGGCATATCGACTGTCGACATCCAGCCCTATCGTCCACTTCTCAACAAGCGCTTCGGCTTCCTGCGCGTGTTCACGGCACCGGAATTCGAACAGCAGGAGATTGCCATCGGCCTCGCCGTGGAAGGCCGCCGGATTCTCGAGGAATGGTCCATCGCCAATCCTGAGGAACAGCTTTTCGGCATGGCCGCCGTCTATCAGTCTCCCAAGCTCGGCCGCTATCCCGTCGGCAAATCCGGCCTGACGCTTGCCGGCTTCACGCCGGAAGGCCACCAGCTCCGCATTGCCTGGTTCAACCACCTGCCCCTCTTTTGAGGGCGCATTCTCACCAAGAAGGAATACCGCGTATGAACAACGCCACACAGCCGCGCGCGCCGCGCCCCGATCTCAACTTCGCCTATGCGGTCGTCGCCGCCGCAACGCTCGTCTCCATCGCCATCGTCGTGACGGCCCTGCTCGGCCCCGGCAAGAGCCCGCGCCTCATCGCCAATCCGCAGGGCGGCATCTGGGTGGAACGGAGCGGCACGCTCTATCTCTGCCGGGCGAGGCAGCAGGCACCGGGCGCCTGTGTCAATCTGGCGGATGGCGCCGTCGTCGCCTTCGGCGATATCGGCCGCTGACGTCCTCTCCAATGAAAAGGGCGCCCCGGAGAAATCCGAGGCGCCTTCTTCCTTGCCCGCTCGTCGCGATCAGAAGGCGAAGCGGACCGCTGCTGCAAGGGCATGTTCCTTGTAGTCGCTCTGCAGCTCGCCATCATAGGTGACGCGGAGGCTGAAGCGGTCCGAGACTTCCCAGGTGATGCCGGCGCCGAGCCCGAACGAGACATCGTCCCGCGCCACGCTCTGGACCGAGAAGGCGCCGCCGCCAACCACACTGCCCGTGATCGCCTGATCCGGGTCGGCAAGTTCGCCAAGCACCTTCACGCCGAGTTCGGGGATCAGCTTGCCGCCATTTTCAAGCGGCATGCTGTAGCGCAGATTGACACCGGCGACCGCGCGAAGTGACTCGACCGTCTGGCTGTCAACGCTGATCGGAAGCGGACCCGTTTCCGTGTAGGCATCGATATCGACCCGGTTGTAGCGCAGGCCGGCATTGGGCGTGATGTCCCACTGGCCGAAGGTGAACATGTGACCAACCTCGGCGCGCGCCACGAACTGCGTGCCCTCATAGCTCGCCACATTCACGCCGCCCAGCGACAGGCGGCGGCTGTCATACTCGTTGGTGCCGAAGCCGAGCGCACCGTTCACATACCAGGCGCCGGGCCGGTAGCTGAGATAGGCCGTAACGCCATAGCCGGTGATGTCGTTCGTGGCATTGGCGCCCGCGCCGTTCTCCTCCACATCGGAGGCGATGTAGAAGCCGCCGAAACCGATCCTCGTATTCGCCGCAACCTCGCCGTCGATGCCGACCGTGATGCCCCAGCTATCGGCATCGAAGCCGTTGACGCTACCGGGCGTGAACTTCGCCCGCGAGGCACCGGCCCGGCCCCATATGGCCCATTTGCCGTCACCGCCAAGCACGGCGTCGCCTGCGGACATGCCTGTCTCGCCGGCTTGCGCCACGGTGAAGCCGCCGCCCGACAACCTGTCCATGATCATGTCATAGATGAGATCCGTCGAGACGATGGTCGCCGTGCCGGAGCCGTTGCTCTCTTCCGGCAGCGTGTCCTTGATGACCTTGAGAAGCTCCGCACGCTGCTCCTCTTCCGTCTCGAACTGCGCCAGCCACTGAACAAGCGGGCTCGAAAGCGGCTGTGTCCTGAGATAGACGTCGAGCGCATCCGCTATCGAAAGCTGGTTCTTCGTGTAGTTGGCATCGTCTGCCGTGTCGAAGGCCGTTTCCTCGATCTGGACGCGCAGGAAGAGCTGATCCGCCGAGCCCGTGTCGATGATGTCGCCATTCATCACCTTGGCGAAGTAGAAGAGGAAGATATTGTCCTCCACCACCGCGCCATGATCGGTGACGCCGTTCTCCTGAGCCGCGGAGGCGATCAGGATATCCTCGCCAACCACTGCGTCGAGGCCGCCGGTCACATCCGCAAAGATGGTGGCACCTTCGGCGAAAGTCACCGTGTTGCCGCTGACGACGCCCGCCGTCGTGTTCTGGATGCGGGTGAAGAAGAGGCTGTCGCCACCGAAGGAGACTTCGCCCGTCACATCGAAGAAGCCGCCGAGACCAATATCGAGCGTGCCGCCGATATTGACTTCCGCTGCCGCGACATGGGCGCCCTCGCCCGTCGTCGCCAGTACCGCGCCTTCCGCGACATTGACTGTGCCGTCCTCGCCGGCGGTATGAATGCCGAAACCGTCAAGCTCCACACGACCGCTGTCGAAGTCGACCAGATCGAAGCCGGAGATCGCCCATCCCTCGATACCGTCATCGAGCAGGATTTCGTCGTCATGCGCGAAGGCGAGATGCGCCGTGCCCTCGCCACCGGCATGGATGCCCTTGCCGAGTTCGACACCTTCGCCCTGGACGGTCACTTCGTCGGTGCCGTTGCCGGTGAAGATCGCACCCGTGATCCGGCCGCCATCGACAATGATCGTATCGTCGCTGCCGGCCTCCACGGTGATGATATTGCCGTCGATATAGCCGGTATGAAGAACATGGACCTCGGGCGCGTATTCCGCATGATAGGTGAAGCCCGCCACGACCACATCGCCGTAAATATCGCCATGGTTGACGATCGAGACATATTTCGAGTCGTAGACATGGATCGCATCGCCACTGGCCGAGGAGATGCTGCCATCTTCCGTATTGGTGATGTTCACCGTCGGACCGCTGGCGCGGATGCCGTCGGCACCGTCGCCCGTGACCTCTATCGTGCCGCTGTTGACGACCGTGGTTGTGGCGATGCTGTTCGACGACGCCTCGACGCCATGCGAATACTTGCCTTCCGTCGCAATCGTCCCGGCATTCTCGACATGGACGCTTTCGCCGACAGCCACGATGCCGCCTGCATATTTGCCGTGCGTCGAGACCGATCCGGCATTGACAGCGGTAGCCGTGCCTTCCCACGCGCGGACATAGATGCCCGCGGCGCCGTCGCCATGTGTGATGACAGAGCCGGAGACAATTTCGTCTTCCTCATTCGTCCAGTTCACATTATAGGCCCGGGCGTCGCCCCGGCCTGACATGGACGAAATACCGTCCGAATAGACGCCATGCGTAACGATAGTCGAACCGGCATTGATGGCGACGGCATCTCCCCCGTACCACACCCAGTCCTGGCCATCGTAGTAGTAGCCGCCCTCGGCATGAGCAGCCATGCCGTGCGAATAGTCGCCATGGGTAACGATGCTCGATTCATATTTGTTGGAGGCAATGGCGCCTCCCGATCCGGCGCTTGCGCGAATGCCCGACGAATGGTCGCCATGCGTGACGATGGTCGAACGAAGCATGTTCATCGCCCAGGCATCTTCATCGCCATGTGCGACCAGTGCCGGCGCATTGTGGCCATAGGTGGTGATGTGGCCGTCATACTTGTTCATGGCCCAGGCATCGCCGCCCTCGCCCGACCATGCCGCCACGCCCAGCGCGCCATAGCCCGATGCAGGATCGCCTTCCTCATCGAGGCTGCCGGTCGTTACCGTGCCGTAGAAGTTGGCCGCCATCGCCTGGCCATGCGCGGACATGGCGGCAACGCCATGCGCGAAATCGCCGGTGGTGACGATGGTGGAGCGGAAGTCCTCCCGCTCCATTTCCTCGACATCGTGAAGACCGGCGATGGCCTCCCAGGCGCCTTCGAAACCGCCATACATGCCGAAATAACCGAATTCTCCGATGCTTGGCGGCAAGCCGTTGACCGCAATGGCGGTGCCGCCGAATTCGTTGGAATAGGCACCTCCATGCCCGTCATTCAGGCTTTCATATCCGGCCGCCGCGACCAGACCGACTGCGCCGTCGCCTGACGTGGCAATCGTACCGCCCAGAATGTTGAAGGCTGCGGCATCGCCATATCCCGAGACAGCGGCAACGCCGAAAGCATAGTCGCCGCGCGTGGTTACATCGCCGGAGTTTCCTGCGAGCGCATCGCCGCTGTAATAGGTGAATCCGTATTCGTAGGAATAGCTCGATCCGCCCTCGATGCTTCGCACGTAAAGGCCTGTGCCTTTTTCGCCCCAGGCATCGATATTGCCACTGTTGAAGCCGAATGCGTCGCCTTCATCGCTTTGCACCCGGATACCGCGCGCCTTCTCGCCATAGACGGTCACATCGCCGGTATTGACCACCGCCGCGTCATTCTCGGCATAGACGTCGATGCCATGCGAGCGCCAGCCCTTGTCGGGGTTGCCTTCCTCATCGAGCGAGCCGGTTGTGACCGAGCCATTGTTGCGTACATAGGCATCGCCCTCCCAGACATCGACCTCGATGCCCCTGGCGCGCGACCTCGTCGTGACAATGGCACCATCATTAAGGACATAGGCATCGCCTTCATGGACCTCGATGCCGACAGCCGCGACGTTGCGGCGTTCGGACAGGATAAGGGAGCCCTCGCCGGTGACGACCGAGGCATATTTTCCGGCGTCGATGGTCACATAGCCATAGATGAGACCGTCATTGACCACATAGACATAATCGGATTCATCCACCCGGATTGCCGCCCGCTCGCTCGAACGGATAATGCCAAGGACCGTCTCGTCCTCATCGCCTTCCTCGTCGCCCGGAATGACGAAAGCCTGGTTGGTGATGGTGACCTTGTGGCCTTCGGCGCGGATCGCATCGGCGCTTTCGCCCGACGCCTCGATGAGGCCCGAATTGGTCAGAGTGACCTCGCCGAACTCACCCTCGGCCTCGAGATCGACGGCATGACCGTTCTCGCCCGACGTCTCGATCGTGCCTGTATTGGTGAGGCTGACAGAGTCGCCCTCCAGCTCGACGCCCTTGGCGTTCCGCCTGTCTGCGCGAATCGTTCCGTTATTCTCGACGATGGCATCGCCCTCATCGACATCGATGGAGACGGCCGCTTTCCACTTCCTGTCCGATTCGATCAATCCGTCATTGAGGAGGTAGCCATACTTCTCCGCGTCGACCGTGATGTTTCCGTAGATGTTTCCGGCGTTGTAGATGCGCGCATCGTCCGATTCATCGATACGAATGGCCGCCCCGTCTTCCGAGAAGATGATCCCGGTCACATCGTCTTCGCCCTCGTCGCCTTCAACGAAATTGTTGTGAATGCGCACCGTCGGGCCGGAGGCGCGGATTGCATCCGCTTCGTCGCCATAGGCGCCAATGAACCCCGAATTGCTGATCGTGGTCGTCAGGTCGCCATTCGAATGCGCGACGACGGCGTGCGAATCCTCACCCCAGGTGACGATATTGCCCGCATTGTCGAGCGACACGGAATGCCCCCAGAGATCGACACCGTGGGAATCGTCGCCATATGTCTCGATCACGCCATCCGCATCATTGACGACTGAAACCGAATAGCCCTCCGCCGAAATGCCATGGGCCTCATCGCCATCCGTCGTGATCGAGCCGCTATTGGTGATGGTCGCGGAGCCGTCGGCGGCGTGTACCCTGATGCCGTCTGCGTAATCGCCTTCCGTGTCGATGGAACCGCTATTCGCAACCGTGACCGTGCTGCTTTCGGAATATTCCCCCAACACCCAGTCGATAGCGGCAACAATGCCGCTTGCGCTCTCGCCGGCAGTTTCGATCGAGCCTCTGTTCGTGACCGTGACCGAACCACCGGAAACGGCAACGATGCCATCGGCATATTCGCCCCAGGTCTCGATGCTGCCATTATTCACGACGATCGATTCATATTTCGAATAGGCGTAGATGCCGATGCTTCCCTCGCCATCGGTGAAAATGGCGCCGGTCTCGGAATTGGTGGCCGAGGCGGTGTATTTCGCGATCGCGGCAAGACCGAATGATTCGCTGCCTTCCGTGCCGATGAGGCCGTGGTTCACAGCCGAGGCATTGCCACCCCAGATTCCTTCGAAGCCTGCAGCTGCGACCGCACCATGC
This sequence comes from Parvibaculum sp., assembly GCF_046297875.1. Lineage (GTDB taxonomy): Bacteria > Pseudomonadota > Alphaproteobacteria > Parvibaculales > Parvibaculaceae > Parvibaculum. Next base: position 1,151,486 of record NZ_JBKBHD010000001.1, on the reverse strand, counting down.
GAATAGTTCGATGTCGTGACGATTGTGCCCTGGGCGGAATTCTGGACCGAGGCATTGCCGTCGTCGGAATAGGCGGCGATGCCGTGATGGCGATAGCCGCCGAAGTACGAGACCTCTTCGTTGTAGAAGAGATTGTCGCCGGTGAGGATGGAGCCGTTATTGACGACGGCGACAGTGCCGTCGCCCGTCACCAGAATGCCGGCATTGTCGAAATCGTTTTCGGATGTTTCGTCCGTCGTATCGATCACCGAGCCGGCGCCGAGCGTGACGGTCAGATCCTCGACGCCGGTATATTGCACCGACTCATCGAATGCGCCCGTACAGATCACCTGGGTGCCGATCGTATTGCACGACCCTGCCTTTGCCGCGCCTGTGCCGGCGAGGCCGACCGCGAGAACCGACGCGCCGGAAAGAAGCGCTGCCGCGAAAACGCGCTTGAGCCCGTGGGGCGTTTTCGCCTCGCCGGACGTCCGCACGACACCGCCATAATAGGAATAGGCCGAGCCGATCAGCCTGTCGTCGATACGCCGTGTCTTGTCGGAGTTGCTGCGGCGGATACGCTTCGTCATTGGAGGCCCCCAAAAGAGTCAATTCGGCAGAGAGACTGCGCGAGCGACGGGGGCCACTCCACTCAAGTTGCAGCCAATTAGGTGGATGCTTTTCCTCCATTCCGGAGAGACTGTCCGGCTTAACGAATACGCATCGCACATTAAGCGAATTTTCGGCGGAAATGCGCGGATAGCCTTGAAGTCGCATCATTGCGCGCGTTACCGGAAGATTGAGATCGATTCATTTCGGCACGTGAAATGGATGCGAAACGGGACGATGACAGGTGCGCGATCACCGTCCCGCGGCGCGTCAGGCGACGGCTTCCCGCAATTCCGGCAGCATTTCGGGCCGCGCTGATGTCTTCGGCGGTGTCTCGATCGAGATTTCATTGCGGATCGCGCCGTCGAGAAGCCCCGTCGCCTTGGGGCATGTGACGCCGGGCAGCACGAAGACGTCGAAGAGTTCGCGCACCTCGCCCTTCAGCCTGATCCATTCCACGACATCGCCGTTGCGCGTATCAATGATCTGCACACCGCACCAGGGATCGGCATCGCGCTTTTCGAGTTCGCCATCGAGTTCGAGCCCGGAGAAGCTACCATCGCGCGGCAGCGACAATCCGACAAAGGCATAAGGCCCGTGAAAGCCAAGCCCGCGCGCAAAGCCCGGAAGGAAGGCAATATCCTCGCGCTTCCCGCTCTGTACATCGACGCGGCAAAGCTTTCCGCGGCCGGAATCGAGCACGAAGAGCCCGCCCTCGTGTAGCCGCGGCGAATGCGGCATCGACATGTCTTCCGTCACCATCCGGTCGCTCTGCACATCCATGATGAGGCCGCCCGACGCCCGCCTGTCGCGCCAGCCCGTCACCACGTCGCTGCGGCAGACGGCGGTCACATAGCGCGCCTCGCCGTCCTCCATCGCCAGACCGTTCAGATGGCATCGGTCTTCCGGCGCAAGCCGCGAAATGAAGGGCGGCTGCCACAAGGGCCGGAAACTGTGCGTCAGGCTGAAACTCGCAAGGCAGGAGAATTTCGTATTGACGAAGATGACGCGGCCGTTGCGGTCGACGCCAAGCTCATGCACATCGACATCGCCGGTCGTCTGCGCATTGCGTGGCACATAATTTCGGTCGAAGCCATCAAGCGTCTGGCCCGGAGCGAGCACATTCTCAAGCCGCCAGACCTGGTATTGCGTGCCGAGATAGAGACGCTGCGGCGTGGCGGCGACACCCATCGCATGCATGAAGTGACGCTCGTGGAAGCTGACGCGCCCGCGCGGCATCCGCCCGACGAGATAGAGCCGTCCGCTCTGATAAGAAGTGAAGCCGAAACTGAGCCTGTTGCTCTCCATGAAATTGTGCAGGCCGCGCGAACAGGAAATCTGCGTGCCGTTCTTTTGCACGGCCGATTGCGGCGGTGTGCCGGCGGCGGGCGACGCCGCCTTCGCGGCGGGCGCGGCTTTCGGCGCGCCGGACTTCTTCTTCCCGGGTTTTGTCTTGTCGGTCATGGCGAGGTCGATCTCCTTCCATTCGGATGCGATAGCGCCTCGCGCGGCGAAGGGCTTCGCTAGGATTCCCGTCTGAGGCGATGACCGGGGCCGATCCGGCCACAACCGCATACAACGGAGATCGATTGCATCATGGGCCCGACACGATTCTCGACACGAACTATCTCCATTCCCGCTTGTATTTCCGGGGGCTGCGCATGAGCACGGCATCGAAGAAGAAGGCGAAGATGGAAGCAAAGCCCGCGCTGGCGGAAGTGCCGGCGCCGCAGGAATCACCGGCGCCCGCACAGGCGAAGCGGCCGGGCTTCATGCCCGAAACCTGGTTTCCCTCGCCTGTCTGGTCGCGCCAGGTGCCGGACCATCAGCGCATCAACGCACATATTCTGTCCGTTCTGGAGGAACTGGAGAGAAATGGCGGCGCCATCACGCGGTCCAATGTCGGCGGCTGGCACTCGGCGGCCAATCTCCACCTCTCGAACGATCTTGCAGAGATCCGCCGCATCATCGGCAATGCCTGTGCGGGCTGCGCGAATTACCTCGCCTTCGACTTCGACCGCTTCGAACTCTTCTTTCAGGAAATGTGGCTGAACAAGAACGGGCCCGGCGATTTCAACAAGGCCCATGTCCACCCAAATTCGATCCTCTCAGGCGCCTACTACGCGAAAGTGCCGGAAGGGAGCGGCAACATCGAATTCTACGATCCCGTGCGCGAGCGCGTGATGGCGACCTTCCCGGTAAAAGCGCGGACGCGGATCAACACCCAGGCAATGGAATACCGCGGCAAGGAAGGACTGCTGCTCATATTCCCCGGCTGGCTGCAGCATTCCGTGCAGCCGAACCGGAGCAACGATTTCCGCGTCTCGATCAGCTTCAATATGGGCTTCCGGCGCAAGGACATCTGACGCCCGCGCCATGCCGGCCCGCCGCGAGGAAGCCCCCGCGAACCGGGGGCTTTTTCTTGGCGCCTTCATGCCCGCGGATGGGCTTGCAATCGCCGTGGAACCGTGTATTTTTTAATTGGAATAATTCTAAACTGATCCCTTCAAGGGACCGGACCCCTCAAGGCACAAGGAGGAACAAGGCAGATGAGCACCGAAGGTAAATGCCCGGTCATGCATGGCGGCGCCACGACCGTGAGCAAGGGCACCACGAATGAAGACTGGTGGCCCAATGCCCTCAATCTCGACATTCTCCACCAGCACGACACGAAGACCAACCCCCTGGGGCCGGATTTCAACTACCGCGAGGAGCTGAAGAAGCTCGACTTCGCCGCGTTGAAGAAGGACATGATCGCCCTGATGACGGACAGCCAGGACTGGTGGCCGGCCGACTGGGGCCATTACGGCGGGTTGATGATCCGTCTCGCCTGGCACTCCGCCGGCTCCTACCGCCTCGCTGACGGTCGTGGCGGCGGCGGCGCGGGCAATATCCGCTTTGCGCCCCTCAACTCCTGGCCGGATAACGGCAACCTCGACAAGGCGCGCCGCCTGCTCTGGCCGCTGAAGAAGAAGTACGGCAACAAGGTCAGCTGGGCCGACCTCATCCTCTTCGCCGGCACCGTCGCCTATGAATCCATGGGGCTCAAGACCTATGGCTTCGGCTTTGGCCGCGAGGACATCTGGCACCCCGAAAAGGACACCTATTGGGGCTCGGAAAAGGAATGGCTCGGCCGCGGCCGCTATGAAAGCGACAACAAGCCTGCCTCGCTGGAAAACCCGCTCGCTGCTGTGCAGATGGGCCTCATCTATGTGAACCCGGAAGGCGTGGGCGGCAAGCCTGATCCGCTGAAGACCGCGCAGGAAGTGCGCGAAACCTTCAAGCGCATGGCGATGGACGACGAGGAAACCGCGGCGCTGACCTGCGGCGGCCACACCGTCGGCAAGGCGCATGGCAATGGCGATGCGGCCAACCTCGGCCCGGCACCGGAAGGCGGCGAGCTTGAAGATCAGGGCTTCGGCTGGCTCAACAAGAAGACGCGCGGCGTCGGCAACCAGTCGGTGACGAGCGGCCTCGAAGGCGCCTGGACGACCAATCCGACCAAATGGGACATGGGCTATTTCAAGCTGCTCTTCGGCTATGAGTGGGAGCTGAAGAAGTCTCCCGCAGGCGCCCAGCAGTGGGAACCGATCGGCATCAAGGAAGAAGACAAGCCCGTTGACGCCGAAAACCCCTCCATCCGTCACAACCCGATCATGACGGATGCGGACATGGCGATGAAGATGGACCCGATCTACAACCAGATCTGCCAGAAGTTCATGGCGGACCCTGAGTATTTCGCACAGACCTTCGCCCGCGCCTGGTTCAAGCTGACCCACCGTGACATGGGCCCGAAGGTTCGCTATGTCGGCCCGGAAGTGCCGAAGGAAGATCTCGTCTGGCAGGACCCGATTCCCGCCGGCCGCAAGGACTACGATGTCGCCGCCGTGAAGGCGAAGATCGCAGCCGCCGGCCTTTCCACCGGCGAACTCGTCGCCACTGCATGGGACAGCGCCCGCACCTATCGCGGCTCCGACATGCGCGGCGGCGCGAACGGCGCACGCATCCGCCTCGCACCGCAGAAGGACTGGGAGGCAAACGAGCCTGCCCGTCTCAAGAAGGTGCTGGCCGCCCTCGAGCCGATCGCCAAGGAAACGGGCGCTAGCCTTGCCGACGTGATCGTTCTCGCCGGCAATCTCGGCGTCGAACAGGCGGCGAAGGCGGCCGGCGTCAATGTGACGGTGCCCTTCGCACCCGGCCGCGGCGACGCGACCGACGCGCAGACGGATGCCGAATCCTTCGACGTGATGGAACCGGCGGCCGACGGCTACCGCAACTTCCTGAAGAAGGACTACGCGGTGACGGCGGAAGAGCTGATGCTCGACCACACCCAGCTTCTCGGCCTCACTGCCGCGGAAATGACGGTGCTTGTCGGCGGCATGCGTGTGATCGGCACCAACCACGGCGGCGCGAAGCACGGCGTCTTCACCGACCGCGAAGGCGCGCTAACGACGGACTTCTTCGTCAACCTGACGGACATGGCATACAAGTGGGTGCCGAAGGGCAAGAACCTCTATGACATCGTAGACCGCAAGTCCGGCGCGACGAAATGGACGGCGACGCGCGCCGACCTCGTCTTCGGTTCGAACTCGATCCTGCGTGCCTATGCCGAAGTCTACGCACAGGACGACGCGAAGGAGAAGTTCGTGAAAGACTTCGTGGCGGCCTGGACGAAGGTCATGAACGCCGACCGCTTCGACCTCGCAGCCTGACGCTCACGCCGAGGCTCACAAACACGCGCCGCTCCCGGATCGTCCGGGAGCGGCGTTTTTCATTTTACGGATGCCGCCATGAACGGCAGGTCGGACGACGTTTCTCTCCGCCCGGCCGACGACACCTAGGACCCGCAGCGATTGCGCGCAATTGCGCCGGCCGAAGCTGCGTTCAAGCGTCAGCCACTGTGATCGTACAAGGTCTTCAAGGCGGCAGCGACGAGAACCAGTCCCAGTATCAACTTCAGGACTGGCTCCGATGTGTAGGGAACGAGGATGCCGCCCAACACAGCGCCGAGGATTGACCCCAGACCCATCGGCCATCCGATACCACGCATCGCCGGCCTGCCGGGCAGCATGCGCAGGCGCCGGTAACGGATGAGGCCGGCGATCACGGCAACGATGGAGATCACCAGGCTGGCGGTGCCCGCATCTGCGGCGCTGGTTCCATAGACGATGATGAAGGTTGGTATCAGAAACTCGCCGCCGGCAACCCCCAGCAGCGCGGCGATGACGCCGATCATCAGGCCCAAAGCCATGCCAGCGAGGAGCCCCTCGAGCCCGCGCGGGTCCAGAAGCCCCAACGGCAGTACCGGCACGAAGGCCTCGACCAGCAGGATCACGCCAATCAGCATGAGCAGACCCGCCAGGACCTGCCCAAACCGATCGTCGGAAAGATGCTTCAGCAGTCCAGGAGCGAGGAACGCCCCGATGAGACCTCCGATGCTCAAGCCGAGAACCGCGTGACTGAAGTCAATGACCGGAGAAATCGAAAGGGTGGCCGAGCGGATCGCCAGCGCGCCGGCGAGTGTGATCAGGCTGATGACCAGATTGAGCGGGACCGCCGCCTTCGCAACGATACCGAACAGCAGAACCAAGATGGGCAGCCGAAACTCGCCACCGCCCAGCCCGATCAGGCCCGCCAGCAGGCCCACCGGGATGCCGGTCAGAAGCGCCATCCAGATTGCATTGGGCGGCAAGGTCTTTTGGTTCATTGCGGCGTCAGCCCCTTGAGATTTCACTGGCCGACCGTCGCATCGATCCAGCTGAAACGAAATTGCTGCATCGCGGGCGCGTGACGAGAATTCTGATTGGCTTTCGGAAATGTATAGGCGAATTTGATCACATGAAACGACAACAGTTGGAACAACATCAGGTCTGGATCTACCTCGCCGCAATCCTTGCAGGGCTTACACTTGGCAGCCATGCGCAGGGCCTGTCGGGCCCGTTTGAAGCCGTGCTTTGGCCCGTACTTGGGCTGCTGCTCTACACCACGTTCACGCAGGTGCCGCTGACGCACCTGCCTGAAGCCTTCCGTGACCGCCGTTTCATGTGTGCCGTCCTTATCGGGAATTTCATCCTGATCCCGCTGGCGGTATGGGGCCTTCTGATTTTTCTGCCCGACGACCCGGCCATCCGGCTCGGTGTGTTGCTCGTCCTGCTGGTCCCCTGCACAGACTGGTACATCACCTTCACCCATCTTGCTGGCGGCGACACGCGGCGGGCTATCGCTGCCACTCCGGTGAATCTGCTGGTCCAGCTATGCCTGCTGCCCGTCTATCTCTGGCTCTTCATGGGCAATGCCTTCCTTGAACTGCTGGCGGCCGATCGCATCGCGCTCGTATTCGCCACGCTGATCATGCTGCCCTTGCTTGCCGCCTGGGCAACCGAGCGTTGGGCCGAGCGGCGGCCGCACGGACAGAAGCTGGTGGGGAAGATCGGCTGGCTCCCCGTGCCGCTGCTCGCCATCGTCGTCTTCCTGATCGCGGCGTCGCAGGTTCAGGCGGTGGTCGGCGCGCTGCCGGTGCTCGGCGAGGTTACCGGGGTGTTCCTGGCCTTTCTGGTGGTCGCAGCACTGATCGGCCTGCTTTTGAAGTGGATGTTCAGCCTGCCGGCCGCGTCCGGCAGCGCGCTCATCTTCAGCCTCGGCACCCGCAATTCGTTCGTCGTGCTGCCGCTGGCGCTGGCGCTCGCGCCGCAATGGCAGACGGCGACGGTCGTGATCGTGTTCCAGTCGCTCGTCGAGCTGTTCGGGATGGTCGCTTACCTCTGGCTCGTGCCACGGTTCCCATCTCCGGGACCTTCCGAGGCATCGCGATGATCGAGCCGCTGCTTTGGCTGCCGCTGCTGGTTGTGGCGCTTGGCGCCGGAACGATCGGCGGCGTCGTCGGGTTTGGCAGCGCCGTCATCCTCCTGCCGATCTGCGCCTATGCCTTCGGAGCGGCCCAGGCCGTACCGATCCTCACTGTCGCAGCGCTGATCGGGAACCTGTCCCGCGCTGCCTTTTCGTGGCGCGAGACCGACTGGGCTGCTGTGCGCATGTATGTCCTGGGGGCGGTGCCGTTCGCGGCGATCGGCGCATTCATTTTCGTCGGGCTGGACGCGGCACTCATCCATCGGCTGCTCGGCGCTTTCATCCTGCTCATGATCCCCGCGCGGCGCTTGGCCGCACGCCATGACATGGCCATCCAGAGATGGCACCTGTTGCCGCTCGGCGCGGTCATGGGGCTGCTGTCGGGTGTGGTGGGAACGGTCGGGCCGATCAACGCGCCCTTCTTCCTGGCCTATGGGCTGGTGAAGGGCGCCTATCTGGCGACGGAAGCGCTTGGCGCCGCTGCCGTCCATCTCACCAAGTCTGCCGTCTATGGCCGGCTTGCCGCGCTCGATCTCGAAACGCTCACTTATGGCCTCGTAATCGGGCTCGCCCTCATCGCGGGTTCCTGGCTTGGAAAGCGGATCGTCATGCGCCTCGATACGCCCGCCTTCATCCGTACGGTTGAGGTCCTGCTGGCCGCCTCGGGAATCCTGATGGTGATGGGAGTCTGAGGGTTTCCAATCTTGGCCGGAGGACCGCCGGCACCGGAAATTGTGGTGGGCGCAGCTCTGCGGAAGGCTCCAGCGAATTCTCGCGAAGGACGGAGAAACGTCGCGAACTTCTGCGTACTGGCGGAGAGGGTGGGATTCGAACCCACGGTACCCTTGCGAGTACGCCGCATTTCGAGTGCGGTACTTTCAACCACTCAGCCACCTCTCCGCAGAGGACGTCCGGCCCGTCAAGGCCGCCCGCATGGTCGAAACGGCGCGGAATGTAGACGCCGCGCGCGCGCGGCACAAGACTTGAGATGCCACCTTTCGCCCTCTTTCTCACCCATAGGTGAAGCCGCGTCCGCCTGCTAGACTCCCGTCCCATGAACGGAATGGGGACCAAGGGAGAGGGAGGGGCCGAAGCGGCGCCGAAGGCGCGCGTGGCGGCGGCCTGGGCCGTCCATGCCTTCACGGCATCGGGCGTGGTGACGGCGCTTCTTGCCATTGCGGCCCTGATTGCGGGGGATCTCCGGCTGGCGCTCCTCTGGCTGGGCGCCGCCCTCATCATAGACGGGCTGGACGGGCCCATGGCCCGCAAGGTCGATGTGAGCCGCTATGCGCCGCGCTTCGACGGGGCAGTCCTCGACCTCGTGATCGACTATCTGACATATACGGTGATCCCGGCCCTTCTCATCTATCGCTTCGGGCTGGTGCCGGCGGGCCTCGAAATCCCCGCCGCCGCCTTCATCATGCTGACCTCGCTCTATTGCTTCGGAAACCGGGAGATGAAGACCGGGGACCTTTATTTCTCGGGCTTTCCGGCCGTCTGGAACGTGGTGGTGCTCTATATCTATGTGCTGGAGACGGGCCCTTGGGCGAACCTGGCGGCGATTGCCGTACTCGGCGTGCTGACCTTCGTGCCCTTCAAATATATCCACCCCTTCCGGGTCCGCATGTGGCGGCCCCTCACCCTCACGATCACGGCCCTTTGGGCGCTCTCGACCTTCTGGCTGGTGCTGGCAAGCGGGCCGGGCCGCCCGCCGCTGGAGGCCGCGCCGCTGGCCTTCTGGGCGTTTCTGGCGGCTTCGCTCTATTTTCTGGGGCTTTGCGTCTGGCGCACATGGCGCGGCGAGGAAACCGCCGGGACGCGCTGAGAAAGCCGCGATTTCAATTGCATTTCCGGGCTTTTTCCGGGGTTTTCCGGGCCCTTCGCGGCTTGACAGCGAGGCCTCCCCCTGTATATTGCGCGCCAATTCGGCCCGTGCCGCTGTCACCGGCGGCCGCAGGGCCTTTTTCGTTACATGGTGGTATCAAAAATGTTCGCAGTCATCCGGACCGGCGGCAAGCAATACAGGGTCGCGAAAGACGATCTTCTCGAGGTTGAGCGCAATGGTGGCGCCGCCGGCGACAAGATCGATCTTGAAGTCCTGATGCTGGGCGGCGAAGGCGGTACGCTCAAGGTCGGCGCACCTCTCGTTGAAGGCGCCAAGGTCAGCGCAGAGATCGTCGAACACACCCGCGGGCCGAAGCTCACGATCTTCAAGAAGCGCCGCCGCCAGAATTTCCGCCGCAAGAACGGCCATCGCCAGGATCTGATGCTCGTCAAGATCCTCGACATCGCCGGCTAAGCGGCAGGCAGGAGTAGAAACATGGCTCATAAAAAGGCAGGCGGTTCCTCCCGCAACGGTCGCGACAGCGCCGGCCGCCGTCTCGGCGTGAAGAAGTTCGGTGGCGAAGCCGTCATTCCGGGCAACATCATCATCCGCCAGCGCGGCACCAAGTGGCACCCCGGCGCCAATGTCGGCATCGGCAAGGATCACACGATCTTCGCGAAGGCCGAAGGCGTGGTCTCCTTCCACAAGGGCAAGAACGAACGCGCCTTCGTGTCGGTCGTGACCGCCAGCCTGCCGGAAGCGGCGGACTGAACGAGGGGCTGAACGCCGCCTCGCAAAAGGTGGCGGCCATCGGGAATTCAAAGGGAGATGGGCCGCCATCTCCCTTTTTTCATGGCGCGGCCATGGAACAGACGAGCGGACGGATGAAGTGAGATGAAGTTTCTCGACCAAGCGAAAATCCATATCCGTTCAGGAAACGGGGGAGCGGGCTGCGTCAGCTTCCGCCGCGAGAAGTTCATCGAGTTCGGCGGCCCCGATGGCGGCGATGGCGGCAAGGGCGGCGACGTCATTGCCGAATGCGTCGAAGGGCTGAACACGCTGATCGACTATCGCTTCCAGCAGCACTTCAAGGCGAAGACCGGCATGCACGGCATGGGCAAGAACCGGTCGGGCGCGAACGGCGCCGACATGATTCTGAAAGTGCCCGTCGGCACGCAGATCTTCGAGGAAGACGAGGAAACGCTGATCGCCGACATGACGGAAGTCGGTCAGAAGATCGTGCTCGCCAAGGGCGGCAATGGCGGCTTCGGCAATGCCTATTTCAAATCCTCGACCAATCAGGCGCCGCGCCGCGCGAACCCCGGCCTTGAAGGCGAGGAAAAGACGATCGTGCTGCGGCTGAAGCTCATTGCCGATGCCGGGCTTGTGGGCCTGCCCAATGCAGGCAAGTCGACCTTCCTCGCGGCGGTGAGCGCGGCAAAGCCCAAGATCGCCGACTATCCCTTCACGACGCTCACCCCCGGCCTCGGCGTCGTCAGCGTCGACACGCGCACATTCGTGCTTGCCGATATTCCCGGCCTCATCGAAGGCGCGCATGAAGGCGCGGGGCTTGGCGACCGCTTTCTCGGCCATCTCGAACGCTGCCGCATCCTGATCCATCTGATCGACGGCACGTCGGACGATGTGGCAGACGCCTATCACGTGATCCGCGGCGAGATCGAGGCCTATGGCGCGGGACTTGAAGCCAAGCCCGAAATTCTCTGCCTCAACAAGGCGGACGCGCTGACAGAGGAAGAGCGCGAGGAGAAGGCCGCGATCCTCGAAGACGAAAGCGGCGCCAGGGTCTTCGCGATTTCCGGCGTCTCGGGCGAAGGCATACAGAGCGTATTGCGGCTTGCGGCAGACGAGATCGGCGCAAGGCGCGCAGAAGAACGCGCCGAAGAAACAGACCAAGATGAGGGCTGGCAGCCTTGAGCAACCATCTCGAAAAAGCGCAGCGCGTCGTCGTGAAGATCGGCTCGGCACTCCTGACCGACGCAGACACGGGCAAGCTCAACCGCACCTGGCTGCAGGCCATGGTGGAAGACATTGCCCGCATGCGCGCCCGCGGACAGGACATGCTGATCGTATCGTCGGGCGCGATCTCGCTCGGCCGCCGCGCGCTGAAACTGCCTGCCGGAAAACTGAAACTGGAAGAAAGCCAGGCCGCCGCCGCCGTCGGCCAGATCGGCCTTGCGCATGCCTTTCAGGAAATTCTCTCGGCTTATGGTTTTTCCTGCGCGCAGATCCTGCTGACACTCGAAGACACCGAAGAGCGCCGCCGCTATCTCAATGCGCGCTCGACCATCAACACGCTGCTGAAGCTGGGTGCCGTGCCCGTCATCAACGAGAACGACACGGTGGCGACGACGGAAATCCGCTATGGCGACAATGACCGGCTGGCTGCGCGCGTCGCAAGCATGGTCTCTGCCGATTGCCTCGTGCTGCTCTCCGATGTCGACGGGCTCTACACGGCACCACCGCATCTGCCCGGCGCGAAACATATTGCGGAAGTCGCCGAGATCACGCCGGAGATCGAGGCGATGGCGGGCGATGCTGCGAGCATCTATTCGCGCGGCGGCATGAAGACGAAAATCGCCGCCGCCCGCATCGCCACCGAAGGCGGCGCGCGCATGGCGATCGCGAATGGCCGCACGCTCCGACCGCTGCAGGCCGTGGAGGATGGCGCGCGCGTCACCTGGTTCGCCGCCCATTCGACGCCCTTTGCCGCGCGCAAGCGCTGGATCTCGGGTTCGCTGAAGAGCGCGGGAACGATCACCATCGACGATGGCGCCGTGAAGGCGCTCATCCAGGGCCGCAGCCTCCTGCCCGCCGGCGTCACCGCGGTCGAAGGCGAGTTCGGGCGCGGCGATGCCGTGACCGTGCGCGACGCAGAAGGCCATGAAGTCGCGCGCGGCCTGACGGCCTATGCAAGCGACGATGCCCGTATCATCAAGGGCCATTCGAGCCACGAAATCGAGGAATTGCTCGGCTATTCGGGCCGCGCCGAAATGATCCACCGCGACGACCTCGTGCTGAAAAAGCCGTGAAACGTCCCGCATGCAGCCCCATATGAGGGAATGAGCGAAGTTGTAAGAAGAGACGCCGCCTGAAATACTTTTGCGGCCGACAGGACAAGGACTGGGTGAGCCCCGTGAGCATCGTGAAACTCAACACCGGCGATACCGACATAGCAGCCCTGATGCAGGGCATCGGCGCGAAGGCGCGCGATGCCGCAACCGTGCTTGCGACCGCGCCCACGAAGCAGAAGGATGCCGCCCTCCTCGCCGCCGCCATGTGCATCCGCGCCAATGTTGACGACATTCTGGCCGCGAATGAACTCGATGTCGCCGACGCGAAGAAGAACGGCCTCACGCCCGCCATGATCGACCGCCTCGCGCTCGACACGAAGCGCGTCGAGGCGATTGCGAAAGCGCTGGAAGAGATCGCGGCGCTGGCCGATCCTGTCGGCTCGAAGATCGCCGAATGGGACCGCCCGAACGGACTTCATATCGAGCGTGTGCGCGTGCCCTTGGGCGTCATCGGCATCATCTATGAGAGCCGCCCCAACGTGACGGCGGATGCGGGCGCGCTCTGCCTGAAGGCGGGGAATGCCGCCGTGCTGCGCGGCGGCTCGGAAGCGTCCCGCTCCAACAAGGCCATCCATGCCTCGCTTGTCGAAGGCATCATTGCATCGAACCTTCCCGAAGCCTCGATCCAGCTCGTACCCGTGACGGATCGCGTCGCGGTCGGCGAAATGCTGAAGGGCCTTGGCGGCAATCTCGATGTCATCGTGCCGCGCGGCGGCAAGAGCCTCGTTGCCCGCGTGCAGGAAGAAGCGCGCGTGCCCGTGTTTGCGCATCTGGAAGGCGTCTGCCATGTCTATGTCGATGGCGAGGCCGATCTCGAGATGGCAAGGAACATCGCGCTGAACGCCAAGCTACGCCGCACCGGCATTTGCGGCTCGGCGGAAACGCTGCTGGTGGATGAAGCCTGCGCGGCAACGCATCTGGCGCCGCTTGTGAAGGCACTTCTCGATGCGGGCTGCGAAGTGCGCGGCGACGAGGCGGCGCAGAGAGCGGATGCCCGCGTGAAGCCCGCGACGGAAGAGGACTGGTACACCGAATATCTCGACGCGATCATCGCCGTGCGCGTGGTGAACGGTGTTGGCACCGCCATCGCCCATATCCGCAAATATGGCTCGAGCCACACCGAAGCCATCGTGACCAGCAACCAGAAGACGGCGGAGCGCTTCTTCGCCGAAGTCGACAGCGCGATCCTGCTGCACAATGCCTCGACGCAATTTGCCGATGGCGGCGAATTCGGCATGGGCGCGGAAATCGGTATCGCCACCGGCAAGTTCCATGCGCGCGGTCCGGTCGGCGTCGAACAGCTGACAAGCTTCAAGTATCTGGTGCGCGGCAGCGGCCAGGTCCGTCCCTGAGATGCGCCGCGAACTGCTGACGCCGGGACTGAAGGTCGGGCTGCTCGGCGGTTCCTTCAATCCCGCGCATGAGGGCCATCTCCACATCTCGCTGATGTGCCTGAAGGCGCTCGGGCTCGACCGCATCTGGTGGCTCGTCTCGCCCGGCAATCCGCTGAAGCCCGAAACGGGCATGGCTCCCTTCGCGAAGCGCCTCGCCTCGGCGCGAACACTGGCGCGCGACCCGCGGATCGTGGTGAGCGGCATCGAGGCGAAACTCGGCACCCGCTTCACGGCGGATACGCTGGCCGAACTCACCGGGCGCCATCCCGATGTCCGCTTCGTCTGGCTGATGGGCGCCGACAACATGCTGCAGTTCCCGCGCTGGCGGAACTGGCGCGAAATCGCCATGACGGTGCCGATCGCCATTTATCCGCGCCCCGGCTACACACTGAAAGCGCGGTTGTCCCCGGCGGCGCAGGCGCTTGCCCCCGCGATACTCGACAGCACCGATGCGGCGCTCCTGCCCCTCATGGCGCCGCCTGCGCTGATATTTCTTTCGGGCCCCGAAAGCCCGCATTCGGCAACGGAAATCCGCAAGAAATCGGACTGGAGCCGCGCCTGATGCCGGAATGCGCCGGGACAGCGTCATTGAATTGACGCCCTGTGGCGCTTATCCTTCAAACGGTAGCGGCGGCCAAGCGCCACACCTGCCAACCCAAGTAACGGTTTGCCAAAAAGGAGCGTATTCCTGAGCAGACAATCGACGGACCGGAAGGTCCAGACCAGGCCCGCGGCGAAAGCCGACGGCGCCGTGAAAAAGGCCCCCGCCCCCCGCAAGGGCAAGGCGGCCGATACCGGCAAGTCTTCTGAGATGCTCGCTCTCGTGCTCGAGAGCCTGGAAGAAGACAAGGCCGAGGATGTTGTTTCCATTGACCTCACGGGAAAGACGCCGATTGCCGACCATATGGTGGTCGCAAGCGGTCGGTCGCAGCGCCATGTCGGCGCCGTGGCCGATCACCTGCTGCGCCGCCTGAAGGAAGCGGGTTTCGGCAATGCGCAGGTCGAGGGAATGAAACAGGGCGACTGGGTGCTCATCGATGGTGGCGACGTGGTGGTCCATGTCTTCCGCCCCGAAGTGCGCGACTTCTACAAGCTGGAGAAGATGTGGTCTGCCGATATTCCGGCCGACCAGCTGGCAGTCTGAGGCTATAGCTCCCTCAAGGCGCGCCCGCGGCTTCTCCCCGTCTCCGCTGAAAATGTCCGGCCTCGCCGGAGAGGCCATTTATGCGCGTTCACATCTGCGCCGTCGGACGGCTGAAAGCCGGTCCCGAAAAGCTCCTCATTGACGACTACATTTCCCGCCTCGATGCGGCTGGCCGCCCCATCGGCATTTCCGCCGGGCCGGTGATCGAGGTCGAGGAGAAGCGCAAGCTCGATGCGCCACAGCTCATGGCGCGCGAGGCGGAACTTCTGCTGGCTGCCGCGAAGGGCGCCACCATCGTCGCGCTGGATGAACGCGGCAAGAACGAGACAAGCGAAGTTTTCGCAAGACGCCTTGGCGAATGGCGCGACAATGCGACCTCCGATCTTGCCTTCGTCATCGGCGGCGCAAACGGGCTGGCGCCTGCGATCCGCGAGAAGGCCGTCCACATCGTGTCTTTCGGCGCAATGACCTGGCCCCACATGCTCGCCCGCACGATGCTCGCAGAACAGCTCTACCGCGCCGTCACGATCCTTGCGGGACACCCCTATCATCGCCCCTGATTATGGTTCGTCATCAAGTAGACACCTTTCGAGCCTTGCACTAGTTTGCGTGGCGCATAGAGGTCGCCGCGATTCGCGCGCCCAAAGGCCAGGCGGACATTCAATTCAATCATGAGCACAAAATCCGGCGTCAGACCCCTTGTCCTTGCCCTGCTGGACGGCTGGGGAATCCGCGGAGAACGCGAGGGCAATGCCATCGCTCTCGCGCGCACGCCGATTTATGACCGCCTTGCCGCAACTTGGCCGCGCACAGAGCTTGCCGCCTCCGGCGAAGCCCTGGGACTGCCCGCAGGCCAGCCCGGCCATGCGCAGGCTGCCTATGCGGCGCTCGGCGCGGGGCGTGCGGTCGAAACGCCTGCGTCACGGATCGCCCGGGCCTTTTCCGGCGACGGCGCAGACAGCATCGCCAGTCACCCTGTGCTGCGCGAAATCATATCGTGCGTGCGGCCGCTCGGCGGCGCGGTCCATCTCATCGGCATGGTCACGCCGTCCCGGATTGCCGGCTACCAGCACTACATGGCCGTGCTTGCGGCGCTTCTCAGCCATGAGGGCGTCAAGGTCTGGGTTCATGCCGTCATGGACGGGCAGGACACAAATCCGCAAGGCGGCATCTTCCATCTGCAGGAATTTCTCGACGATATTTCGGGCGCAGAGAACGCGGAACTTGGCAGCGTCTTCGGCCGGGCCCACGGCTTCGACGAAGGCGGCGAAGCCTCGGCGCTCGCCGCCGTATGGCGCGCGATATCGCAGGCAGATGCGCCGTATACGGAATACCCGACTGCCTATCTCGACGAATGCTACCGCAAGGGACTGGACGATGACCGCGTGCCGCCCCGGCTCGGCAGCGCCTATCGCGGCATTCGCCAGGACGACGCCGTGCTTCTCGTCAACCTGCAGCCGGATCACGGACATGCGCTCGTCTCGGCGCTGACCGACCCGGCCTCCCAGGGCCTTCCCGGCACGGCGCCCGCGCTTGCCGGCGTCTACACGCTCGTCAGGCATGCACATCCGCTGCCCGTCGAAGCACAACCGCTTTTCGAGGCTATATCCTTCGGCCCGAGCCTTGCCGGCCATTTCGCGGAGGCAGGGCTGCGCCACCTCACGCTCGCGGAAACCATTGCCGAAGCGGCCATGTCGAACTTCCTGCGCGGCGGCGCCCCCGCTCTCTTTCCGGGCGAGACCATACTCGTGACCGATACGCCGCCCGCATCGCAGATCGAGCGCAAGCCCGAGCTTGCCGCCGCAACACTCACAAATGAATTGCTCGCCGCCCTCAAGAAAGGCGAGCATGACGTGATAACGGTCGGCTTTCCGAATGCGGCGGTCCTCGGCAGCACTGGCAATCTGAAGGCGACGGTGAACGCCGTCGAGGCAATCGACAAATACCTCGGCAAGATCGCAGCGCAGATCGACAAGAAGGGCGGCATGCTGGTTCTTTGCGGCACCTACGGGAAGGCGGAACGGATGACCGATCCGGACACGGGGTTGCCGCTCCGCCGCACGACCTCCGCACCCGTTCCGTTCGTGATGATCGGCGGCGACAGACATGCCGCGCTCGCCCGTGGAACGCTGGCCGATGTCGCGCCGACGCTGCTCGACCTTTTCGGCATCGGGGCGCCGGCCCAGATGAACGGGCAATCGCTTCTCCTGCCGGCCGATCTGCACGATGCGGTCGGTGCCTGAGCGAAAGCATATCGCCGCGATTGCCCTTGCTGGGCTGCTTTCGGTTGCCCCGTTCCCCGCCTGGCCGGAAACGATGGAACCCGGCGATCTCGACACCCTGCAACGCGAGATCGACACGACGCGCGAGCGCCAGCTTGAGCTTGAGGCGCAGGCCGCTGCTGCCCGTGCCGAAGCGGAGGAATTGCGCCGCAAGCTGATTGGCGCTGCCGCCCGCGTCCAGTCATTCGAAGCCGATGTATCGGACTCCGAGGCAAGACTTCAGGGGCTGACGGGCGCAGAAGCGGTGCTGACCGCCCAGCTTGAAAGACGCCGCGGCGAAATGGCCGATCTTCTGGCCGCCCTGTCGCGCCTCGACCGGCACCCGCCGCCTGCCCTTGCCGTCCGGCCCGACGATGCACTGGCCTCCGTGCGCTCGGCGCTGCTGCTTGGTGCGATCGTGCCCGAACTTCAAGCCGATGCCAGGGAACTTCGCGAGCGGCTGGAGCAGCTCGCAGCACTGAGGCAAGGCATACTTGACGAACGCGTGACACTCGACGCCACCCAGGCCTCGCTCGACGCCGAGCGGCATGAACTGCAGGCGCTCCTGAACCGTCAGGTCGAGATCCAGAACAGGCTGACCAGGCAAGCGCAGTCGGAACAGGCCCGCGCAGAGGCCCTTTCCCGCCAGGCGACCGATCTTTCCGATCTCATCGCCCGGCTTGAGGCCGGCGCAGCGAGCCGGCTGCCTGCGGCCCGGCCCGACCCGGCGCGCCTGCCGGCGCCGGAACCCGCGATATCCACGCCCGTCGCGCAAGAACCCGCCTCCCGGGAATACGCCATGCTGCGCCCCCCGGCGGCGGCCCCCGCCATGCCCTCCTCGCGGCTTTTCTCCGACGCAAAGGGGTTAATCCGGCCGCCGGCCGCCGGCGCCATCATCAAAACTTATGGCAGCGAAGCCCCCGGCGGCGGAAAGACGCAGGGAATAACTCTTTCGACACGTCCTGATGCTCAAATTGTTGCCCCATTTGACGGGAGAATCTCCTATGCGGGACCTTTCCGCCAATATGGCCAACTCTTGATAATATCTGTGGGAGAGGGCTACCATATACTTCTGGCAGGCATGAACCGGATCGATTGCGACGTAGGCCAAAATGTTCTTGCCGGTGAACCGATCGGCAAGATGGGCGCTGCGCCTGCCGGTCGCGACATGTCCTCCGAAAGAAACGCGGGTGAGCAGGCCGGCACGGGTCCGGCGCTCTATATTGAATTCCGGAAGGAAGGCAACCCGGTCGATCCCCGTCCGTGGCTGTTGATGAGTGACGAAAAGGTACGTGGTTAAATGAATAAATCCGTCCTGGCTGGCTTTGCCGTCGGCACACTGCTTTCCTTCGCCGTTATCACCGGCATGAATAATGGTGTGACGGACGGGCGGGCATTCGCGAATGAGTCGAATACCTACCGTCAGCTCAACCTGTTCGGCGATGTTTTCGAACGTGTCCGGGCGGCCTATGTCGAGCCGACCGACGATGCCAAGCTCGTCGAAAACGCCATCAACGGCATGCTGACCTCGCTCGATCCCCATTCGAGCTACATGAATCCCAAGACCTTCCGCGACATGCAGGTGCAGACGCGGGGCGAATTCGGCGGCCTCGGCATCGAAGTGACGATGGAAAACGGCGTCGTGAAAGTCGTGACGCCGATCGACGACACACCGGCAAGCCGCGCGGGACTGCGCCCGAACGACTACATCACCCATATCGACGGCACCCAGATCCTCGGCATGACGCTCAGCGACGCCGTCGACAAGATGCGCGGGCCGGCCAATTCCGCCGTCTCGCTGACCGTCATGCGCAAGGGTATCGAGGAGCCCTTCGAGGTGAAGCTCACCCGTGCGATCATCACCATCAAATCCGTCCGGTTCAACCGCGAGGGCGATATCGGCTATATCCGCGTCACCTCGTTCAACGAGCAGACCTCCGACCTGCTCGACAATGCGATCAGCAGCCTTACGAAAGAGATCGGCGCGGCGAAGCTGCGCGGCTTCATCATCGACCTCCGGAACAATCCGGGCGGTCTTCTCGATCAGGCGATTTCCGTCAGCGATGAGTTCATGGATGGCGGCGAGATTGTTTCGACGCGCGGCCGCCACGCCGAAGACACGCAGCGCTACAATGCGCGTCGCGGCGACGTGACCAAGGGCAAGCCGATCATCGTGCTCCTGAACGGCGGTTCGGCCAGCGCCTCTGAAATCGTGGCCGGCGCGCTGCAGGATCATCGCCGGGCAACCATTCTCGGCACGCGCTCCTTCGGCAAGGGGTCGGTCCAGACGATCATTCCGCTGGGCTCGGACGGCGCGCTGCGCCTCACGACCGCGCGCTACTACACACCGTCCGGCCGTTCGATCCAGGCGAAGGGCATCGACCCCGATATCGTCGTGAACCAGACCGATCCGGACAAGGCGAAGAAGGCTGCTGCCATCGGCGAAAGCTCGCTGCCGGGACACCTGTCTTCCGATGATGGCGAGGAAGTGGCCGGCTCCGACAATTTTGTCCCGAAGGACAAGGCCGACGACAAACAGCTTCTTTATGCGATCGACCTTCTGAACGGCGTCAGGCAGGACGCGGCTTTCCTCGGCGGGCGCACATCAAGCGCAATGGCGAACTGACGCGCTCCGCTGAACCGGCCGGAGACGAATGTCGAACATGGTGGCGAGAATGGCGGCGAGCGGCTCCGGCCCCGGTCAATACGGACAACCGGAGGACGCAAACGGCCTCCGCGGCGGCCGCATTCTCGCAGCCGCAGCCGCTGCCGTTGCGCTGATCTATGGCGGCACACTGGCCTGGCTTCTTCTCTCCGACAACAAGTTCGCGGGCGAGCCCGTGGTCCATCTTGCGCTTGCGGCGCTCGAAGATCCCGCGGCTGCAAATACCGGCGACGAGACCGCGATGGATGTGGCGGACGTGCCCGACGCGCCGGCCGATCCCCTGACCGCCGAGAGCGTTGCGGACGGGCTGAGCGAGGATGAGCAGGCGCTTCTCGACGCCGCACGCAGCCTCGATGTCGAGCCGGAGCACGACGTCTCCGGCGAGGTTCGCATCGTCGGCGCCGAGACACTGGATGGCGGCGGCGCTCCAACATCTCGGGCGCCCGCCATCGTCTCCCTCGTGCCCGCGCCCGACCCCGCCCTTGTCGAGACGACGGCGGACGGTCCCTTGCCTAAAATCGCGCGCGACGGCCGCAAGCCCTGGCAGGTCTATGCGAGGCCCGTGCCCGCAGGCACCCAGACGGGCCGCCGCATCGCGCTTGTCGTCAGCGGCATGGGTATCAGCGAAAGCGCCACCGCCCATGCGATCGCGACGCTGCCGCCGGAGGTGACGCTGTCCTTTGCGCCCTATGGTGCGCGCCTGCAGGAATGGATCGACAAGGCGCGCGCCGCCGGTCACGAAGTGCTGCTGGAGCTGCCGATGGAACCCTTCGGCTATCCGCAGAACGACCCCGGCCCGCACACGCTGCTGACAGGCGGCAACACGGCCGAAAATATTTCACGCCTCGAATGGCTGATGAGCCGTTTTACCGGCTATGCTGGCGTGATGAATTATCAGGGCGCGCGCTTCACCGCGTCATCCTCGGCGATGAAGCCGGTGCTTGCCGCACTCGGCGCACGCGGCCTTCTCTATGTCGACAATGGCGCCTCCGCGCGCAGCCTGGCACCGGCGCTCGCGCGCGAGGCGGGCCTGCCCGCCGTTCAGGCGACGCGCATCGTCGATCCGGTGCAGAACCCTGAAGTCATTGCAACCGCCCTCGACATTCTGGCGGAAGTATCCGGCGAAAGCGGCAGCGCGATCGGCGTCGCTTCCGGTTTCCCCGTCACGGTCGATGCGCTGGCGCAATGGGCGATGAAGCTGAAGGACGAAGGTTATGTGCTGGTGCCGGTGACGGCACTTGCGGAGTGAGGCGATGCCCGAACATCTGAAGGACGGCAGGCCCGTCGATCCCGAGACCCTGCCCTACCGGCCCTGCGTCGGCATCATGCTGATCAATCGTGACGGGCTCGTCTGGGCCGGCAACCGGATCAATGGTGCAGGCGGCGCACAGGAACTGACGGGTGCCAGCCTCACCTGGCAGATGCCGCAAGGCGGCATCGACGAGGGCGAGGACGCCACCGAGGCCGCCTTCCGCGAGATGAAGGAAGAGGTAGGCACGGACAAGGCGCGCATCATCGGCGAGACGAAGGACTGGCTCACCTATGATCTTCCGCCCCATCTCGTTGGTGTTGCACTCAAGGGCAAGTATCGCGGGCAGAAACAGAAATGGTTCGCGATGCGCTTTACCGGTGAAGACAGCGACATCGACATTGCTGCCGACGATCATCAGGAGTTCAGCGAATGGGCATGGGTGCCGGTCGATGAACTGGTGAATCTGATCGTACCGTTCAAGCGCAGCGTGTACGAGGAACTGGTGCGGGAACTCGGCCCCCTCGCAAAGCCCGGCGCATAGAAAGTCTCCTTGGATTTTGCGTCACATGGGCGCCTTCCACCGCGCCGCAATTTCTTCGAGGCGCGATGCAAGCGGCATCACCCTCGTTCGGAAAGCAAAGGACGCATAGTCCCATCGCTCGCCTTCTTCGAGGACGAGAATGCGCGAGAGCTTTTCCTCCGTGAAGGAAATCAGGGCAATCAGCCTGTCGATCCGGGGCCGGACATCGGCAGGCGCTTCCGCACGAATTGCCGTCAGCGTTTCGCGATGCACCTCAAACTTCTCCGCCCGCGCCGAGGCGGGAGGGCCGGCATTCGCTGGCGCTGCCACATATCGCGCGAGATCCTCGCGCAGCGTCTCAAGCTCGCCGCGGAAAGCGGCAAAGGGACCGACCGGCCCGACGCTGTCGGGTGAGGAAACGGCAAGCATGGCGCTCATCACGGCGGCTGCGATGTCCTGCGCTTCGGCAAGCGCCGGCCTTATGTCCGCCCTGAATATCTGCAGGCCCGGATAGCGGTTCGGCGTACCGACGATGGCGGCGACCGCGCGTTCTTCGGCCAGCAGCCGCGCGACGATCCGTTTTGCTTCCACCAGTTCAACGAGGCGTTGCCCGTCCGTCCAGTTTGCCGAATGAGCATCGAGCACATTCATTGCCGACTGCATTCTGAGTGTCGCGTCGAGCCACTCGGTGCGGAAGCCCTCGCCGTCGGTCAGCAGGAAGCCGCGCAGCGCAACAAGGCTTGCCTCATGCGCGTCGAGAAACTGGCGCAGCGCCGCATCGAACTGGAGCGCGGGCGCGGGACTGCCTGCGATGCTGCCTTGCACCGTCGAGGAAATTTCCGGCCGCTCCGGCGGCACACCACTTTTAGAAGGCGGCAAGGTGATGAAGGCAACGGCCGTCAGCCCGCCGAACGGAATGACGAACCAGTATCGCAACCGGCGCGGACGGGCGGAGGGAAAGCTGTTTTTTGTGAGACGGTTCTTGCGGCGGGCCGATTTTTCGAGCGGTACGGCATCGCGCAGTGATGTGCCGGAAAGCGGCGCGCCGCCGCCGGCATAAATGCCCGGCGTCTCGTCGCGCGGCAAGACGCCGTAAGCCTCGGGCATCCCGTCCGGCAGGGCCCTGACTTTCGTTGCAAGCGGCCGCCCGTAACGGGTCCGCCAGTAATTTTCCGCATCGCTCTTGGCTGAAAACGGCATGACGCACCTGTCCCTGCCGTACCCCGATCAGCACCACACCAAATCCTATAGCCGATCAGGGTGGTTATGGAAGAGATGATTCGTTCGTGTTTGTCAACGTGAACAGGTTTTAATGGCGCGCCGCTCCGATTGGTGATTTGAATCGCCCTTGCGGGGTACATGGCAGCACCCACGGCCTAAATCCGTGGTTTTCTGCAAGAGGGAGGATGTCATGTCCTTCATCGACCGCCTTTTCATGATGGGCCTTGCCGCCGCCGCAGGCCTGTTCCTGTTCGATGAGGAGCGGCGTGACCTGACCGGCCATGCGGTCAGCAAGGCCTATGCCTACGTCGCGGGCTCTGCGGCGCCCCTGCCGCTCGCCCGGCCGCCGCATCTGGCGCTTGCCGCGCTTGGCGATTGCCTGCGCGGCACGGGCAGCATCGAAGGCGACGATGCCTATGCCGCCTATTGCACCGATCTTGCTGGCCTCGGCGTGAAGCCGCCGCCATCCGCCAAGCCCGCGCCCGGCGCCGCTTCCTGTTTGCTTGCCCGCACGAACGGGCTTTCACCCGTCGCGGGCGGCTGCCGTGCGGCAAGCCCCGCGGCAGGGACCATCCTCTATGCCGACGCGTTCAAGGGCTATCTCGGCGTCGTCATCATCGAGACGGAAACGGGCGAGCGGCTGACGATTGCCGGCCTCGGCAATATCACCGCAAGGCGGGGAGCAAGAGTTGCAGCGGGTGACACGCTTGGCGCAGCGCCCGCAAAGACGGCGCCTGCGCTTGCCGATGCAGCGGAGGGCGAGACGCCATCCCTGCTTGTTCTGATGAATGACGGCGGGATCGCCCCGGCGTCGTGAACCGTCAGACCGCCGCGCGCGACAGCCGCCAGTTGCGGAAGCGCCAGTAGCGCCAGGCGATCGATCCGACCAGGCGCATCAACACCCCATGCGGCTTCAGGCCCGCCGCCTTGCCGACCATCGAAATCAGCCGCTCGACATGCTGACGGCGATAGAGGCCGAGCGCACGCTTTTCATAGGCCTTGGCGAAACGGACACGCTCGTAAGGCACACTGCCATCGGCAGGCGTGTTCGCTGCGTAATAGGCGCAGGCAAGCTCGTCATCATCGGCTTCCGATACGCGGCCCACAGCCACGCGAATCCGATCGAGGATCGAGGGCGGCGCCTCGCCGAGATCGTTGAACTGATCGTAGAAGAGCTTGTAGTGGCGGAACTCGTCTGCCGCGATATTCGCTGCGATCTGCTTCAGCACCGGCTCGTCCGTCGCATCCTTGATCGCGGTGTAATAGGAAGAGGTGCCGCTTTCGACCACGCAGCGCGCGATGAGCTCGCCGCCGCGGCTGCCGCGCACGCTCTCGATCGCGTCGACCGGAATGGAATAGCCCTCGCGGAACCGCTTGAAGGCCTCATCGAAACTGAAAGAGGGATCGGCAATCTCCGCCCAGCGCGCCAGCGCCTGACCGTGCTGCACTTCCTCCGCGCCCCATTTCTGGATGGCTTCCTTCACATCCGGGCGGTCGGAAAACACATTGCAGAGATAGGTAACGTAATCGGGCGCATTGAACTCGACCATCGCCGCCGCCTTTACGGCGCGCAGAATATCGGGGTCGACCTTCGATGCATCGAAGTCTTCCCATCTGATATCCTCAAGCGTCCAGTGGCGGCTCATGGCTTTTTCCGATCGTCTCGACCGTCGTCACAATAGCAATATAATTCGAAATCGGGCGGGTTTAAGAGCGTCGCCTCGGCGCAGACGCGCCGCCTGTTGCCGGAAAGGCACCCTGAAAATCGCCTGAAATCAAAGGGGCGGCACTCCGTTTCCGAAGGCCGCCCCTGAATTTCCGTCGACTCTTTGCCTAGGCCACTTCGCGAAGCGATTTCAGCTGGTCGAGCTTTTCCTGCGCCCGTTGCCGTGCCTCGTCCGACTTTGCGTCCGCAAGGTCTTCCTCGGCATTGGCGATCTCGCGGGCCAGCGCTGCGGCATCGAGTTCAGCGAGCGGCACCGTATGTTCAGCAAGCACGGTAAGACCGGCCGGCGTCACTTCGGCAAAACCGCCGCGCACGAAATAGCGGCGCTCCGGCTGGCCTTCGACCTGCACACCGATCACGCCGGGACGCAGCGTCGACATGACAGGCGCATGGCCTCCCATGATGCCCATGTCGCCCTCGGCGCCGGGCACGGTCACCATGTCCACCTGCTCCGAGAGGAGAAGGCGTTCGGGCGACACGAGATCGAAATTCAGCTTCTCAGCCATTCGCTTTCACCTTGGTCCGGTCGATGTCTTACGCAGCTTCCTTCGCAAGACGCTCGGCCTTCGCGATCGCATCCTCGATCGTGCCTACCATGTAGAAGGCCGCTTCCGGCAGATGGTCGTAATCGCCATTGCAGAGGCCCTTGAAGCCCTTGATCGTGTCCTTGATGTCGACAAGCACGCCCGGCGAGCCGGTGAACACTTCGGCGACGAAGAAAGGCTGCGACAGGAAGCGCTCGATCTTGCGCGCGCGGGCGACGACGAGCTTGTCTTCTTCCGACAGTTCGTCCATGCCGAGAATGGCAATGATGTCCTGGAGAGACTTGTAGCGCTGCAGGATTTCCTGCACGCGGCGCGCCGTGTCGTAATGCTCCTGGCCGACAACGCGCGGCTCGAGAATACGGCTCGTCGAGTCGAGCGGGTCCACCGCCGGATAGATGCCCTTTTCCGAGATCGCGCGGTTGAGAACCGTCGTCGCGTCAAGGTGAGCGAAGGAGGTCGCGGGCGCCGGATCGGTCAAGTCGTCGGCGGGCACGTAAATGGCCTGCACGGACGTGATCGAGCCCTTGGTCGTCGTCGTGATGCGCTCCTGCAGCGCGCCCATGTCGGTCGCGAGCGTCGGCTGATAGCCCACGGCGCTCGGAATACGGCCGAGAAGCGCCGACACTTCCGAACCCGCCTGCGTGAAGCGGAAGATGTTGTCGACGAAGAACAGCACGTCCTGGCCCTTGTCGCGGAAATGCTCGGCGACGGAAAGACCCGTCAGCGCGACGCGGGCGCGGGCTCCCGGCGGCTCGTTCATCTGGCCGAACACGAGGGCGCATTTCGAACCGGACGTATCGCCGTTGTTCTCGCGCGGGTCCTTGTTCACGCCCGACTCGATCATTTCATGATAGAGGTCGTTGCCTTCGCGCGTACGCTCGCCCACACCGGCGAACACCGAGTAGCCGCCATGCGCCTTGGCGATGTTGTTGATGAGTTCCTGAATGAGAACCGTCTTGCCGACGCCGGCGCCGCCGAACAGGCCGATCTTGCCGCCGCGCGCATAAGGCGCGAGCAGGTCCACGACCTTGATGCCCGTGACGAGCATCTGCGCTTCCGTCGACTGCTCGACAAAGGCGGGGGCTTCCTGGTGGATCGGGCGGGTGCCTTCGGACTTCACCGGGCCTGCTTCGTCGATCGGCTCGCCGATGACGTTGATGATGCGGCCGAGCGTACCTTCGCCCACCGGCACCGAGATCGGCGCGCCCGTGTCGCGCACTTCCTGACCGCGAACGAGGCCTTCGGTCGTGTCCATCGCGATGGTGCGCACCGTATTCTCGCCGAGATGCTGCGCGACCTCGAGGACGAGGCGGTTGCCGCCATTGTCCGTCTCAAGCGCGTTCAGAATGGCGGGGAGGTCGCCCGTGAACTTCACGTCCACAACGGCGCCAATCACCTGAGCGATCGTTCCGACTGCCTTGCTCATACTGTCTATCCCTGCTTCACGTGCCGGAAAGCGAAATGACGCTTCCCATCTGTCTGTTTGCGGCGTGGCCTCTGCCCCGCCCTGCGGTTCCAAAATCTCGTTTCCGGGTTCCACCGGCTCGGCCCTGCCTTCAAGCAGCACAGCCTTGCCCGCAGAAGGCGCCGGAAGCGCCTTCGGCCCCGCGCCGCGTCCCGGCAGGACGCGATGAAGAAGCCGTCTCACATAGCCGAGCAGGCGGCTCTGCCAGCCCTGCCCATCGCCCTTACCCATCTTCCCCGTCCCTTCCGATCCGAATGGCCTCCAACAGGTCTTCGTCTCTTCCGGGGCGTTCCCCCTGATCGTCCCTCTCGACTTTCGTCTTAGAGCGCTTCTGCGCCCGAGATGATTTCGATCAGTTCTTTCGTGATCTGCGCCTGGCGCGAACGGTTATAGGTGATGTTCAGCTTCTTGATCATGTCGCCCGCATTGCGCGTGGCGTTGTCCATCGCCGACATCTTGGCACCGAACTCGCCCGCGACATTCTCGAGCAGCGCGCGGAAAATCTGCACCGACAGATTGCGCGGCAGGAGGTCTTTCAGGATTTCGGTTTCTTCGGGTTCATACTCGTAAACCGCGCCGCCGAGATCGGCGCCCCCCGCACCTTCCGGCAGGCTCGCCGGAATGATCTGCTGGGCGGTCGGCACCTGGCTGACCACGTTCACGAACTTCGAATAGAAGAGCGTCGCGACATCGAACTCGCCGGCTTCGAACATGTCGAGCACGGTCTTCGAAATGTCTTCGGCCTGCGCGAAACCGATCTGACGGACGCCCGTGAACTCGTAGGACTTCACGATGCGGTTCGCAAAATCACGTTTCAGGATATCGCGGCCCTTGCGGCCCACGGTAAGGATCTTCACTTCCTTGCCTTCGCCGGTCAGCCGGTTGATGTGCTGACGGGCAAGACGCGCGATCGACGAGTTGAAACCGCCGCAAAGGCCGCGGTCGGCGGTTGCCACGATCACCAGCTGCACCTTGTCCGAGCCCGTGCCCGCAAGCAGCTTCGGCGCATCGTCGCGGCCGGCCATGCCGGTTGCGAGATTGGCCATCACGCGGTCCATGCGTTCGGCATAAGGACGCGCGGCTTCCGCCGCTTCCTGCGCGCGGCGCAGTTTCGCGGCGGCGACCATCTGCATCGCCTTCGTGATCTTCTGCGTCGCCTTCACGCTGGCGATGCGATTTCTTAGGTCCTTGAGGCTGGCCATACGCCCTTACCCTTTAGCCTGAAATCAGGCGAACGCCTTGGAGAAGCTTTCGACGGCGGATTTGAGCTTCGCTTCCGTGTCGTTCGAGATCTGCTTCTCGTTGCGGATCGCATCGAGAATGTCGGCATGGCTCGAACGGATGTTGCGCAGGAATTCCTGCTCGAAGCGGCCCACTTCCGAAACCGGCAGCTTGTCGAGATAGCCGTTCACACCGGCATAGATCACGACGACCTGCTCTTCGACCTTGAGCGGCGAGAACTGGCCCTGCTTCAGGAGCTCCGTCAGGCGCGCACCGCGGTTGAGCAGACGCTGCGTGGCGGCGTCGAGGTCCGAACCGAACTGTGCGAAGGCCGCCATTTCGCGGTACTGCGCAAGCTCGCCCTTGATCTTGCCGGCAACCTGCTTCATCGCCTTGATCTGCGCCGACGAACCCACGCGCGACACCGATAGGCCGACGTTCACCGCCGGACGGATGCCCTGATAGAAGAGGTCCGTTTCGAGGAAGATCTGACCGTCGGTGATCGAGATCACGTTGGTCGGGATGTAGGCCGACACGTCGTTTGCCTGCGTCTCGATGACGGGCAGCGCGGTCAGCGAACCGTTGCCATTGTCGTCATTGAGCTTCGCGGCGCGCTCGAGCAGGCGCGAATGAAGATAGAAAACGTCGCCCGGATAGGCTTCGCGTCCCGGCGGACGGCGCAGCAGCAGCGACATCTGGCGATAGGCGACGGCCTGCTTGGAGAGATCGTCATAGACGACGAGTGCATGCATGCCGTTGTCGCGGAAGAACTCGCCCATCGTGCAGCCGGCGAACGGCGCCAGGAACTGCAGCGGCGCGGGGTCCGACGCGGTGGCGGCGACGATGATCGAATATTCGAGCGCACCGTTTTCTTCCAGCGTCTTCACGATCTGGGCAACCGTCGAGCGCTTCTGGCCGATGGCGACATAGATGCAATAGAGCTTCTGGTTTTCGTCGTTGCCCTGATTGAGCGGCTTCTGGTTCAGGATCGCGTCGACGGCGATGGCGG
This sequence comes from Parvibaculum sp., assembly GCF_046297875.1. Lineage (GTDB taxonomy): Bacteria > Pseudomonadota > Alphaproteobacteria > Parvibaculales > Parvibaculaceae > Parvibaculum. The sequence goes on along the minus strand of NZ_JBKBHD010000001.1, from coordinate 1,122,712 downwards.
TCTTGCCGGTCTGACGGTCGCCGATGATCAGTTCGCGCTGGCCGCGGCCGATCGGGATCAGTGCGTCGATCGCCTTGAGGCCGGTCTGCATCGGCTCATGCACCGATTTCCGGGGAATGATGCCCGGCGCCTTCACGTCCACGCGGCGGCGTTCAGACGAAACGATCGGGCCCTTGCCGTCGATCGGATTGCCGAGCGGATCGACGACGCGGCCAAGGAGGCCCTTGCCGACGGGGACGTCCACGATCGCGCCCGTGCGCTTTACCGTGTCGCCTTCCTTGATGTTCTGGTCGGAGCCGAAAATAACGACGCCGACATTGTCCTGTTCGAGGTTGAGCGCCATGCCGCGCACGCCGCCCGGGAACTCGACCATTTCGCCGGCTTCGACATTGTCGAGGCCGTAGACGCGGGCGATACCGTCACCGACGGAAAGCACCTGGCCGATTTCGGAAACCTGCGCTTCCGCGCCGAAATCCTGGATCTGCTGCTTGAGGATGGCGGAAATTTCCGCAGCCTGAATGTCCATCAGGAGGCCTCTTTCATGGCAATCTTGAGAGAATTGAGCTTGGTCCGCAGGGATGAATCGATCATCCGGCTGCCGACCTTCACGATTAGTCCGCCGAGGAGCCCGGCATCGACCTTGGTATCGATCTTGACGTCGCGTCCGGTAGCGGTTTTCAGCGCAGCCTTGAGGCCTTCGACCTGGGCATCGCCGAGCGCATGGGCAGAGGTGACCTGAGCCGTCACTTCGCCGCGCTTATGGGCGAGAATGGCACCATAGGCCAAAATCATGGCCGGAAGCACGAAGAGACGGCGATTCTTGATGACGAGACCGGCGAAATTCTTCACCAGCCCGGAAATGCCTGCTTTGTCGAGCACGGCGGCGAAGGCGCGGCCCTGCTCGTCGGCGCTGAAAAGCGGGCTGCGAACCAGACGGGTCAGGTCTTCGCTCGCCGCAAGCATGGCCGAAATCTTCCCGAGATCGGCCGCCACGGCATCGAGCGCGCCCTGCGCTTCCGCCAGTTCGAAGAGGGCCGTCGCATAACGGCCGGCCACGCCAGAGACGGGATGATCTGATGACACGTGCGGCGCTCGCCTGTGCTTTTTCGTGGAAATCGGCGCGGCGGCCAGAAGCCTCGCGCCAACCATTTGAATTCATTAGCTAATTTTGGCCGCCGAAAGGGCAAAAATCGAGCCCCCTGAAGGCCGGGCGTTAGGTAACACATGGTCCGCGCATGCGCAACATGCTGGCCCGGAAAATGGGCAAGCCTGCGGCATTTTGGGCATGCCGCAAGGCCCGGAAAGGCCCTTGCCGCAGCGTCAACGAGCAGGCGGCGGCCCGTTGGCTCACATGAAGCTGTAGGGGTCCACATCGACCGAGATGCGGACCGCGTTCGGCACCTTGAAATCGTCGAGCCAGGCATGGAGGAAAGCCTGGATATTGACCTGCCGCCCTGCCTTCACAAGGAAGCGGATCCGGGTGCGGCCGCGCAGCAGCGCCATCGGCGCGGGCGCGGGGCCAAGCACCGTCACATCCTCGGCGCGGGGCGCAATGCGGGCCATGTCCCGGGCAACGCGCTGCGCTAGCCCCGCATCGGGCGAGGAAACGACGATCCCGGCCAACCGCCCGAAGGGCGGCAGGCTCACCCTTTCGCGCGCCTGCGCCTCGCGGGCAAGAAATTCATCGCGCCTGCCCGAGACGAGCGCGCGCATCACGCCATGCTCCGGCATGAAGGACTGGAGAAAGACGCGGCCCGGCCGCTCGGCCCGGCCCGCCCGCCCCGCCACCTGCTGCAAGAGCTGATAGGTCCGCTCGCCTGCCCTGAGATCGCCATTCTCGAGCCCGAGATCGGCATCGACCACGCCGACCAGCGTCAACCAGGGAAAGTGATGGCCCTTGGCAACAATCTGTGTACCGATGATGATATCGGCCTCGCGCGCCTCGATGGCGGCGAAGATTTCCTCATGTGCCGCGGGGCCGCGCAGATTGTCCGACGAGACGATGACGGTGCGTGCTTCGGGGAAAATCTCGGCGACTTCTTCCGCGATACGTTCGACGCCCGGCCCGCAGGCGATGAGCGCATCTTCCGCGCCGCAGGAAGGACAAGCCTTCGGCACCGGCGCCGAATATCCGCAGTGATGGCAGGCAAGCTCGCGCCGGAACCTGTGTTCGACGAGCCAGGCCGAACATTGCGGACATTCGATACGATGCCCGCAGGTGCGGCAGAGCGTGAGCGGCGCATAGCCGCGGCGGTTGAGAAAGAGCATGACCTGCTCGCCCGCCTCGAGCGCCTTCATCATTTCCTTCACAAGCAAAGGCGAGAGCCAGCGTCCGCGCTCAGGCGGATCGCTGCGCATGTCGATGGATGTCACCTGCGGCAGCAATGCCTCGCCATGCCGCGCCGCGAGCCGCACCACATCATATTTGCCCTGCTGCACATTCACCGATGTTTCGAGCGAAGGCGTTGCCGAACTCAGCACGATCGGGAACTGGCCGAGCGAGGCCCGCACGACGCCCATGTCGCGCGCATGATAGGTGACGCCATCTTCCTGCTTGAAGGCAGCATCATGTTCTTCATCGACGACAATGAGACCGAGATCGCAAAAGGGCAGAAAGAGCGCCGAACGCGCACCGGCAACGACGCGGGCGCGCCCCTCCGCCACGCCGCGCCAGATGCGGCGGCGCGCGCGCGAGGGGAGATCGGAATGCCACTCCGCCGGGCGGCAGCCGAAGCGGCGCTCGAACCGCTCCATGAACTGGCTTGTGAGCGCAATCTCGGGCAGCAGGATCAGCACCTGCCTGCCCTGCACGAGCGCGGCAGCAACCGCCTCGAAATAGACTTCCGTCTTGCCGGAGCCCGTCACACCATCGAGCAGCGTTGCCGAGAACTTTTGTGCCTCGACGGCGGCCACGAGATGCGTGGCCGCTTCCTGCTGCTCCGCCGACAGCGAAACACTCTTTATCTCGGCAAGCGGATCGGGAAACGGCGCCTCGGTCGGTATATCGACCGCGACAAGCGCCTGCGCCTCGACAAGCCCGCGCACGACAGCGTCCGAGACGCCTGCTTCTTCGGCAAGTTCGCGCACCGTGCGGGCAAAGCCGTCTCCCGCCACTTTAATCACCCGCTGGCGGGCCGGTGTCATGCGTGAAGGCCGCGTGCTGCCAAGCCGATAGGCAGTGCGCATCCGCGGCGGCTCGAGCGCACCGGGCGCCCGGATCGCAAGCCGCAGCACGGAGCCTGCAGGCGACACCGTATATTGCGCCACCCAGTCGATGAAGCGGCGCAGCACACCCGCCATGGGCGGTGCATCGATGACCTCGGTGATCGCCTTCAGCCGGTTATGTCGGACCTCGCCCGAGCCCTCCCCCCAGACGACGCCGACGATTTCCTGTGTGCCGAGCGGCACCACCACATAGGAACCGGCATGGACCGCCACGCCCGGCGGCACCTTGTAGTCATAGGGTTTCGGCAGGGCGAGCGGGATCAGGACGCTGACAGTCCCCGATAGGACTGCGTCATCTTCAGGCCGGGCTGTGGATATTTCGGAAGCCATTCTATTCCGGGCCGTTTCATGCGGCTCACCCGCCGCATTGCGTTAATCCGAAACGACAACGTAACGCCTCGTAAAGCAAGCGCCACGATCGTGCCTTGCGCAATGGCTTCACGCCCGTCAAAAGAAGCGAGCCTTTGGCGCGCCTCTCGACTAGACTGCCCCCAGGGGGCGCATGCGCCGGAACGAGACCGAAAAGAAAAGTCTGCATGAAATTCTTTGTCGATACTGCCGATGTCGCCGAAATCCGTGAACTGGCCGAGACCGGCCTTCTGGACGGCGTGACCACCAATCCCTCGCTCATCGCCAAGACGGGGCGCGACTTCCTCGAAGTCGTTAAGGAAATCTGTGCCGTCGTCGAAGGACCGGTCAGCGCAGAAGTGACGGCGCTCGATTCGGCAACGATGATCGCCGAAGGCCGCAAGCTCGCGGGCCTCGCAAAGAACATCGCCGTGAAGGTGCCGCTGACCTGGGACGGGCTCAAGGCCTGCAAGGCGCTGACAAGCGAAGGCACAATGGTAAATGTGACGCTGTGCTTCTCGGCGAACCAGGCGCTGCTCGCCGCCAAGGCGGGCGCAACCTTCGTCTCGCCCTTCATCGGCCGCCTCGACGACCTCAATCTCGATGGCATGGAACTCATCCGCGAGATCAGGGAAATTTACGATAACTATCCCGCACTCCAGACCGAGATTCTTGCCGCCTCGATTCGCAATGCGAACCACGTGAAGGAGTCGGCGCTTGCCGGCGCCGATGTCGCCACTGTTCCGCCCGCAGTGCTGAAGGGGCTAGCCACCCATCCGCTTACCGACAAGGGACTCGAAATGTTCCTTTCGGATTGGAAAAAGACCGGCCAGAAAATACTTTAGAAACGTATTGAGGGGATGCTGAGGGCATGAGCCAGCAGAACGACAGCACCGGCGCGCAGCGCATCGCATTGGCAGGGTCGGCCATCGCCGCCGACGAGGTGAAGGCCTATCTGCGCCAGCATCCCGAACTTCTCGCCAATGATGCGGACCTCATCGCCTCGCTTGTGCCCCCCTCGCAATCTACCGGCCGCAATGTACTCGACATGCAGCAATTCATGATCGGCCGGTTGCAGAGCCAGGTGCGCATGCTGCGCGACATCCAGTCGGATCTCATCGAGGCGACCTCGCTGAACAGCATCGCGCGCGAACAGGTCCATGCCGCGGCGCTGAAGCTCCTCGATGCAAAGAGCTTCGAACATCTGATCGAATACGTCACCGCGCCGGACGGCCTTGCCCGCATGCTCGGTATTCGCGCCGCGACCATCTGCATCGAAACGGCGAACGGCGTTTCCGGCATCGGCATTCGCGGTGTGCGCGTGCTCGAGCCCGGCGGCGTCGACCGGATTCTCGGCATGGGAGAACGCTGCCGCCTTGCCGCCAATGTGCGCGGCAGCCGCGGCCTCTATGGCAATCTCGCCGAGGACGTGCACTCCGAGGCGCTGGTACGGCTCGACGTATCGCCCGGTTCGCCGCCCGGCCTGCTCGCGCTTGGCGGCTTCGACCCGGAACAGTTCCATCCCGACCAGGCGGTGGACCTGCTCGAATTCCTCGCCCATGTCGTCGAGCGCTGCGTGCGCCAATGGCTCGACCTGCCGCCCGCCCGCTGAGCGGCGCGCCCGCGCCGGAGGACGCCGCAAGAGCGGTGCCCGCCGCTGCGGACGTTCAGGGTGAAATCCGCAACTGGTATGCCCATCTCATGAGCGAGAAGCGGATGAGCGTGGCAACGCTCGTCAATTATCACCGCGACATCACGCGTTTCTTCGAGTTTCTCGTGGATCATCTGGGTGGCGCGGCAACGCTTGCCGATCTTGAGCGGCTGGCGCTGCGCGACTTCCGTGCCTTTGTCAGTCGGCGCCGCAAGGAAGGACTGCAAAGCCGCTCCGTTGCGCGGATGCTGTCGAGCATGCGCTCCTTCTTCCGCTATCTCGACCGGACAAAAATTCTCTCCAACGCCTCGGCGCTGGCGCTGCGCTCGCCGAAGCTTCCCCATGCACTGCCGAAGCCGCTTTCCGTCAGAGGCGCCGAGGAAATGCTTGCCGAAGCGGAAATCGCGCAGGGCGAGCCCTGGAAGGGCGCGCGCGACCTTGCCGTTCTGACTTTGCTTTACGGCTGCGGGCTGCGCGTTTCGGAAGCGCTTTCGCTAGACCGGAGCGCGGCGCCCCTGCGCGAGGCGCTGCGCATCACCGGCAAGGGCAACAAGGAACGCATCGTGCCCGTGCTGCCTGCGGCACGCATGGCGGTCGAGAATTATCTCAAGCTCTGCCCCTTCGCGCTGACGAAAGACGATCCTCTCTTCGTTGGCGGGCGCGGCAAGCGGCTCAACCAGCGTCAGGTGCGCGACATGATGATCAATCTGCGTCGCCGCCTCGGCCTGCCTGAATCGGCGACGCCTCATGCGTTGCGCCACAGCTTCGCCACGCATCTCCTTGCCGGTGGTGGCGACCTGCGCTCCATTCAGGAACTGCTCGGCCATTCGAGCCTCTCGACCACGCAGATGTATACGGAAGTCGATGCGGCGCGGCTCCTTGAGGTATATGACAAGGCGCAGACCGAAAAGGAGCGGCGCAAACACGGCTGAACCGCGCGCACATATGCCCGCTCACATGTGAATGGGAAGGCCCGTGACGGAAAGCGCGGCTTCCTTCACCGCTTCCGACATGGTCGGATGAGCGATGCACATGCGGGCAATATCTTCCGAGCTTGAAGAGAATTCCATCGCGACGACAGCCTGCGCGATCAGTTCACCGGCTCCCACGCCGATAATGTGAACGCCGAGAATGCGGTCGGTCTTCTTGTCGGCGAGGATCTTCACGAAACCGTCGGTCGTCTTGTTCGCCTTGGCGCGGCCATTCGCCGTGAAGGGGAACTTGCCGGCATTGTATTCGATGCCCGCTTCCTTGAGCTGCTCTTCCGTCCTGCCGACCGAGGCCACTTCCGGCGAGGTATAGACGACGCCAGGGATCACATCGTAATTCACCGCGCCGTAATGCCCTGCAAGCTGCTCGGCAAGCGCAACACCCTCTTCCATCGCCTTGTGCGCAAGCATCGGTCCCGCGATCACGTCGCCGACCGCATAGATGCCGTCGACATTGGTCTTGAACGAGGCATCGACCTCGATGCGGCCGCGCTTGTCGGTCTTGACGCCAACCTTGTCGAGACCGAGCCCGCCCGTATAGGCGACGCGGCCGATCGAGACGAGCACGACATCGGCATCGAGCACTTCCGCATCGCCGCCCTTTGCAGGCTCGACCGTGACTTTGAGACCCGATTTCTGCTTCTCGACCTTGGTCACTTTCGCGCCGAGCTTGAAGGAGAAGCCCTGCTTCTTGAGGATGCGGGTGAAGTTCTTCACGACCTCGCCATCCATGCCCGGCAGAATATTGTCGAGATATTCGACCACCGTCACTTCCGCACCGAGGCGGCCCCAGACGGAACCGAGCTCGAGCCCGATCACGCCACCGCCGATCACGAGAAGCTTGCCCGGCACCTTGTCGAGTTCGAGTGCGCCGGTGGAGGAGACGACCGTCTTCTCGTCTATCTCGACGCCCGGCAGCCTCGCCACATCGGAGCCGGTCGCGATGACGATATTCTTCGCCTCGAGCGTGCGCCCGCCCACCTTCACCTTGCCTGGCGCGGCGATGCTGCCCTCGCCCTTCACCCATTCGATCTTGTTCTTCTTGAAGAGGAACTCGATACCCTTGGTGTTGCCGTCGATCGCCTCGTCCTTGAAGGCGAGCATTTGGCGGAGGTTGAGCTTCGGCTTCGGCACCTCGATGCCCATGCCCTCGAAGCTTTCGCCCGCCTCGTGGAAAAGCTCCGAGGCATGGAGCATCGCCTTCGACGGGATGCAGCCGACATTAAGGCAGGTGCCGCCAAGCCGGTCGCGCTTTTCGACCACCGCGACCTTGAGCCCGAGCTGCGCCGCCTTGATCGCGCATTCATAGCCGCCGGGGCCCGCGCCGATCACAACAAGGTCGAAAGCATCCGCCATTGAATTACCTCAGAGGTCGAGCAGCAGGCGCTGCGGGTCTTCCAGCACTTCCTTCACGCGCACCAGGAAGGTCACGGCTTCCTTGCCGTCCACGATCCGGTGATCGTAGGAAAGCGCCAGATACATCATCGGGCGGATCTCGATCTTGCCGCCGATGACCATCGGCCGTTCCTGAATCTTGTGCATGCCGAGAATGCCGGACTGCGGCGCATTCAGGATCGGCGTCGACATCAGCGAGCCATAGACGCCGCCATTGGAAATCGTGAAGGTGCCGCCCTGCAGCTCCTCGAGCTTCAACGCGCCGTCGCGTGCGCGGCGGCCGAAATCGTTGATCGTCTTCTCGATGCCGGCAAGCGAGAGGTCCTGCGCATCGCGCAGAACCGGCACGACAAGACCGCGATCCGTGCCGACGGCCACGCCGATATTGTAGTAATTCTTGTAGACGAGCTCGTCGCCATCGATCTCGGCATTGACCGCCGGGATTTCCTGCAGCGCATGGATGCAGGCCTTGACGAAGAAGCCCATGAAGCCGACGCGCACGCCATGCTTCTTCTCGAAGAGATCCTTGTACTGGTTGCGCAGCGCCATGACATTCGTCATGTCCACCTCGTTGAAGGTGGTGAGCATGGCCGCCGTGTTCTGCGCTTCCTTGAGGCGCGTCGCGATGGTCTTGCGGAGCCGCGTCATCTTCACGCGCTCCTCGCCGGCCGAGCGGTCGGCGGGCGCAGGCGCCTTGACCTGAACGGGGGCTGCAGGCGCCGAGGACCTGGAGGCGGCGGCTTCTTCCGCATCCGCCTTCGTCACGCGGCCGCCCTTGCCAGTACCCTCGATCTTCGAGACGTCGAGATCGTTCTCGGCTGCAACGCGGCGCACGGCAGGCGAGGCTTCCGCATCGGCGGGCTTCGACGGGGCAGCAGCCTCAAACTTTTTTTGTTCGGGCTTTGCCTCGGCCTTCGCTTCCGCCTTTTTCGGCTCTTCCTTTTTCGGTGCGGGCGCTGCGCCCTTGCCCTCGCCGATCTGGCCGAGCAGCGCGCCAACTTCCACCGTCTCGCCGTCCTTCGCAATGATTTCCGAAAGAACACCGGCAGACGGCGCCGGCACTTCCACCGTCACCTTGTCGGTTTCAAGTTCGACAAGTGGCTCATCTGCCGCGACGGCATCGCCCGGCTTCTTGAACCACTTGGCGACAGTGGCCTCGGTTACCGACTCGCCAAGCGTGGGCACACGAATTTCCGTCGCCATCTGGTCTGCTGCCTTTCCGGTCGTCTGTATCCCGCCGCCGCTCAATCGACCTTGAGCGCTTCGGAGAGAAACTGGTTGAGTTCCTGATTATGCTTGCTCATGAGGCCCGTGGCCGTCGCCGCGGAAGCCGGACGCCCCGCATAGGTCGCACGGCGGTAACGCGAGCCGATATGATCGAGCACCCATTCGATGTTCGGTTCCATGAAGTTCCAGGCACCCATGTTCTTGGGCTCTTCCTGGCACCACACGAATTCCGCATTCGGGAAGCGCGCGAGCTCCGTCATCAGCGACTTCGCCGGGAACGGATAGAGCTGTTCCACGCGCATGAGGTAAATGTCGTTGATGCCGCGCTTCTCGCGTTCCTCATAGAGATCGTAATAGACCTTGCCCGAGCAGAGCACGACGCGCTTGATCTCCTTGTCGGCGACAAGCTTGATCTGCTGACCGGGCAGCTGCTCGGCATCGTCCCACAACACGCGATGGAAGGACGAGCCCGGACCGAATTCCGACAGGTTCGACACGCAGCGCTTATGGCGCAGCAGCGATTTCGGCGTCATCAGGATCAGCGGCTTGCGGAACTTGCGGTGCATCTGCCGCCGCAGGATGTGGAAATAATTCATCGGCGTCGTGCAGTTGGCGACCTGCATGTTGTCTTCGGCGCACATCTGCAGATAGCGCTCGAGACGCGCTGAGGAATGCTCCGGCCCCTGGCCTTCATAGCCATGCGGCAGCAGCATCACGAGGCCCGACATGCGCAGCCACTTGCGCTCGCCCGACGAGATGAACTGGTCGATCACGACCTGCGCGCCGTTCGCAAAATCGCCGAACTGCGCTTCCCAGAGCACCAGCGCATTGGGCTCGGCCAGGCTGTAGCCATATTCGAAGCCGAGCACGGCGGCTTCCGAAAGCATCGAGTTGATGACTTCGTATTCGGCCTGGTTTTCCGAGATATTGTTGAAGGGAACGTATTTGTCTTCCGTCTTCTGGTCGTTCAGCACCGAGTGCCGCTGCACGAATGTGCCGCGCTCGGAATCCTGCCCCGAGAGACGCACCTTGATACCCTCATCGAGCAGCGAGCCGAAGGCCAGCGCCTCCGCCGTCGACCAGTCGATGCCCTCGCCGCTCTCGATCGCCTTGCGCCGGTTCTCGATGAAGCGCATCACCGTCTTGTGAACGCTCACACCCTCCGGCACTTCGGTGATCCTGCGGCCGATTTCCTTGAGCCTCGAAATCTCGACTGCCGTCTCGCCGCGCCTTGCCTCGCCCTCGGCCTTGCCGAGGCCGGACCAGCGCCCGTCGAGCCAGTCCGCCTTGTTCGGGCGGAAAGTCGCGACGGCTTCGAAATCCCCTTCAAGTTGCGCACGGAAGCCGGCAATCCGCTCATCGACTTCCTCGGCGCTCATCAGGCCTTCATCGACGAGCCGCTTCGAATAGATCTGCAGCGTCGTGGGATGGTCCTTGATCTTCTCGTACATGAGCGGCTGCGTCATGCTCGGATCGTCGCCTTCGTTGTGGCCGAAGCGGCGATAGCAGAACATGTCGATGACGACAGGCCGGTTGAACCGCTGGCGGAACTCGGTCGCGATCTTCGCTGCATGGACGACCGCTTCCGGGTCGTCGCCATTCACATGGAAGATCGGCGCCTGCACCATCTTCGCCACGTCCGAGGGATAGGGCGAGGAACGGCTGTTGATCGGGCTCGTGGTGAAGCCGATCTGGTTATTGATGATGAAATGGATCGAGCCGCCGGTGCGATGCCCCTTGAGATCGGAGAGACCGAGGCATTCGGCAACGATGCCCTGGCCTGCAAAGGCCGCATCGCCGTGAATGAGGAGCGGGATCACGGTGCCGCGCTGGCGGTCGTGATGCTGATCCTGCTTCGCACGCGCCTTGCCGAGCACCACGGGATCGACGATCTCGAGATGCGAGGGGTTGGCGGTGAGAGACAGATGCACCTTGTTGCCATCGAACTCTCGGTCCGACGAGGCGCCGAGGTGATATTTCACGTCGCCCGACCCGTCCACGTCTTCCGGCGTGGAAGAACCGCCCTTGAACTCGTGGAAAACGGCGCGGAACGGCTTCGACATGACGTTCGTTAGCACGTTGAGGCGGCCGCGATGCGCCATGCCAAGCACGATTTCCTTCACGCCAAGCGCACCGCCGCGCTTGATGATCTGTTCGAGCGCCGGAATGATCGCTTCGGCGCCATCAAGACCGAAACGCTTGGTGCCAACATATTTGACGCTGCAGAACTTCTCGAAGCCTTCCGCCGCAATCAGCTTGTCGAGGATCGCGGAACGGCCCATGTCTGTGAAGGCGATTTCCTTGTCCGGCCCTTCGATGCGTTCCTGAATCCAGGCTTTCTCTTCCGGATCGCCGATATGCATGAACTCGACGGCGAGTGTACCGCAATAGGTACGCCGAAGAATATCGAGCATTTCGCGAACCGTAGCCGTCTCCAGACCCAGCACATTGGCGATGAAGATCGGCCGGTCGAGGTCGTCCGGGCCGAAGCCGTAACTTTCCGGCTGCAGCTCGGGGTGCTGCGATTTCGGGCGAAGCTGAAGCGGGTCGATATCGGCATCGAGATGGCCGCGAATACGATAGGCACGGATCATCATCAGGGCACGGACGGAATCGAGCGTCGCCGAGCGGATATCTTCCTGACTGGCACCGGGGCTGCGCTGTTCGATCTTCCGGCGCACTTTCGCCGTGTCGGCGCCCGTCTCGCCCCAATTGCCGTCAAGCGCGCTCACAAGCTCGCCATTCGCGGCAGGCGGCCAGTCGGCCCGCTTCCAGGAGGCGCCCTTCGCTTCCTTCAGCACGTCTTCCTTACGGTCGCCGAGGCCCTCGAAAAAGTCCCTCCAGTCCTCATCCACCGAATTGGGATCGTTCTGGAAGCGCGCATAAAGCTCTTCGACGAAGATCGCATTGGCGCCATAGAGGAAAGACGTCCGCTCGAAGCGGTCGTTCGCACCGTCATTGCTCATCGGAATTTGTCCATTGGACTTCGCAGCAGCCGGAGCCGCTTCAGGAAGCACCGCATCGTCGGAAAGGAAGTCATTGGGCGTCACCTGGCCCGAGGTTGCCTTGAAAATGGCGTCCAGGGTCTGCCATTCGGGCCGGCGCTGGCCGTTCATGCAGCGTGTGACCGTGGAAACGGACACACCCAGCTGCTCGGCAAAGGCGCTTGCCGTCAGATTGTTCGATTCAAGCCAGTCGGTGAGTTTCATGGTTAAGGAAGTTGCCACAGAGGCAACACATCGTCAATGGGATTTGCCCTGAAGGCACATGCTGGAACAGAGCCAGCATCGCCCTCAAACCCCTTGGATTTCCTTAACGATATAGGAAATCAATGACGGATTTACACCGTCCACCGGCCGATAGAGCCGATTTCACGTCAAACGGGGCTCCCGGATGACCGGAAGCCCCGCCGGAGCTTCGAGAAAGGCAGCCTGCCTCACTTCTTCAGCACTTCGACCAGCGTTGTACCGAGCGCCGAAGGCGAAGCCGCGACCGTGATGCCCGCCGAGCGCATGGCGTCCATCTTGTCGCCCGCCCCGCCCTTGCCGCCCGCGATGATCGCGCCGGCATGGCCCATGCGGCGGCCGGGGGGGGCCGTGACACCGGCGATGAAGCCGACGACCGGCTTCTTCACCTTGGACTGCTTCAGGAACTCGGCAGCGTCTTCTTCGGCCGAACCGCCGATTTCGCCGATCATGATGATCGAATGCGTGTCGGGGTCGCCGAGGAACATGTCGAGGCAGTCGATGAAATTCGTGCCGTTGACGGGGTCGCCGCCAATGCCGATGCAGGTGGACTGGCCAAGGCCCGCCGCCGTCGTCTGCGCCACCGCTTCATAGGTGAGCGTGCCCGAACGCGAGACGATGCCGACCGAACCCGGCTTGTGGATATGGCCCGGCATGATGCCGATCTTGCACTGGCCCGGCGTGATGACGCCCGGGCAGTTAGGGCCGACGAGGCGCGTCTTCGAGCCCGAAAGCGCGCGCTTCACCTTCACCATGTCGAGCACCGGAATACCCTCGGTGATGCAGACGGCAAGCTCGATGCCGGCATCGATCGCCTCGAGGATCGCGTCCGCAGCGAAGGGCGGCGGCACATAGATGGCGCTCGCCGTCGCGCCGGTCTTCTCGACTGCTTCTGCAACCGTGTCGAAGACCGGCAGATCGAGGTGCTTCGAGCCGCCCTTGCCGGGGCTCACGCCGCCAACCATCTTCGTGCCATAGGCAATCGCCTGTTCCGAATGGAACGTACCCTGATTACCCGTGAAGCCCTGGCAGATGACCTTGGTATTCTTGTCGACGAGAACGGACATTATGCGGCCTCCTTCACGGCTTTGACGATCTTCTCGGCCGCATCGGCGAGGTTGTCCGCGGAAATGATGGGCAGGCCCGATTCCGCCATGATCTTCTTTCCGAGCTCGACATTGGTGCCTTCGAGGCGAACCACCAGCGGCACGCTGAGCGAGACTTCCTTCGCGGCGGCGACGACGCCTTCCGCGATGATGTCGCAGCGCATGATGCCGCCAAAGATGTTGACGAGGATGCCTTCGACGCTCGGGTCGGACAGGATGATCTTGAAGGCCGCCGTAACCTTCTCCTTCGTCGCGCCGCCGCCCACATCGAGGAAGTTCGCAGGCTCCGAACCATAAAGCTTGATGATGTCCATCGTGGCCATCGCAAGGCCGGCACCGTTCACCATGCAGCCGATCTTGCCGTCGAGCTTGATGTAGTTGAGGTCGTATTTCGACGCTTCGACTTCCGACGGATCTTCTTCCGTCAGGTCGCGCAGTTCCACGATGTCCTTGTGACGGTAAAGCGCGTTCGAGTCGAAGTTCACTTTGGCGTCGAGGCAGACAAGCTTGCCTTCGCCCGTGACGACGAGCGGGTTGATCTCGAGCATGCTCATGTCTTCGGCGACGAAGGCCTTGTAGAGCTTCTCGATCAGCGCCACACCCTGCTTGTTCAGATCACCTTCGAGGCCGAGCGCATAGGCGACCTTGCGGCCATGAAAGCTGCTGATGCCGGATGCGGGATCGACGGAGAAGCTGAGGATCTTTTCGGGCGTCTTCGCAGCGACTTCCTCGATGTCCATGCCGCCTTCGGTGGAGGCGATGAAGGAGATGCGCGAGGTGGCGCGGTCGACGAGAACCGAGAGATAGAGTTCGCGCTCGATCGAGGAGCCTTCCTCGATATAGAGGCGATGCACTTCCTTGCCTTCGGGGCCGGTCTGATGCGTGACGAGCGTCGAGCCGATGAGGCGCTTGGCCTCCTTCTCGACATCTGCGACCGATTTCACCACCTTGACGCCGCCGGCCTTGCCGCGGCCGCCTGCATGGATCTGCGCCTTGACGACCCAGACCGGGCCGCCCAGTTCGTTGGCTTTCTGAACGGCCTCTTCGGGCGTGAACGCCGCATGTCCGCGGGGCACCGCCACGCCGTACTTCGCGAGCACGGCCTTGGCCTGGTATTCGTGAATATTCATGAAAAACCGTCCGGCTGGAGAGCGGCGCGGGAAACCGCGACGCCAAAGGAAAATTCGTCCGATAGCCCCGATAGCTAAGTCGGTTGGCTGCGAGTTATACCACCCGAGCGGGCGGGCGCAACCGGCAGATGGGATCGAAAAGCCCTTGGAAACCGGAACTTTCGCTTACAGAAAACTCAGTTGCACCAAGGCGGTAGCGGTGACGCTGCGTCACCGCAGATCGATCGTCTCGATCTTCTCCGAGCCCGCCGGAAGACGGAGATAAAGCCCGTCATAGCCGATCATCACGCCCCGCTTCCTGACATCGGAGACGCCGCGCAGAAAGACCCGCTCGGCGAGCGCGTTCGGCAGCCGCGGCACGATATGCGTATAGACGAGGAGCTTCGCGCCGGCCTCGTTCGCCACCTCCGCCGCCTGAACCGGCGTCGCGTGATAGTCCTGGATGTCATACATGACCTTGGAGCGGCGGTCGCCGCGCGCGGCCAAACCCTCGCCCAGCAGATCGACCATGTGGGCGGCGAGCGCCTCATGGATCATCACATCCGCGCCCTGACCGAACACGGTGACATTGCTGTCTTCCTTCGTGTCGCCGCTGAAGACGACCGAGCGGCCCTTGTAGTCGATCCTGAAGCCATAGGCGGGATCGACCGGTTCATGGCTGACGCGGAAGGCCGTGACCGTTACGCCCGCATCGTCAAAGACGGTGACGCCCGTGTCGCGGTCCGGCACCTCGACCGTGACGGGCCGGTAATTCGCGCCCTCGGCGGAGAAGAAATCCTCGCCATGATGGGCGATCCGGTAGCTGTCATCGAGCGAATAGGCGAGGTCTAAGCCCGCCGTCACCGTCTCGACGCCGGGAGGCCCATAGACCGCCAGCGCCTCGCTCCGGCCCGACGCCCAGCTGTTGAGCGCGATATCGGGCAGGCCGCTGATATGGTCGGAATGGAAATGGGTAATGAGGACGCCGGTGAGATTGCCGACCGGCAGGCCGAAAGCGGCAAGCCTGTCCCAGCCGCCAAGCCCGGCATCGACCACGAACACATGTTCGCCCGCATATACGATGGCGCAGGACTGGGCGCGGTCGGGATCGGGCATGGGCGAGCCCGTGCCGCAGAGCACGACATGAAGCGCCTCCGGGTCGAGCACGGCATCGTTGAAAGCCATATTGGCCGCCACCACCCGCCGCAGCATCGCGTCCTGCGCCGAGGGTGAAAACCAGACCGTGGCGAAACCTGCCGCAAGCAGAACCGGCACCGCCACCACCGCAGCCGCAATCAGACGCTTCATGGCCAACTCTCCCCTTCCGCCCAGTATTAATGCAAAACATTAAATAGGCGCTTCGCCCCTGGCAATCAAGATATATTGACACTTATGATGCCAATAAAAAAGGGCGGACCCGAAGTCCGCCCTTCCCGCATCGCCCGGAAAGCCGGATTACTTCTTCTTCGCAGGCGCCTTGCCCTTGGAAGCCGCACCCTTGGCAACCGCCGGGTCGATCTTCTTGCAGGCGTCCACAAGGCCCTTCACGGCATTGACCGAGCCCATGAACTGCTTCTTCTCGGAGGCATTGAGGTCGATCTCGACGATGCGCTCGACGCCGCCCGCACCGATCACCACCGGCACGCCGACATACATGTCCTTCACGCCATATTCGCCGTTGAGATAGGCGGCGCAGGGCAGAACGCGCTTCTGATCCTTCAGATAGGCTTCGGCCATCTGGATGCCGGACGCGGCCGGTGCATAGAAGGCGGAGCCTGTCTTCAGGAGGCCAACGATTTCCGCACCGCCATCGCGCGTGCGCTGGATGATCTTTTCGAGCTTCTCTTTCGTGGTCCAGCCCATCTTCACGAGGTCGGGAAGCGGGATGCCCGAAACCGTCGAGTAGCGCGCCAGCGGCACCATCGTGTCGCCATGACCGCCGAGAACGAAGGCCGTCACATCTTCCACCGACACGTTGAACTCTTCCGAGAGGAAGTAACGGAAGCGCGCGCTGTCGAGAACGCCCGCCATGCCGACAACCTTGTGGTGCGGCAGGCCGGAGAACTGGCGCAGCGCCCAGACCATCGCATCGAGCGGGTTGGTGATGCAGACGACAAACGCATTCGGCGCAAATTTGGCAATGCCTTCGCCAACCTGCTTCATCACCTTCAGATTGATGCCGAGCAGATCGTCGCGGCTCATGCCGGGCTTGCGCGGCACGCCCGCCGTCACGATCACGACATCGGCACCCTTGATGCCCTTGTAGTCATTCGCGCCGGACAGGCCGACATTGTAGCCCTCGACCGGCGAGGTCTGCGCGAGGTCGAGCGCCTTGCCCTGCGGCAGGCCTTCCGCGATATCGAAAATGACGACATCGCCGAGCTCCTTGAGCCCCGCGAGGAGAGCCAGCGTACCGCCGATCTGGCCGCCGCCGATAAGTGCGATTTTCTTGCGCGCCATGGTGTTGAAGCCTCCGAAATGCCTGCGCCGTGGTTAATCCGGCTGCCTAGTAGCGTGAATCCGCGCCCGCCGCAACGGAGAGCCCGCTTTAAGCCGAAGTTAATGCTTTACCGGTATTAACCACGAATTGTGTCTCGCGTTGACACAGGCGGTCGGTGAACCCCATGATTTTCCACAGTGACAGAGAGCAGTTGAGCCATATCGCAGCGGGGGCGCGAGGCGGAAGCTGTTTGTACCGGGGGCATGACATGACGAATTTGTGGGCTGTTTGCCGCGATGGCGCGCGGAAAGCGCGAAATTCCGTGCTTCTTCTGGCCGCGGGCGCCGGGCTTCTCGCCCTGCCGGGCTGCGCCGCACCCGCGATTGGCGCGCTCACCGTCGCCGAAGTGCTGACCATTGCAGGTATTTCCTCCTCCATCATGACCGGCCGCGACCTTGGCGAGCATGCGCTCTCGGCGCTGACCGGCAAGGACTGCCGCTTCCTCGAGGCCGCGCTCCGCGAAGGCCGCTCCTTCTGCGAGGACCGGGGCTCGGAAGCGACAAAGGGCGATTTCGGCGGGCTGATTGCGCTTCTCGAACGTGAAGACGGCACGAAGGCCGAAACCCAGGTCGCCGCCGCCGATCTCGATCCGCTGGTTCTCGGCTTCGCGCCGGTGAACCGCCATGCAGCACATGAATTCTCACTCGAGATCGCCCGCGCCGAAGCGCGCAACGCACCGAAAAAGGCCATCCATTTCGGCATGATGTCGGCGACCTTCGGCCAGTCCTGGGCCTATGACCTCGACATGAAGCCGGACGCCGGTGCCGAGCGGCAGATGGCCGAAGCCACGCCGGGACAGGCGCCCGTCACAAGCCTCGGATTGCGCCCTGCCCATTCGCCCTATATGGGGCTCTGAGCGCTCAGTCCGCGCTTCTGAGCGCGATGTAATCCGCACTCTGAATTTCCATCAGCCGCGACACGGTGCGCTCGAATTCGAAGGCGCCATCGCCTTTTTCATAAAGCGACGATGGCGGCGCTTCGGCCGAAAGAATGAGCTTCGTCTTCGCCTCGTAAAGCGCGTCGATCAGCGTCACGAAACGCTTGGCCTCGTTGCGCCGCTCCGCCCCCATCACCGGCACATCGCGGATGATGACCGTGTGGAAGCTCTGCGCGATCTTCAGATAGTCCGCTGCACCGAGCGGCCGCGCGCAGAGATCCGAAAAGGAAAACCGCGCGACACCATGCATCGCTTCCGGCACCTCGACGGCGCGGCCCTTGAGCGACAGCGTCATAGGCTCGCCATGCACGGCATCGGTGAGTTTCTCGAACGCATCGTCGAGCGCCGCATCCGCCGCGGAGCCGAGAGGCGTGTGATAGACTGGAAGCCCGCGGATGCGGTCGAGCCGGTAGTCGGTCGCGCTGTCGAGATGCAGCACATCCATCTTCGTCTTCACGAGATCGACGAAGGGCAGGAAGCGGTGCCGGTTGAGCCCGCCCTCATAGAGCCCGTCCGGCGCGCGGTTCGATGTCGCGACGACGACGACGCCAAGTTCGAAAAGCTGCGCGAAGAGCCGCCCGAGGATCGAGGCATCCGCAATGTCATGCACCTGGAATTCGTCGAAGCAGAGAAGCGCTGCCTCGCGCGCGACCATTTCGGCGATCGGCGGAATGGGATCGGAGCCCTTCACCGTTCCCGCCTTTTCCTTCTGCCGCCACTCGAAGATACGTTCATGCGTCTCCTGCATGAAGGCATGGAAATGGACGCGGCGCTTCGGCGCGATTGTCACCGTCTCGAAAAACAGGTCCATCAGCATCGACTTGCCGCGCCCGACCCCGCCCCAGATGTAAAGCCCTTCCGGCGGTGTGACCTTCTTGCCGAAGCCGAAGCGCGAAAAGGGCCCCGCCTTCTGGCCCGGCCGCCATTCGGCCAGCTCATCCGCCAGATGCTGCAGCCGCGCCGCGACATGCGCCTGCGCCGCGTCCTCGGCGATTTCGCCGCGGGCGATCTTCTCGCGATAGGCAGGAAGGGGACCGGAGGTCATGCTGGTTCGGCGGGCCGCAGGAAAAGGGAATGTCCCGCAAGCACATAACGCGAAACGGCCCGCCTTTCACCCGGAAACTTTCAGCGCTCAGCCCATCGCCCGCCACTGCTCGAAATAGGGCGCAAGCGCCAGCGCCTTGTCTTCCTCCGAAAGCTGGATACCGAAATATGTGTCAAGCACCTCGGCGATTTCGTCCACGCTTTCAAGTTTGCGGGTCTCTGCCTTGCCGTCGAGACCGCGGATCTTGAAATCGCGATTGAAGAGCGAGAGCCACTTGCCCTCCTGCGGCCGCCCGGCCATCAGGAACTGGACGAAGATCGAAGTCGGATGGGTCGAGGTGTACCAGTTCGCAACCTCGTAGTCGCTGCGGCGGTGCGGCTCCGGCGTGAAGCGGTAGATCGGCGTCCAGTCGCCCGCGATCCTCGCCTGCAGTTCGAACCCGTCGTCATGGGTCAGCAGCCGGCGCGGCTCATGCGGCGTTTGCTGTTCGATGCCGGTTTCGAAACGGATCGGCCCCGTCATGGTGAGCCCGCCGAAGCCGACATCGGCAATATAGGGGCCTTCGGGCAGATCGGCCCGGATCAGCATGTGCAGACGCGCCGTATCGGCCTCTTCCGGCGCCATCCAGCGCACCCGGCCGATCAGCGTGGTGACATCGAAACCGAGCGCGTCCAGCACCGCCGCGAAAAGCGCATTCACCTCGAAGCAGTAGCCGCCGCGCTTGTCTGCGATCAGCTTCTTCTGCAGCGAGGCGAGATCGAGATTGATCGGCCTTTTCGCCAGCACGTCGAGATTCTCGAAGGGGATCGAAAGGGCGTGGGCGTAGTGAATCGCTTTCAGCGTATCGAGCGTCGGCGTGCGCGGGCCGTCATAGCCGATACGGGAAAAATAGGCGTCGAGGTCGATTGCGTGTTCCGTCATTGCCGTCTCCATCGGAAGATTTGCGCTCCATATGGAAATGGCGCCTCCATAATGGAAGCGCCATTTTTGCAACAGATGCCCAACCAAATAACGGTGCGGAAATTCATTTCATGGTCGGAATGACAAAGGATGACCCTTCCGCCAGCCCGCTCGGCCAACGCGACGTCACCGTCTTGATCCGTGTCCAGAACTTCACGCCTTCGGGCCCGTGCTGGTTCGTATCGCCGAAGGCGGAACGCTTCCAGCCGCCGAAGGTGTGATAGGCGAGCGGCACCGGGATCGGCACATTGATGCCGACCATGCCGACCTGGACGCGCGAGGCGAAACTGCGCGCCGCATCGCCGTTGCGCGTGAAGATCGCGACGCCATTGCCATATTGATGCGTGGTCGGCAGCGACACGGCTTCGTCGAAATCCCTGGCGCGCATGATCTGCAGCACAGGGCCGAAGATCTCCTGCTTGTAGCTTTCCATGTCGGGCGTCACGCGGTCGAAGAGCGAGCCGCCGAGGAAGTAGCCGCCTTCATAGCCCTGCAGCTTGAAGCCGCGGCCATCGACGAGCAGCTCCGCGCCTTCCTTCACGCCCATTTCGATATAGGACTTCACCTTTTCGAGATGGGCCTTGCTGACGAGCGGACCGTAATCGCTGTCGGCGGCGGTCGAGATACCGACCTTCAATGCCTGCACGCGCGGCACGAGCTTTTCCACGAGCCGGTTCGCCGTTTCCTCGCCGACCGGCACGGCAACGGAGATCGCCATGCAGCGCTCGCCCGCCGAACCATAGCCCGCACCGATGAGATCGTTCACCACTTGGTCTATGTCGGCATCGGGCATGATGATCGCGTGGTTCTTCGCGCCGCCCATCGCCTGCACACGTTTCCCGTGCGCCGCGCCCGTCGCATAGACATATTGCGCGATGTCGGAGGAGCCGACGAAGCTCACGGCCTGAATCGCCGGATCGGTGAGGATCGCATCGACCGCCTCCTTGTCGCCATTGACGACATTGAGAACGCCCGCCGGCGCGCCTGCTTCTATGAAGAGTTCGGCAAGGCGGAGCGGCACGGAGGGGTCTTTCTCCGACGGTTTCACGATGAAGGTGTTGCCGCAGGCAACCGAGACGCCGAACATCCACATCGGGATCATGGCCGGGAAATTGAACGGCGTGATGCCGGCGCAGACGCCGAGCGCCTGGCGCATCGAATACATGTCGATGCCGGGGCCGGCGCCTTCCGTGAACTCACCCTTCATCAGATGTGGGATGCCGCAGGCGAACTCGATCACCTCGAGGCCGCGCTGGATGTCGCCCTTCGAATCCGCGATCACCTTACCGTGTTCGGCGGAGAGCATATGGGCAAGCTCGTCCATATTGGCTTCGAGGAGGCGCTTGAACTCGAACATGACGCGGGCGCGGCGCTGCGGATTGGTGGCCGCCCAGTCGGGAAAGGCTTTCGCCGCCACTTCGACCGCGGCGCGAAGCTCCGCCGCGCTCGCAAGCGGCGTGCGCGCCGTGACCTCGCCCGTATTCGGGTTCGTCACATCGAGAAAACGGCCGCTTTTGCCGGGCACATGGGCGCCACCGATGAAATGCGTGAGATCCTTGGCCATAGCCCTTGCCCGCGAACCGCTTGCGCCGCCGCGTCTCCCTTTGAATGAAAAAGCCGTGCCTGTTTAGCCCGCCGCCCGCGCGAACGGCAAGGCCTGCTCGGGCCTTCGGCCCGTTCGCGCGTATGTTCCGCCTACGTTCCGGCCGTGCCCCAGCGTCAACAATCTGAAAAGATTTCCGATAACGAGCCTTTCACTGTGGCATTTTGCGCCAAATCATCCGTAACATTGCGGCTGGGCGCCTGTTAATCCGTGGGAGAGCAACAAGCGGGGGGCCTGATAGGCCGCGGGGGAACCTGCGGCCGGGGTGAAACACTGGGCGAAATGACGCCAAGAGGAACAGATCATGTCCAACTTCATGAAGACCGCCATCGCCATCATCGTCATCGCCGTGGTGGCCGTGATTGCCTGGCAGCAGTTCGGCGGCAACGACACGACCGTCGGCGATGCCGTCGATCAGGCCGGTGAGGCCGCAACCGATGCGATGGACGCGGTGGGCGACGCTGCAAGCGACGCCATGGGGGCAACCGAAGAAGCCATTGACGATGCGTTCGGCGCGACGGAAGAAGCCGCCGAAGACACGGAAGCGGCTGCCGCCGACGCGGCGGAAGAGGCCGAAGCCGCCGCTGAAGACGCTGCGGAAGAAGTGGAAGAGGAAGTGGCGCAGTAATCCGCTTTACTTCCAGATCGTCACGATCCGGCCCGCGCCTCACGGCGCGGGCCTTTTCATTTGTCTCAGTCGGCGGATTGCTGCGCCATCTCCCGCTTGAACCACCGGGTGCGAAGCCAGAGCGCGACGCTGACCAGCGCGACCAGTACCGGCACCTCGACCAGCGGCCCGATCACGGTTGCGAAGGCAACCGGCGAAGCAATGCCGAAGGCGGCGATGGCGACCGCAATCGCCAGCTCGAAATTGTTGCTCGCCGCCGTGAAGGAGAGCGACACGGTGCGCTGATAGTCGGCGCCGAGAAGCCTGCTCATCGCGAAGCTCACCATGAACATGATGAAGAAGTAGAGCGCCAGCGGCACCGCGATCCGCACCGCATCGAAGGGGAGCGCCAGCACCGCCTCGCCCTTGAGCGCGAACATCACGAAGATCGTGAACAAGAGGGCGGCGAGCGTCAGCGGCGCGATGCGCGGCACGAAACCATTGTCATAGGCGTTCGCGCCGATGCGCGGGCGGAGCCAGCGCCGCGTGAGATACCCCGCCGCGAAGGGCACGCCGAGATAGAGGAAGACCGCGCCTGCAATGGTCCAGAAGCCGACATTGAGCACCTGCCCCTCGACACCGAAAAGGGGCGGCAGCACGGAGAGGAAGAACCACGCATAGACGCTGAAGAAGATGAGCTGGAACAGGCTGTTGAAGGCGACGAGTGCCGCGACATATTCGTTGCTGCCGCGCGCAAGCTGGTTCCAGACGATCACCATGGCGATGCAGCGCGCAAGGCCGATGAGAATGAGGCCCGTCATATAGGCCGGTTCGTCGCGCAGGAAGATGACGGCGAGCGCGAACATGAGCACCGGCCCGATCAGCCAGTTCTGCACCAGCGAAAGCGCCAGCACCTTGCGGTCCTCGAAGATGCGCGGCAATTCCTCATAGCGGACCCGCGCGAGCGGCGGATACATCATCAGCAAGAGGCCCGCCGCAATCAGCAGATTGGTGCTGCCGATCGAGAGACTGTCGAGAAGCGCCGGTACGCCATCGACGAAGCTGCCGAGAACCGTGCCGAGCGCCATTGCCGCGAGCAGCCAGAGCGTCAGCCAGCGGTCGAGGAAACCGAGACGGTTGGGCCTTTCTTTTGCGGACATTCAGCTTGCCTTTTCAGAGGTTTCGCCAAGCGCGCGCAGCCGCGCCTTGAGGTTTTCATCGTCAAGAGTGTCGAAAGGAAGCGCAGCAAAGGCGTCGATGCGCGCGCGGATTTCGCGGAAGACATCCTCGAACACGGCGCGGATTTCGTCATCCGTTCCTTCGGCCGCCGCCGGATCGCGATAGGGCCAATGCGCCGTCGAGGGATGCCCCGGCCAGATCGGGCAGACCTCGCCGGCGGCATTGTCGCAGACGGTGATGATGATATCCATTTGCGGCGCACCGGGCGCCGCAAACTCATCCCAGGATTTCGAGCGGTAGCCCTCCGCCGGAATGCCGGCCGCCTTGAGCGTGGCGATCGCAAAGGGGTTCACCCTGCCTGCCGGCTGGCTGCCCGCGCTGAAGGCGCGGAAGCGCCCGCCGGGCAGCGCATTCAGATAGGCCTCGGACAGGACGCTGCGCGCCGAATTGCCCGTGCAGAGAAACAGCACGTTGCGGATCTTGTCGCCGCTCATAGGCTTTGCTCCGTAGGTTTGGATCAGCAGCAGGCGGAAACGGGCTTCGGCGCTTCCACTTTGGGCGCCGAGCAGCCGCAGGCCGAGGCGTCTTCCGCATCGAGATCGAGCTTCTGAAGTTCCGGCCCCGAGCCGAATTCTTCCATCTGGTGCATGGTGTAGAAGGCTTCCCAGCGCACGCCGTCGGGATCGGCCGTCCAGCTCTTTTCCGACTTGTGATAGCAGCAGGTGGTGACGCCTTCCGGCAGATAGGGCGCTTCGGCCTGTTTCAACCGGTCGAAGATCGGCGCGAGTTCTTCCTGCTCGTCGACCTGGATACCGGCGTGCGAGAAGCCGACTTCGCCCGAGAGCGATTCCACGACGAAATTGACGCGCGGGTCTTCCAGCATCCATTTCGCATAGCCGGGGCGGCGGACGGAGGGTTCCGCGCCGAACAGCGTCGAATAGAACAGGACCGACTTTTCGAGATCCTTCGTGCCGAAACTCACATGCAGACGCTTCATGATGCGAACTCCTTTTCACGGGTTGGGGCGGCGCCCGGCGCGCAGGGGGACAAGGTCCCGCAGGCGCCCTGGCAGCAATCGTCGAGCAGATAGGCAGTGAGGCCGAGCATGGCCGAAAGGTCCGCCTTGTAGATGAGGGAACGGCCCTCGCGGCGCTGAACGATCAGCCCCGCATGGGTGAGCTCCTTCAGGTGAAAGGACAGCGTGGCAGGCGCGACGCCGAGTGCCTCGGCAATCTCGCCGGCGGCCAGCCCCCCTTCCGCCTCGATGGGCGAATGGGCGCGGACAAGCGCGCGATAGATCGCAAGCCGCGTTTCCTGCGCAAGCGCCGAAAGGGAGGTGATGGCTTTTTCCATTTCCATATTTTAATAATTATCAAAATATACTATTCCGTCAAGAGGAACGGCCCCGGCGCGACGGAATTTTTTGTCCTCTCCGTTTTATGGATCAGGCGGTGGCGATCCCCCCTCTGGCCCCGCCTTGACGGCCCCTCATGCGCCCGCCCCTCCCCGGGAAGGCGCTCCGGCCCGCGCCGCCCTCCTCCCCCTTGGGCGGCGCGGGCCGAAACTTTTGCGGCGGGCCGCGCTATGCTCATGCCTGAAAAGGGGAACCCCATGATCGTGATTACAGGTGCGGCGCGCGTGGCCGAAGCGAACCGCGCCGCCTTCGAGAAAATAGCCGAGCGTCAGGTGCGCCTTTCCCGCGCCGAGGCAGGCAATATTTCCTATGCCTGTTTCGAGGACCGGATGGAGCCCGGCGGCTTCTTCTTCTACGAGGAGTGGCGGGACCGGGAGGCCGTCGACTTCCGTTTCGCGCAAGACTATTGCCACGAGTTCATGGCGGCCGCGCGGCGGCTCGCCGAGGCCGAACCGGAAATCGCGATCCGCGAAATCGTGGTAAATCGAACGTAAAACCATCCGGATGCGGAATGTTTGCGCCCGTTCACCAGGCGTTCAGGGATTTGCCCTTAGGCTTCTCCCATGCCGCGCTTCACAACCTCTTTTGCGGCGTGACTTCAAGGGCAAGGCCCCGGCTGCGTTGTTCGCCCCGGCACATCCTTCGCCTCAACAGGAACCCGGCCCGTCCCCCCGACGGCCGGGTTTTTTGTTTTGCCGCCCGCAGCGGCAAACGAGAGGCTGCCCCCTCACCCTTCCGCGGGCTGACGCCCGCTCCCTCCCTCTCCCCGCTGGGGAGAGGGAGGGAGCCGTCGAAGACGGCGGAAGGGTGAGGGGGCGCGGCTTAGGAGTCTTGTTCCGAAAGGAACCGCCGTTTCGTCACCCAGAGCGGCAGGGGCGCGCCCGTGAACCAGTAGATAAGCGGGCGGCGAGAACGCGGAACGGTGAGCGGAGAAGCGCACGGGGTTCGGTTTCGAGATCATCCACATAATCTTCGACCGGAAGGATCAGCATGCGGGCGGCTTCCGCATCATGCTCGAAGACATGCACTTCGATCCCTCCAGACGCCATGACGAAGAACCAGTTGTTGCGGATGTGATGAAATGCAGGCGCCGCCGACGGTATCCCGTAGGCGGCGAGCATGGCGCGAATACAGACTGTCGCGATGGAAAAGCCGACATGGAGCGGAACGAGCCGCGCCATGCGTGGCTTAGGCCTGACGCTCCACCATCATCTTCTTGATTTCCGCGATGGCCTTGGCGGGGTTGAGACCCTTGGGGCAGGTTTTCGCGCAATTCATGATGGTGTGGCAGCGATAGAGGCGGAAGGGATCTTCAAGCGCATCGAGGCGCTCGCCGGTTGCCTCGTCGCGGCTGTCGATCAGCCAGCGATAGGCCTGGAGAAGTGCGGCGGGGCCGAGATAGCGGTCGCCGTTCCACCAATAGGAGGGGCAGGAGGTCGAGCAGCAGGCGCAGAGAATGCACTCGTAAAGACCGTCGAGCTTTTCGCGGTCTTCATGGCTCTGGCGCCATTCCTTTTCCGGCGAGGGCGACTTCGTCTGCAGATAAGGCTCGATAAAGGCGTGCTGCGCATAGAAATTGGTGAGGTCGGGCACGAGGTCCTTGATCACCGGCATATGCGGCAGCGGATAGATCTTCACATCGCCCTTCACCTCGTCGATGCCCTTGGTGCAGGCAAGCGTGTTCGCGCCGTCGATATTCATGGCGCAGGAACCGCAAATGCCCTCGCGGCAGGAGCGGCGGAAGGTGAGCGTCTGGTCTATCTCGTTCTTGATCTTGATGAGCGCGTCGAGAACCATCGGCCCGCACTTGTCGAGATCGACTTCGTACGTGTCGATGGTCGGATTGGCGCCGTCATCGGGCGACCAGCGATAGACGCGGAACCGCTTGACGTTTTTTGCGCCGGGCTCGGCCTTGAAGGTCTTGCCCTCGCTCATCGTGGAATTTTTCGGCAGTCGGAACTGGACCATTTTTTTGTTCCCGAACCGGACACGCGCTTTTGCGCCGTCCTGTTTCACTCACTTCTCAATTTTCGTCATGACCCGGCTTGTCCGGGTCATGACGGATAGGGGTACTCAGTACACGCGCGCCTTTGGCTTGATGTATTCGATATCGTTGGAGAGCGTATAGGCATGCACCGGCCGGTAGTCGATGGCGGGCTTGCCCTTTTCGTCGACCCAGCAAAGCGTGTGCTTCATCCAGTTTGCATCGTCGCGCTCCGGGAAATCCTCGCGCGCATGGGCGCCGCGGCTTTCCTGACGGTTGACCGCGCCTTCGACCGTCGCCACCGCCTGCACGATGAGATTGTCGAATTCGAGCGTCTCGATAAGATCGGAATTCCAGATCAGCGAGCGGTCGGTGACGCGGATATCCGGGATTCCGGCGACGACATCGGCAACGCGCTTGCGGCCTGATTCGAGCGTCTCGCCGGTGCGGAACACGGCGACGTCTTCCTGCATGGCGCGCTGCATGGTGAGGCGGAGTTCCGCCGTCGGCGTCGAGCCCTTGGCATTGCGGTAACGGTCGAGGCGCTCGATGGCGATTTCGCCCGAACCCTTCTGGAGTTCCGGCTGGCGCTGTCCGGGCTCGACAAGCTCTGCGGCGCGGAGCCCCGCGGCGCGGCCGAACACGACAAGGTCGATCAGCGAGTTGGAGCCGAGGCGGTTTGCGCCATGGACCGAGACGCAGGCTGCCTCGCCGATGGCCATGAGGCCCGGCACCACCGTATCCGGGTTGCCGTTCTTCAGCGTCAGCACTTCGCCGTGGAAGTTCGTCGGGATGCCGCCCATGTTGTAATGCACGGTCGGAAGCACCGGGATCGGCTCCTTCGTGACATCGACGCCCGCGAAGATGCGTGCGCTCTCCGAAATGCCGGGCAGGCGCTCGGCAAGGATCGCCGGATCGAGATGGTCGAGATGGAGATGGATGTGATCCTTCTCCGCGCCGACGCCGCGCCCTTCGCGGATTTCGACCGTCATCGAGCGCGAGACGACGTCGCGGGACGCAAGGTCCTTCGCCGACGGCGCATAACGCTCCATGAAGCGTTCGCCTTCGGAGTTGGTGAGATAGCCGCCTTCGCCGCGCGCGCCCTCGGTGATGAGGCAGCCCGCGCCATAGATGCCGGTCGGATGGAACTGCACGAATTCCATGTCCTGCAGCGGGAGCCCTGCGCGCAGCACCATCGCATTGCCGTCGCCCGTGCAGGTGTGGGCGGAGGTCGCCGAGAAATAGGCGCGGCCATAGCCGCCGGTTGCGAGAATGACGAGCGAGGCGCGGAAGCGGTGGATTTCGCCCGTCGCCATGTCGAGCGCGACGACGCCGCGGCATTGGCCTTCGGCATCCATGATGAGGTCGATGGCGAAATATTCGATGTAGAACTCGGCCTTGTGGCGGACGGATTGGCCGTAAAGCGTGTGCAGGATGGCGTGACCCGTGCGGTCGGCGGCGGCGCAGGTGCGCTGCGCGATACCTTCGCCGAAATTCGTCGTCATGCCGCCGAAGGGGCGCTGATAGATCTTGCCTTCTTCCGTGCGCGAGAAGGGCACGCCGAAATGCTCGAGCTCATAGACGGCTTCGGGCGCCTGGCGGCAGAGATATTCGATCGCGTCCTGGTCGCCGAGCCAGTCCGAACCCTTCACCGTGTCATACATGTGCCAGCGCCAATCGTCCGGCCCCATATTGCCGAGCGAGGCGGAGATGCCGCCCTGCGCCGCGACAGTGTGGCTGCGGGTCGGGAACACCTTGGTGATGTTCGCCGTGCGCAGGCCCTTCTCGACGCAGCCAAGCGTCGCGCGAAGACCCGCGCCGCCCGCACCGACGACAACGACGTCGAATGTATGATCGTGGAACTCGTATGCAGCCGTCATGAGCTTGGTCTCGACGATAGAGGAATGGTCAGGCGCTGAAGCCGATTTTCGCCACCGCATAGATGCAGGCGATACCGGCGGCATAGGCGAAGAAGGTGTTGGCGATGAGCGCCAGCGCGCGGAGCCGGTCGCCCGTCACATAGTCTTCGATGACGATCTGCATGCCGATGCGCATATGCATGATCGCGGCGCCGATCAGGCCGAGCGCGGCTATGGCGACGAGCGGATTGCCGAGCCAGGCGCGCGCCGTCTGATAGTCGGCGCCGGTGAGCGCGACGACGAAGCCTG
Source organism: Parvibaculum sp. (assembly GCF_046297875.1). GTDB lineage: Bacteria > Pseudomonadota > Alphaproteobacteria > Parvibaculales > Parvibaculaceae > Parvibaculum. Next base: position 1,094,020 of record NZ_JBKBHD010000001.1, on the reverse strand, counting down.
CGAAGAAGAGAAAGAGCGGCACCATCGCAAGCGCGGTGACGCGCTGGCGGATATGGTCGCGCGTGCCCGATTTCGCGGAGCCCCGGCCCAGCACGCGGCCAAAGGGTGTGCGCATGTCGTTCTTCGAAGCGGACATCAGATCGCCCCCCGCATGGAAAAGATCACGGCCCAGACGGCAATCGTGCCGGCAGCGCCGAGAAGGGCGGCGGCCCAGCTCAGCTTGTTTGCGCTTTCGGGCGAGGTCGCGACGATCTCGTCCCAGAAGAAATAGCGGATGCCGCTGAAAAGATGATGGAGCAGCGCCCATGTGTAGCCGATAAGGACGAGCTGGCCGAACCACGAACCGGCGATCGCCTGGAAGGCGGCATAGGCTTCAGGGCCCGTCGCCGCCGCGATCAGCCACCATGCGACCAGCGCCGAACCGGCATAAAGGCCGGCGCCGGTGATGCGATGGATGATCGACATCGCCATGGTGATCGTGAAGCGATAGACCTGCAGGTGCGGAGAGAGCGGCCGGGCTACGGCCTGTCGCTGTTCAGCCATCCGAAAGAACCCCGTTCGGGCAACATGAGAAATGGCGGCCCCGGACGGGACCGCGAAAGTCAGTCCGTTGTTTATCTCGCGTTGCCAGTGAAGGCAAATATCCTTGGGCTGCAAAAAAGCAAGGCCGGGCAAGGCGAAAAAGCTGCGGAAAACCTTGCGGCAGCGAGCCGGAGCAAAGATGCGAATGTCTCGCAACTAACGGCAGCGCAATCACCCGAAAACGATTCCCGGCGGCGATCGGCCGGGTGTCTCACAAAGGCGCGGTGCCGATGCTCGCCGGCGGCACGCCCGCGCCGATATCGAGCCAGTGCCAGACCGTCGAATGCTCGATCCGCTGGACGCCCGGCAGGTCATCCGAGGGCTTGGCCTCGAAATTCACGAAGATGCCGATGTGGTCGGGCGCACCGCCCGCCTTGGAGATCGGCAGGATCGTATATTCATAGTCGATGCGGCCGCCATTTTCCGCCGTTGCAGGCGTGCGCTGCCACAGCCCGCAGGGATGCCCGAGGCAGGCCATCACGCATTCATAGGCATAGGTGCGGATCGCCGGGTCGGCGAGCGAGAGATAATCGGCGCCGGTGAGATCGTGGCCGAAGAATTCGCGGAAGCCCGAGCCCGTCAGCCGGAAGGGGAGCGCGACCCTTTGCGGGTCCGGCTCGATGATCGCAAACCAGCGGGCAAAGGGCGCAATCAGCCGGAGATCGAGATCGGCGCGTGCCGGGACAGCACCATTGCGGCGCGCCGCTTCCCAGGCTTCCTCGAAGGCAATGCTTTCCGGCGAGCGCAACGAATGGCCGCGCTGGGGAGAACCCGAAACTGTGCTGGACGAAAGCATGACGGTCATCGCTGGAAGCCGATCCGAAACGGAGCCTAATCCCGGTTTGTAAAGCAGATATTAAAACCACGCATCAGCGGCGCGGAATGAGCGCCCAGTAGTCGAGGTCGAGGATCACGCCCTCCTCATAGCCCTTTTCCTTCACGCCCGGAAAATCGGCGCAAGGCCGGTCTTTCGTCGCGAAGGTACGAAGCCGGAGCGCGCCGATATCGCTGCGGCCTTTCAGCTCCGCCTTGTCGAGCACTTCCGTCCAGGCGAATACCGTGTCGCCGCCGAAGCAAGGCGCGACATGGCGCCCACCATTGATGGCGGCAACAAGGACCGCATTGCTGAGCCCGTTGAAGGAGAGCGCACGCGCCAGCGATATGACATGGCCGCCGTAGATGAGGCGGCGGCCGAAGCGGCCCTTTCCTTCCGTATACTGATTGAAATGGACTTTCGCGGTGTTCTGATAGAGCCGCGTCGCCATCATGTGTTCGGCTTCCTCGATGGTGATGCCGTCTGCATGGTCGATCTTCTCGCCAACTTCGTAATCGTCCCAGAGATGGGGCGAACCGGAGGCCCCCGTGTCGAAACCCTTGAAGGAGGTGCCGGCGGGCGCGACGAGATGTTCCGCGCCGACGGCGGCGGGCAGATGCGGCACGTCTTCTTCGGGTGCTTTTGCCGCCTTGTCGCGCTTTCTCACCATCACCCAGCGCACATAGTCGATGACGGTTTCATCTCGCTGGTTACGGCCCGTGGAGCGGACGTAGACGACGCCCGTCTCGCCATTGGAGTTTTCCTTGAGGCCGATCACCTTCGATTCCGTCGACAGCGTGTCGCCGGGAAAGACGGGCCTGAGGAACCGGCAATCGGCATAGCCGAGATTTGCGACCGCATTGAGCGAGACATCGGGCACCGTCTTGCCGAAGACGATGTGGAAGGCGAGCATGTCGTCGATGGGTGCCGTTGCATACCCGGCCTTGCGCGCAACTTCCGCGGATGACTGAAGCGAGAAGCGCGAACCGAACAGCGCCTGATAAAGCGCGGCATCGCCCTCCGTCACCGTACGCGGCGTCGCATGGCGCAACACCTGCCCGACCTTGAAATCCTCGAAGAAGTTTCCGGCGTTGGTCTTGGTCATGCTTCAAGCTCCGCGATCGCGTCGGCAATGGCGACAGTGCGCCTGGCGATTTCCGCATGAAGGATCTCGACCATCTTGCCGTCGACCTTCAGCACGCCCTTGCCCTTGTTCTCCGGCAGCTCGAAGGCCTCGATGGTCAGCCTCGCAAAGGCAACCGTTTCCGGATCCGGCGAGAAGATCGTGTTGCAGGGGCCGACCTGGCTCGGATGAATGAGCGTCTTGCCGTCGAAACCCATGTCGCGGCCCTGCTTGCAAATGGCGGCGAAGCCTTCGTCGTTCTTGATGTCGTTATAGACGCCATCGAGAATGACGAGGCCATAGGCGCGCGCGGCGACGAGCGCGAGGCCGAGCGAGGCGAGCATGGGCACGCGGTCCGGCGTGTGCGCGGCGCGAAGCTCCTTCGCAATATCGTTCGTGCCCATGACCCAGACCGACATGCGGCTGCCCGGCTCGCGCGCCTTCTGCGCGATCGACTGGATATTGAGCGTAGCAAGCGGCGTCTCGATCATGCACCAGAGCTGGAGGCCGGGCTTGGCGCCGGCGTCCGACAGTGCCTCTTCCGCGCGCTCGACATCGGAGGCCGAATTGATCTTCGGAACGAGGATCGCATGGGGGCCCGCCGCCACCGCCGCCTTGATGTCGTCGCGGCCCCAGGGCGTGTCGAGCCCGTTCACACGGATGACGATTTCGCGCTTGCCATAGCCGCCGCCCTTCACGGCGGCGCAGACCTGGGCGCGCGCCTCCTCCTTGGCGTCGGGCGCCACGGCGTCTTCCAGATCGAGGATCAGCGCATCGGCGGGAATTTCCTTCGCCTTGTCGAGCGCACGGGCATTCGACCCCGGCATGTAGAGAACGCTGCGGCGCGGGCGGGCGGCGATATCGGCCATCGGGAAACACTCCATTCGCTGAAAGGCGGATGGACACTATAAAGGCAGGTGCCTTCTGTGAAGGGGCCTTGGCCAATGAATGCCGGAATTCACCCCGCGAGGCGTTCGGTCCGCTTCAGCACGCGGGCATGCGGCATGCGAATGGTGATGACTGTGCCTTCGCCGGGCTCGGACTCGATGACGAGCGTTGCGCCATGCATCCGTGCCAGCGCCCGCGTCAGCGGCAGGCCGAGGCCCGTGCCTTCCGTCGTATAGATATTGCTGTCCTTGCCGATCTGGCGGAAGGGCTCGAGCGCGACCGGAATATCCTTCTTCGCCATGCCGATGCCCGTATCGGACACACGAAAAGCAAGGCGGTGGTCGGGCTCCATGAAACTTTCGAGCGCAATGCTGCCGCCCTTCGGCGTGAACTTGACTGCGTTCGAGACGAGATTGAGCAGGATCTGGCGGAGTGCGCGCTTGTCGGCCATGAGGAAGGGGAGCCCCTCCTCAATGGTGACGGTGAGCGCGACACCTGCCTCTTCCGAGCGATGCCGCATCATGCGTTCGCAGCTTGCGATGACCTCGGTCACGTCGAGCTCTTCCTCGTAAAGCTCGTAGCGGTCGGCCTCGATCTTGGAGAGATCGAGAATATCGTTTATGAGGCTGAGGAGATGGCTCGACGAGCGGTGGATATCCACCATGTAGTCCTTGTAGCGCTCGTTCTCGATCGGGCCGAACAGCTCGCCATTCATCACTTCGGAAAAGCCGATGATCGCATTGAGCGGCGTCCTGAGCTCATGGCTCATATTGGCGAGGAACTGGGACTTCGAGGCATTTGCCATTTCCGCCACGTCGCGCGCATCGCGCAGCTCGTTTGCCACCTGTTCGCGCCGCTTCACCTCGCTGTTGAACTTGTCGAGCACGAGATTGTAGCGCCGCGCCATTTCGCCCGCTTCCGTAAAGGGCTCGACGGGCACGGGCTTCGAGAAATCGCCCCGCGCGGCTTGCGCTTCCATCGCGCCCAGCACATCGAGAAGCGCAGAGGACGCGCCATGCTCGGCGAAGTTGAGACCGATCCGCTCTGCATCCGAAGAGACGCGGAGCGGCAAGAAAATGTCGATCACGCGCAGCACCACATAGGCGACCGTGAAGGCGAAGGCGCCGGCCGCCGCGACACCCGCAAGCTGCACGCCGAACTGCTCGATCCGCGTATGGCCATCGGGGAAGAAGGACGTCTCACCGAGAAGGGCGACTGCGAGCGTGCCCCAGATGCCGGCGGCAAGATGAACGGGCACGGCATCCACCGCATCGTCAATCTGAAGCCGCTGGAGAAGTTCGCTTGCGAGATAGCAGACAACGCCGCCGCCTGCGCCAATCAGCAGCGCACTCGATGTCGAGACCATGTGGCAGTTCGCCGTGATGGCGACGAGGCCGGCGAGCACGCCATTGAGCGCGCCCTGCACTTCCGGCACACCGTGGCGCACCCAGCCGATGCCGATGACGGCGAGCCCGCCTGCGGCGGCGGCGAGCATGGTGTGGACGAGGATGAAGGGCACGGAGGTGTTGAGCGCGAGCGTGGAGCCGCCATTGAAGCCGAACCAGCCGATCCACAAGAGGAACATGCCGAGCGTCGCCATCGGCATGTCGTGGCCTTCGATGCGGCGGCCATCCGGCCCGAAGCGTCCGAGGCGCGGGCCCAGCACGAGCACCGCGGCGAGCGCCATCCAGCCGCCAATGGAGTGAACGACAGTCGAGCCCGCGAAGTCGATGAAGCCGAGCTTCTCGAGCCAGCCCTGCGCCTCGCCCGCCAGCACACCGCCCCAGGCCCAATGGCCGAAGACGGGATAGATCAGCATGGAGAGCACGGCTGCCGTGATCGCATAGCCGCGAAAGCTCATGCGCTCGGCAACGGCGCCGGAGACGATGGTGGTGGAGGTGGAGCAGAAGGCGAGCTGGAAGAAGAAGAAGGCCATGAGCCAGGCTGTGGCCGGACTGCCATCCGGCGCGCCGTCAAAGGCAAAGCCCGTCATACCGAGATAGCCGCCGGCGCTCAGCCCGAACATCATGCCGAAACCGACAAGCCAGAAGCCGACGCCCGCGACGCAGAAATCCATCACGTTCTTGACGGCGACATTGATCGAATTCTTGGCGCGGACGAGGCCGGACTCGAAGCAGGCAAATCCCGCCTGCATCAAAAGCACGAGCACGGTGCAGATCAGGATCCACACCGTATCGATCGATTGCACAACGCTGCCCACTACGCGCCCCCATTACCGACGTGACGGGACGAGTATCGGAGTGAAAGGTAAATTTTCTTTCTGGATGCAGCGCAACAGGATGCGAAAAGCTGCGGAAATCCTGCACATTTTTTGTGCATGGATTGCAGGAAGGTTAATTCTAGAACGTCAGGGGACGGAAGATTCCCCCTCACCCTTCCCACCGCCGCTTCGCGGCGATGGGAAGGGTGAGGGGCGACGCGGCCTCTTACGCCGCCTTCTTCAGATAGCGCGCGCCGAGAATTTCCGCGATCTGCACAGCGTTGAGCGCGGCGCCCTTGCGCAGATTGTCGGAGACGACCCAGATATTGAGGCCGTTCTCTATCGTCGGATCGACGCGGATGCGGCTCACATAGGTCGCATATTCGCCGACGCTTTCGATGGGCGTGACATAGCCGCCATCCTCGCGCTTGTCGACGACGAGGCAGCCCGGCGCCTCGCGCAGGATATCGCGCGCTTCGTCGTCGGAGATCGGCCGCTCGAACTCGATATTGATCGCTTCCGAATGGCCGACAAAGACGGGCACGCGCACGCAGGTTGCCGTCACCTTGATCTTCGGATCGAGAATCTTCTTCGTCTCGACCGTCATCTTCCATTCTTCCTTCGTCTGCCCATCCTCCATGAACTCGTCGATATGAGGGATGACGTTGAAGGCGATCTGCTTGGTGAAATTCTCGATGACGAGATTGTCATTGACGAAAATCGCGCGCGTCTGCGTGAAAAGCTCGTCCATCGCCTCCTTGCCCGCGCCCGAAACCGACTGATAGGTCGAGACGACGATTCGGCGGATGCCTGCTGCGTCATGCAAGGGCTTCAGCGCCACGACCATCTGCGCCGTCGAGCAATTGGGGTTCGCAATGATGTTCTTCTTCGTGTAGCCGGCAATCGCCGCCGCATTCACTTCCGGCACGATGAGCGGCACATCGGGGTCCATCCGCCACTTCGACGAATTGTCGATGACGACGCAGCCCTTGGCCGCGATCTTCGGCGCCCATTCGGCGGACATCACGCCCGATGTCGCCATCAGGCAGATGTCGATGCCCTTGAAGTCGTAAGCATCGAGGGTCTTCACCTTGAGCGTCCGGTCGCCATAGGACACTTCCGTGCCCTGGCTGCGGCGCGACGCCAGCGCCACGACTTCATCTGCCGGAAACTCGCGCTCGGCAAGAATGTTCAGCATCTCTTGGCCCACATTCCCCGTGGCGCCGAGAACGGCAATCTTGTAGCCCATGATCGTCTTCCTTCTTGAAGACCGCCTTGCCCGGAGCGGTCCTCCAACGGGTCAAGCGGCTATCGAATTTCAGGCATTCAACTTGTCGAGGGCGGCGAGGATGGCGACGCCCATTTCCTTCGTGCCGACTTTTTTCATGCCGGGCTGCATGATGTCGCCTGTGCGCAGCCCGCTGGCGAGCACATTGTCGACGGCTTTTTCGAGCAGGTCCGCATCGGCGCCGAGCTCGAAGGTGTAGCGGAGCGCCATCGCGAAGCTGAGGACGGACGCAATCGGATTAGCGGCGCCCGTGCCCGCAATATCCGGCGCGGAGCCATGCACCGGCTCGTACATGGCGCAGGCCTTGCCGCTGGCATCCTTCGCACCAAGCGAGGCCGAAGGCAGCATGCCGAGCGAGCCTGTCAGCATGGAGGCAATATCGGACAGCACGTCGCCGAAGAGATTGTCGGTGACGATCACGTCGAACTGCTTCGGGTTGCGCACGAGCTGCATGGCGCAATTGTCGGCGAGCATGTGCTCGAGCTTCACATCCGCGAACTTCTCCTTGTGGAGCTTCGAGACTTCCTCGTACCAGAGCACGCCCGACTTCATCACATTGCGCTTCTCGACCGACATGACGCGGTTACCGCGCTTCTTTGCGAGATCGAAGGCGACTTCCGCGATGCGGCGGATTTCGCTCGTCGTATAGACCTGCGTGTCGACGCCGCGGCGCTCGCCATTGCCGAGATCGGTGATTTCCTTCGGCTCGCCGAAATAGACGCCGCCTGTGAGCTCGCGCACGATCATGATATCGAGACCCTCGACGATCTCGCGCTTCAAGGACGAGGCATCGGCGAGCGCCGCGAAGCAGAGCGCGGGGCGCAGGTTTGCGAAGAGTTCGAGATCCTTGCGGAGGCGAAGCAGGCCCGCTTCCGGGCGGCCCTCATAAGGCACATTATCCCATTTCGGCCCGCCGACCGCGCCGAGCATGACGGCGTCCGCACGCTTCGCCTTCTCGACCGTCTCGTCTGTGACGGCGACGCCATGCGCGTCATAGCAGCAGCCGCCGACAAGCTCGTGCTCGACCTTCGCGTCGAACTTTCGGTTGTCGTTGTACCAGCCGATCACGCGTTCGACTTCGCCCATGACTTCCGGGCCGATGCCGTCGCCGGCGACGATGAGGATGTTTCTTGTCATTGGAGTCTCGGTCTTTCCCTATTCGTCATTGCCGGGCTTGACCCGGCAATCCAGAGCCACTTGCTCCCTGCCGGTCGCCCCTGGATGCCCGGATCAAGTCCGGGCATGACGAAACAATATAGTGTGAAGTCTCAAAGCCAGGGCGCGGCGGTTTCGAGCTTCTTTTCGAAGCCGGCGATCTTCTCGACCTTCTGCAGCGTGAGTCCGACGCCGTCGAGACCGTTCAGCATGCAATGCTTGCGGAAGGGATCGACATCGAACTGGATGACGCCGCCATCCGGGCCCCGGATTTCCTGCGCCTCGAGATCGATAGTGACGACGGCGTTCGACCCGCGCTCCGCATCGTCCATCAGCTTGTCGACTTCCGATTGCGGCAGCACGATGGGGAGAATGCCGTTCTGGAAGCAGTTGTTGTAGAAGATGTCGGCGAAGCTCGGCGCGATCACGCAGCGGATGCCGAAATCGAGCAACGCCCAGGGCGCATGTTCGCGCGACGAACCGCAGCCGAAATTCTCGCCGGTGACGAGAATCTGCGCATTGCGATAGGCCGGCTTGTTCAGCACGAAATCCGGTACCTCGTTGCCCTTGTCGTCATAGCGCATCTCGTCGAAGAGATTCTTGCCGAGCCCCGTGCGCTTGATCGTCTTCAGGAATTGCTTCGGGATGATCATGTCTGTATCGACATTGATGATCGGCAGCGGCGCCGCAACGCCCGTCAGCTTGTTGAACTTGTCCATCTCAGAGCCCTCGGTTCTTGAATTCGCGCACATCGACGAAGTGGCCCGCAATCGCCGCCGCCGCCGCCATGGCCGGCGAGACGAGATGCGTGCGGCCGCCGCGGCCCTGACGGCCTTCGAAATTGCGGTTTGACGTGGAGGCGCAACGCTCGCCGGGCGCCAGCTTGTCGGCATTCATGGCAAGGCACATGGAGCAGCCGGGCTCGCGCCATTCGAAGCCCGCTTCAAGGAAGATCCTGTCGAGGCCTTCCTTCTCCGCCTGTTCCTTCACAAGGCCGGAACCGGGCACGACCATCGCATTGACGGTGGAGGCAACCTTGCGGCCTTTGGCAATGGCGGCGGCGGCGCGCAGATCCTCGATGCGGCCATTGGTGCAGGAGCCGATGAAGACGCGGTCGATCTTGACGTCCACGATCGGCGTGCCGGGCGTGAGGCCCATATAGTCGAGCGCGCGCTGCATCGACTTCGCATGCGACGCGTCTGTCACGTCCTTCGGATCGGGAATGCGGTCCGTGATCTTGATGACGTTTTCCGGGCTCGTGCCCCAGGTGATGAGCGGCGGCAGGTCGGCGATGTCGATGGTGATTTCCTTGTCGAACGTCGCGCCTTCGTCCGACGGCAGCGTCTTCCAGTAGTCGACCGCCATCTCCCACGCCTTGCCCTTGGGCGCGCGCGGGCGGCCTTCGAGATAAGCGTAGGTCTTTTCATCCGGCGCGATGAGGCCGGCGCGGGCGCCGCCTTCGATCGTCATGTTGCAGACGGTCATGCGGCCTTCCATGGAAAGATCGCGGATCGCCTCGCCCGCATACTCGATGACATAGCCGGTGCCGCCCGCCGTGCCGATCTCGCCGATGATCGCGAGCACGATGTCCTTCGCGGTGAAGCCTTCCGGCGCCTTGCCCACCACATTGATGCGCATGTTCTTCGCCTTCGCCTGGATCAGCGTCTGCGTGGCGAGCACATGCTCGACCTCGGACGTGCCGATGCCATGCGCCAGCGCGCCGAAGGCGCCATGCGTGGAGGTGTGGCTGTCGCCGCAGACGATGGTGGTGCCGGGCAGCGTGAAGCCCTGTTCCGGCCCGACGATATGCACGATGCCCTGACGGATGTCGGACATTTCGAGATATTCGACACCAAAGTCGCGCGCATTCTGTTCCAGCGTCTCGACCTGGATGCGGCTTTCCTCATCCGCGATGCCATGTGCACGGTCGGTCGTCGGCACGTTGTGGTCGGCGACGGCGAGCGTCTTCTTCGGGGCGTGAACCTGGCGCTTGGCCATGCGCAGGCCCTCGAAGGCCTGCGGACTCGTCACTTCATGCACGAGATGACGGTCGATATAGAGCAGGCCCGTTCCGTCCTCGGCCATGTCGACCAGATGCGCGTCCCAGATCTTGTCGTACATGGTTCTCGGCATTGTGCGGGGCGACATTTTGCTTTCCTCGTCTTTTCAAAATCTTCTGTTCGGTGCCGGGCCGCTCATACGAAAAAAGCGGGCCCGGGCGCCATCTGAGCGCCCTGCCCGCTTTTCGAGACAGTCTCCGCGCAAGCGGACGAAATCAGGCGGCGCCGTTCTCTTTCGAGCGGTTCTTGTCCTGTTTCTCGGTAATTCGGGCGGCCTTACCGCGCAGACCGCGCAGGTAATAGAGCTTCGCGCGGCGCACACGGCCACGGCGCAGCACCTTGATGCTGTCGAGGAGCGGGCCATAAAGCGGGAAAACGCGCTCGACGCCTTCGCCGTAGGAAATCTTGCGGACCGTGAAGTTCTCGTTGATGCCGCCGCCGGCGCGGGCGATGCAGACGCCTTCATAGGCCTGGACGCGCTCGCGCGTGCCTTCGACCACCTTCACATTGACCTGCAGCGTGTCGCCGGGGGCGAAATCGGGGATGGTCTTGCCGTTGGTCAGCGTGGCCATCTGCTCCTGATCGAGCTGCTCGATGATATTCATGGGTCTCAACCTCGGATATGAAGGCGTTCGGGCAATTCTGGGGTCATCCCGGCCCGGAAGCGCGCTTCCCTAACACAAATAATGCTCATTGGCGACTGTCTTCAGGACCTTTCCCTGAGAAATTTCTCCCAGAGATCGGGCCGCCTTTCCCTTGTCGTCTCCTCGGCGCGGGCACGGCGCCATTCCTTAACCTTCTTATGGTCGCCGGAGGTCAGAACCGGCGGAATTCCGCGGCCTTCGAACTCCTGCGGCCGCGTATAATGCGGGTATTCCAGAAGCCAGCTTTCGAAGCTTTCTTCCTCGCCCGAGGCGTCCTTTCCCATCACCCCCGGCAGCAGCCGGATGACAGCATCGAGAAGGGCCAGAGCCGCCGGTTCCCCGCCCGACAGGACGAAATCCCCGAGGCTCACCTCCTCCATGTTGCGGGCCTCGATGACCCGCTGATCGAGCCCTTCGAAGCGGCCGCAAAGGAGCGTGACGCCCGGCCCCTCCGCCAGCTCCCGCACCCTTTGCTGGGTGAGGGGCCGCCCGCGCGGGCTCAGATAGATCAGCGGCCTTGCGTCACCTTGGCCGTGAACCGCATCGACCGCCGCCGCCACGACATCGGCCCGCATCACCATGCCCGGCCCGCCGCCTGCCGGCGTATCGTCGACCGAACGGTGCCGGTCCGTCGCGAAGCTGCGGATATCGACGGCCTCAAGCCGCCATATCCCCGCTTCGAGCGCGCGCCCCGCAAGCGAGACGCCCAAAGGCCCCGGAAACATCTCCGGGAAGAGCGTGAGGACCGTCGCAGACCAGCCTTCACTCATCACGCTCTCCCGCGCCGCCATCATCGCCATCGTCAAAGGTGCCGAGCGGCGGGTCGATCACGATCCGGCGCCCGTGAATATCGACCTCGAGGACATTCTCGTCCGTGAAGCCCATCAGCACCGTTTCGCCGCCCGCTTCCGGCGAAATATCGAGGAGGTCGCCCGCCCCGAAATTCTGCACCCCCACGACCCGGCCATAGACCCGCCCGTCGCTGCCCACCGCCTGACAGCCGGCGAGGTCGGCGTGATACCAGCCTTCCTCCTCGCCAGCCGTCTCCGGCAGGCGTTCGCGCGGCACATGAAGCTCCGTGCCCCGGAGCGCCTCCGCCGCATCGCGGTCGGCAATGCCTTCAAGACGGCAGAGCACGAGATCCTTGACCATGCCCTTCGCCTCGATGGCGAAATGCCGGGCGCCGTCCTTCGTCCCGACCGGGCCATAGGCGGCGATGCCTTCGGGCACTTCGGTGAAGGACTTGACCCGCACCAGCCCGCGCACGCCATGCGCGCCCACGATGACGCCCAGACAAACAGTAGGACCGGCCGTTTCGCGCTTGCCGTCAGCCATTGCCGCGATGTGCAAGCGTGATTACGCCTGCGCCTCTTCGGCGGGAGCTTCGGCAGGCGCTTCCTCGGCAGGCGCTTCGGCAGCGGCCTTGGCGGCAGCTTCGGCTTCTTCAGCCGCCATGCGGGCCGCTTCGAGACGCTCCTGCGCCTTCGCCTTCGGCTTCGACTTTTCCGGGTTGTTGCGCGCGGTGCGGTTATAGACGCCGGCATCCGTCAGGAAGCGGGCAACGCGGTCCGTCGGCAGCGCGCCGACGCCGAGCCAATGCTTCGCACGCTCGACATCGAGCGAAACGCGGGCGGCATCGTCCTTCGACAGCAGCGGGTTGAAGGTGCCGATCTTCTCGATGAAGCGGCCATCGCGGGGCGCGCGCGTATCGGCGACGACCACACGGTAGAAGGGACGCTTCTTGGCGCCGCCACGGGCGAGCCGGATCTTGAGAGCCATCTTGTCTTACCTTTCACTAGGACCGGCATCCAGGGCCGGGATTTCATTCATCCGTAAACGAATTAACTTGTCACTTTTTCTTCTTGCCGGACGGAAGCCCCGGAAGACCGGGCGGCATACCGCCGAAACCCGAACCGGGAAGCCCCGGCAACCCGCCGGGGCCGAGGCGCGGGAGCCCTTGCGGCACAAGCTTTTCCATCGCCTTCGGGTCCGCCGCCATCTCGGGCGGAATATCGGGCATGCTGCCGCCGAAGAGCTTCGACATGAGCCCGCCCTTCTGGCGGCCCATCGCCTTCATCATGTCCGCCATCTGGCGGTGCATCTTGAGCAGGCGGTTGATTTCCTGAACTTCCGTGCCCGAACCTCTGGCGATGCGTTTCTTGCGGCTCGCATTCAGCACTTTCGGGTCCTTGCGCTCATCCTTCGTCATGGACGAGATGATCGCGACCTGACGCTTGACCGTGCCGTCGCCCATATGCGCCTGCGCGGCCTGCATCTGTGCCTTGCCGACACCCGGCATCATGCCGAGCAGGCCCTTCATGCCGCCCATGCGGCTCATCTGGCGAAGCTGGTCGGCGAGATCGTCGAGATCGAACTGCCCCTTGCGGAGCTTCGCGGCCATCTGTTCGGCCTTCGCAGCATCGATTGTCTCGGCGGCCTTTTCGACAAGGCTGACAATATCGCCCATGCCGAGGATGCGGCCGGCCACGCGGTCGGCGCGGAAATCTTCGAGCGCATCCATCTTTTCGCCGGTGCCGAGCAGCTTGATCGGCACGCCGGTGACCGCGCGCATGGAAAGCGCGGCGCCGCCGCGCCCGTCGCCATCCGCGCGCGTCAGCACGATGCCGGTGACGCCGATGCGGGCATTGAACTGCTCGGCGACATTGACGGCATCCTGACCCGTCAGGCTGTCGGCGACGAGAAGCGTCTCGTGCGGGGCGGCGATGTCGCGCACCTGCGCGACCTCGGCCATCAACTCTTCATCGATATGGATGCGGCCCGCGGTGTCGAGCATCAGCACATCGAAGCCGCCGAGGCGGGCGGCTTCCACGGCGCGCTTTGCGATCTGCACCGGCTGCTGACCGGCGACGATGGGCAGCGTTGCGACATCCACCTGCTCGCCGAGAATGCGAAGCTGCTCCTGCGCGGCGGGGCGGCGCGTATCGAGGGAGGCCATCATCACCTTGCGCTTTTCGCGCGCGGTGAGGCGCTTCGCGATCTTCGCGGTCGATGTGGTTTTACCCGAGCCCTGGAGACCCACCATCATGATGACGACGGGCGAGGCCGCGCGCAGCGAGATCGAGGTGTCGGCTTCCGCCCCGCCCAGCATCTCCACCAGCTCGTCATGAACGATCTTGATGACCTGCTGGCCGGGCGTGACCGACTTCAGGACTTCATGGCCGATGGCGCGGGCCCGCACCTTGTCGATGAAGGACTTGGCGACCGGCAGCGCCACATCGGCCTCGAGCAGCGCCCGGCGGACCTCGCGCATGGCCTCGTCGACATCCTTCTCCCCAAGGGCGCCACGGCCCTTGAGCTTGGAAAGAACATCGCCGAGGCGGCCTGACAGGTTCTCGAACACTTCTAGGTCAAGTCCTTGCAACACAAAGCAAAATCGCTTCCGCGAGCGAATATCGCCGGCGGAAGTTGACCCGGGCTCCATGCCTCGGGCGGGTCGGGGCGCAACAATGTCCCGAAAACTTGGGCGGAACCTAGGGGCTCGCCGCCCTCAAGTCAATGACTTGACGAGGAGCCGGAGCGCGGCCTCGCCAAAGGCATACATATTCGCGGCGCGGTCGGCGGAACCCGTGCTGACCGTGATCGAGGCGGGGACGGGCCCCGCAAGGCCGATAACGGCGGTTCCCGGCGGCGGGCCATAGGGCGAGCCGGAGGGGCCGGAGGCACCCATTTCGGCCAGCGCCCATGTGGAGCCGAGCTTCTGCCTGACCACTTCGGCCATCGCCGCCACATAGGGCTCGGTGAGCGGCTTCACATCCGGCGCTGGCGGGCCCTGAAGCGCATAAAGCGCCTTCGCCGCCCCCCGCGTATAGATGACGGTCGAGCCGAGATAGAAGGCCGAGGCACCGGGCTGCGCCACCAGCGCCGCCGAGACGAGCCCGCCCATCGAGCTTTCCGACAGGGCGACGGTCTCGCCCCGCTTTTTCAGGCGTTCCGCGGCTTCCGCCGCAAGCGGCAACAGGCGTTCCATCACACTTCCTTCCCAGAACCGGCCTCTTTCTCCCACTACTGGCACAAGCGGCCAAAAAGGGCCATATAGAGCCCATCATGACCCGCTCGGCACACCATTTCCGGAAGATGAACGGCCTCGGCAACGACTTCGTCGTGCTCGACCTGCGCCATGAGCCGCTGGCGCTGACCGATGCGGTGGCGCGCGCCATTGCAAGCCGGGAAACCGGCATCGGCTGCGACCAGCTCATCACCATCGAGGAGCCGCGGCATGGCGGCGATGCCTTCATGGGCATCCGCAACAATGATGGCGGCGTGGTGGAAGCCTGCGGCAATGCCGCGCGCTGCATCGGCCGGCTGATCCTCGAGGAAACGGGCAAGGAGAGCGTCGTCATCGAGACGCCGGCGGGCGACACGATCGCCACACGCGCCGAAGGCGGCGACATCACCGTCGATATGGGCGAGCCGCGCCTCCTCTGGAACGAGATCCCGCTTTCGGAAGAATTTCGCGACACGCGCGCGATCGAACTCGAAGTGGGCCCGCTCGGCAACCCGGTGATGCATTCGCCGGGCGTCGTCAATGTCGGCAATCCGCATGCGATCTTCTTCGTGGAGGATGTCGATGCGATCGACCTTGGCCGCATCGGACCGATGCTCGAACATCACCCGCTTTTCCCGGAGCGCGCCAACATCTCGGTCGCTCAGGTGTTCTCGCCGACGCATATCAAGCTGCGCACCTGGGAGCGCGGCGCGGGGCTGACGCGCGCCTGCGGTACCGCCGCTTGCGCCGCGACCGTCGCCGCCGTGCGCCGCCGCAAGACGGAGCGCAACATCACGGTGAGCCTGCCGGGCGGCGACCTCTCGATCGAATGGCGCGAGGCCGACAACCACATCTACATGACGGGCGATGCCGCCTTCGACTATGAAGGCACGCTCGACCCCGCGCTTCTGACGGGCAAGGCATGACGAAGGGGACCGAGATCGTCACCTTCGGCTGCCGCCTCAACACCTATGAGTCGGAAGTGATGCACGCCCTTGCCGAAGCGGCGGGGCTCGGCAATGCCATCGTCTTCAACACTTGCGCGGTGACGGCGGAAGCCGAACGCCAGGCGCGTCAGGCGATCCGCAAGGCACGCCGCGAGAACCCGGGATGCCGCATCATCGTGACGGGCTGCGCGGCGCAGGTGAACCCGGACATGTTCGCCGCAATGGACGAAGTCGATCTCGTGATCGGCAATGACGAGAAGATGAAGCGCGAAAGCTGGCAGCCGGCGCTCGCGCTCCACACGAATGAAAAAGTGCGCGTGAACGACATCATGTCGGTGCGCGAAACGGCGGGGCATCTGGTGCAGGGGCTTGAGGGCCGCGCTCGCGCCTTCGTTCAGGTGCAGAATGGCTGCGACCATCGCTGCACCTTCTGCATCATCCCTTATGGCCGCGGCCCGTCGCGCAGCGTCCCCGCGGGCGAAGTCGTCAATCAGGTACGCGCGCTTGCCGAAAACGGCTACCGTGAAGTGGTGCTGACCGGCGTCGACATGACGTCATACGGTGCGGACCTGCCGGGCCGCCCGAGCCTCGGCAATCTTGCGCGGCGTATATTGAAACTCGTGCCGGAGCTTGAGCGCCTCAGGCTCTCTTCCATCGACAGTATCGAGGCTGATGACGATCTGATGCGCCTCATCGCGGAAGAAGAACGGCTGATGCCGCATCTTCATCTCTCGCTGCAATCGGGCGACGACATGATCCTGAAGCGCATGAAGCGCCGGCATCTGCGCGCAGATTCGATCCGCTTCTGCGAGAAAGCCCGCCGCCTCCGCCCCGACATCGTGTTCGGCGCGGATTTCATCGCCGGTTTTCCGACCGAGACGGAAGAGATGTTCGAGAACACGCTGCGGCTTGTCGATGAATGCGGGCTGACATGGCTGCATGTTTTCCCCTTCTCGCCCCGCCCCGGCACGCCCGCCGCGAAAATGCCGCAAGTATCGCGTGAAGTCGGTAAGGAACGCGCCGAGCGCCTGCGCGCCAAGGGTGAGGCCGCGGTGCGCGCCCATCTCGACAGCGGACTGGGTGCGACAAAGCCGGTACTCATGGAGACGCCGATGCTTGGCCGCACGCATCAGTTCACGCCGGTGCGCGTGAAAGAGGCCGCGCGCGCAGGCGAGATCCTCGCGCTCCGCCTCGCGGCGCATGACGGCAAGAGCTACGAAGGACGGGCAGCGTGAGCGAGACGGACACGGAAACCGGCGAGAAGAAGAAATCCCTTTTCCAGCGGATGAAGGAAGGACTGACGCGCTCGACGAGGAGCCTGTCGGACGGCATCACCGGCATCTTCACAAAGAAGAAGCTCGATGCGGCAACGCTGGAAGAACTGGAAGAACTGCTGATCGCAGCCGATCTCGGCCTCGATGCCGCCGCCGCCGTGACGGAAGCCGTGGGCAAGGATCGCTACGACAAGGAAGTGAGCCCGGAGGAAATCCGCACCATCCTCGCAAGCGAGATCGCCAAGGTGCTGAAGCCCGTCGAACAGCCGTTGGCGATAGACGGGGCGAAAAGGCCCTTCGTCATCCTGATGGCGGGCGTGAACGGCGCGGGCAAGACGACGACCATCGGCAAGATCGGCGCGAAGCTGAAAGCGGAAGGCAAGAGCGTGATGCTGGCGGCAGGCGACACCTTCCGCGCCGCCGCCGTGGAACAGCTGAAGGTCTGGGGCGCGCGCATCGGCGCACCGGTCTGCTCGACCAAGGTCGGCGGCGATGCGGCGAGCCTTGCCTATGAGGCGCTGGCGCGCGCGAAGGAAGAAGGCACGGATGTGCTGATGATCGATACGGCGGGCCGCCTCCAGAACAAGGCAGACCTGATGGCCGAACTCGAAAAGGTGATCCGCGTGATGCGGAAGCTCGACCCGGAAGCGCCCCATGCGGCCATCCTCGTGCTCGACGCGACGACGGGACAGAATGCGGTCAGCCAGGTGGAAATCTTCGGCAAGATGGCGGGCATAACGGGCCTTGTGGTGACGAAGCTCGATGGCACGGCGCGGGGCGGCATCCTCGTCGCCATAGCGCGGAAATTCGGCCTGCCGGTTCACATGATCGGCGTCGGCGAGGGCATAGACGATCTGCAGACATTCAGCGCCGAAGCCTATGCCAGGGCAATCACCGGCGCGAACTGATCCGCCGGGCCGCGCGCAGCGTAAACAGGCGAAACCGGAAGGCATGACATGAGCGAAACACAAGCCGAAAAGACGCATGGCGGCATGTCGGCCTCGCAATGGGTCCGCATGGCGATCGAGCTTGGACCGCTCGCTGTCTTCTTCATCCTGAATTCGCAGGCCGATGCCTTTTTCGGCAATGAGGAAGCCAAGAACATATTCTATGCGACCGGGGGCTTCATGGTCGCAACGGTGATTTCGCTTTCCTATTCCTATGCGAAGTTCCGCAAGATCCCGACCATGCCGCTCGTCTCGGGCGTCTTCGTGATCGTGTTCGGTGCGCTCACCATCTATCTGCAGGACGAGCAGTTCATCAAGGTGAAGCCGACCATCGTGAACGCGCTTTTTGCAGGCGCGCTGCTCGGCGCCGCCGCCTTCGGCCGGCCGATCATGAAGCAGCTTTTCGACGGCGCTTTCGACCTCACCGACAAGGGCTGGATGGTGCTGACGGTACGCTGGGGCCTGTTCTTCATTTTCCTCGGTGTCATCAACGAAGTCGTCTGGCGGAATTTCTCGACCGATTTCTGGGTGAGCTTCAAGCTGTTCGGCGTGATGCCGCTCACCATGATCTTCGGCCTGGCGCAGATACCCGTCCTGACGAAATATGCCCCGCCGAAGCGGGACGAGGCCGCGCAAGCCGCCGACTGAGCGGGCACCTCAGCTTCCTTCCGGGTGCAACTCCCTGTCTTTCGTTTCCGGCACGAAGATCATGCCGATGACGAAGGTCATCGCGGCAATCGCGATCGGATACCAGAGCCCCGAATAGAGATTGCCCGTTGCCGCCACGATGGCGAAGGAGACAGTGGGCAGGAAGCCGCCGAACCAGCCATTGCCCAGATGATAGGGCAGTGACATCGAGGTGTAGCGGATGCGCGTCGGGAACAGCTCGACCAGCATCGCCGCAATCGGCCCATAGACCATCGTCGCATAAAGCACGAGGATGAAAAGGATCAGCACCACCATCGGGTAGTTGATCTCGTCCGGGTTGGCGAATGCCGGGTAGCCGGCCTCCGCGAGCGCCGCCGTCAGTTCGGCGTTGAATGCCGCCCGCCTTGAACCCTCCGCATCATTGCTCGCATCGAAGGAGACGATGATCGTTTGGCCGACCGCAATGCGCGTTTCCTCGCCCGGTGCGAGCCGCCGGTTGTCATAGGAAACACCGCGCTGCGCGAGTGCCGACTTCGCCACATCGCAAGGCGTCGTGAAGGCTGCGGTGCCGACCGGATTGAACTGGAAGGAACAGCTGGACGGATCGGCGATGACGGTGACGGGCGATTGCCTCTGCGCCGCCTCAAGCGCGGGATTTGCAAAATGCGTGAGCCCCGCGAAAAGCGGGAAATAGGTGAGCGCCGCCAGCAGGCAGCCCGCGAGAATGATCGGCTTGCGGCCGATCCGGTCCGACAGCATGCCGAAGACGACGAAGAAGGGCACGCCAAGCAGCAGCCCGAGGCCGATCAGGATATTCGCGATCTGCGCATCGACCTTCAGCACCTGCGTCAGGAAGAAGAGCGCATAGAACTGGCCCGTGTACCAGACGACGGCCTGCCCCGCGGTGAGGCCAATCAGCGCGATCAGCACGATCTTGAGATTGCCCCACTCGCCGAAGCTCTCCTTAAGCGGCGACTTCGAGAGCGTGCCTTCTTCCTTCATCTTCTGGAAGAGCGGCGACTCGTTGAGCTTGAGGCGTATCCAGACCGAAATACCGAGCAGGAAAATCGAGAGCAGGAAGGGGATGCGCCAGCCCCAGCTTTCAAAATCTTCTTTCGACATGGAAAGACGGCAGGCAAGGATCACGAGCAGCGACATGAAGAGGCCGAGCGTCGCGGTCGTCTGTATCCACGAGGTGTAGCTGCCGCGCTTTCCATGCGGCGCATGTTCGGCGACATAGATCGCCGCGCCGCCATATTCGCCGCCAATGGCAAGCCCCTGCGCGAGACGCAGCAGGATGAGAATGGCAGGCGCCGCAAATCCGATGGTTTCGTAATTGGGCAGCAGGCCGACGATGAAGGTCGCAAGGCCCATGATGAGGATGGTGACGAGAAATGTGTATTTCCGTCCCACGAGATCGCCGAGCCGCCCAAAGACGATGGCGCCGAACGGCCGCACCGCAAAACCGGCCGCAAAGGCGAGCAGCGCGAAAATGAAACCCGCCGTCGGATTGACGCCTGAAAAGAACTGGACGGAGATGATCGCCGCGAGCGAGCCGTAGAGATAGAAATCGTACCACTCGAAAACGGTGCCGAGCGAGGAGGCGAAGACGACTCGCCTCTCCTCTCGCGTCATGCGCTGCGACGCGGCCTGTGCCATGAATCACCCCCCGGTTTGACCGGGAGAGAAGATGCCGCGAACCGGAGCGTTTATCCAGAGGCGCTTATCTGCCGCCTCAGACGCCGGGCGCGGGACGTTTCGGGAACAGATTGTCCGTCTCGCCCTCCGGGTTTGTGAAGGGCGCGATGAAGGGCTTGTCCATGACCGAGCGGAACTGCGTCAGCGCCCAATAGACGCTGGGAAAGGCAAGCTCCTCCCAGGGAATCTCGTCCCATTCGAAAAGCGCCACTTCGAGGCTTTCCTCGCCCGCCGAAAAGGAAGGGAACTTCAGCTCGGCGCGATACATGATCTGCACCTGCGCGATGCGCGGAATATTGTAGATGGCGAGAAGGTCGCGCAGGACGATGTCGGCATTGGCCTCTTCCATCGCCTCGCGCCTTGCGCCTTCTTCGGTCGTCTCGCCCTGCTCCATGAAGCCCGCAGGCAACGTCCAGAAGCCGCGCCTGGGCTCGATGGCGCGGCGGCACAACATGAATTTTCCGTCATGTGTGACGACGGAACCGACCACGATCTTCGGATTTACATAGTGAATGAAGCCGCAGCGGTCGCAGATATCGCGCGGCAGGCTGTCTCCCGTTGGCACGCGCCGCGAAAAGGCGACATCGGCATCTGCGCCCGCCTCTTGCGGCTTCGGCTCTGCGGGCCCTCTGTTTTGCGTATCGGATTTGTCTGACATGATTACCGGACTTCTTGCCTTGACTTGTTGGTCCGCCCACGGAAGTAAGCGAATTGTACTTTTCGCCGCGTGAAAACGATAAGCGTCTGGAGAATATTTGAACTCGCACCGGTCTGATATGCCGAAACTCCGCGCACAGACCTGTTCCCCGAATATTATCCCTTTTCGCACGTTCACCCTTGCAAGAACCGGCCTTGCGGGTGCATATGATGATAATTCGGACATTGTGGCCCGGCCACATAAACGCCTCGAATTCGCGCTTGAATTGGCGCACGGATACGAACAGGAATTTCCCCCCCAATGGGAACGCTGTCCGGGAAGGACGCAACCCAGCTACGGTCCCGCCCGGGACCGGCACACGCCAGAGGACAGAACGAATGGCAGCCAGGAAACAGACCGGAAGTTTCGACCTTGAGAATTCGCTGAGCCATTTGCTACGCCGCGCACAACAATTCGCTTACGAGCAGTTTGTGCAGCAGATGGGCGCAAGCTCGCTCACACCGCGCCAGTTCATCGTGCTTTTCGCGGTGAACGAGGAAGAAGGTCTGAGCCAGACCGATCTCGTGAACCGCACGGGCATCGACCGCTCGACGCTCGCCGACATGATCAGCCGCATGATCAAGAACGGGCTCCTTGCCCGCAAGCGCACCGCCGAAGACGCGCGCGCGAACTCCGTGCGTCTTACCGCTGCCGGCCGCCGTGCGCTGAAAGGCGCGATGCCGAAGGCGCTGGCCGCCGAAAAGGCGCTGCTCGATGCGCTGCCGAAGACGATTCAGGGCGAACTGCTGAAGGCGCTCAGCCACCTCAATTCCGCGATTGAAAGCATGAAGGTCGAGGAAGAAGCGCCTGCGAAACCCGCAAAGCGCGCCGCGGCAAAGAAGCCTGCCGCAAAGAAGCCCGCCACGCGCCGCAAGAAGGCCTGACCATCGCTTTCGGGCGGTGCGGCGGGCGCTATCGCGTCAAAGCCGTGCCGCCCTGAGGGCCGGCAGGATTTCTTCCGCGATCGCTTCGGGCGTCAGTGGCCCGACATGCTTGAGGGCGATGCGCCCTTTCCCGTCCACGATATAGGTTTCCGGCACGCCATAGACGCCCCAGTCGATGGCGGCGCGCCCGGTCGCATCCTTGCCGATCCGCTCGAACGGATTGCCAAGCTCCGTGAGGAAGCGGCGCGCGGCCGCCGGATCGTCCTTGTAGTTGATGCCATAGAGCGGCACACCGGCCACGCGCTGCAGCTCGACGAGCAGCGGCATTTCCACCCGGCAGGGCACGCACCAAGACGCCCAGACATTGACGATGACGGGTCCGCCTTGCGCAAAATCCGCATCGGAAAGTCCCGGCTGGTCGAGCCCCTCGACCGGGCCAAGCTCGAACTCCGGCACATAGCGGCCGATCAGCGCGGATGGAACCTTCGACGGATCGCTGCCGCTGAAGATCGCGGCGTAGAAAACGCCGGCGACGATCAGAAACAGGAACACCGGCAACAGCGCCGCCAGCCGGAATCGCGAATTCACTTCTTCTCTCCCTGCTGTCTGGCATCGGCCGCGCGGCGCACACGTCCGCCCGCCGCCTTTTCAAGCTCTTCGGCGAGCGACGACTGCACCCGCCAATCGCGCAGGCTCTGCCAGGTGAGGCCGGCAATGACCAGTGCGGCAATGCCATAGCAGGACCAGACGTAGAAGGCGTAGCCGCCCATATGGAAGAATTCGGCCATGCTCATGCCTCGCCCGACGCGGCGCGCGCAAGCCGGAGCACGCGCACGCGGCGGCGCATGATCTCTGCCCGCATCCGCACAAGATGCAGCGCGACGAAAAGAAGCGTGAAGCCGACAGCCATGATCCCGAGCGGCAGCAGCATGGATGGTGCGATGGTCGGCCCGTCCATGCGGAAGACGGAAGCAGGCTGGTGCAGCGTGTTCCACCAGACCACGGAATAACGGATCACCGGAATGTTGATGGCACCGGCAAGCGCGAGCACGGCGGCGGCGCGCGCGGCGCGCAATGGATCCTCGATCGTCGCCCAGAGCGCCATGTAGCCGAGATACAGGAAAAGCAGGATGAGCACGGATGTCATCCGCGCATCCCACTCCCACCATGTGCCCCACATCGGCTTGCCCCAGAGCGAGCCGGTCACGAGCGCGAGGAAGGTGAAGGCGGCACCGATGGGCGCGGCCGACTTCGCCGCGACATCGGCAAGCGGGTGCCGGAAGATGAGCGCGATGGCCGAAGCAAAGGCCATGACGGCATAGCCGAACATGGCAAGCCAGGCCGACGGCACATGCACATACATGATGCGCACCGTCTCGCCCTGCTGGTAATCCGGCGGCGAATTGATGAGCGCGAACCAGAGACCCGCAGCGATGGTGAGAAGCGCCGCCACCCATAACGGTGTGAGCAGCCGGTCCGACAGCGCCATGAAGCGCGCCGGATTGGCATAGGCATGGAATCTCTGGGCAGCGGTCAGGCTCATGGGAAGCCATTTAGCGCGGGGGGGTCGCCAAGGGCAAGCCGGACCGGCAGGCATTTTGCCGCGCCGGATCAATCTCCCCGTCGCGGCCTCATTTCGGCGCAGACCGGTCAGCGCAAATTGGCGCGAAGCGCCGCCGCCGCGCCAATCGGGCCTATGGCGAAACTGGCAAGCGTCAGCGCGCCAAGCAGCAGCAGCGCCTGCATGCCGGCCTGTCCTTCGAATCCGCCCGCCGCCGCCTCGACCGCAGCGACACCGAAAATCAGCACCGGAATATAGAAGGGCAGCACAAGGAGCGAGGCGAGAAGCCCGCCGCGCCGCACACCGACTGTCAGCGCTGCGCCGACAGCGCCGATGAAACTGAGCGCGGGCGTGCCTACGAGCATGGCGACGACGAGGAGCGGCATGCTCTCGGGCGGCAAGTTCAGCAATAGGCCGAGAATCGGGGCTGCAACGACGAGCGGCAATCCGGTCACGACCCAATGCGCGAGCGACTTCGCAACTGCAACAAGTTCGAGCGGAAGCGGACCCATGGAGAGGAGGTCGAACGAACCATCCTCGACATCGGCCTGAAACATCCGGTCGAGCGTGAGAAGCGAGGCGAGCAGCAGTCCCACCCAGAGCATGCCGGGGGCGAGAAGTTCCAGCACCGGCCGGTCTGGCCCGACGCCGAGCGGCACGATGGCGACGACCGTGAGAAAGAAAAAGACCGCCATGCCGCCCCCGCCGCCGATCCCGGCGGCAAGGCGGATGTCGCGCGCGACAAGGGCAAGGAAGGCGCGCCTCATGCCGCCACCTCCCGCCCGAGC
The DNA here is from genome assembly GCF_046297875.1 of Parvibaculum sp. Classification (GTDB taxonomy): domain Bacteria; phylum Pseudomonadota; class Alphaproteobacteria; order Parvibaculales; family Parvibaculaceae; genus Parvibaculum. The sequence goes on along the minus strand of NZ_JBKBHD010000001.1, from coordinate 1,069,795 downwards.
CGGAGTTCCCGCGCATCGGGAAGGCCGAGATCGAGATGGGTGGCGGCAATGATGATGCCGCCCTGCGCGAGATGCGCCGCCATGAAACCGCGCAGCCGCGAAACACTTGCCGCATCGAGCGCGACGCTCGGCTCATCGAGAAGCCAGAGCGGGCGCGGGGCGACGGCAAGACGAGCCAGCGCAAGACGCCGCTTCTGCCCCGCCGAGAGATAGGCGACAGGAAGATCGGCAAGCGCGGCAAGCGTCATCGCCTTTAGCGCCCTTTCCACGGCAGTATCATCGCCACCGCCGAGATAGGCTGCCCAGAAACGCAGCGTTTCGATCACGCTCATCGACGGCTTCAGTCCGTCGAGATGACCTGCATAATGCGCCTGCTCGGCAAGGCCGAGTTCGGGATTGCCGCCCGTCAGGGCGATTTCACCCTGCTCGATTTCGAGAAGTCCCGCAATTTGCCGCAACAGGCTCGACTTGCCCGCACCGTTCGGCCCCGTCAGCACCAGCGCTTCGCCCGCCCCGGCCTCGAAGGACAATCCCTCGAAGACGAGCCGCCCGCCCCGGATGCAGGCGAGATCGCGCGCGGTGAGACGAAGCTCAGATGTCGTCAAAGCTGCCGCCCCTGCCCTTGCCGGAGGCAAAACGCGCCGCGCCTTTCAGCGTTTCGCCCGACGCCAGCACCTTGCGGCCATGCTCGAACTCATTGGCAAGCGCGAGATCGTAGGGAAGATCCCACTGCTCATAGGCCGACATCCGGTCGTGGCGCAGACAAAGCTGCGGGAAACGGGAAATGTCGAGCGCGAGCTGCTCTGCCGCCTCGCGCGCCTTGCCCTTCGGCACGACGCGGTTGGCAAGCCCCATCTGAAGCGCCTCTTCCGCATTGACCGGACGGCCCGTGAGAATGAGATCCATCGCGCGGGCATGGCCGATAAGGCGCGGCAGGCGCACCGTGCCGCCATCGATCAGCGGCACGCCCCAGCGGCGGCAGAAAACGCCCATGATCGCGTCTTCTTCCACCACGCGCATGTCGCACCAGAGCGCAAGTTCGAGCCCGCCTGCCACAGCATGGCCCGAAATTGCGCCGATCACAGGCTTGTTGAGAATCATTCGCGATGGCCCCATCGGCCCGTCATCGGCAAGGCGATTGAAACTCGCACCGGTTGCGGGGGGCACGGAGCGATTGCCCTTGCCGGTGGAAACGGCCTTGAGGTCCGCGCCTGCGCAAAAGGTGCCACCCTCGCCGCAGAAGACGGCGGCAAGCGCCTCCTCATCCTGTTCGAAAGCGAGAAAGGCCGCTGCAAGCTCTTCGGCGGCTGCGCGGTCGACCGCGTTCTTCACATGCGGACGGTCCAGAATGACTGTTGTGACGGGGCCTTTTTTCTCGACGCGAACCGAAGTCATCGCTCACTCCTCGTTTCCTGCCCGATGCTGATTATCACGGCTTGCGCTGCAGGCGAAGCATGGTCAACGCGCGTGAAAGTCATTATAGTCCGCCGCGAAAAGCATCCAGGTTCCAGGCTCGATAGCGGCGGCGAAAAGGGCTCAGGCACATGCGGATTTCCTTCGCGTGTGCGGCACCGCCTCCGATCATCCCGCTCGCATCGCGTCCGGACCGCGCATCACCGAGGACGACAAGCGATGGCGAAAAAGGCGACGGCCAAATCCACCAGGGAAAAGGCGAAAAAGAAACCGGCGGCAAAGAAAGCCGCAGCGGTGAAGAAGACCGTGAAAAAGGCTGCAGCGAAAAAACCCGCTGCGAAAAAGGCCGCGCCGAAAAAAGCCGTGAAGAAGGCTGCACCGAGAAAGGCGGCGGCTAAAAAGTCTGCCGCCAAGAAGCCTGCCGCAAAAAAGGTGGTCGCCAAGGCGAAAGCCACCGCGAAGAAGGCCGTAAAGACCGCTCGCAAGGCCGCAAAGAAGTCGACCGGCGCGACGAAGAACGCCGCGCTGAAAACGAAGCGCGCCGCAAAGCGCGTCGTGAAGAGCGTGAAGAAAGCAGCGGCGCCGAAGAAGAAGGTCGCCGCGAAAAAGCCTGCGGCGAAGAAGCCTGCCGCGAAAAAGGCCGCGCCGAAGAAGGCCGCTGCCGCAAGGAAGCCGGCCGCGAAGAAGGCTGCCCCGGCGAAGAAAGCCGCACCGAAAAAACCCGTAGCCGCAAAGAAGCCTGCGGCAAGGAAGGCCGCGCCTGCGAAAAAGGCCGCGGCGAAGAAGCCCGGCAACAGCTTCGGCGCACGCAAGGTGCTGAAGGTCGGCAAGCGCAGCTACACGTATTTCAGCCTGCCCGACGCCGAGAAGAAGGGTCTCGACGGCATTTCGCGCCTGCCCTTCTCGCTGAAGGTGCTGCTTGAAAATCTGCTCCGCTTCGAAGATGGCCGCACCGTCACGAAAGAAGACATCGAGGCGGTGAAGACCTGGCTCAAGACCCGCACCTCCGACCGCGAGATCGCCTATCGCCCGGCCCGCGTTCTGATGCAGGACTTCACCGGCGTGCCCGCCGTGGTGGACCTCGCCGCCATGCGCGACGCCGTGAAGACGCTCGGCGCCGACCCGAAGAAGATCAACCCGCTGGTGCCCGTCGATCTCGTGATCGACCATTCGGTGATGGTCGACAAGTTCGGCACGCCGACCGCCTTCAAGGAAAACACGGAAATCGAATATCAGCGCAACCGCGAACGCTATGAGTTCCTGCGCTGGGGCTCCAAGGCCTTCAACAATTTCCGCGTCGTGCCGCCGGGAACCGGCATCTGCCACCAGGTGAACCTCGAATATCTCGCCCAGACCGTCTGGACGAAGACCGAAGGCAAGGAAGAGATCGCCTATCCCGACACCTGCGTCGGCACGGACAGCCACACCACCATGGTGAACGGCCTTGCCGTTCTCGGCTGGGGCGTGGGCGGCATCGAGGCGGAAGCGGCCATGCTCGGCCAGCCGGTCTCCATGCTCATCCCGGAAGTGATCGGCTTCAGACTGACCGGCAAGCTCAATGACGGCGTGACCGCCACCGACATGGTGCTCACCGTCACCGAGATGCTGCGCAAGAAGGGCGTGGTCGGCAAGTTCGTCGAGTATTACGGCTCGGGCCTCGATCACCTCACGCTCGAGGACCGCGCGACCATCGCCAACATGGCACCGGAATATGGCGCGACCTGCGGCTTCTTCCCGGTCGACAACGAGACGCTGAAATACCTCAAGGCGACGGGCCGCTCGGAAGAGCGCGTGGCCCTTGTCGAGGCCTATGCGAAGGCGCAGGGCATGTTCCGCGAAAAGGGCATGGCCGATCCAGTCTTCACCGACACGCTGGAACTCGATCTCGGTTCCGTCGTGCCGAGCCTTGCCGGTCCGAAGCGTCCGCAGGACCGCGTCTCGCTCACCGACGTCAAGGCGAACTACCTCAAGGCGCTGGAAGGCGAGTTCGGCAAGCCGGGTCAGGCGGCAACGCGCGTGCCGGTCGAAGGCAAGGACTTCGATCTCGGTCATGGCGATGTCGTGATCGCGGCGATCACCTCCTGCACCAACACCTCGAACCCGAACGTGCTGGTCGCGGCCGGCCTCGTTGCCCGCAAGGCCCGCAAGCTCGGCCTCAAGGTGAAGCCCTGGGTGAAGACCTCGCTCGCGCCCGGCTCGCAGGTTGTGACCGACTATCTCGAAAAGGCCGGCCTGCAGGACGATCTCGATGCGCTCGGCTTCGATCTCGTCGGCTATGGCTGCACCACCTGCATCGGCAATTCGGGTCCGCTGCCGACCGAAATCAGCCAGGCGATCAACAAGAACGATCTCGTGGCCTCGGCGGTGCTTTCAGGCAACCGCAATTTCGAAGGCCGTGTCTCGCCGGATGTGCGGGCGAACTATCTCGCCTCGCCGCCGCTCGTCGTCGCCTATGCGCTGGCGGGTTCGACGCAGATCGACCTGACGCGCGAGCCGCTCGGCACGGGCGCGAACGGCGAGCCGGTCTATCTGAAGGACATCTGGCCGACCACGCAGGAAGTGGCCGACACGGTGCGCGCCTGCGTCACGCCGGAAATGTTCCGCTCGCGCTACGCCAATGTGTTCGATGGCGACGATGCCTGGAAGGGCATCAAGGTTTCGGGCGGCCTCACCTATGGCTGGGACGGGGACTCCACCTATGTGCAGAACCCGCCCTACTTCGTCGATATGGGCCGTGTGCCCGCGCCGCTCAGCGATGTGAAGGATGCGCGCATCCTCGGTCTCTTCGCGGACTCGATCACGACCGACCACATCTCGCCCGCCGGCAACATCAAGGTGCAGAGCCCGGCCGGCTCCTACCTGAACTCCAAGCAGGTTGGCGCCCAGGACTTCAACTCCTATGGCGCACGGCGCGGCAACCACGAGGTGATGATGCGCGGCACCTTCGCCAATATCCGCATCAAGAACCAGATGCTCAAAGGCATCGAAGGCGGTCTGACCAAGCTGCAGCCGGAAGGCACGCAGATGCCGATCTACGACGCGGCGATGGAATACAAGCGTCGTGGCGTGCCGCTCGTCATCTTCGCGGGCAAGGAATATGGCACGGGCTCAAGCCGCGACTGGGCAGCGAAGGGCACCATGCTCCTCGGCGTGAAGGCCGTGGTGGCACAGAGCTTCGAGCGCATCCATCGTTCGAACCTGGTCGGCATGGGCATTGCCCCGCTGCAGTTCATCGGTGAGATGAGCTGGCAGTCGCTCGGCCTCGACGGCTCGGAAACCGTGAGCATCGAGGGCCTTGCCACTGTGAAGCCGCGCAGCAAGGTGAAGGCCGTGATCACCTTCGCCGACGGCATGAAACAGGCGATCGACCTTCTCTGCCGCATCGATACGCAGGACGAGGTCGAGTATTACGAGAATGGCGGCATCCTGCCCTATGTGCTGCGGAACCTCGCGGCATAAGGCTTAAAGCCTCACCAAACGAAAAGGGCGTCCCGCGGGACGCCCTTTTTTATTGCCGTCGAATTGTTGCCGTTGAGGAAGGCTTCATTCGACCGGACCAAACATCGCGTCTGCCGGGCCCGCCTCGCGCGTCAGCACATCCATCGTCTGGGTGAGCTGGCCGCTTGTCTCCTGCGGCAGCTTGTAGGTCCAGGGCGAGAGACGCGCATTGAGTTCCTCGGCGCCGAGCGCGGCCTCCTCGCTCTCGCCTTCCGCCGTGAACTTCGCCCAGAGCGCACCGCCCTGTCCGCCCATATGCATGGAGAGCTTCATTCCTTCGAATGTCTCTACCACGACGCGCGGACCGTCTTCCGGCATGTCGAGCGTATCGGCTGGCGCCACATCGTCGAAGGACGCTTCGAGAAGCGCGCCCGCCGCCTGATTGACGACGGGCCCGCCACGCGAGGCGCGGCCCGCCGGCAGATTGACGATCTCGAAATCGGCCGCTTCCGGCGACACGCGCTCCATCACGACGGGGCGGTCCGTACCGGCCCAGAGCGTGACGCGCGCAACATCCGCTCTCGGAATATCGACAAAGGTCGTGTCGAGCCAGTCGAAAGCCTGCTTGTAGACCGGCAACCGCCCGCGCGCGAGCCAGGTCTGGTCCTCGCCGTCGCGGCGGACATAGATGAGGCCCTCGCCTTTCACATCGACCGCGCGTTCCGGCACCTTGCCGACGAGCAGACCCGCCAGGCGATCTTCGCCGCGAAAGAGTTCGACGCGGATCGCCGAGCCGATATCCTCCGGCTTCAAAAGTCCGAGATTGCGGTGCCAATCGGGATTGGCCGTGCGCGGCTCATAGGCCTCCATGTTGCCGGCGCCCAGCAGCACGTTGCGCACAAGCTCCTCATTGGCCGGATAGCCGCTGCGTGAGGCAACGCCCCAAACACCGGCCTCGTCGCGAACCAGCGTCACAACTTCTTCGGCCGCCATGCCGCGGCTCGACGTGTAGACGATACGGTCGACCTGATCGAGCCGGGTCGCGAGTCCGTCGAACAGCGGATGCGGCACGAAATTCGCGCGCACGCTGCTCTGATCGTTGACGACCGCAACAATGGCGGCAGCGAGTGCGATGGCCGTCACAGCGGCCAGCAGCGCAAGATTGCGCAGCGGCTTGTTTTCCATGAAGGAAGCAATGGATGCGTTCATCGCGATCAGGCTCCCTTTTCGACGCGCGCCTTGCGGCGGCGATAGCGCAACACTGCGGCGGCTGTGGCAAGAACGGCGAGAACAAGCGGCACGAGCGCGATATTCACGAAACGCAGATTGGCACCGAGGCTTTCCACGTCGCGCCGCAGGTCGCGCTGCACTTCGCGAAGCTTCTTGCGGCTGTCGAGCAGTTCGGCGCGGAACCCGTCGATGGCGTCGGCCTCCGCCTCGGTAAGCCCGGCATCAGCTCCCCGCCCTCCGATCTGAAGCTCGGTCAGCTTGCGCTCGGCCTCGGCGATGCGGCGTTCGAGTTCTTCCTGCTCTGCCAGGAAGCGCCGTTCCGCCGTGCGGCGAAGCTCCTCCACCACCGTGAAGGGCCGGTCGATCTTGTCGCGCGCCCTGAGCGAAATCAGTTCGTTCGAACCCATGAGATTGTCGATGGCCGACATGATGAAGACGGCATTGTCGGCAATCGGCTGCGCGATGCGCTCGCCAAGATAAGAGTCCGTCCGCACCCAGAAGCGATCGTCGAAAATGTCGCTGTCGGCAAAGACGATGATGTTGGCATCGCTCTGAGAGGCTGCAATATGCGCGCCCGCCTTGTCGCCGGAGCGGCGCTGCACGGGACGGCCGTCCTCATCGACGGTGACGGCTTCGGGCTGCGCCTCGAAGGCGCTTCTAACCGGACCGGAAAGGCGCGCCGCGATGGTGAAGCGCTCGCCCGTGGGCTCGAACCCGCGCAGGAGATCGTCCGGGCGCGGGCCCTGCTTCACATAGTCGACGTCATAGAGCTTCGCATCCTCAGAGGAGAACACGATGGGCGCGAACTTCGTCGTCGCCCCCTCGACGGGCGTCAGATGACCGACGGTGCCGAGATTGAGCCGCACCACATCGGAGGTAACGATATCGTCGGTCGCGACATTGCCGCGGGGCACCGCGAGCCAGATCACATAATCGCTTTCCTGGCGGCGCGCATCCATGCCGGTGCGCACTCGCTGCGCTATCGCGCGGTCACCGACGATCTTCGACGGATCGAAATGAACGCCCCAGCTTTCCAGAAGCGGCCCGAGATCGGACATTTCCGTGTAGCCGCGAATGGGCTCGCCATTGGGGCCCGCCGTGAGGCTCACTTCCGAATGAGGATCGACAAAGGCGAGCACATGACCGCCACGCATCACGAACTGGTCGACGGCATAAAGCGTGCGCGGATCGAGCGGCTTTGGATGCGCGATCATCAGCACATCCACGCGCGCCGGTACGGCCTCGAACTGCTGCTCGAGAAATTCCAGCTCGAAACGGTCGCGCAATTCCTCATAGATCATGAAGGGCAGCGATTCGCCGCGCATGGCAGACATGAGACCGCCCGTGCCCGTATCGAGCGGCAGGTTGGTCACGATGCCGAGAACCGGCCGTTCGGGGCGGCTCAGATTCTGGATCATCCGCGCGATGTCATATTCGAGATACTGCTCGCGTTCGTCGGTGAAGAAGGGGATCGATTCGAGGCCATCGACGGAATTCGTACCGACAAGTCCGAAATAGATGATATCGCCCGTCTGCGTCGGCGCGCCCTTGAGGCCGAGCGACATGGCGAGGTCTTCCTCTTCCGAGAATGGCTCGGGGTCGATCACCTCGAGGCGGATCATGCCGCCCGAGCGCGCACGCATTTCCTCCAGCATGTCGCGGACGTGACCAGCATAGATGCGGATGCGGCTGAAATCGTTGGCGAGCTTTTCGGAATAGAAGAAGCGCAGCGTGATCGGCTCCTCGATGCTCGCGGCAACATCCCTCGTGCCTTGTGAGACGGTGTAGAGCCGGTTTTCGGTGAGGTCCACGCGCGCCGTGCGGAACATGACGTTGGAGAACATGTTGACCGCAAGGAAGAGCAACGCGAGCAGCACGAGCATGATGACGCGATAGGCCGAGCGGCTGATCTGCTGGTTTGCCATGAGATCACCCTGCCTTCTTCATGTCGACGACAATGCCGCAGGCGACAAGCCATGTGGCGATCAGCGACGCGAAATAGATCACGTCCCTGAGATCGATGACGCCGCGCGTGATGGCGTTGAAATGCGTCAGGAAGGAGAAGGATGCGATGGTGGACACCACCTGCTGCGGCGCCCAGCTTGCGAAGAAATCCGTGACGATGGGAAGCCCCGATACGGTGAACAGGAAGCAGACCGCGACGCTGACCACGAAGGCGATGACCTGGTTGCGCGTGACGGCCGAGAGGCACGAGCCGATGGCCAGATAGCCGCCCGCCATGAAGAAACTGCCGATGTAACCGGCGAAGATCACGCCGTTGTCCGGGTCGCCTAGATAGTTGACCGTGATCCACATCGGGAAGGTGAGCGCGAGCGCGATGCCCGCGAAAGCCCAGGCGGCCAGAAACTTGCCGAGCACCGCCGCCCAGAGAGGCACGGGAAGCGAGAGCAGAAGCTCTATCGAACCCGTGCGCCGTTCTTCCGCCCAGAGCCGCATCGAGATCGCCGGGATCAGGAAGAGATAGAGCCAGGGATGGAAATTGAAGAAGATCGTCAGGTCCGCCTGACCGCTTTCGTAATAACCGCCGAGGTAGAAGGTGAAGGCGCCCATCGTGAAGAGGAAGATCACGATGAAGATAAAGGCGAGCGGCGTCGCGAAATAGCCTGCCAGTTCGCGGCGGAATATGGCGAGAAGTTCGTTCATGCTGCCGCACCCCCCTTCACCGTGTCGGAGCGCGTCAGGCTGCGGAACACTTCGTCGAGGCGGCCGGGCTCGCCATAAAGCGCGCGCACCGGCCAGTTCTCCTCGCGCGCCAGCCGCGCCACGGCGTCGACCAGCATCGTGTCGCTTTCCGACGCGCTTTCGGGAAAGAGCGTGAAGGTCGTCTCCTCGCCGCGCGGCGTCACTTCGATGGTGGAAATGCCCGGCAGGTTGCGCAATTTCTCGGCAATCGCGACCGTGCTCTGCCCGGAAAGCGTGAGCGAGACGGCATTGTGGTAGCGCGACCGCGCCATCAAGGCGCCGGGCGTTCCGTCGGCGACGACGCGGCCCCGGTCGATGATGAGGGCGCGGGTGCAGATCGCGTCCACTTCTTCGAGAATATGCGTGGAAATGACGATGGCCTTGTCTTTCGCCATGCGCCCGATCAGCTTGCGCACTTCGAATTTCTGATTGGGGTCGAGGCCATCCGTCGGCTCGTCCATGATGAGGACGGGCGGATTGTGCAGGATCGCCTGGGCAAGGCCGACGCGGCGGCGGAAGCCCTTGGAAAGCGTGTCGATCGGCTGTTCGAGAACGCCGCCAAGTTCGGTCGCCTCGACCGCGCGGTCGATCGCCTCGCTTGCCGCGCTGCCCGAAAGGCGGCGCACGCGCGCGATGAACCGCAGGAAGCCGAGCGCCGTCATGTCGCCATAGGCGGGCGCGCCTTCCGGCAGATAGCCGATTTCCCTCTGTGCGGCGAGCGGCGCCACGAGAATGTCATGGCCGCAGATCCGCGCCGTACCGGAGGTCGGCGCAAGGAAGCCGGTAATCATCTTCATGGTGGTCGACTTGCCCGCGCCATTCGGCCCGAGAAAGCCGAGCACTTCGCCGCGCGCCACCGAGAAGCCGATATTGTCGACCGCGGTGAAGGGGCCGAACCGCTTGGTGAGATTGTCGATGACGATCATGGGGTCGCCGCCAGCCGGCGCCGGACGGTTTTCATTCGTCATGTGAGTACCGGAAACGCTGATGATCTATCTCCCCGGAGCGGCTGCCGCAAACTCTGTCGGTTCGTCTTGCCGCTCCAATTTTCCGCCACTCCCCGAGGCGGAAATCTGGTGTAGGCCACGCCGCCAAGTCCTTCAAGTGAAAGATGTTTCATTTTCCCGCCCCCACGCGGGGGACAAAAAATGCCGCCCGGGAGGGGGGGTCCCGGGCGGCTGCAGCACTTGACTGATCTCTTTTTGTTGCCCCACCCCGAGGGGGGAAGGGGTTGGCCCGGCTCCCCCAATCTATCCCGGTGGGGCTGGGGGGCTGATGAAACCGGAACGTCGCAAGGAACCGGGCCAATGAGGCAACGATAAAAATATGGAGGGGCAGTGTGGCTCTCCAAGGGCTGAAAAAAGGCGATATTATGATTTTCGCGTCACCCCGATTTTTCTTTGAAAGCCGCAGAAACCTTGAAGTTTTGTAACAATCGGATGACGCTTCGGGTGCCATGTGCCATGCTTTTTCAATCGCCGCCCGGCAAGGCGTCCGAGCGGCTGGAAAGCGCATGGGGGAGCGGCACCGGATGAGTGACAGCGCCGAGCAGGAATCACGCAAGACAACGGTCGACAGGCTGACGCTCATCGCGACTTCCGTGCCGGACATGGCGCCGAAACGCCCGAGGGAACCTGAAGTCTTTTTCGACCGCGCCGAACTCGACGCCATCCTCTCCGTCTATGGCCGGAAGGTCGCGGAAGGCGAATGGCGCGATTACGCGATGGGTGCCCACAAGGATGTGGCGGTCTTTTCCGTCTTCCGGCGCGCGAGCGAGATGCCGCTATACCGGATCGAGAAGCGTCCGAAGCTCGCCCGCCGCCAGGGCGCCTATGCCGTGATCGCGCCGGGCGGCCAGATCCTGAAGCGCGGCCATGAGCTGAAGCAGGTGCTGAAAATCTTCGAGAAGCGCGCACTCCGCCTGATCGACGCCTGAAATCCCGCTTGAAAGCAAAAAGCCCCGGCATTTCTGCCGGGGCTTCTGTTTTACGCCTGTTCCGCGCCTCAGTTGCGCTGCTGGCCGAGGAACTGCAGCAGGAACATGAACATGTTGATGAAGTCGAGATAGAGCGAGAGCGCGCCCATCACGGCCTTCTTGCCGGCGGCAGCCACGCTGTCGCCTTCGTAATACATGCCCTTGATGCGCTGCGTGTCATAGGCGGTGAGGCCCGCGAAGATCAGCACGCCAAGCACCGAGATCGCGAACTGCAGCGCCGAGCTGCCAAGGAACAGATTGACCACCATCGCGATGATGATGCCGATCAGGCCCATGAAGAGGAACGAGCCCATGCCGGAGAGATCGCGCTTCGTCGTGTAGCCGTAAAGGCTGAGCGAGCCGAAGGCAGCCGCCGTCACGAAGAAGGTGGTGGTGATGCTCTCGCCCGTGAAGACGAGGAAGATCGAGGAGAGCGAAAGGCCCATCACCGAGGCGAAGGTCCAGAAGACCATCTGCGTCGCGGCGAGGCTGAGCTTGTGGACGCCGAAGCTCAACACGAGAATGAAGGCGAGCGGCGCCAGCATGACGACCCAGCGCAGCGGGCTCGCATAGAGCGTTTCGCCGAAGCTCGTGAGAACCGGACCAGCTGCCGTTTCCTGAACGGCAGCGGCATATGCGAAATAGGCGACCAGCCCGGTGAGGGCGAGGGCACCCGCCATATAGTTGTAGACACTGAGCATGTAGCTCCGCAGCCCCTGGTCGATCGACATGTCCGCCGATGCGCCGAGCCGGGTCTGATGGAGCCGTTCCTGATCGTAATTCGCCATAAATCTGCACCCTCCTGCGTGTGCTTGGACGTATATTGGCGGATGGCGCCCCGATTTCAAGTAAAACCGGATTTGTCACAAAGGCTTAACCTGCGGGAAAGCCTGAGAAATCGTCCTGTCAGTCGACCCGGAGAACCGGCGCGGACGGCACCGAGAGGGCGCGCCATGTGCCCATCAGCCCGAGCCCGACCGTGACGAGCGTGGCGAGCAGGATGGTGAGGGCGAGTGTGCCCGGCAGGAAGCGCCAGGGAAGCTCCATCAGCATGGTGATGACCACCCAGGCCGCCACGGTGCCCGCCAGCCCCGCGACAAGCGCTGTCGCAAGGCCGAGCGCCGCATATTCGCGGATATAGACGCCGAGTATGCGCGCCCGCGTGGCGCCAAGCACCTTCAGCACAACGGCGTCGCGGACACGGGAATGAAACCCTGCCGCCATCGCGCCCGCGAGAACGAGAACACCGGCGGCAAGCGTGACCGCGCCGGTCGCACGAACCGCCATCGCAAAATTTTCGAGCAGCGAATTCACCGCCTCCAGCGCCTCGCGGACACGCACCGAGGTGATGTTCGGGAACTCGGACGTCACATCGCGCTCAAGCGCCTCTTCGGCGAGCGGCCCGCCATTCATCTCGACCGTCGCGAGCACCGTATGCGGCGCGGCCGACAGGAGCCCCGGCGAAAAGACCAGCACGAAATTGATGCCGAGGTTGGTCCATTCGATCAGGCGCGTATTTGCGATCTTCGCCTCGATCTCGCGGCCGAGCACGTTGATCGCGATTCGGTCGCCGACGCCGACGCCAAAGCCCTGCGCCAGTTCCTCGGAAAAGGACACGAGCGGCGGGCCTGCATAATCCTCCGGCCACCATGTGCCGCGGACCAGCTTCGAGCCTTCCGGCAGCGCCGCCGAATAGGTGATGCCGCGATCGCCGCGAAGCGCCCATTGCGCCTCCTGCGCCACGGTCAGTTCTTCCGACGGCACGCCGTTCACCGAGGCGATCTTGCCGCGCAGCATGGGCACACGGTTGAAACCCGACACATCGTCGCGCGAGGTGACGAGGCTTTCCAGTGCGTCGATCTGATCGGGCTGCACATCGACGAAGAAGAAGGCGGGCGCCCGGTCCGGCAGATCGCCCGCGATCTCGCCGGTGAGATTGCCATTGATGAGCGAGACGGTGACAAGAAGCGTGAGACCGAGGCCGAGCGACAGAACGACGGCGGAAGTCGGCGCGCCGGGCCTGTGAATATTCGCAAGCGCCAGCCTGAGTTCCGGCGAGCGAACGCGCGGTGCGCGCGCCGCCAGCGCCATGATGCCCTGCGCCGCCGCCCAGAGCACGATGAAGACACCGGATGCACCCATGACGAACCAGAGCGCGAAGAGGCGCTCCTCCGCGAGCGCAATGGCAAGTCCGGCGAGAAGGGCAAGCGCCGCCGCCGTCGCCGCCACATAGACGGGCCGCGGGAAACGCCGCAGCGGCGCAACGAGATCGCGGAAGAGGCTTGTCGCCGGAACCTCACGCGCGCGCGCCAGCGGCCAGATCGCAAAGGCGAGCGCAGTCAGCCCACCATAGGCCGCCGCAAGCAGGAGCGGTCCGCCGTAAAGCCCGAGTTCGGCCGGAATGGGGATCATGTCGCCGGCAACCGCATCCACGATGAACGGTGCCGCGCCGCCGATCACAAGACCGATTGCAACACCGACCATCGCAAGCGCCATGACCTGCAACAGATAGAGCCGGAAGATCAGCGCGCCCGGCGCGCCGAGGCATTTGAAGATCGCGATCGTGGCCCGTTTGCCGTCGAGATAGGATTTGACGGCATTGGCGACACCGACACCGCCGACGACCAGCGCGGTGAGCCCGACAAGCGATAGAAAGAGCGCCACGCGCTCGACGAAGCGGCGCACGCCGGGCGCGCTGTCGCTGCGGTCCGTCACGCGCCAGCCGGCATCGGGAAAGCGCGCATTGAGGTCTGCAACCCAGGCCGAAATATCGGCATTGCTGCGCGCGGCGTCGGGAAGTCTGATGCGATAGTGATACTGAATGAGACTGCCCGGCTGTACGAGGCCGGTGCCGGAAAGCGCCTCCCAGGAAATCATCGCGCGCGGACCGAGCGCGAAACCGTCAGAAACTCGATCCGGCTCGCGGATGATCGTCGCGCGAAGCTCGAAATCCGTATCGCCGATGCGGACGTGATCGCCGACCGCAACGCCCAGCCGCGACAGGAGATTTGGCTCGACCACGAGCCCCGGCACGCCACCCCGAATGGCAATCGCCTCATCGAAGGGAATGGCGGGCGAAAGTTCCATCGCGCCGTAAAGCGGATAGGCATCGTCGACCGCTTTCAGTTCGACAAGCGTCTGGCCGCGCGCGGCATCCGCCGCCGCATTGCGCGCCATGCCGCGCATTTCCGCCGAGCCGGACACGGCGGCGCGCTCGCCGAGATAGGCGCGCTCCTCCGCACTTGCTTCGCGGTGAATGAGACGGATGCTGACATCGCCGCCCAGAATATCCTGCCCGCCTTCGGCAAGCCCGCGCGTCAGCGCCGCCGAGACTGAACCGACACCGGCAATCGCCGCCACGCCAAGCGCAAGACAGGCAATGAAAACGCGAAACCCCTTGATGCCGCCGCGAAGCTCCCGCCGCGCAAGACGGGCGGCAAGCGCGAGCGAGGTGGCGCTGCCGCTCATGCGAGCGCCCCCTCCTCGATAGTCTCCACAAGGCCGTCGCGGAGCCGCACGATCCGGTGACAGCGCGCTGCAAGTGCCTCGTCATGCGTGATGAGGACGAGCGTCGCATTCTTGCGGGCATGAAGATCGAACATAAGTTCGATGATCTCGTGGCCCGTCGACTGGTCGAGATTGCCGGTCGGCTCGTCCGCCAGCAGAATGTCCGGGTCGCCCGCAACGGCGCGGGCAAGCGCCACGCGCTGCTGCTCGCCGCCCGATAATTGCCCCGGATAATGCGTGAGCCTGTGGCCGAGGCCGACGAGTTTCAGCTCTTCCTCCGCCCGGTCGATGGCATCCGCGCGGCCAGCGAATTCGAGCGGGATCGCCACATTCTCGAGCGCCGTCATGGTGGGGATGAGGTGGAAGGACTGGAACACGATGCCGATGTGATCGCGGCGGAAGCGCGCCAGATCGTCTTCGCCGAGCGCCGTGAAATCCGCCCCCGCACAGACGACCCGGCCCGAACTCGGACGCTCGAGACCTGCAAGGACCATGAGCAGCGTCGACTTGCCCGAACCCGACGGACCGACAAGACCTGCCGTCTCGCCCTTGGCAATCCTGAGGTCGATCCCCTTGAGAATGTTGACCGGACCGGCCGCGCTGGGCAGGCTGAGTTTCACGCTGTCGAGTTCGATGATTGTTTCGGGCAAGTTCTGACCTAGATAATTGGCGGGCGTGGTAGCGTTCTGGATACGCGGCGGGGGCTGAAACGGATCGGGAAAGCGCGAGCGCTTGACCGGCACGCAGACATAAAAGGCAAGTTATACTATGCGATATGGCCTCCCGGCGCCGCTTTGCAAGTTTTTCGCAAGCCTCGCCCTTCTTCTTTCGCTCTCGGCGGCCCCCTTCGCGGCCAATGCCGCCAATGATCGCCTCACCATCGTCGCGCTCGGCGACAGCCTGACAGCCGGCTATATGCTCGGGCCGGATGAAGGTTTCACCCACCAGCTCGAAAAGGCGCTGAGAGACGCCGGTCACGAGAATGTGACCGTGGTGAATGCGGGCGTCTCCGGCGACACAAGCTCGGGCGGGCTGGCGAGGCTCGACTGGGCCGTGGGGCCGGAAGCCGATGCCGTCATTGTCGAACTTGGCGCGAATGATGCGCTGCGCGCCATCGATCCGGCGCTGACAAGGAAGAATCTTTCGGAAATCGTCTCCCGGCTGAAGGATCGCGGCCTGCCCGTGCTGCTTGCCGGCATGCTCGCCCCGCCCAATCTCGGCCGCGACTACGGTGAAAGCTTCAACTCGATCTATCCCGATCTCGCCGAAAGCGAGGGCCTGATCCTCTACCCCTTCTTCCTCGACGGGGTGGCGGGCGAGCGCAGGCTCAATCTCGCGGACGGCATCCATCCGACGGCGGAGGGCATTGGCGTCATCGTCGAGCGCATTCTGCCGAAGGTCAAAATGCTGATCGCGGAAGCCCGCGAGCGGAAAGGCGGATAGGAGGCGGCATCCGCCTGTCTTTTCTCATTTCTTGCCACCCCCGGGCTTGACCCCGGGGGTCCAGAACCACGCAGCAAGGCGCCGCAATGGATTGCCGGATCAGGTCCGGCAATGACATTATTGTCTCAGAAGAACATCAAAATTCCTTCGGGGGGCCAAATGGAATATCGCGAACTGGGGCGCACCGGCATCAAGGTGAGCTCGATCTGCCTTGGCACCATGACATGGGGCGAACAGAACACTGAAGGCCAGGGCCATGAGCAGATGGATTATGCCATCGCTCAGGGCATCAACTTCTTCGACACGTCCGAAATGTATGCCGTACCGCCGAAGCCGCAAACGCAAGGCGCGACCGAAACCATCATCGGCAACTGGTTCAAGGCGCGCAAGAACCGCGACAAGGTGATCCTTGCGACCAAGGTAGCGGGCCGCAGCCCCATGAACTGGCTCCGCGACAATGGTGCAGGGACCGAGCAGAGCAAGGCGCAGATCGAAGAGGCGGTGAACAAGAGTCTCAAACGTCTGCAGACGGATTATATCGACCTCTACCAGCTTCACTGGCCGGACCGGCCGATAAATCTCTTCGGCGGCCTCGGCTACAAGCATATCGAGGGGACGACGCATCCGATCGAGGAAATCCTCGAAACGCTCGACGGCATCGTGAAATCCGGCAAGGTGCGCCATATCGGCCTCTCCAACGAGACGCCCTGGGGCACGATGAAGTTTCTCCATCAGGCGGACACGAAGGGCCTGCCCCGCGTCCAGTCGATCCAAAATGCCTATAACCTCCTGAACCGCACCTTCGAGCTTGGCGGCTCGGAAATCGCCCATCGCGACGGCGTCGGCCTTCTTGCCTATTCGCCGCTGGCACAGGGCTATCTCACCGGCAAGTACCAGAACGGCGCGCTGCCGCAGGGCTCACGCAAGCAGCTCTTCAACCGCCTGCAGCGCTATGAAAGCGCGCAGACGAACCGTGCCATCGAAGCCTATCTCGCCATCGCGAAGAAGCACGGCCTCGACGCCTCGCAAATGGCCAACCAGTTCGTGACGACACGGCCTTTCGTCACGTCGAACATCATCGGCGCGACGACGATGGAGCAATTGAAGCTCGCCGTGACGAGCGTGAACGTGAAATGGACGGAAGAACTCGAAAAGGACATCGAGGCCGCCCATCTCGACCAGCCCAACCCGGCGCCTTGAGGTTCTTGTTCCGTTTGTCATTGCCGGGCTTGACCCGGCAATCCAGAGCCGCACACTCGTCAGTCGACGCACTGGGTGCCCGGGTCAAGCCCGGGCATGACAGTTTTGAATGGTGAACTGACACCCCATGATCCGCATCTTCACTGCGCTGGAAATTCCCGACGAAGTGGCGGAAAAGCTTTTACCGCTGCAGCAGGGGATCGATGGCGCGCGCTGGATCGAGCGGCCGGACTTCCACATCACACTGCGCTTCGCAGGCGACATACCCGAAGACGTGGCGGATGAATTCGCCGCGGCGCTGGAGGACATTCCCGTCGCCCCCTTCGAGGTGGAACTCGAAGGACTCGGCGAGTTCGGCGGCGCGCGCCCGCACACTCTATGGGCGGGCGTGAAACCCTCCGAGCCGCTTCGCATTCTGCAGGGCCGCCATGAAAGCGCGGCGCGGCGCGCGGGCCTGAAACCCGAGACGCGAAACTTCACCCCCCATGTGACGATTGCACGGCTTGGCCGCGTCGAGACGGGCGAGGTCTACAGCTTCATCCGCGCCCATTCGCCTTTCGCGGCGCCCGCCTTCACCGTGGAGCAGTTCACGCTTTTCTCGGCCAAGGGCGCGACCGGCGGCGGGCCCTATGTGATCGAGCGGCGCTATCCCGATTTCGACTGGGCGGTGGAAGACTAGCCTCTTCCCGCCGCATCCTCGATCGCATGCATGTCGTCGTCGGAGAGCCCCAGATGGTGCCCGATCTCATGCACCAGCACATGGGTGATGAGATGGCCGAGCGTCTCGTCATATTCCGACCAGTAGTCGAGAAGCGGGCGGCGATAGAGAAACACCATGTCGGGCATGTGGACGGGTTCCATCACCGAGCGTTCGACATGGGAAATGCCCTGATAGAGACCGAGCAGCTCGAACGGGCTTTCAAGCCCCATTTCGGTGGCGACCTCGTCATCGGGAAAATCCTCAATGCGGATGATGAGCCCTTCGCAGCGCGCGCGGAAACCTTCCGGCAACCGGGCAAAAGCCTCGTCCGCAATCGTCTCGAAATCTTCCAGCGTCGGCGCCTTGATGTCGTTCCAGTCCATTTGCCTCATTCCTCTTGCACATGAAGCTTAAGAGCGCGAGGCTCTGGCCGCAAACCATGTGGCCAGGGAGATTGGGATATGAGCGGAAAGCTGACGGGCAAGGCGCGCAAAAAGGCGCTGAAGGGGCTCAAGGGCTGGGCCAAGGTCAGGGGCCGCGACGCCATCGGGAAAAGCTACAAGTTCAAGGATTTCAACGAGGCCTTCGCCTTCATGACGCGCGTCGCGCTCGCCGCCGAAAAGGCCGACCACCACCCCGAATGGGCGAATGTCTGGAACCGCGTCGATGTCGTGCTGACGACGCATGATGCGGGCGGGCTGTCGGAGAAGGATGTGGCGCTTGCCACGCTCATGGACAAATGGGCGGGGAAAGCGGGAAAGGCTGCGAAGAAATAAACTTTCCGACGCTGCAAAAGAAAAAGCCCCGGTGTTTCCACCGGGGCTTTCGGTTTTCAATAATTGAAAACTCAGCGCGGCGCCATGCGGATCGCGCCGTCGAGACGGACCGTCTCACCGTTGAAATAGCCGTTGCGGACCATTTCGAGCGCGAGCGAGGCATACTCCTCCGGGTTGCCGAGACGGGCCGGGAACGG
Source organism: Parvibaculum sp. (assembly GCF_046297875.1). Lineage (GTDB taxonomy): Bacteria > Pseudomonadota > Alphaproteobacteria > Parvibaculales > Parvibaculaceae > Parvibaculum. The sequence goes on along the minus strand of NZ_JBKBHD010000001.1, from coordinate 1,051,213 downwards.
CACCTGCGCACCAAGCGCCTGACGCACCTTTTCCGGCGCGCCGGCGAGCAGCGGCGTGTCGAAGATACCCGGCAGGATCGTGTTGATGCGGATGCCTTCGCGGCTGAGGTCGCGCGCGATGGGGAGCGTCATGCCGACAACGCCGGCCTTCGAGGCCGAATAGGCGGCCTGGCCGATCTGGCCGTCCTGCGCGGCGACGGAGCCCGTGTTCACGATCGCACCGCGGTCACCATCCGGCAGCGGGTCGAGCGTGAGCATGCCGGCGGCCGACTTCGCGATGCAGCGGAACGTGCCGACGAGGTTGATCTGGATGATGAGGTTGAACTTGTCGAGCGGGAAGTGTTCCGGCTTGCCCGTCTCCTTGTTCTTCGACGCGGTCTTGATCGCGTTACCCGTGCCGGCGCAGTTGATGAGGATGCGCTCCTGGCCGATCGCGGCGCGGACCTTTTCAAAGCCCGCATCGACGCTGGCTTCGTCGGTCACATTGACCTTCGCGAAGACGCCGCCGAGTTCCTTGGCGAGCGCCTCGCCCTTTTCTTCCTGAAGATCGAAAATGCCGATCTTCACGCCTTCCTTGGCGAGACGGCGCGCGGTCGCGGCGCCGAGGCCCGAAGCGCCGCCCGTGATGATGGCGCTGATGCTGCTGTCGAGTTTCATGGCTTGATTCCTTCTCTGCATGGGCCGGAAGGCCCAGCGTTTCCCTGTCTGCGGGCGTGGGGACCGCGCCCGATTGGCGCCGATTTAACAAATTCGGGGGCCAAAGAGCGAGCCAAAAATCTCTTTCAATCAAGGCATTTGGCCACGCTCGCCGCCACGCTCGCCATTGACGCAACGTCGCCTTGGCTTGCAAGGCCGCCCTCCTGCCCCCATCTTGCTGTTGCAGCGGGCGGGGGCACGGAACGCGAGGAGCGGAGGCATTTTCATGCCCATATCACCGGGACAACCGGGCGCTGAAGGCGCCGAAAGCGAGCTTCTCGACCCGAAGCATCAATTGCCCGCCGTCATCGCCCGCAACGAGAAGACGGTTTCGGACGGTTTCTGGAAGAAACTGCTGAAGGTGGCAGGCCATGTGCCCTTCGCCGAGGAAGCCGCCGCCGCCTGGTTCTGCGCCCGCGATCCCGACACGCCGACCCGTGTGCGCGCCATGCTTCTCGCCGCACTCGCCTATTTCGTGACGCCGGTCGACTTGATACCCGACTTCGTCGCCGTTTTCGGCTTCACCGACGATGCGACCGTGATGATGGCGGCCTTGGGCCTCGTTTCGTCCTACATGAAACCGCGCCACCGCAAGGCCGCGCGGGAGGCGCTTGGAATGCCCCCCGCGAAAGACGATCCGGCAAAAGGCTGAAGCCTCACGCCACCCAGACGCCGCTCGCATTGGAGCGGTAGCCGAGCGAGCGATAGGCCGCATCGACCAGCGCCTGCCCGCGATTGTTGAGCAGGATGCCCGCCCCCATCCGGTTCATGTTGTAGCCGAAGCTCATGCGGGCTTCCGGATCGGCAAAGCCGATGGAACCGCCCATGCCGACATGGCCGAAAGCCGCATCGCCCATGATGCAGGACGAGTTCGGCTCGTTCTTCAGCTTTCGATTGTCCATCGACTTCATGTAGCCGAGCGCAAAACGCGACGGGATCAGAAGCGTCGCATCCTCATGCGTCGCCATCGCGACGCGGCCCATGCGGGCAAGCGTGTCCGGGCCGACGAGATTGCCGCCGCCATTGGCAAGCGGCTGATACATGCCGGCAAGCCCGCGGCCGTTCGAGATGCCATTGCCGGAACCGATTTCGGCGGCATGGCAGGCGCGCGAATTGAAATCGACATTGCCGCCATTGAGCAGGAAGAGATGCGCGGGGCTCGATGGGTCCGTCATCAGCGCCTGCGTGAATTTGGAATTGGCCGCGGCAGGATCGGGCTCGGCGAAAATCATCGGCGCGATGCGCGGCTCGATCTCTTCGGGCGTTCCGATCCAGAAATCGACACCGAGCGGCTTTGCGACTTCTTCCGCAAAGAACCTGCCCGTCCGTTTGCCGCTCGCGCGATGCACAAGCTCGCCCACTGTCCAGGCGAGCGTGACGCCGTGATAGCCATTGCGCGTGCCGGGCTTCCAGAAGGGCTCTTCCTCCTCGAGCAGCTTCACCATGTAGTCGTAATCGTAATAGGCGCCGTCCTTCAGCCGCGTACGCAGATGCGGCTGGCCTGCCGAATGATCGAGCATCATGGAGACGAGCGTCTCTTCCTTGCCGTTCTTCGCATATTCCGGCCAGTAGTCGGCGACCTTCGCATCGAGATCGAGCTTGCCGCGATCGGCGAGCATATGCGCACAGAGCGAGGTAGCACCCTTGGTGCATGAAAAGACGATCGAGACCGTATCCTTCTCCCACGCCTCGCCATCCCGGGCTTTCTTTCCGCCCCAGAGATCGACGACCGTCTTGCCCTCGAGCGTGATCGCGACATTCGCACCCACCTCGTCGTGCTTTTCGAAATTCTCGACAAAGGCGTCGACCACCGGCTTGAACTTTGCGTCAAAGCTGCCCTGCAGCATCCCCGCCTTCGTCTCCTTCGAAAAGTTTTCCATCGTCTCTCTCCCTGTTCTTTTCTGAATTTATTCTACCGGCTCGACCGCAAGCCGCCATAGCCCGCCTCGACCAGCACCGGCCTGATCGCTTCGGTCAGCACGTCGTAACCCTTCGCATTGAGCGACAGACCGTCCCAGCGAAAGAGATCCTTCCTGATATTGCCGTCTTCGCCGAACATGCCCGGCGTCACGTCTATGAAATACATGCCGCGCTCGCCGCTGACATAATCGGCGATCAGCTGATTGGCGCGAAGCGCGCCGTACCAGCGTTCCTTGCGTGCAGGCGAAGGGCGGATCGATACGAAATAGACCGGCACATTGAGGTTTTCCGCGCGCAGCGAAAGCACGAGCGTGCGGAAATCGTCGAGCACATCTTCCGGCCGCCGCCCGCGCACATCGGCAAGATCGGCATCGCCCGCCATGATGACGATGGCACGCGGCCTGTAGGGATGGATGATGCGAGCGCGGTAGTGATCGATATGCTTGAGCTGCGCGCCGCCAAAGCCGCGCTGGATGACGGGCACCGGCGCCATGTCTTCGGTAAGCCGCTCCCAGAGCCGCACGTCGCGGCCGCCGACAAAGAGCACCGCATTTTCCGGTGGCGGGTTGGAGACGTCTCGCCGCTCGAAAGCGGCGATCTCGCCTTCCCAGTATTTCGGCTCGCCGGAAGCGAGCAGCACATAGATGAGAAACGCAAAGAGCGCGAGGACGGCAACGCCGAAGCCGATGCCGAGCGTCACCAATCCCCGTCTCATTCAATCGCCCCCTGCTTCATCGTTCTCTAGCGCGAGGGAACGATGACGATCTTGCCCTTCACCTTGCGCGCCGCCATGTCCTTCAGCGCCTGCGCCGCTTCCTCGAACTTGTAGGTCTTGGAGACATGCGGCTTGAGCTTGCCCTGCTTGAACCAGGTCATCAGCTCTTTCAGGTTTTCCTGATGGCGCTTGGGCTCGCGGCCGGTGAAAGCGCCCCAGAACACGCCGACGATCTGGCAGCCCTTGAGGAGCGCAAGATTGAGCGGAATTTTCGGGATCGGGCCGGCGGCAAAACCGACCACGAGGAAACGGCCTTCCCAGTTCGTCGCGCGAAGCGCGGCTTCCGAATAGTCGCCGCCCACCGGATCGTAAACGACATCGGCGCCCTGCCCGCCCGTCAGTTCCTTGATGCGGTCGGTCAGCGCCTTCTGCGCGTCCTTGTCGAGCACGCCCGCCGGATAGAGGATCGTCTCATCCGCGCCATGATCCTTGCAGACGGCAAGCTTGTCTTCCGACGAGGCGGCCGCAATCACGCGCGCGCCCATCGCCTTGCCCAGTTCGACGGCGGCAAGGCCGACGCCACCCGCAGCACCCAGCACCAGCAGCGTCTCGCCGGGCTTCAGGTTCGCCCGATCCTTCAGCGCATGATGCGAGGTGCCATAGGTCATGAGGAAGGCCGAGGCCGTCACATAATCCATCTCGTCGGGGATCGGCGTCACGCGGGCCTGATCGAGCGCGATCTCTTCCGAGAAACCGCCCCAGCCGCAGGAGCCGATCACGCGGTCGCCGACCTTCACCTTGTCGACGCCCTCGCCGACCTTGATGACCTTGCCGGAGACCTCGCCGCCCGGCGAGAAGGGCAGCGGCGGCTTGAACTGGTACTTGTTCTCGATGATGAGGACGTCCGGGAAATTCACCGCTGCGGCATGGACCTCGAGCACCACCTCGCCCTTTTTGGGCTCGGGGCTCGGCACCTCCTCGATCACGAGGCTGTCGGGCGGCCCGTATTCCTTGCAAAGCACTGCTTTCATGGTCGTCTCCCCTTTTTTTGGATCGCGTTTCGGAAATATCGCTGCCATTCCCTTAGCACGATGAGGCCGATATTCGCCAGATTGGCGTCCCGTTCCCGTCCCGTGCCATGCTTCCGCCACAAGGCGCCCGCAAATTCGGACCCGATACGGGCCGGAAAACGGCCCGGCAAGGGGACTTGCGGGCGGCGGCGTCTGGAAATCGGGGCCGTGTGCCGGTATGGTCAGGCGCGAATCCCGGGCCGGACGATACAGGCTGCCCAAACTGAAAAAGTGCTGGCTGAGAAGAGTTGGAGAACATGCCGAGACGTCCGTTTCTTTCCTCGCCTTTCAAGATGGCCATCGCCGCTCTGGGACTGACCTTTGCCGTGACCGGCCTCGCCGCCACGGCGTCTGCCCAGGAAGCGCCGAAACTCCTTGGCCGCTATGACGACTGGTCGGCCTATAGCTATGGCTCAGGCAATGAGCGCATGTGCTACGCCATGACCACGCCCACGAAATCGGCACCCTCGGGTGCAAATCGCGGCGACATCTATTTCATGGTGACGCACCGCCCGGCGCGGAACACGAAGAACGAGATCAGCATGCGGATCGGCTATCCCTTCAAGGACACGAGCCGGCCCTTCGCCCAGATCGGCGGCGACCGCTTCCAGATGTTCTCGGGCGTGCAGCAGGGCGGCGAACACCGCTTCTGGGCCTGGCTCGAAAACCCGTCCGACGAGGCCAAAATGGTCCGTGCGCTCCGTTCCGGCAGCTCGATGGAAATTCGCGGCACCTCGCAGCGCGACACGCTGACCACCGACACCTATTCGCTGAAGGGCTCCTCGGCGGCGCTCAACAAGATCGACGAGACCTGCAAATAGGGTCTGGCAGGGCGGAAATCTCCGGGATTTCCGCCGTTTTGTCTGCTGGATTGCACACCTGTTGGTGCCCCCTCGGCTCTTTATGATAAGAGAAGCCTCGATTGGCCGGGCCCGCTCATGCGGGCGCGGTCTTGCGGCTTTCAGGTATGGGCCATGACGGCACTCGACATTGCGCATGATAAACGCGGCGCTGCCTCCCCGGCGGCGGCACCCGCGCGCGCGAAGCCCGGCCTTGTCGGGCTGACGCGGCAGAAGCTCATGGACGCGCTGAAATCGGCGGGCCTGCCCGAGAAGCAGCTGCGCATGCGCGCGGGCCAGGTCTGGAACGGGCTCTACAAGAGCGGCTTCACCGATTTCAGCCGCATGACGACGCTCTCGAAAGACCTGCGCGAGACGCTTGGCAACGCCTTTGACATTTCGCGCCTCGAAATAGTCACCGAACAGAAATCGGTCGACGGCACGCGGAAATGGCTGCTCCGCCTTCCTTCGGGTGTGCCGGGCGTGCCCGGCCCGGAAATCGAGACGGTCTATATCCCGGAAGAAGGGCGCGGCACGCTCTGCGTCTCCTCACAGGTCGGCTGCACGCTCACCTGCACCTTCTGCCACACCGGCACGCAGAAACTAGTGCGCAACCTCACCGCAGGCGAAATCGTCGGCCAGGTGCTGATCGCGCGCGACGCGCTGGGCGAATGGCCGGACTCCAATCGCAATTCCGACGACCGCCTCATCACCAATATCGTGATGATGGGCATGGGCGAGCCGCTCTACAATTTTGACAATGTACGCGATGCGCTCGATGTGATTTCGGACGGCGAAGGCATTTCACTCTCGAAGCGCCGCATCACGCTCTCGACTTCCGGCGTCGTGCCGATGATCGAGAAGGCGGGCGCCGATATCGGCTGCATGCTCGCGATCTCGCTCCATGCCGTGAACGACGAGACGCGCAACAAGCTGGTGCCCTTGAACAAGAAATATCCGATCCGTGAACTGCTCGACGCCTGCCGGAATTATCCAGGCCTCTCGAACGCGCGGCGCATCACCTTCGAATATGTGATGCTGAAAGGCGTGAACGATTCGATCGAGGATGCGAAGGAACTCGTGCGGCTCCTGAAAGGCATTCCGGCGAAGATCAATCTGATCCCCTTCAATCCCTGGCCGGGCTCGCCTTACGAATGCTCCGACTGGGCGCAGATCGAGAAATTCGCCGACTTCGTGAACCGCGCCGGCTATGCGAGTCCCGTCCGCACCCCGCGAGGCCGGGACATCATGGCCGCCTGCGGACAATTGAAAAGCGAGACGGTGAAGAAGCGCGCGAGCGAGAGATTCAGGGAAGCACAGGCGGAGGCCTGAGGCCATGAAAGCCGCCATCTATCGCTGGCGCGTGAAGCCGGAAGACGAAGAATACTTCGCACGGCGCTGGCACGAGATCACCGAAGATATCATGGCGCGGCATGGCGGCGGCGGATCGCGGCTCCACCGGGCGGAGAATGGCGACTTCGTCGCCTATGCGCGCTGGCCCTCGAGAGCAGCGCGCGACAAGGCCTTTGCCGACTATTCGAAAGACCCGGACCGCGCCATCCCGCAGCGCGAGGGCAAGGCCGAGCTCATCGAGGAAATCTGGCTCGATGTTCTGGACGACCTCCTGATCCCCGAAGCCGAACTGCCCGAACGCTTCAGGGCGCGCTAGCGCTTCGCCCACTCAAGCGCCGCTTCGAGCCGGTCATTCCCCCAGAAAAGCTCATCGCCCGCAAGAAAACTCGGCGCGCCGAATATCCCGCGCGCGATCGCTTCCTCCGTTTGCACCTTGAGCCTGTCCTTGTTCTCCGGCGCATTCGAGCGCGCGATCAGTTCCCCTGCATCGAGGCCGAGCGAGGAGAGAATGCCGGCAAGCACACACTCGTCCGATATGTCTTTCTGCTCCGCGAAATTCGCGAGATAGACGCGGCGCGTGAATGCCGCCCCCCAGGCCTCATCCTGCCCGAGCAGCGCGAGCCGGGCCGCCTTCAATCCGTTCTGCGGAAAGCGCACCGGCGCCTTCAGCGTAAGGCCCGCCCCCTCGCAGATGCGCGCCATGTCGCACCACATATATTTTCCCTTGGCGGGATAGATGTTAAAGGGGCTGTCATTCCAGCCCTGCGCCCCGAAGATCGGCCCAAGCAGGAAGGGGCGCCAGCGGAGCGTGACGCCCGCCGCCTTTGCGGCGCTCTCCACGCGCATTGCCGCTGGATAGGAATAGGTGCTTGCGAACTCGTACCAGAACTCGATTTCCATGGGCGCCCTCCCGATGCAGATGCACCAGATTGCGCGCGCATGGCAGCGCGCACCAGAGCCAATCCGCGCAAGTCCCGTTGCGAGGTCTACACCCTCGTCTCCGCATCGAGAGCAAGCACCTCCACAAGATCGCCCACCCGGAGGAGATCGGCGCCAAGGAGACGCAGACAGGCCCATCCCCCCTCCATATCGAAACGTCCCTTCTGATGGGGATACTCGCTTTCGAAGAGCAGATAGAGCTTTCCGCCCGCGAACCCCACCCTTATCTCGCGCCCGAGCCGGCGGCGCAGATCGAGCAGGCGCTCCATGAAGCGCGGCGTGAGCAAATAGCGCGCCGATGTCTGATCGCTGGAAAAAACCTCGAATGACGACTCGAACGCCGCATCTTCAAGGCGCACCCTCACGACCTCCTCCCCCTCGGCGAAAGGACGGGGACGGACGAAATTGACCGACCCGCCACGATCGGGAAGGACGGATGTGACCCCGCTGAATGCCTTGGGAAAGGCAAAGGAAACGAAGAGAACGCCAAGCCCCGCCCCCTCTCCACGCGGCTTTTTCTGCGTCCCCTGTAATATCCCGCAAGGAATGCCCTTCAATGCACCCTCGGCATTGAAGTGAAGTTCATAGACAGCCCGGCGTCAGCGCGAGCGAATAGAACATGTCGAGAAAGCCACTACGCGACGGCGTCACCTGACTGAGCCCGAAAAAGCCGTAGACTTTCTCCAGCAGTTCCCTTGCGAAATTCTCATCGGAGAAAAGCGACGGCACAAAACGGAAAATGGCCCAGATTGCCAAAGCCGGAACACCGAACATGGCCACTAGCGAAAATAGGGGTGACTTGAGGTCGACCGCTGCGGCAAACATGAGAATGGCGCCCAGCATTGGCAGCGCCGCGCGGCGCAGTGACCGGACACGGATTTGATCGCGCGCCCTGTCCCGCGCTCTGGCCCAGGGAGCAAGCTCCTCGTCGAGAAATTCCTCAAAACGCGGAAAGTGTCAGCGGAGCTCGCGCCATCACACCCTCGTCTCCGCATCGAGCTTCAGCGTCCCGGCAATGCTGCGGATCAGCGCAATGTCCTCGACGAAGCGGCGAATGTGACCGCTTCCGCGCAGATCCTTCCAGATGGGAGGTTGCGAGAAATAGCCGCGCCGCCCGTCAATGGCGATGAGGAGATCGTCCCCCTCGAAGGCGGCTTGCAGCGGCTCCTGCATGTTCTCTTTCAGATTCGAAAGCCGCTCCATGAAGGCGGGTGTGAGCAGATAGCGCGCCTCCACCTGGTCGTTCGAAAAGACCTCGAAATGCTTTTCGAAGCGCGGGTCTTCGAGCCGTACTCGCTCGCCGGATACACCTGAATGCGCGAGCGCATTCAAAAGCCCCTGATCGCTGCGCAGGATCGTCCGCCCCGAGAAACGCTTCGGAAAGCGGTAGCGCGCCACGATCCCGCGAAAGACCGTTTCATAGTCGTCGCGCTTGTCGCGCCGGACCCGCTTTTCGAGAAAGGCCTCGGCCAGCTCGAAGGGGACGCCGTTCACCTCGCCCGAGACATGGTCTTCAAGCTTCTTGCGGCTGTAGCCGGGAAGCAGATGGCAACGCTCGAAGGCGTCCAGAAAACCGGGCGGCGCATCCGGCGCATAGCGATAGCCGAAATGTCCGAATATCTTTTCCGAGAGTTCTTCGGCGAAGGCACGGCCCCAAATGACAACGGGCGTGTATTGCAGCGCGCCTGTGCCCATGACGGCAAAGGAAACGAAATAGGCCAGATCGCGCCAGCCTGTGTCGTCCATCAGGGCGGAAACCAGCACGAACAGAAAGGCGCCGGCGGCGAAAAGGGGGACGGCCCGCCTTGTAGCGCGCGATGCAAGCGCCTTCCGCTCCGCCTCCTTCTCCTCGATCCACGGCGCGATCTCGCGCTCGTAGAAACCGTCGAAATCCGCCGCGAGATCCGTCACGGATGCCTCAGGCCATCAGCTTGTTGACATCGACGGGCTGCCGCGCCGCCGCATCTTCCACCTCGTAGAAGGGGAAAGGCTGCACATTCGCCAGCCGCGCGATGACGGAGCCGGGAAAAATCTCAACCGCATTGTTGAGCCGCGTCACCGCCGAATTGTAGAAGCGCCGGGCAGCCGCGATATTGCCCTCCACTTCCTCGAAAGTCGCCTGCGCCCGCGTCACCGTTTCGGCGGAGCGAAGCTCGGGGTAGTTCTCGGCCACCGCGAAGAGCCGCATCATGCCGGTCTCGAGCGAGCGCGAAGCATCGAGATGGGCCGCGACCTGGGCCGGGTCGTCCTTCGAATAGGGCGCGGCAACTTTCGCCCGGAGTGCCGTCAGGCCTTCCAGCAGCTCGCGCTCATGCGTCATGAATTTCTGCGCCAGCGCCACGATATTGGGCAAGAGATCGAAGCGCTTGCGAAGCTGGACGTCGATCGAGCCCATCGCCTCGCGCACCTCGTTCCGCCGCGTGATGAGGCTCACATACCAGGCATAGCCGCCGATAATCGCGACCCCGACAAGAATGAGCAGGATGGTGGACGATTGCATGGGAGCCCCCGAATTGGCCTGATTCCGCGCAATTATGGCAGCGAATGGGCGCCCCGTCCCGCTTCGCGTCCCTCCCCTTGCCGCAAGGGCGGATTTCCCTATAGTGCGCCGCAAAATCGACCCCTCCCAAAGGTGACGACATGAGCGCCGACAAATCCGTGAAAAAGGTGGTCCTGGCCTATTCTGGCGGCCTCGACACCTCGATCATCCTGAAATGGCTGCAGGAAACCTATGGCTGCGAGGTGGTGACCTTCACCGCCGATCTGGGCCAGGGCGAGGAACTGGAGCCAGCGCGCAAGAAAGCCGAGATGCTCGGCATCAAGGAAATCTATATCGAGGATCTGCGCGAAACCTTCGTCCGCGACTATGTCTTCCCGATGTTCCGCGCGAACGCGCTTTATGAAGGCGTCTATCTGCTCGGCACCTCGATTGCGCGGCCGCTGATCGCGAGGCGCCAGATCGAGATTGCTGCCGAAACCGGTGCCGACGCCGTCTGCCACGGCGCCACCGGCAAGGGCAACGATCAGGTCCGCTTCGAGCTTGGCTACTATGCGCTGAACCCCGGCATCAAGGTGATCGCTCCCTGGCGCGAATGGGACCTGACCTCGCGCACGAAGCTCATCGAATTTGCCGAGAAGCACCAGATCCCGATTGCGAAGGACAAGCGCGGCGACGCGCCCTTCTCGGTCGACGCGAACCTGCTGCACATCTCCGCCGAAGGCAAGGTGCTGGAAAACCCCGCCGAGGAAGCGCCGGAATATGTCTATTCCCGCTCCGTCTCGCCGGAAGAAGCGCCCGACCGCCCGACCTATATCGAAGTCGGCTTCGAAAAAGGCGACGCCGTCTCCATCGATGGCGTCAAGATGAGTCCGGCAACGCTGCTTACGAAACTCAACGAACTGGGCAGCGCGAACGGCATCGGCCGTCTTGATCTCGTCGAGAACCGCTATGTCGGCATGAAGTCGCGCGGCATCTATGAAACGCCGGGCGGCACGGTGCTGCTCGTTGCGCATCGCGGCATCGAGTCGATCACGCTCGACCGCGGTGCCGCGCATCTGAAGGACGAGCTCATGCCGCGCTATGCCGAGCTCATCTATAACGGCTTCTGGTGGAGCCCCGAGCGCGAGATGCTCCAGGCGCTGATCGACAAGAGCCAGGAAATGGTAACGGGAACGGTGCGCCTGAAGCTCTACAAGGGCTCGGCCACTGTCGTCGGCCGCAACTCGCCTTACTCGCTCTATTCCGAAGCCCATGTGACATTCGAGGACGATGCCGGCGCCTATGACCAGAAGGACGCTGCGGGCTTCATCAAGCTCAATGCGCTGCGCCTGCGCCTTCTCGCCGCCCGTAACAAGAGAGTATCGAAGTAATGCGTATAGATGCCATCCCGGTCGGCAAGAACCCGCCGGACGACATCAATGTCATCGTGGAAGTGCCGCATGGCGGCCATCCGGTGAAGTATGAGCTCGACAAGGAGTCGGGCACGCTCTTCGTCGACCGCTTCATGCACACGGCCATGCAGTATCCCTGCAATTACGGCTTTGTGCCGCATACGCTCTCGCAGGATGGCGACCCGGTGGACGTGCTCGTCGTGAGCCGCATTCCGGTCGTGCCCGGTGCCGTCATCCGCTCGCGCCCCATCGGCGTCCTCATGATGCATGACGAGGCGGGACAGGACGAGAAGGTTCTCGCCGTGCCGGTCGAGAAGCTCAATCCCTATTACAAGAATGTGCAGAATTATACCGACCTGCCGGACATCCTGATCCAGCGCATCACCCATTTCTTCGAGCACTACAAGGATCTCGAGGAAGGCAAATGGGTGAAGATCGAAGGCTGGAAGGATGCGGACGCCGCCCGTCAGATCATCCGCGAAGGCATCGAGGCCGCGAAGAAGGCGGGCTGATAAACCTCAAGGCCGCTTCCACGGCGTCTCGACGCCAAGCACATGGCCGGCCACTTCCTGCATCAGCACCTTGCCGCTGTCCGAATTTGTCAGCACCACCACTGCGCTTCGCCGTGCGGGCTCGATCACGATGAGGCCGCGCAAGCCGATATTCGCACTCGGCTGCCAGATGGTGAGCCCGTCCATGCGCTCGCGCGTGTAGAAACCGAGGCCGGTGCCTGCCCTGTCGCCGACCGGGCCGCTCACCTCTATCCGTTCATCGACCATCCGCGCGCGTGCCGAGACGCCGATCAGCTCGCCATTGATGAAACCCGCCGCAAAGCGCGCAAGGTCATGTGCGCTTGAGCGGAGCGACAGCGCGGCATTGAAGTCGCTGCCATCGCGCGCCGGCAGCGGCACCTGCGTCGACATGAAAAAGAGGCTCGCGATCACGACAAGCGTGAAGGATAGAGGGCTGAAGGCTTCGCGCCTCATGCTGTTGCGCGAGATCACACCGTCCTGCGCGCCCTGCCCGAGAATGAAGCGCGCATACTGGATGGCAGCGGTGAGGAGCAACACGCCCGCGATCCAGACAAGGAAATATCCGATACTGAAGAGCAGCGCCCAGCCGCCCTGCATGTAATAGAGAAAGATGCTCGCTCCGACTGGCGCAAGAAACGCCGCCGGCACGAGGTCGAACGGTTTGAGTTTCAGCCGGTGAAAGCCGAGACGCATAACCAGCAGCGTCAGCAGGAAACCCACAAGAAAGATCGCAACCATCGGCCCGGCAAAGGCCGTGATCGGCACCCAGAGAGCGTCATGCCCGCGCGCGACCTCGTCGGCAAGCCCGTCTGGAATGACATAGCCGGAGGACGACATGCCGAGCGGCTGGAACAGGCGCTCGCGCATCAGCCGGTCGAAGGCTTTGCCTTCCACTACTGCCATCACATGCGCTAGATAGACGAAGCCCATGCCGCCCGCTCGATAGTCGCTGCCCGGCTCGAAGGCGACCGATCGTGAGCCGAGGCGCACCCGGTCCGACAGGCCCGAGCGATGCATCAGCACATGGCGTAGCGTGATCGCGTCGGACGCGGCGCGGTTGGGCACCCAGCGCTCCGAAATGGCGCGCGATAGCGGTTCATCGAGTGCGAGCTTTCCTTCCTGCACCATCTGCATAGCCGCAAATGCCTGCAGCGAAAGGCCGATGCCGCCCACCTCGAACATCGTATGCCCGGTGACAGGCTGCTCGCCGCTCGCATCGGCAACGCCATAGCCTTGCTCGAAAACGATTTCGCCGTCGGCGACAATGGCAATGGCAACGCCCGGCACGGAAAGGGCTTCCATGCGCTCCGCGACGAAATGATCGAGCGCTGACGCCATCTCGTCTCTCGGCCAGTCGATCATGCCGCCTGAGGGATCCTGCGCCCCCGCCGGTGGAGACAGCAGGAGCCCGGAAATCGTGGCGAGGACGGCGCCGCAAAGAATTCGGGTCAGACGCTGCCTGGCGGACATCTAGAGCGTACCCTCGCCGTCGATCGGTATGCGCGGAAACTGGAAGTTCAGACGAAGTGCATCGATCCGCTTGCGCGCATCTTGCTCAAGAGGTCCGCGCGCGGCTGCCGCGACGGCCGCACGCAATTCGTCGCGGTTCTTCACGCCGAGCACCAGCGTATCGACGCCTTCCATCCAGAGCGCATAACGATGGGCGAGGATCGCCGGGTCTTCACCAAGTTCACTCGCGAGCTTGCGGAAAGGCGCCGCCTTTTCATAGTCACGCATTTCGGGATCGTCCGGGGCGAGCATCCGGTCGATCTTTGCGGTAAGCGCGCCCGCCTGCACGGCGCGAATGCCCATCACGCCGACATCATTGTTCTTTGCCGTACGGACGATGTTGCGAGGCTCGGCCGGCTCCTCATAGCGGCGCATCCCGCCCGGCGAATCCATGAGATTCGTCACCGCCTGCACCACGGCGGGCTTCGGTTCGCCGCGAAGCACCTCCATGATACTGCGCGGCAGGCCCGTGCCCGTGATACCCCAGGCGCCGATGAGCCCTCGCGCCTTCAGCTTCTCGAAAGTGGGCACCACCTCGCCGAAGAACACGCTTTCGCGCACAGCGCCATAATTAGGATAGGCAGGATCGAGCGCATATTCGTAGCCGTCCGGACAGATATTCGAGTGAAGGAAGAATATGTCCACCTGCTCGCGCCGCATCGTTTCGAGACTGCGCAGGACGGATTTTTCCAGCCGCGCCGCAATTTCGGCATAATGCCGTTCGCCGATCATGCATTTGGTGGTGACGCGAAGATGCGACGGCCATTTGCCGCCAAAAGCCTCGCCCGCCACGGATTCCGCCTCGCCGCGCCCGTAAAGCGGTGCAAGGTCGATCAGGTTGATGCCGCATTCGACGGCCTCAAAGAGCGTTGCCACCGCTTCGTCGCGCGATGTCTCGCCCCATATCTGGCCGAGCCCGCCGCCGCCGAGCGTCAGCGCGCTTACAGGCCACAAGTTTCCGAGGCGGCGCATTTCCATCGCTCAGAAATCCTCCGGCAGTTCGATGCCGTGACCCCGGCAGGCTGCAATCACCGTATTGCGCAGCAGGCAGGCAACCGTCATCAGGCCGACACCGCCCGGCACCGGCGTGATGGCGCCCGCGACGTCCGACACATCCGTGAAATCGACATCGCCGACGAGCTTCGTCTTGCCTTCACCCTTTTCGGGTGCGGGCACACGGTTGATGCCGACATCGATGACGATGGCACCAGGCTTCACCCAGTCGCGCTTCACCATGTTGGGACGGCCGACGGCTGCGACGAGAATATCCGCCTCCCGCGCGATGGCGGGAAGATCGTGCGAACGGCTATGCGCGATGGTGACGGTGCAGTTTTCCTTCAGCAGCAATTGCGCGACCGGCTTGCCGACGAGATTGGAGCGGCCGATCACGACCGCATGTTTGCCTGAAAGATTGCCGCCCGCCTTCTTCGCCATGATGAGGCAGCCTTCCGGCGTTGCAGGCACCATCGCGGGCAAGCCGCTCGCGAGCCGACCGGCATTGAGCGGGTGAAGCCCGTCGGCATCCTTGGACGGATCGATCGCATCGATCACATTCTGCTGGCTGATATGGTCCGGAACCGGGAACTGCACCAGAAATCCGTGTACGGCAGGGTTGGCATTGAGCTCGGCGACTTTCGCGAGCAGGTCCGCCTCGCTCGTTTCCGCAGGCAGGCGATACTCGTAGGAGTTCATGCCCGCTTCCTTTGTCGCGATCCCCTTGTTGCGGACATAGACCTCGCTTGCCGGATCATTGCCGACGAGAATGACGGCAAGTCCCGGCGTCAGCCCGCGTTCACGCTTCAGCCGCGCGACCTCGGCGGCAACGCGCGCGCGCAATTCGCCCGAAATGGTCTTGCCGTCGATGATGGAAGCCTTGGTCATGAGGGCACCTCTTGATCTGGATTGAGTGCCCAGGCGAGCGGCAGGGTCCGGCCCGCGCTCCACGGTGGTTCACCACCTTATTCTCGCCAGTCACGCGGGGTAGGCCGCACTATAATAAGGACCACCCGCGCCGGACAAGGCCCGGCAATGGCTCAATCGCCCCGTTCAGGCAAAGATGCCAGCCATGCGCCGAGCCGTGCAAGAAGTGCCTCGGGCTCGCCCGCCACCAGCACCGCCTTGGTGCGGCCCGTTTCGCCCGAAGCGATGGAAAGGGAAGAGCGCGGCAGACCGGTGCTCTTTGCCAGAAGCTTCAGCACCGCCTCATTGGCCTTGCCCTTTTCGGCAATGGCAGACACGCGGAGCCTGAGATGGCGTGCGCCATCTGCATCGGCGCCAAGCCCCTCGACCCTGTCGGCCCCGCCACGCGGCGTAACCCTGAGCCGCAGCGAAACGCCGCCCGGCACGGCCCGGAAGGGCATCTGGGCCTTTCCTTACCTTAGGCCGAACCAGATGGGCACGTCATAGGTGAGGAGATTCTGCAGGAAGAAGAGCAGCAGAATGAGGATCACCGGAGAAATATCGATGCCGCCGAGGTTGGGCAGGAAATTGCGGATCGGCCGGAGCGCCGGTTCCGTCAGCCGGTTGATCGTGTCCGCGACCATATAGACGAAACGGTTCTGCGTGTTCACGACATTGAAGGCGATGAGCCAGCTCAGCACCACGCCGATGATGAGGACCCAGACATAGATCGAGATCAGGGTGACGAGGAGGTTCAGAAGGGCAATCATGGGGGTTCGCCGGTTGCTTGTTTTCGGGAAGGGCGGCTCACGCGGACGGCCGGAACCCGGCCGGAAACGGATGGCCGGTCGGACCGGCCCCTAGAGATGTAACCGCCGGGGAGAGCCGGTTCAAGGAGAGCTTTCCCGCCCGCCCAAGCCTCTCTTGACACCCGCTCCGCCGCCGCCTAATAAGCGGCCTCCGGCGCTGGAAAGCGCAGGGCTCCGGGGCCGTAGCTCAGTTGGGAGAGCGCCTCGTTCGCAATGAGGAGGTCAGCGGTTCGATCCCGCTCGGCTCCACCATTTCCCGGATGCCCGCCCGCCCCGAAAATCAGTCCTTCTCCGCTTCCGCAGGCAGCCAGTGGTCGAAAAATCGCTCGAGCCAGGCCCGCAGCGTTGCATCATGCTCGGCACGCCCCTGCCGGTGAAGCTCGGCGGGCTGCGCGCCCGGCCTGTTGAGCCGCTCCTTCCCGAATTCGAGCCAGGCATCCATCATCGGCGTGGTGAGCTCGGGGTGAAACTGCAGCCCATAGGCAGCCTTGCCATAACGCATGGCCTGAACCGGGAAATCCCCGCCCTCGGCAAGCTGCACCGCCCCCGAGGGCAGGTCGAAGCCCTGCCGATGCCACTGATAGACATGCTGCGGATCGTCGAAGAGATGACGGCCATCCGCCGTCGGCCTGATCGGGTAATAGCCCGCCTCGACGCGCTCTTGCGGATGCGAATAGACCCGGGCACCCAGATGCCGCGCCATCATCTGCCCGCCAAGACAGATGCCGAGAAAGGGCTTTTCCTCCTTCAACGGAATGCCGATCCATTCCGTCTCCGCCTTGATGAAGGCAAGCTCGTCATTGGCGCTCATCGGCCCGCCGAATATCACCGCCGCATCATGACCGGCCATATCGGCGGGCAGCGGGTCGCCCAGCGCCGGGCGGCGGATATCGAGCTCGCAGCCGCGCCGGATCAGCGCCTGGCCGACCCGGCCGGGACTGGACCTCTCCTGATGGAGAACGAAGAGAATGCGGCGACCCATGCGAGCATCAATGTGGGGCCGCCCCCCCGCTGGCGCAAGGCCCCCCGCGGGTCTCACATGGCACTGATGCCGCCGTCGATCTTGATTTCCGCACCGGTGATGAACTTCGATTCGTCCGACGCAAGATAGAGCACGCAATAGGCGACATCGTCCGGTTCGCCGACAATGCCGAGCGGCACCTGCTTGGCGAGCTTCTTCACCAGCTCCTCCTTCGACATGCCCCGCGCCATGCCATCCAGGATCGGCGTGTCGATGAAGGTCGGATGGATCGAGTTCGAGCGGATGCGATAGCCGCGCTTGGCGCAATGAAGCGCGACGGACTTCGACAGCAGCCAGACGCCCGCCTTCGCCGCATTATAGGCCGCCATGTTATGGCCCGCGATCAGCCCTGCAATGGAAGATGTATTGATGATAGAGCCGGGCGCATGGGGCACCATATAGGGGATCGAATATTTGCAACCGAGAAAGACGGAATCGACATCGACCGCCTGCACCTTCTTGAAGGTCTCGAAATCGGTGTCCTCGACCGTCGTGCCGCCACCGATACCGGCATTGTTGAAAAGCACATTGATGCCGCCCATCGCCTTGTCCGCTTCGGCCAGCGCATCTTTCCACTGGTCCTCGCGCGTCACGTCAAGGCCGACGGCAAAGGCCATACCGGGGCATTCCGCATTGATCTCGGCGGCAACTTCCGCCGCACCCTTTTCGTTGATATCGGCGAGCGTCACCTTCGCGCCCTCGCGCGCGAGCATGATGGCCGATGCCTTGCCGAGCCCCTGCGCGCCGCCGGTGATGAAGGCCATCTTGCCTTCGACGCGGCCTTTTCTTTCCTTTGTCATGTCTGTCTTTCTGTTTGCAGTTTTGAAACTCCGAGGCGCGTCAGAGCATCGCCGTATTGGTAGGTACGCCGAGCAGCAGCCGTCCCGTCAGTTCATAGGTCGCGTCCGACACCATCATGTGCTGGGTGGCGACATGGACGTCGCGGAACTGGCGCTGCAGCGGAGAATTGCGATAGACGGAGCTGCCGCCCGCCAGCGTGTACATGAGATCGACGGCCTTCGCCGCCGAGCGCACGGCATGGGTCGTCGCGATGCGCAGATCGCGGCGATGCGCGACCGTGATCTCGCCATTCTTCGTCGCCGCCTCCCAGGCCGCCTCGATCGCTTCCATGAGATAGGCGCGGCCCGACCGCGTCAGCGCTTCCGCTTCCGACACATCGAGATGCGCCTTGGCGCGCAGCGCCAGCGGCTTCGACGAGCCCTGCGGCGTCTTTCCACCCGCGAGATCGACAAGCGTATCGATCGCGCCGCGTGCAAGACCGAGCGACACGGCGGCAATGCCGATGCCGAGAAGCCCGAAAGTCGGGAAGCAGTAGAGCGGGCGCTTGAGCGGCTTGTCGCTGACGAGGCTCACCGCGCGCGAGGCCGGC
Source organism: Parvibaculum sp. (assembly GCF_046297875.1). GTDB lineage: Bacteria > Pseudomonadota > Alphaproteobacteria > Parvibaculales > Parvibaculaceae > Parvibaculum. The sequence continues at coordinate 1,032,629 of NZ_JBKBHD010000001.1, read as the reverse complement.
ACAAAGAGATTCTTCACCTCGAAATCCGTGCTGCCCGTGCCGCAAAGGCCGGAGACATCCCATGTGTCGTGGAGATGCACCTGCCCGGCCTCGAAGATCATCATGCGGTTCTGCGGGATGCCTTCGGCGGCCATTTCAGGCTTTCCATCTTCGCCAAGGATCATGCAGCCGCCGGAAATCCACTGTGCATTGCGCGAGCCCGAGCCCCATTGCCAGCGCCCCGTGACGCGGTAGCCCTCGACACCGCCCTCATTCGCGCGCACCGCCTTGCCGCGCGGCGCGAAGACGCCCGCCGTGATGGTCAGCGGATTGCCGAAAACATGCGCCGCTTCCGAAGGCTCGAGGAAAGCGGCAACGAGGCCGGATGTCGCGCCGATAAAGACGCACCAGGCCGCCGAGCCATCGGCTTGCGCGATCCGTTCGACCACTTTCACAAGTTCGCCCGGATGGCTTTCCAGCCCGCCATATTCGGCAGGCACGCAGAGCCGGTAGAGCCCGGCTTCCGCAAAGCGGGTGGCAAGGTCTTGCGGCAGGAAGCGGTTTGCCTCGATCTCGGCGGCGCGCGCCGCTATCTCGGGCGCGAATTTTTCTGCCGCCGCGAGGAGATCCGCATTCGTTTTCTTCGCCGTATCCGTTGCGGTCATGCCGCCCTCCTGTTGTTCAGGCGCCGAGCTTCAGCCGGTTCGCGATATTGTTCTTCTGCATGTTGGACGAGCCGCCGACGATGGGCAGGCTCACCGCGTCGCGCATGTAGCGCTCCATGTCCATCTGGTCGGAAAGCCCATAGGCGCCTGTGACGCGCATACACATCTGCGTCACTTCGGCCGCGGCCTCGCAGCAAAACAGCTTCGCCATCGACGTCTCGATCGAGCAGGGGCGCCCCTGATCTGCAAGCCAGGCGGCGCTGTAGAGCATGAGCCGCATGGCGCGCACCTTCGTCTGCGCTTCGGCAAGCGTGTGCCGCACGGCCTGATGACCGGCAATGGCGCGGCCGAATTGCACCCGCTCTTCCGCATAGCGCCAGGCATCGGCGAGCGCCGCTTCCGCAAGCCCAAGCGCGCAGGCGGAAAGTTCGAGCTTTTCCACTTCGAGTGCGCGTCCCGCAAGCTGATTCCAGCCCTTGTTCCACATCGCCTCGCCGCCGAGAATATTCGCGGCGGGTACCCGCACGTCCTCGAAGATCACATCCTTCGTCTCGACGCCGCGAATGCCGAGATGGCCGAGCGGCATGATGGTGATTCCGGGCAGCGTCGGCGGGATCAGCACGATGGAGAGGTTCTTGTACTTCTCTTCCTTCGGCCCGGTCCGCAGCAGGCAGAAGATGTAGTCGGCGATATGCGCGCCCGTACACCAGCGCTTGGTGCCGTTGACGACAAGCTCGTCGCCCTCGCGCCGCGCCGTCGTTTCGACGGTGGCAAGATCGCCACCGACATTGGGCTCGGAAAGCCCATAGGCAAAAAGAAGATTGCCGGACGCGACCTTCGGCAGCAGCTCCTGCTTCTGTTCCTCGCTCGCGCTCTCGCCGAGATTCATGCCCGCATAGCAGACCGCCATGATATAGGGGCAGGCAACCGCGACCGAGCGCTTCGCAATTTCCTCGATCACCGCCATTGTCGCATAGATGTCGACGCCCGCCCCGCCGAAGCGTTCTTCCACGGTGAGGCCCATCATGCCCATCTCACCGAGCTTCTTCATCACCCCAGCGGGATAGATGTTGCCACGATCCCACTCGCGCGCCTTCTCGCGCGGCATCTCCGCCTCGACGAAGCGGCGTGTCGTCTCGCGCAGCATGCGCACATGCTCGGGTTCATCGAAATTGAGCGGCATATCCGTCATGGCGGCATCCATCTTTCAGCGTCCCGTGAAAGCGGGCTTGCGCTTCTCGAGGAAGGAGCGGACCGCTTCCTTGTGATCGTCGGTCGTGAAGGTCAGCATCTCGTAGCCGATCGACGTGTCGAGGATTGTGTGCGCGAGCTGCTTCAATCCGATGTTGACGGAGACCTTGGAATATTTGATCGCCTGGATGGCGCCGCCTGCGAGCTTGTCCGCGAAGGCTTCCACGCGGGCATCGAGTTCGGCATCGGGCACGACATGATTGATGAGGCCGATGCGCTCGGCTTCGGCCGCCGGCACCGGGTCTCCCGTCATGAGGTACTCCTTCGCGCGTGCATAGCCGACAAGCTGCGGCCAGATGATTGCCCCGCCATCGCCCGCGACGATGCCGGCACGCACATGCGGATCGGCAAAGCGCGCATTGTCGCTCGCAAAGATCACGTCGCACATGAGCGCGATGGTTGCGCCGAGCCCAACGGCGGGCCCGCGCACCTTGGCGATGATCGGCTTTTCGAGATCGAGCAGCGAAAAGACGATGCGCTTTGCCTCCGCCGCATCCGGCCCCTTCTCGCCTGCCTCGAAACCGCGCTTCATCCAGTTGAGATCGCCGCCCGCCGAAAAGGCCGCGCCGTCACCCGTGAGTACCACGATGTCGGACAGGGGATCGTCGGCGGCATCGAGAAAGATGCGCGAGAGTTCGCGATGCATCTCGCCATCGACCGCATTCATCAAGGCCGGATTGCTGAGCGCCAGCGTGAGCACCCGGCCCTTGCGGCCTGCCTTGATGCGCGTGTAACGGCCGAAATCGACCTCTTCTGCCATAACGTCCTCCCTTGAAACCCCGGCCTTGTGATCCGGCCTTTGGAAGCGATTGTGACGCGCCCTTTCCGCAAAGGAAAGAGCCCCGGCCTTGCGGTCCGGGGCTCTTCGCGATTTGCCTTGTTCGGAAAAGATCAGCTGTCGCTGTCCATATGCGTGATGCTGATGCGCGCGCCAACCTGCTCGCGTGCCTTTTCCATATCGTCCGGCATCAGCTTGGCACCGGGCTCGCCGAACACGACGATCTGGCCTTCCGGTCCGTCGGTAACGGCGGCATAGCCGAGACGGTCGGCGCGCGTCACTTCGACAAAGGACTTGCCGTTGTCTTCGCTGTAGCCGACATAGCCCTGCAGGCCGACAAGAACGATCTTGCCGTTGCCGAGCTGAACGCCACCGGCGATCGACTTGTCCGTGCCGGTGTCGACCTTGACCCAGGTCTGACCGTTGTCATAGGAGCGGAACGCATTGCCGCGCATGCCGAACACCATCACCGAACCGTCGGACATGCCGAAGCCGCCCCAGAACGAGCCTTCATACTGCGTCTGGATGCGCTCGAAGGTCCGTCCATTGTCCGGTGAGCGGTAGACGACGCCGAATTCGGCGGAGACGTAGAGGTCGCCATTATTGGCGGAGAACAGCTTGTTCAGGTGGAAGTCGTCAAGCACACCTTCGCTGAGCGAACGCTCCTCCCAGGTGTCGCCGCCATCGGTCGTTTCGACGATGAAGGAGAAGGCACCCATCGCAAAGCCGCGGTCTTCGTTCTCGAAATAGACCGTCATGAAGGCCATTTCGGATTCGGTGTCGTTATAGACAAGCTCCCAGTTCTCGCCGCCATCGGTGGTGCGCAGAACGGTTGCGTCATGGCCGACCGCAAAGCCGACATTCTCGCCGACAAAGGTAACGCCGGTGAGCGTCGCCTGTGTCGGCACCGACTCCGCCTGACGCCAGGTGGCGCCGCGGTCATCGGACAGAACGATGTGGCCGAACTCGCCGACAGCGATCAGCCTGCCATTGGCATAGGTCGCATCGAGCAGAAGCGACTCGGCTGCAAGGTTCGATTTCATCGAGTATTCGGGGCCGCCGTCGGCATCTTCCTCGGCGGCTGCCGGCATCAGGGCCGGGCCGAAGGAAAGGGCGATCGCGCCAAGCGCGGCAAACGAGACAAGACGCAGACGCTGCGCCCAACTGGAAACGACGGAAAGATTAGACGAAGACATGAACTGGAGCTCCTGCACTCGGGCATTTCCGGCCGCTGCCTGCTTGTCCGGGACCGGTTTTCCGGTCTCCGCCAGCCGGGCGGCAACCCCCTGTTTTGCGGTTTGTTATAACGGTTTTTTGATTTTATAGCGCATTTTTTCGGCGCCGTCTTGGCCCGCGGAAAAGAGATTCGGCGGCGTCGAAAACTTGGTTAAGAGAACGGGCGCGACCCCCAAAAGCAAAAGGCCGGACCTGTTTCCAGGTCCGGCCTCGCCAATTCTTGATTCCGCGATTAGCGGACGCCGAGCTGACGGATCGAGTTCGGCGTGTAGCGCGACGGGTCGAGCTCGTCGGCGAAGTAGTTCACCGGGGGCTCTTCGTTCTGCATCGCGAGCGCCAGATAGCGGCCGGCCTGCAGGTCGTACACGATTTCGCCAGCCGAACCGCAGAGCGGCACGTTGTAGCGCTGGATCTGGTGCATTTCCTGAACGCGCCAGAGCTGGCCACGGCCGTCATAGAGTTCGACGGTCGACATCTGCCACGCATCTTCCTCGTTGTGGTAGACGCGGCGCGAATAGACGTGGCGGGTGTTCGGGCGAAGCTTGGCTTCGAATTCCCACACGCGGCGTGCTTCGTAGCGCACGCGGTCCTGGTTCAGGTGAGCCGCCTGGAGATAGTCGCGGTAGGGTGTCGACTCGCCTTCATAGGCGTTTGCCGAGACGAGGCGGACATTCTTGCCCAGAACCGACCAGTCGTAGCGGTCCGGCGCGCCGTTATAGCCGTCGAAGGCGTCCGACGTGGACAGACCGTCCGAGTTCGTGCCCGGATTGTCGTAGGCGATGTTCGGCGCACGGCGCACGCGACGCGTACCGGGGCTGTACTGCCAGGCCTGGCGGGGCTGGATCTGGGCGTTCAGGGCTTCGTACACCAGGATCACGTTACCCGCGGCACGGGCCGGAGCGATCGTGTTCGCGATGTAGTAGATCGAGATGTTGTTCAGGTCTTCAGCGCGCTGCTTGGACGGATCCGACCAGGCGAGAATAGCTTCGTCCTGCACGATCTGCAGCGTGTAGTCGCCGCCGCGCGTGACCGGCGCCGCAGCAAACTGACGAACCGCCTTGAACGAACGGTAACGCAGCGTGTGGTTCCAGATCATTTCGAGCGCGTTGTTCGCGATCGGGAACGGCGTGCCGAAAATGGCTTCGCTGACGCCCGCACCGCCGCCGACGAGTTCGCCGACCTGTGCATTGCGCTTGGTCGCTTCATAGTAGCGATCCGGGAAGGCGCAGGAGCGGCGCGTTTCGTACACGTTCATCTTGTACGAAGGATAGGTCTGCAGCATCGCCTTGTAGCCGGGCGTGAGCAGCGCTTCGTACTGGCCCATGTTCTGGCCGGTGACCGTGAACTTGATCGGGTCGCTGGCGAACGGATTGGCGAGCTTGTCGCCGGGCTTGTAGCTGACATTGCTCGGCACGGTCTGCAGACCGCCGGTCCAGGCGGGGATATCACCCTCGCCGGCCTTTTCCGAGCCCATCGGGGTCAGATCCTGACCCAGACGATTTACCTGGGCTTCCGGAACCTTGGCCAGCGCGCTTGTGGCGATTGCGCTGATCGCAAGGGCGGACACCAAAAAGGTCGTCCTTTTCATATACGTTCCCTCCACTGGATTTCTTCTCTAGGCATTCGGCGTCGATGCTTCTCGTTTTCTTGCATCGCTCACCGAGGCCGGTTTCCCCGCCTTACTCAAGCAGATGATAGCAAATTGCCTTCGAGGCGCAAATCGCGGCGATGCCGATTCTGTGTCTTCAACGCCTCTATTACCCTCGATTTTCAGGCGCTTTGTCCCTTGTTTTCATTAAATCTTTTTAATGTCGGTGCTGCCGGGCCCCGAGGCGCCCATTTCCCGAATAATCCGCCTACAGATGATTGGTGAAAATGATGCGATGCAGCATGAAACGGCGCGGGCAAAAGAAAAGGCCCGGCAGCCGAAGCTGCCGGGCCCTGTTTTTCGCGCTACGCGATCTGACGGATCAGAAGGCGTAGGAGATGTTCAGCGACACGAAGTCCATGTCACCAGAGCCCTGGTACTTCTCGTGACCGAAGAAGTTCGTGTAGGAGAGACCACCGCGCCACTGCTGGTAGGAGCCGTTGAGCTGGAGGCTCACCGACTTCGCACCTTCGCGGTAGTTGGAGAGCGGCGCCGGGCTGTTGCCGGAGACGCCATGGCTGAAGGCCACCGTCGGGTTCAGAGTGACGGCGGTGCCGAAGGCGTTGTTGTACTGGAGCTGACCGAGAAGGACATAACCCCAGGACACGCTGGTCGGACGGCAACCATTGCGGGTTGCAAGACCGAGAGCGCCCGCGAGCGGAAGATCGGTACCACCGCTGGTGCAGACGTTCTGCCAGCGGCGCTGCCACTGGCCGGGAGCCGCCGTAGCTTCTGCGCTGGGCGCATCCGGCGCATACATCATGCCGACTTCCGTCACCAGGATGCCGAGATCGGCACCGGTGAAGCCGATCAGCGGGTTCGACGCCGTATAGGTCGCCGTCGTGCCCACCTGAGCGGTGTAGATGTCGGTCCGCTCATAGCCCTGCAGGTCGATCTGCGTGCCGCTGGCAACGCTGCCGCAACCGGCCGCGCTGTAGGTGTCCTGAGCACCAAAGGCCGAACCGACCGCGCCACCCGTGATCTGCTCGAAGACGCAGCCACGGCGGAGCGCATTGATGGTCAGCTGGTCCGTATCGAGCTGGACCGGCTGGTTCGGACGATAGGTCACGTCACCCTGCACACCCCAGGTGCCCAGCGTGGTGTTGAAGCTGAAGCCATACATGCGGATGTCTTCAGGGTATTCCAGGTAGAGACCGATCGCAGGGGTCGCCTGCGGTCCGGCGGCGAGCATGATTTCCGCACCGTCCACCACCATGTAGGGAGCGGCACCAGGAGCGACCGAGGTCGACTGCTGGGCGACGAGCGCGCAGTTGGCGATCATGAGCGCCAGCAGCGAGTTCGCCTGAACGACAGGGTTGGCCATGCCGGCGAAGGCTGGGCCGACGGCGGGCGCCGTCGAGAGGTCGGTGCCGACGATGCCGCCCGCGAAATGCGAGGCCGCAGGCGCGTTGACAACCGGCGTGACCAGCGCATTTGCATAGAACTGGTCGGCATAGGCGAGACCTGCGGCGAGAACGCCATCCGGGTCGGTGACGATCGCACTGTTGAGCGTGTCGAGCGTCGCCGTGCTGAGGCCGAGCGGCATGCCGAAAAGGGCAGCGTTCGGCTGCGTCACAACCGCCGTAGCACCATTGGCTGCGTTACAGCTGTTGTACTGCAGCAGACGGCTCTGCTGACCCGTCGTCGGGCCGGCAAGCGAATAGGTGCCGACTTCCGCCTGGGTCCAGTCGATCGCGATACGTTCGCTCGCGATCGGCAGACGCGAATGGTAGTTCATGAAGTAGAAGCCGAACTCGGTATTGTTCAGCTGTTCCGAATACCAGCGCGCGGCAATGCCGTACTGGCCGCTATTGCTCGGCTCGCGGTCCTGGTCGCGGGCAACGATACCCGAGTCGCCATAGGCGAGACGAAGCGCTTCCGTGCTGCCGGCCGAGAGACCTGCCCAGGCGCCGCCACCGACCTGCGTCGAGTTGAAGACACCGAAATCGAGAGCATCGGCACCGCAATCGCGCAGATTGTTGCCCGAGCCGTTATAGGCGGCATCGAACATCGTGCTGATCGGATTCGGGTTCGAGCAGTTACGGAAGATGCCGGAACCGGGGCCGCCCGTCAGGAACGACACGGCGTTGAAATTGCCGCCGGGGCCGCTGCCCATGGACGTCACGTCGGACGTCGAGAAGGGCGTGCCGGGACGGTCGAGCTGGAAGCCCTCCCACCTGAACTGATAGAAGGCTTCAAGCGAGAGATTGCCGGGAAGACCGATCGACGCGTCGATCGCCCAGACCGGGATCAGGCCTTCCTTGATTTCCGCGCCGGGGCGGCGGAACGCATTGACGTCGATCGGGTTGGCCGAGTTCACGCCATTGAGCAGGAAGGTCGATTCGCCCCAGCTGATGACCTGCTTGCCGAGACGGACATTGAGCGGAAGACCGCCAACGTCGTAGTCGCCCGAGACATAAAGGTCGAGCAGGCGAATGTCGCGCGCTGCATCGGCCTTGCCGTCAACCAGCGGCGAACGATCATAGGAGCTGCTGCTGTTGAGCACGGCATCGTAATACGAGTTCACGCGGGTGAAGAACGTGTAGTTCTGCCACTTCGCCTGAAGGTCGTTGGTCATCTTGTAGGTATTGCCGATCAGGTCGCCCCGATTGAAGTTCAGGCGGCCGTCATCCGTGTTGATCGAACCAGCAACCTTCGGCGACCAGGTATTGATGTCGTTGCCGGCCAGATTGGCGTTGGTCGGCAGCGGCGCCGTATTGCCGGTCAGGATTGGCGCACCAATGATCTCGCTGTCCGGCGTATCCGTCACCGGGCCGCCATTCGAGGTCGGCAGATACAGATGGTTGGTGTTGACGGTACGCATCGACACGCCGGCACTGATGGTGGTGTCGAAAAACACCTGCACGCTACCGAAATTATATTCGATAGCGTTTGCTGTGCCTGCCGATGCGATCAGCATCGTCGCCGCAGCGCTGCTGAGCAGCACTGAGCGCAAGCTTCCTCTTTTCATAGAGCGATCCTCCTCGATCCTCGATGGCTTCACTAACTTTGCAGCCAGGTCGGGAGGTAGGACGAATATGAATATGAAAGCATTCGACTGTTCCCCCCCGGCCAGTCAGCATCCCTCAACGGCTAGCCCACCTTTATTGCGGGGTTGAGTCAAGGCTGCGCATATGCGGAGCCCGGCTCCGGATGCAACATTCGCGGGGGGTATGGCAATTATGACACGGCTGTAATGCGTTACGGCGACCTGGTTCAAATTTCATTAACATTGTTGCACCGCACACTGACTATGTGCGCCGCAACAATTCCGCATCCGAATCAGTTGCCGGGTGCAGTCTTTTGATGGTTCGATCCGGAGCCCATCTATAACTCCACTATGTCATCCCGGGGCTTGTCCCCGGGACCCAATCCACTTCGATGCGAGCGGATGAGCTACTTCGTTTACATGCCAGCCAACCGCAAGCACGGGACGCTCTATATTGGCGTTACGAACGAGCTCGCCCGCCGTGTCTGGGAGCATCGTGAAGGCATCGGATCCAAATTCACGAAGAAGTATCGCGTCCATCGGCTCGTTTACGCAGAGCCTTACGACGAGATCGAGCGCGCCATCCAGCGCGAGAGAACGATGAAGGAATGGCCTCGCGCGTGGAAAATCCGCACTATTGAGCGCGATAACCCCGAGTGGGACGACCTCTACGACAAACTGAATGGCTAGGCGAGTGGGCCCCGGCAACGAGTGCCGGGGTGACAAAGTGTTTTTGACATAGACCGGCAATGACGGAAAGAGCGAGCGCCCTCAATGCCCGCTGTGGCCCGCAGCGCGCACCGGGGCTTCGATCGCGATTTCGCCGGCCTTTTCAAAGACCAGCGTCAACGGCACCGAACTGCCCTCTTCGAGCGGAGCGGAAAGGCCAATCAGCATGATGTGCTTGCCGCCGGGGGCAAGCGCGACGCTCTCGCCGGCCGCCACCGGCAGGTCGTCGAGCCTGCGCATCCGCATGACCATGTCTTCCATCGTCATGTCGTGGATCTCGACGCGCTCGGCCGCCGGCGAGCGCACTTCGAGGAGCGTGTCGTCCTCGCCGCTCTTGTTCCCGATGGTGAGATAGGCAGCACTTGTCTGCGTGGCGCTCGCCCGCGCCCAGGCATCGCGAATATCGAGCCCGCCCGCCGCCGTCGAGGATTCGCCGCAGGCGGCAAGAAGAGGCGCGATCAGGGCAAGGGAAAGAACGGTGCGGCGGAACATGGGCAAACCTCGCATGGGCGAAAGAGAACGCGCAACATAGCGCGCCCGCAACATGCTGCATATACCACCGCGATTTTCGCCATCAGTGTATCATTCGGTGTCATCCCGGGGCTTGTCCCCGGGACCCAATCCACGCCGACACGGGCAGATGAGCTACTTCGTTTACATACTCGCCAGCCGCAAGCACGGAACGCTCTATATCGGCGTGACGAACGATCTCGCCCGCCGCGTCTGGGAACATCGCGAAGGCATCGGATCCAAATTCACGAAGAAATATCGAGTCCATCGCCTCGTCTACACAGAGCCACATGAGGAGATAGAACGCGCTATTCAGCGCGAGAAGACGATGAAGGAATGGCCTCGCGCGTGGAAAATTCGCGCGATCGAGATCGACAATCCCGAATGGGACGATCTCTACGTCAAACTGAATGGATAGGCGAGTGGGCCCGGCAACGAGTGCCGGGGTGACAATGTGCTTTTGGCAGAGCCCGGCAAGAACGAGAAGGAAAAGGACCCCTCAGCCCTGATGGCGCTCGCGGCCGGAATGGCGCCAGCGCGAGACGATGGCCTCGAGCCCCGCCCGGTCGAGATTGGGCTTGCTCCAGGATTGCGAGAAACCGCCATTGTGGTTGCGCGGCACGCCCTTCGATGCGATATCGGCAAACTTGATCCGCATCGGCATGGCGACGCCCTGACCGAGCACGATGGCTTCCCGGTCGCCGAGCAGCGGCAGGAAGTCGAGAAGGTCGAGCGCCCCGTCATGCGTATTGGCCCGCATCACCTGCTGGTCGCGTTCCGTCGAGAGACGCATGGCGACGACGGTGCTGCACTGGGAGAGGATCGTCGCATCGAGTTCCGATGGACGCTGGGTGACGAGCGCGAGCGACAGGCCATATTTGCGGCCCTCCTTGGCGATACGCGACAGCGCCTGCCGTGTCGGTTCGAAGCCGTTGCCCGATGCCGGCGCATAGCGATGCGCCTCTTCGCAGACAAGCAGCATCGGCAATCCGCCCTTGCTCCAGACCGCAAGATCGAAGGCAAGGCGCGAGATCACGGAAATCACCACGTCGAGAATTTCCGGCGGCACGGTCGACAGGTCGATTACCGTGATCGGCCGTCCATCATTCGGTACACGGAACAAACGCCCGAGAATATCGGTCATCGTGTCCTGGACGGTGAGGCTGCCGAACATGAAGGAATAGCGCTGGTCGCTTGCCAGCGTCTCGATCCTGTTCTTGAGGCGGCGATAGGGAAGTGTCGCCTGTGTGCGGTCGAGCTTGCCGAGCTGGTCGTCGATAAAGGACAGCACATCGGAAAGCCGGAAAGGTGTCGGCGCGTCGACGCTCATGCCGCCCGTATCGCCGGGACGGCGTGCAAGCTGACGGTTCGACGAGGCATCGGAATAGCGCCGCTTCGCCGCCACCACCGCATCCGACAGGATTTCGGCCTCGGCATCGTGATGCGCATCGCCGCTGGTCAGCGCCGCCGCAAGTTCCTGAAAGTTGAGCAGCCAGAAGGGCAGATGCAGATTGCCCGGATCGATCAGTTCGGCGCGCTCGCCGAAGGCCGTCGGATATTCATTATGCACGTCGAGCATGACGATATGCGCATGGGCATGGGCCTCGAGCACGCGCTGCAGGATCGCGGTCAGGGCGCAGGACTTGCCGCAGCCTGTGGTGCCCACAACGGCGAAATGCTTTGCGAGGAGATCGTCCACGATAAAGCGCGCCGGCACCGCCGGATCCTGATAGAGCGAGCCGACTTCGACCGTCGCAATATCGGGCTGGGTGTAGACGCGTGTGAGATCGTGCCTGTCGGCAACCATGACGCCATCGCCGATGGCTGGCAGATGCGACACACCGCGCCGGAAGGCGAGCCGCCGGGTCGCGAGATCCTCGACGACTTCGCCGGCCAGATTGAGTTCGACGAGGCGGATATCTTCCATGCCGCCGCCGCTTGCGGGCGCAGGCGCACTGACCGCCGATACGAGCCCGATGACCGCCGTGTCTGGTGTCGGGATCTTGACGAGCTGCCCGATCTCGACGCGATGGAAACCGGCATCGGCGCCCGTATCCCGTTCGAGAACGGCGATCGCCTGCGACCCGGATACCGATACGATATGTGCAATGCGCTTCGTCGGTGCGGCCGGCAGTCCCCGGCGCTCGATGAAGGGCGGCGCTTCCGGTCCTTCGGCGACCTTCGAGGTCGCTTTTGTGAGCGGTGTCGTCATGATCTTTCGCCCCGGTCATACGAACCGGCCGTGCCGGGCCGCGCCGGCGGCAGGGTGAAGAACACGGTTGTCCCCCTGCCCGGTTCGCTGTGAATCTGGAATTCGCCGCCATGCAGCTTCGTCAGCGCCGCCGCAATCGGCAGGCCAAGGCCCGTTCCCTCATGCCCGCGTGCGTAGCTCGACTGCACCTGGCCGAACGGCGTCATGGCATAGTCCATCTGTTCCTTCGTCATGCCGATGCCGGTATCGGCGACGGCGATGGTCGCGCCGCCATCCGGCGTTCTCGTCGCGACAAGCACGATACGTCCGCCCACGCCCGTGAATTTGTGTGCATTGGAGAGAAGGTTGAGCAGCACCTGCTTGATGCGGCGCACATCGACCGGCACCGCCGGCAGCACATGATCGGCCTTCACCTCGAGCACCTGCCGCTTTTCACGGATGCGCGGTTCGATCAGCACCGTGCAGGCATCGATCAGTTCGCGCAGGTCATATTCCTCGCGCGACAGCTGGAACGTGCCGCTCTCGATTTTCGAAATGTCAAGAATGTCGGAGATGATGTTGAGGAGATGGCGTCCCGCGCCTGAGATATGTTCGGCATATTCGACCGTCTTGTCGGACGGCTTGCCGCTTGCCGCGATGTGCTGGATGAATTCCGAAAAGCCGATGATGGCGTTAAGCGGCGTTCTGAGCTCATGGCTCATATTGGCAAGGAACTCGGACTTGGTGCGGCTCGCCATGTCGGATTCGATCCTGGCGGAGCGCAACGCGGCTTCCGACTGCCGGCGCGACATGAGTTCGCCCAGATTGGTCGAGTAGTCCGCCAGAAGCGATTTGCGGCGGCTGCGCGCTGAATGTCTCTGCCCGAGCATCGGAATTTGCGGTCTTTCTGCCAGTTTCCTGACGGAAGATAGCCGCCGCTTCCTTGCGGGCAGGTAAACGCGCCGTTAGGGAAAATCACTGTTTCGTTTAGGAAGTTCCGGCGTCAGCCAATGGCCGATTCATTGGTTTCGCCGGTTCGGATACGCACCACCTGCTCGAGCGGCTGGACGAAAATCTTGCCGTCTCCGGTCTTGCCGGTCTGGGCGGCGCGCTCGATCTCGCGCACGGCCTTCTCCACGAGCTCCGCACTCACCGCGACGTCGATCCGCACTTTCGGCACTTCCATGACCCGGTATTCCGCGCCGCGGTAGATTTCCGAATGGCCGCGCTGCCGGCCGAAGCCCTGCACCTGGGTCACGGTAATGCCCTCGATACCGATGGCGACCAGCGCGTCGCGCAATTCCTCATATTTATGGGGCCGGATAATCGCGGTGATCATGCGCATCGGATAGCTCTTTTCATATTCGAGACCGTGAAGGACGAGGCGGCGGATGGCTTCCGAGCGGGAGGGAAGGTCCGCCTGCTCGCGGCGCCAGCGGTCCACCAGATTGTTGAACTCGACCGACGCCACGAGCTGAATTCGCTGGTCAAGTTTTTCCATATTCAACCTCGCAGCCGATACTGCCCTGCTGCTTGCCCGCGCCCTGAGACCCCGAAAAGCGGCAGAAAACCGAAGAATTTGACCCTTTGTACCAGCCGCCCGGAGCCCTGTCCAAAAAATGTGTAACTGCTCCGTTTGAGCGTATTGACAAACTTACACATGTTACGCATTTTGAACATCAAGAGACGGGTACAGCACAGGCAGACAAGGCCAACGGACACAAGGGAACAGAACCATGATCGATCTCACCTACAGGGGCGCGCATCACGCGGGCGGCAAGCATGAAGCCCCCGCCAAGGACACAATCCTCAGCTATCGCGGCGCGAGCCATCACTCCGCCGGCGCCCCGAAGGGCAAGCCGCAGGCGAACCGCGCCGGCCTTCGCTATCGCGGTGTGCCGCAGCGCTAGAGCGATTCCAGGCGAAGTGCCGGATGAGAAGTGCCGGATGAAATGAAATCCGGTTCGCCGTCAGGAAACGCGGCAAGACTCTAAGGGCGGCCCGCCGCCACGCCTGCTGAGGGTTGCCTTCCCCAGTACGAACAGAGGCGGCGGACCACCCAAAGGCGAAAGGCCGTACCCTCCGCGGGGCACGGCCTTTCTGTTTACAAAATGAAATGAGAGCGGCCCTCAGACGACGCGGAAATTCCTGAACTGCCAGGGATCGTCCTCATCGATAACCTCCGGGAAGAGCAGCCCGCGGTCGAGGAGCGGTGTCCAGTCGCTATAGGCCCCCACCATCTTTCCAAGATAGGGCCGGGCGATCTCGAGAATGCGCTCGAAATCCATTTCTTCCGGCTCCGTCACCCAGCGGTCCGGGTTTTCCAGCGCCCAGACGATGCCCGACAGCACCGCCACCGTTACCTGAAGGCTCGTCGCATTGTTGTGCGGTGCCGAGGCCCGCGCCTCCTCGATGGTGAGCTGCGAGCCATACCAGTAGGCGCCTTTCGCATGGCCCATCAGCAGCACGCCAAGCTCGTCCATGCCCTCCGAGATTTCATCCATCATCAGGCGCTTGTGCTTCTGCATCTTCCAGTTCTTGCCCGCCAGCTCATGCAGCGACAGCACGGCGACATGGCAGGGGTGATAGGCGTAATGCACGGTCGGGCGGTATTTCGCCGTGCCGCCTTCCGTCACCGTCAGATAGTCGGCAAGCGAGATCGACTCGCCATGCGTGATGAGCCAGCCATGATAGGGGCCCTCATTCGGCGTCCAGCTTCTGACCCGGGTCGAGGCGCCGGGCCTTGTCAGATAGATCGCGCAGCGCGAGCCTTCGGCATGGGACTGGCCGTCGGGCGGCATCTGCCGCTCATGTGTGCCCCAGCCAAGCTCGGCCGGCTGGCAGCCTTCGCCGACGAAGCCGTCGACCGACCATGTATTCACGAATTCGCCGATCGCTTTAGGAATTGGCGAAACCTGCGTGTCGCGCTCGGCGACATGAATGACCTTGACGCCGAGCCGCGACGCGAGAGATGCCCATTCGGCGCGGCTTTTCGGCACCTCCGCCTTCACGCCCGTATCGCGCGCAATATCGATCAGCGCCTGCTTCACGAAATGCGAGACGAGGCCGGGATTGGCACCATGCGTGAGAACCGCCGTCGGCCCGCCCTCATATTTCCGCTTCAGCGCCAGCGCCGCTTCACGCAGCGCATAGTTCGAACGCTGCGAGGGCGGGCGCTTGGTGTCGGTATATTGCCCGCTCCAGGGCTCGATGCAGGTGTCGAGATAGAGCGCACCCTTCGAGCGGCAGAACTCGACAAGCGCAAGGCTCGACACATCGACCGAGAGGTTGACCAGAAAATCCCCGGACCCAAGCAGCGGGTCGAGAACCGAGAGATAATTGCCCTGGCGGAGCGGCGTCACCGTGAACGAGACGCCATAGGCTTCCGCTTCCTCGCGGCCCATCTCGTCGGCCGTGACGATCGAGATTTGCGACGGCGCGATCTCGAGGTGCCGGAGGATCAGCGGCAGCACGCCCTGCCCGATACTCCCGAAGCCGACCATCACCATGCGGCCTTTGAAGCCTGCGAGTTTGCCAGACGGAATATCGCTCATCGGAAAACCTCATCTCACATCGAGGGCAAGCCGGCATCCGGCTGCAACCGCCCCTGAGCCCGCGCGGACTTTAAGGTCCGCCGCGGCCCGAAACCAGCACACATCGCGATTCATGGATTGAAAATGGTGCCGCTTAGGTGACTCGAACACCTGACCCCCTCATTACGAATGAGGTGCTCTACCAACTGAGCTAAAGCGGCGCCGGGACAGGCGGCAAGGCGCCTGTCCGCAAGGGCCCCTCAGATACCCCGCCCTGATGCCTTTGGCAACAGGGAGAAAAGGGGCAAACCCGCGCCGGAGCCTTATTCGGCCCCGGCCTCCTCGCCAACCTCTTCTTCTGCCGCCTCGGCCGGCGCCTCCTCGGCGGGGGCAGGCGCTCCGGCGGCAGGTGCCAGCGCCCCGGCGAGGAAGGCGGCGACGGCGGCAGCACTCTCTTCCGGCACTTCCTCCATCGGCACATGGCCGACATTTTCATAGATCACGAGTTCGGCATGGGGAATGCGCGCCTTGAACTCATGTGCGGCCGCCACCGGGATCAACCCGTCCTGGTCGCCCCACATGATGAGTGTGGGCATCGAAATCTCGCCAAGCCGGGCCGCGAAGGCCGCCTCGTCCCGCGCCGCATTCTGCGAGAAGCGGATCCGCGTTGCGTCGCGATTGCCTTCGTGAAGGGCGAGGTCGAGATAGCGCGCCACCATATCGTCCGTCACCTTCGACTGATCGACAAAGACCTTCTTCAACCCCTCCTCGACCACCGAGCGCGGCAGCACATAGCGCATCACCTTGCTGATGACCGGCATGCCCGCGAGACGGAAGGCAAGCGGCACGTCATTCGCATCGCGCTCGACCGGAATACCCGCCGAATTGACAAGCAGCAGCGCAGAGACGCGCTCAGGGTTTTCAAGCGCGATCATGGCCGAGACGCCACCGCCCATCGAATTGCCGCCGACCGCGAAACGGTCGATATCAAGCGCATCCATGATCTCGATCACGAAAGCGGCCATTGCTTCGCGCGAATAATCGTCGCCGGGCACCCGGCCCGTGAGCCCGTGGCCCGGCAGGTCCATGCTGACGATCCGGTATGTGCCGCCGAGTTCCGCCACCCAGGGCTCCCAGGTATGGAGCGAGGCATTCGAGCCGTGAATGAGCACAAGCACCGGCCCATCCGCATTGCCCTCGTCGCGGACATGCGCACTCGCGCCCGAAGGCAGCGTCGCGAATTGCGAGGCGCCGCCCGCATACTTGCCGACAAGCTGTTCGCGCGGCACGTCGAAGCGGACGACCGAAATGACGATCACCAGAAATGCCAGCACGATCAGCGTGACCGTGCCCGCCAGCAGACGTTTTACCATTTGCGTTCCCCCTGGGCCTCGCCGGCCCCATCACCCGCCTCATCGTCAGGCCCCGGATCATCGGGGAGCGGCGGCCGGAATACAAGCACCTCGCCCGGCTTCTCCACGGCTGTTTCGGCTTCGGACACGGCATCCTCTCCAGCCTCCACCGCCGGGACAGGCGCGGAATGAGGCACCGCAGCAGCCGCCAGCGTGGCCGAAGGCGCACTCGCCACAACCATCCAGCTGAGCCCGTCGAACTCGCCCGTCGCCGGATTGATCGGCGACCAGCGATGCGCGCGGTAGCCGGTGCCCGTCCATTGCGGGTCTTCCGGCGCATGCAGCGCACGGGCAAGCCAGCCGCGCGCCGCGCCCCGGTCGCCGAACTCGCCTTCCTCGATCTCGGCCATCAATTCACAGATGCGCTGCGTCGGCACTTCGCTCGCCGCCGGTCCCACATAGGCCGAGAGCGCCGACCGCGCCGCCTTCCAGTCGCGCGCGCCGATGGCGCCCCGCGCCACAAGAATATGGCTTTCGATGTGATCGGGGTTGCGCGCTGCGAGGCTTGCCGCCCGCGCCGACCGGTCATAGCCCGTCTCGCCTTCGATCATGTCGAGCCAGACATCGGCGAGATCGGGATGCGGTTCGCTTCGCCAGGCATCCTCGATCAGTTTCAAGCCCTTGCGGAATTTTCCCGTCTCTGCATGAAGCCGCGCGGCAAGGGCCACCACAGGCGCGAATTGCGGTTCGAGCGAAACGGCTTCCGCCGCAAGCTTCGCGGCCTCTTGAAGCGCGGCGTCTCGCGCTTCGCCCGCCTGCATCCGCGCAGCTTCCTCCGCCGTCATCGCCTTTGCCGCGAGCAGCACGGCGCGGCGGCGGCGCGCATCGTTGCGCGGCATGAGCTTCGCGCTGACAGTCCGGTCTAGCGTTTTCAGCGCAGCGTCCCAGTCTTCTTCCGCGGCCTCGATCTCGAACACGGCTTGCGCCGCCCAGGGCGTCTGCGGTCTCAGCTCGAAGGCGCGCCTTGCGTGGCCAAGCGCCTTGTCGCGGTCGCCCGCGCGCCGCGCCTGGATGAAAAGACCGCGAAGACCCAGAAACTCCGTCTCCGGCGCACCGAGCATCTCTTCGAAATATCCGGTCGCGCCTGCCTCGTCGCCTTCGAGCTGTGCCGCCTGCGCGGCGAGGAGCAGCGTCAGCGGCGGCGCATCGAGCAGCTTGTGTGCCTGTGCGGCATAGCGTTTCGCATCGCCCGCATCGCCGGCGGCGACCGCCACCATGCCGCGCGACAGCGCGAGAAAACCCTTCTGCTGGCGGCGCTTTTCGAGAAAGGCCGATACGCTGGCCGGTGTTTCGATGAAACTCACCACGATCCGGTAGACGAAGAGCGCGAGAAAGGCCGCAAGCGCCATCGCCGCCACGCCGATCACGAAGCTCGTGCGGATCTCATAGCCGCGCCACTGCATGACAAGCTCGCCCGGATTGTCGGCAAGCCAGATCGCGATGCCGCTCAGAACCGCGATGATGAGAAATGTGTAAAGCGCACGAAGCATGTCAGCCCCTCGCCGCTGCAAGCTCGCCCGCAAGCCGCGCGCTCAGCTCGCGCACCAGCCGGTCGGTTTCGAGCCGCGCCTTCGCATCGGCGAGCCAGGGCGCCGCCGCTTCCGCCGCCGGACCGGCAAGCGTTTCCGCTTGCGCCACCGCGCCGCCAAGGTCATGCACCTTGAGACGTTCTTCCATGCGCGCGACGACCGCTTCCGTCGTGTCGCCGGAAATTTCGCCCGTGCGCCTGATCGTCACCAGCGATTTCGCATTGGCGACGAAGCGCGCCCAGAGCCCGTCTTCATCCGCGCGCCGCTCCGCATCGAATATCGATTGCGCCAGCGAAGGAAAGCGCGCTTCCAGCGCAGCGCGCGTCGGTACGCCATCTCTTGCCGCTTCCGTCAGCCCTGCAAGTTCAGGCTGATCGGGAAGGAACTGGCGCATGACGAGAAGTTCCGTCTCGAAGCTGCCTGCGCTTTCGGCGGCGCGCGCGAGATTGGCGAGCGCAAGGCCGAGCGCGGCGCGCGCAGCCGCATCGGGGTCTTCTTCCTTCTCCTCGAGCGCGGCCACCCGCGCTTCCATTTTCTCGACTTCCGGCAGCAGCGCCGCAAGACGGATATCGAGCGCCTTCACCAGCGCATCGACACCCTCCACCCGCGCTCCGAGCCCCTCGGGTGGCAACCGCCCCTCAAGGGCGGAAAGCGCCTGCTGCAGCGAGGCTACATTTTCGCGCGTATCGCCAAGCACCGATTTGAGATCGCTCACCTCGCCGCCAACATTGTCGATGCGCTCGCTTGTCGCCGCGGCACTGTCCGGCGCTTCGGCAAGGGCTGCAAGCTGACCCTCGAGCGAGCCGAGTCTCTGGCTCAATTGATCGGCCTGTTCCGAGGCGGACCGCGCGGCAGCAGCGCCCGATGTCTCGATTTCCGCAACGCGCTCGGAAAGCGCGGCGATCTGGCTGTCATCCTGCTCTGCGGCCGGAAGCACGCCGAGCGCGAACATTCCGATCAGCATGGCCGCCGCACCGCCAATGCCCGCACCGCCGGCAACAAGCAGGTTCGAGTTGCCGCGCATGGTGCGGTTCGCCGGCTTCGCCTCGTCCGGCTTCTGGCCGGACGCGGACTTGTCCTCATCCGCCACTTCTTCGGCGACACCATCGAGTACCGGCGCCTCCTTGCGATTGCTCTGCGGGCGGCTGTCGCGCGCGCCCGGTTCCGGTTTCAGATATTCGGCCTCGCCCTCTTCGGGTGAGTTGCCGTTCCTGTTCTCTGAATCGCTCATCGCAAGGCCTTCCGGGGGGTGGGTCCGCCGCTCGGCCACACTATAAAGAAGGCAAAGCGCCGGGTCAGGCTGAACTTCGGGGAAAAATCAGGCGGAAATAAGCGCCGTGAGCGACTTAAGCGAGGGTTCCGCCGCGATCTGGACCGTGCGGAAGCCGAGCCCGGCAAGCTCGCCCGCCACGGCCGCGGAAAGACAATAGGCCGTGACCCCGCCAAGAGACGAGGGCAGACCCGCCGCCCGGATCAGCGCGGCAAACTGCCCTGCCGTGCGCGGCGAGAAGAACAGCACGCCGCCGATCTGTCCGTCCTTCAGCGCATCGAGCACGTCCTGCGGCAGATCCTGTTTCTCCGCTTCGTAAAGTGCAAGCCGCTCCACTTCGAAGCCGCGCGCCTCGAGCATCGCTTTCAGATCGCCGGCGAGAACACTTCCCGCCGCATGGAAGAGCGGGCCCTTCGCCGGGTCGAGCACGCGCGCGGCCAGCGCATCGAGCGTGTGGACATCGCCTTCCGCTGCCCGGACATTCGCGAAACCTTCGGCACGCGCCGCCGCCGCGCTGGCCTCGCCGACCGCAAGCACCGGAATCCTTTTCAAGTCGGCCTCGGCGATCCGCCCGAGCGCCCGCGCGCCATTTGCGCTCGTCACCAGAAGCGCCTGCCAGTCGCGCTTCGGCAAACTGACACCATCAAGATAGCGGATTGAAAGCAGCGGCGCGATCGTCACTTCATGGCCGCGCGCACGAAGCTCAGCGGCAAGCGCCTGGCTCTCCCGTTCGGGCCGCGTGACGAGGAGCCGCATTTCACTCACACACCGGAAAAGAAATTCGGGCCCGCGCGGGATTTGAGTTCCTCGCCCGCATCCTGCCCGAGCGCCACCGCGTCTTGCGCAAGTCCCTCGCGCTCCGTCTCAATGACTTCCTTGCCATCCGGCGTCAGCACCATGCCGCGCAGCCGCATCCGCTCGCCCGAGATTTCCGCAAGCGCCGCAATCGGCGTCCGGCAGGAGCCGTCAAGAACGGCAAGGAGCGCGCGCTCCGCCGCGACGCGCAAGCCTGTTTCCGCGTCATGAATTTTCTGCAGCAGGTGAAAGGCCTCGTCGTCGCCTTCGCGCCGCTCGATGCCGATCGCGCCCTGCGCAACGGCAGGCAGCATCTCCTCCGGCGCGATGGGCGCGGTGATGCGTGCCGACAGGCCCATGCGGTTCAGCCCCGCGACCGCAAGAAAGGTTGCATCCGCGACGCCATCGGCGAGCTTCTGCAGCCGCGTGTCGACATTGCCGCGAAACGGCACCACCTCGAGATCGGGCCGCTTCGCTTTGAGTTGCGCCGCCCGGCGGAGCGACGAGGTGCCGACTTTCGAGCCGGAAGGAAGTGCCGCAAGCGAGGGCGCCTTCAACGAGATGAAGGCATCGCGCGGGTCTTCCCGCTCCAGCAGGCAATCGATCGTGAGCCCGTCCGGCAGCTCGGTCGGCATGTCCTTCATCGAATGGACGGCGACGTCGATCCGCGCATCGAGAAGCTGCTCCTCGATTTCCTGCGTGAAGAGCCCCTTGCCGCCGATCTCGGACAAGGCGCGGTCCTGCACCCGGTCGCCCTGCGTGCTGATGACGACGATCTCCGTCACCTCGTCCACAGGTGCATGGGCGGCAAGCGCGATCCGCCGCGCCACCTCGTTCGCCTGAACAAGTGCGAGCTTCGAGCCACGGGTTCCGATGCGGTAGCGGCGTTGCATTCAAGGTCTCTGAAGTTGTATGCCAGCGGGAGTTCCCGCCTGCGGTTCGTACCTAGGGCTCCTTATAACCCGTTCGCCCGCAAGGGGAGAGGGAAAGCCCGGCATTTCCCGGGCAAAATCGGCGGAAAAGCCTCGATGAACCGGCCCCTGACCATTCTCGGCATCGAAACAAGCTGCGACGAAACCGCAGCCGCGGTCGTGCGCCGTCCGGCCGGTGGCGGCAGGGGCGAGATCCTTTCCAACGCCGTCTTCTCCCAGATCGAGGCCCATGCGCCTTTCGGCGGTGTAGTGCCGGAAATCGCCGCCCGCGCCCATGTCGAACATCTGGACGGGCTCATCGCCCGCGCGCTGAAAGATGCCGGAACGGATTGGGACGATCTCGACGGGATCGCGGCGACCGCAGGTCCGGGCCTCATCGGCGGCGTGATCGTCGGCCTGATGACGGCAAAGGGCATCGCGGCGGCGCGCGGCCTTCCCTTCATCGCAGTCAATCACCTCGAAGGCCATGCGCTGACCGCCAGACTGACGGACGACCTGCCCTTCCCCTATCTGCTGCTTCTCGTTTCGGGCGGCCACAGCCAGATCCTCGTGGTCGAGGGCGTCGGCCGATATCGCCGCCTCGGCACCACCATCGACGACGCGGTGGGCGAGGCATTCGACAAGGTGGCAAAGCTGATGGGGCTCGGCTATCCGGGCGGACCCGCCGTCGAGCGCATTGCGCGCGAGGGCGATGCCGCGCGCTTCGCCCTGCCGCGCCCCATGCTCGGCCGGGCGGGCTGCGAATTTTCCTTTTCAGGCCTCAAGACCGCCGTGCGTCAGCTGGCGGAAGCCGAAGCACCGCTCTCGGACAAGGACAAGGCCGATATCGCCGCCGCCTTCCAGATCGCGGTCGCCGATGTGCTCTCGGACCGCTGCGAGAACGCCATGGCCGCCGCCAACGGCATGATCCCGCCCGGTCACCGCCGCCTCGTCGTGGCGGGCGGTGTGGCCGCCAATATGGTGCTGCGCGAGCGGCTGATGGTTTCGGCGCATGCCTTCGGCTACGAATTTGTTGTCCCCCCCTTGAAGCTCTGCACCGATAATGGCGCCATGATCGCCTGGGCGGGGGCGGAGCGCATGGCGCTCGGCCTCACAGACCCGATCGACACCGCGCCCCGCGCCCGCTGGCCGCTCGATCCGCAAGCCGCGCCCGCAAGGGGCGCCGGCGTCAAAGCATGATGGAAGGAAGCCCATGAGCCTGCAGCTCGTTCTCCTCAACCAACTGGTCCGCTGGCAGATCAAGCGGCGCTTCCGCAAGAACCCCGATGTGCAATTGCTGCGGCCGCTGATGCAGCAGATGGAGGCGCGGACCTCCCGCTTGCCCGCGGACATTGCTGTGGAAGACCTCGCGCTGGGCGGTGTGCCCGCGGAGCGCCTCACCGCGGAAGGCGCCAGCACCTCAAAGGCCTTCCTCTATATCCATGGCGGCGGCTTCGTCGCGGGCTCGCCCCGCACGCACCGCCCGCTCACCTGGCGGCTTGCGAAGGAAACCGGCGTGCCCGTCTATGCGATCGACTACCGCCTCGCGCCGGAACATCCCTTCCCCGCCGGGCTCGATGATTGCGTCGCCGCTTACCGCGCACTTCTCGACAAGGGCTATGCCGCGAAATCCATTGTCGTCGGCGGCGACTCGGCGGGCGGCAACCTGACGCTGGCGCTCGCGCTTCGCCTCAAGGCGGAAGGCGTGCCCCTCCCGGCCGCTCTCGTCTGCCTCTCGCCCGCGACCGACATGACCGGCAGCGGCGCCTCACGGCATGAAAACGCGGAAGCCGATTCGCTGTTCGTCGAGGAAATGTTCGACACGCTGAAACCGGCCTATTACGCCGGACATGACGAGCGTGAGCCCTTCCTGTCGCCGCTTTTCGGCGATGTGGCGGGCTTCCCGCCGGTCCTCTTCCAGGTCGGCGAACGCGAAATGCTGCGCGATGATGCGACCCGCATGGCCGGGAAACTGAGAGCGGCGGGCGTCGAAGCTGTGATCGAGGTCTGGCCGAAGGTCTGGCATGTCTGGCAGCTCAATGCCGACATGCTGCCCGAAGGCCGCGAGGCGATCACCCACATTACCCGCTTTGCCCGCCAGCACCTCGCCCTGAGCTGAAAAAAAGGACCCCGCCGCGGGGGAGGCGGCGGGGTCAAGCGCCCTCCGGGGGAGAGGGCTCGGGGATCGCCGGACTTCCATCGAGGGGGAGGGAAGAAGTCCGGTCGAGAAAACCTGGTGCGGATCGGCTCAGACGATCTGGGCGACGCCCGAGGTCTGTACGATCAATGCGATCGTGTAGACCACGAGCAACGCGGCGGCGGCTTTGGTGGCGACGCGCTCCGCGAGGGGGAAGAAATTCCGGTTCTGCGTCATGTCGATAATCCTTCTCGGATGGCGGCTGCTGCCGCCTGAAATTCGGTCTCGCCGGTGCTCAGACCGCGTATTGGGACGCGATCTGGGCGAGGAAGGCGACCGCATAGCCGGCCACGGCGATGGTCAGGACGCGGTTCGTCAGCTTGGTGTTCAGCTTGGTCATGGCTCGTCTCCTTGTGCCTCAGCGGGGCTGCTTTCCGGGGGTTCCCGCTGACAGGCTGGAGATAGGCGAGCCTTGAACGAAAAACAATGAACAAAACAAAAAATATTCAGCGTTCAGGATTTATGTTGCCGCAATGCAACACAGAATGCCTTATTCCCCTTGAAAATTTGTGCTTTATCAATGACTTGAATTAAAAATGCGCCGCATCTAGAGGTCAGATGCAGCGCAACAGAAACATTGCCTTGTGGATAAGTCTGGAACGATTCAAGCCATGACGGCCTGTTTTTCCGGGTCGATACAGGCGCAGCCGGCCCGAAGCCCGGCGACAAGTATCTGATAGACGCCTTCAAGCTCCCTTTCGAGTTTCGGCAGGGGCAGGCGGGTGAAAAGCTGCGGATAGGAGAATTTGAGGGTGGCCGCCTGGATCATCTCAGCGGCGAATTCCGGGTCGGGCGCATTGAACTCGCCGGAGAGATTGCCAAGCTCGACGATGCGCGCCAGCACCTCGCGCTCCCGCTTCAGCCCCTCATTGTGGAATTCCGGCCGCTCGGACGTGACGATCTGGGCCATTTCCACGATTTTCGGGTCTTCTTCCAGCTTGTGGAAGGTTTCACGCAAATCCATGAAGAGGAAATCATGGAGCCGCTGCGAGGCGGTACGATTGGGCGTGGTGAGGACGCGGCCCAGATCCTCTGCCGTCTGGGTCGAGGCCTCGCGGCAAATAGCCTCGGCAATGTCGAGCTTTCCCGCGAAATAACGGTAGAGATTGCCGGGCGACATGTCGCAATCGACGGCAAGCTCCGCCATTGTCGTCTTGGTGTAGCCGTAATGCATGAAACGCCGCTTGGCGGCGTCGAGGATTTTCTGGTGCGTATCGTCCTGAATGCTCATACAGATAGTTTAATGCGCCCGAGTAAATAATCAACGAATCGTTCAATCGTTAGCGCCTGCAGCATGAGCCTTCCGGCGGGAGACCGATCTTGAGTCCCACATATGAAAGAATATCGGTGATTGGCGGCGGCGCCTGGGGCACAGCGCTGGCCCAGGTGGCGGTAAAGGCCGGCCGCAATGTGGTGCTCTGGGCACGCGAGACAGAGGTGGTCGAGGCGGTCAACACCGCCCATGAGAACCGGACCTTCCTGCCCGGCATCCCGCTCGACCCTGAAATCCGCGCGACCGGCGATATTGCCGAGGCCGCTGAAGGCGATGCGCTCCTCATGGTGACGCCCGCCCAGCATATGCGCCGCATGCTGGAAGAGCTTGCTCCCCATGTGGCGGAGGGAAAGCCCGTCGTGCTCTGCGCCAAGGGCATCGAGCAATCGACCAACTGCCTCCTGACGGAAGTGCTCGCCGAGGCAATGCCCCGCGCCCTGCCCGCCGTGCTGTCCGGCCCGAGCTTCGCCGCCGAAGTCGCGCGCGGCCTGCCGACGGCGGTGACGCTTGCCTGCGAGGACGAGGCGGTGGCCGAGGGGCTCGCCCATGCCATCGGCCTGCCGACCTTCCGGCCCTACTACTCCGCCGATCTAACCGGCGCGGAAGTGGGCGGCGCCGTGAAGAACGTGCTCGCCATCGCCTGCGGCATTGTCGAGGGCAAGAAGTTCGGCGACAGCGCCCGCGCAGCACTCACCACGCGCGGCTTTGCCGAACTGACGCGGCTCGGCCTCGCGCTCGGCGCAAAGCCGGAAACGCTGGCGGGCCTCTCCGGCCTTGGCGATCTCATCCTCACCTGCAACTCGCCGAAATCGCGCAACATGTCGCTCGGCATTGCCCTTGGCGAGGGAAAGACGCTCGAAGAGATCATGGGGTCGCGCAATTCGGTGAGCGAGGGCGTCCACTCCGCCACCGCCGTCGTGGCGCTGGCACGGAAATACGATATAGAAATGCCGATCGCCGAAGCGGTCGCCAATATCGTAAGCGGCCGCGCGAGCGTCGATGAAACCATTGCCGCCCTTCTCGCCCGCCCCTTCCGCAGCGAAACCTGAGAACGGAATCCGACATGCTCTTCTGCCTTATCTGCACCGACAAGCCGAATGCGCTGGAACTCCGCCTCGCCAATCGCGACGCCCATCTGAAATATTGGGGCGAGGCAGGTTGCGTGAAAATCGGCGGGCCTTTCACCAATGACGATCGGAGCGTGATGAACGGCTCCATGCTGGTGATCGATGTGGCCGATCGCGCAGCGGCGGAGAAACTCGTCGAGAACGATCCCTACAACAAGGCGGGGCTTTTCGCAGCGACGGAAGTGCGCGCCTGGAAATGGCTGCTGGGCCCCAAGGACTGAGAGCGAAGGACTGAGCGATGGCGTACTGGCTTTTCAAATCCGAACCTTCCACCTGGTCCTGGGAACAGCAGAAGAAGAAGGGCGCGAAGGGCGAGCCCTGGAACGGCGTTCGCAACTATCAGGCGAACAACAACATGAAGGCGATGAAAAAGGGCGACCTCGGCTTCTTTTATCATTCGGTGGACGAGAAACGCATGGTCGGCATCGTCCGTGTCATCGAGGAGCACCGCCCGGACCCGACGGATGAAAGCGGGCGATTCGGCCTCGTCACCATCGAAGCCGTTTGCGACCTGCCGAACCCCGTGACGCTTGCCGATGTGAAGGCCGAGCCCGCGCTCGCCGAAATGGCGCTCCTGAAACAATCCCGCCTTTCCGTGCAGCCCGTGCGCACCGATGAATGGAAGCTGCTGTGCAGGATGGGCGGGCTGAAGAAAGCGCCGTGACGGGAACGGAAATCTGCGCGCTCGACGATCTCGACGATCCTGGCGCGCGCGGCTTC
Source organism: Parvibaculum sp. (assembly GCF_046297875.1). GTDB lineage: Bacteria > Pseudomonadota > Alphaproteobacteria > Parvibaculales > Parvibaculaceae > Parvibaculum. Next base: position 1,005,886 of record NZ_JBKBHD010000001.1, on the reverse strand, counting down.
ACGCTCGGTCAGGGCAAGGCGCGCCGCGATATCTTCCTTGTACGGAAGGATGGCGCCGTCTTCGCCTATCTAAACCGCTGCCCACATGCGAACCAGCCGCTCGACGCAAGGCCCGGCCGCTTTCTCACGCAGGACGAATCGCAGATCGTCTGCGGCGGCCACGCCGCCCTCTTCCGCATCGAGGACGGCCTCTGCACAAGCGGCCCTTGCGTGGGGCGGCATCTTGAAAGCATCGCGGTGGAAGTGGCGGACTGCGTGGTGCGGATCGCGGACTAGGCTTCAAACCATCGCCTTGCGAAAACCTACCCGCCTATCAACCGTCATTGCGAGGAGCGAAGCGACGAAGCAATCCAGGGCCGCTTGCTCCGCGCGCGCCGCCTAAGTTTCGCCGGACGACGAACGAACATTCTCATGCGAGCGATAAAGGACTTCACTATTCGAGTTCCTTCAGAACCTTGCGGTCTTCGCTCATGATAGCGTTGCCGATCTCCATTTGCCCGGCAAGCTTTGAATCATTCGCCGCGAGCACGAAGCCTTCAGGCACTTCGATCAGGCAAACGGCGTCGTTCACCGCAACCCCGAGGCGCTGCAGTACCCCTTCCGGCAGGATCAAAGCTGTCGCTTCGCCAATCTGGGTAAGTTTGAGCGGGATCATGTCGCCTCCGGGAGATTGCACAGGCTACAGCAAAACACCTGAAGTTCATCCTGACCGTACGAACTAGACCTCTCCTACTCCGCCTCGAATTTCCGGAAATCCGCGATCAGTCCTTCAGCCGAAAGCGCGATCAGTTTCTCGCCGTCCTTGGGGTCCGCCAGCGACGGGTCTGAGCCGATGCGGCCGTCCGGGAAGGCGGCCCGGTAGCTTTCGGCGTCCGTGTAGCGGCCCCAGGGCGCGACCTTCGGGCTCATCTCGGCATCCTTCACCGCATGAGGATGGAGAAAATAGGTGACGGCGACTTCCGACGGCGTCGCATGAACGCCATGCGAGGCGCCATAACGCTTCTGGCAGAAATCCATCACTGGCTTGAAGTCCCACCAGTTGGCGCGTTTGCACTTCACGGGCCCGCGATTGCTCGCCGCATTGGCAAGCGACTGGTCGGCATAGATTTCGGCGAAGGCCGCCTCGATGGTGGCCACATTGCCGCCATGCCCGTTGAAGAAATAGATGCGTTCGAAGCCGTGACGCGCGAGCGAGGACACCCAGTCATGGATCGCCGCGATCATGGTGGAGGGGCGAAGCGTCAGCGTGCCGGGAAATCCGAGATGATGCTGCGCGATGCCGACATTGAAAGTGGGGCCGACAAGGAACCCGGCCTGCGCGCCCGCACGGGCCGCAATCGCCTCCGGGCAGATCGCATCCGTGCCGATCAGCCCCGTCGGCCCGTGCTGCTCCGTCGAGCCGATCGGGATCACGATCCCCTTCGATTTCTCAAGATAGGCCTCGACCTCCGGCCAGCTCGAATGATGCAGCAGCATGGGCGCTCCTTTCCTCGCATCATAGGGGAGACCACGATAGATGTGGAATCGGCGCCCTCGCATAACGCAGGGGCAGGCTCCCTCCTGATCGCGAAAGCGAAGGATGAACTGCCGCGGGGCTTTTCCCTCTGGACGTTTCAGGCCAATCTCGGCGCCCGGCGCTTCCATGGGCGCCACGGATGCAGGGAAGTCAGCCGCACCGATGGCGGCAACGAGGAAAACCTGCCCGGCATATTGTATGAATGGCGCCCATAAAGAGGCGTGACCGGCAAACGGGGAATGGCGTTGAACGAGAAGAAAAACAAGACCCTCGAAGCGGAAAATCGCGGGCCGCTGAAAGGCGTGCGGATCGTCGATCTGACCGCCGTCGTTTTCGGCGCCTATGCGACGCAGATCCTGGGCGACATGGGCGCGGATGTGATCAAGGTGGAAGCCCCCTCGCCGACCGGCGGCGGCGGACAAGGCGGCGACATCATGCGCTGGCCGGGACACCTGCCCGAAGGTGCGGCGCCCGATCTCGGCCCCATCTTCCTCACCATCAACCGCAACAAGCGCTCCGTGCTGCTCGACCTCGGCACGAAGGAAGGCCGCGAGGCGCTGCTGAAGATCGTGGCAACCGCCGACGTTCTCACCTCGAATATCCGCTATGCGGCGATGAAGAAGCTCGGCCTCGCCTATGAAGATGTGAAGGCGGTGAAGCCAGACATCATCTTCGTGCATGCGGCGGGCTATGGCTCGGACGGGCCTTATGCCGGACTGCCCGCTTACGACGATCTCATTCAGGCGGGCTCCGGCGCGGCGGACCTCTTGGGCCGCATGGATGGCGATCCGAAGCCCCGCTACATCCCCACCATCATGGCGGACAAGGTGTCCGGTCTCTTCATGGTGCAGGCCGTCACCGCCGCGCTCTTCCACAAGGAGCGGACCGGCGAAGGCCAGTTCGTCGAAGTGCCGATGCTCGAAGCCGTCACCTCCTTCGTGCTCGCCGAACATTTCTACGACCATGTCTATGACCCGCCGACCGGGCAATGGACCTATGGCCGCATCACCAATCCCGACCGCCGCCCCTATCGTACCAAGGACGGGCATATCGGCCTCCTTCCCTATTCCGACAAGCAGTGGGAACAGTTCTTCGAGCTCGCAGGCCGCCTCGACGACTACAAGAACGATCCGCGCTTCAACAATTACAAGGCGCGCACTGTCCATATCCGCGAGCTCTATGCGATGATTGAGGAGACGACGGAGACGAAGACGACGGATGAATGGCTGGCGCTGCTGAAGCCGCTGTCCATTCCCGCCGTGAAAATGAACCGGCTCGACGATCTGATGGACGATCCGCATTTGCAGGCCGTGGATTTCTTCCAGCGTTACGATCACCCGCATGCCGGGCCCTATTTCGCGCTGAAGCCGCCGGTGCGTTTCGCGGAAAGCCCGTCATCGATCCGCCGCCACCCGCCGCGCCTCGGCGAGCAGACGGCGGAAGTGCTGCGCGAGGCGGGCATGAGCGAGGAAGAGATCGCGAAACTGACGGGCGGGTGACGCGCGGGAGGGCACCCTTGTCCCCCGTCCACGGGCCCGACATAATGCGCGAAACCAAGAAACACGCGTCTTGATGGGAGGCCTCCATGTCTGACACACTCTTTCCCGTTCCGGAGGAATGGAAGAAGCGCGCCATCGTCGATGCGGATAATTACCGCAATATGTATGAGGCGAGCGTCAACGACCCGGAAAGCTTCTGGCGGCGCGAAGGGCTGCGCATCGACTGGATGAAGCCCTATACGAAGATCAAGAACACGAGCTTCGACCCGCATAATGTCTCGATCAAATGGTTCGAGGACGGCACGCTGAATGCGAGCGTGAACTGCGTCGACCGTCATCTCGAAAGGCGGGGCGATCAGACCGCGATCATCTGGGAAGGCGACGACCCGGCCGATCACAAGGAGATCACCTACAAGGAACTTCATGCGGAAGTCTGCCGCTTCGCCAATGTGCTGAAGGCGCGCGGTGTAAAGAAGGGCGACCGCGTCACCATCTACATGCCGATGATCCCCGAAGCGGCTTACGCCATGCTCGCCTGCGCGCGCATCGGCGCGATCCACTCCGTCGTCTTTGGCGGCTTCTCGCCGGACAGTCTTGCCGGCCGCATTCTCGATTGCGAGTCGAACTGCGTCGTGACCGCCGATGAAGGCGTGCGCGGCGGACGGAAGATCCCGCTGAAGGCGAATACCGACGAAGCCCTGAAGAAATGTCCCGGCGTGAAATCCGTCATCGTCGTGAAGCGCACCGGCGGCAAGGTAGAGATGGCTGCCGGCCGCGACGTCTGGTACGGCGAAGAAGCGGCGAAGGTGCCCGCGACATGCACGCCGGAAGAGATGGGCGCGGAAGACCCGCTCTTCATTCTCTATACGTCGGGCTCGACCGGAAAACCGAAAGGCGTGCTCCACACGACCGGCGGCTACATGGTCTACGCCTCCATGACGCATCAATATGTCTTCGACTATCACGATGGCGACATCTACTGGTGCACGGCGGATGTCGGCTGGGTCACGGGCCACAGCTACATTCTCTACGGTCCGCTTGCGAATGGCGCGACGACGCTGATGTTCGAAGGCGTGCCGAACTATCCCGATGCCTCGCGCTGCTGGCAGGTGATCGACAAGCACAACGTCAACATTTTCTACACCGCGCCGACCGCGCTGCGCGCGCTGATGCGCGAGGGCGAGGCGCCGGTGAAGAAGACGAGCCGCAAGACGCTGCGCCTTCTCGGCTCGGTCGGCGAACCGATCAATCCCGAAGCCTGGCTCTGGTATCACCGCGTGGTGGGCGACGGGCGCTGCCCGATCGTCGATACATGGTGGCAGACGGAAACGGGCGGCATCCTCATCTCGCCGCTGCCCGGCGCGACCGCCCTGAAGCCCGGCTCGGCGACAAATCCCTTCTTCGGCGTGAAGCCCGTGGTGGTCGATGCCGAAGGCCGCGTGCTCGAAGGCGCGACGACCGGCAATCTCTGCATCGACGATTCATGGCCGGGCCAGATGCGCACCGTCTATGGCGACCACGAACGCTTCGTGCAGACCTATTTCATCCAGTATCCCGGCCGCTATTTCACCGGCGATGGCTGCCGCCGCGACGAGGACGGCTATTACTGGATCACAGGCCGCGTGGACGATGTGCTGAATGTCTCCGGCCACCGCATGGGCACGGCCGAAGTCGAAAGCGCGCTGGTCGCCCATCCGAAAGTCGCAGAAGCCGCCGTCGTCGGCTATCCGCACGACATCAAGGGCCAGGGCATCTATGCCTATGTGACGCTGAATGCCGGCGAGCCTTCGTCCGAAGAGCTGCGCAAGGAGCTGGTCCAATGGGTCCGCAAGGAAATCGGCCCCATCGCCTCGCCGGACCTCATCCAGTTCGCGCCCGGCCTGCCGAAGACGCGCTCGGGCAAGATCATGCGCCGCATCCTCAGGAAGATAGCCGAGGACGATTTCTCGAACCTCGGCGACACCTCGACCCTTGCCGACCCCTCCGTGGTCGACGATCTCGTGAACAACCGGCAGAACAAGGCGGGATAGGTTTTCTCCGCCGCTGCGATGCAAAGGGCCGCTCATCGGGGCGGCCCATTCGCATTGCTTCACTCCACCCACACGCGCGGAACGCTCTCCCCTTCCGCTCGTTCTATTCGTAACTCATACGAAAGAACGAGGAGAGAAACATGCGCAGCATCCTGCTCTGGGCGATCGGCGTCCCGATTCCGGTCATCATCCTGATCTACCTGCTGTTCTGACCGCTCACCGGCAAACGCCCCAGCGCGATATTTCGAAGTGGAAATGGTCGGCATGGAGCGTGTTGTAGTCCGGCCCGAGCACCATCGGGAAAATGCTGCAGGCGCCTTCATGGACGGCGGCGAGGAAGCGGCCCTCATCCGTCTCCTTGCCCCAATGGGAGAGGAGCGTGATGCGCCGCCCGTCGGCAAGGTCGAAGCCCTGAATGTCGATGGCGTTCGCCGCCGCATGGCCACTCCGCCGACCCGCCGCGGAATGGTTCACATTGCGGCAGGCATAGGTGCCCATATGGCGGATGCGCGTGACTTCGGAGCCCAGATGCTCTTGCGCGGCGGGCTGCACCACATGCCGCTCCCACATCAGAAGCGCCGTCATGGCGGGGCATGTGAGATCGATCCCGCCGCCATATGAAATCCGCGACTGCTGAAGCCTTAGACCCCGCTCCATGCCGCAGCCTTCCGTTGCCGAGGAAATGCTCGTCCGCTCGGCCTTCGCGCCCGAGGCCCTCACCACGGATGTACAGATCTCGTATTCACCCGCAAGCCCGCGCAGCTTGAGCGGCGTGACAACGGTGGGCGCCTCGCGAATGTCCGGCGGCGTGAAAGGGTTATAGGCATCGGGAAAATGGATGAGCGCAAACCAGAGCGCGGCGGAAAGCCCGGTGATGAGCAGCACGAAGCGGAAGGCGATCCCGGCAATGGCAAGCCAGAGGTGGAGACGGGGCGAAAATCTCTCGTTCAACGATCGTCCTTTGTCGCGCCCCCCGGCGCCCGCCAAAAAAACCCGGAAGGGAAATCAGAAATCGCTGATGATGCCCTTCGCTTCCCAGTCGCCATAGCGTGTGGGCTCCTTGCCGCCACGGCCATTGATCTCCCGCGCGCGCGGGGGCGCGGCATCGGCCTTGCGGCGGCGCTCTTCGGCTTCGGCAAGGGCGCGCTCTGCCGCAGGCGTGAGAGCCTTGCGGGGCGTTTCGGCCACGCTTTCGCCGCTTTCTCCCGTCTTTGTTGCATCCGCCACGGATTTGCGCCTTTCTTGAACCTTGGCCTCTGTGAGTACATATAAAGCGGGTGAGGCGCGGCTTCCAGCCTGGAAGCCCGTTGGAAGCAAACGTCCCGGAGGACCGGCAGAAAGATGAACACGCTCAAGACCTTCATGTTGCTCGCGGCCATGACCGCGCTTTTCATGGGGCTCGGCTACCTGATCGGCGGCGCAGGCGGCGCCATGATCGCCTTTGTCGTTGCCGCGGGCATGAACTTCTTTGCCTACTGGAACTCCGACAAGATCGTGCTGCGCATGTACAGCGCGAAGCGCGTCGACGAGACGACGGCGCCGAACTATGTCGGCATCGTCAAGCAGCTCGCTGCCCGCGCGAACATGCCCGTGCCCGCGATCTACGTCATCGACAATCCGCAGCCCAATGCCTTTGCCACCGGCCGCAACGAGGAAAATGCCGCCGTCGCCGCGACGACCGGCCTCATCTCCATGCTTTCGCCGGAAGAGCTTGCAGGCGTGATGGCGCATGAACTCGCCCATATCAAGAACCGCGACACGCTGACCATGACCGTGACGGCGACCATCGCCGGTGCGATTTCCATGCTCGCCAATTTCGCACTCTTCTTCGGCGGCAACCGCAATGCGGGCGGCATGGTCGGCGCGATCGCGCTTGCCATTCTCGCGCCCATGGCCGCCGGCCTCGTGCAGATGGCGATCAGCCGCACACGCGAATATTCCGCCGACCGGGGCGGCGCCGAAATCTGCGGCAATCCGATGTGGCTCGCCTCTGCGCTGGAGCGGATCGACGAGGCCGCGCGGCGCGGCGCACCAAACGAGGCGGCGGAGGCAAACCCCGCGACCGCGCACATGTTCATCATCAACCCGCTGAACGGCAGCGGCCGCGACAATCTCTTTTCGACGCACCCGGCGACCGCGAACCGTATCGCCGAGCTGCGGAAATTCGCCGAAGCCACGGGCGCCGTGCAGCGCCGTCCCTGGCACTGAAGTCTGCTGAGGCCCGCTGGGGCTCACTTGGGCTGGGGAACTGACGCTTTGCGCGCGGCGCCGGCCTGTGGTCTAACCCTCTCCCCATGAACAACCGGTCTTCCTTTGCACCCGGCGGCATGCCGGGCCTTGGCGCGCGCCAGGGCGCTGCCGCTCTCATTGGCGAAGTGCTCACAAGCCGCCGCCCGCTCGACGAGGCCTTTGCCGCCGAAGCGGCAGGCGGCGCCCTTGCCCGTGTCGCACCCCGCGACCGCGCCTTTGCCCGCGCCATCGCCGCAACCGTCATGCGCCGCCTCGGCACCATCGATCACCTGATCGCCGCTCTGCTCGATAAGGAACTGCCGAAGCGCGCCGGGCCGACGCTGGACATTCTGCGCGCAGGCGCCGCCGAACTTCTGTTCCTGCGCGTGCCGGCCCATGCCGCCGTCGCCATGAATGTCGAGACGGCAGACAAGGACGCGACAGCGAAACATTACAAGGCGCTCGTCAATGCCGTGCTTCGCCGCCTGACGCGCGAGGGCGATGCCATGCTCGCCGCGCTCGACACCGAACGTCTCGACACGCCGGACTGGCTCTGGGAGAGCTGGGTCGCCGCTTACGGCAAAGAGACGACGCGCCGCATCATCCGTGCGCATTATGAAAACCCCCCGCTCGATCTTTCGCTGAAGGATGAGAACGCGAGCGGTGAATGGGCCGAAACGCTTGGCGCGGCCATGCTGCCGACAGGCACACTGCGGCTCGAGGAAGCAGGCCGCGTGGAAGAGCTGCCCGGCTTCGATGAAGGCGCGTGGTGGGTGCAGGATGCCGCCGCCGCGCTGCCTGCGAAATTGCTCGGCGACGTGGCGTCCCGCGAAGTGCTCGATCTCTGCGCTGCGCCGGGCGGCAAGACGGCGGCGCTCGCGGCGGCAGGCGCAGACGTGACCGCGCTCGACCGCTCGAAGCCGCGCCTCGAACGCCTCAGGGAAAATCTTGCCCGCCTCGGCCTTTCGGCAAAGACCGTCGTGGCGGACGCCGCAAGCTGGTCGCCCGGCCACCAATGGGACTTCATTCTTCTCGATGCGCCCTGCAGCGCGACCGGCACCATCCGCCGCCACCCGGACGTGCTGCATCTGAAGTCCCCCGCCGACCGCGACAAGCTTGTCGTGCTTCAGGCACGCCTCCTCGACAATGCGGCCAAGCTGCTCGCGCCCGGCGGCACGCTCGTCTATTGCACCTGCTCGCTTGAGCCGCAGGAAGGCGAACGCCAGATCGAGGCTTTTCTCGCCCGCCACCCGGATTTTGCGCGCAAGCCCATTGCGCCCGATGACGTCGGCGGCATAGGCGAGATCGTCACAGGTGAAGGTGACCTGCGCAGCCTGCCCTGCCATATGGGCATCGAAGGCGGCATGGACGGATTCTTTGCCGCGCGGCTGACGCGCCGTTAACCCTCCCATTCATCTGTTGACGCCCGGCAGGCCCGGCGTCAGTCTGGCGCGAGCTTTTCGGACGGCATCAAGTGACGCAGACAGAAACAAGATCGAACGAAGCGGCCGTGGAGCCCACCGCCTGCATCATCTGCGGCGGCGGCACCTTCCGCCCGGCGGGCATTTCCTCCGGCTACCGCATTTTCCGCTGCATGACGTGCGGCCTTCACTTCGTTCATCCGACGCCGCCGCTTTCCGAGATAGCGGCGATCTACGAGAAATATTCCTCGAACAAGCTTTACGCAGCGAAAGCCGAGCGCAAGGTGCTGCGCGCCATGAAGCAGATCAGGCGGTACCGCCACCTCGCGCCCGGCACCCGCTTCATCGATTTCGGCTGTAATATCGGCACGGCGGTGGAAGCGGCAACGCGGCTCGGCCTCGATGCCTATGGCGTCGATATCGACGAGGAGAGCGTCGGCATCGCGCGCCATGATTATCCGCGCGGTCACTATCACGCCGGCGCCCCGGAAAGCCTGCCGGAGAGCTGGAAGGATTTCGACTTCGCCTTCATGATCGAGGTGGTCGAACATCTGCCGGACCCGCATGCCTATCTCGAGGCTATGAAAATGCGGCTGAAGCCCGGCGCGCTGCTCTATCTGACGACGCCCGATGCAGGGCACTGGCGCGTACCGCGCGATTTCACCAAATGGCATGAAGTCTTCCCGCCGCAGCATCTTCACTATTTCACGAAGGATGCGATGCGCCGCTTCCTCACCGGCCACGGTTTCGAGGTGATCCGCTTCATCTGGAGCACCAAGTCGCGCCTCAAGGTGCTGGCCCGCAAGCTCTGAACCCCGGTCATTCGGGGGCTTTCTCTTTTGCCGCCGCGCCGGTATTTTGCGCAATGACCGGGCGGTGAGCGCCGCCCGGCACCACGCTTGAGGGCATGAATGTCGGTCTCACCATTTCTCTTCTGGCTGCTTGTGGCCCTGACCATCCTGTTTGCGGCCGCCTTTGCGGCCACGCTCAGCTTTGCGCTCCGCCAGCGTGTGCGCATGAAGCTCAGGCCGAATTTCGGCAAGCCGCCCGTGCCCCATGTCGCCATCGACCGCTGGAACGATATTTTCAAGTCGACGGGCCTCGGGCCGAACCGCGATTCCGAGATTGCCTTTATCGGCCAGTCCGGTGCGCTGGCAAGCATCAACGACACCGAGACATGGGTGCTCGGCGCGCTGGCAAAGAAGGCGAGACGCATCTTCGAATTCGGCACGGCGACCGGGCGCACCACCTATGTGCTTGCCCGCAATGCACCCGGCGATGCGAAAATCGACACGCTGACCTATTTCGACGACGGCACGGGAGACGCCGAGTTCAACGCCGATGATCCCGATGCGGAGAAATGGAAGCAGATCGCGCTTGGCGAGTCGCGCTACGACAAGTTCTATTATGAGGACACGCCGGTCGCGCACAAGGTTGCGCAGCATTTCGGCGACAGCGCGAAGTTCGACGAAGCGCCCTATGAAGGCAAGGTCGACCTCATCTTCGTCGATGGCGCACATTCCTATTCCTATGTGAAGAGCGACAGCGCAAAGGCGCTGCGCATGGTGGCGCCTGGCGGCTTCGTCTTGTGGCATGACTATTCGCCGCGCTGCCCCGGGGTCTACAAGGCGCTGAACGAGCTTGGCCGCGAATTGCCGCTGGCGCATCTGAAAGGCACGACGCTCGTCGCCTATCGAAAGCCCGCATGAAACAGGCCGGCGAAGCGAGGCGCATCGCCGTCTATTCCGGCGCCGAGCTTCTCGGCGACGGCTTCTTCAAGCTGCAGTTCGTCCGTTCCCTGAGAGAGACCTTCCCGCAGGCGGAAATCATCTGGATCACGACGGGCAAGACGGTCTATGCCGGTGTCCTGAAGGAGCTGGTCGCGCCCTGTCTCAACCGCGTGATCGAGGAAACCGGGCTTGCAATGTCGCCGCGCGAAATACTGAAGCCGCTCCGGATCGGCACCGGCGATATCGACATATTGATCGACACACAGACAAACATCTGGCGCGCGCTCGCCGTGAAACGCGCCTTGCGGCCCCGCATCTTCATCGCACCCGCCGCCGACTACCTCCTTTCCAGCGTGAAGCCGCCGGCGATCGATCCGCGGTGGACGAGGAAGAAGCCTGCCCATTTCGCGGACGGATTGATGCGCCTTCTCGACCTCGCCTCGCTTGGCCGGACGAAAGGCGCGGAAGGCGCCGTCGCGATCCCGGAAGACTATTCGGCGCTCGCACAGAAGCTCCTGCCTGCGGGCGCGCACTATGCGGGCTTTGCGCCGGGCTCGGGCGACCTGACCAAGCGTTGGCCGCTTGAGCGCTTCATCGCGCTCGCCCGCCACGCCGAAGCGAAGGGGCGCCGCCCGGTCTTCTTCATCGGCCCGAGCGAGCGCGACATGGCGGCGGAAATTCGCGCCGCCCTGCCCGCCGCCCTCTTTCCCGAAGACGAGGCGCCGTCGGGCGGCCCCCGGGGACCCATTCTCGTCGCCGCGCTCGGCCGCCGCCTCGATGTCGCGGTCGCAAATGATTCCGGCCTCGGTCATATGCTGGCGATCTCCAGTATTCCGCTGATCCTGCTCTATGGCCGCCACTCGCCCGCGAAATATGCACCGCGGACTCCCTTCCTCCAGACCGTCTGGGCGCAGGATTATGGCGGGCCGGAACATGGGCGCATTCCGCTCGAGCGGCTGGCCGCCGAGTTCGACGCCGCGCTTTCCGCAAACGCGGATTCTTGCGCCTCGTGAGGCTTGCTGTTAATCACTGAATGAGCAGGCCCGCGCCGCAAAATGCAGTATGCTCGGGCGGTCACTACCACAAGAGCTTTGAACGATGAGCGGCAAACCGAGCGTCAAGATTGCCCCCTCCATTCTCGCCTCCGACTTTGCCCGGCTGGGCGAGGAAGTGCGCGCGATCACGGAAGCGGGCGCCGACTATATCCATGTCGATGTGATGGACGGGCATTTCGTGCCGAACATCACCATCGGCCCGGACGTACTGAAGGCGATCAAGCCTTATTCGGACCAGGTCTTCGACGTCCATCTGATGATCTCGCCGGTTGACCTCTATATCGAGGGCTTTGCGAAGGCGGGCGCCGATATCATCACCTTCCACCCGGAGGCGGGCCCCCATCCCCACCGCACCATCCAGGCGATCAAGGCGGCGGGCTGCAAGGCCGGCCTCTCGCTCAATCCCGGCACGCCGCTCGAATTTCTCTGGCCGCTTCTCCGCGATATCGACCTTGTGCTCGTCATGTCGGTGAACCCCGGCTTCGGCGGCCAGAGCTTCATCGAAAGCCAGCTCGCCCGCATCGAAACCATCCGTAAGCGGATAGATGCGGAAGGGCTTGCGGTCGAACTCGAAGTCGATGGCGGCATTAATTTCGAAACGGCGCCCCGCGCCATCGCGGCCGGCGCCAATGTGCTCGTCGCCGGCACGGCAACTTTCAAGGGCGGTCCCGCCGCCTATGCGAAGAACATCGCGGCATTGCGCGGCGGCGCCTGAATCAGGGCGCGAAGAAAGGGCCTCTCGAATGGCCGAGGCGCTGGCGAGATCGGAACAGAAGGGAGCGGCCGCTCCACGGCGCACCGCGTCCGGCAACCGGCTGATCGACCTCGCAGGCGCTGCCCTCACCCGCACGCGCGACGCCGCCCTTGCCGGCATCTTCAACACCTGGGTCTATGGCCAGACGCTGCGTGGGCCGATGCCCGACCATATGGTGCTCTATCCGCCGGAACTGCGCCCCGGACGCGCCAGCGCGGCAGACGCTCTCTTTCAGGGCCGCTGGTTTCTGCCGGGCGGTCAGGTCCGCGCGCCGGGCGGCTCCTCGCCTTTCGCCGCCGATCCGCCAAGCGAGCGCTGGTCGGAGGAATTGCACGGCTTTTCCTGGCTGCGCCACTTCACCACGGCGCATGACGCGAATAATGGCGATACCGCGCGCCGCCATGCGCAGGAACTTGTCGCAAGCTGGATCGCGGCCGAAGGCCGCTGGCACGACATCGCCTGGCGGCCGCAGGTGATCGGACGCCGGCTCATGTCATGGGTCGCAAACGGCGCACTCATCATCGACGGCACCGACCTCGTCTACCGCTCGACGCTGCTGCGCAACATGGCGCGGCAGGCGCGTCACCTTGCCCGCGTCGCCGCCATCGCACCGGCGGGCGAGCCGCGCATCACCGCCGCGCTGGGCCTTGCCTTTTCCGGTCTCTGCCTGTCCGAAGGTCACAAGCGGCTGAAGAAAGGCGTGGCGCTTCTCTGCCGCGAACTCGACCGGCAGATCCTCGCCGATGGTGGCCATGTGAGCCGCAATCCTTCGGCGCAGCTTTCGATCCTGCTCGATCTTCTGTCGCTGCGCGATGCACTCACCGCGCGGCGCATCGAAGTGCCGAAGCCGGTGCGCGATGCAATCGACCGCATGACGCCGATGCTGCGCTTCTTCCGCCACGGCGACGGGCGGCTGGCGCTTTTCAACGGTTCGACCGAAGGACCGGAAGGCGCGATCGACGCCGTGCTGGAGCGCGACGACACGAAGGGAAAGCCTTTCGGTCTTGCGCCGCATTCGGGCTATCAGCGCCTGGCCGCGGGGCCCGCAAGCCTCGTCATGGATACGGGCGCACCGCCGCCGGGCCCGTTCAGCCATGAAGCCCATGCCGGCTGCCTCGCCTTCGAGATGAGCACGGGCCGCGCCCGCATGATCGTGAATTGCGGCGCGACGAAAGTGCTCGGCCCCGACTGGGAGGCCGCGAGCCGCGCCACTGCCGCCCATTCGACGCTCGTCCTTGCCGACACATCCTCGGCGCGGATGCTGAAGGGAAAAATCTCGCGCACATTGCTCGGCGCGCGCATCATGGAAGGCCCTGTCGAGGTCGAAAGCCGCCGCAACGAGAACGAGGCGGGCATCTGGCTCGAGGCCGCCCATGACGGTTATGTGGGCCTGTTCGGCCTGCGCCATTGCCGCCGCCTTTTCCTCTCCGCAACGGGCGAGGATCTGCGCGGCGAGGACAGGCTCGAAACGGTGAGCCAGCGCCCCGCCCGTTTCTGGCAGCGCCGCTATTGGGCAAAGCCGGAAGAAGACCCGGACTTCACCATCCGCTTCCATATCCACCCGGATGCGCGCGTGTCGCTTGCCCATGACCGCACCAATGTGCTGGTGCTGTTGCCGAATGGCGATGGCTGGCAGTTCCGCGCCCGCTCGGGCGGCGGCGAATGCGAAATCGCGATCGAGGAGAGCGTCTATCTCGGTTCCGGCGACACGACCCGCCGCGCCGAGCAGATCGTCGTTGCAGGCCGCGTCTTCCGCGGTGAAGCCCGCGTGAATTGGGCATGGCGCCGCCTCTCGACGCGCAATGCCGGCCATACGAAACGCGAAGACGAATTGCTGCCGGAGCTGCCGGATCTCGACCTGCCGCCGGGCGAGTGAGCTAGTGCTTCTTCTTCGGCTCCAGCACCATCTGGCTCTGCGTCACCACCGCGCAGAGTCGCCCGTCGCCCCGCGTGATCTTCGTCTGCCAGACCATCAGCCGCCCGCCCTTGTGAAAGGGCTCGCAGGTCGCCGTCGCCACATCGCCCACCGGCACGGGCGCGAGGAAATTCGTCTTGCTCTCGACCGTCGTCGTCGTGGCCCCGCCCTTGAGGTTGAGCACGGTCGCCACCGCGCCCACCGTGTCCGCAAACGACATGATCGCCCCGCCATGAAGAATGTCCGGCACGGTGCAAAGCTCTTTCCGCACCGTCAACCTAGCCACCACGCGGTCGGGCGTTGCCTCCTCAAGCTCGATCCCGAGCAGATTGGCAAAGGGCAGATAGGAGATATCGGGCACGGCACTCATGGGAATTTCCTCGCATTTTCAGGGCGTTGGCCGTGAGCCTAGCCGCGCGGCGCCAGCCTTTCGATAACCTCTGAGGTAAAGTTCATGGGGCCAATTCCATTCCAGCCCCTGCCGCCTTGGCCCCTTCGCCGCTTCATGCTATTGCCCCGGCCATCCTCCCGCCCCACCGGAGCCCCGAAATGCCCACCGCCAAAGCCTACCCTGAAGCCGCCGATATCCAGCGCGTCCGCCGCGCCCTCATCTCCGTTTCCGACAAGACGGGGCTTGCCGAATTCGCCCGCGCGCTGCACGAGGCGGGCGTCGAACTGATCTCGACCGGCGGTACGGCAAAGGCGATCAAGGATGCGGCGCTGCCGGTGAAGGATGTGTCGGACCTGACGGGCTTTCCCGAAATGATGGATGGCCGCGTGAAGACGCTCCACCCGAAAGTGCATGGCGGCCTCCTCGCAATCCGCGACGATCAGGCCCATGCCGCCTCCATGAAGGAGCATGGCATCGGCGGCATCGACCTGCTGGTCGTCAATCTCTACCCCTTCGAGGAAACGGTGGCGAAGGGCGGCAATTACGACGATTGCGTCGAGAATATCGACATTGGCGGCCCGGCCATGATCCGCGCGGCAGCGAAGAACCATGCCTATGTCGCGGTCGTGGTCGATGCGTCGGACTACGACGCGGTGCTGTCCGAAATCCGCGGCAAGTCCGGCACGTCGCTCGCGCTCCGCACGAAGCTCGCGCAGAAGGCCTATGCCCGCACCGCGGCCTACGATGCCGCGATCTCGAACTGGATGGCCGATGCGATCGGCGAGACGGCGCCCGCCTATCGCGCCTTTGGCGGCAGCCTCAAGCAGACGCTGCGCTATGGCGAGAACCCGCACCAGATCGCAAGCTTCTATATGTCCGGCGAGAACCGCCCCGGCGTCTCCAATGCCGTCCAGCTTCAGGGCAAGGAGCTTTCCTACAACAATATCAACGACACGGACGCGGCCTTCGAACTCGTCGGCGAATTCGATCCGAAGATTGCCCCCGCCATCGCCATCATCAAGCATGCGAACCCTTGCGGCGTGGCGACGGGCACATCTCTTGCGGACGCCTACAGAAAGGCGCTCGCCTGCGATCCCGTCTCTGCCTTTGGCGGCATCATCGCCGCGAACATGCCTCTCGATGGCGAGACGGCGGAAGAAATTGCCCGTATCTTCACCGAAGTCATCATCGCTCCCGGCGCCGATGAAGATGCGCGCCGCATCATCGGCGCGAAGAAGAACCTCCGCCTCCTCGTCACCGGCGGCCTGCCGGATGCGGGCGCGCCGGGCCTGAACTTCAAGGCGGTGGCGGGCGGCATGCTCGTCCAGTCGCGCGACAATGGCCGCATCGACGATCTCGATCTGAAAGTGGTGACGAAGCGCGCCCCGGCGGCGCAGGAAATGGCCGACCTCAAATTCGCCTTCCGCGTCTGCAAGCATGTGAAGTCGAATGCGATCATCTATGTGAAGAATGGCGCCACCGTCGGCATCGGCGCCGGCCAGATGAGCCGCGTGGATTCGGCCCGCATCGCCGCGCGGAAAGCCCAGGATGCGGCGGAAGCGGCAGGCGAGAAGACGCCCGCCACCATCGGTTCGGTCGTTGCCTCCGACGCCTTCTTCCCCTTCGCCGACGGCCTTCTCTCGGCGGCGGAAGCAGGCGCGACCGCCGTGATCCAGCCCGGCGGTTCCGTGCGAGACGATGAAGTGATCGCGGCGGCAGACGAAAAGGGTCTCGCCATGGTCATGACGGGGATGCGCCACTTCCGCCATTGAAGCGGAAGATGAGCGCCCTCAATGAACGACAGCGCTCGCGCGTTCTTCCTTCACGAAGAGAAGGCCGATCAGACCGGCCAGGATAAGCGGCACGACGACCATCAGCCCGAAGCGCTGGTTCTGCGTCATCGCCGTCACGATGCCGATAAAGAGCGGCGCAACCCAGGCCGTCGCCTTGCCGACCAGCGCGAAGAGACCGAAGAACTCCGTCATCATTTCGCGCGGGCTGATCCGCGCCATCATGGTGCGGCTCGATGCGATCACCGGCCCGACCGATAGCCCGAAGAAGCCGACGGTCAGAAGGAAAAGCTGCTGCGGAAGCGTCGTGAAGGCGCCCGCATCCGCCGCCACCGGCACGGTGATGACATAGAAGATCCGGTCGCGGTCGAAGGAGAGGAGGAGCAGGAAGGTTGCAATGACGCCAAGGAGCGACCAGACGAGCGTCCGCTTCGAACCGATCTTCAGATCGACCCAGCCGCCGACAAATGCGCCGAAGGCAGCGAACAGCGTCACCCAGATGCCATAGACGGCCATCTCCATCGCGCCCCAGCCGAAAATGCCCGCCGCGAGAATGCCGCCGAAAACGAAGATCGCCGTCATGCCGTCATAGAACAGCATGCGCGAAAAGAGATAGAGCCCGACATTGCGGAAATGGCGGACGGAGCGCAGCGTCGCAATGAGGCGCGTGAGACCTTCCCGCGCGGCCTGTGTGCGGCTTATGCCTCGGCTCTTCTGGTCCGGCACGAGAAAGAGCAAGGGCAGCATGAAGACGAGGAACCAGAGGCCCGAGATCGGACCGATGATGCGGTCGGTCTCATGCGCTTCCTTGGAGAGACCGAAGATCGGTTCTGAAGGAATGAAGGAGGCTTCCACCTCGCCCGGCAGTTGCAAAAGGATCAGCACCAGCACCAGCGCCACGATGGCGGCGAGCTGGCCGACGCCGATGCCGATGCCCGACAGAAGCCCGATCCGCCGGTCCGATGCGATGGTCGGCAGCATGGCATTGGCAAAGATGATCGTGAATTCCATGCCGATCGCGGCGACGACAAGGGAGATCATGATGGGAAGGAGCGGCGATCCCGGCACCGCGAACCAGAGCGCGAAACAGCCCGCCGCACAAATCAGCGTGGTGACCACGATCCAGGGCTTGCGCGGCCCCGCCGCATCGGCCATCGCGCCAAGAAGCGGGCTCAGGAGCGCAATCGAAATGCCGGCCACTGCCTGCACATAGCCCCATTGCGCCTGACCCTCGATGGGATTGGCCGCCAGCACCTGCGTGAAGAAGGGTGGAAAGAGAAAGATCGTGATGAGCGAGAAATAGGTCTGGTTCGCCCATTCATAGAGAACCCAGGCGCCTTGCGCGACATTCGAGGCGGGTTCCTTGCCGCCCGTATCATGCGGCGGCTGAAGCTCCGGCACCGCGCCCTCGATCACTGCATTCAATCGACCGCCTCCGCACGTTCTTCCTTCACGAACAGCATACCCGCCAGCCCGAGCCCGAGAAGAATGAGGATCGAGGCAAAGCCGATGCGCTGGCTCTGGAACATGAGCGTGACGACACCGACGAGAAGCGGCCCGAGAAAGGCCGTCGCCGTGCCGGACAGCGCATAGATGCCGAAGAATTCCGACATCTTGGTGACGGGCGCAATGCGCGCAAGCATGGTGCGGCTGTTCGCATAGGCCGCCGTGATGCAGATCGCGACGATGATGACGACGATGAGATACATGAGTTCGGGCAGCGTCGCGAAGAAGGGAAGATCCCAGATCGGCCCTGCCGCCGCCGCATCATAGGGAAAGAAGAAAAGTTCGTTCGGCGTGATCGAAATCGCGAGAATGAGGCCGACGCATGTGCCGCCGATCGAAACGAGGATCGCGCGCTTCGAACCGAACGTATCGTCGAGCCAGCCGCCGAAGAAACCGCCCGCCACCGCAAAGACCGACAGCACGATGCCATAGATGGTGAGCGTGAGCGGCCCCCAGCCGAATATGCCCACCGCATAGACGCCGCCGAACACGAGCACCGCCGTCTTGCCGTCATTGTAGAACATGCGCGCGGCAAGATAGATCGCGATGTTCTTGTAGTGGCGCAGCTTCCGCACCGTGCCGATGACATTGCCGATGCCGCGCGAAATCGCCTTCCTCATGGGCACATTCGTACCCTTCACATCCGGCGTCCAGAGAAGCAGCGGCAGCGAAAAGAAGAGAAGCCACACCGCAACGATGGGCCCCGAGATGCGGCTGTTCTCATGCGCCGATGCGTCGATGCCGAACAGGGGTTCGGCAGGCACGAAACCCCAGTCGACATTGCCCGGCAGCATGAAGGCCCAGAGCATGAAACAGAGAATGATGAGCGCGCCCGCATTGCCGAGCGCAAGGCCGAGACCGGAAAGAAATCCGATCCGCTCATGCGGCGCAACGGCGGGCAGCATCGAATTGTGGAAGACGGCGGAGAACTCGAAAGCGACCGCAATCAGCACGATCAGCGCGGCAATCGCGAGAATGGAAAGCCCCGCCTCGCCCGGCATCGCCCACCACAGCGCATAGATGGCCGGCACCATGATCGCGATGAAGAAGACGATCCAGGGTTTGCGCTTGCCGCCCGTATCGGCGATGGCGCCGAGCACCGGCCCGAGACAGGCGATGAAGAAACCGGCGATGCCGTTGATATTGCCCCAGATCGCCTGGCCGCGAACCGGATCGCCCACCACCGTGCTCGAGAAATAGGGCGAGAAGATATAGATCGTGATGAGGATCACATAAGGATTGCGCGCCCATTCGAACAGCGCCCAGCTCCACTGGCCCTTGCCGTCCGCCGCCTCGCCGCCCGAAGCGGAAATCAGTTGTGCGCTTGCCTGTCCTGGCACCTGAACGCGCACGGGCTCATCGCCCCCCCCCTTTTCGACGGCATCCACTCGTCTCATCCTCCCGCTTCGCCCGGCTGCCTGTGGCGCAGCGGCGGCGCGAAGTGGAGCATGAAAGGGCCAGTCAGGGAAGCGCCGGAAAATCCGTCAGGCGGCCACGCCGCAGCACTTCTTGTATTTCTTTCCCGAGCCGCAGGAGCAGGGATCGTTGCGGCCGATCTTCTCGGCGCGCCGCGGCCGCACACCCATGATCCCGTCGACATACCACCAGCGCCCGTCCTGCCGCCTGAAGGTCGAGGTCTCGTGATGGACGCGCTCGTCGCCCGCTTGCCGGTAGTGCGCGACGAATTCGACGACGCCTTCGTTCTCACCCGGTCCCCCGCCTTCCGTGTGGCGGATTTCAAGCCCGGTCCATTCGCTTGCCGCCGCCCATTCAGCCGCACCCTTGGGATCGAAATCGTCCCGCGTGCCGGGGAGCAGCGTTTCTTCGAGATAGGGGATATTGCCGGTCGCAAAGGCCGAATAGCGCGAGCGCATCAGCGCTTCCGGCGTCGGCGGCAGCTTCGCACCCGCAAGATACGGCTCGCAGCATTGGCCGAATTCGAGGCCCGAACGGCAGGGGCAGGGAGCGGAACCGGAAATCATCGGACACCTCGAAAAGAAAAAGCCGCCCATAAGGCGGCTTTGCAAATTGGAGCGGGCGATGAGATTCGAACTCACGACCCCAACCTTGGCAAGGTTGTGCTCTACCCCTGAGCTACGCCCGCATCCAGGTCAGCCGTCCGAGGCCCCGAAAGGCGCCAACCGGCTGTGAGGGCGGTGTTATGACCCATCGTTTGAGCCTTTGCAAGAGCGGAATTGCGCGGATTTACGTGCCCTTGCGGGCCGCCCTTCCCCATGCCAATCAAGGGGCATGAGCGCAGCGAAACTGACCACCAAAGCCGAATTCCTGGCCTGGCTTGCGGAAAAGGGCATCCCCCACGAGACGCGCGACCACCCGCCCCTGCACACCGTTGAGGAGGCGCTGGCGCACCGCGCCACATGGGCCGCCCATGAGCGCGAGGGCGCCTTCTGCAAGAACCTCTTCCTGAAAGACAAGAAGGGCCGCCTCTTTCTCATCGTCACCGAGGAACATCGCGACCTGAAGCTGAACAGCCTCTCGAAGCCCATCGGCTCGGCGCGGCTTTCCTTCGGCAATGCGGAGCTGATGTGGGAGGTGCTTGGCGTCCGCCCCGGCTCGGTCACGCCCTTTGCGCTCGTGAACGACCGCGAGCACCGCGTCACTGTGGTGCTGGACGCGCCGATGCTCGGCCATGAGCGGCTCAACTATCATCCGCTCGAAAATACGGCCACGACGGCGCTTTCCCAGTCCGATTTCCTGAGATTCCTCAAGGAAACCGGGCATGACCCGCTGATCCTCGATCTAGAGGCCGCCGTCAGCCCCGCCGGAGACGGCTGAGCCAGAAGGCAAGCACCGGCATGAGGATCAGCTCGGCCGCAAGCGCCGTGCCCACATCGGAGGTCATGAAGGCTTCCATGTCCGGCTTTGCAAAGCGCGCAAGGCCGCCGAGGAAAATCCCGATAAAGACCACATTGAGCGCCTGCGCATATTTCCGCGGATCGAGCGCGCCGAGAAGAAGCACAAGCCCTGTGGCGGCAAAAAGCCCGCCCAGAAACCGCGTATGGCTGTCGATCAGCCGGAACTGCTCATCATCCGTCACCGCGAAGAAGGGCCGCTCGCCGCGCCAGCCGGCGGTGGCGACGCCACCCATCACGATATTGAGCGCCAGCAGAAGCACGATCGCGCCCGAAAGCGCGACAACAATGCGAAACAAGGCCTGCGACATGGATTCCTCCCCCAAAAGCCGCCCGAAGACGTTCCATAAATGGGGAGGCAATCCTGCAAATACAGGGCGCGTCACCAAAAATTCGCGCTTCCTTGCGCCCTTGCCAGCCGCCCGCTAAACCATTGTTTCGCAAGCGCGCCGCTCCATCTTCATGGAGACGAAGCGGCGGCAAGACCGGCAGAACAGAACGGAACGGCAGATGGAACCGATCATCGGACAGGGCAGCATGGCGGGCGCGGACGACCTCATCGTCGATACCACGACCCGCAATTTCGGCAAGGACGTGATCGAGGCCTCTCGCCATGTGCCCGTGCTGGTCGATTTCTGGGCGCCCTGGTGCGGCCCCTGCAAGCAGCTGACGCCGATCCTCGAAAATGCGGTCCGGTCGGCGCGCGGCGCCGTGAAGCTCGTGAAGATGAATATCGACGACGAGCCCGAAATCGCCCAGCAGCTTCGCATCCAGTCGATCCCGGCTGTCTTCGCCTTCAAGAATGGCCAGCCGGTCGACGGCTTCATGGGCGCGATGCCGGAAAGCCAGGTCAAGGCCTTCATCGCCCGCCTTGCCGGCGACACGGGCCCCTCACCTGCCGAAGAACTCATCGAAATCGGCCGCGAGGCCTTTGACGCTGGCGATCTCTCGCGCGCCGCGCAGGCCTTTGCGCAGGCAGCCCAGGAAGAGCCGGGCAATCCCGCCGCCGTGGCGGGCCTTGCGCGCTGCTACATCGCGGCGGGCGATCTCGACCGCGCGAAACAGACGCTGGCGCTGGTGCGCCCCGATGCGCGCAGCGATGCCGAAATCGCCGCCGCTCAGGCCGCCCTCTCACTTGCAGAAAAGGCGGGCGATCTCGGCGACATCGCTGAACTGCAGGCGAAAGTGGAAGCGAACCCGAAGAATCATCAGGCGCGTTTCGACCTTGCACTCGCGCTCAATGCGCGCGGCGACCGCGAAGGCGCCGTCGACCAGCTTCTCATCAGCATCGAATATGACCGCAACTGGAACGAACAGGCAGCCCGCAAGCAGCTTGTCGAATTCTTCGACGCCTATGGCCCGAAGGACGAGATCACGCTGAGCGGCAGGCGCCGCCTTTCCTCGATCCTTTTCAGCTAGGCCGCAATATGGGGCTCACGGATCAATATCGCAGCACGGGTGACCTGCCGGGGGTGATCCCCGTCTTTCCGCTTGCCGGTGCGATATTGCTGCCGCGCGGACAATTGCCGCTCAACATCTTCGAGCCCCGCTACCTGAAAATGGTCGATGACGCGATGCGCACCGAGCGCATCATCGGCATGGTGCAGCCGGACGGCGAAGCGGCGATCCTCGCCTCGCAGATCGAGGGCAAGACGCCGCCCCTCTGCGCCATCGGTTGCGCGGGCCGCATTACCTCCTGGGCGGAGACGGGCGATGGCCGCATCGTCATCACGCTGACGGGCATCATGCGCTTCCGGTTGAAGAACGAACTTGCCGCCATGACGCCCTATCGCCAGTTCGAGATCGCCTGGGACGAATTCGCGGGCGACCTTACCGCCGGCGAAGGGCAGGAGGAGGTGAGCCGCGAGCGGCTCCTCGAAATCCTGAAGGAATATCTCGATACGCACGGACTGCAGGCGGACTGGCGCGCGATCCGTCTTTCCTCCAACGAGACGCTGGTGAACTCGCTTTGCACCATCAGCCCCTATGGCCCGCGCGAGAAACAGGCGCTGCTCGAGGCGAAGACGCTCGAAGACCGCAACCAGATGCTGATCGCCCTCACCGAAAAGGCGCTGCGCGAGGTTTCGCCCGGCGATGCGACGGTTCAATAGAACGGAAGAAACGAATGACCGAGGCGAATACACAGGAAGGCGCGCCCGCGCCGAAAATGGAAGTGGACCCGAAGCTTCTCGAAATTCTCGTCTGCCCGGTGACGAAATCGACACTGCGCTACGACCGCGACAAGCAGGAATTGATTTCCGACAAGGCCCGCCTCGCCTTTCCGATCCGCGACGGCATTCCGATCATGCTGACGGATGAGGCGCGCGCGCTCGACGATGAGTGACGCGGAATGACCGAAAGCGGGCCCTGGCCGACCGGCCTCAAGCTGAAAAAAGCCGAACGCATCCTCGAAGTCAGTTTCGATGACGGCGCGCATTTCCGCCTGCCCGCCGAGTTGCTGCGCGTCGAAAGCCCTTCCGCCGAAGTGCAAGGGCATGGGCCGAGCCAGAAAAAGACCGTGCCCGGCAAGGCCAATGTCGCCATCGTGGCGCTCGAACCTGTCGGCAATTACGCGGTCCGCATCGTCTTCGGCGACGGCCACGACACCGGCCTCTACACCTGGGACACGCTCTACCGTCTGGGCCGCGACAGCGACAAGCTCTGGACGGATTACCTCACCGCGCTGGAGCGTCAGGGCCTGAGCCGGGAGTGAGGGTCAAACCGCCTCGCCCCTGAGCAATCTCGGCAGATCGCCGACCACGCCACCTGCATGGCGCATGAAGAAGCGGCGCGCCGGGCCGATCTGCTGCACGAGCCCGAGCCCGAGATCGCGCGCAAGGCGCACCGGGCCGATATCGTTGGAGAAGAGGCGGTTGAGCCCGTCCATCAGCAAGGACAGCGCCACATTGTCGAAGCGCCGCCAGCGCTGGTAACGCTCCAGCACATCGAGCGCGCCGATATCGCGGCCGAGCCGCGCGGCATCCACGACGACTTCCGCCGCCGCTGCCACATCGCGGAGCCCCAGATTGAGCCCCTGCCCCGCAATCGGATGAATGCCATGCGCCGCATCGCCGATCAGCGCGAGCCGCGGACGCACATAGTCGCGCGCAAGCTGCAGCGTCAGCGGATAGGACCAGCGCGGGCCGACAGGCGCGCAGGCCCCGAGATAATCGCCGAAGCGCGCGCGCATCTCGTCCGCGAAGGCTTCGTCGGAAAGCGAGAGGATCGCCTTCGCATCCTCTGTCTTTTCCGTCCAGACGAGCGAGGCGCGGTTGCCGACCATCGGCAATATCGCAAAAGGCCCGCCGGGGAGGAAATATTCCTGCGCCACGCCTTCATGCGGCACCTCATGCTCGACCGTGCAGACGATGCCCGTCTGCCCGTAATCCCAGCCGACCGTCTTGATGCCCGCCGCCTCGCGCACCGGCGAGCCGCGCCCGTCGGCCGCAAAGCAGAGCCGCGCGGAAACCGTCTCGCCATTGCCGAGCGTCGCGACCGCCTGCGCGCCATACGCCACACGCTTCACGCTTTGCGGCGCGATCAAACGGATCAGCGGCTGATCCGTCACCGCCTTCTGCAGCGCGATCCGCATATGCCGGTTCTCGATCAGATGCCCAAGCGGTTCGTCGCCGATTTCCTTGTGATCGAAATGGAGGAAGAAAGGAGACGCCCCTTCGCGCACCCGCCCGTCCGACACCATGATGTCGTTGATGGGCTGCATCTGTCCGCTGAGGTGCTGCGTCACGCCGAGCTGCGCCAGCATCCGGCAGGACGCAAAGGCAATCGCCGACACGCGCCCGTCGAATTTCGCATCCGTCGCCGTCGCAGGATCGAGCGCATCGACAACCGTCACGCTGAGGCCCCCTTGCGCGCAGGCAAGCGCGAGCGGCAGGCCCGAAAGCCCGCCGCCGACGATCAGAATGTCGCTGTCCGGTTTCATGGCATGGAAGATCGGCCGGGCAGCCGCGAAAGGCAAGTGGCGGATGGACGCAAGGAGCCTCGCGGCCTACTCTGCGCCTCGCAGGAGCAGGACAGATGAGTTTCGCAGACAAGACCGCACTTGAACTTGGCCGCGCCTTCGAGTCGGGCAAGGCCGATCCGCGCGAAGTGACGGAAGAATTTCTCGAACGCGCGAGCCTCATGGACCCCGGCCGGCGCATCTATGTGCGCCTTCTGGAGCGCCGCGCGCGCGCCGAAGCCGAAGCCGCAAGCGAGCGCGCGGAACGGGGCTTGCGCCGCCATGCGCTCGACGGCGTGCCGCTGTCCTGGAAGGACCTCTTCGATGTCGCGGGCGAGGCAACGGCAGGCGGCTCGCTCGCGCTCAAATCCCGCATGCCGGCGCAGGACGCCGAAGTGCTTGCCCGCGCAACGCGCCTGGGCAGTGTCGCACTCGGCAAGACCACGATGACGGAACTCGCTTTCTCCGGCCTCGGCATCAATCCGAAATTCGGGACGCCCGCAAATCCCCATGACGAGAAGATCGAGCGTGTACCGGGCGGTTCGTCCGCCGGGGCGGGCGTCTCGGTCGCGGCCGGTCTCGCGCCCGCCGCCATCGGCACCGACACAGGCGGCTCGGTGCGCATTCCCGCCGCCTGGAACGGGCTTGTCGGATTGAAAACCACGGCAGGCCGCCTGCCGCTCACCGGCACCGTGCCGCTCTCGCCGACATTCGACACGGTTGGCCCGCTTGCGAAAGATGTGGAAGACGCGAATGCGTTGCTCGCCCTCCTTGAGGGACGCGAGGCTCGCCAGCTCCATGCGGCCGATCTTTCGCGCGCCACCTTCTGGCTGCCATCCGGCGGCGTCGTCTGGGAAAGCGTCGAGCCGCCCATCCGCTCCGCCCTCGACAATGCCGTCCGCCGCCTCGTCCGCGCCGGCGCGCGGATCGTCGAACATCCGCTGCCCGAACTCGACGAGGTTCACACCCTTGCCTGGGACCCGAAGGCAAGCCGCCTCGTCGCCGAGGCCTTTGCGCAATGGGGCGAGATGCTCGCCGCGAACGAAGACCTCATCTATCGTCCCGTCTTTGATCGCGTGATGGCGGGCGAAAGACTGATGGCGGGCGATCTCGTGCGCGGCGACCTGAAGCGCCGCGAGATCAATACGCGCTATCTTGCAGCGACAGCAGGCGCCGACGCCGTGATCCTGTCCACCGTTGCCATTGCGCCGCCGCCCATCGCGGAACTTGAGGCCGGCGGCGAGGCTTACGGCCGCGCAAACCGGCTCGCACTGCGCAACACGACCATCGGCAATCAGCTTGGCCTCGCGGCGATCACGCTTCCATGCGGTATCGACGACAAGGGCCTGCCCATCGGCCTCATGCTGCAGGGCGCTCCCCATACGGAGGAAAAGCTGCTGACCCTCGCCCTCTCGCTCGAGCGCTTACTCAAATGAAAAAGCCCCGGCATCGCTGCCGGGGCTTTTCCGTCCGCTCCCGCAGGATCAGTTCGTGACTTCCTGCCGCGCGCGGTCTTCAAGCGCGCGCTTCTGGATATAGGACTTGATCGCCTGCACGTCCTCTTCCGAAAGATGGTCGGCGAAGCTTGCCATGCCATTGTCGGAAAGAATGCCGCCGCGCACGATCTCGTCGAACATCGCCCGCACATTCTCGTTCATGCGGCGAAGGTCCGGCGTGACGCCGGGCGAAATCGCCAGCGCGCCATGGCACAGCATGCAATAGGTCGCATAGCCGATCTCGCCATGCCGCACCTCTTCTTCCGAAGCGGTGAGCGCCGGCCATTCCGGGATCGACTGATCCCGGAGCGCGAGCTGCGGCAGCTCCCCGCCGCCGCCGATCTTGAAGGCAATGAGCCGGCCTTCATTGCCATAGCGCGCCGCCGCCGATGTGCGCGCATCGCCCGAGACGATGTTGACGCCGCCCCAGCCCGCAAGCACGGCGACATATTGCTCGCCATCGACCGTATAGGTCACGGGCGCTGCGACGATGCCGGTCTGGATATATTGCGACCAGACGCGCTCGCCCGTATCCGCCTTGTAGGCATGGAAATAGCCATCCGCCGTGCCCTGGAAGACGAGATTGCCCGCCGTCGCCAGCACACCGCCATTGAGCGGCGCGGGATATTCCGCCTGCCAGCGCGCTTCGCCCTTCACCGGATCCCAGGCCTTGAGATAGCCCTTCTCCATCGGAATTTCCGGCAGCGCGTTGATCGCGTCGACATAGGCGGTCCAGTCGATGCCGGTGTTCCACCAGTTCTCCTTCACCTCGTATTCGCCGTCGCGCTTCCATTGTTCGGAGAGCGAATAGATACCGGCGATATCCTGTGTCGGGATATAGACGAGACCGGTGCCCGGATGGAACGCCATCGGGTGCCAGTTATGCGCGCCATTGGCAGACGGCAGCACGAAGGCCGTGCGGTCGTTGAATTCGCCTTCGCCCGTTTCGACAGGACGGCCCGTCTCGAGATCGACATGGCTTGCCCATGTGACGGTCGAGAAGGGATTGGCCGAGAGAAGCTCGCCCGTGTTGCGGTCGAGCACATAGAAGAAGCCGTTTTTCGGCGCCTGCATGATGACGTTGCGCAGTTTTCCGTCGATCTCGATATCGGCGAGCATCAAGGGCTGCGTCGCGGTGTAGTCCCAGTTGTCGCCGGGCGTCGTCTGGTAATACCACTTCATGCGGCCGCTATCGGCGTTGAGCGCGAGGATCGACGAGAGATAGAGATTGTCGCCGCCGCCGGGCGAGCGGATTGCGCGCGTCCAGGGCGAGCCATTGCCGGTGCCGACATAAAGCGTGTTCGTCTCGGGCTCGAAGACCATCGAGTCCCAGGCCGTGCCGCCGCCGCCGACTTTCCACCACTCGCCGCCCTTCCAGGTCGGCACCGCGGCTTCGAGTTCGGGATGTTCGAGCGGCAGCGAAGGATCGCCCGGCACCGTGTAGAAGCGCCATGCCTCTTCGCCCGTCTCCGTGTCATAGGCCGTGATGTAGCCGCGCACACCATACTCGCCGCCGCCATTGCCGATCACGACCTTGTCGTTGAAGACGCGTGGCGCGCCGGTAATCGTGTAGGGCGGTCCGGGGATCGTGTTCACTTCCCAGACGACCGAACCGTCCTTCGCATCGAGCGCGAAAAGCCGCCCGTCGAAACTCGCCGTATAGACGCGGCCCTTCCAGACCGCGACGCCGCGATTGACGACGTCGCAACAGCCATAGCGGCCCCACTCGCCCGGCACTTCCGGGTCGAAGCGCCAGAGCTCCTCGCCCGTCTTGGCATCGACCGCAATGGCGATGCCCCAGTTGAGCGAGAGATACATGACGCCATCCACCACGATCGGCGTCGCCTCGAGGCCGCGCGTCGTATAGGTGTCTGTCGACCAGGCAAGCGACAGCTCGCCGATATTGTCCGCCGTGATCTGGTCGAGCGGCGAGAACCGCTGCTCGTCAAAGGTCCGGCCATGGGCAAGCCAGTTGCCGGGCTCGCTATCGGCATTGATGATCCGTTCGAGATCGACGCCGATGGCGCCCTCGACGCGCGGCGCTTCCTGCGGCCCGGCCTCGGCCGGCGCTTCGGCCACCGTTGGCCGGGCAGGCGCCCCTTCCTCGCTGCTGCCGCCGATGAACTGCCAGCCGATGAAACCGGCCAGCACGAGCCCCGCCGCGGCATTCACCGCCACGGGCCAATTCTTTGCTAAATCCGCCATGGACCTCCCCGTCCCTTGCTATGCGCGCCCCGCGCGGCGCCTGCCTCTTATGCGGAGTTGCCCTCCGCCTTTTTGTTGAAAAACTCTAGCTCATGGACAATGGGCGGAAAACCCACCCCCTCCCTCAAAAGCGACCGCAGAACGCACCGGGAGAAAGCGAAGGGGATCGGCCCTGCCCTCGCCTCCGGGCTCGTTCCGCCCAAACCGCAAGGGCCAAAATGCCTATTCTTTAATCAAATGATCTTATATGATTAAATATTGTGCATATCCAGCGGGATTCCACCCGATCACCTCCTGATCGGGCCTTTCGTCCCCTCGCCTGCCATCGCCCGGTGCCGGCCCGCTGCCGAGCCCGCGCCAGGAAAGCGCCGATTCCCGCAGCGTATGCCGGTTCATCCGTGGCCGGATCATCGTGCTGCGGCCATGCTTAGATTTTGTGCATAGCGCCGCCATCCGCCGGGCAGCGCCTCCGCCACAGCCGCACACGCGCCACAACATCTGCCCGCGACCGGCAGGATTCAGCCGCTTTTTCCGTACTCGCCAAGGTCGTCTTGCGCGGCACGGTTCTTGAAACCGCAACGGCGCTTGCTCCCGTCCGGGCGTAACCGGCATGGCGATGTTCGGAGACAGGAGCGATGAGACGCCGGTGCCGAGAGGGGCCCCCGGCGACAGAAAAAGAGGAAACTCATATGAAGCTCGTCATGGCGATCATCAAGCCATTCAAACTGGATGAAGTGCGCGAAGCACTGACCACAATCGGCGTCCAGGGTCTGACGGTGACCGAAGTAAAGGGTTACGGCCGCCAGAAGGGCCAGACCGAAATTTATCGCGGCGCGGAATACGCGGTGAACTTCCTGCCGAAGCTCAAGATTGAAGTCGTCGTCGCCACCGATCAGGTCGACAGCGTCGTCTCCGCCATCAGCGGTGCGGCCAAGACCGGCCAGATCGGCGACGGCAAGATTTTCGTGATTTCCGTCGAGCAGGTGCTGCGTATCCGCACCGGCGAAACGGACGCAGAAGCGCTTTGATCCCTACACGGATCGAAGCTCTCCGTTAATGGGGAAGGCAACCCTCGAATGAGAGAGGAACTATGACCAAGACTGGACGATACACACGCCTGGCGGGACTTGCGGGCATGGCCATGCTGGCCATGACGGCGCCCGCCTTCGCGCAGGAAATCGAAGAGGTGGCCGAAGAGGCCTTCACTCTCACCGCGCCGGAAACGGCATATATTTTCAACACGCTGCTCTTCCTCATCGGCGGTTTCCTCGTCATGTGGATGGCGGCAGGCTTTGCGATGCTCGAAGCGGGCCTTGTCCGCTCCAAGAACGTCGCCATGCAGTGCACGAAAAATATCGGGCTCTTCTCCATTGCCGGCATCATGTACTACCTCGTCGGCTACAACCTGATGTATGACGGCGTCGATGGCGGCTGGTTCGGCTCGCTCTCGCTCTGGGGCGTGGACGATTCGGGCGGCGTTGCCGAAGACGGCACCGGCTATGCGGCGGCCTCCGACTGGTTCTTCCAGATGGTCTTCGTCGCGACCGCGGCCTCGATCGTGTCCGGCACGCTCGCCGAGCGCATCAAGCTCTGGCCGTTCCTCGTCTTCACGGTCGTGCTCACCGGCGTCATCTATCCGATCCAGGGCGCCTGGCAGTGGGGCGGCGGCTGGCTCAGCGAAATGGGCTTCTCCGACTTCGCCGGTTCGACCATCGTGCACTCCACGGGCGGCTGGGCCGCGCTCATGGGCGCGATCATTCTCGGGCCCCGCATCGGCAAGTATATCAAGGGCGGCGGCGTGAACCCGCTCCCCGGCTCGTCCATGCCGCTCGCCACGCTCGGCACCTTCATCCTCTGGCTCGGCTGGTTCGGCTTCAACGGCGCCTCCCAGCTCGCGCTCGGCACGATTGCCGACGCACAGGCCGTGTCGACGATCTTCATCAACACGACGATTTCCGCCGCCGGTGGCGTGGTCGCCGCGATGATCCTGACGCAGCTCCTCTACA
Organism: Parvibaculum sp.; assembly: GCF_046297875.1. Taxonomy (GTDB): domain Bacteria; phylum Pseudomonadota; class Alphaproteobacteria; order Parvibaculales; family Parvibaculaceae; genus Parvibaculum. Next base: position 975,512 of record NZ_JBKBHD010000001.1, on the reverse strand, counting down.
AGAAGGTCGACATCACCATGGCGCTCAACGGCGCTCTGGCCGGTCTCGTCGCCATCACCGCCGAACCGCTCACGCCGACGCTTGGCTGGGCTCTCGGCATCGGCGCCGTCGGCGGCGTGATCGTGGTTCTCACGGTGCCGCTCCTCGACAAGCTCCACATCGACGACGTGGTGGGCGCGATCCCGGTCCACCTCTTCGCCGGCATCTGGGGCACGATGGCCGTGCCGCTGACCAATGCCGATACGAGCTTCGCCATTCAGGCGACCGGCGTGATCTCCATCGGCATCTTCGTCGCCGTGACGAGCCTCGTGCTCTGGCTGGCGCTCCGCTTCACGATCGGCATCCGCTGCTCGGAAGAGGAAGAGATGATGGGCCTCGACAAGGCGGAAATCGGTGTCGAAGCCTATCCCGAGTTCAGCCGCTAACTGATCTCTCCGGGCGGGGCCCTTTCCTCGGGGCCCCGCTCCCTCCCACGGCTGACCGGCCCACGCCACCACTTCCGGGACCGGTCAGCATCACTTGAGCCCGCGGATCCCCTCCGCGGGCTCTTTTTATGGGCTTGGTCATCAGCCGGGCCGGCCCGCTCATTCCGGCGGCAGATTTTCCGGCTGCACAAGAATTAATCCATTTGCCTCGAAACAAGGGTCATTCCCTGTGCAGGCGGAACTGCATTGGCGCCCGCCGGATTGACAGACTTTCCCTAACCCCATGATCCTAAAGCACTCCCGGCTGCCCGCATCAGTGGCATGCATATTGATTATGCAGATCGCTGAATAATCAGGCCGCATGCCCATTGGGGGAGCAACAGGCGGCCGGCATCCGTACCGGCAGGCAATGCCGGGCGGATCGGTGGCAATAAAGGGAGATCCTTCATGGAAGAGATTGAGACTGCGGCCGTCGGCCTCGGCGCGGGCGGCGATGTGTTTTTCATCCTCATGGGCGCCATCCTCGTCTTCGCGATGCATTCGGGCTTCGCGTTCCTCGAGGTCGGCACGGTGCGCCACAAGAACCAGGTCAATGCGCTGGTGAAGATCCTTGCGGACTTCGCTGTCTCGACCGTCTCCTATTTCCTGATCGGCTACATGGTCGCCTATGGCGTCACCTTCTTCGTCAGCGCCGCCGTTCTGAGCGGTGCGGAAACGATGGAAGGCGTCGAGTTTGCCCCGCAGGGCCTCGATCTCGTGAAGTTCTTCTTCCTCCTCACCTTTGCCGCCGCGATCCCCGCGATCATCTCGGGCGGTATTGCCGAGCGCGCCCGCTTCTGGCCGCAGGCGGCCGCGACCGCGATCATCGTCGGCCTCGTCTATCCCTTCTATGAGGGCCTCGTCTGGAACGGCAATTTCGGCTTCCAGGACTGGCTTGAAGCGACTTTCGGCGCACCCTTTAACGACTTCGCGGGTTCGATCGTGGTGCATGGCGTCGGCGGCTGGCTGGCCTTCGCGGCCGTCATCCTGCTTGGCCAGCGTCAGGGCCGTTACACCAAGGACGGCAAGCTGGTCGGCTTTCCGCCCTCCTCGATCCCCTGGCTCGCGCTCGGCTCCTGGCTGCTCTGCATCGGCTGGTTCGGCTTCAACGTCGTTTCCGCCCAGGCCCTTGAAGACGTGTCGGGCCTCGTCGCGATGAACTCGCTGCTGGCCATGGGCGGCGGCATTCTCGCCGCGCTGGTCATCGGCAAGAACGACCCCGGCTTCATCCATAACGGCGCGCTGGCCGGCCTCGTCGCCGTCTGCGCCGGCTCGAACATCATGCACCCCGCCGGCTCCTTCGTGGTCGGCGCGGTCGCGGGCGCTCTATTCGTCGTCATGTTCGACCTCTGCCAGCGCCGCTTCAAGATCGACGACGTGCTGGGCGTCTGGCCGCTGCACGGGCTTTGCGGCCTCTGGGGCGGCATCGCGGCGGGCATTTTCGGCCTCACCGAACTCGGCGGCCTTGGCGGCGTCAGCTTCATGAGCCAGCTTGTCGGCTCGCTCGCGGGCGTCACCTATGCAGCGGTTGCGGGCTTTGCGGTCTATGGGCTTCTGAAGGTCGTGACCGGCATCCGCCTCACGCCGGAGGAGGAACATCGCGGCGCCGACCTGTCGATCCACAATATCGGCGCCAACCCGGAATCCGAGATTCCGCAACGCTGAGGAGAGCCCGCACCGCAGGAGCAGAAGCAGCCCATAACGGTTTTGTTAACGCGCCGTTAAATATTTGCTTCCAATTTTGTGGATAAGGCGCGGGAATTCCACAGCTTTTTCCACTGGGCGAAGCGGTCCGGAGCACTGGACCGCTTCGCCGCCCATGGTTAAGATCGCGCCGATCTCTTTACCGGGTCCGTGCGTATCTTGTGGCGCACCTGCCCGAGCGCCACAGGACTTAGCGCGATCCCCATGACAGCGAGCGACATCTCACGCTTCGAAGGGCTGCCGGACAGCCCCTTTCCGCGCCTGAATGCGCTAATCGAGGGTGTGGAGCCCGGCAATTCGCCGCTCATCATGTCGCTGGGCGAGCCGCAACACGCCTTTCCCGCCTTCGTGACCGAGGAAATCGCGCGGAATGCAGCCTCTTTCGGCAAATATCCGCCGATCATCGGCACCGAGGTCTTCCGCCATGCGGCGGCGGGCTGGCTCGGGCGGCGCTTTGGCATCGCGGAACATATCGGCAAGGACCGTGACCTCGATCCGGACCACCAGATCCTGCCCGTGAACGGCACCCGCGAGGCGCTGTTCCTGATCGCGCAGGTGGCGACGCCGCCTGAAAAGGCAGGCAGGCGCCCGGCGATCCTGATGCCCAACCCGTTCTATCAATGCTATGCGGCTGCGGCGCTGGCCGCGGGCGCCGAGCCCGTCTACATCGCCGCAACGCGCGACAATGGCTTCATGCCCGATTTCGAGGCGCTGCCCGAGGAGCTGCTGGCGCGCACCGCGATGATCTATTTCTGCAGCCCGGCAAACCCGCAGGGCTCGGTCGCAAGCCTCGACTATCTGAAGGGCCTCATCGCGCTCGCCAGGCGCCACAACATCACGCTCGCGATCGACGAATGCTACGCCGACATCTATGACCGCGAGCCGCCTGCCGGTGCGCTTCAGGCCGCGCTCGCGATCCATGATGGCCGGGACAACGGAAAAGGCGGAGACCCCTTCGCCAATATCATCATCTTCCATTCGCTCTCGAAGCGCTCGAGCCTGCCGGGGCTGCGCTCCGGCTTCTGCGCCGGTGAAAAGGCGCTGATGCAACGCTTCCGCAATTTCCGCAACATTGCAGGCCCGCAAGTGCCGCTGCCGCTGATGGCGGCGTCTGCCGCCTGCTGGAACGACGACGGGCATGCGGCGGCGAACCGCGATCTCTACCGCGCGAAAATCACCGCGGCCGAACGCATACTCGGCAATCGCTTCGGCTTCTACCGTCCCGCCGGCGGCTTCTTCCTCTGGCTCGATGTCGGCGATGGCGAAAAGGCCGCGCACGAACTCTGGGCGAAGGCCGGCGTGAAAGTGTTGCCGGGAGCCTATCTCTCGCGCGAAGATTCACCCTATGGACCGGGCGGCAATCCGGGCCGGGCCTATATTCGCGTCGCGCTTGTCGGCAGCGAGACGGAAACCGAAGAAGCGCTGTCGCGCATGGCGGAGGCGCTGTGATCGGCGCATCGGCGAAGGGTAGCCGCAGCGCAAAGACCGGGAAGGCGCGAAAGACCGGCGGCAAGAAGCCGGGACCGGCGCCCCGGAAGCAGACGGCGAGAGCCGATCGGAGGACGGATCGCGTGAGGAAGTGGATCGTCAATCCGCTGACCTGGCTGCCACCGGCGGCAAGCGACTTCGTTACGCGCCGTCTCGTCGAGGGTGCGGGCGTCGTGCTGATGGGCGTTGCGCTGTTCGGCCTTCTCGGCGTGATGAGCTGGTCGCTCGACGATCCGAGCCTCAACAATGCGACAACGCGGCCGGCATCGAACTGGATGGGCCTGCCCGGCGCCTATACCGCCGACATCCTGCTGCAGACGCTCGGCCTTGCCTGCCTGTTTCTGCTGCTGCCGGTTTTCGTCTGGGGCCTGCGCGCCTTTTCGCATCGCCGCGTGAGCCACATCGTTTTCCGCGTCGCTGCCTGGCTCGCGGGCACGCTTGCCGCCGCCGCCTTTTTCGGCGCGCTGCCGCATTTCACCTTCTGGCCCTTGCCGCTTGGCCTTGGCGGCGTTCTCGGCCAGGCGCTGGCGGCGCTTGGCCTCAGCGTCTTTGCACCGCTGGCAGGCGCCAATGCCGCCTACACGCTGACAGCGCTCATCGCCGCCCCGATCGCCCTGTTCCTGATCCTCTTTGCAACCGACACCTCGATTGCCGACATTCGCAAAGCCGCGCAATGGGTGAAGGCGAAGCTCGGCCGCGAAAGCGATGAGGAAGAGGAAACCGAACGGCGCTATCCCGGCGGCACCCGCGCGCGCCGCGGCGGCGCAGCCGTGGCCGCAGCGCCCCGGCCGCATCGCCCCGATGTCGAGCCGAGCCGCCTTCGCATCATCGCATGGACGATCGGCGACACGCTGGGCGACTGGCGCGACCGCGTTCTGAAGCGCGGCGACTATGCCCCGCTCGACCCCGATGAAATCGAAGCCGCACGGCAGGGCCGCCTCGGCAGCTTCGGCCGCCGCGGCGAGGACGAGGAGGCGGAAGCCCGCCCCGCCCGCCGCCGCGAAAGGCCCGCGCCGGAAGAGCGCGTCGAACCCACCTGGTCCGACCGCCCCGCGCCGCGCGTCAACCGCTCCACTACAAAGCCCGTGAAACCCTCGAAGCGCGCCGCGCGCGAGGCGCAGCCGAAACTGCCGCTCGAACCGGCAGGCGACTACCAATTGCCGCCCTTGAGCCTGCTCACCAAACCGAAGCCGACAACCAGCGTCGCGACACAACTCACCGACGAAGCACTGCAGCAGAATGCGAGGCTTCTCGAATCCGTGCTCGACGATTTCGGCATTCGCGGCGAAATCATTTCGGTGCGCCCCGGCCCCGTCGTCACGCTTTACGAACTCGAACCCGCGCCCGGCATCAAGTCGTCGCGCGTGATCTCGCTTGCCGACGACATCGCCCGCTCGATGAGCGCGGTCTCGGCCCGTGTCGCCGTCGTGCCGGGGCGCAATGCCATCGGCATCGAACTGCCCAATGCGCGGCGCGAGACGGTCTATCTGCGCGAACTTCTGGAGACGCAGGACTACGAGAATTCAAGCTCGAAACTGACGCTGGCGCTCGGCAAGAATATCGGCGGCGAGCCCGTGCTCTCCGATCTCGCGCGGATGCCGCATCTCCTGATCGCGGGCACCACGGGCTCGGGCAAGTCCGTTGGCATCAACACGATGATCCTGTCGCTGCTCTACCGGCTCTCGCCCGAGCAGTGCAAGCTCATCATGATCGACCCGAAGATGCTCGAACTCTCCGTCTATGACGGCATCCCGCATCTTCTCGCCCCCGTCGTTACCGAACCCAAGAAGGCGGTCGTCGCGCTGAAATGGGTGGTGAAGGAGATGGAAGACCGCTACCGCAAGATGTCGAAAGTTGGTGTACGGAACATCGACGGCTACAACACACGCGTGGTCGAGGCGAATGAGCGCGGCGAAGTGCTGGTGCGCACCGTGCAGACGGGCTTCGACAAGGAAACCGGCGAGGCGATCTACGAAGAAGAGGAGATGGACCTTTCGCCCATGCCCTTCATCGTCGTCATCGTCGACGAGATGGCGGACCTGATGATGGTCGCGGGAAAGGAAATCGAGGCCGCCGTGCAGCGCCTTGCGCAGATGGCGCGCGCCGCCGGCATCCATATCGTGACGGCAACGCAGCGCCCCTCCGTCGACGTCATCACCGGCACAATCAAGGCGAACTTCCCGACCCGCATTTCCTTCCAGGTGACATCGAAGATCGACAGCCGAACCATTCTCGGCGAACAGGGCGCCGAACAATTGCTGGGGCAAGGCGACATGCTCTACATGGCCGGCGGCGGCCGCATCCGCCGTGTGCACGGTCCCTTCGTGTCGGACGAGGAAGTGGAAAAGATCGTCACCTTCCTGAAGAAGCAGGGCGTGCCTGAATATCTCGAAGCCATCACTGCCGAGGAAGAAAGCGGCGACGATCCCTTCGCCTTCGATAGCGGCGGCAGCACCGGCGACGATCTCTATGACAAGGCTGTGGCAATAGTCGCGCGCGACAAGCGCGCCTCGACCAGCTACATCCAGCGCCGCCTGCAGATCGGCTATAATCGCGCCGCGCGCCTGATCGAACTTATGGAAGAACAAGGCGTGGTGAGCCCGCCCAATCATCAGGGCAAGCGCGAGGTTCTTGTCGGAGATCACTGAATAGGCGGCGGCTTTCGGATTAATTCCCGGTTTACCATCGCCTCCAAATAGCCCGCCGGGGTTCTACATTTCGCCACAAAGAGCGCCCATGCTGTCTTTCATGAAAGACTTCGATCAGAACCACCGCGCGCGCCAGCGCATGCTCTTTGCGGCAGCCGTGATCGGCCTTGGCCTCCTTGTCGTGACGGTCGTCACGGCGGGCGGGTACGCCCGCGCCGAAACGGGCGCACAGGCACCGGCCGAAAACACCGCCGCCGATGCGGGCGACGAACAGGCGCTTTCCGAGGCAAGCGCCTATCTTTCCGCGCTCGACAGCATGCAGGGCGATTTCCTGCAGGTCGGCCCCGATGGTTCGGTGACGGAAGGCAAATTCTATCTGCGCCGGCCGGGCCGCCTTCGCTTCGAATACAACGCGCCAGAAAATCTCCTTGTCGTCGCGGACGGCACCTGGGTCGCCGTCAAGGACAGCGCCGCCCCCGCCCAGCGCTATCCCATCTCCTCGACGCCGCTTGGCCTGATCCTCGCGCAGAATGTCGATCTGACGAAAAGCGCCCGTGTGCTGAATGTCGAAAATCAGCCCGGCGCCCTGCTCGTCACCATCGCCGACCGCTCCGGCGAAGCCCCCGGCCAGATCACGCTGATCTTCGACCAGCCGCGCATGCAGCTACGCCAATGGGTGGTGACGGATGCGCAAGGGCTCCAGACCACGGTTGCGCTGCGCAATATCCAGACCGGTATCCGCGCCGACAATGCGCTCTTCGTACTGCGGGACGAGCAGCGGCCCACGATCGGCGGCGCCCGCTAGACAGGGCCTGCGCCGCTCGCTGGCGCATTTCCCCTCCGTCTATTATCATCAACACCTGTTCCTTCTTGCGCCGGCCGCCACCTTGACCGGCGTCCGCGCGCGCGGATACTTGTGACCTGCATGACCCGAAAATCTCATCGACGGCCCATTATCGGCATTCCCTGCGACGTGAAGATGCTGGGGCCCCACCCGTTTCACGCGGTGGGCGAAAAATATATCGCTGCGGTTGAAGGCGGCGCCGGTGGCCAGCCGGTCCTCCTGCCTGTGCCGCGCGCAACGCCGGGCGAGCCTTTCGACAGCAGCGCGAAGCTCGACGACATCTTCGCGCTCTGCGACGGCATCTTCCTCACCGGCTCGCATTCGAACGTCCATCCGGAAAACTACGGCGGCACGCCGCCGCGCGAAGGCGTGCTGATCGACCGGCAGCGCGATGCGCTGACGCTTGCCCTCATCCGCGAATGCGTCGCCCGCGCCGTGCCTCTCTTTGCCGTGTGCCGCGGCTTCCAGGAACTGAATGTCGCCTTTGGCGGCACGCTTCACCAGCATATCGAGGAAACGGGGGGCGAGCCCGGCTTTGCGCCGCGCCTCGACCACCGCGAGAAGAAGGACGACCCGCTGGAGATCCAGTACGGGCCTGCCCATGACGTGGCGCTCACGCCGGGCGGTGCCTTCGAGAAACTGCTCGGTACACAGACGATCCGGGTGAACTCGCTTCACGGTCAGGGTATTGCCCGGCTGGCAGATGGTCTTGTCGCCGAAGGCCGCGCGCCGGACGGCACCGTCGAGGCAGTGCGCGTGAAGGGCGCGGCGGCCTTCGCACTGGGCGTGCAATGGCACCCGGAATGGAAATATTGGGAAAACCCCGTGTCGCAGAAACTCTTCGGCGCTTTCGGGGATGCGGTAAGGCAGGCAGCCTCCGCCACGGCCTGAACCGGCACGGGCCCTGAGGGGCCCCGCGCCTGAAACATGAAAGAATGGTGTCCCATGACAATGGGCAGCGAGAAGGACGAAGCGGTCAAGAACGCGGAAGAACTGGTGAAGTGGCTGAAGGATCGCCGCATCACCGAGGTGGAATGCATGGTGTCGGACATGGCCGGCATCGCGCGCGGCAAGATCATTCCGACGCGCAAGTTCATCATCGGACTGAACGACCGCTCGCTGAAACTGCCTGAATCGATTTTCGGCCAGACCGTGACCGGCGATTATGTCGACAGCGATTTCCTCGGCGACATCGAGCCCGACATCATTCTTGATCCCGATCCCGCCACCGTGCGCGTCGTGCCCTGGTATGACGAGCCCACCGCGCAGATTATCTGCGACGCGAACTACCGCGACGGCAGCCCCGTTCCCATCGCGCCGCGCAACGTGCTGAAGCGCGTCGTCGCGCTGTTCGAGGAAAAGGGCTGGCAGCCCGTCGTCGCGCCCGAAATCGAATTCTATCTCGCAGCGAAGAACATCGACCCCGACTATCCGCTGGAGCCGCCCGTCGGCGCCAACGGCCGGCAGGAAACCGCACGCCAGTCCTATGGCATCGACGCGGTCAACGAGTTCGATCCGATCTTCGAGGACATGTATGATTTCTGCGAGGCGCAGAACCTCGATATCGACACGCTGATTCACGAGTCGGGCGCGGCCCAGGTCGAGATCAATTTCGATCATGGCGACCCGCTCGAAATCGCCGATCAGGCCTTCCTCTTCAAGCGCACCATGCGGCAGGCGGCACTGCGCCACGGCATCTATGCGACCTTCATGGCGAAGCCCTATGAAGGCGAGCCCGGCAGCGCCATGCATATCCACCAGTCGATCGTGAGCGCGGAGACGGGCGACAATCTCTTTGCCACCAAGCAGGGCAAGGACACGAAGCTCTTTCTCGGCTACATCGCCGGCCTGCAGAAATTCCTGCCCGATGCGATGGCGCTGATCGCGCCGAACGTCAATTCCTATCGCCGCATCGTCCGCGACCATGCCGCCCCCATCAATACCCATTGGGGCCATGAGAACCGCACGGTGGGCCTGCGCGTACCGGAAGCGCGCCGTCAGGGCCGCCGCGTCGAGAACCGCGTGCCCGGCGCCGACGCGAACCCCTATCTCGCCATCGCCACCTCGCTCGCCTGCGGCTATATCGGCATGGTGAACGATCTGAAGCCGACCAAGGAAATGACGGGCAATGCCTATGACAGCAAGCGTTTCGCGCTGCCCCGCCATCTCCTCGACGCGCTCGACAATTTGCGCACCGCAAGCGAACTCAAGGAAGTCCTCGGCGCCGATTTCGTGACGCTCTACATGGACGTGAAACTCACCGAACACGAAGCCTATCAGCAGGTGATTTCGGCGTGGGAACGCGAGCATCTGCTCTTGAACGTGTGAAACGGCGAAGGTTGGTAAATCACCCCTATTCCCCTATACTCCCCCCCATGACCAGCGATGCCTTCACACCTGCCGCGCGGATGCGGCTCGCCAAGCGCGAGCTTCTGATCCTCTGCGCCCGCATCGGCTACAACCCGTAAATCCGCTCCGGCTCGGGTCACATCCCCCGCGCAATTCCGCATCTCTCTTTCATTCGGAACACGGAGCAAATTCCCATGTCGCAGACCGCCGCAATCTCGAACCAGACCAAACGCTGGCAGGAGATGGACGCCACCCATCACCTCCATCCCTTCACGACGCACAAGGACCTCGCCGCCAAGGGCGCGCGCGTCATCACCCATGCCGAAGGCGTCTATCTCTATGACTCGGAAGGCAAGCGCCTGATCGACGGCATGGCGGGGCTCTGGTGCGTGCAGGTCGGCTATGGCCGCGAGGAATTGGCGCAGGCGGGCTACAAGGCGCTGAAGGAACTGTCCTACTACAACAACTTCTTCCAGACGACGAACCCCTACGCCGCCGAACTTTCGCAGAAACTCTCGGAAGTCTGCCCGAAGGGGATCGACCGCTTCTTCTTTGCCAATTCAGGCTCCGAAGGAAACGACAGCGCGGTGAAGATCATCCGCTATTTCTGGAACCTTCAAGGGCGGCCCAACAAGAAACTCTTCATCGCCCGCAAGAAGGCCTATCACGGCGTGACGATGGTGGCGGCCTCGCTGTCCGGCCTGACGCATATGCACCCGCAGGCGGACCTGCCGATGCCGGGCTTCCACCATGTCGAATGCCCGGACTGGTTTGCCGAAGGCGGCGCGCGCACGCCCGAGGAACATGGCGCCTTCGCCGCCAAGAGCCTTGAGGACAAGATCCTCGAACTCGGGGCGGAGAATGTCGCCGCTTTCGTCGCCGAGCCCGTGCAGGGCGCCGGCGGCCTCATCATCCCGCCCGCGAATTACTGGGCCGAGATCCAGCGCATCTGCCGCAAATACGATGTGCTGCTCCATGTCGATGAAGTGATCTGCGGCTTCGGCCGCACCGGCAACTGGTTCGGCTCGGACACGTTCGGCATCGAGCCCGACATGATCAACATGGCCAAGGGTCTATCGTCGGGCTATCAGCCGATCGCGGCTGTCGGCCTCGGCAAGCGCGTCGGCGACGTGATCTTCAATTCCGACGAGGAGTGGTCGCACGGCTTCACCTATTCCGGCCACCCGGTTGCGGCCGCCGTGGCACTCGCCAATCTCGAACTCATGCAGAAGGAAAAGCTCGTCGAAAAGGCGGGCGGCGCCACCGGCGCGCATTTCCAGAAGCGGCTTGCCGAACTCTCCGGACACCCGCTGGTCGGCGAGACGCGCGGCGTCGGCCTGCTCGGTGCCATCGAGCTTGTGAAGAACAAGAAGACCCGCGAGAAATTCCCCGATGTCGGCAGCACCGGCACGATCTGCCGCAATCATTGCTTCTCGAACGGCCTCATCATGCGCGCCATCGGCGACACGATGGTGCTGAGCCCGCCGCTCACCATCACGGAAGGCGAGATCGACGAGCTTTTCGGCCTCGCCCGGCGCTGCATCGATCTCACCGCCAGGGACCTCGGCGTTTCCTGAGGCATTTGCTGGGCCTTTCCAGGCCGGGCGCCTTGCGGCGGTTTGTCGCAGGCACCCCGCTGCCCGGCCATTCCCGCCCAAGCCACTGAAAACATGAAGAAATCTTGTGTGAGCGGTCGGTAAACCCGCTGATTCATCTTTCGTTAAAGCGCATATTGAACACCGGCAGTCCCAAACCTATCTACTCAACTATGAGGGCCGGGCAACTGGCCGCCCGGGTGACTGCCCCCCGCTCACCCCCGCGGCGCCTCTGGCCCCCTCCGGCGCCGGTCTTCCCCTCCCGGTGCCAAGCGCGAGATGCGCTGTTGCGCCCCGTCCTCCCCCGGCGGGGCGCAACTTTTTTGCGCCCCGCCTTTCTTGTTCAAAAGGTGGGGGGCGCAACTTTTTTGCGCCCCGCCTTTCTTGTTCAAAAGGTGGGGGACGCAACTTTTTTGCGCCCCGCCTTTCTTGTTCAAAAGGTGGGGGACGCAACTTTTTTGCGCCCCGCCTTTCTTGTTCAAAAGGTGGGGGACGCAACTTTTTTGTACCTCTCTTTGCGCCGCCCTGCCCGAAGCGGCTAATCTCCCCCCTCCCTTCCCCATGAATCGGGCCCCATGTCTCGCTTTTCCGACCCATCCGGCGACGCCACCCACATGATTTCCGATGCCGAGCTCGACGAGCTGGAACAGGAAATCCCGATCCTTGCCGGCATCCGGCGCTTCGGCGAGGAGGCGGTCAACATGCCCTGGTTCTCAAAGCTCGGCCGCCCGCTCGACCGCGAGGTGAAGGCGCTGGCCCGCTCCTATCTCGACGGGCTCGGCTTTCCCGATGCGGAGCCCGCCCGCATCCGCGACTGGGTGGAGGCGGCCGACGCCGCCATGACGCTCGACATCGACCCCGCCCATTGGGAGGCGGAAGAAAGCCTGCGCGCGAGCCTAGCCGCCGATGCGCTCGATATTCTGAGCGAGGATGCGCTCAACATCGCCATGACGCATGTTTCCGCACTTCTGAGCGAGCGCGTCCGCGTGGCGGTGGAAGAGGCTGCCGATTTCTGGGAAGTGGACGATGTGGAACTGCTGAATGCAGCGGCGGGTGCTGCGCTCCATGCCGCGCATGGCGCCGCCCTGTCGCTCGTCGCCGGCGCCGACGACGATCACCCCTTCCGCCGCAAATTCGCGCTTTTCACGCGCGGCCGCTGGCCGATCGGCATAGCGGGCCTCACTTTCAATATTTTCTGAGACAGGGAACGGAACAAGACTTTGGATATCAAGATCGCGACCTGGAATATCAATTCCGTCCGCCTGCGGATTAATCTCGTCGAGAAGCTTCTGGCGGAAGAACAGCCCGATGTGCTCTGCCTGCAGGAAATCAAGTGCGTCAACGATGCTTTCCCGATCAAGACGATCAGGAAAGCGGGATATGAGCATGTCGCCGTTCACGGCCAGAAGGGCTATCACGGCGTCGCGACCTTGAGCAAAATTCCCTTCAGGAAGATCGAGAGCCGCGACTTCTGCGAGAAGGGCGATTGCCGCCATGTCGCTACCGACCTCGATGTACCGGGGGGGCTGCGCATCCATAATTTCTATGTGCCCGCTGGCGGCGACGAGCCCGACCCGAAGATCAACGACAAGTTCGCCCACAAGCTCGATTTTGTGCGCGAGATGACCTCGCTTTTCGGCAAGCAGCGCAACAAGGGCAGCAACCGCATGGTGCTGGTCGGCGACCTCAACATTGCCCCGCTCGAGCATGACGTCTGGTCGCACAAGCAGCTGCTGAAAGTCGTCAGCCACACGCCGGTCGAGGTGGACCTCATGAACGAGCTTTATGCCTCGCATGACTGGGTCGATGTGATGCGCCGCTTCGTGCCGGACACCGAGAAGCTCTATTCCTGGTGGAGCTACCGCGCGAAGGACTGGCTTGCCGCCGATCGCGGCCGCCGCCTCGACCATATCTGGGTGACGCCGGCACTCGCCGAAGCGCCGCTGTCGATGCATGTGCGGAAGGATGCGAGGGGGTGGGAGCGGGCGTCGGACCATGCGCCGGTCGTTGCGGCGCTGAGACTTTGAGCTGGGGGGCCAGCCTTCGGGGGTGAAGCGTCTCGCCTCCGCCCGCTCCTGGGGTTCCTACCTGCCTGTCCGCCTTCCGGGTATTTGGGGGACGCCCGGCGGGGGATTTCTCATTAGGGTAGTTGCCCCATATTAGGGTATTGACCCTATAAGCGCAAGGGAGCAGGGTTCCCTCCCCTGCCCGGCAGGAGCCCGGCCACCGCTACGGCAAGACAAGATAAAAAGGCAGAAAAGACCCGGCATGGCACCGAAGACGAAAGACAAGATCCTCGCCGCGAGCCTCAGGCTCTTCAACGAGAACGGCTATGACGCGGTGACGACCGCCCGTATCGCCGAAACCGTCGGCATTTCCGAAGGCAATCTCTGGTACCACTTCCGCACCAAGCGCGATCTCGTGAAGGCACATCAGCTCGCGCTTTTCGAGCAGATCGACAAGCGCCTCGCCATTTCCTCGACACCCGAAAACGTGCTCGAGAAATATGCCCTGTTCAATCGCGCTGTCTTCGAGGAGGTCTGGACCTATCAGTATCTCTATCGCGACCAGGCGGAATATGGCCGCACCTCGCCCGAGCTCGAGGACAAGGTGCACAATGTCTACGAGACGACGACGGCCATGCTGGTCCGCTTCTTCCGCCACATGATCGAGGCGGGCCACCTCTCCATGCCGGAGGATGAGCTGGCGCCGCTTGCCGACAATACCTGGATGGTGATCCGCTACTGGCCGAGCTTCCTGCGCGAGACGCGCCGCGTCGTGAAGCTCGACAAGGCCGCCCTCAATGCCGGCATCCGCCACCACTTCGCGCTTTTCGACACGCATCTGACGGCGCAGGCGCGCCGCTACTTCGAGAAGAACGCCTACGCCTGAGCGGCCTCAACCCTCCGGCTTTTCCTTCTTCTTCAGCGTCACGAAGGTCGCAGTCGAGCTTCCGGTGGCGAGCAGCTTGCCGCTTTCCTCATCCACGAGTTCGCCCTCGATGAAGCCGACAGACTTGCCGCGCTTGATGACGCGGCCCGTACCGATGATGCGGCCGGGGCGCGCCGCATTGAGCATCGAGACTTTCAGTTCGAGCGTCGGCGAGATCTGCCCCCATTCGAGATCGAGGCCGACGGCAAGGCTCATCACATCGTCCAGCATCGCCGCCACCATGCCGCCCTGGATGCCGCCCCACATGTTGCAAAGCTCGGCGCTCGCATTGAACGCCACCTGGACCGTGCGGGCCTCCTTGTCGGCATCGAGAATTTCAAGCCCGAGATAGCGGCTCGCCGGCGCCATGCGCTTGAAGACCGCCTGAATATTCGGCGGCCAGTCCACCTTCGGTGCCGCCGGGGCCTTTGCCTCTTTCGTCTGACCGTCGCTCATTCCCCTGCTCGCCCTTTTTTGTCGTCGTCCCGTCCGAGCCTCTGGCGCAGCCGCGCAAGATCCTCGCCCACCGCCTCCAGCCTGTCCGCCACACGGCCCGCGACCGAGCCCGCCATTTCGGGGAATTCGCCAAGGAGCCGCTGAAACATGTCGCGCCCGATCCTGAGCACGTGAAGCGAAGTGACGGCGCGCAGCGTCGTGCGCCGCCGCTCCGGCTCGAAGAGCGCCGTTTCGCCGATGAGCTCGCCCCTGTCAAGCCTGTGCGCCTCAGGCTCGCCCGCCCCGTCATGCGCGAGCATCACCGCCTCGCCCTCCAGAATGAGATAGGCGCAATCGGCCTCATCCCCCTCATGGAAAAGCGTCGCCCCCGGAGCATATTCACGCCGCTCGCAGGTGAAGGCCACGACCTCGAGCCGCACGGGATCGAGACCGGCGAAAAGGTCGAGCTTCTGCAGCAATTGGGTGGCGGGTTCGAGGCTCATGTAAAAATCATAGCGAAGCGGGAGCGCCGTGTCGCGGGGCCCGGATTTGCGAAGGCGGCGCCCCGCCGCTATGAAGGATGACCCGGCGGAAACCGGGCAAGACGCCGCAGCCAGAGCCTCATCATGACGCAAGAAAAACCTGAAATCGTCTGGGACTACCCCTCCCCCTTCATCCACGAGACAAGGGTCGAGAAGCAGCATATCGACGATTTTCAGCACACGAACAATGTCGTCTATCTGACCTGGATGGCAAAGACCGCCTGGGAACATTCCAAGGCGCTGGGCCTCGACTTCGCGGCCTATGCGAGCGTCAATCGCGGCATGGTGGTGCGCCGCCACGAGCTCGAATATCTCGCCGCGAGCCGCGAGGGCGAGCGTGTCGCGATCGGTACATGGATTACGGGGAATGACGGCCGCCTGCGCCTTCGCCGCCGCTTCCAGATGGTGAATGCGGATACCGGCGAAACCCTGCTCCGCGGCCTCTCCGATTTCGTCTGCATCAATATCGAAACGGGCCGCGCCACGCGCATGCCGCCGGAATTCGTTTCCACCTATGCGCTTACCGCCACGGTCGACGGAGACAACTGATCGGCTTTCGCCGGCCCTGCGTCGAAACGTCCGGTTGGAATCCGCGCCTCAAGACGGCACATCAGGGCCACACCGGACCGAGGAGACCGACATGGACCAGATCGACGCCCCGACGCTTTTTGCGCTCAATCTCGTGCTGCTTGTCGCGGTTTGCGTGTTTCTCTGGGGCGCGAGCGCCCTTCTCGTCGCAGCCCTGATCGGAACGCCGCTCGCGCTCGGCACGATCGTCATGCTGTCGCTGACGGCGAAAGCCTAGGGCACCAGCCGGTAGCCGCCCGCTTCCGTCACCAGGATTTCAGCATTCGAGGGATCGGATTCGATCTTCTGCCGGAGGCGATAGATATGCGTTTCGAGCGTATGCGTCGTCACGCCTGAATTGTATCCCCAGACTTCCGTCAGCAGCACGTCGCGGCCGACGACCTTCGCGCCCGCGCGATAAAGGAATTTCAGGATCGCCGTTTCCTTCTCCGTCAGCCGGACCTTCCGCTCCGCCGCATCGGTGAGGAGCTTCGCGCTCGGCCGGAAGGAATAGGGCCCGATCTTGAAGACGGCATCCTCGCTCTGCTCATGACTGCGCAGATGCGCCCTGATCCGCGCGAGAAGCACGCCAAAACGAAAGGGCTTTGTCACATAGTCGTTCGCGCCCGCATCGAGCCCGAGAATCGTGTCGGAATCCGCATCCGCGCCTGTCAGCATCACGATCGGCACCTTGACGCCGGCCTTGCGCATCAGCCGGCAGGCCTCGCGCCCGTCCATGTCCGGCAGGCCGACATCGAGCAGCACGAGATCGACATGCCGGTTGCGCACGAGATCGAGCCCGGCCGATGCCGTCGCCGCCTCGATGCAGGAAAACTCCTCATGCAACTGAAGCTGCTCTGCAAGCGATCCCCGCAGAACATCGTCATCATCGACGACAAGTATCTTCCTGGTTCCGTTCATGGCGCCATCAAAGTGAATAGCCGAGCCGTTCGACATGCGGCGCAAGAACGGGAAGCACCGGTCTCATCTGCGCCTCATAGTGCCGCCACCGCTCGGTCGAACTCGAATAGATGGGCTGCGTCACCTGCGAATAGGATGGCGTGCGAATGGTGCCGCGCTGGAGCGCATGTGCCGCCGGATCGCTCACCGCATCGTTCCAGCCAAGCCCAAGGAAATCGAGCACCGGCTCCACTTCCGCCCTGAGATCGGCCACCAGGTTCTCGTAGCGCACTTCCTGCACATTGAGCGGCAGCAGCGCGCGATACTGCTCCCATAGCGTGAAGACCCGGTCATAGAACCGCGCCGATCCTTCGAGCGTAAGGAAGTTCAGCATTGCCCCGTTCGGCACGAAATCCTGCATGAAGCAGGAGAGAACGCAATCCGCCGGGTGGCGCAGCGCGAGGATCATTTTCGCTTCCGGGAAGACGCGCGCGATGAGCCCGGCATGAACCATGTTGAGCGGCATCTTGTCGATGACAACCTTGCCTTCGAGATCGGCGCCCGCCTCCCGGATTTCGCTCCAATAAACGTCCCGGAGACGAAGGCGCTCTGCTTCGTCCAGCGTGAACAGCGTCTCCGGATAGCCGTGAAATATCTTCTTCACCGCATTGAGAAGCGGCAGCTCCTCAAGCACCTGCACGCCGGGATGTGCATCGAGTATCTGGTCGAGCAGCGTGGTGCCGGATCGCGGAAAGCCGACGAGAAAGACCGGCGCCGCCGCGTGACCGGGCTCCTTCCCGATGCCGGGAAGCACGCTCATGCGCCGGACAGTCTCTTCGGTCGCAAGCCGCAGAAGCTCCTCCACTTCGCCGATGAACTTGCCGCGATCCACCCGCTCAAGCGATTTCAGTTCGCTCGTCCGCCGGTTCATCTGCTCGAAATGGGCGAACGCCGCCTCGAAGTCGCCCATCTCGTCGCAAATCTGGCCGAGCTCTGAAAGGATGAGCCGTGCATCCGGCGCGCGCATGGGCCCCGCCGCCACGCTTTCAAGCCGTGCGCGAAGCTCGGCAAGCAGTGCCTTGTTCTTCTTGTCCTTGCGGCGGCGGGCCTTCGCCCATGTCCGCAATGCCCCCGCATCCTTCGGCTGCGTTTCGAGCGCCTTTTCCGCCCAGCGGATCGCCTCGTCAAGCTCGCCTAGCCGCTCATGGGTCGTTGCGAGAATGGCCATGATCTGAGCAGGCTCGCCGCCCTGCGCCTGCAGCGCCTGCTTGCAGTATTCGGCCGCCTCCCGGAAAAGCCCGGCATCGTTCGCCGCCGATGCAGCCCGCATATAGGACGAGGCTTCGTCCGGCTTCAATTCGATCAGCCGGCCGAAATTCTCCATCGCATCGGCATGATCGGAATTGTCCTGATGAAGCTGGCCGCGATTGAGATAGAGATCCGGATAAGCGGGATCGATCGTCTCCGCGCGGCGATAGGCAATCAGCGCCTCGTCCACCTTGCCCTGATCGCGCTGCGCATTGCCGAGATTGACCCAGACATTGGGATGATGCGGCATCAGCGCCGCCGCCGCGGCAATCAGCTGTTCGGCCTTTGCCGTATCGCCCTTGGCGAGCGCAACAAGGCCGATGAGATGGATCGCATCCGGGTTCTTCGGCTCCACCTGCAATATGGCCGCCGCCGCCTTGGCCGCATGGTCGGGCCTGCCCGCCGCAAGATGCGCCCCGCCCAGTTTCAGAAGCCGGATGATGTCGTCCTTCGAGACGCCAGCGGGTGCCCCCCGCGCCATGCCCGGCAACGGCACTGTGGGCCGCGCCCCGCCCGCCGATGGCGGCAGGCCGACCGTGGGACGAAACCCGCCCTGCGGCGCAAGGCCGGTCTGGAAGGGCTTGCCGGGCCCCTTGGGCGGAGAGGATTTCGTCATCTGGAACGGGGCTTTGCTGGTTGGCGGATTGGCGCGGAGTGTGCCACAGGCTGAAGCCCGGACCAACGCTTTCGGCCCCGCTGGCCGAAGCTGCCGCCTGCCCGGCAGAAATTGCCGCTCGCACCGCCGCAAGAGTACGGGCGGCCCCTGAAAAATGGCGGAAACTCGGGGCCTCGCACTGGCCCGCTCCTTGCTCCCTCAAACCCATGACCGAGATCGCCGCCACATCCATCGCCCTTCACCAGACGCCCGGCAAGCGCAACATGGCGTCCGCCGCCTTTGCGGAACTGCGCGCCGCGCGCGCCGAAGGCCGCGCACCTGCAGGCCAGGAGCTGAGCTTTGCCGATCTCGTCGACACGCTGAACCCGCTGCAGCACATCCCGGTCGTCTCGGAACTCTACCGCCATGTCACCGGCGACAGGATCAGCCCGCAGGCCCGCGTCGCCGGCGGCACGCTTTATGGCGGCCCGATTGGCGGCGTTGCCTCCGTTCTGAGCCTTGCCATCTCCGGCAATGGCGAGAAGGGCGTGGGCGACACGATTTTTGCCTCGCTCATCGGCAGCGACAGCGATCCGGCACCGGCAACGCTGATGGCCTCGGCGGAAAAACCCGCCGCTGCCGAAGAACCCCCGCACACGGCGCCTTCCGATGCGCCGCTCACCACCGCCTCGATCATGCCCCAGCGCCCGGCCGAAGCCCCGGCCCGCCCCGCCGCGCCCGCCCCTCAGGCGCCCATGGCAAAACTGAGCCCTGAAGCCTTCGACGCCCTGCTCACCGCCTTTGCCGATCCGTCGGCCCTGCGCGATGCGACGGCAAGCCTGATCGACGCCGATGACGATGAGGCCGTGCTCCTCTCCTCGCCCGCCACAGGCCCCTCCGCCGCCGATGCCGGCCTGATGATGGCCATGCAGCAGGCGATGGACAAATATGAAGCCCTTGAGCGGGTACGCTGAGCGCAAGACTGGCCGCGAGATGCTTTCGCGCCTAATCTCCCCGCACCATGACACGCACCGGACTTCTCGATGAAATTCTCGTCACCGCCGCGCCCGGCAGCACGACCGGCATATTGACCGCAGGTGGCGCGCGCTTCGAATGCGCACTCGGCCGCACAGGCATTCTTCACGAGAAGCGCGAAGGCGATGGCGGAACGCCCGTCGGCACCTTTCCGCTGCGCGCGCTGCGCTACCGCGCCGACCGCCTGACCGCGCCCGAAACCGCTCTCCCCATGACGCCAATCGCGGAGGATGATGGCTGGTGCGATGCGCCCGGCGATCCGAACTACAACCGGCCCGTGAAACATCCCTATCCGGCAAGCGCCGAAAGGATGTGGCGCGAGGATCATCTCTACGATCTCGTCGTCATTCTCGGCCAGAACGACGATCCCGTGATCCCCGGCGCGGGCAGCGCGATCTTCTTTCACCTCGCAAAGGAAACCGGCGCCGGCCTTCGCCCGACCGAAGGCTGCGTTGCGCTGCGCCTGCCCGGCATGCTGAACGTGCTCGCACGTTGCGGCCCCTGCACGCTCATGCGGATCGAGCCTTCCTAGCCGCGCGCCCCGAACAAGGCGCTGCCGACACGCACATGCGTCGCGCCGAGCCGCACCGCCGTTTCGAAATCGCCGCTCATGCCCATCGAGAGTTTGGCAACGCCATTGCGCCGCGCAATCTTGTCGATGAGCGCGAAATGAAGCGCGGGCTCCTCATCGGCGGGCGGAATGCACATCAGCCCCTCGATCTCGAGCTGCCAGTCCTCACGGCAGCGCGCAAGGAAGGCGTCTGCCTCCTGCGGCATCACGCCTGCCTTCTGTTTTTCCTCGCCCGTATTCACCTGCACGAAAAGGCGCGGCATCGCCTTTCCCTTTTCGCGCGCCTTGACGAGCGCCAGCGCAAGTTTCTCGCGGTCGAGCGTGTGAAACACATCGAAGAGCGCCAGCGCATCGTCGAGCTTGTTGGTCTGCAGCGGCCCGATCAGATGAAGCTCGATATCCGGAAAGCGCGTGCGAAGCGCAGGCCATTTCGCCGCCGCTTCCTGCACGCGGTTTTCGCCGAAGACCCGCTGCCCCGCCCCGATCAGGGGCAGGATTGCCTCTTCGCCAAATGTTTTCGACACCGCAACCAGCGTCACATCCCGCGGATCGCGCCCCGCTTCGCGCGCTGCTGCCTCGATGCGGCCGCGAATATCGGCAAGCCGTGACGCCGCATCGCCGGGACTGGTATCTCTTGCCGCGCCTGTCATAGTCTCTCCGTGGTGACGGGGGAGAAGCTAGTGTCAGCGGCGGCGAGAGACAAGCAGGACGGCAGCACATGAATATCGGACGTGCCGCAGCCTGGCTGTCGGGCGGAAGTTCAAAGGTTGCGCTGATCGCGATGACCGACCCCGCGCGCCTGCCCGATGCGGAGGCGGCGCTGCGCGCCCTGCCGCGCGGCGCGGCCCTGATCTGGCGCGCCTATGAGGACGATACCGGCGCGGCCCGCCTTCGCCGCCTCACATCTTTGGCGCATCGGCGCGGCGTCGTTCTTCTGGTCGCGGGCTCTCCGGCCCTTGCCGCGCGAACGGGAATCATGGGCATTCACCTGCCCGAACGCGAAGTGAGGCGGCCGCGCAGCGGCGTGTTTGTGATCGGGCGCCGCAACCGTCCCCCCGGCATGGCGCTGACCGCTGCCTGCCATTCCGAAGCCGCGATCCGGCGCGCGGCACTGGCGGGTGCCGATGCCGTGCTGATCTCGCCGGTCTTTGCAACGAAAAGCCATGCAGGCGCAAAGCCGCTCGGCATCGTCCGCTTCGCGCAGCTCGCCCGCCTCGCGGCAAGCCTCGGCCTCGCGCCCTATGCACTGGGCGGCATTGTCGGCGAAAGACAGGTCCGCCGCCTGCAAGGCACGGGCGCTGCAGGCATCGCCGGCATCGGCTTTCTCGGCTGACGCTCAATAGCCTTCGGGAATATAGCCGAACCGCGCCATCTGTTCGCGGTGATCGGCGACGATGCGCGTCACCTGTTCGGGCGTCAGCACATCGCGCCATGCGCCGCTTTTCCCGCCTCGGAAAAAACTCTCCGATTTTTCCGGCCTTTCGATGAAGCCCTGTTCGGCCTCCTGTTTCTGCAGCCGGTCAAAGGCGGAAAAGCGGATCGCGCGTTCGATCTGTGCGTCGCTCGCCGGTATCCCGAGAATCCGGGCGACGCGCGCAAAGTGGGTTTCCGGCGCGGCCACGAGATCCTCATAGCGCACGACCTGGATTTTCGGGCTGGGCCTTTCCGTCCAGCTCCGCACATGACCCGACCAGCTTCGATAGAATTCCGGCATCCTCTCATCCGTCATCCGCGCACCAACATTCTCGTTCGCGATATAGGCAATCGCCCGGTCGAGATCGCTCATCCCGAAATGACCGCGAACGGAAATGGCGACATCGAGCGGATTGCGCACGATATAGATGGCGCCCGCCGAAACGGCACCCGTATGCAGCGGTACGCCGCGCCAGTTGCCGAAGAAGTTATGCGTCTTGACGAGGACGGGATCGGGCCTGATTTCGGTGATGCGCTTGTGCCCCAGCGGAAGGAGCTTCGCAATCTCGGGCTCGGAAAGCCGGTCGAGCGGCGCGCGCGCAAATGGCTCATACCAGACGCGCGCGGAATCCATCGGGCTCAGACCCGCCATCTTGTTAATGTCGAGCGGCTCGTCCCTGTCGCGCAACAGGTTGAGCAGGAAGATGCGCATCCATGTGTTGCCGGACTTCGGATAGGAAGCAAGCCAGATCAACGCGCCCATGAATTTCTGCCGCTCCGTTTCGCTTGCGCGGTGTCAGGCCGTGGCAGCCGATGAGGACGGCACGGCGTCGCGGTAATCCTCGGGAATATAGCCGAAGCGCGCCATCTGCTCGTGATGAACGGCAATGATCTGGCGCACCTGATCGGGCGTCAGCTTCTCGCGCCACTGGTCGCGCTTGCCTTCGCGGAAAAAGGACTTCGAAGTCTGCGGCCGTTCCTTGAATCCCTCTTTCTCCTCCTGTGCCTTCAGCACCTTGAAAGAGGAAAACCGGATCGCCCTGTCCAGCCGCTCGGGCGAGGGTTTCAGCCCGAGGAAATTCGTGACGGTCTTGAAGCTCTTTTTCGGCTTGTCGAGCATGTCCTCATAGCGCATCACGAGAAGGCCGGGGCTCGGCCGCCTCGTCCAGGTGCGCACATGCGTGGACCATGAGCCGTAATGCTCGGGCACATGAGTGTCGTTCTGGCTCGTCCCGGCATCTTCGTTCGCCAGCGATGTGATCGCCTCTTCGAGCGTGATCCCGAAATGCGGGGCCATCGAAATCACGACATCGAGCGGGTTGCGCACGATATAGATCGCACCGGCCGTCACTTCCATGTTCTGCAGCGGCACGCCGGCATATTCGCCGAGATAGTCATGCGTCTTGACGAAAACCGAGTCGGGAAAGACGGTGGTGAAATCGCGCTGCACCTGCATCCGGTAGCGGGCGACCTCTTCCTCGCTCAACTGTTCGGGCGGCGTCGCCGTATATTTGCGGTACCAGAACGATGTCGAGCCGCCAAGGCAGAAATCGTCGATCTCATTGACGCTGACCGGCTTCTGGCTGTTCCTGAACAGATTGTGCAGGAAGCTCCGCATCCAAGTGTTGCCGGATTTCGGGTAGGAGGCAAGCCAGATCAGGGCGCCCATCTTGTCGTTCCTCGTCTTGTCGGATGCCTTGTCCTAGCAAGCCGGGCGCGCAAAAACCAGAACTGCGGCACAAAGAACCAGAGCGGCGGCACAAAGAAAAAGAGCGGGCCCGAAAGCCCGCTCTTCAAATGTTCTGTTCCCTTGGGAACGTTCGTCGCCGAAGCGATTAGAACGAAACCGAGAGGACGAGACCGGCCGACTTCGCGTCGTACTCGGCACCGCCGAAGAGTTCGACGTCCGTCATCTGCAGGTCGAGGCCGATATCGACGCCCGAGCCGAGATTGTAGCCGCCACCGGCCTGCCAGGTCTTGGCTTCTTCGCTGAAGCCGCCAGCAGCCGAGTTCTCGTTCTGGAGATAGGCAAGGCCGACCGTCCACGGACCCGTGGCGTAGGACACGCCGAGCGTCCAGACTTCCTGTTCCACGCCCAAGGTCGCGGGGAGCGGGACGGAGACGCCGAACCCGAGGTCTTCCGACTGGTACCAGGCGCCACCGATGGTGAAGCCGCCGAAGCCGACATTGGCACCGAAGCCCCATTCTTCCGGGCTGGAAGAAGCAGCGATCGGCGAGTCACCCGTGACGTAGAAGCCCGAGAGGCCAAGATCGACGCCACCGAAGGAACCGGCATAGTTGAGCGCCACTTCGAACACATCTTCGATCGAGGTGTTGTTCGTGACAACGCCGAGGCCGTTCGCCGTCGGGCCGTTATAGGTGGTTTCCGGCGTGAAGGAGAGGCCGAGCTGGAAACCGGCGAAACGCGGGGTGAAGTAGGTCACCTTGTTCGCATCGGCAGCCATCAGCGAGAACGTCGAGTGACGGAAGCCATAATACGACGTGTCGTTGACGTTCAGGATGTTCGGGCTGTCCACGCCATTGCCCGGAACGAACCAGGGCGAGGTGTAGTGCATCTTGAAGGCCGCACCGTCCGTGCCGCCGATTTCGAAACGGCCAAAGCCGCCTTCGAGGTAGGCGAAGAGTTCGCGGAAGCGGGCATCGTTCTGCTGGCCGAAGACGTTCCAGTCGTCGGTGAGCGAAAGCGTCGCGAGGACACCGGCAACCATGCCGTTGTCGAGCGTGCCTTCGGCATTGATGTCGATGTTACGGGCAACGAGCTTCACGGCGGTGTCGTTGAACGTCGTCGCGCCGAAGTCGTCATGATCGATGACGTAGAAGCCAGCGGTGACGGTGCCGCCGACCGTGACTTTGAGCGGATCGCTCGCGAGCGCCGGGCCGGCGATCAGGCCGGCGGTGACGAGAGCGGTCGTCCCAAGGAGAGTCTTTTTCATGTGTTCCTCGCAGTATCAGCTAAGAGCTGTTCCATTTGTACGAGCCGCAGAAGAATGTCCCCCGAAAGGAATGTTCTGTGACTGCGTCCATCGCCGGGCCGACTGAAGAAACTGCCCCCCGAGCGCGTAACCCGATTAATCCGTTGATAACCGCGCCGGGTCAAGCACACCGGTCCCCATGACGAAGGAATGTCAGCGCATGTTGCGCAAATGGCACAAAACCGGCGGCCTGCCTTGATTCGCAGCCGGGCGCCGGTGCGGGATCGGCGTCCCGGCAAGCAAAGAATGCAGTCAAACGAGGCAGGCTTTCATTTTTGCGCCGCGCAATCCCTCACCCGGCACCGGCTTGTCCGCACCTCGCGGGCGGGTAAAATGTGTGCCTCCGGAGACACACTCCGGGACCGGGGCCACCCCGCGCAGACCCTGTCCGGCCCGGCCTGAAGCAGCTGCCGGACGGGCATGAAAGACACACCGAAATCTGCGTGATTGCGGGACCGGGCCTTCTCTCGCTATAAAGACGCGCCGCCATTTTTAAAGGCGGCACTAGGCGACATTCAACTGCTCTCCGCGGGCCTTAGACCCAAGTACCGGCGGATTTGAGGGGCGTAACGCGAGAGGCTTGCCGTAAATCGATGACCTACCCCGCTCTGACACGCGCGAAATCCACCGCTGCGGCCATTTTCCTTGTGGCAACCCTTGGCCTGACGGCCTGCGGCCCCTCGACCTCCAACTTCCCCGGCCAGCCCACAGGCACCGGCGGACCCAACAATCCGACCGGCGAGCGCCAGCGCGAATCGATTTTTGGCGAGGAGGGCCTCAAGCTCTTCGGCGGCAGCTCCGACGATGCGGCGGGGTCGGGTATCGGCGTCAACAGCTTCCTGTGGCGCGCCTCGCTCGACACCATCTCCTTCATGCCGCTGGCCTCCGCCGATCCCTTTGGCGGCGTCATCATCACGGACTGGTATCGTGACCCCAATGCCGAGAACGAGCGCTTCAAGATCACGGTCTATATTCTCGACCGGCGCTTGCGGGCGGACGGCGTGAAGGTCGCGGTTTTCCGTCAGGCCCGTGACGAACGCGGCGACTGGGCGGATGCCCGCGTGGCGCCCGCCACCGCGCTCCAGATCGAGAATGCGATCCTGGTGCGTGCGCGCCAGCTTCGCATCAACACGATCGAGGCCTCTGAACGGCGATAATCGGGGCCCCTCAAGGCCTCCCTCCAGAAAGGCGCCCCGCCATGCGGCGGGGCCACGCACCCGGCCATGTCCACACGTTACAATGCCCGCACCGTCGAACCGAAATGGCAGAGGATCTGGGAGGAGCGCGGCGACTTCCTGACCGGCGGCCCGGACGACCCCCGCCCGAAATACTATGTTCTCGAGATGTTCCCCTACCCGTCGGGGCGCATCCATATGGGCCATGTCCGCAACTACACGATCGGCGACGCCATCGCGCGCTATCGCAAGGCCCGCGGCTTCAACGTGCTGCACCCGATGGGCTGGGACGCATTCGGCATGCCGGCCGAAAACGCCGCTATGGAAAAGGGCGACCATCCGAAGGGTTGGACCTACGGCAACATCGCCGCGATGCGCGAGCAGCTGAAATCGATCGGCCTTGCCATCGACTGGAGCCGCGAATTCGCGACCTGCGATCCCGAATATTACGGCCAGGAGCAGGCGCTCTTTCTCGACATGCTGGAAGCGGGCCTCGTCGCCCGCAAGAAGAGCATGGTCAACTGGGACCCCGTCGACAACACCGTACTCGCCAATGAGCAGGTGATCGAGGGCCGCGGCTGGCGCTCCGGCGCCATTGTCGAGCGCCGCGAACTGACGCAGTGGTTCCTGAAGATTTCCGATTTCGCCGACGAGCTTCTCGAAGGTCTCGACACGCTCGATCGCTGGCCGGAAAAGGTGCGCCTCATGCAGCGCAACTGGATCGGCCGGTCGGAAGGCGCGCGCGTGCTTTTCCCGGTCGATGGCGTGCCGGGCGACAGCGGCTATCGTCTCGAAATCTTCACGACACGTCCGGATACGCTTTACGGCGCAAGTTTTTGCGCCCTCTCGCCGCATCATCCGCTGACCCAGGCGCTCGCGAAAGACAATCCCGCGCTTGCCGAATTCGTGCGCGAATGCGACCGCATCGGCACCTCCGAAGAGGCGATCGAGACGGCGGAGAAGATGGGCTTCGACACCGGCCTCAAGGCGCGCCATCCCTTCATCGAGGGAAAGACGCTGCCGGTCTATGTCGCGAATTTCGTGCTGATGGAATATGGCACCGGCGCGATCTTCGCCTGCCCCGCCCATGACCAGCGCGACTTCGACTTCGCGAAGAAATACGGGCTCCCGATCCTGCCCGTCGTCACGCCGAAGGACCGCGCGGGCGATGCGTCGTGGGCGGTTGAACTCATCGCCGGCAAGGACGCCTTCACCGGTGACGGCGTGGCCGTGAACTCGGATTTCCTGAACGGGCTCGACGTGACGGCCGCCAAGCGCGCCGCCATCGAAAGGCTCGAGCAGCTTGGGCTCGGCCAGGGCACGATCAATTACCGCCTGCGCGACTGGGGCATTTCGCGCCAGCGCTACTGGGGCTGCCCGATTCCTGTCATTCATTGCAAGAGCTGCGGCGTGGTGCCCGTGCCGCGCGATCAATTGCCGGTGACGCTGCCCGACGATGTGACCTTCGACCGGCCCGGCAATCCGCTCGCCCGCCACCCGTCATGGAAACACGTCGATTGCCCGGAATGCGGCGCGAAGGCCGAACGCGAGACCGACACCTTCGACACATTCGTCGACAGCTCCTGGTATTACGCGCGCTTCACCGCGCCGCGCGCCACGACGCCGACCGTGCAGGAACTCGTCGGACACTGGCTTCCCGTCGATCAGTATATCGGCGGCATTGAACACGCGATCCTGCATCTTCTCTATGCCCGCTTCTTCAACCGCGCGATGAAGCGCACCGGCCATGTTGCCGCCGAGGAGCCCTTCGCCGGCCTCTTCACGCAAGGGATGGTGAACCACGAGACCTATCGCGACGCGGCAGGCCGCTGGGTCGCGCCTTCCGACATTTCGATCGAGACGGTGAACGGCAAGCGTGTGGCAAGGCGCCTCGACGACGGCTCGCCCGTCGCCATCGGCTCCGTCGAGAAAATGTCGAAGTCGAAGAAGAACACGGTCGACCCCGAAGACATCATCGCGAAATATGGCGCCGACACCGCGCGCTGGTTCATGCTGTCGGACAGCCCGCCCGACCGCGACGTGCAATGGACCGATCAGGGTGCCGAAGGCGCATGGCGCTTCACGCAGCGCCTCTGGCGCATGGTGACGGAAAAGCCCGAAGACCTGTCTGCGAAGGGCGCCGCCCTGCCCGCCTCTTTCTCCGAAGACGAGCTGGCGCTGCGCCGCGCCGCCCATCAGGCGCTGGCCGCTGCCGGCGACGACATCGAGAACCTGCGCTTCAACCGCGCGGTCGCCCGCGTCTATGAGCTTGCCAATGCGATTTCGGGCTTCTCGGAGACGGGCGAGGCCGCGAAATGGGTCCGTCGCGAGGCCGTCGAACTGCTGGTTCAGATCGTCGGGCCGATGATGCCGCATCTGGCGGAAGAATGCTGGGCGGCCCTTGGCCATGACGTGCCGCTCACCGGCACCGAATGGCCGGTTGCCGACAAGGCCCTCCTCGTGGAAGACTCCGTTACGATTGCCGTGCAGGTGAACGGCAAGCGCCGCGACGAGCTGACCATCGCCCGGGACGCGGACAAGGAAACGGTGGAGCGCGCCGCGCTCGCCCTCGACAAGGTGGAGAAGGCGCTCGATGGAAAACCCGTCCGGAAAGTCATTGTCGTGCCGGGCAAGATCGTCAACATCGTTGTCTGACCGCTTGGGGTCCGGCGCGCAGTGGCTGGCGCTCGCCTTCCTGCTGCTCACGGCACCGGCGATCGCCTCCTGCGGTTTCACCCCGCTTTACGCAGAGCGCAATTCGGCTTCCGTCTCCGCCGACCTTTCCGCGCTCGATGTCCGCGCGCCGGACACCCGGCTCGGCCGCGAGCTGAAGTTCAACCTGCTCGATCTGCTTTCGAGCTCCGGTAATCCGCCCTCCAACCCGGCCTATGTCGTCGAGCTTGCGCCCACTGTCTA
The DNA here is from genome assembly GCF_046297875.1 of Parvibaculum sp. Classification (GTDB taxonomy): domain Bacteria; phylum Pseudomonadota; class Alphaproteobacteria; order Parvibaculales; family Parvibaculaceae; genus Parvibaculum. Next base: position 947,039 of record NZ_JBKBHD010000001.1, on the reverse strand, counting down.
TGACGAGGATCTCGCCATCGAGCGCGACGCGGAAGTGACGCGGCGCAATCTCGTCATGGTCGTGCCCTTCCGTCTCGTCGACACGGCGACGAACAAGGTGGTGATGCGCTCGACCGCGCGTTCGCGCTCCTCCTATAACCTCGTCGACAGCGAATTCGCCAATATCGTCGCCGCACAGGATGCCGAAAGCCGCATCGCGCGCGCCATTGCCGACGACATCAAGCTGCAGCTTTCGGTTCATTTCGACCGCCAGGCCCGCGCGGGCGGCTGATCCCGTGAAGATCGCGCCCCGCGAAGCCGACCGTTTCGTCGCGAAGCCCGATCCGAAGGCGGTCGCGATCCTCGTCTATGGGCCGGATGCCGGCCTCGTCACATCGCGCATCAAGACCATGATGAAGACGGTGGTGGAGGATCTTGCCGATCCGTTCCGCATTGCCGAACTCTCCGACAGCGACCTCAGGAGCGATCCGGCGCGTCTCGCCGACGAGGCCGCCGCCATTTCCATGCTGGGCGGACGCCGCATCGTGCGGGTGCGCGGGGCAGCGGACGGCCTCACGAAGATTTTCGACGGGTTTCTGGGCGGCCCCGCGGGCGATGCGCTAGTGCTAGTGGAGGCAGGCGAACTCGGGCCGCGGTCATCCCTGCGGCTCCTGTTTGAAGGTGCGGAGAATGCCGCTGCTATTGCGTGCTATGCCGACGACCGGGGCGCGCTGGAAGGCGTGATCCGCACCCGGCTTGCCGCCGAAGGCCTCGCGCCCGAACCGGCGGCGCTGCAATATCTGCTCGACAATCTCGGCTCCGATCGCGGCGTGACGCAGAACGAACTCGAAAAGCTGATCCTTTATGCGGGGCCCGGCAAGCCCGGCGAAAAGCGCGAGGTGACGCTCGACGATGCCCGCGCAAGTGTCGGCGACAATGCGGGCTCAAGCCTCGATGAGGTGATCGACGCGGCGATGGAAGGCAATATGGACAGCCTCGACACGGCCCTCTCGCGCGCCCGCGCCGCCGACACAAATGCCATTGCGATCCTGAATGCGCTGTCGCGCCATCTGACGCAATTGCATCTCGCCGCAGCGCGGATCGAAACCGGGAGCGACATCGACGGCGCGATGCGGGGCTTCCGCCCGCCTGTCCATTTCAGCCGGAAAAACTCCGTACAAAGACAAATACGTGGCTGGAACCGGAAGAAACTCGACCGCGCCCTCGCCCTCGTGCTCGAAGCGGAAATCCAGTGCAAGAGCGCCGGCCAGCCCGACACCGCGATCTGCGGCCAGACGCTTTTGCGGATTGCACAGGGCGCGCGCGCCGGAAAACGCTGAACCGCCGGGCCCCCTCACCCTTCCGCGGGCTAGCGCCCGCTCCCTCCCTCTCCCCTATGGGGAAAGGGAAAGGTGAATTTGTCTAGGTCAGGACAATCTGCATATCTCCCTCTCCCCTTCGGGGAGAGGGAAGGGGCCCGCCGGCGCGAAGCGGTGGTGGGAAGGGTGAGGGAAGCGGCCAGGTTCTGCGCTCGCGAGAGCGGGGCCACTCCTCCGTATCCGGACGATCCCTAGTGCTGCATCTTCTGCGCTGGGCGGCCGGCGAGACGGCGGCAGATCTCGTCGAGCTGTTCGAGCGTCTTGTAGGCGATTTTCACCTCGCCGCCCTTCTCGCCCGAATAGGAAATCTCGACCTTGAGGCCAAGCTGGTCGGAAATGTTTTTTTCCAGCGCCAGCGTGTCGGCATCTTTCTCTGCCTTCGGCAGCGCCTTGGGCTTCGTGCCCGCATGCGACGGCGCCTCGGCTTTCCGTGTCAGCGCTTCCGCCTCGCGGGCCGACAATCCCCGGGCGACGATCTCGCGCGCAAAATCCTCGGCCCGCTCATGGCCGATCAGCGGCCGCGCCTGACCGGCCGTGAGCTTGCCTTCCTCGATCAGCCCGCGCACGCCATCGGGCAGCGAGAGCAGCCGCAGCGTATTGGCGACATGGGAACGGCTCTTGCCGATCAGCTTCGACAGCTTCTCCTGCGTGTAATCGAACTGCTGCATCAGCCGTTCATAGCCCGCCGCCTCTTCGACGGCGTTGAGATCGGCGCGCTGCACATTTTCGATGATTGCGATTTCGAGCGATTCGGCGTCGCTCAGTTCCTTGACGATCACCGGCACCTGATGGAGCTGCGCGGCCTGGGCCGCGCGCCAGCGCCGCTCGCCCGCGACGATCTCGAAGGCATTTGCCTCACCGGCAACGGGCCTGACGACGATCGGCTGCAGGATGCCCTTCTCGCGCACAGAGTTGGCGAGGTCTTCAAGATCCTCCGGCCGGAAGGTGTGGCGCGGCTGGAAGGGGTTGGGCCGCAGGAACTCGATCGGCACCTCGCGCACGCCGCGCGGGGCAGGCGCTTCCCTGTCGCCCAGCGCAAAGGCGGTGTCCTCGCCGATCAGCGCCGCAAGACCACGTCCGAGCCGGCTGGGTGTATCCTCTGCCATTGCCATCGCTTCCCTTCCAATGCCTTCCGTCAAGATCCTGTCCGCCTCTGGCCGCCACTCTAGCACTTTTGACCGCACATCCGGTAGCGCCGGCCCTACCCGCCAACAATGGCGGAAAATTCGGGTTTCGCGGCCTCCAGCCCTACCTCGTATGACCCATTTTCAAATGGTTTCAAACGGTTAAGAGATTTTCTTCAGACGGGTCAGCCCCCTGCCCTGACGAATCCCGAAAATCATGCCGCCGAACGGCGGATCGCCCGCTCGCGCTGGATCATTTCCGCCGCGAGTTTCATATAGGCCTTGGAGCCGGCGCAGCGATGATCGTAGACCAGCGCCGGCTTGCCATAGGACGGCGCTTCCGAGATGCGCACATTGCGCGGAATGACCGTGCGATAGACCTTGTCGCCGAGATGGGTGCGCACATCGCTCGCCACCTGATCCGACAGCTTGTTGCGCTGATCGAACATGGTGAGCACGATGCCCTGAATTTCGAGCCGCGGATTGAGGCTGGTCTTGACCCGCTCCACCGTGCGCAGCAACTGGCTCAAACCTTCCAGTGCGAAGAACTCGCATTGCAGCGGCACCAGGATCGCATCCGCCGCCGTCATCGCATTGATGGTGAGCAGGTTCAGCGAGGGTGGGCAGTCGATCAGCAGATAGGAATAGGGCCGTGCCGTCATCGCCTTTTCGGCATCGCTCGTCTCGCGCTGCTTGCCATTGCGCGGCATCCGCGCCAGCGCATCGCGCAGCCGGTGCGAGCGGCGCTGCACCGTTGCAAGCTCCAGCTCGGCGCCAAGCAAATCCATCGTGGACGGAACAATATCGAGGCCGGGCACTTTCGTCGGCACCACCGCATCTTCAATAAGCGCAGCACCGATCAGCACATCATAAGCCGACACCTTGCGTTCCGCCGTCGTGATGCCTAGGCCCGTGCTGGCATTGCCCTGCGGGTCGAGATCGACGATCAGCACGCGCTCGCCGACAGCGGCAAGTGCGGTGCCGAGATTGATGGCCGTGGTTGTCTTGCCGACGCCGCCCTTCTGATTGGCGACGACGAGAATGCGCGGACGATCCGTGGACGGAGCAACAAGCCGGTCCGACCCGGTAGTGCCTTGCGTGGAAGGAATGGAAGCGGCTGCCTTTGCCGCGTCAGCTACCAGCGTCTTGTCGGTCTGATCCATGGAGGCCTCTCACCTTCAGCACGGAACCGCCGGGGTCCGACTGACTGGGGGAATGTTCAGCCTCGAATATCCATTGTTTCCGGGCTTCGGTCAATTCGTCCTGTAGTCCTTGCCCCTTCAAAAAGAGGCCCAGCGTGGAGGGGCCGAATAGCGGAGCCGCCCAGCCGAACAGCCGGGGCAGCGGCGCCAGCGCCCTGGCCGAAACCACATCGAAAACCCCTGCCCCTTCGGTAAAGGCCTCGATCCTCGCATTATGGACCTTTGCGGGCGCCCCTGTCACGCGGATCACCTCCCGCATGAAGACGCATTTCCGCTGGTCGCTTTCGACCAGATGCATCTCGAAACCGGGCCTCTCCCTGAGCAGAATGGCCACGACCAGCCCCGGAAATCCGCCACCGGAGCCGAGATCGGCCCAGCGCAGCGCCCCATCGGGCGCGAGTCCCGCCAACTGGGCAGAATCGAGCATATGACGTCGCCAAAGCTCCTCCAGCGTCGCCGCCGAGACGAGATTTATGCTTTTCTGCCACTTCCGGAGCAGAGACTCGTATTGCGTGAGCAGGGCAATTGTTTCACGTGAAACATGTGTCGCGGCGGAAAAGGATTCCGCATCAATGACTTGGGAGCTACCGGACACTATATGTTGGGCCATACTAGATGTAGGCCTCAAGCTGTGCGCTTTTGTTTCACGTGAATCATTAACGTTGTGAGCGCCGCCGGGGTCACGCCGTCCACCCTCGCCGCCTGACCAAGCGTGGCCGGCCGCGCCGCTGCCAGCTTCTGCCGCACCTCAATGGAAAGCCCCGAAATAGCCGAATAATCGATGCCAGAAGGCAGCGTCAGCCCCTCATCCTTGCGGAAAGCCCTGATATCGGCCTCCTGCCGGTCGAGATAGCCCGAATACTGCGCCTCGATCTCCACCTGCTCGGCGATATGGGGCTCAATCGCCTGCAAATCCGGCCAGATCGCCCCAAGCCGCGCCATATCGACATCCGGATAGGCCAGCAGATCGCCCACGGAGCGCGCAACACCGTCCTGATTGACCTTGAGCCCCTGCCGGGCAAGTTCGCTCGGTGACGCGGACAGCCCGCCACACAGCGCCCGCGCAGCCTCCAGAGCCACTTCCTTGGCCTGGAAAGCCTCCGCCCTCGCCTCGCCCACGACGCCCGCGGCAATCCCCGCCCCGGTCAGCCGCTGATCGGCATTATCGGCCCTGAGCGTCAGCCGGTATTCGGCCCGCGAGGTAAACATGCGATAGGGCTCGGAAACACCCCGCGTGATAAGATCGTCGATCATCACGCCGGTATAGGCTTCCGCCCGGTCGAGAATGAAGGGATCGGAGCCCTTGGCGGCCAGCGCCGCATTGAGGCCCGCTACAAGACCCTGCGCCGCCGCTTCCTCATAGCCCGTGGTGCCATTGATCTGGCCCGCAAGATAAAGCCCCGGCAGCTTCCTTGCTTCGAGCACCGGCGTCAGTTCCCGTGGGTCGATATAGTCATACTCGATGGCATAGCCGGCGCGCTTCATCGCGACCTTCTCAAGCCCAGGAATGGTCTTGAGGAAGGCAAGCTGCACCTCTTCCGGCAGCGCCGTCGAAATCCCGTTCGGATAGATCGTGTCGTCGTCGAGCCCTTCCGGCTCAAGAAAAATCTGGTGGCTGTCCCGCTCGCGGAAGCGCACCACCTTGTCCTCGATGGAAGGGCAATAGCGCGGCCCCACCCCTTCGATCCGGCCCGCATAGACCGGGGAGAATTTCAGGTTCTCCTCGATGATCCGGTGCCCTGTTTCGGTCGTCCGCGTGATATGGCAGGAGACCTGCGGCGTCGTGATCTCCCGCGTGAGGAAGGAGAACGGCACCGGCGGATTGTCGCCCGGTTGCTCCTCGAGCGAGGCCCAATCGATACTGTCCGCCGCAAGCCGCGGTGGCGTCCCGGTCTTGAGGCGGCCGCGCTTGAGGCCGAGCCCGTAGAGACGGTCGGACAGGCCGAGCGCCGGCGCCTCGCCAACCCGGCCCGCCGGAATGCGCTCTGTCCCAATATGAATCATTCCCCGGAGGAACGTGCCCGTGGTCAGCACCACGCACCGCGTGCGGAACTGGCGTCCATCCTCGGTGATGACGCCCCGCACCTCCCCGCCCTCGACCATGAGATCGGAGACACCACCCTCGATCACCTCGAGATTGCGGTGATTGAGGATCGCCTCCTGCATCGCCTGCCGGTAGAGCTTCCGGTCGGCCTGGGCGCGGGGGCCGCGCACGGCCGGGCCCTTGCGCCGGTTCAGCAGCCGGAACTGGATGCCAGCCGCATCGGCGATCCGCCCCATCAGGCCGTCCAGCGCATCGACCTCGCGCACCAGATGGCCCTTGCCAAGCCCTCCGATGGCAGGGTTGCAGGACATCTCGCCGATGGTCGCGATCTTGTGGGTGATGAGCGCCGTCCGCGCGCCTGCCCGCGCGGCGGCAGATGCCGCCTCGCAGCCCGCATGGCCGCCGCCGATCACGATCACATCGAATTCGCGCGTCATCGATAACACCGAAGGAGGAGAAATGCCAAAAAAGCAAAAGTGCTTGTGGCCGTAGGAACGGATTCACGGGCCAGATTGCGCAGAGCAATAACCGCCCTCGCATCCCGCGTCAAACTTTTCCACAGAGTCGAATCACGATTCCACCAAGTTGAGGATCCTCCCGCAAGTGCTTGTCAAGGAATCAGATTCGGTGATTCCTCATGTTTCACGTGAAACAGCGCGCCCCTCACCCTTCCCTCTCCCCTCCGGGGAGAGGGAGGGAGCCGTCGCAGACGGCGGAAGGGTGAGGGGCCTTCACTTCCCGATGCAGAAATCGCGAAAGATCACATCGAGCAGGTCTTCCACATCGACCCGCCCCGTGATCCGGCCGAGCGCCCGCGCCGCGAGCCGCAAATCCTCCGCCACCAGCTCCGCATCGAGCCCGCGCCCGAGGGCCTCCCCCGCCCGGTCGAGCGACACCATGCAATCGCGAAGCCCCTCGCGGTGCCGCGCCCTTGTGATGACGGGATGCTCGCGCGCCTCAAAGGCTGCGCCGATCCGATCTTGCAGCGCCGCTTCCAGCCGCTCAAGCCCCGCCCCCGTCAGCGCCGACACGCCAATCGCACCCGCCGGAACCTCGCCCGCGAGATCGAGCTTGTTGAAGACGCGGATATCGTCCCCCCGCGCCAGCGCGAAATCGCCGCCCGCATCTGGCGCCGCGACGACAATGCGGAGGTCCGCCGCCTCCGCCATTGCGAGCGCGCGGCGCACCCCTTCCCGCTCGATTTCGCCACCCGCCTCCCGAAGGCCCGCCGTGTCGGCCAGCGTCACCGGCACACCGCCAATATCGAGCCGGACTTCGAGTACATCCCGTGTCGTCCCGGCCTCGCCGGAGACGATCGCCGCGTCGCGCTTTGCGAGCCGGTTGAGGAGGCTCGACTTCCCCGCATTGGGCGGCCCGACAATGGCGACCTCGACACCGTCGCGAAGCCGCTCGCCCTTGCCGCCATCATTGAGATGGGCGGCAATCTCCGCCGCCAGCGCGGCAATCTCCGGCCCGAGCTTTTCAATGAGATCCCCCGGCACTTCCTCATCGGGAAAGTCGATTTCGGCTTCGGCATAGGCCAGCGCCTTCATCAGCCGCGCGCGCCAACCCTCGTACAGGCTCCCAAGCGCGCCTTCCATCTGGCGGAGCGCCTGGGCGCGCTGCGCCTCCGTCTCGGCATCGATGAGATCGGCAAGCCCTTCGACTTCCGTGAGATCGAGCTTTCCCGCCTCGAATGCGCGCCGCGTGAACTCGCCGGGCGCCGCCGCCCGCAAGCCTTCGATCTTCGCAAGCGCCGCGAGCACCGCGGCCACGACAGCGCGCCCGCCATGCACGTGAAACTCCGCGACATCCTCGCCTGTGAAACTGTGGGGCGCCTCGAAGAACAGAAGGAGTCCCCGGTCGAGCGCGGCGCCGGTTTCGGGGTCGCTGAGCCGCCGCAGTTCCGCGGCGCGCGGCCGCCCCGGCCCGCGCCCGGTCAGCGCGGCGACAGCACGGCGCACATGCGGGCCCGAAAGACGCAACACGGCAATGCCGGCGCGTCCCGCCGCAGACGACAGGGCGTAAATCGTTTCCACTCCGAATCGATCCGTTGCTTGTGCGCCTAGGATTCTTTCTTCGCGCCGTCTTTTTTCGCAGCCGGTTTCTTGGCTCCGCCCATCGCCGTCTGCGCCATGCCCCAGAGCAGGCTCTGGAACTGCTCGAGCCCCTGCGCGCCCACCGGCATGATCGCCTTCGCGATCTGCTCGGGATCGACATAGGACATGTTGGACGCCATGCGCTTTTCAAGCTCTGCGATGAGGCGCTGCTGCATCGGTTCGAGATCCGGCAGGCCCATCAGCCGCCGCGCTTCGACGGGCGTCAGTTCGACATCGATTGTGACTTTCATCGCCTTATCTCTTTCTCGACGGGGCCGCACTTATGGCCCACATTGCCGCAACAAATATTGCCCAAGTGAACCGTCCGAAAGCCCTCATGTCACGAAATTTCCTGCGCGACGAAACGAGCCCCTATCTCCTCCAGCACGCGGACAATCCGGTGCATTGGCGGCCCTGGGGCGAAGAGGCGCTGAACGCGGCGAGCAAGGAGAAGAAGCCGATCCTGCTATCGGTCGGCTATGCCGCCTGCCACTGGTGCCATGTCATGGCGCATGAAAGTTTCGAGGACGAGGCGACGGCGGCCGTGATGAACGAGCACTTCGTCAACATCAAGGTCGATCGCGAGGAGCGGCCCGATATCGACGCGATCTATATGTCGGCGCTCCATATGCTCGGGCAGCAGGGCGGCTGGCCGCTGACCATGTTTCTGACGCCGGATGGCGAACCCTTCTGGGGCGGCACCTATTTTCCGAAGGAAGCGAATTACGGCCGTCCCGGCTTCGTGCAGGTCTTGCAGGAAATCTCGCGCATCTTCCGCGAGGAGCCGGCCAAGGTATACAAGAACCGCGCGGCGCTGACAGACGCGCTGAAGAAACAGGCCGAGACGGCGCGGCCCGGCGAGCCGACACCCGAAGTGCCGGTGATCGTGGCGGAGAAACTTGCGGAGATCATGGACCCTGTTCATGGCGGTATTCGCGGCGCACCGAAATTCCCGCAAGTGCCCCTTCTCTCGCTTCTCTGGCGCGTTCATCTGCGCACGGCCCGCGACGATTTCGCGGCGCCCGTGCTGCGCGCCCTCGACCATATGTCGGAAGGCGGCATTTACGACCATCTGGGCGGCGGCTATGCGCGCTATTCGGTGGACGAGTTCTGGCTCGCGCCGCATTTCGAAAAGATGCTCTACGACAATGCCCTGCTGATCGACCTGCTGACGCTCGCCTGGCAGGAGACCCGGAAGCCGCTTTACGAGCGCCGCATCCGCGAAACGGTCGAATGGCTGGCGCGGGAAATGACCGTGGAAGGCGGCGCCTTCGCCGCATCTCTGGACGCCGACAGCGAAGGCGTCGAGGGCAAGTTCTATGTCTGGTCCGAAGCCGAGATTGACAATCTCTTCACGCCGGCAGAAGCCGGCCTCTTCAAGGCGGCCTACAACGTTTCGGCCGAGGGCAATTGGGAGGAGACCAATATTCTCAATCGGCTCGCCCGCGCCGATGCGCCGCTGACGGCCGAAGAAGAAGCCGCACTCGAACCGTTGAAGGCGCGCGCCTTCGTCGAGCGCGATCTGCGTGTCCATCCGGGCTTCGACGACAAGGTGCTGGCCGACTGGAACGGGCTGATGATCGCCGCCCTTGCCCGCTCGGGCGCCGCCTTCAATGAAAGCGAATGGGTGGAAATGGCGGCATCCGCCTTCCGCTTCGTGATGGGCACCATGCGAATTGATGGCCGCCTGCACCACGCCTGGCGCGAGGGCCGCTTGCAGCACCTCGCCATGGCGGACGATCTTGCCAATATGGCCGATGCCGCATTGGCGCTTGCCGAGGCGACCGGGGACACGGCATATGTGGCCGATGCCGAAAGCCTGATCGCGGAACTCGACGCGTGGTACGCCGACGCGGTGAATGGCGGCTATTTCTTCACCGCCTCCGACGCCCCTGCCCTCATCATCCGTAGGCGGACGGTTTCGGACGATGCAACGCCTGCCGCAAACGGCGTGCTGCCCGGCGTGCTGACGCGGCTCGGCCTGATGACCGGGAAGGACGAATATCTCGCAAAGGCCGACGCGCTCATCCGCGCCTTTGCCGGCGAGTTGCAGCAGAACATCTTTCCCTTGGGTAGCTTCATCGCGAGCCTCGACACGCGGCTCCGCCCGGTGCAGGTGGTGCTGATCGGAAGCGCGGAAGAAACCGCCCCCCTCGCCCGCGCCGCCTTCTCCGTCTCCTGCCCTGCCCGCGTTTTGATGCGCGTCGCGGACGGCGCGTCGCTCCCCGCCTCCCACCCGGCACAAGGCAAGACGGCGGTGGACGGCAAGCCGACCGCCTATGTCTGCGCCGGAGAAACCTGCTCGCTCCCGGTCACGGATGCGGCCGCGCTGATCGAGGAAATGAAGCGGGGGATATTTTATTCGTCATAATATGTTGCTAATTCGTTCTAAATGTGCAGTCTGGAACGTCCGCACCAAAATGACGAACTATAGACGCGTTTATTTTCAATGTGTTAAGGGGTGCTCCCTTGACGAGATATTAGCAAAGAGAAACGATGATGATAGGTCAGCGTAAGCTGTGAAGGATTGACCATTCGCGACATTTCGTGTAAACGCGTCGCCTTTGCGAATCAGGATGACCAAATGTCTTTCTCCGCCGTTGTAGATAAGGTTCTGTTTAGGGGCTACGAAGCTGCGAAGAAGAAGGCTTCGCAGCGCATAGTCGCGCGCCAGTCTCGCGGAAACATATCGACGCAGAATGGGTGGTATATGTCCGCGGAAAGACTTTATCGCGCATCAAAGGCCGCCGATAAAGACATTGAGCATCTGCGCAAACTCACCCGAGCAGCTTCTTAATCTTCCATGACGTCGCAGCAAGACATTGAAGCGGCGCTCAATGAGCTTTGCGAAGAATGGAACAAAGCCGAAAGCGCAATAAAGCTCGCTGAACAGGTAAACGGGGAAATCGTAAACCCCGCCATTTATGAACTGCGATACGCGGGCCGAAGAGTAGTAGAAGCTCTCCCCAAACGCGAAAAAGACCGCGACACAGCCAAAAAGCTGCTTGACGATGCACATTTCGATTGCTGCCGCGCTCGCCATGATGCAATCGATGCTGCAACTTCAAAAATGACGGCTGATCTCCGGATAGCTATTGATCGCATCGGAGCAGATGTCGTTTTAGATAAGTTTCGTGATCTCCCAAAACTGTTGGCAGAATTGAGCAAGGTTAGGAAACTGATCGCAACCTCTCGAGAAAACCGGAACGACAGAGACGCGATATACGCCACGATTCAGGATAACAACCTCGTCGATATTGTGAGAATGTTCGATGAGTTCCAGGCAAGCGAAACCGTGCTCAAAGCCGCTGCGGCACGAATTCGAATAAGTCGCTTTATCAGTTACGGCTTTGGTGTTCTGGGTATAACGCTCACCATCGTATTTGGCATTTTATCTCTAGCTTAAGGTCGCCCTGCCTTCCGGGCGGATGCCAGCGGCTCCGGCGGGTTCGGATGCTCCGGGCTCCCGAGGCCCGCTTCCGCGCGGATCCAGCGCCAGAAGGCATGGACCTTCGACTTCTTCAGGCTCCCTTCGGGATAGACGAGCCAATAGCCTTCCTCATCCGGCATCTCCATGTCGAAAAGACGGATCAGCTTACCTTCCGCGAGATCAGCCATGGCGAGCGTGTCATTGGCAAGCGCAACGCCTTGGCCGCCGGCCGCCGCCTGCAGCGCCAGCGAGGCCTCGATGAAAAGCGGCCCGCGCGCCGCCCAGCGCGGATTTTTCACGCCCGCCTGTTCGAGCCAGTTCACCCAGTGCTGCATCGTCTCTTCGTGGAGCAGCGGATAGGATTTGAGGTCTTCGGGCTTGCGGATCGGGCGCTTCGGGTCGATGAGCAAGGGTGAGCAGACCGGATAGACGGTCGCCTCGAACAATTTTTCCGACACCACATCCGGCCAGCCGCCCAGCCCGTAGCGGATGCCGAGATCGACATCCTCGCGCGCGAAATCGACGACATCGGAGGAAGGCAGCAGCCGGAGCTCGATCTCGGGGTGCGCGCGGTTGAACTTGCCGAGCCGGAGCACCAGCCAGCGCGCCGCAAAGGACGGTTCGACCGAAACGGTGAGCGTCGCGCTGTCCCTGGCGCCGGCCAGCGCCCAGGCTTCCGCCATCTGGTCGAAGCCGGCCGAGAGCACCGGCAGCAGCTTACGCCCCCGGTCGGTCAGTTCGACATGCCGCCCCGTGCGGTGGAACAGCGCCGCGCCGAGTTCCTCCTCCAGCGCCCTGATCTGATGGCTGACCGCTGCATGGGTCACGTTCAGCTCCCGCGCGGCTTGCGAGAAACTGCCATGCCTCGCCGCCGCCTCGAAGGCGCGCAGGGCTCTGAGAGAAGGCAGGCGGCGGGTGGCCATATATTAGTTTTTCTTACAACTGCGGTGCAAAAAGATCGTTTGAGTTATGGCAGGCGAAAGCGCATATCAGCGCCATAGACCAGACTAAAACAGGATACACGGGCCGAGGCAGCAGGATAACCCCCTCCCTCCCCGTGACAAAACGGTGAATTAAATGAACATCCTTGCCAATTATGCCACGAGCTATGTGAGCGCCTTCGATGTCGCTCTCTCCGCTCGCCGCGAAGACGCCGCCAAGGGCGACGGCAAGATCGAAGCGCGGACGCAGAGCCGTCTCGCCAAACTTCTCTTCCCTTCGCGCCATATGGAAGCCGGCGCCGCCTGACAAGGCGCCACGGATTTCGCTGCACATCCCTCGCATCGGGGGACCGGGACCGTTAGAGTCCCGGTTCCGATATTCCCCGATACTCAAGGAGGTGCGCAGTGAGCGGCGAAACCATCACGATCAAGGGCCCCGACGGCAGCTTTTCCGGCTATCTGTCGAAACCGAAATCCGGAACCGGCCCCGGTGTCGTGGTCATCCAGGAAATCTTCGGCGTCAACAAGGTTATGCGCGAACTGTGCGACTGGCTGGCCGCAGAAGGCTATGTGGCACTCTGCCCGGATCTCTTCTGGCGGATCGAGCCCGGCATCGACATCACCGACCAGAGCGAAGCCGAATGGAAAAAGGCCTTCGATCTCTTCGGCAAGTTCAATGTCGATCTCGGCGTCAGGGATATCGCCACCACCATTTCAACGCTGCGCCCCATGACATCGGGCAAGATCGGCGCCGTCGGCTACTGCCTCGGCGGCCAGCTTGCCTATCTCACCGCCTGCCACACGGATGCGGATGCGTCCGTCGGCTATTACGGCGTCAACATCCAGAACCGCCTTGCCGATGCGAAGGGGATCAACGCGCCGCTGATGCTTCACATCGCGGGCAAGGATGAGTTCGTGCCGCCGGAAGCGCAGGAAGCGGTGGTGAAGGGCCTTCACGACAACCGCCATGTCACGATCCACCGCTACCCGGCCATGGACCACGCCTTTGCCCGTCCCGGCGGCGCGCATTACGACAAGGCAACGGCCGAGGAGGCGAACGACCGCACGCTCAAATTCTTCGCCCGGCATCTGGGGTAGCTGCATTCAACCTCTCTCTTCCCACCCTCCCCTTGAGGGAGGGTCGAAAAATTCAAACGCAGTGCGGAATTTTTCGGGGAGGGGGCGCGGTGCCTGCCGCGATGAGCATCGATAGAGGATACGTTCGGGGAGAGCGGAGTCCCCCTCCCCGAACGAGCTGCCGCTCGTTCGACCCTCCTTCAAGGGGGGTAAAGTCTCGCCGGTTTTCAACGTGAGTGACGCATCTTGTCTCTCGAACTCTATCTCGGCTTCATTGCCGCAACGCTCATCCTCTGCGTCATGCCGGGGCCGGTGGTGACATGGCTTGTCGCCTGCGGCATCGCGGACGGGCCGCGCGCTGCGCTGACGGGCCTTGCCGGCACATCGAGCGCGCTGCTCGTTCATATGGCGCTGGTTCTTGCGGGCCTCGCGCCGCTTCTTGCTGCACTCGGTCCCTGGGCCGATGCCGTGAAACTGATCGGCGCAGCCTATCTCGTCTGGCTCGGTGTGCAGGCCTTCCGCGCGCCTTATGAAGATCCGGAACTTCCCGAAGCCGTGAAACGCAAGGCATCGGCACAGACGCTTTACCGGCGTGGCTTCGTCATCGGCGTCACCAATCCGAAATCGCTCGCCTTCTACGCCGCTTTCTTTCCGCAATTCGTCAGCGCGTCTGCGCCTGCCGGTCCGCAGCTCGTTATTCTCGCTGTCACCTTCGTCGTGGTTGCCACCTTGTCGGACGGCACATTCGCGGTGATGGCGGGCAAGCTCGCGCCTTATCTGAAAGGCGCGCGCGCACGGAAAATCAGAAACCGGATCACCGGCAGCGTGCTTGTCGCCTCTGGCGCCGCGCTCGCGATTGCACGCCGCTGATCTATCGGAAAACAGGAACGGGAGACGACCAATGACGAAGATAAAGGCAATCCGCATCGACACGAACGGCGGCCCGGAAGTAATGGCATTGCGCGAGGTGGAGCTCGGGGCCCCGAAGCCCGGCGAGATCACCGTCCGCGCGAAAGCGATCGGCGTCAACTTCATCGACACCTATCACCGCTCCGGGCTCTATCCCATGGCGCTTCCTTCCGGCATCGGCATGGAAGCATCGGGCATCGTCGAAGCCGTCGGCGAAGGCGTGATGCAATTCAAGGTAGGCGACAGCGCCGCCTATGCGTCGGGCCCGGCCGGCGCCTATGCGGAGGCAAACAATGTCGCCGCCGCCAGCGCCGTCAAGGTGCCGGACGGCGTCAGCCACGAACAGGCCGCCGCCATGATGCTGAAGGGCCTCACCGCGCAGTTCCTGCTCCGCCAGACCTTCAGGGTCGAAAAGGGCCAGACGATCCTCTGGCATGCGGCAGCAGGCGGCGTCGGCCTCATCGCCTGCCAATGGGCAAAGCATCTCGGCGCCACCGTCATCGGCACGACAAGCTCGGAGGAGAAGGCCGCGCTCGCCCGCGCGCATGGCTGCGATCATGTGATCGACTACACGAAGGAAGATGTCGCAAAGCGTGTGCTTGAAATCACCGGCGGCAGGAAACTCCCCGTCGTCTATGACGGCGTCGGCAAGTCGACATTCATCGGTTCGCTCGACTGCCTCGCGCCGCTCGGCCTTCTCGTCAGCTTCGGCAATGCGTCGGGCCCCGTGACGGATGTCAATCTCGGCATCCTCGCCCAGAAGGGCTCGCTCTATGTCACGCGGCCGACCATGTATCACTACGCCGCGAAGTCGCCCACCGCGCTGCAGGAGATGGCCGACGATCTTTTCGCCGTGGTGAAATCGGGCGCGGTGAAGATCGAGGTGAAGCAGCGCTACTCGCTCGCCGAAGCCGCCCGCGCCCATATCGACCTCGAGGCGCGCAAGACCGTCGGCGCGAGCGTACTGGTGCCGTGACAGAGGGCGCCTGCCTGTGCGGCGCGGTGCGTTTCCGCGTGAAGCGGATGAGCGGCATTGTCGAATGTCATTGTTCGATGTGCCGCAAGGCGGCGGGCGGCCATGCCGGTTTCTTCTTCGTGGCAATGCGCGACGAAGTGACATGGGACGGCGCGGAACACCTCACGGTCCATCGTTCCTCGCCCGGCCTTGAACGGAGCTTCTGTTCGCGCTGCGGCACGGCCATGACGGGGGCGAACCTCATCGAGCCGGACGATACGGTCATTCTGGCGGCGAATGCGCTGGATGAGCCGGTGCCCGCGCGCATCGTCGCAAGGGAATACGCCGCCTCGAAAGCGTCATGGTTTGAGCGGCATGATGCGGCCCCCGCCTGCGAAGGCGCCTGGCCCGGATGGAAAGACCTGAAACCGTGACACGCATCGCCGCTCTCGCCGCCGCCCTCTTTCTCCTCGCCGTACCCGCCTTCGGACAGGCCCTCAATCAGCGCGAGGTCGAGATCGATGGTGGCAGGGCCGCACTTCACGGCACGCTGACATTGCCGCTGACGGGCGCGGCCCGCGATGTGGCGCTGATCCTGCCGGGCTCCGGCCCGACCGACCGCAACGGCAATTTCCCCGAAGGCGAGAATGACAGTCTGAAGCTCTTGGCGGACGGGCTTGCCGCAAAGGGCATCGCAACGCTCCGCATAGACAAGCGCGGCGTCGGTGCCAGCTTTGCCGCCGCACCCGACGAGGCAGATCTACGTGCCGAGACCTATGTCGAGGACGCGCTCGCCTGGTCGGATTTCCTGCAAGCCGAACTGCCGGATGCACGCCTCTTTCTCATCGGCCATAGCGAGGGCGCGCTCCTTGCAAGCCTCACCGCGCAACAGCGCGACGTCTCGGGCATCGTCCTGGTCGCCGGTGTCGGCCGCCCCGCGCCCGACCTCATCCGCGAGCAGATTTCCGGCAGCAGCATGAGCGACGAGCTGAAGCGCCGCTCCGATGAACTGCTCGAAACGCTGAAGCGCGGCGAAACGGACGACAATGTGCCGCGCGAACTCGCGCCTCTCTACCGGCCAAGCGTGCAGCCCTATCTCATTTCATGGTTCGCCTACGACCCGGCAAGGGAATTTGCGAAGCTCACCATTCCCGCGCTCATCATCCACGGCTCGCATGACCTGCAGGTGCCCACCGCCGACGCCATGCTGCTCGCGGCGGCCCGGCCCGATGCGACCTTCGTCACCGTCGAACAGATGAACCATGTGCTGAAATCCGCACCCATCGACCGCGCGGAAAATATCAGCACCTATGCCGATCCCGCCCGGCCGCTGGCGCAAGGGCTCATCGACACCATCGCCGATTTCATCGGCAAGATGGCAGCGCCGGAATAAGGCTCAGACGGTCAGATGCGGCGCGTCGGGCACGCCATGGCCGATATCGAAAAACACCGCGCGATGAAGCGTGAGCGGCGCTTCGAGCTTGAAGTCGATCTCCTGTTCGAAAATCGCCGCGCGCGAAACGATGCTGCCCCAGTCCATATGCGGACGAACCCATGCCGCATGCCCTTCGGATTCGCTTTCGCCAGTCATCACTCACCTTCCGCCAGGACAGCACCCTAGCGACGAGATGTGAATAAAAACTGAGGTTTCAGACCGCGATCCGGTGTGGCGCTCAGGTATTCATGCTGTCGAAGAATTCGCCGTTGTTCTTCGTCTGCTTGAGCTTGTCGATCAGGAACTCGATGGCATCGACCGTGCCCATCGGGTTGAGGATGCGGCGCAGCACATACATCTTGGAGAGCTGGCCCTTCTCGACCAGCAGCTCTTCCTTGCGGGTGCCGGACTTGAGAATGTCCATCGCCGGGAAGACGCGCTTGTCGGCGATCTTGCGGTCGAGAATGATTTCCGAGTTACCCGTGCCCTTGAACTCTTCGAAGATGACTTCGTCCATGCGCGAGCCGGTGTCGATCAGCGCGGTTGCGATGATGGTCAGCGAGCCGCCTTCCTCGATATTGCGCGCTGCGCCGAAGAAGCGCTTGGGGCGCTGCAGCGCATTGGCGTCCACGCCGCCCGTCAGCACCTTGCCCGACGACGGCACGACCGTGTTGTAGGCTCGGCCGAGGCGCGTGATCGAGTCGAGCAGGATCACGACGTCGCGGCCATGTTCGACGAGGCGCTTGGCCTTCTCGATCACCATTTCGGCAACCTGGACGTGGCGCGTCGCCGGCTCGTCGAAGGTAGAGGAGATGACCTCGCCCTTCACCGAGCGCTGCATGTCGGTCACTTCTTCCGGCCGCTCATCGATCAGGAGCACGATCAGATAGCATTCCGGGTGATTGGTCGTGATCGAATGGGCGATGTTCTGGAGAAGCACCGTCTTGCCGGTGCGGGGCGGCGCGACGATGAGGCCGCGCTGGCCCTTGCCGAGCGGCGCCACGATGTCGATGAGGCGCGCAGAGCGGTCCTTCAGCGTCGGATCGTCCACCTCCATCTCGAGCTTCTCGTCGGGATAGAGCGGCGTCAGATTGTCGAAATGGACCTTGTGGCGGGCCTTGTCCGGGCTTTCGAAATTGACCGTCGAAACCTTCAGCAGCGCGAAATAGCGCTCCCCATCCTTGGGGCTGCGGATTTCGCCTTCCACCGTATCGCCCGTGCGGAGCGAGAAGCGGCGGATCTGCGAGGGCGAGACATAGATGTCGTCGGGGCCCGGCAGGTAGTTCGCTTCCGGCGAGCGCAGGAAGCCGAAGCCGTCAGGCAGCACTTCAACCACGCCTTCGCCGATGATGTCGACGCCCTTCTCGGCATATTGCTTCAGGATCGCGAACATCATGTCCTGCGTCCTGAGGGTGGAGGCGTTCTCGACCTCGAGTTCCTCGGCAAGCGCCAGAAGGTCTGTCGGGGATTTGGCCTTGAGGTCCTGCAGCTTGATCTGCGTCATCGGCTTGGTCGGTCTTTCATTTGGGGTCTTTGGGGGGTTTCCTTCCCTCACGGGGCCTTCGATTGAGCTGCCTGAAGCTTCGGGCCGTTTTGCGAGGGAGGGGAAATCTTTTCTGGAAGGAAGGATAGAGGGTCTATCGGGCGGAATGATGATGTCTGTCGGGAAATCTGCTTTCCGTCGCCGCCGGGGCCGGGTCACATTGCCCGATCCGCCTTGTGCGGGGGTCTTCCGGCCTGCGGACCGCCCCTCCAAAGGAAGGACTGCGTTCCACCGCCGGGAAAGAACTCAAGGAAGGCCGCCGGAAGAAATCCGGCTTCATTCCCATATAAAGATCAATCTCCGGGATTTCAACGGAAATAGGTCGCAGGTCCGGCGGGCATCAAAAAGGCTTCGGCACGGCCAGCAGCACGATGATGATGACGAGAACCAGCGGCACCTCGTTCACGATCCGGTAGAAGCGCGCGGGGCGGCGGTTCTCGTCCTTCTCGAAGTCCTTCCGCCAGCGCGAGAAAGCGCCGTGAATGCCGCCGAGCCCGAGCACCAGCACGAGCTTCACCTGCATCCAGTGGTCCGAGAAAAGGGCCGGATTTGCGGCAAGCATCAGCCCGCCGAACAGGAAAGCCGCGATCATCGAGGGGTTGATGATGCCCCTGAGGAGCCTGCGCTCCATCACCTTGAAGAGCTCGGACGTCTCCGAACCCGGCGCCGCCTCCGCATGATAGACGAAAAGTCGCGGCAGATAGGCCATGCCTGCGATCCAGAAGATCACCGAGATAATGTGCAGCGCCTTGATCCAGACGTAGTAATCGGCAAGAAAATCCATCTTATTCTTGTTCCTTGACTAGCGGATCGTCTTGAGGCCTGCATTCCTTATGCAGACATGGCCTGCCGCATCTTCCGGGCAGAGGATCGTATCGCGGCTCATCGCCTCGCGCACCAGCCGCGCAAGTCCTTGAATGAATTGGGGTTCCGTGCCGAGTGCCGGCACCCTGATATAGCCGGGGACGCCGCTTTCCTTCGCCAGATGGCCATATTCCTTGTCGAGTTCAACAAGCGTTTCGGAATGTTCGGAGACGAAGGCGACCGGCAGCACGATCAGGCTTTTGCCCTCGGCGCCGGCCTGCCTGATCTCGTCATCGGTCGCAGGCCCGATCCATTCGAGCGGGCCCACCCGGCTCTGATAGGTGGTCCGCCAGTCGAGGCCCTGAATGCCGGTGGCCTCGACAATGGCGCGGCAGCTCTGCTCGACCTGCGCCTGATAGGGGTCGCCCTGCTCGATCACCTTTTTCGGCAAGCCATGCGCCGACAGCAGCACCCGCCAGCCCTCATGCCCGCCCGCCTTGGCAATCGCCTCTTTCAGAAGCGCCGCATAGCCGGCAACGAAGCCTTCTTCCATCGGATAGCAGCAGATGGACCTTGCCGGGACGGCAAGCCCAGCCTTGGCTGCCGCCCGCTCCCAGTCGCGCAAGGAGCTTTCGGTCGTGGTGGTCGAATATTGCGGATAGAGTGGCAGCAGCACCACTTCATCGGCGCCCCAGGCATTCGCGGTGGCGGCGGCCTCATCCGCAAAGGGATGCCAATAGCGCATGGCGATGAAACAGCGGTATTCGGACTCGCCACCGGCTAAGGCGGCTTCGAGGGCCCGGCCCTGCTCCTCGGTGAGCGGCACGATGGGCGAGCCGCCGCCGAGTTCAGCATAGATCTCCCTTGCCACGGGGGCACGGCGCGCGGAGACGATTTTCGCGATCAGCCAGCGAATCGGGTTCGGCACCCGGATGATGGCGGGATCGTTGAACAGGTTGAAAAGGAAAGGCTGGACTGCGTCTGGCCCGTCCGGCCCGCCGAGATTTAAGAGTACGATCGCAACCTTCTTCTTCATCGCCTCAGCTCCGCCAGCCCTTCACATGTTTGACGAGCTCGGCCACATGCTCGGGCGGCGTTTGTGGCACGATTCCATGACCGAGATTGAAAATGAAGGGGCCTTCCCCCAGCACGGAAAGGATATAGCTGGCCTGACCGCGCATTTCATGGCCGCCAGCGACAAGCAGCAGCGGATCGAGATTGCCCTGCACGCAGCCCTGAGGCTGAAGATGCTGTTTGGCCCATGCGGGCGAGACACCTGTGTCGAGGCCGAGGCCGTTTGCCCCCGTCACCTTGAAATAGCGTTCCGCCATGCCGCCTGCGCCGCGCGGAAAGGCGATCACCGGCAGGCCGGGATAGCGCTCATGCAGGGCATCGCAGATTTGCTGCACCGGTTTCAGGGCAAATCGCTCGAAGGACAATTCCGGCAGCGATCCGGCCCAGGTGTCGAAAATCTGCACGACTTCGGCCCCTGCATCGACCTGCGCCGAGAGATGCTCGATAGTCGCCTCGACCAGAATATCGATCAGATCCTTGAATCCCATGGGATCGCGGAAGGCCCAGAGCTTCGCCGCCGCCTGATCGGGGCTGCCCCGGCCGCCCGCCATATAGGTCGCAACCGTCCAGGGCGCGCCGGCAAAGCCGATCAGCGTCACATCGGAGGGCAGGCTCGCCTTGAGCCGCGATACGGTCTCATAGACCGGCGCGAGCGCCTTGGTCACGCCCGAGACGGGCCCGAGTGCCGCAAGCCCGGCCGCATCGGTAATCGGCTCCAGCACCGGCCCCTCGCCTTCCTTGAAGGCAACCTTCTGGCCAAGCGCATCCGGCACCACGAGAATGTCTGAAAAGAGGATAGCCGCATCGAAGCCGTAGCGCCTGATCGGCTGCAGGGTCACTTCCTCGGCAAGCCTCGGATTGTAGCAAAGGTCGAGAAAGCTGCCTGCATCCGCCCTGACCTTCCGGTACTCGGGCAGATAGCGCCCCGCCTGCCTCATCAGCCAGATTGGAATACTTGCGGTCTTCTCACCGGCAAGCGCCTTAAGAAGCAGTTTCTGCGGAGCCGTTCGATCGCTCACTCGTTCTTTTCCTATCTCTATAGAAGAGTCTTGAAAGTAGTGGATAGTGGTGGATGGCTGTGGATGCCGGGGATCATTCTTTCATCCCGTTTCATCCACAAGCTGCAACCTCTGCCACCCGTGACCCGCCCTCTATGCCACAGCCTGTTGACGATTGCAGCCCGGCAATCCGTCACGCCTTGTTACGCAGGGACTTGGCATGTGGATGATGGAAATTGCCGGATCGTTAATACCGGGGACAAGTGACGCCCCGCCCCGCCCGCAACCGGCCATACCCGCTTTCCGCAAGCAGCGCCTCGACTTTTCCAGCGGACTCATCAAACGGGGTGCTGTATCCGAATGACGGGTATGGCCCGGTAGTGCCGATCCCGAAAGCCTCACTTCTCACCGTTAATCACAGCTCTCCACAGGCCGCCGGCATATATGGGCCCGGCCTGTTATGCCCGTTGCGGAAAAAGAATTGGCCTCTCCCCTGCCTCCCCGATAGTTTTGCGAGCCGCGGCCGCCCCGTAGCGGGCCATGAGGAGAGACATGACGAACAAGCGCGTATTCCATCTGCATCTCGTATCCGATGCGACCGGCGAAACGCTGAACATGGTGGCGCGCGCGGCCTGTGCCCAGTTCGAGGATGCGCGGCCCGTCGAGCATGTCTATGCGCTGGTGCGCGGTCCAAAGCAGCTCGAGCGCGTGCTTGGCGAGATCGAGAATGCGCCTGGCATCGTCATGTTCACCATGGTGAATGACGAGCTCCGCGGCCGCCTCGAAAAACGCTGCGCGGAATTGCAGACACCCTGCATCTCGGTACTCGACCCGGCGATGAAGGCGCTGGGGCAATATCTCGGCAAGGAAAGCTCGCACAAGCCCGGCTCGCAGCACACGATGGATGCCGAATATTTCAGCCGCATCGAGGCGCTGAACTTCACCATGAGCCATGATGACGGGCAATCTGCCGGCGATCTCAATGATGCCGACATCATTCTCCTCGGTGTCAGCCGCACCTCGAAGACGCCGACCTGCATCTATCTGGCAAACCGCGGCATCAAGGCCGCGAATATTCCGATCGTGCCGAATGTGCCGCTGCCGCCCGACCTCGATACGGCGACGCAGCCGTTGATTGTCGGCTTGACGACAAGTCCCGATCGCCTCGTGCAAATCAGAAAGAACCGGCTTCTTTCGCTGCACGAGAATACCGACACCGATTATGTCGCGCCCGATGTCGTGGCGGAAGAAATCACCTTTGCGCGCCGCCTCTTTGCCAAGAATGGCTGGCCGGTGATCGATGTGACGCGCCGCTCCATCGAGGAAACGGCTGCCGCCGTGCTCAACCTCTATAATGAGCGCCAGCGCGCGGGTTGATTGCCATGATGGAAACGAAGAACACCGCGAAACTCATCCTTGCTTCGGCGAGTACCGTGCGCCAGACACTGCTGCGCGATGCCGGATTGCAGTTCGAGGCCGTGGATTCGCGCGTGGATGAAGATGCGATCAAGGCCGGATTCGCGGAAGGCGATCAGGACCGCAATGCATCGACCGACGCCCTTGCGCTGAAACTAGCGGAGGAAAAGGCGCTTGCCGTCTCGGCAAGATGTCCCGGCGCGCTGGTGATCGGCGCCGACCAGATCCTCTCCTGCATGGGCAAACGCTACGACAAGCCGAAAAGCATGGGCGAGGCGCGCGCGAACCTCATCGCGTTCCGCGCCCGCCCGCATATTCTTCACTCAGGGCTCGTGCTCGTGAAGGATGGCGGCACGGTCTGGCATCATTCGGCCCGCGCCACGCTCACCATGCGCGAATTCTCTGACGCATTTCTCGATCACTATCTCGATGAAGTTGGCAGCATGGTGATGAAGAGCGTCGGCTGCTATCAGCTCGAAGGGCCGGGCGTGCAACTCTTCGAGAAGATCGAGGGCGACTATTTCTCGATCCTCGGCTTGCCGATGCTGCCGCTCCTCGCAGAGTTGCGCGCGCAAGGGGTAGTCCGCTCATGACAAGAAGAGTGTGTGTCATCGGCTGGCCCGTCGCCCATTCCCGCTCGCCCCTCATTCACAATCACTGGATCGCCGAATATGGCGTCGAGGACGCGGAATATGTCCGCCTCGCCGTCGAGCCCGAAGGGGCTGGCGACAAGATCCTCAATCTCGCCTCGCTCGGCTTTATCGGCGCCAATGTCACCGTGCCGCACAAGGAAGTCGCCTTCGCCGCTCTCGGACGGCACGACGCGGTGGCAAGGCGCCTCAAGGCCGTGAACACCGTCGTCACGCTGGCCGACGGCTCGCTCGAAGGCCGAAACACCGATGGCTATGGCTTCATCGCCAATCTGAAAGATCGCGCGCCATCATGGCGGGCGGATGCGGGCCCGGCCGTCATCCTCGGTGCGGGCGGCGCGGCGCGCGCCATTGCCGCTGCGCTCGAAGATGAAGGCGCACCGGAAATCCGCATCGTCAACCGGACCGCCGGGCGCGCCGAGGCGCTGATTGCCGATCTCGGCCTCAAATCCGCGAAGGTCTTTCCGCTCGCGCAAACCGCGATGGCGCTTGAGGGCGCGGGCCTCCTCGTCAACACGACGACGCTCGGCATGAAAGGCGAAAGCGAAGTGTCGTTCGATCTTTCGCCCCTGCCGAAATCGGCGCTCGTCACCGACATCGTCTATACACCGCTTGAAACGGGGCTATTGCGCCGCGCGCGCGAAGCGGGGCACGAAGTCGTGGACGGGCTTGGCATGCTGCTCCATCAGGCGGTGCCGGGTTTCGAGGCCTGGTTCGGTGTCCGGCCCGAAGTGACGGAAGAATTGCGCCAGCTCGTGCTTGCAGATATCGCGGGCAAGTAGGGAGAGAACAATGCTGCTTGTCGGCCTCACCGGCTCCATCGGAATGGGAAAATCGGAAACCGCAAAAATGTTCCGCGCGCTCGGCGTACCGGTCTATGACGCGGATGCCGCCGTCCACAAGCTCTATGAAAAGGGCGGCAAGGCGGTGGAACCGATCCGCGCCGCCTTTCCTTCCGCGATCGCCGATGATGCGGTGGACCGCAAGGCCTTGTCGCGCTGCGTGCTGGGCCTGCCCGACGAGATGAAGAAACTCGAAGCGATCGTCCATCCGCTGGTCGGCGAGGCGCAGATGGATTTCCTGCTTGAGCACATGGAAGCGGGCGCGCATATGGTCGTGCTCGACATTCCGCTCCTTTATGAAACCGGCGGCGAAACGCGCGTCGATGTGGTCGTCGTCGTCTCAGCGCCCTATGATCTCCAGAAGACCCGCGTTCTCGCGCGGCCCGACATGGACGAGGCGAAATTCGCTGCCATTCACGCAAAGCAGGTGCCCGACGCCGAAAAGCGCAAGCGCGCCGATTTCATCGTCGAGAGCGACAAGGGCCTCGATCACGCCCGTATTCAGGTCGAGACCATCGTTGAAGCCCTGAAATCGCGCGAGGGCCGCGTATTGAAGGAGCGTCTCGCCGCCACGAAATAAAAGGATACTTCATGGAACAGCGCATCAGCTTCATCACCCTCGGCGTCACGGATGTTGCTCGCGCGCGGGCCTTCTACGAGACGCTGGGCTGGCAGGCGCTGGCGCAGAGCAATGAGAGTGTCACTTTCTTCCAGTGCGGCGGGATCGTTTTCGCGCTGTTCGGCCGCGAGGCGCTGGCCGAGGATGCGAAAGTCGCGCCTTACGGTGAGGGTTTTTCCGGCGTCGCGCTCGCCCATAATGTGCGCGAGAAACACGAAGTCGATCTTGTGCTCGCAGAAGCCGAAGCCGCCGGCGGGCGCATTCTCAAATCCGGCCAGGATGCCTTCTGGGGCGGCTATACCGGCTATTTCTCCGATCCCGACAATCACATCTGGGAAGTCGCCTGGAATCCGGGCGGCCGGATCGGAGAAGATGGCTCGTTCCATTTTTCGCGCGAATAGGCGAGACTCAGGTAACGCCTTCGGGGGAAGGTGCCGCCGATACGGGAAAAGACAGATGCGCGAAATCGTGCTCGACACGGAAACGACGGGCTTAAGCCCGCAGGACGGGCACCGGCTTGTCGAAATCGGTTGCCTCGAGCTCGTCAATCATGTGGCGACCGGCAATACGTTTCACACCTATATCGATCCCGAACGCGACATGCCGGACGGCGCCTTTCAGGTCCACGGCCTCTCGACGGAGTTCCTGCGCGGTAAACCTAAATTCCCGGACATCGCGGATGATTTCCTCGCCTTTATCGGCGAGGACCCGCTCGTCATTCACAATGCGAGCTTCGATATGGGCTTCATCAACTGGGAGCTGAAGGCATCGGGCCGCCCGGCGCTCCCCATGTCGCGGGCCATCGACACGCTCGATATTGCGCGCAAGAAATTCCCCGGCGCCCAGAACAATCTCGATGCGCTTTGCCGCCGCTTCAATGTCGACAATTCGGGCCGCACCAGACACGGCGCCCTGCTCGACAGCGAGCTTCTGGCCGAAGTCTATCTGGAGCTGATGGGCGGGCGGCAGCCCGGCCTCGTGCTCCAGGCGGATTTGGCCGGCGCGGGCGGTGGCGCAAAGCGCACGACGCGCGAACAGCGCCCCGTGGCCCTTCCCCCGCGCCTCACCGATGCCGAACGCGAGGCGCATGACGCCTTCATCGCCAGCCTTGGCGGCGAACCGCTCTGGACGGTGCTGGCGAAGGAGTGAGGCTCAATCCGGATTGGCGGCGTTTTCCACCTGCGCCGCCATCTGCTCGCGGCGCTGCTGATAGAGGCTGACAAAGTCGATCGGGTCGATCATCAGCGGCGGGAAACCGCCATCCCGCGTCACATCGGCAAGGATGCGCCGCGCGAAGGGGAAAATCTGGCGCGGACATTCGACGACCAGCACGGCCTCGAGATCGGCCTGTGGAATGTTGACCAGACGGAACAGCGCCGCATATTCGATTTCGGCGATGAACATCGGCTTGTCCTTGGTCACGGCCTCGGCGCCGATCTTCAGCGACACCTCGAAATCTGTATCGGCCATGCGCTTCACGCCGACATCGACACGCAGATTGATCGCCGGCTGGTCCTCGACCGGACCGAGGCTCTGGGGCGCGTTCGGATTTTCGAAGGAGAGATCCTTCACATATTGAGTGAGCACCCTGAGCTGTGCGCCCTGATTGCCGCCATTCGCCTGATCCGACATTGATTGAAGCCCTGTTCTGTCACGCGTCTCCGGAAGGGTGCTGGCTAGCATGGATAGGCATGCCGGACAAGAAAGAGCCGGGCCCGTTTGCCGCCGCTTATTGCCGCCAGGGTGAATCGCCGCGCGGTTCGCCGCCTGTGCCGGGCCCGATTTCCTCGGCCTCGCCCTCGATGACCGGGCCTGGCCGGCCCATATCGGGGCCCCTGTCCGGCCCCATGCCGGGGCCAGGCCCCGCCCTCATGCCCGACATATGGAACTGTACATTGGCGCTGCGGGCGAGCCGGGCCGCCGCGCGCCGGCCGATGTCACGCCTGACGGGCGGGATCAGCAGCAAAATGCCGATGCAATCGGTAAAGAGGCCCGGCGTTACCATCAGAAGCGCGGCCACCAGCAGAAAGACGCCGTCGAGCATTTCGGCGAGCGGCGGCTCGCCCCGCCGCATTGCTGCTTCCGCGCGGCGCCAGGTCTGGAAGCCCTGAACGCGGATCAGCGTTGCGCCGAGAAGCGCCGTACCGAGCACGATGGCGATGGTCGGCCAGAGCCCGATCAGGCCGCCGACCTGAATGAATATCGCGATCTCGATGATCGGCACGGCAATGAAGATGGCGAAAAGCAGCAGGGGCAAGAAAGATTCCCTCATTCGGGTGGATCGGGCGGGCATGAACACCCCGGAGAACGGTTTGCAGGTGAATTCCGGCGGATTTCCGGCAATGGCCCGGCCATGACATTGCCCGGCTCCGGTAGCAAAATGACTTCCGATGCCCTAGTTTATCCGCAAAGGTCGGGCAGAGACTAACGGCAGCAATGCCGCCCGTCACCCCATGCGGTCATGCCGCAAGGGGCAGTCAGTTGTGTAAGGGTTCCTCGAGCGAATGGACGACGGCGTGACACTTCTCAATCTCATTCTGCTCGCCGTTGCGGTCGGCGTTTTTCTGAAACTCAGAAGCGTACTGGGCCGCCGGACCGGGCATGAGCCGCCCCCCTACGATCCCTATTCGGTGGACAAGCGCGCCGACAACGACAAGGTCGTGACCTTGCCGACGCGCAACCGTGACACCCCGCCTGCGCGCGACCGGGTGATCGACGCGGCAGGCGACCCCTTCGCCGCGCCTGCCGTCGCCTATCGCTGGCGCGGCATAGCGGACGAAGGTTCGGCGCTCGCGGGCAAGCTCGACCAGATCGCAAATCTCGACCGCTATTTCGATGGCAACGAGTTTCTGTCCGGCGCGCGCGCGGCCTATGAAATGATCGTGACCGCTTTTGCCGCCGGCGACCGCGACACGCTAAAGCCGTTGCTGAGCAGCGACGTCTACAAGAGCTTCGAAGGCGCAATCGCCGATCGCGAGCAAAAGGGACTGACCGTCGAGCAGAATTTCATCGGCATCGGCAAGGCGAAGATCGCCGATGCCTCCACCTCCGCCACGCGCATCCGCCTCACCGTCTCCTTCAAGAGCGAACTCACTTCCTGCACCAAGAATGCGGATGGCGTGGTACTCGAAGGCGATCCGGTGACGATCCGCGAGGTGACGGATGTCTGGACCTTCGAGCGCGATGCAAAAAGCCGCGACCCGAACTGGTTCCTCGTTGCAACCGGCGCCGTGGCGGACTGATCCATCATGGGTATGCGGCATGGCGCCTTGTTGCTTGCGGGAGTGGCCGCCTTTCTCGTCGGCTGCGGCGGTGCGGGCATGAGGGCGGAAGCGGCTGGCCCGCAGCGCTTGTCCTTTTCCGACCTGGCGGGCTGGAACACCGACGACCAGTCGGCGGCGCTAGACGCGTTCAGGCGCTCCTGCGCACGTATCCTGAAACTCTCGCCTTCCGCGCCGCTCGATACCAAGGGCGGCGACCGGCTCTACGGCACGGCTGGCGACTGGCAGCCGGCCTGTCAGGCGGCGGCACAGGTGGGTGACGGTGCGGCTGCCGCCAATGCGCGCGGCTTTTTCCAGCACTGGTTTGTGCCGGTGCGCTTTCCGTCGGAAAAGGGTCTTCTCACCGGCTATTACGAGCCGGAGATGAAAGGCGCGCTGACGCGGCACGGGCCTTACCAGACGCCGGTACTTGCACCGCCCGCAGGCTATCGCATGGTCGATGGCGGCGGCAATTTTCCGGCGCGCGCCGAGATCGAGAATGGCGCGCTCGATACGAACTCACTCGCCATCGCCTGGCTCGAAAGCCCGATTGACGCCTTTTTCCTTCATGTGCAGGGCTCGGGCCGCGTTCGCCTCGAAACGGGCGAGATCGTACGTCTGAATTTTGCGGCAAAGTCGGGCCATCCCTATACCTCCATCGGCAAGGTGCTGGTCGATCGCGGCGAACTTGCGATGGAAGAAGTGTCGATGCAGACCATCCGCGCCTGGATGGAGCGCCAGCCCGACAAGGGCCGCGCGCTGACGCATGAAAACAAGTCCTATATTTTCTTCCGTATCCTGAGGAATATCGATCCCGAACTCGGCCCCCCCGGCGCCGAAGGCACGAACCTGACGCCGGGCCGGAGCCTTGCCGTCGACCGCTCGCATCACCCGCTCGGCACGCTGCTCTGGCTGACGACGGAACATCCGACCGTCGACGGGCGCGATGTCGTGCCGGTCGCCCGCCTCATGGTCGCGCAGGATACGGGCTCCGCTATCAAGGGCCGCCAGCGCGGCGACATCTTTTTCGGCTCGGGCGGCGAGGCCGGCGAAATCGCCGGCCGCATGAAGGCCGAAGGCGAGCTGATCGCGCTGGTGCCGAAAGCGATTGCACCCTAAAGAAGAGCGGCAGGGGCAACCGGACGGACGAGGCAGACGGCGATGGACAGGGACGTGAAGCCGCGCCGCCACAGCCGGAGCCTCACCGACGAGGAGCGCAAGATCTGGCGCGCGGCGATGAAGGATGCAAAGCCGCTGAAACGGGCAAAGCCCGATCCGGCCGAAGACACTCCGCCGCCCTCTCCCGCTTCGCCGCCGAAAGCGACAACGCCCCGACTGGCCGCAGCGATCCCGGCCGCGCCGCCAAATCCGCGTGCGCCCGCCGAGCCGCCGCCGCTCGGGCCGCTGGAGCGGCGCACCTCGCAGAAGCTCGCCCGCGGCCAGATCGAGATCGAGGCGACGATAGACCTGCATGGCCATAGCCGGGAGCGCGCCCACGGCGCGCTGCTTGATTTCGTCGCCCGTTCGCGGGGGCGGGGGCTTCGCTGCGTCCTCGTCATCACCGGCAAGGGCGCCTCGCCCTTTGCCCGCCACACACTCCATGGCAGCACCTTCTATGAAGTGCCGGAACGCCAGGGCGTGCTCCGGAGCGCCGTGCCTCGCTGGCTTGCCGAAGCGGAATTCCGCCTGCATGTCTCGGGCTTCCAGCCCGCCCACCCGAAACATGGCGGCGGCGGCGCCTTCTATCTCTGGCTGAGGAAGAAGAGATGACGCCCTTCGGCCGGAGGCTGCGCGAACTGCGCGCCGCGCGCGGCGTCACCATGAAGGAAATGGCGGCCGCACTCCGAGTCACCCCTGCCTATCTCTCCGCGCTTGAACATGGGCGGCGCGGCCGTCCGAGCTGGCGGCTCGTGCAGGCGATCATCGGCTATTTCAACGTGATCTGGGATGAGGCCGAGGAGCTTGAGCGGCTGGCGCGGCTCTCCCATCCGCGCATCGTCATCGACACATCGGGTCTTGCCCCGCAGGCAACGGAAGCCGCGAACATTCTTGCCGAAGACATCGCGCAAATGACACCGGCGGAAATCGAGAAGCTGCTCACGCTTCTGAAGGCCCGTAAGCGCCGCCCGCGCGCCTGACTCGCCATTGGAGAATGCCGCGGCCCGGACCGGTCTCGCGGCGCGCGAAGAAGGCCTCCAGAGGATTCGCCCGCAGGGAATTTCCTGCACTCGCAGGATTCGCGAACCGCACCTCATAAGCGGCATATATGACCCTCATTGAGATTTCGCGTCTAGCTGCATGACCCCCCGCCCGGCAGCATGGGCTCATGAACATGCCCGGTTTCGTCCAGTCACGCCTGTCCGACGCCTCGCTCGAGACCTTGCCCGGCCTCTGGCGCCGTTCGCTCATCGCCTGGCCGGACGGGCGCGAGGACCGCACGACATTCGTGAACTGGCTGCAGGGCCCGGGCCTCTATCTCGATCTCCGCCAGCCCGAAGGCGCGCCGGATTTCGCGGCCGTCGCCTGTCTCTCGGACCTGAAGCCCGTCCATATGGAATGGCTCGCAACCCAGGAAGGCTTCGCGGGCGAACTCGTCCATGAGGATGGCTGGTTCGAATGGCGCCGCGACATCGATTTCCAGCCTGTCGCCGTCTATTCCGACATGGGCCGCCTCCGGGTCGAGGGCGATGTGATGATCGAGGAGGGGAAGGACATTCCCTATATCGAGCATTGGCACCGCGAACCTGTCGAGGGCGGCATGGTCTGGGGCGCCCGGCTCGAGGACCGCGAAACCGGCGCGAAGGGTGCCATCCTCCGCTATGGCCATCTTTTCATGTTTGCGCGGGAGCGGCTTGCCGCCACGCCTGCCCATCATTCGCTTTCGGAATGTGTCGCAGGCGCGCGCGACCTCGCCCAGGCGCGGGAGTTCCTCGATTGCGAGATTGCCCAGGGCGCGGTGACGAGTGCGGGCTGGATCATCCAGCGCTCGACCCTGCCCTTCCGCGAAGGCAAGACGCTTTCGCCTGCCCTCACCGGCGATCTCCTCGAAACCGGCGATTTGGACGGAAAGGGAAAGCCGCTCACGCGGCATTGGGAGATCACGGATATTCGCGGCGAGCCTTTCCTCGATGCCGCACAAGGAGCCATTTGATGAGTGCGATGGAAGCGAAGGGCACAGCCTTCACCCATATTCCCGTGATCGACATATCGCCGCTCTTTTCGGACGACATCGAGGCGCGCCGCAAGGCCGCCGCAGAAATGGCCGAAGCGGCAAGCAGTGTCGGCTTTCTCTATGTGAAGGGTCACAATATTCCGCGGCCGATGATCGAGACGCTGGAGGCGCGGGCGGCCGCCTTCTTCGCAAAGCCGCTCGATGAAAAGATGGACCTCTATATCGGCAAGTCCCGCGCCCATCGCGGCTATGTGCCGACCGGCGAGGAAGGTTTCTACAGCGCGGGCAACGCGGCCAAGGTCGACAAGAAGGAAGCCTTCGATCTGTCGGTCGAACTGCCGGAAGACGACCCCGATCACATCATCGGCTACCGCATGCTCGGGCCGAACCAGTGGCCGGCCGGCATGCCGGAGATGCGTCGCGACGTCTACGCCTATTACGAGGCGGCGATGGAGCTTGGCCGCACATTGTTCCGCGGCTTCGCGCTCGGCCTCGATCTGCCGGAAGATTATTTCGAGCAATGGCTGACGAAGCCGCCCTCGCAGCTTCGCATGGTGCATTACCCGGCCGACCCCTCCCGCGCCGATGCGGAATGGGGAATCAGCGCACATACCGATTTCGAATGTTTCACCATTCTCCATGTCACGGCACCTGGCCTTGAGGTGATGAATGCCAAAGGCGAATGGATCGACGCGCCGCCCGTCGAAGGCGCTTTCGTCATCAATATCGGCGACATGCTCGAAGCTCTCACCAATGGACGCTTCATCGCAACGCCGCACCGAGTCCGCAATGTGCCGGATGAACGCTTCTCCTTCCCGCTTTTCTGTGCGCTCGATTACGACACGGCGGTCGAGCCGCTGCCGCAATTCATCGAGGGCGAGAAGCGTTACCCCACCTATGGCGCGGGAGACCATCTCGTGACGCAGACCATGCGCTATTTCAGATATCTGCGCGAGAAGGTAGAGGCGGGCGAGCTCGAAATGCCCGAAAGCGAGGAACAGGCCGAAGCCTTTGGCCGCCGCGAGAAGCAGGTCGCCTGACAAAAGAGCGCCGCTTCGAAAAAGAGGAAACACCGGGAAGACCGATTTTTCGCGTGGGGCTCAATCCGCGCGGCAAGGAGAGGTTTGACCAGTGAAAGGACACCACATGAAGCGTTTCTCATTCTTCAGGGTGGGCGCGATGGCGCTTGCCGCAACGATTTTTCTCGGGCTTGCCTTTGCCGGCAGCGCCGAAGCGGCGGAGAAGAAAAGCTTCAAGCTCGTCTGGGGCCTCTATACGGGCTATGCGCCCTGGGCATATGCCGAGAAGGCCGGAATCATGGACAAATGGGCGGAGAAATACGGCATCGAGGTCGAGATCGTCGCGCTCAACGATTACATCGAGTCGCTCAACCAGTTCACCGCAGGCCAGTATGATGCGCTGGCAACGACGGTGATGGACACGCTCACCATTCCGGCCGCCGGCGGCGTCGACACGACCGCGATCATTCTTGGCGACTATACCAACGGCAATGACGCAATCTTCGTCAAAGGCGAAGGCAAGACCATGGCGGACCTGAAAGGCAAGAAGGTCTATCTGGTCCAGTATTCTGTCTCGCATTACATGCTGGCGCTGGCGCTCGAAAAGGCCGGCATGTCGGAAGACGACATCGAGACCGCGAATATCGCGGACGCCGATTTCGTCGCCGCCTTCTCGACGCCCGCCGTCGAAGCCGTGGTGACATGGAACCCGGCCACGACCCAACTCAACCAGATGGCGGGCATCACATCCGTTTTCGATTCTTCCGAAGTGCCGGGCGAGGTGCAGGACATTCTGGTGGTGAACACCGACGTGCTGAAGGCCAATCCCGACTTCGGCAAGGCGCTTGCCGGCGCCTGGTATGAAACGCTCGCCGTGATGCAGAAGGACGATGCCGAAGGCATCGCCGCGCGTGAATATATGGCAGGCGTTCTCGGCACCGATCTCGCCGATTTTGACGGCCAGGTCGCAACGACCTATTTCTACGATGCGACGGAAGGCGCGGCAGTGTTCGGCGGGCCCATCATGCCCGGCATGATCGAAAGCACGACGGGCTTTGCTTTCGGCCACGGTCTCCTCGGGCCGGACGCGAAGGACAAGGGCCATGTCGGCGTCGAACTCGCCGACGGCACGATCATAGGCAACAAGGACAATGTGAAGTTCCGCCTCGACACGAGCTACATGGAAGCAGCCGCCAGCGGCGAGATGTGAGGGCTAACTTACCGCACCCCCCCAAACGTCGTCATGACCCGCCAAAAGATTCCAAAGGAGGGCCAGGTCATGACGAAACAATGATGGGGCTCACAAAATAAACTTCGACAGATCGGCATTCTTCGTCAGATCGCCGATATGCTCGCGCACATAGGCCGCGTCCACCGTCACCGTTTCGCCCGAACGGTCGGCGGCGGCGAAGCTGATCTCGTCGAGTACGCGCTCCATCACGGTGTGAAGGCGGCGCGCGCCGATATTCTCGACCGTTGAATTGACCGACGCCGCAATATCGGCAATCGCATCGACGCCGTCATCGGTGAAATCGAGCGTCACGTCTTCCGTCTTCATCAGCGCCACATACTGCTTGATGAGGCTCGCTTCCGGCTCGGTGAGGATGCGGCGCATGTCGTCGCGGCTGAGTGCGCGAAGCTCGACGCGGATCGGCAGCCGCCCCTGAAGTTCGGGCAGGAGATCGGAGGGCTTCGCGATATGGAAGGCGCCCGATGCAATGAAGAGAATATGGTCGGTCTTCACCGCGCCATGCTTGGTTGCGACGGTCGTGCCCTCGATCAGCGGCAGGAGATCGCGCTGCACGCCCTCGCGGCTTACATCGCCGCCCATCTTTTCGGAACGCGCGCAGATCTTGTCCACCTCGTCTAGAAACACGATGCCGTTCTGTTCGACCGCATGGATCGCTTCGCGCGTCAGCTCTTCCTGATCGAGCAGCTTGTCGCTTTCTTCCGCGATCAGCACCTTGTAGCTGTCGCGCACCTGCATCTTCCGGGGCCTGGTGCGCCCGCCAAAGGCCTTGCCCATGATATCGGACAGATTGATCATGCCGACCTGGCCCGGCATGCCGGGAATATCGAGCGTCGGCATGCCGCTGCCCGTATCGGCCACCTCGACCTCGATTTCCTTGTCGTCGAGCTCGCCGCTGCGGAGCTTCTTGCGGAAACTCTCCTTTGTCGCCTCGCTCGCATTGATGCCGACCAGCGCATCGACGACGCGCGCCTCGGCGGCGAGATGCGCCTTTGCCTGCACGTCCTTGCGCTTCTTTTCCCGTGTCATCGAAAGCGAGATTTCCACGAGATCGCGGATGATCTGTTCGACGTCGCGGCCGACATAGCCGACTTCGGTGAATTTCGTGGCTTCCACTTTCAGGAAGGGCGCTTCGGCGAGTTTCGCGAGCCGGCGCGAGATTTCCGTCTTGCCGACACCGGTCGGCCCGATCATCAGGATGTTCTTCGGCAGCACTTCCTCGCGCAGCGCCTCGGGAAGCTGCTGGCGGCGCCAGCGATTGCGCAGCGCGATCGCGACAGCGCGCTTCGCCTCGCGCTGGCCGATAATGTAACGGTCGAGTTCGGAAACGATCTCACGCGGCGAAAAACTGGTCATGGGAAGAAGGAAAACTCCAGGTCGGAATGAGGAAGGGGAAAGCGCGCCACATAATCGTGTTTCAGGCGGCGTCGAGGCTTTCCACGGTCAGGTTGTTGTTCGTATAGACGCAGATCTCGGCGGCAATCTTCATCGCCTTGCGCACGATCTCTTCCGCCGTGAGGTCCATGTCGGCAAGCGCGCGGGCGGCCGAGAGTGCATAATTGCCGCCGGACCCGATGCCGATCACGCCGCCTTCGGGTTCCAGCACATCGCCATTGCCGGTGAGAACGAGTGTCGTCTGCGCGTCTGCAACAATCATCATGGCTTCGAGCCGGCGGAGATATTTGTCGGTGCGCCAGTCCTTGGCGAGTTCGACGCAGGCGCGCATCAGCTGGCCCGGATATTGTTCGAGCTTCGCTTCCAGCCGCTCGAACAGCGTCATGGCGTCTGCCGTCGCGCCCGCGAAACCGGCGATCACATCGCCCTTGCCGATGGGCCGCACTTTCCGCGCATTGCCCTTCATGATGGTCTGGCCGACGGAGACCTGCCCGTCGCCCGCCACCACCACCTTGCCGCCCTTGCGGACGGAGAGGATTGTCGTGCCATGCCAGTCGATCGGGTCGTGCGGGGAAGCCATGTCTGTCCTTTGGAATTGAGGGGGCCGCTACCATGTGGCCGCTTGAACGCCACGGGTCAAGGCCGGGCTTTGGCGCGCTCCCGATTGAAGGCTTGTCTTCCGCCGCGGAAGCTGAATTGATAACGCCTCGCAACTGAGAGGGAGAGTTTCATGTCCGGTCCGCTGAAATCAGAAGAGGCGCTCCGCACCGTCTATCCGTCGCCGTCGGGCGGGGCGCTCGGCAAAGAGCTCGACTGGATCGACCCCCATTCGCGCCGCTTCATCGAGCTGTCGCCCTTTCTCTGCATCGGCACTTCGCGGCCGGACGGACTGGCCGATGTCTCGCCCCGCGGCGGCGAGCCGGGCTTCGTCCATGTGCTCGACGAGCGCCACCTCGCCATGCCGGACCGGCCGGGCAACAACCGGCTCGACACGCTGACCAATATCGCCCATGCGCCTGCCGTCGGCCTTCTCTTCTTCGTGCCGGGCTTCGAGGAAATGCTGCGCGTGAACGGCATCGCCGAACTGATGGTGGAGCCCGCGCTAATGGAGCGTTTTGCGGTCGACGGAAAACTGCCTCGCTCGGTCATGCGGATCGAGGTGCGGGAGGTCTATCTCCACTGCACCAAGGCACTGAAACGCTCGGGTCTTTGGGATGCCTCAAAGCAGGTGCCGCGCGACACCATGCCGAGCTTCGGCGAAATGCTGCGCGACCAGATGAAACTCGACATGGCGCCCGCCCTGATCGACACGGCGCTCGAGGACGACGCGAAAAAGAACCTTTATTGACGGGGTTCTGGCTCACTCCGGCAAATGAAACTCGCCGGGATCGCCGCCCATCTCGCGCACCTGGGCCTCGAGTTCGCGGATGCGCCGTTCCAGCCGCTCGAAGGCGGGGCCGAGGTCCGCCGCGTCCCAGCGCGGCAGGATATGGCCCGGGCAGTTCATGTCCCATTCGTCGAGCTCGATCAGGATGGCGCGCTCCACGCGGCCCCGGTAGTTCGGGTCGGCAAGCGAGCGGGTGAGCGCCGGGTCGTCGCCGACGGCGCGCGCCCTGCCCCTGATCTTCACCCGCCGCCGGTTCGGATAGTCGATCAGGAACAGGAACACCTGATCGTTCTCGGCCAGGTGTCCAAGCGTCACGAATTGCTGGTTGCCCGCGAAATCGGCAAAGCCGAGCGTCTTCTCGTCCAGCACTTTCAGAAAGCCCTTCGGCCCGCCCCGGTGCTGGATATAGGGCCGGCCCGCCGCATTGGCGCTGCCCAGATAGAAGTGGTCGCGCTCGGCAATGAAGCGGGCGAGATCGGCGGTGAGACGGCTTTGCCAGGCCATGCGGGGCCTCCCTGCGGCTTTCGGGTGTGTCTCATATGGCGCTTCGGGCCCTGCTGCACCAGCACAAAGTCATTTCTATATCTGGTATGTCTCCAGCTACCTTGCACAATAAAGATCAAGTACAGACAATTTGAATCAATGAGTTACCACTTGATTCCGAAGATGTTTCGGAACAACTTAAAGTATTACATGAGAAACACGCGGAAATATTGGTTAACGTCTCATAAGTTATTGCGGTGCAAACTGAATCCCCGATCGGGGCCGGGCCCGGCAGGCAGCCCGGCTTTTGCGCTGGAAGCCCTCCGCCCTGCCTGTTAAAAGCTGCCGCGTACCGCCATGTCTGAAGGCGGGCGCCAACCGGACCGGAACCATGCAGACCGACAATGACAGCCGCATAGCGACCGTCGAGCGCAAGACCAAGGAGACCAATGTCTTCGTCTCGCTCGATCTCGACGGCCAGGGCGAATATGACGTCGATACGGGTATCGGTTTCCTCGACCATATGCTCGAGCAGCTTTCGCGCCACTCGCTGATGGACCTCAAGGTCCGCGCGCAGGGCGACCTCCACATCGATTTCCACCACACGACGGAAGATACCGGCATCGTGATCGGCGAGGCGGTGCGCCGCGCGCTCGGCGATTTCAAGGGCATCCGCCGCTATGCGACCGCCACTATCCCGATGGACGAAACCTGCACCCGCGTCTCGATCGATGTGTCGCAGCGCCCCTATCTGATCTGGAAGGTCAATTTCACGAAGCCGAAGCTCGGCGAAATGGACACCGAACTCTTCAAGGAGTGGTTCCAGGCCTTCGCGCAGAATGCGGGCATCACGCTGCACATCGAAAACATGTATGGCGAGAACAACCACCATATCGTCGAAAGCTGCTTCAAGGGCCTCGCCCGGGCGCTTCGCGAGGCGGTGGAGATCGACCCGCGTGCCGCGAGCCGCATCCCCTCGACCAAGGGCGTGCTCGGCACCTGATACTGGCGTTCGGCATCGATCTGTCATAGACAGGGCGCGAAAACCAAGCCGCATGGGGATACCCTGTGCGGGCGGAATGAACCCATGCGCATCTATACCGTCCACGAGCTTCCCGGCGCGCCGCTCGACGGCAACGGGATCGTGCTGGTGAAGGAGGGCTACTCCTTCCCGGCCATCGCCTTTTCATGGGCATGGCTCGCCTATCATCGCATGTGGGTTGCGCTCGCCATCTGGATCGGCCTCACCGTCACGCTCTCTTATCTGGTGCAGGCTGCCATTGGCGCACCCGCGGCGGCGGTCGCCTCGCTCGCGCTCAACTTCATGCTGGGCGCCGAAGCAAACGACATTCGCCGCTGGACGCTTGAGCGGAAGGGCTACCGCGAAGCCGGTCTCGCCGTCGGCGCGACGCTCGAAGAGGCCGAACGCAATTTCTTCGCGAAATGGGACCGCCCCCTCATGGTCGAGGAAGTGAAGCCGGTGACCGCGCCTGTCTGGCCGCGCCGCGCGCGTGCCCGCGCGGATGGGGAAGTGCTTGGCCTCTTTCCGGAAGCCGGCGCGAAGCCGGGGCACTGACCATGATGAAAGTCGCCATCATCGACTACGGCTCCGGCAATCTCCGTTCCGCCGCCAAGGCCTTCGAGCGCGCCGCGCGCGAGGCGCATCTTGCTGCCGACATTCTGGTGACGAGCGAGCCTGAGGCGCTGCGCGCGGCAGACCGCATCGTGCTGCCCGGCGTCGGTGCCTTTGGCGATTGCGCGGCAGGCTTGCGCGCCATTCCCGGCATGGAAGACGCGCTGAACGAGGAAGTGCGCGCGAAGGCAAAGCCCTTTTTCGGCATCTGCGTCGGCATGCAGCTTATGGCCGAACGCGGCCTCGAACATGGCGTGCATGAAGGCCTTGGCTGGCTGAAGGGCGAGGTCGTGAAGATTGAGCCCGCCGACAGATCGCTCAAGATTCCGCATATGGGCTGGAACGAACTCGAAATGCTGCGCCCGCATCCGCTGCTTGAGGCGATGCCCGCGACCCATGCCTATTTCGTCCACTCCTATGCCTTTGCGGTCGCGGAGCCCGATGCGCTTGTCGCCCGCGTCGATTATGCCGGGCCCATCGCGGCCATGGTCGCAAGGGACAATATGGCGGGCACGCAGTTCCACCCCGAAAAGAGCCAGGAACTCGGCCTTGCTCTGATCGGCAATTTCCTGAAGTGGAAGCCATGATCCTCTTTCCCGCAATCGATCTGAAGGACGGTCAATGCGTCCGCCTCGTGCATGGTCTGATGGATCAGGCGACCGTCTTCAATGACGATCCGGCGGCGCAGGCGCGCGCCTTCGAGGAGGCGGGCTTCGACTACCTCCATCTCGTCGATCTGAACGGCGCCTTCGAGGGCAAGCCGGTGAACGCCGCCGCGGTCGAAAGCATTCTCGCCGCGATCTCGATGCCCGCCCAGCTCGGCGGCGGCATCCGCGATCTGGCGACCATCGAGATGTGGCTCGATAAGGGCATCGCCCGCGTCATCATCGGCACGGCAGCAGTGAAGAACCCCGCCCTCGTGATCGAGGCCTGCCGGAAATTTCCCGGCCGTATCGCTGTCGGCCTCGATGCCAAGGGCGGCCGCGTGGCGACGGAAGGCTGGGCCGATGTGTCGGACCTCACCGTTCTCGACATGGCGCGGCGCTTCGAGGATGCGGGCGTCGCCGCAATCATCTACACCGACATCGACCGCGACGGCGCGCTGCAGGGGCTGAACATCGAGGCGACGGTGGCGCTCGCCGACGCGATTTCCATTCCGGTGATTGCATCCGGCGGTCTTTCCTCCATCGACGATCTGAAAAAGCTCATCGCCGCCAATTGCTCCGGCATCGAGGGTGCGATTTCCGGCCGTGCCCTTTACGATGGCCGCCTCGATCCGAAAGAGGTGCTGGCGCTGCTGAAGGGGCTCCGCTGATGCTGAAGGCCCGCGTCATTCCCTGCCTCGATGTGAAGGACGGCCGCGTCGTGAAGGGCGTGAACTTCGTCGATCTGCGCGATGCGGGCGATCCGGTCGAAGCCGCGCGGGCTTACGATGCGGCGGGCGCCGATGAACTCACATTTCTCGATATCACGGCAAGCCACGAAGAACGCGCGATCATTTTCGATGTCGTGCGCCGCACCGCCGAACAATGTTTCATGCCGCTCACCGTCGGCGGCGGCGTCCGCACGGTCGAAGATGTACGCGCCCTGTTGCTCGCAGGTGCCGACAAGGTCTCGATCAACACGGCTGCTGTCTTCAACCCGGATTTCGTGCGTGTGGCGGCGGAGAAGTTCGGCAATCAATGCATCGTCGTCGCCATCGACGCGAAAGCCGTCGCGCCCGGAAAATGGGAAATCTTCACGCATGGCGGGCGCAAGGAAACCGGCATCGACGCGATCAGGTTTGCCGAGAAGGTTTCGGCGCTCGGCGCTGGCGAAATCCTCCTTACCTCGATGGATAGAGACGGCGCGAAATCGGGCTATGACATCGCGCTGACCCGCGCTGTTTCGGATGCCGTGCCTGTGCCGGTGATCGCTTCCGGCGGCGTCGGCAATCTCGACCATCTCGTCGAGGGTGTGCGCGACGGCCATGCGAGCGCGGTGCTCGCCGCCTCCATTTTCCATTTCGGCGACTACACGATCGGCGAAGCCAAGGCGCATATGGCCGCCGCCGGCCTGCCCATGCGTCTCTGACCACAACTTGTTGTGGTTTTGGCCGGAACAAACACAACCTGCCCCGCGCAATTTAGCCGCAGATGAATTGTGACAATTGCATATCGGATTGCCTGCAGTCAGAATGTATTGCGTTGTGAGGCCCGTTGCACGTGACCTTCGCCCCCAATTTATGGGCACGAACGAACGACCATGTCCGACCGTGAAATCGAACTGAAGCTCCTTTGCGAGCCGGCCGAACTTGATCGCGTCAAACGCGCTCCGGCGCTGCAGCGGCTCAAGCGCGGCCGCGCCAGCGGCAAGCATCTTCAATCCGTCTATTTCGACACGGACAAGCTCGCCCTCGGGCAGAACGGAATGGCGCTGCGCCTGCGCAAGAGCGGCGGCGATTTCATCCAGACATTGAAAACGGAAACAGGCGCTTCCGGCAGCGCGACCGGCGCGCTCGCGCGCGACACAGGCGAGCATGAAGCGCTCCTGCCGCGCGGCGCTTCCGCGCCGGACCTGAACCGGTTGCCGGCGGGCATGCGAAAGCGCATCCAGAAGCTGGCAAACGGCGCGGCACTCAGCCCGCGGCTTGAAAGCGACATCCGCCGCACCATCCACAATCTCACCACGCCCGAAGGCGACCGGATTGAACTCGCGCTCGATCTCGGCGCCCTCAAGGCCAATGGCTGCGACGAGAAGGTGAGCGAGATCGAACTCGAACTGAAGCAAGGAAGCCCGGCAAGCCTCTACCGCCTTGCGCTCGACCTGAACGAGGTTGCCGACCTTCGCATCGGCACGAAAAGCAAGTCGGAGCGCGGCTTTGCGCTGATTCGCCCCGAAAAGCCGCACGCCGTGAAGGCGGAGCTGCTGCGCCTGCCGAACGACATCCCGCTTGCCGATGCCTATGCAACGGTGCTGCGCCATTGCCTCGTCCACATCATGGCGAATGAGTCGGCGGCCTTGCAGGCAAGCCTCCCGGAGGCGCTGCATCAGATGCGCGTAGCGCTGCGGCGCGCGCGCTCCGCATTCGAGATTTTCGAGCCCGTGATCGGCGGCGAACGCGCCAAGCATCTCGCGGCGGAAGCGAAATGGCTCGCGAACGAACTCGGGCCCGCCCGCGATTTCGACGTTTTCCTGAGCGATATTCTGGCGCCGGTAACGCCGGCAACGGCCGGCCTGCGCAAGCTGCGCGCGCGCGCCGAGACGCTGCGCGCCGAGCATTGGGAAAATGCGCGCGCCGCCAT
Organism: Parvibaculum sp.; assembly: GCF_046297875.1. GTDB lineage: Bacteria > Pseudomonadota > Alphaproteobacteria > Parvibaculales > Parvibaculaceae > Parvibaculum. Next base: position 905,637 of record NZ_JBKBHD010000001.1, on the reverse strand, counting down.
CGCGTCCCGCCGCTACACGCGCTTCCTCCTCGAATATGGTCTCTTCCTCGCCGAACGCGGCTGGACAATGAAGTCCAGGGCGCCGCGTCTTGCGCGCGACTTCGCGCATGACGCGCTCGACAAGCGGCTGAAGAAAGCGGCGAAACTTGGCCGCCGCATCGAGACGCTGGATCACGAAGAGCGCCACGAATTGCGCAAGCGGCTGAAGAAGCTGCGCTATGCGCTCCACTTCTTTTCCTCGCTCTACCCGGAGGGAGAGGTGAAGCCCTGGCTGCGCAACCTGTCCGAAATGCAGGATGTGTTTGGCGGGCTGAACGATGTCGCCACCGCGCATGTCATTCTTGACGACATGTCGGATGGCCGCGCGCTGAAGGCGGCAGCCGAGAGCGTCATCGCCTGGCATGAAAAGCGCGCCGCGAAGGAATGGAAAGGCGCGATCCGTCTCTGGAAGCGCTTTGCCGGCTCCGTACCATTCTGGTACAGCGCCGCATGAGCTTGCACGAAATTGCCGCGATCGCCGCCGGAATTTCATCCCATTAATCAAATCTGAATTTCTCGGAAGATAGGATCGCACACACCCGCAATACCTGTGGCGGCCCCTTGTAGCGTTAAGGTCCTTGCCGATGTCAGATCGTTCCCCGACAGCCGCCCGCCCGGCGGCAGCGCCCAATGCGTCCGAGGCGCCGAATGCCGCAAGGAACAAGGTTGCTGACAAGAATGCCATTGTCGGCCGCCGGATTAGCCAGGAAGCCCTGAAGAAACTATGCGATCTCCATGAGCGCTACCTCAAGGGCATCCCGAACGGCTGGTGCATTGTGATGAAGGAGTGCGACCTTTCCGGTCTCGACTTCCGCAATCTCAATTTCGCGCATGGTCATTTCATCGGCTGCGACTTCTCCGCCTGCAACCTCGAGGACGCGCATTTTCTTGGCGCCAATCTTTTCGGCGCGAATTTCGATCATTGCAACATGACGCGGACGAATTTCTCGCGCGCCGATCTGCGCGGCGCCAATTTCGCCGGCGCCGAAATGACGGAAGCCCAGCTCGACGGCGCCGATCTGCGCCGCGGCGCAGTCATCAAGATCGGTGCAACGGCGCCGACCGGCCGCGAGAATTCCACCTTCCGCGGCGCGCGCATGTACGGCACCAATCTGTCGGAATGCAAGTTGCTCGACGCCGATTTCGAAGGCGCGTCGATTTCCGGCGCCAGCCTTCAGGGCGCCGATCTGCGCGGCGCAAGCTTTGCCGGGGCGGAGTTGAAGGGTGTGGAACTGAAAGGCGCCAATCTTGCCGATGCGGATTTCCGCCGCGCGGTGATGGACGAGACGACGGCAGCGCGCGGCGATCTCATGCGCGCGACGCGGCCCCGTCCCGCGCCCGGCCCCGAGCGCATGAAGAAAATCCTCATGGACCATCTCGTCTGGATCCAGACCGGCCAGAAACAGGGCGCCCGCGCCGACTTCTCGCGCATGGACCTGTCGCGCACGGTCTTCGCGCGTCAGGTGCTCGCCAGCGCGAATTTCCATGAGGCGATCCTGGCAGACGCGAACTTTGAAGGCGCGATCCTTGCCGCCGCCGATTTCTCGAACGCCATTCTTTTCCGGGCAAACCTGAAAGGCGCGGATCTGCGCGGCGCGGATCTGCGCGGCGCCGACCTGAAAGACGCCGATCAGACAGGCGCCAAGACCGGCGAACTCGCCGGGACCAGCCTCTCGACAAGGCTCTGACGCCGCGTAAAGACCGGCCACTGGCCTCAACTCCGTAAATCTGCTACGCAATGCCGCCGCGCGGGGCCTTGAACGGGCCTGGCGAGAACGGCAGTCAACCGCCCGGAGTGCGCCCATGGCCGCCGATGCAAGACAGCTCGATCGCCTCTTCGAGGTCATTGCCGCCCGCAAGGGCGCCGATGCCTCCTCCTCCTATACGGCAAAGCTCCTTTCTGCCGGTGTTCCGGCTTGCGCGCAGAAACTGGGCGAGGAAGCGGTCGAAACCGTGATCGCCGCGACGGCCGGCGACCGCAAGGCCGCGATCTCGGAAAGCGCCGATCTTCTCTATCACTGGCTGGTTCTCGCTGCCGCACTCGGCATCGAGCCGGCGGATGTCTATGCCGAGCTCGAGCGCCGCGAAGGCCGCTCCGGCCTCGATGAAAAAGCCGCGCGCGCAGAGCGCTGAACCGGGGAACGCGAAGCCCATGCCCGCAGCCAAGATCGAAGCGACTGGCGAAAAGACGTCGCTGTCGCCCTTCCGCCATTTCACCGCTGAGGATTGGGGGAGGCTCCGCCAGGACACGCCGCTGCCCCTGTCGGCGGCGGAGCTTGAAGAGCTGAAAGGTTTTGGCGAGCGCATATCTCTCGACGAAGTGTCGGAAATCTTCCTGCCGCTGTCGCGCCTGCTGAACCTATATGTCGGCGAGACGCAGGAACTCTATCGCGTGACGTCGGACTTCCTTGGCCGCGTGCAGGACAAGGTGCCATACATTATCGGCGTCGCGGGCTCGGTCGCCGTCGGCAAGTCCACCATGGCGCGTATTTTGCGTACGCTTCTCGCGCGCTGGCCGAACCACCCGAAGGTCGATCTCATCACGACCGACGGCTTTCTCTATCCGAACAGGGTGCTCGAAGAGCGCGGGCTGATGCAGCGCAAGGGCTTCCCGGAAAGTTTCGACATCAAGCGGCTGATCCGCTTTCTCTCCGATGTGAAGGCGGGCTCGGCCCGCGTCGAGGCGCCGGTCTATTCGCACTTCACCTACGACATTCTGGCGGGCGAGACGACCATCGTCGACAAGCCGGATATTCTCGTCGTCGAAGGCTTGAACGTGCTGCAGTCCTGGAAGCCGGCGGAAGGCGACGAGCCGCAGCCTTTCGTCTCCGACTTCTTCGATTTCTCGATCTATCTGGATGCTGATGAAGAAGCGATCCGGCGCTGGTATATCGAACGCTTCCTCAGCCTGCGGCGCACGTCGTTCAAGGATCCAGCGGCCTATTTCCACCGCTATTCGAAGCTGACGGAAGAAGAAGCCGTCGAGACGGCGGACTCGATCTGGACCTCGATCAATCTCGCCAATCTCCACAAGAACATCCTGCCGACGCGCCAGCGCGCCGACCTGATCCTGCGCAAGGGCGACGATCACCGCATCCGGGATGTTTATTTGCGGAAGCTGTGAGAGCGGCGGGGCGGACTAAAATGCAATCGTCATGACCCGCTTTATGCGGGCCATGACGAATTAGAGGATTTGCCTCACGCCAATCCCTTCGCCTTCGCCAGCTCCGCCAGCGAGACCTGCGGGCGGGGCCCGTAATGCGAGATGACTTCGGCTGCGGCGAGCGCGCCGAGCCGTCCGCAGGTGACGGGGTCCTTGCCGCGGGTAAGGCCATAGAGGAAGCCCGCGGCGAAGAGATCGCCGGCCCCCGTCGTGTCGACCACCTTCGAGACCTTCTCCGCATCGACCACATGCACTTCGCCATCGGCGACGATGACCGAGCCCTGCTCGGAGCGCGTGAGCGCGGCGAACTTGCAGTCCTTGCGCACCTGCTGCAGCGCCTCGTCGAAAACATCCGTCTCGTAAAGCGAGAGGATTTCGGCTTCGTTGGCAAACAGGACGTCGACTTCTTCTTTCGCCAGACGGCGGAATTCATCGCGGAAGCGGCCGACGCAGAAACTGTCCGACAGCGTCAGCGAGACGAGGCGGCCGGCCGCGCGCGCAATCTTCGCCGCCTTGAGGAAGGCATCCTTCGCGCCCGGCTCGTCCCAGAGATAACCCTCCATGTACGTGACGGCGGATGCCTTGATCGTGTCCGCGTCGATGTCGTCCGCGTTGAGCTTCTGCGCCGCGCCGAGATAGGTGCTCATGCTGCGCTGCGCATCGGGCGTCACGACGATGAGGCAGCGTCCGGTGGGCGCGCCGCTTGTGGCGGGCGCGGCGGGGAAATGCACGCCGAGCGATTTGATGTCGTGGATGAAGACCTCGCCGAGCTGGTCCTTTTTCACCTTGCCGAAAAAGGCGCCCTTGCCGCCAAGTGAGGCAAGCCCCGCAATCGTGTTGGCGCAGGAACCGCCCGACATTTCGACCGCAGCGCCCATCTTGCCGTAAAGCTCGTCCGCGCGCCTGTCGTCGATCAGCGTCATGCCGCCTTTCTCGATGCCATTCGCAATCAGGAACTTGTCGTCGGCATTGGAAATCACGTCCACCAGCGCATTGCCGATGCCCGCCACGTCATATTTTACTTCGGTCATGATCCTCTGGGGTCTTCTTGATGAATTCCGGGCTGCGGGGCGGGAGTATAGGGATTGTGCCCCATATGTCCAAAAAGCCGCCCGGCCTTAACCTTCATGCACAGTGGAAATTGCGGCGCGGCAACGGGCACACTAGGTTAGGGCCTCGAATTCAGGGAACCATCCATGCTGTCCGATGCGCTGCGTGCCTTCAGGGAAATATTCGCCCCGCCCTATCGCCGGGTGATGTGGCAGACGCTGGGGTTGACGCTGCTGGTGCTGGTGCTGTTCGGCGCAGGGCTGCAATGGGCGCTCACTGCCTTGCCGGAGTTCGGCCCCGATCTCGCAGGCGGCTGGGTCGATGCGGCGATTGGCTTCATCGCCCGCTTCCTCGCGGTCATCGTGTTGATTCCGCTCGTCCATCCCGTCGTGTCGCTGGTCGCCGGTCTCTTTCTCGAAGTAATCGCCGCCCGCGTCGAGGAGGAGGACTATCCGGCAGACCCGCCCGGCAACGACCAGCCCTTCTGGCAGTCGCTAGGCACGGCGCTCCGCTTCACGCTGGTACTGATCGTCGTGAACCTGCTGGCGCTTCCCTTCTATCTGCTGCCGGTGGTCAATGTCGCGATCTTCTGGATCGTGAACGGCTATCTTCTCGGCCGTGAATATTTCGAACTCGTCGCGCTCCGCCATCTCCCGCCCGCAGAAGTGGAAGCGATGCGCAAGCGCCACCGCGCGCGGGTTTTTTTCGCGGGCGTCGCCGTCGCACTCTTCACCACGGTGCCGGTGCTCAATCTGCTGGCACCGCTTTTTGCGACCGCCTTCATGGTCCACACCTATAAGGGCCTTGCCGCCCGCCGCGCGGCAGGGGGGGTGTCATGAGAAAAATTCTTTTCGCACTTGCCCTGCCGCTCGCCGCTGCCGCCTGTGCTCAGCCTTCTGCCACCGGCGCGCGGGTGACATCGCTCGGGGCCGGTCCGCTCACCGCGCAGGCGCTGATCGGCGCCGCCCCTTCCGCGGTCTCCGCCCGGCTTGGCGCGCCGGATTTCCGCCGCACCGAGCCCAGTGCCGAAATCTGGCAATATGGCGGGCGCGATTGCAGCCTCTTTCTCTATTTCTACGGGCAGGAAGGCGCGCGCCATGTCGATGCGCGCCGGTTGCAGGGCGGTCCCGCCGACAAGGACCAATGCCTTGCCTCGGTCATGGCAAAGCGCAACGCGCCGGTTTCCTAGACGGCCACCGTCTTCGCCTTGAAGCGGCAGAGATCGCTCACCGGGCAAGCCGGACAGTCGGGCTTGCGTGCCTTGCAGACATAGCGCCCATGCAGGATCAGCCAGTGATGCGCATGCATCCGGTATTCGTCGGGCACCCGTTTTTCGAGTTTCTTCTCGACCTCGACGACATCCTTGCCCGGCGCAAGCCCCGTCCGGTTCGAGACGCGGAAGATATGCGTGTCGACCGCGATGGTGGGCTCGCCGAAGGCCACGTTGAGAACCACATTGGCGGTCTTTCGCCCCACCCCCGGCAGCGCCTCGAGCGCGGCCCGGTCGCGCGGCACCTCGCCGCCATGATGCTCGATCAGCATCCGCGACAGCGCGATCACGTTCTTCGCCTTGTTACGGTAGAGGCCGATCGTCTTGATGTGCTGCACAAGCCCCGCCTCGCCGAGCTTCACCATTTTCTCCGGCGTATCGACCGCCTTGAAAAGCGCCTTCGTCGCCCGGTTGACGCCCACATCGGTTGCCTGCGCCGACAGCACCACGGCCACAAGCAGCGTATAGGTATTGCGATATTGAAGCTCCGTCTCCGGCTCCGGCAGCCTCTCGGCAAGGCGGCGGAAGAACTCGGCAATATCGGGCTTTGTCATCAGCGTGGCGCGGGTCATGGGGCGGAACTTTGCGCATAAGCTGCCTGCGTCGCAAGGCCGTATTGCCGGGGGCCGCGCGCCGCCCTACTCTTTCGCCCATGTCCGCCGAAAGCCCTACCGCCGAGCTCTTGCCGCAACCGCTTCACTTCGATGCGGTGATCCTGCCGCATCGCTCGCTTTCCATGCGCGGCTTCGCGATCCTGATAGGCGTCGTCGCGGCGGTGAATTTCACGGCGGGCGCGTACTTCATGGCCAGGGGTGCCTGGCCCGTCCTCGGCTTTTGCGGCCTTGAAGTGCTCGCCGTCTGGTGGGCCTTCCGTGCGAATTACCGTGCCGCCCGCGCCCATGAAACGGTGCAACTGTCCGACGATGAATTGCTGATCCGCCGTGTCGATGCGAAAGGCCGCGCCGAAGCCGTGAGCCTCAAGCCCTATTGGGTGCGGCTCGCCTTGAGCAAATTGCCGGATGAATCGACGCGGCTTCATGTCGTGAGCCATGGCCGCCAGGTCGAACTCGCCTCGCAGCTCTCGCCGGCCGAACGCGCCGATTTCGCCCGCGCGCTCGATGCGGCGCTGATGAAGCTGAAAGCCGGGCCCGCGCCGCAACCGGCCTAGTGCGCCTCGCGCTCGATCAGCATCTTCTTCGAGAGAACCTTGCCCTCGCCGTCGAGCTCGTAAACGATCGGCGCGCCGGTTGCGATATTGAGCTTGAGCACTTCTTCCTGCGTGAGCCCGTCAATCTGCATCACGAGTGCCCGCAGCGAATTGCCATGCGCGGCGACAAGCACACGCTCGCCCTTCAGTACGCGCGGCAGGATCGTGCTTTCATAATAGGGCAGCACGCGCTCCGCCGTCATTTTCAGGCTTTCGCCGCCGGGCGGCGGCACGTCATAGGAGCGGCGCCAGATATGCACCTGTTCCTCGCCCCATTTCTCGCGCGCATCGTTCTTGTTGAGGCCGGAGAGATCGCCATAGTCGCGTTCGTTGAGTGCCAGGTTCTCCACGATCTCGATGCCGCCCTGGCCGAGTTCGGAAAGCATGATGCGGTTCGTTTCCTGCGCGCGGGAAAGCGCCGAGGTGAAGGCGACATCGAACTGGAGCCCTGCGGCCTTCATCGCCTCGCCGGCTTCCTTCGCTTCCGCCTTGCCCTGTTCGGTGAGCCCCGGATCGCGCCAGCCCGTGAACAGGTTTTTCTCGTTCCATTCGCTCTGTCCATGCCGGACAAGCACAAGCAGGTTGGCCACGTCTTTCTCCATCGATCCGTATAATGACTAGTTGAGGCCGAGCACGTCGGCCATGTTGAAGAGGCCGGGGCCCCTCTTTTGACCATTGGCGCCCTGTCCCCATTGCGCCGCCTTGAGTGCGCCGCGCGCGAAGATGCCGCGATCTTCCGCGATATGGCGAAGCACGATGCGCTCGTTCTCGGCAGCGAAAATCACATCATGCTCGCCGACGACCGAGCCGCCGCGGAGGCTCGCAAAGCCGATCGCACCCTTCTTGCGTGCGCCTGTGATGCCGTCGCGGCCACGCTCCGAATTATCCTTCAGCGATATGCCGCGCCCTTCGGCTGCCGCCTCACCGAGCAGCAGCGCCGTGCCGGACGGCGCATCGACCTTGTGGCGGTGATGCATCTCGACAATCTCGATGTCCCAGTCGTCGGACAGCGCCTTCGCCGCCTGCCGGACAAGGGCGGCCAGGAGGTTCACCCCAAGGCTCATATTCCCGGCCTTGATGATGGTCGCATGGCGCGCTGCCGCCGCGATGCGCGCTTCTTCATCTTCCGAAAAGCCGGTCGTGCCGATCACATGGACGATGCGGGCCTGCGCTGCGAGCGCGGCAAACTCGACGCTCGCGGAAGGTACGGAAAAATCGATCAGCGCATCGGCATCCTTGATGACGGCAAGCGCGTCGGATGTCGCGGCGATGCCGAGCGGCGCGGCAAGCCCTGCAAGCAGCCCGAGATCCTTGCCGAGATGGGGCGAGCCTTCGGCCTCGAGCCCGCCGGCAACGGTAAGCCCGTCCGTCCCGGCAATGAGACGGATCAGCGTGGCGCCCATCCGGCCGCCCGCGCCCGTCACCGCGATCCTGATATCCTGTGCCATGGTTCCATTTCCCGAGGCCTTTGCGGGCTCTATACCAGTCCGCCTTCAGCCGCGAAAGACAAACCACGCCCCGAGCGAGATGAAGGCAAAGCCGATGCCCGTGTTCCATGTCGGCGTCTGGCCGAGATAAAGCGCGGAAAACACCACGAAAACCGTAAGCGTGATGACTTCCTGGATCGTCTTGAGCTGGGCCGCCGAGAAAACCTCATAGCCGATCCGGTTCGCGGGCACGGCGAGGCAATATTCGAAAAAGGCGAGGCTCCAGCTCAGCAGCACCACGGTCAGGATCGGCGTCGAGGTGAATTTGAGGTGCCAGTACCAGGCCGCCGTCATGAAGACATTGGAAGCGACGAGAAGTGCGATAGGTACGAGATAGGCAGAGAGCGGCGCTGTCATGGGAATACCCGGGCATGAAAAAGCCCCCGCGCGGGACCTCCGGCGGGGGCTTTCAGATTAGTGAAATGTCCCGATCCGGTGAATAGGTGATATTGACAACCGACAATTGTCAGGTTACTTTTGGTATATGATCCGCAGCTTTCGGCACAAGGGGCTGAAACGCCTCTATGAAGAGGGGGACCGCCGCAAGCCGCCCGCGCAGGATGCCGCGAAGCTGGCCCGCATTCTTGCGCGCCTTGATGCCGCGGCTTCGCCGGAAGACATGGATGTACCGGGTTTTCAGCTGCACCCGTTGAAGGGCGATCTCAAGGGATTCTGGGCGGTGACGGTAAGAGCCAATTGGCGTGTGATTTTCCGTTTCGATGGCGGCGATGCCATCGATGTGGATTTTGTGGACTATCATTGAGTGGGGTGACGTCATGCCGATGAAGAACTCGCCGCATCCCGGCGAACATATCCGCTACGACTGTATCGAGCCGTTGGGTCTCACCATCACGGAAGCGGCCCGGCATCTCGGCGTAACACGGCAGACGCTCAATAACGTCGTGAACGGGCATTCAGGGATTTCGCCGGACATGGCAGTTCGCCTGTCGGCTGCTTTTGGCGGCAGCCCGGAGGTGTGGCTCGGCATGCAGATGCACTACGATCTCGCCCGCGCCGAAAAGAACGTCGACCGGAAAAAGATCAGCCGCCTCACCGAAGCGGCGTGACGGCTGATATAATCTGTTAGGAGCCTGCGCCCTAGTTCTGAAACCCGTCCCAGAATTCCTTCACCTTGGCGAAGAAGCCGGTGCTTTCCGGGCTGTTGCCGGGTGAGGAGGCATCCTCGAACTGCTTGAGGAGGTCCTTCTGCTTCTTGGTCAGGTTCACCGGCGTCTCGATGGTGATCTGGATATAGAGATCGCCCACCTCGCGGGAATTGACGACCGGCATGCCCTTGCCGCGCAGGCGGAACTGGCGCCCGGTCTGCGCGCCTTCCGGCACTTTCACCTTCACCTTCTTGCCGCCAAGCGTCGGCACCTCGATCTCGCCGCCGAGCGCCGCCGTGACCATCGAGATCGGCACGCGGCAGAAAAGGTCCGCCCCGTCACGCTCGAAGAGCCGGTGCGGCTTCACCGAGAGGAAGATATAGAGGTCACCCGACGGTCCGCCGCGCATCCCGGCCTCGCCCTCGCCCGCAAGGCGGATGCGCGTACCGTCTTCAACACCCGCCGGAATGTTGACGGAGAGTGTGCGTTCCTTCTCGACGCGGCCCGCGCCATCGCAGGCCGTGCAGGGCTTGTTGATCGTCTGGCCGCGGCCGTGGCAGGTCGGACAGGTGCGCTCCACGGTGAAGAAGCCCTGGCTCGCGCGCACCTTGCCATCGCCGTGACATGTCGGGCAGGTGACAGGGCTTGAGCCTGGCGCCGCGCCCGAGCCGTGGCACGCCTCGCAGGCAACCGAGCCCGGCACCCGCACTTGAGCCTTCTTGCCTTCGAAGGCCTCCTCGAGCGTGATCTCCATGTTGTAGCGAAGATCATGGCCGCGCATCTGGCCATTGCCGCGCCCGCGTCCGCGGCGCCCGCCGCCGCCCATGAATTCGCCGAAGAGATCGTCGAAAATGTCCGACATGGAGGCGCCGCCGAAGCCGCCGCCCATGCCGCCGGGGCCGCCGCGCGGCCCGCCCATGCCGCCCTCGAAGGCGGCGTGGCCGAACTGGTCATAGGCCGCGCGGGACTGTTCGTCCTTCAGCACGTCATAGGCTTCGTTGAGCTCCTTGAAGCGTTGCTCCGCTTCCTGGTCGCCCTGGTTCTGGTCGGGGTGATATTTCTTCGCAAGCGAACGGTAGGCCTTTTTCAGCTCATCCGCATTTGCGCTGCGGCTCACCCCGAGCACGTCATAGAAATCGCGCTTCGACATGGGGGATCACCCTGAAACGGAATGCGTCGCGGATGTGCTTTCGCGCACCCGCTCCGCTTTTGTGGTTGTGAAATCGGCCATCATGATGAGGCCCCGGATCAGGCGGACTTGTCCTGATCTTTCTTGTCGTCGTCGACTTCCTCGAAGTCCGCATCGACGACATCGTCATGGGCCTGGCCGCCCTCGCCGCCGCCGGTTGCTTCCGCCTCGGTTTCGGCCTGCGCTGCCTTGTAGAGCGCTTCGCCCATCTTCATAGAGGCCTGCGTCAGCGCGTCCGACTTCGCCTTGATGTCGGTGGCATCGCCGCTGGCGAGCGCGGTCTTGAGTGCTTCAAGGGCCGCTTCGACTTCCGCCTTCACATCGGCACCGATCTTGTCGGCGTTTTCGGCAAGCGTCTTTTCGGTGCCGTTCGCAAGGGCTTCGGCGTGGTTGCGGGTTTCCGCTTCCTCGCGGCGCTTCTTGTCTTCCTCGGCATGGGCCTCGGCATCCTTCACCATCTTTTCGATGTCGGCTTCCGAGAGACCGCCAGAGGCTTCGATACGGATCGTCTGTTCCTTGTTCGTCGCCTTGTCCTTGGCCGACACGTTCACGATGCCGTTGGCGTCGATGTCGAAAGCGACTTCGATCTGCGGCACGCCGCGCGGTGCGGCCGGAATGCCGACAAGGTCGAACTGGCCGAGCAGCTTGTTGTCCGCCGCCATTTCGCGCTCGCCCTGGAAGACGCGGATCGTCACCGCCGACTGGTTGTCTTCGGCCGTCGAGAAGGTTTGTGACTTCTTGGTCGGGATCGTCGTGTTGCGGTCGATAAGGCGCGTGAAGACGCCGCCCAGCGTTTCGATGCCGAGCGAAAGCGGCGTCACGTCGAGCAGCAGCACGTCCTTGACGTCGCCCTGAAGCACGCCCGCCTGGATGGCCGCGCCCATGGCGACGACTTCATCCGGGTTCACGGACATGTTCGGCTCCTTGCCGAAGAACTGCTTCACCGCTTCGCGGATCTTCGGCATGCGCGACTGGCCGCCGACGAGAACGATCTCGTTGATCTGGCCGGCCGAGACGCCCGCATCCTTCAGCGCCGCCTTGCAGGGGTCGATCGTGCGCTGGATGAGATCTTCCACAAGCGCTTCGAGCTTTGCCCGCGTGATCTTCATGGTGAGATGCTTCGGACCCGACGCATCAGCCGTGATGAAGGGCAGGTTCACTTCCGTCTGTGTCGCCGAGGAAAGTTCGATCTTCGCCTTTTCGGCGGCTTCCTTCAGGCGCTGCAGCGCGAGCTTGTCGCCGCGCAGGTCGATGCCGTTCTCTTTCTTGAACTCGTCGGCGAGATAGTTGACGAGACGCATGTCGAAGTCTTCGCCGCCGAGGAACGTGTCGCCATTGGTCGACTTCACTTCGAAGACGCCGTCGCCGATCTCGAGGATCGAGACGTCGAAGGTGCCGCCGCCAAGGTCATAGACCGCGATCAGCTCGCCATCCTTCTTGTCGAGACCATAGGCAAGCGCGGCCGCCGTGGGCTCGTTGATGATGCGCAGCACTTCGAGGCCGGCGATCTTGCCGGCATCCTTGGTCGCTTGGCGCTGCGCGTCGTTGAAATAGGCCGGAACCGTGATGACGGCCTTCTCGACCTTCTCGCCGAGATAGCTTTCCGCCGTCTCCTTCATCTTCTGCAGGATGAAGGCTGAAATCTGCGAGGGGGAATATTTCTGATTCTGCGCTTCCACCCAGGCATCGCCGCTATCGGCACGGACGATGTTGTAGGGCACCATGCCCTTGTCCTTCTGGGTCGTCGGATCTTCGTAGGAGCGGCCGATCAGGCGCTTGATCGCGAAGAGCGTATTGGTCGGGTTGGTGACGGCCTGGCGTTTTGCCGACTGGCCGACAAGGCGTTCGCCGTCCTGCGTGAAGGCCACCATCGAGGGCGTGGTGCGCATGCCTTCGGAATTCTCGATGACTTTGGCGGTGTTGCCTTCCATCACCGCGACACACGAATTCGTCGTGCCGAGGTCGATACCGATGACTTTAGCCATAGTGTGTTGGTCCTCTTTCACATGCGGCAGGCCGGGCGGGCCTCGAAGGCACCCGCTGGCCGGGGATAACCCGGCATGACCGGCCCCCAAAAGGGGGTCCGTGCCGGGATTTCATCCCGGTACGGGGGTTGAAACGTTGCGCTGTATATAGGTTTGGGTTCTACGCCCCGCAAGCGTTGATGCGGCAATATGGCCACATGGCGGGGCTTTTAGGACTCAATCGGCGTTTCGGAGCCCAAAAGCACAAAAGTGACGGATTTTCCGTCACTTCCGGGTTCCGTTTCGAAACCCGGCCCGGGTGCGAAAATCAACCCACTGACACCAATCTGTCACTGGACTGTCAACTGCCGCGACTAGGCTCCGCTCCGGTTTAATGACTTAATCTTGGAGGTTGCCCATGCGGCTCGCCGCTCTCGTCGCCGGTTTCTCGATGCTGGCTCTTTCCGCCTTTGCCGCCGATGCGGCGAAATACGCCAAGGACGGCTTCTTCGTTCATATCCATGACGGACGCCTCTGGGTTCTGAAGGATGGCGATCCCGATATCGAACTCGTCTCCAAGAACAAGGAGCCGAAGGAAGTCACGACGCGAATCGCTGCCGGTCCCGATGGCATGACGATCAAGTCGAACAAGGGCGAAGTGATCGACGCCTATATGGCGAAGTAAGCTCGGCCTTCAGGCATGAGAATTCGGCGGACAGTGCATTCATGCACTGTCCGCTTTCTTTTTGGCGGCCATCAAAGCTTGTTGTCGGGGTAGGCCTGGTTCCATTCGCAGGGCTGGTTCTGCCAGTCCTGCTTGGCAAGCCGGGCCTGCAGGATTTCCGGTTCGGTCATCTCCTTGCGCAGGTTGCCGATCTCGTCGATCGCGTCGGGATAGTTCTTGTCCACCGCAAGGTTGAACCACATCAGCGCCAGCGGCTTGTTCTCCCGCTGCGTGGTCAGCATGGCGGCTGCCTTGGCAGGCGCATTCATGCCGCGCACGAGGTCGCCCGAATAGATGCGGCCAAGCTCGTAAAAGGCCCGCGGCTCGCCCTGTTTCGCGGCCTTGCAGTACCACTCGGTCGCCTTCTGGTTGTTGAAGACGCCGGCAGACCCGGCGATGGTGCAGCAATGGCTGTCGCCCATTTTCATCTGCGCGCCCACATCGCCCCGCGCCGCCGCGTCCTCATTGGCGAGAATCCGGGCATTGTCGGATGCCCGCGTCGCCCCCTGAATCGCCGCCGCCGCACAGCCCGAAAGGCTTGCCATCAGCGCAAAGCCGATGAAAACCGCGGCAAGCTGCCCTATTATCCTCTTGTCCATGATCCTGTCCCCCTGTTGCCCGCGCCAGCACGCGGCATCGACCCGTTCTGCCGGATAATATGACACACGGACTGCCAAAAGTCGAGGCCACGCCGAAGCCGGTCGAAACGGGCTTCGAGGGGATTTCGCTCTATCCCGGTTTTCTGGGCGAGGCGGCGCAGGCCTCCCTCGTGGCGGAACTGACCGCGGCCCTGAAGGCGGAAAAACCCTACCGCCCGCTCATGCCCCGCACGGGCAAGCCCTGGTCGATCCATCAGATGAATTTCGGGGACCGGGGCTGGATCTCGCGGCCCGATGGCTATGCCTATTCGTCAACAAACCCGGTTAACGGCCGTAAATGGCCGGCCATACCGGCGGCCCTACTCGCCCTTTGGCAGCATGTGGCGGACCACCCCGCCCCGCCGGAATGCTGCCTCGTCAATCTCTATGACACGCCGAAATCGCGCATGGGCCTCCATCGCGACGAGGACGAAGAGGCGCTCGATGCCCCTGTCGTCTCGCTTTCGCTCGGCGATACATGCGTCTTCCGCGTCGGCGGATTCGCCCGTGGCGACAAATCTCGGAGTTTCAGACTCGCGAGCGGCGACGTGCTGGTGATCGGCGGGCCGTCGCGGCTGCGCTATCACGGTGTCGACCGCGTGATTTTCGGCTCCTCCCGCCTCGTCCCCGGCGGCGGCAGGATCAACCTGACGCTGCGCCGGGTGACGAAACCGGCCTAGTACGGATGCCAGCCCGGCACGGGCGACACGCCGAAAGCCCAGAGATGGCCGTAAAAGGCGCCGCCGAAAATGACGAGCGCGAGCAGGATTCGCCACCAGCCAAGTTCGCCGATCTTCAGCTGATTGCGCCCGGCGATGATGGCGGCGAAGGGCAGGTTCGAGGTCCGCGAGGCAAAGCCCCTCCAGGTGTCGCCAAGCTTCCTGCGCCGCTTGTCGTCGATCGAGAAGGTGCCAAGCACCGCGAGCAGCGCGAATGTGCCGAAGAAGATGATCGAGGCCTGATCGCCATTGATGAGAATGTGCCAGACCGCCCAGATCGCGACGCCCCAGAGAAAGGGATGGCGCGTGATGCGCAGCATGCCTTTGACGGCTTCGGGGTCCGCCGCGAGGTCGCCGGCGCCGACCGAGGTCGGGTTCGGGGTCGTGACGCCGATGACGACGAAAAGGGCTGCCAGAAGAATGACGAGGGGCGAGAGATGCATCGCCCAGATGGGTGGCGCCCAATAAAGATGGTTCGGCCCGGTGACCGCCTCGTTATAGCTCATGGAAAGCCAGGCGATGCCGATGAGCGAGACGATGGAAAAACTCGCGAACCAGGCCCGCTCGGAAATCACGCCGACAATCGCCGCCCGGAGCGCCGTGCCCGCCACGACGAGATGGATCGCCAGAAAGAAGGCCGAAGCTGCCCAGAGATTTGTCATCAGATCCTCCCCTGCTTCATAACAACGTTATAGAGAATGGGGGAGGGAGCCCCAATCTGCAAGCCCCCCGCGAGAACATGCGCCTCAGGCGGTCGTGTCCACCTTGCCGCCGTTCTGCGCGCCTCCCTCATCCTTGGCAACGCCGACCCGGGCCGCGCGGAGCAGCCGGTCGCCGATACGGTAGCCTGCTTCGAGCACGTGGACCACGGTTCCCGCCGGCTGACCGGTGCCGGGCACCTCGAACATGGCTTCGTGATGGTTCGGGTCGAAGCGCTCGCCGGGCTCCGGCGTGATCTCGCGAATGCCGTTCCGCTCGAAAGCGGCGGTGAGCAGCCGCTCGGTCATCTCGACGCCTTCGATCATGGCCTTGAGGCTGTCGCCCGCGGCGTCGCGCTCTTCCTGTTTCAGCGTCGCGAGCGCGCGGCGGAGATTGTCGGAGACTTCCAGCATGTCGCGGCCGAAACCGGCATTGGCATAGCGCGCCGCATCCTGCTTCTCGCGCTCGGCCCGCTTGCGGGTATTCTCCATTTCGGCGGCGGCGCGGAGCAGCCGGTCGCGGAGATCGGCATTTTCGGCCTCGATCGCGGCAATGTCCGGCCCGGCAACGGCTTCGGGCGCGGCCTCGCCCTGGGCGGCGGGTTCGTTTGCCAGCGTCTCTGCCATGGCCTCGGCGGCCTCGGTTTCCTGCTTCTTGGTCTCGTCGGTCATTTTATGTCCGGTTCTCTTTCCGGTTTGTCGGCTGTTGGGTCCGATGTGCGCGCGTGGGCCCGATATGTCAACCGGGCAGGGCGCCGCAAGGGGCTCAGTTGATGAGCCGGCCCACAAGCTTTGCCGTGTAATCGACCATCGGGATCACGCGGGCATAATTGAGCCGCGTCGGGCCAATCACGCCAAGCACGCCCACCACGCGCTGCTGCGTGTCCATATAGGGGCTGACGATGAGCGACGAGCCGGACAGCGAAAAGAGCTTGTTTTCCGAGCCGATGAAGATGCGGACGCCATCCGCCTCTTCCGCAAGCCCCAGAAGCTGCACGAGGTCGCGCTTGTTCTCGAGTTCGTCGAAAAGCAGCCGGATGCGCTCCAGGTCTTCCACCGCGTGGACATCTTCAAGAAGCCGCGAGCGGCCGCGCACGATGAGAGATTTCGCCAGCGGGTCGTTCGACGCGCCAGCGCCCGACCAGGTGGCAAGCCCCGCCTCGATCACCTTGGCGGTGAGTTCGTTGAGCTGCGCCTTCTGCGTTTCGAGCTCGCGGGCGATCAGCGCCTTCGCCTCTTCGAGCGTGCGGCCCCGAAGCTGCGCATTGAGATAATTGGTCGCTTCCGCCAGCGCGGAAGGGGTGAGCCCCTTCGGAATGTCGATCACGCGGTTTTCCACCGCGCCGCCTTCCGTCACGATCACGACTAGCGCGCGGCCCTGATCGATGGGCACGAATTCGATATGCTTGAGCGCCGCATCATAGGTCGGCGCGACGACGAAACCCGCTGCATGGCTCAGGCCCGAAAGAAGTTTCGATGCCTCGTCCAGCACGTCCTCGACGCTCTTGTGGGAGCCGGCCACCTGCCGCTCGATGGACACCCGTTCCTCGTCCGAGAGGTCGCCGATCTCAAGGAGCCCGTCCACGAACATGCGAAGCCCGGCTTCCGTCGGCACCCGGCCCGCACTCGTATGCGGCGAGAAAATAAGGCCCAGCGCCTCCAGATCCGACATCACATTGCGGATCGAGGCAGCCGACAACGAAATGGGCAGATGGCGCGACAGGAAGCGCGAGCCCACCGGCTCGCCCGTTTCGAGATAGGTCTCGACCACCCGGCGCAGGATCTCGCGCGATCGCTCGTTGAGATCCATCACGCCGACCATATCTCGCTCCGTCTCCGTCTTGAGGGTAAGTCCCTGAAACTCGGTAACAATTTAATGCGCTTTCCGGCCACTGGAAACCTGTTATCGGCGAAAAAGCCGCGTGAGGCGAGATAGGAAGGCGAGGGCAGGGCGTCAATCGGTCCCCCTGCCTTTACGGCAAGCCCGCCCCCATGTAACAAGGCCCCGAACAGAAAGACAAAACCAAGCCAGCACTGGAATACCGATATGCGTCCTTCCGGCCGTCAACCGCATGAAGTGCGGGCCGTCAGCTTCGAACCCGGCGTCGCCAAACATGCCGAAGGCTCCTGCCTCGTCCGCTTCGGCGACACCCATGTCCTCTGCACGGCAAGCCTTGAAGAGCGTGTACCGCCTTTTCTGAAGGGCGGCGGGCAGGGCTGGGTGACGGCGGAATATGGAATGCTGCCGCGCTCGACCCATGAGCGGATGCGCCGCGAGGCGGCCCAGGGCAAGCAGTCGGGCCGCACACAGGAAATCCAGCGCCTGATCGGCCGCTCGCTCCGCGCCGTGGTGGACCTGCGCGCCCTTGGCGAGCGCCAGATCAGCGTCGATTGCGACGTCATTCAGGCCGATGGCGGCACGCGCACAGCCTCGATCACCGGCGCCTGGATCGCGCTTCATCAATGCATCGAATGGATGCGCGCCCGCTCGATGATTTCCGCCCCGGTCATCAAGGACCATGTCGCGGCGATTTCCTGCGGCATCTATCAGGGCGTGCCCGTCGCCGATCTCGACTATGCCGAGGATTCGACCGCCGATACGGATGCGAATTTCGTTATCACGGGCGCCGGCGGCATCTGCGAAATCCAGGGCACGGCGGAAGCCGATCCCTTTTCGGAAGATGAATTTCTCTCTCTCCTGAAGCTTGCAAAGGGCAGCGTGGCCGACCTCGTCCGTCTGCAGAAGGAAGCCATATCGAAATGACGCGGAAATTCGAGGGCGGCAAGCTCGTCGTCGCAAGCCACAATCCGGGCAAGGTGCGCGAGATCGGCGATCTTCTCGCGCCCTTTGGCATCGAGACGGTATCGGCGGGCACGCTCGGCCTCGATGAACCGGAAGAAACCGGCGACACGTTCCGCGCCAATGCGGAGCTGAAGGCGCTCGCCGCCGCGAAGGCGGCCAACCTGCCTGCCCTTGCCGATGACAGTGGGCTCTGCGTCAACGCGCTCAATGGTGCGCCCGGCATTCATTCCGCGCGCTGGGCGGGGCCGTCGAAGGATTTCGAATTCGCGATGGAAAAGCTCCGCCGCGGCATGCTGGAAGCGGGCCCCGTCGATGTCGGCGCCCATTTCATCTGCGGCCTCGCGCTTGCCTGGCCCGATGGTCATGTCGAATATTTCGAAGGCCGCGTCGATGGCGAACTGACCTGGCCGCCGCGCGGCGAAAAGGGCTTCGGCTACGATCCGATCTTCATTCCCGACGGACACGACATCACTTTCGGCGAAATGGAGCCGCAGGCGAAGCACGCCATGTCACATCGCGCCGATGCCTTCCGGCAACTCGTGAATGCCTGTTTCGCAAAATAGCGCCGCAGCGCCAGCCGAAACGGAAGGCGGCTTTGCCGTCTATGTCCACTGGCCCTTCTGCCAGTCGAAATGTCCCTATTGCGATTTCAATTCCCATGTCGTCGCCCATATCGATCAGGCAGAATGGGCGGCCGCACTCACGCGCGAGCTGGAGCACATGCGGGCGCTTACGGGTCCGCGTCATGTGCGCTCCGTCTTTTTCGGTGGCGGCACACCGTCCCTCATGCTGCCTGCAACCGTCGATGCGGTGCTGACGAAGATCGCCGGCCTCTGGACGATGGAGGAGGGCGCCGAAATCACGCTGGAGGCAAACCCGACCAGCGTCGAGGCGGATCGCTTCAAGGGCTACCGCGCGGCGGGCGTCAACCGCCTCTCGCTCGGCGTACAGTCGCTCGACGATGCGCAGCTGAAATTTCTCGGGCGCCTGCACAGCGCGGACGAGGCGCTCCGCGCCATCGCATTTGCCCGCGAAACCTTCCCGCGCCTTTCCTTCGATCTCATTTATGCCCGCCCTGGCCAGACGAAGGAGGCATGGGAGAAGGAGCTTCGCGCCGCGCTTGCCCATGCGGCGGATCACCTCTCGCTCTATCAGCTCACCATCGAGCCCGATACCGCCTTTGCCCGGCTCTATGAAAAGGGCGCTTTCGTTTTGCCCGGCGATGACGAGGCGGCGGTGCTTTATGCGCTCACCGGCGAAATCTGCGCCGAAACGGGATTATCCGCCTACGAAGTATCGAACTATGCGAAGCCCGGTGCCGAGTCGCGGCACAATCTCGTCTATTGGCGCTATGGCGACTATGCGGGCATTGGCCCCGGCGCGCATGGCCGCATGACGGCGGATGGCAGGCGCCTCGCCACCCGCGCACGGAAAATGCCGGGCGACTGGCTTTCAGAAGTGAAGCGCGCGGGCCACGGCCTCGAAGCATTGGAAGACATTTCGGCGAGCGAGCAGGGCGATGAAATGATGCTGATGGGGCTTCGCCTGTCCGAAGGCGTCTCGCTGGCGCGCCATGCGCGGATTGCGGGCAGGCCCATCGCGGAAGCGCGCATCGCTGCGCTCGTCTCGGACAGGCTCCTCACCCGCGACGGTGGCACAATCCGCGCGACGAACGAGGGCCGCATGGTCCTCGATGCGGTGCTGGCGCGATTGCTTGCCTGATCTCAGAAAATCCGCGGATTGAAACTCGTCGGCGCCGGGTCGATCACCACCGCGCCTGTCGGGCGGATTTCGAGAATGGCAAGGCCTCGCTCCGTGGTGCCATCCGGGTTGAAGCGGAAAATGCCGTCGACGCCGGCAAAGCCGTCTTCATTGGTGAGCGTCTGCTGCGTATAGCGCTGGCCTTCCGGCAGGCCCGAAAGCGCAACCGCAAGGCTCACCGCGTCATAGCCGAGGCTTGCGATCCGCGGCGGCGTCGCGCCATAGGCACGGCGATAGCGCTCGAGAAACTGCGCATGGGCTTCGGGCGGGGGTGCCGGATACCACGCCGCATTGAGCGGCGGCTCGCGCGTGAGGGACGCATCGTTCCAGGCGCCGGTACCCAAGAACTTCACCTTGCGCGGATCGACATCGTAATAGGGAAGGAGCGGCGCCATGGCCTTCAGCCCCTGACCGCCTTCCGGTATGAACAGCGCCTCGTAATTTCCCCCGCCATAGGCGCGCGCGATGCGCTGCGCCGGGTCATACATGGCTTGCGGATCGGCGGGATAATTCGTCTGTGCGACGACTGTGCCCGCGCGGCGCGAGACGGCGCGGTCGAAGGTGGCGCGCACGCGCTCGCCATAGCTGCCTTGCGGGTAGAGCGCGGCATAGCGCGTCATGCCCTGCAGTGAGGCATAATCGACGATCCGTTCCACATCCTGATCGAGCGGGAAGGAAAGGAGATGGATGCCGGGCCCGCCGACCGAACTGTCGGAGGAAAAGGCGATGACAGGCACATTGAGCTCGCGCGCCAGCGGCGCGACGGCGGTCACTTCTTCCGCAAAAAGCGGCCCGATGATGAGTTCGGCTCCGGCATCGAGCGCCTCGCGTGCGGCCTGCCGGGCACCCGCCGCCGTACCGCCGGTCGGCTTCGGGATCAGCAGCACATTCGGCGTGTCGAATTCGAAAAGCGCGAGCTGCGCCGTGTTGTAGAGCGCGGTCGAGAGCGTGCGGACATTCTCGCGCGGCGAATTGAATGGCAGCAGCAGTGCCACACGCACCGGCCGCTCATTGCCCATGAAGGCAGGCGTGATGAAGCGCGAGGGGTCGCGCATCGCGGGCGGCGTCGCGACCGGCGGCGGCGTCACCTCGACGCGCGGCGGCACCTGAACCTGCGGCGGCGGAGCGGGCTGCTTCGGCGCTGTCTCGCAGGCTGCCATGAAAAGCGCCGCACCGAGCGCGATCGCCGTCTTCAGGGCCGTGAAACGGGACATACGGGCGGGACGGGCAGGGTTTTTCACCGGAAATTCCTGAACAATCGAAAGGCCGAAGCGCG
Source organism: Parvibaculum sp. (assembly GCF_046297875.1). Classification (GTDB taxonomy): domain Bacteria; phylum Pseudomonadota; class Alphaproteobacteria; order Parvibaculales; family Parvibaculaceae; genus Parvibaculum. Next base: position 884,543 of record NZ_JBKBHD010000001.1, on the reverse strand, counting down.
CAGGCGCCGCTTCCGGGCAGATTAGGCGCGCGACCGGCCCAAGTAAACCGCGCCTCGCTCCTGCAACGCGTTGCAAATCCGCCGCGCCGGGGCCAAGGTCCGCTGATGGAAAGAGACGTCATATCCGCGCGCCCCGACCCCGGCCTTTATGTCACCGCAACGCCCATCGGCAATGCGAGGGACATCACGCTGCGGGCGCTCGATCTGCTGTCGCGCTGCGACCTCGTGCTTTGCGAGGATACGCGGGTAACGGCAAAGCTTTTCGCGATCCACAATATTCAGGCGAAGACAGCCCCCTATCACGACCACAATGCCGCCGAAATGCGCCCGCGCATCCTGAAAAGGCTGGAAGCTGGCGAGGCGATAGCCCTTGTGTCCGATGCAGGCACGCCGCTCGTTTCGGACCCCGGCTTCAAGCTGGTACAGGAGGCGGTGGCCGCCGGTCATCATGTGACAACGCTGCCCGGCGCCTCCTCGGTACTCGCGGCGCTGACGCTGGCGGACCTCCCGACCGACCGCTTCTTCTTCGCGGGCTTCCTCTCCTCCAGGCAGGAAGCGCGGCGCAAGGAACTGGCGGAACTGGCGGCGATCCCCGCGACGCTCGTCTTTCTCGAAAGCGCGAACCGCCTTGCCGCCGTCCTTGCCGACATGGCAGCGGCCCTTGGCGGCAGGCAAGCGGCTGTTGCCCGGGAGCTCACCAAGAAGTTCGAGGAAGTGCGGCGCGGGACGCTGGGCGAGCTGGCCGCGCATTATGAAGAGGCAGGACCGCCGCGCGGCGAGATCGTCATCGTCGTGGGTCCGCCCGAAAAACGCGCCGCGCTTTGCGCCCATGAGATCGACGCCATGCTGGAAAATGCGCTTTCCCGCGCCTCGCTGAAGGATGCGGTGGCCGAGGTCGTCGCCATGACCGGCCTGCCGCGCCGCGATGTCTATGCCCGCGCGCTCGAACTTTCGGGCGCGAAATAGAATGGGACGCCAGGGCGATGCCGCGACCGGCCGCGCCGCTCACCGCCTCGGCCTGCGCGCGGAAATGCTCGCCGCGCTCCTGCTCCGCCTCAAGGGCTACCGGATTGTCGCAAGGCGTCTCAAGACACCGGCAGGCGAGATCGACATGGTGGCACGGCGCGGCCGCGCGCTTGCCATCATCGAGGTAAAGGCGCGCGCCGACGCTGCGGCAGCGGCGGAGGCCCTGCAGCCCCGCCAGCTGAAAAGGCTCGAGCGCGCCGCCGCCCATTTTCTCGGACGCAATCCGGCGCTCGCCGATCTCGATCTGCGCTTCGATGTCGTGCTCGTCACGCCGCTCCGGCTTCCCCGTCACATGGAAGATGCCTGGCGGCCATAATCCTGCCGCATCGCCCCCCTCATCATTCGGCTGGAAATATTTGTCAGCCTTTCCGTTTCCCTGGGGATCTCCGAACATGAAGACCATTTCCGCGCTCGCGCTTGTGGCGGCCCTATCGCTTGGCGGCTGCGTACCGCTCGCCATCGGGGCGGGCGGTGCGGCCGCTATCGGCGCCTCGCAGGATCGCGGGCTCGAACAGGCGGTCGACGACAATCAGATCGCCTTCGAAATAAACCGCAAGCTGCTCGCCGAGGATTCGGCGCTCTACCGCGGCGTCTCGACACAAGTGCAGAAGGGCCGCGTATTGCTCACCGGCACCGTACAGAAAGCCGAAGACCGCGTGACGGTGACGCGCATTGTCTGGACCATCGGCGGCGTGAAGGAAGTCATCAACGAGTTGCGGATCGGCGAGAAGGGCGGTTTTTCGCAGTCGCTCAACGACACGACGATCAGCACGCGGCTGCGCACGCGCCTCACCGCCGACAGCAATGTCAGCAGCCTCAACTATTCCATCGAAACCGTGAACGGCACGATCTTTCTCATGGGCACCGCGCGCGACCAGGCCGAACTCGATCGCGTCATCGCCCATGCGCGCGACATTTCCGGTGTGCGCAACGTCGTCTCCTATGTCGAGGTGAAGCGGAAGTGAAGCGCCGGGCTTTCTGATCCGGACAGGCGCAACGTTTCATTTCGGCGCTTGCAGGCGCAGTCTTTTCCGCGCCAAGATGCCTCATGGGCAATGCGAAAGACATTCTCGAACGCGAATTGCGCGCGGCGGGCGACATGCCTGATGGCGAAATCGACATCGCGCATGTCGCGTTGACGCTTGCCGCCTGCGACCGGCCGGACATATCGCTCGCGCCCTATCGCGATCATCTCGATGAGCTTGTGTGCGCCTCGCGCGATGCGATGGGACCGAAGGAACCTTCCGTTCATGTCGCGGCGGGCATTCTTTCCGGCGTCATGGCAGGGCGCTACCGCTATCTCGGCGATGCCGAGACCTACGACGATCCGCGGAATGCGAACCTTGCCCATGTGATCGACCGGCGTAAGGGTCTGCCCGTCACTCTCGGCATTCTCTATATCCATACCGCGCGCAAACTGGGCCTCGATATTGCGGGCCTGAATTTTCCCGGCCATTTCGTGCTTCGCCTGCGCGGCCCCGGCGAGGCGCTGGTGATCGATCCTTTCAATGGCGGCCAGCCGCTCGATGCCGCCGATCTCCTCGCGCTGATCCGCAGCGTCGAGGGGCCGGAAGCGCGGCTCACGCCCGAAGCCTGCGAAGCGGTCGGCACACGCGACATTCTGCTCCGGCTTGAAAACAACATCCTCTCCCGCGCCATTCGCGGCAGCGAATTCGCCCGTGCGCGTGAGGTCGTGACGCGGATGATCTGGCTCGCGCCGCAGCGCGCGGGGCTCCGCTTCGAGCTGGGGCGGCTAGAGGTCCATGCGGGCCATATGGGGGCCGCCGCCGATGCCTTTGCGTCCTGCGTCGATCTGGCGACCGATATAGGCGAAACAAGGATCGCGGGCATGGCCGAAGAGGCGCTCCGGCAGTTGAAGACCCGCCTCAACTGACGGCCTCTGATTTCTGCCCGGCCCCATTTTTTGCTCGCAAAGCGCGGGCAAGCCCCCCATCTTTCCCCGAACCGATATCAGGCCGCGCCGCGAGGGGCGGCGCAGCGACCGCGAGAAGAACAAAATGAGCCTATCCGTCGCCATCCAGATGGACCCGATCCACAGCATCAACATAAATGCGGATTCGACCTTCGCGCTCGGGCTGGAGGCACAGGCACGCGGCCACAAGCTCTTCTATTACGAGCCGCTGGACCTTTCGATGCGTGACGGCCGCGCCTATGCGCAGATGCGCGAACTGACGCTCAGGCGCGAGGTCGGCAATCACTCGACGCTTGGCAGCCGCGAGAAGGTGCATCTCGAAGAGGTCGATGTGGTGCTGATGCGGCAGGACCCGCCCTTCGACATGAGCTACATCACGGCGACGCATATTCTCGAAACCGCGCATCCAAAAACGCTCGTCGTGAACGACCCGGCGGAAGTACGCAACGCGCCGGAAAAACTTTTCGCCGTCCGCTTCAAGGGCCTCTTGCCGCCGACGCTCATCAGCCGCGACCCGCAGGAGATACGCGCCTTCCGCAAGGAGTTCGGCGACATCATCGTGAAGCCGCTTTTCGGCAATGGCGGCATGGGCGTCTTCCGCATCCGCGAGGGCGATGAGAATTTGAACTCGCTGCTTGAAATGTTCGGCCAGATGAACCGCGAGCCTGTCATCGTGCAGAAATATCTGCCCGAGGTCCGCCAGGGCGACAAGCGCATCATTCTGGTGGACGGCAGGCCGGTCGGTGCGATCAACCGTGTGCCGGCGGAAGGCGAGGCGCGTTCCAACATGCATGTCGGCGGCCGCCCCGAGAAGTGGTCGCTGACGAAGCGCGAAAGCGAAATCTGCGAAATGATAGGCCCGGAACTCAAGGCGCGCGGGCTCATCTTTGTCGGTATCGACGTGATCGGCGACTACCTCACCGAAATCAATGTGACGTCGCCCACCGGCATTCAGGAAATCGACCGCTTCGACAATGCCAATCTTGCGGGCCTTGTCTGGGATGCGATCGAGGCGCGGCGCTAGAAGGAAACGCCTTCCGGCAGGAAGATCACATCTTCGAATTCACTGGTCGATTTTTCGAAGCGCTCGCGCAGCTCCCTGTAGCCGATTGAACGGATTTTCTCCACGGCCCGTTCTACGAGATACATGCCGTAGCCGGCGTCTTCGAAGAAATCGAGAAGCGTTTCGAATGAATCGCCGATTTCGGCCAGCGCATGCGGGGCCACTTCGCAAAGCACGATGGGCCGGTCTTTCAGGATGGTCTCGCGCGCACCGCTGATAAGCCGCCACTCATAGCCCTGCGTATCGCTTTTCAGAATGTCGAGCGGGCGCTAAATCCCCTTCTCGCGGATATAGTCGTCAAGCGCGTAAACGGGCACCGTGACTTTCGCCCCGGCCTTCCAGATCAGGTTCGGGTTGAAACTGTGCCCGCCGGGATTTTCCTCATCCGTGATGAGATCGAGCGTGCCGCTTGCCGCCGCAAGCCCCGCCTGCTCGGCGACGATATTCTTGACCGGTTGCAACTCCGCATTGGCCTTCAGCAGATCGTAGTTTCGCGGGAACGGCTCGAAGGCGACGACAAGGCCCGTCTCCCCCACGATGCCGGACGCGACCAGCGCGTAGTGACCGAAATTCGCGCCCGCATCGACGACAAAGCCGCCCGGTTTCAGGTGACGCACGAAGAATTCCGTCTCCGCCGGCTCCCAATAGCCGCGCCTGAGGATGACGCGGGTCAGCGTTCCCTTTTTCGGATGCACATAGGCGCTGTAGTGGGGCAGCCGCATGATGAAGGGGCGCGACGGCCGGAAGAGGTAGAAGATCACGCGCCAGAGCCCGGCAAGAACCTTGCTCGCGCCGATCCGCTCGGTCGGAAAACGCCGCGCAATCGCCTGAAAGATCATATCCCCCACGTCTGCTTCCCCGTTCGCCCTTGATCCTGCCCGGACGCGCGGACAATAGGGCGGCGCGCGCGGCCTGTCCATTCGCGGTGTTCCGCCGCGGCGATTTGCAGCCGCGTCTTTTGCGGCTACGATTCGAAAAAAGCGGAGTGGCGCGGGCAAGGGAGGCGGCATGCGGATGAACAGGCTGAGATGGGGCATTGTCGTGGCGGGGGTGCTGCTCTTTCTTGCCGCGCTCTGGACGCTGCGCCCCGCTTTCATGCCCGCCCCGCCCGAGCCGACGCTCGCGGAAGTAGTCGAGCGCATCCATCGCAAGGCCATCGTGATCGACACCCATGTCGATATTCCGGGTTTCTTCGGCAGCGCGCCCTACGATCCGGGACTTCGTGGTGAATGGCCCATCCAGGTCGATTTTCCGCGCATGCGCGACGGCGGCATGGATGCCGCCTTCTTCATCGTCTATGTCGGCCAAACCGGGCGCAACGCGGTGGGTTATGCCGAAGCCGCTTCCGAGGCCTTGCGGAAATTCGCCGCGATCCGCCGCGTGACCGATATTCAGTATAAGGATGAGATAGGCCTCGCGCTGACGGCAGAGGATGTCCGCCGCCTGCATGACGAGGGCAAGCTCATCGCGCTGATCGGCATCGAGAACGGCTATTCGCTGGCGAAGCATCCCGCCCTTCTCGACTTCTACTACGAGCTCGGCGCGCGCTATCTCGGCCTCGTTCATAATGGCCACAATGACCTCGCCGACAGCGCCTTGCCGCAGGAGCGGCTCGGCGATGCGCCGAACGACGAAGGCGGCGAACATGGCGGCCTTTCCGATCTCGGCCGCGAGACGATTGCCCGTGCAAACGATCTTGGCATGATGGTCGATGTCTCGCATGCCTCGCGCGCGGCAACGCTCGCTGCGATCGAGGCCTCGCGCGTTCCCGTCATCGCGTCTCATTCATCCGCCGCCGCGCTGCACGATCACCCGCGCAATCTTTCGGACGAGGAATTGAAGGCGCTCGCCGCAAAGGGCGGCGTGGCGCAGATCGTCGCCTTCGATGCCTATCTTCATGACGTGCCGGAGGAAAAGGTCACGGCGCGGCGCGAGCTTGCCCAGTCGCTCGGCTTCACGAGCCTTGATGCGATCTTCTCGGCCGACGCGGAAACGAAGCGGAGATTCCTCGAAGGTGTCGCCGCCCTCGATGCCGAATGGCCGCGCGCCAGCGTCGCGACGCTAGTGGACCATATCGACCATGCGGTGAAGCTTGTCGGCATAGACCATGTCGGCATCTCGTCCGACTTCCAGGGCGGTGGCGGCATCGGGGGCTGGTCCCATGCCGGCGAAACCGCGAATGTCACCGCCGAGCTTGTGCGCCGCGGCTATTCGGAAGAGGACATCGTGAAGCTCTGGGGCGGCAATCTCTTGCGCGTCATGGAGGCGGCGGAAAAGGGGCGGGTGCGCTGAGGCGCATTCCGCCGCCCTATTCCGGCCGGTCGATCGGCAGAGACTGTGAGTTTTTCGACGGCAGGTCGGCGGTCGAGGGCGTCGAGGTCGAACCCATCGGACCCGGCGCCTTTTGAGAGGGTCCGATACTGTCGCTGTTGCCGCAGGCGGCGAGCAGCACACTGCCCGCGAAAAGCGCGGCGAGCGTCAGAGTGTTCATTGTGTTGTCCTTCCAAGGGTCTTCCCGGCACCCGCTGAAACAACGCCCGTGCTGCCCGCCGGTTCCGGGAACATTTGTTCTCATATTGTTCTTGACCTAATTCCCGTTTCGGCTAGCCTTTTCCCGTAATCACGGGGGCAGGGGGCTCATCAATGGTCGCGCATGTCGAGACGGTAGCCTTTCAGGGCGTCGAGGCGCGGCCGGTCGACGTTCAGGTCCATATGGCGGGCGGCGTCATCGGCTTTGCGGTTGTCGGCCTCGGCGACAAGGCGGTGGCCGAAAGCCGCGAGCGGGTCCGCGCCGCGCTGCAGGCGATTGGCCTGGGGCTCCCCGCCAAGCGCATCACGGTCAATCTCGCGCCTGCCGATCTCCCCAAGGAAGGCAGCCATTACGACCTGCCGATTGCGCTCGGTCTTCTCGTTGCGATGGGCGTGCTGCCGCCGCAGGAGCTTGAGCGCTATGTCGTGATCGGCGAATTGTCGCTTGATGGCGCGATCAACCCGGTCGCGGGCGCGCTGCCCGCCGCCATTGCCGCCAATGCCCGCGGCAAGGGCCTCATCTGCCCGATGGATTGCGGGCCGGAAGCCGCCTGGGCCGGCATGGGCGAGGACAATCCGGGCGGCGTTCTTGCGCCGCGTTCCATCATTGCGCTGGTCAATCATTTTCGCGGCACGCAGGTGATCTCCGAGCCCGCGCCCCTGAAGGCGGTGGAGGCCGGGCCGATGCCGGATCTGCGCGACATCAAGGGGCAGGAAAGCGCGAAACGCGCCCTCGAAGTCGCCGCCGCCGGTGGCCACAACATGCTGATGGTGGGCCCCCCCGGCTCCGGCAAGTCCATGCTTGCCGCTCGGCTTCCCGGCATTCTGCCGCCGCTCAGCCCGCGCGAAATGCTGGAGACGTCGATGGTCGCCTCGCTCGCGGGCGAGCTCCACCGCACCGGCGTTTCCCGCCGCCGCCCCTATCGCGCGCCGCATCACTCGGCCTCGATGCCCGCTCTCGTCGGCGGGGGCTTGCGCGTGAAGCCCGGCGAAGTTTCACTCGCGCATCGCGGCGTGCTCTTCCTCGATGAACTGCCGGAGTTCCCGCGTCAGGTGCTGGACAGTCTTCGCCAGCCCCTCGAAACCGGCGAGGCCGTCGTCGCCCGTGCCAATGCACACGTCACCTTCCCCGCCCGGTTCCAGCTTGTTGCCGCGATGAACCCCTGCCGCTGCGGCCATGCAGGCGATGCCGCGCGCGCCTGCCCGCGCGTGCCGCGCTGCGTGATGGATTATCAGGCGAAGCTCTCGGGGCCGATGATCGACCGCATCGACATCCATATCGAGGTGCCGCCTGTTGCCCATGCCGATCTCGCCCTGCCGCCGCCCGCCGAAGGCTCGGCGGAGGTCGCAGCCCGCGTCGCCGCCGCGCGCGAGATACAGCAGGTGCGCTTTGCAGCACTCGCCGGGCCCGGCTCCATGCTGCTGAACGCCCATGTGGAAGGCGAATTGCTCGACCGTGTCGCGACGCCCGACGATCAGGGCCGCCGCCTTCTCGTCGAGGCGTCGGAGCGCATGGGCCTCACCGCGCGCGGTTATCACCGCGTGCTCCGTGTCGCGCGCACACTCGCCGACCTCGAAGGCTCGGACGGCGTCCGCCGCCTCCATGTTGCGGAAGCCCTGGCCTATCGCGAAACCGTGGCGGGCCGCCTCGGCGCGGCGGCTTAACCTTTCGCTAACCATAAGCCTTAGCGCTTTCTCAAGCATGGCAGGGGCAAATTACCGGCTCATTCCCTCGTTCCGCGTATCGGGATCGGCCCTTCATGCCCCTGTTCCCCATCGAACAGACGCCTCTCTTTCTGCTCATCCTCGCGGCTGTTCTTCTGCCGGCGCTTGAGGCGTGGCGCCGCGCCTCGGCGCGCGCGAAGCGCCACCTCTCGCAGATCGCCGATCTCGAAGCCCGCATCGAGACGCTGCGCGACGAGAAATGGGAGATCGCCGAACGCGAAACCCGCTACCGCGATCTCGTCCGCGCACAGGGCGATCTCATCCTGCGGAAAGACCTCGAAGGCCGCCTCACCTATGTGAATGACGTCTTCTGCGACACGTTCGGCCGCACGCGAACCGAAGTGATCGGCCGCCCCTTCGTGCCGGAGTTGCCCGAAGGCCAGCGCCCGCGCATGCTGGCAAGTTTCGCGGGGCTCGCCACGCCGCCCTACCGCATCCGCTATGACGAGCGCGCAATCACTTCGCGCGGCGCCCGCTGGATCGCCTGGGAGGAATTCGCGATCCGCGACGAAGATGGCCGCCTGATCGAGTTTCAGGCCGTCGGCCGCGACGTGACCGACCGCAAGGAAGCCGAAGAACGCGTCGCCGAAGCCTTGCAGCAGGCGAAGGATGCGAGCCGCGCAAAATCGCTTTTCCTCGCAACCATGAGCCATGAAATCCGTACACCGATGAACGGCGTCATCGGCATGGCAAAGCTCCTGCTCGGCACGAAGCTCGATCCGGCGCAACGTTCCTATGCAGAAGCGGTGCGCGCATCCGGCGAGGCGCTCCTCAACATCATCAACGACATTCTCGACTATTCGAAGATCGAGGCAGGAAAGGTCGTGCTGGACGAGGCACCATTCGATCCGCGCAGTGTGCTCGAAAGCGTTGCCGAGTTGCTCGCGCCCCGCGCCTTCGACAGGAGCCTTGAAATCGTCACCGAAATCTCGCCCTCCGTGCCGCGCCGTATTGTCGGCGACGAGGCGCGCATCCGCCAGATCCTTCTCAATCTCGCAGGCAATGCGATCAAGTTCACAGGCGAGGGCGGAGTCGCGTTGCGCCTCCTCCGCGTCGCGGCAGGAGGGAACCACAGCCGCGCCGGACTTGTGCTCGAGGTCGAAGACACGGGCATCGGCATGGACAGCCATGCGCGCGAACATATCTTCGATGAATTCGCGCAGGCCGATCAGTCCCATGCGCGGCGCTATGAGGGAACGGGCCTCGGCCTTGCAATCACGAAGCGTCTCGTCGCCGCCATGGACGGTCGCATCGAGGTCGAAAGCGAGGAGGGCAAGGGCTCGATCTTCCGCGTCCACCTGCCGCTGCACCGCGCGCCGGGCGAAAGCGATGCGTCCGCACCTGCCGCGCTTGCCGGCCTTTCGGCCGTCATTCTGAGCGGTCATCCGCTTCTCGGTCGCGCGCTCGCGCGTGCCGCCGAAAGCGCAGGCGCGGCCACACAGCTTGTCGCCACGCGCGAGGCGCTGGCCGCGGCGCTCCGCGCCTCACCTGCCGACATTTTCATTTGCCCGTTGACGGGCCCCGAAGGCAACGGTGCGGAACTTGCCGCGCTGGCGCGCTCCATCGTACCGAACATCGGAACGCTGCTTCTCCTCCGCCCGCAGGAACGAGATCGCCTGCCCGAACTGACGCAAGGTGCCGCCGCCCCCTTCGACGGCTATCTCGTTCGCCCCGTCCGCGCTGCATCGCTTGTCGCGCGCATGACGGCACTGCGTGTGCGAAGCTGGATGCCCGGTGTGAGCGCGCCCGCGACCGGCGATTATGACGACGCGGCCGAAGTGGAAGCGCCGCCGCTGCCGCCCGTAGCACCTGCAGCCCTCTCGCAGCTCACCGTCCTCGTCGCCGAGGACAACGAGATCAACGCGCTTCTCACGCGCACGCTGCTCGAGCATACCGGCCACGAAGTGCGCCTTGCCCGCAATGGCTCGGAAGCCGTCGCCGCGCTGGAAGCGGATGCCGCGGGCGAAATCGATCTCGTGCTGATGGATCTTCACATGCCCGGCATGGATGGTTTCGAGGCGACGGCGCGCATCCGCGTGCTGGAAACGCATCATGCCGCGATCCCCATTATCGCGCTCACCGCGAATGCCATGGCAGATGACCGTCAGGCCTGTCTTGATGCGGCGATGGACGATTATCTGTCGAAGCCCGTCGCCGCCGAGGATCTTTCGCAAGCCCTGTCGCGCTGGGCCTGCCGCCGCTCCCCTCACGGGCCGAAGACGCCTGAAAAAATCCGCGGCGGCCATTAGCGGAGAGATTCGGCGAGAAGCCAAACTGATCTAGAGTGGTCTCACCCGATTCGGGGTCCAGGGGAGAAGCTTTCCATGTCTGCCATGACGCGCGCCCGCGGCTGGGCGTCGAGCCTTGCGGTCTATCTCGAATACCGCACCATCATCATGCTGCTGCTTGGCTTTGCGGCGGGGCTGCCCTTCCTTCTCGTCTTCTCGACGCTCTCGGCATGGCTGCGCGAGGCAGGCGTCTCGCGCACCGATATCGGCCTCATGTCCTATGTCGGCCTTGCCTATACAATCAAGTTTCTCTGGGCGCCGGTGATCGACCATATCCGCCTGCCGCTGCTCGACCGGTTGCTCGGCAAGCGCCGCGCCTGGATGGTGCTGGCGCAGCTTGTCGCCGCCACGGCACTGCTCGGACTTTCGCTTCAGGACCCGGCGCAATCGCTCATGCCGGTCGTCATCTTCGCGCTCATCCTCGCCTTCGCCTCGGCGACGCAGGATATCGCCGTCGATGCCTGGCGCATCGAAGCCGCGCCCGATGAAAAACAGGGTGCGATGGCAGCGACCTATCAGCTCGGCTATCGCGTGGCACTGATTGCGTCCGGCGCGGGCGCGCTCTTCATTGCCGAGGGCGTGTCCTGGTCGGCGGCCTATTTCACAATGGCGCTCCTCATGGGTGTCGGCCTTGGTGCCGCCCTTCTCGCGCCCCGTGTCGCGGAGGCCGAGGCCCCCGCCATCGGCGAGGAAACGGTGGAGCGCTTCGTCCATCGCATGCATGCCGATGGCCGCATGGCGCGCGTCACCGGCTGGGTCTACCGCGCCATCGTCGCGCCCTTCGTCGATTTTTTCGGCCGCTATGGCTGGTGGTCCCTGGTGCTGCTCGCGCTGATCGGGCTTTACCGGGTCCCCGACTTCGTCATGGGCGTCATGGCGAACCCGCTCTACATCGATCTCGGTTTCGAGCTTTCGACCATCGCCACCATCGTGAAGTTCTACGGCATCTGGATGACGATCGCGGGCGCATTGGTCGGTGGTATCGTGACGGCGAAGATCGGCGTGCTGCGCGCGCTGCTGCTCGGCGCCGTTGCGGCGGCCGGCACCAATCTCGTCTTTGTCTGGCTGGTCTTCCGGGGCGCGGACGCCGCCGCCCTCACCGTCACCATCTCGGTGGAGAATTTCTCGGGCGGCTTCGCGGGCACCTGCCTCATCGCCTATATGTCGAGCCTCGTGAACCACAATTTCGCGGCCACCCAATATGCGCTGTTCAGCTCCGCCTTTGCCCTGCCCGGCAAGCTGATCGGCGGGCAGTCGGGTGTCATGGTTGACGGATTTTCCGCCTCGGAAGCCTTCACCCGGCCCTTCATGGAAATGGCGGGGCACCTCACCGCGCAGACGGCAGGCTACATCCCCTTCTTCGCTACGACGGCGATCATGGGCCTGCCGGCGATCGTGCTGATTCTCATCGTCATGGCGTTCCAGCCCCGGCCGGCGCCAGCCGTCCAAACGTGAAAAATAGATCTTTACTTTCAAGGCGTTGCAGGCGACATGAAATTGTCGCCTCGGTCTGCCAAAAGCAATCTGGACCCATTCGCGCCCTCTCGGCTGTGCTTGGCAGCGGGCGGCGATGATGAAAGGATATGCGACATGGCCGTGCAACGCCTTGCCGGGAATGAGGCAATTGCGGTCTGGGGCGATGGCGCGGCAAGAGACTTGCCCGCGCGGGGTTTCGGTCGCGTGGGGAATGACGCGGATTTGGGTTCAGGTTCCGGCGTAATGACATCGAGAGAAACGGATCAGGGCGCGGCCGCGCTTGCCGCCAGTGCTGCGCAGCCGGTGAGCTATGGGCGCAAGGGCGCCCTCGAGGTGCGCCTTGCCCGCTCGGCCCGCGAGATCGATGCCGCCCAGGCCGTGCGCTACCGCGTCTTCTACGAGGAAATGTCGGCCAAGGCGGATGAGCTGACGCGCGAAAGCAGGCGCGATGCCGACCGCTTCGACGAGATTTGCGATCACCTGCTCGTCGTCGATCACGATCTGGTGCCGGAAGGCGAGGGCGCGGATGGCGACCTGCCGCCGGAAGCCGTGGTCGGCTGCTACCGCCTGCTCCGGCAGGATGTCGCGGAACGTCATGGCGGCTTCTACACCGCGAGCGAATACGACATCGGACCGCTTCTCGCGCGCCATGCCGATCTCAAGTTTCTCGAGCTTGGCCGCTCCTGCGTGCTGCCGCCTTATCGCACCAAGCCGACGGTGGAACTCCTCTGGCACGGCATCATGCATTATGTGACGGCGCACAAGCTCGACGTGATGTTCGGCTGTGCAAGCTTCGAGGGCACCGATCCGGAAATGCTCGCGCCGGCCCTTTCATGGCTGCATCACCATCATGCCGCGCCCGACGGCTGGAAGGTCCGCGCTCTGCCCGACCTCTATGTCGAGATGAACCGCATCGAGGCAGACAAGCTCGACCAGCGCGAGGCGCTGCGCATGCTGCCGCCCATGATCAAGGGCTATCTCCGCGCTGGCTGCTATATCGGCGAGGGCGCCGTGATCGACTGGCAGTTCGGCACGACGGACGTGCTGATCCTTTTCCCCGTTGCGCAGATATCCGATCGCTATCTCACCAAGTTCGGCGCAAAATACGGTACGCCCGGCAAGCGGGTGTAACCGCCGGCCTCACCGGTAGAGATTGTAAGCCGCCAGCGCCGCCATGTTGACGAGGTCGGAAACCGTCGCCGTCATCGGCACGATCTGCACCGGCCGCTTCAGGCCGACGAGAAGCGGGCCGATCAGCGTCGAGCCGCCAAGTACGCGGAGCAGCTTCGTCGAGATCGAGGCGGCGTGGATCGCGGGCATCACCAGCACATTCGCCGTATCGCTCAACCGGCAGAAGGGATAAAGCGCCATCGTCTCGCGGTTGAGCGCGACATCGGCCGCCATCTCGCCTTCATATTCGAAATCGACTTTGCGCTGGTCGAGAATGCGCACCGCATCGCGCACGGTGGAGGGACGCTCATGGATATGCGTGCCGAAGCTCGAATTGGCGAGCATGGCGACGCGCGGCTCATAGCCGAGGCGGCGCGCGACTTCGGCTGCCTGCGTTGCGATATCGGCAAGCTCTTCCGGCGTCGGCATTTCATGGACGTTCGTGTCGGCAACAAGAACGGTGCGCCCGCCCGCCACCACCAGCGTCACACCGATGGGCCGCTTGTGGTCGACAGCGTCGATCACGCGGCGCACTTCTTCCAGCGCGACCGAATAGGTGCGCGTCACGCCCGTCACCATCGCATCCGCATCGCCGCGTTCCAGCATCACGGCGGAGAAGATGTTGCGGTCGTTGCTCACGAGGCGGTGGCAGTCGCGGTAGAGATAGCCGTTGCGCTGCTGCTTCTCGTAAAGGAAGTCGGTATATTCCGGCACCTTCTCGGACACGCGCGCATTGCGGATGTCGAGCCCCGCGCTCGCATCGAGACCGATCTCACGCATCGTCGCGCGGATCTGCTCCTCGCGGCCGACGAGAATGGGATGGCCGAGCCCGGCATCGCGGAAGGCGATGGCCGCGCGGATCACGCGCTCTTCCTCGCCCTCGGCAAAGACGACGCGCTTCGGGTCGCGGCGCACCTTGTCCATGATGACCTGCAGCGTGCCGGCGGTCGGATTCAAGCGTGCCTGCAGCCTGTTCTTGTAGGCCTCCATGTCGACGATCGGCGCACGCGCAACGCCCGTATCCATCGCCGCCTTCGCGACGGCGGGCGGGATTTCGCGGATCAGACGCGGATCGAACGGCACGGGAATGATATATTGCGGGCCAAAGCGCGGGCGCTCGCCCTGATAGGCTGCGGCGACTTCATCCGGTACGTCCTCGCGGGCGAGCTTCGCCAGCGCTTCTGCGCAGGCAATCTTCATTTCCTCGTTGATCGCACTTGCGCGCACATCGAGCGCACCGCGGAAGATATAGGGAAAGCCGAGGACGTTGTTCACCTGGTTTGCATAGTCGCTGCGGCCCGTCGCCATGATGGCGTCGTCGCGCACCTGCAATACTTCTTCCGGCGTGATCTCGGGATCGGGATTGGCCATTGCGAAGATGATCGGCTGCGGCGCCATCGACGCCACCATCTTCTGGTTGATCGCGCCCTTGGCGGACAGGCCGAGGAACACATCGGCACCCTGCATCGCGTCTTCCAGCGAGCGCGCATCCGTGGTCACGGCATGGGCCGACTTCCACTGGTTCATGCCTTCGGTGCGGCCCTTGTAGATGACGCCCTTGGTGTCGCAGAGGATTGCATTGTCATGCGGCAGCCCCATCGCCTTGATGAGTTCGAGGCAGGCGATGCCCGCCGACCCCGCCCCGTTCACGACGACCTTGATGTCCTTGATGTCGCGATTGGTGAGGTAGAGCGCGTTGATGAGACCGGCCGCCGTAATGATCGCCGTACCGTGCTGGTCGTCATGAAAGACCGGGATGTCCATCAGCTCGCGCAACCGGCTCTCGATCACGAAACAGTCCGGCGCGGAAATATCTTCCAGGTTGATGCCGCCGAAGGAAGGGCCCAGATAGCGCACCGAATTGATGAAGGCGTCGACATCCTTGGTATCGATTTCGAGATCGATGGAATCGACATCGGCGAAACGCTTGAAGAGAACGGCCTTGCCTTCCATCACGGGCTTCGAGGCGAGCGCGCCGAGATCGCCGAGGCCAAGGATCGCCGTGCCGTTGGAGATCACCGCGACGAGATTGCCCTTGGTCGTATATTCATAGGCCGCGTCAGGATTTTCTGCGATGGCGCGCACCGGCACCGCGACGCCGGGACTATAGGCGAGCGACAGGTCGTGCTGCGTCGCCATCGGCTTCGTGGCATTGATTTCGAGCTTCCCGGGCTTGCCCTGGGAATGGAAGAGGAGCGCTTCCTCGTCGGTAAACTGGCGGCGCTTTTTGCTCATTTGTCTGGTCCGGCGTGTTCGGCAAGCGGGCAGGGCATGAAACCCCGGTATCGGAGCCCGCTTTTTAGGCTGGCGACCCGCCAATAACAAGCGAACTCCGTTGATTTTGCGTGAGTATGCCCCGCTTTTGGCTCCTGCCGCCCCTCTTCCGGCGGGGCTGGGCCGCGGCGATGCTGCTTTTCGTGTTCTCCGGTTCTGATACTCTCCGGCCCCATGTCAGAACGCGCCGCTTCCTTCCACCGTGAAAATGCGCCCGCCGCCGCCATCGTCCCGGCGGAGGCCACTCCAATGATGGCGCAATATCTGGAGATCAAGGCAGGCTGGCCGGATGCCCTGCTTTTCTACCGGATGGGCGATTTCTACGAGCTTTTCTTCGATGACGCGGTTGCCGCTGCGGAAGCCCTCGATATTGCGCTGACGAAGCGCGGCAAGCATCTGGGCGAGGACATCCCCATGTGCGGCGTCCCCGTCCATTCCCATGACACCTATTTGGAGCGGTTGATCCGCAAGGGTTTCAAGGTCGCCGTCTGCGAGCAGGTGGAAGATCCGGCAGAGGCAAAGAAGCGCGGCTCGAAATCGGTCGTCGCCCGCGCCGTTCAGCGGCTTGTCACGCCCGGCACACTCACGGAAGAAACCCTGCTCGATGCCCGCGCCCATAATTATCTGGCCGCGCTTGCGAAACTGGGGGCCGAAGATGCGCTCGGCCTTGCCTGGGCCGATGTATCGACGGGCGACTTCGCGGTGACGAGCCTGCCCGCCGCTTCGCTCGGCGCGGAGCTTGCCCGGCTTTCGCCCGGCGAATTGCTGGTGCCCGAAACGCTTGCCGGTATGGAAAGTCTTGCCCAGTCCGGCGCGCGGCTGACGGCGCTTCCCTCGATCCGCTTCGAATCCGGCGCCGCCGAACGCCGGCTGAAATCCCATCTCGGCGTCTCGGCGCTCGATGCGTTCGGCAGTTTCACCCGGCCCGAACTCGGTGCGATGGGTGCGCTGCTTGACTATGTGGAGCTGACGCAGGTCGGCCGCATGCCGGCGCTCATGCCGCCGCGCCGCACCGCCGCGAGCGATACGATGGCGATCGACGCGGCGACCCGCGCAAACCTCGAACTTGTGAAGACGCTGCAGGGCGAAGGCGCGGGCTCGCTTCTTGCCACGATGGACCGGACGGTCACAGGCGCGGGCGCGCGCGAGCTGGCGAGCCGTCTGGCCGCACCCCTCACCGATCCCGCCGCTATCAACCGCCGCCTCGATGCGGTTGAGTGGTTTTTCGAGGCGCGCGACATGCGCCGCGATTGCCGCGCGGCGTTGAAATCCGCGCCCGATATCGCCCGTGCGCTCTCGCGCCTCTCTCTCGGGCGCGGCGGTCCGCGCGATCTTGCGGCCGTGAGAGACGGCCTCGCCGCCGCGCATGGTCTTGCCGCGCGTCTTGAGGCGGCACCGCCCGCGATCCTGCCTCTGCCGGAATTGATCGCTAGCGATTGCGCGGCACTTTCCGGTGTTGCTTCTGCGCTCAGGACGCGCCTCGCCGCCATGCTTGCCGATGAATTGCCGCTTCTCGCCCGCGATGGCGGCTTCATCGCAAAAGGCGCATCAGCCGAACTCGACGAGACACGCGCGCTGCGCGACGACGCGCGCAAGCTCATCGCCGGGCTGCAGGCGAAGTATGCTGCCGAGACCGATATCGCCGCGCTGAAAGTGCGCCACAACAATGTGCTCGGCTATTACATCGAAGTGCCGCCGCGCCATGGCGAGAAGCTGACGAAGGAGCCATTTTCTGCCGCCTATATCCATCGCCAGACGATGGCGAATGCGATGCGCTTCACGACGCCGGAACTTGCCTCACTTGCAAGCCGCATCGCGGAGGCAGCAGGGCGCGCGCTCGAAATCGAACTCGCGCTCTTCGATGAGCTCGCCGTGGCGACGGTGGCCGAGGCTGCGCTGCTTTCGCGCGCCGCAGAAGCTCTTGCCGCGCTCGATGCGACGGCGGCGCTCGCCGAACTTGCCGCCGAACGCCGTCATGTCCGCCCCCGCGTCGATGAGAGCCTTGCCTTTGCGGTGAAGGCAGGGCGTCATCCGGTGGTCGAGGCCGCGCTTGCCCGCGCGGGCGAACAATTCGTGCCGAACGATTGCGACCTGAGTGCCGATAGCAGCGCGTCGCAAGGAGCATCGTCCCGCAGCGACGCGCCAAACGGGAAGCGCCTCTGGCTTCTCACAGGCCCCAACATGGCGGGCAAGTCGACCTTCCTGCGCCAGAACGCGCTCATTGCCATCATGGCGCAGATGGGTGCTTTCGTGCCCGCTGACGAGGCGCATATCGGTGTGGTGGACCGTCTCTTCTCGCGCGTCGGTGCGGCCGACGATCTCGCGCGCGGCCGCTCCACCTTCATGGTCGAGATGGTGGAGACGGCTGCCATTCTCAATCAGGCAGGGCCGCGCTCGCTTGTCATTCTGGACGAGATCGGCCGCGGCACCGCGACCTTTGACGGGCTGTCGATTGCATGGGCGGCAGTCGAGCATCTCCATGCGGTGAATTGCTCACGCGCGCTTTTCGCCACGCATTACCACGAGCTCACCGTGCTTGCCGGAAAGCTTGGCTCTCTCGCGAATGCGACGATGAAGGTGAAGGAATGGAAGGGCGATGTCGTCTTCCTGCATGAAGTGGGGCCGGGTGCTGCCGACCGTTCCTACGGCATCCAGGTTGCGAAACTTGCAGGCCTCCCGCCGCCTGTCATCGCCCGTGCACAAGCCGTCCTCGCTGCGCTGGAAAAGGGCAGCGAAGGCACGAAGACGGCAAGGCTGATCGACGACCTGCCGCTCTTTTCGGCGAGCGCGAAGCCCGAAGCGGTGGCGCGGGAAAGCGCTGTGGAGCAGGAACTGAAGGCGCTCAACCCGGACGAACTCACGCCGAAAGAGGCGTTGGAACTCGTCTACCGGTTGAAGGGAATGGCGAAGAACGAGTAGGCCCCGGCACTAGAAAATAAATGTCATGCCCGGACTTGATCCAGGCATCCAGGGCCGCTTGCTCCGCATGTGCCGCTCTGGATTGCCGGGTCAAGCCCGGCAATGACGAACAAGGAAGGTTTCGGAAAGCCCTACTTCCTCGCCACGTAAATGCACTCGTCGCGGAGCAATCCCCACTTCACTTCTTCTTCGGGCTTGCGGCGATAGGCTTCCACCTTGAAGCCTGCTTCCTCGAGCTTCCCTGCGAAGTCGCGGCCATAGAAGCGCTTGTGGTCCGTGCCGCCGAAATGGACGAAGCGTTCGTCCGGATCTTTGATCGCGGGGTTCTCGTAGGTTTCGTCCCGCGACAGGTTGATCGGCACCGAGAAGAAGCCATAGCCGCCCGGCTTCAGCACGCGGAACATTTCCTTCATCGCCGCCTTGTCGTCGTCCACATGTTCGAAAACATGGTTTGCGATCACGACGTCGAAGAAATTGTCCGGCCGGTCGATCTTCGTGATGTCGAGCTGGAACTTGGCGATCGGCGAATAGAGATCGGCGGGCTCATAATCCGGATTGTTCTTCATCGCCCGCATCAGCCATTTCTCGGGGCCGAATTGCAGGATCTTGAGCTTCGAAAGATCGATGCCGTGATCGTCGAGATAGAGCTGCAGCAGGCGGTGCCGCTCGCGGCTTCCGCAATTCGGGCAGCGTGTATCCCAGCGCGACGGCCGCCCGACCGAGAGGAAAATCCCGTGATAGCCGCAGACGGGGCAGGTCCGGTGTATCTTCTTGCGCGAAAACTGCGCACGGTCCTTCCACCAGCCCTGCAGCAGCCGGCTGAACACCTTGCGCCGGTCGATCTCGGTATTATGCGTCAAAATCCGTCCGCCTGTTCGGGCCTTGCACCTGCGGGCAGCCCCTTTTGAACTCCGCGCCACAATGTCCGTCAGGCTCGATCAATGTCAAGCCGCTGAACCGGCTGCCTGCGAAAGCGGCAAGGATTTCCGTACCTTGGGCCGGATGTGATAAAGCTTCTTGAATAGCCGCGGGCGCCGCGCCCGCAAGGCCTCAAGTTATCCGGAGACGTCCCGATGGGCCGCATCTTGCCCAGCATGCTCGAAATCGCCGACCCGCAGGATATCCGCGACAGGCTCGATGCCGTCCGGGCCTCTGCAAGGGACGAACTTGCGCTCAAGCGCGGTGTCGTTTCGGTGCTGAAGACGGCGCTCACCGCCGGCCGGGCCAAGGCGCGCGAGCGGCTGGAGCAGGGCGCCCACAGGGGCCGCTCCTGCGCCGAAAGCCTCTGCTATCTGCAGGATGTCATTATCCGCGAGCTTTACACATTTGCGACATCCCATGTCTTTCCCGCGCCCAATCCGAGCGAGGCCGAACGTCTCGCCGTTGCCGCGGTCGGCGGCTATGGCCGCGGCACACTGGCGCCTGGCTCCGACATCGACCTCCTTTTCCTGCTGCCCTACAAACAGACCCCCTGGGGCGAGAGCGTTGTCGAATACATGCTTTATGCGCTCTGGGATCTCGGCCTCAAGGTCGGCCATTCGACGCGCTCGATTGCGGACTGCATCCGTCTCTCGCGCGAGGATTTCACCATCCGCACCGCGCTCCTTGAGGCGCGCTACATCTATGGCGACCGCCCGCTTTTCGACGAGCTGCAGCAGCGTTTCGACGATGAAGTGGTGAAGGGCACCGCGAACGAATTTGTCGAGGCGAAGCTTGCCGAACGCGATCTGCGCCATCAGCGCTCGGGCGAAAGCCGCTATCTCGTCGAACCGAATGTGAAGGAAGGCAAGGGCGGCCTTCGCGATCTCAACACGCTGTTCTGGATCGCGAAATATGTCTACCGCGTGAAGCAGGCCTCCGATCTCGTCAAGGTCGGTGTTTTCACGAAGGAAGAATACCAGACTTTCCGAAAGGCGGAGAATTTCCTCTGGGCGGTGCGCTGCGAACTGCACTTCCTCACCGGCCGTGCCGAAGAACGCATCACTTTCGACCTCCAGACCGAGATGGCACGGCGCCTCGGCTATCAGGAGCATCGGGGCCTGAAGGCCGTCGAGCGTTTCATGAAGCACTACTTCCTGATCGCCAAGGATGTCGGCGATCTCACACGCATCTTCTGCGCCGTGCTCGAAGAACAGGAAAAGAAGAAGAAGCCCTCAATCGGCCGCTTCATGCAGGCCATCCGCCGCAAGAAGGTCATTCGCGGTTTCGCTGTCGAGACGAACCGCCTCACGGTCACGAACGAAAGTTTCTTCGACAAGGACCCGGTCAATATCATCCGCCTCTTTCACGTGGCGGAGAGCCATGGCCTCGACATTCACCCCGATGTGCTGAAGCTCGTCACGCGCTCGCTCGGCCTTGTCGATGCGTCGCTCAGAAAGAACGAGGAGGCAAACCGTCTCTTCCTCGAAATCCTCTCTTCGAGGAAAACGCCGGAAGCGACATTGCGCCTGATGAACGAGGCAGGCGTGCTCGGCCGTTTCGTGCAGGATTTCGGCCGCATTGTCGCGCTGATGCAGTTCAACATGTATCACCACTACACGGCGGACGAGCATCTCTTGCGTGCCATCGGTATCCTGTCGGAAGTCGAGAAGGGCAAGGAGCGCGAGGAATATCCGCTGGCCCATGAACTGATGGGCAAGCTGAAAAGCCGGAACGCACTCTATATGGCGGTCTTCCTGCACGACATCGCCAAGGGCCGCGACGAGGATCATTCGGATGCCGGTGCCGCCATTGCCCGCAAGCTCTGCCCCCGCCTCGGCATGGGGCCGGGCGAAACGGAAACCGTCGCCTGGCTCGTGCAGAACCATCTCGTCATGTCGGACGTCGCCCAGCGCCGCGACATCGCCGATCCGCGCACCGTGCGCGATTTCGCCGATCTCGTGCAGAGTCCCGAGCGGCTGCGCATGCTTTATGTGCTGACCGTGGTGGACATCAAGGCGGTAGGCCCCGGCGTCTGGAACGGCTGGAAGGGCCAGCTGCTGCGCCAGCTCTATTTCGAATCCGAGGCGCTGCTGCAGGGCGGTGAAAGCGCGCTCAATCGCAAGGGGCGTGTCGCGGAGGCAAAAGAGGCGCTTGCCGCGCGTCTCTCCGACTGGTCGAAAGCCGCTGTCGACCGCTACTTGAAGCGCCACGGCGATGCCTATTGGCTCTCCACCGACACGGACATGCAGGAGCGCCATGCCCGCTTCATCGAGCAGGGCAAGGATCAGGCTCTGGCGATTGCCGCCGAGCCCGCGCCGATGCGCGACATTACCGAGATCACGCTCTACACGCAGGACCACCCGGGCCTCTTCGCGCGCTTCGCAGGCGCCTGCGCCGTGCTCGGCATGAACATCGTCGACGCCAAGATTTTCACGACGCGCGACGGCATGGCGCTCGACATGCTCTGGGTGCAGGATCCCGACGGCACGGCAGTCCACGAAGAACGCCGCATCCGCCGCCTCGAAGACATGATCCGCAAGGTGCTGGCGGGCGAGGTCTTGCCGCCCGATGCGATCGAAAGCCGCCAGCGCCGCGAGCGCCGGGCAGACGCCTTCACCGTCGCGCCGCAGGTCTTCATCGATAATGATGCATCGGACCACTACACGGTAATCGAGGTGAACGGCCTCGACAGGCCGGGCCTCGTTCACGCGCTTGCCCGCGCGCTTTTCCATCTCGGCCTCACCATCGGCTCCGCCCATATCACGACCTATGGCGAGCGCGCCGTCGACGTCTTCTATGTGAAGGATGTGATCGGCCACAAGGTGACAAATGCGAACAAGAAGAAGGCGGTGGAACGTCACCTCCTCGAAGCGCTGACCGACCCGATGAAAAAAGCCCGCCCCGCCAAGCGCCGCCGCGAGGATGCCGCGGCTGCGGCCGAGTGAGGCGCGCTGAATGAACCTCGTCCGCTCCGCCGCGACAGTCGGCGGCACCACGCTGATAAGCCGGCTGCTCGGCTTCCTCCGCGACGTCATGGTGGCGGCGACCGTGGGCACGGGGCCGGTGGCGGATGCCTTCTTCGTCGCCTTCCGCTTTCCCAACATGTTCCGTTCGATCTTCGCGGAAGGCGCGTTCAATTCGGCCTTCGTGCCGCTCTTTGCCAAGCGCCTCGAGGGCGACGGGAAAGATGCAGCGCGGCGCTTTGCCGAAGATGCGCTCTCAGTTCTTCTCGTTGCCCTGCTGATCCTCACCATCGCGGCAGAGCTTGCGATGCCCTGGCTCATGCTCGTCTTCGCGCCGGGTTTTTCCGAAAACCCGCAGAAATTCGACTGGGCGGTCGAGTTCACCCGGATTGCCTTTCCCTATCTCCTCTTCATTTCGCTCACCGCGCTGCAATCGGCGATCCTGAATTCGCTCGGCCGCTTCTTCCCGGGCGCCGCCGCGCCGGTCATGCTCAACATCACGCTCATTTTCGCGATCCTCTTTCTCGTGCCGTTGACGGACAATCCCGGCCGCGCGCTTGCCTGGGGCGTGGCGGCGGCGGGTGTCGTGCAGTTCCTCTGGCTTTCGGTGTCGCTCTGGCGCGCAGGCTTCGTGCTCCGGCTGCGCCTGCCGCGCCTGACGCCGGAAGTGCGCCGTCTCTTCCGTCTCGGCGTGCCCGGCGTCATCGCGGGCGGCATCACGCAGGTGAACCTGACGATCGGCACCATGATCGCCTCGCTGCAGGCGGGCGCCGTCTCATGGCTTTACTATGCCGACCGCATCTATCAGCTCCCCCTCGCCGTCATCGGCATCGCCATCGGCATCGTGCTGCTTCCGGAATTGTCTCGCCGCCTGCGCGCGGGCGATCTGGGCGGCGCAAGCTGGAGCCAGAACCGCGCCATCGAATTCTCGATGCTCTTGACGGTGCCTGCCGCTGTCGGTGCCGCCGTGCTCGCGGCCGATATCATCCGCATCCTCTTCGAGCGCGGTGCCTTCACGAGCGCGGACACGGAGGCAACCTCCCTCGCGCTCATCATCTATGCCGCGGGCCTTCCCGCCTTCGTGCTCATCAAGGTTTTCCAGCCGGGCTTCTTCGCCCGCGAGGACACGAAGACGCCGCTCCGCTTCGCCGCCATCTCGATTGCGGTCAATATCGCAACCTCGATCGCGCTTTTCATTCCCTTCGGCTTTGCCGGCATTGCGACAGGCACCACGCTGTCCGCCTGGGTAAATGCCGGCCAGCTCGGCACAAGGCTCTACCGGAATGGCGAATTCGCGCCCGACCAGCAGCTTGTCCGCCGCCTGCCGCTTACCCTCATGGCAGCCTTGGGCATGGGCGCGGCGCTCTGGTTCGGCGCCGATGCGCTGGCGCCCTTCCTCGGCGATACGCTCCTTGTCAGCCTCGCCGCGCTCATGGCGCTGATCGGCTTCGGCGTTATCGTATTCTTCTTCCTCTGCCAGATCACCGGCGCACTCCGGATCGGCGATCTCAGCCGCGCCTTCCTGAGAGGCTGAAACATGCGGCATTCCCGTGTTCCGGCGCCTCCCGCCTCACCTCCCCATTGCCTTTGGGCCTCCCGCGCCGCATAACCTGCGCGAAGCCATGAAGGCCAAAGTGACGGAATTTCTCGAATGGACCAGCCGCAAAACCGCGTTTTCTCGGGCGTTCAGCCCACCGGCAATCTGCATCTCGGCAATTATCTGGGGGCGATCCGCAATTTCGTGGGCCTGCAGGAGACCCATGAATGCATCTATTGCGTGGTCGACATGCATGCGATCACCGTCTGGCAGGACCCGAAGGAACTGGCCGCGAACACGCGCGAAGTCGCCGCCGCCTATATCGCGGCCGGCATCGACCCCGATCGCCACATCGTATTCAACCAGTCGAAGGTGGCCGCCCATGCCGAACTCGCCTGGATCCTGAATTGCGTCGCCCGCATCGGCTGGCTCAATCGCATGACGCAGTTCAAGGACAAGGCGGGCAAGGACCGGGAACAGGCGAGCGTGGGGCTCTATGCCTATCCCGTGCTGATGGCGGCCGACATTCTCGTCTACCGCGCGACCCATGTACCGGTCGGCGAGGACCAGAAGCAGCATCTGGAGCTTGCCCGCGACACGGCGCAGAAATTCAACAATGATTTCGCGGCGCCGGATTTCTTCCCCCAGCCGGAACCCCTCATCATGGGGCCCGCGACCCGCGTCATGTCGCTCCGGGACGGCACCAAGAAAATGTCGAAGTCGGACCCGTCGGACCTCTCCCGCATCACCATGCGCGACAGCGCCGACGACATCTCGAAGAAGATCCGCAAGGCGCAGACCGATCCCGATCCCCTTCCCGAAACCGTGGAAGGGCTTGAGGGCCGCGCGGGCGCCGACAATCTTGTCGGCATCTATGCGGCGCTCGCGGGCAAGTCGAAGGCGGACGTGCTCGCGGAATTCGCCGGCGCGCAATTTTCCGTCTTCAAACCGGCGCTTGCCGATCTCGCGGTCGAGAAATTGTCGCCCATCACGAACGAAATGAAACGCCTGATGGACGATCCGGCCTATATCGACGGCGTGCTGGAAAAGGGCGCCGCCCGCGCCCGCGCCATCGCAGACCCCGTGGTCGCAAGGGTACGCGAACTCGTCGGCTTTATCTGATAGGCTGTGGCCTGCTTGATCTGGGCGGTGAAAGCCCCATCTAGAGAAGGTCTTTACGCAGAGATTCCGCCCCTGAGGAGCCCGCGCCCATGACTTTCAGCGAACGCCTGGCCGACTGGCGCGACAAGCTCCGCCACCGCTGGATGTATCGCCGGGGCGACGGCTCGGCCGCGCCCTCTGCCGTCTCCGCAGACACCGGCACCGCAGGCCCCGGCTTTGCCGCCCGCATGGCCGCGCTTTTCGCCGTGCTGAACCGGCCGGGCATGGGCGCCATGCTGAAGCGCGGCCTGATCGCCATTCTCGTCTTCATCGCGCTTTATTATCCGGTCGGCATGATCGTCGTGCACAAGGTGGACGACAACATGGATTTCGCGCCCGCGGCCGCAGACCGCGTGGAAGGCGGCAGCGAGGCGGTGGCCTATGCCGCGGCGCTCATCGACCGCGAGGTGAACAAGCATAGCTGGACGGCGAACGACCCCTTCTTCCAGCCGGGCTATATGCTCGACAACATGCCGAATTTCCAGCAGGGCATCATGTCGGCGCTGGCGCGCTTCGGCTTCGAGCTGACGGACCAGCTCGGCCGCACGCGCGGCTCGTCGGAGGCAGACGCCGATCTCCAGCGCGCGGCGGGCCTCCTCCAATATCCCGGCAATGTCTGGATCTGGAACCCGTCCGTCTCGCTCGCGCCCCGCGCAAGTTCCGAATCGCAATACAGGGACGCCCGCGCAAAGCTCCTCGCCTATAACCGCCGGCTTGCGGCGGGCAACGCGAATTACGACATCCGCGCCGACAATCTCATGGCGACGCTGGAGCGTTTCGCCGCCGATCTCGGCTCGTCATCCGCGCTGATCGATCGTCACATCACGGATGAAGCGGGCTCCTTCATCGACACACAGGCCGACGACATCTTCTATTTCACCAAGGGCAAGCTCTATGGCTATCACATGGTGCTGAAGGGGCTCGAAAAGGATTTCGCCCGCATCATCGCCGAGCGCAATCTGCAGAAGCCCTGGGGCGAGATGATGGACAGTTTCCGCAAGGCCGCCGAGCTCGACCCCTGGGTCGTCGTTAACGGCGCGCCCGACGCCCAGTTCCAGCCCAACCACCTCGCCATGCAAGGCTTCTACCTCATGCGCGCCCGCACCCAGCTGCGCGAGGTGAGCAATATTTTGTTGAAGTAGGGGGGCCTGACTTTGATGATAAAGCAAGGAAGCCTAGGGGACCAAAAATGGCTTAGAACGCTATTGCGGGGATTTCCGAGCTTCAAGTGTTCTTAAAAGAACTGATGCAACGGAAAGATGGTCTAGGCAGAGATCAATAGGGTCAATGCGGTTGTCGTGCCCTCGCGGATTTCTGATACCAGACATCGTGCCCGCAAAGATGTACCGAAACCCTCTCTGTTCGTCATTTTCGCTCATCGTCCCCAAATCCGTGAGCTTGATTTTTGGTCCGGTTTCATTGAACGCATTCATCATCAGATTGAACCCTGTGTCCTCAATGCCGGAGATGGTCTTCACTTGATTGTCAATGTACTTGAATGCCTCAAAGGTGGCTTGGGCATAGTGTCCATCGTCAAATAGCTTGATAGATACGACCGCAATATCCGGGTGAATATTGCGTTCGTCGAACGGATGGAGACT
The DNA here is from genome assembly GCF_046297875.1 of Parvibaculum sp. GTDB lineage: Bacteria > Pseudomonadota > Alphaproteobacteria > Parvibaculales > Parvibaculaceae > Parvibaculum. The sequence continues at coordinate 857,957 of NZ_JBKBHD010000001.1, read as the reverse complement.
CGAGCTTTCATCCAATTCTTTCTGCCCAACATTTCTCGCCGTGCGGGCAATGCGCTCGAAGAGCCAAAACGTTTCATTCATGGGAGGAGATTGGCCTTGATGCTTTTAAAAATCGCATCGTAGGTCTCCTGCGTACCATCTGTAGGCAGATTAATCTCGATGCGCACGGTGAGTGCCATATCCGGCTTCTCCTTTTTCAGAGAAGCACTGCCTACAGTTGTCATGGGTTCCTCGGCTTTACCTTTTGAGCTTGGCCTCGCCTTGCGTGGTTGCGATGATGATTTAATGGCCGCACCTGACTTGGGTCTGCTAGTTGTGATTCCCTCAGACTGATGGCCGGCCAACTCCCGCAACGCCAGAAAAACTCCAGCCTGGCGGCCGCCAATGATTTCACTGGTCTTGTCGGCACTGCGGAAATAACTGATGAGCTGGTCTTTGCTCATCGTCCAAGCATCATCGGCACGCAAACTGAAAAGGTCTGCGTAGGCGGTTTTCACCAATTCACCAAAAGACGACTGAAACTCAGCTTCTTCACGCTTGGTCATAACGGCGTGGCCCTCGTCGGTCCGCTTCCCTTCTTCGTCAATGAGGTTCAAGAATTGGAGTACATTGATGACATAGCTCTCGTTCTTCGGGGCAAGTCCGAGCTTTTTAACGGTGTCAGACGTCACGGTCGGAGGAAAGGTTTTGCGAAGGTAGCCGATCATCTGCGTGATGTTTCCGGCGCCGGAGATGTAAGGATGCGATGCCATTCGTGCGGACCCCAAATTTTTGCTCGATCAACGCTTTACCCAATCACGGCGTTGGTCAATGGCAAGTGATGTTGCCAGTCGTCGATTCTTCCGATCAGAGTGTACCAATGAATATGCTGATAGAAAGAATACCTAGAGGCGTCTTTCACTATACTTGAAATGTAAAAACCATACACGACTGTCTTTAGGGAACCCTCCGTATGCCCCCCATCATCACAGCCTTTGAAGCCTCCCCGGATCGTGGCCGCGGGCTGGCGCGCGATACGCGCATTCGCTGGGCGCTGGAGGAGGCAGGCGTGGCTTATGAGGTGAGGCTTCTCTCCTTCGCGCAGATGAAGGAGCCCGCGCATCTCGCGCTCCAGCCCTTCGGCCAGATCCCGGCCTATGAGGAAGATGGCGTCGTGCTCTTCGAAACGGGCGCGATCGTGCTCCACATCGCGGAGCGCCATGGCGGGTTGCTGCCGGAAGACGAGGCGGCGCGCGCCCGCGCGCTCTCCTGGATGTTTGCGGCCCTCAACACGGTCGAGCCCCCGATCCTCGAACGCGAGACGGCGGGCTACACGGAGCGCAATGAAAGCTGGTATGAGGCGCGGCTGCCGCTGATGGAGGCCCGCATCCGCGCGCGGCTCGATGGGGTCGCCGCGCATCTCGGCGAGGCCGACTGGCTCGACGGCGCGTTCAGCGCGGGCGACCTGATGATGGTCTCGGTGCTGCAAAGGATCGCGGGCTCGGCGCTTCTCGCCGCCTTCCCCACGCTCTCCTCTTATGTCGCCCGGGCCGAGGCGCGGCCCGCTTACCGCCGCGCCTTTGCCGCGCAACTTGCGGTTTTCGAGGCCGCCTCGGCCAAAAAACCCTGAGGCTTGCTCCGCGTCCCGCCCGGTGGCAGCATCCGCCCCATGAGCGCATCCGAACCGTCTTCCCCCGCTGCCAAGCGGCGCAAATTCCTCGTCATCGTGGACGGCACGCCCGAATCGGAAGTGGCGATCCATTTCGCGAGCCTCCGCGCAAGCCATACCGACGGCATCGTGACGCTGCTCGCCGTGATCGAGCCGGGCGAGGCCTCGCAGCAATGGCTCGGCGTGAAGAACATCATGCAGGAAGAGGCGCGCGCCGAGGCCGAAGAACTGCTCCACCGGCTTGCCGCCCATGTGAACGAATATGCGGGCATCATGCCCGAACTCGTGATCCGCGAAGGCCGCCGCACCGAGCAGGTGATGCAGCTGATCGCCGAGGACAAGGACATTGCGATCCTCGTTCTCGCCGCCGGCACCGGCAAGGAAGGGCCGGGGCCCCTCGTCTCCATGGTGGCCTCCACCGACAAATCCTTCCCCATTCCCGTCACCGTGGTGCCGGGCAGCCTCACCGAAGAGGCGATCCGTTCTCTCGCTTGATTTGGGCCCTTCAAGGGTCCATCTATAGGGCAAATGACGGGTGCCTTGGCACCCCGCTAAACCACGATATTGAAAGGGTTTTTGCCCCATGTTCATCCAGACCGAGGCGACCCCCAATCCGGGGACCCTGAAGTTCCTGCCGGGCCGCGAGGTGCTGGGCGAGGGCCGCGCCGCCGATTTTCCGACGCGCGAGGCCGCCGGGCGCTCGCCGCTCGCCATGCGGCTTTTCGCGGTGGAGAACGTCACGGGCGTCTTTTTCGGCGCGGATTTCATCACCGTCACCAAGGCGGATGGCGAATGGCAGCACATGAAGCCCGCCCTTCTCGGCGCCATCATGGAGCATTTCACCTCCGGCGCGCCGATCCTCTTTGCGGGCGGCGCGGAAGATCATGACGGCCATGCCGCGCATGATGGCGAGGACGGCGAGATCGTCACTCAGATCAAGGAAATCCTCGACACGCGCGTCCGCCCCGCCGTCGCGCAGGATGGCGGCGACATCACCTTCCAGGGCTATGAGGCAGGCGTCGTCTTCCTCAATATGCAGGGCGCCTGCGCGGGCTGCCCCTCCTCCACCGTCACGCTGAAGCGCGGCGTGGAGAACATGCTGAAGCATTACATTCCCGAGATCGTCGAAGTCCGCCAGATCTGACCTGACGCGCGGTCATTTCCCGCGCGCATGGCTGGCGCCGCCCGGCGAAGCCGTTATCGTGGCGCATCTGTCATTCGAATTTACCGGAGGCCAAATGAGCCGCACACTCGACGGCACGTCGCTCGACATCATCTTCCGCGAAGCGCGCACGCATAATGCGTGGACGGACAAGCCCGTCTCCGACGACACGCTGAAGGCGCTTTACGACCTGATGAAATGGGGTCCGACCAGCGCCAATTGCTCGCCCGCCCGCATCGTCTTCGTGAAGTCGAAGGAAGCGAAGGAAAAACTTGCGGCGGTCCTCTCCGAAGGCAATCTGAAGAAGTCCATGCAGGCCCCCGTCACCGCCGTCATCGGCTATGACGTCGAATTCTATGAACGCCTGCCGGAACTTTTCCCGCATCAGCCGGAAGCGAAGACCTGGTTCAACTGGTCGAAGGAATGGGCGGAACAGACCGCCTTCCGCAACGGTTCCTTGCAGGGCGCCTATTTCATGATCGCCGCCCGTTCGCTCGGCCTCGATTGCGGGCCCATGTCCGGCTTCGACATGAAGAAGGCGGATGAGCTTTATTTCGCGGGCACCACGGTCAAGTCGAATTTCCTCTGCAATCTCGGCTATGGCGATCCCGCGGGCCTTTTCGCCCGCAGCCCGCGCCTTCCCTTCGACGACGCCTGCAAGATCGTCTGATCCGCATACGGAGAATTAAGCCCCTTGATCCTGCTCGCCTTCGACACAGCACAAGGGGCGCTTTCCGCAGCTGTCATGGATGGCGAGGGCGTGCTCGCCGCCGCCTTCGAGCCGCGCACGCGCGGCCACGCCGAAGCCCTGATGCCGCTCCTCGAAACCGTGCTCGCCGAAGCCGCATTGAGTTTCGCCGATCTCGATGCGCTTGCCGTCACCATCGGCCCCGGCACTTTCACGGGGCTCCGCGTCGGCCTCGCCGCGGCGCGCGGCCTCGCGCTTGCCCGCGCGCTTCCGCTTGTGGGCGTCACCACGCTTGAGGCGGTGGCCGAGCCCGCTGGCGCCGGAGCCGGAGCGGATGAAACCTGCATTGCTCTTTTCGATGCGCGGCGCGATGAAGTCTATATGCAGGCTTTCGCCCCCTCGCTCGCGCCGCTCACGCCGCCGCTTCTCGTCGGCCTCGACGAAGCGGTGACGCATCTGCCACCGGGAAAGCTCTGTCTCGTCGGCACCGGCGCGCCGCTGCTCGCGCCCCGCCTTGAAGCGGCAGGCCGCACCTTCCGCCTGAGCCCCGCGAAACCGCAGCCCGAGGCGCAATCGGTCGGCCGCATCGCGCTTGCCCGCATCGCCGCGCAGGGGCTCGATGCCTTCCGCGTGGCGCCGGAGCCGCTTTATATCCGCGCGCCGGACGCAAAATTGCCGGGCGGCCTCGACCCGGCAACGGCATGAGCGGCCCCGCCATCCGCGCTTCGGATGCCGCCTCGGCGGCACCGTTCGCCGCGCTCCACCGCGCCTGTTTCGGCGAGCCTTGGGACGAGGCAGCGATGCGCGAGCTTCTCGCCATGCCGGGCGCCTTCGCCTATGAAGCAGGCGATCCGGCGGCACTCGATGGACTTGTGATCGCGCGCACCGCCGGCGGCGAGGCGGAAATCCTCACCATCGGCGTCCGGCCCGCGATGCGCGGCACGGGCCTTGGCCGGCGCCTCCTCGAAGCGGCCGCCATTCATGCGGCAGCCCTCGGCGCAGAAGCCCTCTTCCTCGAAGTCGCCGAAGACAATCGCGCCGCGCTGCGCCTCTATGAAGCCTTCGGCTTCTATCTTGTCGGCGTCCGCCCCGGCTATTACCGCCGCGAGGGCGCGCCCGTCGCCGCGCGCACGCTGAAACTCGATCTCTCGCCACCCTCGTCCACCTAGATAAATCCTTGATTGCCGAAGGGTTTTTCGCGCCGCTTTGCCGCCGCTCCTTGGTGACAAGTGAGCCGCGCTTGGCCTATATTGGCCGCAATGACAAACAGGACCACGACAGAAGCCCTGCGCCCCGAAGACATGCCGATGGATCCCGAGCGGATCGAGAATCTCTGCGTGGAAAAGGGGATGCGGATGACGGATCAGCGCCGCGTGATTGCGCGCGTGCTGTCTGTCGCGCATGACCACCCGGACGTGGAAGAGGTCTATCGCCGCGCCGCCGCTGTCGACAGCAAGATCTCGATCGCGACCGTCTACCGCACGGTCCGCCTCTTCGAGGAAGCGAATATTCTGGAACGTCACGATTTCCGCGATGGCCGCTCGCGCTACGAGCAGGTGCCCGAGGAACATCACGATCATCTGATCGACCTGCAGACCGGTGCCGTCATCGAGTTCCACAACGAGGAAATCGAGCGCCTGCAGCAGATCATCGCGCGCGAACTCGGTTTCGAGCTGGTCGATCACCGGCTCGAGCTTTACGGCGTACCGCTCGACCGCAACAAGAAGCCGGACGCCGGCAACAAGGGGTGATCCCTGTCCGCCATCGGGGCGCGACGGGGCGGGAGACGTAAATGGCAACCGCTCGGGCCGCTGTCCTTCTTGCCGGCTTCATCCTGTCGGCCGTCATTCTCATGCCGCTGCAATGGTTCGGCCTGAAATTCGGCCTTACCTATGCGCGCAGCCTGCCGAACCGCTATCACCGCTTTCTCTGCCGCCTCGTCGGCATCAGGGTCACGGTCCGCGGCGAGCCTTATCGCGGCGGCGCCTGCCTCATCACCGCGAATCACACCTCCTGGCTCGATATTCCGGTCATCGCCTCGCTTGCGCCCTGCTCCTTCGTGGCGAAAAGCGAGGTCGCGGGCTGGCCCTTTTTCGGCACGCTGGCGAAATTGCAGCAGACCGTCTTCGTGGAGCGCGAAAGGCGCACCCGCACCGTCCATTCCCGCAATGAAATCCATACCCGCATCGCTGCCGGCGACCGCCTCGTGCTGTTCCCCGAAGGCACGTCCAGCGATGGCAACAGGGTGCTGCCCTTCAAGAGCGCGTTGATGAGCGTCGCCCAGCTCGCCATCGTCAATGGCGAGGAGGACCGGGAGGACAATCTCGTCGTCCAGCCGCTTTCCGTGGCCTATGTGAAGCTCAACGGTATCCCCATGGGCCGCTATTTCCGGCCCTTTTTCGCCTGGTATGGCGATATGGAGCTGTTTCCCCATCTCTGGGAGGCCTTCTCGCTCGGCCCCATCGAGGTAATCGCCGAATTTCACGAACCTGTCACGATCCGCGAAATCGGCAACCGCAAGGCGCTTGCCGCCTATTGCGAGGCGCGCTGCCAGGAAGGACTGGTTCGCGCGCTGCACGGCCGGGCGGACGAGCCCCAGGTCGCGCTGGCCGCGCCGCAGGAAATCCGTCCCCTTGCGGCCGGCGCATGAGCTGCCAAATCGGTCGCGGCAGGCCCGCAATACATGATAGAGTGCGGCAATCGTTTTGAGTTCCCCGAGGAGACGAGCGCACGCATTGCAGGATAAATCCGCGCCATCCCGACCCGTCGCACCGGCTGAGGCCCCGGAGGCCATGCCCGGCGCGCCGCGCAAGAAGATCTTCGTGAAGACCTATGGCTGCCAGATGAATGTCTATGACTCGGCCCGCATGGTCGATGTCATGGCCCCATCCGGCTATGCCGAGGTCGACAGTCCCGAAGAGGCCGACATCGTCATTCTGAATACCTGCCACATCCGCGAAAAGGCGGCGGAGAAGGTCTATTCGGAGCTTGGCCGTCTGCGCGATCTGAAAAAGGAAAAATCCGGCCGCGGCGAAAGCCTCGTTGTCGGCGTGGCCGGCTGCGTCGCGCAGGCCGAAGGCGAGGAAATGCGCCGCCGCGCGCCTGCCGTCGATCTGGTGCTTGGGCCACAGACCTATCACCGCCTGCCGGAATATGTGGCGCGCCTTGCAAATGGCAGCCCCGGCATCGTCGAAACGGAATTTCCCGCCGAAGACAAGTTCGAGGCGCTGCCCGCGCCCGAGCGCCGCAAGACGCTGGCGCGTGGCGCCACCGCCTTCCTCACCATCCAGGAAGGCTGCGACAAGTTCTGTACCTTCTGCGTCGTGCCCTATACGCGCGGCGCAGAATTCTCGCGTCCCGTCGCGCGCATTCTCGACGAGGCGCGCGCCCTCGCCGATGCGGGCGTGCGCGAGATCACGCTGCTCGGCCAGAACGTGAACGCCTATCACGGAGAGGACGTGAAAGGCGGCGCGGCTTCTCTCGGCACGCTCATTCGTCATCTCGCACGGATCGACGGTGTCGAGCGCCTGCGCTACACGACGAGCCATCCCCGCGACATGGATGACGAACTGATCGCCGCCCATGCCGAAGTGCCGGAACTGATGCCCTATCTGCATCTGCCGGTGCAGTCCGGCTCGGACCGCATTCTCGATGCGATGAACCGCAAGCATGACGCAGAAACCTATCTCCGGCTGATCGGCCGCATCCGCGCCGCAAGGCCCGACATTGCCCTATCGTCCGATTTCATCGTCGGCTTCCCCGGCGAGACGAATGAGGATTTCGAGGCGACGCTTTCGCTGGTGCGCGATGTCGGTTTCGCCCAGGCCTACAGTTTCAAATACAGCCCCCGCCCCGGTACACCCGCCGCGGAGGAAAAAGATCAGCTTGCCGAAGAGGTGAAGAGCGAGCGGCTTGCCCGCCTGCAGGATCTTCTCGGCGAACAGCAGAAGGCTTTCAACCGCGCCTGCGCGGGCCGCGTCATGCCGGTCCTGTTCGACCGGCGCGGCAAGGGCGAGCACCAGCTCGTCGGACGCAGCCCTTGGCTGCAATCCGTTCATGTCGAGGAGGCGCCGGAAGCCCTCTTCGGAGAAATCGTCGAAGTCGAGATCGAGGAAGGCTATCGGAATTCCCTGCGGGGACGCCTCCTTACGACGGAGGCCGTCACCGCCTGATGATATGTGGTCATTGGCACATCGAAAGGACAGGGTGCAGTTGAGCGCAACAGGTGGCGTGAAGACGGCGAAGGGCGGAGAAGGCGGTGATGACAGTCTTGTTATTGCTTTCGACGACAATCGTCTGTTGACGGAACTTTTCGGTACGAACGACAAGAATCTCGCACGCATCGAGCAGGGGCTTGGCGTGCTTGCTACGTCGCGCGGCAACAAACTGGTAATCACCGGCAAGCCTCATGCACGCAATCAGGCCGACCGTGTTTTCCGCGACCTCTATGCGCGGCTCAAATCCGGACAAGACGTGACGGCGGGCGAGGTCGATGGCGCGATCCGCCTCGCGACCGCGCCCGAAGCCGATCTCGACAAGCCGCAGGGCGGTTTTGGCCGCCACCAGATCCAGACGAAGCGCCGCGTCATCTCGGCGCGTTCGCAGACGCAAGGCACTTATATCGATGCGCTGATGCAGAACGAGCTCGTCTTCGGCGTCGGCCCCGCCGGCACGGGCAAGACCTATCTGGCCGTCGCCGTCGCCGTGTCGATGCTGCTGCAGAAGCGCGTGGACCGTATCATCCTGTCGCGCCCGGCCGTCGAGGCAGGCGAACGCCTCGGCTTCCTGCCGGGCGACCTGAAGGAGAAGATCGACCCCTATCTCCGCCCGCTTTACGACGCGCTCTACGACACGCTGCCGGGCGAGCAGGCGATGAAGGGCCTTGAAAGCGGCGAAATCGAAGTGGCTCCCCTTGCCTTCATGCGCGGCCGCACATTGGCCAATTCCTTCGTCATTCTCGACGAGGCGCAGAACTGCACGCCCGTGCAGATGAAGATGTTTCTGACGCGCCTCGGCGAAAACAGCCGCATGGCGATCACGGGCGATCCGAGTCAGGTCGACCTGCCGCTCGGCGCGAAATCGGGCCTGCGCGATGCGCTCGACGTGCTGGACGGCGTCCCCGGCGTCGCCACGGTCAATTTCTCGGATGCCGACGTGGTGCGTCATCCGCTCGTAACGCGCATCGTCAAGGCCTATAATGCGCGAGAACGCGGCCTTCTCGGGAACGAGCGCACATGAGCGACGCATCTTCGCCAGGACGAAAACGAAGCGAGAAATGCCGAAGTCCGGTCTCTGGGCTGGAGATCGAAGTCTTGCGCGAAGCCGGGGAATGGGAGAGCGGCACCGAAGAGACGGTGCGCCGCGCCGCCGAACATGCCTATGTGGTGACGCGCGGCGGCGAACCGGCGGAGCTTTGCATCGTGCTTGGCGACGATGCGCTTGTCGCGCGGCTCAACAAGGCCTATCGCGGCAAGGACGGGCCGACAAATGTGCTCTCCTTCCCCGCCGCCGAAATGCCGGACACAGGCGTCCCCGAGCAGGCCTTTGGCGACGAGCAGCCGCTGCTCGGCGATGTCGTTCTCGCCCGCGAAACGATAGAGCGCGAGGCCGGGGCGCAGTCGAAATCCTTTGCCGATCACCTGACCCATCTCACCGTTCACGGTGTGCTGCATCTTCTCGGCCATGATCACATCGACGATCCGGACGCCGAAGAAATGGAAGCCCTTGAGCGCGACATTCTCGAGGATCTCGGCATTGCCGATCCTTACAGCGGCGACGCCGCCGACTGATTTCCTGTTCCCGATTGAAATGTTCCGTCTGAAAGAGATTCGATTCCGCAAGCCATGACCGACACGACCGACACGACCGACCGACCATCCGTTTCCGCGCCCCGCGACGAGCAGAAGCCTCGCCCGCGCTTTGGTTGGCTGAGGGCTCTGCTCGGCAAGAACGGCAATGGCAATGGCGGCGGCGACGGCTCGCTGCGCGAGAGCCTTGAGGAAGTCATCGAGGAACACGACGACGCACATCGCAGCCTGACCGCCGAAGAGCGGCATATGCTCATCAACATCCTGAAGTTCGGCGAACTTCGCGTCGACGATGTCATGGTACCGCGCGCCGATGTCGTGGCGGTCGATGAACATGCAACGCTCGACGAGGTGCTTCGACTTTACCGCGACAGTGCCCATTCGCGCATGCCCATCTACCGCGAGACGCTGGACGACCCGCTCGGCATGGTGCACCTGAAGGATGTGCTCGCTTTCCTCGCCCCGCTTGAAAGCGAAAAGGCAGCACCGCGACCGCCCTTTTCGCTGCGTACCATCCGCCGCGACGTTCTCTTCGTGCCGCCTTCGATGCCCGCCATCGACCTTCTGGTGAAGATGCAGGCAACGCGCATCCATCTTGCGCTCGTGATCGACGAATATGGCGGCACCTATGGCCTCGTCTCGATCGAGGATCTGGTGGAGGAGATCGTCGGCGACATCGAAGACGAACATGATGTCGATAGCGGCCCCTCTCTCGTGATGCGCGAGGACGGCACCATCGACGCCGATGCGCGCTGCGATATCGAGGATCTCGAAGAGATGATCGGCATTCGTCTTGTCGATGAGGAATATGAGGATGACATCGACACGCTGGGTGGCCTCGTCTTCTCGCTGCTTGGCCGCGTGCCGATCAGGGGTGAACTGGTTCGGCACCCCGCCGGCCTCGAATTCGAGGTGAAGGATGCCGATGCGCGGCGCATCAAGCGCATGCGCATCCATCTCCCGCCGGCCGCAGAGGATGCGGCGGCGCAGGCTGCGGAAGGCTGATCCGGTGCGGTTCGGGAACAGTCTCGGCGCGGCCGTCTTCCGGCTGGAAAGTTTCGCCTCCGCCCTCGCTGAATTGCGCGGCAGGCGGCGTTACGCAGCTGCCTTCGCTGCCGGTGCCGTCAGCACTTTCGCGCTGCCGCCCTACGGCTTTCTGCCGCTTCTCTTCATCACCGTTCCCGTGCTTGTCTGGCTGCTCGATGGCGTGGGCGAGCCGACGCGCTCGCGCCGACGCCGCGTCGTGTGGCGCTCGGCGCTTGTCGGCTGGTGGTTCGGCTTCGGATATTTCCTGCTCGGCCTGTTCTGGATCGGCAATGCCTTTCTGGTAGACGCAGATAAATTCGCCTTCCTGCTTCCCGTCGCCGTTACGCTGATGCCCGCCGGGCTTGCACTGTTCACGGCCGCTGCCGCCGCACTCTCGCGCCTTTTCTGGTTTCACGGCTACAGGCGCATCGCGGTCTTTGCGGTTGTCTGGACCTCCTTCGAGTGGCTGCGCGGTCATATCCTGACCGGGTTCCCCTGGAATCTGATCGGCAGCTCCTTTGCCGCATCGGACGGCTTGCTGCAGGCGGCAGCACTTGTCGGTCCCTATGGTCTTTCCTTCATCGCCATGCTGGTCGCAGGCTCGATCGCTTCCTTCGATACGCGTGGCGCCTCGATCGCGCGGCGCATCGATGGCGATCTTCTTGCGGCGCCGGCGATTGCACTTGCGGGCCTCGCGCTCATCTGGATCGGCGGTGCCGCCCGCCTTTCTTCCGCCCCTCCTGAACAATCCGGTGCGACCGAGATACGCATTGTCCATCCGAACACGCCCTTCTCGAAGGATTGGGACAGCGAGGAACGGCTGCTGACCGTCATCGGCCAGCTCTTGCGCATGTCGCGTGAGCCGACGGCAGACCGTCCCGACGGTCTTGCGCCGGGCACGGTCATAGTCTGGCCGGAAAATGCGGTGCCCGTGCTGCTTGGCCGCGAGCCCTATGTGCTGGCCGCCATCGGCCGAACCCTGCCGCAAGGATCGCATCTCATCGTCGGCTCGAACCGCGGCGAGCCTGCAGCCGGCGGCCCGGCAAATCGGCTGAGCGTCTTCTACAACTCTCTTTATGTCGTCGATGACAGGGGCGAGATCGTCGAGACCTATGACAAGCATCATCTCGTGCCCTTCGGCGAATATGTGCCGTTGCGCCATCTGCTGGGGCGGATCGGGCTTCGCCAGCTGGTGCAGTTTCAGGGCAGCTTCGAGGAAGGGCCGGGCCCGCGCACGCTCGCCGTTGGAGGCGTGCCGCCAATGAGCCCGCTTATCTGTTATGAGGTGATTTTCGCCGGCAATGTCGTCGCGCGCGGCGAGCGCCCGGCCTGGCTCGTCAACATCACCAATGATGCGTGGTTCGGCTCGTCGGCCGGGCCCTACCAGCACTTCCTGCAGGTGCGTTTGCGCGCCATCGAACAGGGGCTGCCGGTCGTCCGCTCGGCCAATAGCGGTATTTCCGCTCTGGTCGATCCTTATGGAAGGGTCGTGAAGAGCCTGCCGCTCGACCGGGAGGGCGTCATCGACGCGGTGCTTCCTGCGCCGCTGGAGCCCACGCTTTATGCCCGGCTTGGCGATCTGCTGATCGCCCTTTTGATGCTGGCAACGCTCGCCGCCGTCTGGCTGGTCCGCCCCGGGGTCAATCGCGGCTGATGCCGATATATCCAGATTGGTAGCCGGAACGGCAATTCCGCCATTTACGACGGGGTGTCGGGTGCCGTTGACGACTTAAAGTTGTAATCTGTGGGCTCTCACTACCTGTCGAGGTCTGCCCGTGACCCGAAAATTGCCAAATCCGGTGGATGTTCATGTCGGCGCCCGCGTCCGCATGCGCCGTTTGCTGATCGGCATGAGCCAGGAAAAGCTGGGCGAAGCCCTGGGCCTCACCTTCCAGCAGGTCCAGAAATACGAAAAAGGCTCGAACCGCATCGGCGCAAGCCGCCTCTATCAGATCGGCGCCGTGCTCGGTGTTCCCATCGAATTCTTTTTCGAGGGGCTGGAGCGTGACCCCTCCCTGAACGGCGCGGACAATGCCGCCACCTTCGATACGGAACTCCTTTCCAGCGCCGAAGGCATCCAGCTCAACAGCGCCTTTTTCGCCATATCGGACCCGAGGCTCCGCAAGCGTCTGCTCGATCTCATCAAGGCCATGGCCGGCGATCCGGACGAGGCGGACGGCGAATAATCCGCGGATTTCCTGCGATCCGGGAAGATTACGGCAAATAAATGGACGATATGCACTTATGTGCATATCTTTTTGCCAAGCCCTGTTGACCCCGCATCTGATCCTTGCAACAACCATGACCGGCGGCGCGGCGGGCCGGATTTGGGCCCGCGACATGGAAATGTCTTTCCGTTCCGTCATGAATAAGAAGTGCCGAAGGGCGATTCCGCCATATCCGGCGCAAAACTCATCTCGCACCCATGAGGGAGATCAACTTGGCTAGGTCAAATTACCTGTTCACCAGCGAATCCGTTTCCGAGGGCCATCCCGACAAGGTGTGCGACAGGATTTCCGATGCCGTCGTCGATCTCTTCCTTTCGCGCGACCCCTTCTCGCGCGTCGCCTGCGAAACGCTGACGACCACGAACACGATCATCCTCGCCGGGGAAGTGCGCGGCCATGAAAGCATCACCAAGGAAATGATCGAGGAAACGGCGCGCAATGCCGTGAAGGCGATCGGCTATGAGCAGGAAGGCTTCCACTGGAAGAATGCGCGCTGCGAAGTGCTGCTTCATGCCCAGTCTGCGGATATCGCGCAGGGCGTCGATGCCAGCGGCAACAAGGATGAAGGCGCCGGCGACCAGGGCATCATGTTCGGTTATGCCTGCCGCGAGACCGATGTGCTGATGCCCGCCCCGATCATCTATTCGCACCGCATCCTCAAGCGCATGGCCGAGCTCCGCCATTCCGGCGAGCGCCCGGAATTCGAGCCCGATGCGAAGAGCCAGGTCACGCTGAAATACCAGAACGGCAAGCCCGTCGGCGTCACCTCCGTCGTCGTCTCGACCCAGCATAAGGCGGGCGTGAAGCAGTCCGACCTGCGCGAATGCGTACGCGGCGTGGTGAAGGAAGTGCTGCCGGAGGGCTGGTTCCCGCCAGAAGAAGAATTCTACGTGAACCCGACAGGCATTTTTGTGATCGGCGGGCCGGATGGTGACGCCGGCCTGACCGGCCGCAAGATCATCGTCGACACCTATGGCGGCGCGGCACCGCATGGTGGCGGTGCCTTCTCCGGCAAGGATCCGACGAAGGTTGACCGTTCGGCGGCCTATGCCTCGCGCTACCTCGCAAAGAATGTCGTGGCCGCGGGCCTCGCCGACCGCTGCACCATCCAGCTTTCCTATGCGATCGGCGTCTCGAAGCCGCTGTCGATCTATGTCGACACACATGGCACGGGCAAGGTCGAGGAAGAAGCGGTCGAGCGCGCGGTTGCGAATTGCATGGACCTTTCGCCGCGCGGCATCCGCGAGCATCTCGGCCTCAACAAGCCGATCTATGAACGCACTGCCGCTTATGGTCATTTCGGCCGCACACCGGATGCCGATGGCGGCTTCTCCTGGGAGAAGACCGACATTGCCGACAAGATCGCAGCCGCGGTCCGCTGAGCGGAAGAAAGGACGCCCTTGAGCGGCGAAAGCGACATTCCGCGCCGCCATGTCTATGGGCGCACCAAGGGCAAGACCCTGAAGCCGCGTCAGGTGAATTTGATGGAGACCCTCTTCCCGAGGGTCTCCATTTCGCTTGATGAAGCGGTTATCGCGCCGAAGCAGCTCTTCGGCGATGTGGATGAGGTCTGGCTCGAGGTCGGCTTCGGCGGCGGCGAACATCTCGCCCATCAGGCCGAGACCCATCCGCATGTGGGCATCATGGGCTGCGAGCCCTTTCTCAACGGCGTCGCAAAACTCGTCTCGGAAATCCACGAGCGCGATCTCGCCAATGTACGCATCCTGAACGACGATGCGCGTTTTCTCCTCGAGCGCCTTGCACCGAATAGCCTGGCCCGCGCCTTCATTCTCTATCCTGATCCCTGGCCGAAAAAGCGCCACAACAAGCGCCGCTTCATCAATGAGGAAACGCTGGGTTTCCTCGCCAGCGCCATCCGCCCCGGCGGCGAGTTGCGTTTTGCCTCCGACATACCGGACTACATCGCCTGGACGCTCGCCCATGTGAGCCGTTTCAACCGCGAAAACGGCGAAACCTTCCGCTGGACGGCGGAGCGGGCGGAAGACTGGCGCACGCCTTATGAAGGCTGGCCCGGCACCCGCTACGAGGCCAAGGCCATCCGCGAGGGCCGCACCCCCTGCTATCTCGCCTTCGAGCGCCTCTGAGCGGCCACTTGCCCTTGGGGATAAAGGGGTCTATATAAAGCCCAACAAGTCAGCGACGCTCTAGAGAGTGGGCTGTCTCCGGAAACGGGGGCCCGCTTTTTTTGTTATCTGGAGCCCGGTTTGGCGATTTTTCGGAGTGTGGATTTGGTCTCTGCGGGTCTCGACAGCAAGGCGGAAGGCGACGTGCTCGACACGCATCTCGTCGCGCCGCATGGCGTGCCCCGCAAGGTCTTCGATCTTCTGCGCGGCCCGGCCGAAGGCGCCGGTTTCGAAATCGTGCGCATCCGCTTCGGCCTGCAGGACGGACAGACGCTGCAGATCATGGCCGAACGCGCCGACGGCACCATGTCGGTCGAGGATTGCGAGGAGCTCTCGCGCATTCTCTCCGCCGTGCTTGATGTCGAGGACCCGATCCCCGGCGAATACAATCTCGAGGTCTCGTCCGCCGGCATTGACCGGCCGCTGACGCGGATGAAGGATTTCGACCGCTGGCAGGGCTTCGACGCGAAGATCGAACTCTCCGAAGCGGTCGGCGGGCGCAAGCGCTTCCGCGGGCTTCTGCAGGGCGTCGAGGATGGCGAAATCCTCGTCGAAAGCGAAGTCGAAGGATTTTCGGAGCCGCAGGTACTTGGCCTGCCGTTCCAGAAGGTGAGCGAGGCGAAGCTCGTGATGAGCGACGACCTCATTAGGGAAAGCCTCAAAAGGCAGGGCCCGGCGACCGAAACGCCGGACGCCTCCTCTGACGGAGAATAGAGAATGGCACCGGCAGTAAGCGCCAACCGGCTTGAACTGTTGCAGATCGCGGATGCGGTCGCGCGCGAAAAGTCGATCGACCGCGAAGTCGTGATCGAGGCGATGGCTGAGGCGATCCAGAAAGCGGCACGCTCGCGCTATGGCGCGGAAAATGAAATCCGTGCCCGGATCAATCCGCAGACCGGCGAAATCCGCCTCGTGCGCCTTCTCGAAGTGGTCGAGCAGGTCGAGAACGATGCCGTGCAGATCGACCTGAAGTCGGCGCTGCGCCGCAATCCGGCCGCCCAGATCGGCGACCTGATCGAAGACGAACTGCCGCCGGTCGATTTCGGCCGTATCGCCGCCCAGACGGCCAAGCAGGTCATCGTGCAGAAGGTGCGCGATGCCGAGCGCGAGCGCCAGTACGACGAATACAGGGACCGCATCGGCGAGATCGTGAACGGTATCGTGAAGCGCGTCGAATATGGCAATGTGATCGTCGATCTCGGCCGTGGCGAGGCGATCGTGCGCCGCGACGAGCTTCTGCCGCGCGAAACCTTCCGCAATGGCGACCGCATCCGCGCCTATATCTATGACGTGCGCCGCGAACAGCGCGGCCCGCAGATTTTCCTGTCGCGCTCGCATCCCCAGTTCATGGCAAAGCTCTTCGGCCAGGAAGTGCCGGAAATCTACGACGGCATCATCGAGATTCGCGCCGTTGCGCGCGATCCCGGCAGCCGCGCCAAGATCGCCGTCATCTCGAACGACAGTTCGATCGATCCCGTCGGCGCCTGTGTCGGCATGAGGGGTTCGCGCGTTCAGGCGGTGGTGAATGAACTGCAGGGCGAGAAGATCGACATCATCCAGTGGTCAGCCGACGCCGCCACCTTCATCGTCAATGCGCTGGCTCCTGCCGAAGTCGTAAAGGTCGTGCTCGATGAAGATACGCAGCGCATCGAAGTCGTGGTGCCCGACGATCAGCTCTCGCTCGCCATCGGCCGCCGCGGCCAGAATGTGCGTCTCGCCTCGCAGCTCACCGGCTGGGATATCGACATCCTGACCGAAGCCGAGGAAAGCGAGCGCCGTCAGGCCGAATTCGTCAGCCGCACGGCGATCTTCGCCGAAGCGCTCGATGTGGACGAGATGATCGCCCAGCTTCTCGCCTCGGAAGGCTTCGCCTCGATCGAGGAAGTGGCCTATGTCGACCTCGACGAAATCGCCGGCATCGAAGGTTTCGACGAGGACACGGCACAGGAAATCCAGAGCCGGGCCCTCGAATTCATCGAGCGCCAGAATGCCGAGTATGATGCCAGGCGCCGCGAGCTTGGCGTGGCCGATGAGGTCAGCGAGATCGAGGGCGTGACGCCGAAGATGCTGGTCGCTTTCGGCGAGAACGATGTGAAATCCGTCGAGGACCTCGCAGGCTGCGCCACCGACGACCTGCTCGGCTGGAACGAGACCGTGAATGGCGAGCGCAAGCACCAGCAGGGCATCATCGAAGGCTTCGACCTGACGGCCGATGAGGCCAATGACCTCATCATGCGTGCGCGCCTCAAGGCGGGCTGGATCACCGAGGCCGATCTCGCTTCGGCCGGGGAAGAGGAAGACGGAGAGGAAGCGGACGAGGTTGGTGAAGAAGCCTGACGCCGGAGGCCCGGAGCGCCGTTGCATCGTCTCGGGCGAGAGCGGCGGCAAGGATGGGCTGATCCGCTTCGTGCTCGATCCGGACGGCAATGTCGTGCCGGATCTGGCCGAAAAGCTGCCCGGCCGTGGCTTTTGGGTCACGGCAACGCGGGAAATGCTCGAGCGGGCGGTGGCAAAGGGACATTTCGCCAAGGCCGCCCGGGCGCCGGTCCAGGCCGATCCGGCGCTTCCTGGCCTTGTCGAGCGGCTGCTCGCCCGGCGTGCCGCCGATGCCGTGGGTCTTGCGCGCCGCGCCGGTGCGCTGGAGACCGGGTTTGAAAAGGTTTTGACGGCGATCGGCCGTGGCCGGGTCGCCGCCCTTATCGAGGCGCGAGACGGCGCCGAGGATGGCCGCCGCAAGCTCGAACAGCGCCTCAGGGTGGCGAAAGAGCACGGAATTCTGGGCGATGTCCCGGTGTTGAGCCCGCTCTGGTCGGACGAATTGGGTTTGGCATTGGGCCGCGGAAATGTGATACATGCAGCCCTGATCCCGGGCCGCATGCAGGCAAAAGTCTTGGCCGATCTTGCCAGGCTCGCGCGCTATGGGCGGATGGACCGCCCGCAAACGACCCGTGCGGTAGCACCTCCCGGGAAAGCTGACGAAGGACAGGAATGACCGATCAGGCCGATACGAGCGAACCGAAACCGAAAGCTGCGGGCGGGAAGACCCTGAGCCTCAAGCGGACGGTGGAATCTGGCCATGTGCGCCAGAATTTTTCGCATGGCCGCTCGAAATCGGTCGTCGTCGAGAAGAAGAAGAAGCGCACGCTGAAGACGGACGGAGCCGCACCCGCGCCCGCCGAGGAAAAGGCAAAGCCCGCGCCCGCGCCGAAGGAAGCGCCGGCCGCCGCTGCTTCGCCCGAGCCGAAAAAGAAGGCCGAAGCCGCGCCCGCCGCTGCCGAGAAGAAGTCGGCGCCCCGCGCCCGCTCCGGCATCGTGCTGCGCACGCTGACCGAAGAGGAGAAGGCTGCCCGCGCCCAAGCGCTCGACAGCGCGCGTGAGCGCGAAGGCGAGGATCGCCGCCGCGCCGAAGAAGAGGCAAAACGCTTCGCCGAGGAAGATGCGCGCCGCGACGCCGAACGTGCGGCCGCTGCCGCCCGCGCCGAGGAAGAGGCCGCCCGCCTTGCCGCTGAGCAGGAAGCGCGTGTCCGCTCTGCCGGCGACGCACAGCGCCGCAGCACCGAAGAGGAACGCTCCGCGCCCCGCGCCGCCGTGAAGGAAATCGCGGCCGACGAAGGCGACGAGGAAGACAAGCCCAAGCGCAGCGCAGGCCATGCCGCGCCGAAGCAGCCCGCCGCGCGCCGCACCGAAGAGCGCCGCCGTGGCAAGCTCACCATCACCAAGGCGTTCGACGACGACAGCGGCCGCCAGCGTTCGCTTGCCTCGATGCGCCGCCGCGTGGAGCGCGAGCGCAAGAAGCATATGGGCGTGCAGGAAGCGCCGCAGAAGATCATCCGCGATGTCGTCATCCCGGAAATCATCACCATCCAGGAACTCGCGAACCGCATGGCGGAGCGCGCGGTGGATGTGATCAAGATTCTGATGAAGCAGGGCATCATGCTGAAGATCACCGATGTGATCGACAGCGACACTGCACAGCTTGTCGCCGAAGAAATGGGCCACACGGTCAAGCGCGTTGCGGAATCAGACGTCGAAGAAGGCCTTGTCGGCGAGGACGATGCGGCGGAGCTTAAGCAGCCCCGCGCGCCGGTCGTCACAGTCATGGGTCACGTCGACCACGGCAAGACCTCGCTGCTCGACGCGCTGCGCAAGACCGACGTCGCCGCCGGCGAAGCGGGCGGCATTACGCAGCATATCGGCGCCTATCAGGTGACGCTCGGTTCTGGTGACCGCATCACCTTCCTCGATACGCCCGGCCACGCCGCCTTCACCTCCATGCGCGCCCGCGGCGCCAAGGTGACGGATATCGTGGTGCTTGTCGTTGCCGCCGATGACGGCGTCATGCCGCAGACCATCGAAGCCATCAACCACGCGAAGGCTGCTGGCGTTCCGATGATCGTCGCCATCAACAAGATGGACAAGCCGGACGCGGAGCCCACCCGCGTGAAGAACGAACTGCTGCAGCATGAAGTCGTGGTCGAGGATTTCGGCGGCGATGTCATGGCGGTGGAAATTTCCGCAAAGAGCGGCACGGGTCTCGACAAGCTCGAGGAAGCGATCCTGCTGCAGGCCGAAGTGCTGGAGCTGCGCGCCAATCCCGACCGTTCCGCTGAAGGCATCATCGTCGAAGCGAAGCTCGACAAGGGACGCGGTCCCGTCGGCACTGTGCTCATCGAGCGCGGCACGCTGCGCGTTGGCGACATCATCGTGGCCGGCACCGAATGGGGCCGTGTCCGCGCGCTCATCAATGATCGCGGCGAGAACGTGCAGTCTGCCGGCCCCTCGCAGCCGGTTGAAGTGCTCGGCCTTGGCGGCGCACCGGAAGCAGGCGACGTGATGAGCGTCGTCGAAAACGAAAGCCGTGCCCGCGAGATCACCGACTACCGTCAGCGTGTTCGCCGCGACAAGCGCGTCGGTACCGGCAGCCGCACCTCGCTCGATCAGATGCTCTCGCAGCTGAAGGAGCAGGACAAGAAAGAGCTGCCCATCGTCGTCAAGGCGGACGTGCAGGGCTCGGCCGAAGCCATCGTGCAGGCGCTCGAAAAGCTCGGCACCGACGAAGTCACCGCGCGCGTCATTCATGTCGGCGTCGGCGGCGTAACGGAATCGGATGTGACGTTGGCGACCGCCTCGCGCGCGCCGATCATCGGCTTCAATGTCCGCGCCAATTCGCAGGCGCGCGATGCTGCCCGTCAGGACGGTGTCGAAATCCGCTATTACTCGGTGATCTACGACCTCGTGGACGACATCAAGGCGGCGCTGTCCGGCATGCTTTCGCCGGAACTGCGCGAAACCTTCCTCGGCAATGCCGAGATCCTGGAAATCTTCAACATTTCCAAGACCGGCAAGGTCGCGGGCTGCCGCGTCACCGAGGGCGTGGTGCGCCGCGGTTCGCATGTCCGCCTGATCCGCGACGACGTCGTGATCCACGAAGGCAAGCTCTCGACGCTGAAGCGCTTCAAGGACGAAGTGAAGGAAGTGCAGTCCGGTCAGGAATGCGGCATGGCCTTCGAGAACTATCAGGACATGCGCAAGGGCGACATCATCGAGTGTTTCGATGTCGAGGTGGTGAAGCGCAGCCTCGATTGATGCTGCCGCCCCCTTCTGTCTTTTCCCTCTCCCTTCGGGGAGAGGGTGATCCGGGCACGGCCCGGATCGGGTGAGGGGGTAAACGGAAAAACCCCATGCAGAGAAAATCCGGGTCTGGAAAATCCAAACGTGGCGCCAGCGCGCCGAGTCAGCGCCAGTTGCGTGCGGGCGAGCTCGTGCGCCGGGCGCTTGCCGATATCGTTGCCCGTGGCACGATCCGCGACCCCGAGCTTGTCGACCGCAGCTTCACCGTGACCGAAGTGCGCGTGAGCCCGGATCTGCGCCACGCGACCTGCTTCGTCGCCCCGCTCGGCAAGGGCGATGCGGCGGCGCTCGCCGAAGCGCTGACCCGCGTCCGCGCCTATCTGCGCGGCCAGCTCTCGAAGGAAGTCACCTTCAAGTTCATGCCGGACCTCTCCTTCGAACCCGACACCTCCTTCGACAATGCCGAGGTGATCGACCGCCTGCTGCACACGCCTGAAGTTGCCCGCGACCTCGGCAAGTCCGATCGGGAGGACTGAGCGGAATGGCACGGCGCAAGAAGGGCGATCCGGTCTCGGGCTGGGTCGTTGTCGACAAGCCTTTGGGGCCAACCTCTTCCGATGTGGTGAACCGCGTCCGCCGCGCCTTCAATGCGCAGAAGGCCGGCCATGCCGGTACGCTCGATCCGCTGGCGACCGGGGTTCTCCCCATCGCGCTGGGGGAGGCCACAAAAACCGTCCCCTTCGTGATCGACGCGACCAAGGCCTATCGCTTCACCATCCGCTTCGGCGAGCAGACCTCGACGGACGATGCCGAGGGCGAGGTGGTGGCGGCAAGTCCCGTCCGGCCTTCGGATGCCGACATCGAGGCCATGCTGCCCCGCTTTCAGGGGCCGATCGAGCAGGTGCCCCCCGCCTTTTCCGCGATCAAGGTCGATGGCGAGCGGGCCTATGCCCGCGCCCGGGCGGGCGAGGTGGTGGAGATGAAGCCCCGGCCCGTCACCATCCACGAAATCCGCCTCGTTTCGCGGCCGGACGCAGACCATGCCGAGCTGGAAATCTCTTGCAGCAAGGGGACTTACGTCCGCTCGCTTGCCCGCGATCTGGCCCTGGCGCTGGGCTCTGCCGGCCATGTCTCGGCGCTCCGGCGCACCCGCCACGGCCCCTTCCGGGAAGAGGCCGCAATTCCACTGGATAAACTCCTCGCCTTGGGCCATATTGCGCCCGCTCCTGGCCTCGGGGCCCATCTGCTTCCGCTTGAGACCGCGCTGGACGACATCCCGGCGCTGGCCGTAAGTGCAGACGATGCGGCCCGATTGAAAAAGGGTCAGGGAGTTTTGTTACGCGGGCGTGACGCACCCATCCTGTCCGGATCGGTACTGGCCACCCATCGGGGAAACCCGGTGGCGCTGACCGAATACGGGCAAGGCGAGCTTCGCCCCGTGCGCGTGTTCAATCTCGAATTATAGGAGAACCCGATGTCGATTACGCCGGAGCGCAAAGCTCAGCTCATCAAGGAATTTGCCGGCAAGGACGGCGACACCGGCTCCCCCGAGGTGCAGGTCGCGATCTTGACCGAGCGTATCGTCAACCTCACCGAACACTTCAAGGGCCACGCCAAGGACAATCATTCCCGCCGCGGCCTGCTGAAGATGGTGAGCCTGCGCCGCAGCCTTCTCGACTATGTGAAGAAGAAGGATCAGGCGCGTTACGAAAAGCTGATCGCCCGTCTGGGGATCAGGCGGTAACAGGGTGCCTGGTGCCCTACCGGTTCTGCTTTGCACGGCGCCTGCCTGGGGGGTTCATCTCGAATCTCGCAGGCGGGCGTGCGTCTTTCAGGACTGCTGAATAGAGACACTCGTCCGTTTACGGATGGTTCTCGCAATCGGACCCGCCGCCTCCCGTCTCGCGGCGCCGGGTTCCGGGCCTTCAGGGGCCCAGGTGTATTCGGCACGATTGCGATATCCGTCCTTTTGTCCGGCCGCGGAAAAAGCGGCAGAAAAGCGGCCGCCGCATGATGGTGGAAGAACGCATGAAAAGCGGGGCCGCGGAACAGGAAACCGATATGTTTGAAATTACACGCGAAGAAATCGAATGGGGCGGCCGTCCGCTCATCCTCGAAACGGGAAAGATCGCCCGCCAGGCCGATGGCGCCGTCATGGCGACCTATGGCGAAACCACGGTGCTCGCCACCGTTGTCGGCGAACGCAAGCCGAAGCCGGGCCTCGATTTCTTTCCCCTGACCGTGAACTACCAGGAAAAGACCTATGCCGCGGGCAAGATTCCCGGCGGCTTCTTCAAGCGCGAAGGCCGCCCGAGCGAAAAGGAAACGCTCGTCTCGCGTCTGATTGACCGTCCGATCCGCCCCCTCTTCATCAAGGGCTTCAAGAACGAAACGCAGGTGATTGCGACCGTTCTCAGCCACGATATGGAGAACGATCCCGATATCGTCGCGATGATCGCGGTCTCCGCCGCGCTCACCATTTCGGGCCTCCCCTTCCTCGGGCCGATCGGCGCTGCCCGCGTCGGCTATATCGGCGGTGAGTACAAGCTCAACCCGATGATCGACGAAATGCCGGAAAGCGCGCTCGATCTCGTCGTCGCCGGCACGGCCGATGCCGTGATGATGGTGGAATCGGAAGCCAAGGAACTGTCCGAAGACGTCATGCTCGGCGCCGTCATGTTCGGCCACCGCGAATTCCAGCCGGTGATCGACATGATCATCCGCATGGCCGAGAAATGCGCGAAGGAACCGCGCCCCGTCGACATCAAGGACAACTCCGCCGTCGTCGCGAAGGTTCGCGAGCTTGCCGAAAGCGATCTCCGCACTGCCTATCAGCTGAAGGACAAGGCAGCCCGCCACGAAGCCATCGCCAAGGCGAAGGACAAGGTGAAGGCCGTGCTCTGCAACCCTGAAGATCCGAACGCAGTGCCGGAAAATGAAGTCGGCGGCTTCTTCAAGGAAATCGAGAGCGACATCGTCCGCAATTCGATCCTCGACACGAAGAACCGCATCGACGGACGCGACCTCGAAACGGTCCGTCCGATCGTTTCCGAAGTCGGCATCCTGCCGCGCGCGCATGGCTCCGCGCTCTTCACCCGCGGCGAGACGCAGGCCCTTGTGGTGGCGACCCTCGGCACCGGCGATGACGAACAGTTCATCGACGCGCTGGAAGGCACCTACAAGGAGAACTTCCTGCTGCATTACAACTTCCCGCCCTTCTCGGTCGGCGAAACGGGCCGCGTCGGTTTCACAGGACGTCGCGAAGTCGGTCACGGCAAGCTTGCTTGGCGCGCGCTCCGCGCCGTGCTCCCACCCAAGGGCGACTTCCCCTACACGATCCGTCTCGTCTCGGAAATCACCGAGTCGAACGGCTCCTCCTCGATGGCGACGGTCTGCGGCTCGTCGCTCGCGATGATGGATGCCGGCGTTCCGCTGACGCGGGCAGTGGCGGGCATTGCGATGGGCCTCATCCTCGAGGGCGATCGCTTCGCCGTTCTCTCCGACATCCTGGGTGACGAAGATCACCTCGGCGACATGGACTTCAAGGTGGCGGGCACGGCCGAAGGCGTGACCTCTCTCCAGATGGACATCAAGATCACCGGCATCAACGAAGCGATCATGAAGCAGGCCCTTGCGCAGGCGCAGGGCGGCCGCATGCACATCCTCGGCGAGATGGCCAAGGCGCTCGACACGGCCCGCCCCGAAATGGGCGAGTACGCGCCGCGCATCGAAGTCGTCAAGGTACCGACCGACAAGATCCGCGAAGTGATCGGCACGGGCGGCAAAGTCGTCCGTGAAATCGTCGAAAAGACCGGCGCCAAGATCGATATCTCCGACGACGGAACGATCAAGGTCGCGTCCTCCGACGCCGAAGCGATCCGCAAGGCGATCGCCTGGATTCAGGGCATCGTCGCCGAGCCGGAAGTCGGCAAGATCTACGAAGGTACGGTTGTGAAGGCTGTCGACTTCGGCGCCTTCGTGAACTTCTTCGGCCCGCGCGACGGTCTGGTGCATATCTCGCAGATGGCGCCGACCCGCGTCGAGCAGGTCTCCGACATCGTCAAGGAAGGCGACAAGGTCAAGGTGAAGCTCTTGGGCTTCGACGACCGCGGCAAGGTCCGCCTCTCCATGAAGCACGTCAATCAGGAGACGGGCGAAGAGATCTTCTACGAGAACGAGCCGGCAGAGCAGCCCCGCGAGAAGCGCGAAGGCGGCGGTGGCGGCCGTGGCCGGCGCCGCGACCGCGACTGATCTCGCAGGCGAGACGGCTTGCCATATTAAGGCTAGGATTCGGGGTCAGCTTTTGCTGGCCCCGTTTTCTTTTGGAGTCTCCCATGCGCCTTGCCGTTCTCGCCGCCGCCCTTTCCCTCATCGGTCTCCCTGTCCTCGCCGATGGGCATGGAGAAAGAGAGGCCGCGCTCGACTGGCGCACACAGGCAACCGAGATCGACCGCGGCAAGCTCGACCGCTACGAGGATGCGGTGACGAAAGGCATGATGGAGTCCCGCGTCGCGGGCGAGGAGCACGGCGCCTATAACGAACTCACCAGCATCATGGAGGGAACGCTCGCACCCGCCGATGCGGAAAAGCTGAAGGGCCAGTGGAACTGCCGTACCATCAAGGCAGGCGGGCCCTTCGCCGGTTTCGTGGTTTATGGCTGGTTCCGCTGCGAGGTGGTGGAAAGGGATGGCCGCCTCTTCTTCGAAAAGCTCACCGGCTCGCAGCGCATGTCGGGCTTCTTCTATGAGCGCGATGAGAAGAGCTGGGTGCTTCTCGCCGCGCCCAATGAAGGTCATTCCGGCCCCATCCGCGCCTATTCGGGCCCAGAAGGCGGCATCACCGATCCGCAGCTGATGGACGAACCCGCCATCGCCGCTCTCCTTGAAGATGGCCGCGCCCGCATCGTCTTCCCCTGGCCGGAACTCGAATCGACCTTCAACGTGCTCGAGATGAAGCGGCGCTAGGCGACCATATATCTCTCCCAATAGCCTGCTGCCGGCTCGATCTGCTCCACCACATCGACCCAGAGCCCGGACGGATCGTGAAAGCCGAAGCGGCGCTGGCCGAAAGCCTCGTCGGTAAGCGGGTAGGTGACGGGAAGGCCCCTGGCGAGCGCTTCCTCATGGGCGGCTTTCGCGTCCTCCACCTGCAATTCGAGGCACATGCCCTTGCGCGAAAAGACCTCGGGGCCGGGCGGGGCAGAGGGGTGGTCCGGCGACATGAAGGCAAGGCTCGCCGTCTCGCCTTCGCCATAAAGCAGCACGAACCAGCTTGAGGAAAAGACCGCCGTGAAACCCAGATGCCGCTCCCAGAAGCGCCCGCATTCATGGAGTTTCGGCGTCACGATGATCGGATAGCGGTCGATGAAGTGCATCCTGCGTCCTCCTCATTAAACATACAGTCAGTCGGTATTTGTTAATATGTTCGCAGACTGTTAGTATGTCAACGGCAACCGGGAACATCAGGCGCAAACGTCGAGGCGGGCAGCATGGCAGGCGTGAGAGAGGAAAAGGCGCGCAAGACGCGGGCAAAGCTCGTCGCCGTCGCGCGGCGGCTCTTCGCGAAGCAAGGCTTTGCCGCCACTTCAACCGAGGAAATTCTCGAAAAGGCGGGCGTCACGCGCGGCGCGCTATATCACCACTTCGCGGACAAGGCGGCACTCTTCGAGGCGGTTTGCGTTGCGCTCCATGAGGAAGCCGTCGCCGAAATCGGCAAGGCGGCAGGCGAAAGTGCGGGGCCCTTCGAGGCGCTGCTCGATGGCTCGCTCGCCTGGATGACGCATTTCTCGAAACCGGAAGCGAATCGCATCCTGATCGTCGAAGCGCCCGCCGTGCTCGGCTTCGAAAAATGGACCGCGCTCGATGCGGCGCATGGCTTCGGCGAATTGCTGGAAGGCGTTGAGGCCGCGCGGAAGGCAGGTGCGATCCGCAATATCGGTGCGGAAGAACTCGCCGTTCTCCTCAATGGCGCAATGAATGCAGGCGTCTTGTGGGCAGGCCACAAGGGCGGCAAGGCTCAGGCCCGCATGGAAAAGGCGCTGACGGAACTGCTGAGTGCGTTGAAGCGGTGAGAGGGATTACCCCTCGCCGCCACCGCTTTCCATCTGCTCTTTCAGCTCGTTCGCGCGCGGCAGGCCGATAATATTGTAGCCGCCATCGACGAAATGCACTTCGCCGGAAACACGTGCCGAAAGATCGGAGAGGAGATAGAGCCCCGCGCCGCCGACATGATCGAGCTCGATCGATTCCTTGATCGGCGCATGCGTCTTGTTCCACTTGAACACGAAGCGGGCATCGCCCACCGCGGAACCCGCCAGCGTGCGCATCGGCCCCGCCGAAATGGCGTTCACGCGAATGCCGTGACGGCCGAGATCGACCGCGAGATAGCGCACGCTCGCCTCGAGCGCTGCCTTGGCGACGCCCATCACATTGTAATTCGGCATGACGCGCGTCGAGCCGCCATAGGTGAGCGTCACCATCGAGCCGCCCCGCGTCATCATCTTCGCCGCGCGCCGCGCGACATCGGTGAAGGAGAAGCAGGAAATATCCATCGTCCGCAGGAAGTTTTCCCGCGTCGTGTCGACATATCGGCCCTTGAGCTCGTTCTTGTCGGAGTGCGCGATCGCATGGACGACGAAGTCGAGCGTGCCCCATTCCTTTTCAAGCGTCGCGAAGGCGGCATCGAGGCTTGCGCTGTCCGTCACGTCGCAGGGAAGCAGCAGGTTCGAGCCCGCCGATTCCGCCAGCGGCTTCACGCGCCGGCCGAAGCTTTCGCCCTGATAGGTGAAGGCAAGTTCCGCCCCATGCGCGGCAAGTGCGCGCGCAATGCCCCAGGCAATGGAGTGATCGTTCGCAACGCCCATGATGAGGCCGCGCTTGCCCTTCATCAAAGGGCCTGTCAGCACCAGGGGCTGCTCGCCCGCTTTCTCGTCGCCAGAACCATGCATAGGTCAGTCGTTCCCCGAATAATCAGGCCCTTGCCGGGCCTCGCGTCTCCCCCGAGACCCCGCGCCCGTGAGGGCGTTACCCGTTATAGCGTTGCAGTGCCAGCGTTGCGTTCGTGCCGCCGAAACCGAAGCTGTTGGAAATCGCAAGATTGATGTCCGCGCCGTCGATGCGCTCGCGAATGATGTTCGCGCTTGCGACCGCCGGGTCGATCTCGTCGATATTGGCGCTCGCCGCAATGAAGCCGCCCTGCATCATGAGGAGCGTATAGATCGCCTCATGGACGCCCGCCGCACCCTGCGCATGACCCGACAGCGATTTCGTCGCGCTGATCGGCGGCATCTTTGCGCCGAACACTTCCTCGATCGCCTTGATCTCGGGAATGTCGCCGACAGGCGTCGATGTCGCATGCGGGTTGATGTAGTCGACCGGCGCCTTCACATTCTGCAGCGCCATCTTCATGCAGCGCACAGCGCCTTCGCCGGAAGGCGCTACCATGTCTGCGCCATCCGCCGTTGCGCCATAGCCGACGATCTCGGCATAGATCTTCGCGCCGCGCGCCTTCGCGTGTTCCAGTTCCTCGAGTACCAGAATGCCGCCGCCGCCCGTGATGACGAAACCGTCGCGGTCCTTGTCATAGGCGCGGCTTGCCTTTTCCGGCGTGTCGTTGCGCTTGGAGGACATCGCGCCCATCGCATCGAAGAGCACCGAGAGCGTCCAGTCGAGTTCCTCGCCGCCGCCCGCGAACATCACGTCCTGCTTGCCCCACTGGATCATTTCCGCTGCATTGCCGATGCAGTTCGCGGAGGTGGAGCAGGCCGAGCTGATCGAATAGTTGACGCCCTTGGTCTTGAACCAGGTCGAAAGATTGGCCGAGCAGGTGGAGGACATCGCCTTCGGCACCGCGAAGGGGCCGACCTTCTTCGGACCTTTCACGGGTTCCGTGCGCGCCATGTCGGCGGCGGCCACGATTGCCTTGGTCGAGGCGCCGCCCGAACCGACGATGAGGCCGGTGCGCGGATTGCTGACATCGCCTTCTTCAAGGCCCGCATCGGCGATCGCCTGGTTCATCGCGATCCAGGCATAGGCCGCGCCATCGCCCATAAAACGCCGCGCGCGCCGGTCCACCGCCTCGTCGAGATCGATCTTCAGGCTGCCATGCACCTGGCTCCTGAAACCCATCTCCGCATAGACGTCGGATTTGACGATGCCGGACTTGCCTTCGCGCAGACTCGCCGTCACTTCCTGAGCATTGTTGCCGATGCTGGAGACGATACCGAGCCCCGTGACGACCACTCGCCTCATGGCAGCCTCTCTTTCGCTTTGGTTCTCGCGGACTGGACCGAAAGGCGGTTCTTGTTTGTCGCCCCGTCTCGCCCGTTTCGGTTGTGAACGTCTATGCCCCGTGGCCGCGCTCAGGCGGGTTGCTCGCCCGCGCCGAACAGGCCCACTTTCATGTCGCTGATCGTGAAGGCCACTTCGCCATCCGCCTTGATGATGCCATCGGCCATGCCGAGTACCAGCTTGCGATTGATGACGCGCTTCAGATTGATGACATATTCGAGCTTTTTCACGGCAGGCGTCACCATGGCGGAGAATTTCACTTCGCCCACGCCAAGCGCGCGGCCCTTGCCCTGTCCGCCGATCCAGCCGAGGAAGAAGCCGAGCAGCTGCCACATGCCATCAAGGCCGAGGCAGCCCGGCATCACCGGGTCGCCTTCGAAATGGCAGGCAAAAAACCAGAGGTCCGGCTTTATGTCGAACTCGGCGATGATCTGGCCCTTGCCGTATTCGCCGCCCTCATCGCTGATATGCATGATGCGGTCGATCATCAGCATGGGCGGCAGCGGCAGCTGCGGATTGCCCGGCCCGAACATCCGGCCATGGCTGCACTCAAGCAGGTCTTCCAGGGATAATGCCGATTTACGTTCCGCCATTGCCGTCCGCTCTGTAAGGGCCTGCATCGCCGCCGCTCGTTCCGGCTGTTCTCGGCAGGCCGTCCCCGTCTCTGGGCCGGCTTTCGCCCGCCCGGTTCCTCACCCAATCGCTGCGCTGATGGCTTCGTAACATACCCTTGGTCCGGCGCAAACCCTTGATGTAAGGGCATTTTGGGCCGGATCGGCAGGCCCTGTCGGGCCCCTGCGCACTTGACAATCCTATGACCCGCCCCCTATTTATTGTTTGTAACGATTACAAACTGCAAGGTGGCGCGGCCTCCGGCCTGCCTCCCTTGGCTTCAGTAGAAGAGGACCGGGTTCGTGACGCAGGAACGCCCCTACGCACAGACGCTTTCAAGGCTCCGCGAGGCTGGGCTCCGCCCGACGCGCCAGCGGCTGGCGCTTGGCCGCCTCCTCTTCGATGGCGGCGACCGCCATGTGACCGCCGAGGCGCTTCATGACGAGGCCCAGAAGGCCGGCGTCAGCGTTTCGCTTGCGACCGTCTACAACACGCTGCACCAGTTCACCGGCGCGGGCCTTCTGCGCGAGGTGGTGGTGGATTCGTCGCGCACCTATTTCGACACCAACATCGACAACCACCATCACTTTTTCTTCGAGAATGATGGCGCGCTGATGGATATTGCCGGAGATGACGTGGTGATCGGCAGCCTGCCGCCCGCGCCCGAAGGCATGGATGTCGCCCGCGTCGATGTGATCGTGCGCCTGCAGGGCCGCAAGTAATCTAGTCGAAGCTCTCTCCGGGATAGATGCCCCAGAGACGGTCCTGGGGGATCCAGCTCTCGAGCCCCCTGATGTCGAGCCGGCACCACTGGGCCCGGCAGCTTCTCACCCGCGCCACATAGCCTTTTTCCGCATAGGCGACCACGGCGGCATCGCCCTGCGGCCGCGCGTGAAGCGCCACCGGGCTCCCGTCCTCCTCCGTCGAATCGACGATCGCGGTGCGTTCGCCGGCAAGCATTGTGTGCCAGATCCAGCCGCCATCGCCTTCATGGTCGCGGATGCGCCGCCAATTGTTCGATTCCGCGATCACTTCCAGCGGCACGCCGCTTTTCATATAGACCCAGTCGATCGGGAAATCCGTGCCGGGTCCCCGGCGCACATTCGCCTTGACGGATTTCAGGCTGACGAAGCGCGGCACCGGCAGGCCGGTTGAGGAGCCAGGGCTCCGTTCGGGCATGGCCGCGGCAGCACCGGCATTTGCCTGCGCCTGCGCGCCACCGCCCGGCAGCAGGCAGAACAAGGCAAGCGCCGCCGCCGCGGCAAACCCGCGCCGCACCGCTCCCCGCATCTGTCCCGTCCGTGTCACGCGCTCCCGCATTTCTTCCATTTCCGGGCCTTGATGCCCCGGCCCATGCGACTCACCCGATTTTGCCAGAAATTGGCGCAAACAAACGGATAAACCTGTTAAGAAAGGCGACGAGAAGCCGGAATCCTGCCGCAGTTCCTCCTCATCGTGGCCCGGACCCTTTGCCCGGAGTTTTCTATGACCGCAAAAAAGCCGCTCGTCATCGTCACGCGAAAACTGCCCGCGCTCATCGAGGCGCGCATGGGCGAGCTGTTCGACGTCCGCCTCAATGCGGACGACCACCCCTTCACCGCACAGGAACTGGCCGACGCGCTCCGTCAGGCCGATGTGCTGGTGCCGACCGTGACCGACCGGATCGACGCGAAACTTCTCGCCCAGGCCGGAGAAAATCTCCGCCTCATCGCGCAGTTCGGTACCGGCGTCGATAATATCGATGTCGAGAGCGCGCGCCGCCGCGGCATCACCGTCACCAACACGCCGGGCGTGCTCACCGACGATACGGCCGACATGACGATGGGCCTCATCCTCGCCGTGCCGCGCCGACTCTCGGAAGGTGCCCGCTATCTGCGCGAGCATGAAGGCCAGTGGCCCGGCTGGTCGCCCACCTGGATGCTCGGCCGCCGCCTCACCGGCAAGCGCCTCGGCATTATCGGCATGGGCCGCATCGGCCAGGCGGTCGCCGCCCGTGCGCGCCCCTTCGGCCTCGAAATCCACTATCACAACCGGAAGCCCGCCAACGCCGTCATCGAGCAGGAGCTTGGCGCGACCTTCTGGGAAAATCTCGACGACATGCTGGCGAAGGTCGACATCGTTTCGGTCAATTGCCCGCTCACGCCGCAGACATATCACCTGCTCGATACGCGCCGCCTGAAACTGCTGAAGCCCGAGGCCTATATCGTCAACACGGCGCGCGGCGAGATCATCGACGAGAACGCGCTCATCCGTGTGCTGGAAGCGGGCGAACTCGCAGGCGCCGGCCTCGATGTTTTCGAGCATGAGCCTTCCGTCAATCCGCGCCTCATCAAACTCCCCAACGTCATCTCGCTGCCCCATATGGGCTCAGCGACGATCGAAGGCCGCGTCGAAATGGGCGGCAAGGTCATCGTCAACATCAAGACCTTCATGGACGGCCACCGCCCGCCGGATCGCGTGATCCCCGCGATCATGTGAGGTGGCTGCATATGGTTGGAAGGTGAATGCTTTGGTCGTCGCCCCGGTGGTTGACCTAAAACGTCCTGGCCGGCCCGACTGGCCGTGACGGGGGTGGGAAGCGACTAGTTATATTTGCTCAAATCCCGGATCGTGGGGTTCTCCCCGGTCAGCGGATTCTTCGGGTCCCATTTGAGCGTGAGGGTCCGGAAGCGCGTGTCGAGCGCGTCATAGATGAGGAGCTTGCCCGCAAGGCTCGTCCCCGCGCCGGTGATTTCCTTGATGACTTCGAGCGCCTGCAGCGAGCCGATCACGCCGGTCAGAGCGCCGATCACGCCTGCTTCCTCGCAGGTCGGCACCGAGCCCGGCGGCGGCGTGTCTCCGATGAAGTCGCGGTAATTGGGTTTGGGCTTTCCTTCCGCATCGCGTTCGAAGGCGCGGAAGGTTGCAACCTGCCCTTCGAACTGGCCGACAGCGGCGGAGACGAGCGGCACCCGAGCGAAATAGCAGGCGTCGTTCACCAGAAACCGCGTCTCGAAATTGTCGCAGCCATCCGCCACCACATCATATTGCGAAATGATGGAAAACGCATTCGTGCCCGTCATGCGCTCCTTGTGCTGAATGATTCTCACATCGGGGTTGATGCGCCGGGCGGCTTCCGCCGCGCTTTCCGTTTTCGCGCGGCCGATATCGCCCGTGCCATGCGCGATCTGCCGCTGCAGGTTCGAAAGCGACACCGTGTCGTTGTCGATGATGCCGATCGTGCCGACGCCCGCTGCCGCGAGGTAGATGAGGCAGGGGCTCCCGAGCCCGCCCGCGCCGATCACGAGTACCCGCGCATCGAGGAGCTTTCGCTGCCCCGGCCCGCCGATCTCCTTCAGCACGATATGCCGTGCGTATCTTTCAAGCTGGTCGTCGCTCAGTGCCATGACGAGGTCATAGCATGGCAACGCCGTCTCACGCCATCGGCGGCAGCAGCACCGCGCTTTGGCAGGAGCGGCCGATCCAGCCATAGGCGTCGAAGATTTCCGCTTCCGTGAGCCCGCGCCCGTCGCCATGCCATGAGCCGCGCTGCGCCGTGCCGATCCATTCGCCTTTCGGCGCGCGGGCAAGGTGGAGAGAGAGATCGGCATTCGGCCACCCGCCTGCATCGGGCCGCTCGCCGCTATCCGTCACGGTAAAAAGCGTAGATACATCGGCCACCGCCATGACGGCGGAAAAAGGCGTCGGGCTTTCATGGAAAGGCCGCTTCAGGCGGAACCATTTGGCCCGCGTGCCGTCTGCATGCCGCGTATCGCGTATATCGCACAGGTCGAGAAAGCCCGGCCCTTTCACCGTCGACTTGAAAAACTCGGGCCGCTCCCATTTGGGAAACATCTCCGGCTCGAAGACGGGCTTCTCCGGCGCGCCGGGCAGCCCCTTGATTGCAAGCGGCTGCTGGAAACAGGCGCTTGCCTTCGCCTGCAGCTTGCCGCTTGCCCAAAGCTCGTTCTCGAAAACGGCAACGCGCCCGCCTTCGCGCACCGGCGTCACCTTGCTCGAAATGCCGTTAAGCGGCAGCGGCCGCAAGAGATAGAGATGCGCGGAGACAAGTGCGCCGAGCGACCGTTCCGCCGCCATCTTCTCCATTTCGCCGACGCAAAGTGCCGCCACCGCGCCGCCATGCATGCCGCCGAAGGGTCCTTGCGCTTCCGGCGCCGCCTGCCAGATGCCGCCCTCGTTGCGGAAGACGGGACTCGTGTCGATTGCCGCTGCGTTCATCCTGTCACTCACTCGATTTGTCAGCCCGCGATCGCTTCTTCAACGTCGCGCAGACGGTCCTTGCCGAAATAGATGTCGCCATCGACATAGAAAGTCGGAATGCCGAAGGCGCCGCGCTCCACCGCATTTTCGGTGTTTGCGACAAGCTTTGCCTTAACATCCGCCTCGCCGATCCGCGCGAGAATATGCGCGCCGTCGATACCGGCCGCGTCGAGCACCACCTTGATGACGTCCGGATCGTCCATCTTCTTGCCGTCTTCCCACATCGCGGCCATCACCGCATCCAGGTATTTCGGCAATATGTTTTCCTTTTCTGCCGCGATCGCGCCGCGCATGATCTGCAGCGTGTTCACCGGGAAGTGCGGATTGAACTTGAACTTCGAAAGCCCATGCTTCGTCACGAAGCGGTCGATCTCGAGGAACTGGTATTCACCCTTGTTCCGGATACCCTGATTGGCGATGACGGGCGAGACATTGTTCGTCGCCTTGAAGATGCCGCCCAGCAGCACCGGCACATATTGAAACTTTGTGGCCGTGCGCTTCTCGATCTCCGGCACCACCTTCCACGACAGATAGGCGTTCGGACTGCCGAAATCGAAAAGGAATTCCACTTTCTTCGTCATTGTTTTCGTCTCCCCAATTCTGTTCAGAAGGTTTCCATCCATGGCCTGAGATCGAGCTCATGCGTCCAGGCGTCGCGCAGCTGCACATGTATCTGCCAATAGGCTTCGGCGATATGTTCGGGGTTGAGAATCCCGTCCTGATCCTTCAGCGCATAGCGCGATGGAAAATTGTCGCGGATGAAGGCCGTGTCGATCGCGCCATCGATGATCGGATGCGCGACATGAATGCCCTTTGGCCCCAGTTCCCGCGCCATGCTTTGCGCCAGCGCCCGAAGTGCGAACTTCGCCCCGGCGAATGCGGCAAAGCCGGGGCCGCCGCGAAGGCTCGCCGTCGCACCGGTGAAGATGATCGTGCCGCGCCCGCGCGGCGTCATCACGCGCGCCGCCTCGCGGCCGGTGAGGAAGCCCGCAAAGGCCGCCATCTCCCAGACCTTGCGATAGACGCGCTCGGTCATCTCCGTGATCGGGAAATTCACATTCGCCCCGATATTGAAGACAAGCACCTCGACGGGGCCGACTTCGCGTTCCACCGTTGAGAAAAGATCGATCACCTGCGCCTCGTCCCGCGCATCCGAGCCGAAGCCCCGCGCCTCGCCGCCTTCCGCCGCTATCTCGGCGAGAAGGGGGTCGAGCTTTTCCGCGTTCCGCCGCGTGACGCAAGCCACATAGCCGCCCCTGGCGAAGCGTCTGGCTACCGCGCCGCCCGTCGCATCGCCCGCGCCGATGATGATCGCCGCTTTCCTGTCGCTCATGGCCGGGCCTCCGCTGGCTGGGGCTGAAAAGTCAGTTCTATTTTAGAACTGAAATGCAAACATGGGTTCCGAAAGGGAACCTGTCAAGCTATACTGCCGTCAAAGGAGACATCATGCGCTGGGAAGAGCTCGACCGGGAGCCTTGTTCGCTGGCTCGCTCGCTGTCCATTGTCGGCGACCGCTGGACGCTGCTCGTCCTGCGCGAATGTTTCCTGCGGGTGCGCCGCTTCGAGGAATTCGAGCAGCGCCTCGGCATCGCCCGCCACGTCCTCGCCGGCCGGCTGAAGAAACTTACCGATGCCGGCGTACTGGCCAGGGTGCCCTATCAGGAGCGCCCGCGGCGCGAGGAATACCGCCTCACCGAAAAGGGCCTCGAGCTTTATCCGGTGATGCTCGCCCTGCTCGACTGGGGCGACAAGTGGATGGCGGGCAAGGATGGCCCGCCCGTGCTCCGCCGCCACAAGTCATGCGGCAAGATCGCCCGCGCCGTACAGGTCTGTTCGGAATGCGGCGAGCCCATGGGCGCACGCGACATGACGGTCGAGCTTGGCCCGGGCGCAAGCGGCGGGGAATTGCCTCCCGCCGCGAAGGCGGAAGGCAAATAAATCAGATCCCGTCGAACAAGGCCGTCGAGAGATAGCGTTCGGCGAAGGACGGGATGATCACGACAATCGTCTTGCCCTTCATCTCGGGCCGCGCGCCCACTTCCAGCGCCACGGCAATTGCGGCACCCGACGAGATGCCGCAGGCGATGCCTTCCATCCTTGCCACCTTGCGCGCATGGTCGAAAGCCGTCTCGTTGCCGATGGTGATGACTTCGTCGATCAGCGCCTTGTCGAGATTGCCCGGCGCAAAACCCGCGCCGATACCCTGGATCATGTGCGGGCCAGGCTGTCCGCCGGACAGCACGGGGCTGTCTTCGGGCTCCACCGCAATCATCTTGAGGCCGGGCTTGCGCGCCTTCAGCACCGAGCCGACGCCGGTAAAGGTGCCCGCCGTGCCGACGCCCGAAATCACCACATCGACCTTGCCTTCCGTGTCGTTCCAGATTTCCTCCGCCGTCGTCTTGCGGTGGATTTCCGGGTTGGCCGGATTGTCGAACTGCTGCGGCATGACGGCGTTCGGATGTTGCGCGAGCAATTCCTCCGCCCGCGCGATCGCACCCTTCATGCCTTTTTCCTTCGGCGTGAGTTCGAGTTCCGCGCCGAGCAGCGCCAGCATCTTGCGCCTTTCGAGCGACATGCTCTCCGGCATGCAGAGAATGAGACGATAGCCCTTCGCCGCGCAGACAAAGGCGAGCGCAATGCCGGTATTGCCCGATGTCGGCTCGATGATGACCGTGTTTTCGGTGATCTTGCCCTGTTGCTCCAGCGCCTCGATCATCGACACGCCGATGCGGTCCTTCACGCTCGAAAGCGGGTTGAAGAATTCGAGCTTCAGCAGGATGTCGGCAACGGCACCCGCTTCCTTCGCCATGCGATTGAGGCGCACCAGCGGCGTATCGCCGATCGTCTCGGTGATGCTGTTATAGACGCGCCCGCGCCCCGGCTTCTTGCTTTCGCTCATATTGGCCTCCCGGACCTGTCTCATGGCGGCGCATCATGGCGCCGCTCATCGTCAGATAATTCAGATAATGAAGTCTGCAGTGGGTTTCGAGTTGCCGACACCGGCTTCCTCGGCCTTGCGGCAAAGATCCTCGATGGTGATGGCGTCGAGCTTCTCCATCAGTTCCTTCTGAACTTCCTGCCAGAGCGGTGCGATCACGCGCTCGCCAAGCTCGGAGGGCGTGGCCGCGGTCGGCTCGTCGGAGGCTTCCATCGCGCCCACGACGCGCACGACGTCGCCGACAAGAATGCGCCTGCGTTCCCGCGCCAGCGTATAACCGCCGCGCGGACCGCGCACGCCCTTCAGGATGCCGGCATGAACGAGCTGCTGCATCACCTGTTCAAGATAGCGCTGCGGAATGCCCTGCCGCTTGGTGATTTCCTTCGACTGAACGGGGTCTGGCCGCGCATTGATCGCAACATCGACGACGGCTTCGAGCGCAAGCCAGGTTTTCTTGGAAAGTCTGAGCATGGCGCTATCCCTTCGTTCCCGTCGAGCCGAAGCCGCCCGCGCCGCGCGCCGTCTCGTCCAGCGTCTCCACTTCGCGGCACACGGCCTGGGTCACCGGCGCCACCACCATCTGCGCAATGCGCGTGCCGCGCTCGATGGTAAAGGCGCCGCTTCCGTGATTGATGAGGATGACTTTCACCTCGCCGCGATAGTCGCAATCGATGGTGCCAGGCGAGTTGAGCACGGTGACGCCGTTTTTTGCGGCAAGGCCGGAGCGCGGGCGCACCTGCGCCTCGAAGCCCTCCGGCAGCGCAATGGCAAGTCCCGTCGGCACCAGCGCGCGCTCGCCGGGCTGAAGCATCATCGTTTCGCCCTCGGCGAGTGCGGCCATGAGGTCCATGCCCGCTGCGCCGGCGGTTTCATAGCGCGGAAGCGGCAGGCCTTGTGCATGCGGCAGGCGCTGCACACGAAGATCGATCGTCAGTGTCATTCGGCAGCCTTCGGCGTCGAGAAATGATCGGCGATGCGCCGCGCGAGACGTTCGGCAACGGCCTGCTTCGGCAAAAGCGGCCAGTCCTCCTGTCCCTCGCGGGAAATGAGATGGACGGTGTTGAGATCGCCGCCCATCACGCCCGTCGCGGGCGATACGTCATTGGCAACGATCCAGTCGCAGCCCTTGCGCTGCCGCTTCGATACGGCATGTTCGATCACCTTCTCCGTCTCGGCGGCAAAGCCGATCACGAGGGCAGGGCGGTTCACTTTCAGCTGCGACAGGGTTGCAAGAATATCCGGATTCTCGACCAGCATCAGCGCGGGCGCCTGTTCGCCGGGCTGTTTCTTGAGCTTCTGTTCCGCATCGCTCGCCACGCGCCAGTCGGCGACGGCCGCCGCGCAAATCGCGATATCGGCTGGCAGCGCTGCCTCGCAGGCTGCCAGCATCTCGCGCGCCGTCTCGACGCGCGTCACACTCACGCCCGGCGGGTTCGGCAGGTTGGTCGGGCCGGAGACAAGAACAGTCTCCGCGCCGAGCCGCGCCACGGCCTGCGCAATCGCATAGCCCTGCTTGCCGGAAGAGCGGTTGGCGAGATAGCGCACCGGGTCGATCGGTTCATGCGTCGGCCCGGAGGTGATGAGGATGCGTTTGCCCTTCAGCGGCCCGCCGCCCGGATAGGCGAGTTCCGCGAAATGGCTTTCGATGGCGGCCAGAATTTCCGCAGGCTCCGCCATCCGCCCCGGCCCATATTCGCCGCAGGCCATGTCGCCTTCATTGGGGCCCACGATACCGGCGCCATCGCCAAGCAGCGCCTCGAAATTGCGCTGCGTTGCGGGGTGCAGCCACATCCGCACATTCATGGCGGGCGCGATCAGCACCTTCTTGTCGGTCGCAAGGAGCGCCGTGCTCGCAAGATCGCCAGCCAGCCCATGCGCCA
This sequence comes from Parvibaculum sp., assembly GCF_046297875.1. Classification (GTDB taxonomy): domain Bacteria; phylum Pseudomonadota; class Alphaproteobacteria; order Parvibaculales; family Parvibaculaceae; genus Parvibaculum. The sequence goes on along the minus strand of NZ_JBKBHD010000001.1, from coordinate 819,705 downwards.
TCTTCGCCATGAGATCGGCGGTTGCGGGCGCAACGACGAGGAGATCCGCATCGCGCGACAGCTCGATATGGCCCATCTCCGCCTCGTCGGTCAGGCTGAGGAGATCGGTATAGACCTTGTCGCCGGTGAGGCTCGAAACCGATAGCGGCGTCACGAAATGCTGCGCGGCTTCCGTCAGGATCGCGCGCACCGAGGCGCCCCGCTCGCGCAGGCGGCGGATGAGTTCGAGGCACTTGTAGGCCGCAATGCCACCGCCGATGATCAGCAGCACGCGCCGTCCCTTGAGGAGTGTGTCGCTCAAGCCTGTCTCCTGACTGCCTGCGGAAGTTCTGCCGCAAATTCTGTGTGAATATAACTATTCACGACGGTGATTTGTAGATCAAATCGTCGTGCAGTTCATTCCTGGAATTAAGGGTAAAAAGCTCTTTAATCAGAAGAGCTTGGTGAGTATCAGAGCGCCCGCCGCACCGATCGCGGCCCAGAGCGCCGGGTGCCACCAGGGGGATCGTGCCTCCTGCGCCCGGGCAATTGCCTCTGCAGAAGCGGGATGAATGCGCAGCCCTTCCTCGTCCACGCTATCGGCAAGAAGCCGCGCGGTGCGCTCCGCCCGGTTGAGCACGTCCGGCAGGTTCGCCATCACCCGGCCAAGCTGCATGGCACCCGCAGCCGCTTCCTCAATGCGGGCTTCCGGCCCCATCTTTTCCATCATCCAGGATTTCAGCACCGGCTCCGCGCTCTCCCAGATATTATGATCGGGGTCGAAATGCCGCGCGACGCCTTCCACCACAACCATGGTCTTCTGCAGCAGCAGAAGCTCCGGCCGCGTCCGCATGTCGAACTGTTCCGTTACCTGGAACAATTGCGCGAGGAGCTTGCCCATCGAGACCTCGCGCGCCGGCCGCCCGAAAATCGGTTCGGCGACCGAGCGCAGTGCTTGCGCAAAGGCATGGATGTTCTTTGAGTGAGGCACATAGCCCGCCTCGAAGTGAACCTCCGCCACGCGCACATAGTCCCGCATCACGAGCCCGTAGAGAATTTCCGCCATGAAGCGGCGCTCATTTGCGCCGATCCGCCCCATGATGCCGAAATCGACAGCGACGAGATTCCCCTCCGCATCGACGAAAAGATTTCCCTGATGCATGTCGGCATGGAAAAAGCCATCGCGCATGGCATGGAGCAGGAAGGACTGGATGACCTGTGTGCCGAGCCGGTGCATGTCGTGCCCTGCCGCCGCAAGCGCCTCGCGGTCGGAGGCAGGTGTGCCCTCGATCCACTCCATCGTCATCACGCGCCGCGCCGTGCGCTCCCAGTCGATCTTCGGCACGCGAAAGCCCTTGTCCTTCGCGATGTTCTCCGCCATCTCCGACATGGCGGCCGCCTCGAGCCGTAGATCCATTTCAAGCCGCACGCTTTCCGCCAGCGTCTGCACCACCTCGACAGGGCGAAGCCTGCGTGCCGGCGCGTAGTGCCGCTCGATCTGCTCGGCCACCCAGAAGAAACTTTCAAGATCGCGCGCAAAGCGTTCCTCGATACCGGGGCGAAGCACCTTCACTGCTACATTGCGTTCTTCTTCCGTCTCGCTGGCACGTTTCACGCGTGCCTTGTGCACCTGCGCGATGGAGGCTGCGGCAATCGGCGAACTGATCTCGCGGAAGAGATCGCCCATCGGCTTGCCAAGCCCCTCCTCGATGATCGCGCGCGCCTCGCCCATGCTGAACGGCGGCAGCCTGTCCTGCAGCGAGCGCAGATCGCCGGCCAGCTCATCGCCGATAATGTCCGGCCTTGTCGCAAGAAATTGCCCGAGTTTGATATAGGCGGGGCCAAGCGCCGCCAGCGCCGTTGCCAGCCGCTCGCCCGCGTCGCCTGCAGTTTCCGGCTGCGCTTCCCAGGGAAAGCGGATTTTCGCAAGCGGCATCAGCGCCAGCAGCACACCCGGCATTTCCTCGCGCAGTTCGAGCGGGAACAGCGCGTCATGCCGCCCCAGCACACGCGCCGCGCGGACAAGTCTTGCGATGGATCGGAGCGCTCTCAGCATTTCAAAGGCGCCAGCCGGAATGAAGCGCGGCAACCCCGCCCGTGAGGTTGCGATAGTTCACCCGGCCAAAGCCCGCCTCCTCGATCATGCGCTTGAATGTGTCCTGATCGGGAAAGCGGCGAATGCTCTCGACGAGATATTGATAGGGCGCGCCATCCCCCGTCACCCATTCGCCCATACGCGGTATCGCGGCAAAGGAGTAGGCGTCGTAGATGTCGTCGACGCCGGGCAGCGTCACGCGGCTGAACTCGAGGCAGAGAAATCTCCCGCCCGGCTTCAGCACGCGGAAGGCATCTTTCAGCGCCCGGTCGATATGCGTCACGTTGCGAATGCCGAAGGCGATCGTATAGGCATCGAAGGAACGGTCGGGAAAGGGAAGCGTCTCCGCATCGCCGCAGGCGAATTCAATCCGCCCCTCGAACTGCCTTGCTTCCGCGCGGCCGCGGCCGACGCCGAGCATATGCCGGTTGATGTCGCAGACCGTCACCTGCGCATTTTCGCCGGCGCGGTCGAGAAAGCGGAAGGCGATGTCGCCCGTCCCGCCCGCCACGTCGATCAGATGGAAGGGCCGCGCATTTCGCGGCGGGTTCAGCCAGTCGATCATCGACTGTTTCCATGCCCGGTGCAGCCCGCCCGACATGAGATCGTTCATCAGGTCGTAGCGGCCCGCGACATGCTCGAACACCTCGTGAACGAGGCCCGCCTTTTCCTCTTCCGCCACGGTGCGGAAGCCGAAATGGGTTTCCCTGGCGGGCGCGTCATCGCCCCTGTTTTTCGCATCTGCGCTCATGCGGCGGACCATAGACCGTTTTCCAGGCAGGCGGAACAGCCTGCCGCCGCGGGAAACGGTCCACTAAAAATGGCGCGCAGCCGCATGGGGCGCTAGGTTGATCCCGTCCCTTCCCGATCGCCGGAAACCATGCCCGAACTGCCTGAAGTCGAAACTGTGCGCCGCGGCCTCGCCCCCGCCATGGAAGGCCGCATCATCGCGCGCCTGACGCAGAAGCGGCCGGATCTGCGTTTTCCGCTACCCGAGCGTTTTGCCGCAAGGCTTTCGGGCCGCCGCATTTCGCATCTGTCGCGCCGCGCAAAATATATCCTCGCCCATCTCGAGCCGGGCGGCGGCGCCGGCGCCGAGGTTCTCATCATGCATCTCGGCATGTCGGGCCGCTTCACCATTCACGGGGCTGACGGCGCCCGCGCGCCCGGCCTTTTCCATCACGGGATGCCGGGCGGCGAGACCCATGACCACATCGTCTTCGACATGGAAGACGGCACCCGCATCGTCTATGCCGATCACCGCCGCTTCGGCTTCATGGATCTCGTGCCGGAAGCGGGGCTCGAGGACTGCCGCCATCTCGCAGGGTTGGGCCCCGAGCCGCTTGGCAATGAATTTTCGGCGGCAACGCTCGCCGTGCGCTTCAAGGGAAGGCGCACGCCGGTCAAAACCGCGCTGCTCGACCAGCGCAATGTTGCAGGGCTCGGCAATATCTATGTCTGCGAGGCGCTGTGGCGCTCGGGCATCTCGCCGAAACGGAGCGCGGCGACGGTTGCAGGCCCCGCCCGCACCGAAAGGCTCGCTGCCTCCATCCGCGATGTGCTGACGGAGGCAATCGCCGCTGGCGGCTCCACCTTGCGCGACTATGCCCATACCGATGGCGAGCTTGGCTATTTCCAGCATTCCTTCGCCGTTTACGATCGTGAAGGCGAAGCCTGTTCAAAGCCCGGTTGTGGCGGTACCGTCAGACGGATCGTGCAATCGGCGCGGTCGACATTCTATTGTCCGTCCTGCCAGAGATAGGCTCCGGCGTCGAAAGGGTTCGAAAATGGCCATCCGGCTCCGCATGCGCGCCGCCTCCTTCGCCGCCATGATTGCGCTGGCGCTGGTGGCGCCCGCTGCCGCGCAATCCGGCTATCTCGATGCCGTGGAAGATATGCCGCTCATGCAGGGCCTTGCCGAAACCGGCGATGGCGGCATGGTCTTCGACAAGCCGTCCGGCCGCATCATCCGCTCGGTCGCGCAAGGTGACGTAACGCCTGCCGGTGTTCGCGCATTTTACACCGAAACCCTGCCGCAGCTGGGCTGGACGCGTGCCGAGGAATATGAACTCATCGGCGAACTTCTGCTGTTCCGCCGCGAAGGCGAGCAGCTCGAAATCCAGATCGTGCCGCTTTCCGCCAGCCGGACGGAAGTGCGGTTCTCGATTACCCCATTATAAGATTTGCTCGATATCAGGGAGACACTCATGGCCTACCAGAACATTCTGGTTGAGAAGAAAGGCGCGGTTGGCGTCGTCACGCTGAACCGCCCCGATGCGCTCAACGCGCTCAACAAGGGCCTGATGGATGAATTGACGGCAGCCCTCGATGCCTATGAGGCCGATGACGCCGTGCATTGCATCGTCATCACCGGCTCGCAAAAGGCCTTCGCCGCCGGCGCCGACATCAAGGAAATGCAGCCGAAATCCTATATGGATGTCTACAAGGAAGACTTCATCACCGCGAACTGGGAGCGCGTCACGCGCTGCCGCAAACCGGTGATCGCCGCGGTCGCGGGCTATGCGCTGGGCGGCGGCTGCGAACTTGCCATGATGTGCGACTTCATCATCGCCGCCGACACCGCAAAGTTCGGCCAGCCCGAGATCAAGCTCGGCGTCATGCCGGGTGCGGGCGGCTCGCAGCGCCTCACCCGCTTTGTCGGCAAGTCGAAGGCGATGGAAATGTGCCTGACCGGCCGCATGATGGACGCAGAAGAGGCGGAGCGTTCGGGCCTCGTCAGCCGCGTCGTGCCTGCAGACCAGCTCCTGGACGATGCGCTGAAAACCGCGCAGACGATTGCGGACATGTCGCTCCCCATCGCCATGATGACCAAGGAAAGCGTCAACCGCTCCTACGAAACCACCCTTTCTGAGGGCGTCCGCTTCGAGCGGCGGCTCTTCCATTCCATGTTCGCGACCGACGATCAGACCGAAGGCATGGCCGCCTTCGTCGAAAAGCGGAAGCCGCAGTTCCGCAATCGCTGAATAATGAGCCGGCAAAAGGGCGGAAAACCGGTCTTTTCGCCCCGGCTTCCGGCCTTTGTGAGTCCGGTTGACGAATGGGGGGTCCGCGCGTATAAACCCGGCTTTCGAGGGGTCGGCTTGTGCGGGAGCGCGAGCCGCCTTTCTTTATAACCGACAGTTTTCGCAGCACGGAACCGGACGGGTTCGCAAGCTGCCGACAAGGGCCCGAAGTTCGATGGCGAATACGAAATCCGCAAAGAAGGCGATCCGCAAGATTGAAGCGCGCACGGAAGTGAACCGCGACCGCCGCAGCCGCATGCGCACCTTCTGCCGCAAGGTCGAAGAAGCGATCGCGAGCGGCGACAAGTCCGCTGCCGAGACCGCGCTTCGCGCCGCGCAGCCGGAAATCATGCGCGCCGCGCAGAAGGGCGTGATCCACAAGAACACTGCCTCGCGCAAGGTGTCGCGTTTCTCCGCTCGCGTGAAGGCGCTTGCCTGACGGGCACTTCTTCGCCGCGCTACAGCCGGCGATATCCTGCTTCGACACATGATTGACGAAAGCCCGCGAAATTTTTCGCGGGCTTTTTCGTTTCGTGCGCGCAGCGAATTCGTGACGCGCCGCAACTACAGAACACGCGCATGAATGTTGCGCGAAACAAAACACTTCACATGCGGGCACTTGCGCGTCGCGGTGTATGTGTGCGTTGCATGCACTACATCATCTTGGGTGCGCGCGAGGTGTCACAGACGCAAAAATTTTGTGACGGGAGTGATTCTTCCGCTTGCCCTTCCGGGGTCCAGCCGGTATGTTTAACAACCTCAGCGGGGCCGGTGATTACTGTGATTTTCGAGTAAAAATTTAGCGAATACAGTATTTCATCTTCCTCGCCCGAGAAAAACCAAAGTATCCAGACAGATTGCCAGTGACGAGCCGGGGTGAATTGGCTATTACCCTTGTGCGGGCGGATGTCTTGTGTCCGGCGTTCGGGGGAGCGCCGGTCCGGGTTGGGGTCATTGGGAAGCGAGCGGCGGGGTGAACATGTCGGACAAAGCGGAGGAGGGCGGCCTGCCCGAAATTGTCGGGGCGCATCCCGGTAATTACGCAGGCGACGTGACGCCTGCCGAAACCTGGCGCGTCCTCCGCGAAAATCCCGATGCCGTTCTCGTCGATGTACGCACCCGCGCCGAATGGTCCTTTGTCGGCGTTCCGGACCTTTCCGCCGCCGGCAAGGAGCCGGTGCTGATGGAGTGGCAGCTTTTCCCGACCATGGCGCTCAATCCGGGTTTTGCCGCGGGCTTGTCCTCGGCTCTTGGCCAGTCGCATAAGAATGCGCCTGTGTTCTTTCTTTGCCGCTCCGGCGCGCGCAGCCGCGCGGCGGCCATCGCGATGACGGGCGTGGGGTTCAGCCGCTGCTTCAATATTGCGGGCGGTTTCGAAGGCGATCTCGATGCGTCGAAACATCGGGGCACGAATAGTGGGTGGAAGGCGGCGGACCTTCCCTGGGTGCAGTCCTGACGCGCGGGCGGCGAGACGTCTGGATGGGCTGAGGCGGCGCAAGCCGGACTAGAGGCGAACCGGGATGCCGTTTCGGGTTCCGGTCAGAATTGAAGAGGCTGAGGGTTTGGACGAGGATCAGATGAGGCCAGCATCGGCAGAAAGGCAGCCGCGCAATGTATCGGACATGCCGCTTCCTTCCGCGGAGGGCTCGCGCGTGCGCGCCGCGTCCGTCATGACGCTGGCTGACCAGTGGCGGCGTGTGCGCGCAAGGCTTCAGGCCGAGCTGGGCGAAGCGACGTTCAACAGCTGGTTCAAGCAGGTCGATCTGATCGGCGTCGATGAGGGCCGCGTGATGCTCTCCGTGCCGACGCGCTTCATCCGCAACTGGATCGTCTCGCATTATGCGGACCGTCTGGCAAAGCTCTGGGAGGAGGAAGATGCTTCCTTCGCCCGTGTCGATATCGTCGTTCATTCCGATCCCCGCACTGAAGCGCGGCCGCAGCTGGAAGAGCCCGCCATCCGCGAGGAACGGGCCGTTTCGCCGCTCCCGCGCGAGGAGGTTGTGCTCTCCGCCGCCGTGCCGCAGGGCTTTGAGGATGCCGGCGTCGGTGCGCCGCTCGACCCGCGCTTCACCTTCGATGCTTTCGTGGTCGGCAAGTCGAACGAGCTTGCCCATGCGGCTGCGCGCCGCGTGGCGGAGGCGACGGACGTCACCTTCAATCCGCTTTTCCTTTATGGCGGCGTCGGTCTCGGCAAGACGCATCTGATGCACGCCATCGCCTGGGAAATCCGCAAGCGCCATCCCGAGCGCAAGGTGCTTTACCTCTCGGCCGAAAAGTTCATGTACCAGTTCGTTCGCGCACTGCGCTTCAAGGACACGATGGCCTTCAAGCAGCAGTTCCGTTCGGTCGACGTGCTGATGATCGACGACGTGCAGTTCATCTCAGGCAAGGATTCGACGCAGGAAGAATTCTTCCACACCTTCAATGCCTTGATCGACCACAACCGTCAGGTCATCATCTCGGCAGACCGCTCGCCGTCTGATCTCGACGGTATCGAGGAGCGCATCCGCTCGCGCCTCGGCTGGGGTCTCGCCGCCGACATCCACCCGACGGATTACGAGCTTCGCCTCGGCATCCTTCAGGCCAAGGCCGACGAGATGATGAGCCGCAATGGCCCGGTCGCCATTCCGCCCGGCGTTCTCGAATTCCTCGCGCATCGCATCGTCTCGAATGTGCGCGAGCTGGAAGGCGCGCTGAAACGTGTCGTGGCTTACGCCTCTCTGGTTGGCCGCCCGATCACCCTCGACATGGCGCAGGAAGTGCTGCGCGATCTGCTGCGCTCCAACGACCGCAAGATCACCATCGAGGAAATCCAGCGCCGCGTGGCCGAGTATTACAACGTCCGCCTCGCCGATATGCTGTCCGCCCGGCGCGCCCGCGCCGTTGCCCGGCCCCGTCAGGTCGCCATGTACCTGTCGAAGCAGCTCACCACCCGCTCGCTGCCCGAGATCGGCCGCAAGTTCGGTGGCCGCGACCACACCACGGTGATCCATGCCGTGCGCAAGATCGACGAGCTTTGCCAGGTCGATTCCGGCATCGAGGAGGATGTCGATCTGCTGCGCCGGATGCTCGAAGGCGGTCACGGCGCGGGCTGACGGGCCCGCCTGCAGGGGCCTTTGAAAAGCCCTTTCGAATCAGTGGGTTAATTCCCGCCTGACGGCGTGTTGCCTTGTCCCGCAAGGCGCCGAAAAACGTGCATGACGCGGCCGATCTGCTATACTTGTTCCTGCGAATTTCTGCGGCATTCCGGCAATCGCCGGAGCCTGCCCGGCAGGAGCGCCCGGCCGGTGGCACGGGGCTTCGTCCGGGTTGTCGTCCGACCCCCTGTTCGCAGTGGTTTCGAGGAATTGGCGCTCCCGCTCCGGGCCGCGCGATCCCCCTCCGACACCCTTGGACAAGGGAAGGGCAGTCCGGCCGAAATCGCCGGCTGCGGGCATCTGGCGCCTGCGCCGCAGGGTAGATCAAGCAAGCCCGGATGGGGGACTGAAGAGAGACCATGAAGATCACGATCGAACGGGGCGCGCTGCTCAAGTCTCTCAATCATGTGCAGTCGGTCGTTGAACGCCGCAACACCATACCGATCCTGTCGAATGTGCTCATCAAGGCCGAGAACGGCCAGCTGAGCCTCACCGCCACCGATCTCGACATCGAGATCGTGGAGGCGATCGACGCCGATGTGGCACAGCCCGGCGCAACCACGGCTTCGGCGCATACGCTTTACGACATCGTGCGCAAGCTGCCCGATGGCGCGCAGGTGGAACTGTCCACCGGCGCCGATGAAGGCCGCCTGCAGCTCACCGCCGGCCGCTCGCGCTTCGCGTTGCAGTCGCTGCCGCAGGAAGATTTCCCTGCCATGGCCGCAGGCTCGCTGCCGCACCGCTTCGAGCTTCCCGCCGAAGCCATGCGCCGCCTGATCGACAAGACGCGCTTTGCGATCTCCACCGAAGAGACGCGATACTATCTGAACGGCATCTATTTCCATGCGGTCGAAGGCGGCAAGCAGAAGGCGTTGCGCGCCGTCGCGACAGACGGGCACCGTCTCGCCCAGGTCGATCACGATCTGCCCGAAGGTGCCTCCGGCATGCCGGGCGTCATCGTGCCTCGCAAGACCGTGCTCGAATTGCAGAAGCTGCTCGAAGGCGGCAGCGGCGCGCTTTCGGTCGGCGTTTCGGAAACCAAGATCCGATTCGAGTTCGACGGCATCGTGCTGACATCGAAACTGATCGACGGCACCTTCCCCGATTATGGCCGCGTCATTCCTGCCGGCAATGACAAGCTGATGCAGGTCGATGGCAAGCGTTTTGCCGAAGCGGTCGATCGCGTCTCCACCATCTCGACGGAAAAGTCGCGCGCCGTGAAGCTCAATATCGAGGACGGCAAGCTGACGCTTTCGGTCACCAACCCGGATTCGGGCAGCGCCACGGAAGAACTTTCCGTTTCCTATTCGAGCACGCCGCTCGAAATCGGTTTCAATGCCCGCTACCTGCTCGACATCACGGGGCAGCTCGACGGCGCCGAGGCGAGCTTCGCTTTCGCCGATTCCGGCTCCCCCACGCTGGTGCGCGATAGCGAGGACAGCCTCGCCGTCTACGTGCTCATGCCGATGCGGGTCTGAGCGGGCAACAGGCGGAAGGCTTGAGGATTGGGAGTGCATTACACGGGTGAATTGCGCGCCATCGGCCGGCCGGCATCCTCGCCGGACCTGTCCGGCATGGGCGTTGCCGCGCCCGGCCTCAGGCTCAGCCGCCTCGTGCTCACCGATTTCCGTTCCTATGCCCGCGCCGAACTTCATCTCGATGGCCGCCCCGTCGTGCTGACGGGCGAGAACGGCGCCGGCAAGACCAATCTTCTCGAGGCCGTCTCGCTGCTCTCGCCGGGGCGAGGTTTGCGCGGCGCGGCCTATGCCGAGCTTGCGCGCGATGGCGGCGCGGGCGGCTGGGCGGTCGCCGCCACGCTCGAAACGGATGGAGGCCCCGTCCGCATCGGCACCGGGCTTGAAGCGGGCGCCGATATCGGTTCGCGCAGCCGCGCCGTGCGCATCGGCGGCGAGCAGGCCGGACCTTCCGCGCTTGCCGAACTCGTCTCGCTCGTCTGGCTTACACCCGCGATGGACCGTCTTTTCGTCGAGGGCGCGAGCGAGCGCCGCCGCTTCCTCGATCGGCTCGTCATGGGCTTCGACCCCGTGCATGGCACCCGCGCCAATGCCTATGACCGGGCGCTGCGCGAACGCAACAAGCTGCTCTCCGATCAGGTCTTCGACGACGCCTGGCTTTCGGGCCTCGAGGAACAGATGGCCGGACATGGCGTTGCTATAGCGGCTGCCCGCCGCGAAATGCTGGCGCGGCTGCGCGGTGCGCTTGCCGCCGCAAGCGAAGGCGCCTTTCCCCGCGCCGAAGTCGCAATCGAAGGCATGCTCGAAGCGGCCCTCGAAACGGAACCTGCTGTCGATGTCGAGGATCGTTTCCGCCATCTGCTGAAGGACATGCGCGCGCGCGATGCAGGCGCCGGCCGCGCGCTGGACGGGCCGCATCGCAGCGATCTTCTCGTCCGCCACATGGGCAAGGACCGCGAGGCGCGCCAATGCTCGACCGGCGAGCAGAAGGCATTGCTCATCGGCATCGTGCTTGCCAATGCACGCCTCATGGCCGCGATGGGCCGCCCGCCCATCCTGCTGCTCGACGAGATTGCCGCCCATCTCGATGGCGAGCGGCGCGCCGCGCTGTTCGATGAAATCATCGGCCTCGATCTTCAGGCTTTCATGACGGGTGCGGACCCGTCCCTCTTTGCCTCTCTGGGGTCGCGTGCGCAGAACCTGCATGTCGACCGCGGCGCCGTCAAAGGCGCTGCACCCGCAACCGAAGGAAATGTGGAATGAGAAACGACAACGACACGCCGGATATCGATGCCGCGAAGGCTGCCTTCACGCCGCTTGTGGAGCAGGGCCTCTTCAAGTCGCGCACCGTGCTCGTCACCGGCGAGGTTAACGACCGTCTTGCGCGCCAGGTTTGCGAGCGCCTTCTTGCCATGGCGGGCGAGAACGACGATCCGATCACCGTGATAGTTTCCTCACCGGGCGGCCATGTCGAATCGGGCGACATGATTCACGACATGATCAAGTTCATCAAACCGCGTGTCCGTGTGCTCGGCACTGGCTGGGTCGCAAGTGCGGGCGCGCTTATCTATGTCGCCGCCAATCTCGAAGACCGCTACACGCTGCCGAATACGCGCTTCCTGCTCCATGAACCGCGCGGCGGCGTGCGCGGCTCGGCCACGGAAATCGACATCCAGGCGCGCGAAGTGCTGCGCATGCGCGAGCGCCTCAACAAGATTTTCGCAGAAGCCACCGGCCAGCCGCTGGAGCGCATCGTGAAGGACACGAACCGCGACTACTGGATGAGCGCCGAAGAGGCGAAAGAATATGGCGTGGTCGGAAAGATAATCCGCACCGCCGCCGAAATCGTCTGACCGAGACTTTAGACGCGCTTCGAGAAACTAAGGAAAGCAAGATGTCCAATCCCGCCGACGGAACACCGGAAGAATATGGTGCGGAATCGATCAAGGTCCTGAAGGGCCTCGATGCGGTACGCAAGCGCCCCGGTATGTATATCGGCGATACGGATGACGGCTCCGGCCTCCACCACATGGTCTATGAAGTCGTCGACAATTCGATCGACGAGGCGCTGGTCGGCTATTGCGACGCGGTGAACGTGCGTCTCAATGCCGACGGCTCCGTCACCGTCATGGACAATGGCCGCGGTATCCCGGTGGAGATCCACAAAGGCGAGGGCGTGTCCGCAGCCGAAGTCATCATGACCCAGCTCCATGCGGGCGGTAAGTTCGACCAGAATTCCTACAAGGTGTCTGGCGGTCTGCATGGCGTCGGCGTCTCGGTCGTGAATGCGCTGTCCGACTGGCTTGAAATGCGCATCTGGCGCGCCGGCAAGGAGCACTTCATCCGCTTCCAGCATGGCGTGCCCGACGCGCCGCTCGCCGTCACGGGCGATGCGCCCATGAAGGATGGCAAGCCGGTCACCGGCACGGAAATCACATTCCATCCCTCCGCCGGAACCTTCACCCAGACGGAGTTCAGCTTCTCCACGCTCGAACACCGCCTGCGCGAACTCGCCTTTCTCAACTCAGGCGTGAAGATCAATCTCACCGATCATCGAGGTGTCGAGCCGAAGGAAGTGAACCTCATGTATGAGGGCGGTCTCGAAGCCTTTGTCCGCTTTCTCGACCGCACCAAGACGCCGCTCATCTCGAAGCCCATCGCCATCGGTGCGGAGCGCGACGGCATCACCGTCGAAGTCGCCATGTGGTGGAACGACAGCTACCACGAGAATATGCTCTGCTTCACGAACAACATTCCCCAGCGCGACGGTGGCACCCATCTCGCCGGTTTTCGCGGCGCGCTCACCCGCGTCATCAACAGTTACGCGAATGAGAGCGGCATTGCCAAAAAGGAAAAGGTGAGCCTGACGGGCGACGATGCGCGCGAAGGTCTCACCTGCGTCCTCTCGGTGAAAGTGCCCGATCCGAAATTCTCGTCGCAGACGAAGGACAAGCTTGTCTCCTCGGAGGTCCGTCCCGTGGTCGAAAGCCTCGTCAACGATGCGCTCTCGACCTGGCTCGAGGAGCATCCTGCCGAGGCGCGCCAGATCGTGACCAAGGTGGTGGAAGCCGCCGCTGCGCGCGAAGCTGCCCGCAAGGCGCGCGAACTGACGCGCCGCAAGGGCGCGCTTGATGTGTCGAGCCTGCCCGGCAAGCTCGCCGACTGCCAGGAGCGCGATCCCGCGAAATCCGAACTCTTCATCGTCGAGGGCGACTCGGCCGGCGGCTCCGCCAAGCAGGCGCGCGACCGCTCCAATCAGGCGGTGCTGCCGCTTCGCGGCAAGATCCTCAATGTCGAACGCGCCCGCTTCGACAAGATGCTCTCGTCGAATGAAATCGGCACACTCATCACCGCGCTCGGCACGGGCATCGGCCGCGACGATTTCAACATCGAGAAGCTCCGCTACCACAAGATAATCATCATGACCGACGCCGATGTCGACGGCGCCCATATCCGCACGCTGCTCCTCACCTTCTTCTATCGCCAGATGCCGGAAGTGATCGAGCGCGGCCATCTCTATATCGCGCAGCCGCCGCTCTACAAGGTGCGCCGCGGCTCGTCGGAAACCTATCTGAAGAACGAGAAGGCGCTGGCCGACTTCCTCATCGCAACCGGCATCGAGGACATGGTTCTGACGCTGCATGACGGTTCGCAGCGCGCCGGACCCGACCTCCAGGACATTGTTGCCAAGGCGCGGTCGATCCGCAATGTGCTCGACGGTATTCCCGGCAAGTATCCGCATTTCGTGGTCGAGCAGGCGGCAATCGCCGGTGCGCTCAACCCGAAGGCGCTCGCCGAGCCCGAACAGGCGGCAACGGCGGCGGCCTATATCGCGCGCCGTCTCGATCTGCTCTCGGAGGAAACCGAACGTGGCTGGACGGGTGAGGCAACGGAAGACGGCGGCCTGCGTTTCGCGCGCGAGGTGCGTGGCGTCCGCGAGGAAGTGCTGATCGACGGTCCGCTGATTGCGAGCGCCGATGCCCGCCGCCTCGACAGCTACACCGCCCATCTCCAGGAAGTCTATGTGAAGGCCGCGACCCTTCGCCGCAAGGACGACGCCCATGCGATCCGCTCGCCCTCTCAGCTTCTCGAAGCGGTGCTGGCAGCAGGCTCCAAGGGCAACACCGTCCAGCGCTACAAGGGCCTTGGCGAGATGAACCCCGGCCAGCTCTGGGAAACCACGCTCGACCGCGACGCCCGCTCGCTTCTGCAGGTGAAGATCCGCGAGCTTGACGAGGCCGACGACCTTTTCGTGAAGCTCATGGGCGATGTCGTGGAGCCGCGCCGCGACTTCATCCGCGAGAACGCGCTCTCGGTCGCGAATCTCGATATTTGACGGGAACGGGGCGGAAGCGTTAACAGCGCGTTAACCAGCCCTGTCTAGCTTCGGCACAGGCTCTCCAAGAGGGGAAAGCCGGCGCGAGAGGCAGCCTGTGTCATGTCGTCCCGGAAGGCCCGGATAAATCGGTTGGACCGCGACGAGGACTGGAACGAAGCGGACTGGCAGCTTGTCCGCCGCTCCGGTCTCGGGCCGGTGCGTCTCGCTGTCGGGGCAAATTCGGATATTCTGGCGGAACAGCAGGAAGAATTCGGCGGCAGCATGAGCCGGTGGGACGACGATGAGTGGGAAGATCGCGGCTATCGCCGCATCGAGCCAACCTTCACCCGTGAAGGCGCTCGCAAGAAATCCGCGCCCAAAAAATCTGCGCCCCGGCCCGCTGCATCGCCCAAAAAACCGGCTGCGAAGAAATCGCCGGCGCGCAAACCCGCAAGCCCGCGGCTGAGCGCCGCCGACAGGCCAGGTGCCTCTGCGCGCCGTGGTTCGCGCGGCCTTCTCGGCAACATTCTCTATGGTGTCGTCGTGCTCTGCCTCTGGGCCATGATCGCCTTTGGCGCCATGCTCTTCTGGTACGGACTGAACCTGCCCGACACGTCCGGCCTCTACAATACGCGCCACACGCCGTCCATTTCCATCATCGCGACTGATGGCGAGGTGCTGAGCCATCGCGGCGATCTCACCGGCGGCTTCACCACCGTCGCGGAGCTGCCGCCCCATGTGCCGCAAGCCGTGCTCGCGACGGAGGACCGCCGCTTCTACTGGCATTTCGGTGTCGATCCGATCGGCCTTGCCCGTGCCGTCGTCGTCAACTGGCGCGCCGGCGCCTATGTGCAGGGCGGCTCGACCATCACCCAGCAGCTTGCAAAGAACATCTTCCTCAAGCCCGAGCGCACGCTCTCGCGCAAGATCGAGGAAATGGTGCTCGCCGTCTGGCTGGAGCTGCGCTTCAGCAAGGACGAGATTCTCACCCTCTATCTAAACCGTGTTTACTTTGGCGGCGGCGCCTATGGGCTTGAAGCCGCATCGGAACGCTATTTCCGCAAGCCCGCCCGCGCGCTGACATTGCCAGAAGCCGCGATGCTGGCCGGTCTCCTCAAGGCGCCCTCGCGCTACTCGCCGACCAACGACATCGACCTCGCCCGCGAGCGCGCACGCATCGTGCTGCAGAACATGGTCGCCGCCGGTTACATCGCGCCGGAAGACGCGCATCTCGGCAGCACCGCACCTGCCAATCTTCAGGGCTATGCCACGCGCGGTTCGATCAACTATTTCGTCGACTGGATCGCCGATGCACTGCCCGACTATGCCGGCCGCCCCGATACCGATGTCCATGTCATGGCGACCATCGACCCCGATCTGCAGCGCGAAGCCGAGCGCGTCATCTCCGAAATGCTCGCGAGCGAAGGCGCTGCTCTCGATGTAAGCCAGGCCGCCCTCGTCGCCTTGACGCCTGACGGCGCCGTGCGTGCGATGGTCGGCGGTAAGTCCTATGCGCAAAGCCAGTTCAATCGCGCGGTGCAGGCAAAGCGCCAGCCCGGCTCCGCCTTCAAGCCGATCGTCTATCTAACCGCGATGGAGCGCGGCTTAACGCCGGATACATCGCGTGTCGACCGCCCCGTCACCTATGGTGGCTGGTCGCCCGCGAACTATTCCGGCCGCTTCGAAGGCGAGATGACGCTGCGCACCGCGCTCGCCAAATCTACAAACACCGTCGCCGTGCAGCTCGCTCATGAAGTCGGCATCCGAAATGTCGTCTCGACCGCGCGCCGCCTCGGCCTGCAGGACGATCTGCCGGCGAACCTTTCGCTTGCGCTCGGCACCGGCAGCGTCAATCTGCTCGAGCTCACTGCCGCATATGCCGCTTTCGCCAATGGCGGCTATGGCGTCATCCCGCACGGTATCGAGGAAGTGCGCGCCGAAAATGGTGAGGAACTTTATCGCCGTCAGGGCTCGGGTATCGGCCGCATCGCCGATCAGCGTTCCGTCGCCTATATGAACGACATGCTGAAAGCCGTGATGATCTATGGCACGGGCCGCAACTCCACGCTTCCCGGCCGTCCTGTCGGCGGTAAGACGGGCACCAGCCAGGATTTCCGCGATGCCTGGTTCGTCGGTTACTCGGCCGATCTCGTGGTTGGCGTCTGGGTCGGCAATGATGATGGCAAGCCGATGAAGGAAGTCACCGGCGGCACATTGCCTGCTCGTATCTGGAATGCCTTCATGACGCGCACTCAGGAAGGCGTGCCCATCGCGCAATTGCCGGATGTGGTGCCTGTCGAAGTCGCCGCGCGCGAGGCGCTCGGCCAGCCAGCTCCCGGCGCCATCTCGTCCGCACCCGACAGCTATGAGTGGGAACAGCCGGGCTTCTTCGAGCGTCTCTTCGGCATGGGCGGTGGCGGCAGCGGTGATCGTCCGCTCCTCCAGCCGGGTGGCCGGCGCTAGCGCCTCATGCCCGCCGCCGTCCGATCTGGGTCACGGCAAATGTAATCACACCCATCGCCGCGATCGTGCCCACCATAGGCATCGGGCCCTGATCGACGCCAAGTCCGACATAGATGCCGGCAAGCGCGCCCGCAATCGATTGCAGAAAGCCGAGCAGCGACGAGGCAGTTCCCGCCATTTCGGGAAAGGGCGTCAGCGCGCCCGCCATCGCCTGCGGCATGGAAAGCCCGACGGCGAAACCGAAGATCACGATCGGCATGACGATGGAGAGCGCGGAAGGCGCGACCGAATGTGCGGTCAGCATCAGCAATCCGCCAAGCGCCGCGCAGAACCCGCCGAAGCGCAGGGTGGCATTGATCCCGAGCCGCCTGACAAGCCGCGCGCCGGTCAGCGAGCCCGCCACATAGCCGCCCGCCATCACGCCAAAGCAAAGCCCATAGACGACCGGCGAAAGCCCGAACTCCCTCTGCAGCACGAAGGACGAACCGGAGATGAAGGCAAACAGCCCGCAAAAGGCCGCGCTCGCAATGGCGAGATATTTGAGGAAGCGCCGGTCGACGATGAGGCGCCGGTAATTGGCAAGGATCGCGGCAGGCGCCGCGCTTTGCCGCCGCGCCGCGGGCAGCGTCTCGTCGAGGCTCGTCATCACAATTGCGGCAAGCACGGCGCCGAAAGCGCCCATCGCGATGAAATTCGCTTTCCAGCCGTAAAGATCCTCGATCACGCCCCCAAGCATGGGCGCCGCCGCCGGCACAAGCCCCATGATCGCCGCCATCTTGGCGAGCATCTGCCCCGCCTCCGGCCCTTCATAGAGATCGCGCACGATCGCCCGCGCCAGCACCACGGATGCGCCGCCACCTACCGCCTGCAGCAGCCGTGCCGCGATCAGCTGGTCGATGGTGGCAACGAAGAGCGAAACGAAACAGCCGATAATGTAGAGCACGAAGCCGCCGAGCAGCACCGGGCGGCGGCCATAGCGGTCGGCCAGCGGCCCGTAGAAAAGCTGCGATCCGGCAAAGCCGATCAGATGCACACTGAGGGTAAGCTGCGTTGCACCTGTCGATGCGCCGAAGGTTTCGGCAATCGCCGGGAGCGACGGCAGATACATGTCGGTCGACAGCGGCCCCACCGCCGTCAGCCCGGCCAGAAACACGGTGAAAGCCGCCGTGCCGGGCGAAAGCCTCATCGGGCCGGATAGTAATTTCCGCGGGCTCCGCCTGCGAAAATTCCAACCGGGTCGGCGCCGAAGCGATGCAGGCCCGGGCCGTTGAGTTCGAGCCAGCGTTTTGCAGGCTCGTAATTCGGTATCGCCTCTTCCACCAGCGCCCAGAAGCGCGGCGCGTGATTCATGTGCCTGATATGCGCCACTTCATGGGCCGCCACATATTCGAGCACATAGGAGGGCGCGAGAATGAGCCGCCATGAAAAGGAGAGCGCGCGCGACGGCGAACACGAACCCCAGCGCGTGGTCGTGTCGCGCACCGTGATGCGCGAAGGCCGCACGTCGAACTGCTCGGCATAGAAAAGCGCGCGTTCGTTGAGTTCGTCCCGAGCCTTTCCCTTCAGCCAGTCGGTCACGCGCCGCTGCACGAAATCGGGATGGCCGGTCACGCGGATTTCCGGGAGCCCGCCCGTGTCGATGCTGCGCACCCGCCAGACGGGGCCGCGCTCCATCGCGTCCTCGCGCCTCGCGCCGATATAGCGGACCACATGTTCCTTGCCGCGATAGGGAATATGCGCGCCGTTGCGGAAGGGTACCGGCGGCGGTACCCGGTCGAGACGTTCGGCAATCCAGTCGCGTTGCTCGCGGGCAAAGAGCAGCGCCTTGCCAACGCTGCCCCGCGAAGGCGCCGTCACCTGAACGGAGCCGGCGGCGAGGTCTACGCGCACGATCATGCGCTTCGCCCTCGGGTTGTGGCGAACCGTCACCGGCACGGCCCTTCCGTCGATATGGATATAGTCGAGATGGAGCGAAGCAGGCTTCACTGGTTTGTTCATAATGCGGTCGAGCCCAAATCCCGCGTTCCGGCGGGTGATGACAACGGTCTGGTCTTTCCTGTCCGAAGGCAAAAGAGATAGGTTCGAATCATGTCAAGAATGCCACGATTCCATTTCGCTTTCGCGGTCCACGATCTGTCAAGTGCCAGAGATTTTTACGGCCGCCTGCTCGGCTGCCCCGAAGGGCGCTCGGACGAACACTGGGTCGACTTCGATCTCTACGGTCATCAGATCGTCGCCCATCTCGACCCCGCGGGCCAGTGCGCCGGTGCCGCAGGTGCAGGGGCTGAAACCGGGCGGGATGCCGTGAAGAACGAGGTCGATGGCGACCATGTGCCGGTTCCCCATTTCGGCCTCATCCTTGGCTGGGATGAATGGCACGAACTGGCCGAAAGGCTCCGCGCGGCGGGTGTCGCCTTCGAGATCGAACCCCATATCCGCTTCAAGGGGCTTCCCGGCGAGCAGGCCACCATGTTCTTCCGCGATCCCTCGGGCAATGCGCTCGAGTTCAAGTCGTTTCAGGACGAGGCGCAGATCTTCGCGAAGTAGACCTGCCTACCGCTTTGCATGCATCGCCATGAAGTCGCGCACGCGCGGCGCGATTTCATTTTTCCAGCGCGAGCCGTTGAAAACGCCGTAATGGCCGACGCCCGGCTGCTCCCAATGGGTCTTCATCCGGTCCGGCAGGCTGGTGCAGAGCTTGTGCGCGGCCCTGGTCTGGCCGACGCCCGAAATATCGTCCTTTTCGCCCTCGACCGTCATCAGCGCGGTCTTTGTGATGGCGGCCGGGCGCACCGGCTTGCCGCGATGCATGAACTCGCCCTTCGGCAGCGAGTGCTTCACGAAAACCTCGTCCACCGTCTGCAGATAGAATTCCTGCGTCATGTCCATGACGGAGAGATACTCGTCATAGAACTCGCGATGCTTTTCCGCCGAGTCGCCATCGCCCTCGACCATGTGGTCGAAATAGTTCCAGTGCGCGTCCATGTGGCGGTCGATATTCATCGCCATGAAACCCGAAAGCTGCACGAAGCCCGGATAGACGCGGCGCATCACACCCGGATGCGGCCAGGGAACGGTGGTAATGACATTGCGCTCATACCATTCGGTGCCGCGCTCGGTCGCGAGCCGGTTCACTTCCGTCGGGCTTTCGCGCGTATCGATCGGCCCGCCCATCAGCGTCATGCTGAGCGGGACGCAAGGATCGTCATTGTCGTGCATCACGGCCACCGCTGCAAAGACCGGCACCGAGGGCTGGCAGACGGCGAGCAGATGCACGTCCGGCCCGAGCATGTGGCACATATCGATCACATAGTCGATGTAGTCGTCGAGATCGAAGGAACCTTCCGTGAACGGAACTTTGCGGGCGTCTTCCCAGTCAGTGATATAGACTTCATGGAAGGGTAGCATCGCTTCCACCGTGCCGCGAAGCAGCGTCGCGAAATGGCCGGAAAGCGGCGCGACGATCAGAAGCTTCTGCTGCGGCGCCACACCCTTCATCGCAGAGGGCTCGCGCTCGAAATGGATGAGCTTGCAGAAAGGCCGCTGCCAGACGGTCCGTTCGGTCACAGGCACCGGCTTGCCGTTCACTTCCGTCTCATGCAGGCCGAATTCCGGTTTGCCGTAGCGCCGCGTCGTCGTCTCGAAAACGTCGATTGCCGCCGCCAGCGTCTTGTGCGCGAAACTTTCGGCAAAGGGGTTGAGCGGATGGCGAAGCGCCCAGAGGCTCACTTCGGCGGCCGCGCGGAACGGCGCCACGGCCGCATGGTTCAGTTCATAAATATGATACAGCACGCTCTACCTCGATTCGGATGGGCGCCCGGCGTCTCGCCGCTGCCCGATCCTCCCCCGCGCCTCAATGTTGCAGCGCAACAATTAATGTAGGCTTGCAGAGGGGCGCCTCCAAGAGGATTTTTGCATTCGCATTACGGAAAGAAAAGGCCCCGCCCGCAATCGGGCAGGGCCTTCCTTCAGCCGGGGTGCCGGCTTTCATGACAAAACCGCAGCAGTCTCGCGGCAAAAGCCCCTATTTGCGGGGATTACTGCCCGCCGCCGCAGAGCCGCGTCCACTCCTCTTGCGGCCGCCGCGAGGCCGCACGGTTCGCTGCCGAAATCATCGCCTTGTAGGAGGCGGTGATGATGTTCGCATCGATGCCGACGCCGAACATGTCGCCGGCATGTTCGGGGTCGGCCACTTCCATGAAGGCAACCGCCTTAGCGTCCGTGCCCGAGCCGATGGAGTGCTCTTCATAGTGGCGCAGTTCGATGCCGAGTTTCAGCGCCGCCATCGCCGCATCGATCGGGCCATTGCCGAAGCCCTCGAGCTGCTCTTCCTTGCCGAAGCGCCGCACACGGATTTTCACGCCCTGCTTGCCGCCCTCGTCGAACAGCGTGTGGGAGACGTATTCGATGGGTTCCTTCCGGGTCAGATATTCCTTCTCGAAAATCGCCCAGATGTCGGCGGCGCGCACTTCCTTGCCGCTGTCGTCGGTTACCTTCTGAACGGCCTGACTGAACTCGACCTGCAACCGGCGCGGCAGCCGAAGGTCATACTCCGTTTCGAGGAGGTACGACACGCCGCCCTTACCGGACTGGCTGTTCACGCGAATGATCGATTCATAGGTGCGGCCGAGATCCTTCGGATCGAGCGGCAGATAGGGCACCTGCCAGATGTCGCCCGGCTTGTAGGCCGCAAAGCCCTTCTTGATCGCATCCTGATGCGAACCCGAAAACGCCGTGAAGACGAGATCGCCCACATAAGGATGGCGCGGATGGATCGGCAGCTGCGTGCAATATTCCGCGGTGCGCGCAATCTCGTTGATCTGCGAGAAATCGAGACCCGGATGAATGCCTTGGCTGTAGAGATTGAGCGCCAGCGTTACGAGATCGACATTGCCCGTGCGCTCGCCATTGCCGAAGAGACAGCCTTCCACACGATCGGCACCGGCCATGACGGCAAGTTCGGCGGCGGCAACCGCCGTGCCACGGTCATTATGCGGGTGTACGGACAGAATGATGCCGTCGCGCCGCTCGAGGTTGCGATGCATCCATTCGATCTGGTCGGCATATATGTTCGGGGTCGCCATTTCCACCGTCGCAGGCAGGTTGATGACGACCTTGCGTTCCGGGTTTGCGTCCCAGACCTGCGTCACCGCATCCACGACTTCCTTGGCGAAATCGAGTTCGGTGCCGGAAAAGACTTCCGGACTGTACTGGAAGGTCCAGTTCGTCTCCGGCATCTTCGCGGCGATTTCCTTGATCTGGTGCGCGCTTTCGGTTGCTATCGCCTTTACGCCCTGCTTGCCCTGCTGGAAAACGACTTCACGGAAATTCGGCGCTGTCGCATTGTAGACATGGACGATGGCGTTCTTCGCGCCCTGCAGCGATTCCATCGTGCGCGAGATGAGTTCGGGCCGTGCCTGTGTCAGCACTTCCACCTTCACATCGTCGGGCACAAAGCCGCCTTCGACGAGCTTGCGGATGAAGCCGAAATCCGTGTCGGAGGCCGAAGGAAAACCGGCCTCGATTTCCTTGAAGCCGATCTTCACCAGCATCTCGAACATGCGCAGCTTCCGCTCCGCATTCATCGGTTCGAATAGCGCCTGATTTCCGTCCCGGAGATCGGTGCTCATCCAGATCGGCGGCTTGGTGATGGCATTGTTGGGCCATTGCCGGTCGGTCAGGGGCACCGGCGGAAAGGGCCGGTATTTGTCGGACGGGTTCTTCAACATGGGCTTTCTCGCTTCTTGAACGGCGCGGCGCACGCATCGCGGGTCAGTGGCGCTGACGCGGCGCAAGGATTAGTCGGAAAATGTCGGAAGGGGAATGTTTTCTGCGCTCAGGCGCAGAGAAGCGCGCGCCGAAGAAGCGCGAGGTCAAGGCCGAAGGCCGGAGCGATATGCCGGTTACATTCCATGGCGGCGACCATAATCCGGGCCCGGAAAGGCGTCAAGGCACAGAAAAGCGCAGCAACCCTGACCTTTTGCCTCAGCCCAGATGCTTGGCGATCTCGCGTGCCATTTCGTCGGGCGGCGTCTGCGGCCGGAAGAGCTTGAGGTATTCCCCACCCGGCCCCATCAGGAAAACGATGGAGGAATGGTCCATCGTGTAGGCCTCGCTGACACTCTCATCTTCGACCTTGCCGTAATAGACATGCCAGGCCTTGGCGGCAGCATCGATCTGTTCGGGTGTGCCCGTCAGCCCGGTGAGGCGCGGGTGGAACAGAGCCACATAGCGCGCCAGCACTTCCGGCGTGTCGCGCTCGGGGTCGATGGTGATGAGCACGGGTGTGACCTGCTCGCCCTTTTCGCCCAGCGCATTGACCGCCGCGGACATGACGCCGAGTTCCGTCGGGCAGATATCCGGGCAGAAAGTGAAGCCGAAATAGAGCAGCATGTAGCGGCCCCTGAAATCCTGCTCGGTCACAGTCTCGCCACGATGGTTGACGAGGGTAAACGGCCCGCCAACGCTTGGTGCACCCGCCGACGACCCGCCGGGATTGCGGTTTTCCGCATTGCCGATCACGAGTTCGGAAAGCGCAAGTCCTGCGATGATGGCAAAGAGGATGCCTGCCGCAAGGGCGATTTTGCCGTTTCGCGTCATCCCTGTCCTCCTGCCGCGCGGCACACCCTCAAAAGGGTGCGCAGGCGGCGCAATGGTCTATACTGAGCCGGGTTGGGCCATTTCGGGCCCTTTCGGTATCTGTCTAGCGTCAAACGAGCGTTGTGAACAATGTTTCGGCACCTGAGAACCCGTTCCGGCGGCAAAATGACACGTCCCGCAGGCGCGGTCTTCGCGGCCCTCTTTCTGTCGCTCTGCCTGTCGGTGCCCGCATCCGCCTTCCAGCCCGGCGGTCCGACGAACTACATCATCGACAACGAAACGGTCCATGCCGCACGGACAGGCAATAACGACAAGCTGAAGCCCGAGCTGATAAAGGGCGTTTCGCCGAACGAAACGGGCCGCGACCGGATCCCGATGCTGCTGCTTGCCGCCGCCAACGGCCACCGTTCGACGGTCGAATTGCTGCTCGAATATGGCGCCGACCCAAACCGCCGTGCGCCGGACGGCTCGACGCCGCTCACCGTCGTCGCACTTTCCGGCCGGGCAGATATTG
Source organism: Parvibaculum sp. (assembly GCF_046297875.1). Lineage (GTDB taxonomy): Bacteria > Pseudomonadota > Alphaproteobacteria > Parvibaculales > Parvibaculaceae > Parvibaculum. Next base: position 796,101 of record NZ_JBKBHD010000001.1, on the reverse strand, counting down.
CAGAAGTGCTGCTGCAGGCAGGCGCCGATCCGAACCGAGCCGGCGCGAACCGCGATCTGCCGCTCTTCATTGCGACCCGTGCCCGCCAGGCAGCGATTGTCGAAACCCTCATCCGTCACGGAGTCGATATCCATGTGACGGACATGACCGGCCGCTCTGCGCTTGACCTTGCGGAAGAATCCCATTTCCGCGAAATCGCCACCGTGCTGCGCGCCGCCGGCGGCTGACGCCAGCGCCTCTTGCTCCTGCGCCGCGAGACCCTATCTCTATGACAGTGACATTCTGGCCGAAGGTGCAATGACAGATCGCGGAGCCTCATCGAAACGGACGGCAGAGGCAGGCGCCGAAACGCGCGAGGAAGAAGTCGCGCCGGGCAAGCCCTGGCATCATCTGGCCGACGGCACCTTCCGCAATCCGAAGGGCTGTCCAAGCCGCGGTCAGGGCCGGATGCGCCATGCCGGCCCCTTCTTTCTCGAAATGCTCAAGATGGGCGCGCGCAAGGTCGAGGTGCCGGAGGGCCATGTCGTGCCGCGCGCTGCCGCCGTGCGCGACCTGCAGACACATGCCGATGGCAGCGAGGACTATCTGACCTGGCTCGGCCATGCCTCGTTTCTCATGCGTGTCGGCGGTCTCACCGTTCTGACCGATCCCTATCTCACGACATTTGCTGGCCCCGCGGGCCTCGGCCCGCGCCGCTATGTAAAATCCGGCGTGCCGATTTCGGCGCTGCCCCAGATCGACATTCTGGCCGTGAGCCACAATCATTACGACCATCTCGATGAACGAGCCCTTGCCCGGCTACCCGGCAAGAACCGCATGACGGTCGTTGTTCCGCTCCGGCTCGGCCGCTTCTTCCGTGAGCGCGGCTTTCCCAATGTCATTGAACTCGACTGGCATGAGCGCCATGAAGTGCGCGGTGTCTCCATCACCGCCCTTCCGGTGGTGCATTGGTCGCGGCGCTCCGGCTTCGACACCAACCGGACGCTCTGGGCAGGCTTCGCGCTCAAAAGCGAGCATCATCATGTCTTTTTCGGCGGTGACTCGGGCTATGGCCCCGTCTTCCGCGAAATCGGCGAGGCCTACGGGCCTTTCGATACCGCGCTTCTCGGGATCGGTGCCTACGAGCCCCGCGAAATGATGAAGGCCTCTCACGCAACGCCAGAGGAGGCGGTACAGATGGGGCTCGATCTCAAGGCGCGCCGCATCGTTGGCATGCATTGGGGCACCGTCCTTCTTACTATCGAGCCTCCCTTCGAGCCGCCGGTGCGCTTCCTCAAGGCAGCCGATGAAATGGGCTATGCAAGCGAGGATACCTGGATCATGCGGATCGGCGAGACGAGGCCACTTGCAGGTGCCTGGCCGTCCAATGCCTGATGGGGCGATCCGCCTTGTTCCCCTTCTGACACATGACGCATCGCGTCTGACGCACTAAACTCCGCGCCGTGAAACCGGACGGAGCGGCCGATGAGCACGATAGATGATCGCGTGGCAATGCGCTGGCTGAGGCAGAACTTTCTCGCCGGACGTGTCATGCAAGGCGACCCGAGCGGACAGGTGCGCCTGCAGACGCTGGTCATCCTGCGCTGGCTTGCGATCGCCGGTCAGCTCGCCGCCGTGCTGATCGTGCATTTCGTGCTCGGTTTCCCGCTGCCGCTCGGCGCCTGCCTCGCCGTGATTGCCGCGTCCGCATGGCTCAATGTCTTTCTCACATTGCGCTACCGCTCCTCCATGCGGCTGCCCGATTGGCAGGCGGCCATCTATCTGGCGATCGACCTTGCGCAGCTTGCCGTGCTGATCTTTCTCACGGGCGGCATGCAAAACCCCTTCGCGCTTCTTTTCATGGCGCCTGTCGCCATCTCGGCTTCCACACTCTCTCTGCTCTCCACCGGGCTCCTGCTTGCGCAGGCTTTCACCTATGTAACCTTGCTTGCCTGGTTCCACATGCCGCTGCCCTGGCGGCCGGGAGAAACACCGGACCTGCCGCCGCTTTATGTCACCGGCCACTGGATCGCCTTGCTGCTCGGCCTCGGCTTCATGGCAGCCTATGCTTGGCGCGTCTCGCAGGAATCGCGTCGCATGTCGGCGGCGCTCGCCGCGACGCAGCTCGTGCTCGCGCGCGCGCAGCGCCTTTCGGCGCTTGACGGTCTTGCCGCCGCCGCCGCCCACGAACTTGGCACACCGCTCGGCACCATCTCGCTCGTCTCGAAGGAGCTGATGCGCGGCAAAATGAGCGAGGAGGAAATGAAGGAAGACCTCGCCCTGCTCAACAGTCAGGCCGAACGGTGCAAGGACATTCTCTCTCGCCTGTCCCGGGAGCCGGTCGACGCCGATGCTATCTATCTGCGCCTGCCGCTGCACGGCCTGCTGGACGAGGTGGTCTCGCCTCACCGCGACATGGATGTATTCTTCCGTATAGAGACAATATCCGACGAACCGGACGCGTCCGAACCGGAAATCTGGCGCCGCCCGGAAATGCTCTACGGTCTTGGCAACTTCATCGAGAATGCGGCGGACTTCGCGCGCAATGAAGTGGCCGTCATCGCCCGCTACGGCAAGAACCATGTCAGCGTGACCATCACTGATGACGGACCGGGCTTCGCGCCCGATGTGCTCGAAAAGCTCGGCGAGCCCTACGTAACGACGCGTCCGCGCGACAAGCGTCTTCGGTCCCCGAGCGATGGCGACCACGAAGGCATGGGATTGGGCTTTTTCATTGGCAAGACCTTGCTCGAGCGAACGGGTGCCACCGTCGAGATCGGTAACAGGGCGGACCGCCAGCCCGGTGCTGAAATCTCGGTGCGCTGGCCGCGCCGCATCGTCGAGGCCGAACCCGCCTTTCCGCAGGCGGGTCATTCCTGAGGCGCGCTTGGCTTTGTGCCGCGCTTTGGCCTAAAATCGCGCAACGCCGACGGAGATTGGACTGAAAGTGACAAAGACGACTCAAGCGCCCGAGGGCGAAGCCCCCGTAATCCCGGAAGACCGCACCCTGTTGCTGGTGGATGACGACGTTCCCTTTCTCACCCGGCTTGCCCGCGCCATGGAGGGTCGCGGTTTCGAGGTGATGACCGCCAATACGGTGAAGGAAGGCAAGGAGCTTGCCCGCACCAGAAAGCCGGGCTTTGCCGTGGTCGACATGCGGCTTGAGGATGGCAACGGGCTCGATGTGGTGGCGACGCTTGAGGAGGTGCGGCCGGAAGCGCGCATTGTGGTGCTGACGGGCTACGGCAACATTGCGACCGCGGTGACGGCGGTGAAACTCGGCGCGGTCGACTATCTCGCCAAACCGTCAGATGCCGACCAGATCGAGGCGGCCCTTCTCGCAACCGGCGGCGACAAAGCGGACCCGCCCGAGAATCCGATGTCGGCGGATCGTGTGCGCTGGGAGCATATCCAGCGCGTCTACGAGCTTTGCGACCGCAATGTTTCGGAAACGGCCCGCCGCCTCAATATGCATCGCCGCACGCTGCAACGCATCCTCGCCAAGCGCGCGCCGAAGTGAATTCTCCTAGGCTGCCTGAATGGCCTTGATCGATGAGAGTTCTTTCTTGTCGATCTGGTCGCGCGCCGTTTCCAGGTCAAATCGCGCCTGCAGATTGAGCCAGAACTCGGCTGACGAACCGAATGCCCGTTCGAGACGGAGCGCGGTGTCGGGCGAAATGTCCCGCCGTCCGCCAACAATCGCGCTGATCCGGTTTGCGGGCACACCGAGCTTCCGCGCGAGCGCATTGGCGCTCAGGCCCAGGGGCTTCATGAAATCCTCGGCAAGCACTTCACCGGGATGAATGGGGTCTATCTTCGCCATCTTCATCTGCCTCGCGACATCAGTGATAGTCAACAATTTCAACGCTTTCGGGCCGTCCGTCCTTCCAGACAAAGCAGATTCGCCATTGGTCGTTGATGCGAAGGGACATCTGTCCCTTTCGATTGCCTTTCAACGACTCCAGTCTGTTGCCGGGCGGAAATTTCAGGTCGTCAATGGATTTAGCGGCATCGAGCTGCGCCAGCTTGCGCAGGGCAATGCGTTCAAATGCGCGGAACCGTGCAACCGGTTGCCGGTTCCAGAGGCGCTCCGTGTCCTTGCTTGCAAAACTGCCTATCACGAGAAGGAAAATAGTACGTTATACGTATAACGTCAACATATCACTCCGGCTCCAGAAACCGGTGTACCCGCCGCGCCGAGATGCGTGCGGCATGAAGCGTCAGTTTCTTCCGCCGGGCCGCCGGCAGCGGCGTCACCGGGCCCTCGCGGAGAATTTCGGCGCCATAGCGGTCCGCAACGACGAGGCCCACATCTTCGGGAATGATCTCGCGCGGAAATTCCGGCGGCACGGCGAAATAGAAGCGGTCGCAGAAGTCGAGATATTCCTCCCACTTCGCATCCGTCCGGTAGTCGGTGAGGCTCGACTTGATTTCGATGACGGCAATTTCGTTCCTCGGGCCGAGAGCCAGAATATCGACGCGCCGCCCGGTCGCCAGCGTGAGTTCCGTCACCGGCGCATAGCCCATCTGCGCGAGCAGCCGGCAGACGCCGCGCTGCACGCCTGCCGCTGTCGCCGACTGACGTCCGTCGAAGAGGCGGAACTCGTCCATCTCCATTTCGGGGAGGTCCGGAAGATCGTCCTTTGCCATGAGAGACGCTAGTCCTCGATGCCGGCGCGCCGCAAGGCCTCGTCCAGAAAACTGACGCGGCGCATGCCCTCGCGCGGATGTCCTGCATTGCTGCCGAGCGCAAGCGACACCGCCGCATTGACGGCAATGCCCATGCGGAAGCGCATCTCGTCGATCTGCCGGCCCGACACCGCCGCATAGGAGCGGAAAATCGCATCGCGCAGCGGCCCCGGATTGTCGAAATGCCGGAAGTCTTCCTCGGCGAAGCCCACACCCGCTTCCGCGAAGTCGACCAGTGCCGGGCGCTGCCCGCGTGCCGCGAGCAAGTTGGAAAAATTCACATCGCCATGCAGAAAGACGTGCTGCGCGTCTTCGCCCGCGATCATTTCCTTGAGGTTTTCAAGCCGCACGCGAAGAGACGGGTCATTGATCCGTGTCATCGCTTCCGAAATGCTTCTGAGCGCCGGACTACCGAGCTTTACCGCTTCTGCAGCCAATGCCTCGCCTGCGCGATGGAAATGCGCCAGCGCCGCGCCGATCTCCTCGCCGAGCCTTTCGCGCTCCTCGCCGCGCAGCGCATAGATGCCACCTTCGTCGACTGGCTGCCCGTCGAGCTTTTCAAGGCGGAGCCATCCCGCAAGCGGCGGCCCTGAAAATCCGTATGGATTGGAAAATCGTCCTGCAGCGACAAGCCGGGGCAGGCGGACGCCCTCGATCTGCTGCAAAAATCCGAGCGCCGTCACTTCGCGGTAATGCTTGCTCTCGCCCGTGCCGAGCCCGCCATTGCGGCGCACGAGTTTGAGAACGCTGCCGTCGCCAAGGTCATGCATCGTGCCCCACACGCCTTCGCCAAGAACTGGCCAGGGGCCTTGCGGCAGATCGGGAATCTCGGCGGAAATGGCGGCGTGAGTGTCGGTCATGGCGCCGCACTTTATCAGCCGCATGGGAAAAGCAGTCGCAAAAAAGGAGGGCGGCTCCGGCGGAAGCCGCCCCAAGTCATTCCCTCTGGAGAGGACCCGTCGGGAAACCTATTCCGCCGCCGCGCTCTGCATCGGATTGCGGCGCTTGGCGAAATTGACCGTCTTCAGGAAGTTGATGCCCTGTTCGGCGATATCGTCGCCGACCATGCGGTCGTCCTCGTTCTTCAGCTCTTCCATGTCCACATATGTCGCATAGAAGCCCTTGGTGCGGTCGGTGATGATGCCGGCCTTGAGCAGCGTCTTGACGAGAACGCGGAAGACATTGGCCGCATCCTTCATGCCTTCGCGCCGGTCTTCATCCGTCACCGCTTCCAGCATCTCGGCCTGCACTTCGCGCCAGTCGAGGCCGAAATCGGCATAGATGAGCTTCTTCTGTTCGGGGTTCACGAGGTTGAAGAGCAGCGTCTGGAAAACATTCGCGGCCCAGTCCTCGATGATGTCGCGCTCTTCCGGCGCAAGCTTCGGGATCGTGCGGTCGGCCCAGATCTTGCCGAACTTGTGGTGGAAGGCTTCATCCGTCATCGCAAGCTGGCAGAGCTTCACGAGCAGCGGATCGCGCGCCGTGTTGAAGAAGGTGGCGAAGGTGCCCATGGCAAGGCCTTCGACGAGAAGCTGCATGCCGACGATCTTCTTGTAGACCTCCTTGGCATTGACCATCTCTGAGAGAAGGTTTGCCAGCGTCTCACCGCAGGGAAGCGGCTTGCCGAAGCGCACCTGCACATATTTTGCGAAGGCCGTCACATGGCGGGCTTCTTCGCGCGCCTGGTTTGCCGCATATTCCTGTGCGCCCGGATCGAGCAGGATGTGGCAGAGCGAGGCGGAGAGATTGAGCGCGCCCTGCTCGCCATGCAGGATCGCCGACATCATCCAGCGCGCCGTCTCGTTCACGAAGCGTACCTTTTCCTTTTCGGACAGTTTCTCGAAGCAGGGCAGTTTCAGTTCCGGCACGAGCTGCGGGTCGATCGCCATTTCATGCTCGAGATCGAAGGGCTCGCTGTAGTCGATATATTTCTTGTCGAGCGGATCCCAGAAATGGTCATGCGTCGCCGAGATGATCTTGTCGAAGGCGGAGGAGCGGCGGTTATAGCGCTCCGTGTTCATCATCGCCTGGAAGTCATCCGGCGAGACGGCGTCATAGGCATTGTCCTTGGTGATCTGGCGGGTCTGCGTCATCTCAATCTCCATGTCGCTGGACGGCACTGGCCTGGCCGCTCTCCATCCGGCTTGCGGCCAATTTCCTTAGTTGGAGTGTGGGTATTTGTGCGCTGCACAAGCAATGTAAAAGTGACGCCTGCGTCATTTTGCGCAGGCCGGTTTTCGCGGCGGGGAAAGAGGGTTTTCGATGAAAATGACGCTTCCGTCATTTTGCTGCTGGATTTTGGGTGCTAGGCTTGATGGAATTTAAAGTGACACGCCTGCCATTTTGCGTATGACTGGTCCGCAAATTCCGCTATGATTGACGTAACGGAATAATGAGAACAACGAAGGCAAGCCGCCAGAAACCGGAGGAACCCCATGAGTGACGCAGCCGTCAAATATGAAATCGACGAAGCGCGCGAGCAGGCCTATTCGATGCCGCTTGAGGAAATCGATGTCGGCCGCGCCGAACTCTTCAAGACCGATACGATGTGGCCCTATTTCGAACGTCTCCGTAAGGAAGCGCCGGTTCATTACTGCGCCTCGAATGAGGAGTTCGGTCCCTATTGGTCGGTGACGAAGTACAACGACATCATGGCGGTAGACACGAACCACCAGGTCTTCTCCTCGGAAGGCGGCATCACGCTGCGCGACCAGGACGAGGACTTCAAGCTGCCGATGTTCATTGCGATGGACCCGCCCAAGCATGACGACCAGCGCAAGGTGGTGAGCCCGATCGTCGCCCCTGCAAACCTCGCCAAGCTCGAAAGCACGATCCGGGAACGTGCCGGCAAGCTGCTCGACGAAATGGATACGCAGCAGCCGGTCGACTGGGTGGATCGCATCTCGATCGAGCTGACGACGCAGATGCTCGCCACGCTGTTCGACTTCCCCTTCGAGGAGCGCCGCAAGCTGACGCGCTGGTCCGACGTTGCGACCGCGTCTGAAGATTCCGGCGTCATCGAATCCGAAGAACAGCGCCGCGCCGAGCTTCTGGAATGCGCCGATTACTTCATCGGCCTCTGGAACGAGCGCGTGAATGCGCGCGAGCCCGGCAACGATCTCATCTCGATGCTTGCGCATGGCGAGTCGACCCGCAACATGGACAAGATGGAGTATCTCGGAAACCTGATCCTCCTCATCGTCGGCGGCAACGACACGACGCGCAATTCCATCACCGGCGGTCTCTATGCGCTCAACAAGTTCCCCGAGCAGTATCGCAAGCTGCAGGCGAACCCGTCGCTGATCCCGAACATGGTGGCGGAAATCATCCGCTGGCAGACACCGCTCGCCCATATGCGCCGCACCGCGCTGCAGGATATCGAGCTTGGCGGCAAGAAGATCAGGAAAGGCGACAAGGTTGCCATGTGGTACGTCTCGGGCAACCGCGACGAGGATGTGATCTCCAATCCGAACCAGCTCGTGATCGACCGCGATCGCGCCCGTCAGCACCTTTCCTTCGGCTTCGGCATCCACCGCTGCGTGGGCAACCGTCTTGCCGAGATGCAGCTCCGCATCGTCTGGGAAGAAATCCTGAAGCGTTGGCCGGACGAGCCGATCCGCGTTCTCGCCGAGCCGACCCGCGTCCACTCCGCTTTCGTCAAGGGCTACGAGCAGATGATGGTCGAGCTGCCGAAGCGCAAGCACTGATAAAGTCCGCTTGCTGAAATAAAAGCCGGGCCGGAGAAATCCGCGCCCGGCTTTTCTTTTAATTTCCCAAACAGAAAGGGCGGCTTCCTTAGAAGCCGCCCAGTTTGATCGAGGGGGAACGAGTGTGAGGGAACAGCACTCGTCTACGCTTGCGCAACTTACTCCGCGGCCGACACCGTGACGTTCTTCAGAGCGTCTACATTGGTGCCGAAATTGATCTTCTGCAGATAGCGGATGCCGTCCTCGGCAATATCGTCGCCGACCATGCGGTCGCCTTCGCTCCTCAGCTCTTCCATGTCGACATAGGTCGCATAGAAGGCCTTGGTGCGGTCGGTGATGATGCCGGCCTTGAGCAGCGTCTTGATGAGCACGCGGAAGATGTTCGTGCCTTCCTTCATCGCTTCGCGGCGGTCGTCGTCGCCGAAGGCTTCCAGCATCTCGAGCTGGACCTGCTGCCAGTCGAGGCCGAACTCGCCGTAGATTACCTGCTTCTGCTCGGGGTTCACGAGGTTGAACAGCAGCGTCTGGAAGCACTCGGCCGCCCAGTCTTCGATGATGTTCTGCTCTTCTTCCGAGAGGTTCGGGATCGTGCGGTCGGCCCAGATCTTGCCGAACTTGTGGTGGAAGGCTTCGTCCGTCATCACGAGCTGCGTCAGCTTGACGAGGAGCGGGTCGTTCGACTTCGCATAAAGCGTCGCGAAGGCGCCCATGGCGAGGCCTTCGACCAGCATCTGCATGCCCACGATCTTCTTGTAGACTTCCGGCGCGCCGACGATGTTGGTCAGCAGGCCGCCCAGCGTCGTGCCGACCGGGAGCGGTTTGCCCCAGCGCGCCTGCACGTACTTCGCAAAGGCCGTCACATGGCGGGCCTCTTCGCGGGTCTGGTTCGCCGCATATTCCTGGGCGCCCGGGTCGCGGAGAATGTGGCAGAGCGAGGCCGAAAGGTTCAGCGCGCCCTGTTCGCCGTGAAGGATGGAGGAAAGGGCCCAGCGGGCGCTTTCATTGGCGAGCTTGATCTGCGCCTTGCGGTCCAGCGCCTGCACGCAGGGAAGGCGCAGTTCCGGCACCATCTCTTCGGGCATCACCATCTGATTTTCGAGATCGAAGGGTTCGGAGAAGTCGATGTACTTCGTGTCGAGCGGATCCCAGAAATGGTCGTGGGTCGCGGAGATGATCTTGTCGAAGGCGGTCGAGCGCGCGTTGTAGCGGTCGACGTCCATCATCGCGGGAAAATCGTCCGGCGCGACGGCGTCATAGGCATTGTCTTTGGTGATCTGCCGAATTTCGGTCATCGGGTCCTCCAGAAAGGGGCGGCCCTCAAGGGGCCGGAAACGTCCAATGCCGGACTTGCGGGGCCGCTGCCCTCGCGCCGGTCTATTCTTTGGAACGAGAGAATAGGGTGCCTCTCCCTAGCGTCAAGTTAAAAATGACGCTTACGTCAACTTTGCTGAAAAGGACGATTTTGCGCGCGACTTCGCGGATTAGAGCTACGCAACTGTTACAAATTGGCCCCGAATGTGGTAGGTGAATATCAGCAAGGATGACCGGTCCGGTCCGGCAGCGCGGGGAAGCGCCGTTAGCCGGGAAAAGAGACCGGCGTCTTGGGAGGGGGCTTAACCCCGATAGAATGACAAGGCGGTGTTCTGTCCTGACAGGCAGATCTCCCGCAAACATCGGGGATATGCGGTCCTTCGAGGCCGCCCCGCAGCGAAAGCGGGCAATCCTCCGGAAGTCAAAAGGCCGGCCGGGGCCGCTGGCGAAGGACGCTGAACCGCGTCCCGGCAGCGACACGGCGGAATTGTGATTTGCAACGGGCCACGCTCCGCTTGTGGAGCGCGGCGAGGGGAATGATGGGTACAGTCGATGATTAAACTTCTCGAGAATGTCGTTTTTAGCCTCCGCTCGATCATCCTTCTTGGCCTTTTCGTCTTCACGGTCCTGACGGGCTTTTATGCGCTTCAGCTGCGCATGGATGCAGGCTTCGACAAGCAGCTCCCGATCGGTCACGAATATATTGAGACCTTCACCGAATATCGCGAGCAGCTCTTCGGCTCGAACCGCATCATCGTGGTTCTCGAACCGAATGAGGGCGATGTCTGGACCAAGGAATTCTTCAAGGTCTACAAGGACCTCACCGACGACATCTTCTTCCTTCCCGGCGTCTCCCGTCACACGGTGACATCGCTCTGGACGCCCAACACCCGTTACATCGAAATCACCGAAGACGGCATAAGCGCCGACGATGTCATTTCCGGCAAGGTCACCGCCGATTCTATGACGGAACAGAACCTGCAGAAGATTCAGAGCAACGTCATTCGCGGCGGTTTTGTCGGCCGTCTCGTTGCCGACGATTTCGGCTCCGCGCTGGTCGTTGCCGAACTCCAGGACTTCGACCCGTCGACCGGCCAGCGCCTTGACTATTTCGACCTTGCCGCAAAGCTCGAGCGTCAAATTCGCGCAAAATACGAGAATGACGAATATACCGTCCGTATCATCGGTTTCGCCAAGCTGGTTGGCGACATCGCGGATGGCGCGGGCACGGTGGTCGGGTTCTTTGCGCTCGCTTTCGCGCTGACTGCGCTGGCGCTCTATCTCTTTGCCCGCTCGATCATGCTCACCGCCGCGACGCTCTTTGCCTCGCTGACATCGGTAGTCTGGCAGTTCGGCCTTCTTACCTTCCTCGGCTATGGTCTGGACCCGCTGGCGGTGCTGGTGCCGTTCCTGATCTTTGCCATCGGCGTCAGTCACGGTGTGCAGCAGATCAACGTCGTCACCGCGGAATTGGAGGCGGGCGCCGACGGCATGGCGGCCGCACGTTCCGCCTTCTCGCGGCTTTTCGTGCCCGGCTCCATGGCGCTCATCACCACGCTGGTGAGCTTCGGAACGCTCTATCTGATCCCGGTCACGATGATCCGCGAACTTGCGATCACTGCTTCGATCGGCGTCATCCTGAAAGTTCTCACGAACCTGATCATGCTGCCGTTGCTCGTCAGCTACATGAAGTTCGACGACGATTTCCGCAAGCGCATACACCGCTCGCGTGAAATTCGCCTGAAGATCATGCGTTCGCTCGGCTTCGTGGCAAATCCGAAGATCGCGCCCTTCGTGCTGATCGGTGCAACGGTCCTCTTCGGCATTGCGGTCCATCAGGCGATGAACCGCCACGTCGGCGCGCTTCATGCCGGCGCACCGGAGCTTCGCCCCGATGCCCGCTACAATATCGACTCGAACAAGATTGCCGCCGACTACGCGCTCGGTCTCAACGTGCTGATCGTCGTGGTGGAAACGCCCGCCGATAGCTGTGTGCAATATCCCTACATGCAGTTCCTGAACAAGTTCTCGTGGTACATGCAGAACGTGCCGGACGTGACGCTGGTCGGTTCGCTTCCCTTTGCAATCAAGGGGTCGGCCGCCGGCTGGAACGAAGGCAATCTGAAATGGAAGGACATTCCGCGCAACCGGCCGGCGCTCGCCCAGGCGGCGAACACGGTGCCGGGTTCCTCCTCCCTCTATAACCAGGACTGCACCATCCTTCCGCACAGTTTCTATCTGCGCGACTCGAGGGCGACCACGATCAATCGCGCCGTCGAGGCCGTGAAGGAATGGCGCACCAATAATCACATGGAAGGCGTCACCATCCGTCTCGCCTCCGGCAACATGGGTGTGCAGGCGGCGGTGAACGAGGAGATCACCGAAACCGAATTGCCCATGATGATGTGGGTCTATGCGGTTATCGTCGCGCTCGTCATGCTGACCTATCGTGACTGGCGTGCGGTACTTGCATGCTGTCTGCCGCTCACCTTCGGCACTTTCTTCGGCTACTGGTTCATGGAAGTGCTGCAGATCGGTCTCACCGTGGCGACGCTGCCGGTGATGGTGCTCGCTGTCGGTATCGGCGTTGACTACGCCTACTACATCTACAACCGCGTTCCCTACTACATGGGCGAGGGCATGACGGTGAGCGACGCTTTCCGTCAGTCGCTGCAGGAAGCCGGCATGGCGACCTTCTTCACCGCGCTCACGCTGGCGGTGGGTGTGTCGACCTGGGCCTTCTCCGACCTGAAATTCCAGGCGGATATGGGTCTGCTGCTTGCCTTCATGTTCATGGTCAACATGGTCATGGCGGTGAGCGTGCTTCCGGCCCTCGCGGTAACGCTCGAAAAGCTCGTGCCGCGCAAGCGCCCGATGGCCCGCCAGGCCGCGCCCGTTCACTAGGGCGCGACTGCCGAATGAAAAGGCCGCCGGTTATCCGGCGGCCTTTTTCTATCCTGAGGCGGGGTGGCGCGAAGACGACTGGCGGCTCAGGCCTCCGGCGTATACCGCACCGGCATTTCCTTGATGCCGTAAATGAAGTTCGAGCGAAGCCTGCGTACAGGTCCGGAGACATGAATGTCCGGGAAGCGGCGCAACAATTCCTCGAACAGCACCGTGAGCTGCAATTCGGCAAGCCGCGATCCGAGACAGAAATGCTGGCCGACGCCAAAGCCAAGCTGCGTTGCGGCATCGGGCTTTGTGTAGCGCGTCACGTCGAAGCGGAAAGGATCGTCAAAGGCGTCTTCGTCGCGGTTGGCGGAGGCATACCACATCACAACCTTGTCACCCCTGGCGATCTTCTGCCCGCGGATTTCCGTGTCCTCGGTCGCCGTGCGGCGCATATGGAGCACGGGGCTAACCCAGCGCACGATCTCCTGCACCGCGCTTGGAATAAGCGATGGATCGTCGAGAAGCTTCTGCCGCTCCGCCGGGTTCTCGGAGAGCGCCAGCAGGCCGCCCGAGATCGAATTGCGCGTCGTCTCGTTGCCGGCAACGACGAGCAGGATAAAGGTCCCGATATAGGTCGGAAAACTCATCGACTGCCCGTCGATCTTCGAATGGGCGAGCATTGAAATGAGATCGTCGCCGGGCTTTTCGAGCCGCTGCTGCCAGAGCCCCGCCGAATAGGCGGCCATTTCCGACAGGCACTTGTGCATATACTCGTCGGAAACGCGAAGCTCCGGGTCGTCCTCGCCCACCGTCGCATTCGACCATTCGAAGAGCTTGGCGCCGTCGCTTTCCGGCACGCCGAAAAGTTCGGCCAACACTTCGATCGGCAGCGCAGCTGCGACGGCCGAAATGAATTCCGCATCGCCCGTCTTCGGTAGATTGTCGAGAAGCCGCGTCACGCGCGCGCGGATGCGGTCTTCCATACCGGAAATCCTCTTCGGTACGAAGCCCGGCGTCACCATGCGCCGGTAGCCCGCATGTTCCGGCGGGTCCATCGAGATCATGCTCGCTTCGGTCGCGTTTCCGCCGATCTCGTTCTCGTTGAAGATGCGATGCCCGCCCATGTCCTTCGCCGAGGAAAAGACTTTCGGGTTCTTCGAGATCGCCTCGATGTCGTCATAGCGCGTGATGGCCCAGAAGCCGGTGCTGTCCGCTTCCGGGTTCCAGTAGACAGGCTCCTCCGCGCGCAGACGGCGGAACACGCCGTGATGTTCCTCGTGCAGATAGAGATCGGGATCTTTCAGATCCGGCTTGCCGCCAAGATCGATCGCCTTCGCCTTTGGCCTGAGCATTGGAACATCCTCCCCATGTTCTTGTTGGGGAGAAGTCTAAGGCCCCTCGGTGCTTGCGCTCAAGCGAGGGGAAAGCCGACCGCCGCCTCGAGATCCTTCAGCGCCTGTTCCGGCGAGACGACCTTGATCGTCGTCATGCCGAGTGCCTTCGCGGGCTTCAGATTGATGCCGAGATCGTCGAGATAGACGCTTGCCGCAGCGGAAACCCCAAGGGCCTCGCAGGCCATCTGATAGATGCGCGGATCGGGCTTGCGGATACCAACCTTGGAACTTTCGATGACATGGTCGAAAAGCGACATGACTTCTGCGACGGCTTCGGCCTTCTCGCTGCTGCGTGCCATGCCTGCGCCCTTGCCGGCGGAGACATTGTTGGTGATGCAGCCCACTTTCGTGCGCTCCTTGCAGCGCTTCAGCGCCGTCACCATTTCGGGCCGGATGTCGCCCGCGAGGAGTTCGATGATGTCGCGTCCGGGAATGCGGCTGCCCCTGGCGGCGGATTCTTCGGCAAAGAGCCGGTCGAACTCGTCGAGCGAACATTCGCTGCGCTCGAACAGGGCCCAGGCATTGGTATCGGGATTGGTTGCGTTGATGCCGCGAATGAAATCGGCCGGCAGCCCCCTCTCGCGCTCATAGCGGTTGAATGCCTCGAAGGGGCTCGATGTCAGCACTCCGCCGAAATCCCAGATGACAGCCTCGACCATGTAAGTTCCTCGCCTGCGAAATGCCGTTTCGCGGGAACCTACACGTTTGGAGGGACAAGAGCCAAGCCGCGTCTAGCGCGCCTTGACCATGCAGTCCTGACCGGCTGCCTTGAGCTTCTCGCAGGCCGATATGGCAGCCGCCCTGGTCTCGAATCCGGCAGCACGGACACGGTAGAAGATGCCCTTGTCGCCGAGATCGGCGCGCTCGATATCGAGCGCATGGCCACCGAGAATGGGGCCATGTTTTGCCTGAAGTGCGGCCCATGCGCTGCGGGCAGCCGCTTCCTCGCGCATTGCCATGATCTGCACGACGAATGCGCCCGTGCTCGCGGGCGCTGCTGCAGGCGCTGGTGCCGCAGGTTCGGCCATTTCGGCAACAGCCGTTTCGGGTTCGGGTTCGGGCGCGGAAGCAGGCTCCGGCGCGGTCGAGGCAGGCGGAACGATGGCGGTGGGGGCCGTGTCCGCTGCAATCTCGGGCTCAACCGCCGGTTCGGCTGCAGTCTCGGCTTCTGCCGCTGTCGCCTCTTCCTCGCGCAGGTCGGCAAAGACGTCTTCCGCGGGTTCTTCGGCCGCAGAGCGTTCTGTCGCTGCAGTCCCGGGAAGGGCCGCCAGATCCGGCGATACTGGGGCGACACCGCCGCCACCTTCATTCAGCGAATAGGCGACGAGGACGCCCACAAGCAGAGCGAGCCCCACAAACGCACCGGCGATCAGGCGCCCGCGCCTGCCGCCGCTCTCTTCTTCGGGCGTATAGATGATTTCGGGTTCGGGCGGGCTTGGCCGCTCTTCTTCATCCGATCCGTACATATCCGGCCTCTCCGTGGCGGCGCTCGCATAAAGCGCCGGGGACGGGCCTTCATCGGCGCCGATTCCGCTCAAGCTGGGCTGCCGCCCGGGCGTGAGCGTCACCCGCGAAACCGGGTCCACAGAGGAAGGCCCTGCTTCACCCTTGCGCGCCAGAAGGTCACTCGTCAATGAGGCAGGCTTCTTGGACATCAGGCAGCGCCCCTCAGCACCTCGTCAGAGGTCGTGTCAGTGCCGCCGGCAATGAAGGAACCGGAGGCAAGCGGCGAGGTTTCGCGGCCCTTGAGCCGGTCGTCGAGGAAGCGCCAGAGCTCGGAGATTTCCTCCGGGGATTTGGTATTGGAGCCGATCTCCATGACGGTCCGGCCATCGATCATGCTGGAGGCGAAGTCGATTCGCTGGTGCAGGATCGAGGGCGCCACAGCGCCGTGATGCGACAGGGCGATAATGGCCTCGGTCGTGATGCGGGCGCGGGGCGATGCGCCATTGACCGCGAAGACCAGCGGCTTGCCGATCTCTTCGCACAGGCGAACGGTGGCGCCGGCCGCTCGCAGGTCATGCGGGCTCGGGCGCGTGGGAATGACGACGAGGTCGGACTGGCCGATCACCTGGCCGATGGTCGCGGTAATGGCCGGCGGCGTGTCGATGATGACGAGCCTCACCCCGCCATCCTTGAGGCGGGCCAGATCGGCCTCGAGCCCCTCACTGGACGCGCGCACGAAGAACGGCCTCTCGGCCTCGCGCGCATTCCACCACTGGGAGAGAGACCCCTGCGGGTCGGTATCGATCAGGGCAACGGGCCCTGCGCCCCGGAGTTCGGCTTCGACGGCAATATGGCCGGCAAGCGTGGTTTTCCCGGAGCCACCCTTCTGGGACGCAAACGCGATGACATGCATGGCTTATTCCCGATGACCGGCCGCCCGCTCAAATCCTTTGATCGCGGCCCTGAAAATGTGACGCGCCGGTCACGACCCGGGAAAGAGCTTTCGCGCTCCCGCGATCCGCCGGCATGTGCGTGATCGAATATAGAAAAGGCCGAATCAGCCCCCGCAGCGAGAGTAATGGCTGACCCATTCTGGCTCAACATGTGGCAGTGAAAAATCGCGATGCCACCATAAAATGTGTTGATGGGGACACATGGCGCGTGCGGCGCCGGTTCAGCACCGGCCGGCCTCTGCCACGATTTTCACCATCGCGCCTGTCAGACGGGCAAGCTCGTCCGGCTGGATGACAAGAGGCGGCGTCGTATAGACGATGTTGCCGAAAGGCCGGATCCAGACGCCTTCCTCGACGAAGCGTCGCTTCAGAAAATTGAGGTCGCTCATCTTTTCCAGTTCGATCACGCCGATCGCGCCTTTCACGCGCACATCGCGCACACCCGGCAGGCCTCTCGCGGGCTCCAGTTCACGCGCGAGCTGGGCAGAAATCGCCTTCACCTGGTCGATCCGGGGCTCGCGCTCGAAGAGATCGAGCGATGCATTGGCCGCCGCGCAGGCAAGCGGATTGCCTGTATAGGTCGGCCCATGCATCAGCGCCTTGCCCGCTTCTTCGCCGAGAAAGGCCTCGAACACTTTTCCGCGCGCGATGGTCGCCGCAAGCGCCATCGTTCCGCCGGTCAGTGCCTTCGACAGCGTCACGATGTCGGGCACGATGTCCGCCTGTTCGCAGGCAAACATGCTGCCGGTGCGGCCGAAGCCGGTGAAAATTTCGTCGAGGATCAACAAGAGATCATGCTTGTCGCAAAGCGCACGCAGTGTTTTCAGCGTCTCCGGCGTATGGAAGCGCATGCCGCCCGCGCCCTGCACCAGCGGTTCGGTGACGACCGCCGCAATCTCTCCTGAATGCGCGGCAAGAAATGCGTCGAGCGCCGCCGTCTTTTCGTCATCGGCCGGGAGATCGCAGATGAACTGCTCCGCGATGGCGCCCTTGAAAAGCGTATGCATGCCTTCGTCCGGGTCGCAGACAGACATGGTGGCCAGCGTGTCGCCGTGATAGCCGCCCTTGAAGGAGACGAAGCGCGTGCGCCCGCGCCGTCCGTTGTTGATCCAGAACTGCACCGCGATCTTCATCGCGATCTCGACGGAGACGGAGCCTGATTCGGAAAAGAACACATGGTTCAGGTCACCTGGCAGCTTCTGCGAAAGCCGCGTGGCGAGACGGCAGGCCTGCTCATGCGCAAGCCCGCCAAGCATGACATGCGGCATCTTCTCGAGCTGCCCGATGACGGCTTCGCGAATATGCGGATGGTTGTAGCCGTGCGCCGCCGTCCACCAGGATGAAATGCCGTCGATAAGTTCGCGGCCGTCGGAAAGCGTAAGGCGTACACCGTCCGTTCTCACGACAGGCAGCGCCATTGGCGTCGTCTGCATCTGCGTATAGGGCAGCCAGAGATGCGGCGCGCCTTCCGTCAGCCACGCCGGTGGATTCTCGATCAGCGGATTGAGCGGCGGAACGGGCATGCCTGCCGCGTCACTTCTCCGAGGGGCAGCTATGCGCGGGCATCGGCACGATGCCGAGCTTGTCGAACAGGCGCCGGTCCTTGTCCTCTTCCGGGTTCTTTGCGGTGAGCAGCTTGTCGCCGACAAAGATGGAGTTCGCTCCCGCCATGAAGCAGAGCGCCTGCAGTTCTTCCGACATGAGCTCGCGGCCCGCGGCAAGCCGCACGACCGATTTCGGCATGGCGATGCGTGCCACCGCGATCATGCGCACGAAGTCGATCGGGTCGACTTTCTCGCTGCGGCCGAGCGGCGTGCCTTCCATCGGCATCAGCATGTTGATCGGCACGCTCTGCGGATGTTCATCGAGATTCGCCAGAGTCATCAGCATGCCGATGCGGTCGTCGGGGCTTTCGCCCATGCCTACAATACCGCCCGAGCAGACATTGATGCCCGCATTGCGCACACGCTCCAGCGTGTCGAGCCGGTCCTGATAGGTCCGTGTGCTGATGACATTCGGATAATATTCTTCCGACGTATCGACATTGTGGTTGTAGTAGTCGAGGCCCGTCTGCGCGAGGCGGTGGACCTGCTGGCCGGAAAGCATGCCGAGCGTCATGCAGGTTTCCATGCCCATTTCCTTCACGCCTTCGATCATGGCGCAGATCATGTCCATGTCGCGGTCCTTCGGCTCGCGCCAGGCCGCACCCATGCAATAGCGGGTCGCGCCGGCTTCCTTCGCCTTGCGGGCTTCTGCCAGCACCTTCTCGACCTCCATCAGCTTGGAGGCCTTGAGCCCGGTATCGAACTTCGCGCTCTGGGCGCAATAGCCGCAATCCTCGGGGCAGCCGCCGGTCTTGATCGAGAGCAACGTCGACATCTGCACTTCGTTTGCCTTGAACCAGCGGCGGTGAACGAGTTGCGCCTCGAACAGAAGATCGTTGAAGGGCAGGTCGAAAAGCGCCTGCAGCTCGGCCCGTGTCCAGTCATGCCGCGTCTCGTCCGGATTGGTGCGCCGGGAGATGCCGGTGCTCTCAATGGCTTCGGGCTTGTCGATACGGGTCTGGATGGTCATGGGCCGCGCCTTCTCTCGATGCGGGGTCGGAACATTTCCGGGCAGCATAGGCGGCTTCCGCCCCAATGCAAGATTTCGCGGGGGACGCCGGCGCCGCGGCGGCCTCCCGGCTTATGGTGAAAGGATCCGGCCAAGCCTCGGTTTCCGCCGCCATTCCGGCTTTACGTAGCGGCGCGGGCGCGCGCCCTTTTGCCGAAAAGAGGCTTGCAAGGAGCGCCTCTCGCCCCCATACCTCCCCGGAACGAGAGGAATATGGCCATGGCCCGTAATCCGGCAGAAAGTCTCGACGATTTCGCCAGGGCGAAGCTAGAGGCACTGGAAGCACAGGCGCTGCGCCGCCGCCTGATCGAGACCGACAGGCGCGAAGGCTCGGTCGCGTTCCGCGATGGCCGCCGCCTCGTCTCCTTCTGCTGCAACGATTATCTGAATCTCTCGCAGAACGGGGCGGTCAAGCGCGCCGCCATTGAGGCGACTGAAAAATACGGCACCGGCTCCGGCGCTTCCCGCCTTGTCTCCGGCAATCACCCGCTCTTCCGTGAACTCGAAATGCGGCTCGCCAATTGGAAGCAGGCGGAAGACTGCGTCGTCTTCGGCTCGGGCTACATGGCCAATCTCGGCATCATTCCCACGCTCACGCGCGAGGGCGATCTGATCGTCGCCGATGAGCTTTCCCATGCCTGCCTGCTGTCGGGCTCGAAACTGTCAGGCGCCCATGTCGAGATCTTCCGTCACAACGACATGGCCCATCTCGAGGCCCTGCTCGCCGCGCATCGCGGCAACGCGCAGCATTGCCTTGTCGTCACCGACGGCATTTTCAGCATGGATGGCGATGCGGCGCCCGTCGCCGAAATGGCCGAAATCGCAAGACATCACGACGCCTGGCTGATGACGGATGATGCGCATGGGCTCGGCGTCGTCGGCCATGAAGGCCGCGGGTCGAGCTTCATGGGGCACGCAAAGGCCGATGTGCCGCTGCAGATGGGCACGCTCTCGAAAGCTATCGGCGCCTATGGCGGCTATCTCTGCGCCAGCGCCCCCGTTTCGGACCTCATCCGCACCCGCGCCCGCACGCTCATATATTCGACGGGCCTGCCGCCCGGCACGGCCGCTGCTGCCATCGCCGCGCTCGATTTCATCAGGGATAATCCCGATTACTGCCGTCGCCCGGTCGAGAAGGCGCGCGCCTTTACCCGCGCGCTGAGTCTGCCAGATCCCGAAAGCCCCATCGTGCCGCTGATCCTTGGCGATGCGGAGGTGACGCTCGCCGCATCGATGCTGCTGGAAGCCGAAGGCTATCTCGTCACCGGCATCCGCCCGCCGACGGTGCCGGCGGGCACGGCGCGTCTGCGCTTCACCTTCACCGCCGAACATGACGACGCGGATATTGCGCGGCTTGCCTCAATCGTCGGTGAAAAGATTTTGTCCCGCGCCGCCGCCGAATAGAAATGAGATCCATGCCTCCCATTTTCGTTACCTCGTCCGGCACCGAAATCGGCAAGACCTATGTCTCGGCCATGCTGACGCGCGAATTGAAGGCGCGCGCGATCAAGCCGCTCGTCAGCGGCATCGACGAGGAAACATTTGCAGAAAGCGATCCGGCCGCACTTCTCGCCGCGATGGGCGAGGAAGTGAGCTTCGCCAATGCAGGCCTCGTCTCGCGCTGGCGCTTCAAGGCGGCGCTGTCGCCGGACATGGCGGCGAAACGCGAAGGCCGCAGCATCGACTTCCGCGAACTCGTCGATGAATGTGTGGGCGTGGCAAAGAAGCATGACCCGCTGCTGATTGAAGGCGTCGGCGGACTCATGGTGCCGCTCGACGGCACGCACACCGTTCTCGACTGGATGAAGGCGCTCGACGCGCAAACAGGCCTCGCCTCCGTCCTCGTCGTCGGCGCCTATCTTGGTACGATCAGCCATACGCTGACGACGCTCGCCGTCATGCGCGCCGAAGGGTTGACGCCCCGCGTGATTGTTTTGAGTGAGAAGGAGCCGGGCCCGGTTCCTGCCGAAGAAACAGCGGACACGATTGCGCGCTTTTCCGGCGGCGTACCGGTTCGCATCGTGCCGCGCGGCGGCGCGGCATCGCTCCGCGAGTTCTTCTGATCGGGACTATTTCGGCCCGATCAACGCCCAGAGAATGAGGCCAATGACCGGCACCAGGATCACGGCGGCAATCCAGATCGCCTTCCAGATGGGTTCGGCATTGCTCTGCGCAATGCGGACGATCGCATAGATCACCGCGACGAGCAGGAGAACGCCGAAAAATCCGCCAAAAGGTCCACCGGGCATGGGATCGTCTTTCCAGTTCGAGCAACAAGCAGGAAGGACAGACTAGGGCCTTCGCTCCGCCATGCAACCTTCAGATGAGGCGCGGGCTTGCGAGCCCTTCGAATTCGAGCAGCCATTTCTTCGTCGGCAATCCGCCGCCGAAGCCGGTCAGCGACCCGTCCGCGCCGATCACCCGGTGGCAGGGCACGATGATCGGGATCGGGTTCTTCCCGTTGGCAAGCCCCACCGCGCGCATGCCTTTCGGATTGCCGATTTCGCGGGCAATCTCGGCATAGCTCCGCGTCTCTCCGAAGGGAATGGCGGAAAGCGCGCGCCAGACGCTTAGCTGAAACGCGGTGCCGGAGGGCGCAAGCGTCAGATCGTAAAAGCCCTTCTTCTTTCCCTCGAAATATTTTTCGAGAGCCTTCACCGCCTTGTCGAGATGGGTGCGCGCTCTGGCGCTGCCCTCGCGTTTCGGAAAGGACACATCCTTCTGGTTTGGAAAGAGCACGGTGGCAAGGCCCGCGTCCGTGGCTGCGAGGCGCAATCGGCCGATCGGCGTGTCGAGCACCGCCGTTGCAAGCGCCTCGTCATCGGGAAGTTTCATCGCGTTTCTCCTTCGATGGTCCAGAGCGCCAGCGCCGCGTAGCCGCGCCAGGGCCGCCATGCATCAGACATGGCTTCGATTGCCTTGGTGGAAACGGGCGCGCTCTTGCCAGCCGCCTTCCGCAATCCGAGGTCGGAGGCGGGAAAGGCATCCGGCTCGCCGATGGCGCGCAGCGCCACATAATGCGCCGTCCACTCGCCAATGCCCGGCAATGCGGTAAGCGCCGCTACGCTAGCTTCAAGGCTTTCGCGCGGCGTGAAGTCGATCTTGCCGCTCGCCGTCGCCCGCGCAAGCGAGGTGAGCGTCGCAATCCGCCCGCCCGTAAGGCCGAGGCCGGAAAGATCCGCTTTTGCGAGGACACGCGCGGGCGGAAAGAAATGCGTCAGGCCCTCGTCATTGGCAGGGCACGCCGCGCCGAATTTCGCCACGATGCGGCTCGCAATCGTCGTCGCGCCCTTCACCGAAATCTGCTGGCCGAGTACCGCGCGTGTCGCAAGTTCGAAGCCGTCGAAACTGCCCGGCACGCGAAGCCCCGGTGCGCGGCCGAGCCGCGGGCCTATCAGCTCCTCGCCTCCAAGCGCGGCCGCGATCGCACCCGGCTCCGAATCGAGATCGAACAGCCGCCGGAGCCGCGCCGCGATCGTGCGGATCGGCAAGGCGCCCTTGCCCGCCTCGAAAAACCTCACCCGTGCATCAAGCGCATGTCCCTTGGGTGCAGGCTCGAGGCTCAGATATCCCGTCGTGCCGTCAATCTCGAAGCTCCGCGCATAGCGCAATGCCTCGATCCTTTCGACACCCGGTATCGCCCGGAAGGCAAGATAGGAAAGCACCTGCCCTAAATCGAAAGGCGGGCGATAGCCGAGCCTGATGCGAATTGAGCTTCCTGCCTGTGTCTCGCTTGCGCGGCGGAGTTCCGTCGGCGCCATGCGATAGGCCTGGCGGATCGCATCGTTGAAACGCCTGAGGCTCCGGTAGCCCGCCGCAAAGGCGATATCGGAAAGCGGCATCGCCGTGTCGGTGATGAGCTGTTTTGCGGTCAGGAGCCGCCGGTTCGCCGCCACGGCTTGGGGCCCCGCGCCGGTATGCGCGAGAAAGAGGCGGCGGAGCTGCCGCTCGCCAAGGCCGAGCCGCGCCGCCAAAGCGTCGACGCTGCCTTCGTCCAGCGCCCCTTCCTCGATGAGACGGAGCGCGCGCGATACTGTCGCCGTCGTCCCCGCCCAGGCGGGCGTGCCCGGCGCGGTTTCCGGGCGGCAGCGCAGACAGGACCGGAAGCCTGCTTCTTCCGCGGCTGCAGCCGAAGCGACGAAGCGGCAATGCGCCCGCTTCGGCACCCGCGCCGGGCAGACCGGACGGCAATAGATACCCGTCGTCGTCACGCAGACGAAGAAGCGACCGTCGAAGCGTGCATCCTTCGCCTGCATGGCGCGGTAGCACTGGTCTTCGTCGAGCGCAGCGGGCACGATATGTCCGTCGATCATGTTCATGGAAGCAGTCTAGGCGCCTGCCGCCAACCGCGCTCGCCAAAATCGGACATGGCCGTCAGTGGGCATGTTGACGCCCCGTCACCCATTCATCGAAGAATTTTCGGTGGAACCGCGCTCTCTTCCGATTGTGCATTTGAGTTCCCCGAAGCCGCTGCTACGATTCCACCCAACAAAAAATCAGAAACAGGCTCCGGTGCGAACCTCGCCCCGGAGAGACATCCGGGGAGGACATCATGTCGGAGAGGGGAGGCGCCGCGTCGGGCGCCGTGGGTGCACTTGCGCCATCGCAAGGATTCAGCGCCGCCTATCGCAACTACGCACTTTTCGTTCTGATGCTCGGTTACACGGCGAATTATGTGGATCGTCAGATCCTCGCAATCCTGCTCGAGCCGATCAAACAGGATCTCGGCGTTTCCGACACGCAGCTAGGCTTCCTCTCGGGCATCACCTTCGCAATCTTCTACGCAACGCTCGGCGTACCCATTGCCATGCTCGCCGACCGCAGCAACCGCCGCAACATCGTCGCGGCCGCCATCGCCATCTTCTCGACCATGACGGTGGTCTGCGGCTTTGTGACGAGCTTCGTGCAGCTGGCACTCGCCCGTATCGGCGTCGGCATCGGCGAGGCGGGGTCGAGCCCGCCCTCGCACTCCATGATCTCCGACATGTTCCCGCCGGAGAAGCGCGCATCGGCCATGGGCATTTATTCGCTCGGTATCAATATCGGCATTCTAGTCGGCTTCCTTGTCGGCGGCTGGGTCAGCCAATGGTATGGCTGGCGCGCGGCTTTCTTCGTTGTCGGCGCGCCCGGCATCCTGATCGCGCTTCTGATCCGCTTCACCTTGAAGGAGCCCGAGCGCGGCCATGCCGATGGTATTTCGGCGCAGGCCACTGCGGCTGCCCCCAAATTCGGGGAAGTCTGGAAACTTCTCTGGGCGCAGCGGTCCTTCCGCCATATCGCCTTTGGTTGTGCGCTTGCCGCCTTTGCGGGCTATGCGGGCGTCACCTGGATTCCCGCCTTCCTGATCCGCTCCTATCAGATGGGCCCTGGCGAGATCGGCACCTGGCTCGCGCTCATCATCGGTTTTGTCGGCGGTGCGGGGACCTATGTCACGGGCTGGCTCGCCGACCGTTTCGGCAAGGGTGACGTGCGATGGAACCTCTGGGTTGTCGCCATCATCATGTTCATCAGCTTTCCCTTTTCGGTGGGCATGTATCTGGCGGGCGACAAATACACCACGCTCGCATTCTTCCTCATTCCGGCCTTTGCAGGTGCGGCCTATATCGGGCCATGCCTCGCCATGACGCAGGCCCTCGTCACGCTCAGGATGCGCGCGGTCGCCTCGGCCGTTCTCTTCCTCATCCTGAACCTGATCGGCATGGGCCTCGGCCCGCAAGCGGTTGGCCTCGTCAGCGATTTCTACTTGCCGACCTATGGCCAGGAGTCGCTGCGCTATGCGCTTCTCACCATCATGTTCGTCTGGATCTGGGCGGGCATCCATTTCGTCCTTGGCGCAAAGACGCTGAAGGCCGATCTCGAGCGGGCGAAGACGCAGGGCCTCGGCGCCTGACGCGATGAAATGTCCGCTCGAACGAGCGGACCTGTTGTGAAAACATGGCGGGGTGAAGGAGCCCCGCCATGTCCTTTTCGGGCACTGCCGCCCGGGCAGGCAGGCGAGGTACTGGCGCGGCCTGGTGAATTGGCGGAAATGTCATGCGCCTGTTGCAATTCTCCGGCTAGGCTCGCTCATGTCCGTCCTGCCCGAGTATCTTATGAAACGCTCTCTCCCGCTCCTCGCCGCCCTGATCCTCGGCTCGTCGCCTGCATATGCCATAGACGAGCGCTACAAGCCCTACCAGCCGCGGCCCGAACTTGCGGGCCATGTTGAAATGAGGGGCAGACCGGCACCGGGCAATCTGCTCGTGCTATGGGGCGAGAGTTTCCGCGCGCAGCAGCCCGGTACCGTCATCGCAGAGGGTGAGGGCGGCATCCGAATCCGTGCCGCAATCGAAGCGCTTGCGATTCTCGTCCACAAGGACAATCCGCTCACCTGCATTTCGCTCGATCAGTTGCGGGCGCTCTATGTGCCGGGTGCGGTCTGGGGAGCGGCTGGCGCGGATGGGCCGTTCGCGGCGGAACCCGTCAAACTTCTGATGCGCGAGGAAGGCCTCGGCGAGGCGGCATTTTTCCGGGAAGCGGTTCTTGGCAATGCGGCACTGCCGTCCGATACGGCTCGATATTCCCGTGCCTCGCGGCTTCTGAAGGCTCTGGCCGCAATGCCTGGCGGCATGACATTCCTGCCGGCCGGCTATCGGGGAGATGGCGCAAAGGCGCTTCAACTGATGGACCGCGGCGCCTGCGCAGCGCCGACGCAAACCAGCGCAAGCCGCGCCGAGTATCCCTTGTCACGTTTCGTCTGGCTCGAAGGCAAGGCCGAAGGCGCGACGCTTGCCTTCTTCGACTATGTGCTGTCCTCGCATGGCCAGCGCGATGCGGTCATCGCAGGCCACTTCATGCTGCCTTATGTTTTCGGCGAGGAAGCGCGCCGGAAGCTCGGCCTTGATTGAGCCCGGCCACCGGGAACTCCCTTCAGGCGAAACAAAACCCCGGCGGATTTCTCCGCCCCATGCGCGACGGCGCACAAAACAAAACCCCCGGCGGATTTCTCCGCCCCATGCGCGACGGCGCCCAAAACAAAACCCCCGGCGGATTTCTCCGCCGGGGGCCTTGCCGTCTTGTGATCTGCGAGGATCGGACGTTTTCTTAGAACGCGAACTGCGTGCGCAGCGCGAGAGCCTGATGACCGAAGTCACGCTGGGCGGCACCGCGATCGTCGACGTCGACGTCGAGGTAGTTCAGCATGAAGCGGATGTTGTTGTTGACGTACCAGTTCAGGCCGAGGGTGATGATGCGCTGCTCACCACCGAAGACGCCGTTGCTGGTGTCGTTCAAGTCAGCCTGGCTGTAGCGAGCCGCGACTTCCCACGCACCCATGCCACCGCTGGTAACAGGATTGGCCGGGCGTACGCCGGAGTAAGCTGCCTTCTTCATATCGTAGCGGTAGGCTTCGCCCGTCATGATCCACGAAGCCTGCAGGTACCACGCGTCGAAGGTCGAGTCATTGCCGACAATGCGGCTCACTTCGTAGCGGTAATATTCGCCCTGAGCACGGAACGGACCGAAGTTGAACGCGAGTTCTGGGCCATATACGGACACCGTGTCGGCTGTGCCGGCGAAGTTCGCGTCGATGTAACGCGAGCCGTCGATGCGGAGTTCGGGACGGTCGCGGAAGCGGATGGCGTCGCCCGGCAGGTTGAACGAGTGCGAGCCAGAAACGCCGATATGGAAGTTCGCACCTTCCTTGGGCGAGGTCGCATAGGCCAGACGGCCAACGACATTCGATGCGTCATAGTCGTCGAGGCCGCCACCGGCCGCGGCCGAGCTCATCGTGTAGTAGGCAGCGCCGAAGAAGTTGTCGGTCGCATGCGAAGCGCCGAGCGTCATGCGCGCTTCACCGGCGGCCGGAGTGATGGCGAGGTTGACCGCCGTCGCACGTTCGATGAAGGTGGTGTCGTTGGACGAGGTCGAGTCGTCGAGCGTCATTTTCGGCTTCGTGGCGCCGACAACGATTTCGGTACCCTTGAAGCCGGCATAGGTGAGCGCAACTTCATAAATACGGGCGTTCGATTCCGTGCCGCTGTCACCGAAGTTGAACTCGATGTTGTACTTGAAGTCCTTGGCGAGTGTGCCGTTGAAGCCGAGACGGGCGCGGCGGAAGTTGGCATTGCCGCGGAGGCCGGAATTGCCCGTCGCAAGGATCATCTGCGTTTCGTCGGTGTCGCTCATGTGGTAGCCGCCGACATCGAGATGGGCGCGGCCGGTGATGGCGAACGAGAAATTGCCATCGGCGGTCTTGAAGACCGGGCGGCCGTTGCTGAGGCTGACTTCTACGTCGCTCTTGCGTTCTTCCAGCGTCTTGATGCGGTTGCCCTGCTGGATTTCGACGTCGTCGATCTTGCGCTGAAGGGCTTCGATCTGCGCCTTGAGAGCGTTCAGTTCGGACTGGGTATTGCTGGCGGCGAATGCCGGTCCCGCGAGAAGGGCAGCGGCGCCAAGTGCAGTGCCGGCCAGAAGAATGTTTCTCAACGTCATTTGACGTCTCCGTGTTCAATGATTGGACTTCTGTTGCAGGTTTGGCAGCCGCGACAATCGCCGCGAACACCCCCCATGAGTCCGCAAGTAACAGGCGCATGTGACGAAATGGCCCCAGTTTTATGACAGACAGATGACGGCCCCCGACTGTGGCAAGCCTGCATCGCCGCGCAGTTGTCACGGTTGCGGAGCGGAAAAGAAAAAAGGCGGCGAAGCCGAAGCTTCGCCGCCCTGACCGGTTCGTTGGGTCGCCGTTCAGAACTCGAAACGGATACCGCCCAGAATGGTGCGGGGCTTGCCGGGCCGCGCACCCGCCGGATCGAACGCCACGTTGTAGACCTCATCGGTCAGGTTCTCGACAATGCCGATCACGCTGACGCCCGGCACGATTTCGACCTCCGTCGAGAAGTCCAGAACGATCCGCTCGTCAATACGCTGATTGACCGGGATGGCGCCCCGGCCAGCGGCCGACCGCGTCTCATCGACATAGTTCGCAACGAGGTTCGCGCGCCAGCCCTCGCCCTCGAGCCCGGCCGAAAGCGTGAGAGCGTGCTTCGGCACATAGGGCAACTCATCGCCCGCCGTCACGGTGCCCCAGGGGCCGAAGCCGCTTGCGAAGCTCGTTTTGAACTTGGCATCGGTATAGGTGTAGACCGCGGCGAGCGGGACAGAGAAGCTTGTGCCGAGGAGGCCCGCCGCATCGTAGCCGGCGGTCAGTTCAACGCCCTTCACATCGACATCGCCGCCATCGAACTGGGTGCCGATCGCGCAACCGCCGCCCGTCGACGCGGTGCAGGTGCCGAGCAGGTTCGAATAATCGTTGAAGAAGCCGATTGCTTCGAAGGACAGGGCGCCGGCGCCATAGCGGAATCCGGCCTCATAGTTGATGGATTTTTCCGCATCCGACGTGGAGCCGGGCCCCGGCGCTGCAAAGCCGCGATGCACCCCGCCGACAAGCTGCCACTCATCATTGAGGTAGTAGACCGTGCCAATGCCGGGGATGAGAACATCGACCGAATTTTTGGCGACTGTCGCCGGGCCGGTGCGGTCCGGATCGGCGAGTCCCCAGCGCGTCTGCCGCAGCTTGATCGATTCGTAGCGCAGGCCCGGCGTGACGGTGAGCTTGCCCCAGTCGATCGTGTCCTGAACGAAGAAGGACCAAGCCTTGGCATCGCCTACGCGGTTGTCCTGGCTGCCAGGTGCGCCCCGTGTCGTCAGCGTCATCACGCCGCCAGCCATCGTGTAGATGTCGTCATTCTGGAGACGGTCCTCCTCGTCTTCGTGGTATCGCACCGAGAATTCGAGATAGTGCGCGAGATCTCCGGTCAGGAAGGACGATCCGAGCACGGACTGGATGCCGGCCGTATAGTATTCGCGATTGTTGTTGCGGACGCGAAGTTCGCCATTGCCCCCGACCAGAATGTCGTAATAGGCGGCGTTGGCGACAGGGTCCTGCAAGACGGCGGAGATGGAGCGCCGGGTCGCTCCGGCGGCGCAGTTGCTGCCGCTCAGACAGACGTCGTTGAGCTTGTACCATGCTCGCTTCGTCTCGGTGTAATAGGCGGTCGTCGTCAGACTGAGATCGTTGGTGAAATCGACGCGATGCGAGCCCTGCAGCGTCAGGTGATCGACATTCATCTCGTCGACCTGGCTTGCCGCGTAGCGGCGATAGGGATTGGCCGCGAAGTCGGCAACCGTCAGGCCGAGATAGGTTTCGTCGGAAACCTCATCGGACCGCTGCACCTTGAATTCGAAAGAGTGGCGTAACCCCGATTGCGCCGTGGAGCGGAAGGCGAGTTTCCCGAGATAATCCTGGATGCGGTAGCCCGTGTCACCGCCGCTATCGAGCTTCTTGAACCCGTCCGTGCGGTCCTGCAGCGTTTCACCGAGAATGCCGGCTTCCCAGGCATCCGACATGGGCATCCAGCCGCCCGCATAGCCATGCACACGCAGCGTGGAATTCTCGCCGCTGAGAATTTTCAGTGAGCCCGAAAGGCCGCCATCCTCGCTGTCGGGAATGGAGGTCGAGAACAGGTTGACCGCCCCGGCAATGGTTGAGGGGCCGTATTTGATGGCGGCCGGACCCTTGACGATTTCCACGGCCTCGATGCGGCCCATGAAGGGGAAGTAATAGGCGGCAGGCGCGGCATAGGGCGCGGGTGCCATCAGCACGCCATCTTCCATGATGACGATCTTGTTGTTGCGGTCGGTACCCGAGCCGCGAATGCCGATATTGGGCCTGAGGCCGTAGCCGTCTTCTTCCTGCAGCTGCACGCCCGGCACCATGCGCAGCGTGCGGTTGACGTCGGTATAGGAAAACTTCTCGATTTCCTCGTTGGAAATGAAGCTCGCCGAACCACCGACCTTAGCCGCACTTTCCGGGGAACCGGTGACAAGCAGCGTGTCGAGAATATAGGTCCGTGACGACGCCTTTTCTTCGTCTCCGGCTTCCGGTGCCACACTTTGCGACAGGGCGGGCGAGGCGCCCAGCACCAGCGCCAGGACACCCGCTGCCGGCGCGATTTTTCCGCTCTTGAACGCCATGAAGTCCCCCTTCTTGCGTATGGTTCTCAATTTCAAGAAAGCGTCATACAAGGGCGCGCAGCCGTTGTAAATGCAAATGACTCGCATTTTTTGTAGCAGAACAGAGATTTTACTTTGGGGGTTTCCGAGGGAAAATGTCAGGCGAGCGGCGGCAGGGTGACCGTAACGACGCAATTGTCGCCGTCGACTTCCATGCGGGCCCGCAATTGGCGAATGAGGCCGCGGAACAGCTTTATGTGAACCTCGCCGGGCCTGCTTTCCATGAGTTCCCCCAGCACGGGCTGGTCGACGCGCATGGTGAGCACCGAGCCGCCGCCAGGTGCAAGCGCCAGCTCGAAGTCGAAGCGGCTCGCCGGTTGGCCGTCCGGCGAAAACTGAGGCGCCGCCTCGGCAATAAGTTCGGTGACCAGAAAGGCCAGCGTCAGCGCGGCATCGGGCAGCGCATGGACCGGCTTCGGGCAATGCATGGTGACGACCGGCCGTCCCCACTCTGTCGACAATTGCTGTTCGGTCGAGTGGCAGAGATCGCGCAGCAGATCCGCAAGATCGACCGAGCGCAGATCGTTGCCCTGATAGAAGGCCGAATGAACGATGCCGAGCGCATTGAGACGGCGTTGAACATCCTGAAAGATCGCCGCCTGCTCGGGCGTCTCCGCGCGCCGGCTCTGCAAGCTGAGCAGGCTGTTCATCACCTGAAGGTTGTTCCGTACACGGTGGTTTATTTCCCGCACCAGCGCCTTCTGGTGTGCGACCGCGGCGCGCAGATCCTCGTTGCGCAAATGGATGGCGTCGGCGAGCGTGTTGAACTTCGTCGCCAATGCCTGCACCTCGGCGGGTGCGCCGTCGTCGCGCTCGATGCGTGCCTTGTCATCGCCCGCAATATAGCGGCGGACTGCCTGACGAACCTTGTTCAAGGGCTCGATGACCATGTGATCCGCCGCCCAGCCCGCCAGCAGGCTTGCCGCAATCCAGATGAGCAGGGGAAAGATCAGCAGAAAATAGAGAATGGTGCGCCCGCCCGCAGAGAGGTCTTCCGGCTCCTGCGCATAGATACCGAACAGATTGCCGGGAAGCGGCGAAACCACATAGATGCGCCGGATACCGTCTTCCCCGGCATGGGCAAAGGCGCCCGTGGTCAGTTCGCCGGGCTGCGACAGGCTGGACGGTATCCAGCCATCTATCGCCGTGCCGTGGCTGCGCTGCGCGAGTATCCGCGCCGACGGATCGGCGATGGCGACGGCGGCGGCGGAGCCAGGTAGCTCCGCTTCTTCCAGCAGCAGCGAGAGAAAACGTGTGGGAACATGGGCGGCGATCAGCCCCGCCACCCGCTGTTCGCGATCGAAAACGGGGATCGTTGCCATCATCATCGGAACCTGCTCCGCCTCCTCATCGGGCGGTCGCGAGATGTCGGGCGCGCGGATGATGAATTGTGGTGCGGAAAGAGCCTTCTCGAACCATGACGGCGCTGCCATTTCGAGGCTGCCTGCGGCCCGCGTGGGCACGCTGCACACGGTTTCGCCGCTCAGCGTGAAAAGACGCAGCGAGGTGACATTCCTGCTTTGTGGCAGGACGCGCCGGAACACGTCCGCACAGGCATCCGCATCCCCGATATCGGCAGGCAGCGCCGCCGAAATCGTGTCGAGGAATGTGTTGATTTCCTGAAGGGCGTTGCGCTGACGAACAAGCACCGATTCACCCGACGCGATCGCAACCTGTTCGCGCAACGCGCGGGTATGCAGCATGTGGCTGTACTGGGCTACCTCGGCCGCGATGCAGAGCGGCAACAGGATCAGCGCCAACCGCATGGCCACACGGCTTCGAAGCGTCAACCGTCCCTCGGGCGACCGTCCGAAATGTGTCAACCAATTCGCTGTTTTGGCCCCCAATGCCAACGGCTGGCCCCTGTCTTCATCTTGTTAGGTTCCGGGCGGGCCGAACGGCATGGCCGGAGAAAGCCGATACGGGATTGCTAGTCCTTGTCCGCACCGTCGTCCTTCTCCGACAATTTGCTCAGCAAGGCCGAAAATTCTTCCGGAATGGGCTCATGAAGAACCTTCTGATAGGCCCGTCGCAGCCCCATGCCCAGCGCTTCGCGCCGCGCATTCTGCTCAACTCTGCTGCGCGCATCCTTCATTTCCTTGCCGGGGCCGGCCTGCCTTTCGGTATCGTCCGCCACGACAATCGTACTCCTCGCGCCCGAAATCGGCGTTTCTGCTGCCCTTTCGGGCCGTGGGAAAAATATTTTCTACGGGATGAAACTCTTTCCACCTGCGCGGGTTCCATAAACAACAAGATTTTTTGCGGTTTTCAACCGCAGACAGCCCGATCGTCTGCGAACTCACATCCTGCCGTCATTCACGGAGTCCAGAAAACCTATGTCTCTCGCTGAACAGATTGCCCCGCTTCTGCCGCATCTCCGCCGCTATGGCCGGGCGCTCACCGGTACCCAAAAGGCCGGCGATGCCTATGTCCGAACGCTTCTGGAAGCGATCATTGCCGACGGGGCCATTCTCGACCGCAAGCTCGATCCCAGGGTTGCTCTCTATCGGGCCTTCCGCGCGATCTGGACGAGTGTGGATATCGGCCTGCCCGAATATGAGGCCTCGGCCGGTGTCGAGGGTGTCGTGACCAGGCGCCTTGCTCATGTCACGCCGATCAATCGGCAGGCCCTGCTGCTGACCGCCATGGAGGGCTTCAGCAATCAGGAGGCCGCGACGATTCTGGGCGTTGCGCCGGGCGAAATTGCGGCGCTGGTCGAGGCCGCATTGAAGGAGATCGATGAGCAGATCGCGACCACAGTCCTCATCATCGAGGACGAGCCGATCATCTCGATGGATCTGGAGCAGATCGTGCGCGAGCTCGGCCATGACGTAATGGCAACGGTCGTCACGCGCGATGAAGCCATCAGCGCCGTCTCGACACGCCGTCCCGGCCTTGTCCTCGCGGACATCCAGCTCGCCGACGGCAGCTCCGGCATCGACGCAGTGAAGGACATATTTGCGCGCTTCTCCGTCCCGGTCATTTTCATCACCGCATATCCGGAGCGCCTGCTGACGGGCGAGCGCCCGGAGCCGACATTCCTCATCACCAAGCCCTTTCTCCAGAGTACGGTGAAGGCGGCTATCGGCCAGGCATTATTCTTCAGTATGCGGGAAAGCGCTGCTGCCTGACGGGGCATTGGCGAAACAGGAAAGGCGCCATCTTTCGATGGCGCCTTTCGTATCTCTGACGAGGCCTTTTCAGCGGGCGATCCTCGACATTTCGTTCATGATCGCGTCGGTCGCCTCGCCTGCGCTGAGCGTGCCTTCGCTTCGCGCCGGCAGGAGACCCTTCTCAATCATTTCGTCGAGCGCCACACGGGCTCGCGCAACACGGCTTTTCACTGTGCCGACAGCACATTCGCAAATGCCGGCCGCTTCCTCGTAGGAAAAGCCACCGGCACCCACCAGAATGAGTGCCTCGCGTTGCGCTTCCGGCAAACGCATCAGCGCGCGCTGCAGATCGGAAAGCTGCATCTCGTGGTCCTGATGCGCGGGTGTCGAGAGGGTTCGCTCGGCGATGCCTTCATCCCATTCGCCCTTGAAACGCGCGCGGCGCATCTGCGACAGGAACTGGTTGCGCAGGATGACGAATACCCAGGCGCGCATGTTCGTGCCCGCCCTGTAACGCTTGCGCGCGGCCCATGCCTTGAGCAATGCGTCTTGCGCCAGATCGTCGGCCATGTCCGCCCGGCCGCAAAGGTTGCGGGCGAAGGCACGCAAATGCGGAATAAGCGCTTCGAGTTCCTTCTTGAACTCATTGTCGCTCAACGCTACGGGCTCTGTTATCTCGCTCGAGTCCGTCATGATTTCACTTGCCGCCGTTGCTATCGAGCTGCTCGAGCAGCTTGCGGAACTCCGCGGGGATGGGCTCCTGCGTGACGTCGCGATACATCTGGCGGAGATCCCTGCCAAGGGCGGCTCCCCGGGCACCGACTTCGCGTCGTGAAGCAACTGCATCCGCTGTCCGTGCTCCTTTTTGGCTGTTTTCAATCATGATGCTCAGTCTAATCGTCGATTGGGCGCGAATGTGTCTGTCGCGCAAATGGCTGGTGCTTCTAAAACGCACGAAGGCAGGAAAGGTTCAGCGCCGAAAATCGGGCAACTCCGCCGGGATTCCTCGAATACCCGCTTTAATGCACGGGTTATCCTGAATCGGGACTGCCATGCAGCGCCGCCAATTGTGGCGCAGATGTGAAGGTCAACCGCCGAAAGTTTTATCCGTAAGCGGATGCCATTTGCCGGCCGGGCACAAGAAAGCCGCCCGGAAAAATCTCCGGGCGGCAGGATCTGCGAAGACCGTGCGTCAGCTTCAGTGGCGGTTCAGCCAGCCATCGATCTCCTTCTCGATCTCTTCCTTCTTCTTGCCATAGCGTTCCTGCAGAACGCCGGCGAGCTTGTCGCGCTTGCCTTCGACCTTCTTGATGTCGGAGTCGGTCAGATCGCCCCAGGTCTCTTTGACCTTGCCCTTCATCTGCATCCAGTTGCCTTCAACCTGATCCCAGTTCATGCCGGCCTCCTATGTTGAGATTGCGAGTCCGCCTTTTGGCAGGACCTGCAAATAGAACTGATGGCAGCGCTTTTCGTTCCGCGAGCGTATTAACCGCGCAAACGGACGAAGGGCCCGCGAGGGGCCCTTCGAGACTTGTTCGTTTGTGCGGTCTAGAGCGGTGGGCGCCCTCGGCCTGCAACCCCGAAGATCAGGCTGATGAGGAACAGAACGACGAATATGAAGAAGAGAATCTTCGCGATTTCCGCCGAGGCGGCAGCGATACCGCCGAAGCCGAACACGGCTGCGATAACGGCGATGACGAAGAAAACGGCTGTCCAGTAGAGCATGATAGTCACCGGTCCATTGTTGTGTGCCCGGGCCGTTGTCGCGGCGTCCGGCTTATCCGTCTCGGGATCAACAACGCGCCTGGCGCTTCCCGGTTCCCTCGTTAGAAGCCGCGCATGGGGCGAATGCGTGCGTGCCTTGGCTGCGCGGTCATGTCGCGCGCGGCAAGCTGCGCTATCGAGAGGTGAAGAACGAACCAGACGGTGCCGCCGGCAACCAGCAGTGCGAAGAGCGAAATGATGAGAAGGGGCACGACCTGCCACATCAATTCGAAGGATTCAGTCAGCGGCCGCGCCACCAGCAGGCTCGCCATGAGAGCGGTTCCGCACAGAATACAGAAAGAGCGCAGGCGCCGTTCCCATTTGAATTGTTCCCGATCTGAGAACATCGTCATCGCCCCCTGCACGAATGCTTTGTGGCGAGAACGTGTCGCGCCGGAATTCGTTGCATCGAAAGGAGAGATTTCGCCGCGCTATACCGATTCCTTGACGGCATCGGCCGCAATGGCCGCCATTAGAAGGTCGCGGGAACCAGACGGGCCATCCGGTCGTTCTATCGGCTCAGACTGGTAGCATCGCGAGGAAAGAACGATGTCATACTCGTATCGCGCCCGAATGCCGCGCGCCGGCCTCTCCGATGAACTGCCTGGTTCGCGAAGCTCAATGCAGGATCTGCTTCGTTCGGACGAGTTTTGCCGCAGCCTTCTTGAAGCGGCCCGCTGGCCGGCGGGACCCGTCTGCACGAATTGCGGTGCGACGGGCGAAGCGAGCAAACTTGCAACACGGCCAGGCCTCTGGACCTGCCGCGCCTGCCGCCGGTGTCAGTTTTCGGTGACGTCCGGCACACCGCTGCATCGGACGCGCCTGCCCGTCGCCCATTGGGTGCGGCTTTTCCATCTGATCGAGGTTGCCGGTACGCCGCTTACCATTTCTCAGGTGAGCCGCCGCTTCGATGTTGCCCATCTGACGGCGGAGAACATGCTGAAACGGATTTCCGAACTGAAGGAAAAAATGCCCGGAATGACAACGCGGCTGAAGGGTCTGCTGAGCGAACTGCCCCGCGGCCCAAGGCTTTATGGCCAATCAACGCCCGATCAGAACATTACATAGCGGGGTGGCGGGGCAGCAGGGAGAACGGGGCCGTTACCGCGATGAACCAAAAGCGGCATGGCTTCGTCCTTTGCCTGCTCTTCTCGGTCGCCCGCCAGGCGCGCCGACGCATCGCGAATGCCTGCCGCAGCGCGGCGTACAAGTTCGCGTCCCGCCTCGCAGGCAAGCGCCTGCCGGTCGCAAAATCCCGCAATGTCTCTCGACGCCTGCATGAAGACGATTTGCACGTTGGCGAAGCTCGAAAGATGCCTCGCGACTTCGGCAGGCGCCGGTTCGTCCGTACCCGTCATATATGAAGCGTGGATGATATTTGGTTTGTCGCGCGGCGCAGAAGCGGGCTCGGCCTGCCGGATGAAATATCCCGCAGCCACCATCACCAACAGCATCTTCAGTGCAAACCTGATCATGCCTCACCGCCTCGGCAAAAGAGGTGGCGGGACTATAGCAGGTTTCAATGGGCGTGAAGTGCTTGCAGCGCATTTGATTGCGGGGGCGAGGTGCCGTCCCAATGCGGAACGAATTTTAACGTTTTGGCTGCTACTTGGCCGTGGGTTCCAGATAGCCGCGTGTCAGCACTTCGAGAACGACATCCGAATAGCGCCGCATCAGCGCCTCGTCGATGCCGTCGATGCCATGAACGAATTTGAGGATTGAGCGGTTCGCGAAGATCTGCTCGCAGGCGCCAAGCGCGGCCATATAGAAGAGTGTCGGGTCCATCGGGCGGATGGTGCCGTCGGCGATCCCCGCTTCCATCAGTTCCTTCGCCGTGCGCGCCAGGGGCTCGGCAAAGAAGGTCGTGATCTCGCGCGCGTTTTCCTCGGAGCTGTCGCGCATCAGCACGGCAAGCAGCCGGTAGAGATAGGGATAGCGGAAGAAGGTGCGGATGACGCCTGCAATATGCCTGCGCAGCTTTTCGGCCGGGCGCATGTCGAGCGAGAGAAGGCGGTCGAGTTCGCCAAGCGCCGTTGCCGCGTCGCGCTTGGCAAGCGCGAGCAGCAGGCCGTCCTTGCCGCCGAAATAATAGCTGACCAGCGCCACGTTCACTTCCGCCCGCGCCGCAATGTCGGCAAGCGGCACGTCGATCGTCTGGCGCTCGCTCATCACGGCGCTGGCGGCATCGAGCAGCAGATCCCGGGCTGCCGGGCGCTGGGGTGCTGCCCGCGCCTTTCCCTTCTCTTGCGCTTCCACGAAAGGCCTCCTTGCATCCGTGCCTTTTTCGATTTAAATATAGATTTAAATTTTTAAATGCGCCATTAAAAATAACCTGCGACATAGCGGGAGGCCGGGAGGCAGGGCATGAAGATCACAGCGGCGGTCGCGCGCGCCCCAGAGGCGGATTTCAGCATCGAAGAGCTGGAAATCGACGAGCCGCGCCCCGACGAGATTCTGGTGCGTGTGGTCGGTGTTGGTCTCTGCCACACCGATCTTGTCTTTAAAGCCAGCCAGACGATCCCGCTTCCCGCCGTTTTCGGCCATGAAGGCTCGGGCATCGTCGAGAAGGTCGGCTCGGCCGTGACAAAGGTCGCGCCCGGCGACCGCGTCGCCATCACCTTCCGCTCCTGCGGCGCCTGCGCGCGCTGCGAAAAGGACGACCCGGCTTATTGCCACACCATGCCCCTGCTGAACTATGCCGGCATGCGGCCCGACGGCTCGAAGTCGCTGCAAGGCAAGGGCGAAGACATCGGCAGCAATTTCTTCGGGCAGTCCTCCTTCGCCACGCATTGCATCACCTATGAGCGCAACGTCGTGAAGGTGCCCACGGACTTTCCGCTGGAACTCGCAGGGCCCCTCGGCTGCGGTATCCAGACGGGCGCGGGCGGCATCATGCGCTCGCTTGCCTGCGAAAAGGGATCTTCACTTCTTGTTCTCGGTGGCGGCGCCGTCGGCCTTTCGGCCGTCATGGGCGCGGTGGTGCAGGGCTGCGAAACGATCATCGTGCTCGAGCCGCATGAAGCGCGCCGCAAGCTCGCGCTCGAACTCGGCGCAACTCATGTGCTTGATCCTGCCGTGGCAACGGACCTTCCCGCCGCCGTGCGCGAAATCGTGCCCATCGGCGTCGACTACTCCTTCGACACGACAGGCATCCCCCCGCTGCTCCAGTCGGTGATGCAGTGCCTCGGGCCCCATGGCACATTCGGCATTGTCGGCATCGCGCCTCCGGGCACGCCCATGCCGGGCGACCTCATGCAGGCCGTCACATTCGGCCACACGGTGAAGGGCATCATCGAGGGCGACAGCGACCCCGATACCTTCATTCCCGAAATGATGGAGCTTCACCGGCAGGGCAAGCTGCCCTTCGACAGATTTATCAAGACCTATCCGCTGAGCGAGATCAACCAGGCCATCGCAGACCAGCATCATGGTGACTGTGTGAAGGTTGTGCTTCTCACCGGCCAGAACTGAAAATGCAAAACCCGTATAACAGGACCTCAGGGAGAAACATGAATGTCTGACGCATATATCATCGACGCCTGCCGTACGCCGCGCGGCGTCGGCAAGGTCGGCAAGGGCTCGCTCGCCCACCTGCACCCCCAGCATCTTGCCCGCACGGTTCTCGCCGCGCTTGCGACACGCAACAATCTGAAGACGGATGAAGTCGATGACGTGATCTGGGGCACCTCGTCCCAGCGCGGCGCCCAGGGCGGCGACATGGGCCGTATGGCTGCACTCGACGCCGGCTACTCCATAAAGGCGTCGGGCGTGACGCTTGACCGCTTCTGCGGCTCGGGCATCACGACTGTGAACCTCGCCGCAGCGCAGATCATGTCCGGCATGGAAGATCTCGTCATTGCCGGCGGCACCGAGATGATGAGCTACACTGCTGCCACCGCCGATCCGAAGACACCGCCAATGATGGATGCGGGCAATCTGCATCTGCGCAAGCAGCATCCGCAGTCGCAGCAGGGCGTCTGCGCCGATGCGATCGCCACGCTTGAAGGCATCGACCGCAAGGCCGTTGACGAGCTTGCGCTCGTTTCGCAGCAGCGTGCGGCGAAGGCAATCGAGGAGAACCGCTTCGCAAAGTCGCTCGTCACCGTCTACAATGACGACGGCTCGGTCGCGCTCGACCATGAGGAATTCCCCCGTCCGCAAACGACGATGGAAGGCCTGTCAAGCCTCAAGGCATCGTTCGAAGCCTGGGCCGGTATCCCGGTCGACGCCGAAGGCACGACCTATGGCGACCTGATCCGCAAGCGGTATCCGCAGCTTGAGAAGTTCAACCACATCCACCACGCCGGCAATTCGTCGGGCGTCGTGGACGGTGCGGCGGCGATCCTGCTCGCCTCGAAGCAATATGCCGAGAAGAACGGGTTGAAGCCCCGCGCGCGCATCGTCGCCACCGCGAACATGGGCGACTGCCCGACGCTGATGCTCAACGCGCCGGTACCTGCCGCGAAGAAGGTGCTGCAGAAGGCCGGCTTGAAGATCGAGGACATCGATCTTTTCGAGATCAACGAAGCCTTCGCCGTCGTCGCCGAAAAGTTCATCCGCGATCTCAAGCTCGACCGCGAAAAGGTGAATGTGAATGGCGGCGCCATGGCGCTCGGCCATCCGATCGGCGCCACGGGCTCCATCCTCATCGGCACCGTGCTTGACGAGCTGGAGCGCCGCGACCTGCGCTACGGCCTCGTCACAATGTGCGCCGCAGGCGGCATGGCACCTGCCGTCATCGTCGAGCGTTTGAAGTAACCAGTGACCGACCGGGCGGAAGCGGCCATGCCGTTTCCGCCCGCCCTCAAGGGAAGTTGCATCACATGACTTACACGATCACAGATCTTGCCAATGAATTCGGCATCACGCATCGCGCGCTGCGCTTCTATGAAGAGAAGGGGCTGATCGAGCCCGAGCGCCGCGGCCAGACACGCATCTATTCGCATCGTGACCGTGCGCGCATCCGCCTGATCGTCAATGGCCGCGATGTCGGGCTGACGCTTTATGAAATACGTCAGATTCTCGATGCCTATAACAAGGACGACCTGACCGAGCAGAACCGGCTTGCCGCGCAGTTCTTCCGCAAGCGCCTCGACGCCGTGAAGGAGCAGCGCCGCCTCGTGGACAGCCAGATCGTCCGTCTCGAGGAAGCCTGCGCGCGTTTCGGTGGCGAGGCCATAAAGGCCTCCGCGCCCCGCGCCGGCCGCGCCGATGCGGAACTGCGCACCGGCACGCATTGAACCGCCGCCACTTGCGAATCGCAAATAGGGCCGGGCGGGGCTAAGCTTCGTCCGGCCTTCTTATTGAAAGAATGCTCCGGCAGGCCGGAGCCCACAGGGAGAATGAAGCCATGAGCGAATACAAGCTCCTCATCAATGGCAAACTGGTCGACGGCGCGAAGTCCTCGCCTGTCATCAATCCGGCAACCGAAGAGCCCGTTGCCCTTTGTCCGCGAGCCTCGGAAGCGCAGTTGAACGAAGCCGTCGCCGCCGCCAAGGCTGCCTTCCCCGCCTGGGCCGCAACCCCGATTGCCGAGCGCAAGAAGGCTTTGAGCGCAATCGCTGATGTCATCGAGGCAAACGGTGCCGAGCTCGCCCGTCTTCTGACGCAGGAACAGGGCAAGCCCATCGGCGATGCAACGGGCGAGGTCTACGGCACCGCCGCCTTCTTCCGCTATTTCACCATGCTCGATCTGCCGGTGAAGGTGATTGAGGACAGTGAGGGCAAGAAGGTCGAGGCGCATCGCCGCCCGCTCGGCGTCATCGGTGCCATTGTGCCGTGGAATTTCCCGATGATCCTCATGGCCTTCAAGCTGCCGCCCGCTCTACTCGCCGGCAACACGGTGGTGCTGAAACCCGCGCCGACAACGCCGCTCACCTCGCTGAAACTCGGCGAACTCATCAAGGACATTCTGCCGGCAGGCGTCGTCAATATTCTCGCCGACGAAAACGATCTCGGCGCGCCGCTGACAGCCCATCCCGATGTCCGCAAGATTTCCTTCACCGGCTCCACGGCGACCGGCCAGAAGGTGATGGTCGGCGCAGCCGGGCTCCTGAAGCGCATCACCCTCGAACTCGGCGGCAACGACGCGGGCATCGTACTCGACGACGTGAACCCGAAGGAAGCGGCGCCGAAGCTCTTCCAGAGCGCCTTCCAGAATTCGGGTCAGGTCTGCATCGCCATGAAGCGGCTCTATGTGCACGAGAGTATCTATGACGAAATGTGCGATGAGCTTGCCGCCATCGCCAACAACACGATCATCGGCGACGGGTTGAAGCAGGGCACGCAGCTTGGGCCGCTCCAGAACAGGATGCAGTTCGAGAAGGTGAAGGAGCTGATCGAGGACGCGAAGAAAACCGGCAAGGTG
The DNA here is from genome assembly GCF_046297875.1 of Parvibaculum sp. Lineage (GTDB taxonomy): Bacteria > Pseudomonadota > Alphaproteobacteria > Parvibaculales > Parvibaculaceae > Parvibaculum. Next base: position 754,818 of record NZ_JBKBHD010000001.1, on the reverse strand, counting down.
ATTGCCGGTGGCGAGGTGCCGGACGAGAAGGGCTATTTCATCCGCCCGACCATCGTCCGCGATATTTCGGACGGCACCCGCCTTGTCGACGAAGAACAGTTCGGCCCGGTGCTGCCGGTCATCAAATATTCCGATCCCGAAGATGCCGTCGCCCGCGCCAATGCCTCGCCTTACGGCCTTGGCGGTTCCATCTGGTCGAACGACAAGAACAAGGCCTATGAACTGGCGACGAAGCTCGACAGCGGCAGCGTCTGGATCAACAAGCATGCCGATCTTGCGCCGAACATACCCTTCGGCGGTGCGCGCCTTTCGGGCATCGGCTCGGAGCTTGGCGAAGAAGGTCTTGCCGAATTCACGCAGTTGAAGATCATCAACATCGCGAAGTAAGCGGCGCGCCTGCCGCTGCCGTGAACGCCGCCCCCGGAAACGGTGGGCGGCGTTTCGTTTTGGCGTCAGGCCTCAGGCCGCGTCCAGATCCAGCTTCCGCCGATCAGCGCCGCGGCAACGGGCGCCAGCGCCCAGGGCATCGGCGCAAAGAAGAGGGCGATCAGAACGCTGACCGCGAAAGCCGCGAGCGCCGCCTGCTTGCCTTTGCGCGAAATGGCGCCGCGCTCCCGCCAGGCGCGAATATGACTGCCGAAAGCGGGATGCTCGACAAGCCAGCGTTCAAGCTCCCTGTTGCTGCGCGCAAAACAGAAGGCGGCGAGGATGATGAAGGGAACGGTCGGCAGCAGTGGTAGCAGGATGCCAATGCCGCCCAGTCCAAGGGCAACAAAGCCGGTAATAAGATAAAGCATCCTGGACATCGGAACTCCGCAAACCCACGGTCCGCCCGGAGATTTGGCGCACCCGACACGATTCGAACGTGTGACCTCTGCCTTCGGAGGGCAGCGCTCTATCCAGCTGAGCTACGGGTGCCAGGGGCAGGCCCGCAAAGGATGAACGGCCTGCCGAAGCGGGCGCAAGGTAGAACAAACCGGCCCCTCAAACAACTGCCGGTTTGGCGGGCGAGGCTTCCGGCGGCCGGACCGGCCGGTGCCCCTTATTTTGCCAGCCCGAAAAGGCCCCTTTCGCCGGAGAGCACCCGGAAGGCGTCCGATATGCCGACCACCGTCTCCGCACCGCCGAGGCAGAGATACCCCCACGGCCGCAGCACTCTGGCAATACCCGCAAAGACGCGCCGCCGCGTATTCTCGTCGAAATAGATGAGGACGTTCCGGCAGAAGACGATGTCGAAGGGACCCATGCCTGCAGCATGCGGGTCGTCGAGCAGATTGTAGCGGCGGAATTCGATCATTTGCCGCAGCGTGTCCTTTGCGCGCCAGCCGTCATTTTCGGGCGTGAAATATTTACGGAGCAGGTGGTCGGGCAGGCCGCGGGAAACTTCGAACATCGAGTAGCGGCCGGTCTCCGCGCGGGCGAGCATGGCGTCGGAAATATCGGTCGCAACGATCTCGACCTGCCAGCCTGCGATGAGCGGCCCCATTTCCGCGAGCGTCATGGCCAGCGAATAGGGCTCTTGCCCGCTCGAGCAGGCCGCACTCCAGATGCGGATACGGCGCGATGTCTTCGCCATGTTCATGACCTCCGGCACAAGGCTCGTCTTGAGCCGCTCGAAAGGCCAGCCATCGCGAAAGAACAGCGTCTCGTTCGTCGTCATGGCATCGACGATCTGGTTCAGCACCTCTTCGTTCCGCGTTCGCCGCATTTCTTCGATGAGCTGGCCGACGCTCGAAACACCTCGCCGCCGCGCGATGGGGGAAAGCCGACTCTCGATGAGATAGCCCTTCTCGGGCGTCACCACGAGGCCTGAGCGTTCATAGAGAATCTGTTTCAGATATTCGAACTCAGGAGCGTTCATTTCTCTCTCCCTCTCCCCCTGCAATACGCATTATTGCCGGACCGATCTGCTGGAGCGGCAGCACGTCGCTGCACAGGCCCGCCTGCGTGACGGCACCTGGCATTCCCCAGACGACGCTGGTCTCGCGATCCTGCGCCAGCACACGCCCGCCCGCTTGCACGACCGCCTCGCAACCCTTGAGCCCGTCGCAACCCATGCCTGTCAGAATGATCGTGAGAAGCCGGTCGCCGAAAATCCGCGCAAGACTTCGCAGCATGGGATCGACGGCGGGCTTACACGAATTCTCGGGTGGCCCATCATCGAGCCGGACGAGAAGGCCGCCGGCTGCCGCCTGCTCGACCACAAGATGCTTGCCGCCCGGCGCGATATAGACGCGACCCGGCTCGATGCGTTCGCCATCCCGGGCTTCGGCGGCGAGGCGCCCGGAATAGCGCGTCATGTGTTGTGCCAGTAACCCGGTGAATGTCGCAGGCATGTGCTGGGTTACGAGGATCGGCTGGGTCAGCGAAGGAGGAATGTTCTTCAGAACCTCAGCCAGCGCCTGCGGTCCGCCCGTCGAAGAGCCGATGGCGATGATCTCAGGCCGCGGAAATGTCTCCTTCCGGCGGCTGGCTTTCGGGTTTGGCGCGGGGCCAGCGGGAGTGGCGGCAGCCTTGGGCTGCGATGGCCGTGCCAGCCGTGCGGCGTGCCGTTCCTGTACGGATTGCGCGCCGGCACCGGCGTGCTGGCGCACCTTGCGCACAAGCTCGGCATAGAAGGCATCGGCGCCGCCTAGACCCGCCTTCGGCTTCTCGACATAGTCCGCCGCACCCATCGCCATCGTCTTCAGTGAAATATCGGCGTCCTTCTGGCTCGCCGCCGATACCATGATGACCTTGAGCGCCGGATGAAGTTCCAGCATGCGCGGCAGGGCGGCAAGCCCGTCAAGCTCCGGCATCTCGATATCGAGCACGACAACGTCGATATCGTGATTGCCGAGCGCCTTCAGTGCCATCAGCCCGTTGGGAACCGACGCGACGACGCTTATGCCGGGTGCCTCGCTCAATGTGCGGGTAACGATACCGCGCGCGATGGCGGAATCGTCGACAACCATCACGCGGCAGACTGTACCGCTCTCTTCGTCCTTGCGATTTCCTGCTTCGCTTTTCATTCGGTTTGCAGTCTTCCCGTTACTTGCGTCCACCGGCGAGCAGCACATCGACGGCGTCCTGCTCCATGCCGTTTCCGGGAAGCGCCGGCCCGTTGAGCAACCCTTGCTCGGCCGGGGCTGCTGCCGCCTGAGACCGCCCTTCCGCAAGACCGTCGAGGCTTCGTCCCACTTCGTCGAGCGTTCCCATCACATACGTGAGCCGTTGACCGGTGATGTCCTGGAAGCAGCACGCCTCCATGATTTCCCCGCAAGAGGCAGCGACCTGCTGTCCTGAAGTTGCAGCGGCCGAGAAATCGATCTCGGCCATTTTCTCGACCGCACTCATGATCCGGTCGACGGCCATTTCCATTTCACTGATCGCCGTCCTCTGCTCATCCAGCGCGCGCTTCAGCTTCTCCATCCGAAAGGCCGGGTCAAGCAACGGATCGATAAACTTGCGGCCACGAAGGACCGCGCGGCACAGGTCGACGCACTCATTTGTGAGGCGCTCGACGAGGTCGAGTTTTCCCGTCTCCGCCATCAGAAATCTCCAAGCACGGTCTTCAGTTTCGCTTTCAGCACTTCCGCACTGAACGGCTTGATGATGTAGTTGTTGACGCCGGCCTGCCGCGCAGCCACGACATTCTCGACCTTGGATTCGGCCGTCACCATTACGAAAGGCAGCGATTTCAGGTTTTCGTCGGCGCGAACTTTCTGAAGCAGCTCGTAGCCCGTCATCGGTTGCATGTTCCAGTCCGAGATGACAAGTCCGTACCGGCGGCCTTTGAGCTTTGCCAGTGCGTCGGTTCCGTCCATCGCTTCGTCGATGTCCGAGAAGCCAAGCTTCTGCAGCAGATTGCGCACGATGCGCAGCATCGTCTTGTAGTCGTCGACGATCAGGATGGGCATTTTCATATCGACGGCCATGTCGATCACTCCTCGAAATTGAATCTCAATGGATCGCCTCGGTGCTGATCGCGCCCAGCACATTGCCGACGCTGAGCACAAGAAGCAGCTTGTCTTCGAGCCGGTAGATGCCTTGCGAAACATCGCGCCAGCGAGGGTCAAGTGTCGCCGGAACGGGCTCGCGCTGCGTCGATGGCAGGCTCAATACTTCGCCGACCTCATCGACAAGCAGACTGAAGGGTTCGTCGTCATGCTCCACAACCACGGCCATGGCGCGTTCGGCGAAGCCATCGGCAGGTAGATCGAGGCGGCGGCGCATGTTGATCGCGGTCACGATGCGGCCGCGCAGATTGAGCGAACCGGCGATCTCGGCCGGCGCCAGCGGCACCCGGGTAATGGCCTGCGGGCCAAGTACGTCCCGAACATTGAGAACCGGAATGCCGAATGTTTGCCCGCCAATTGTCATCGTCACATAGTCCTCTTTGGATGTGCCGGAATTGCGGGTGGCGGACTGAGCGGTCCTGGTCATGCTGCGATCTCCTTTACCGGGCTGGCGGCCGACGTCCGTGACAAGGCACCGAGAAGTGCCTTCGGATCGAGCTTTGTCACATAGTCGGTAAACCCGGCTTCCATGCCTCGTTCGATGTCTTTCGGGTTGGCGTGGGAAGACAGCGCCACGATGGGCACTTGCTTCATCCGGCTGTCGGCGCGCAGTTCCCTCACGAGATCGAAACCGGAAAGGCCTGGCATCTCGATGTCCGAGACGATGATGTCAAACTGTGCGCCTTCCTTGCACATGGTTATCGCGGCTTCGCCGTGCTCGGCCACCGTCACCGAGTAGCCGGCAATCGTCAGCATCGGGATAAGCAGGTTCCGGAAGAAGGCGCTGTCCTCGACAAGAAGCACATTCCGTTCGCCCTCGGCGCCAAATGGCTTCTCGGTTTCGACCTCGAACCAGTCCGCATCGCTGAGCCGCAGATAGTGGACAGTGTCGATGATATCGGTCGCAGCACCTGAAATGATCGCGCTCCCGAGTAGGCCGGGGCGGCTGCCGCCGGCGAGCTGGAGGTCGAGCACCGTTTCGACGATGTCGATGACGCGGTCGACAACGAGTCCGAGCATGCGCGCACCGTCGACAAAAACGAGGATCGGGTGCTTGCCGCTGAGTTCGGGTGAGTTTCCGTCGAGACCGATGAGCGGCATCAGGCCGCCGCGATACTGGAGTACGGTCCTCGACCCGGCCCTTTCGGCCGTCGCGAGATCGGCCTCTTCTAGCCGTGCCACGAGCGAAAGCGGTACAGCCTTCGGTCCACCGGATTTCGCCTCAAAGACGAGCATCGAAACGGCTTCGCTGCCATGTGCCCCGCGTTCGCCTCGCCCGGCTTGCTCCCCCGCCTCGACATGCGGTGTGGCGGAAACGGCAGAAGCAAGGCCGTTCGGGTCGAGGATCATGATTACGCGGCCATCGCCAAGTATAGTCGTGCCCGAGAAACAGGAGATATGGCGCATCGAACGCGACACCGGTTTCACGACGATTTCTTCCGTGTCGAAAACCTTGTCGACGATGATGCCGAAGACGAAGGCGCCCACCTGCGAGACGACCACATAGGTGCCGTCGGCCCCGTTCTGTGCGCCCGCGCGGTCGGTCTCCTCTTCGGGGAGTCCGAGAATTTCCCGCAGCGATACCAGCGGCAGCAGCCTATCGCGCAACCGGTAGACTGGCCGCCCATTGATGTTCTCAAGGCCCTTCTGTGAATTCCGGCTGATGCGGACGAGTTCCACCACACTGTTCTGCGGCAGTGCAAAGCGCTCGCCCGAACATTCGACGATAAGCGCAGACACGATTGCGAGCGTCAGCGGGATCTTGATGATGAAGCGCGATCCGGCGCCTTCCGTCGACTGGAACTCAATGATGCCGCCGATTTTCTCGATATTGTTGCGCACGACATCCATGCCGACGCCACGCCCGGAAACGCTTGTCACGGCAGCGGCCGTCGAGAAACCCGGCCGGAAGATGAACTGCTGGATCTGCTGCTCGCTCATCCCGTCGAGCTGAGCGTCCGTTGCGAGGCCGTTGGCAATGACCTTCTCGCGGATCTTCGCCGTAGGCAGCCCGCGGCCATCATCCGATACGACGACGACGATATGTCCGCCTTCATGCCGCGCGGAGAGTTCGATAGTGCCATGTTCCGGCTTGCCCCGCGCGATCCTGTCAGCCGTCTCTTCGATGCCATGATCGGCGGAATTGCGAACCATATGAGTGAGCGGATCGCGGATCGAGTCAAGGATCTGCCGGTCGAGTTCCGTGTCGGCGCCGGTCATCACCAGGTCGATCTTCTTGCCAAGCTCCTGCGACAAGTCGCGGACGAGGCGCGGCAGCTTGCCCCAGGCATTCCCGATGGGCTGCATGCGCGTCATCATCACGCTTTCCTGCAGTTCGGTCGTCACCTGGTTAAGGCGCTGCAGCGGCGTGGCAAAGGGGTTGTCGCCCTGGCCGCGCATGATCTGCAGCAGCTGGTTGCGGGTCAGCACCAGCTCGCTCACCAGCGTCATCAGATCTTCCAGCACGTCGATATTGACGCGCAGCGTCTGCGTCTGGGTCGCTTGTGCCGCATCGGGCTTTTCTGCGTTCACCTGCGCCGGTGCGGCGGGCTTCGGAGCCTCGGACGCCGGAGCGGATTGCGTGTCTGCATCTTTGCGGGCAGCAGGGGTCTCGGAAGGTTCCGCCGAACGGCGCAGGAGACCGGTGAGTGAAGCGATGTCGGCCTCATCGACGCCAAGCGTGCGGAACGCTTCCGCGAGTTCGCCGGCAAGCAGCGAGACGTCGTCGTCGTTCCAGCCGTTTTCGGTAAGGCATGTCATTACATCGGCAATATCGATGCCGGGCACATGCTGCAGCGAAACCTCGAAGCCCTTGGCAAGGGCAAACTGAAGCTTCAGCATGTCGGGCGCCAGCGCTGCCGCCTCGGGGGATTTCGTCAGAAAGCCGCCACAGGCAAGTTCGCATGCCGTGTCGATACCGGAGGCGCTTCCCGCGCGCTCGTAAAGTGCTCCCTGCTTCGGCGCAGCGGGTGCTTCCCTGGCCGCTTCCGGCGCTCCACCGCTTTCCGCCATTCGGCGCAGGACATCGATCACGTCGTCATCACGCCCTTCGGGCTCGCTGCCACTTGCGCTCAGCGCCGCCACCAGTTCCTTGATGCGGTCGAGCGCGGCAAGGACTTGAGAGATCACGTCGCGCGAGACGTCGAGTTCGCCTGCGCGCACACGTCCCAGCACGTCTTCCGCGGCATGCGCCACAGTTTCGAGCCGCGGCAGGCCGAGAAATCCGCATGTGCCCTTGATCGTGTGCATGACGCGGAAAATGCTGCCAAGAAGCGCCGGATCGCCGGGCCGCTGCTCGAGTTCGACAAGTTCGCTGTCGAGCACGTCGAGCGCCTCGCATGTTTCGGTGAGAAAGTCTGTAAGCAGATCATCCATTTGCGTGCCCCGTCGCTTCTTGCCCGTTCATCTTGTTTCTCTCGGCTTAAATCAAAATGAATGCCTGATTTAATGTTGTTATCACTTATGAAACCTTTGAAGAGTTGTTGTGCTAGCGAGCCGCCGCCGCCGGCATGTTCACCTGGCTGCGGCTCGAACGGGCAGGCGGAAAGCGGATGTCGACGCACGTGCCGCGCCCTTCTTCGCTTTCGATCTGCAGCTCGCCGCCGTGCAGCTCCACGAACTGCTTTGTAAGGGCGAGACCAAGACCCACGCCTTCGTAGCTGCGCGACAGATGACTTTCGACCTGCATGAAAGGTTCCGTCACGCGCACGAGATTCTCATGGGCTATGCCGATGCCCGTATCTTCCACCGAGAGGCGAATGGCGCCGTCGCCCTCCTGTTCGGCGCGAAGCACCACGCTGCCGCCGGCCGGGGTGAACTTGATCGCATTGGAAAGAAGGTTGAGCAGGATCTGCGTCACCAGCCGCTTGTCGCCGTGAAGCAGCGGCAGCGCCGGCTGAATGACCTGCCTGAGTGTAAGGCCCGCGAAGTCGGCGCGCCCTTGCACCGTCTTGATGCAGTTGGCGCACACCTCCGCGATCTCGATCTCGGTTTCGTCGAGGCCGGCCGCCCCCGCTTCGATGCGGCTCAGATCGAGTATGTCGTTGACGATGGCAAGGAGATGGTGGCCGCTGTCGTTGATGTCTTGCGCATAGGATTTGTATTGCTTGTCGGTCATCGGGCCCAGAAGTTCGCCTGCCATCAGTTCGGAGAAGCCGATGATGGCATTGAGCGGCGTCCGCAGTTCATGGCTCATATTGGCAAGGAATTGCGACTTCGCGCGGTTTGCGCATTCGGCGCGATTGCGCGCGGCCTGAAGCTCTTCCGTGGCGCGGTTGATCGCAGTGGTATCGAACACAGTACCCCGCATGCGGAAGGGTCGACCGCGCCCATCGCATTCGATTTCCGCCTGTTCGAGAACGAATTTCACAGTGCCGTCGGGCAGCACGATGCGATGCTCGACCTTGTACCCGCCGCCGTCCTTGATGGCATTTGCGACCGCTTCCTCCACAAGGTCCCGGTCGTCGGGATGCACATGCTCGAGAAAGATCGGGTAGGTCATCTCAATGCATTGCGGCTCGAGACCGAACAACCGGTAGGTCTCGTCCGACCATTGCAGGGAATTCGGCTCGATCTGCCAGATCCAGTGTCCGAGATGAGCGATCCGCTCCGCTTCGGCGAGGTTGTAGGCGCTCTGATGTAGCGCCGTGATTGCAAGGTGACGGTCAGTCACATCGTAGCAGCCGATCATGGTCACATCGTCGCCGCCCATCGTCATGGCCACAGCCGAAACCATGCACCAGAGCTCGTGGCCATCGGCCGTTTTCATCGGTGCCTCGAAACCTGCAACGCGCCCGTCCACGGCGCGCACCGCCATGGCACCGGCATCGAGCCCGCCACTCATGAAGTCGGAGAAGTGGCAGCCGCCAAGAGCGTCGGCATCGATGCCGACAAGCGAAGCAAACGCGCTGTTGCAGAATACGAGCTCACCCGTTGATTGCCGTGCGATGGCTAGTCCGTAGGGCATAGCCTCGACCATCATCCGCATTTGCCGTTCGCGGGACCGCAAGGCTTCTTCTGCCTGCCGCAATGAGGTGAGGTCGCGGACAACGGCGGTGAACACGATTTCGCCCTCGATCACCATTTTGGAAATCGAGGCTTCCGCAGGAAACTCGCTGCCGTCCTTGCGGCGGCCCATTATTTCCGGTCGCCCGCCCATGAGTTGCGTCGCTGCTTCGCTGCGCGCGAATCGCGTGACTTTTGCGCGGTGCCCCGCTTGAACGCTCTCCGGCAGCAGGATTGAGAGATCGCGACCCATCACCTCGCTTGCGCTATAGCCGAAGATCGCTTCCGCCTGCCGGTTGAACAGGCGAATCCTGTGATCGCTTCCCATCGAGACAATGGCATCGCCCGCCGCCGCCAGCAGTTCGTCGAGCTGGTGGTTTGCGTTTCTCATTTCCTCTCCGCTGACGCGGCATTTGAGCGCCATGCCGAGCTGTTCGGAAGCGCTGTCCAGCACGTCGAGCGTCAGTTGGTCACGCGGTTTCTCCTTGGTGAAATTGAAGCAGAGAACACCGACGATCTCATCATGAGCCTTGAGCGGGATAGCGGTCATCCGATTGCGGTAGAGCAATTCGCCTGTTTGCCAGGCTTCCGCAGCAAGGGCGGCTGTTTCTTCGGACTTTGCTGTCGCCGGACGCGCCAGCCGCATCAAGAGTTCGCCTTCTTTAGGCAGCCAGATGGATCCGTTCTGCCAGCCTGCATAAAGCAGGATCAGCCGCAGAACGGCGTCGAGCGCATCCTGCAATGACCTGCTTCTCATGACCCGGTCGATAACGGCCTGGGCAAAACGAAGTTGCCGTTCTTCCTGCACCTGCCTGGTGATATCCGCCGCAATCAACGTCGTGCTGGAGCCGGGCGTCCATATCCGGGTGAGGATGAACTCGCTGCCATCGGGCCGGCGGCAGCGGCGCTTCAGTTCGAAGCTCTGCTCCTCCGGATTCTCGCGGCGCTGAGGGATGGTAAGAACCTTGCCCCCTCCCGCGACGCGCTTCTCGATGCCCGAAAGAGTTGGTGCATCGCCCTCTGGCCAGTTAAGTGTCCTGAGCAGCTCGCCCGCGCTCGCATTCTGCGAGACGAGCTGCCCATTGGCCGGATCGAACACAAAAACCGCAGGCGACCGATCCACGACTGGCAAACGATGAACCACGAGTCCTCTCCTCCCAGAGACGCAACAACGCTTAGGCGGCGCGGGCGCGGTTCAGGAACGTGTCGACCTGCTGGCGAAGCGTTTCGGCCTGCCGCGCGAGAATGTCCGACGATCCCGAAATCTGTGCCGCAGCGGAGCCCGTTTCGGCAGCCGCCTCTGCCACCGTCACGATGTTCGAGGAGACATCCTGCGTTCCCCGTGCCGCTTCCTGCACATTGCGTGCGATTTCGTTCGTCGCTGCGTCCTGTTCGTCGACGGCAGCCGCAATCGAGGTCGCAATCTGGTTCATTTCGGTGATTGTCTGTTCGATCGACTTGATCGCATCGACGGATTCCTGCGTTGCAGCCTGCATCGCCTTGATCTGCTCGGCGATTTCCTCGGTCGCCTTCGCCGTCTGGTTGGCGAGACTCTTCACTTCCGAGGCAACGACCGCGAAGCCCTTGCCGGCTTCTCCCGCGCGCGCCGCCTCGATGGTGGCATTCAGGGCGAGGAGATTCGTCTGAGCCGCGATATCGTTGATGAGCGTTACCACATCGCCGATCTTCTGCGCGGCATCCGCAAGGCCCTGCACCTTGCCGTCGGTGCGATGCGCTTCCTGCACCGCCTGGCCGGCGATCTTTGTCGACATGGATGCCTGACGGCCAATTTCTGCAATGGAGCTCGACAGCTGCTCGCTCGCCGAGGCGACGGTCTGCACATTGGCCGAGGCTTCTTCCGAAGCCGCGGCGACAGTGGTCGTCTTTGCGCTGGTCTGCTCTGCGGTGACGCTCATCGACTGCGCCGAGGCCTGCAGTTCAGTCGCCGCGGAGGCGACGGACTTGATGATCTCGTTCACCGCCACGTCGAAATCGCTGATCGCCGTCTCGAGCGTCCGCTGGCGCACCGCGCGCTCTTCCACCATCGCGTCCTGATAGGTCGAGATGGCGAGGTCCATATCGAGGCAGACCGCCGTGTTCACCGCGCAGATGACCTGCGACAGCTTGGCCGGGTTCCAGCGATATTTCTTCACGGCAATATCGACGAGCCGGTTCATCACGAACTTGTAGCCGCCGATATACCAGCGGGGCTCGAGCCCGATGCGGTTATGCGTCAGGCCGATCGTGTTGACGCTCTGCATGTAGCCTTCGTCGAAAGTGCCGGCGAAGAGCCGTGCCCAGTGCGAGCCCTGTGCCTGCTTCAGGCGGGGGGCCTGGGTGCCCACGAGCTTGGCAAGCTCCGGCTCCGCACCCAGATGGGCGTAGAAACCGTCCAGAATCGAAGGTAGGTGCGGTTCGAGCACCTTCCAGAAATCCCGAAGCGCCTCACCCGTCGTTTCAGAAACTTCCATGAAACGCATGCGCGTTTCCCGGTCCGCAACAGCCTTGTTCGTCGTCATGATTGCCCTCGCCAAATTTGCCGGTGATACCGGCCTGCCGTCAGAACGCCCCGCCGGGAGGAAGAACGCGCAAGTATTGCGACATTTTTTCCCGCCATTTGGAGCGATTAAGGATGATTTTGGTGATGGACTTAAAATAATTGGTTAATAAAAAAGTATTGAGGCAAGTTTTATTATAAACTATATTTATTATCTGCATTTATAACTTGAGTTTGAAATATCGTTTTACCTTTGGTTTTGGTGGAAACATCCGCCGGGACCGGGTAATGATTCCGATATGGAATAATGAGTTTTGACTCAATAGGCCTGAAATCCGCTCAGGTACGAACAGGATAGAGTATGAGTGAACGGCCATTCCGCCCGGACGAAAGTCGCAATTTGTCCGGTGAAGGGGCCAGCAATATGCCGGAGGGATGCGCTTCCTGTCCGTTCAGGAGCGGCGGTATCTGCGGTGCCGTGATGACAGCCAAGTCGGACAGGCGCCGCCGCAAGACGGAAGGCGTGGTCCGCGCCCGTCAGCATGTCCTGCGGGCAGGCGAGGTATCCGGGCGCATCGTCGTGCTGCGTGACGGCTGGGCCGCCCGCTTCACCCATGTGCCGGATGGCCGCCGCCAGGTTCTCTCCATTCTGGTGCCGGGCGACATTGCGGGGGCCGAGCTGGTTGTCCGCCCCAGCGTAAGAGTGCCGGTACAGGCGCTCACCGATATCTCCTTTTGCGCCTTTGATGTGCGGGAATTGAAGGAGATTGGCAGCGAGGACCCCGGGCTCGTCTGGTCCTTTCTTGAAATCTGCACCACAGGCCGCAAGGATAGCGAGGCGCGCCTGGTCGATCTCGGCCGGCGGAACGCCGAGCAGCGCCTCGCCCGGCTGATAGCGGAGCTGCATCGCCGGCTGAAGAGCCGCGGCCTCGCCGATGAGACCTCCATGCCATTTCCCCTGCGCCAGCAGACGATCGCCGATGCGCTGGGTCTTACTCAGGTTCATGTCAGCCGCGTGATGAGCGGCTTCCGCGATAACAATGTCGTGCAGGTCAATGGTGGCCGTCTCAACATCCTGAATATGGAGACGCTGCTGGACATTGCCGAGATCTATCGCCGCTAGGCGCCTTCCATCGCGAGTTGAATTCCCTCCGCTTCGTAAAGCGCCGCAAGGCGTTCGAAGCCGGCCATCGTGAAGCCGGTCTCGGGCAGAGCCGCGCCGGGCCCGAGAGGCGCCATGCCGAGGCCTGAAACCCGCTCCAGCCCGTATAGCGCGCCGACGGCAGTGAGATGCGACTGGCCTTGCGGGTCAAGTATCGTCGCGCGCCGCGCGACCTTGCGGTCGTCCTTGACGCCTTCCACTTCGATCACGATTTCATGCGCGGCCCCCGGCCCCGGCTTCGTTGCGGCAATCGCGCTCATGCCCGGCAGATTCATCAGCAGGTCCCAAAGTCCGAGCTTGATGAGGCGGCGCATGCTGCCAAGCGAATTGCCTCTGTCGAGCCCGAGCCGCACCCCGGCCTCCCTTGCGCCATTGGCAAGCGCGAGCGTCAAGACATCGCCCATGTTCATCCGGTAGACAGGGCGCGTTGCGCCGGAGGGAAATCGCACTTCTCGCTCATCTGATAACGGTCCGACCTTCCGCCACTCGCCATCCACGCGCGCCGTGAAGCCTTGCGACATGCCGGCGCCTGCGCTGGCGGAGTCCGGGCCCATCTTGTCGCCGGTATAGTAAAGAATCGACATGTCTGCGCGGGAGACCTTGTCCAGATCATGCGCAAGGCGCTTTGCGACGATGGCAGGCCCGCCCGCCATCCAATGCGAGGTGAAAAGCATCGGCGCGGACGGTGCGCGGAGTGCCGCCGCCGCAAGCCCGCGCAACTGCGCATCGAGACCGCGCGTGATGTCCATATAGGCAATGCCGCGTCTCGCCGCCTCGTCGAGCAGGTGATCGTCATACTCATGGATGAAGACGCCGAGAGCGTCGATTCCCTCAATCGCCTGGAGCGGCGAAGGCTTCGTCACATCGATCACGGCGGCGTGCGCCTTGCCGAGTTCCTCGGCGAGCTTCGCCGCTTCCTTCTCGCGCCGCCCGCCGATCAGGATTTCCACATCCGGGTGGTGCTTCCTCAGAAGCCGCGCCGCCTGCGCGCCCACCACGCCATATCCGCCTGCCAGCAGCACCCGCTTCGACATGAACTTTCCTCCGGTTTCATTCTTGCCAAATATTGGTCATAAGACCAATTTTGTCAATGGCCCGCCGCGATGTAATCTGCGGCTCATGAAAAGAGAGACAGTCAGCGCTGCCGAAATTCCGCTCACCGAGAAGGGCGCGACGCGCCGCGAGGAAATTCTCGCCGCCGCCTCGGCGCTTCTGCTGGAGGAGGGTTATGCGGGGTTTTCCGCGCGCGGCGTCGCGGCGCGGGCGAGCCTGCGGCTCAGCCATGTGCAGTATTATTTTGCAAGCCCGGCCGCGATCCTTGCAGAGCTGCTAGATCGTTTCGTCCGCCGCTATGGGGAGGAAATCATGGCGCGCTTCGGCGCGGCGAAGGGCAGCGGCGAACAGCGCCTCCACCGCGCGCTCGATTTTCTGCTCAACGACGAGGCCTATCGCCGCGACTGCGGTATCTTCATGATCGAAGTCGCAGGCTTTGCCGCCCGCGACAAGACGATCGCCGAGGCACTGTCGCGCTATTACGAAATCTACTTCGCACTCTTCTGCGATATTGCGAAAACGCTTAACCCGGCGCTTGCGCCGCGCGAGCGTGCGCGCCGCGCGCGTCAATGTGTGGCCCTGATCGAAGGAATGTCGATCACCAGGCCCCATATGGGGCCGCCGGGCGATTCGGACTTCAACGCCCGCGAGGCGACCCGTGCCATCATGCGGCTGCTTTCGCGCGAGTGATGCGCGCTCAAAGCCGCAGCATCATCCGCAATTCCATGGCAAGTCCGTGCTCGCGGCAGGGAATGGGTGTCACCGTTTCCGCCATCGCTTCGAAACCCATCGCACGGTAGAGCCCGACCGCCGGATTGTCCGACATCACATCCAGATGAAGCCGTGAAAAGCCTCTTTCCCGCGCGCGCGCGATCTCGTGTTCGATGAGTTTTCGTCCCGCGCCGCGCCCGCGCGCCGCCTCCGGCACCGACACGACAATGATGTAGCTGCAGTCCTCCGGCACATGCGGGTTCATGAAGCTCGCAATTTCGGCGCGCCCGGCAAGCGCGGCAATGTCTGCCTCCGTCACGCCATGCTGACCGATGAGCCCCACAGCCACCGGCCAGACGGCATCCTTCAGCCGGTAATGGTCCGCCCCGTCATGCGAGATCAATACGCCGCAAAAGACACCGTCCTCATAGGCGAGTACCGACTGCTCATGTGAAAAGAAATTGCCGGGTGCCGCCCACGCAGCCGCGATGAAAGGGTCGTAGAGCCGCCGTCCGCCAAAAATGTAGTCGTAGGAAAGCGGCCCTGTGGCGAGCACGAGGTCTGGAACATATGCCGCGGCTTCTGCTGCTTGCGCGCCCGCGGCTTTCACGATTTCAATGGTCATTTGCCTGCCTCATATTGGTCTAATGACCAATTTATGGCGGCGGATTGCGAAGGCACAAGAAAAATATTGGTCAATATACCAAAATAGGGTGGCCCTCCGAGGCGCTTGGCGCATGTCCCGATTTGGCCTATAGGAAGGAGCCCCCGGAAAACCGCGCGCCCCAGTCGGGCAAGGCATGAAAGTATTGAGTTCCATGTCGGAGCCATTGCGGCTTGCACCCCTTGATCTCTTCATCGATCCGCTCCTGTCGTTTCAGGATGCGCGGCTGCGCGACATGTATGCCTATTGGGAGGAGAAGCGGGCGGGGCGTCCCTTCCCGGCCCGCGCCGATGTAAGTCCGGCTGAAATCGTCAGCCATCTGCCGTCGCTCTTCCTGGTGGATGTCGTGGCGCCCGGACTTTCCATCGGCGATTTCCGTGTGCGCCTTATGGGCACCGCGCTCAACGATCTCTTCGCGCGCGATTTCACGGGCACAAGCCTCGAAGGCGCATTCGCGGAAAAATCCGCCGCCGCCATCGGCAAGCTCTTCGGCATTGTCTGCCAGCTCCGCCGTCCCTTGCGGCTGTATGGCAGCGCCTCATTCGCGCAAGCCCCAGCAACGGAAGTCGAGGCCGTGCTGATGCCGCTCACGACAGGCAGCGGCGCGGTCGACATGGTCATGGGTGAATTGCTGAAACGCGCGTCGGCCTGATCTTCATTTCGAAGTCAGCTGCAGGAATACATCCTCAAGGTCGGATTCGACCGTCGAGATATCGGCAATTTCCATCCCGCCCGCATTCAGCGCCCCAAGTATCTTCATGGCGCTCGTTTCGGCGGGATTATACTGCACCGCGATCGAGCCATCGGCGCGAAGCTCTGCTTTCATGCCTTCCAGTACTGCCGGCAATGTGCGGGCAGGGGATGCGGGGCGGACGATGAGCTTCTTGTCGCTGATCCGCGCCAGAAGCTGCTCCTTCGGCTCGCAGCAGACGACCTGCCCCTTGTCTATGATAGCGATCGTGTCGCAAAGCGCCTCAGCTTCTTCAAGATAATGTGTCGTGAGCACGATCGTCGTGCCCCGCGCGTGAAGCCCTTTCACATAGTCCCAGAGTTGGCGGCGCAGCTCGATATCGACACCTGCCGTCGGCTCGTCGAGAATGAGAACGGGCGGGTTATGCACCATCGCCTTGGCGACCAGCAGCCTGCGCCGCATTCCGCCCGAAAGCGTGCGCGCATAGGCATCCGCCTTGTCGTCGAGCCCCATGGCTTTCAGGATTTCCATGGTCCGCCGCTCGCGCTTCGGTACGCCATAGAGCCCGGCCTGCATCTCCATCACTTCGGCCGGTGTGAAGAAAGGGTCGATATTGAGTTCCTGCGGCACCACGCCGATGGAACCCCGCGCCTGGCGCGGATTGACATCAATGTCGAAGCCCCAGACCGAGGCAGATCCCGAAGTCTTGAGAACGAGCCCGGCAAGAATATTGATGAAGGTCGATTTTCCCGCCCCGTTCGGCCCAAGAAGCGCGAATATGGAACCGCGAGGTATGGCGAGATCGATCCCCTTGAGTGCCTCCTTGGCGGGCTGGTTGCCGCTCGCCTTGTAGACCTTGCGCAGCGCCTTCGCCTCGATGGCGTGAGGGGTGTCGCCCCGCGGCGCCGGTTCCCCGGGAACGCGCTCATCATAGGTCGGTTCGACATCGGCAAGCGAATGGGCCATGGGCGGGCTCTTCTTTTGGCGGGCGGGTGTCCGGGCGCTATAGTGGCGGCCCTGCGAGACAGGGAATATAGAAGACCCCCGATAGATAGGAAAGGCGAGGCGCGTGGCAAGCGGCAAGGCGCAAAAGAATGCACCGGCAAAGGCATCTTCGGACGGAAAGCCCCTGAAGGAGGGAGATCATCTCTTTCTGGTGGACGGGTCGGGCTATATTTTCCGCGCCTATCACGCACTCCCGCCGCTGACGCGGAAATCGGACGGGTTGCCCGTCGGCGCCGTCGCCGGCTTCTGCAACATGCTCTACAAGCTCATCGAAGACACGAAAGACGAGTTTGAGCCGACCCATCTCGCCGTCATCTTCGATGCCTCGTCCAAAACCTTTCGCAACGACATCTATCCCGAATACAAGGCAAACCGTGCCGAGCCGCCGGAAGACCTGCGCCCGCAATTCGCGCTGGTGCGCGATGCGACGCGTGCCTTTGGCGTTCCCAGTATCGAGAAGCTCGGCTACGAGGCCGACGACCTCATTGCAACCTATGCACGTCTCGCGGCGGAGGCGGGTGCCCGCGTCACCATCGTCTCCTCCGACAAGGATCTGATGCAGCTCGTGAACGACCGCGTCGACATGCTCGACACGATGAAGCTGAAAACCATCGCTCGCGATCAGGTAATTGAGAAATTCGGCGTGCCACCGGAAAAGGTTGTCGATGTGCAGGCGCTGGCGGGCGACAGCACGGACAATGTGCCGGGTGTCCCCGGTATCGGCATCAAGACGGCGGCACAACTGATCGAGGAATATGGCGACCTCGAAACGCTGCTCGCACGTGCCGCGGAGATCAAGCAGAACAAGCGCCGTGAAAATCTCATCGAGTTTGCCGAGCAGGCGCGCATTTCGCGGCGGCTTGTCGAGCTCGACAATAATGTCCCTATCGACGAGCCGCTGGAGACGATGGGTGTCCGCGAGCCCGATCCCGAAACGCTGATCGGCTTCTTCAAGGACATGGAATTTTCCACACTGACGCGCCGCGTCGGCGAGCGCTTCAATGTCGATGTCGATGCAATCGAGGCCGCAGGCGACCACCCGCCGGAAGACACCGGCACGAAGGATATCAAGAAGGAAAAACAGGAAGTAAGCCGCACGGCGAAAGGCGGCGTGCCTAGCGCAACGCCAAAGGGTGTCGATGCGGATTTTGCTGCCGCGAAATACAGCACGGTCACAGATACCGAAACACTGAAGGCGTGGATCGATCGCGCGAAAGAGCAGGGCTATCTCGCGGTCGACACGGAAACGGACTCGCTGAACCCCATGCAGGCGCGCCTTGTCGGCGTTTCGCTCGCACTGGTGCCTGGCGAGGCCTGCTACATCCCGCTGCAGCATGGCGCAGGCGGCAGTCTCGATTTCGCCGATACCGGTGCCGCGCCGCAAATCCCCCTGAAGGAAGCGGTGAAGGCTCTGAAGCCTTTGCTGGAAGATATTTCTGTCCTCAAGATCGGCCAGAACCTGAAATTCGACATGCTCGTCTTCCGCCAGCACGGGATCGAGCTTCGGGGTCATGACGACACGATGCTCATGTCCTATGCGCTCGATGCCGGTGTGCATGGCCACGGCATGGACGAACTTTCCGGGCTTCATCTCGGACACAAGCCGATCCCTTTTTCGGAAGTCGCAGGCAAGGGCAAGGCGCAGATCACTTTCGATCAGGTGCCGATTGATCGTGCCACGGCCTATGCCGCTGAAGATGCCGATGTGACGCTCCGCCTCTGGCACATATTGAAGCCGCGCCTCGTCGCCGAGCATCGAATGACGGTTTATGAAACGCTGGAGCGCCCGCTTGTGCCTGTGCTCGCTGACATGGAACGTGCAGGCGTCAAGGTTGACAAGACGGTGCTTGCGCGCCTCTCCGGCGATTTCGCGCAGAAGATGGCGCAATACGAAGAAGAGATTTACGAACTCGCCGGCGAGCGCTTCAACATCGGCTCGCCGAAGCAGCTTGGCGAAATCCTTTTCGACAAGCAGAGCCTCGAAGGCGGCCGCAAGACGAAAACGGGTGCCTGGTCGACCGATGCCGACACGCTGGAAATGCTCGCCGCGCAGGGTCACGACCTGCCGCAGCGCGTGCTCGACTGGCGCGGATTGTCCAAGCTGAAAAGCACCTATACGGACGCGCTGCCCGAATTCATCGACAAGGACACGGGCCGCATCCACACCTCATATTCGCTGGCCTCGACCTCGACCGGCCGTCTCGCCTCCACCGATCCGAACCTGCAGAACATTCCGGTCCGCACCGAGGATGGCCGCAAGATCAGAACGGCCTTCGTTGCAGAGAACGGCAACCTTCTCATTTCCGCCGACTATAGTCAGATCGAATTGCGTCTCCTCGCCCATATCGCGGACATAGCAGCGCTGAAAAAGGCCTTCGCCGAGGGGCTCGACATTCACGCGATGACGGCGTCCGAAATGTTCAACACGCCCATCGAAGGCATGGACCCGGCGGTACGCCGCCGCGCCAAGGCGATCAATTTCGGCATCATCTACGGCATCTCCGCCTTCGGCCTTGCAAACCAGCTCGGCATTTCGCGCGGCGAGGCGGGCGAGTATATCGAGCGTTATTTCAAGCGCTTCCCCGGCATCCGCGCCTATATGGACGACACAAAGGACTTCGCGCACAAGAACGGCTATGTGGAAACGATCTTCGGGCGCCGCATCCATCTGCCCGCGATCAATTCGAAGAACCCGGCCGAAAAGAGCTTCATGGAGCGCGCTGCCATCAATGCGCCCATTCAGGGCTCGGCAGCGGACATCATCCGCCGCGCCATGATCCGCATGCCAGGCGAAATCGCAAAGGCAAGACTCGATGCGCGCATGCTGCTGCAGGTGCATGACGAACTGATCTTCGAAGTGCCGGAGAAGCAGGCGGAGAAAGCCGCGAAACTCGTCGCGGGCGTCATGTCGGGCGCGGCGGCGCCTGCTGTCGCGCTCACTGTGCCGCTCGATGTCGATGCGCGGGCGGCGAAGAACTGGGACGAGGCGCATTAGCGGCCCTGGGAACCAGGAGGCGTTCCGGGCGTTATATCCCTGTATCGAACAGGAGAACAGGAATGTCCGGCACCGAGAAGAAAGAGCAGAAGCTTGTGAACGAGGCCGCAAAGGAATCCATGCCGGCCAGCGACGCACCGGCCTGGACCTGCGGCGGAATCTCGCCCGAAAAGGATGCAGCGCGCGCCGAGCGTCTCGCGGCAAAGGCCGAAAAGGCCCGCAAGGCGAAGGAAGGTGCGGTGGACGAAACGCTCGATGAAAGCTTCCCCGCCTCCGATCCGCCGTCATGGACCGGCACCCATGCGGGCGACGGTCACAATCCGCGCAAGTAGGCCCGACTGAAGCTCAATGAAAAAGCCCGGAGGCTTCCCTCCGGGCTTTTCCGCTTCGTCGCTGACGAATGCTTATTCGGCGGCGCGGGCAGGCGCCGGTGCGGCAGCGCGCACATCCGGGTCCACATGCGCTTCGAACTTCGCGAAATTGTCGATGAACATCTTCACGAGCTTCTGCGCCTGCGCGTCATAGGCGGCCTTGTCGGCCCAGGTGTCGCGCGGGTTGAGGATCTTGTCGTCGACGCCCGGCACGCTCACAGGAACCTCGAAGCCGAAATTCGGATCGGTGCGGAACTCGACATTGTTGAGCGAGCCGTCGAGCGCGGCGGCGAGCAGGGCGCGCGTCGCCTTGATCGGCATGCGGTTGCCCGTGCCGTAGACGCCGCCGGTCCAGCCCGTGTTGACGAGCCAGCACGACACCTTGTGCTCGGCGATGAGGTCGCGCAGCAGGTTGCCGTATTCGCTCGGATGGCGCGACATGAACGGCGCACCGAAGCAGGTCGAGAAGGTCGCTTCCGGTTCGGTCACGCCCTTTTCCGTGCCGGCGACCTTCGCCGTATAGCCGGAAAGGAAGTGATACATGGCCTGGCTCGGCGTCAGCCGTGCGATGGGCGGCAGCACCGAAAAAGCATCCGCCGTCAGCATGATGATGTTCTTCGGATGCGGCGCGCGGCCGGTTGCGCTCGCATTCGGAATGAAGGAGAGCGGATAGGCGCCACGCGAATTTTCCGCGAGCGCCGCGCTGTCGAGATCGAGCTCGCGCGTCGCATCGTCCATCACCACATTTTCGAGCACAGTGCCGAAGCGCCGCGTCGTCGCGTAGATTTCGGGCTCGGCTTCGGCCGAGAGCTTGATCATCTTCGCATAGCAGCCGCCTTCGAAGTTGAAGACGCCATTCTCCGACCAGCCATGCTCGTCGTCGCCGATCAGCGTGCGCGTGGCAACGGCCGAAAGCGTCGTCTTGCCGGTGCCCGAAAGGCCGAAGAAGATTGCCGTGTCGCCCTTCTCGCCCACATTCGCCGAGCAGTGCATCGGCATGACGCGCTTGGCCGGCAGGTCGTAGTTCAGCATCGAGAAGACGGACTTCTTGATTTCGCCGGCATAGGAGGTGCCGCCGATGAGCACGATGCGCTTGGCGAAGTTGCAGGCGATCACGGTGCCGGTGCGCACACCGTATTTTTCAGGGTCGGCTTCGAAGCTCGGCAGGTCGATAATGGTGAACTGCGGCAGGAAGTCGTCGAGTTCTTCCACCTTCGGCTCGATGAGGAGGTTCTGGATGAAGAGCGAGTGCCAGGCGTATTCCGTGTAGATGCGGGTCGCGAGGCGATGGGTCTGGTCGGCGCCGCCGAAGAGATCCTGAATGAAGAGTTCCTTGCCTTCGGCGTGCTTCAGCATGTCGGCATGGAGGAGGTCGAAGGCTTCCGGCGTCATCGACTTGTTGTTGTCCCACCACACGGTCTTTTCGGTGGAGGCGTCGCGAACGATGAACTTGTCTTTCGCGGAGCGGCCGGTGTGGACACCGGTTTTCACGACGAGCGGGCCATTGGCGGCGACATGGCCTTCGCCCCGGCGGATCGCTTCTTCGTAAAGCGCGGCAGGACGATAGTTCCAGTGCGTCGCCGCGAGATTTTTGAAGCCGCTGATGTCGGCGCCATGTTTGCTGATATAGGGCCCGGTCTGTTTCACGCTGCTCTCCTCGTGCTCCTCAGTGGCCGCTCGGGCCAACATCCCTGTTTTAACGCCTGCCGCCTGCGCCTTGTCTGCGAGGCCTTACTCTATCATGGGCCCTGTCCGCTGGCAGAGTCCGCAGATCGCTTCTGCGCCTTCTGCCGGGACAAAGCAAAAGCGGGGCCATCGCCCGTTGCGGGCCGGCCCCTGATCCCCGGAAATTCGGCGCCAACATAGTTGCCGCCCCGGTTCCGCGCAACCGCTTTGCAATCGGCTCGCAAGGCCTGCGGCGATGCGTCCATCATCGCTGCAAAAGCGCGCGTCCGGCGAGGTTTTGCACTGCAAAATACCCGTTCGCCAATACGGGTATTGCGCGCGATGGCGCGGCATTCCCTTGGTTAACGCACCGGCTGCTGCAAAAAGCGGCAGCTACCGCTCAGTTCGCCCGGTCCGCCTCGTCCAGCATTTCCATCAGCCGTATATAAAAGGCCACCGCCTCGCCCATATTGGCGACAGACACGCGTTCATTGGTGCCGTGGAAGCGGGCCATGTCGTCCGGACCCATATGGATGGGGATAAAGCGGAACACATTGTCGGTGATCGGCAGATAGTGGCGCGAATCCGTGCCCCCGACGACAAGGTATGGCGCGGAAATCGTGCCCGGAAAATTCTCGCCGATTGCCCGCGTGATCAGCCTGTAGCCCTCGCCCTTGATGTTGGAAACGGCGGAAGCCTCGCGGATACCGTCGAGCGGCTCGATCTTCACACCCGGGTCGCCTACCGCCTCTCGCACATGTTCGATAATGCTATCCGCCGTATCGCGGGGGTGAATGCGGAAATTGACGACCGCGCGTGCCTCCGGCGGCAGCACGTTTTCCTTGTTGCCACCCTCGATGATGGTCGGCGCGATGGTTGTTTGAAGTTGCGCCGCGCCGGTCGGCGTCCGTTCCATCACGCCGCGCACGACCGGTTCGAAGAGCCAGAGATTGGCATAGACCATCCGCTGCATGAACGGCACCGCCGGCGCAAGGCTTTCGATCATGCCCCGCGTTGCCCCGTCGACGCGGGACTCGAACGGTGCATCGCCAATTCTCTCAAGGGCTCGCGCAAGCCGCCCGATTGCCGTCTGCGCGGCGGGTGAGGGCATGGAGGAGTGGCCGCCTTTCGAATAGGCGATGATGTCGAGCGAGATCGAACCCTTTTCGGCAACGCCGATAGTGGCGACCGGCGTGGACACGCCGGGCAGCAGCCCGTGGCCGATCATGCCGCCCTCATCCTTCACCCAGGCAAGACGGATGCCGCGCTCCATCAGCGCTGCGGCAATCGCCTTGTTGCCTTCGCCGCCGCCGATTTCTTCGTCATGGCCGAAGGCGAAATAGATCGTGCGCTGCGGGCGGAACCCCCGTTTGACGAGAAGCTCGGCCGCCTCCACCATCGCGATCAGCGAGCCCTTGTTGTCGATCGTGCCGCGCCCCCAGACATAGCCATCGGCAATTGCGCCGGAGAAGGGCGGATGCTCCCATTGATCCTCCGTTCCCGGAGCGATCGGCACCACATCGATATGAGACATCATCAGCACCGGTTCGAGAGACGCGTCCTCGCCCTCCCAGCGGTAAAGCAGCGTATGCCCGCCGAATATCTCGCGCGTGGTCGCGCCCGTTAAGGCGGGGTAGGTCGCATCCATCCAGTTCCGGAAGCCTTCGAAAGCGGCGTCCGAGCGCGCGACATCGGCCGGGTCTGCGCCGCGCTGATGGGAAATCGTCGGAAAGCGGATCGCCTGCGCAAGCCGATCGGCCGCGCCCTCGGCATCGATGCTCGCCGGCGCGCCGGACGCGGCAAGCTCCGCCGCCGGGATCATCAGCGTCCGCCCGATGACGATGGCCGCAAGAAGCAGCAGCAGCGCGCCTGCCCCGATCAGAATTCGCTTCAGCATGGACAAATCCCCCTCGCCTCCATCCGCATCCCGCGGTTTTGCAACTCTTGGCGGGCGGCGCCCGGCCTGTCAAACGCCGTCCCGTCCGGCGGTCTCCACCAAGCATGGCGCACAATCTCTCAAGCCCTTATACTGCCGCCACATTTTGGGCCAAAAGCGACCCTAAGCCTCGTCGCCACGCTGGGCGGCGTTTTGTGTGCGGGGTATGCCATGCGAGAGGTCCGGGACGACGGTGACTGTAGAGACCAGGCCGGCCAAAAGGGCGGGACCGGTCAGAAGGAACAGGGGCAAATGCCGACGATTGCTCTGGTCGATGACGACCGGAATATCCTGACTTCGGTGAGCATCGCGCTCGAGGCCGAAGGCTATCATGTTCAGACCTACACGGATGGCGCCGCGGCGCTGGCCGGGCTTTCTGCCAATCCGCCCGATGTTGCCGTCTTCGACATCAAGATGCCGCGCATGGATGGCATGGAGCTGCTTCGCCGGTTGCGGCAGAAGTCCGATCTGCCGGTGATTTTCCTCACGTCCAAGGATGATGAGTTCGACGAGCTTTTCGGTCTCAAGATGGGAGCGGATGATTATATCCGTAAGCCCTTTTCGCAGCGCCTTCTCGTCGAGCGCGTGAAGGCGGTGTTGCGCCGCGCCGCGCCGAAGGGCGAGAGCGCGCCGGCGGACGGTGCCGCTGCCCAGCAGGTGCTGGAGCGCGGCAAGCTGGTGCTTGATCCCGAACGTCATACCTGCACCTGGGGCGGCAAGCAGGTCGTACTCACCGTTACCGAATTCCTGATCCTGCAGGCGCTGGCGCAGCGCCCCGGCTATGTGAAAAGCCGCGACTCGCTGATGGACGCCGCTTATGACGATCAGGTCTATGTCGACGATCGCACCATCGACAGTCACATCAAGCGGCTGCGCAAGAAATTCAAGGAAGTGGACGACGATTTCGATGCGATCGAAACGCTTTATGGCGTGGGTTATCGCTATCGCGAGGCATGAGGCGAAGAAGGATCTGTCCGCCCCGGTGAAAGTGGAATGACAAGCCTGACGGATGAGGAAGCGCGCGAGGAGGCGGAAAGGAAAGCCGCATCGCGGCGCCGTGCATTCTTGCCGCCGGGCAATGCCGCGCGTCTGTCGGCCGCGGGAGCACATGCGCTTGCCGCCTTTCGCGGCTTTCTCGCGCGCGGCCGCTTCTCAAGCCTTACGCGCCGCATCGTCGCCTTCAATGTCGCCGCTCTTTTTGTTCTTCTGTCCGGTATTCTCTATCTCAATCAGTTCCGTGAAGGTCTGATCGATGCCCGGCGCCAGAGCCTTCTCACACAGGCCGAGATCATTGCCGGTGCCATCGAGGAAGGCGCGACCACGTCGCCTGACGCACCGCTGATCGACCCTCTTGCCGCCGGCGCCATTCTCGCCCCGCCGCCCGGCGCCGATCCCGATGCCGGTTTCGATGCCGCCACGCCGATCAATCCCGCTACTGCAGCACCCATCCTTCGCCGCCTCGTGCTGCCCACACGCACCCGCGCGCGCCTTTATGGCAAGGAAGGCATGCTCGTTCTCGACTCGCGCCAGCTGACGGCGTCGGGGCAGATCGTTGCCTTCGAGCTGCCGCCGCCCGAAGGCACGGAGGAATGGGGTTTCTTCGCCCGTCTCTCGCAATGGGCACTCGTCATCCTGCCGGGACGCAATCTCGAACGCTTCCGCGAAGCGGGCAGCCAGAACGGCTTGATGTATGAAGAAGTTGAGCATGCGCTCCGTGGCGAGGCCTGGAGCATGGAGCGCGTGAATGACCGGGGCGAACTGATCATTTCCGTCGCCGTGCCGATCCAGCGCTACCGTGCGGTGCTGGGCGCACTGATGCTGTCCACGCGCGGCGGCGATATCGACCGCATCGTTCGCGCCGAACGCATCGCGATTCTGCAGGTCTTTCTTGTGGCTCTCAGCGTCAACATTCTTCTGTCCGTTCTGCTTGCAGGCACCATCGCCGAGCCCGTGCGCCGTCTTGCCCAAGCGGCCGAAACTGTGCGCCGCGGCAAGAATGCGCGCGCCGAACTGCCCGATTTCACCGAACGCTGCGACGAGATCGGTGAACTGTCGGGCGCCTTCCGCGACATGACGAACGCGCTCTACAACCGTATTGATGCGATCGAAAGTTTCGCCGCCGACGTTGCGCATGAACTCAAGAATCCGCTGACTTCGCTGCGCAGCGCCATCGAAACCTTCAGCCTGGCAAAGGATGATGCGCAAAAGGAACGCCTCATGCAGATCATCCAGGATGATGTGCGCCGCATCGATCGCCTCATCAGCGACATCTCGAATGCTTCGCGTCTCGATGCTGAACTGTCGCGCGCGGAGCGTGAGGATGTGAATGTCGCGACGCTTCTCGAAACCGTCTGCGACCTGTTCAACGAAACCGGCGTTGCCGGCTCTGCACGCGTGAAGCTCGAAATCGATGCAGGTGCGCCGGGCCGCGAAGGGATGGTCGTAAAGGGCTTCGACACGCGCCTCGGACAGGTGGTGCGCAACCTGATCGACAATGCCCTCTCGTTCAGTCCGCCCGGCAGCATTGTCAATGTCGTCGCAACGCGCGCGCCGGGAACGATCATCATCCGGGTGGAGGATGAAGGGCCGGGCATTGCGCCCGAGAATTTCGAGCGCATCTTCGACCGCTTTCATACCGACCGGCCGGACAGTTTCGGCGAGCATTCGGGCCTCGGCCTTGCCATCTCGCGCCAGATCGTCGAGGCGCATGGCGGCACCATCCGCGCAGGAAACCGCATGGGCCTCGACGGGCGCGTGGCGGGCGCCTGTTTCACAGTCGAACTGCCTTCGACGAATACGGATAGCCGATGACCGCCCCGTCCCTTTATGTTCATGGCACATGCGTCGCTCTCGGCACGCGCGCCGTCCTGCTGCGCGGGCCTTCCGGGACAGGCAAGTCCGATCTTGCCTTCCGCCTCGTTCGCGAGGATTCAAGCGGCGAAACGCGCCTTGTCGCCGACGACCAGGTCGCCCTGCGTGAGGCCGCTTCCGGCCTTGTGGCGAGTGCGCCCGCGGCATTGGCCGGTCTTGTCGAGCTGCGGGGGCTTGGGCTCGTGGCGCTGCCGTCGGTTCCCGAGGCCCCGCTTGCGCTCATCGCCGATCTTGTCGCCCGTGTCTCCGTGCCGCGTATCGCCGAGCCGCGTTACGAAACCATTCTCGGCGTGCGCCTGCCCGTGATATCGCTCCACGCTTTCGACGGCACCGCCACCGCCAAGCTCCGCCTCGCGCTGGAGACCCTGCCGGATGCGGGCTTTCCAGGGGAAGATGGCCGTTTCGGTCGGTACGGCTGAAGGCAGGCCGCCGGCTTGCATTCATTTTGGGCGATTGCTTGACTGAACTGCCGATTGTTGCATCGCAACACTTGTTTTATGCGCGCGATTGGGGTCACGATACGCCCCTTCGCGGGGGCGCGGGCGGCTGGCGGTCGGGAGTATCGCCGGATTGCGGAATTTTGCGGCATTGAGGTCGTTGGATGATCGGTTTGGTACTCGTAACGCATGGTCAGCTGGCCAGCCAGTTCGTCGCGGCGATGGAGCATGTCGTCGGGCCGCAGGCTCAGGTCGCTGCCATCTGCATCGGGCCGGACGACGACATGGAGCAGCGCCGCAAGGACATCCTGAAAGCGGTCGCCTCCGCCGACCACGGCGATGGCGTGATCCTCCTGACCGACATGTTCGGCGGCACGCCCTCGAACCTTGCCATCTCGGTTATGGACAAGGCCAAGGTCGAGGTGATTGCGGGTGTGAACCTTCCCATGCTCATCAAGCTTGCCTCAGTCCGCGACAGCGCCTCGCTCAGCGACGCCGTTGATCAGGCGCAGGAATCCGGACGCAAATATATCTCGATCGCAAGCCGCGTGCTGGCCGGTGACGGAGCCTGAACCCTTGTCCTCCGCCGAAGCCACACCGCGCGCCGCACTTTTTGTCCGTGATGTCGAGATTGTGAACACGCGCGGCCTTCATGCGCGCGCCTCGGCGAAATTCGTTCAGACCGCTGAAAAATTCGATGCCGATATCCGCGTCTCGCGCGATGGGCAGACGGTGCCGGGCACGTCCATCATGGGCCTGATGATGCTTGCCGCCGCGCCCGGCTGCTGCATCCATATCGAGACCGAAGGCGCCGAGGCTGAAGCCGCACTTGAAGCCCTTGCCGCTCTTGTTGCCGACGGCTTCGGCGAGCGCGACTGATTTCACGCCTTGTAATAGACCGTCTGCACGCTGGTTGCGAGCAGTTGACCGTCCGCACCCCACAGTTCCGCCGTCTGGTCGAAATAGCCCTGCCGGAAGACCTTTGAATCCGCGGTGCCGATGAGCGGTTTCGTGCCTTGCGCCGCAAGGCCCGCTGCATCTGTGTGGAAATAGGTGGTGAGCGATACCGTTCCCGCTGGAAGGAATTTTCCGAGCACCTGAAAAATTCGTACAAGGAACGTATCGCTCAGGGCGGCAAGAGCCGTGAAGTCGAGCTCCCGCTCCGGCAGATCGCGAACATAGAGCGAGGAATAGGCGCTGTCCGGCTTGTCGTCTTCCCGCGGTTCGAAGCGGATCGCACCTTCGGCAAAACGGAATTCGTAGCGCGACAGCCAGGCGTTTCGGCCCACGGTGTCCATCGGTGTCAGCGTCTCGGCGGGCGGGAGTTTCGGCAGGGCGGCGGGCTGGTGCGCCCAGCTCTCCCGCCGCACGGCGAAGACGGCGCTCGCCGTCGCCACCATATCGTCTCCTTGCCGCATGACGATCATCCAGTGCTGCGTCGAGCGGTTGGTCCGCGCCTCGATGAGCTCGATCTCGAACATGCCTTCCGCGATCGGCGCACAGAAATTTACCGTCAGCGCCACCGGGTCGCCCAGCCGTTGCGGCGCTTCCAGCGCGGCACGCAGAAGCGTCGCCGCGGTCGTTCCCCCGAAGGGGCCCATCATGTTCCAATAGCCGGGTGAGGTATGGCCCTCAAGCCGGCCATTGCCCTTGGGCGTGAGGTGCGTGGCGAGATCGAGCGGGTGCTGGGTCAAGGCAGGTCTCGTTTCAGAACTGATAATGAGGGGCATATGGCATGTCGCAGGCCGCCCCGTCCATGACCTTTCGGGTAAGATCGGCGGGGCCATTCCCGTGAAAACCGCCGGCCGAGCCCGCGCCGTCTGGCCGCAATAACATATAAACATTTCTTTATATCGCCCTTGCCGCCACCGGCCCCGCTTGTTATAAGACCCCACGACGCCAGCGCCGGCTGGCGCAATTTGCCGTTGCGCGCCGGCTGCCGCCCCGATTGCGGGTGGCCGACTTCCATTCCGAAAGCATGACAGGAGCGCGACAGCCCATGAGCCAGGCCGCAAAAGCAGACACTCACGATTACGCGATCAAGGACATCAATCTCGCCGATTGGGGCCGCAAGGAAATCGACATCGCGGAAACCGAAATGCCGGGCCTGATGGCGACGCGCGAGGAATACGGTCCGAAGAAGCCGCTCAAGGGCGCGCGGATCGCGGGCTCGCTCCACATGACGATCCAGACCGCCGTGCTGATCGAGACGCTGGCCGATCTCGGCGCCGATATCCGCTGGGCCTCGTGCAACATCTATTCGACGCAGGATCATGCCGCGGCTGCAATCGCCTCGCGCGGCATACCCGTTTTTGCCATCAAGGGCGAGAACCTCGAGGACTACTGGGAATATACCCACCGCATCTTCGAATGGGCCGATGGCGGCACGCCGAACATGATCCTCGACGATGGCGGCGACGCGACGCTCCTCATCCATCTCGGCAAGCGCGCCGAAGACGGCGATACGGCGTTCCTCGAAACGCCGGGCAATGAAGAAGAGGAAATCCTCTTCGCCGCGATCAAGCGCCGCCTGAAGCACAAGCCGGGCTGGTACAACCAGGTTGCGAAGTCCGTGAAGGGCGTGACGGAGGAAACCACCACCGGCGTTCACCGTCTCTATGAAATGCAGAAGAAGGGCACGCTGCTCTGGCCCGCGATCAACGTCAATGACAGCGTGACGAAGTCCAAATTCGACAATCTCTATGGCTGCCGTGAATCGCTGGTCGACGGCATCCGCCGCGCGACCGACGTCATGATGTCGGGCAAGGTCGGTGTCGTGGCAGGCTTCGGCGATGTCGGCAAGGGCTCTGCCGCTTCGCTCCGTCAGGCAGGCTGCCGCGTCATCGTCACCGAGATCGATCCGATCTGCGCATTGCAGGCCGCAATGGAAGGCTATGAAGTGACGACGATGGATGAAGCCGCGCCGCGCGGCGACATCTTCGTCACGACGACGGGCAATGTCGACGTCATCACTGTCGATCACATGCGCAAGATGAAACACCGGGCCATCGTCTGCAACATCGGCCACTTCGACAGCGAGATCCAGATCGGCGGTCTGCGCAATCTCAAGTGGCACAATGTGAAGCCGCAGGTCGACGAGATCGAGTTCCAGGATGGCAAGCGTATCATCCTGCTTGCCGAGGGGCGTCTCGTGAATCTCGGTTGCGGCACCGGCCATCCGAGCTTTGTCATGTCTGCCTCCTTCACCAACCAGACGCTCGCGCAGATCGAGCTGTGGACGAAGCCGGGCGAGTACGACAAGAAGGTCTATGTCCTGCCGAAGTCGCTGGACGAGAAGGTCGCCCGCCTCCATCTCGAAAAGATCGGCGTGAAGCTCGAAAAGCTGAACAAGAAGCAGGCCGACTATATCGGCGTCGCCGCCGAAGGCCCCTACAAGCCGGACACCTACCGCTACTGAGTGCCCGTGACCGGCATGAAATACGGAAAGCCCGGCCTCGTGCCGGGCTTTTCATTTTTCACCACCGACTCGCTCGTGGTGTATGATTTCGGCGGAACAGGTGATTTGCCGGCCGGCGGAATGCGGGCCGAAGGGGTTGTGCGGGCAATGAGGGCGGCAGATCAGGGCAAGGCGGGCAGGGCGCCCGGCCGGGGCGGAAAAGCCTTGCTGGCCAGGCGCCTTCTGGCCGGGACTGCCGCGGCGGCGCTCAGGCCGCTTTCCGCCAGCGCACAGGAAACGCCAAAGGGCCTCATCGACACGCTTGCCAGTTTCGGCTTTCCCGCGGAAGCAAGCGCCGAACCCGCGCTCGCCTTTACCTTCGCCATCTCCATCGGCATTGCCTTTGCCGGGGTGCTTGCCGCGATCACCGGGCTCAGATCCGCCCGCGCTGCCCGCCGCAAGGCGCAGGAGCGCGAGGCAACCCTCGCCGCCCTCGAAACCCGGCTCGATGCCGCCGAAGCCATTCTTGCTGCCGAGCCCGATGCGGTCTTCATCTGGACGCCGGAAACGCTGCGCGCCGCCCCCGGTACCTTTCAGGCGCGGCCCCGCATTGTCGGATCGACGGCAACGCTGGTCGACCCGTCCTCGGGCGATCTCGATTTCAGTTATCTCCTGTCGCGCCTCGAACCGGAAAATGCCGGACGCCTCAACACGGCAGTCCAGCGCCTGCGCACGCGCGGCGCGCGCTTCTCGCTTCATGTGCAGTCTGTCGATGGCCGCACATTTGAGGCGGAGGGCCGCCCGGCCGGTGCCCTTGCCGTCCTCTGGTTGCGCGATGTGACGGGCGAGCGCGCCGAGGTATCGCGCCTCAAGGAACGTCTGCGTCAGGCCGAAAAGGCGCGCGACCGTTTCGAGGAACATCTGATGCAAGCGCCATTCCCCGCATGGCGCCGCGACAGGGAAGGCAATCTTGTCTGGGTGAATGCGGCCTATGCCCGCGCGGTCGATGCCGGGACGCCGGAAGATGCCGTCAAGCGGGGCATCGAACTTCTGGGCGAGGAGGTGCAGGGCGCGCTTCGCCGCGCGCTGTTCGACAGTACCCGCGCCCGTGAGCGCAGCCATGCCATCATGGAAGGCGAGCGCCGCGCGCTCGATGTCGTCGAGCAGCGTCTGTCCGATGGTGTCGCCGGCATCGCGATCGACGTCTCCGATCTCGATCAGGCGGAAGCCGAACTTCGCCGTCATATCGAAAGCCATGCCGCAACGCTCGACCGGGTCACGACCGCGGTTGCGATCTGCGGACCGGACAAGCGCCTCGCCTTCCACAACCGGGCCTATGACGCGCTCTGGAGCCTCGATCCGCAATGGCTCGATCAGGGGCCGGCGGATGGCGAAATCCTGGATGAGTTGCGTGCGCGCCGCCGCCTTCCCGAGCAGGCGAATTTTCAGGCGTGGAAGCAGGCGCGCATGGAAATATACACCTCCACCGAACCGCTTGAGGAATACTGGCACCTGCCGGACGGGCGCACCGTGAAAGTGCTTGCCCAGGCGCATCCTTTCGGCGGCGTCATCTATCTTTATGAAAACGTCACCGAGCGGCTCAATCTCGAAAGCTCCTACAACACGCTGGCGCGCGTGCAGCGTGAGACGATCGATCATCTATATGAAGGCGTTGCCGTGTTCGGCTCCGATGGCCGGCTCAAGCTCTTCAATCCGGCCTATGCGAATATCTGGGCGCTCGATGCGGACAAGCTCGAAGGCGAGCCGCATGTGAACGATCTGATCGCGCTGTGCCGTCCGCTCATGGACGATGAAAGCGAATGGGAAGTGCTGAAGAACGGCGTCACCGCCATGTCCGGCACGCGCGCGCAGCAGACCGGCCGTCTCTACCGGCCCGATAGTTCCGTGGTCGACTACGCGATGGTGCCGCTGCCCGACGGTGCGACGCTGATGACCTATGTCGATGTCACGGATTCGACGCGCATGGAACAGGCGCTGCGCGACAGGAACGATGCGCTGGAAACGGCGGACCGCTTGAAGTCCGAATTCATCAGCCACGTCTCCTATCAGTTGCGCACGCCGCTCACGAACATTCTCGGCTTCGGCGAAATCCTTGAGACGGAGATGTTCGGTCCGCTCAATCAGCGCCAGCATGAATATATGCAGGGCATTCTCGAAAGCTCGGAAACGCTGATCGATGTCGTGAACGACATTCTCGATCTGGCTGTGATTGAGGCAGGCGCCATGACGCTCGATCTTTCCGATGTCGAATTGTCGGAAGTGATCTATGCCGCAGAAGAGTTTGCGCAGCGCCCGGCCCAGAAGAACAAGGTGACGCTCCGGGTCGAATGTCCGCGGGAAATCGGCATCGTTCGCGCCGATGAAAAGCGCATCAAGCAGATCATGATCAACCTGCTCTCGAATGCGCTTGCCTTCACATCGCCGGGCGATGCCATCGTCATCGGCGCCGCGCGGCGCGAGGCATCGGTCGAACTTTATGTCGAAGATACGGGCATCGGCATCAAGCCGGAATTTCAGGGTAATGTCTTCGACCGCTTCGAGGCGCATGGCGGCTCGGAGCGCCATCGCGGCGCGGGCCTCGGCCTCTCGCTGGTGCGCTCCTTCGTGGAACTGCATGGCGGCTGGGTGACGCTTGAAAGCGCACCCGGTATCGGCACCCGGGTCACCTGCCACCTTCCTGTCCGCGCCGCTCCGCCGTCGCGCGGCCAGCAGGGCGACCTCGCCAATGTGACCAAGCTCGAAGTCGGCTGACCTAGAGGAATATCCTGTAGGGCACCGCGGTGCCGTCCGGCTCCTTCACCTGGAATTCCGCGCCGCGTTCCGCCTCCGCTATCAGCGCTTCATAGAGCCTGAGCGCATTGCGGATGACTTCGGCGTAGGAAGCGGCCTCCGTCTTTTCCTTGAGCTGCTGCAGCCGCTCCATCGCCTGTGGCGGTAGTTCGAGCTGTACTCGCGTCGTCTCGCGCTCCTCCAGACCGCAGCGGCCATGCCGGCGGCTGTGGCGGGATGCACGTCGGCCGCGCCTCGGTTCTTCACCCGTTTCTTCCGTTCGCTCGGCGCTCATGCTGCATCACCCCGGCCGCGCCGCGGACCATCCCAGTCGCGATAGCCGAAACTGCGCCGCCGTCTCGGTCCGCCCGCAAGCAGCAGCAGCACGACAACCGCACCAAGCGTCGCCAGCGGATAGCTGACCGCAAGCGAGATCAGCGCAATGAAGCCGGCAACTGCCGCCAGCACATAGACAAGACGCGGCAGCGGGTAATAGCCGTATGACCCGCGCCAGCGGTCGCGATCCCTGCGCCAGCCGCCATCGCGCCCGCAATTCCATTCGACGCGCATATCCATATGTCCGCGCTTGTCCTCGTCGAGCAGGGGAAAATCTTCGCCCACGCCCACCTTGTAGCGCGCCGCCCGGTTCGCTTCGGGCTCCTCTCCGCCTTGCCGTTCGTCTGTCATGTCCGGTCCTCCGGATGGTCCCGCTCCCCGCGGAGCGGGCCGTTGCATCTGATGCAGCATTAAATAATCAAAATATCATCATCAATCAATCTTAAAATGAGTGAAAATCAGAAAAGGGCGGAAAGCCGCGCTTCCCGCCCCGCAACCTTCCCTGAATGTCCCGTCTACTCGGCCTTGCGGATCACCGCGCAGGCAACCCGCGCGCCCGCCCCGCCGATCGGCTGGCTCATATGGTCATCCGGCCCTTCGTGGATGACGAGCGCAGCTCCATCTTCGTCGAGCAGCATGGCCCGCCCTTCGGCGCCCGCCAGCGTCACGAAAGGCGAATAGAGTTCGGCCTGTGCCACGCCGTTTTCATTCGCATAAATGTTCGGCAGGTCGCCATCGTCCGGCCCTTCCGGGTTGAGCAGCCCGTGCGGCGGCTTTTCGCTGTCGTGATGCGCATGGCTGCCGGATTTCTGAAAACCCTCATCAGAGCAATCGCCCACCGCATGGAAGTGAATGCCGTGCCAGCCGGGCTCAAGCCCTTCGACATTCACACGGATCACGACACCCTTCGGTCCCTCCGACAGGTCGGCAATACCCGCGCTCTCGCTCGTCGCGGTGCGGAATTCGCCCACAGCCAGCGCCGGCTCCGCCTTCGCGCCATGATGATCCGCTGCCGCGGGGAGCGCCCCGAACGCGGCAAGAGCGAAGGCGAGGGGGGCGATACATGATGGCTTCATGGCGAATCTCCTTTGCATTTCCGTCGTATATGGAGAGCAAGCTAGAGCATTCGCCAGGTCTGAAAAGCCCCGGCGCCGCATCACGAAGCCGTGAGCCGGAATTTCGTGCTGGCGACCAAATGACCAAAATGATATTTTCGGTCAGTCCAGACTTTCGCCCCAGCCCCGAAGCCAGACGAGGTCGCCTCCCATGTCCATTTCCTTCACCGTCAACGGCCAGCGCCACGAGCTTGATGTCGAGCCCGAGATGCCGCTCCTCTGGGCGCTGCGCGACGAGCTCGGCCTCACCGGCACGAAATTCGGTTGCGGCGTCGCCGCCTGCGGCGCCTGCACGGTTCATGTAGACGGCATGGCGATGCGAAGTTGCGTCACGCCGGTGGAGATGGTGGATAGGGCGGAGATCACCACCATTGAAGGCCTTGCTGCCGTTTCCGGCGCCGCCGAAGGCGAACTTTCCGCCCTGCAGGTGGCCTGGGTCGCCCGTCAGGTGCCGCAATGCGGCTACTGCCAGTCCGGCATGCTGATGGCCGTCTCGGCGCTCCTCGCCGAAAATCCTCAGCCGACGGATGAAGATATCGATGCCGCGATCACGAATATCTGCCGCTGCGGTACCTATCCGCGCATACGCGCCGCCATCCGCGACGTGACGTCGGCTTGAGGGGAGAGAGCATCATGGCAATGGAAATCAAAAAGCCCACACGCCGCCAGTTCCTCATCGCGGGCGGCGCCGCCGCCGGTGGCGGCCTCCTTCTCGGCATTGGCTTCGCGGCCTCCGGCCCGTCGCGCCGCGAACGCGCGGAAGCGGCGGCTGCAGGCGAGGACGAACGCTTCGTCACCGCCTGGCTCAAGATCGCACCGGACAATCGCGTCACCATCTATGTGCCCCATTCCGACATGGGGCAGGGCACCATCACCGCACTTGCCATGATGGCGGCGGAAGAACTCGATGCAGACTGGTCGCTCGTCACGGCGGAGCAGGCCCCCGCCGAACGCGCCTTCGCAAATGAGGCGCTCGGCAACCGCTTCGTTGCCGGCGAGGATGTGCCGCCCATGCTGAAGGGCTTGAATGCCGCCGCCTGGTATCAGATCGCGAAATTCATGAACATGCAAATCACCGGCGGCTCGATGGCGGTGCGCTATACCGGCCAGCACGGCATGCGCGTCACCGGCGCCGCCGCCAGGGAAATGCTGGTAAAGGCGGCAGCGTCCCGATGGGGCGTGTCGCCGTCCGACTGCACCGCATCGACGAGCTTGGTCACCGGTCCCTCCGGCCAGACCGCCACCTATGGCGAGCTTGTGGCGGAAGCGGCCAGCTATTCGCCTTCCGCGCGCCCCGCGCTGAAATCGAAATCCGAACGGAAGATCATCGGCACCTCGCGCCCCCGCTTCGACATTCCGGGCAAGGTCGATGGCAGCGCCGTCTATGGCGTCGATGCCCAGGCCCCCGGCATGCTCTATGCGGCGGTCCGCCTCGCCCCTGTCTTCGGCTCGAAGATCCTGCCTTATGACGCGAGCGGCATTCTCGCCCGCCGCGGCGTGAAGAAAGTGGTCGAGTTCCCGGCCGGCATTGCCGTCATTGCGGACAATTACTGGCGCGCCAAGGAAGCCGCCCTCGCTCTCGATGTCGAATTCGATGCGGGTGAAAAGGCCGATATCAGCTCGGATACAATCTTCGCCGCGCACGATGCCGCGCTCGACGCCGGCAAAAGCGAGACCGACAAGGAAGTCGGCAATGCCGCCTCTGCCTTCGCCGCACCGGGCGCCGACATCGTCAGCGCCGAGTACCGCGTGCCCTATCTGGCGCATGCCTGCATGGAGCCGATGAACTGCACGGTCTGGATTCGCGACGGCAAGGCCGATGTCTGGGTCGGCTCGCAGGATGCGCTCGGCACGCGCGCCCGCGTTGCGGACATCACCGGCATCCCTTTCGACAATGTCACGCTTCATCCGCTCCTTCTCGGCGGCGGTTTCGGCCGCCGCATCCCGATCCGCGAAGGTTTCTTCGATTTCCCGAGCGAAATCGACTGGGCGGCGATGATCGCGAAGGAAGTCGATGCGCCGGTGAAGCTCATCTACACCCGCGAGGACGACATCCAGCACGATGCCTACCGTCCCGCCGTCACCGCGCGCATCCGCGCCGTGGCCGATGCGGATGGTTTCCCCATCGCTTACGAGAACCGCTACATCCACAAGGACGAGCCGGGCGAGGCGCCGCATATTCCTTACGCCGTGCCGCATCAGTCGATCCGTTATATCGACATCGAAAATCCTGTGCCGCGCGGCCCCTGGCGCTCCGTCGCTCATACGCAGCACACATTTTTCTCGGAGAGCTTCATTGACGAGCTTGCGCATCGCGCAGGGCGCGACCCGCTCGAGTTCCGCCTTGCCATGCTGGACGGCCAGCCGCGCCACGCCGCCGTGCTGAAACTCGCCGCCGAAAAGGCAGGCTGGGGCCGCCCGCTGCCAAACGGTCATTTCCACGGGGTCGCCGTGCAGCAGAGCTTCGGCTCCATCGTCGCCGAAGTCGCCGAAGTCTCGATCGAGAGCGGCAGCCCCCGCGTTCACCGCGTCGTCGCCGCCGTCGATTGCGGCGAGGTGATCCACCCGGACACCGCCGCCCAGCAGGTCGAAAGCGGCATCATCTATGGTCTCACCGCCGCGCTCTATGGAGAGATCGGCATTGAGGGTGGCGGCGTCGCCCAGACGAACTTCACCGATTATGAAATGGTGAAGCTCGCCGAATCCCCGCGGATCGACGTTCACTTCATCGAAAGCGGCGAGGCGCTTGGCGGCCTTGGCGAGCCTTCGACGCCGGTCATCTCCGCCGCTGTCGCAAACGCGGTCTTTGCCGCCACCGGCACCCGCGTCCGCCAGCTTCCCTTCAAGCTGCATGATCTGAAACAGGTGTCCGACAAGTTCGCCCGGGCGGCCGACTGAGCGATCCCCTTCTCTCCCTCTCCCTTCGGGGAGAGGGACGGGGCGTGCCGACGACAGGGAGGTTGAGTGACACTCCACCCGCAAATCCAGAACCAAAGGAACTCCATGTCCACAGTTCTCGTCACCGGCGGCTCCGGCTTCATTGCTGCCTATTGCATCCTGCAACTTCTGGCGGCGGGCTACGACGTCCGAACCACGGTCCGCAATCTCGCCCGCGAAGCGGAAGTCCGCGCCATGCTGAAATCGGGCGGCGCAGAACCTGGTTCCCGCCTCTCTTTCTTCGTTGCCGACCTGATGGCGGATGAAGGCTGGGCCGAAGCCGCTCAAGGCTGCGACTATGCGCTTCATGTCGCCTCGCCCATTCCCCCCGGCGTGCCGAAAGACGAGAACGAGCTTATCGTGCCGGCCCGCGACGGCGCGCTGCGCGTACTTCGTGCCGCGCGCAACGCCGGCGTCAAGCGTGTCGTGCTCACCTCCTCCTTCGCCGCCATCGGCTACGGCCATCCCGTCCGCAAGAAGCCCTTCGACGAAACTGACTGGACAAATCTCGATGGCGACGATCTCTCGCCATACACCAAATCGAAAGCCATCGCCGAGCGCGCCGCCTGGGATTTCATCGCCCGTGAAGGTGGCGCCCTTGAGCTCGCGACTGTCAATCCGGTCGGCGTGCTGGGGCCCGTGCTCGGGCCCGACTATTCGGCCTCGATCATGATCGTGAAGGGCTTGATGGATGGCGCCATGCCCGGCTGCCCGAAACTCGGCTTCGGACTTGTCGATGTACGCGACGTCGCCGACCTTCATTTGCGCGCGATGACGGATCCGGCCGCGAAGGGCGAGCGCTTCCTGGCGATCTCGGGTGACATCATCTGGATGCGCGACGTGGCGCTCGTGCTGAAATCGCGTATTGGCGAGGCGGCGGCAAAGGTGCCCACACGGCAATTACCCAACTGGCTGGTCTTCATTGCCGCGCTGCGCATGCCGGAAGTGAAGGTACTGCTGCCTGAACTCGGCAAGGAAAAACATGCCACCGGCGAAAAGGCGATGCGCCTCCTCGGCTGGACCCCCCGCCCCTGGGAACAATCCGCCGTCGAGACGGCCGAAAGCCTGATGAAACTCGACGCCTGATTACGCGTACCGCCCGCAACTGCCGCCGCTCGTGCTAACCTTGTGCGATTTCGCGCAGAGGGAGCCCGGCCATGAAACTCGACTATCTCGTTTTCCTCGGCAGCGCGCGCGACAGCACGCCGCCGCGCCCGGCCCGTCTCGGCCTGCGCGTCGCGCGCTGCGCGGCGTCGCTGCTTGGCGAGGCGGCAAATGTCCGCCTCGTCGATCCGCTGGACGAGGGACTTGCCGGGGTTCTCTCCGGCGTCTTCAAACCGCATTTTTCCTATGCGAAGGGCGCAGCCCCGCGCGCGCTTGACGATCTCGCAGGGGAGATCGCCGCCGCCGATGGTTATGTCATGGTGAGCCCGGAATATAATCATTCTTTGAGCCCGGCCCTCGCCCATCTCCTCAATCATTTCGGTGCCTCGCTCTTCGCGGGCAAGCCGAGCGCCATCGTCACCTATTCGGCAGGCCAGTGGGGCGGTGTGCGTGCCGCCGTCGCCATGCGCGCCTTCCTGTCGGAGATGGGTTGTCTGCCCGTCTCCGCCATGATCCATGTGCCGAAAGCGCAGGAAGTGCTCGGCGAGGACGGCACCTTTCTCGAAAGCGTCGATGCCGTGCGCTGGTCCGGCTATTTCGGCCGCACGCTCTCGCAGCTCCGCTGGTGGGCAGAGGCCGCCCGCCGCCAGCGCGACGAACACGGGAGCGAATTCCCGCCTCCCTTCGCCCGCGATCCCTCCCAGCGCAACGCGCCGTGAATAAGCGGATTGTCAGCCTACGTTGCGCTCTTCGTCGCGGCCTTCATCGCCGCGACATTGCTCCCCGCGCAGTCCGAAGCCCTGCTCGCCGGTCTTCTTGTCGCGGGCAATCACCCGGCACTCGCGCTTGTCTTCGTCGCGGGTGTTGGCAATGTGCTGGGCTCACTGGTGAATTATGTGCTGGGCCGCGCCGCGCTCCGCTTTCAGGAAAGACGCTGGTTCCCCCTTACGCCGGCGGCGCTCGCCCGGGCCAGCACCTGGTATGCGCGCTATGGCCGCTGGTCGCTGCTGCTCAGCTGGGCGCCCGTCATCGGCGATCCCCTCACCGCCGCCGCCGGCGTCATGCGTGAACCCCTCTGGAGCTTCCTCGCCCTCATCACAATTGCCAAATTCGGCCGCTATGCGATCCTCGCGGTGGTGACGCTGCAGCTGGTTTGATTGCCGTGCGAAATCGCAATACGCGCCTTAATTTTTCTCTTTCATGTTCCGCAGCGCCCTGATCTGCGACTGCAGCCCAGCTGTCGCTTCAATTGGAAGCTGAATGGCGATGCCGGCACCCGGCGACGTATCGAACTCCCCTCTCGCGGAGATGGCCTCCATGATCGCCGCCGAGGCATGTTGTTCAGCAACGATGACGACTGCGTCGCACGGGCCAAGGAGGTCGAGGCCCAGAAATGTCTTGTGTGGCACTAACCCTTCTCCGCGTGCGCCGGAAATGATGGTAACGCCGGTTGCACCGGCGTCACGCGCGGCCTGAACCACGCATTCAGAGCGATCGCCGGTGACGATCGCCATGATCAGTTTAAACTCGATCATCAACTCCTCCTTGACGCGGGTGTGCGGCTCGCCATGTCTGTATTCTCGCAAAAAGAAGAACGGTGCAAACCGGCAGCAGCAATGCGCCGGTTACCATGCCGAAGCCGTCAGCCAGCGGCGATCGATCTGGAAGCGCCGATGCAATGCCGATTCCGATCGCGGTGATGAGCGGCACGACGACCACGGAAGTGGCGACCGCGCCGCTGTCATAGGCGATCGGCCGGATCAGTTTCGGTGCACCCCACGAAAGAAGCATGATCACGGCTACCAATGCGGCAAAGAAAATGTCGAAGGCTACGCCGAAATGGATACGTAGCACACCAAGCGCAAGACCTGTACCGACACCGGAGGCTGCGACGAGACGGAAGGGTAGCTCGGGAATGGCGCCGCCTGACACCGTTTCCGCTCGCCGGGCCATGGTGGTGAGTGCAGGTTCGATAAGCGCAACCGCAAACCCGGAAAGCCCCGCAAAAATCATGAGATGCAGCAATGCGGTACCACTCGCCCTGTTGTGCACCAAGGCCGCAAGATGTGAGGTGATCTCCAGACCGGCAGGTATCAACGAAACATCGAGACCGGTTCTCAGCAGCGCCAGCCCGGCGATGATGTACAGGCAGCCAAAGGCAAGAGGCCCCAAGGAGACCGGAAGGCGGCGGCTGAAAAATGCAAAATAGAGACCAAGTGTCAGCGCGATGGCGATCAGATCGAAAAGGACCATGCTGATCGACGCAAGAATGTCTGTCATAAGATTGGTTGTCATAGCACCAGCTCGCTCGCCATGATGACCAGCATTGGCATCAGGCTCGCAATCGCCACGAGCCCGAATCCGTCGACCAGGGGTGCCCGCCCCCGAATGGTTGAAGCGAGGCCGATGCCAAGCGCCATGATGAGCGGAATGTTCAGCACCGATGTTGCAGCTGTCCCCGCATCAAGCGCCAGCGCGGAAAGGGGCGACGCGCTGATCAGCGCGAGCAGGGACGCCACTCCATAACCTCCGAGAATGATCGGGGTCACCGGCCAGCCAAGAACGATGCGCAAAACGCCGAAGGCAACGCCAAGGCCGACGCTTGCTGCGACGCTGAATCGCAAGGCTGATGCAAAGGCGGATTGTGCCGCTGCATCTGCGCCGACGATGCCCTCGAATGAGGCAACCCGTCCAGCCTCCGTTGCAACGGCGAAAAGGGCCGGCTCCGCTACCGTGCTGCCGAAGCCAAGCGCGAACGCGAACGAGAGCAGTAACGCAAGGCTGCCTTTCCTGGCGAGGTCCGCTGCCAGATTCCGCCCGGCGGGCAATAGAACAATGGTTATGCCACGAAGCAGCAGCGTAAGACCGAAGACCATGAAACCCAACCCGAAAAGCTTTCTCCCGAGATCTGCCATCGGTTCCCCGATCACGAAGACTTGAAAGGCGGCAATGATCGAAGCAATGGGCAATATGTCGCGCAGCGCCTTGCCTGTTCCCTTGAGAAGATTGGTGAGTTCGGGTCGCATCCGGTAGTCTGGTGTCCTCTCAGATGAGTGGTTGCGCGTGGATGCGCTATAGGAGAAATTCAGTTTACATCCAATTTTGCCGATAAGGCGGGAATTGAATAAATTGGGAACAGCGCGTTGTGATGCGGTCGATTTTATTTGCCACCGACTTCTCCACACGATCTGACATCGCGCTGACGCGGGCTGCGGAGCTGGCCGCCCGCTTCGATGCCGGACTTGTCCTATTGCACGTGGTGGACGACGATCAGCCGGCGTCCGATGTCGTGACCTTCGCCAATATCGCCGAGGAACGTCTCGATGCGATGTGCCGCGCTCTGCCGCGGCCAGTGCGGGTGCGCACCTGCCCGCTTGTTGCGCGTGGCGATCCCTTCGCGGTGATTGCTGGTGTAGCGGAGCGCGAACAAGCCGACCTCGTGGTGGTCGGTGCACATCGTAGACAGACCCTGCGCGATGTCTTCACCGGAACGACGGCCGAGCGAGTGATCAGAACAGGCAGCCGGCCGGTACTCATGGCTTCGTCGCCGGCAGCGGGTCCGCACAAGGGCGCGGTGATAGGTGTGGATTTCTCCGAAGGATCGCGCAATGCGGTGAATGCCGCCCGCTCGCTGGGTCTCATCGAAGACCTGCCCATCATTCTCGTGCACGGCTATCGCAGCGTCGCCAAGGCTCAGATGCAATTTGTGAATATCGATTCGGAAAGCATTGTGAAACAGGTGGAGACCGATGTATCGAAGCTGATGAGCGCTGTCTCCGCCGAGATGCCGGAAGCGCGCCTCGGTCGCAAGCCAGAAAGGATTGCGATCATTGACGCCGATCCCTGCACCGCAATCGCACAATCTGTCGAGGCCACATCTGCCGATCTCGTGATCATCGGCGCCCGCGGCCTCAACGCAGTCGAACGTCTCCTGATCGGAAGTGTAGCTGATGCCGTGCTGCGAAAAATCACCTGCGATGTAGTGGTGATCCCGCCCGCAGCGGCATCGGGCAAGTGAGGACGGATAGGGTACCGCCGCTCAGTGCTGGCTCTCCGGCATCTGCAGCCTGATGCCGTCGATGGCGTCGCTCGCGACGATCTGGCAGGAGAGGCGCGAATTGTCTTCGCGGCGCTCGCAGAAATCGAGCATCGTTTCTTCCATCGTCTCGACTTCCGGCAGTTTCGCAAGCCATTCTTC
Organism: Parvibaculum sp.; assembly: GCF_046297875.1. Taxonomy (GTDB): domain Bacteria; phylum Pseudomonadota; class Alphaproteobacteria; order Parvibaculales; family Parvibaculaceae; genus Parvibaculum. Next base: position 711,881 of record NZ_JBKBHD010000001.1, on the reverse strand, counting down.
CGGCACATAGACCATGCAGGTCGCGCAGGCGCAGGCGCCGCCGCAATCGCCGTCGATGCCGGGCACGGCGTTCTTCACCGCCGCTTCCATCAGCGTCAGCCCGTTCGCCACGTCGATCGTGTGTTCCTTGCCGTCATGCTCGATATAAGTCACCTTCGCCATGCTCGCGCCTCCACGCTACTTTCTTGTTTGTTGCCTTCGGTTTGTCTCGTTCGCTCCGCCGTCAGCCGGCGATTTCCTTCACGGGGATCGTCTCGTCGGCGATGCGCTTCGGGTCGAGCACCGCCTGTTTCTGGGTGAGTATTTTCGCCATCATGAATTCCGGTGCGCGGTTCACCGCGTCCACCGCGATCAGCACGCCATCTTTCAGGTAGAACACGGCAAAGCTCCGGCCTGCCTCCGGGTCGCCGCGCACCACCGCCTGGTTGTAACCGGCGGACAGGCCCACTATCTGCAGCTTCAGGTCATACTGGTCCGACCAGAACCACGGCACCTGGTTATAGGGTTTCTCCTTCCCGGCCAGCGTCGCCGCCGCCGTCTTTCCCTGCTCGATCGCGTTATGCACGCTTTCAAGCCGCAAGCGCCGCCCGTACACCGCATTCGGATGGCTGGTGCAGTCGCCCGCCGCGCAGATATCGGGGTCCGATGTGCGGCAGAACTCGTCCACCACGATGCCGTTTTCGACGGTGAGGCCCGCTTCCACCGCAAGCTCCGTATTCGGAAGAATGCCGATGCCGACCACGACGAAGTCGCAAGGGAAACTCTTGCCCTCGCCGGAGGTCACGGCCGTCACCTTGTCCGTGCCCTCGAAGCCCGAAACCGTCACGCCCGTTTCGATCTTCACGCCTTCGGCGCGGTGCACGCGCTCATAGAAATGCGAGACGATGGGATCGACGACGCGCGCCATGACGCGGTCCGCCGTTTCGAGCACGGTCACATCGATGCCGCGCTTCGCCGCCACGGCGGCAACCTCGAGGCCGATATAGCCGCCACCCACCACGACCATTTTCGCGCCGGGTTTGAAATGGGCCTGGATCGCTTCCACATCGGCGATGTTGCGCAGGTAATGAACGCCTTCGAGGTCGAAGCCCGGCACGTTGATCTCGCGCACGCGGCTTCCCGTTGCGATGAGAAGCTTGCCATAGGGAAATTCGCGGCCATCGCCGGTGAGGATGTGCTTCTGGCGGCGGTCGATCTCGGTCACGCGCGTCTGCCACAGCGTCTCCACGCCCGAATCCGCGTAGAAATCCTGTCCCTTCAGTTCCACGCGGTCATAGCCGATGTCACCCGCTAGATACTTCTTGCTGAGCGGCGGGCGCTGATAGGGCGCGTAAGGCTCGTCGCCGATCAGCTTGATCGGTCCGGTAAAGCCTTCGGCGCGAAGGCTCTGCACGGCCTGCGCCGCCGCCTGGCCCGCCCCAATGATGATGATGTCGTCCGCCATCTTCCTCCCTCGCCCCGTCGCGTTTCCGCGCCGCGGACCTTGCCACCCATTATTGCGGAGTTCAACTACGCAAACCCCACATTTTTATACCTGAAATTCGGGGATTTGGCTCGCCTTCTCTCGCGGCAGATCGCCGCGCGCGGAGCATATCACGCCCAAAAATGACGCTTGCGTCAACTTTTTTGTGAGGGTGCCGGACCGGTCCTTGGCGGGCGCCTCGGGGCCGGGCTACAAACGCACATGAGCAGCGGCGATTCCCTTCATCTGACGTTCGATCTGGCCAGCGAGGCGGCGACCCGCGCCCTTGGCCGCGCTCTTGCCGCGCGCCTCCGCCCCGGCGACCTCGTCCTGCTCAGCGGCGATCTCGGTGCCGGGAAAACGGCGCTTGCCCGCGCCATCATCCAGGCCCATCTGGCAGCGCATGGCATCGAGGAGGATGTGCCGTCCCCCACATTCACCCTCGTCCAGACCTATGAGAGTCCGGAACTCCTGATCGCCCATGTCGATCTCTACCGGATCGAGGATGTGTCGGAGCTGCGCGAACTGGGCCTTGCCGAAATCGCCGATGAGGGCGCGGTCATCGTTGAATGGCCGGAGCGCGCCGAAACCGGAATTCGCCGCCTCTCGCCGGACAGTCTCGACATCTCGCTCACTCTCATGCCAGAAGGCTTGCGTCGCGCGCGGCTTGAAGGCCGGGGAAGCTGGGCCGCGCGTCTCGAAGGGCTTTCGCTTTGACGCCACGCGAAGAAACGATCCGCGAATTCCTGAAAGCGGCGGGCTGGGAAAAGGCCGGGCGCCGCCCGCTCGCGGGCGATGCCTCCTCGCGGCGCTATGAGCGCCTGTCGCTTTCGGGCCGCCGCGCCGTGCTGATGGACTGGCCGTCCGGCCCCGATGCACCCGTGGTGCCGGGCCGCGCCGCCTATAGCCGCATCGCGCATCTCGCAGAAGATGTCCGCCCCTTCGTCGCGGTGGGCGAGCATCTGCGCCGCCTCGGCCTTGCCGCGCCGGAAATCATCGCAAGCGATCTCGCCCGCGGCCTGCTGCTCCTCGAAGATCTCGGCGACAATGTCTATGGCGCGCTGATCGAGAAGGGAGCGGGGCCGGCAGGCGAACCGCTCGACGATCTATACCGCGCGGGCATCGAAACGCTGCTCCGGCTCCAATCCGTTGCCGCGCCTGCATCGCTCCCGGTCGGCGATGGCACGGCGCATGCGGTGCCGCATTTCGACGACAGCGTCTTCCGCGCCGAACTCGATGTGCTGCTCGACTGGTATTTCCCCGTCGTTCTTGAAACGGTAGCCTCGCCCGCCATGCGCGAGGATTATCACGGGCTCTGGATGGAGCTTCGCCCGCAGATCGATGCAGGCGTTAAAACGCTTTTCCTGCGCGATTATCATTCGCCCAACATGATCTGGCTCGGCGGCAGGGAAGATGCCGGCCGCGTCGGCCTTATCGACTATCAGGATGCGCTGATCGGCAGCCGCGCCTATGACGTCGTCTCCTTCCTGCAGGATGCGCGCCGCGATGTACCCGTAGCGCGCGAAGAGACGATGCTCGCGCTTTATGTCGAACGCGCAAAATCCGATCTCGAAAATTTCGACGAAGAGGATTTCCGCGCGTCCTATGCCGTACTCGGCGCGGAGCGCGCGCTGCGCCTCATCGGGCTCTGGCCGCGCCTGCTGAAGCGCGACGGCAAGCCGCAATACATGGAGCATATGCCCCGCACGCAGGACTATCTCCGCCGCAATCTCGCGCACCCCGCGCTTGACCAGCTCAAGCGCTGGCTCGACGCCAATCTCCGAATGAAGGCTTGAGATGGCGCGCGTCCGCAAGGCAATGGTCATGGCCGCAGGCAAGGGTACGCGCATGCGCCCGCTGACGGACACGATGCCGAAGCCGCTCGTGCCCTTCATGGGAAAACCGCTCATCGACCATGTGCTTGATCGGCTCGCAGAAGCGGGCATCGAAGAAGCCGTGGTGAATGTCCACTACCTCGCGGACTTGCTGGAAGCGCATCTCGCCTCGCGCAATTCGCCTCGCATCGTCATCTCGGACGAACGCGCCGAACTTCTCGACACGGGCGGTGGAACGAAAAAGGCCCTGCCGCTTCTGGGCCATGACCCCATCATCACCTTCAATTCGGATTCCGTCTGGATCGAAAGTCTCGGCTCCAATCTCACCAATCTCATCGCCGCCTGGGATCCCGAGCGAATGGATGCGCTCCTGATGATCGCCGATGCGTCCCGCACCATCGGCTATGTCGGCCGTGGCGATTTCAACCTCGATGCAGAGGGCCGGCTTTCGCGCCGAGAACCGGCGACGACGGTCCCCTACATGTTTGCCGGCGTCCAGATCGTGAAGCCGCAGCTCTTTGCGGAAGGGCCCGCTGGCCCCTTCTCGACCAATTTTATCTGGGACCGGCTGATAGAGCAGGGCCGCCTCTTCGGCCAGCGCATGGGCGGCGTCTGGATGCATGTCGGCGCGCCGGACGATCTGGCCGAGGCCGAAGCCTTCCTGCGGGATTTGTGAAACGCAACGCGCTAGCATGGGGCCCATGAGGGCCGATTCTCCGACGATCTTCTCCATGCCGCCCGGCGTGCCGTTTCTCGAACGGCTGGCCTCGGCCCTGCTCGCCGACCCCTCGCTTGGCGGACGCTTTGCCGGGCGTTTCGAACTCGCCGATCTGACGATCCTCCTCCCTACGCGCCGTGCCGTGCGCGCCCTCGGGCGAGCCTTCCTGCGCGCGGGCGATGGCGCCGCGCTCATCCTCCCTTCGATCCGCGCGCTCGGCGATATCGACGAGGAAGAGCTGATCCTCGATCCAGCGGGCCTTGGCGCCGAGGCGCTTTTGCTGCCGCCACCCATGCCCGCGATGGAGCGGCAGCTTCGCCTCGCGCGCCTGATCGCCGTCGAAGGCGGCGCCGATGACGTCCGCGCGCTTGGCCTCGCCGCCGATCTTGGCCGCTTCCTCGACATGATCCTGACCGAGGGGGCGGACCTCGCGCAGCTTGAGACGCTTGTGCCGCAGGAATTTGCCGGCCATTGGCAGGTGACACTCGATTTCCTGAACGTGCTGACTGCGCGCTGGCCGGCAGAGCTTGCGCGTTTGGGTTTCATGGAGCAGGCGGAGCGCCGCAATCTTCTTTTGAGCGCACAGGCGGAAGCCTGGAAGGCGGTGCCGCCTGCCGCGCCCGTCATCGCGGCGGGCTCGACGGGCTCAATCCCCGCCACCGCCGACCTTCTCGATGTTGTTGCGCATCTGCCGCTCGGTGGCGTCGTCTTGCCAGGTCTCGACTTCGATCTCGATGAAGAGAGTTGGGAAACGATCGGCGGTCCGGGCACGGCCTCTCATCCCCAATACGGCATGAAGAAACTCCTCTCCCGCTTGAGGGCGGAGCGCGCGGATGTTGCGCTCTGGCCGGGCGCGGTGGCAGAGCCCGCAAGCGCTTTACGCGCGCGCATCCTTTCCGAAGCGCTCCGCCCGGCCGAGACGACGGATAAATGGCGCAGCCGCCTCGCCGGCCTGAAGAAACCGGCCGCGGAAGGATTGCAGGGTCTTTCGCTGATCGAGGCGCCGTCTGAGCGCGACGAGGCAGGCGCCATCGCGCTTCTCATGCGCGAGGCGCTGGAAGTGCCTGGAAAGACCGCCGCGCTCGTCACGCCGGATCGCAGGCTCGCGCGCCGCGTGGCGATGGAGCTTCGCCGCTGGAATATCGAGGTGAACGACTCAGGCGGCGAGCCGCTCGGAAAAACGGCGCCCGCCGCCTTCCTGCGTCTGGTCGCCGCCATGGTGGCGGAAGATTTCGCGCCTGTGCCGCTACTGGCCTGCCTGAAGCATCCGCTCGCAAGCGCGGGCGGCGAGCCTGCGCGATTCCGGGCAAATGTCCGGGCGCTTGAGGAAATCCTGCTGCGCGGCCCGCGCCCGGCGCCGGGAATCGAAGGGTTGCGGCGCGCGCTCGCGGCGGAGATTTCGCGCGAGCGGCCCGACGGTAAAATGCCAGACGCAAGGCTTTCAAATATCGGCAAGCTGCTTGATCGTATCGAAACCGCTCTGGCACCTTTCATTGCGCGTATGCAAGGCACCGCACCGGCACAAGATTTCGTGATGGCCCATGTCGGCGCCGCCGAGGCACTTGCAGCGACACCCCATGATGACGGTGCCGCCCGCCTCTGGTCGGGTGAAGCCGGCGACGCCACAGCGGATTTCATTCGGGAACTGATCGAATCCGCACCTGCCCTTGGCGAGATCGTGCCGGAATCCTATCCGCATTTCTTCGATGAACTCCTGTCCGCTCGCGTGGTGCGCCCGCATTTCGGTCTTCATCCGCGTCTCTTCATCTGGGGCCCGCTCGAAGCCCGCCTGCAACATGCCGACCGCATGATCCTCGGCGGATTGAACGAAGGTATTTGGCCCGCCGAAGCGAATATCGATCCCTGGGTGAACCGTCCCATGCGCGCCGCCATGGGGCTCGAGCCGCCGGAGCGGCGCATTGGTCTTTCCGCACATGATTTTGCTGAAGGCGCATCTGCGGCCGAAGCGGTGCTCACGCGCGCGCTGAAGGTCGATGGCGCGCCTGCTGTCGCCTCGCGCTGGTGGCTCAGGCTTGAAAGCGTCATCCAGGGTCTGGGACAGAAGAAGATGGCGCCCGCCGAATGGTGGCAATGGGCGCAGCGACTCGATGCGCCTGCGCGTGTGCTCGATCCCGTTCGTCCGCGCCCCGCGCCCCCGCTCGATGCGCGGCCCGGCAAATTCTCGGTGACGGAGATCGAAACGCTGATCCGGGATCCATATTCGATCTATGCGAGGAAGATATTGCGCCTTCCCGTTCTTGATCCGATCGATGCCGAGATCGCCGCCGCGGAGCGCGGCACCATTATCCATGAGGCGCTGGAGCGTTTTGTCGATGCCTTTCCCGACGCCTTGCCGGACCATGCTCTTGAGCACCTGCTCGAAATCGGGCGAGAGGTTTTTGCGGCGGCGATCGGCCGTCCGGGAGTCGCCGCTTTCTGGTGGCCGCGCTTCGAGCGTATTGCACGATGGATCGTCGAATATGAACGTGAGAACCGCGTGGGCCTGCGCCGTTCCATAGCCGAGGCGAAGGGCGAAATCCTGCTCGGCGAGCTCGCGCGTCCCGTCACGTTGAGGGGCAAGGCGGACCGCATCGATCTGCGCGACGACGGCACGATCAACATTGTCGACTACAAGACCGGTGCGCCGCCAAGCGCGAAGCAGGTGAAAATCGGCCTCGCACCGCAATTGCCTCTCGAAGCGGCGATGGCCGCCCGCGGCGGCTTCCGCGAGAAAAAGGGCAAAGGTGCGGAAATCCCCGCATCGCGCACAAGCCGCATGGTCTATCTGCGTCTGAGTGGTGGCGAGAAGGCGGGCGAGGAACAGGTGATCGCCGATCCGGGCGGCGATCTCGCCGAAAGCATCTATGCGGCACTTGTCGATCTGCTGCGCCAGTATGAGAGCGAAAAGACGCCCTATCTCTCGCGTCCCCGGCCGATGTTCTGGGGCCGCTTCGGCGATTACGACCATCTGGCGCGCGTGAAGGAATGGTCGTCCGCCGGTGAGGATAGCGAATGAGCGGGCCCGCGAAACATATGGCGCCCGATGAAGCCCAGCGCCGCGCCTCGCACCCGGAAACCTCCGTCTGGGTGTCGGCCAATGCCGGTTCCGGCAAGACCCATGCGCTGACGACGCGCGTCGCGCGCCTCTTGCTCGCCGGTACGCCGCCCGAGCGCATCCTCTGTCTCACCTTCACCAAGGCCGCCGCCGCCGAAATGTCCTCACGCCTCTATCTGCGCCTCGGCGCCTGGGCGACGATGGAAGACGCAAAGCTTGACGATGCCATTGCCGAGATCGAAGGCGGCAAGCCCGATGCTGAAAAGCGCGCACTGGCGCGACGCCTCTTCGCGCGCGCCGTCGAAACGCCGGGCGGCTTGAAGATCCAGACGATCCATGCCTTTTGCGAGCGGCTTCTCGGACGCTTCCCGCTCGAAGCGGGCGTGCCGCCGCAATTCGACATTCTCGATGAGCGCAGCGCACAGGAACTGATGGCCGATGTGCGCGACACGGTTCTGCGCGCGGCCATGGCCGACACGTCTTCCTCGCTCGGCAGGGCGCTGCTGCATGTCGTCTCGCGCGTCGATGAACTTTCCTTCGGCAAGCTCATTGCGGAAGTCACCGGCCAGCGCGGCAATTTCCAGAAAATGCTCACCCGGTTCGGTGGATTGGCTGGGATCTGCGCCGCCATCCGCGCCGCGCTCTCGGTGGGTGAGAATGAGGGAACGGATTCTGTTCTGAACGACATCATTTCCTCCCCGGACGCCGAGATGCGCCACGCTGCAAAAATCCTTGGCGGCGGTACCAAGGCCGATGTCGAGAGGGCAGCCGCGCTCGCCGGCATTCTTGCCCTGCCGGATCGCGCCGACGCCGCCGATGACTACATTTCGATTTTTCTGACGAAGGAACTGACGCCCCGTGCGCGCCTGATCACGAAGAAGCTCGCCGAGGAAAACCCCGATGCTGCGCGTGCGCTTGATGAGGAACAGCAGCGTGTCCATCGGCTCGTCTCGCGCCTCCGCGCCATCCGTGTCGCCGAAGCCACGGAAGCGATTATCACCATCGCCGTCGAGATCCTCGATGCCTTCTCCGAGGAAAAGCGCGCCCGTGCGCTGCTCGACTATGACGATCTGATCGAGAAGAGCCGCGAGCTTCTCACCCGCAGTGCCATGGCCCCCTGGGTGCTCTACAAGCTCGATGGCGGCATCGATCACATTCTGGTGGACGAGGCGCAGGATACGAGCCCCGAGCAATGGGATGTCGTCGCCCGCATAGCGGATGAATTTGTCGCGGGCAGCGGCGCGCGCGAGGCGGTCCGCACCATCTTCGCTGTCGGCGATGAAAAGCAGTCGATCTTTTCATTCCAGGGTGCGGACCCCGCGCGCTTCGACGCCATGAAGCGCTACTTCGAAAAACATGTGAAGGAGGCCGAGCTCGGCTGGGACTATGTGCCTCTCACGCGCTCCTTCCGCTCCGTGCCGGAAGTCCTCTCGGCTGTCGATTGCGTTTTCGGGCTTGAGCGCGCAAGGGTGGGTCTCACTGCATCCGGTGATGTCGACCCGCATATCGCCCATCGCGATCTCGATGCGGGTCTCGTCGAAATCTGGGGGCTGGAAGTGCCTGACGACGATGGCGACCCGAATCCCTGGGATGCGCCGCTCGATTATGTGACGGGCGAGGCGCCGATGGCTCGGCTCGCCGCCCGCATCGCCTTGACCATTCGCGGCTGGCTTGACACGAAGGAAATGCTGGCAGGCCGCGGCCGCCCCATTGAGCCGGGAGACATTCTCATTCTCGTGCGCCGCCGCAATGCCTTTGTCGGTGAAATGGTGCGTCATCTGAAGCGGCTCGGCGTTCCTGTGGCCGGCGCAGACCGTATGGTGCTGACAGAGCAGATGGCGGTAATGGATCTGATCGCGCTTGGCCGTTTCGTGCTGCTGCCGGAAGACGATCTGACGCTCGCCACCGTGCTGAAAGGCCCCTTCTGCGGCCTCACGGAAGACGAGCTCTATGACCTTGCCTATCCGCGAAAGGGAACGCTCTGGAAGGCGCTGAAGGAGAATGCCGCCGCAAATCCCCGATATGCGGAGGCGGATGCGCTTCTCACGCGCCTCCTCGACCGCGCCGATTTCGAACCGCCTTATGAGTTCTTCGCGCATCTGCTGGCGGGGGAAGAAGGGCGAAAGCGCCTCCTCGCGCGGCTCGGGCCGGATGCCGCGGACCCGATCGACGAGTTCCTCTCGCTGGCACTGGAATTTGAGCGCAATCATCCTCCCTCCCTCGAAGCCTTCCTGCACTGGCTGGAGCGCGGCGCGGCCGAGATCAAGCGCGACATGGATCAGGGCCGCAATGAAGTCCGTGTCATGACGGTGCATGGCGCCAAGGGCCTTGAGGCCGATATCGTTTTCATGCCGGACACCTGTGCCGCGCTTGGCGGCGCGCATGACCCCGCGCTTCTGTCGCTTCCCTCGCTTGGCGAGGATGGACCGAAGCTCCTGCTCTGGCCGGTACGCAAGAAGGATGAGGACGAGGTAAGCGCTGCCGCACGCGAGCGGCTGCGCGAATTGCAGGCGGCCGAATATCGCCGTCTCCTCTATGTGGCGATGACGCGCGCCCGCGACCGGCTCTATGTCGCGGGATACCGGGGACGCAACCTGCCGTCGCCCGACTGCTGGTATGAAATGATTTGCGAGGCGCTGATTCCGCAATCGGAGGAAATTGCGCTTGATGATGGCCGCCGTGTCTGGCGCATCGAAGGCAGGCAGCGGCGCGAGCCCGATGCAGCGCAGGTGGAGGCGCGCCCCGTGGCGCCGCCGCTCCCCGCCTGGGCCATGCGCGAGGCGCCGGCCGAGCCCGCCCCGTCGCGTCCTCTTGCGCCGTCGCGCCTGCCACCGGAGGGCATGGCGGAACCCGCGGTCTCTTCGCCTGTGACGGATGATGCCGCCTCGCGCTTCCGCCGTGGCAGCCTCATCCACCGCCTCCTCGAAACCCTGCCGGACCTGCCGCCGGAAACCCGCCGGGAGGCCGCGCGCCGCTTCCTCTCATTGTCCGTTCACGGAATTGATGACGGCGCACAGCGTGAAATCGAACAGGCGGTCTTCAGGGTGCTGGAAGACGAGGCGCTTGCCGCCGTCTTCGCGCCAGGCAGCCGCGCCGAAGTGCCGGTCGCGGGCATGATCGAGTTTCGCGGGCGGCCGCTTCTCGTGGGTGGCCAGATCGACCGTCTCTGCATCGAAGAAAGGCAAGTGACGATCGTCGACTACAAGACCAATCGCCCGCCGCCAGCGAAAGTTCAGGATGTGGCGCCCGCCTATGTCGCCCAGATGGCGGCTTATCGTGCGGTCCTCCAGAAGATTTATCCAAAGCGTGTGATTCGCTGCGCCCTGCTCTGGACGGAAACGCCGCATCTCATGCTATTGCCCGCCGAAATGCTGGAAAATGCACTCAAATCATGAAGACCTGTGGCAATGCGGCAGCCTTGACCTTGCCGGGGGGCGTTCCTAGATTGAAGCTAACGTGAACCATCAGGTGTTTGCGCGTCTCACGCGCGCCCTGCCCCGCAAACCGGCGGCCGGGCTTTTGAAGGATGACAAAATGACGACCAGCAAAGTGACCGATTCATCGTTTGAATCCGATGTGCTCGATGCGAGCGGCCCGGTCCTCGTCGATTTCTGGGCGGAATGGTGCAGGCCCTGCAAGCAGATCGGCCCGGCGCTTGAGGAAATCGCGAAGGATTACGGCGGCAAGCTCACCGTCGCCAAGATCAACATCGACGAGAATCCGGACACGCCGACCAAATATGGTGTGCGCGGTATCCCGACCCTGATGATCTTCAAGGACGGGCAGGTTGCGGCGACGAAAGTCGGGGCGCTGCCGAAGGGCAAGATCGTCGAATGGATCGACAGCTCGCTCTGAAAAGAGTTGAGCCCGAAGAAAGGCCGGTCGCTCGACCGGCCTTTTTTATTGTCTCAGCCATTCTCCTTGAGAATGTGCCCGGCGAGATAGAGCGAGCCGCAGATGAGAATGCGCGGCGCCGCGCGTCCGGCGGCAACGGCAAGCCGGTCGAGCGCTTCATCGATACTGCCCGACGCATTGGCGCTGAGCCCCGCATCGCGCGCCATCTCGCAAAGCCGCCCGGCGGGAAGGCTCGCATCGGCGCCGGGTATCGTCACCGTTTCAACATGCGCCGCCAGCCCGCGAAAGGCCGCGAAATAACCGGTCGCGTCCTTCGTCTCCAGCATGCCCGTGAGCAGCAGCAGCGGGCGCGGCGCGGCTGCCGGATCGTGCTGCGCAATATCGGCCATGGCTTCGGCGACGGCGCGGCCCGCCGCCGGATTGTGCCCGCCATCGAGCCACACTTCGCAAGCCTCTGGCAAATGCCGGAATAGCGGTCCGCGCGTCAGACGCTGCATCCGCGCCGGCCACTCGGCATGGGCAAGGCCGCGGGCGATGGCGTCGCGCTCGAGCGGCAGCATGGCAGCCTGGCGCAGCGCGCAAATCGCAATACTGGCATTGCCGATCTGATGCCGTCCGGTCAGGCGCGGCAAAGGCAGGTCGAGAAGTCCCTGCTCGTCCTGATAGATGAGCGCGCCCGCCTCTTCATGCGCGGAAAAATCCTGACCATGAATGAGCAGCGGCGCGCCGGTCCGCTCTGCCGCCATTTCGATGGCAATGCGCGCTTCATCGTGCTGCGGTCCGATCACGCCCGGCACGCCTGGCTTCAGAATGCCCGCCTTCTCCGATGCGATCAGCGTCAGCGTATCGCCGAGAAATGCCTGATGGTCGAGATCGACCGGCGTGATGATGCTGATGGCAGGTTTCGCAATCACATTGGTCGTGTCGAGCCGTCCTCCCATCCCGACTTCGAGTATGAGGGCATCCGCCGGATGCCGCGAAAAGGCAAGCAGCGCCGCCGCCGTGGTGATCTCGAAAAAGGTGATGGGTTCGCCCGCATTCGCGCGCTCGCATTCATCGAGCAATGCCGCGAGTTCATCCTCCTCGATGAAGGCACTCGGTGGCCGCCCGGCAAGGCGAATGCGCTCGTGAAAGCGAACGAGGTGCGGCGATGTATAGGAATGAACCGCGTAGCCGCCCGCTTCGAGCATCGCCCGGATCATCGCCGAAACGGAACCTTTGCCATTGGTCCCGGCAACGTGAAAGACCGGCGGCAGGTTACGCTCGGGATGACCAAGTGCGGCAAGCAGCCGCCATGTGCGATCAAGCGAAAGGTCGATCAGCTTCGGATGAAGCTTCGTCAGCCTTTCGAGAATGACGTCGCTGCGCGCAGGCGTCTCTTCGCTCACGATGCGGACGGCGCCGTCACCGTTGCGGGCACATTGGCGCTTTGCTGCTTGGTGCTGCGCGGGCGATGCGTCATCAGCCGCACGAGCCGCGAGAGCGTTTCCTTCAGCTTGTGCCGGTGAACGATCATGTCGATCATGCCATGATCGAACTGGAACTCGGCGGACTGGAAATCCTCAGGCAGCTTTTCGCGGATCGTCTGCTCGATCACGCGCCGTCCCGAAAAGCCGATCAGGGCCTTCGGTTCAGCGATATGCACATCGCCGAGCATCGCATAGGAGGCGAGCACGCCGCCGGTTGTCGGGTCGGTCAGCACCACGATGAAGGGAAGCCCCGCTTCCCGCAGCAGCTGTAGTGCGACCGTCGTGCGCGGCATCTGCATCAGCGAGAGAATGCCCTCCTGCATGCGCGCGCCGCCCGCCGCCGTGAACAGGACATAGGGCGCCTTCATTTCGAGCGCCGTCTCCGCGCCCTTGATGATCGCCTCGCCAGCTGCCATGCCGAGCGAACCGCCCATGAAGGCGAAATCCTCGACCGCGATCACGGTTTCGACGCCGTCAAGCGGACCGCGCGCAACCGTCACGGCATCTTCCGCGCCGGTTTTCGTGCGCGCTTCCTTCAGCCGGTCCGGATACTTCTTCTGGTCGCGGAACTTGAGCGGATCGGCAACCACGCTGCCCACTTCGACGGTCTGAAATTCGCCATTGTCGAACAGCGCGGCGAACCGTTCCTTCGAGCCGATGCGCAGATGATGGTCGCAACTCGGGCAAACCCGCTGCGCCGCATCGAGATCGCGATGAAAGATCATCTCGCCGCAGGACGGGCACTTATTCCAGAGATTGTCCGGCGTGTCGGCCTTCTTCTTGAAGACCCGCTGGATCTTCGGCCGGACGACATTGTTGATCCAGTTCATCTGCTGATCTCCCTATTCCGCGGCCGCCGCGCGCGCCTTGTGGACGCCATCGGCCAGTGTGCGCACGAAGCCGAGGACGCGCTCCGCAGCGCCGGGCATTGCCCGGCCTTCGCTGTCGAGTTCCTTCGCAATGGCATCGACGATCGCCGAGCCGACGACCGCGCCATCCGCCGCGCGGGCGATGTCGGCGGCCTGCGCCGGTGTCTTGATGCCGAAGCCGACGGCGACGGGGAGCGGCGTGTGCCGCTTGATGCGCGCTACGGCTTCAGCGACATTGCGTGCTTCCGGGCTTGCCGAACCGGTGATGCCGGTGATCGAGACGTAATAGACGAAGCCCGACGTATTAGCGAGCACGGCGGGAAGCCGCCTGTCGTCTGTTGTCGGCGTCGCGAGGCGAATGAAGTTCAAACCCGCCCGCATCGCAGGTTCGCAAAGCTCGTCGTCTTCTTCCGGCGGCAGGTCGACGACGATAAGCCCGTCGACGCCCGCTTCGCAGGCCCGCGTCAGGAAGGTTTCGACGCCCATGTGATAGATCGGATTGTAATAGCCCATCAGCACGATCGGCGTTTCATTGTCGCTTTCGCGGAAGCGGCGCACGAGATCGAGCGTTTTCTTCATGCTGGCGCCATTGCGCAGAGCGCGCTGCGACGAGGCCTGGATCGCGGGGCCGTCGGCCATCGGGTCGGTGAAGGGCATGCCGAGTTCGATCACATCGGCGCCCGCCGCGGGCAGGCCCTTCAGCACTTCGAACGAAGTGTCGAAATCGGGATCGCCGCCCGTGATGAATGTCACGAAGGCGGCGCGGCCTTCCGCTTTCAGAGCCGCAAAGCGCCTGTCGAGCCGCGTGGTCACAGCGTCACCCCCAGATAGCCGGCAACGGAGAACACATCCTTGTCGCCACGGCCGCACATATTCATCACCATCAGGTGATCCTTCGGCAGCGAAGGTGCGATCTTCGCAACGAAGGCGAGGGCATGCGCCGGTTCGAGTGCGGGAATGATGCCTTCGAGCTTCGAGCAGAGCTGGAAGGCTTCAAGCGCCTCATTGTCGGTCGCGGAAACATATTCCGCGCGGCCCGTCTCATGGAGCCAGGCATGTTCCGGCCCGATGCCCGGATAGTCGAGCCCGGCCGAAATCGAATGGCCGTCCTTGATCTGCCCGTCATCGTCCTGCAGCAGGTAGGTGCGGTTGCCATGCAGTACGCCGGGCGTGCCGCCTTTGAGCGAGGCGCAATGTTCGCCGGTCTCGATGCCCTTGCCCGCCGCTTCCACGCCATAGATTTTCACCGACGGGTCGTCGAGGAAGGGATGGAACAGGCCCATCGCATTCGAGCCGCCGCCGATGCAGGCGACGATCGAGTCCGGCAGGCGGCCCTCGCGTTCGAGCATCTGCTTTTTCGTTTCATGGCCGATGACGGACTGGAAGTCTCGCACCATCGCCGGATAGGGATGGGGCCCCGCGACGGTGCCGATCAGATAGTAGGTATTCTCCACGTTCGTCACCCAGTCGCGCAGCGCCTCGTTCATCGCGTCCTTGAGTGTACCCGTGCCCGAAGTGACGGGGATAACTTCGGCGCCGAGGAGCTTCATGCGGAAGACATTGGGCTTCTGCCGTTCAATGTCGGTCGCGCCCATATAGATGACGCAGGGCAGGCCGAAACGAGCGCAGACCGTCGCCGTCGCCACGCCATGCTGCCCGGCGCCCGTCTCCGCGATGATGCGTGTCTTGCCCATGCGCCGTGCGAGCAGGATCTGGCCGAGGCAATTATTGATCTTGTGGCTGCCGGTATGGTTCAGCTCGTCGCGCTTCAGATAGATTTTTGCGCCGTTGAAATGTTCGGTCAGGCGCTCGGCGAGATAGAGCGGGCTCGGACGGCCGACATAGTCGCGCTGCATGAAGTCGATCTCGGCCTGATAGGCAGGATCGGCCTTCGCATCCGCATAGGCCTTTTCGAGATCGAGCACGAGCGGCATCAGCGTCTCGGCGACAAAGCGTCCGCCGAAAATGCCGAAGCGGCCGCGCTCGTCGGGGCCATGTGTCAGTGTATTTGCAGTCGTCGCGTTCAAGACATCTCTCTTTCGGTGCAAGCCTTGTCAGGCGGCCTTCGCCGCCTTGATGAAGACTTCGATCAGTTCGGGCGATTTCCGTCCCGGTGCGGTTTCCACGCCGGAAGAAACGTCCACGGCTTCCGCGCCGGTGATCCGGATTGCCTCGGCAACATTCTCCGCGGTGAGGCCGCCCGACAGCATCCAGGGCATATCGGGCCGGTGTCCGGCGATCAGCGACCAGTCGAAAACAAGGCCGTTCCCGCCGGGCAGGGCGCCCGCCATAGATTTAGGCGGTTTGGCATCGAACAGCAACAAATCGGCGGAATCTCGGTAAATATCGCCGGTTTCGGGATCGCCGGGTTCGGCCACGCCGATCGCCTTCATCAGCGGGATGCCGTAGCGCGCCTTGAGCGCCAGAAGCCGCGCCGGCGGCTCCGCGCCATGGAGCTGCAGAATGTCCGGCCGGATCGCCTTCACCATGGCGTCGAAGGCTGCATCGTCCGCGTCGAGGCTGAGCGCCACCTTGAGTACGGTCGATGGCACGCGGGCGGCAAGCTCGGGCGCTGCTTCAATACTGACGAAACGCGGACTTCTCGAAATGAAGTTGAAGCCGAGATACTCCGCCCCTGCGGAAACGGACGCATCCACCGTCTCCGGCGTCGACAATCCGCAGATTTTCACACGCGTCGTCATGGGATCCTATGCCGCGAGCGAGCGGACGATCTCTTCCGCCGCATGGCGGGGGTTGCCCGCGCCGGTGATCGGCCGCCCGATGACGAGCACATCTGCGCCGAGTGCCAGCGCCTCTGCCGGTGTCATCACGCGCTTCTGGTCGCCGATTGCGCTGCCGGCGGGGCGGATGCCCGGCACGATCAGCTTGAAGTCCGCTCCGAGATCGCGCTTCAGCATTTCGATCTCATGGGCCGAGCAGACGACGCCGTCGAGGCCCGATTCGGCGGCAAGTCCGGCGAGGCGGCGGACATGGTCGGATGGCGTGCCCGTGACGCCGGTATCGGCAAGGTCGGAGGCATCGAGGCTCGTCAGCATGGTGACACCGATCACCAGCGGCCGGTCGTCGCCAGCCTCTCTCGCGGCATCGGCGGCAGCGCGCATCATCGCCTTGCCGCCGGCAGTGTGGACATTGACGATGGCGGGCTTCAGCGGCAGCACGGCGCGAATGCCGCCCGCTACCGTGTTCGGAATGTCATGGAGCTTCAGGTCGAGAAAGATCGGCAGGCCCGCTTCCGCCACCGCGTGATAGCCCGCAGGCCCCAGCGCATTGAAGAATTCCATGCCGAGCTTGAGTCCGCCCACCTTGCCCTCAAGCTCGCGGGCAAGCTCGATCGCCCGGCCGAGTTCGGTCGTATCGAGCGCGCAGAAGATGGGGTTTTCGGAGGTCATGCCGTATCGCCTTCCCGGTTGGGCTCAAGGGCCGGACAGGGGTCTCCGCGCCTTATATCAGATCGGTCCGGGGCGGGGACAAGTTTCTAGCTTTCGCCCCGTAGGGCTGGAAGATTGGCCTCAGTCTCCCGAATTTCCACTGCTTTTGCGGCTTTTTTGCGCCGCGCCTGGGCCCATGCGCCCATGCCGCCCACAAGGATGCCGAGGAACACCGAGGCGAGAATGACGAGGAAAAGCGGCAGATCGAAACTGATCGCGGGCGAGGCCTGATCGAAAGGATCGAGGCTGAAGGTCACCGCTCCCCGGTTGGCGACGGCAATCGCCATGACGAGAATGATAATCGGCGGCAGGACGATCCAGCGCAGGAGTTTCAACGGTCTTCTTCCTGTCCAGAATGATCCGGCGGAGACGGCAGGGGGGCGGCTCAGTCGTCGTCGCCGTCGCTGTCGTCGTGGTTCATCAGCTTGTCGTCGGAAATATCGGCGTTATTGAGGCGCTCGCGCAGTTCCTTGCCCGTCTTGAAGAAGGGCACGGATTTTTCCTCGACATGAACGGGCTCACCCGTGCGCGGGTTGCGGCCCGTGCGCGCCGGGCGGCTTTTCACCGAAAAGGCCCCGAAACCGCGCAGTTCCACCCGGTCGCCGCGCGCCAGCGCGGCGCTGATCTCGTCGAAAATCGTGCTGACGATGCGTTCCACGTCGCGCTGATAGAGATGGGGATTGGCTTGTGCGAGACGGGCGACGAGTTCCGATTTGATCATGTTCTGGCGTCCCCCGGCTGCGCCTCACCTTGTTGCCCGTCATCTGCCGGAAGTGGCGGGAACCTTGTCTTGATTAGTGGTCAGGTTGCCAAAGGCTAGTCAGACCGTCAAGTGTAAGTCTTTTTGCCTGCTGCGTTTTTCCGCTCAGCCCGTCGATGGTGACGAGTGCCGCCTCGCCCGCCGCACGGCCAAGGAAGCCTGCGAACCCGCTGCCGGGATAGTTCGGCTCCCAGTCGGTCACCGGCAGGTCCGCATTGACCCCGTGTTCGCTGGCAAGCCAGGCAATCGCCACCTGCTCGCCGCCCAATGCGTCCACCAGCCCGTTTTCGACTGCCTGCCAGCCGGTAAAGACGCGCCCGTCGCCGATCTGACGCGCCGCCGCCTCCTCCATGCCCCGGCGCTCGCCGACAAGGCGGAGGAACCAGCCATAGGACGCATCGACCATATCCTGCGTCGCCTTGATGGCGCGGGGGTCGGCCTTGTGGAAGGGGCTTGGTTCCGCCTTGAGGGGCGAGGACTTAACCTCCTTCATCTCGACGCCGATATTGCCGAGCAGCTCTTCAAGCTGCGCCCATTGGTAGAGGACGCCGATGGAGCCGGTAATCGTGTTGCCACGGGCCACGATGTGGTCGGCGGAAAGGGCCGCGATATAGCCGCCGGAGGCCGCCACCGTGCCGAGCACGGCGACAACGGGCTTTTCTTCCGCGACCGCCCGCACCGCCTCGTAAAGCGCCTCCGCGCCCGTCGTCGTGCCGCCCGGACTGTCGATGGAAAGAATGACCGCTTTCACGTTGCGGTCGCGCGCAATCTTTTCAAGCATGTCCTGCTGGTAGCGGTCATCGACGATGATCCCGCCGATCGTCACGCGCGCGATATGAGCCTGTCTGAAGGAAACGCCCCGGTCGGCGGACACCACGATCAGCGCGACTGCCAGCGCGAGCACCGCGCCGGCGCGCCAGAGAAACAGGCGGCGCTTGAGGCGCCGTCTGTCGGCGAGAGTGTCGGCATCAAGTGACACGAGGCTTTCCTCCGGGCAGGACAATCAGGACGGGAAGCTTACTCCGGCAGGCGGAACTGTAAACGCTTTCCCTTGCCTTCATTTGAAGGTCGAAATGAAAACGGGGCGGCCGAAGCCGCCCCGTTCGGGTGAATCCGGACCTGAGCCCGGATTACTTGTCGTCGGTATTGGCCTTGTTGAGGGCCGCCCCCAAAATGTCGCCGAGCGAGGCGCCCGAGTCCGACGAGCCGTACTGTGCAACCGCTTCCTTTTCTTCCGCGATTTCCAGCGCCTTGATCGAGAGCTGGATCTTGCGGGAGGTGCGGTCGAACTGCGTCACGCGCGCATCGACCTTGTCGCCGACGGCGAAACGCTCGGGCCGCTGGTCGGCACGGTCACGCGCAAGTTCGGCACGGCGGATGAAGGACGGCATGTTGTCTTCGCCAACCGTCACTTCGAGGCCGTTCTCGGTCACGCCCGTCACCGTGCAGGTGACGACGGCGCCCTTGCGCATCTCGCCGAGCGATTCCATCGGATCGCCCGAGAGCTGCTTGATGCCGAGCGAGATGCGTTCCTTCTCGGTGTCGACGTCGAGAACGACGGCCTTCACGATCTGCCCCTTCTGGTAGTCCTGCATGGCTTCTTCGCCAGGACGGTTCCAGTCGAGATCCGACATGTGCACCATGCCGTCGACATCGGCATCGAGACCGATGAAGAGACCGAATTCGGTGATGTTCTTGATCTCGCCTTCGACCTTCGTGCCGGGCGGGAAGCGTTCGGCGAAAGTGGTCCAGGGGTTGTCCATGCAGTGCTTGAGGCCGAGCGAGATACGGCGCTTCACCGGATCGACTTCCAGCACCATCACTTCCACTTCCTGCGAGGTGGAAACGATCTTGCCCGGATGCACGTTCTTCTTCGTCCAGCTCATTTCGGAAACATGGACGAGGCCTTCGACGCCGGGTTCGAGTTCAACGAACGCACCGTAATCGGTGATGTTCGTGACGCGGCCCTTGAAGCGCACTTCGAGCGGATACTTCGCCTCGACGCCTTCCCACGGATCGGCTTCGAGCTGCTTCATGCCGAGCGAGATGCGCTGCGTGTCGTGGTTCACCTTGATGACCTGGACCTTTACGGTCTGGCCGATCGAGAGTACTTCGGTCGGATGGTTCACGCGGCGCCATGCAATGTCGGTGACATGCAGCAGGCCGTCCACACCGCCGAGATCGACGAACGCGCCGTAATCGGTGATGTTCTTGACGACGCCCTCGAGCACCTGACCTTCCTTGAGGTTCTCGACGAGTTCCTGGCGCTGTTCGGCGCGGGTCTCTTCGAGCACGGCGCGGCGCGAGACGACGATGTTGCCGCGGCGCTTGTCCATCTTGAGGATCTGGAAGGGCTGCGGAATGTTCATGAGCGGGGTCACGTCGCGCACGGGGCGGATGTCGACCTGCGAGCCCGGCAGGAAGGCCACGGCGCCGTCGAGATCGACGGTGAAGCCGCCCTTCACGCGGCCGAAGATCTGGCCGTCGACGCGGTCCTGCTTCTCGAAGGCGACTTCGAGGCGGATCCAGCTTTCCTCGCGCTTGGCTTTCTCGCGGCTCAGCACCGCTTCGCCCATCGCGTTTTCGATGCGCTCGAGATAGACCTCGACCGTGTCGCCCACATTGATATTGGCGGGCTTGCCGGGCGTGGCGAATTCCTTGAGCGGGACGCGGCCTTCGGTCTTGAGGCCCACATCGATGATGGCGAGATCGTTCTCTACGCCGACGACCGTCCCTTTGATGACGGAGCCTTCCTGCATGTTGCTGTCCATGAAGGACTGTTCGAGCAGGGCGGCGAAATCTTCGCGGCTCGGATTGAGCGCGTTTGCAGTGTTAGCCAATGGAAAAGTCTCCTGACGATGCTTTTTTCCGGCCTGCGGTTGGGTCCGCGGGTCTTCTCCCGAAATCGTTGGTCGCAAGGGAGCGGGTGGATAGGGCAGTCGGTTAGGGGTTGCTGACAGATCCGGCCCATCTGCCTGCCACAGCATCGGCAAATGCGAAAAAGCGCGCTCGCCCGGAGGACGAAAACGCACTTAACCCAATGCTTTATCTATGATCGCGACGGCTGCGCCGAACGCCGCTTCTATACTCAAATCGGAGGTATCGAGCAAGTGCGCGTCATCGGCGGGCTTCATCGGACTCGCTTCGCGCCCGGCGTCCCGGCGATCCCTGTCCTGAATGTCCTCAAGGACTTGTGCTTCGGCAACGCTGGAGCCCGAATTGTTGAGTTCGAGCCACCGCCGATGGGCACGGATTTCGGGCCGGGCGGTCACGAAAAGTTTTGCCCTGGCGTCCGGGCAGACCACTGTGCCGATGTCGCGCCCGTCCAGAACCGCGCCGGGCAGGCCGCAGGGAGGATTATGGGCAAAATTCCGCTGCAGGTCGAGGATCGCGGCCCGGACCGATGGCATTGCCGCCACGATCGAGGCGGCGGCGCCCGCTTCGGCGGTACGGATCGCGCACTCGTCGATTCTGGAAAGATCAAGGGATGTGGCGGCGGCAAGTGCTGCCGCGTCATCCGCCGGGTCTTTGCCTGAGGCGGTCACGGCGTGGCCGACCGCCCGGTAGAGCGAGCCCGTATCGAGATAGGCAAAGCCGTAATGCGCGGCGAGCTTGCGTGCAAGCGTGCCCTTGCCGGAGGCGGCAGGCCCGTCCACCGCGATGACGATGCTGCCGCTCACTGCGCCTGCCCGGCAAGGCTCGCGCCAAGCCCGCGCATCAGCTTCGTGAAGCCGGGGAAGCTCGTCGCGATCATCGAGGCATCGTCTACCGTCACCGGCTTCTGCGCCGCAAGTCCCATGACGAGGAAGGACATGGCAATCCGGTGATCCATATGGGTGACCACATGACCGCCGCCATCGACCACGCCCGAGCGGCCTTCGACCACCATGCCGTCATCGCTCTCATGGACCTTGACGCCGTTGGCGCGCAGCCCCGATGCGGTCGCGGCAATGCGGTCGCTCTCCTTCACGCGCAGCTCGTGAATGCCCATCATGCGCGTCTCGCCTTCTGCAAAGGCGGCGGCGACCGCAAGGACAGGATATTCGTCGATCATCGAGGCGGCGCGTTCGGGTGGCACGTCGATGCCCTTGAGGCGGCTGTGGCGCACACGCAGATCGGCCACCGGCTCGCCGCCTTCGTCGCGCTGGTTCATGACCTCTATGTCGCCGCCCATTTCCTTGAGCGTCGTATAAAGCCCGGCGCGATGCGGATTGAGCGTGATGCCCTGCACCACGATCTCGGACCCCGGCACCAGCAACGCCGCAACGACCGGGAAGGCCGCAGACGAGGGATCGCCCGGCACGGCAATCGGGCAGGGCGTGAGTTCGGGCTCGCCGGCGAGGCTGATCTCGAGCCCGTCCTTCCCCTGCTTCGTCCCGATATGGGCGCCGAAGGCGCGGAGCATCCGCTCGGTATGGTCGCGCGTGGGCACCGGCTCGATCACCGTGGTGATGCCAGGCGCATTGAGGCCGGCAAGCAGGATCGCCGACTTCACCTGCGCCGAGGCGACGGGCGAGCGATAGGTGATGGGCAGCGCACGGCGCGCGCCCGTCAGCGTCAGCGGCATTTTCCCGCCTTCGCGGGCATGGAAATGGGCGCCCATTTCGCTGAGCGGCTTGATGACCCGGCCCATCGGACGGCGCGACAGCGAGGCATCGCCGATAAAGGTCGCCGTGATCGGATGACCTGCGACAAGCCCCATGACGAGGCGGGCCCCGGTGCCCGAATTGCCGAAATCGAGCGGCTCGGCCGGTTCGCGGAGACCGCCGACACCCACGCCAAAGACCGACCAGGTGCCGTCCTCATGCCGCGTCACGCGGGCGCCGAGGCGGCGCATGGTCTCGGCGGTCGACAGCACATCCTCGCCCTCGAGCAGCCCCGTGATCCGCGTTTCGCCGACTGCCAGCGCCCCGAAGATCAGCGCCCGGTGCGAAATCGACTTGTCGCCGGGCACCCTGATCGTGCCCCCGAGGGCGCGGGAGAGTTCGGCGGTCAGGCCTGCATGGGGGGAGGAGGGGGAAGAGGTCAATTGATGTTCCTGCGGGCGCGGGGTTCGGGCTTTGCCGGAGGTCTTCCGGCCAATCGCCGGATCGGGCAGCGATGCCCGCCCCGGCCGGGCGCGAATAGGTTTTGACAGGAGCAATTTAACGTGGCAATGGGAATTTCCTTCAAGGCCTTGGGCCGCGCGCTCCCGAAAGGGTGCGCTTCGAGACGCAATTTGATGCGGGAGTGCGAACTTGTCGAAACCGGAGTTGGGAACCAAACGCGATTGCCCGAGCTGCGGCGCAAAGTTTTACGACCTGAACAAGAATCCCGTCGTCTGTCCGAAGTGCAAGCATGAATATGTGCCGGATGCAGGTCCGAAGGCAAAACGCGCCAAGCCGGCTGAAAAGCCGAAGGAAAAGCCGGTAAAGCGGGCCGTGGTCGAGGACGAGGATAATGTCTCGCTCGACGCCATGCGGGACGACGAGTTTGCCGCCGATACCGATGACGATATCGATGTGGATGTCGACGTGGATGTCGATGTCGATGATGACGCCGATGACGACACCTTCCTCGCCGATGACGAGGATGGCGACGACGACGTGACCGGCATCGTGCGCGGCGGCAAGGGCGACGACGACTGATTGCCGTCCGCCGCGATTTCAGGCGGAAGGGTGCCCAACTTTCTCTTGATCGCGGGAAAGAGCGGCACTAAGTTCCGCCACCGTTGGCGCGGAGCCCAATCCGCGCCGGACAAGATATGGGGCCATAGCTCAGTTGGGAGAGCGCTTGCATGGCATGCAAGAGGTCGTCGGTTCGATTCCGTCTGGCTCCACCAATCTTCCTGAAAACAGAATGACCGATGCCGCGCTCGCCCGCATGGGCAGGCTGCGCCTTACTGGCTCGTGTCCGCAAAAGACCAGCGCAGGGTCTCGCCTGAGTGGAAGGGCACGAGTTCCGCTGCTTCAAGCCTGAGCTTCTGCGGGACCGGGGTTTCGCGCCGCTCCAGCGTGACCGTGCCTTCATTGAACGGCAGGCCGTAAAACTTCGGACCATTCTCCGACGCAAAGGCCTCGAGCCGGTCGAGCGCGCCTTCTTCCTCAAACACCGTGGCATAGCTTTCGATCGCATAGGGCGCATTGAAGATGCCGGCGCAGCCGCAGGCCGATTCCTTGTCATGAGCGGCATGCGGCGCGGAATCGGTGCCGAGGAAGAATTTGGCCGAACCCGATACCGCGGCCTTGCGCAAGGCAAGCCGGTGCGGCTCGCGCTTCGCGACAGGCAGGCAATAAAAGTGCGGCCGGATGCCGCCCTCGAACATCGCGTTGCGATTGATTGCCAGATGGTGCGGCGTGATCGTTGCCGCGATATTGGGCCCCGCCGCCTCGACGAAAGCCACGGCGTCGGCGGTCGTGATGTGCTCGAACACGATCTTGAGTGCCGGAAAATCCGATATCAGCTTCTTGAGAATGCGCTCGATGAAAACGGCTTCCCGGTCGAAGATGTCGACGTGGCGGTCCGTCACCTCGCCATGCACGAGAAGCGGCATGCCGATGCGCTGCATGACATCGAGAGCGCCGGAGATATTGCGGATGTCCGTGACGCCATGCGCCGAATTGGTCGTGGCATTGGCGGGATAGAGCTTGCAGGCAGTGAAGACGCCCTCGGCAAATCCCCGCTCGATCTCGCCCGCATCGATCGCATCGGTGAGATAGCAGGTCATGAGCGGCGTGAAGGAAAGGCCCTGTTCGACCGCGGCGAGGATGCGGTCGCGATAGGCTTTGGCCGCTGCAACCGTTGTGACCGGCGGATTGAGGTTCGGCATGACGATCGCCCGTCCGAACTGCCGCGCGGTATAGTTGACGACCGAGGCGAGCATTGCGCCATCGCGAAGATGGACATGCCAGTCGTCCGGCCGGCGGATCGTCAGGCGGGTCTTGTCCTGTCCGGCGCGGACCGCACTCGTATCGACATCAGATGCCGGCATTGAAATCGTCCTCGGCCATCGGCCCTGTTATATTGCGATGCGAGCCCCAATGAGACCGGCGGTTCGCTTCAGGCGGCAAACACCGGCTTGCGCTTTTCCAGATTGGCCATGATGGCTTCCTTCTGGTGTGCGCCGCCGATCAGCTTGTCCTGCTCGACCGATTCCGCCAGCAAGAGCGCTGCGGCATCGGTGTCCGGTGCCGCATTGAAGATGCGCTTGGCGGCGCGGATCGCAGACGGGCTCTTGTCGGCGATCTCTCGTGCTGTGGCAAGCGCGTCAGCAAGCGGGTCGGCGCAGATGCGCGTGACGAAGCCCATCTGGAGTGCTTCCTCGGCCTCGAAGATGCGGCCCGTATAGGTGAGTTCGCGGACCACGTCGTCCCGTGCCAGGCCGCGCATGAGATACATGCCCGCCATGTCGGGGATGAGTCCCCATTTGATCTCCATGACGGAGAAACGGGTGCCCGGCGCCGCATAGCGGATGTCGGGGCCGAGCGCCACCTGGAAGCCGCCGCCAAAGGCAACGCCGTGAACGGCCGCGATCACCGGCACCGGAATCTCGCGCCAGACCATCGCGGCATATTGCGCGCGATTGGAAATGCCGTGACTGCGCTGCGCAAGGCGGCTGGTGACGGCGCTCTCGCCGCCTGCCGGCTTTTCCGAACTCGCCATGCGGCCGAAATTGCCCATGTCGAGCCCGGCGCAGAAGGCACGGCCCTCGCCGGAAAGCACGACCGCCCGGACCGACTTGTCCGCCTTCAGCCGCTCGCCTGCCTCGAGCAGGCCGTTGAACATCGCATCGTCAAGCGCATTCATCTTGTCGGTGCGGACAAGCCGGACATCGGCGACGCCGTCGTTCATCGTGATTTTGACGCGCTCTTCCATTTTTGTCCTCCGCTAGGCTGCGCTGAATGTCGATGGCAAGAGTCATAGTAGCCCGCCATCCGATTGCAAGACCGTCTGCGGCAGGCAAAACCGGCAATTTGCGGGCTTACGCAGGGGCGGAACTGCCCGAAAGGGTGGCCGGCCGATTTTCCGTCAGCGCCATTGACCGTTTTTCCGCCGCCGCGGCCGATTCGAATTGATCGTGCCGGCAAAGTTTATCTAAGCTTCGACCGGGAGGAGGCTGCCGGTCCCGGCAGCCCGCAAGGTTACGGGGATGCGGTAGGGGGGATGACCAGACTTCTTGGCCGGCTCTGGTGGTTGCTTGCAGCAAGTGCCACCATTGCATTCTTTTCGCCGCCTTTTCTGTGGCTCTTCGGCGTCATGGATGGCGCGGGCCTGACGCAATATATGCAGCAGGTCGTGAGCGGCGTGGCCAATGGCTGCGTCTATGCGCTGGTCGCGCTCGGCATCGTGCTCATCTACAAGGCGACCGAGACCATCAATTTCGCGCAAGGCGAACTGATGATGGTCGGCGCCTTCCTCGCCTTCACCTTCATCACTATGTATGGCGTGGGCTTCTGGCTCGGCGCCGCATTTGCCGTCGCGGGCGCGGTTCTTTTCGGCATGCTGACCGAACGCGCCATCATCAGGCCTGTGGTCGGCCAGCCCGTTTTCGCGATCGTGATGGTGACGCTCGGCTTCGGCTTCGTGGTGCGCGCCGTTGTGAGCATGATCCCCGGCTGGGGCACCGACACCTACGCTTTGGCGACGCCCTTTTCCGGTGCCGATCTGCGCCTCGGTGCGCTGGTCGTGAGCCAGGACCATGCGGCGATCATCGCCAGCACGATCGTGCTTTGCGGCATCCTCTTCGTCTTCTTCCGCTACACGCGGCTCGGCGTCGCAATGGAAGCCTCGTCCGAAAACCAGCTTGCCGCCTATTACATGGGCATACCTGTGAAGCGCGTCTACACGCTGATCTGGGGCCTGTCGGCGGGTGTTGCGGCCTTCGCGGGCCTGCTTCTCGCGCCCATCACCTTCATCCATACGCAGATGGGCTTCGGCGTCATCTTCAAGGCCTTCCCGGCCGCCATTCTCGGCGGCTTCGGTTCCATTCCCGGCGCCATCGTCGGCGGGCTCATCATCGGCATCGTCGAGGCGTTGGCCGGCTTTTATCTGCCGGAAGGCTTCAAGGACGTAGCCGCCTATGTTGTTCTTCTCGTCGTGCTGCTGCTGAGGCCGGAAGGCATTTTCGGCCGCGTCACGCCGAAGAAAGTGTGAGGCCGGAATGCGCTTTATCTTCAAGACGGATTACTCGCAGGACATCCGCCTCTTTCCCTTCGGCGGCACGGCGCGATTCTGGCTCGGCCTCGCGCTTTATGCGCTGATCGTGGCGGGACTGGCGCATGCCTCGCCCATGCCGCTCGGACCCGGCCACTGGTTTGGCATTGCCGCTGTCTATGCGGTGCTTTTCGGCGCCGTACTGCTCCGCCAGAACGCCGATGGTGAGGGCGGACATGCCGCCTTCTGGTACGGGCTTCTCGGCGTTGGCGCGCTCACGGCGCCTTTCATTCTCGACCTCTATTTCACGAGCCAGATCACTTTCGTCTATGTCTATGGCATTGCAGGCGTCGGCCTCATTCTGCTGCTTGGCATGTGCGGGCAGATTTCGCTCGGCCATGCCGCCTTCATGGCCTGCGGCGCCTATACGGCGGGGCTTTTGCAGGCGCAGGGTTTCGATCTTCTGGTGACGCTGCCCGCCGCCGTTCTTCTCTCCGCCGCGCTTGGCGTCGTGATCGGCCTGCCGGCGCTTCGCATGACGGGCATCTATCTCGCCTTCGCAACCTACGCCTTTGCCTTCATCGTCGAGGAAATTCTGGCGCGCTGGGACAATGTGACCGGCGGCAATATGGGCTTCGTGCTCTCCGATCCCTCCATCCTCGGCTACACGTTCGATTCCGAAGCGAAGATGTACTACCTCGCGCTCGCGCTCTTCGTGCTGACGTTGCTCGCAGGGCTCAATATCCGCCGTTCGTCGACCGGCCGCGCCTTCATGGCGATCCGCGACTCCGAAACGGCTGCGGAAGCGATGGGCGTCAATCTCGCCGTCTACAAGACGACAGCTTTCGCCATATCCGCCGGCATGGCGGGTCTTGCGGGCGCGATCTATGCACATCTCCTCTTTTTCATCAGCCCGGAAGGCTTCACGATCCTGCTTTCGATCAATCTGCTTGTGCTGGCGGTGATCGGCGGTCTTGCCTCCATGCATGGTGCGCTGTTCGGCGCGGCCTTCATTGTCGTGCTGCCGCAAGCCATTTCGCTCACCAAGGACAGCCTGCCGTCCGTGGTCGGGCAACTGCCTGGCCTCGAAGCAGGAATCTTCGGCCTCATCATCATCCTCTTCGTGATTTTCGAGCCAATGGGCATCCACGGACGCTGGATGAAGATCAAGACCTATTTCCAGCTTTTCCCGCTCTACAAGAAAGGCACGTTCAAGCGCCAGAAGAGCTACATGGTCAGCGAGAGAAACCGATGACATTGCTCGAAGTCGAAAATCTGGCGGTGCATTTCGGCGGCATCAAGGCTGTCGACGGCGTGAGCTTCAGCGTCGACAAGGGCGAGATCTTCACGATCATCGGCCCGAACGGTGCGGGTAAATCGACCATCTTCAACCTGATCAGCCGCATCTACGAGCCGACCAGCGGGCGCATCCGTTTCGAGGGGCGCGACATCACATCGCTGCCGCCGCACAGCGTGGCGGGGCTCGGCATCGCACGCACCTTCCAGAACATCGAACTGTTCGATCTTGCGACCGTGCTCGACAACATGATGCTCGGCCGCCATGCGCATCGCCGCACCGGCGTGTTCGAGCATCTCTTCTTCGGCCGCCGCACGCGCGACGAGGAACTCACCCATCGCCGCAAGGTGGAAGAGGTGATCGACTTTCTCGACCTGCAACACTACCGCGACCAGATGATCGCCAACCTGCCCTATGGCGTGCGCAAGGTGGTGGAACTCGGCCGCGCGCTCTGCGCGGAGCCAAAGATCCTGCTTCTCGACGAGCCCTCCTCCGGCCTCAATGTCGAAGAGACGGAGGACATGTCCTTCTGGATTTCCGACATCAAGAATCTGCTCGGCATCACCGTCATCATGGTCGAACACGACATGAACCTTGTGAACGATGTTTCGGACCGCGTGCTGGCATTGAACTACGGCCGCGTCATCGCAACGGGATCTCCTGCCGAGGTTCAGGCGCATCCGGATGTCATCCGCGCCTATCTCGGCGGCGACGATACGGAGGCCGCATGAACAATCCCGATGCGCCCGTCATTCTGTCGTTGCGCAATGTCGAGACCTTCTACGGTCCGATCATGGCGATCCGCGGCGTCTCGCTCGATATGCGCGAGGGCCAGATCGTGACCGTGCTCGGCGCGAACGGTGCCGGCAAGACGACGATCCTGAAAACGATCTCCGGCATCATGGACCCGCAAAAGGGAACCATCGCCTATCGCGACAAGCGAATCGACGGCAAGGACCCCTCCGAAATCGTCAAGCTCGGCATCAGCCATGTGCCGGAAGGGCGCGAAGTCTTTCCGACGCTCTCGATCGCGGACAATCTTCGCATGGGCGCCTATCTGCGCCGCGACCGCAAAGGCGTCGCCGAAGACCTGGAAGCGGTCTACGGTTATTTTCCGGTGCTGCGCGACCGCATGCATCAGCAGGCCGGGCAGCTTTCGGGAGGCGAGCAGCAGATGCTCGCCATCTCCCGCGCGCTGATGGCGCGGCCGCGCGTGCTGCTTCTCGACGAGCCCTCGCTCGGCCTCTCGCCGCGGCTTGTGAAGGAAATCTTCGCCATCATCCGCCGCATCAATGAGGAGCGCGGTGTGACGATCCTGCTGGTCGAGCAGAATGCGAACATGGCGCTTGGTCTTTCCGATTACGGCTATGTGCTGGAAGTGGGCCGCATCGTCATGGAAGGCGACAGCCAGCGCCTGAAGGAGAATGAGGACATCAGGGAATTCTATTTGGGACAGAAGGAACAGGGCGCACGCGGCAAGCGGCGCTGGAAAAAACGAAAAGTCTGGCGATAGGAAGAATATCGATGAAACTCTCCCCGCTCGTCATTTCCCCGGACTGCGACACCGTTCCCAAGCTCTTCGTGAAGCGCGTGAAGGAACTGGGCCCCCGCGTCGCCATGCGCGACAAGAATTTCGGGCTCTGGGAGCCGATCACCTGGAACGAATATTACGACAAGGCGCGCGCGGCGGGCCTCGCCCTCAAGGCGCTCGGTCTTTCCGATGGCGGCCGCATCGCGATCGTTTCGGAGGTCTGCCCCGAATGGCTTTTCGTCGATATCGGCTGCATGGGCGCAGGCGGTGTTTCGATGGGCATCTATCCGACCGATACCGCACCGCAGGTCGAATACATCATGAACGATTGCGGCGCCGAATTTTACTTCGCCGAGAATGAAGAACAGCTCGACAAGATCCTGACCGTGCGCGACCGCGTGCCCTCGCTGAAGCGCATCGTGGTGTTTGACATGGAAGGTCTCCACGATTTCCACGATCCGATGGTGATGGGTTTCGATGCCTTTATCGACTTGGGGCGCAAGGAAGCACGCGACAACCCGAAGCGGTTCGATGAACTGGCGGCGAAGACCGAGCCCGACAATGTGGCGATCCTCGTCTATACGAGCGGCACGACCGGCCCGCCCAAGGGCGCCATGATCAGCCATGCCAACATCATGTTCCAGTTGGCGAACAACCAGAACCTGCTGCCGCACACGCCGGAAGACCGCTCGCTCGCCTTTTTGCCGCTCTGCCACATCGCGGAGCGCACCTTCACGACCTTCAACCAGTTGATGACGGGGCAGACGGTCAATTTCGCCGAGAACCTCGAAACCGTGCCTGAAAACCTGCGCGAGGTGCAGCCGACGGCCTTCTTCGCGGTGCCGCGAATCTGGGAGAAATTCTATTCGACCGTTTCGATTTCACTGAAGGATGCGACCTTCCTTGAGAGGCTTGCCTACCGCTGGGCGATTTCCGTGGGCGAGAAAGTGGCTGACCGCCGCATCGCGGGCGAACCGGTGCCGCGTCTGCTTGACTGGCATTTTGCGCTCGCGGATTTCCTCGTTTTGCGCAACATCCGCCGGATGCTCGGCATCGACAGCTGCCGCTACATTCTGTCAGGCGCGGCGCCGATCTCACCCGAGCTCATCCGCTGGTATTTCGCGCTCGGCCTCTACATGGCCGAAGGCTATGGCCAGACGGAAAATGCCGGCATCGCAACCATCCCACAGCCCTTCGGCACCTACAAGTTCGGCCTTGTCGGCAAACCCGTGCCGAATACGGAACTGCGCCTTGCAGAAGACGGCGAGATCCTGATGAAAGGGCCGCATGTCTTCATGGGTTACTGGAACCAGCCGGAAAAGACCGCCGAAACGGTGGTCGATGGCTGGCTCCATACCGGTGATATCGGCGTCATCGACAATGAAGGCTGGGTGCGGATTACCGACCGCAAGAAAGACATCATCATTACGGCGGGCGGCAAGAACATCACCCCCTCGGAAATCGAGAACGAGCTGAAATTCTCGCCCTATATCCAGGATGCGGTGGTGATCGGCGACCGGCGGAAATTCCTCTCCGCACTCATCATGATCGACCGCGACAATGTCGAGAAATTCGCGCAAGACGCGAACGTGCCCTTCTCGGATTTCCGCAGCCTTTGCCGCGCGCCGGAAGTGCTGGAGCTGCTGCAGGCCGAAATCGACCGCGCCAACAAGAAATTCGCCCGTGTCGAGACGATCAAGAAATTCCGCGTCATCGAACACCAGATCATGGCCGAGGATGACGAGATCACTGCGACGGGCAAGCTTAAACGCTCGCTTGTGAACAAGAAATACGCCGATCTCATCGAAGGCATGTACAAGGGAGAAGCCGCATGACAATGACCCGCTTCAAGAGGGCCCTGGCCGCGTCGGGCATTCTTCTGGCTGCTGCAGCCACGGCGCTGCCTGCGAACGCCGGCACGCAGGGCATCCACGACAACGAGATCGTCATCGGCACTCATCAGGATCTGTCGGGCCCGCTCACCTCATGGGGCGTGCCGGTGCGCAACGGTCTTATCATGGCCTTTGAAGAGATCAACGAGGCGGGTGGCATTCATGGCCGCAAGATCCGTCTCGTCGTGGAGGATACGGGATACGATCCGCGCCGCGCCGTGCTCGCCACGCAGAAGCTCATCAATCGCGACCGCGTCTTCGCGATCATCGCGGCGCTCGGTTCGCCCACCGTCATCGCCTCCATGCCGCTAGCGCTGCGGCGCGGCGTACCCATTCTCTTTCCTTTCACGGCGGCTGACCAGACCTACGATCCCTATCATCCGCTGAAGTTCGCTTCGAACATTCCCTATGTCCATGCGATGCGGATCGGCACGCGCTA
This sequence comes from Parvibaculum sp., assembly GCF_046297875.1. GTDB lineage: Bacteria > Pseudomonadota > Alphaproteobacteria > Parvibaculales > Parvibaculaceae > Parvibaculum. Next base: position 680,118 of record NZ_JBKBHD010000001.1, on the reverse strand, counting down.
TTTCATCGAGACCGAAGGCGTGACCAAGATCGGACTGCTCTATCAGGACGATGAATTCGGCCTCAATGTGAAGCGAGGCGCGGAGCTGGAGGCCGAAGCTCACGGTCTCACCATCGTCGAAAGCACGACCTACAAGCGCGGCGCGACGGACTTCTCGAGCCAGATCGCGCGGCTCCGTGCGGCGGATGTCGAGCTCGTCGTTCTCGGCACCGTGGTACGCGAGACGATCGGTGCAATGCAGGCTGCCCGCTCGCTCGGCTGGAACCCGATCTTCATTTGCTCGCAGGCCTGCTACACGCCGGAAGTCCACGACCTTGGCGGCGACACGGTGAACGGCGTCTACGCAATCTCGCAAACACCGATCCCCTATCCCGACGATCCGAACCCGAAAATCCGCGAATGGGTTAAGAGCTATAATGAGCGCTTCAACCTCGTCGCGAATGTGCAGGCGGTGGGCGCCTATACGCTGGCGCGTCTCTTTGCCGAAGCGATGGAGAAGGCGGGCCCCGAGCCGACAACGGAAAGCTTCGCGCAGGCGCTCGTCGATCTCGAACCCTGGGTCGATCCCGATCTCAGCGGTGTGCCCATCGATTTCACGGTAGGCGATCATCTTGGGACGAAGTCGGGTTTCCTCGCGCAGATCAAGGATGGCCGCTGGGTGACGCTGACCGAGGCCATGTCGCTCGACGGCAGCTAGCGCGGGCGGCTATATAGTGGGCATCGCCATTAAACCTGATTTCGAGGGACCGATGCTCACGACCGACAAGCTCGCCACGCCGCTTTCGCTTGCCCGCGGCCCGGCCATGAAGAACCGTTTCATGCTCGCGCCGCTCACCAATACGCAGAGCCACGAAGATGGCCGCCTGTCGGATGACGAGTTCCGCTGGCTCACCATGCGCGCCGAAGGCGGCTTCGGCCTCACCATGACCTGTGCCGCCCATGTGCAGGCGGGCGGGCAGGGCTTTCCCGGTCAGCTCGGTATCTGGGATGACAGGCATCTTGAAGGGCTGACGCGCCTCGCAGCCGAGATCAACCGGCAGGGCTCGGTGTCTTCCGTGCAGCTTCACCACGCCGGCATCCGCTCGCCGAAGGAGATCGTGAAGGATGTCGTCGGCCCCTCCGATGATTCCGAAACCGGCGCCCGCGCGCTGACAGATGCGGAAGTGGAGGCGGCGCGCGATGCCTTCATCGCGGCAGCGAAGCGCGCGGAGAAGGCGGGCTTCCACGGCGTAGAAGTGCATGGCGCGCATGGCTATCTCCTTGCGCAGTTCCTCTCGCCGGAGGTCAACCGGCGCGGCGGGCGCTATGGCGGCTCGCTTGAAAATCGCGCCCGGCTCACTTTCGAAGTCGTGGATGGCATCCGCGCCGCTTGCGGACCGGACTTCCAGCTCGGCATCCGCCTTTCGCCGGAACGCTTCGGCCTGAAGCTGGCGGAAATTCGCGACGTGGCGGCGGAGTTGCTGACGCAGGCGAAGATCGACTATCTCGACATGTCGCTCTGGGACGTGAAGAAGGAGCCGGTGGAAGAAGAGTTCCACGGCCGCTCGCTGATGAGCGTCTTCACGGAGCTGAAGCGCGGCAATGTGCGGCTCGGCGCAGCGGGAAAGATCATGGGCGCGCAGGATGCGGCCGAAGTGATCGAAGCCGGATACGACTTCGCGGTGATCGGCCGCGCCGCAATCTTGCGGCATGATTTTCCGCGACGTGTACTTGCCGATCCGGCTTACGTGTCGCCGTCGCTGCCCGTGACGGAGCGGCATCTGCGCGATGAAGGGCTCGGGTCCGCCTTCGTCACCTATATGCGGGCATGGAAAGGCTTTGTCACGGAAGAGGCAGCCTGATCCGCCTCACAACTCGCCCTTGTGCATGCGCAAAAAGATCGCGCCTGCCTCGTTCATGATGTCCTCTCGCCGGGGGCGGCCCCATCCGCCCAGCGTGCGATGGGACATGGTGAGGCGTGGATTCTTCGACGGCAGTTTCTGGTTGCGTCACAACGGCGCGCGAAAGCTTGTGGCGTTTCAGGGCGCGCGCGAGTTCACTTGTGAGCGAGCCCGTGTTCTCCGGATCATCGAGATGGATGTGGTCGACCTTGATTCCCTCACGCCTCAATTCCCTGGCGAAGTGGCGCATGGCGGAAAGAATGAAGACAATCTTCTGCTTGTGGTGGCGCACATAGCTGCATTCTTCGTGGACCTCGGCGAACAGCACAACGTCCCGCGCCTTGTCCAGCTCGTCGAGCGCCGAGATGTCGCGGGTCAGCTGGTCGCCAAGAATGAGACGGAGCGTGCCCACGGCTCATGCGCTCCGGCGGCGGGCGCGGAGGTCGCTCTTGCAGCGGTCGGAACACGTCTTCACGGCGTCCCAGTCGTCGCGCCATTTCTTGCGCCAGACGAAGGGCCGCCCGCAGGCTTCGCAGATCTTCTCGGGAAGGTCTGCCTTCTTGCGCATCCGCGGCATGGGTTCATCCCCTCTGCGCGGCGAATTTCTGCAACCAGGGGCGCAGCGGGAGAAACGCGCGATAGCCAAGTGCGATCGCCCAGGAAAAGGGCGGATGGCGGAAGAGAATCCCGAAGGGCCGAAGCGCCGGTATAGCCGCCCATAGTTCCGCAAAGGCCGCACCGCCCGATACAATCGTACCGTCCGCCCGTTTCACGTGAAACCGCTTCATCGCCGTATCAGGTGCTGGAGCGCCGCCGCCACCGGCATAGTCTGACGCGCTCACATCGACCCAGTTGATCGCATCTGCGCCGTCGCGGCGGCGGTAGAAGTCGATCTCGCGGCGGCAAAGCGGGCACGACCCATCGAAATAGACCTCGCAGCTTTCGGCTTCGTTCTTCTTTACCACGGCAATACCTCGCCTTTGTAGTCGAGGAAGAGACCGCTATCGACGGAATCTGCATCCTCGATCACGGCAATGAGGTTCCGGGCAGCCTCCTGCGGCGAACGAATGCCGTCCCCCGATTTCCCGAAAGGCGCCGAGAGTGGACTTTCCACCGTGCCGGGATGAAGTGCGAGACAGACCGCATCGCGCCGCCGACGCGCTGTTTCGATGGCGGCAGTGTGCAGTAGCTGATTGAGCGCGGCCTTTGATGCGCGATAGCTGTACCATCCGCCAAGCCTGTTATCGCCGATACTGCCGACCTTTGCCGAAAGCGTCGCGAAAACCGACTTCCCCTGGGCGGGAAGAAGCGGCAGGAAATGCTTCATCAGCAGCGCCGGTCCGATGGCGTTCACCGTGAATGCATAGACCATGTGAGCGGTCGTGATCTGGCGGAGGCTCTTCTCAGGCAGAAAATCCTCATTGTGGAGAAATCCCGTCGCATCGATGACGAGCCGCATCGGGGCTTTCTTCGCAGCAATGGCGCTTGCCGCCGCTTCGATGCTCGCCTCGTCGAGCAGGTCCAGTGAAGGCGTTGTAACGCGCGACAATCGCACCACGTCACGAAACCGGCCGCTTGCCTCCGCCATGTCCGCCAGCGACCCGCCAATGGCGCCGCCCGCCCCGGCAATGACGGCAATGCCGTCATCGGGGATCGAGGACAGGTCGGATTTTGAATTTTCGTTCATGGCAGCCCGGCGAAAGACGCAATCTCGTATGGATACGTCTTTCGCCGGACAGAGGTTCACTCGCCGGCAGGATTCACCATGTGTCGATGAAACTCCGCGTGGTGCGCGGGCCCACAGGCGGCAGGGATTTCATGCCGCGCATGACCCAGTGCCGCGTTTCAGCCGGGTCGATCACCGCGTCGATTTCGAGGAAGGAGGCCATATTGGTCGCCTTGCCGTTCTCGTAATAGCGGTCGACCATCTTGCGGTAGAAGGCGTCACGCTCTTCCAGGTCTTCGATCGCTTCCATCTCGCGGCGATAGCCGAGGCGGACCGCGCCTTCAAGCCCCATGCCGCCGAACTCGCCGGTCGGCCAGGAGATATTGAAGAAGGGCGCGTGGAAGCTTCCCGCCGTCATCGCCTGCGCGCCGAGGCCATAGCCCTTGCGAAGCACCACGGCGAAGAGCGGCACGGACATGTTTGCCGCCGTCACGAACATGCGGCTCACATGGCGCACCTGCGCTGCCTTCTCGATCTCGGGGCCGACCATGAAGCCCGGTGTATCGCAGAGCGAGAGGATCGGCAGACCGAACGCATCGCAAAGCTGCATGAAGCGCGCGGCCTTGTCGGCGGCTTCCGCGTCGATTGCGCCGCCGAGATGGTAGGGATTGTTCGCCATCAGCCCCATCGGCCGGCCTTCCATGCGGATAAGCGCGGTCTTGATGCCGATGCCGAATGCCGCGCGCAGCTCGAGCACGGAGCCATTGTCCGCCACCGCTTCGATCACCTTGTCGATGTCATAGGCGCGGAGCCGGTTCTCGGGAATGAGATGGCGCAGCATGCGCTGGTCGCTCGCCTCCCACTCGGCCACCGGCCCCTGGAAATAGGAGAGATACTTCTTGCAGGCCTCGATTGCCTCTTCCTCGTCCTTCACGAAAATGTCGATGACGCCGTTCTTGCGGTGAACCTCGGCGGGGCCGACATCCTCCGGCGCATAAACGCCAAGCCCGCCGCCCTCGATCATCGCCGGGCCGCCCATGCCGATATTGGAATCGGCCGTCGCGATGATGACATCGCAGCAGCCGAGCAGCGCCGCATTGCCTGCAAAGCAACGCCCCGCCGTCATGCCGACAAGCGGCACCTTGCCTGAGAGCGTCGCGAATGTGTGGAAGGTCGGTGTGTCGAGGCCGGCAACGCCTGCGGTGTCCGTGTCGCCGGGCCGCCCGCCGCCGCCTTCGGCCAGCAGCACCACCGGAAGCTTCTGGTCCCGCGCGAGAAAGAGCATGCGGTCCATCTTCTTGTGGTTCATCGCGCCCTGCGTGCCCGCAAAGACGGTGAAGTCATAACCCATCACCAGCGCGCGCGCCTTTTCCTCGCCGAAAAGCGAAGCGTTCACCGTGCCGACGCCGGAAACGAGCCCGTCCGCCGGGCTCATCTTCAAGAGCTCCTCCATCGAGCGGCGGCGGCGCTGCGCGGCAAGCGCCAGCGCGCCATATTCGATGAAGCTGCCTTCGTCGCAGAGATGGGCGATGTTCTCGCGCACAGTGCGCTGGTTGCGCTTGCGCCGCCTTGCCACTGCGTCCGGTCTGTTCTCGTCAAGGCCGACGGCATGGCGGTCGATCACATGCTGCAGGTCGGGCCGGATGTAGTCGGGATCGATCGCTTCTTCCGTCACTGCCGCCTGGTCGCCGCCTGTACCCGCCTCGATGAAGAGAATCGGCTCGCCTTCCATGAGCGTTGCATTGGTGACAGCAGCCACCTTGCGCACCGTGCCGCCAAAGGGCGCTGCAATCGTGTGCTCCATCTTCATCGCTTCGAGCACGGCAATCTGCTGCCCCTTGGCGACAGTTGCGCCTTCGGCGACATCGATGGAGATGACCTTGCCTTGCATGGTGGAAGGAACGGGCGCCGTACCTGCCGGGCCTTCGACATGCCTGGCGGCGGCGGCACTCGTGCCATTGCCGCCCGCAAAGAAGCGTGAAGGCGTTGCCTCCACTTTCACAAGTTCGGCGGCATGTTCGGCGATGAAACCGGTGTGAACCTCGTTCGCCTGCACTTCCGCCCGCGCAAGAAGCGCCTGCAGGAAGGAAAGGTTCGTCATTACGCCCTCGATCTGGAATTCGCTCAAGGCACGGCGCACACGCGAAACGGCAGAAGCATAGTCCGGCGAAGACGAATGGGCGATGAGCTTGGCAAGAAGCGAGTCGTAATTCGGACTCGTGCGGTAGCCCGCATAGCCGAATGTGTCGACGCGGATGCCGGGGCCGGAAGGTGGCGTGAACGCGTTGAGCACGCCGCCCGTCGGCACGGCTTCTCCCACCTCGTTCATCCGCTCCATATTGACGCGAAGCTGGATCGCGAAGCCGCGCGGGGCAGGCACGTCGGCAAGGCCCACATCTTTCAGCGTCGCGCCCGCCGCAATGCGTAGCTGCGTCTTTACGAGGTCGATGCCCGTCACTTCTTCGGTGACGGTATGCTCTACCTGCAATCGCGGATTGGCTTCCATGAAGGCGATGGAGCTTTCGGCCTTCTTCGCTTCCATGTCGATCAGGAACTCGAAAGTGCCGAGCCCCTTGTAGCTGGCAGCACTTGCAAGTGTCCGCGCCGCTTCGACAAGGCGTTTGCGAAGTCCCGTATCGAGCGTCGGGCTCGGCGCGATTTCGACAACTTTCTGGTTGCGCCGCTGCAGCGTACATTCGCGCTCGCCGAGATCGATGATATTCGTGCCGTCGCCGGCGATCTGGATTTCGATATGACGCGCCTTGCGAACGAGCTTCTCGACATAGATGTCGCCGCTGCCGAAAGCGGCCTGCGCTTCCGAGCGGCAGCGCTCATAGGCCTCCGCGAGGTCCTTCGGATCGGTGACGGCGCGCATGCCGCGCCCGCCACCACCCGCCAGCGCCTTCAGCATGACGGCGCCATGGGTCTCCATGAAGCTGCGCGCCTCCTCAAGGCCCGTTGCGCCATTCGTGCCGGGGAAGAGCGGCACGCCGAGCTTCGCCGCAAGCGCGCGGGCTTCGGCCTTGTCGCCGAAAAGGCGCAGCGCCTCCGGCGAGGGGCCGATGAAGGTGATGCCTTCCTTTGCGCAGGCTTCGGCGAAAGCGGCATTCTCGCTCAGAAAGCCATAGCCCGGATGGATCGCATCGCAGCCTGCCTTCTTTGCTTCCGCCACGATCTGCCGAATGTCGAGATAGGCGGCGGCGCCCGTTCCCGTCAGCGGCAGGACGTCATCGGCGGCACGCACATGAAGCGACAGCGTGTCGTCTTCTGCATAGACGGCGACGGTCCGCAGTCCGAGTTCCGAACCGGCGCGCGCAATGCGCACGGCAATCTCGCCGCGATTGGCGATCAACAGGCTTTTCATGCAAAGGGCCTCCCTCGCCCCGGAAATGGCGTTTCAGCCTGAGTAAGAACCCAGTGCCCGTCTGTCAAATGCGGGCTGCCGGTCACGCCCCGAGCAGGAACCCTTCGTAATCCGCGGCGGCGACCTCTGCGAGCTTCTGCCCATAGACATCGACGCCGCCCGGATAAGGCATGAAGACTTGCGGCTTGCTAGGAATATTCGCGCCCATATACCAGGAGTTCGCTTGCGGATAGAGCGATTCCGCGGCGAGCTCGTTCACATGCGCCACCCATGCATCTTCGGCATCCTTCGTCGCCTCGATGGAGCGGATATTGCCGCTGGTGAGCTTCGAGATGCAGTCCGTGATCCAGTCCACATGCTGTTCGATCGAGACGATCATGTTGCTGAGAACGGAGGGGCTGCCGGGGCCGGTGATGAAGAAAAGATTGGGAAAGCCCGCCGAGCCGAGGCCGAGATAGGTGCGCGGTCCCGCCGCCCATTTCTCGCGGAGCTTCTCGCCATCGCGGCCCGTGATATCGACGCCGAGAATGGCACCCGTCATCGCGTCGAAGCCGGTCGCGAAAACGATGGCGTCCGCTTCGTACTCCTTACCGCCGCACAGCACGCCCGCTTTCGTGATCCGCTCGATCGGCGTCTCGCGCACATCGACGAGTTCGACATTGGGCTGGTTGAAGATTTCGAGATAGCCCGTGTCGAGGCAAAGCCGTTTCACGCCGACCGGGTGATCATAGGGCATGAGCTTCTCGGCGATCTCTGGCTTCGCGACGCGCGCCCGCATCTGCGCCCGGGCGAAATCGGCGGCAATGTCGTTTGCCTCCTTCGTCGCCATGAGATCGCCATAGGCGCCGAGAAAGGCGAAGCCGCCTTGCGTCCAGCGCGCCGCGAGTTCTTTCTCGCGCGCCTCCGGCGTCATTTCTTCGGCAAGTGCCTCGTTGTAATCGAAGCAGATAAGCCCGCCCCGCGTCTGCCGCGCGCGTTCACGATCGGCGAGCAGCGTTTCCTTGGTCCTGGCGACTTCTTCGCGCGAAAGAGGCTTGTTGCCTGCCGGCAGGGTGAAATTCGCCGTGCGCTGGAAGATGGTGAGATGCGCCGCTTGGTCGGCAATGACGGGAATGCTCTGGATGCCGGACGAACCGGTGCCGATCACGGCAACGCGCTTGCCCGTGAAGTCGACACCTTCATGCGGCCAGTTGCCGGTGTGATACCACTTGCCCGCAAAATCGCCGATGCCCTTGAAGTCGGGCACGCGCGCTGCCGAAAGGCACCCCGTCGCCATGACGCAGAAACGGGTCCGCAGCCTGTCGCCCTTGTCGGTTTCCACTGTCCAAAGGCCGCTTTGGGCATCGTATTTTGCAGCCGTCACCCGCGTCTCGAACTGGATGTCCTTCCTGAGGTCGAGCTTGTCGGCGACATAATTCTGGTAGCGCAGGATTTCCGGCTGCGCGGCATAGCGTTCGGTCCAGGTCCAGCCTTTCTGGATCTCGTCGGAAAAGCCGTATTGATACTCGAGGCTTTCCACGTCGCAGCGCGCCCCCGGATAGCGGTTCCAGTACCAGGTGCCCCCCACACCGTCGCCCGTCTCGAAAACGCGCACCGAAAGACCGAGCTTGCGAAGCCGGTGCAGCATGTACATGCCTGCAAACCCGGCGCCGACAATCACTGCATCGAAATCGGGCTGCCCGGCGGAACTTCCCTGCGTCATGATATTTCTCCTCCCTCATTTTTCTTTTCCCAAGTCTAGACCGGTAAGCGCGCCAGAAAAAAGCGGGATTGAAAGGAATGCGCTTCCGGCGCAAAGTCCCGCGGCGGAATGCGGAGGACGAAATGCGGTTTGTGACGTTCGAACGGGCAGGCGAGGCCCGGCTCGGCTTGCTGACGGGCGGCGAAATCGCCGATCTCACGGCGGAAACGGGTGCAGCTCTTTCGCTTCTCGGTCTGCTTCAGGCGGGCGAGGGTGCCCTTGCGGAAGCCGCGGGCTGTGCCGCCGGGGCGCCTCGGCACCCGCTCGAAGGCACGAAGCTGCTGCCCGTGCTTCCCCGGCCCGGCAAGATCATCTGCCTCGGGCTCAATTATGCCGAGCACGCCGCGGAAGGCGGCCGGGAAAAGCCCGATTACCCTAATTTCTTCATGCGCGGCGCGACCACGCTGATCGGCCATGACGCGCCGGTCATTCGGCCGCGCGTCTCCGAACAGCTCGATTTCGAAGCGGAGCTCGCCGCCGTGATCGGCCGCCGCGTACCGCGCCATGTCTCCAGGGCCGATGCGCCTTCTTATGTAGCCGGTTATGCCTGCTTCAACGATGTCTCGGTGCGCGACTATCAGCGCCGCACACCGCAATGGACCATTGGCAAGAATTTCGATGCGACCGGACCCTTTGGCCCCGCCTTTGTGACGGCGGACGAGCTGCCGCCCGGTGCCACGGGCCTCCATATCGAGTCCCGGCTGAACGGCAAGGTCATGCAGAGCGCCAACACGCGCGACATGATCTTCCCGGTCGACGAGACGATCATGCTGCTTGCGCAATGTCTCACGCTCGAGGCGGGAGACGTGCTGGTGATGGGAACACCGGCCGGCGTCGGCTTTGCGCGGACGCCGCCCCTCTGGATGAAGGCAGGCGACACGATCGAGATCGAGATCGAAGGTGTCGGCCTGCTTTCAAATCCGGTTATCGACGAGGCTTGAGCGGCCTTACTCGGCTGCGCGCCGCGCCTCCAGGGGCGTATTCCATTCCGCATCGCCGCGCCGCCGCGCCGCCCTCTTTGCGCGTATGACGCCCGGCGCCGCCAGCAGCACCGGCACGAGTACCAGTGTCAGCAGCGTCGAGAAGCCGAGACCGAAAATGATCGCGGTCGAGAGCTGCACCCACCAGACCGCAACCGGACCGCCAACCACGATTTCGCGTGTCACAAAATTGAGGTTGAGCTGGGTTGCCATCGGCAGAAGCCCGAACATGGTCGTGATCGTCGTCAGCATGATCGGTCGCAGGCGCTGGCCTGCGGTGCGTAACACCGCCTCGATCACATCCGCGGTTTCCGCGCGCAGCCGCTGGAACGTATCGATCAGAACGATCGAATTGTTCACGACGATGCCGGCAAGTGCCACAATGCCCGTGCCCGTCATGATGACGGAGAAGGGCTGCCCTGTCACAACCATGCCGATCAGCGCACCGAGCGTCGACAGCACCACGGTCGAGAGCGTCAGCACCGAGTGGTAGAAGCTGTTGAACTGCGTCAGCAGGATGATGAACATCAGGAACAGCGCACCGATCAGCGCGCCGCCGAGGAAGGCCGCCGATTCCGCCTGCTCTTCGTTCGCGCCGCGGAAGCGGACATTCACTGCCGGGTCGATTTGCTGCTGCGATACCCATTCGGCAAGCTCGCCGACTTTCGAATCGACATTGATCTTGCTGCCGGTGGCAGGGTCGATTGCCGTGTTCGCCTTTATGACGATACGGCGAACGCCGTTGATGCGTTCGATGGAACTCACCTGCGGCCGCGCTTCGCGCGTCACAAAATTGCTGATCGGCACGAGGCCCATGGGCGTCTGCACCCGCAGATTGTCGAGCTGATCGAGTACCCGGAAATTGTCCGGGAACCGGACGCGAATATCGACTTCGTCGCGGGCATCGTCAGGCCGGTACTCGCCGATCAGAATGCCGTTGGTCACGAGCTGGATCACCGAGCCGACGGACGTTACATCCGCGCCGAAGCGGCCCGCCAATTCGCGGTCCACCGTCAGCACCCATTCGATGCCCGGCAACGGCCGTCCATCCTCGATATCGATCAGGCCGTCGACATTCTTGTCGAGGTGATCGCGAATGAAAGCGGTCGTTGCAAGCAGCTTCTGATAGTCGGGCGAGGTCAGCTCGATCTGGATATCCTTGCCGGTCGGCGGCCCGTCTTCCTGCTTGCGCACTTCCACCCTGATGCCTGGAAGCGGGGCCGTCTTCTGCCGGATTTCCTCCAGAATGACCGCGCCCTTTCGGCGTTCCTCATATGGTTTGAACTCGATCAGGAGCTGCGCGATCATGTCTTTCGGCACATCGTTGCCGCGTCCGCCTCGCTCGCCAAGGCCGGGCGACGTGCGCGTGAAGACGGTCTGCACGCCTTCGGTCGCCAGTACGATATTCTCGACATCCTGCGCCAGCGTCAGCGTATCGGCGGCAGAGAGATTGCCGCGCGCACTGACGATCACGATGGCGCGCTCCGGCTCGGTGTCGACAAAGAATTCGACACCATTGTTGAACGAACTGAAAATGAAGATCGTGATGAAGATCACGGCGCCGGTCGCGGCAAGAACGCGGCCGGGATAGTAGATGAGCTTGTCGAGCAGGCGGACATAGGAGCCCGTGAAGCCCGGAAGGGCGCGAATGTCGCCCGTCTCGGCGCCCGCGAGTTGCTTCAGAACCTCGTCGTTCTCCTTCTCGGCCTTGCCGAACACGGAACCGAGCGTCGGCACGAAGATGAGCGCTGTAATCAGCGACGCCGTGAGAACGACAATGAGCGTGATCGGCAGATAGCTCATGAACTTGCCGGAGACACCGGGCCACAGAAGCATCGGCAGGAAGGCTGCAAGCGTCGTCGCGGTGGAAGACGTCACCGGCCAGAACATGCGTTTCGACGCAAGCGCATAGGCCTCGAACTTGCCAAGCCCTTCCGACATTTTACGGTCAGCATATTCGACAACCACGATCGCACCGTCGACGAGAAGGCCGACGGCCAGAAGCATGCCGAACATGACCATCATGTTGACGGTGTAGCCCGATGAAGAGAGAAAGAAAAAGCCGATCATGAACGAGGTCGGAATGGCGATGCCGACAAGCATGGCCGAGCGCAGGCCAAGCGCCGCCACGACCACAATCATCACCAGCACGATGGCGGTTGCGATCGACGATTGCAGCGAGCCGAGCGAACGGTAGATCCAGTCGGATGCATCCATCGTGTAATCGACATGGACCGCTTCCGGCCAGTCCTTCGTCATGCGGTCGACGACTTCACGGACCTGCACATTGTTGTCGATGATGTTGGTGCCGATGCGCTTGGTGATCTCGATAGCGATGGCCTGATGGCCATTGAACCGCGCAAAGCCATCCGGATCCTTGAATGTGCGGCGGATATCGGCAATGTCGGACAGCGTCACCACGCCTTCGCCCGACACCTTGACAGGCAATTCGAGGACGTCCTTGCGCGTTTCGAAAAGCCCCGGAACCTTGACCGAGAAGCGTCCCTGACCCGTATCGATATTGCCGGCCGCGACCAGCCGGTTGTTCAGCGATACCGCGTTGATGAGTTCGCTTTGCGAAATATTGTAGGATTCGAGCTTTGCCGGATCGATGACGATTTCCAGCAACTCTTCGCGATGCCCGACAAGATCGGCCTGAAGAACGGTCGGGATCGCTTCGATCTCATCCTTCAGCGCCTGCGCGGCGTTATAGAGCGTACGTTCCGGAACTTCGCCCGAAAGCGTCACAACGAGAACAGGGAAAAGCGACGTGTTGAACTCCGTGATCGTCGGCTCTTCCGTATTGCTCGGCAGCTTCGGCCGGGCCAAGTCGACCTTCTCGCGTACGTCCTGAAGCGCGCCGTCCTTGTCGAAATTGACGTCGAACTCGAGCACGATGCCGGCATGGCCCTGCGAGGCGATCGCCCTCAGTTCCTTGAGACCTTCGAGCGAGCGCAATTCGGTTTCCATCGGCCTGATGAGGAGGCGTTCGGAATCCTCGGGCGAAATGCCGTGATGGACGATCGAGATATAGAAAATCGGTATCGGAATGTCCGGGTCCGCTTCCTTCGGGATCGAGATGAACGAGATGATCCCCGCAGCCACGAGGAGAACCATCGTGGTCAGAACGGTTCGGGTCCGCCCCAATATGGCGTCGATAACGGAATTCACAGTGCCGCTCCAACCTGGGTTGCGGGAATGGCCTCGACCTTCTGTCCTTCGATCACATAGTCCTGGCCGACCGTGATGATGGTCACCTTGTCGGGAAGGCCGGAGATCCAGATGCCTTCCGGCGTATCGTCGATCAGCTGGATCGGCTGGAAGGCCACGCGGCCTTCACTGGTGACGGTACGTATGCCGACCGTGCCATTGTCGCTCAGCGTGATGATGCTGCTCGGAATCCGGTGTGCCAGCACTTCCTGACCGGGAACGATGATTTCGGCGGTGATGCCGGAGCGCATCCTGAAATCGGGATTGGGCACTTCAAGTTCGACCCGGAAGGTGCGTGTCGCCGGATCCGCCGTCTTGGCGACGAAATGAATATGGCCGCCGACCGTTTCGCCGGTGACGAGACGGGCCGTACCGGAGGTGCCGATCCGCATCGCGCCGACCCGGTCTTCGGATACCTGGCCTGCGACAAGCAGGGGATTGAGCTCCACGACAAGGCCGCAGACATCGCCCGACCGCATGTAGTCGCCGACATCGACAGGCCGGTCGTCGAAAATACCGTCGAAGGGAGCGACGATTTTCGTCTGGCTCAATTCGATTTCCATCTGCTTAAGACGGGCCTGCGCCGCATCGAACGCAGCCTTGTTGCCGGCAACGGCTGTCGGCGCGCGGTGGCCTTTTTCGGCAAGCTGACGCGCGGCGTCATATTCGAGTTTGCGCTGCTGCACGAGCGCGCGCGCCTCCGCGAGCTGCGCGTCGCGCGCATCGACCTGCAAACGGCACAGCACGTCGCCCGTCTTCACCGGCTGGCCCTTTTCGACCGGCAGTTCGACCACGCGGCCTTGCGTCTCGGCGCGCACATGCACCGCGCGCTTCGCCTCCGTGCGGCCGCGCACCGTGATGAAGCTCTGGCGCATCGTCGCCTGCGATTCCGTCACGCGAACGCGCGGCGTCACGGCATTGGCCGCCTCTTCTTCGGCGGCCGTAAGTCCGTTCCCGTTTCCGCCCGAGCCGAAAATGCCTGTCGCGAACCAGAGCAGGATCGCGCCCGCAATGCCGATGGCGATGTAGTGCGAGCGCTGGAGACGGCCGCCGGTCGCCTTGGCGATGATTTCTTTCTGACGATCAAACATGTACTTTTTCTTCGATTGCGGCGTCTTCGATCAGGTGCCGGTTGCGTTCCAGGAAGTCGATTGATGCCGTAAACACGGCATGTCCGTATTGCCGGGCGAAATCCATGCCCGGCGTATCGTCCTCATCGGGCTCTGAGAGTTGCTGCGCCTTTTCCTTCATCGCCGCGAGGCGCTGGTCGACAAGCGCCCGGACGCGGTTCCGCGGCAGGAGATGGGCGAACAGAACCGTGAATAGGAATTCGGAGCGGAATTTGTCGGGCGCGAGCTGCTGGCCGAGCGCCTCGCTGAGCTGCTGCCGCCCCCCATCGGTGAGGGAGTAGATTTTCTTGTCCGGGCGGCGCTCCTGCGCTTCGGCCTTGCAGGTCACGAGGCCCTCTTCCGTGAGCCGCGTCAGCGCCGGATAGATCGAGCCATAGCTCGCGTCGAGGAAGTGGCTGAATGGCCCGTCCTCGAACATCTTGTTGATTTCATAGCCCGTGGCATCCCCGAAAACCAGGGCGCCCAGACAGAGCGTGGTGACGTGCATCGGTAGGCTTTCCCTGCGTCAAACCCGCCGTCCGGGCTGGCGCCTATATAGGGGCGATATATCGGCGCTATATATGTGACCCTGCGTCAAGATTCCAAGGGCAGGGGCAGTTTTTTACCGGAAAATTGCAGTTATTTTTTGCAGTGCGGCATGGATGCGACACTGTGTGGCCGCTGAGGCGGGGAGGGGTTCAGGCCGCGGTGCCCGCCATGGCGCCGAGCAGCAGCCGGCGGTAGAGGCGATCCTTGAGCGTCCGGGGCTGCAGAAGCCCCATCCGCTCGAGAGATTGACGGGCTTCGGCAGTCTCCGGCCCGCCGCGTAAAGCAAGTTTGAGAAGCCCGCCGCGCCCGGCGCCCCGCAGCAATCCGAGCGCCGGCATGAGCTGCTGCTCCACCGCCGTGAAATCGCTGCCAAAGGGAAAGAGCGGCAGAAGGCCCCGCTGTCGCGCCTCGCCCAGCGCCGCCTCGAGCCTTGCCGGCGTGTTGTCGCGGTGAGCCTCCGGGATCCGGTAATCCGAGGCGATCTTGCCGGCCTTTTTTGCATCCTCGAGAAGCGCGCCCTGAAAGCGCGAATCCGCGACATTGAGCATCGCCGTCACGACTTCTCCATCCGTCCGCCCGCGCAGATCGGCGATGCCATATTCCGTCACCACGATGTCGCGCAGATGGCGCGGAATGGTGATGTGGCCATAAGAGCCCACCACATTGGACATCGTTTTCCCGTCCTTGCTCCGCGTTGCCCTGAGCGCGATGACGGAGCGCGCATCCTCGAGCGCAAAGGCCTGCGCGACGAAATTGTATTGTCCGCCGACGCCGCTCACCACGCGCCCGTCCTCGAGCCCGTCCGAAACGGCAGCGCCGGTCAGCGTCGCCATCATCGCCGTATTGATGAAGCGCGCCTTCTGCCGCGCCGCACGTTTGCGCACTTCGTCGCCGGAAGAAAGTTCGTTCACATAGCTGACCGGCACCATTGCGATCTTCGCACGCGCCTCGTCGCTCATTTCCCGGAGCTTGCGGTAGAAATCCCGCGAGCCAAGGAAGAATCCGCCATGAACGAGAACGCCATCCGCTTCCCGCTTCACGACACCTGCCTCAATGAGATCGAGGAAGCACTCGACGAGCATTTCGCTCGCGCCATAAAGGCCCGCCTCGAACGGCGCCAGCTCCTTTCCGGACACCTGCAATGCCTTGGCAAGGGCGCGATAGGCTTCATTGTTGCGGTGACGCAGCACCAGCGCATGGCCGATGGCATCGCCGATGGAGCCGATGCCGATCTGCAATGTGCCGCCATCGGGAATGAGGCTTGCCGCATGAAGCCCGATTGCATGGTCGGCAAGCGACACGGGTTCGCGCGGCGGCGCAAAAAGAGGGAAATGAAGCGCCGGATTGTCGAGCAGGAAATCGAATTCGCCCGCCGCCATTTCTGCCTCGCCACCCATATAGGGCAAGCCCCCATTCGTCTCGCCTGCATAGATGAAATCGGCCCGGCCTGCGCGACGGGCTTTCAGCAGGTCGGGTGTGATGTCGGGATTGCAGCTCAGGCTGAATTTCGTTCCGGCCTCGTTCGGCACGACGAGCTGCGCCACCACATTCACGCCGGCCTGCAGGATGTAGCGCAGCACATGCGTGTAGTTGGCGGAAATATAGCTCTGCTGCTGGCGCGGCGAGCCAAGCCACTTGCCCGCCTGCATGAAGAACTCGTTGACCTCGATATTGGCAGGCAGGCGTCCGGCATGAAGCGCGCGTGCATAGATCATTTCCGGATAGCCGTCGAACAGGCGCTCGATAACGGGACCCATGAAGCGCTTTTCGAGATCGCCCGAGGCGCGCGGCACCTCAAGCGTCAGCGCCGTGAAGATGCGAAGCGAAATCGAGGGGTCGGCAATCGCGCGCTCGACCAGCGCATTGGCAAGATGGTTCGGCTTGCCGAGGCCGAGCGGCAGCGCCAGCACGATGCGCTTGCCCGTTCGGGCAATGATGGCATCGGCAAGCCTGCCGGGATCGTCAAATGTTTGCACGGAAGACAAGCCTGGCCCTGCCGGTTCGTTGATCGCTTCGGTTCGCGCGATCATAGCAGCCTGCCATGCGCCGCGCCTCAGTCTTCGAAGCCGGGAGACGCCGGAATATTTTTACTCCGCGCCCTCCATCGGCCTGGGGCTAAGGCCCGGCCGGTTCCGCATCTCCATTTCCTCTTCGAGCCTGCGCTGCGTGTCGCCGGGCGAGCCGGTTCCCCTTGCGAAGGTCTGGTAGGCGACCGGCACAACGAACAGCGTGAAGGCCGTCGTCGCTATGATGCCCGAAAAGATAACGACGCCGATGGCGGCGCGCGTTTCCGCGCCCGCGCCGAAGGACAGGATCAGCGGAATGGCGCCGGCCGCCGTGGTGATCGCCGTCATGAGGATCGGACGCAGGCGGATGCCGGCCGCTTCCACCAGCGCCTCGCGGAACTCCCGGCCCTCGTCGCGAAGCTGGTTGGCGAACTCGACGATCAGGATGCCGTTCTTGGCAGCAAGACCCACCAGCATGATGAGGCCGATCTGCGTATAGAGATTGATCGTGCCGCCCGATATCCAGATGCCGAACAACCCGCCGGTCACGGCGAGCGGCACAGTGGTGATGATGATGAAGGGGTGGACGAAGCTTTCGAATTGCGCCGCGAGCACGAGGAAGACGACGACAATCCCGAGGATGAACACAAAGGCAAGCGCGCCTCCCGCTTCCTTGAAATTCATCGACTGGCCCTTGTAGTCGATGGTGACACCCTGAGGCAGCCGCTCGCGAGCCAGCGCTTCCAGATAGTCGAGTGCCTGGCCGAGCGCATAGCCATCGGCAAGGTCGGCTTCGATGGTGATGGCGCGCACGCGGTTATAGCGGTTGAGGCTCGCAGGCCCCGCGGATTCGGAAATGCTGACGAGATTGGCGATGGGAATAAGCTCGCCCGTGCGGTCGGAGCGCACGAAGAGGTTGCTCATGTCGCTCGGTGTCCGCTGCGTAGATCGCTCGCCTTCGAGGATCACGTCATATTCTTCGCCATCCTCGACATACCGGGTGACGAGGCGCGAACCGAAAATCGTCTCGAGCGTCCGGCCCACATTGGCGACTGTCACGCCCAGATCGCCCGCACTGTTGCGGTCGATCTCCACGCGAAGCTGCGGCTTCGTTTCCTTGTAGTCGTGATCGATATTGATGAGGCCGGGATTGTTTTCGTCGATGGCGGCGAGAAGTATGTCGCGCCACTCCCGAAGCTGATCGTAAGTGCCGCCTCCGATGACGAATTGTACGGGTTTGCGTGTGCCGCCGCCGAAGCCCGAGCGCATCACGGGCGAGATCGTCACGCCGGGCAGGTCGCTGGTGATTTCGCGGATCTCCGCCATGATGTCCCAGGCGGAACGGCGCTTGGACCAGTCGTTCAGCACCACAACGGCGATGCCGTCATTGAATGTTGCTGTATTGCCGAAGGAGCGCGGCGCCCGGACGAGCAGACGGTTGATTTCGCCGCTATCGACAAGCGGCATGAGCCTCGTCTCGATTTCGGTCATATAGGCGGCAGTGTACTCGTAGGACGCGCCTTCCGGTGCATTCACCATCACGAAGAAGGTGCCCCGGTCCTCGCGCGGCGAATATTCGGACGGTGTGAGCGTGAAAAGACCCCACGCAATCAGGATCATCGCTCCGAAGATGCCAAAAACCGGCAGCGGCCGCGCCAGCGTTTTCTGCAGTATCTGCGTGTAGCGCCCACGCATCCGGTTGAAGAAGCGGTCTATCGTCTGCGTGAAGCGTGTCGGGCCGCTTGCGGGCTTGAGGACTTTCGATGAAAGCATCGGCGACAGACTGAGCGCGACGAAGCTCGAAAAGCCGACCGCCGCGGCCATGGTGATTGCGAATTCGGAGAAAAGCCGGCCGACGGCACCCTCGACAAAGGCAAGCGGCACGAACACCGCCATCAGTACGATGGTCGTGGCAATGACGGCAAAGCCCACCTGCCTTGCGCCTCGATAGGCGGCAACGAGCGGCGTCTCTCCCTCTTCCATCCGCCGGTAGATATTCTCGAGAACGACAATCGTGTCGTCGACGACAAGGCCGATGGCGAGCACCAGCGCGAGAAGCGTCAGCAGATTGACGGAAAAACCCGCCATGTAGAGAACAAGAAAAGTCGCGATGAGAGAGACCGGCACGGTGATGGCGGGAACGAGTGTCGCTCTCGTGCTCCCCAGGAAGACGAAAATCGTCAGCACGACAAGGCAGATCGCGATCCCGAGCGTCTTGTAGACCTCGTTGACGGCGCCCTCGATGAAGACACTGCTATCGTAGCTCTGCCGGAATTCCATGCCGTCCGGCAGCGTCGGAGCGATGCGTTCTGCTTCCGCCTTTGCGCCATTCGTCACGGTCAGTGTATTTGCCGTCGATTGCTTGATGATGCCGATGCCGATCATCTGCACCTGGTTGCCGCGGAAGAAGGTACGGTCCTCGGCCGCCGCCCGCTCGACGCGCGCCACATCGCCAAGCCGCACCAGATAGCCGTCCTCGCCCTGCCGCAACACGAGCTGGCGGAAATCTTCCGGCGAGCGGTAGCTGCGCTCGATACGGGCGGAGAACTGGCGTTGCGTGGATTCGATGCTGCCGGCCGGAAGCTCGACATTTTCTGCAAGCAGCGCCTGCTCGACATCGCCGACAGTGAGCTGCCTTGCGGCGAGGGCGGAGCGGTCGAGCCAGATGCGCATGGCATAGCTGCGGGCGCCGCTGAGCCGCACGCGGGCCACGCCATCGAGCGTCGAAAACCGGTCGACGATATAGCGCTCCGCATAGTCGGTCAGTTCCAGCACATTCATGTTCGGGCTCTCGAGATTGAGCCACATGATGACGTCGTCGCTGGAATCGACTTTCTGGATGTCCGGCGGATCGGCCTCGGGCGGCAGATCGTCGAGAATGCCCGACACGCGGTCGCGAATATCGTTGGCGGCCGCGTCTATGTCGCGGCCGGGCCGGAACTCGATGGTAATACGCGAGCGCCCGTCCTGGCTCGCCGACTGCACATAGGAAATGCCCTCGACACCGGCGATGCGTTCCTCAATCCGCTCGGTAATGCGCGTTTCGACGACGGCTGCCGCCGCACCGCGGTAGTCGGTGGTAATCGAAACGATCGGCGGGTCGATGTCGGGATATTCGCGAAGGGGAAGCCGGTCGAAGGCAACAAGGCCAAAGGCGACGAGCAGCAGGCTCATCACCGCGGCGAATACCGGCCTTGTAACGGAGACGTCAGATAGTTTCATGGCCGTCTCCTACTGCACGGTCGTGGCGTCGTCCATGAGTACGCCGATCGCCTGACCCTGCCTCTGTTCCTCGATGATCTTCACTTTCTGTCCATCGCGAAGACGCATCGTGCCATGCGTGACGACGCGCTCGCCATCGCGCAATCCGCCCAGAATTTCGACTTCGCCGGGCCGGCGCGCGCCGGTCTGCACTTCGCGCCGGAAGGCCGTGTCGTCCTCCACCACGAAAACGAAATTTCTCGTTCCGACGGGAACGAGCGCTTCCTCGGGGATAACGACCGCTCGGCGCGGATTCTTGAGAAGCTGAACCGTCATCAAGAGGCCGGGCTTCAGCGCGTGATCGGCATTGCCGATCAGCGCACGGGCGGTGATGGAGCGCGTCACACGGTCGACCTGTGTCGAGACGCTGTGAATCTCGCCGCGAAATTCCCGCTCCGGCAGGGCGGTTGTCGTGGCGACGATTTCGAGTCCGGGCGTGATTGACGACAGATAGGCGGCAGGAACGGTGAAGTCGAGCTTGATGGGGTCGAGATCGTCGAGTGTCGTGATGCGATCGCCCGGCGAAACCCGCGTACCGAGGCTGATATTGCGCAAGCCGACGATGCCGCTGAAGGGCGCACGAATCTCGCGGTCGGCGAGTCTCGCCGCCGCGCCATCGCGATTGGCTTCGGCCTCTCGAAGGGCGGCCAGCCTTTCTTCGACCTGTGCTGTCGCGGTGAATTGCCGCCGTTCGAGTTCGCGCGCCCGCTCATAGGCCGTGCGGCGTTCGGTGAGGACAGCTTCTGCGGCGGCGAGCGCCGCCTTCTGTTCGTCCCGCCGCATCGCGACGAGCAACTGCCCTTCCTCGACCGTCTGCCCGTCTTCGAACAGGATCTCCGTCACCCGCTCGGCGACATTCGCCGTTATCACGACGCTTTCATTGGAAAAGCTTGTGCCAAGCGCTTCCACCTGGTCGACAAAGCGATCCGTGATGGCCGGGGCAACGATCACTTTCTGCACGTTCTCGGCGAGAACGGGGACCGGGAGAAAGAGGCTTGCGGCAAGGGCAACAGGCAAAAGTCGCATGCACACTCCAGAACTGGGCCGGTTTACCGGAAGGGCGAAGGCAATTGCGTATAGTGCCACCCGCAATCCGTTCAAATTATGACATTACCGTCAACTTGGGCCGCAGTCCGCCGATTTCCAGTAAGACGGACGTTTTATTGGCTGCCGGCGATCACTTTTCCGTCGGCGGCACGGCTAGCTGTGGCGGCGTACTGCCCCTCGATATCGAAAAACTGAGCAGGATCGCGGGGAGAAGGCCGAGCGCAACGATCATCAGGGCCGCCGTGCTTGCTTCCGCCAGACGCTCATCCGATGCGAGGCGATAGGTCCGCGTTGCCAGCGTTTCGAAATTGAAGGGTCTGAGCAGCAGCGTTGCGGGCAGCTCCTTCAGCACATCGATGAAGACGATCAGTGCCGCGCTTGCCAGCGCCCCGCGCATCAGCGGCACATGGATGGCGGCAAGCACACGGCGGGGCCCGGCGCCGAGAATGCGCGCGGCTGCGTCGAGCGTCGGATGCACTTTTTCTAGCCCGCTATGCGTCGCGTTGTAGGCGGCGGTAAGGAACCGGGCGACATAGGCAAAGACAAGCCCTGCAATCGAGCCTGTGAGAATGAGCCCCGGCGAAAAACCGAACTGCGTTTCGGCAAAATTGCCAAAGGCGCGGTCGATGCTTGTCGACAAGGTAAGAATGCCGATAGCGATCATTGCTCCCGGCAGCGCATAGCCGAGTGTCGCAAACCGGATCGACAGGCGGTTGAAGCGCGTCGGATGCAGCCGCTCGCCATAGCTCAGCAGCAAGGCGAGCGTGGTGGCGATCGCTGCGGCGATGGTGGCGACGAATAAGCTGTTCCACGCGAAATCGAGGAAATTGCGGCCAAGCAGGGGGTCGCCCTCGATCAGCGCGTAGCGGATCAGCACCGCGGCGGGCACGATGAAACCGAGAAGCACCGGCAAGGCGCAGGCGACAAGGGCCGCTGCCGCGGCAATACCCGTCAGCCGCTTCGGCTGCGAAGCCATATCGCGCGAAAGCGGATTGGCAACGCGCCCGCGCCGGCCTGCCATTTCCAGAAAGACGAGTGCCATGGCAAAGACGAAAAGCCATGCGGAAATTTGCGCGGCGGACACAGGATCGCCAAGGCTGAACCATGTGCGGAAAATGCCGGTGGTGAGTGTCGGCACGGCGAAATAATCGACAACGCCGAAATCGGAGATCGTCTCCATGAGGGCAAGAGCGATACCGCCGGCAATCGCGGGCCGTGCGCAGGGCAGCGCCACGCGCGTGAAGGCACGCCAGGGCCGCGCGCCAAGATTGCGGGCCGCATCGAACAGCGCCGCCGATTGGCGCTGAAAGGAAACGCGGGCAAGCAGATAGACGTAAGGGTAGAGCACGAGGCTGAGCATCAGTGCCGCGCCGGGCAGCGATCTGACCGGCGGGAAATAATAGTCGCCCGCTTCCCATCCGGTGATATCGCGCAGCGCGGACTGGACCGGCCCGGCAAAGGCGAGCAGGTCCGTATAGACATAGGCGACGATATAGGCGGGCGTCGCGAGCGGCAGCACCAGCGCCCAGTTGGCAGTGGAATGAAGCGGGAAGCGCGTCGTGACCGTGAGCCATGCCGTGCCGACACCGGCAATCCCGGTCATGATCGCGACCAGCGCCATCAGCTTCAGCGAGTTCGAGACATAGGTTGGCATTACGGTGGAAGCCAGATGCGCCCAATTCTCGCTTTGCGGCGCGGCAAGGCTTGCCAGCACCACAAGCGAGGGCAGCAGCACAAGCAAGGCTGCGGCGAGCGCGCCGAGCGTCCAGCCGGAGGCGAGCCGCGAGCGGAGCCCGCTCACACGGCCCGGATCGAGGGGCAGGCGATCTTTTTCCGTGACTGACATGGCGCTGTTGTGACAAATACCGGGCGGGGCGGCAAAGTAATTTTGCTACGCATTTGCATTTGCCCCTTTTGTTCACGCGCCGCGAGGTCTTCAGCATGTCCCTGGCGTTCCGCAATGTCGGACACAGCTATGGCAGCCACCGGGTTCTGTCCGGGGTGACGCTTGAGGCGCGGCCGGGCGAAATCCTTTGCCTGCTCGGGGCTTCGGGCAGTGGCAAGACGACGCTTTTGCGGCTGGCGGCGGGTCTCGAGGCGCTTCAGGAAGGCAGCATCGACCTCGGCGGCGCGGTTCTGGCGACGCCGGGCCGTGACATTGCCCCCGAAAAGCGCTCATTCGGGATGGTTTTTCAGGATCATGCGCTGTTCCCGCATCTGACGGTCGCAGAGAATATTGCCTTCGGCCTTGCCGGCAAGCCGAAGGACGAAATCCGCCGGGCCGTTGACGAACGGCTTGCCTCGGTGGGCCTTGCAGGCTTCGAGGCGCGCTACCCGCACACGCTTTCCGGCGGCCAGCAGCAGCGGGTGGCGCTTGCCCGCGCGCTTGCGCCCTCGCCCGCTGCCATGCTGCTCGACGAGCCCTTTGCGAGCGTCGATGTCACGCGCCGCCGGGCGCTCAGGGAGGAGGCCCGCCGGGCGCTGAAGGAGGCGCGCGTCGTCACTCTCGTCGTGACGCATGACCCCGTCGAGGCGATGGAGATCGGCGACCGGATCGCCGTGCTCGAAGGCGGCCGGATCGCCCAATGCGCGGCTCCCGAAACCCTCTACGCGAATCCCGCAAGTGCTTTCGTTGCCTCGCTTTTTGGCGAGGCGCAGCGCTTTCCCGCAATCGTCAGCGGCGAGGTGGCCATCACCGCCTATGGCCCGGTTCCAGCGCCGGGCCTGACCGAGGGTGCGCATGTCGAGGTCATCGTCCGCCCCGAAGCCGTGACGCTCGCCCCGGCGGGTGCAAGGGAGAGCAATTTCCGCATCGGCGATATCCGCTTTCTCGGCCGGGACTGGCTGGTGCTGCTGGCAAACGAGGCCTCGGGCGCGCTCGAACCGCTGCGTGCCCGCGTTCCCGCCCTGGAAGGGCTCGCGCCCAATGCCTCGGTGGCGGTGCGCTTCGACCCGGAAGGCACGTTCATTTTCCCGGTCTGATGCGACCAAATGCGCTTGCCGGGCAGCTTGCACTTGTGTCGCAGGAGCGATAGTGTGCGATTGAAAATCGTTCGCAATTAGCCCCGGGACCATCATGTTTCGCCTGCTTGCCGCCCTTACCCTTGCCGCCATGGCCGCCGTAACCGCGCTTGCGGCCAATGCCGATGCCGCCGAACTGAACATCTATTCGGCCCGGCACTATGACACCGACCTCCGGCTTTATGACCGTTTCACCGAGGAAACCGGCATCAAGGTGAACCTGATCGAAGGCGACAGCGATGAGCTCATTGCGCGCATCGAACGCGAGGGCCGCAACAGCCCCGCCGATCTTCTGATTACGGTGGATGCGGGCCGCCTCTGGCGAGCGGAAGAAAAAGGTCTCTTCCAGCCCGCAACCTCGGATGTGCTTGAGGAGCGCATCCCCGCCCATCTGCGTCACCCGGACGGGCTCTGGTACGGAATCTCGAAGCGCGCGCGCATCATCATCTATAACAAGGCGGCAGGCGTTCCCGAAAAGCTCGAAACCTATGCCGATCTCGCGGACCCGGTTCACAAGGGCGAAATCTGCATGCGCTCCTCCTCGAACCTCTACAATGTCTCGCTGCTGGCCGCGATCATCGAACATGAAGGGGCGGAAAAGGCGGAAGCCTGGACGAAAGGCGTGGTCGCGAATTTCAAGCGCGAACCGCAAGGCAACGACACGGCGAATGTGAACGCCGTTGCCGCGGGGGAATGCCGCATCTCGCTCGTGAACACCTATTATGTCGGCCGTATGCTCGCATCCGAAGATGCGGCGGTACGCGATGCGGCGGAGAAGGTCGCGATCGTTTTCCCCGATCAGCAAGGCCACGGCACGCATGTGAACCTCTCCGGTGCGGGCGTGATGAAGCATGCGCCGAACCGCAGCAACGCGGTGAAGTTCATCGAGTTCCTGACAGGCGACTGGGCGCAGCTCACTCTTTCGCAAACGAACCACGAATATACGGCCGTTCCCGGCGTGACTGACGAGACGCCGGTGCGCGGCACGGGTGCCTTCAAGGAAGATGAAATGAACGCGAGCGCGCTTGGCCGCAATCAGGCGGAAGCGGTGCGCATCTTCGACCGGGCCGGCTGGAAATAGATCCTGCCATCGGCGGCCTGCATCGCGACCGCAAAAGCGGAGCAGCGAAAGCCGGGGACAAACCTGTCCCCGGTTTTTTCATGCATATCAGACGAGAATCGCGCGCTGCCCGTTCGCGCGGGTGAAGATTTCCACCTCGACATCGAAACAGGCGCCAAGCCGGGACGCCGTGAGCGTGCTTTCGGTATCGCCACAGGCAAGCAGCCTGCCGTCCCTCAGAAGTGTGACATCGTCGGCATAGGCACTGGCGAGATTGAGATCGTGGATGGCGGCGAGAACGCCCACACCTTCATCCGCCAGACGCCGCGCCACATCAAGCACGAGCCGCTGGTGACGCAGATCGAGCGCGGATGTCGGCTCGTCGAGGATGAGATAACGCTCCCCGCCTTCGTCACGGTCCTTTGGCCGCCATATCTGCGCAATGACGCGGGCGTACTGCACCC
This sequence comes from Parvibaculum sp., assembly GCF_046297875.1. Lineage (GTDB taxonomy): Bacteria > Pseudomonadota > Alphaproteobacteria > Parvibaculales > Parvibaculaceae > Parvibaculum. Next base: position 654,760 of record NZ_JBKBHD010000001.1, on the reverse strand, counting down.
GCTGCTTCTCGCCGCCGGACAATGTCTGATAGGAGCGCGCGAGCAAGGGGAGGACGCCCACGAGACGCGCCGCTTCGCCGATGGCTTCGGTATCGAAGAACTGCGCGGGCGTTCCTGCAAAGGGCAGGCGGCCAAGCTCGATCACTTCTTCGGCGGTAAAGGCAAAATCGAGCGCCGAATGCTGCAGCAGAACCGCGCGGCGGCGCGCAAGTGCTGGAGGCGCGGTGCGGGCAAGCAATGTATCATCGAGAAACACCTCGCCCCTGTCCGGCCTGCGTTCGCCCGAGAGAACGGAAATGAGCGTCGACTTGCCCGCGCCATTCGGCCCGATCAGCGCCATGACGCGGCCGGGCCTCACCGAAATATCGACCTGATCGAGCAGGCGCTTGCCGCCCGCGAAAACCAAAATGCCCGAAGCGCGGATCATGCGCCCCTCCGCTTGCGGATGAGAAGCCAGAGAAAGAAGGGGCTTCCGATCGCCGCCGTGACGAGGCCGATCGGAAGCTCCGCCGGCGCGACGATGACGCGCGCAAAACTGTCGGCAACAAGAAGCAGCGCCGCTCCCGCAAGCATGGAGCCCGGCAGCACGATGCGGTGATCCGGCCCGGCGATGAGGCGCACGACATGCGGCACCACAATTCCCACAAAGGCGATGATGCCGCAAAAGGCGACGGCTGAACTGACAGCGAGGGCGGATGCCACCATGACGGCATGCTTGAGCCGCTGCACCGGTACGCCGAGATGAAGTGCTTCACGCTCACCGAGCAGCATCGCGTTGAGCGCGCGGGCGCGGCTCAGAAGGACGCCGAGGGCGAGAAGGATGGGAATGGCGGCAGCCGTGACGGCGTGCCAGCCGCCCGAAGCAAGGCTTCCCATGCTCCAGAAGGTGAAGTCGCGGAGCTGCGTGTCGTTCGAGATATAGACGAGAAGGCCGGTCAACGCGCCGGTGAGCGCATTGATCGCGATGCCTGCGAGCAGCAGCGTCGCCGTTGCTGCATGACCCTGCAATTGCGCGAGGCCCTGAATGGCGAATGTGGCGGCAAGCCCGCCCGCAAAAGCGGCGATGGGCAGCAGCCAGGGCGAAGCGAGAAAGGGGAGCGCACCGACGAGAACCGAACCGAGCACGATGATGAAGACCGCGCCGAGCGCCGCGCCGCCCGACACGCCGATCAGGCTCGGATCGGCAAGCGGGTTTTGGAAGAGGCCCTGAAAGGCCGCGCCCGCACCCGCAAGTGCCATGCCTGCAAGCATGGCGAGAAGAGCCCGCGGCAGCCGTATCGACTGAATGATGGCGGCGCTGCGCTCACCCACCTCCACGCCGGCCAGCGCGCGCAGCACATCCGTGAAGGCGATGGGGACGGCGCCCGTTGCCAGCGCAATCACGAAAGCGATCGCGAGCAGCATGGCAAGCCCGCCGAGAATGGCGGGCCGCCGCGCCGCGCGCGACATACGGGGCGGGGCTGCGGCAAGATCGGTCATCGGGCTTCCGTCCAGGGCCGCGCGGGAAGCGGCGCTATGTCGGCTTCGGGATGAAGCGCGGCGGCAAGATCGCGCACCGCATGGGCAAGCCGCGGCCCGAAACCCGCGAGATAAAGCGCATCCATGCTGACGATGCGCTTCGCCTTGCCCGCCGGTGTGGCGGCGAGCGCGGGATCGGCCAGAAGCCTGTCTGCGCCGCCCAGCATTTCGACGGTCTGATCCGTGACGAGCAGCACGTCGGGTGCGGCAGCAGTCGCCGCTTCGGGCGAAAATGGCTTGTAGCCGGTGAAGCCAGTGGCGGTGTTTTCGGCGCCCGCCAGTTCGATCATCGCATGGGCGGCCGTGTGAGCACCGGCAACCAGCATGCCACCGCGTCCCGCCTGCAGCAGGAAGAGAACGCGGGGCCTGCCGTCGAGCGTCGCGACATCGGCTAGCACTCGTTCGATGTCCTGCCGAAATGCCGCGTTGAGAGCGGCCGCTTCCGTCTCGCGCCCGAGTGCCGCGCCCACGGTTTCAATATGCGCCTGCACTTCCGCCGGCGTGAAACCTTCCTTCAGCTTCACGATGCGAACGCCGGCTGCTTCCGTTTGCGCGAGCGCGGTGTCGGGGCCCGCCTCGCCGCCTGCGAGGATGAGATCGGGCGAGAGCGACAGCAGGCCCTCAGCCGAAAGCTGCCGCACATAGCCGACGTCGGGAAGTGCATCCGCCGCCGCCGGATAGATGCTCGTCGTATCCGCGCCAACAAGCCGCTCGCCCGCGCCCAGCGCATAGACGATCTCGGTCGTCGAGCCGCCGACGCTGACGATGCGCTTGGCGTCGGCATGGGCAGGCGGGGCGAGGAGGAGGACCACCGCAACGCATGCGGCTCCAAGGGAAGAAAGTCTCGCCATGATTACGCCGCTTCCCTTTCCGCCATGCCGTTGACGATCTCTCTCCATGCGAGATCCTCCGGCTGGCCGGGCTTGCGCTTGCCGAACAGCGTTGTGATCAGCGCGCCTTCCTTGTCGAATAATTCGAGCGAGGTGACGGTGCCGTCTTCCGTCGGCTTCCAGACGACCCATGCGCTGTCGATATGGTCTTCGCGCAGATGCAGGTTGAACGCCTCGTCGAGCACGTTGAACCAGGGGCCCATCGGCTTCAGGTTGGAAACGGGGCCAGTGTGAATCTGGATCATGCCGGGATTGCCGACAAAGACCATGATCGGTACTTCGCGGTCGCGCGCCGTTTCAAGCGTCGCGCGGAGCGAAGGCGCGGGAACGCGCATGGCACGTGTCTCGCCCGCAAGGCGCAATCCCTGCAGCCGCTCCACCTTGAACTTCGTGATAAGGCCGTGGAACTCATGCGTATCCTTCATCGCATCCCAGGCGGCGCGGAAGCCAGCAACATCGATCTCGTTGTCGGCCAGCGGCTTCTTCTTTTCCGGCGCCGGCGAAATTTCGAGCGGCGAAACTTCCGTGGCGAACTGCGCGATCAGCGCATCGAAGGCGGCGGCGTCGGACTTGTCGGTCTCGTAGATCTTGTGGATCGCAATGCCCCGCGCATCGAAGAATTGCAAGCTGCGGCGCGTGCCGCCATCCTTCAGCTGCTCGGCAACGCCAAAGCCCGACTTCCACTGCGTGAAGAAGATGCGCAGATCGATATCTTCGCCGACGATGAGGCCGACATGCGCGCCCCCTTCGAGCGCGCCATAGACTCCCTTGCGCTCATGCACAACGGATTCGTTGCGCGTCAGCGCCATCACGCGGCCAAGCGCGGGCACGACGGCGATGATCTGCGTCCATTCTGGGCGGAGCCGCGTCACGCGCGTGGTCTCGCTGCCGAGCGCGAGGAGTTCCGCTTCCGAAATGCCGAGACGTGCGGCGATGTCGCGGGCGCGGAGATTGGGTTCGGCGGCGAGAAGAGCCGCGCGGCGTTTGATGAGGTCTTGGCCGGTTGATGCTGCGGACATGACGGTTCCTTTCGTGAAGCCTCTGTTCAGTTGAGGGCGAAGCGGACGGGGATATGGACGAAGGCGGCGACGGGCCTGCCGCCGCGCCGTTCGGGTTCGAATTGCCAGCCGCGCGCGGCGCGGATCGCGGCATGGTCGAGCAGCGCATAGCCGGAACTTTCGAGCAGCGAGACTTCCGCAGGGTTGCCTGCGAGATCGAGCTTCACGCGGATCATCGCTATGCCTTCCTGACCGAGATCGCGCGCGCGGCGCGGATAGACGGGCGGGCGCGGCGCGGCGCGGTAGCGGGGCTCGGTGATGATGATTTCATCGTCCGTGGTGCCCGGCGATAGCGTCACGCCGAATGCGATGCCTTCGCCCTCGCCGTCACGCGCATCGGGCAGGGCGGCCGATGTTGTATGCGATACCGCTGTTGTCTTTGTTGCAGCCGGCTGCGCTTCGCTGAGGCGAGGCTGCGGCGCTGGCTTGCGTTCGGGCTTCATGGACACGGGCTCGGGAAGCGGCATTGCTTCCATAGCAGGCTCGGGGAGAATTTCAGGTTGTGGCGCGGCGGCGGAAGCGGGCGCCAGCGAGGCCACCGCTTCCGCAGGCGCCGGTGCGACAAGCTCGACAAAGGTGACCGGCAGCCCGTCAAGCTCGCCTTGCGGCGCATTGGCACCGCTCGCCTGCAACCAGGTGAGAAGAATGGCGGTGATCGAAACATGCATGGCGAGCGAGGCCGCCACCGGCAGGCGCAGCGCGCGCGGCGAGAGAAGGTGAGGCGAGGAACCCTCTTCTTTTGCCATGCGGCTCATGCTTGCGGTGGCGGCCATGCTCATGTTGCAGCCTCAGAAGCGCAGCGTCGCGTTGACGCCGAAGTTCCGGCCAACCTGGGCATAATTGCCGAGGTTCACATTGTTCGCAGCAAGCCCCACGACATCCTGCGAGACGTAATATTCCTCGTCGAAGATGTTGAAGATGCCGGCGTTGACGGTGAAGCTGTCACTCACGTCGTACCAGGCGGTGAAGTCGACCACCGTATAGGACGGCGCGATGAAGGCCGGTTGCGCGACGCCATTGACGAGAACGGTCGACGGCACACGGTCATGCTTTGTGGCATGCGTCGTCATGAGTTCCGCGTTCCATGCATTGCCTTCATAGGCAAGACCGGCGACGAGCTTCAACGGATCGACAGAAGCGAGCGGCTGACCCGTCGCGTCGTTCTCGCCGCGGGCATAGGCGACGCTGCCCTTCAATGCCCAGTCCGGCAGGACGCGGAATTCGCCGCGCGCTTCTGCGCCATAGATCGTGACGTCGGAGACGTTCTGATACTGGAATGTGGTGAGGCCGGGCGGCGGCGCGGAGGCGACCGTGACGCTTTCGATGAAGTCGTCATACATGTTGTAGAAACCGGCGATCGAGAAGCTCGACCCATCGCGGAACTTGCCGCGCAGGCCCGTCTCGAAACCGTCGCTCGTCTCCGGCTTCAGGTCCGGGTTCGGGATGATCTCGTAGAACGAGGCCGCATTGGCATAGCCGAAATTGGCATTGTCATAGGGCGGCGCACGGAAGCCATGCGCATATTGCGCAAAGAGCGTGTATTCCTCGCTCACATCGTAAGTGAGGCCGAGCTTCGGCGAAACTTCTGTTTCCGTCATTTCGTGGACGGCGAATGCACCGGCACTTGCATTGGCAAAGAGCTGGTCCGGCTTCGGCTTCAGATTGTAATAGTCGAAGCGCAGCGCAGGTGTGACGGTGAGACGTCCGAAGCCGATGCTGTCCTGGAGGAATGCGCCGATCTTGGTCGTGTTCGTGTCGGGAAAGTTCTTGTTCGGATAGACTTCGCCCGAAATGATATTCGTCGTGACGTTGGTGGTGAGGTTCGTCTGCGTGCGGTAGCGCGGCCGTGAGGTTTCGGTGTAGTCGGCGGTGAGGCCATAAGTGACATCATGCGTCAGCCCGAACAGCTCGCGCGTGAGATTGAACTGGAAATCGGCCGCCCAGATATCCTGACGGAAACCGAAATCCGAAACCCGCAGGAATTGTGTCGGGCCGGTCTGGCGGAGCTGCACCGTATTCTCGTTGCGATCTATCCTGGTGTAGGAGAGCTTGTATGCCGCGCTGTCGGCGATGGCGAAGGGCTCGTTCTGCGAGAAGGCGGCGGCGAAGGACGACCGCTTCGTCACATCTTCGGCAATGGATGAGAGCGTCGTCGTGCCGAAAGAGGTGCCGCGATCGGTCAGAAGGTCGATCTCTTCCTTGCGTTCGTTGAACTCGCCGGTCAGCTTGAGCGAATTGCCCCACAAGCCGTTGAAGACGAGCTTGCCGAGGAAGGCGTTGGACCACCAGTCGGAGGGGTTCGGCGTGGCGGAACTGTTCGGCGCCACTTCCTCGCCGTCGCGGCGCGTATAGAGGCCGAGCATTTCGACATTGCCGGCGCGCTTGGCGCCCGTCAGCGTTTCGGAGAAGGTCTTGCCGGCGCTTGCATAGCCGCCCTTGACGCTTACGAACCAGTCCTTGCCCGTCCCGTCGAGATAGTCGGCGGGATCTTTCGTCTCATAGGCGACGATGCCGCCAAGTCCGTCCGAGCCGTAAAGCGCGGAGGAGGGGCCGCGAATGATCTCGACCTTCTTCATGCTGTCGAGATCGAAGAAGTCGCGCGTGTAGCTCGACGGGCTGCCGATATTGGAGCCCGGAAAGTCGGGTGTGTTCAGCCCGTCCACCAGCACAAGCACGCGATTACCGCCAATGCCGCGAATGGTGAAGTTCGTCGCGCCGCCGCGATTGGGCGCATTGCCGACCGAGATGCCCGGCTCATAGCGGATGATGTCCTGCATCCGCACGGCGTTGCGCCGTTCGAGCTCTTCCGCCGTGATGACGGAAACCGTCCCCGCGACATCGTTGATCGCGGTCTTGTTGCGCGTGGCGGTCGAGGTGACGGTGTCGAGCTGAGTGGCACGAGGCTTTGCCGCTTCCTCGGTGGAAGATGCGCTGTCCTGTGCCTGTGCGGCGGAGATCGCGGCGAGCGATGCCGACGCGAGAAGGAGCGAGATAAGGGATCGCCGACCCGTAAAACTTTTCATGACCAGTCCCGGTGATGCGTGAAAAAGCATTCCTGGCTGGCTGGCCCCCGCATGGTTCGCAGGTCTGGCTGGCTCGGCTGCTTGCGTGATGGCGGCCCGGTCCCCCGGCCCGGCCCTTCTCACTTGATGAGGATCAGCTTGTTGCTGCTGGTCAGGCGAAGGCGATATTGCTCCCCGCCATGCCGGATGATGACTTCCCGCCCGTCGCGGAACAGGTCGGCGCTTTCGAGAGCGGGCATCGTGCCTGCCCTCGAAAACGGGATCGTTCCTTCTGGTGCGATAGCCGCCATTTCCTGTTCCGCAACCCTTGCCCTATCAAATGAGAATGACTCGCAATATCATACGCAACTGACGCCTGCAACCGCTATTTCTCCACAATATCGTTATGGGTATTGCGGCGTGACATATCCGCCGCGAACACCTGCAACTCGCCGGTTCCGAAGGCCTGTCAGGCGGCTTCCGCCCGCGCCGCCTCGAAATTCGCCGCGGCAAACTCCCAGTTTACAAGGTGATCGAGAAAGGCATCGAGATAGGCCGGCCGCTTGTTCTGGTAGTCGAGATAGTAGCTGTGTTCCCAGACATCGGTGGTGAGAAGGGGCGCCTGATTCGTATCCACGATCGGCGTTTCGGCATTGGCGGTGGTGGTGACGGCGAGCTTGCCGTTGGCCCCGAGCACGAGCCAGCAATAGCCGGAGCCGAATTGCCCGATGGCTTTCGCCTTGAAGGCTTCCTTGAACTTTTCGACGGAGCCGAAATCCCGCTCGATCTGCTGTGCGAGAGGGTCTTTCGGCGCGCCGCCGCCCTTCGGCGACATGGAGTGCCAGTAGAAATCATGGTTCCAGATCTGCGCCGCATTGTTGAACAGAACCTGCTTGCCCTTGTCCTTCGCCACCTCGCGGATGAGGTCGATGAGCGAAAGCTTCTCGAGCGCGGTGCCCTCGATCAGCTCGTTCGTCTTGTCGACATAGGCCTTGTGATGCTTCCCGTGGTGGAAGGAGAGGGTGCGCGCGGAAATATGCGGCTCAAGCGCATCTTCGGCGTAAGGCAGCGGCGGCAGTTCAAACATGGATGCAGTCCTTCCTTTCGGGCAGCCCCGACCTCAATCTGGTGCGTCCCAAATCCGGTTCAACCATCGAGTCCCGGAAAAGGTTGCACGAGCGCCTGAAAACGGGCGCTTTCCCGCTGCTTGCAACCGCGCCGCGGAATCACCACATCATTATGGAAGCGGTGCCGCCTCGCGGGCCGCAAATGGCAAAGTCGCTCGAGAACGGGACTTTGGGACATGACACGTGTGCTGCAATTCAACAGCCCCTTTCTGCTGGGCTTCGACGAGATGGAACGGTTGCTCGACCGGGCGGCGAAAGCCTCCGACGGGTATCCGCCCTACAATGTCGAACAGGTGCCCGCCGAAAAGGGTGATGCTCTGCGCATTACGCTGGCAGTCGCCGGATTCTCCCGTGAGGAACTGTCGGTCACGGTCGAGAACAATCAGCTCGTCATTCGCGGCCGCCAGGAAGAGGACAGCGCGCGCACCTATCTCCATCGCGGCATTGCCGCGCGGCAGTTCCAGCGCTCCTTCGTGCTGGCCGATGGCATGGAAGCAATGTCCGCCCGCCTTGAAAACGGCCTGTTGACCATCGACCTTCTCAAGCCCGAACCGGAACACAAGCTGCGACGGATCGAGATTGTGCAAGCGACCGGCAAGGCCGATGGGAAACCGGCTGCGCGCCACGTCGAGCGCGACGTGGTCTGAGCCCGAGCGACGGATCGGTCCCTTTGCCTGCGTTGAAGGGAAGGGACGGAAAGGAGCAGTAAGATGCAGAATGAAATCGATTCCGAATCCCGCGCCAATGGCTGGGGTGTCAGCGACTTCCGCAAGCTGACGCCGGAAAGCTTCGCCACCATCGGCATGCCCAATATCGTCTATGTGCGCGAGGTACTCGCGGGCGAGGTCGAGAGCGAACTCGGCTCGGAACTTGGTGTGCCGGCCGACACTAGGCTCTATGCCGTTCACGCAGCGAATGGCCAGCGCATGGCCGTGCTCGACAATCGCGATGCCGCTTTTGCCGGTGCGCGCCAGTATGACCTGGAGCCGGTCAGCGTCCACTGACGCCGCCCGCGCACTGCAGAAATGAAAAGCCCCGCGCTTGCAGGTGAAGCGCGGGGCTTTTTTTGACTGCGGGAAAATCAGGCTGCGTTGGTCGCCGCCGGTTCGGTGAGGATAGCGAAAAGCGCAGCCGAGTCCTCCGACGCACGAAGCTTTTCGACCACGGCAGGATTGCGCAGCAGGCGGGAGATGCGCGCCAGCGCCTTCAGATGGTCGGCGCCCGCGCCTTCCGGCGCCAGCAGAAGGAAGATCAGGTCGACGGGCTGATCGTCCACCGACTCGAAATCGATCGGCGTATCGAGCCGCGCAAACAGACCATGCAGCCGGTCGATCTCGGCGAGTTTGCCATGCGGAATGGCGATGCCCTGTCCGACCCCGGTCGAGCCGAGGCGTTCGCGCTCGAGCAGCGTCTCGAAAACGGCGCGCTCCGACAGTCCGGTCAGTTTTGCAGCGCGTTCGGAAAGTGCCTGAAGCGCCTGCTTTTTGCTGGTGACCTTCAGATGGGCAATGACGCCCTCTGGCCGCACCAGATCTTCAAGCTCCATAATCCGGTTCCTGTTTTGCCCAGCCGGAGCATGCGGGATCTTTCCCGCCATGTCCGAATGTACGGTGCCGGCCGATGCGTGCCCGGAGGCCGCATAGGCGGATTTCGCCCTCAAAATTTCACGCCTTCTGAACATCGCGGCTCGTATCGATCCAGCCGATATTTCCGTCCCCGCGGCGATAGACGAGATTGAGCCCGCCCTTCGCGCCACTGCGGAAAACGACGAAAGCGGCATCGCTCAGATCCATCTGCATCACCGCATCGCCGACGCTGAGGACGGGAATGGCGGTCGTGCCTTCGGCTATGATGACGGGCTGCGCGTCTTCCGCCACTTCCTCATGCTCGGCCGAGGCCTCAATGATGAAGGAAGGATAGGATTCCGCAGGCAGTTCCGCCTTGTTGGAGTGATTGTGATTCTTGAGTTTGCGCTTGTAGCGGCGAAGCCGCTTTTCAAGACGCTCCAGCGCCACGTCGAAAGAGGCGTAGACCTCGTTCGCGGCACCCTGCGCGTTCACGCGCAAACCGGAACTCAGATGAGCCGAACAGTCGGCACGGAACTCGTGACCCTGCTTGGAGAAGGTCACCTGACCATCGACAGGCCTGTCGAAATACTTGGTTACCGCCGCCTGGAGCCGCTCGGTCGCGTGGGTGCGGAGCGCATCTCCAACATCGAGATGATGACCGCTGACCTGAACTTGCATGAAAGACCTTCCTGGGGTCACTACGCCATTTGAAACGATGCATGCCGAAAATCGCGGCAGCACGTCCTACCGGAAAACCCTTCGCCCACTTTCCAAAGTGTAGCCGATTCTCTCATCGGCCGAGGGCGTTTGAACCTGCCGTTGCCTCTGCCGCACATTGCGGCCCGACCCACCAAATAACCCTGCGTTTTCCCGCCGGGGCCGTTTGGGCGCGTGGAAACTAGTTGGCAGCACCAAGGGTGTCAACCGCGACCCGGAAAGAGCGTTAAAAGCCTTGAGTTTCAAATAGATATGGGGCGCTTGCAAGACTTTGCGCCGGCTTCAGGCATATGCCTTTTTCTCGCGGCGGCGCTGCACCGACGAGGGAATGTTGAGTGCTTCCCGGTACTTGGCGACGGTTCGCCGCGCGATGTCGACGCCCTGACTTTTCAGAATGTCGACAATATTGTCGTCGGAGAGAACGGCATCTGCCCGCTCCACATCGATGAGTTCCTTGATGCGATGGCGTACGGACTCTGCAGAATGCGCGGCGCCGCCTTCGGACGAGGCGATGGCGGAGGTGAAGAAATACTTCATCTCGAATATGCCGCGGGGCGTCGCGATATACTTGTTCGCCGTCACGCGCGAAACCGTCGACTCATGCATCGAGATCGCTTCGGCGATGGTCTTGAGATTGAGCGGCTTGAGATGCTGGATGCCATAGACCAGGAAAGCGTCCTGCTGGCGCACGATTTCCGAGGAGACCTTCAGGATCGTGCGCGCACGCTGATCGAGGCTCTTTACCAGCCAGTTCGCATTGTTGAGGCATTCCGAAATATAGGCCTTGGCAGTTGCATCGCCGGAAAGTTTCGTGACCTCGGTGTAATATTGCTGGTTCACGAGAACGCGCGGCAGCGTTTCGGAGTTGATTTCGACGGTCCAGCTGCCATCCGCACGGGCGCGCACGAAGACATCCGGCACCACAGGCACAACCGGTTCGCCGCCAAAGGCAAGCCCGGGCTTGGGATTGCACATGCGAATGTCGTCTACCATCGAGGCGATGTCCTCCCGGTCGGCGCCGGTCAGTTTCATCAGCTGCTCGAAATCGCGTTTCGCGAACAGTTCGAGATGATCGAGGAAAATCCGCATCGTGGGGTCGAGCCTGTTGCGCTCGGCAAGCTGCAGCGCAAGGCACTCTTTCAGATTGCGCGCGCAGATGCCGGTCGGCTCGAAAGTCTGCAGCACCTGCAATACGGCTTCGACATCCTCGATGTCGGTGCCGAGCCGCTCGGCGACATCGGCAAGATCGGCCGTGATGTAGCCCGTCTCATTTACCTGGTCGATCAGATAGGCGCCGATCATCCGGTCGCCCGGCGTCTTCAGCGCCATGTTCATCTGGTCGGTCAGATGTTCGGCAAGTGTCGCTTCACGTGTCAGCGTCGCCTCGAAACTGAACTCGCCATCGCCGCTGCCGCCGCTGCCGCTCTTGACGTTCTGCCAGTCGGAAGATGTCGGGCCTTGCGCCGCGGCGGCATCGTTCTGCGTGTCGGAGCGGCTTTCATCCGCATAGACATTGTCGTAATCGGTATCGAGGTCGCCATCGCGGCCAGGCGGCGGACCGTCTTCGGAAAGCGAAAGCGATGTTTCGGAGGTGACGACGGGTTCGCGCTCGCTGCGGTCTTCCTCCGTGCCGATGCGATCCGCCGGGTCGCCGGTTGCGGCCTCAAGCAGCGGATTGCGCTCGAGCTCCTGTTCGACATATTCGGCAAGTTCGAGATTCGAAAGCTGCAGCAGCTTGATTGCCTGCTGCAGCTGCGGCGTCATGACAAGGGATTGTCCCTGACGAAGCTCGAGTCTCGGTGCGAGTGCCATGCCGGTTCAGACCCCCTGCATCCCGCTACAGACTGAACCGTTCGCCGAGATAGAGCCGGCGCACATCTTCATTGCCGACGATCTCGGAGGGAGAGCCTTCCATCAGCACCGTGCCGCCATGAATGATGACGGCATGGTCGATGAGTTCCAGCGTCTCGCGCACATTGTGATCGGTGATGAGAACGCCGATGCCGCGATCCTTCAGATGCGAGACGAGATCCCGAATGTCGCCGATGGCAATAGGGTCGATGCCGGCGAAGGGCTCGTCGAGCAGCATGAAGGAGGGCTGCGTCGCCAGCGCGCGCGCGATTTCGACGCGCCGCCGCTCGCCGCCCGACAGCGCGATCGAGGGTGTGCGCCTGAGATGCGTGATCGAGAATTCGGCAAGAAGGTCGTCGAGTTCGGCCTCGCGGCGGTCGCGGTCGGGTTCGATAAGTTCGAGCACCGCGCGGATGTTCTGTTCGACCGTCATGCCGCGGAAGATCGAGGCTTCCTGCGGCAGATAGCCGACGCCGCGGCGCGCGCGGCGATACATCGGCAGGCCCGTCACATCCTCGCCGTCGAGGAAGATCGAACCGTAGTCGGGCGGGATCAGCCCGGTAATCATGTAGAAGACGGTGGTCTTGCCGGCGCCATTGGGCCCGAGCAAGCCGACAGCTTCGCCGCGCTGGACATGGAAGCTTACGCCGCGCACCACGGGGCGGCCCTTGAAGCTCTTGCCGATCTTCTCGACGACGAGACCCGGATTGTCGGCAACAAGATGCGGCGCGCCATCCCTGCCGGTATGGCTCTGACCGTCCTGCCCCATTGTCCCCATATCGCCAGTCATTCGGCGGCCCCACTTCATTAACAATGCCATCAAACGTCACTTGGCATTAAAATTGTATGAAGTGAAGCGATTAACCAAGCCTTCTTTGGCCTGGATCAGTTGCCTCCGGGCTGAAACAGGCCCCGAACCCTCGTAGTTCCGCCAGTTTCGCCGCCTGAACCGCCGGTCACGCGGGCCTGGCCGCTGGCCAGATCGACCGTCAGGCGCGATCCGCGGATAACATTTTCACCCTGCCTCAGCACGACTGAATTACCCATTTCAATCTGACGGGAGCGGACCGTATAGGTCGCCCATTCGCCGCTCGCCGTCTGCTGGTCGGGTGAGGAGACGAGGACGTTGCCAGTGGCGGAAATGCGCGAGATGCGCGATCCGCCGCCCTGACCGCTGCCATCGTAATGGACAGTCACCCGGTCCGATTTCATGCGGATGTCACCTTGAACCACGCGGACATTGCCGGAAAAGGTCGCCGTCTGCTTCGCGTCCTCGACCTCAAGCGCATCGGCTTCGATCTCGATCGGCTTGTCCGGGTCGGAGCGGAAGCCCTGCTGGGCGAATGCGGCCCCGGGCAGGAGAAGCGTCAAGGCAAGGAGCATGGCGGCCCCCCGGCCCGAAAAATCTTGATTCCAGCTCATTTCATTCGCCCCCTTCGCCCCGCTGACCGGGAAGGATCAGCATACGCACATTGCCGTCGAAACGCAGAACCTGCGATGCCCGGTCGGCCGTCATCCGGTCGGCCTGCAGCGTACCGAGCGGGCCATGGCCCTGCACCCCGGTTTCACTTCTGAGTTCGCCCCGTTCGAAATCGATTGTCGCGCTCTGCCCGTGCATTTCATATCCCCAGGTGGTGAAGATATCGATCTGCTGTTCGAGTTCGAGCGTCTGCAACTCGGAATCATAGAGCCCGCTCCGCGCGGTCAGAGACATCCAGTCCTGCTCCTCATTGAGCTTCACATCGGCATGGATGTTCTCGAATCTCACAAAATTGGGCCGCGTTATGTCCTGCGTCGCATTGTCCGCGGTCACGAGATAGGGATTGCCGTCCGATGTCATGCCGGCGACGCGCGGGCTCACCATGCGAAGGTCGCCCGGCTGGCGGTCGATCTCGCGGAAGGCGATGTCGAGATCGTCCTTGCGATCGAAGGCGCCGGAATAGAAGAGGATGACGACGAAAAGCACCACAGCGCCCAGCGGCAGGGCGACTTTCATCGCGGAAACGAAGCGGCTGTAGCGACTCTGTACCGGGCGCGGCGGCGCTACGCGGCGCTCGATGGGCGCGCCGCTTCGCACCCGCCTCGCCGTGCCGGCGCCGGATCGCTCGTCGCCGGTTCCTTCGCTCATGCCTTGCTGCTCCACTTCACCCCGGGCAAGATTCCGCCCGCGATGCGCCCCCGAACAGGCGCCAGTATGCGCGGAAGCGCCGTAATGCGTCAACGAAACGGCCATTCCGGCCGGAAGGGGATCAGTGGGCGAAAATGTCTTCCTCGGGCCAGCCCGCCAGATCGAGCGCGGCGCGCACCGGCAGGAAGGCGAAGCAGGCCCGCGCCAGCTCCACCCGCCCCTCGCGGGCAAGCATCCCGTCCAGTATGGCCTTCACCTCATGCAGGTGGAGAACGTCGGAAGCCGCATAGGCAAGCTGGGCCTCGGTGAGCTCGCGCGCGCCCCAGTCCGAACTTTGCTGCTGCTTCGACAGATCGACATTCGCAAGCTCGCGGACGAGATCCTTGAGCCCGTGGCGGTCGGTATAGGTGCGCACAAGCTTCGAGGCGATCTTGGTGCAATAGACAGGCGCGGTGACGACGCCGAGATAGCGCTGCAGCATGGCAACGTCGAAACGGGCGAAATGGAAAATCTTGAGGACGTCCGGGTTCGCCATCAGCGCGCGCAGGTTGGGCGCGTTATAGCTGCCCCGGTCGAGCTGCACGATATGGGCATTGCCGTCGCCCGCCGAGAGCTGGACGACGCAAAGCTGGTCGCGCTCGGGATTGAGCCCCATCGTTTCGGTATCGACCGCGACGCTCGCGCCGAAGTCGAGCCCGCCCGGAAGATCGCCCTTGTGCAGCGTGACCGCCATCTACCGGCTCCGTTTGGCCCCGGAGAGGGGAGAGAAAGGAATGGTGCCCAGGAGAAGACTCGAACTTCCACGCCCTTGCGAGCGCCAGCACCTGAAGCTGGTGCGTCTACCAATTCCGCCACCTGGGCACGTGAGGCGTTGCTTAAATAGGGCCCGGCACAATGTCAATGGACCGGGCGAATTTCGGATCGTGGCGGAAGCGCATTTTGCCGCCCTTTGCCGCGCCGCCCGCTTAGGCTATCAAGGGGGGGCAACGGGGCGCGAGGCGGCAATCGAGGCCAGTGAGCCGCTGCGCCGGAACGACAGCGAAAGGCAAGAAGAGATGGGCGTGGACAGCGCGGACCGGGACAGGATCAAGAATGTGCTCCCGGCGGGCAGCCTGGTGACGGTTTTCGGCGGATCGGGCTTTCTCGGCCGCCATATCGTGCATACCCTGGCGCGGCGCGGCTATCGGGTGCGCGTGGCGGTACGCCGCCCGAACGATGCCCAGTTCCTGCGGCCGATGGGTGTGGTCGGCCAGGTCGAGCCGGTTCAGGCAAATATCCGCGACGATGCCTCGGTGCGCGCCGCCATTGAGGGCGCGGACGCGGTGGTGAACCTGGTCGGCATTCTCTACGAAACCGGCCATCAGACCTTCGAGTCTGTGCAGGCCGACGGTGCGGGCCGCATCGCGCGCGCCGCGAAGAAAGCAGGGATCACCCGCTTCATCCATGTCTCGGCGATCGGTGCGGATGCCGACAGCCCTTCTGCCTATGCCCGCAGCAAGTCGGCGGGCGAATCGGCGGTGCGCGAGGCCATTCCCGGCGCCACGATCGTCCGCCCTTCCATCGTCTTCGGACCGGAAGACGATTTCTTCAACCGCTTCGCCGCAATGGCGCGGCTTTCGCCGGCGCTGCCGCTGGTCGGCGGCGGCAAGACGCTATTTCAGCCCGTCTATGTGAAGGACGTGGCCGAAGGCATCGCCCGCCTTCTCGAACGCGGTCTCACCGGCGCGACATGGGAATTCGGCGGACCGGAAGTGAAGAGCTTCCGCGCGCTGCTGGAAGACATGCTGCGCGTGACGGGCCGCAAGCGCATTCTTGTGCCGCTGCCCGTGCCGCTTGCGAGGCTCATGTCCCAGGTGACGCAGTTCATTCCCAATCCGCCGCTGACGCCGGATCAGGTTCGCCTGCTCGGCAGCGACAATGTGGTCAGCGATGCCGCGCGCGCCGAAGGCCGGACACTTGAAGGCCTCGGTATCGCACCGACCATTCTTGAAGTTGTCCTGCCGACCTATCTCTACAGGTTCCGCAAGACCGGACAGTTCGAGCGCGCCAAAGCGAGCTGAGAGCACAGCCCATGAACATCGGAGAGGCGGCGGCTCGCTCCGGCGTACCCGCCAAGACCATTCGCTACTATGAGGATATCGCGCTGATCGATAGCGCGGATCGCAACGCGAATGGCTATCGCGCATATTCGGAAGACGATGTGCATACGTTGCGCTTCATCGCGCGCGCCCGCTCGCTCGGCTTCACCGTCGCGCAGTGCCGCGATCTTCTCGCGCTCTACCGCGACCGCGATCGTTCAAGCGCCGATGTGAAGGCGATTGCCGAAAGCCACATGAACGAAATTGACGAAAAGATTGCGGGGCTCAAGGCCATGCGCGAAACGCTCGCGCTTCTCACGCGCAAATGCCACGGCGATGAAAGGCCCGATTGTCCGATCATCGAGGAACTCGCCGCACCGAAAGCTGCAAACGCAAATACAAACTAGAAACTCCAACAGATGCGCCAGCTCTATCACCTGCCGATTTCGCCTGCCTGCCGAAAGGTGCGTCTTGCGCTTGCGGAGAAGAATGTCGAGTTCGAGCTTGTGGAAGAGCGCGACTGGGAGCGGCGCCGCGAATTCCTCATGATGAATCCGGCGGGCGAAGTGCCGGTACTGGTGGAAGATGAGGGCGAGCCGATTTCCGGCGCCATCGCGATCACCGAATATCTCGAGGAAACGCTGACCGAGGTGAAGCTCATGCCGGAAGATCCGCGTGAGCGCGCCGAAATGCGCCGCCTCGTCGACTGGTTCGACCGCAAGTTTGCTGCGGAAGTCTCAGACGGCCTCATTTTCGAGAAAGTGACGCGGCGCTTTCTGGGCGCCAACGAAGGCGGTGGTGCGCCGGACATGGTGGTGGTGCGCGCGGCGCTCCACAATCTGCGCTATCACCTCGATTACATCTGCTACCTGATGGAGGAGCGGAACTGGCTGGCGGGCGAACAGCTCACGATTGCAGATCTTACAGCCGCCGCGCATCTCTCATGTCTCGATTATGTGGGCGACGTGCCCTGGGCCCAGTATCAGGGCGCGAAGGACTGGTATGTGAGGCTCAAGTCGCGACCGGCCTTCCGCGGGCTTCTCGCCGATCATGTGCCCGGCATGCCGCCGCCGAAACTCTATGCCAATCTCGACTTCTGAAATCGGCACGAAGAACGAGGCTTTGCGCGAGGCGCTTGCCGCCCGCGCGAAAGAGGCTGGCTTTGACGATATCGGCATCGCCCGCGCCGATGCGCGGCCGGACCTTCCCGAAAAACTGAATCACTGGCTGGCGCTGGGCCGGCACGGGCAGATGGGCTGGATGGAAGAGACGGCGCCGCGCCGCGCCGATCCGCTGGCGCTCTGGCCGGAAGCGAAATCCGTCATCATGCTAGCGATGAATTACGGGCCGGAGAGCGATCCGCTCGACCTGCTGGAGCGGCGCGACCGCGCGGCAATTTCCGTCTACGCGCGCAATCGCGATTATCACGACTTCGTCAAGAAGCGCCTGAAACAGGTGGCGCGCTGGCTGGCAGAGGAGAGCGGCGCGGAGGTGAAGGTTTTTGTCGACACCGCACCGGTTATGGAGAAGCCCTTCGCGGAAGCTGCCGGTCTTGGCTGGCAGGGCAAGCACACCAATCTCGTTTCCCGCAAGCTCGGCTCGTGGTTCTTTCTCGGTGCGATCTTCACCACGCATTCTTTCGATGCGGATGAGCGACATGACGACCGTTGCGGCGAATGCCGCCGCTGTCTCGACATCTGCCCGACAGAGGCTTTCCCCGCGCCTTACGAACTCGATGCGCGTCGCTGCATTTCCTATCTCACCATCGAGCACAAGGGACACATCCCGCGCGAGTTTCGCAAACCGATGGGCAACCGCATCTATGGCTGCGATGATTGTCTTGCCGTCTGCCCGTGGAACAAGTTTGCAAGCCGTGCGCGCGAGGATGCGTTCCATTCACGCGAGGAACTCGAAGCGCCACTGCTTGAAGAACTCGCAGCACTGGACGATGCGGGTTTCCGCTACTTCTTCTCCGGTTCACCCATCAAGCGGATCGGCCGCGACCGGTTCCTGCGGAATGTCGCAATAGCAATCGGAAATTCGGGCGAGGCGGGCCTGCGGGATGTTGCATGGAGACTTGCCGGGGATTTGTCGCCGCTGGTGCGCGCCGCCGCCATATGGGCGCTTGGCGAACTTGGCACGGCGGATGAACTGCGCGAAAGCGCCGCCGCTGCAATTGAAAGAGAAGCCGTCGAGGATGTGCGCGAAGAGTGGCGCTATCTGCTGAGATAGTCCTGCGCGGCAGTGGCGGCGGCACTGTCCCCGCGGCCGGTTTCCTTCGCGTATTTCAACACGTTCGACCAATCTGCATAGGCGCTCGCCTTGTCGCCCAGAGCCCGGTGAACGAGGCCGCGCTCAAGAAGCGCATCGAGATCGCGGGGCCGCATCTCGACGGCGCGGTTTGCATCGACAAGCGCGGCGCGCGGATAGCCGAGCGTGCGATTGGCCGCCGCACGCAGCAACAGCGCGTCGATGGAAAAGGGGTCGATAGCGAGGGCTTCGGCCGCATCGTCGCGCGTGCCTTCCCAGTTGCCCGCAATGGCTTTGACGCGTGCACGCCCCGCGAAATAACCGGCTTCGTCCGGCATGCGGGCAATGGCATTGTCATAGGCGCGGATAGCGCTTTGCGCCTCGCCTGCAATGGCGAAGGCATCGCCTGCCTGACCGTAGATTTCGGCGCGCATTGCATCGTCGGCACGGGTGAGGCGTTCGGCCAGTTCGAAAAAGGTGCGTCCGGCATCGGCGGGCCGGTTGAGCTTCATCAGCGCCAGCGCCTCGCAGTGAAGGCCGCCCGCCGCATCCTCGCCGCGATTGAGCTTCAGTGATTGCGCCATGTCGAGCGCGGCACCCGCATCGCGCTCCACAAACGCAAGGCAGGCATCATAGTCCGGCTCCCCGCCAAGGGCGCCCACTTGCGCCGGGGCGCCGCCGGATGCGAAGAGAAGAAAGGAGAAGGCAAGGACAAGCTGTTTCATGGCGATGAGACTTGTCCAGCCTTCGCCCTCTTGCAAGTGAAAGAATGGAAACCCTCATGGCGGCAGGAAAGCGGCTCTTCTGTTTCGGTTGCGGCTATAGCGCGCGCGTCTTTGCGGCCCGCTTCCGGGCAAGCGGCGGCAGCGTTGCCGGCACCTGCCGCACGGCGGACAAGGCGGCGGGGCTTGCAGGTTCCGGCATCGTGCCGTTTCTCTTCAGCGACGGATTGCCCCTCGCCGACCCGGCGGCAGCACTTTCCAGCACGACGCATCTGCTGGTTTCCACGCCGCCCGGCGAAAGGGGAGACCCCGTGCTTGCCGCCCATGCAGAGGATCTGCGGCGGATCGCGCCCGGCATCGAATGGGCGGGCTATCTATCCACCACCGGCGTTTATGGCGACAGGCAGGGCGGCTGGGTGGATGAGGCCACGCCGCTCGAACCGGCGGTGACACGCAGTGACCGGCGCGTGAAGGCGGAAGCGGCATGGACGGAATTTGCGAAATCGAACGGATTGCCGCTGCACATCTTCCGTCTCGCGGGCATCTATGGGCCGGGCCGCAACCAGCTTATCGGTGTGCTTGACGGCACCGCACGCCGAATCGTCAAGGAAGGGCAGATCTTCTCGCGTATCCATGTGGAGGATATTGCGAATGTGCTTGATGCCTCCATGGCACGGCCAAATCCGGGCGCGATCTATAATGTCTGCGACGACGAGCCGGCACCCGCCTCCGATGTCGTCGCCTATGCGGCGGAACTTCTCGGCCGCACACCGCCGCCCGAAATTCCCTTCGAGGAAGCGGAGCTGTCGCCCATGGGCCGCAGCTTCTACATGTCGTCCCGGCGCGTCTCGAACCGCCGCATCCACGAAGAGCTTGGTGTGACGCTCTCCTTTCCGACCTATCGTGAGGGGCTGAAATCCCTGCTCGGGACGCTCTGACGCAGGCCATTCTGCCGCAGCGCCGGACCGCACATTTAAGATAGGATATCAGGCAACCAAGGGAGGCCCCCATGTCGCATCACTATCATGGCGTTGTCTGGATCGATCATCACGAAGCCCGCATTCTCGACTTCAACGCAGATGGAGCAAATGCCGACAAGGTGACGCAGAAGCACGCCGCAACCCGCAAGCAGTCGGCGAGAACCGGCAAGGCAAGCTGGCGCGAGTCCGAAGATGCAGCCTTCTTCGATGAAGTGGCCGGTAAACTCGATGGTATCGGGGAAATCCTGATCGTCGGCCCCGCCAATGCCAAGCTCGGATTCCTGAAGCGTCTTCAGGCGAAGCATGCCGCGATTGCCGAACACGTCATCGGCATCGAGACGGTCGATCACCCCTCGAACGGCGAGTTGCTGAATTTCGCCCGCGCCTATTTCAGGAAGGCCGACCGCATGTTGCCGCTGGTGGATTGAGCCTCAGGCTTCGATCTCACCGAGCAGCGTCTCAACTGTGTGCACAAGCCGGGCAATGTCTTCCGGCGTCGAAAGCCGGTGGTCGCCCGATTTCGACAGGTTGATCGTGACGTCCTCGCTCGCCAGCGCATCGGCAAGGCGCATCGCGTGGCCCCACGGAACATCCGGGTCTGTCATGCCCTGCAGGACGCGCACAGGGCAGATGAGCGGAATGGGCTTGCCCAGGATCAGATGGTTCCGGCCTTCCTCGATCAGCTTCATGGTGATCTCGTAGGGCTCGTCCGAATAGCCGGACGGTTCGCGGTAGATGCCGTCGCGCGTGAGCGTCTGCCTTATTTCCTCGGAAAAACCCTTCCACATCAGCTCTTCGGTGAAGTCCGGTGCAGGCGCGATGAGGACGAGACCTTTCACGCGCTCGGGCCGGGCAAGTGCGGCCAGCAGTGCCATCCAGCCGCCCATGCTGGAGCCGACGAGAATTTGCGGGCCTTCGGCGAGTGCGTCGATTGCCGCCAGCGCATCTTCCCGCCAGCGGCCGATGGTGGCCTTGCGGAAGTCGCCGCTCGAGTGGCCATGCGCGTAGTAGTCGAAGCGAAGAAGATGCCGCCCCGCGCCGCGCGCCCAGGCGGCAAGGGCCTCGGCCTTCGTCCCCGTCATGTCGGACTTGAAGCCGCCAAGCCAGGTGAGGCCGGTTGGACCGGCGGGCATTCCCGGCGCGTCGATCAGGCAGGCAAGCTCCTCGCCCGCACTTCCGTCATGCGGCGGGCGGGCAAGCTTGCGGGGCGTGGCCGTGTCGGTCATTGTCATTCGCATCCATTTGTTTTGCGCCATCCAACAGGGATTCCGTCTCTTGTCCAACCCTTTCGCGGCATTCGATCCACGCCCCGCGATCCTGCAGGTCGTACCCGCGCTTGAAACAGGCGGTGCCGAGCGCACAACCGTCGACATGGCGCGCGCGATCGTCGCGGCGGGCGGCCGCGCCATCGTGGCGAGCCGCGGCGGCCGCATGGTGGAGGAGTTGATTGCGGCGGGTGCTACCCATGCCGAAATGGCGGTCCATTCCAAGAACCCGGTGGTGATGGGCCTCAATGTCGAGCGTCTGGCGCGGCTGATCGAGCGCGAAGGCGTCGATCTCGTTCATGCCCGTTCGCGCGCGCCGGGCTGGAGCGCACTTGCCGCCGCGCGCCGCGCCAAGGTTCCCTTCGTCACCACCTATCATTCGCGCGTCCATGAAAAGCCGCGCCTCAAGGTTTTCTACAATTCGGTAATGGTGCGCGGCGATGCAGTGATCGCGAATTCACAATGGACGGCGGCCAATATCCGCGCCGTCCACAAGCCGGAAGAGGCACGCATCTTCACCGTGCCGCGTGGCATCGACATTGCGGCCTTTGCCTCGCCCGCGCCGGAGCGCGTCGCAGCGCTCAAATCGCGCTGGGGCATCGGCGATGATGCAGGCACGATCTTTCTCCATCCGGCACGCCTCACCCGATGGAAGGGGCAGGTCATCTCCATCGCGGCGGCGCAGCTTCTGAAGCAAAGGGGGATCGGCGATTTCACACTCCTTCTCGCGGGCGATGCGCAGGGCCGCGACGCCTATGAAGGCGAATTGCGGCAGGCGATAACGGCAGCGGAGCTGGGGGCCCGTGTGAGGCTCGTTGGGCATTGCGACGACATGGCCGCCGCCTATGCGCTCAGCCATTGCGTGCTCTCGCCTTCGATCGAGGCGGAGCCCTTCGGCCGCACGGCGGTCGAGGCGCAGGCGGCGTCCCGCCCGGTTGTGGTGTCGGATTCGGGCGGCCAGCAGGAAACAGTGATCGAGGGCAAGACAGGCTTCCGCGTGCCGCCCGGCGATCCGGCGGCGCTTGCCGATGCGATGGCCCGGGTCGCGGGCATGGACGCGGCCACCCGCGCGGCGATGGGTGCGGCGGGCCACGACAACGCCGCTACGCATTATTCGGTCGGCGCAATGTGCGGCGCGACACTTTCGATCTATGCCCGGCTGATCGGGCAAAACCGGGCCCCGGCCGGCAAGCCGTGAGCGGAACGGTCATTGCGATCTGGCTTGGCGCGGGCGGTTCCGCCCATGCCAGGGCGGCGCTGGCGGCAATCCGGGCCGAACATCCCGGCAGCCGCCTCATTCTGCTGACGACGCCGCAGGGCCGCAGGGAAGCAGGCGAAATCGCAGATATATGCTGGGAAGACGCTGCCGCACGGGGTGCTTCGGGCTTTCTTGCGCGGGCGCGGCGGCTTTCCTGGGCCTCGCCCTCCCATATCCATGATCTCGAAGGGAGCCCGATGACGCGCTTTCTCCGTTTCTGTGTGTGGCCGCGGCCACAATGGCGCGTCAGGGAGGCACGCTACCCGGAATCGCGCAGATCGCCGCCCCTTTCTTGACTTGCAGGCGGCGTCCTTCAAATCTATAGCTGTGCAGCAATGTCCGGGGCGTCCGTGTTGGACGCTATCGGGAAAGGCCGGAACCAAAATCGCCATTCGGGCGTCTTTATGTGTCGAAGCCCTGTTCCCGAGCGCAATCAGGCGGCCGGACCAATAGACAGAAGGAGAAGCGTTCATAGCTCGCAGACCGATGCAGGCGCCGCCCACGAAAGATGGCCCGCGCATAAACGACATGATCGATGAGCCGACCGTGTTGCTCATTGACGCCGAAGGCGAAAAGCGCGGCGTCATTCCCACCGACGAAGCGATCCGCATGGCCGAAGAGGCCGGACTGGATCTGGTTGAGGTATCGCCCAACGCGAAGCCTCCCGTGTGCAAGCTTCTCGACTACGGGAAATTCAAATATCAGGCCCAGAAAAAGGCCAACGAGGCGCGCAAGAAGCAGAAGACCGTCGAGGTCAAGGAAATCAAGATGCGCCCGAACATCGACACGCATGACTACGACGTGAAGATGCGCTCCATGCTCCGCTTCTTCGAGGAAGGCGACAAGGTGAAGGTCACGCTGCGCTTCCGCGGCCGCGAAATGGCGCATCAGGAGCTCGGCATGCAGCTCCTGAACCGCGTGAAGGAGCAGGTGGAGGAGATCGCAAAGGTCGAACTCTACCCCCGCCTCGAAGGCAGGCAGATGATCATGGTGCTGGCGCCGAAGTAATGCAGCCGCACCGCACTTGAAATGAAAGGCCCGGTCGCGCGACCGGGCCTTTTTCATGCCGCGAGCACGCGGGCGAGCCGGTCCGGCCTGTCGGTGAGGATCGCTTCGACGCCGAGCGCGGCAAGCCGTTTCATCTCGGTCTCCTCGTCGACCGTCCAGCAGGAAACGGCAAGGCCGAGTTCCTCCGCAAGCGGCGCCGTCTCCGCCGTCACATCGCCATGCCAGGAAAACCAGCCATCCGCGGGGCCTGACGCAATGGCGAGCAGCATCCGCTCGGCAAATGTCGCGCCCTTCTGCTCGCGCCAGTCATAGCCCGCCGCCCAGAGCGCACCGGCGGCGGACGCCTTGCGAATTGTTTCGTCTTCCGACCCCGGCTTGTCGCGTGCCGCAGACGCATCTTCCGGGTCGATCTGGAAGAAGGGCAGCGTTGTGAAGGCGTTGAGAATGTCGGGCGCCTGCTCCTTTGCCCGCTTGAGTGCGCGCCAGTCGAAGGAAACGAAGGTGACGGTCTCCTCAAGCCCGTGTTCGCGGGTGAGCGCAACGGCGGCATCGGCGAGTGTTACAGGATCGGCGGACTGCGTCAGATCGAGCAGCGCAGTTTTCAGTTCGACATAGAGCCGGAAGCCGGGCTTCGTCTGCTCCTTGACCAATCTATAGACATCGGCAAGCAGCGGCACGCGCTCGCCATCGAAGCCGGTCTGTTCGGGATAGCGCGTGCTGTAGCCCGCACCCGGCCTGAGCCGCCCCACATCATAGGCGCGCAGTTCATCATAGGTGAGCGCCTTCAGAAGCGGCGTGGGGCGCGTCAGCCATTCGCCATTTGCGCCGCGCGCAATGGCGGGTTTCAGGCTTTCGTCGTGATGCACGACAAGCTGACCGTCCTTCGTCAGATGCACGTCGAGCTCGATACCGTCCGTACCCGCCGCAATGGCGCGGCGAAATGCCGCCATCGTGTTTTCCGGCCAAAGGCCGGCGCCGCCGCGATGAGCGATTTGAAGGGGATTGCCCATGTATGATCTCTCCAGAATCCGGCGGAATGTCTGACGTTTGGCAGGAAGCCATCCGGGTTGAACCGCCCCGGAATGCTGGACGGAATGCTACACAGGCGCGCTCACATGCGTCTATCGAAGGCTGCGCAGACGAGGCGCTGTAATATTCCTGTCAGCATGATCTGGCATTGTTCGGAATACAGGTGTAGATTTCACTCGATCAAGAAAATTCGCGGAACATACCCGGCAAAGGCCGGTTTTCCGTGCATTCCCGCTCCGGGGCGAAGCGCCGCCATTCGAAGACGTTTGGATTCGAGACAAAGGCCGGTGATGACATGTCCATATCGACGATCTTGCGGCGCCTGACACGCAAGCCGCCACGCAAGAAGACCTTCTATGAATCGCAGGATGTGATGCGGCATGCGGTCCAGTCCGCAGGGCCGGTCGACATGCGGCTCTTCCCGGACGCTGAACTGCAGGCCATCGCCAGGAGCGGCAGCAGGTTGCGCCGTGAGGCTGCCGAAAGGGAGCTTGCGCTCCGCGCGGCCCACCGGCAGGCTTTGCCGGCCGAGCGGCCCAGCGATCTCCATTAGCAGAGACCGAGCCGGACGCTAGGGAAAGCGGGCTGGCGCTTCCGCGCTCGCGGTTCCCGGTTTTGCCGTCTAGACTTTCTCCCGGGATAACGAAAACAGACATGCCCGGGCTCTCCCGAGGCGTGCGGCGATCGGGAGATACGATCCATGAAATTCGGAGTGTTCTACGAACTGCAATTGCCGAAGCCCTGGAACGAGGGCGACGAGGCACGGCTTTTCCATGAAGCGCTGGAGCAGATCGTGCTGGCCGACAGGCTCGGCTTTGATCATGCCTGGGAAGTCGAGCATCACTTCCTCGACGAATATTCCCATTCCTCGGCGCCGGAGGTCTTTCTCGCGGCAGCGGCGTCGGTCACGAAGAACATTCGCCTCGGCCACGGCATCCGTCAGGTGATCCCGAACTACAATCATCCCGCCCGCACGGCCGAAGGCCTCGCCACCCTCGACATCATGTCGAATGGCCGCGTCGAATTCGGCATCGGCGAGGGTGCCACGCGGCTCGAGCTTGGCGGCTTCAACATTCCGGCCAAGGAAAAGCGCGCCATGGCGATCGAGGCGGGCGAGCAGATCGCGAATATGATGGTCCTCGATCCCTATCCGGGCTTCGAGGGAAAATATTTTTCCATGCCCTGCCGCAATGTGCTGCCGAAGCCGGTGCAGCGCCCGCATCCGCCCATGTGGATGGCCTGCACCAATCGCGACACGATCAAGGTGGCCGCCTCGCTCGGTGTCGGCGCGCTCGCCTTCTCCTTCCTCGATCCAGAAGAAGCGCATCACTGGTCGGAAATCTATTACGGCATCATCAAGTCCGAGGAATGCCGCCCCATCGGCCATGGCGTGAATGCGAACATTGCCATGGTGTCGAACTTCTCGCTGCATCACGACCGAGAGGAAGCGATCCGCCGCGGCCATGAGGGCTTCGAATTCTTCGGCTATGCGCTCAATGCGCTTGTCGCGCATGACACGGTGCCGGGCCGCACCGACATGTGGGGCGATTACATCCGCGCGCGCGGCAACCGCACGCAGGAAGTGATCGACGCTGCGAAGCGCGCCGAAGCGATCGCCACCGGCATCGGCACGCCGGACGACATGCGCGCGCATCTCCGAGCCTTCCAGAATGCAGGCGTCGATCAGGTGATCTTCATGCAGCAGGCGGGCCGCAACAAGCATGAGCATATCTGCGAGTCGCTCGAGCTTTTTGCGAAGGAAGTCATGCCCGAGTTCAAGGCGGAAGCCGCCACGCGCGAAGCGAAGAAACAGGCCGCGCTTGCGCCATATATCGAGGCGGCGCTGAAGCGGAAGAACTGGATGAAGCCGCTCGAGGATCACGAAATCCCGGTGGTGCAGGCGTCCGTCAAGAAGGCACAGGTCAATCAGGGTTCAACGGCAGCGGAATAGGAAGAACGAGATGAAGAAAGTGACGATGGGGCTTCTCGCCGTTGCGGCGGTGACGCTGATGGCTTGCGATCAGTCCGCTGATGAGCAGGCGGCGGATACGCCTGATGTCGAAGAAAATATAGCCGGCGAGGACGCGGCCCTGGAAGGCGATGCCGCCGATATGGGCGCCGCGATGGAAGCGGCCGAGGCAAGCTGCAAGGCGGCGGCCGATGCGCTCGCCGTCTGGGTGGGCAAGTCCTGGGCGGATGCCGAGGAAACGGTGCGCGCGGGCGAAGGGGTGGCGACGATCCGCGTCTTTGGGCCGGGCGATGCCGTGACCATGGATTTCCGTGCTGACAGGCTCAATGTCGAGCTTGGCGAAGGCCGCAACATTGTCCGCATCTTCTGCGGCTGATACTTGCCTGCGGCGGTAGCGGGCATTAGCGTGTATCTGCAACAAGGATCGCGCTCATGCCCGGCACTGCCCATTCAATCGAACTGCTCGAAGCTGAAGTCCGGGAAAATTGTGCCGCGCTGCGCGCCCGCATGGCAGCGCGTAAGCTCACCCGTCATTATGACAAGGCTCTTCGCCCGGCGGGCCTCAAGATCACGCAGTTCACGCTGCTGATCGCCGTTGCCGAAGGCAAGGTGAGGTCGCTGACCGCCCTTGCCGATCTCCTCGCGCTCGAACGGTCGAGCCTCGTGCGAAATGTGAAACTGCTGGAAGACGATGGCCTCATCGAAAGCGCGCCGAGCGGCGAGGGGCGTTCGCTCGGCCTTCGGCTCACAAAGGCAGGCCGGAAGAAACTCACACAGGCGCTCCCCCTCTGGCGCGAAGCGCAGAGTGAAGTGGAAACCTCGCTCGGGCCGAACTGGCCCGGCGTGAAGAAATCTCTGCATCAGCTGATTGCAAAAGTCTGATCGCGCTCAGCCGCGCGGCCTGTAGACTGGGAAGCAGTTGCGGATCGCCTGCGCCTTTTCGACGTCGCCCGACAATTCCGCGCCTGCCTTCACGGCGTCTTCCATCGAGAGCGCGTCGCGGAAGATGCGATGGAGCAGCGGCCATTCGGCGGTCAGGCTCGCATCCGGGCATTCCGGTACGGCAAGGCCGATTTCGATGCGCGATTTTCTGACGCGGATCGTTGCCTGCATCGGCCCGTGATCGGGGATGGTGAGAGCGAGTACCGCATCGAGCCCACGCGCCTTGCGCCGCTGGAAGGTGAGCGTCAGGCCGAACAGGAAGGAGAAGGGGTCGCCGGAGGGTATATTGTAGTCGACGACCTTGACCGTCTTGCTTTTGAGGCGCTGCGGAATGCTCTCTTCTGCATCCGAATTCTTCAGCACATAGACCGTTTCAGGCTTTGCAAGAAGCGGATCGAGAAACCGCTTGCGGTAGTCGATCTTGTCCTCGACATAAGGACCGAGCACATCGGAACCCGCCGGGCAGACGCTCAGGCAATAGGCCGCCTTGTAGCCCGGCTTGAAGGAAAGGCTCTGCCACATCGAAACGCTTTCGCCGGGGCTCACGCGGGCGTCGTAGTCGTCCGCATCCTCCGCTTCCACCACCTCATGCACCCAGTCCACGAAGCCGCCCATGAATTCGCGGTAGTTATGTGTGTAGCAGGCGGAAAAATTGAACGTCCCGTCCGCGCCGATCGCTTCCACTGGGCAGGCCGCGACGCAGAGCTTGCAGTCGAGACAGGGCGAATAGTCGAGCGGGCTCGAATAGCTCTCGATCCCGCAGTCGATGACGATAGTGCCAAGCAGGATGAAGCTGCCGAACCGGGGGTGGATCACATTGCGGTGGAGCCCCATCTTGCCGAGGCCGGCGGCTTCGGCGATCGGCTTGTGCGAGATGACGCGCATACCGGCGGGATAGGCCTGCGCTTCCATCGGGAAAGCGGCTGCGGGGTTCACCGCGCCGATGCCCATGTCCTCAAGCCGCCGCACCGCACGCCGCGCGACGTGGTTCACATCGTCATAGGTCTGGTGGAATTCCTCGTTGGCGACGGAGCGGACCGAAGTGCGCACCGTGTCGCGGTTCATCCGGCAGACGAAACTGACCAGCGTTCTTGCGCCCGGCAGTAGCGCCGCGATCCAGGCTCGCTGATCGGCAATGGCAGGGTCCGACACATCGACAAAGCCGCAATCATCGGCGCCGCAATCGAGCATGAGCGCGCGGAGCCCCTCCCGGTCGAGTCTTGCGAAATCGTCTTGCTGTGCAGCTTCGCGCCAGCGGGCAATGTCGGGGTGTTCGCCGCCATGAGACGTTTCGAGATCATGGGCCATTTGCGCCTCCTCATTGGTAAAAAGTGTATATACACTATAATCGGCGCAGTTCAAGTCGCAAGCGCAGGCAAGCCGTGCCGTGCTAGCGGACGGCTCTCACCGGCTCGCTGCCGTCCCAGCCGATCGCGGCCTTGCGGATATGTTCGAAGAACTTGCCCTTGCCGCCCGAGATGTCCGACATCTCGACTACCGTGCCGGGATGCGTCTGCGTATCGAAATAGACGAAGCGGCCCTGCTCCCCGCCGATCTGTCCCTCATGGCCGACCTTGTAGCCTGCCGCAAGGGCGCGGTCGTAATCCGCCTGATAGTTCGTGGTCCAGTAGGACATATGCTGCAGCCCTTCATTTCCTGCATTCAGGAAATCGAGATACATGGAAGGCGCGTCGTTGCGCTGCTGGATGAGTTCGATCTGGAGATCGCCCGTATTGCCGAGCGCGATGCTCATTTCGACGGGCGAGGGCCTGCCCTTGTAGGTGAACCAGTCGCATTTCACGCGGTCGATATAGAAGAACGGTCCGACGCCCAGAACTTCCGTCCAGTGCTTCAGTGCGGCTTCAATGTCGCGCACCACATAACCGTTCTGGCAGACCTTCCCGAAAAAACGGCTCATGGCTTTCCTTTCAAATGCCGGTGACGAGGAAATCGACAGCGGCGATGATGTCGTAGCTATGCGCCTCCGCATTGGCAACGGGCGGCGCCGCCAGAAGCCGGGCGGGGAGCGCCGCCATCTGATGCGTGATGAGTACATGCGGCTCGCCCGCAATTTCGATCACGGGGTTGAGGCGCGGTATCGCGCCCCGGTAAAGCCGCGCCGGCGCGAGCGGGGCCACAAGCCGCGTGTTGAGATCGGTCAGGAGATTTGCCTGAATCTCGATGACAAAGGGCATCGCGCCGCGCGTTCGCGGCTCGGGATTGGCGTGGATGTCGAGCGCCGCCATCAGAAAGACCGGAAATCCTCGCCGAAGACGCCATGCTCTTCCGCGAAGCCGTTGGCCGCGTCGATGACGGCCTTGTTCTCCTGCCGCCAGCGCCTTTCCTGCTCGGCCCGCACCCGCTCGGAGAGCGCATTTTCAAGAAGCGCGGACAGGTTCAGACGCGCCGCCTTTGCCTTGGCGAGGAGTTCCGCATCGATGGAGAGATTGACCGCTTTCTTTGCCATGCGCATAATCTATGCGCATAAATCATGCGCATCAAGAATGCGTATAGGCTGAATCAGCCGCCCGGCGCTTGACGCGCGGGGCTTTTCCCTTATAAATCCGCGGCTTCGGGGCGGCCCGGCCTGTAGGGCATGCCGTGACCGCCCGTAATGCCAAGACCCGGACCCGCAACCTGCCGAATTCTTCAATGAATTCAAGGTCTTCAATGCGGTCCCAAAACACGGAGAGCAAAATGCCCAAGCTGAAGACCAAGAGTGGTGTGAAGAAGCGTTTCAGCTTCACCGCCACCGGCAAGGTGAAGCGCGGCCAGACCGGCAAGCGTCACGGCATGATCAAACGGACCAACAAGCAGATCCGCAACCTGCGCGGCACGACTCTCGTTGCCGAGCCGGACACCAAGCGGATTGTGAAGATTTTCGCGCCTTACGGCCTGAAATAAGGTCCCCATTTCTCAAGGAGAAGTTTCATGTCGCGCGTCAAAAGGGGCGTTACCGCCCATGCCCGGCACCGCAAGGTTATCAAGAAGGCGAAGGGTTATTATGGCCGCCGCAAGAATGTCTTCCGCGTCGCCAATCAGGCGGTGGAGAAGGCTGGCCAATATGCCTATCGCGATCGCCGCAACAGGAAGCGCAACTTCCGCGCGCTCTGGATCCAGCGCATCAACGCCGGCGTCCGCGAGCACGGCCTGACCTATTCGCGATTTATCGACGGCCTCGCCAAGGCTGGCATCGAAGTGGACCGCAAGGTTCTCTCCGATCTCGCCATCCATGAGCCCGAGGCCTTCAAGGCTCTGGTGAACCAGGCGCAGGCCGCTCTTCAGTAAACTGAAGGCGCGTCCATCGCAGCCAGAGCCGGTCACCCGTCCGGGACCCGCATGGGGATACATGCGGGCCATTCTCGGGGGTGAGGCGGATCGCCGGTCGATGACTTCGTTCGCACGCCGTTTCCCTCATATCGCCCGAGAGCCCGCCGAAAGGCAGGTCCGGGCGGTTTGAGCGAATTCTCATGCGCGAAACGATCAGAAGCCGGTGAAGACAATGACCGACAGTCCCGATCTCGAAAAACTCGAAGCGGAATTCGCCACGGCTATTGCCGATGCGATGGATATCGACACGCTCGAAGCCGTGCGCGTCGCCGCGCTCGGCAAGAAGGGCCGCGTCTCCGAATTGATGAAGGGCCTCGGCGCCATGTCGCCGGAGGAACGCAAGGAGATGGGGCCGAAGCTGAACGGCCTCAAGGACC
Source organism: Parvibaculum sp. (assembly GCF_046297875.1). Taxonomy (GTDB): domain Bacteria; phylum Pseudomonadota; class Alphaproteobacteria; order Parvibaculales; family Parvibaculaceae; genus Parvibaculum. The sequence continues at coordinate 623,693 of NZ_JBKBHD010000001.1, read as the reverse complement.
GGCTGACGGAGGCGCTCGCCGCCCGCAAGGACATGCTGCATGAGGCGGCGCTGGAAGGCCGGCTTGCGAGCGAGCGCATCGACGTGACGCTGCCCGTCCGCGCCACAGCGCTTGAGACGGGCCGCATCCATCCGCTGTCGCAGGTATGGGACGAAGTGACCGCGATCTTCGCCGATATGGGCTTTGCCGTGGAGCAGGGCCCCGACATCGAAACCGATCACTACAATTTCGGTGCGCTCAATTTCCCTGAAGGCCATCCCGCGCGGGAAATGCACGACACCTTCTATTTCGAGCCCGATGCCTCCGGCGCGCGGAAGCTGCTGCGCACCCATACGAGCCCAGTGCAGGTCCGCACCATGGAAGCGGGCAAGCCGCCTTTCCGCTTCATCTGTCCCGGCCGCACCTATCGCTGCGACAGCGACCAGACCCACACGCCGCAGTTCCACCAGATCGAAGGCCTCGTCATCGACGAAGTGACGCATCTCGGCCATCTGAAATGGACGCTGGAGGAATTCCTGCGCGCCTTCTTCGAGGTGGACGGCGTCGAGCTGCGCATGCGCCCCTCCTTCTTCCCTTTCACCGAGCCTTCGATGGAAGTCGATGTGCGCTGCGCGCGTCTCGGCAATGAAATCCGCATCGGTGAAGGCGACGACTGGCTGGAAATTCTCGGCTGCGGCATGGTCCATCCGAATGTTCTGCGCGCTGCCGGCATCGATCCGGAGAAATATCAGGGCTTCGCTTTCGGCATGGGGCTCGACCGCATCACCATGCTGAAATACGGCATCCCGGATCTGCGTGCCTTCTTCGAATCGGATCTGCGCTGGCTCCGGCATTACGGCTTTGCCGCGCTCGATGTGCCGACGCTCGCGGGAGGGCTCTCGTCGTGAAGTTCACACTCTCCTGGCTGAAACGGCAGCTCGACACGGACGCATCGCTCGACGCCATCGCCGAGCGCCTCACCATGCTCGGCCTCGAGGTCGAGGGCGTGGAAGACCCGGCGAAGAAGCTCGCCATCTTCTCCGTTACGAAAGTACTGGAAGCCGGTCCCCATCCCGATGCGGACAAGTTGCAGGTTCTGAAGGTCGAGGCGCTTGTCGAAGGCGAAGTGAAGCAGTTGCAGGTCGTTTGCGGCGCGCCCAATGCGCGTGCGGGCCTCACCGGCATCTTCGCCCCGCCCGGCGCCACCATCCCCGTCAACGGCATGGTGCTGAAGCCGACGAAAATCCGCGGCGTCGAATCGAACGGCATGATGTGTTCGGAGCGCGAACTGGAACTCTCGGACGATCATGTCGGCATCATCGACCTGCAGGGCGATTGGAAGGTCGGCACGCCGGCTGCCGAAGTGCTGGGCGCAAACGATCCCGTCATCGAAATCGCGATCACGCCGAACCGGCCGGACTGCCTCGGCGTTCACGGTGTCGCGCGCGATCTTGCTGCCGCAGGCCTTGGCCGCTTGCGCGATGGCGCGGTGGCGCCGGTCGCGGGCAAATTCGAAAGCCCCATTGGTATCGAACTCGACTTCCCGGCGGGTGAGGAACATGTTTGCCCGGTCTTCGCGGGCCGTCTCATTCGCGGCGTGAAGAACGGGCCTTCGCCCGAATGGCTGCAGAAGCTCCTGAAGTCGGTGGGGCTCCGCCCGATCAATGCGCTGGTCGACATCACGAACTTCATCTCGCTCGACCGCGCCCGCCCGCTCCATGTCTATGACGCGGCGAAGCTAAAGGGCAATATCCGCGCCCGCCTCGGCCGCAAGGGCGAAAAGCTCATCGCGCTCGACGGCAAGACCTATGATGTGGAACCGCATTATTGCGTCATCGCAGACGATGCGGCGGTGCTTGGCTTTGGCGGCGTGATGGGCGGCGAGGCGTCCGGTTCGACGGAGGAAACCGTCGATGTCTTCGTCGAGAGCGCCTGGTTCGATCCCTACCGCACCGCGCGCACGGGCCGTGACACCGGCATCGTGTCGGATGCGCGCTACCGCTTCGAGCGCGGCGTCGATCCGGCTTTCGTCGTGCCGGGGCTCGAACTTGCAACGCAGATGATCCTCGACCTTTGCGGCGGCGAACCGTCGAGTGTCGTCGTTGCGGGCAAGGTGCCGGACACGAGGAAGGACATTTCCTTCGATGCGGCGCGCATCGAAAGGCTGACGGGCCTCAAGCTCGGCAAGGCGGAAGCGGCGAACATCCTTTCGGCGCTCGGCTTCGGCGTGACCGATGCGGGCGGCAATCTCTCCGTCACCGTGCCGTCCTGGCGGCCGGATGTCGAAGGCCCCGCCGATCTCGTGGAAGAAGTCGTCCGCGTTCATGGCCTCAATGAAGTGAAGTCGGTGGCGCTCCCGCGCATTCATGCGGTGGCAAAGCCCGTTCTCTCGCCGCGCCAGCGCCGCGACAGGCTTGCGCGCCGCGTGCTTGCCGGACGCGGCATGGTGGAGGCCGTCAACTGGTCCTTCATCTCGGAAGCGGAAGCCGTGCTTTTCGGCGGTGGCAATGTGATCCCTGCGCTCAAACTCGCAAATCCGATCTCCGCCGAAATGAGCCATATGCGGCCGAGCCTTCTCGCCGGCCTCATCGCAGCGGCGGGCCGCAACATGGCGCGCGGAATTGCCGACATTGCGATGTTCGAGGTCGGTCAGCAGTTCGAAAGCGACGAGCCCTCGGGCCAGGTGCTTGCCGCAAGCGGCATCCGCCGCGGCACGGCTCGGCCGCTGGGCGCGGGCCGCCACTGGCAGGGAAAAGCTGGCTCCGTCGAGGCGATGGATGCGAAGGAAGATGCGATTGCGCTTCTTTCCGCCCTCGGTGCGCCCATCCAGAGCTTCCAGATTTCGGCGGACGCACCGTCCTGGTATCACCCTGGCCGCTCCGGCGTGATCCGCCTCGGCCCGAAAAATGTCATCGGCTATTTCGGCGAGCTGCATCCGCGCGTCCTCGATGCGATGGATGTGGCGGGCCCCGTCGTCGGTTTCGAGATTTTCTCCGATGCAGTCCCCGAACCGAAGCGCAAGGCGACGCGCGCGAAACCGCCGCTTGCGCTTTCCGATCTGCAGCCGCTCCGCCGCGACTTCGCTTTCGTGGTCGATGAAAAGGTGAGTGCCGATCAGCTTATCCGTGCCGCGCGAGGCGCCGACAAGAAGCTCATCGCCGATGTCTCGCTCTTCGATCTTTTCGAGGGCGGGGCGCTTGGCGAGGGCCGGAAGTCGCTTGCCATCGAAGTCACGCTCCAGCCCGTCGAGAAGACGCTGACGGATGAGGAAATCGAAGTGGTGTCGAAGACGATCGTCGCGGCGGTCGAGAAGGCGACAGGCGGCACGCTCAGAAGCTAGGGACCGGCCCATGCCCGTGACGGCGGATCAGGCAAGGAAGATCGCGCTCTCGCTCCCCGAAGCGGTGGAGATGAGCCATTTCGACCAGCCTGACTTTCGCGTCCGCAAGAAGATATTCGCCTCGCTGCATGCGGCGGAGAAACGCGTGGTGGTGAAGCTCGGCCCGGAAGAACAGGCCATGCTTGTCGAAAGCGATCCGAAGGTCTTTGCGCCCGTGCCCGGCGGCTGGGGCCAGAAGGGCTGGACCCATGTGAATCTCGCAGCGGCAAATGCTGCTATCCTCCGGGAAGCGATGACGCGCGGCTGGCGCAATGTCGCACCGAAAACGCTGGTAAAGGCTTTCGACGCGGGCTAACGCTCAGGGGAAGGGCATCGATGGAACTGAAGACCATCCGCTACGAGATTGCAGATGGCATTGCCACGGTCATGCTCTCGCGCCCGAAGCGCCGCAATGCCTGGACGGGCCGCATGCATATGGAATACCGCCATATGCTGGCTGAGGCGGATAAGGACCCCGCCGTTCGCGTCATCGTGGTGACGGGCGACCCGGAGGGCGGAGCCTTCTGCGCCGGCGCCGACATGGCGGCCCTTGAAGGCCATTCCGAAAAGGGCCGCTATGACAGCGGCACCACGGAGGACATCGCGCGGCCCGGCTTCGGCGTCGCGCCGGAATTCGATGCGACCTTCGCCTATCATTTCGGCCTCACAAAACCCGTCATCGCGGCAATCAATGGCGCGGCGGCGGGCGTGGGTCTCGTTCTCGCGGCCTTTGCCGATCTCCGCTTCGCCGTGCCCGGCGCGAAATTCACTGCCGCCCATGGCCGCTTCAATTTCCCGGCGGAGTTTGGCCTCTCCTGGGTGCTGCCCCGGATCGTGGGCCTGACCCATGCCAACGACATACTGCTCTCAAGCCGCGTCTTCACATCCGACGAGGCCATGAGCATGGGCTTTCTGAACAGGCTGCTGCCGCCGGACGAGCTCATGCCCCATGTCATGGACTATGCGAGGAAGCTCGCCGATGGCGTCTCTCCCGGCTCGCTCCGCGAGGCGAAACGGCAGATTTACACCGACCTCCACCGCGACGCCGCCACCGCCGTCACGGCGGCCGAGCGGCTGCTTGAGGAGATGATCAGACACCCCGACTACAAGGAAGGGGTGAAAGCCTGGATGGAAAAGCGCAAGGCCGACTGGCGGGGCTGAGACGGCCGGAAAGCCCTCAAGCCCCCCGATTTGGCTTGGCCTCCCGCCAATGCTATATGGGCGCCGACCGAAAGTGCAGGCCCCATGACCGACCTCTCCCATATCCGCAATTTCTCGATCATCGCCCATATCGACCACGGCAAGTCGACCCTTGCCGACCGTCTCATTCAGCTTTGCGGGGGCCTGTCCCAGCGCGAGATGAAGGAGCAGGTGCTCGACAGCATGGATATCGAGCGCGAGCGCGGCATCACCATCAAGGCGCAGACCGTGCGCCTCGACTACAAGGCCGCCAATGGCGAGATGTATGAGCTGAACCTCATCGACACGCCCGGCCATGTCGACTTCGCCTATGAGGTGAACCGCTCGCTCGCCGCCTGCGAGGGCTCGCTCCTTGTCGTCGATGCGAGCCAGGGTGTCGAAGCGCAGACGCTCGCCAACGTCTATCACGCGCTCGATGTGAACCACGAGATCGTGCCGGTCTTGAACAAGATCGACCTGCCGGCCGCCGATCCCGACCGGACGCGCCAGCAGATCGAGGATGTGATCGGCCTCGATGCTTCGGAGGCGGTCGAGATTTCAGCCAAGAGCGGCATCGGCATCCCCGATGTACTGGAAGCGATCGTTAAGCGCCTGCCGGCGCCCAAGGGCGATGCCAAGGCGCCCTTGAAGGCGATGCTGGTCGACAGCTGGTATGACGCCTATCTCGGCGTCGTGGTGCTGGTGCGCGTCATCGATGGCGAGCTGAAAAAGGGCCAGCGCGTGAAGATGATGGGGACCGGCGGCACCTATACGCTCGATCAGGTCGGCATCTTCCGTCCGAAAAAGGAAACGGTCGCAAGCCTTACGCCCGGCGAAATCGGTTTCTTCACCGCCTCCATCAAGGAAGTGGCCGACACGCGCGTCGGCGACACGGTGACGGAAGAAAAGCGACCCTGCGCAGAGGCGCTGCCGGGCTTCAAGCCGGCGCAGCCCGTCGTCTTCTGCGGCCTTTTCCCCGTCGATGCGGCCGAGTTCGAGGATCTGCGCGATGCGATGGGCAAGCTCCGTCTCAACGATGCGAGCTTCGAATACGAGATGGAAACCTCTGCTGCGCTTGGCTTCGGCTTCCGCTGCGGATTTCTGGGTCTCCTTCATCTCGAAATCATCCGCGAGCGGCTTGAGCGCGAATTCAATATCGATCTCATCACCACCGCGCCTTCGGTCATCTACCAGCTTCACATGGTCGACGGTTCGGTGAAGGAAATGCACAACCCGGCCGACATGCCGGACCCGACCCGCATCGACCACATCGAGGAGCCGTGGATCCGCGCGACGATCCTCGTGCCGGACGAATATCTCGGCGCCGTGCTGAAGCTCTGCGAAGACAGGCGCGGTTCTCAGCTCGACCTCACCTATGCCGGCTCGCGCGCCATGCTCGTCTATCGCCTGCCCTTGAACGAGGTCGTGCTCGATTTCTACGATCGTCTGAAATCGGTGAGCCGCGGCTATGCGAGCTTCGACTATCAGATCGAAGGCTACGAACACGGCGATCTCGTGAAAATGTCGATCCTCGTCAATGAGGAGCCGGTGGATGCGCTCGCGACCATAGTGCATCGCTCGCGCGCCGAGCAGCGCGGCCGCGTCATGTGCGAGAAGCTGAAGGAACTGATCCCGAAGCACCTCTTCAAGATCCCGATCCAGGCCGCGATCGGCGGCCGCGTCATCGCGCGCGAAACGATTTCCGCGATGCGCAAGGACGTGACGGCGAAGTGCTATGGCGGCGACATCACCCGCAAGCGCAAGCTTCTGGAGAAGCAGAAGGAAGGCAAGAAGAAGATGCGGCAGTTCGGCCGCGTCGAGATTCCGCAGGACGCCTTCATCTCCGCCCTCAAGATGGACGAGAACTGAGCGCGCGGTTTGGCCCGCGAGACGAATAAAAAGGCCGCCCCTCCCCGGGCGGCCTTTTCATTGCGTCAGTCCCTGCTCAGTCGGCGCGGCGCAGCAGCGCGGCAAGCCCGGCGATCACGATGCCGATAATGCCGAGCACGCCCCAGGCCGGGAAAGCCATTGTCGCTGCCAGCGGACCCTGCACGCCTTCCGGTGCATTGTTGCCCGCAAAAGCGGTGAACCCGTCGCGGCTTCCTTCATGCAGCATCCCCCAGAGGTCGTTGAAGGAACGCATGGTCACTTCGCGTGCTTCGAGCGAAAGCAGCGCATCCGACCCGAGCGCCATAAGCGCGGCGATGATGAAAAGAAGTCCGATCAGCCTGAAAACGAACATGGCATGAGCCCCCCAGCCCTACGCAGTGATATCGAAACGTGGTCAGGAACGGTATCTGGATCGACTGTGCCAAACAAGCACACTTGTAAGAAGAGTTTGTGAGATCAACGCGATAGGACGTGCGATCCTTGTTGATTCAGGCCCCTTGTTGCGTATAGTGCCGCCGACTTCGCCCGCCGCGCCGGGCGACCCGGAGGGGTGGCCGAGTGGCTGAAGGCGCACGCTTGGAAAGCGTGTATACGGGAAACCGTATCGAGGGTTCGAATCCCTCTCCCTCCGCCACTTGAATTTTCTTTTGAAATCAAAAGTTTAGGATTTCGCGCCGGGATCTCCGCGGCGAGTCTCTGTACTCTTGCGCCTTCCGCGATGGCGGCAGGCATGGCAAAGCCAGATTGGCGGATTCGGCCCTGCGGCAGTTTTGCTACAGCATGTGACAAAACATGGTTAACGCAGGGCGGCTCAGTTTACGCGGGTGATCGTCACGGCGCGGCGGGGCTTCAGATAGGCCGTCTCGCTGAACGTCACCGTGTCCTTCACCACGGAACTGAGCGGCGAGGCATAACCATAGACCACTTCCGTCATGATGACGCTGGTGCCGGGCGTGACGAGGCCCTCGGGCAGGGCCACGGTTGAATTGACGGCGAGCGGCGTCGTATGGAAGGCGTCGCTCCAGGCGACACGGGGCGACCCGGAGGCATTCGCCACGACGCTTGTGATCCGTACACTGAGAGGCGCGGTCGGAAAGGGCGACAGGATGGCCGCGCTTGCCGAGAAGATGTCCGTCATGTCGGCATTGCTGATCGAAGCAGCCTGTGCGGTGATATCGGCCGCCGTATAGGCAACGGCAGTCACACGCCGGTTTGCAGTCAGCATGTTGGTCGCTTCGACGGAGCCGAGATAGAAGAGCAGAAGCAGCGGCACGATGAGCGCGAACTCGACCGCCGCAAGTCCCGCGCAGTCGCGCATCATGCGCGACGGGCTGAAACGGCGAAGTCTTCCGGCGGTGCGTGCTGTGCTCATGTTCGCTTTCCTCAACTGCTCGGCAGCATGTCGCCGAAAGGCTCGTTGCGGAAGGCAGTGCTTGCCGCGACCAGGCGGCCGCCGCCATCGAGATTCGAAAGGCCGATGAGCGAGGGGCTCAATACACCCCAGGAGTAATAGACGCGCACGACGACGATATCGCCCGCACCACCCGGCTGGAACACGGTGTCTTCGACAATCTTGCCATCTCCGTCGACCAGAGAGGGAAAGGTGACGCCGCCGAAATTGCTGAAATTGCGCACATCGATCTTCAGCGTGCTGGAGCAATTGCTGATGACATGAAGCTTGCTGCAGACCTCGTCCTTGAACTGGGCTTCCGTCATGCCTCCCGCCTGCACCGCACCGATGCGAATGAGGCGCCCGGCAGAGGAGACAGCGCTGTCCAGATTGGAGGTCGCGAAATAGATGATGCAGGTTTCGATGACGGCGAAGACCAGGATGAAAAAGGGGATCGCAAGCATGCCGAATTCGACGGCGACATTGCCGCTTTCGGCGCGCCGGAACCGCGACATGAAGAGCCGCCGGCGCTGCCGATTTTCCGAATTTCCGCCCATGGTCTGACCTCGCGCCCGGATGCGATCCTTGCCGCCCTCCGTTGATAGCGCCCGACCGGTTACCAAAGTGTAAGCGTCGCGCATTTGTGCCAATTCGTTCACGCCTTCTTAACGGCGATGGAATTAGAACCGGACGGGAGTATCTGTCGCTGCCGGAGCGGTGGAAGCATACCCGTCGTGCAATCGGGCTGTTTTTTTGATGGCTGGAGCAAAGTCCATGCGGCGCCTCTTGAACCTGTTTCGAACCTTTCTCGGCGACCGGCGCGGCAATTTTGCCATCATTTTCGCGCTCACCCTGACGCCGATCGCCATAGCCGCGGCCGCTTCCGTCGACATTTCCCGCGCCTACATCGTCGAGACGCGCCTCAAGGCGGCACTCGACGCTGCGGCGCTCGCCGTCGGCACGGCGTCCGGTCTCTCCAATGAGGACGTGCAGGCGCTGGCACAGGCCTATTTCGATGCAAACTACCCGGAGGAAGTGCTGGGCGTGCCGGGCGTGGTCTCCGTCACCGACAGCCTGACGACGGTCGACATATCGGTCAGCGCCGAGCTTCCCACGGTCATGATGGGCCTCGTCGGCATCAAGACCCTCGATGTCGCAGCATCCTCGCAGGTAATGCGTCACGGCAAGAAGCTCGAGGTCGTTCTCGTGCTCGACAATACCGGCTCGATGAACCAGGGCGGCCGCATGACCGTGCTCAAGGCCGCTGCAAAGGATCTCATTGACACGGTGGCGGCAGCCGCGGTTACGCCGGGCGATGTCCGCATCGCCATCGTGCCCTTCACCACCGACGTCAATGTCGGCGTTTCAAACAAGGACGCGAACTGGCTGAAATGGAGTTGGGAGCTTCCGACAGAGACCTGCACCACGACAGGCAAGGGCAAGAATGCAACCACAACCTGTACGCAGGATATTCGTACCGTTTCCAAGAGCAGCTGGAAGGGCTGCGTCGTCGACCGTGACGAAAATTACGATGTGTCGATTTCGGCGCCTGTGGTCGGCAACAGCGCAACGCTCTTTCCGGCAAACCACAACGACCTCTACAACAACCATTGCAGCCTCCGTCCCATCATCCCGTTTTCGACCGACTGGAACATGCTGAAGGGCGAGATCGACGCGATGGTCGCCGGCGGCGCCACCAATACAACGATCGGTTTCGTCTGGGGCTGGCAGTTGTTGACGAATGGCGCGCTACTGTCGAATGCGGCAGCGGCCGACCCGGACAAGCTTGAAAAGGTGATGGTCTATCTGACCGACGGTATCAACACCTATGACCGCGGCGGCATCGGCTCCTGCAATGGCAGCTCTCACTGTCCGCGGGTTGATGTCCGATCCGAGCTTGTTTGCAGCGGGATAAGAAATGCCGGTATCACCGTCTATACGGTACGCCTGATTCAGGGCAATGCCACTCTGCTCCGCAATTGCGCCACGCATGCAAGCATGTATTACAGCGTGGACACGGCATCCGAACTCACCAACGTCTTCAAGTCGATCGCGCAGGCGCTATCGAACCTCCGCCTGAGCAAGTGACAGATATTCCCTGACGTTGGAGCCCCAACAAGAAAGGCCGCCCTGGAGGGCGGCCTTTTTTCTGGAAGCATTGTCCGGCTTCAGCGCATGGTGCCGCTGCCGCCACCCGATCCGCCATCGCCGCCGCTGGCGCCTGCCTTGGCGTCGTTCATGCTGGCGGCCTGCTGCATCAGCGTTTCGAAGGAGTCCGGGTTGTCGCCGATCACCGGCACACGTTCGCAGCGCGGCGAGCAATTGTAGGAGAGCTGGCCGGTGCCGCGTGTCAGCGTCACGGCGGAAGCGCCCTGCGCCGTCACGCTGAGCTTCATGTCCACGATGGTCTTGCCATCGGCATCGAGCGCGACAAGGTTCGTCGTGCCGTAGTTGCGGCCCATGACATAGATGAGCTTCGTGCTTTCGACCGATACATCGGCAATGGCGGGATTGCCGACCATCACCGTCGCCGCAGGCACCGAAAGATGCAGCGGCTTCGTCTCGTTCATCGGCACCTTGAATTCGGAAGCCGCCGCGCCCGTCGCCGCAAATGCGGCCATGCCGGCGCCGAGCGCCAGTATTGCCGTCAGGCCTGCGGGCTTCCTGCTCGTCTGATCGTTACGCATGTTCCAGCCGCTATTGTCGGGGCGCGTGGCGCGCGATTGCAGATGGTCCGGTAAGGGACTGCTGTGCAGACAGTAGCGCCGAACAGGTAAAGGATATGTTGACCGTGTGTCCTGCCGCCCGGCCGCATTAACGGGCAATTAAACGCAAGCCGCCTAGTCTCGTTCCAGTCGTTCAGGGAGCAAGCTATGGCGCGGAATATGGTGCAGGGCCGGAATGAGGCGTCGGGCCAGGCACAAACGCTTGCCGGCATCGCCATATTATCTGCCCTTCCGCCGCGCGAACTGGCGCTGCTTGCCGCCGAATGCGACTGGCGCGGCGTGGAACGCGGCGAAATTCTCCTCAATCTCGATCAGGGTGGCGAACTGGACGGCGTGACCTTCGTCGTCGCCGGCAGTGTGCGGCTGGCGCGCGGTTCGGGCGCCGCTGGCCGCATCTTCTATACCGACGTCAATGCCGGCGGCCAGTTCGGCGAAATGGCCCTCTTCGGCGTTGCCGAAGAGGGCCTGTCCGCCGTTGCCCGCGAAGACGGGCTTGTCGCCACGCTCTCGAGCGACCGCTTCATCGAACTCCTTTCGCGCGAGGAATCCGTCTCCCGCGCGCTTCTTTGCCAATATGCCCGGCTGCTGCGCGCCCGGGAGGTTGCCGTCACTGCCGAAAGCGGCGCGACGGAGGGCACCGGCGCCCAGCGCCTCTATGGCGAATTGCTGGCGCTCGCCGAGCCGCACCGCAATGGCGAGGGCCAGGATTGCCTGCGCATCGCCCGGCTGCCCCGCCACCGCGAACTGGCGGCGCGCGTGGACACGACGGAAGAAACCGTTGCCCGCGCCATCGCCGAACTCGTCCGGGACGGGATCGCGCTGCGTGACTATCCCGGCCTGGTCGTGGCCGATGAGGCCCGGCTTCGCGCCTTGTGCGAGCCCGCCTGAGGCACAATCCCTCCATCCTTTGTATTCGCGAGAAGAGAGATGCGGCGCCGCAGGCGTAAACGCCGTCCTGCGCCTGCAATGATAGGGCTTTAACCCGCGATTAACCCTTCTCTGATCGAGCCCCCGGGCATTGATGTGCCAGTAAACCAATTGAATAAGGAAATTCCAGATTAAATACAGTAATCATTATTTATATGCTTGGAATACCGGGAAAATTTTCTAAACAGAGAGAGAAATTGAGAGTAATCGTTAGCATTTGGGTAACAGAGGTCCGCTAGGGTCGTCTCCAGTCCGAAGGGGCTCCCTTTGCCCGGCAGGGTTCAAGGGTTGGTGCTGTCGACAGTCAAGGTTCAAGGAGGCTTTTCATGGGCCAGTTTCTCAAGTCGTTTCTGAAGAATGAGTCCGGCGCGACCGCCATCGAGTATGGCCTGATCGCCGCGGGCATCTCGGTCGTGATCGTCGTTGCCGTTGGCACGATCGGTGACAGCGTGAAGGCGACCTTCGAGTCGATCTCCACGGCGCTCTCCGAGTAAGCCGCACGGGCGTGCCGGGCTTCATCCCGGCAACGCGAAATGAAAAGCCGTCAGCGCTTCACTGCGCTGGCGGCTTTGTCGTATTGGGGGCCTGCACCTGGCTTTTCCGCGCATCCCCGCCGCTTTTCGCCAAGCCAAGGAGAAATCTTGCAAATCGGCTCATTTCGGGCCGCCATTTACCTCAAATTTACGGTCCTTTGCCCAGTATCGGAAGGCGCGAGGAGGCATGGGGCCGCCTGGCGCGGGGGCGGCATCGCCCTTGTTGGAAACCGGGCATCTCTCGTGATGAGCTATCTTGTCCTCGCCATTTTCCCGCTCGCGATGATCTTCGGCGCGATCTGGGATCTGACGACCATGACAATCCCGAACATGCTGACCGCTGCACTTGCGGTGGCCTTCCTCATGTTGGTGCCCTTTTCGGGTCTCGGCTGGCAGGAAGCGGGACTTCATCTTGCGGCGGGCGCAGCGATGCTCGTTGTCGGCATGGTGATGTTCGGCTTCGGCTGGATCGGCGGCGGCGATGCGAAATTCCTTGCGGCGATCGCGCTCTGGCTCGGCTGGAGCGACCTGCTTGGTTATCTGCTTCTTGCCTCCGTTCTCGGTGGCGCCCTGACACTTGTGCTTCTTTGGTTTCGCTCCATGCCCCTGCCGCCAGTGCTTATCCGCCGAGAATGGATCGCGCGGTTGCACGACCGGAAAGCGGGCATTCCCTACGGCGTTGCGCTGGGCCTTGGCGGGCTCTGGATGTTTCAGCAAAGCGTCTGGCTTGAGGCGGCGACACACGCCGCATGATGCAATGACATTGCGGAACAAATGTTCCGGCAATGGACTATGAAAGGATTGGGCAAGTGAACGCCGCACGCATTGGAGTTCTGGTTCTGGCGGTTGTCGCCGCGGGCCTCGCGGCGCTTCTCGCACGCGGGCTGATGACGACTTCGAAGCCCGAACCTGTCGTTGAAAAGATCGAGGAGCCGACGACCGAAGTGCTGGTTGCCGGCCGCAATCTGCAGCTCGGGCAACGGGCCTCGTCGAGCGATCTGCGCTGGCAGCGCTGGCCCGACGCTTCCATGAACCCGGCCTATATTTCCCGCGCCGCGCGACCTGCCGCACTTGAGGAATATACCGGCGCCGTCGCGCGCTCGTCGCTTCTCGCGGGTGAGCCGGTCACAGAAGAAAAGCTGATCAATCTTTCCGGTGCGGGCTTCATGTCCGCCCTCATTGAGCCCGGCATGCGCGCCATCGCCGTGGAGATCACGCCGCAGACCAGCGCCGGCGGCTTCATCCTCCCGAACGACCGGGTGGATCTCGTCGATGTCAATCGCGGCCAGACGGTGCTGCGCAATGTGCGCGTACTCGCCATCGACCAGCGCTTCAGCGAATCCGGCGACCAGGTGGTTGTCGGCCGTACCGCGACGCTGGAACTCACGCCGGCGCAGGTCGAGCTTGTCTCGGTCGCGTCCAACGAAAGCCGGCTTGCCCTGTCGCTCCGCAGCATGGGCGAAAAGGATGCGGCGGGTTCGGAAGTCGATACGTCCAACCGCGAAGGCGGTTCGGTGGTGAAAATCGTGCGCTATGGCGTCACGCAGTCTGTGCGTGTGAAGTAAGTGATGGAGCCGGTCATGAACACCATGTGGAACACGCTGAAATCGGGCCTCGCGCGTCTCGCGCGCCATGCGGCGGTGGTCTTCTGCGCCGTCTCGATGGCGATGATGCCGGCTGAACTCGCGCTCGCGGGCGACGCGCGGCTCGTCAAGATCGATCAGGGCGGCAGCGGCCAGTCCTCGCGCAGCATCGTGCTCGGCCTCAACAAGGCGGCGATCGTGGAGTTGCCGGTTGCAGCGCGCGATGTGCTCGTTTCCAACCCCGAAATCGTGGATGCGGTCGTCCGCACCAACCGGCGCACCTATCTGATCGGACTTGCGGTCGGCCAGACCAACGCCTTCTTCTTCAATGAAGCGGGCCAGCAGATCCTCAATCTAGAGATCCGCGTGGCGCGCGACCTGACCGGTCTTCGCCAGACGCTGCGCCAGTATTTCCCCAAGGCGCGCATCGACGCCGAGTCGATCAACGATCACGTCGTCCTCTCCGGCATGGTCGCCAGCGCGACCGAAGCCGACCGCGCTCATGATCTTGCCGCGCGCTATATCGGTGTTTCCCGGGACAATGTGCTCAACATGCTCGGCATCGAGGGCAAGGACCAGGTGATGCTGAAGGTGACGGTTGCCGAAATGCAGCGCAATGTCATCAAGCAGCTTGGTGTCGATCTTTCGACGGCAGCCAATTTCGGAGACTTTGCGTTGCGTCTGGCGACGTCCAATGCCTTCAGCGTTCAGGGCCGGTCACTTGGCGGCCTGTCGACCGATGGCACGGGTGTCACGGGCAGCGATGGCAGTGTCGATGCCGCCCTTCGCATGATGGAGCGCAATGGCATCCTGAAGACGCTTGCCGAACCCAACCTGACGGCAATTTCGGGCGAGTCGGCAAAGTTCCTCGCAGGCGGCGAATTCCCGGTGCCCACGTCGCGCGACCGCGACGGCAATGTGCAGCTCGAGTTCAAGCCTTTCGGTGTCGGCCTCAACTTCACGCCCGTGGTGCTCAGCGAAGGCCGCATCAGCCTCAAGATTTCGACGGAAGTGAGCGAGCTTTCCTCCGATGGCGCCTTCGTCATCCAGGGCGCCGGTGGCAGCGGTGTCACCGTGCCGGGCCTGAAGGTGCGCCGCGCGGAAACGACGCTGGAACTGCCGAGCGGCGGTTCGCTCGTCATGGCCGGTCTCCTGTCGGACTCGACGCGCCAGAATATCGACGGTGTGCCGGGTGCGAAGGATGTGCCGGTTCTGGGCCAGCTCTTCCGCAGCCGCGACTACCAGAAGAACGAAACCGAACTTGTTGTGATCGTGACGCCCTATCTGGTCGATCCGACGTCGCGCGACAAGCTCGTGCTGCCGACCGACGGTTTCGCCCCGGCGGGCGATATGGACACGATCCTCATGGGTCGCCTGAACGCAACCTATGGTGCGCGCGGTGCCGCGGCGGGCGACAAGTCGCTCCAGGGTCCCGTCGGCTTTGTTGTTGATTGAGGTGCAGAAGATGAACGCTATGACAAGGCTCACCGGCATGAACGCTCTTCGCGCGCTCGCTCTCGCGGCGTCTGCAGGCCTTGCAGGCTGCGGCTTCAATGGCGCCGAGAATGCAGAGTTCGGCGCCCACTACACACACCCGATCACCGTCGAAACCGGTGTCTCGACACTGAAAGTCGGCGTCGTGCCCGGCCAGCCTGGGCTCGCGCCGTCCGACCGCGCTGCGATCGAGAGCTTCGCCGCCGCCTATCGCCAGCGTGGCCAGGGCGCGCTTACGATTTCGACGCCCACTGGCGCCCCCAATTCGGGCGCGGCAACCGTGGCGCTGAGCGATGTGCGCGATCTGCTGAATGAAAACGGCGTCGTCGCATCCGATCTTGCCTATACGCCCTATCGCGCGTCGGGGGCGGATGCCTCCGCACCGCTGATCCTGTCCTTCAAGCATTATGTTGCACGGCCGACCGCCTGCGGAAACTGGACGCAGGACGCCGCTTTCGATCCGTCGAACGGCCTCATGCCGAACCATGGCTGCGCAACACAGAACAATCTTGCGGCGATGGTCGCAAACCCGGCGGACCTTCTCGGTCCGCGTCCGATGGGCCCTGCTGATCCCGGCCGCCGCAATACGGTGCTTGAAAAGTATCGTGCGGGTGAGCCGACCGCGACCACGCGTGGCGCGCAGGATTCCGGTGCCATCAGCGAGGTAAGCCAATGAGCAATCTGGCCCGCAGGGAACCCGACATGGCAGTCGAGGCGCCGCCCATGCCGGCCACGGCAGCGGCCCATGCCGCCCCGGCCGGCGAAGGCGATACGCTCGCGGTCATGAAGCCGGTGCCGCGCATCACCATCCATGCCTTCTGCGAACAGCCGGGCACGGGTGCTGCCATCCAGCGCGCCGGCGAGGACCGTCGTCTTGCGAAGGCGCATCTGACGGTTCACATGGGCGGCATTCCGGCCGCCATCGAGCAGTATCAGCAGTCGGCCACGCCGAACCTCATCATGGTCGAGACGCACGCCACGGGCGGCGACCTTTTCGGCCAACTCGGCTCGCTCGCCGAAGTCTGCGATGCCGGCACGAAAGTCGTCGTGATCGGCCACATGAACGACGTCTCTCTCTATCGCGAGATGATGCGGCAGGG
Source organism: Parvibaculum sp. (assembly GCF_046297875.1). Lineage (GTDB taxonomy): Bacteria > Pseudomonadota > Alphaproteobacteria > Parvibaculales > Parvibaculaceae > Parvibaculum. The sequence goes on along the minus strand of NZ_JBKBHD010000001.1, from coordinate 607,513 downwards.
CGTGAACGAATATCTAGTCGCGCCGCTCCATCCGATGGGAGTCATCGAGGCGATCTCGCGCCTCTATGTCGATCCCGACGCGCCGCCGATCGGCCGCACCATCGCCTTTATCGGTGCCAAGGGCGGCACCGGCTCCAGCACCATTGCGCATAATGTCGGCTGGTGCATTTCGACGGGCATGGATGAAGACGTCATCATCACCGATCTCGATCTTCCTTTCGGCACCGCCGGTCTCGACTTCAATCAGGACCCCGCCCAGGGCATCGCCGATGCCCTGACGGCGCCGGAGCGGCTTGACGATGTGCTGCTTGACCGCCTGCTGGTGAAGTGCTCGGACCGGCTCAGCCTCTTTGCTGCACCCGCCGTTCTCGACCGCGATTTCGAGATGGATGGCGACAGCTGCGAAACCGTGCTCGATATCGTGCGCGAGGGCGTCCCCTGCGTGATCGTCGACCTGCCGCATGTCTGGGCTCCCTGGACGAAGAAAGTGCTGCTCGCCGCCGATGAAATCGTCATCACCGCGACGCCCGATCTCGCCAGCCTGCGCAATGCGAAGAATATTCTCGATCTCACGCGTCAGGCCCGCCCGAACGACAATGCTGCGCATATCGTTCTCAATCAGGTCGGCATGCCGAAGCGCCCAGAAATTCCGGTCAAGGATTTTGCGGAAGCGGTCGGCACCGATGCGACGCTCGTGCTTCCGTTCAATCCGGGCCTCTTCGGCACGGCCGCCAATAACGGCCAGATGGTCGAGGAACTCGAACCCAAGGGAAAGACGGCAGATGGTTTCCGTTTCCTCGCGCGCGAACTTTGCGGCCGCGAGACGCGCGCGCCGAAAGCCGCCCGTTCGTCCCTCTTCAGTTTCCTGTCCCGCAAGGGATAATCGGAGGTAGCTCGTGTTTGGTAGGCGAAGCGAAGGACAGCCTGTAGCACGCAAGCCCGCGCCCGCGCCGGCCGCGGCAGAGCCGTCGCGTCCGGCCGCGCCATCCGCCTCTGCACCTGCGGCGGCGTCGAAGACGCCGGCGCACAAGCCCGTCGCGGTTGCAAAGCCCGCTTCGCCGCGCGCTGGCGATCACCGTTCTGAAAACTACTATCAGATCAAGACGACGATCTTCAACGCACTGATCGACACGATTGACCTCACGCAGCTTGCGCAGCTCGACGCTGAAAGCGCGCGCGAGGAAATCCGCGACATCGTCAACGAAATCCTGTCGATCAAGAATGTCGTCATGTCGATCTCCGAGCAGGAAGCCCTGCTGCAGGACATCTGCAACGACGTTCTGGGTTATGGCCCGCTCGAGCCCTTGCTCGCCCGCGACGACATTGCCGACATCATGGTCAATGGCTGCGACCGCACCTTCATCGAAGTGAACGGCAAGGTCGAGCTGACCAATATCCGCTTCCGCGACAACAGCCAGCTGATGAATATCTGTCAGCGTATCGTGAGCCAGGTCGGCCGCCGTGTCGACGAGTCGAGCCCAATATGTGACGCGCGCCTGCCGGATGGGTCTCGCGTGAACGTGATTGTGCCGCCGCTCTCGATCGACGGACCGGCGCTCACTATCCGAAAGTTCCGCCGCGACAAGCTGACGATGGCGGATCTCGTTCAGTACAATTCGATTTCGCAGGAAGGTGCCGATGTTCTCGGCATCATCGGCAAGGTGCGCTGCAACGTGCTGATCTCCGGCGGTACGGGCTCCGGCAAGACGACGCTGCTGAACTGTCTCACTGGCTTCATCGAGGCAGATGAGCGCGTCATCACCTGCGAAGATGCCGCCGAGCTCCAGCTTCAGCAGCCCCATGTGGTGCGTCTCGAAACGCGCCCGCCGAACCTCGAAGGGCAGGGCCAGGTCACGATGACCGAACTCGTCCGCAACTGTCTGCGCATGCGCCCCGAGCGCATCATCGTCGGCGAAGTGCGCGGACCCGAAGCCTTCGACCTGCTTCAGGCCATGAATACCGGCCATGACGGTTCCATGGGCACGCTGCATGCGAACAGCCCGCGCGAAGCCCTGTCGCGTCTTGAGAGCATGATCACGATGGGCGGCTACCAGCTTCCCTCCAAGACGATCCGGGAAATGATTTGCGGCTCCATCGACGTGGTCATTCAGGCGGCCCGTCTGCGAGACGGATCGCGCCGCATCACGCACATTACCGAAGTGCTCGGCACGGAAGGCGATGTCATCATCACTCAGGACCTGTTCGTCTACGATATCGATGGCGAAGACGAGACAGGCCGTATCATCGGCAAGCATCGCTCCACGGGCATTGCGCGTCCGTCTTTCTGGGATCGCGCCCGTTACTACAATCAGCATCACGCATTGGCGGCCGCCCTCGACCGCGCCCAGGGCTGAGGGGCGCGCCGATGGATCAGGCAACGCTGATGATCTTCGGGATCGCGGTTCTCGCAGCCATCGGCATTGGCGGCGTGGGTTTCGTCTTTGTCGGCGGCGAATCGAAATCGCAGCAGCGCGTCGCGCGTGTCTCGCGCGCCGGGAAGGCGCGTCTCACGCCTGCCGAAAGCGAAGTGGACAACAGCGACAAGCGCCGCAAGCAGGTGCAGGACACGCTGAAAGACCTTGAGCAAAAGCAGAAGGAACAGAAGAAGCGCATTCCGCTGCGCACCCGCATCGAGCGGGCAGGCCTCGATATCGAAGTACGTGACTTCTATATCGGAAGCGCCATTGCCGGCGCCGTCGCCATGCTTCTGCTTTTTGTCACCGGCATGTCCGCGCTGGTTTCCGTCCTTGGCGGCTTCGCCGCTGCCTTCGGCCTGCCGCGCTGGTTTCTTTCCTTTCTCGTCAAGCGTCGTCAGAAGGCCTTTGCCGAAGAGTTTGCAAACTCGATCGACGTGATCGTGCGCGGTGTGAAGTCAGGCCTGCCGGTGAACGACTGTCTGCGGCTGATCGCAAATGAAGCGCCGGAGCCCGTGCGCACGGAGTTTCAGGGACTGGTCGAGGCGCAGCGCGTCGGCGTCACACTCGAACAGGGTCTCGAAAAGATTTTCGAGCGGATGCCGCTGCCGGAGGTGAATTTCTTCATGATCGTTCTGTCGATCCAGCAGAAGACGGGTGGCAATCTCTCCGAGGCGCTTGGCAATCTCTCCAAGGTGCTGCGCGAGCGCAAGAAGATGCGCGCCAAGATTCAGGCCATGTCGCAGGAAGCCAAGGCGTCTGCCGGCATCATCGGTTCGCTGCCGCCCGCCGTCATGCTGCTGATCTATTTTAGCTCGCCCGACTACATGACCGTTCTGTTTACAACCACAGCCGGAAACCTGATCATCGCCGCCAGCCTGACATGGATGGCCATAGGCGTCTTCATCATGAAGAAGATGATCGACTTCAAGTTCTAGGAACGGGATATGACATCCGCCTTTGATATCGCTGCAAGCCTGATGAACGTCGAGAGCATCGTCATGCTGCTCACGGCGATTGCAGCCTTTGCGACGATCCTCACGCTGGCGGCGTCCTTCGTCTCAGGCGACAAGCTTTCGACGCGCATGAAATATGTCTCGACAGAGCGCGAAGCCATGCGCGCCCGTGCCCGCGAGGCGCTGGCGCAGGAGCGCACGCGGCTGCGCCACACGCCGAAGGGCTTTGTGAAGGAAGTGGTGGAGCGCTTCGCCTCGGGCCGTATGCTTGAGAATGCGGAGATCCGCGAGAAACTTCGTCAGGCGGGTTTCCGCGGTCCGGGTCCGATGTATACCTTTATCTTCTTTCGCTTTGTCATGCCGCCGATCCTGTTTCTGCTGACATTGCTATATCTCGCCTTCGTGGACGATCTCGGCCTTGCTCCGGTTGCGCGCTTCGCCATCTCCTGTGCTGCGGCCTTCATCGGCTTCTATCTGCCCAATGTATTTGTGCAGAACGTGATTACGCGTCGCCAGGACTCGATCCGTAAGGCCTTCCCCGATGCGCTCGACCTGCTGCTCATCTGTGTCGAAAGCGGCATGTCGATCGAGGCGGCCTTCCAGAAGGTCGCGGCTGAAATCGGCAGCCAGTCGGTGGAACTCGCCGAAGAACTTGCACTCACCACCGCCGAACTCTCCTATCTGCAGGAGCGCCGCGCTGCGTACGAGAATCTTGCAAAGCGCACGGGCCTTCCCGGCGTGAAGGCCGTCTCGACAAGTCTTATTCAGGCGGAGCGCTACGGTACGCCGCTCGGCCAGGCCCTGCGCATCATGGCGCAGGAAAACCGCGATATTCGCATGTCGGAAGCCGAGAAGAAGGCCGCCGGTCTGCCGCCGAAGCTCACCGTGCCGATGATCGTCTTCTTCCTGCCGGTTCTCTTCGCCGTCATTCTCGGCCCGGCGATCATCAAGACCATGGCGACTCTCTGAACCGCACCGGCATGGTGCAAATGAAAAAGACGCCTGAGGATTCAGGCGCCTTTCTCGTCTGATGAAGGACAGGTCTACTCGATCGACACGATTGTCTCGGGCGGCAGGAACGACACCTTGTCGTCATCGCGCGCCGCGGGCTTGGCCGGTGCCGGGCTTTCTTCAGCCTTCTCCCGGTCGAGTTCTTCCATCTTCTTCCACAGCGCCGGCTGCGAGAGCATGGAGCGCAGATAGGCCATGTTGCCGTCTGCCACATTGGCCGGTAGATCGGCCCGCGCAAGGCGTTCGGCCTCGTCGAACTCGCCCTTGAGGCCGAGCACGATCGCAAGGTTCTGCCGCGCATAGGCGTCGGCCCGCGCATTGGCGACCGCGCGGCGCAGCGTCCGCTCCGCCATGTCGAGATCACCGGTCAGCGCGTAGGAAAGACCGAGATTGGTCAGCACGGAAGGATTGTCCGGTGAAAGCTCCAGCGCGGCGTTGTATTGCGCCTTCGCCTCGTCGTAGCGGCCCATCTGGTCGAGGGAGACGCCGAGCGCGGAAAGGATCGTCCAGTCGCGGGGATCCTTGTGTGCGGCAGCCGAAAGAATGGCCGCTGCCTGGTCGGGCCTCGCGCCCGCGGTCAGCGCCTTGCCAAATTCCGCAAGTACGCCCGCATGGTCGGGATGACGCAGATGGCTCCCCTGCATGACCATCAGCGACTGATCGACCGAGCCGATCTGCCGCAGCGCCCGCGAATAGCTGATCGCGGTGTCGGCATCTGCGGGATTGCGCTCGTAAAGCTCTCCCCAGTAGGCCGCCGCGGCGACATAATCCTGTGTCTTTGTGCTTTCGATGGCGGCTCTACGCAAGGCTGGTTCGCCGATCTGCGCCTCGGCAGCCGCACGTGGCGAGGCGGAAGCTGCAGACCCGGCTTCCGTCGTCGCACAGCCCGAAAGGGCCAGCGCCGAGCAGAGACTCGTGGTGATGAGCCAGCGGCCGGGAATTTTGCGATGGGAGCGTCGCGTGATCTTGGGGCTCATGGGGTTCCGGTCCCGGTTCGTGAAGCGGGAAGGGGCCTGCGCCGGGCGCAGGCCCTGGTTCGATCCCGATTTTGCTCCAGAGCGGTCAAGAAATGATTAATTATAAGGAGGCCGGAAACGCGGGGGCGTTCGCTGAAACCGCCCGGAGCGGCCGAGGAACGGAGAGATGATGAAGATCAACGAGATCAGGAGCAGGGCAGCGAAGGCAGCGCGGGCCGTCGCGGCCGCAAGGCTGAGCGCACGCACCGTGCTCGCCGGGATTGGTGTCGCTGGCTTTCTGGCGCTCGCCCTTTTTGTCTATCTGATCCCGCCTTCCAGCCTCGTGGAGCCGCCCGAGAAAGTGACATTCTTCCAGATCGGCACGGGAAGTCCGGGCGATGAATATTTCGCCGTCGGCGAGCGGCTTGCCGCCGCGATCAGCCGCCCGCCCGGCACGCCGCGCTGCGAGCGGGGCCTGCCCTGCGGCGTGGCGGGGCTTGTTGCGGTGGCGAAATCCTCTGCCGGTCCGGTTGCGAATGTACGCGCTGTCAGTTCGCAGCATTTCGAATCCGCGCTCGTCGCCGCCCCCGTGCTCGATCTGGCCACGCGCGCGGAAACGCCCTTTCGCGGCGAGCCGCCTGTGCGCAATCTGCGCGCCATCGCCGGCGTCTACCGCGAAGCGCTTTATCTCGTCGCCCGCCGCAATGCCGAGATCGGTGGCATCGCCGATCTGAAGGACATGCGCGTCTCGGTTGGATCCATCGGCTCGGGCACGCGCGAGGCGGCCCTTCCGGTCCTCGCGGTTCACAGCCTTGGCCGCCGCACCGTGCAGCTCTTCGAAAATGATACGCCCACTGCGATCGACCTTCTGCTGCGCGGCCAGCTTGATGCATTCTTCCTCGTCGATGCGCTGCCCTCTGCGGAGATTGCGAGCCTCGCTGATCGCGGCGCCATCGATATCGTACCGCTCGATGATGATGAGCTGCAGCAGCTCGTCCGCCCCGGTTCGAACTTCCAGCAGGTCGAAATTCCCGACGGGCTCTATCGCTTCATTCCCGAAACGCGCACGCTCGGCGTCTCGATGATCTGGGTGGTGAACGAGAGTGTCGATGCCGATCTCGTCTACCGCATCACGGAGACGCTGTTCTATCCGGGCAACCGGCAGCTGCTGTCGGGCTCCGGCCTTGCCGGTCTTCTGCCTGGCAATGCAGGCGAGGCGGAACGCTTCGCCATCGCCTCGCTGCCCGTGCCTTTGCATGAAGGGGCCGCCCGGTATTATGCAGCGCGCGGCCTTGTCGAGAATGGTGCCCTGCCGCCCGGCCCGGCGCCGGAAAGACCTTAAGCGCCGGCCTTCGCCTTTTCTTCCGCCGCCGCGCCCTCGATCCAGTCGCGCATGGCGGGCAGTGTCAGGATCGCCTCCATGTAGGCGCGCGCCGTGCCATCGTCGCCCAGCGCTTCAAGATCGACGCCATAGGTTTGAAACCGGGTCACGACCGGCGCATACATCGCATCCGCAACGCCGAAGCGCCCGAACAGGAAACCGTGATCCTGCGCTGCCTGCCGCCCGAAGCGGTGCCGCGCCCCGCGCCATATCTCGATCGCGCGCCGCGCATTGGCAAGCGCCCCCTCGCTGTGCCCCTCGCCGGGAAAACGGTCGAGGATCGACATCGGCATGTCGCGGCGAAGATCCTGAAAACCGGAATGCATTTCCGCCGCCGCACTGCGTGCCACCGCCCGCGCCACGCCGTCCGCAGGCCAGAGGTTCTTTGCCGGATAGAGGTCCGCAATCGTCTCGCAAATCGCCAGCGAGTCCCCGATCACCACATCGCGCCATTTGAGCGCGGGCACCTGGCCCGCCGGCGCGTGGGCAAGGATTTGCGCCTTGGTGTCCTCCTGCCGCAGCCGGATTGAGGTTTCCCTGAAGGGAATGCCTGCCTGCCGCATCAGGAGCCATGGCCGGAGGCTCCAGCTCGACCAGTTCTTGTCGCCGATCACCAGTTCGAACTCATAGGCGCTCATTGGTCTCTCTCGCTTCCCTGCATGCTTGTAAGGCTTGCCGTTGCGGGCATTCCGGCCACTCTATAAGGTTTCGAGCCAGCGAAATCATCTCTTTCCTCGAAGCCGGACGGATACGCCCTTGCTCGACATTTTCATCTCCCGGAAGGATGCGGCGGCCACGCCGGTCTGGCTCGTGCGCACAGGCGACACGGGCAACTGGTGCGAAACCCATGCCGGGCCGGGTGCTGCCTGGGTCGCAACCTCAGGCTTCAAGGGTGAGGCCGGCAAGGTTCTGCTGCTGCCGGATGGCTCGGGCGGGCTTGCGGGCGTCCTGCTCGGCCTCGGCGATGGCAGCGATGCCTTCGTCACCGGCGCGCTTCCTGCCGCCCTGCCGCTCGGCGACTATCGGCTTGCGGGTGATATTCACATCGAGGCTGAGAAGGCCGCGTTCGGTTTCGCGCTCGGCACCTATCGCTTCACGCGCTATTCCGGAAACCCGCGCGACTGGCCGCGCCTTGTGCTGCCCGATGGCGTCGATGGCGAGGAGGTGAGCCGCCTTGCGCGCGCAACCTTCCTTGCCCGCGATCTCATCAACACACCGGCAGGCGACATGGGCCCCGCCGATCTGGCCGCCGCCGCCGCCCACGTCGCCGAGGCACAGGGCGCTGAGTTCAAGGTGATCGAGGGCGAAGCGCTGCTCGCGGAAAACTATCCGATGATCCATGCCGTGGGCCGAGCGGCCGCCATTGCGCCACGATTGATCGACATGCGCTGGGGCAGGGCGGAGGCGCCGAAGGTCACACTGGTCGGCAAGGGCGTCTGCTTCGATACGGGCGGCCTCGATCTCAAGCCTTCAAGCGCCATGCTCCTGATGAAGAAGGATATGGGCGGTGCGGCCTGTGTCCTTGCACTCGCCCAGATGCTGATGGAAGCACGGCTCGACATTCGCCTGCGTGTGCTGATCCCCGCCGTGGAGAACAGCGTTTCGGGCAATGCTTTCCGGCCGGGCGACGTGCTGCCGAGTCGCAAGGGCATCACCGTCGAAATCGGCAACACCGATGCCGAAGGCCGCCTCGTGCTCGCCGATGCGCTCACCGAGGCCGACAGCGAAGTGCCCGATCTCATCATCGACATGGCGACGCTCACAGGCGCCGCCCGCACGGCGCTCGGGCCGGACCTCCCGCCCTTTTATACCGATGACGAGGCGCTGGCCGGCGAACTCGCCGCCTCCGCCGTGGCCATGGCAGATCCGATGTGGCGGATGCCGCTCTGGAAGCCCTATGACAGCTGGCTCGAAAGCAAGATCGCCGATGTAAACCACGTCTCGGACGGGCCTTTTGCAGGCTCGGTCACGGCAGCGCTTTTCCTGCGCCGCTTCGTCGAAAAGGCCCGCTCTTACGTTCATTTCGACATTTATGGCTGGGCGCCGAAGCCGCGGCCCGGCCGCCCCGTCGGTGGCGAGGCCCAGGGCATCCGCGCCCTTTATCACCTTATCCGCCGCAGATATGGCGCCTGAGGCTTGCCGGTTCTGTTCCCGCCGCTAGACTGATACGGGCCCGGAACGGAGGGAACCGGGCAGAGGTCGGGGTAGCGTTGGGGGGACGCCATGCCGGAACTTTCCATGCCCGCTGCCGGGGGGCTGAAGCCCGTTCAGGCTTTGTCGCTCTGGCACGATGTGGTGCTTCAGTCGGTCCGCCAGGAAGGGCCCGACCTGTCGTCGAGGCAGCTTGCGATCATGTTCATCGTCTATCTCGATCCGCCGCCGCACACTGTCAGGGGACTGGCGGCAACGCTTGGCGTCTCGAAGCCGGCGATCACCCGCGCGCTCGACACGCTGGGCGGGCTCGATCTCCTGAAGCGGCTGCGCGACGAGGCCGACCGCCGCAATGTGCTGGTTCAGCGCACGGTGAAAGGCTCGGCTTTCATGCGCGATTTCGCCGAGATCATCGTCCGCTCCTCGCGGGGCCTCATCGCATGAGCCGCATTCGCGGGCCCGATCATCGTCTCAATCCCTACCGCGACGACCTTGCGGCCGCCCATCTTCGGGGCGAGGTCAAGGCAGCGCGCTTCGTGGAAGGCGTGGACCGCCGTGTCATCCTGCCAAACCTTGCCTTGCTGCGTGAGCCCGAACCCGCCGCGCCGATGGATACGCAATTGCTCTTCGGCGAGACTTTCCGCGTCTATGAGGAAAAGAACGGCTGGGCGTGGGGCCAGGCCGCGCTCGACGATTATGTCGGCTATGTCGATGCGAAGGGCCTCGGCGCGCGCGTGGTGAACCCGACGCATACGCTCGCCGCGCTTCGCAGCTTCATCTACCCGAAAGCCGATCTGAAAACGCGCCCTGCAACGCCCCTTTCCATGAATGCGAAACTCAAGGTCACGGGCGCGAAGGGAAATTTCAGCGAGATCGAAGGCGGCGGTTTCGTTTTCACCGCGCATCTCGCGCCCATTGGCGCGCATGTCCGCGATTTCGTATCCGTGGCAGAAGAATTTACCGGCGTTCCCTATCTCTGGGGCGGGCGCGACAGTCTCGGCCTCGATTGCTCGGGCCTCGTGCAGATGTCGCTCGAGCGGGCGGGCATTTCCTCCCTGCGCGACACCGATATGCAGGAGGCGACGCTTGGCGAGCCGCTGCCCGAACCGATCGACTTCACCTCGCTCCGCCGCGGCGATCTGGTTTTCTGGCGGGGTCATGTCGGCATCATGCTCGACGCCGAACGCATGATCCACGCCAACGCCCATCACATGCAGGTCGCCGTGGAACGGCTCGACATCGCCATGTCGCGCATTGCGCGCTCCGATGCCGGCCATGTAACGAGCATCAAGCGATTCACCTAGCGGCAACTTACCCGGCGACGACGCCTTCCGGCGAGGCTTCGAGATTGAAAGCGGCTGCCATCAGTGCCCGCGTGTAGTCGGTATCCGGCCGCTCGAAAATCTCGTCGGCGCTGCCTGCCTCCACTACCTTGCCGCCCTTCATCACGATGATGTCGTCGGCGAGCGCGCGCACCACCTTCAGATCATGGCTGATGAAGAGATAGGCGAGGTTGTGGCGGCGCTGCAGATCGCGCAACAGGTCGACAATCTGCGCCTGCACCGACATGTCGAGTGCCGATGTCGGCTCGTCCAGCATCACGAAGCGCGGCTTCAGCGCCATCGCGCGTGCAATGGCGATGCGCTGGCGCTGCCCGCCGGAAAATTCATGCGGGTAGCGATCCTGCATGGAAGGGTCGAGCCCGACTTCGCGCAGTGCCTCCGTCACCTGCGCGCGCCGGTCTGCTGCGCTCATTTCGGGGTGCTGGATCTCAAGTCCCTCACCCACGATTTCCGACACGGACATGCGCGGGCTCAAGGAGCCGAACGGGTCCTGGAACACGATCTGCATGTTGCGCCGAAGCGGCCGCATCTCTTTCGATTTCAGGCCCTGGATATTCTGCCCGTCGAAGCGGATCTCGCCATCGCTAGAAAGAAGCCGCATCAGCGCAAGGCCAAGCGTCGTCTTGCCGGAGCCCGATTCGCCCACCACGCCGAGCGTCCGCCCTTCGCGGAGCTTCACCGATATGCCGTCCACCGCCTTCACATGGCCGACGGTCTGGCGCAGCAGTCCGCACTTGATAGGAAACCAGACCTTGAGATGGTCCGCTTCCATGACGACAGGCCCGTCTGCTGCCGCGCCAAGCGAACGGCCCTTCGGCTCCGAAGCGAGAAGATGCTGCGTATAGGCATGCTGCGGCGAGGAAAACACCTGTTCCGTCGGACCGTGCTCGACGATCTTGCCCTTCGTCATCACATGCACGCGATCGGTCATCTTCCGCACAATGCCGAGATCATGCGTGATGAGCAGCAGCGCCATGCCTGTCTCGCGCTTGAGGTCCATCAGCAGTTTCAGGATCTGCGCCTGCACCGTCACATCGAGCGCCGTAGTCGGCTCGTCGGCGATCAGCAGTTGCGGCTCGTTGGCAAGCGCAAGCGCAATCACCACACGCTGGCGCTGCCCGCCCGAAAGCTGGTGCGGATAGGCGTCGAGCCGCTCCTCTGCGTTGGGAATGCCGACCCGCTTCAGAAGATCGAGCACGCGCGCCCGTACCGCCGGTCCCCGCAAGCCCTTGTGCTCGATCAGCACTTCGCCCACCTGCCGCTCGATCGTGTGCAGCGGGTTGAGCGAAGTCAGCGGTTCTTGAAACACCATGGTGATCTTGTTGCCGCGAATTTTCCGCATTGTCTTCTCATCGGCACCGATAAGGTTCTGCCCTTCGAACATGATCTCGCCGGAGGGATGGAAAGCCTGCGGATAGTTCAGAAGCTGCATGATCGAGAGTGCGGAAACGGATTTCCCCGATCCCGACTCGCCGACCAGAGCGACGGTCTCTCCTGGCTCGATGTCGAAGGAAATCCGGTCGACGGCAAGCACTTCCTTGCCGTCCGAGCGGAAGGCGACCGAGAGGTCGCGAACATCGACAAGCGGCGCCGTCATCGCATCACCTTGCGCGGGTCGAAGGCGTCGCGCACCGCTTCGCCGATGAAGATCAGAAGGCTCAGCATGGTTGCAATGGCAAAGAAACCGGTGAGCCCGAGCCAGGGCGCCTGAAGGTTCGCCTTGCCCTGCTGCAGCAATTCGCCAAGCGAGGGCGAGCCGGGCGGCAGGCCGAAGCCGAGGAAGTCGAGCGCCGTCAGCGTGGTGATCGACGAATTCAGAATGAAAGGCATGAAGGTCAGCGTCGCCACCATCGCATTGGGCAGCAGATGACGGAACATGATCTTGCCATTGCCGAGCCCCATGGCGCGCGCCGCATTCACATATTCGAAGTTGCGTGCGCGCAGGAATTCCGCACGCACCACGCCCACCAGCGCCACCCACGAGAAAAGCAGCAATATGCCGAGCAATATCCAGAAGCTCGGTTCGATGATCGAGGCAATGATGATGAGCAGATAAAGCTGCGGCACGCTGGTCCAGATTTCGATGAAGCGCTGGCCGAGAAGGTCGGTCCAGCCGCCGAAATAGCCCTGCAGCGCGCCCGCCGTCACACCGATGATCGAGGAAAAGAAGGTGAGCGTCAGCCCGAACAGCACCGAAATGCGAAATCCATAAATGAGCCGCGCCGCCACGTCGCGCCCCTGATCGTCCGTGCCGAGCCAGTTGTCGGCGGAAGGGGGCGATGTGGCGCGGCGGTTCAGGTTGATCGTCCGATAGGAATATTCGATCAGCGGCCAGACCATGATGCCGCCCGCATCGCGGATCAGCTCCTGCACGAAAGGATCGCGGTAATCGGCCGTCGTTTCGAACTCGCCGCCGAATGTCGTCTCTGGATAGGAGACGAGAACCGGGAAATAGACGTCGCCATTGTAGGTCAGAAGGATCGGCCTGTCGTTTGCGATGAACTCCGCAAAGAGCGACAAAACGAAAAGAACGCTGAAGATCCACAGGCTCCAGTAGCCGCGCTTGTTCGCCTTGAAATTGCGCCATCGCCGCTGGTTGATCGGGCTCAAGGGCCGCCTGCGGAAGCGCGAGAAAAGCGTGGCCGTCGCCGCATCGCTCATCTCACACCTCCCTCGTCTCGAAGTCGATCCTCGGATCGACCCATGTATAGGTGAGGTCGGAAATGAGCGAGATCACGAGGCCGAGCAGGCCGAAGATATAAAGCGTTGCGAACACCACCGGATAATCCCGGTTGACGATCGATTCGAAGGAGAGAAGGCCAAGTCCGTCGAGCGAGAAAATCTGCTCGATCAGCAGCGCACCTGTGAAGAAGGCGCCGATAAAGGCGCCGGGAAAGCCGGCAATGATGATGAGCATGGCGTTACGGAACACATGGCCGTAAAGCACCTGGGATTCGGAGAGCCCCTTCGCCCGTGCCGTCATCACATACTGTTTGCGGATTTCGTCGAGAAAGGAATTCTTGGTGAGAAGGCTCGTCGTGGCGAAAGAGCCGATCACCATGGCCGTGATCGGCAGGACCATGTGCCAGAGATAGTCGAGAACCTTGCCCGCAAGGCTGTAGGTCTCCCAATCGTCTGAGGTGAGGCCCCGCAGCGGAAAGACCGACCAGTAGGAACCGCCGGCGAATAGCACGATCAGGAACACAGCGAACAGAAAACCCGGCACGGCATAGCCGACAATGATGACACCGCTCGTCCATGTATCGAAGTTCGATCCGTCGCGCACTGCCTTGCGAATGCCGAGCGGAATGGAAATCATGTAGGTGATGAGCGTCGTCCAGAGCCCGAGCGAAATCGAAACCGGCAGCTTCTCCGCAATCAGGCTCAAGACGCTCACATCGCGGAAATAGCTCTGGCCGAAATCGAAGCGCGCATAATCCCAGATCATCTTGGCAAAGCGTTCATGCGCCGGCTTGTCGAAGCCGAACTGCTGCTCCAGCGATTTGATGAATTCCGGGTCGAGCCCCTGCGCGCCGCGATACTTGCTGTTCATGGCGGCATCCGCGCCCGACATCTGCGCCTGCATCGAGAAGTCGCCGCCCGCCGCGCCACCGATCCGCGCCGTGGCCGAAACTTCCGTTCCCTGCAGCTGCGCAATGATGCGCTCCACCGGCCCGCCCGGCGCAAACTGGATCAGCGCAAAGCTCACAAGCATGATCCCGAAGATGGTCGGGATCATCAGGGCAAGCCGGCGCAGGATATAGGCAGACATGTCGGGTCAGTCCTTCGCGCCGGCAAGCCCGGCCTTTGTCGTATCGCTCCACCAGGTCTCGAGCACGCCGCGCGTATACTTCGGCTTCGTCTCCGGCCAGGCAAACTTGTCCCAGAAGGCGATGTGATGCGACTTCTTGTGCCACTGCGGTATCCAGTAATGGCCCGCCCGCAGCACCCGGTCGAGCGCGCGTGCCGCGATCACCTGTTCCTCCCGCGTCTCCGCCGCAATCACCTTTTCCACCAGTGCGTCGATCGCAGGGTCGGCAATGCCCGAAAGGTTGCGCCCGCCCGGCACGGCGGCAAATTCGCTCGTCCAGTAGCTGCGAATCTCGATCCCCGGCGTCAGCCCCAGCGGATAGCGCTGGATCATCACATCGAAATCGTAATTGTCGCGCCGCTGCTGATGCTGCGAGGAATCGACGACGCGGATGCTCGCCTCGATGCCGAGAAGCCGCAAATTCTTGACGAGGGGCGCCGTCAGCCGCTCCACGATCGGGTCATTGTCGAGAAATTCGATCGTGAACTGCTCGCCCGCCGCATTGCGCCGCTTGCCGCCTGCAACCGTCCATCCGGCCTCGTCCAGCAGCTGCGCCGCGCGGCGCAGCAGCGCGCGGTCCTGCCCCGAGCCGTCGCTCACGGGCGGCGTCACCGCTTCGCCGAAAACATCCTCGTGAAGCGTCGCGCGGAAAGGCTCGAGCAGCGCCAGTTCGTCCGCATCGGGCTTGCCCGCCGCCTTCATCGGCGAATTTTCGAAATAGCTCCCGGTGCGTTCGTAGAGGTCGTAAAAGATGTTCTTGTTGGTCCACTCGAAATCGAAGGCAAGCGAGAGCGCCTCTCGCACCCGCCGGTCCTGGAATTTCTCGCGCCGCATATTGAGGAACCAGCCCTGCGCGCCCGAAGGCGTGTCGTCCGGCAGCGTCATCAGCTTCACGCGCCCGTCGCGCACGGCGGGGAAGTTGTATTCCGTCGCCCAGACCTTCGAGGTGAATTCCTCGCGGAAGAGGTAGTTCCCCGCCTTGAAGGCTTCGAACTGTGCGGTGCGGTCGCGGAAATATTCAAAGCGAACCCGGTCGAAATTCCAGTGACCCACATTCACCGGCAGGTCGCGCGCCCAGTAGTCTTCAACGCGAATATAGGTGATGTGCCGCGCCGCGCGAAAATCGCCGATCCTGTAGGGCCCGCTGCCAAGCGGCGGCGTCAGCGTCGAGGCCGCGAAGTCGTTTGCCGTGTAATAGGCCTTCGAGAAGACCGGCAGTACGCTCGCCATGAAAAGAGGCAGGTCGCGTGTCTGGTTGCCGGTGAAAGAAATCTCGAGTGTATGCGCATCGCGCGCCACCGCCGCTTCCATCTCTCTCAGATTCTGCGAGATCAGCGGATGCCCCTGTTCCTTCAGCAGCACAAAGGAAAAGGCGGCGTCCTCCGCCGTCAGCGCCGTGCCGTCATGGAAGCGCGCTTCCTTCCGCAGATGGAAGATGAGCGTCCTGCCATCAGCCGATGCCTCGACACTTTCGGCGACAAGTCCGTAGAGCGCATCCGGCTCGTCATAGGCCCGCACCATCAGCGTGTCGAATATGAGGTCGAGCCCCTGTGGCGCCGCGCCTCTCAGCACATAACCGTTCAGCGTGTCGAAAGTGTTGAACGAGGCATTGAAGGCAGCCGCCGGCCCGATCTGCGAAAACGTGCCGCCCTTCGGCGCCTTGGGGTTCACATAGTCGAAACGCGTAAAGTCCGGCGCGTATTTCAGCTCGCCGAAAATCGACATGCCGTGCCGCTTTTCACCGGCGCGGGCAATGCCGCCTGGCAGCAGCGCCGCCATCGCGGCGCCGCCCGTCAGCGCCAGAATCTCGCGCCGCGAAATTCCGCCCCGTCGTGTCATTCGCCCTCTTCCGCTTGCGGCGCGCTCTCGTCCATCCACCAGATGATCGGGAAGCCGATATTATAGGCGGGCATCACGTCGGGATGTTTCAGCCGAGACCAGTAGGCCACCCGCGTCACGCCCGCATACCACTGCGGCACGACGTAGTGTCCGGCCAGCAGCACACGGTCGAGAGCCTTCGTCGCGGCCACGAGGTCGGCCCGGCTTTCGGCAAATATGATGCGGTCGATGATCGCGTCGATCGCCGGATCGCAAATGCCGATCACGTTCCGGCTGCCCGGCCGTTCGGCCGCGGCGCAACTCCAGTAGTCGCGCTGCTCGTTTCCGGGCGATACCGATTGCCCGAAAGTCTGCACGATGATGTCGAAATCGCGATTGTCCTCGCGGTTCTGATATTGCGCCGTGTCCACCACGCGAATGTTCGACGTAATGCCAAGCCGCTCCAGCGCCTGCCGGTAGGGCCCGATGATGCGCTCGAATGTCGGCTCCGCCAGCAGGAATTCCACCGTAAAAGGCTCGCCTTTCTCGTTGACGAGCTTTCCGTCCTTCACCGTCCAGCCGGCTTCTTCGAGTAGCTGCGTTGCGCGGCGCAGATTGGCGCGGTTGCTGCCGCTGCCGTCCGTCGCCGGATTTCTGAATTCCGTGGTGAAGACGGCCGGCGGAAGCTGGTCTCGGAACGCATTCAGAATCTCAAGCTCGCGTCCTTCGGGCAGGCCCGTCGCCGCAAGATCGGAATTGGAGAAGTAGCTGTAGCTGCGCGTATATTGGTCGTAGAAAAGTGTCTTGTTCATCCACTCGAAGTCGAAGGCCCAGTTGAAGGCTTCGCGCACCCGCGGATCCTTGAACTTGTCGCGGCGGATGTTGAAGGCGAAGCCCTGCATTCCCTGCGGATTGAGCGAGGGGATTTCTTCCTTCTTGAGATCGCCGCGCCTGACGGCGGCAATCTCGTAGCCGGTCGCCCAGTTGCGCGCACTGTTCTCGATGCGGAAGTCGAGCCGGTTTCCCTTCAGCGCCTCAAGCGCCACGGTGCCGTCGCGGTAATATTCGAAGCGGATGCGATCGAAATTGTTGTGCCCGATCATCACGGGCAGATCCTTCGCCCAGTAGTCTTCAACCCGCTCATAGGTGACGGACCGTCCCGTCGCCACCGCGTCCACCCGGTAGGGGCCGCTGCCAAGCGGCGGCTCGAGCGTCGTTTCCGCGAAATTCCGTTCGCGCCCCCGCGCATCCTTGCCCAGCCAGTAGTGCTTGGGCAGCACGGGCATCTGGCCGACAATTTGCGGCAGCTCGCGATTGCCCGTCATGTCGAACTGGAAGGTGATTTCGCGCGTACCCGTCTGTTCGGCGGAAATTACATTGGCGTAGTAGGCGCCGTAGAAGGGATCGCTCTTCTTCAGCGTCTCGAGCGTCCAGATCACGTCTTCGGGTTTCACTCTCTCGCCGTCATGGAAGCGCGCGCCATCACGCAGCACATAGGTGACGGAGGAATAGTCCGCCGGATGACGTACGCATTCGGCAAGAAGTCCATATTCACTGGTCGGCTCGTCGAGGCTGCGCGCCATCAGCGTATCGTAGATGAGGCCGAGGCCCGCTGCTTTCTGTCCCTTCACGATGAAAAGGTTGAGGCTGTCGAAACTGCCGATCACGCCATAGCGCAGCAGTCCGCCCTTCGGCGCGTTGGGGTTCACATAGTCGAAATGCGGAAAGTCGGGCCCGTATTTGAGTTCGCCGAAAAGCGACGATCCATGCCGGGGCGCTTCAGGGTCGAAATCGGGCGAAAGAAAGGGATCGGACGCAACGATCTCGGTCGGCCTTTCGGCGGCTCCTGCGCTGTCCAGCGCCTGGCCCTCTGCCGGCGCGCCCGCCGGCCCGGTCGAGGAACCGGACATGAAATAGAAAATCGCCGCCACTGCCACGACGGCAAATGCCGCCGCGCCAAGCACTGGCCTGGTCATCAAACCACGCACACTCCCTCTCCCTCTTGTCCGGCAGCCCGTGCCGGACATATCGGGCCGCCGTGCCGCATCCCCTCGGATCGCCAGGATATTGTGACCCGTTTTAGCCCGTAAAGCGCGTTAAAACAAAGTCATCCGGCGCGAAACGCGAAACGGAACGCATGGCGCAAACGAAAACGCGCCCGGATTGCTCCGGGCGCGTTCGGGTCTCGTCCGGCCGCTGGTGCTTATTCGGCTGCCGGGGCTTCCTCGCCGCCATTCGCCGGCGCTTCTTCTGCGGGTGCCGCAGGCGCTTCCGGCAGCGGCTTGTTCGAGCCGAGCGTGTTCATGTAGACGATGAGGTCGGCGCGTTCCTGCGCATTGCGGATACCGGCAAAGCTCATGATCGTGCCCGGCAGATAGCCGCGCGGGTTCTCGATGAAGTGGTCGAGCTCCTCGAAGGTCCAGGGCTCGTTGCTCTTGGCCTGCATCGCCGCCGAATAGGCGAAACCGGCCATATGGGCATGCGGCGCACCGATCATGGCATAGAGATTCGGGCCGATGCGCGCCGGGCCGCCTTCCTCGAAGGTGTGGCAGGCGGTGCACTTGCGCGAGGCGCGCTCGCCGCGGCCCACATCGGCCTGTGCGAGCAGCGTTGCGAAGGGGACTTCCTCGACGACCGTGCCGCCGCCGGTTTCGCCGCCCGTCTCGGCTTCCGCCACCGGATAGGCCAGCGGATTGGCTTCCTCCGTGTGGTAGAACATGCTGGCCAGAATGCCGATCGTCATGACGAAGAGAATGGACCCGAGCACCGCTCCGGCAATCTTGTTGAATTCGAATGAGTCCATTGGCTCCTGCTCCGGCCGGTTCGTTGATTTCTTGGCGGGTTTGGCCTCGGTACGAATGGGATCGCACGGGAAAGGGACGTTTCGCCTTCCAGGCGAGGCCCCCCGCAGAATTGCGCGGAGATTAGCCGCTTCCGCCGCTTCGCCGCAAGCCGTATAAGAACGCCAAATCCGCGTGAATCAAGGAAATTGTGCCGCGCGGGGCGCCCATTTCGCCCGTCGCTCCGGCATGGACGAAGGCAGGGCTTGGGAATTGCGGCGATCCGCCGCACCATGACGAAACCATATTCGCGGATGCCGCGCATGAGGGGGCAGAGAGCATGCCGGATCGAACGGCGGTGAAGGGAAGCGACGCAGCCGGACATCCGATCGTGGTGATACCTGCCCGCATGGCCTCGACCCGCCTGCCGGGCAAGCCGCTGGCCGATATCTGCGGTGCCCCGATGATCGTCCAGGTCTGGCGCCGCGCCAGGGAGGCGGAGATCGGCCGGGTCGTTGTCGCCGCCGCGGAAGCGGAAATCGCGGATGCTGTCCATGCGGCGGGCGGCGAGGCCGTGCTGACGGACCCGGACCTGCCTTCGGGCTCCGACCGTGTCTGGCAGGCGGTCTGCGAACTTGACCCCGAGGGCCGCCACTCCATCGTCATCAATGTGCAGGGCGACCTGCCGACGCTCGATCCCGCCCTGATCCGCACCGCCTATGATGCACTCATCCGTCCCGGCGCCGACATCTCCACCCTCGCCGCCGAAATCACGGTCAAGGAAGAACGCACCAACGAGAATGTGGTGAAGGCCGTTGCCGCCTTTGAAGGCGCGCGGCTTGCCCGCGCGCTCTATTTCACGCGCGCCACAGCGCCCTGGGGGCCGGGCCCTCTCTATCATCACATCGGGCTTTATGCCTATCGCCGCGAGGCGCTGGCGCGTTTCGTCGCGCTGCCGCCATCGCCGCTCGAACGGCGCGAGAAGCTCGAACAGTTGCGCGCGCTGGAGGCGGGCATGTCGATCGAGGTGGCGCTCGTTGACACTGTTCCCCTCGGTGTCGATACTCCCGCCGACCTCGAAAAGGCGCGTGCGGCGCTCTCCCGGAGATCAGTGTAATGACGGATGGCGCCTTGCCGGAAAAGACCATCGCCTTCCAGGGCGAGCCCGGCGCGAATTCGCATATCGCGGCCCATGAAGCCTGCCCCGATATGGTCAGCCTGCCTTGCGATACATTCGAGAATGTCTTCGCTGCCGTGAACGAGGGCCGCGCGCGGCTCGGCATGATCGCGGTCGAAAACTCGCTCGCCGGCCGCGTCGCAGACGTGCATCACCTCATTCCGGGTGCCGGACTTTATATTGTGGGCGAGCATTTCCTGCGCGTGCGTCATCAGCTTCTGGGTCTCAAGGGCGCGACGCTCGATGGACTGAAATCCGTCCACAGCCATGTCCATGCGCTCGGCCAGTGCCGCCGCGTGATCCGTGAACTGGGCCTGAAGGCGGTCGTCGCAGCCGACACCGCAGGTGCCGCCCGCCAGATCGCCGAAGCAGGCGATCCATCGCGTGCTGCGCTCGCCTCCACGCTCGCCGCCGAAATCTACGGGCTCGATGTGCTGCGCGCCAATGTCGAGGATGCCGAGCACAACACGACGCGCTTCCTCATCATGGCGAAGGAGCCGAACGACGCCGAGCCCGAAGACGAACCCGTCATCACGAGCTTCATTTTCCGTGTGCGGAACGTACCTGCCGCGCTCTACAAGGCGCTGGGCGGTTTCGCCACCAACGGCGTTAACATGACGAAGCTCGAAAGCTACCAGCTCGAAGGCACCTTCAATGCGAGCCAGTTCTACGCCGACATCGAAGGCCACCCCGCCTCGCGCCATGTCCGCCTCGCGCTCGAGGAGCTTGAGTTCTTCACGAGCGAGCTGCGAATCCTCGGCGTCTACAAGGCCCATTCCTATCGCGCGGCAATTGCGCCCGGCGAGTGATCAGACCTTTCCCTCGGCAAAAGCCTTGATGAGCTGATGCGCGATCGCGAAGGCCGGCGGCAGCCAGATCGTGCCGTCGCCCTCGCCGGCGAGAATTTTCCGCGCTTCCTCCCGCGTGATCCAGCGCCCGCCGGAAAGCTCGACGCCGTCCACCTTGAACTCTTCGGAATCCGCCACCGCATGACAGCCGATCATCAGCGATGAGGGATAGGGCCATGGCTGCGTCGAGTGATAGGTGACGGTGGAAACCGAAATCCCCGCCTCCTCCTCCATCTCGCGCGCCACTGCTTCCTCGATCGATTCGCCGGGCTCCACAAATCCCGCCAGCGCCGAATGCATGCCCTTCGGCCAGATTTCCTGCCGGCCCACAAAACACTTCTCGCCGTGCGTCGCGAGCATGATGACGACGGGGTCGGTGCGCGGAAAATGCTCCGCCTTGCAGGACGGGCAGACGCGCTTGTAGCCCGCCTCCGCCATCTCGCTTGCCGCACCGCAGACCGAGCAGAAGCCGTGGCGGCTGTGCCAGTCGATCATCGACTTCGCCTGCGCCATGATCGCAAGTTCCGTCGGCGTGATCTCACCTGCCATCGCAAGCCCGCGCAGATCCTCGAATGCGCCTTGTCCCTTTAGCGCCGGATGGTTTTCCACATCCTTCGTGCCGCTCACATCTGCGGCGAACAGCGCCTTGCCCCGCTTGTTGATGCCGAGAAAGACGGTGATGCCGTCGCCCGCGAGTTCGGGCAGGAGCGAAGCTGGTGTCCAGCCGATATCCTTGCCTTGGCTCGGCTGCGCTTCCGGCAGCACGAAGGGCTCCCAGTCGTGCCGCTTCTGGCGGCGGAACGGCACGAAAAGGCTCGCCCGGTTCTTCAGCTGCTCATCGAGCCAAGCCTTGTCGGCCCGGCGATAGCTCGCGCGGTCGAGCGGATTATTGGCAAAAATATTCGGATTTGCGGGCAGGGCCATGGACGTTTCCGGTTATGTCGTTGAATGGCGAGGTGGCGCAGACTGGCACAGGCCGCAAATCCGCTCAATCTCCCGTGCGAAATGCCGATTCGGACTGCAAGCCTTGCATCCGCCGCCCATTCCCCTGATATAGTCCCCTCGGGAGGCTGGCGCGGACGAGTCCCTCGCCAACCCGGTCAGGTCCGGAAGGAAGCAGCCGTAACGAGTTTCGCTCGGGTCGCTGTCCAGTCTCCCACCCGTTTCCAGCCATTTGCCTCAAAGGAGCCCGCGATTTCCATGGATGACGGCGTGGAAAATCTCGCGGCCCATGATGATGAGGCGCCCCACAGGCCCGACCCCGCGACCGAGCCCGGTTTCGATCTCGGCGATGCGCCCGCACCTGCGAAGCCTGCCGCCGCCACGGGCTATCAGGTTCTCGCCCGCAAATACCGTCCCACTGTCTTCGAGGATCTCGTCGGCCAGGAGGCGATGGTGCGCACGCTGCGCAACGCCTTCGAGACGGATCGCGTCGCCCATGCCTTCATGCTGACGGGCGTCCGCGGCGTCGGCAAGACGACGACCGCCCGTATCCTTGCCCGTGCGCTCAACTATGAAAAGCCGGGCGTGGACAAGCCGACGATCCATATGGAAGACGGCCCCGGCATCCATTGCGACGCGATCATGGAATCGCGCCATGTCGATGTCATGGAAATGGACGCCGCCTCCCGCACCGGCATCGACGACATCCGCGAGATCATCGACAGCGTGCGCTACCTGCCGGTCTCTGCGCGCTACAAGGTCTACATCATCGACGAAGTTCACATGCTCTCGAAGCAGGCCTTCAACGGCCTGCTGAAGACGCTCGAAGAGCCGCCCGCCCACGTGAAGTTCATCTTCGCCACCACCGAAATCCGCAAGGTGCCGGTCACGGTCCTCTCGCGCTGCCAGCGTTTCGATCTGCGCCGCCTATCCGTCGATGAGCTTTCGGGCCTTCTCGCAAAGGTCTCGAAGCAGGAGCATGTCGAGGCAGAAGACGCCGCGCTCAAGCTCATCGCCCGCGCGGCGGATGGTTCCGCGCGCGATTCGCTCTCGCTTCTCGACCGCGCGATCGCGCATGGTGAGAATGTTGTGCGCGAGGCCGATGTCCGCGACATGCTGGGACTTGCCGACCGCGCCCGGATCTTCGATCTTTTCGACCTCTTGATGAAGGGCGATATCGGCGGCGCGCTGACCGAACTTCGCGCGCAATATGATGTTGGCGCCGATCCCGCCGTCGTCCTCTCCGACCTCGCCGAGCTTACCCATTGGCTGACGCGCCTCAAACTCGTCGAAGGCGCGGCGGACGATGTCGCCATGTCGGAAACGGAGCGCCGCCGCGGCGCGGAAATGGCAAAGGCCTTGCCGATCCGTGTGCTCGCGCGCGCCTGGCAGATGCTGCTGAAGGGCCTCACCGAAGTGCAGGCCTCCGCGCGGCCCATCGCAGCCGCCGAAATGGTGCTGGTGCGCCTTGCCTATGTCGCGGACGGGCCGGGCCCGGAAGAATTGCTGGAGCAGTTGAAGGGCAGCGGCGGCACGGGCGGTCCTGCGCCGTCGCGTGGCGCCGCACCGCCTTCCGATGGCCCGCGCGCGCAGCTTCGCGCCGTCTCCAGTCTCCGCACGGAGCCGCGCCCCGCGCCCATGCAGGCCGCGCCGGCTCTCGTTCTCTCGAGCATCGAGGATGTACTGAAGCTGCTCGCCGAGCGCCGCGAGGTGAAGCTGAAGGGGATTCTCGAGGCGGGTGTGCGCGTCGTGAGTTTCGAGGCCGGCCGCATCGAGATCAGCCCGCTTGAGGGCACGCCCGCGACTGTTGCAAGCGAACTGTCCGACGCATTGTCCAAGGCGACGGGCGCGCGCTGGTTAGTGTCGATCGCGCGCGGCGCCGTCGCGCCCGCACCGACGCTTCGCGAACAGGCGAAGTCGCGTGAGGAAGCGGCAAAGGACCGTGCGAAGGAAGACCCGCTGGTGAAAGCGGCGCTTGCACTTTTTCCCGGCGCCGAAATCGTCGATGTGCGCGAGCCCGGTCTCGAACTGCCGCAAGGCGAGGAGATCATGCCGGCCGATCCCGACGATCCCGGCATCGATCCCGATGCCTTCGCCGCCGAATATGACAACAGGGAGCCCGACGCGTGAAGAATATGTTCGACATCATGAAGCAGGCCCAGCAGCTTCAGTCCCGCATGGCCAGCATGCAGCAGGAGCTGGAAGCGGCCGAAGTCGAGGGCCGCTCGGGCGGCGGCATGGTGTGCGTCGTCATGTCGGGCAAGGGCGAGGTGAAGAAAGTCTCCGTCGATCCCTCGCTGATGAAGGAAGACGAATGCGAAATCCTTGAAGACCTCATCGTCGCTGCCTGCGCCGACGCGAAATCGAAAGCCGAGCTGCTTGCTGCCGAGAAGATGAAATCGGTCGCTGGCGGCCTGCCGCTGCCGCCCGGCCTCGGGCTTTGACCTCATGGCCGTCACCGGGCCGGAGATCGAGCGCCTGATCGCGCTGCTTGCGAAGCTGCCGGGCCTTGGGCCCCGCTCCGCGCGCCGCGCCGTGCTTCAGCTCATCAAGAAAAAGGAAACGCTGCTTATGCCGCTTGCCGCCGCGATGGCCGATGCGGCGGACAAGGCGCGCATCTGCTCCACCTGCGGCAATGTCGACACGCAAGACCCCTGCGCCATCTGCGTAGACGCGGCGCGCGACCCGCATGTGCTCTGCGTGGTGGAGGATGTGG
Organism: Parvibaculum sp.; assembly: GCF_046297875.1. Classification (GTDB taxonomy): domain Bacteria; phylum Pseudomonadota; class Alphaproteobacteria; order Parvibaculales; family Parvibaculaceae; genus Parvibaculum. Next base: position 583,209 of record NZ_JBKBHD010000001.1, on the reverse strand, counting down.
GCGATCTCTGGGCGCTGGAGCGGGCAGGGGCACACAAGGGCCGCTATCACGTGCTGGGCGGTGTCCTTTCCGCTCTCGATGGCGTCGGCCCCGACGATCTCAATATCGGCAAGCTCGTCGAGCGGCTTTCAACGGACGGCGTTCGGGAAGTCGTGCTGGCCATGAACGCGACCGTCGATGGCCAGACGACCGCGCATTACATAACCGACCGCATCTCGGGCCTCAGCATCGCTGTGTCGCGGCTTGCGCATGGTGTGCCGGTCGGCGGCGAGCTCGACTATCTCGACGACGGCACGCTTGCAGCCGCCATGAAGTCCCGCCGCCCTTTCTGAGCCGGCTCTACTTCTCTTTTGCGCCCCAGTAGTTCCGCGTCATTGCGAAGACGGCTGGTGCAAGAATGAAGAGCGCGATCAGGTTCGGTATCGCCATCATGGCGTTCAACGCATCCGCCATGTTCCAGACGAGTTCGAGGCTCGTCATCGCACCAACGGGGATCGCCAGCACCCAGACGATGCGATACGGCCAGATCGCCTTCACGCCGAACAGGAACTCCACCGCCCGCTCGCCGTAATAGCTCCAGCCGAGCAGCGTGGTGAAGGCAAAGAGCGCAAGCGATACCGCGACAAGCGTGCCGCCCCAGGGCAGCGTATTGGCAAAGGCGGCACTTGTCAGCGCCGCACCGTTGATATCGCCCGTCCAGAGCCCCGACGTGATGATGACGAGGCCCGTCAGCGTACAGACGATGAGCGTGTCGATGAAGACGCCCACCATGCCGACCAGCCCCTGCTGGATCGGATCGTCCGTCTTCGCCGCCGCATGGGCTATGGCGGCCGAGCCGAGCCCCGCCTCGTTCGAGAAGATGCCGCGCGCGAAGCCCCAGCGGATCGCAAGCAGGATCGCCCCGCCGATGGCGCCGCCTTCGGCGGCCTCCGGCGTGAAGGCATACTGGAAGATGAGCGCGAAGGCGGCGGGGATCGCCGCATAATTATAGGCAAGCACGAGAACGGCGCCGCCGATATAGGCGATGATCATGGTCGGCACCAGCGCGCTCGCCACCTCCGCAATACGCTTGATGCCGCCGATCAGCACAAGACCCACCACGATCATCAGCACGACGCCGGTGACAGCGGCCGGAACCGCAAAATTGTCCTCCAGCGCATGAGCGACCGAATTTGCCTGCACGCCATTGCCGATGCCGAAGCCAGCAAGCGCGGTGAAGACGGCAAAGGCAGGCGCCAGAACAAGAGCGAGCTTCGGGAATTTCGGGCCGATGCCGTTCTTGATGTAATACATCGGGCCGCCGACATGATTGCCGAGTTCGTCGACCTCGCGATAGGCGACCGCAAGAACGGATTCGGAATATTTCGTCGCCATGCCCACAAGCGCGATTACCCACATATAGAAGAGCGCACCCGGCCCGCCGAAATAGATCGCGGTGGCGACGCCGGCGATGTTGCCGGTGCCGACTGTCGCTGCGAGCGCCGTCATCAGCGCCTGGAAGGGGGAAATGTCGCCCGCGCCTTTCGAGGGGCGTACCGAGAGCTTCAGACCCTCGGGCAGCTTCCGCCAGGGCATGAAACGCAAGCCGATGGTGAGAAAGAGGCCGGTGGCCGCCAGCGCGATGAGCATCGGCCAGCCCCAGAGAATGTCATTTGCCGCCGAGACGAAACTCTCGATCGCTTCCATGCGTAAGCCCCCATATGGCAGCCCGCTTGCGGCGCCGCCTGTCCCCGTTTGCCTCAGGGGAGACTAGCAAAGATTGGAGAAACGGCGACCCGTTTTTTCCCCGTTTAGGAGAGGCCGGTCAGTCGGCGGACAGGCCAGTCTTCTTCGGCGGCTTGGGAAGCGCATCGGCGGCATCCTCTTCGCCCATTTCCACCGCTTCGATCTTTTCGCCGCGGCTTGAAATCGCATCCGCCGATTTGCGGATATCGCCGATATCCTTTTCAGCCTGCTGGAAGTGCCGCTCAAGGCTTCCGACCCGGTCGTTGAGCCGCCCCACATCGCCGAGCAGCAGACCCACATATTTCTGAATCACACCCGCCTGCTTGCGCATCTCCACATCTTTCAGCACCGCGCGCACCGTGTTGAGCGTTGCCATCAGCGTCGTGGGCGACACGATCCACACTCTCGCCTGATAGCTCTTGGTCAGAACGTCGGGAAAGCTCGCATGAAGTTCGGCATAGACCGCTTCCGACGGCAGGAACATGAGCGCCGATTCTGCCGTTTCTCCCGGCACGATGTATTTCTCGGCAATCGCCGCCACATGCTTGTTGAGATCGCTGCGGAATTGCCGCGCCGCCACCGTCTTCTCCGCTTCGTCCCTTGCGTTGCGAAGCGCGTGATAGGCATCGAGTGGAAACTTTGCGTCGATGGCGATGTGGCCGGGCGGGTTAGGCAACCGGATCAGGCAGTCCGCCCGCGTTCCGTTGCTGAGTGTCGTCTGAAAACTATAGGCCGACGGAGGCAATGCATTTGTCACGATATCGTTCAGCTGCACCTCCCCGAAGGCGCCGCGCGCCTGCCGGTTGGCGAGAATATCCTTCAGTCCGACGACCTCGCCCGAAAGCTCGGTCATCTTCTTCTGCGCCTCGTCGATCACATTGAGCCGCACAGTCAGATTGCCGAGGGTCTCCGCGGTCTTCTGGGCGTTTGATTCGAGGCTCAGTCCCATGCGCTGGCTGACATTTTCCAGCCGCTCGTTCAGCGTCGAGGTGATCTCGGCCCGCGTCTGCGCCTGTGCCTCCGCCATTGCGGCAAGACGGCCCATCAGTTCCGTTTGCTGGCGCGCCAGCTCCGCCACCTGAGGGTCTGCCATATTGCCTCTGCCGCGCAGCAGCAGCGCTGCCAGCGCCCCGAGCAGGGCGGCGGCCAGCACGGCAACAAGGATCAGAATATCGCTCATACTTGAGTCTCCCGCAGGTCCGCCCGGACTATAGCCGATTCCCCGCTTCTGCCCCGGCAAGCCGGCCCCGGCTGTCTCATTTTCGGCTTACCCGGTCCGGATGATTTGCCTATCATTCGCGCCGGGTTGATGGCCCTGCGGGGCAAATTTATTGGGGGTTCCCATGCGCTTGGGATTTGTGGCGCTTCTTGCCGCCTTTTTGGTTGCGGCCTGCGGGCCGGTCATGGAAACGCGCTATGATTTCGTGCCGCCTTCGACCGATGCGGGCATGAAATGCGTGCAGAATTGCCAGGTGCAGCAAACATCCTGCCAGAAGGCCGAGCAGGACAGGATCGTCGCCTGCCGCCAGAAGGCGGACCGGGACGCCGATATCGCCTATGAAAGGGCGCGCGACAAATATATCAACGACCTGAAGCTTCATGCCGCCGCGCCGGATAAATACGGCCTGCCGTCGGAGCCCTCGCGGAGCGCCAATTACAGCGCCTGCCAGCAGTCCCAGCAATGCACACTGGACTATCAGATGTGCTACCGCTCCTGCGGCGGCCAGATCAATGAAAGCCAGGTCTGCGTCGCCATGTGCGAATGATGCCGGCCTGAAACAGCCGAAAAACCGGGGAAATCCGGGCTTCCGGGGCGGGCTGGCTTGACCGGCTTCCGCCCCGGGCTTATGTCAGGCGCATGGCCATACGCGAAATCATCACCGCGCCCGACCCCCGGCTGAAGGAGGTCTCGAAACCCGTCTCCCGGGTGGACGACGAGTTGCGCGCGCTGATGGACGACATGCTGGAGACGATGTACGACGCGCCGGGCATCGGCCTTGCCGCGATCCAGATCGGCGTGCCGAAGCAGGTCATCGTGATGGACCTTGCCCGCGAAGGTGAGAAGCCTCAGCCGCGCTATTTCGTGAACCCGGAAATCATCTGGACCTCGGAAGATACGGCCGTTTACGAAGAAGGCTGTCTCTCCGTCCCCGATCTCTACGAGGAAGTCGAGCGCCCGGCGCGCTGCTGTGTGCGCTATCTCGATTATCAGGGCGAGATACGCGAGGAGGAATGCGACGAACTTCTCGCTACCTGCCTGCAGCACGAGATGGACCATCTGAAAGGCGTCCTCTTCATCGACCATCTCTCGCGCGTCAAGCGCTCCATGATGCTGAAGAAGCTCATGAAGCAGAAGAAGCTCATGAAGGAACCGGCTTGAGCTTGAGGCTCGCATTCATGGGAACGCCGGATTTTTCCGTTCCCGTTCTCGCGGAAATTCTCGCCGCCGGCCATGAGGTGGTCGCGGTCTATTCGCAGCCCCCGCGCAAGGCAGGCCGCGGCATGGCCGAGCAGCCCTCGCCCGTGCACCGCTTTGCTGAAGAGCATGGCATTCCCGTCTTCACCCCCGTCTCGCTCAAGGGCGAGGCCGAGCAGCAGGTCTTCGCCGCGCTCGATCTCGATGCAGCCATCGTCGTCGCCTACGGCCTTCTCCTGCCGAAGCCCGTGCTCGAGGCGCCGCGCCTCGGCTGCCTCAATCTTCATGCCTCGCTCCTGCCGCGCTGGCGCGGCGCCGCGCCCATCCAGCGCGCCATCATGGCGGGCGACGCCGAAACCGGCGTCATGGTGATGCAGATGGAAGCAGGGCTCGACACCGGCCCCGTACTCCTCGCCGAGCGCGTCGCCATCGCAGCCGATGAGACGGCAGGCAGCCTTCACGACCGCCTGTCGCAGATCGGCGCCTCGCTTATGGTCCGCGCGCTCGCCGCTCTCTCGCGCGGTGCGCTCGAAGCCCGCCCGCAAACGGAAGAAGGCGTCACCTACGCGAAGAAGATCGAGAAGGCGGAAGCCCGCATCGACTGGTCGCGCCCTGCAAAAGAACTCGATTGCCATATCCGCGGCCTCACGCCATTCCCCGGCGCCTACTTCGAAATCGCGCGCGGCCGCGAGGTCACCCGCATCAAGGTGATCCGCGCAGTGACCGCCGCGAAATCCGGCAAGCCCGGCGAAATCCTCTCCGCGCTTGATACGATCGTGATCGCCTGCGGGCAGGGCGCGCTCGAAATTTCCGAGCTGCAGCGCGCCGGCAAGGCACCCATGTTCGCGCGCGATTTCCTGCGCGGCTTCCCTCTCGAGCCCGGCGAGGTCGTCGGCTGATGCCGCGCTACAAGCTCACCATCGAATATGACGGCGTGCCCTTCGTCGGCTGGCAGGCGCAGGCAAACGGCCTCTCCATCCAGCATGTGCTGGAAGCAGGCATCAAGGGCTTCTGCGGACAGGATGTGAAGGTGAACGGCGCCGGCCGCACCGATGCCGGCGTCCATGCGCTCGGTCAGGTCGCCCATGTCGATCTCGATAGGCAGGTCGCCTGCGACACGCTGCGCGATGCGGTGAACGCCCATATGCGGCCCCATCCGGTCGCCATTGTCGAGGCGGAAGAAGTGCCGGACACATTCGAGGCGCGCTTCTCCGCCATCCGCCGCCATTACATGTACCGCATCGTCAATCGCCGCGCGCCCTTGACGCTCGATCGCGGTCAGGCCTGGCTCGTCAACCGCCCGCTCGACGCAGATGCCATGCACGCCGCCGCGCAGGCGCTTGTCGGCAAACATGATTTCACGACCTTCCGTTCGGTCCAGTGTCAGGCGAAATCGCCGGTAAAAACCGTCGATGAAATTTCCGTTGCCCGCTATGCCGAGGAAATCGAGATCACCTGCCGCGCGCGGAGCTTCCTGCACAATCAGGTGCGTTCATTCGTCGGCACGCTGAAGCAGGTGGGCGAGGGCAAATGGACGAAGCGCGACGTCGAAAAGGCGCTCGCCGCAAGGGACCGCGCCGCCTGCGGCCCCGTCGCCCCGCCGGACGGCCTCTACTTGCTGCAGGTTGACTACGAGTGAAAGCTTAAGCCCTCTCCCCTCCGGGGAGAGGGTTGGGTGAGGGGCCGCCTCACCCCGGCATGATGTCCACAAGCTCGACATCTCTCGCGCGGATCTCCTCGCCAAAAAAGATACCGCCCACGCGCGCAAAGCGTTCCGTGCTGTCGGTCGCAAGAAAGCGCGTCTTGCCCCTGGCCTTCCGCTTCGCGGCAAGGCCGCGCTCGGCAAGGGCTTCCGTCACCGCCTTCGCGGTTGTCGCGGCCGAGTCGACAAGTTTCACTTGCTTGCCCACGACCTTCGCAATGGTGCGTGCCAGCACCGGAAAATGCGTGCAGCCAAGCACCAGCGTGTCGGGCGCGTTCCGCCCTTTGAAGAGCGGCGCGAGATAGCGCCGCGCCGCCGCTTCCGCCACATCGCCCTTCACCCAGCCTTCTTCCGCCAGCGTCACGAAAAGCCCGCACGGCGCCTGCGTCACTTCCGCCCCGGGCATCGCCGCCTGGATCGCGCGCATATATGCGCCGCCCTTCACCGTCGCTTCCGTGGCGATGACGCCGATGCGGCCGGTCTTGGTCGCTTTCGTCCCCGCCTTCGCGCCGGGCTCGATCACGCCGATCACGGGGATAGGCGCCAGCGCCTTCTTCAGCGGCTCAAGCGCAACGGCAGATGCCGTATTGCAGGCGATCACCACCATCTTCACATCATGGCCGAGCAGATGTTTCGTTGCCTGCGTCGCATAGGCGGTCACGGTTTCCGCGCTCTTCGTGCCATAGGGCAGCCGCGCCGTGTCGCCGAGATAGACAAGGTTTTCATGCGGCAGCGTCGCGCGCAGCGCCTTCAGCACCGTGATGCCGCCAATGCCGCTGTCGAACACGCCGATGGGGCGCTCGTCGCTCATCCGGCAAGGCCTCCGGCGGGGATCAGCAGGAATCCGAAAATCTGGTCGATGGAAAAACTGAGCAGCGCCGCGAAGAGCACGATGGCGATGGCGCGCCCCTGCTCCGCGCCAAGCACATCGCGCGCAATCCGCCAGTGATAGAGGAAGAGAACGACAAGTGCCGGCAGCATGAAGAAAAGCGCCGGCCCCGCGCCATAAAGTCCCAGCGAATAGGGCACTAGCGGCAGCGCGAAAACGAGATTGGTGAACAGCATTCCCCAGTTGAAGGTCACGAGATAGGGCAGATAGGCGCCGGAAAGCCCCATTGCGCGCGAAATCCGCGACATGGCATAGAGGAACGCCGCCCAAAAGACGATGGTGCCAAGCATTTCGGCCGTGATGAAGGGCCCGAAGGGAATCTCGACGGGAAAGTTCTCGTTGCTCATGGCAAGCCGCCAGGCTGCGGTCGACGAGAAAAAGAGAACCGGCAGCGAAAGCAGTAGCCCCGTGAAGCTCCGCATCGCGCCCGCCGGCGTAAGGTCGAAGCAGCCCCGCGCCCGCTCATCGCCCATCAGCAGATAGAAAGCACCGGTCATCGCGCGGATGAGTTCATTCCCGTTCACGAAATGGCCCCGCCGAAATAGCCGCGCAATATTTCCTCATAGACATCCGCCAGCCGCGAAATCTCGTCCACATCCGCATTCTCGTCCGACTTGTGCATGGTCGCGTTCGGCAGGCCGAACTCCACCACAGGCGCATAGGCGCGAATGAAGCGCGCATCCGATGTGCCACCCGTCGTCGAAAGCTCGGGCGCAATCCCCGTCACCTTCTCGATGGAGCGCGCAATCAGCGCCGAGAAATCGCCGGGCGCGGTGAGAAACGCCTCGCCGCTCGTCACCGTCTTCAGCGTGTAGCTGCCGCCCCTTTCCGCCGTCACCGCGTCGCAGACCGAGCGCATCCATGTGTCGAGCGAAGCGCCGGTGTGAAGATCGTTGAAGCGGATGTTGAAAACCGCACGCGCGCTGCCGGGAATGACATTCGTCGCCTGATTGCCCACATCGACCGAAGTGATCTCGAAATTGGACGGCTGGAAATGATCCGTTCCTTCATCGAGCACATGCGCGTCGAGCCGCCGGAGCATTTCAAGAAGCCTGGGCACCGGGTTGTCGGCGAGATGCGGATAGGCGACATGGCCCTGAGTACCATTCACCGTCAGCCAGCCGTTTATGCTGCCGCGCCGCCCGATTTTCGCCATGTCGCCAAGCCGCTCCACGCTGGTCGGTTCGCCGACCAGGCAATGGTCGATCGTCTCGCCCCGCGCCGCCAGCGCCTGCAGCATCTTGATGGTGCCGTTGATGCTCGGGCCCTCTTCGTCGCCCGTGATGAGGAGGCTGATCGAGCCTTTGAAACCGTCACGGACAATGCGTTCCGCTGCCGCCGCGAATGCCGCAACCGCGCTCTTCATGTCGGCTGCGCCGCGCCCGTAAAGGCGGCCATCCTTTATGTCCGCCGCAAAGGGGTCGACCGTCCAGGCAGAGGCCTCGCCTACCGGCACGACATCCGTGTGTCCCGCAAAGCAGAAATGCGGGGCCTCGGTGCCGATCCGCGCATAGAGATTGTCGACATCCGGCGTCCCCTCAGCCGAAAAGTGCATCCGCTCGCAGCGGAAGCCGAGCGGGCCGAGATATTTTTCGAGGACGCCAAGGCTCCCCGCTTCCGCAGGCGTCACGCTCGGGCAGCGGATCAGCTCCACTGCAATGGCAAGCGGATCATAGGGGCGGGCAGGGGTCTGAGGCGCGTTCATGGGCACCTTGGTAACCCGCGCCCCCGAAGCCGTCAAATGACTGCGGCGTGAACGCAGGCTCAGTCGCGCAGCAGCTCGTTGATCGCCGTCTTGGCACGGGTCTGCGCATCGACCGTCTTCACGATGACAGCGCAATAAAGCGACGGTGCGGGCGAGCCATCGAGGTTCGGCTTGCCCGGCAGCGAGCCCGGCACGACCACCGAATAGGGCGGCACCTTGCCGATATGCACTTCGCCCGTCTGCCGGTCGATGATCTTGGTCGAGGCGGAAATGAAGACGCCCATGGAAAGCACCGCGCCTTCGCCCACGATCACGCCTTCCACCACTTCCGAGCGCGCGCCGATGAAGCAGTTGTCCTCGATGATGACGGGGTTCGCCTGCAAGGGCTCCAGCACGCCGCCAATGCCGACGCCGCCCGAGAGGTGACAATTTTTGCCGATCTGCGCGCAGGAGCCGACCGTCACCCATGTGTCCACCATCGTTCCCTCGTCCACATAGGCGCCAAGATTGACGAAGGATGGCATCAGCACGACGTTGGGCGCAATATAGGCCGAGCGGCGGACAACAGCCCCCGGCACCGCGCGGAAAGCGCCCTTGCGGAATTCCGCCTCGCCCCAGCCTTCGAACTTCGAGGGCACCTTGTCCCACCAGTTGGTGTTCTCGCCGGGCCCGCCCGCGATCAGCGCCATGTCGTTCAGCCGGAAGGACAGCAGCACGGCCATCTTGAGCCACTGATGCACTTCCCATTTGCCCTGAAACTTCTCGGCCACCCGCGCCTTGCCGCTGTCGAGCGCGGCCAGCGCCTCGTTCACGGCGTCGCGCACCTCGCCCTTGGTCTGGGCGTTGATCTCTTTGCGGTTCTCGAAGGCGCGTTCGATGACGGGCTTGAGGTCGGCGAAGCTCATGGGAGGGCTCTCCTGCGGGGGCGTGATAGGCCGGGGCAAGATAGCCGGGGGGCCACCCCTGTCAACCGGACGCTGGAAATCCAATCCTCCATTTGGGACAGAGAAAATTCGAGCCTAGCGCCGAAAATTTCGAAGAGAGGGCAGTGCCGAAGTATAAATAGAGGTGGAAACGTGGCTGAGTGGCTTAAGGCAGCCGTTTGCGAAACGGCCAAACGGGCAACCGTTTCAGGAGTTCGAATCCCCTCGTTTATTCAAACGCCCGCTCCGGCAATAAGCCATTGAGCGGGCGTCTGCATTCAAAGATATGGAAGGGGGCCTCAATCCGCCGCCAGCGGCATCTCGGGCGCCTTCACGGGCATTTCCTTCAGTACGCTGTCGCGCACCGGGCGCGGCTCGCCGAACAGGAAGCCCTGGCCGAGATCGACATTGAATTCGAGCACGTCCACCACTTCGCGCTCCTGCTCGACCTTGTCGACGATGAGCTGGATGCCGTTGCGCTTGAGAAGTTCCTTCAAATCGGCGGCGTGAATGTCGCCCGCCGAATGCGTGCCCTCGAGCATGGTCGCGGAAGAGACCTTGATGAAGCGGAAATTGCGGTCATGCAGCGCCGCCGGGTTGAGCCGGAGGTCTGTCACCTGGTCCATCGAGAAGCGGAAGCCGAGCGCCGCCAGCGCATCGAGCGATGCCTGTTCCACGGGCCCGGCGCCGTTCACCGTCGCCTGGCTGAACTCGAAAATGAGATGCTGCGCAAGATCGGTATTGTGCTGCATATATTCGACGAATTGCGGGAAGAAATCCTCGTCGAGCAGCGAGAAGGCCGAGATGTTGCAGAACACACCCGCCTTGCTCTTGCGCTGGGCGAGCTTGCGCACCACCTGGATGCAGCGGAACAGAAGAATATTGTCGACCGTCGGCATCATGCCGGCAGGTTCGGCCACGCGCATATAGTCGCGCGGCAGGATAATCTCGCCGCTCTCTGTGCGCAGGCGCGAAAGCCCTTCGTAATACATGATCTTTCGCTGCGGCAGGTTCACCACCGGCTGCAGATAGAGGTCGACGCGGTTCGTCTCCAGCGAATGACGGATCGTGTCGAGCAGTTCATCGTCGTTCATGTCCTCAAGCCGCGTTTCCGGCCTGGGCGGCGGCACCATGCTGTCGGCCACTTCCGGCAGCACCTGCGCCACCTCGGCCACAGGCGCCGATGCCTCGATGGGCTGCGCCGCGCCGGAGTTGCGCGCTTCTGCAAGCCGCTTCACGAGGCTTTCCACCACGCGGATTTCCGAGAAGATGCGCTCCATGCGCTCTTCCGTTTCGCGCTCGATGCGGTCTTCCAGTTCGATGATCTTGTCCGCCGCGTCGTCGAGATCGCGCGAGAGGCCGGCCGCAAGGCTCGTCAGTTCCTGCAGTTCCTTGCGCACTTCCTTCCGCTCGATCGTGCGGTTGATCGCGGCATGGGCTTCCGCGCCGAGCATCGCGGCGATGAGGCCGGTCAGAAGCGCAAGTTCCGGTGCGAAGCCGATGAGATGGATCAGCCCGAAAACGAGACCACCGGAGGGCACGAGATAGAGCAAGGTCGCGGCAGCCTGCCGGCCCGAACGGCTCAAATCAAGATGTTCCCGCATTGTCGCATGCCCCCGCAGGCGCCCCGAGACGGCGCAAGATGAAGTTCACTCGATCTTCACCTTAATGGGCGGCATCTTGCGAAATCGTTAACCAGGAAACCGCGCCTGCCTTGCAAGACCGCCCCAATGGGCCGCCATCGGGCCGGAGGGCCGGTAGGCGGGGTTCTCGGGCACTTTCTTCACGAGATCGAGCCAGCGGTCCTCCGCCCGGTCGGCCTCCCGCCAGATCGCGCGGGAAAGGGCGGTGGCCTCGTCCGCGCTCCCGCCCCGCCGGAGAATTGCCTCCACCCGCTCGACAAAGCTCGCCTCCAGCCGGTCCCGCTCGCCCGCAAAGGCTGCCATCCGCTCCGGATAATTACCGAGCACCGCCCGGTGCAGCCGTTCATGCCGCCACCAGCGCGTGCGCGGATCGAAAATGTCGGAAGGCGCCGGCCCGAAATCCGGAATTGCCGCCCCCGTCCAGCCCGGCCCGAAGAAGACCGGCTTGAATATCCCGGTATCGGGCGCCGCCGTCCCCGTCAGCCAGTGCACCATGCGGGTGCCATCCGTTTCCGCCACCCAGGAGGCTGTCGTCTGCCCGAAGCGCCGGACCGGCCCATAGGTCGAATGGGCCGACACCGCCCCGCCGAGTATCCCGTCCGGCCGCCAGTCGGGCCTGCGCGCCGCCTGCGCCCCGTGGTCGCGCAGAAACGCCATCATGCCGGCAGCGCCGAGCCCGCCCTGCCGCGCATCAAGCAGCGCCGTCGTCCGGCACCAGCGTTGATGCCCGCTTGCGAGCGCCGAGCGTTTCCGGTTCGCAAACACATCCGCAAAATCGAACGTCTCGCCTCGCGTGAGTAGCCCATGTTCGCGCGCAAGATTTTCCGCGCCCGCGCTCAGCCGCTCATAGTCCCGCCCGATGGAATAGGTATTCGAGATGCTCCGCTTCGTTGCAACGCGCTCCACCGCCCATTCGCGCCCCACCGTTTCCAGCACGAAGGCCTCCGCCGCATCCGCGACGATGAAGGAATTGTGATATTCGAACCGGCCCTTGTGAGCGCAGTTCCCGCCTTGCCCATATTCGGCGAGGAGCCGGGTGATGGTGTCGAGCGCCTCCGCCGCGCTCGCGCCCCGTTCGAGCCCGAGCCTCAGCAGGTCCATGCCGATCAGCGCGGGTGTGGAGGAAGGCGCAATCTTCGCATGCACCGCCTCATTGCCGATGACGACGCCATGCTCGTTCGCGCCCATCTCCGCACCCCACATCCAGAAGGGCCGGGACAGCAGCACGGCATGGGTATGCGCGGCCTGCGGAATTTCAATATAGGTGCAGCGCAGCCGCTCGCCTTTCGCGTGAGCAGCGGCCGGCGCGAAGAAGGGATATTGCGCCTCGTTTGCCTCGCGGTCGGAATTCTTGGCAAAGACCATCGCCCCCTTCGCCGCGCCTGTCCCCCGCGCCACCAGCGTATCGCACATGAACCCCGCTCCCTCGCCGTCTTCTGCGCCCATGCTATAATGAGCGCCGCAGCATAGGCGAGGAGGAAGCCAGATGTCGGCCTTTGAATTCGAATTCCAGACCATCACCGGCGAGGCGCTGCCCCTGTCGCGTTTCGAAGGAAAGCCCGTCCTCATCGTCAACACGGCAAGCCGCTGCGGCTTCACGCCCCAATATCGCGAGCTGCAGGGATTGTGGGAACGGTATCGCGCGCGCGGGCTTGCCGTCATCGGCGTACCGTCGAACGATTTCGGCGCGCAGGAGCCCGGCACCGAACAGGAGATTGCGAGCTTCTGCGAAGTGAATTACTCGATCACCTTCCCCCTCACCGCGAAGCAGCAGGTCGTCGGCGCCGAGGCGCACCCCTTCTATCGCTGGGTGAGCGAGATCGCGGGCGAGGATGCGCGGCCCCGCTGGAACTTCCACAAATATCTGATCGGCCCTTCCGGCGAACTCGTGAACATCTATCCGAGCAAGGTGAGCCCGCTCGATGCGGCGCTCATGGCCGAAATCGAAAGGCTGCTTGCATGAGCGGCTATGGCCAGATCGCCGTCGAGATGTCGCGCTACAATCAGTGGCAGAACGAAAAGCTCTATGGCCTTCTGGCGCCTCTGCCGCGCGAGGAACTGATGCGCGATCGCGGCATGTTCTTCGGCAATATCCTCGCCACGCTCGATCACATCCTGATGGTGGATGGTCACATCTTCGGCTACATCCGTGGCGAGGCGCCGCCACCTTTCGATCCGAAGCGCCGCATCGAAACGGAGTTCGACACCCTGCGCGCCGCGCGCATCGGCCTCGATGCGCGGCTCCGCCTCGCGTGCGAAAGTGCTGCGCCCGGCTGGTTCGACGAGATTATCGCCATGGCCAGTGGCCGCCGCCTGCCGCGCAGCTTCTGGTGGGCACAGCTTTTCAACCACGCCACCCATCACCGCTCGCAGGTGACATCGGAATTGACGCATATGGGCGTCGACTACGGCAACACCGACATGCCTTACAACCCGCTGACGCAATTCGCAGCGCCCCGTTAGTCAAAGAAAAAGGCCCGGTATTTCCACCGGGCCTTCCGTATCCGGGCTGAACCCGGAAATCAGCTTGTCGTCAGCGGCGACAGGCGGATTTCCACACGACGGTTCTGCTCGCGGCCTTGCGGCGTGTCGTTCGAGGCGATCGGCTGCGAAAGACCCATGCCGACGATGTAGAAACGCCTTGCGTCGAGCCCCTGTCCGATCAGATAGCCGGCCACGCTCTGCGCGCGCCGCTGAGACAGTTCGAGATTGTATTGCGCCGAGCCGGTCGAGTCGGTGTGCCCGGTCACGTCCACAAGCGTCTGGTTGTATTCCTTGAGCACGATCGCCACCGAGTTCAGCACTTCATAGAAGCGCGCATTGATATCGGAGGAGTTGGTCGCGAAGGTGACATTGCCCGGCATGTTGAGAATGATGTCGTTGCCGACGCGCGTCACGCTGACGCCCGAGGCGCGCAGCCGCTTTGTCAGTTCGGCTTCCTGCTGGTCCATGTAGTAGCCGATGCCGCCGCCGGCGAGCGCACCCACGCCCGCGCCGATCAGCGCCCGCTGGCGCCGGTCCTTGGCATCGCCCTTGCCGATCAGGCCGCCGGCCAGCGCGCCGGCCAGCGCGCCGCCGATCGCGCCATAGGTTGCCTTGCTTGTTTTCTGTTCGCCGGTATAGGGGTCTTGCGTGGTGCAGGCGGCAAGCCCGAAGCTCGCACAGACTGCCAGCACGGCAAATTTCTTCATCAGCATGTTTTGCTCCGATTCAATTGTTGCCCGACACCGGAACGCCCGGCGGGACAATGGGTTCCCGCCTTCCAGTTCCCGTGCTCGATAGTGTATGAAGACCCCATACCCCGCCGGTCTGTCTGTGAGACTATCAAAGGCCGTGCCCGGCGAGAACGGAAATTCAAGGGCGAAACCTGTAATTCGCCGCAAGGGAGGGAAAAAGTGTCATGAGTCTGTTCGATCTGACAGGAAAGGTCGCCATTGTCACCGGTTCCACACGGGGCATCGGCGAGGCCATCGTCCACCGCATGGCCGAACATGGCGCGAAAGTCGTGGTCTCCAGCCGCAAGGCCGACAGCTGCGACAAGGTTGCCGCCGGGATCAACGCGAAACATGCGGACAGCGCTATCGCCGTTCCCTGCAACATTTCCGACAAGGCGGACCTCCAGCGCCTGGTCGATACCACGATGAAGAAATGGGGCAGGGTGGACAGCCTCGTCTGCAACGCAGCCGTTAACCCCTATTTCGGTCCCTCGAAGGATCTGCCGGATGACGCCTTCGACAAGATCATGGGCGCCAACATCAAGTCGAACCACTGGCTCGCTCATATGGTCCTGCCGCAGATGGTCGAACGGAAAGATGGCTCCATCACCATCATCTCCTCCATCGGCGGCCTGCGCGGCTCGCCCATTCTCGGCGCCTACTGCGTCTCGAAGGCGGCCGACATGCAGCTCGCGCGCAATCTTGCCGTCGAGTTCGGTCCCTCGAACATCCGTGTGAACTGCATCGCGCCGGGCCTCATCAAGACCTATTTCGCAAAGGCGCTGTGGGATAACCCGGACATTCTCGAACGCTCCACGGCCGGCGCGCCCCTCAAGCGCATCGGCATGCCGGACGAGATCGCAGGCGCGGCAGTCTTTCTCGCAAGCCCCGCCGGCGCCTTCATGACCGGCCAGACAATGGTGATCGATGGCGGCGCCACAGCGGCGTGATTTAGCCCTTCCCTCTCCCCTCCGGGGAGAGGGAAGGGGCCCGCCGAAGGCGGGAAGGGTGAGGGAGCGGCAAATGAGTGCGCAGAAGATCGTCCGCATCCGCCCTTTCGCCGCCGCCGACCATGACGTCTGGAGCGGGATGTGGAGCGCCTACCTCGCCTTCTATGAAACCGCGCTCCCGCCGGAGACGACCGCTGACACATGGGCACGCTTCCTGCGCCCCGCGCCGGGCCATATCGGCCTCATTGCGGAAGGCGAAGGCAGGCCCATCGGCTTTGCCCATGCGCTTCTTCATCCCGGCACCTGGAGCCCGAAGCCCGTCTGCTATCTCGAGGACCTGTTCGTCCGCGAGGAAGCGCGAGGGGCAGGCGCTGGCCGCGCGCTGATCGGGGCGCTTGCGGAAAGGGGCCGCGCCGAAGGCTGGCTTCGCCTCTACTGGCAGACCGATACCGGCAACAAGACGGCGCGCGCGCTCTATGACAAGCTGGCCAAATCGCGCAACTGGGTCAGATATGATCTTGAACTTTGAATGAAATGACCATCTGATCCCTTCTGGTCATTGGAGAGACATCGCATGAAATCCGTCGTCGTCACAGGCGTATCCACCGGCATCGGCAATGCCGCAGCCCGCGTTCTCGCAAAAAAAGGCTTTCGCGTCTTCGGCTCCGTCCGCAAGGAAGATGACGCCGCCGCGCTGAAAAAGGATCTCGGTGAGAGCTTCGTCCCCCTCGTCTTCGACGTGACCGACGAGGCGGGCATCGCCCTTGCGGCGTCGCAGGTGCGCGAGGCGCTGAAGGGCGAAAAACTCGCAGGCCTCGTCAACAATGCTGGCATCGCCGTTTCCGGCCCGCTGATCGATCTCGACCCGGACGAATTCCGCAAGCAGATGGAAGTGAATGTGACGGGCCCCTTCCTCGTCACCCAGGCTTTCGCGCCGCTTCTCGGCACCGACCGCGCGCTGAAGGGCGAGCCCGGCCGCATCGTCAACATCTCCTCCGTCGCGGGCATCCGCGCCATGCCCTTTCTCGGGCCCTATGCGGCGTCGAAATTCGCGCTTGAAGGTTTTTCCGAGGCGCTCCGCCGCGAGCTCATGATGTTCCGCATCGACGTGGTGGTGATAGGCCCCGGCCCGGTGAAAACTGCCATCTGGGACAAGGCCGAAGAGATCGACATTTCCCGCTACGCCAATTCGCCCTACCGCCCGATCCTCGAAAACTTCCAGAAGGTCTTTGTCGGCCAGGGCCGCGACGGCCTCCCCGCCGAAAAGCTCGGCGAACTGATCCTGAAGGCGCTCACCACGCCCAATCCCAAGGTCCGCTATTCGGCCGTCAAAGGCCGCCTCGCCGAAAAACTCGTCATGAATTTCGCCTCGAAGCGCACCCTCGACAAGATGATCGCGGGCATGCTGGGGCTGAAGCAGAAGGACTGACAGCGAAAGCTCTCCCTCTCCCCTCCGGGGAGAGGGAGGGGTGAAGGGGCAGCCTCTCCACATAATTCCGTCTCACGAAATTCCCTCCGATCCCGATAGACGAAGCCTGCGGCTGCGCTAATCTCCCTCAAAACCAGAAGGGAGAACCTCATGGCCGATCTTCTCGCCACATCCGCGCGCTATATCGACAACGACATCTATGAAGGCGCCGGCCTCGTCAACCGTCCGACGACGGAGCTTTCCGAGGTCGCGGATGGCGTGGCCCTCATCGAGGCCTTCTCGCATGTCGTCGCCTTCCGCACCGGCGATGGCCTCGTCCTCTTCGACACGAGCCTCGAAGCCTTCGCGGGTGGCGTCCTGAAATCGCTCCGCAAATGGTCGGACGAGCCCGTCGCCCATGTCTGCTACACGCATGGCCATGCCGATCATGTCGGCGGCACCGGCGCCATTCTCTGCGAGGCCTGCGAGAAGGGCCATCCCCGCCCGCGCATCACGGGGCATGAGAATGTCAGGCCCCGCTTCCGCCGCTACGAACTCACCAATGGCTACAACTTCACCATCAATGCGCGGCAATTCGCCCCCGCAACCGAATTGCGCATGGGCGCGGGCGCGGATAACAGTCAGGGCAAGCCGCCCGTGCGCCGCTTCGGTCCCGATCCCTGGGTCGATCCGGATGTCACCTTCCGCGACGCAATGGAATTCCGCTCCGGCGATCTTCATTTCGAATTGCGCCACGCGATCGGCGAAACCGACGATCATCTCTGGGCCTGGATCCCCCAACATAAAGCCATCTGCTCCGGCGATTTCGTCACCTGGGTGTTCCCGAATGCCGGCAATCCGCAAAAGGTGCAGCGTTTCCCGCTTGAATGGGCGAAGGCGCTGCGCGAAATGGCGGCAAAGGAGCCCGAGCTTCTGTTGCCCGCTCACGGCCTCCCCATTTCGGGCAAGGCGCGCATCGCAGGAGTCCTCGACACGATTGCATCCGCGCTCGAGTTCCTCGTCTCCCGCTCGCTCCAGATGATGAATGACGGCGCCCGCCTCGACGATCTGATCCACGGCGTGAAGCTCCCCGCCCATTACATGGACAAGCCATACCTGAAACCCGTCTATGACGAGCCGGAATTCATCATCCACAATATCTGGCGGCTCTATGGCGGCTGGTATGACGGCAATCCCTCGCGGCTGAAGCCCGCGCCCGATGCCGTCGTCGCCGCCGAGATCGCAAGCCTCGCAGGCGGCGTCGCGAAGCTCTGCAAGCGCGCCGAAGAGCTCGCCGCCACAGGCCGCGAGGAAGACATGCGCCTCGCCTGCCACCTCGCCGAAGCCGCAACGCTGGCCGAGCCCGAAAACCGCGATGCCCACATGACCCGTGCGAACGTCTATGGCGCCCGCCGCAAGGCCGAACTCTCCCTCATGTCGAAAGGCATCTTCGGCTGGGCCGAACGCGAAAGCGCCTTCAAGGCAGGGAAGAACGAGGTCCCCTAGCCGGGGCAGGCCCGGAAAACAAAACCCTCCCACGCGTATCGCGCGGGAGGGTCAGATTGAGGGCGGGCCCGAGGGAGGGGGGGAGGAACCTGGCCCGCGCCATCAGAGGGAACACTGGAGAGATAGGGACGGCACCGCCCCCTTCCAATCACGGCCCCCTGCGGCAGGGCGTCGCGGCTCCCGCTCAGCCGATCTTGTCGAGCACGCGGCGGAATTTCGAGAAGGCTTCCTCAAGGTGTTCTTCCTCCGCGATGAGCGGCGGCGAGAAGGCGATCGTGTCGCCCGACACGCGCACCATCATGTTCTCGTCATGGAAGGCGACCCGCATCGCATCGAAGCCGCGCTTGCCCGGCAGCCCTTCGACGGGCGCAAGGTCGAACGCCGCCACGAAACCGATGGTGCGGATGTCCTGCACCAGCGCATGCCCCTTGAGGCCCATCGCAGCGGCAGCCATTTTCGGCTCCATCTCCTTCGACTGTTCGAACAATCCCTCGTCGCGGTAAAGGTCGAGCGTCGCAAGCGCCGCCGCGGCGGCAAGCGGATGGCCGGAATAGGTATAGCCGTGGAAAAGGTCGATCACATGATCGGGCCCCGTCTGGAAAGCCTCGTAGATGTGCTTGCGCACCACGCAGCCGCCCATCGGCACCGTGCCGGAGGTAATGCCCTTCGCGAAGGTGAGAATGTCGGGCGTCACGCCGAAGCGTTCTGCCGCCGTCGCATGGCCCAACCGCCCGAAGCCGGTGATGACCTCGTCGAAGATCAGCAGGATGCCATGCTTTTCGCAAAGTTCGCGGAGCCGCTTGAGATATCCCTTGGGCGGCGGCAGCACGCCGGTCGAGCCCGCCATCGGTTCCACGATCACCGCCGCAATGGTCGAGGCATCGTGAAGATCGACCAGCCGCTGCAATTCGTCGGCAAGATGCGCGCCCCAGTCCGGCTCGCCCACCGTGTAGGCCTGCTCCGCCCGGTTATAGGTGTGCGGCAGGTGGTCGGTGCCCGCGAGCAGCGGCCCGTAGAACTTCCGGTTGGCGACCATGCCGCCCACCGAAATGCCGCCGAAGCCGACGCCGTGATAGCCGCGCTCGCGGCCGATGAGCCTGGTGCGCGAGGCCTCGCCATTCGCGCGGTGATAGGCAATGGCAATCTTGAGCGCCGTGTCGGCTGCTTCCGATCCCGAATTGCAGAAGAACACATGGTCGAGATCGGCCGGCGCCAGCGCCGCCACGCGGCTTGCGAGTTCGAAGACCTTGGGATGCGCGAACTGGAAGGACGGCGCGAAGTCGAGCTCGCCCGCCTGCTGCTGGATCGCCTTCACGATCGGCTCGCGGCAATGCCCGGCATTTGAGCACCACAGCCCCGCCGTCGCGTCGAGCACTGCCGTCCCGTCCGGCTTGTAGTAATACATGTCCTTCGCGCGCGAGAGCAGGCGCGGCTCCCGCTTGAACTGCCGGTTCGGCGTGAAGGGCAGCCAGAAGGGTTCGAGATCGTTCGGCGTGGTATCGGCGCTCATCGCGGGCCTCCGTTCAGGATTTTCTGCGATTGAAAGTCCGGGCGCCCCGGAAAGCAAGCGCTCTCCCGCGTGACTCTGGGCAGCCTGTTTAGTAAATTAGACAAATGGCAGGGGATTTCAGACGGGCGCATGGCGCCGGCGGCGAGGCCGGGGCAGGCGAGGGCGAAGCGGAGGGGCAGGATATCGGTGCGCGGCTCCGCGAGCTGCGCAAGATGTATGGCCTCTCCCAGCGCGAACTCGCCAAGCGCGCCGGGGTCACGAACGGCACCATCTCCCTCATCGAGCAGAACCGCATTAGCCCTTCCATCGGCTCGCTGAAAAAGGTGCTGGGCGGCTTCCCGATCTCGATTGCGGATTTCCTGACGCTGGACCTGAAGCCACGCGCCAAGGTGTTTTACGCCGCAAAGGAACTGCGCGAGATCGCGGGCGGAGACGTTTCCTTCCGCCTCGTCGGGCGCGACACGCGTGGCCGCGCCATCCAGATGATGCATGAGCGGTACAAGCCGGGCGCCGACACGGGCGAGGAAATGCTCTCCCATGCAGGCGAGGAATGCGGCATCGTCATTTCCGGCGTGCTGCAGCTTACCGTCGGCGGCGAGGTCCGCCGCCTCGTGCCCGGCGATGCCTACTATTTCGACTCGCGCCTTCCCCACCGCTTCCACAATCCCGGAACGGTGGATTGCGTCATCGTCTCCGCCTGCACACCGCCGAGCTTCTGAGCCTCACGCGGCCTTCGGCTTGTGGAACTGCACATTGGCCGGCGGCTTCGAGAAGTCGGGCTTCTCGGCGGTGAGTGCAGCCAGCGCCGTCTCCCGGTCCTCTTTCGTGAAGCTGCCGGTCGTCAGGCAGAACTCCACGAAATTGCCGTTCGGGTCCTTCGTATAGACCGAGTGGCACCAGTTATGATCGATCTCCAGCACATCGAGCCCCGCATCGAGCCATTGCTGGCGGCGGCGGTCGAGATCGGCCCGGTCCTTCACATCGAAGGAAATGTGGTTGATATGGTCGGGCACACCGGCTGCTTTCGACAGACTGGTCTCGAAACCCTCCGTCCCCGGAATATCGTGCATCTCCCAGAAGGCGATGAATTTCGAATCGTCTTCCATCCGGTAGAAGAAGTGCTTGGCCCAGCCGCCTTCCGGCGCCGGTCCCACTTCCACCTTCACAAGCTCGAAACCCATCACGCCTTCGTAAAACGCATGAATCGCCTTCATGTCGCGCGCGGCAAGCGCCAGATGATGATAGCCCATCGCTTTATTCCTTCCCTTGTGCGTCGACCATGCTCATGACGTCGTTGGAGCTTCCCTCCGGCGCCGCAATCTCGACGACGCGCTCGTCCACATCGTCATATTCGAGCCTGAGCGCGCGCGACATCGTCGCATGCATCTCATAGGTCGTGGTGATGTAGGTGAATTCGAGTATCTCTTCGTCCGAGAGATATTTCTTCATCTCGTCGAAAATCCCGTCGGGCACGCGCCCGCCCTGCAGCACCAGGCAGTCCGTATAGGCAAGCAGCGCGCGTTCGACGGGCGACCAGCAATCCGCGATCGGCCAATGCGGTATCGCCGTGATCTGTTCTTCGCGGAGGCCCACATCGCGGCAGGCCTTGCAATGCTGCGAGAACACGAATTGCGACCCGCGCGCAAAGCCCGCACGGATCTGCCCGAGTTCGCGCAGCTTCGGATCGAGCTTGCGCTTCGGGCTGCGATAGAACTGGAAGCCCTCGGTCGTATGCTTGAAGGCATCCGGCACCAGCGCGAACACGGTCCACCAGTTGCCGGGCGTCCCCGTCGCCGTGCCCGGTTCCTTCACAGGGTCTCGCTCGCCGAACAGCACCTTGTAGAGTTGTTGCGCGAAGGGATCTGCGTCCGCTTTCGCGACCTGCCTCAGTCTCGGCATGCCTCACCTCCCGTTGCATGACCGGGAAAAATGTAAGATAAACTGACAAACACCTCAAGCGGAGTTTTCTTCGATGGCGCGAAAGCCCGGCCTTCTGATGGCGCAGCTCTTGAACCGCTTCATCTGGTTCGATGCCGCGCTGCAGAAAAGCCTCGATATCCGCGGTCATGGCGGTGTGCGCCGGCTTGAATCCATGTGCATGGTCTACGTCCATGCCGGCATCCGCCGCCCCTCGGAGCTTGCCCGCCTTCTCGGTGTCACCCGCCAGTCGGTCAACACGGCGCTTCGTGAGCTGGAAGCCAAGGGCCTTGTCTATCTCGAGCCCGATCCAGAGGATGCCCGCTGCAAGCTTGTCCATTTCGCGCCCGAAGGTGCGGTCATGCGCGAGGAGGCGCTCGACATCGTGATGGCGCTTGAAGCCGCGCTTGAAGAAAACCTCGGCCGCAAGGCGGTGGACGATCTCGCCCGCCTCGTCAGCGCCGATTGGGGCGAGGCGCCAGTCATCGGCAAAAAAGGCGTCGGCAAGGCGAAGGAAAGAAAGAAGAAAAGCGCATGACAAGCCTCGATGAACGTCTGAAACAGCCCGGCCTCATCGTCGCGCCCGGCGCCTATGATGCGCTTTCCGCGAAGCTCGCCGCCCAGGCAGGCGCGGAAGTCGTTTACATGACGGGCTTCGGCGTCGCGGGCGCGGGCTTCGGCCTGCCCGATATCGGCCTTGTCAGCGCCGCCGAAATGATGGAGCGCGTCCGCGTCATCGCCGCTGCCGCTTCGCCCGTGCCCGTCATCGCCGATGGCGACAATGGTCATGGCGGCCCGCTCAATGCCGCGCGCCTCGCCCGCGCCTATGAACAGGCGGGGGCCCAGTGCATCCAGATCGAGGATCAGGTCTTTCCGAAGCGGTGCGGCCATATGGAAGGCAAGGAAGTCGTGCCCGTCGAGGAAGCGGCGGCGAAAATCCGCGCGGCGGCGGATGCGCGCGCGGAGAAGAGCTTCAAGATCATGGCGCGGACGGATGCCCGTGCCACGCATGGATTGGACGAGGCGCTTCGCCGCGGCGAGGCTTTCCTGAAAGCCGGCGCCGACATTCTCTTCATCGAGGCCCCGCGCGACGAAAAGGAAATGCGGAAAATCGCGGACACATTCAAGGGCGTTCCCCTCGTCGCCAATATCGTGGAAGACGGCAAGACGCCCTATCTCGGCGCGAAAGCATTGGAGGCGCTCGGCTACAGGATCGCGCTCTTCCCCGTCTCGGCGCTCCTCGCCGTCACCGCCCGCCTGCAAGAGGTCTATGCAACGCTCCTGAAAGGCGAGGGCTTGCCTGAAGCCGAGCCCCGCGTCACCTTCCAGCACTACAATGAACTCATCGGCTTGCATGACATGCTCGCCGATGCGGCAGCGATAAATGAGAAGACGGGGAAGTGATGCCGAGCTGGGCGAATATTCTGAAGCGGATCGAGGCGGGCGAAATGGAAAAGGCGCCGCCCCATGTGACAGCGCTCAATCTCTATGCGGGCAAGCTCACCGTGCTGGAGCCCGGCCGCATCCGCTACGACTGGCCGGTCGACCCGGCTTACATGAACCCCGTCGCCGTTTTCGGCGGCTATCTCGCCACGCTCGCCGACCAGACCTGCTCCTTTGCGCTCATGACCATGCTGAAGGACGACCAGAACTTCACGACGTCAGATTTGCAGATGCACTTCTTCCGCCCCGTGACAAACGGCATCCTCGCCTGCGAAGGCCATGTCGTGAACGTCTCGAAGACGCAGGCCTATGTGGAGGCCACCTTCACCAATGGCGATGGAAAACTGGCATTGAAGGCAAGGGCGGTGGAGCGGATTATCGCCGCGTGAGGAAGAGACAAAAACAAACATGTCACCCCCGGGTTTGACCCGGGGGTCCAGGGGCTTCGGGCGAGGCGCATGTGAAGGACTATTACGTCCACATCCTCGCAAGCGGGCGCAATGGAACGCTCTACACAGGCGTCACCAACGACATTCAGCGCCGCGTCTCAGAACACCACGAGGAAATCAGCAAGGGCTTCACGAGCCGCTACGGCGTGAAACATCTCGTCTGGTACGAGGTGCATAGCGAAGCTCGCGCCGCAATCCAGCGCGAGAAGAACCTCAAGCACTGGTCGCGGGCATGGAAGCTCGCCTTGATCGAGGAGATGAATCCTTCTTGGCGCGATATGTACGAAGAGTTTTTCTGAGTCTTGCGAAGAGGGACGGCGCTGCCGCGCCTTCTGGATGCCCGGGTCAAGCCCGGGCATGACATCATTGAGGAGGAGGCCCAAACACCCCCCAAAATAAACTTATCCCCTTCCCTTGCAGCGCCCCCATATTAGCTCCACGCACTGAAATCAAAGCGCACCGGCCGCGGAAAACGGCCAACGCTCATCTATTGGAGCCACTTTTGAATAATGCCCTGCAACGCGCCGATCGCCTCAAGCCGCCCGAGCCAGTCATCCACCCGCGTCTTGAAGACCTCGTCCTGCGGCATGAGATAGGCTTTCTCTGCCTGCGTGAAAGGCGCGTCCGGGTTCGTCGCGCAGAGCCCGTCATATTCGCGCTCGACGATCCGCGTCTCGATTGCATCGGTAATCATCACATCCGCGCGCCCCGCCGCGATTTCCTCGAACACGGTTGCATTGTCCCTGTGCAGGATCAGCGTCGCGCGCGTGATGTTCTCTCGCGCGAATGCCTCGTTCGTGCCCCCCGGATTGACGATGACGCGCACGCCTTTCCGGTCGATTTCTGCCAGCGTGCGGAACCTCTCCCTGTCCTCGCAGCGCGCCACCGGCGCCTTCCCGTCGGCCAGGATCGGGTCGGAGAAGTAGGCCACCTGGCTCCGCGCCTCCGTCACGGTGATGCCGCCCATGCCGATATCGAATTTTCCGGCGGCGAGATCATCCATCAGCGTCGGCCAGCTCGTCCGCACGATCACGAGCCGCGCATCGAGATCGCGGGCGAGCGCCTCCGCCAGATCCACATCGAGCCCCCGGAACTCGCCCTCGGGCTCCTCCCAGGAAAAGGGCTTGTAGTCCCCGGTGAGGCCGACGCGAACCTCGCCCCGCGCGGCGATCCGCTCAAGCACCGGGCTCCCCTCCCAGCGGGCCTGCGCGGGTGCGGCGAGGACAAGGATGAGGAAGAGGGCGGCAAGGGCGCGAATCCGGGTCATGCGCCCATCATAGGCCGCCTCGCAAAGCCCCGAAAGCCGCCCCTTTACTGGACTGTTAAGGGGCCGGCTGCTAGAAACTCGCCCCATGAAGACATCGTCCTTTTGCGGGCGCCGCCCCGCCATCATCGCGCGAATTACAGGCCCGGCCTGCCGCTGAAAGCGCCCCTCCGGGCGCTCCGGGGCAGGAGCCGGGTTCTTCCCTTTTCCATGATCGCGCAACCCCGTATAGCTGGGACCATTCATGTCCACTGAAGAAAAATCCACCGGCGAAACGTCGACTGGCCGCGACTACCGCGACACGATCTTTCTCCCCGCGACCGATTTCCCGATGAAGGCAGGTCTGCCCGCCCGCGAGCCCGAATGGCTCGCCCGCTGGGAAAAGCTCGGCCTCTACAAGCGCCTGCGCGAAAGCGCCAGGGGCCGCGAGACCTTCATCCTGCATGACGGCCCGCCTTACGCGAATGGCAACATCCATATCGGCCATTCGCTGAACAAGATCCTGAAAGACCTCGTCGTCCGCTCGCAGCAGATGATGGGCAAGGACGCGGCCTATGTGCCCGGCTGGGATTGCCACGGCCTGCCCATCGAATGGCAGATCGAGGAGAAATACCGCAAGAAGGGGCTCAACAAGGACGAGGTGCCCCCGCTTGAGTTCCGCCGCGAATGCCGCGAATTCGCGCAACACTGGGTCGATGTCCAGCGCGAGGAGTTCAAGCGTCTCGGCGTCACCGGCGAGTGGGACAATCCCTACCTCACCATGTCCTTCGATGCCGAAGCGAAGATCGTCGAGGAATTCCAGAAATTCCTCATGAACGGCTCGCTCTATCGCGGCTCGAAACCCGTCATGTGGTCGGTCGTCGAAAAGACCGCCCTCGCCGAAGCCGAAGTCGAATATCACGACCACCAGAGCCACACGATCTGGGTGAAGTTTCCCGTCGTGAAGGGCGATGCCCTGCAAGGCGCATCCATCGTCATCTGGACGACGACGCCTTGGACGATCCCCGCCAACCGCGCCATCTCCTATTCGCCGAAAATCGCCTATGGACTTTATGAAGTGAAGGCGACGGGCGAGAAGCTCGTGCTCGCCGACGCACTTGCCGAACAGGTGAAGAAAGACGCGAAGATCGAGGAATGGACGCGGCTCGAAGACGTGCCTGCGAGCTCTCTCGCATTGACTGTCTGCAAGCACCCCTTCAACGGTCAAGGCTACGACTTCCCGGTGCCGCTTCTCGCCGGCGATCACGTCACCGAAGAGGCCGGCACCGGCTTCGTCCACACAGCGCCCGGCCACGGTCAGGACGACTATTTCATCTGGGTCGAGAATTTCGGCGCGAAGGAAATCCCCGACACGGTGAACGAGGAAGGCGTCTATTACGATCACGTGCCGCTTTTCGGGGGCAAGTTCGTGCTGACGCGGCAGGGCAAGGAAGGCAACGCCAATGCCGCCGTGATCGAGGAACTGGAAAAGGCAGGCGCGCTTCTCGCCAAGGGCAAGGTGACGCACTCCTATCCCCATTCATGGCGCTCCAAGGCCCCGCTCATCTTCCGCAACACGCCGCAATGGTTCGTCTCGATGGAGGCACCGATCGAGGCGGCTGGCGGCAAGCCTTTCCGTCAGGTTGCGCTCGAAGAAATCGAGAAGGTCCGCTGGGTCCCTGCGCGTAATCGCAACCGCATCTATTCGATGGTCGAGACGCGGCCCGACTGGGTGCTGTCCCGCCAGCGCGCCTGGGGCGTGCCCTTGACGCTCTTCGTCCGTAAGGATGACGGCGCGCTGCTCTGTGACCCGGAAGTCAACGCCCGCATCGTCGATGCAGTGGCCAAGGAAGGCGCCGACGCATGGTTCGAGCGCCCGGCATCGGAATTCCTCGGCAACAAGTACAAGGCGGACGACTACGAGAAAGTCACCGACATTCTCGACGTCTGGTTCGATTCAGGCTCCACTCACGCCTTCGTGCTTGAAGGCCGCGGCATGCCATCGCCCGCCGACCTCTATCTCGAGGGCTCCGACCAGCATCGCGGCTGGTTCCAGTCATCGCTTCTCGAAAGCTGCGGCACGCGCGGCCGCGCGCCTTACAAACAGGTTCTCACCCATGGCTTCACCATGGATGAGAAGGGCCGCAAGATGTCGAAGTCGCTCGGCAACGTCATCGCCCCGCAAAAGATCGTGGAACAGAACGGCGCCGACATTCTCCGCCTCTGGGTCGCCTCCACCGACTATTGGGAAGATCACAATATCGGCAACGACATCATCAAGTCGAATGTCGAGGCCTATCGGAAACTGCGCAACACCTTCCGTTACCTGCTGGGCAACCTCTCGGGCTTCGATGATGCAGAGCGCGTCGCCGTCGCCGACATGCCGGAGCTGGAGCGTGTCATCCTCCACCGCCTCGCCGAGCTTGATGAACTGGTGCGCAAAGCGTATTACGACTACGACTTCAAGCGCGTCACGCAGGCCCTGTCGAATTTCATGAATGTCGAGCTTTCGGCCTTCTATTTCGACATCCGCAAGGACGCGCTCTATTGCGATGCGCCGTCCTCGCTCCGCCGCCGCGCCTGCCGCACGGTTCTCGACCATCTGTTTGAGTGCCTGACGGCTTGGCTTGCCCCGGTCCTTTGCTTCACCATGGAAGAAGTCTGGCTCGCCCGCTTCCCCTCGGAAGATGGTTCGGTGCATCTGCGCATCTTCCCGGAAATACCGGGCGAGTGGCGGAACGATGCCCTGTCTGAAAAATGGAAGAAGGTCCGCGAGCTTCGCCGCGCCGTCACCGGCGCGCTTGAAGTCGAACGCCGCGAAAAGCGCATCGGCGCGAGCCTCGAGGCCGCTCCCGATGTCTATGTCTCGCGGCCCGAACTCATCGAGGCGATGAAGGGCGTCGATCTCGCCGAAATCGCGATCACCAGCCAGGCGCAGCTCATCGAAGGCCAAGGCCCGGCCGATGCCTGGCGATTGGATGAAGTGCCCGGCGTTGCCGTGGTGCCGAAACTCGCCGAAGGCCGCAAATGTGCGCGCTCGTGGCGTATCCTGCCCGAAGTCGGCAGCGACCCGGATTATCCCGATCTTTCGCTCCGGGATGCCGCCGCCGTCCGCGAGTTCGATGCCCGCGCCGCCAAAAGCTGAGAGGACAAGGAATGAACCGCCTGAGCCGCGAAACCTTCTGGGGCCCGTTCTCGCTTCTGGGCTTTGCCGTGGCTCTGGCGGGCTTCCTCGCCGACCGGCTCCATAAATGGTGGATGCTCCATGTCTATGACATCGCCTCGCGCGGCAAGGTCGAGGTCACATCCTTCTTCGATCTCGTCATGGCCTGGAACCGCGGCGTGAGCTACGGCCTCTTCGCCGCCGAGACCACCACCGGCGTTGTCATTCTCGTCAGCTTCGCGCTGGCGGTGAGCTTCGGCCTCGCACTCTGGCTTGCCCGCGTCGATCTGAAGCTGACGGCCGTCTCCATCGGCCTCGTCCTTGGCGGCGCCATCGGCAATGTCTACGACCGCATCGCCTATGGCGCTGTGGCGGACTTTTTTAGTTTTCATGCCTTCGGCTTTTACTGGTATATCTTCAACATCGCCGATGTGTGGATAGCGGTGGGCGTTGGCCTCATCATCCTTGAATCGGTATGGCCGGGCCTTGCCGGCGGGGCCAAAAACGAAGAATCGGGCGGAAAATCGCCACGATAATGGCCTGAACCAAAGCGTTTCTTGAGGAGACTGCGACGTGAGCGAAGTAGCGAAAATCTCCCGGCGTGCTGGCTGGACCGCGAAGGCGGGCGTGCTTGCCGGTCTTTCCCTGGCGCTCGCAAGCTGCGGCGGCGAAAGCCTCCGGGATACGCTCGGTTATGGTAAGTCCGCGCCGGACGAATTCTCGATCGTCACCAAGGCGCCGCTGGTCATTCCGCCGGACTACTCGCTGCGTCCGCCCCAGCCCGGCGCCCCGCGCCCGCAGGAAATGGAAATTCAGCCTTCCGCCTCCGCGCAGCGCGCGATTATCGGCGAACAGGCGCTGACCGCCGAGGTCTCGCCCTCCATGTCGGCTGGCGAGCAGGCGCTGCTGCAGCAGTCGGGCGGCGCCGCCGCCGATCCGCGCATCCGTCAGGTCGTGAACGCCGAAACCCGTTCGCTGGTCGAGCGCGACAAGACCTTCGTCGACGATGTGATCTTCTGGCGCAAGCCCGGCACGCCGCCGGATGAGCGTCTGGTGAACCCGGCGGAAGAGTCGCAGCGCCTCCAGCAGAACGAAGCCGAAGGCAAGCCCGTGACTGACGGCGAAACGCCGACCGTCACGCCAAAGAAGGAAGGCTGGCTCTCCGGCATCTTCTAGGCCGTAGCACCGCCGCGCCGGACGGCCCGCATGGCCGTCCGCCTTTTCACGGTTTTGCCGCACCCCTATGTCCGTTCGAGGAAGAGTGACCCGTCTCCGCTATCTCGCCGCCTTGCCCTTTGCCGCCCTTCTTCTTGCGGTGGGGCTCGGGCTCATCTTCGGCGGTAGCGGCAAGGCGGCAGGCTCGCCGCCCGAAAGTTTCACGCTCTCAAATGGCATGAATGTGCTGGTGATCCCCGATCACCGTGCCCCCGTCGTCACCCATATGGTCTGGTACGCCGTCGGCGCCGCCGACGAGACGCCGGGCAAGACGGGCCTCGCGCATTTCCTTGAGCACCTGATGTTCAAGGGCACGGAAAAGATTGCGCCGGGTGAGTTCTCCCGCATCGTCGCGCACAATGGCGGGCAGGACAACGCCTTCACCCATTTTGATTTCACCGCCTATTTCCAGGTGATCGCGAAAGACCGGCTCCCCCTCATCATGGAGATGGAAGCCGATCGCATGACCAATCTGGTCCTGACGGATGCCGAGGTGCTGCCCGAGCGCGATGTGGTGATGGAAGAACGCCGCATGCGCATCGAGAACAATCCGGTGGCGATGCTCCAGTCCGACATGGGCACGGCGCTTTATGGCGGCCACCCTTACGGCCGCGACATTATCGGCCATATGGAAGAGATCGCCGGCCTCACCACCGAAGATGCGCTCGACTTCTATGCGCGCTTCTACACGCCGAGCAATGCGACGCTTATCGTGGCGGGCGACATCACGGCGGCGGAACTGCGCCCGCTCGCCGAGAAATATTATGGCGTTATCGCCGAGCGTGCGCCCACCTTCATCCGCGATCGTGCGCAGGCCATCTGGCCTGAGGAAGATGTACGCCTCGAACGGCGCGACCCGCGCGTGACGCAGGCCACATGGATCCGTTTCCTTCCCGCCCCGAGCTATCGCAAAGCGGAACCGAAGGATCAGCCGGCCTTCGACGTGCTGGCAGAAATCCTCGGCCGGGGTACGACGAGCCGCCTCTACCGCGCGCTCGTCGTCGAACAGGGCATCGCGAGCGGCGTACAGAGCTGGTACGAGGGCAACCGCCTCGACGATGGCCGCTTCGGCATCTATGCCTTGCCCCGCGTTGGCGGCGATCTCGCCAGTCTCGAAGCCGCGATAGAGGCCGAAATCGCGCGCCTGCTCGCAGGCGGCGTCGACGATGAAGAACTTGCCCGCGCCAAGACCGTGATCGCGGCCAGCGCCATCTATGCGCGCGACAGCCAGCGGACCATGGCCTATGCCTATGGCGAAGGCCTCATGACAGGGCTGACCGTCGAGCAGATACATGAATGGCCGGATCGTGTTCGCCGTGTGACGAAGGAAGATGTGATGCGGGCCGCCCGCCTTGTCTTCGAGAACAACCCCTCGGTCACGGGCGAACTCCTGCCGGGAGGCGATTCGTGATCCGCACTGCCTTCCTCGCATTCCTCTTTGCGGCGGCGAGCCTCGTCCCCGCCGCCGCAATGAATATCGAGCGCGTGGTCAGCCCTGGCGGTATAGAGGCATGGCTGGTCGAGGAAAATTCCATCCCGCTCATCGTCATGGACGTTGCCTGGAAAGGCGGCTCGGCGAGCGATCCGGCAGAAAAGGCGGGCACAGCCAACCTGGTATCCTCACTGCTCGATGAGGGGGCCGGCGAGTTCGATGCCGCAGCCTTTCAGGCGCGGATCGAAGACATCGCGGCGCGCATGTCGTTCTCTGCCGAGAGCGACAATTTTGCCGGTTCGCTTTCGACGCTGGCCGAACATCGCAACGAAGCGTTCCGGCTTTTTTCGCTTGCCATTTCCGAGCCGCGTTTCGAGGAAGATGCAATCGAGCGCATCCGGGCGCAGATCGGCGTCGTCATCGCGCGCAACAGCGACCGGCCGGAATGGATCGCAAGCGATAGCTGGTACAAGGCGGCGCTGGGCGATCACCCCTATGCGCGCTCGTCCGAAGGAACGCCCGAGACGTTGGGTGCCATCACGCGCGACGATCTCATGGAATTTGCCAGCCGCGTCCTCGCGCGCGACAACCTCAAGATAGCAGTCGTCGGCGCTATCTCGCCTGCGGAGCTTGGTCCCTTGCTGGACCGGACATTTGGTGCCTTGCCCGAGAAGGCAAATCTGCCGGAGATCGCCCGCATCGAACTTCCCGAAGGCGGACAAACGATCGTCGTGGAAAGGGATTTCCCGCAAAGCGTTATCTTGTTCGGCATGCAGGGATTGCCGCGCGACGATGAAGACTTCATTCCCGCCTTCATCATGAATTACATGCTGGGTGGCGGCAGCTTTTCATCTCGGCTCATGGAAGAAGTGCGCGTCAAGCGCGGCCTCGCCTATTCCGTCAGCACCTATCTCAGCCCGCACGACCGCGCGGCCTTCTATTTCGGTGAAGTCGGCACAAAAAACGAGCGCGTGGGCGAAACGCTGGCCGTCGTCCGCCGCGAGCTTGCACGTATGGTGGAGGAGGGTGTAACGCAGGAAGAGCTTGACGACGCAAAGACCTATCTCACCGGCTCCTATCCGCTGCGCTTCACGACCAACCGCTCCATCACCTCGCAATTGCTCGGTATTCAGCTCGAGAATCTCGGCATCGACTATGTCGAACGCCGCAACGGCCTCATCGAGGCAGTCACTACCGAGGATATTGCCCGTGTGTCGAAGCGTCTCCTCAAGCCGGAAAACATGATCGTTGCGATTGTCGGAAAGCCGAACCTTTCGCCGGATCCGGACCTTCCGGAGGACGATGACATGCGCCCCGCCGCGCCCGGTCATCCGGGCGACGCGCCCTTCTGACGCGCTTTCCGGCTGGAACAGGCCCGCTGGTGGCGCGTTGATGTTCTTGTTACGCTCGGCAAGCGCCCGCGCGATTCAGCTAGCCCGGTTTCATCCCTTGCTTCGGACCTGACCTCGAATGGCCGCCACTGACCTGCCTTATCGCCAATCGATTGACAATTGTTTCGCCGATCGTATCGGCGAGCAGGGGCTTTCCCGCGAAAAGTTCAAGGCCGCTCTCTCCGAAGCGAATGCGGCGCTCGGCTGGCTGCGCGAGGCGCATGATAGCGGCGCCTTGCCGCTGCTGCGCCTGCCCGCCCGGACCGACGATCTTGCGCGGATCGACGAGGTGGCCGAGCAGATCCTCAACAACACGACCGACATTGTGGTCTTCGGCATTGGCGGCTCCGCGCTTGGTGCACAGGCACTGGCGCAGCTCACGGGCTGGGGTACGCAGGCCCACAAGCAGAAGGGCGTGCATATCCATATCCCGGACAATCTCGATGCCACGACAATGGAAGCCGTGCTCGGCAATCTCGATCTCCGCACCACGCGCTTTCTCGTTGTCTCGAAATCGGGAGGCACAGTCGAGCCCGCCATCCAGACGCTCGCCGCCATGGGTGCGCTCGAAAAGGCAGGCGGCGGCAAATACATGAAACATCACTTCGCCGTGCTCACCGAGCCGGCGAAGAACGGCAAGCCGAACCCGATGCGCGCGCTTGCTGAAGCAAACGGTTTCCCGACGCTGGAGCACGATCCGGGCGTCGGTGGCCGCTACGCGGTGCTGTCCAATGTCGGCCTGCTGCCGGCGCGGCTGATTGGACTGGACATGAAGGCGATCCGGCATGGTGCGGCGGCTGTGCTGAAGCCAATCCTCGACGGTGCATCGGCTGAGGACAGCGCGCCCGCCGCAGGCGCGGCGCTGCAGGTTGCGATGATGCGCGAGAAGGGCATCGCCATGTCGGTCGTTGCCGCCTATGCCGACCGGCTCGATCGTTTCCTTGCCTGGTATTGCCAGCTCTGGGCGGAAAGCCTCGGCAAGGACGGCAAGGGCACGACGCCGGTACGCGCCCTCGGGCCCGTCGATCAGCACAGCCAGCTGCAGCTCTGGCTTGCCGGACCGAAGGACAAGCTCTTCACCATGTTCCTGACCGACACGA
Source organism: Parvibaculum sp. (assembly GCF_046297875.1). Taxonomy (GTDB): domain Bacteria; phylum Pseudomonadota; class Alphaproteobacteria; order Parvibaculales; family Parvibaculaceae; genus Parvibaculum. The sequence continues at coordinate 550,264 of NZ_JBKBHD010000001.1, read as the reverse complement.
AGGGGAGGGGACCGGAAGCGCTTGCCGGTATCGCGGCGAAGACGGACTTCGCTTTCCTTGGCGGCCACAAGGTGGGCGACCTTGTCGATGCCGAGCAGCGCGCGACCGCCGATACGCTGGCAAGGAATGGCCGCCCTGTCAGGCAGTTCTCGTTGCCCTCGCTTGATGAGCGGACGCTCGGCGCGCTCTTCATGCACTTCATGCTGGAAACGATCATTGCCGGCCGCATGCTCGGCGTCGATCCCTTCGATCAGCCCGCCGTCGAGGAAGGAAAGATTCTCGCGAAATCCTATCTCGCCGAAGAGAAAGCCTGACAGCGATGAGCCGCATCCGCCGCCTCAGCGAGGGAACAATCAACCGCATCGCCGCGGGCGAAGTGGTCGAGCGCCCGGCAAGCGCGGTGAAGGAGCTTGTCGAGAATGCGCTTGATGCCGGCGCCCGCCATATCGACATCGTGATCGAGGGCGGCGGCCGCGATCTGATCCGGATCATCGATGACGGCATCGGCATGGACGCGGAGGAAATGGCGCTTGCGGTCGAGCGCCACGCTACATCGAAGCTCCGGCTGGACGATGAAGGCCGCGAAGACCTGCATGATATTGCGACGCTCGGCTTCCGCGGCGAGGCCTTGCCATCCATCGGTGCCGTGGCGAGGCTCTCGATCGTCAGCCGCCCGCGTGATGGCGCGGCTGCCCATCGCATTGTCGTCGAAGGTGGCCGTGTCGGTGCGGTCGAGCCGTCGGCAGGACGCGCCGGAACGCAGATCGAGGTGCGCGATCTTTTTTATGCAACCCCCGCCCGCCTCAAATTCATGAAAAGTGAGCGCGCCGAAACGCTGGCGGTATCGGACGTCGTGAAGCGGCTCGCGATGGCACATGCGGAAGTCGGCTTCACGCTCACAGGCGGTGGGCGCAACATGCTCCGCCTCGAACCGGAACTGCCGGGCGAAAGTGGCAGGCTCGCGCGGCTCGGTGCCGTGATGGGAAGCGACTTCGAGCACAACGCGCTTGCGATCGACGCCATGCGCGAAGGGATCGGGCTTCGCGGCTTTGCAGGTCTGCCGACCTATAATCGCGGCACCGCACAGATGCAGTACCTTTTCGTGAATGGCCGCCCTGTGCGCGACAAGCTGATTGTCGGCGCGGTGCGCGGCGCCTACGCGGATTTCCTCGCTCGCGACCGGCATCCTGCCGTGGCGCTTTTTGTCGATCTCGATCCGCGCGATGTCGATGTGAATGTGCATCCGGCGAAGGCCGAAGTCCGCTTCCGCGACGCAGGTCTCGTGCGCGGCTTGATCGTCGGCGCTCTGAAGCGCGCCCTGGCGGAAGCCGGACATCGCGCCTCGACGACGGTGGCAGGCGCGGCGCTCGGTGCGCTCCGCCCCGAAACGCAGTCCCCTGCCTATACGCCCGCGCATAGCTGGTCCCCGCCGCCGCGGCCGGGCTTCGCTGAAGAAGCGGGCACCTGGCAGGGGGCCTTCGCAGGCCTCGGCGGCCACGCCGCGCGCGTCGAGGAAGCATCGCTACCCGAACCGTCTCGGTCCGCGCCGGACATGCCGCTTGGTGTCGCCCGCGGACAGTTGCACGAGACCTATGTCATCGCACAGACGGCCGACGGCATCGTCATCGTCGATCAGCACGCCGCGCATGAACGCCTCGTCTATGAGAGAATGAAAAAGGCGATCGCGGAGAAAGGTGTCGCCCGGCAGATTCTCCTCATTCCGGAAGTGGTCGATCTCGATGAGGCGGAGGCCGAGCGGATTGCCGCCCGTGCGGACGATCTTGCCGATCTTGGTTTTGTGCTGGAGTCATTCGGCCCCGGCGCAGTCGTCGTGCGCGAGGTGCCGGCCATTTTCGGCAAGCTCGACGTGCAGGGCATTGTGCGCGATCTGGCCGACGATCTTGCCGAACTCGATGAAGCGCTCTCGCTCAAGGAACGGCTCGAGGAAGTCTGCGGCACCATCGCCTGTCACGGTTCGGTGCGTGCGGGGCGCAGGCTCACCGCCGATGAAATGAACGCGTTGCTGCGGGAGATGGAGGCAACGCCCCATTCCGGCCAGTGCAATCATGGCCGCCCGACCTATGTGGAACTGAAGCTCGCAGATATAGAGCGGTTATTTGGCCGCCGCTGAGGGCGAAAGGCAGGCCGCATGGAGAAAGCCGGTCAGCTCCTCCGTGACATGATGGATATGCGGGCCCTCCGCGCCTTCATGCGAAATCTGGTGATGGCGCTCCGGGCCCTGAATGCCGGGCCTCACCCAGACGGTGGTCATGCCGATCTCATGCGGGACTTCGAGATTGCGGGCAATATCCTCGAACATGGCGGCCCGCGACGGTTCGATGCCGCTCGCCTCTACAAAACGCTCATAGGCTCGACGCCGCGGCTTCGGCTCATAGGCCGTCGTCACGATGTCGTATATGCCGTCGAACACATGATCGATACCGAGCTGACGCACGACATTCTCGGCATGGGCGACGGAGCCATTGGTGAAAATCACCTTCCGGCCCGGCAGCCGCGAAATGGCATCGCCCAGCGCCGCGTCGCGCGAGACGGCGGACACATCGATCCGGTGCACGAAATCGAGAAACGCATCGGGCTTCATCCCGTAGACCGTCATCAGGCCGGAAAGCGTGGTTCCATGCTCGATGTAGAAATCCTTCTGGATGCGCTTTGCTTCAATGGGGTCAACGCCGAGAAACTCCCCGATAAAGGCGGTCATCCGCCGATCGACCTGCGCAAAGAGGTCGCAAGCGGGCGGATAAAGCGTGTTGTCGAGGTCGAAAACCCATGTTTCGACATGGTCGAAGCCGCGACTTGCCGGGGAATTGTCAGGTCTCTGCATGGCACATTTGTGCCGCCTCCGAAGCGGCAAGGCAAGGGCCGGAGATTAATCGAGTATTAAGAAGGCGGGCCGGACACTGACAGGGATTGTTGACACTTGAAGTCCCGGAGCAGGAATGGCGCTCGGCTTGCTGTCCCGTCTGTTCGGCCGGCGAAAGCTCCCACCGGAGCTGCGCTACGAAGACGCGCGCCATGTGCTTGAAAGCCATCAGCTCGCGGCGAAACGTGAGCTTGCTGCCCGCAACGATGCGCCGCCCGAGGCGCTGTACTATCTTGCCTGCGACGACGATGAAGAGGTGAGGGGGCTGGTCGCCGCCAATCCGGCAACGCCCCATCAGGCCAATGAACTGCTGAGAACCGACGCGGACGACGATGTTCGCGCGGAGCTTGCGCGCAAGATCGCGCGCCTCATGCCGGACATGCCGGAAGGCGAGCTCACCGCACTCCAGCAGAAGACGATCACGCTGCTCGAACGCCTGGCCGAGGATGAACTGCCGCGGGTGCGCGCCGTGATCGCGCGCGAGGTCGCAGCCTGCCACACCATTCCCAAACGGCTCGCGCTCCGTCTCGCGCATGACGCGGAAATCGCCGTATGCGGCTCCATTCTTCAATATTCGCCGCTTCTCTCCGACGAAGACCTGATCGAGATTGTCGCAACGACGCGCGTTCGCGGCGCCATAGAAGCCATCGCGCATCGCAAGGGCCTCAGCGGCGATGTGGCAGAGGCCGTCGCCGCCTCGCTCGACATTCCCGCGATCGCGGCTCTCCTCGCCAATCCGAGTGCGGAAATCCGCGAGCAGACACTGGATCGTGTGATTGCTCAGGCCTCCGCCATCGAAAGCTGGCACCGGCCGCTCGTCATGCGTACCGATCTATCGCTTCGCGCGATCAGGCGCATTTCGACTTTTGTGTCCCGTGCGCTGGTGGACGAGCTATCGCGCCGAAATGGCCTTGATGAAGAGACCGAGCAGGCGCTGAAGGCGCGGGCTCAGGCCGCGCTCGAGGCTGAAATCGACGCCGCCGGAAAGCCCGTCACGGTAGAGGCCGTGCGCAAGGCCTATGCGAAAGGCGATCTCGGCGATGATATCGTAACCGGCACCGCCACGATGGCGCGGCGCGAGCCTGTCGTGACGGCTCTATCCCTTCTCACCGGCGTCACGCCGGGCACGGTCGAGATGGTGCTCGACGCAAAAAGCGGCCGCGGCATTACCGCCTTGTGCTGGAAGGCCGGGCTTTCAATGCGCACCGCGCTGTCCATTCAGGCCCATATCGCGCATGTGCCGGCGGCAAATCTCGTCTTGCCCAGCGAAGGCATCGACTATCCGCTGGCGGAAAGCGAACTTCTCTGGCACCTGCAATATTTCGGCATAGACACAAACCGCCCCTGAGATCTGAGCTAGTCCAGCGTGATCTCGAGGAAGGCTTCCCCTGATGTCTCGATGCGCTTGAAGGTCCGTTCGTCGAAGCCACGCGCCGCACAACGCTCGCGCCCGCGTATTTCGAACCGTGTCGATTTGGTGCAATAGGGCCGATCACCGCTCCAGATCAGAGGTGCACCGTACCTCTGTACGATGGCGCCCATATCGTCGACGGCCTCGGCATAGAAATAGTAGGCCTCCTCGGTCAACTTCCCCTTGATCGCCTTGCGGCAACTGCCCGGATCGATCCTAATCCATCCGCTCGACATGTCTTCGGCGCCGTTGCGAAAGCCGACCGCTGCCCAGACAAGTTCCGCCGTACGGTTGCAGAAATCGAGGCCGACGCTCTGGTGAACCGCTATGGCGCGCGAAGTAAGATTGGCCAGCAACACTTCGTCGATCGCGCCGGTCTGTGTCAGGTTCGCCGACCGCTGGAAAGCATGAACCGCTCGCAACGTGTTGCTCGCTGCAATGCCATCCACCTGCTTCAGCGCGAAGCCGAGATCCATAAGCAGGCGTTGCGCTCCGGCAATGCGCGAGTCCTCGGCGCTGTATTCGCTCGCTTCGGAAAAGCTGGTCGTCCAGCTCGCACCTGCCTTCGTCTCGACCCGCAGAAAATCGGCCGCATCGAAGCCGCGCATTGCGCATTGTTCCCGGCCCTCGATCTCGAACGGCGCTTCCACGATACAGAAGCTGGTATTGCCCGAAAAATACTTGATGCTGCCTTTGTGCGCATCGAAGGAGCGGGCGAAGACGTAGTATTCGCCGTCGTCCACCGGGCCTTCCAGCATCGTTTCGCAACTGCCCGGCAGCAACCGCTTCCAGCCTCGGCTTTTCCATATGTCGTCTGACGAATATCCGATCGCCGCATCGAGGACGTAACTCGTGCGATTGCAGAATTGATAGTCGGCATGCGCCGCACCCGGCAGGGCGAGCCAGCAAAGCAAAGCGGCAGCGGCGATCTGCAGTATTGTCTTCATGGATATCATTCATTCCCCCGAACGAGGAAATTCTAGCATCCATGAAAGGCGGGGGGAAAGCAGTGAGCCTGGCCGTCAGCGCTGAATGAGCGTTCCCGCGCCATGCTCGGTGAAAAGCTCGAGCAGAACGGCATGGCGCACTCGCCCGTCGAGAATGACCACCGCTTCGACACCTCCCTCGACGGCCTCGATGCAGGTCTCGAGTTTCGGGATCATGCCACCCGAGATCGTACCGTCCGTCATCAGCGCCTTCGCCTCATCGAGCGTAAGTTCCTCGACGAGCTTCCCCTGCTTGTCGAGCACGCCGCTCACATCGGTTAGGAGCAGCAACCGCGCTGCACCCATCGCCGCAGCGATGGCGCCAGCCGCCGTGTCGGCATTTATGTTGTAGGTGTGCCCGTCTTCCGACACGCCGATCGGCGCGATCACCGGAATGATATCGGACTTCTGGATGACGTCGAGAATTTGCGTATTGATCTTCGCCGGTTCGCCGACAAAACCGAGATCGAGAATCTTTTCGATATTCGATTCCGGATCGTGGATCTTGTGCTCCACCTTGCGGGCGACGATGAGATTGCCGTCCTTGCCGCAAAGTCCGACGGCCCGCCCACCCGCCTGATTGAGCTGCGCCACGATCTGCTTGTTGATCGAGCCGGCCAGAACCATCTCGACGATCTCGACGGTGGCCTTGTCGGTAATCCTGAGGCCGCCTGAAAACTCGCTCTTGATACCGAGCCGGTTCAGCATTGCGCCGATCTGCGGGCCGCCGCCATGCACGACGATGGGGTTGAGTCCCGCCTGCTTCAGCATCACGATGTCGCGGGCAAACTCCACGCCCAGCGCCTCGTCGCCCATCGCATGGCCGCCATATTTCACAACGACGGTACGTTTGTCGTAGCGCTGCATGAAAGGCAGCGCCTCGGAAAGAACGCGGGCCCTGTCCAGTCTCGTATCGTCGCTTTTCGTCGTGTCCGGCATCGCTCCTGGCCCTGCTCGCGTCGCGTCATTCGCTCCGCGGTTTATACCCCAGCTGCGCCGGATCGGCCAGTGAGGCAACCTCCGCCCGCAGTTCCGCGATGCCCGTGCCCTTCTCGCTGGAGGTCGCAACAATGCGCGGATGGGCGGCGACGTGCTTGCGCAACGCGCCCCGCACTTCCTCGAGCCGGATATCGATTTCGCCGGTCTTCAGCTTGTCTGTCTTGGTCAGGACGATCTGGTAGGAGACGGCCGCCTCATCCAGCATGTCCATCACTTCATGGTCATTGGGTTTGAGCCCGTGCCGCGCGTCGATCAGCACAAAGACCCGGCGCAGCTGGACCCGGCCCCTGAGATAGGACATCACGAGCGCGGTCCAGTCGTTCACGCGGGTTTTCGTTTCGCGCGCATAGCCGTAGCCCGGCAGGTCGACCAGCATGATGGCGGCCTTGCCCGCGGCTCCCAGCGAGAAGAAATTGAGCTCCTTCGTCCGCCCCGGCGTGTTTGATGTGCGCGCGAGCGTCTTGCGCCCGGTCAGCGCATTGATGAGGCTCGACTTGCCGACATTCGACCGGCCGGCGAAGGCAACCTCCGCAAGCACCGTCGCGGGCAAGCCCTCCATGTCGACAACGCCGCGAACGAATTCGCAAGGTTGCGCAAAGAGCCATCGTCCCGTTTCGATGTCCGGCGTGTCGAACGGATTTTCCTGCGCCGGTTCCACTGTCATCGCTCAGGACTTCGGCTTGCCGCCGCCCACAAGCTTGTCGAGACCGAGATTGTTGAAAATCTCGATCGGCACACCTTGCCGCTTCATGATGACGCCCTGCTGGATCACCGAGAGCGTGTTGTTCCACGCCCAGTAGATGACGAGACCTGCCGGGAAGCCTGCCAGCATGAAGGTAAAGATGACCGGCATCCAGGTGAAGATCTGCGCCTGAATGGGATCTGCCGGCAGCGGGTTCATCCGCATCTGCACAAACATGGTGAAGCCCATGATGAGCGGCCAGATGCCGACGACGAGAAGCGAGGGCGGATCCCAGGGAATGAGACCGAAAAGATTGAAGAGCGACGTTGGATCGGGCGCCGACAGATCGTCGATCCAGCCGAAAAACGGCGCATGCCTCATTTCGATGGTGACGAAGAGAACCTTGTAGAGCGCGAAAAAGACCGGGATCTGAACGAGAACAGGCAGGCAGCCCGCCAGTGGGTTCACCTGCTCCTTCTTGTAGAGCTCCATGATCTCCTGCTGCTGCTTCATGCGGTCGTCCTTGTACCGCTCGCGCAGCTTCTCCATTTCGGGCTGCAGCTTCTTCATCTTGCTCATGGCGACATAGGACTTGTTCGCGAGCGGATAGAAGACAAGCTTGATAAGCACAGTGACGAGCAGGATCGAGATACCGAAATTGCCGACATAGATCGCAATGTAGTGCAGCAGCTTGAAAAGCGGCTGAGTCAGGAACCAGAACCAGCCCCAGTCGATCAGCAGATTGAACTTGTATATGCCGGCCGCGTGATAGGTATCGATGACGGAAGAGACCTTCGCGCCCGCAAAGAGGCGGTTCTCGATCTCGATGGCGCCGCCAGCCGGAACTTCATGCGCGCCGTAACGGAAATCGGCCTGGAAATTCTCGATCGCCGAAGTCGGATCGGCGCTGAAGCTGGCGACGAAGTTTTCACCCGTCTGCGGAATGATCGCTGCCGCCCAGTATTTGTCGGTGATGCCGAGCCAGCCATCCGTGTCGGTGACCTTCACCGGGCCGTCATCGGCGGCATTCTTGTAGGAGACGGCGACTTCGCCGACGCTCGGAAACTCGCCGATAAAACCTTCATGCAGAATGAAGAAGGAGCTGCCGGCCGGTCTTCCCGTGCGCGAGACGAGGCCATAGGGATAAAGTGTGACCGCATTGCCGCCATTGTTTTCGACACGGTCTTTCACGGTGAAGAGGAAATGCTCATCGACCGAGATCGTGCGCAGGAAGGTGAGGCCCTGGCCGTTTTCCCAGCGCAGCGTCACCGGCGTCGAAGGCGTCAGCATGTCGCCTTCGGCAAGCTGCCACTGCGTACGCGAGCCGGGCAGGTTCACATTCTGGCCGGGCGCCGGAATGAAACCGAATTCCGCGAAATAAGGCGTCTGCGTACCTGTCGGCGTCAGCAGCGACACTTCCGGGCTCGCCGGGTCGACCGTCATGCGGTACTGGCGCAGTTTCAGATCGTCGAAACGCGCGCCGCGCAGCGAGATCGAACCATCGAGTTCTTCCGAGAGGATGGGAACGCGCGGGCTGGCGGCCAAAGCATCTTCGCGCGTGACGCCGACCATTGCCGTACCAGGCGCAATCCGCTGGACCGGCTCGTCGACGCTGGGCAGGCGGACATCGCTGGGCGCTGCTGCTTCGGGTGCTCTGTCCGTCCCGGTTCCTTGCGCGGCGGCAGCCGCTTCCTGCCTGGCTTTCTCCGCCTCCATCTGCGGGGTCAGCACGAAATATTGCCATCCGGCGAAAACGAGCAGCGACAGGACGATGGCGATAAGAAAGTTTCGATTGTCACCCATGTGGCACGTCTTTCCCGGAAGCGGAACTTGAGGCATCGGAAGACGCGGGCGCCTGCGCGCCGCGGCTTCCATGAACTTTGCTGAGAGCGATTCTGAGATCGCCGATAAGGTCGGGCCAGCGCCGTGTCAACGTGTCCTGGCGCCCGATCAGAACGTAGTCGTAGCCGTCTTTCGCCAAGAGGGGAAGAACTTCGGCCGCCGCTGCGCGCAGGCGCCGTTTCGCCCTGTTGCGCTCCACGGCGCAGCCGACCTTCCGCGTCACTGTGAAGCCGACACGAGGTGAATTTTCGTCGTTGCGGAAATTGGCCTGCAGCACGAGCCCGCGTTCGGCGCGTTTGCGCCCGCGGGCGGCGGCGAGGAAGTCTTTGCGCTTTCGCAATCTGTCCGGCTGGCGGTCCATCTGGCAGCTCGCAGGGGCACGATGTACCGCGCCCGATTGGAAAGCCTCGACTGCAAGGGACCGTGAGGCCGGGCCGTCATGAACGGCGCCGGAGGTCACGGGCGCTGGGTTCAGGCGGAGAGCCGCTTGCGTCCCTTGGCACGGCGCGCAGCAAGAACCTTGCGGCCGCCAACGGTCGCGGCGCGCGCACGGAAGCCGTGGCGGCGCTTGCGGACGAGTTTGCTCGGTTGATAAGTCCGTTTCACGTCTCTTCTCCGGCGGATCCTGGCCAGCTCCGGGCGCCCTGGGTGGGCTGCCTCGAATGCCAATAAAAACAAGAGCCGCAGGCGTTGCCGCCCGACGGCTGTCTGGCGGGGTGTATAAGCGATATGGCGCGCACAAGTCAACTTCCCGCGGCCAATTCCGGCCCGGATCGCCTTGCCTGACGATGTCTCACATTCCGGTGAGCGGGCCTTTCGCCGGGTGAGATTGGGTTTAATGTGGCCCCCGCGCGCCCGATGGCGGGCGGCCGTCCGGCCTGTTCGTTTGTTCCCTTTATGTTCCAAGCGGCCAATTGCGAGGCTCAATGACCGAATCCGCGCCTAAAGCCCCGGCGGGCGCCTTTCGCCGCTTCCTGCCGCTTGCCATCCTTCTGGCCGGCCTTGGCGCGTTCTTTGCCCTCGGCCTCGATCGCTATGTGACACTCGACACCTTGCGCGACAACCGTCAGGCGCTGACGGGCTGGGTCGCGGAAAACTGGTTCCTTGCCGCCTTTGTCTATGTTGTCGCCTATATCGCAATGGTCGCCTTCTCGCTGCCGGGCGGGCTTGTCGCCACGCTGACCGGCGGTTTCCTGTTCGGCACGCTGTTCGGGGGCCTTCTCACCATTGCCGGTGCGACGATCGGCGCGACCGCTATCTTCCTTGCTGCAAAGACGGCGCTGGGCGATGCGCTGCGCGCAAAGGCGGGCCCTGGCCTGCGCCGCATCGAGCAGGGCTTTGGCGAAAATGCCTTCAGCTACATGCTGGTGCTTCGCCTCGTGCCGCTCTTTCCCTTCTTCCTCGTCAATCTGGCGCCCGCCTTTCTCGGCGTACCGCTCCGCACCTATGTGCTCGCGACATTCTTCGGCATCATGCCGGCCACTTTCGTCTTCGCGAGCCTCGGCAACGGGCTTGGTGCCGTTTTCGATGCAGGCCGCGAGCCCGATCTCGGCCTCATCATGGAGCCGCAGATCATCGGTCCCATTCTCGCGCTGGCGCTGCTGGCGCTGGTGCCCGTCATCTATCGCCGCTTTGCAGGCAAGAACAGCCTTCCAGACGAGGCCGCCTGACAGGCAGGTTTCACATTTCGCACCGGAGTATTCATGGCTAAGAGGATCAAGGCTGACATCTGCGTGATCGGTGCTGGCTCGGGCGGTCTGTCCGTCGCAGCCGGCGCAGCGCAGATGGGTGCGCGCACCGTGCTGATCGAGCGCGATGAGATGGGCGGCGACTGCCTGAATACCGGTTGTGTGCCCTCCAAGGCGCTTCTTGCTGCCGCAAAACAGGCCTACCGCATGGGCGCAGGCGAGCCTTTCGGCATTTCCCCCGTGAAGCCTGATGTCGACTTTGCGAAGGTTCACGACCACGTTCATTCGGTGATCGCCGCCATCGCGCCGAACGATTCCGTTGCGCGCTTCGAGGCTCTCGGCGTCACCGTCATCAAGGAACATGGCCGCTTCCGCGATGGCAGCACGGTCATTGCGGGCAATGCGGAGATCACCGCGCGCCGTTTTGTGATCGCAACCGGGTCGCGGCCCTTCGTGCCGCCAATTCCGGGCCTCGACAAGGTGGCGTTCCACACCAACGAAACCATTTTCGGGAACATGACCTGTCCGGAGCATCTCATCATTATCGGTGCAGGCCCCATCGGCCTGGAAATGGCACAGGCGCATCGCCGCCTCGGCGCGCGCGTCACCGTGCTTGAAACGCTGAGAGCCTTTGCCCGCGACGATGAGGAGATTTCGGCGCTGGTGATCGCGCGGCTGCGCAAGGAAGGCATCGAGATTCTCGAAGGTGTGAAGATCGGGTCCGTTTCCGGCGGTGCAGGCGAGGTCAAGGTCACGCTTGCCGATCAAAGGGAAATCGCCGGAACGCATCTTCTCGTCGCCACGGGACGGCGCGCCAATGTCGAGGGTCTCGATCTCGAAAAGGCAGGCGTCGAATATACCGAGCGCGGCCTGCGCGTCGACGAGCGCTTGCGCACGACGAACAAGCGCATTTTCGGCATCGGAGATGTGGCGGGCGGTCCGCAATTCACCCATGTCGCGGGCTATCACGCAGGGATCGTCATTCGAAATGCGCTCTTCCGCGTCCCCGCCAGGGCCGACCACAGCGCCATACCCCATGTCACCTATACCGACCCGGAACTAGCCCATGTCGGCTTGACGGAAGCCGAGGCGCGGGCGAAGGGCCTGACGGTCAATGTGCTGCGCTGGCATCTCGCCGAAAACGACCGCGCCCAGGCTGAGCGCGAAACGGAGGGCGTCATCAAGGTGGTGACGGACAACCATGCCCGCGTCCTCGGCGCAAGTATTGCCGCGCCGCATGCCGGCGAGCTGATTTTGCCCTGGGTTCTGGCGAAGTCGCAGGCGCTGAAACTGTCAGCCATGGCAGGTGTCGTCGCGCCTTATCCGACCCTGTCGGAAATCAGCAAACGGGCTGCGGGGGCCTATTACACGCCGACGCTGTTCAGCGCCAAGACAAAGATGCTGGTGCGCTTTCTCGGTCTGTTCGGATAAGCTCGTTGCCGGGTATCGGCATGGGAGTTGACCGGCAAAAATGACGCGAGAGGCGGACCCGACGCAACGCCCCGGAGAAGGGCGCTTCACGCGCCTGCTGCGCCCCTTTGCGGGCTCGCTCTCGCGCCGCCTTCTTGTGCTCACCATTCTTTTTGTCATGCTGGCGGAAGTGCTGATCTTCGTGCCCTCGGTGGCGAATTTCCGCCTGACCTGGATCGAGCAGCGGCTTGCCGCCGCACAGATTGCATCGCTCGCTCTGGAAGCGCGGCCCGACAATATGGTCACACCGGCGCTCCGGGAGGAGCTTCTTGAGAATGCGCAGGTCTACGCCGTCGCACTCATTCGAGACGACGCAACCCGGCTTGTTCTGAGCGATGACATGCCGCCCCAGGTCGATGCGAGTTTTGACCTGCGTGACGCCATGGCAATGACGCTGATCATGGACGCATTCGATACGCTTTTCATGGGAGAGGGCCGCGTCGTTCGTGTTACCGGCGAGCCGCGCTTCGGCGCTGGCGAGTCGATCGAGATCGTTTTCGACGAGACACCCCTTTGCAGCGCAATGATTCGCTATGGCAAAAATATCTTCTTTCTCTCGCTGATCATCTCCGTCATTACCGCGGGTCTTGTCTATTTCGTCCTTCATTTTGTTCTCGTGCGGCCGATGCGCCGGCTGACTGAAAACATGGTCGCTTTCCGGAAAAATCCGGAGGACGCACGAGGACTCATCGCGCCGTCTTCTCGCGATGATGAAATCGGTGTTGCCGAACGCGAACTTGCGCTCATGCAACGCGAAATCAGGGCAACGCTGAGCCAGAAGGCGCGGCTCGCCTCGCTCGGTACCGCTGTGTCGAAGATCAGCCACGATTTGCGCAATATTCTTGCAAGCGCGCAACTGATCTCCGATCGCATTGGTGCGGTGAACGATCCGACGGTTCAGCATCTCGCGCCGCGCCTTTTCGGATCGATCGACCGTGCAATCGATCTCTGCGCCAAATCGCTGAAGTTCGGCGTGGCGGATGAACCCTTGCCCGAACGCCGCCTGATTGCGTTGAGGCCGCTTGCCGAAGAAGTGATCGAGGCCGTGTCGCGCGAGGAGGATGGCATAGACTGGATTGTCGGCATCGGGCAGGACATGCATGTCGATGCCGACCCGGACCAGCTCTTCAGGCTCCTGCTCAATCTGGCGCGCAACGCATCGCAGGCATTGACGGAGGGTGAGGGCACACCGCCCGGACGCCGCGAGGTTCGTCTTGCCGCGCGGCGCGCACGCGGCCATGTCCATATCGACATTTCGGACAAGGGGCCCGGCCTGCCGCAGAAAGCGCGCGACCATCTGTTCGAGCCATTCTCCGGCGGCACGAGAAGCGATGGCACGGGGCTCGGCCTTGCCATCGCGGCGGAGCTTGCACGTGCCCATGGCGGTCATGTCGAGCTCGTCTCGACCGGGCCGGGAGGCACGACATTCCGTATCTGCATTCCGGACGCGGCGGCGATCTTGCAGGAATGCAGCGAGGCCGCTGAGTGAGCGCGCCCGTTCTCGTTGCCGATATTGGCGGCACCAATGCCCGCTTCGCGCTGGCGCATCTCTCGGATCGCGGCATCGAAGTCGAGCCGCCTGTTGTCTACAGGACTGCCGAACACGCCTCGTTCGATGACGCCCTGCAGCTATTCCTCGCATCGGCCGGCAGGCTTGCACTGTCAGGTGTTGCCGCCTGTGCGGCCGGTCCGGTCGAGGGCGAGGGGCAAGCGGCGCGGATCGACCTGACGAACTTTCCCTGGGAAGTATCGGTTGCTGCTCTATCGCGCGCGACAGGCATGGCAAACCCCTCGCTCGTGAACGATTTTGCCGCGGTGGCTTTGGCTGTTCCCGCGCTCGGCCCGCATGAACTTCACGCGATAGGCCCGGCGCTCGTCCCTGTGCCGGGCGCGCCCGCCGGATTGCTCGGCGCCGGCACGGGTCTCGGCATGTCGGCGATCATATTCGGCGATGGCGTCGAAAATCCCGTGGCGGGCGAAGGCGGACATGCCGACCTGGCGGCAAACAGCGCGCGGGAGGCGGAATTGATCGCGCATCTGCGTGCGAGGCATGGCCATGTCTCAGTCGAGCGTGTTCTGTCCGGCCCCGGCCTGATCGCGCTTTACGATGCGCTTTGCGCACTCGGCGGGGCAGAGGCGCGTCAGATAACGCCGCCCGGCATCGCTGCCCGCGCGCATAGCCGCGAAGACGATATTGCGGTGGAAGCGGTTCAACTCTTCTGCGGCTTTCTCGGTTCGGTTGCCGGCAATCTTGCGCTCACGCTCGGCGCTCAGGGCGGCATCTATATTGGCGGCGGCATCGTGCCCGGCTGGCTGGCGCAGCATCCTGGCCTTTTTGACGAGGCCCTTTTCCGTGCCCGCTTCGAGGCGAAAGGCCGCATGTCGCACTGGCTTGCCAGAGTGCCGGTCTTCGTCATTCGCCGCGAAGACGCGGCGCTGCTCGGGCTTGCCCGCCTCGCCTTCAGAACCTCACGGTAATTCCATCACCACATTGCCGTCGCGCCGCGGGTCGGCCGCGCCGTCAAGCCCCTGCGGCGTCACGCGAATGCCGTGCAGTCCGCTCATCAGCTCGCGCATTTCGACCTTGTGCCCCAGTTGCTCCAGCAAGGGCTTCAATTCCGAAAGCGATGTTCCCGCCTCGATTTCGAGCGGTCCGTTGCGGTCGACGAAGCGCGGCAGGGATATTGCCGTCTTCATGTCCATATCCCAGTCGAGAAGCGCGATCAGCGTCTGCGTCACATAGGCGATGATACGGCTGCCGCCGGGTGAGCCGACGGCCGCATAGAAGTCGCCATTCGCGTCATAGACGATGACCGGCGTCATGGAAGAACGCGGCCGCTTGCCCGGTGCCACGGCATTTGCCACCTGCTCGCCATCCACTTCTGGCAGAAAGGAAAAATCGGTGAGCTGATTGTTGAGCATCATGCCGCCCGCCATGAGATGCGAACCGAACGGTCCTTCGACAGTTGTCGTCATGGAGACGACATTGCCCTGCGCATCGACAATGCTGAAATGGCTGGTGGACGGCATGTCGATCGCCTGATTGAGGCCCCAGTTCATCGCACGCTCGTCAGGCAACCGGCCGGGCTTCGCCTTGCCGCGCGTGATGCTGGCATCGAGTTCCTCCGAGCGGCTTTCGAGATAGGCGGGATCGAGCATCGCCTTCACGGGCACGGGCACGAAGTCGGGATCGCCGATATATTTGTCGCGGTCCGCATAGGCGAGCTTCATCGCTTCGGCAATGAAATGAACCGATGTCAGCGTCATCGGCTCCATGCCCTTGATATCCCAATGGGACAGGATACCGAGAATCTGCAGCGCCGTGATGCCGCCCGATGTCGGCGGCGGCATGGAGCATACCTTGTAACCGCGATAGGGCGCGCAGACGGCTTCGCGCTTCTTTGCCTGATAGGCGGAGAAATCATCCATCGACAATGTGCCGGGCCGCATCGGCGCGTTCTGCACCGTGGCGACGATCTCCTCTGCCACCGGACCTTCATAGAAGCCGCGCCAGCCTTCCGCCGCAATGCGCTTCAGCGTCTCGGCATAGGCCGGATTCCTGAGAACATCGCCCTCCACCGCAGGAACGCGCGTTCCGTCCGCATCGAGGCGGTAGAAATAATCCTGCGCCACCGGCATTTGCATGAGAACGGGATCGCGCGCAATCGCCTGTGCAAGTTTCGGTGCAACGGCAAAACCTTCTTCCGCAAGCCGGATCGCAGGCTGAAAGAGCGCCGCCCAGTCGAGTGTCCCGTGTTCCTGATGCGCGAGCCACATCATCTTCACGACGCCCGGCGTGCCGACGGAGCTGCCGCCGATCATCGCTTCGAGAAAGGGGAGGGGCTTGCCGTCTTCGCCGAGAAAGAGCGTGGGCGTTGCGCCCATCGGCGCCGTCTCGCGCCCGTCATAGGCATCGAGTGTGCCACTGGCCGCATCGTGATGTAGCATGAAGGCGCCGCCCGCGAGGCCGGATGATTCCGGCTCGACAAGCGACAGAACCGCCTGCACCGCGATTGCCGCATCGGTAGCACTGCCGCCCGCACGCAGGATCCCGGCGCCCGCTTCGCTCGCGTAGGGATTCGCGCTCGCCACCATGAAGGGCTGCGGCTCGCTGCCGCGCCAGACGAGAGAAAGAAGCGTGACGAGAACGACAAGCCCGAGCGCGGCGATGCTGAGGCCCGGCAGGAGGCGATTGAGTTTCATGTCCGATTTTCCTCCGGCATGGGCGGCGCTGCGGCGGCGATTTGCTATGATGCGGATAAAAGGCGCTCTGCCGCAATGGCAGGAGCGGCGAAAGACAGGAAAAGGATGAGAGATATGCATCTGGGCGCCCTTCGCAAAGGCCCGCGCAACCATATTTGCGATGTGGGTGGTATTTCCGTCGGCAATGCGGTGGATGAAGCGGCGCGTACCGGCGTCACGGTGGTGCTTCCCGAAGCACGCGCGGTTGCAGGCGGCGAGGTGCGTGGCGGCGGCCCCGGCACGCGCGAAACGGACCTCCTTGATCCGTCCTGCCTTGTCGATGCGGTGGATGCAGTGGTGCTCTCTGGCGGCTCGTCCTGGGGACTCGAGGCGGCATCCGGCGTTGCCGCCTGGCTCGGCGCGCGGGGCCGGGGATACCGCGTGGGCGGAAGCCCGCTCGTCTCGCCGATCGTCCCTTCGGCGATCCTGTTCGATCTCATGAATGGCGGTGACAAGGGCTGGGGCGAGGAACCGCCCTATCGTTCGCTCGGCAAGGCCGCTTGCGAAAGAGCGGGCGAGGATCTTGCGCTGGGCAATGCTGGTGCGGGGCTCGGCGCCACGGCGGGACTTTATAAAGGCGGCCTTGGCTCCGCCTCCATCGTCTCGGAAAGCGGGCTCGAGGTTGCGGCCCTCATGGCGGCCAATCCCTTCGGCTCCGTCACGATGCCGGGGACGGACCGTTTCTGGGCGGCGCCGTTCGAAATCGATGGCGAGTTTGGCGGGCGCGGCTGGCCCGAAGCCGCCCAAGGCTTTGCCACGCAACATCCGCTCTCGGGCTCGAAGGCGCATGCGCTGGCAGGCGGCAACACCACCATCGGCGTCGTCGCGGTGAATGCGGTTCTCACGCCGGCCGAGGCCCGCCGCATCGCCATCATGGCGCATGACGGCATGGCCCGCGCCATCCGCCCGGTTCATGCCCCGGTCGACGGCGACACGATCTTCGTGCTGGCGACGGGCGCATACCCCCTCGACCCCGCGCCGCGCCACACTGCGCTCTCGATCATCGGCGCGCTTGCCGCCGATTGCGTGGCCCGCGCCATCGCCCGTGCCGTCTATGAGGCGGAAACGCTGGGCGAAACCATCGCCTGGCGGGAGCGTCACGGGCACTGAGGACATGTCCGTGAGCACCGGAGGCCGAGCCGAATCCGGCGGGAAGCCGGGGTTTCTGGCCTTTGCGCGCCCCGTTTTTTGCCGCGTGGGCCCCTTGCCTTTGGGCCTGCAAGGCTTTAAGAGTGGCCCCGCATTCGCCGACCGGTGGTGGCTTTCCACCCCGCGCCCTCTTGGGCTCCGCGATCTGCATGCGCCCGTAGCTCAGCTGGATAGAGCATCAGACTACGAATCTGAGGGTCGGACGTTCGAATCGTTCCGGGCGCGCCATTTTCCACAGCCACCCGCTCCCTGCACGCGGTACCGCCGGTCTTGAAGCGATGCTGCCCGCCGATGAAATGCGCGCCCGCTCCGCACCGCGCGATGAGATCGTGGCCGTGCATGCGCGGCCACGATCTGACATCGGCGACGGTCGGTTGAAGCGGCCGGAGCTGGCCTATTCGCCGCTGCTGTCGGCGCCCGTTGCGCCGGTTGCCCCGGTGGCGCCTGTCGCACCGGTATAGCCGGTATTCCCGGTATTGCCCGTCGCGCCTTGCGGCCCGGCCGGTCCAGGCACGCCCTGCGGCGACTCCATCGTCACATTCGTCTGCGCGTCGTCGCCCAGCGTCCCCGTAAAGAAGAGGAAGCCGACAATCGCGCCGGCGACGACAAGGCCGCCGACAATGAAATAGAGCGTATTGTTGTTGTTGGTGTCGTTCTGGTTATAGGCCATGGGTTCCTCGTGAAATGGCGCCGAACGGATTTCGGCAAGCATCGTTGTTCGGCCGGTTGGCCGGACCCGTTTGAGCCATTCTGCGTGCGGCGCGGGCCGCCAGGCAGCCTCGGGAACTACGCATAGGCAGACGGCGGCACCTCTCCGTGCCGCCACCTGCTTTCGTCGTTGAGATCAAATGCCCTGCGGTTCTCAATTGTCCGTGACGAGACGGACATGGCTGCAGCCGGTGAGGGTCTGCATACCGGTGCCGCCGCTGCCGAAACCGGCCTCCCACGCCGCGCTCATCCGTACATGTTTGGTCGGCGGCCAGTAGCCCGGCTGCCCGGCGGGGCGGATGCCGCGCTCAATGCAAGGGCAGGTTGGGAAAGCCTCACCCCGGCCAGTAGATATATTCGTCTTCTTCGGTCGCTTCCTCTTCCAGCGTCTTGTCGATCGTCACCGGCATTTCGGCGACGGCGGGGAAGAGAGGGTCGCGCTGCGTGGCGTTATGCGCGTCGATGAGCGCGCGCAGCTCCGCCACCTTCTCCGGCATTTCGTCGGCCAGATTGTTCTGCTCGGTCGGGTCTTCACTGAGGTTGTAGAGCCAGACCTTGTTCGGCCGCTCGGCGAATTGCAGCTTCCAGCCGTCCTTGCGCATGGCGTGGTAATGCCCGTCGCGCCAGAAGATCGCGCGGCCGGGCGCTTCCGTCTCCGTGCCCCTGGCGAGCGGCATGATGTCGATACCGTCGATCACGCGGTCATTGGGCAGGGCGGCGCCTGCTGCTGCGGCAATGGTCGGAAAGAGATCGAGATGCGCGACCGGCATGTCGCGCTCCGCGCCTTCCTCGATCCGTCCCGGCCAGTGGATGAAAAGCGGCACACGAATGCCGCCTTCGAAATAGGTGAGCTTCCAGCCGCGGAAGGGCTTGTTGATGTCCGGCAGGCCGATATAGCCGGGCCCTCCATTGTCGCTCGAGAAGATGACGATGGTGTTGTCGTCGAGCCCGTTTTCCTTCAGCGCCTCCATCACGCGGCCGACGCTGCGGTCGAGCGAGCGGATCATCGCGGCATAGACGCGCTCGCGATGGTTCTCGATATGCGACAGCGCATCGTAGTCCGCTCTCGATGCCTGCAGCGGCGTATGCACCGCCCAATGCGCGAGATAGAGGAAGAATGGGCGATTGCGGTTCGCTTCGATCGCCTTCACCGCCTCATCCGTATAGAAATCGGTGAGGTATCCCTTCGGCTCGAACCATTCGCCTGCATTGTAGGACGTGGCATATTGCATCCGCGCCCAGAGGAACTGGTCGATCGGATCGAAGGGCAGTTTCGCGTTGACGGCATCCGGGTGATCTTCCGGCAGGAAGAGCCCGCTTTCGAGCATCACGCTTTCGTCGAAGCCCTGCGCATTGGGCAGGAACTCTTCCGAATTGCCGAGATGCCATTTGCCGATATGGATGTTGTGATAGCCGGCGGGCTTCAGCACTTCCGCCAGCGTGATCTCCTCGCCCGGCAGGCCCTGCTCACGGAAGGGCGGGGCATTCGCCGCTGCCTCGCGGTCGATCAGCAATTCGTGAAACCGCGTCCCGTCATTGTAGAACATGTCGACGATGCGCGTCATGCCGGGCGGTGTCGGGGTGAACTCGAAACCCGTCCGCGTGCCGTAGCGCCCCGTCATGATCATGGCGCGGGACGGCGCACAGGCGGCCGTTCCGGCATAGGCAGTGGAGAAATTCGCGCCCGAGCGCGCCAGCGCGTCGATATGCGGCGTCTCGATGATGCCGCCGCCATAAAGGCTGATATCGTTGAAGCCGAGATCGTCCGCGAGAATGAGCACGATATTGGGCGGGCGCTGTCCTTCCGCCGCTTCCGCCGGCCCCTGCTGCCACAAGATCTCGCGGTTCGGGGCGACCGGCGTTGCATCCCGCGCCCTTGTCGCCACGGCATAGAGGATGAGTTCCTTGCGGAAAGTATAGGCCGCGCCCGCCAGCGCCGCGAGGACGATGGCCGCCGCCAGCGAATAGATCTGCCACTTTTTCATCTGCCACCCTCCCGGCTAAAACTATTGGCACTATTAATGACATAAAATGGGGCCTGACGGAAGGGCGAGGCCGCTTTTTGCGCCGCTCACGAAAACCGTCACCCGGATGTTCGCTGCTGAACGGCAAACGGGCGGGATTCTTACGCCGGAGTGAGTTCCGGAATTGCACCGATGGGGCTATCCTCCCCGGCAGGAAAGCGCCGCGCAGCACGGCGCCGCAGACATTCATTCGGGAGACGTCCATGAAGACGCGCATTACGGAACTCTTCGGCATCAAGCATCCGGTCATTCAGGGCGGCATGCATTTCGTCGGCCTCGCGGAAATGGCGGCGGCCGTCTCCAATGCCGGCGGCCTCGGAATCATCACCGGCCTCACCCAGCCGACGCCGGAAGCGCTCGCGAAGGAAATCGCGAAGTGCAACGGCATGACGGACAAGCCCTTCGGCGTGAACCTGACCTTCCTGCCGGGCTTCGCCAATCCGCCTTACCCCGAATATATCGACGCGATCATCGCCGGTGGCGTGAAGATCGTGGAAACGGCGGGCCGCAGCCCCGAGGCCTATATGCCCAAGATGAAGGAAGCGGGCATCAAGGTGATCCACAAATGCACCTCCGTCCGCCACTCGCTGAAGGCTGAACGCATCGGCTGCGACGCGGTGAGCGTCGATGGTTTCGAATGCGGCGGCCATCCGGGCGAAGACGACATTCCGAACATGATCCTGCTGCCGCGCGCGGCGGAAGAGCTGAAAGTGCCCTTCGTCGCTTCGGGCGGCATGGGCACGGCCTCGCAGCTCGTGGCCGCGCTCGCGCTCGGCGCCGACGGCATCAATATGGGCACGCGCTTCATCGCGACCAAGGAAGCGCCCGTGCATGAGAATGTGAAGAAGGCGCTGATCGCGGCCTCCGAGCTCGACACGCGCCTCATCATGCGCCCGCTCCGCAACACCGAGCGCGTGCTGGCGAATGCCGCCGTCGACAAGATCGTCGAGATCGAAAAGACGAAGGGTGCGGCCACGACCATCGACGACATCAAGGAACTCGTCGGCGGCGTCTATCCGCGCGTCATGCAGGGCGGCCACATGGATGCGGGCGCCTGGAGCTGCGGCATGGTCGCTGGCCTCATCCACGATATCCCGACCTGCAAGGAACTGATCGAAGGTATGGTCGCGGAAGCCGAACAGATCATCCGCAAGCGCCTCGAAGGCTTCCTCGCTGCTTGAGGCGGACGGAGCAGGAATGAAAGGGGCGGTCCATGCCGGGCCGCCCTTTTTTCACGCCATCTCGAAATCGTCCCAGCGCGGCTCGCTCATTTCCTCTTCGAAGCGCTCGAAGGTCCAGGGCCAAGAGGCTATGTTGCCGTGTTTGTCGATATACCAGCTGCTGCAACCCGTCGCCCAGACAGTACCGGGCAGTGCCGCGCGCACATCCGCATTGAAGCGCTCCGCAGCCTCGCGTTTCGGCGCAATCTCCGAGACATTGCCGCGCGCCAGCCGCTCGATCAGCCGGAGCGCATAGCCGAACTGGTTTTCCGCTGTCAGCAGCCATGAAAAATTGCCGATCGGGCTGTTCGGCCCGCCGATCATGAACCAGTTGGGAAAGCCCGGCACTGTCACCGCGAGATAACCCTGATTGCCTTCCGCCCATGCTTCCTCCAGCGCCCGTCCGCCGCGGCCGCGCACATCCATCGGCCGCATCAGCCGGTGCGTGTCGAAGCCCGTCGCGAAGACGATGACATCGAGCTCGTGAAGCCGCCCGTCCTTCGTGCGGATGCCTCTTGCCTCGATCCGCTCGATGGGGTCGGTCACGAGTTCGGCATTGGGCTGCTGGATCGCATCGTAGAAATTCTCCGAAAGGATCAGCCGCTTGCAGCCGACCGCATAGTTCGGCGTCAGCTTCGCGCGGAGTTCCGGGTTGCGGACACTGGTCTCGAGATAGTCCCGGCAGACCTGCACGAGCTTCTCATAGGCGCGTGGATTGGCGCCGACAATGGCGGCAGCGAATTTCGAATTGTTCTCGTCCGAAATGCGCTGATATTCGGATTCGAGAAGCTCGGGCCGCGCGCGGAAAAGCGCCTTCTGTTCTTCCGGTATAGGCCCCTGCATCAGCGGCGCGATCCACTGTGCCGTGCGCTGGAAAAGAGAATAATGCGCGACCTTCGGCACCAGCGCCCCGGTGATCTGCGTCGCGGTCGAACCCGTGCCGATCACGCCGACGCGCTTGCCCGCAAGGTCGAGATCGTCCTTCCATCGTGCGGTGTGAAATGCCTCTCCCTCGAAACTCTCGCGCCCCGGAATATCGGGATAGACCGGATGGTGGAGTACGCCCATCGCGGTGATCACTGCATCGAAGGCTCCTTGCGAACCAGACGTCGTTTCGACTTGCCATTTTCCATCCTGCCAGATCGCGCGAGTCACCTCCTCGCCGAAGCGGATCGAGCGTTCGACGTCGTATTTTCTTGCGACCGCCTTCAGATAATCGAGGATCTCGCTGCCCGGCGCGCAGACGCGGCTCCAGTCTGGATTGGGCTCGAAGGAATAGCGATAGCCATGCGAAGGCACGTCGCAGGTGACGCCCGGATACCGGTTGTCCCGCCATGTGCCGCCCAGCGTTTCCGCCTTTTCATAGATGGTGACGTCGTGAAAGCCCGCTTCGCGCAGCTTGATGAGCGCCATCATGCCGGAGGCGCCGGCGCCGATCACCGCGAGCCGCAGGTTTTTCTTCGCCGTCATGCCGTCTTCACCACTTCGAGTTTCAGCTCTTCGATCATTGCATCGCGGATCTGGAATTTCTGCACCTTGCCTGTCACCGTCATCGGAAACTCCGCAACGAAGCGCACATAGCGCGGTACCTTGTAATGCGCGATCTGGCCCTTGCAGAACGCCTTGATCTCATCTTCTGTGGCGCTTTCGCCCGGCTTCAGCTTCACCCAGGCGCAGATTTCCTCGCCAAATTTCGGGTCCGGCACGCCCACAACCGCCACATCCTCGATCTTTGGATGGCGGTAGAGATATTCCTCGATCTCGCGCGGATAGACGTTCTCGCCGCCGCGGATCACCATGTCCTTCAGCCGCCCGACGATATTGCCATAGCCTTCCGCATCGATGGTGGCGAGATCGCCCGTATGCATCCAGCCTTCGGCATCCACCGCCTCGGCGGTTCTCTCCGGGTCGTCCCAATAGCCGATCATCACCGAATAGCCCCGCGTACAAAGTTCGCCCGGTGTCCCCGGCGCCACGGTCTTGCCGTCGAGATCGACGATCTTGCATTCGAGATGCGGCTGGACGCGGCCGATGGTCGAGACGCGCCGCTCCAGCGGATCGTCCTCGCCGGTCTGGAAACTGACCGGGCTCGTCTCCGTCATGCCATAGGCGATGGTGACATCCGTCATGTGCATGTCGGAAATCACCTTCTTCATCACTTCGACCGGGCAGGGCGAACCCGCCATGCAACCGGTGCGGAGCGATGAGAGATCGAATTTTGAGAAGTCGGGATGCGAAAGCTCCGCGATGAACATGGTCGGTACGCCATAGAGCCCGGTGCAGCGCTCGCTTTCGACCGCCTGCAGCACGGCGAGCGGATCGAAGGCTTCCGCCGGATAGACCATGGTCGCGCCATGTGTGAGGCAACCGAGATTGCCCATCACCATGCCGAAGCAGTGATAGAGCGGCACGGGAATGCAGAGCCGGTCGCCTTGCTTGAGCCCGATGCTGCGGCCGACGAAGAGGCCATTGTTGAGAATATTGTGATGCGACAGCGTCGCGCCTTTCGGCAGGCCCGTCGTGCCGCTCGTGAACTGGATGTTGATCGGGTCGCGGCAGTCGAGATCGCGCTCCGTCATGGCGAGCATGCGGCGCTCTTCATTGCCTGCGAGCCCGGCGATCTCGCCGAAGCCCTGCCAGCCCTTGCGGGGCGTGCCGCCGATCTGGATAGCATGCTTGAGGTGCGGCAGCCGCGCCGAGGCGATGATGCCCGTGGACCGGGTAATCTCCGGCGCAAGCTCTTCCACCATCGTCACATATTCGGACGTCTTGAAGCGCTCGGGCGTAACGAGGGCTGAAACGCCCACCTTGTTCAGCGTGTATTCGAGTTCGGAAAGACGATAGGCCGGATTGATATTGACCAGAATGACGCCGATCTTCGCCGTTGCAAATTGCGTCAGCGTCCATTCCGCGTTGTTGGGCGACCAGATGCCGAGCCTGTCGCCGCTCCGCAGGCCGAGTGCCAGTAGCCCGGCCGCCAGCGCATCGGCCTTGGCGTTGAGTTCGGCGTAGGTCCAGCGAATGCCCTGATGCACGGAGACGAGCGCCTCCGTCTCCGGCCATTTCTCCGCCGCTGCCTTCAGCGCCGCGCCGATCGTTTCCTCGCGAAGCGGCGGTGTCGTGGCGCCGCGCACATGGGCTTCCTTCATCATGTCCTCCCTCTTCCCCCGCGTCATTATCGGCGTGGCAGGTCCGCTACTCAATGGGGAAGCAGGTCGAGTGCGCCCGTATCGAGCACATGGTCGGCGCCGCCGCGCAGCATCTGGAAGAACATGTTGTCGCCGCGCTCCGTCCGCTCGACGATCATCGAGGCGGTAAAGGCCATATTGAAAAGCGAGAAGCTGTAAAGTCCGTAGTGCCGCATCATCTCGTTGAATGAATAGCCGCTGACGCCAAGCTCCCCGAGCTTCCGGTGATAGGCCGTGAGCAGGTCCTTCTCATGTGCGCGCCGCACCTCGCGCGGCAGCGCGCCGCTCAGGAAGTAGGAAACATCGGCCATGCAGCAGCCATAGCCGATGGACTGCCAGTCGACGACGGACACCGGATAGCCGCCCTCCGCCGTGCCGAACATCATGTTGTCCGGCCGGAAGTCGTTATGCGTCAGGCATTTCGGCCCGTCATAGCCATCCTTGAAATAATCGTAGTTGCGCGTGATCGCCTCGCCGATCTCCACGCAATCGGCGGGGATGCGCTCGCCATAGCGTTCGCGGAAGGCCTGCCAGAGAAGCCGGATGAGATCGGGCTGAGTCCGCTTCGGGGCAGCCTTCGTCTCGAAGAGCCAGGCGATCTCGTCCATCGACACATCGTTCCAGTGCGAGGCGTGGAGCTTTGCCGCTTCGCCGAGCACGAGCGCGGCTTCCGCAACGCTCGTTCCCCGCATCTGGTCGCCCGGCTGTGCGGGGGCGAGATCTTCCATGATGAGCACGAAATCGCTCGTCTCCGGGTCTACTTCGGCATGAAGGCAGATCGGCGTCGTCACGCCCGCACTCGCCTTCAGGTGACGATAGAAATTCACCTCGCGGATGTAATTGCCGAAATTGACGCCGGTCGCCCGGCTCTCGGGATCGGATGACGGAAACTTGCCGACCACACTGCGCGGCGCGCCTCCCGCGTCGCCCGTGTAGTCGAGCGTGAAGCGCACGCTCTCGCCCACCTGGCCCGTGCCGACGCGCTTTCCCGCCAGGGTCGCCACCGTCACATCATGGCCCGCCTTCCGCAGCACGGCGGTCATCCATTCAGGCGTCACCGCCGCCGATGCAAGGATCGGCAGTTCGAGCGTCTCTCCCATGTCTTTCCTCCCGTCCCGGTCTTTGCCGGGTTGTCAGTCCGGTATCTTGGTTATGTTGTGCACATAGACTTCGTTGAGTTTGATGCGGTCGCCTTCCAGCACCACAAGGTCGAAGCCGCGCATCAGACCCTTCGTCCCGTCCGGCATCGAGATCGTCGCATACCAGCGGCCGCAAAAGCCGTTTGCCGTTTTCCATGTCTCATGCGGCGCGTAGTGAATGGGCGGCGTCGAATCGAAAAGCTGCTTGAGGTACGCCCCGAGCGCCTCCTCGCCCTTGAGCCCGTCCGGCACTTGCGGATCGCGATAGGTCGTATCCGCCGAATAGAATTTCAGCAGTCCCGCCACATCCTTCTCGGACCATTTGGCAAGCCAGCGCGCATTGAAATCCTCTATGTCTACGCTCATGCCGCCGCTCCCTCTTCCTGCGTCTCGCCAAGCACGCGGCGCTTGTGTTCTTCGGTGAACATTTCAGACGGCAGCGTTTCCGGCCCCGCCATGATGGCAAAGGCGTGTGCGCCAAGCGTTGGGTCCGCCGCCTTGCGCTCATTGTAGCGCCGCCGCCGCTCTCGCGCCGCCTCGCCGAACTCGGCATCGAGAATGGACTGCAGATGCCCCGCAAAGCGCAGCCGCCGGAGCCGCTCGAAGCGTTCCTCGGCATAAGGCGCAAAGAGAGAAGGGCTCCAGTCACCATTTTCTTTCAGCAGATCGCTCACAATCCGCACATCGCGATAGGTGATGGAAAGCCCAAGCCCGTTGATCGGGTCGTTCCAGCCCGCGGCATCGCCGATCAGCACCGCGCCTTGCGCAAAGGGCTCATCTGTCCATGAGTCATTGTTGAAATAGCTGAAGAGCGGCCCGGCAGGCGTCGCATCGGCAAGATACTTGTTGTCCGGCGCGCAGTTCATGCGGAAGGCTTCGAGGAAAGCGCGCGGTCCGTATTCGCCCGCAAAGCGGCGCCGCTCGTCGAGCGAATAGCTGCCATAGATGCGCACACGGCCCTTGCCCTGCGGGAAGGCGAGAAAGGCGAAGTCGCCTTCTGTGCCGATGGCCTGCCGGGTCGGGTTCCAGCCTTCCGCGCCTTCGACGAGCAGCCCGCCGAACATGTGATGCGGCTTGTCCTGATGAAGCTCGATGCCGCAGGCAGCGCGCACTACGGAGGAGCGCCCGTCCGCACCGGCAATGAGCCGCGCTGTCGCTTCATGCGCCTTGCCGTCATGTTCAAACTCGACGCGGGGTGCGGCGCCCGGCACGACCTTCGTCACGTTGACGCCGCGCAGCGCCGTCGCGCCGGCGCGCTTCGCCTCGTCGAACAATGTCTGGCAGTGATGCGGATGACCGATGCAGAGCGGCCCCGGCACACCCGGAATGAACATGTCGAGCGGCAGCGGCATGGCCTCGGCCACTTCCGGGTCGTGCGTCTCGTCATAGGTAACATGTTGCGCGAGGTGATGCCCGCCCGCACCGACAAGCGTGTCGTAGAAGCCGAGCCGTTTCGTCTCCGCGACGCCCCATGGCGCGATCCATTCGCCGCGCACATGGTCTTCATAGACCGTGCTCTTTTCGAGCAGCAGCACGCTCTTGCCGGCCTTCGCCATGGTGGCCGCAAGCGCCGAGCCGCCAATGCCGCCGCCCACAATGATGAGATCGTATTGCTGGGTCATTTTCGGCCTCCCGCCCGGTTCGTCATATTCAATCGAGGATCATGCCGACCGATCCGACGACGGCGCGCGGTTCGCCGCTCGCGCCGCCGCTGCCCCAGCTTTCGCCGGCAAGCGCCGGGTCGAGCGGCGCGGCGAACATCGCCGTGATCGTGTCGATGAAATGTCTGAGCGTCGCCTCTGCGCTCCACATCGGATGCGGCCGCGAGCGGTCGGCAAGGGCCGCTTCCCGCGCCGCGGTGACACCGGTGAGATAGGCGCCCAGAAAAACGAAACGCTGGTTCTTTGCGGCCTCGGGCATTTCCGGCATCAGCCTGCGCAAATGGTCGAGGCAGCGCAGATAGCCGGAGTTCCAGCGGTTCTCCAGCGCCTCCATGAAGAGATCGCGATGGCTCATGCCAAGGAGCGCGATGAAGCGGATATAGCTGTCCTCCGCCGTGTCGGTTTCTTCCGCGAGATTGACGGAGGGATAGACGAGTGCCTCCGCGACTTGGCGGATCGACTTTGGCCCGCCCTCTGCTTCCAACTTGTCGAGATAGGCATTTCGGCGGATGTCGATAAGCTTCGCTCCGTCGGTCACGAGCTCCCGGACGAGGGCCTCCTTGGTGCCGAAATAATAGGAGAGCGAGCCGTGATTCTTTTGGCCCGATGCCTCCACGATTTCGCGCACGGTCACGCCGTCTATGCCGCGCTCGGCAAAGAGACGCCGCGCCGCCAGCTTGATCTGCTCGCGCGCGGTGAGGGGACGTGCTTCGATGCTCGCCGTTTTGTTCATTGACAGAGAGTGACTCTCCGGGCTTGATAGGTCAAATGGATAAAACAGGTGACCTAACGGAAGCCGGCGTCAGACCGGGCAAGGGTCGCGGGGAGGAATGCCGATGGGAGACATACCCGTCGATCTTGAGGCGCTGGCGCGCTGGATGGACAGGCAGGGGCTCGGCAAGGGGCCGCTTGAAGATGTGACGCTGCTCGGCGGCGGCACGCAGAACATTCTTCTGCGCTTCACGCGAAATGGCCGCACCTTCGTGCTGCGCCGCCCACCACCCCATCTGCGCAAGAACTCCAACGAGACCATGCGCCGCGAAGCGCGCATGCTCGCCGCTATCGCCGATACGGACGTGCCGCATCCCCGCCTCATCGCCGCCTGCCCGGAAGAAGATGTAATCGGCGCATCGTTTTATCTGATGGAGCCGATCGACGGCTTCAATCCGACGGTCGGTCTGCCGCCGCTCCATGCCTCCGACCCCGCCATCCGGCGGCGCATGGGCTTCTCGCTTGTCGAAGGCATCGCGAAGCTCGGCGCGGTCGATTACGAAAAGGCGGGGCTCGCCGGTTTCGGCAAGGTCGACAATTATCTGGATCGTCAGGTCGCGCGCTGGCAGGCGCAGCTTGAATCCTATCGCGAGTTTCCCTCATGGCCGGGCCCGGATGGCATTCCGGGCGTCGCCAGGGTCGCAAAATGGCTGGAAACCAACCGGCCGGAAAACTTTATCCCCGGTATCATTCATGGCGACTACCATCTCGCCAATGTGATGTTTCGCCATGACGGGCCGGAACTGGCCGCCATCGTCGATTGGGAACTGACCACCGTCGGCGATCCGCTGCTCGATCTCGGCTGGCTTCTCGCCACCTGGCCGCAGGAAGGCGCGGCAGCAGGCGCCGTCGGGGTGCAGCCCTGGGATGGCTCTCCGTCAGCGGATGAACTGGTGGAACATTACAGGCCGCGGACAGCGCGCGACATGAGCCATATCGAATGGTACGGCGTTCTCGCCTGCTACAAGCTCGGTATCATTCTGGAAGGTACCCATGCCCGCGCCTGTGAGGGCAAGGCGCCGAAGGAAACGGGCGACAAGCTCCATGCGAGCACGTTGGGCCTTTTCGAGCGCGCCCTGCGCTGGATCGCCTGACGCAGGAAACAAGGAAACAAAAAGGGAAGAGCGATGAAGGATACGGATTTTTCGGGCAAGCGCGTGCTGGTCGTCGGCGGCTCCAGCGGCATCGGCAATGGCATTGCTCATGCGTTTCGTGAGCGCGGCGCGGAAGTCCATGTCTGGGGCACCCGTGCCTTCGCAAATGATTATGCAGGCACCGAAGGCTCCGACATGACGGGCCTTCACTATGCGCAGATGGATATTTCCGACTTCGACGCCATCGAAGCCTATGCGCCGCCTTTTTCATCGCTCGATGTGCTGGTGCTGAGTCAGGGCACCGTCATCTACAAGCGCGGCGAGTTCAGGATGGACGGCTTCCAGAAGGTGATGGATGTGAACCTCAACAGCCTCATGGCCTGCGCCATCAAGTTCCACGACATGCTGGCCGCCGCGAAGGGTTCGCTCATCACGGTAAGTTCCACCGCCGGCTTTCATTCGACGTGCGGCAACCCCGCTTACAACGCCTCGAAGACAGGCGCTGTCGGCCTCACCCGCACGCTCGGCGAAGCCTGGGCGGGCGACGGCATCCGCGTGAACGGCATCGCACCCGGCCTCGTCGACACGAAACTCACCAAGGTCACGACGGAAGACCCGAAGCGCCGCGAAATGGCGATCCGGGGCATTCCTGCCGGCCGTCTTGGCACGCCGGAGGACATGGCAGGCGCGGCAATCTTCCTCGCCTCGCCGCTCTCCTCCTACATCTACGGGCAGACGCTGATCGTCGATGGCGGCCTCATCCTTTCCTGAACTGCAATGAAAGCACGCCGATGAATTTCGAACATGACGGCAAGTAGCGAAGGGCAGGGGAAATCGCCATGAAGGGTCTCGGATATTTCGGCGAAAGGGACATCCGCTATGTGGATTTCCCCGATCCCGTCTTGATGGGTCAGGACGGCGCGGTGGTAAAGATGAAGGCCTGCGGCATTTGCGGCAGCGATCTGCACATCTATCACGGCCAGGGCTTCTCGAAGGATCACGGCTATTGCGTCGGCCATGAGGCGGTGGGCGAAGTGGTCGAAGTGGGCCGCGATGTCCGCACATTGAAAGTGGGCGACGAGGTCATGCTGTCGGCGGCTGTGCGCTCGGGCGGCTGCGGCCGCTGCAATGTCTGCCGCGCAGGTACGCCCGCGAAATGCGCAAAGCAGATGTGGGGCTGCTATGGCCTCAGCACGCAGTTGCAGGGCTGTCAGTCGGAAGGCATCGCGGTGCCTTGGGCGGATCATAATGTGACGCGCATCCCGGATGGCATTGCCGCCGAACAGGCGCTGCTGCTGACCGACAATCTGCCAACGGCCTATATGGGCGCAAAGAACGCCGACATCGGTCCCGGCAAGACGGTGGCCGTTGTCGGCCTTGGTCCCATCGGCCTCATGGCGGTGCAATCGGCCTTTGCGCTCGGTGCGGCGCGTGTCTTCGCAATCGACCTCGTGAAGGAGCGGCGCGACGCAGCGGCGGTGCTCGGCGCCATTCCGCTGTCGCCGGAAAATGCAGTCGAGGAAATCCGCGAGGCGACGGACGGCGCGATGGTCGAGTGTTCGGTTGAGGCGGTCGGCATCGACAGGACCATCGAACTTGCAATCGCTGTCGCGGGCCGCAATGGCAGCATCTCGGTCTTCGGCGCCAACCGGAATCAGGCATTCAAGTATCCGCTCTGGACCGCCTTCAACAAATCGCTCACGTTTCGAGTCGCGGGCTGCTTCGTGCAGAGCCACTGGCCGGAGCTGATCCCGCTGGTACAGGCCGGCCGCCTGACACCGGAAAAATTCGTCACCCACCGCATGTCGTTGAAGGATGGTGCCGAGGCCTATCGCATTTTTGACGGCAAACTCGACAATGTGATGAAGGTCGTGCTGGCGCCGTAAGGAGCCGGCGCGCAGCTTATTCGCTGAGTTCGAAGCGGATCGGAACCGTGAGGGAAACGGTATCCGTTGAAATTTCCGGCGGCACCGGCGGCATGGGGTTGGCGCGCCCGATCGTCGCGAGTGCCTCGCGGTCGAGAATTTCATAGCCCGAGCCCTCTACGATCGATTGGCTGAGTACGTTGCCCTGCCGGTCGACGCGGAATGTCACTGTGACGGTGCTTTCCAGCTGGCGCCGCTTCGCCGCTCTCGGATATTGCTGATGCCGCTTGAGATGCGCGAAAACGAGCGCCCTGTATGATGGCATGGAGGTTACTTCAGCGGAACTCGGCGCAGCATTGACCGGCGCAGTGGTCGTCTGCGCCGGTGGCAAGGGCGAAGCTGCAGGGGCGGCCGCTTCTCTCTGCGGCTGCGGCCGTGCGACAGGCTCCGGCAGCGCGACTTCGGCCGGCTGCGGAAGGGGCGGCTCGGGCACTGGTTCGGCCTCTTCCTCGACCGGCTCCGGCTCCTCGACGGGCGGTCCTTCCGGCAGGTTCGTCACGGGCTGCGGCGGCGCGCTGGCAATCGGCGCAAGGTCAAGCGTGATGGCAGACGAAAATGGCTCGATATCGTCCTCGACGCCGAATTGCGAACAGACGATGGCTGCGGCAAGTCCGGCATGAAGCGCGATTGCGAAGATCGTGCCGGCGCGCCATGCCGGAGCGTCGGCAATGCCTGACCTGCTTTCGCCCTGGCCCAGCATCGGCGTACTCATCGCGCGTCCGGCGCTTCGAGCCCCACAAGTGCAATCTTGAGATAGCCCGCGGCCCGGAGCTCGTTCATCACATCCATCAGGCTGCCATATTCCACCGACTTGTCGGCGCGCAGGAAAACCCGCTGCTCGCGGTCGCCGCCCGTTTTCGCATCGAGCGCGGCGGCAAGCGAAGCCTTGTCCAGCGGCTCCTCGCCGAGCACGAGGCTGAGGTCCGGCTTGACCGAAAGAAAGACGGGCTCTGTCGGGCGCGGCTGCGGTTCGGCATTGGCAGACGGCAGGTCGACGGGAATATCCACCGTCGCGAGAGGCGCTGCGATCATGAACACGATCAGCAGCACAAGGATCACGTCGATGAAAGGCGTGACATTGATTTCATGCGTTTCCGCAAGGTCGTCATCGCCATGATCGAGACGAACAGCCATGGTTCAATCCGCCGCCTTGGAGAGACGGGGCTTGCGCCCGAGATCGAGATCGCGGCTGACGATGCGCAAAAGCTCCGCCGAACTGTCGGCGACAAGCGCGCGGTAACCGGCAATGGAGCGCGCAAAGGCATTGTAGATGACCACGGCGGGAATGGCCGCGGCGAGGCCAAGTCCCGTCGCGAGCAGCGCTTCGGCGATGCCCGGCGCGACGACGGCGAGATTGGTCGTCTGCGTCTGTGCGATGCCGATAAAGCTGTTCATGATGCCCCAGACCGTGCCGAACAGGCCGACAAAGGGTGCCGTCGCGCCGATGGTGGCAAGTACGCCCGTGCCGATGCCTATTTCGCGGGCTGCGTTGGCTTCGATGCGCTGGAAACGCCAGGCGATGCGTTCCTTCACGCCTTCCTTGTCCGCCGTTTCGCCCGACGCGCTCAGCTCGCCGATGGCTGCTTCCGCGAGAGCTGCCACCGGGCCTTTGAACTTGCCCATGCTTTGTGCGGCGTCGTCGAGCGAAGCCGAAGCCGCGAGCGCGGCGAAAGCCTGGGTCGCGCGCCGTTTTGCACTGGCGATTTCCATCCGCTTGGCAAACCAGATCGTCCAGGTGACGATCGAAGCGATGACAAGGCCGATCATGACCGCCTTCACGACGATATCGGCCTGCATGAACATGCCCCAGGGCGAAAGATCATGCGGCAGCATGGTGCCTGCCCTGCCCGCAGACGCATCCTCGTCCACCATGCCGATCGCTTCGCTCATACCGGCGAGGTCTTCCTGCGAAATCGCTTCCTGTGCCATGAGCGGCGCAGCCGGCGTGCCTGCGAAAAGCGCGAGAGCAAGCAGCGCCCGGAACAGAACAGTCCGGCAAACCGGGATCGTCTTTTCGCCCATCGTCATGACACTCACTTTCATACGGGCCGGCATACGGGCCGGATACTATGCCGCATCAGGCGGAATTGCTGTCGCTTTCGGGCCGTTCAACCATAAATAATAATGCTTCGCAATGTCATTCGTCCCGCTGCCATATTGTCGCGCGGGAAATTCCTGCCGGCAGGCCGTAAACCCGGCTGGAAGCGCGGATTTTGGCGAGGCCCGCCGGTGCCGCAGGGCTTTGTCCGCCCCGGCGGGCGATGTAGTCTCGCCGCCGCGTGCGCCTGCTCCTGCAGGCCAGATGAGAGCGCCGCGAACGGCGCCAGGGAGGGGCGAATATGGAACAGCCGAAAGACGCAACCGAAGCGACGCGCCAAGCGCTAGCCGCGCTGGTAGAGACCTTGCCGCAGGACACGGCCGAGGATTTCGAACTCGCCAGCAAGGGCTTCATCGCCACCATCCCCGACGCGAAGGTGCTGAACGAGCATGGTCATGCCGTGTGGGATATGGGCACCTTCACTTTTGAGGGCGAAGGTTGCGGCTGCCCGGACACGGTCAATCCGAGCCTTTGGCGTCAGGCGAAGCTGAACTCCATTCACGGTCTCTTCGAGGTCACGCCCGGCATCTATCAGGTGCGCAATTTCGATCTTTCGAACATCACCTTCATCGAAGGCGACACCGGCTACATCGTCATCGACCCGCTGATTTCGGCCGAGCCCGCTGCCGCCGCGCTGGCGCTGATGCGCGAACATCGCGGCGACAAGCCCGTCACCGCCGTCATCTATACGCATAGCCATGTCGACCACTATGGCGGCGTGAAGGGCGTGCTCTCGGAGGCGGATATTGCGAAGGGCCTGCAGATCATCGCGCCGGAAGGCTTCCTCGAGGAAGCGGTGAGCGAGAATGTGCTCGCAGGCAATGCGATGGGCCGCCGCGCGACTTATATGTATGGAGCGCTGCTGCCGCGCAATGCGCGCGGTCACGTC
The DNA here is from genome assembly GCF_046297875.1 of Parvibaculum sp. Classification (GTDB taxonomy): domain Bacteria; phylum Pseudomonadota; class Alphaproteobacteria; order Parvibaculales; family Parvibaculaceae; genus Parvibaculum. The sequence goes on along the minus strand of NZ_JBKBHD010000001.1, from coordinate 516,197 downwards.
GATGCCGGCCTCGGCAAGACCGTGTCGATGGGGCAGGTGAGCCTCGTGCCGCCGACGGTGAGCATTTCCGAGAGCGGCACCCGCATGGTGATCGACGGTATCGAGATCGTTTTCCAGGTGACGCCCGGCACCGAAGCACCTGCCGAAATGAATTTCTACTTTCCGCAGTTCAAGGCGCTCTGCATGGCCGAGAACTGTTCTTGCCATCTCCACAATATATATACGCCGCGCGGCGCGCAGGTGCGCGATGCCAAGGCATGGAGCTGGTATATCGACGAAGCGATCGAACTTTTCGGCGCAAAGACCGATGTTCTCTTTGCGAGCCATCACTGGCCGCGCTGGGGCTCGGATGCCGCGATCTCTTTCCTGAGGAAGCAGCGCGACCTCTACAAATATGTCCACGACCAGACGCTGCGCATGGCCAATCACGGGCTCACGCCACTCGAAATTGCCGAGGAGCTGAAGCTGCCGCCGACGCTTGCCGCCGAATGGTACACGCGCGGCTATTACGGCACGCTCAATCACAATGCGAAGGCCGTCTATCAGCGTTATCTCGGCTGGTTCGACGGCAACCCGGCGAACTTGCACAAGCACCCGCCGGTCGAGGCGGCAAAGCGCTATGTTGATCTTGCGGGCGGTGCGGAGGCGCTTCTCGCGAAAGGCCGCGATGCATTTGCCAAAGGCGACTACCGTTGGGTCTGCGAACTCGTGAATCATCTCGTCTTCGCCGATCCCGGCAATGCCGATGCGCGTCACCTGCAGGCCGACACGCTGGAGCAGCTTGGCTATCAGGCGGAGTCCGGCCCCTGGCGCGCCTTCTATCTCACCGCGGCGATGGAGCTTCGCCATCCGCGGCCGCCATCGGACACCCCGCGTCAGGGCGCGGCCGGCCAGTTGCGCACACTGCCCGCCGAACAATTGCTCGACTCGCTCTCCGTCCGCCTCAATGGCGAGAAGGCCGGCGCGCGCGAATTCGCCTTCAACATCCGCTTCACCGATGCAAAGGAACATTTCCTTGTCACGGTGGAAAACGCGGTCTTCCATCATTATCCGAAGCGAGAGCTGAAATCGGCGCCCACTATCTCGCTCACCCGCGAGGCGCTGGTGAACCTCGTCACCGGCGAAATTTCGTTGCCGCATGAAAGTGTCGCGATCGAGGGCGATGCCGCCTCCTTCGCTGATTTCATCGCGCTGCTCGATCGGTTCGATTTCTGGTTCGAGATCGTCATGCCCTGATAGGTTTCGCCATCCGACATATTCACCGGGAGAAAAGAATGAAGAACGACGTCAACCGCCAGTTCCGCCTGAAGACGCGGCCCACAGGCCGCATCGAGAAATCGAATTTCGATTTCGTGGAGGAAAGCATTCCCGAACCCGGCCCTGGCGAAGCGCTGGTGCGCGTTCTATATCTCAGCCTCGATCCGACCAACCGCATATGGATGAGCGACATGGACCAGTACATGCCGCCCGTTGCCATCGGCGAGGTGATGCGCGGCGGCGGTGTCGGCGTGGTCGTGAAGTCGAATTCCGCCCGTTACAAGGAAGGCGATCATGTGAGCGGCCTCACCGGCTGGCAGGATTACTGCATTGCCGATGAGGGGCTTCGCGCCATGAGCGTGCTACCGCACGGCCTGCCGGTCGATCTGCCGGTCATGCTCGGCGCCTGCGGCATGACGGGCCTCACCGCTTATTTCGGGCTTCTGGAGCTTGGCCGCCCGAAGCCGGGAGAGACGGTCGTGGTTTCCGCGGCCGCCGGTGCCGTCGGCTCTGTTGTCGGCCAGATTGCCAAGATCGAGGGCTGCCGCGCGGTCGGCATTGCGGGCGGGCCGGACAAGTGCCGCCACATCGTCGAGGATCTCGGCTTCGACGCAGCGGTCGACTACAAGCGAGCGGACTGGCGCGCGCAGCTTGCCGCCGCCACGCCGGACGGCATCGACGTCAATTTCGAAAATGTCGGCGGCGAGATCATGGAAGCCGTCATGGCGCGGATGAACCTTTTCAGCCGCATGCCCCTTTGCGGCATGATCTCCGGCTACAATACCGGCGATCCCGCGATGCGCGGCGACTTCTCACCCATCCTGATGCGCCGCATCGAAGTGCGCGGCTTCATCGTCATCGACTTCATGCCAAAATTCGCCGAGGGCGCCATGCAGCTTGCCCAATGGGTAGTCGAGGGCAAGCTGAAGCACCGCGAAACCATCGTGGACGGGCTCGAGAATGCGCCTGTTGCGGTCAACCGTCTCTTCGACGGCGGCAATATCGGCAAGCTGGTAGTGAAGCTTTAGCTTGCGATGCGCCGCGTCTTGCCGGCGCTGTCGCGCAGATGGACCGTATAGGTCAGGCGGCCATTGGTTTCGACCCGCGTGATCGTCGCATCGACGGGGAATTCGGTTCCGTCCCGGCGCAAACCGGTGACGGGACCGCGCTCGCTCATCCAGCGTGAGGCGGTGCGTCCCTTGCCGAATTCATCGACCTGCCTTGCATGCGCAGAACGGAAGCGCTCGGGGAGCAGCGTATCAAGGGGCTTTCCGAGGACTTCATCCGCCCGGTAGCCGAACATCTGCTCCGCCTTGATGTTGAAGAAAGTGATGTTCTGCTCTGCATCGACCGAGACGATGCCGTCTTCCGCGACCATGAGAATGCGCGAGAAGAGCAGGTTTTTCTCCTTGAAGGCGATCTGCTCCTGCCGCCTTGCCGTATTGTCGCGGAAGGTGATGAGAAAGCGCCGCTTGCCGTCGAAGCCCGCCTCCACAACGCGCACATCGGCAGGAAATTCCGTGCCGTCCTTGCGCCGCGCGATGAGGTCCAGATAGCGCGATTGTTCGTGCTCGGGTTCGGCCGCCCAGCGAGCGAGCCATTTCACGGGATCGGCGCGCTGACCCGGCTGCTGCGGCACAAGCATGGCGATGTTCTGTCCCAGAACATCGCTGCTCGCATAGCCAAGCAGCCTCTCCGAGGCGGGATTGAAGTAGGTAATCTCGCCTTCCGGTGTGGAGACGATGATCGCCTCCGGAATGCCGTCCACCAGCGCCCGGTAAAAGCCGGCGGCCGCGCTATCGTCCTTGCTCATGGTTCTGCTTCCGCCTCGCCGTTTGAAGGGCCCCGGCGGCGTCCTGTCCGCCGGGGTTTGTCATTCGTCTCAGATCGCGTTGCCGGTCGGATGACCGCCTTCCATCGCCTGCAGTACTCGCACATCGTCGAAAATCGGGATGCCGGCTTCTTCATACTTCTTGCGCGCCGTCGGCGTCAGCAGGCCGACGCGGGCGAGCGCCGGCATCATGAGATCTTTCAGTGCATGCACCTGACCCGGCGGCAGGCTCTGCGCGACGCCTTCATCGGCCGCCTGCTGCAAACCCTTGAAGAAATCGTCCGCATCGATGCCGCTATTCTCCAGCACCTGCATGAAACCCGGATCGACGCGATTGGCGATCGTGCCCGCGGTCTGGGCCTTGACGAGAATATTGACCGCCTGGAAAGCGAACTCGGCAAGCTCCTCGAGATCGTCGGGATGCATCGTCTTGAAGACCGGCCCGAGAAAGGCATGGCCGAATGAAACATGGCGGCTTTCATCGCGCATCACGTTGAATGTGAGTTGCTTGAGCAGCGGGCATGTGGTGGTGCGATACATGTTGTTGAAGGCGCCGAGCGCCAAGCCTTCTACGATCATGTTCATGCCGATCATGACCTTTTCGTAGCGGTCGGACTGAAGCGTGACATCGATAAGCTGCTTCAGCCAGGGCGACATGGGGTAGACGAGGGCGATCTTGTCGCAATATTTCGAATAGACCTCGACATGCCGTGCCTCATCCATCGTCTGCGTGGCGGCATAGAGCTTGGCGCCTTCGTCGGGCACCGAATGCGTGACGCAGGCTGCCGTCATCAGCGCGCCTTGCTCACCATGCAGGAACTGGGAAAGAAGCTGCGCCGTCGAATGGGCGGTAAAGGTTTCCCGCTGCGATTTCGACAGCTTCTTGAAGAATGACATCTTGTGATAGATATCACTGTCATTGGCGATCAGCGGACGCGAGGGGTCGACTTCCGTGTCCCAGGGAAGCAGGTCGTCGGAATCCCACTGGTTCTGCTTTGCCCGCTTGTAGAGGTCTTCGACCTTGTCTTCCGAGAAGATGTAATTGAACGTCCAGGCGATATCCATCGGGTTGCGATAGATGTCGTCCGGCGTCATCGTCACTTTCCAGTCGCCTTTCTTGACGATCTTCGCTGGGGTCGTGCTCATCGTTTCCTCCTGAGTTTGGCCGCGTGCCGATTGCGGCGCGGCGGGGTGCTGTTTCCTCAGTACTGACGGGCGGGCGCCCGGACGACGAGACCGTCGAGCGAGGAGTCCACCTTGATCTGGCAGGCAAGCCGGCTGTTCGGCTGCACGTCGAAGGCGAAATCGAGCATGTCGCCTTCCAGCTCATCCATCGGCGGCAGCCGGTCGAACCAGCCGCTCTCGACATAGACATGGCAGGTGGCGCAGGCGCAGGCCCCGCCGCAGTCGCCTTCGATTCCGGGAATGGTGTAGCGGACGGCTCCCTCCATCACGGAGAGACCCTCCGCGACGTCGACCGTGTGTTCGGTTCCGTTGAACTCGATATAGGTGATCCTGGTCATGCGAGACCCTCGCCACTCTTTCCGTCTGTCCGGTTGGTTCCGGGCTATATCCACAAAAAAATTGTATCTATATGGGCGTGCCGCACCCCGTGGCAGATTGTCCGGCGGCGCACGCGCCGCTGCGGCAGATTGTCCGCCGCAATGCGGGAGAATCCTTGCTGCTCTGCAAAAACCGGCTCTGCCGGACTGTCCGTAAACGGAAAGAGAGGTGCCGTGGAGCCGGCGAATCCGGCTCAGGGACAGGCTTTATTGGGCGGGAACCGTGGCAAATCCGCCGCTCCCCCGCCGGGAGATTTGCTGTAAACTGATTGCGTTATGTTCGTCGGGCGCCAGGGGCGCTCCCTGCGTGGAAGTATTCTCATGAGTGGAAGAAATCTGTTCGCCATTCTCGTTCTGGCCGTTTCCCTGCCGCTTGCGGCGCAGGTGAGGGCACAGGATGCGGGGTCGTCGTCGGATCCCGTGGATGGATTGCCGCCCTTTGATGATGTCCAGTACGAACTGTCGGACCCCGTTGGCTCGCCGCCGGTGAACTACCGCTCGGGCTACGACCCGGAATACGACACGCCCGAACTCCACAACGCGGAAATGTATGCCGAGGAATATGAACGTCGGAAGCAGGAAGAGCAGATCAAGGCGCGCGAGCAGATCGACCGGATCAACAATTTTTCCTCGGGCGCCGTTACCACCGACGGCGTGATAGGTCCGCGCTATTGATAGCGCCGGTCAATAGTCCCACTTCCAGTTGATGCCAACATCGCTTGACGTGTCGTTGCCGATCTTCGTTTCGACGCTGATATTCGGCGTCACGTCGATCTCGACCTTGACGTTCGAGTCGCTCGCCAGCGCCCCCTGCTCGACGCCGACGTAGAATCCCTCTCGCAGATACCGGCCTGCTGAAACCGTCGTGCCGCCCGAGCTTCCCTGGTCCACGCGCAGCACGTCGAGGCCCAGCGTGTCCTGAATCTGGCTGAGGATTCCGAAGCCGCCGATGCCTCCGCCCGAAAGTTCGGCCGCCGTATTGGCAAGCTGCGCTGCCTCGAAGGCGGTCAGTTCGCCCACACCCTTGCCGAAAAGGATGCGCGAGATGATTTCATCGCGCGGCAGCGAGGGCGACGAGCTGAGTTCGATAGCGGGCGCCGAGCCGCGTCCGCTCAGGCCGACGGTTGCCGAGAAGTCGCTGCGGGCATATTCGAGCGCAATGTCGAGCCGCGGATCGACCGGCCGCTCGCCAGCAAAGACGGCGCGCCCGCGGGACAGTGTGAATGTCTTGCCGGCGAAGTCGAGCTTGCCCCGCTCCGATGTCAGCACCCCCTCCACGACCGGGTCTTCCGCAAGCCCCGTCACGCGCACCGAGCCCGTCCAGAGCGAGTCGACACCGCGGCCCGCAATGCGCGCCGGCGGATTGCCGATGGCGAGCGTAACATCGAGCTCGAGGGGCAGGGGTTGAACTTCCTCCGGCTCTTCTACGTTGTTCGCTTCTTCCGGTCCCTGCACGATGATGACATCGATCTGCGACACCCCGCCCGGAAGCTGCCGCGGGATCAAATACCGCGCCTCGGCCGTCGTGAGGCGGCCTTCGAGCTTCAGCGGTGCGTCCAGGCTCGGCGGCAGCACCGTTCCCGTCAGCGCTAGTTCACCGTCGACCGAAAGCACGAGGTCGCGCCGGTTCACCATGCGCATACTGTCGAAGCGCGCGCGAATACCCGCAGCCTTGGCGGCGCTGGCCGCGAGCGAGATTGTGCCTTCGCCCGTCAGGCGCCCACTGGCGCTGTCGCGCGCACTCATGGTGAAAGTCAGCACCTCGCTGCGTCTTCCTTCGAGATTGAGCGCGAGATCGCGCATTGCGGTGCCGGTTTCGAAATTTTCGAAGGTGCCATTCGAAATTCGCGCATGACCGGAAACCTGCGGCGCGGAGATATCGCCATCTGCCGAAAGCGATATTTCGGCGTCGCCGGTAAGCCTTTGCCCCGGCAGGTCGGCAAGCGCCATCAGTGACGCCATCGGTCCTGTCCAGGTCAGCAGCGCTTGGATCGGACCGCGTTCCGCCAGAACGGGAAAGGCGCCTCTCGGATCGCGTATAAGCGGCAGCTCCGCTTCGAGCCGGAACGGCGTTTGGGAAATGCCCTGCGCTTCCGCCGTGAGCGACAGCCGCCGCCGCGCCCAGGTGGCATCAAGCGATGCGTCGAAGGCAGGCCGAATGTCGAGCCCGCCCTCGGCAAGCGTTGCGCCATCGAACCGCAGCGCGGCGCTGCCGGTTTCCGCCCCGCTATCGAGTTCGGCGCGTCCCGAGGCCGTACCGCCAAGAACTTCAAATGGCATAAAGGGCGAGACGAGTTCGAGCGGCAGATTTTCGAGCACCATCGCCATGCGCGCGCGTCGAGCCTGTATCGTCGCATCGCCAGTGAGAAAGCCAGCCCCGCCCTGCCCCTCGAAACGCATGTCCAAGCCGCGCAGCCGGGTGACGCCATCGCCAAGTTCCAGCTTGGTCGGTATCGCGAGCCGCGCACTTGCCGCGCCGATTGTGGAATCGAATTTGCCGACCGTGATGAGATCCGGCGTTACCTCGGCTGCAATATCGAGCAATACGGGCTCGGCCTTGACCGACAGCCGTTCGCCTTCGAGCCGTGCCGCAACCGCGATCCGGACGAGCGGCCCCTTGGCGCTTGCTTCGATCCGCGTGACGCGCGTGTTGCCGGTGGCGCCGCTCTCGGCTTCGACGTGGGCATCGATCGTTCCTTTGCCGGTCAGATCCTGCAGCACGGCGCGCATGGTCACCTGATCGAGCGCAACGGGCTCGATGATGTCGATATCGATACGGCGCGACCCGATCTCCAGCAATGCATTTTGCTGGCCATCTTCGCTGCCGAACGTGAATTCGATATCGGCGCGGCCATCCACCGTTAGCCCGGCGATACGCCCGAGCGGAGCCAGTGCCGCGCGAATTCCCGAAATACTGCCGCTCGCGAGCCCATCTGGCGACATATCAAGTGCGCCGGTGAAGGCAGCGCCGAAGAAATTGATGTCGATGTCGTCGAGCCGCACGCCGCCATTGTCCTGCACTGCGAGGATGGTCTGAAGCGAGGCGGCGCCGTCCGCACCGGCTAGACGGAAGGAAACGGGCCCGCGACCTTGTTCGAGTTTTGCAGAAAGGAGAGCCTCGCGCGCATCGAACCCGACGAGTGTGCCGCCGCCAAGAGTGGCATCGAGCGCAAGCGTCGGCTGCTCCAGGGTGCCTTCCATGCGGGCGCTGGCGGAAAACACGCCGCGCGCCGTTTCACCCGCGATCACGCCGACCTCCGCCATGCGGGCATTGAACTCACCGCGCATCGTGCCGGATTCGGCGAGCGTGAAATCGCCGGCGAGATCGAAGTGCGAACCCGCCTTTGCCGCAAGGCCCGTGATCGCGACCGTGTTGCCGCTGCCAAAGCCTACGCGCGCATTGCCGGTCAATCCTTCGGCGAGCAGCACATCAAGTTCCGCACCGCTCGTCGCAATCGCGCTTGTCTCAATTGAAACAGTCGCAGCGCCTGCATCACCGGCAAGGGAAATATCGGCAAAGATCAGCTGCGCCGTGCCCCGCATAGGCTGGCCAAGTATCTCACCTACGGGCCGGAGATCGGAAATCTCTGCGCTTCCTTCACCGGAAAAGCTGAAGCCCTCGCCGATCCTTGCGCTGCCTGACACGCGGAGAACGCCTGCTTCGGTCGTTACGATGGCTTCGGAAATTTCAAAGACGTCGATACCACTATTCGCATCCAGGGCCACTTCCCAGCCGAAATCGGAAAAAAGGTTGCCGTCCACGATGTCGAGAAGATCGTCAAGACCGGCAAGCCGTCCTTCGCCCGTCACGCGCCACCCGCCAAGCACCTTCGTGGCGGCCTGTGCCTCGCCCGTGAGCGTCAGCGCACCTGCTTCAAGTGTCTTGATGTCGATTGTATAGACGCCGCTGCGTTGCGGGGTGAGCCTGGCGTCGAGGCGAAGCGCCGCATTCTCGCCTGCGAAATCGAGCTCGCGCGCAACGAGGCTTCCGCTGGCGGAAAGTTTCAGATTGAGGCTTGTGCCCCGGGTGAGCGCACCGTGAGATTCGGCTTCAGCCTTTATCGCATTGCCGCCATCGATCGATGCGGTCCCGACGATCAGGCCGTCGCGCATCTCTCCTGTCGCCGATATCGAGAGGCCGCTGAGCCCGTCGATCTCGAGAAGCCGCGCAGCGATGCCTCGCTGTCCGGCGTCTCCATCCTTGAGTGTGAGCCTCAGCGTGGCGCGATCTGGCGCCGTGCGGTGGTCGAGTGCGATGGCGACCATGCCGTGCCTGCCGTCGGTCCGTGCCGCATCAAGCGTGAGTGCGTTCCGGTTGCGGCCGAGCGCCGCCATCCCTGAAGCGTCGAATGTGACCATCTCGCCGGCGAGCGCCTCACCGATCACGGTCCCGGCGAATGAAAAACGATCGACCGTAATGTCGACGGGGAGGGAAGGCAGCGAAAAACTCTCTGCCTGCGCATCGGTTTCCTCACTACCGACCGGCGCACGCGACACGGAGAGAGCTTCAGTCGCAAGCCGCTCCACATGCACCTCGCCGCGCCAAAGGGCGAGCGGGCGCCAGTCGAGCTCGAGCCGGGCAAGCGTCAGCCATTCGCCTTCAGCGTCGCTGAGTTTCAGATTCTCGATGACAAGCCGGCGAGGCCAGTCGCCGCCGATATCGCCGATCTCGACCCGCATTTCCTCGCTGTCGAGGCCGTGAAGCGCCCGGTCGAGCAGGGCCTGGCGCAGCGGTGCGATGTTGAGTGCGCCGATGACGAGAATGGCAAGCGTAAGTGAAATGCCGGTGACGACGAAAAGCAGGGCGAGAAGACCCCGGCCGACCCGCCGCGCCGCGCCCATGTGGCGCAGATATGTCTTGTCCGCCGCCATCAGAAAGCCTGCCCCAGCGAAACGTAAATCTGGAACGTATCGTCGACGTTCTTGCGCCGGTTGAGCGGCGTCGCGACGTCGAGGCGCACCGGGCCAATCGGCGTGTAGTAGCGGATGCCGAGACCGGCACCCCAGAGCAGCGGGTCGCTGAACGACGGCTCAAGCGTGGAAAAGGTCTGCCCGCCGTCGATGAATACGACGCCGCCGATGGTTTCAGTAAAGCGGTATCGCGCTTCGGCACTCGCCTCCAGCACTGATCGGCCGCCGACGGGATCGCCCTTGGCATCGAGCGGCCCTGCCTTCTGATGGCCATAGCCGCGCACCGAGCCGCCGCCGCCCGCGTAGAAGCGCGTCGAACCCGGCACATCGGCCGTATCGTTTGCCGCGATCAACCCGTATCGTCCGCGCAACGCAAGCACGAGTTCATCCGTCAAGCCGAGATAGGTCGAAACTGCCGCTTCGAGCCGGGTGAACGTCGTCGCACTCTGGTCGCTTGCGCCGAAATAGGGCGTGCCGGCAAGCGTTGCGCGCAACCCTTCGCGCGGGTCGAATACGTCATCTGTATTGTCGTAGCGCAACAGCAGGGGGATACCGATGAGCTGATAGGCGATGCGGCCATTGATGTCTTCCGTTTCGGTGACCTGGAAGGTCGCGCCGAGCGATCCGGTCCACCAGCGGCCCAGACTCCGCTCGAGTGAAACGCCAGCCTTGATCCGGTTTTCCGTATAGGCGTCGTTTTCCTCATGCACGATTTCGGCGCTGGCAAGCAGGCTCTGGTCGGGACGCAGGAAATTCGGCTTGCGGAAATCCGCCGTCGCGGATTGCTCTATCTGGGCGATTGAAAGGCCGAGAGTGAGGCGCTCCGCCTGCCCGAAGAGATTGCGGTGTTCCCAGCTTCCCTGCACGCCCGCACCTTCGCTGCTCGACCATTTGGCGCCGAGGCGGACCGTGCGTGGCGCGCGCTCGCTGAGTTCGATCTGCTGTGGCAGGACATCGCCCTCCGCTTCCGCCGATGTCACGGATATGCCGGAGAAGAGCCCCGTGCCGCGCAGCGCCTCGACCGTGCGGTCAACCTCGCTGCGATCGTAGATCGCGCCCTCGCGCATGGTGGCAAGCGAACGCACATAGGAAGGGTCGGTGCGGCCTTCCGGATTGCCGATCCGCGTCTCGCCGAACACGAAGCGCGGGCCTGCTGTCATGTAGAGCGTCACACGCCCCTGATGCGAGGAAATGTCGATGACGACGCGCCGCCGGTCGAGCTTCGCTTCCGGGTAGCCATTATTGTGAAGCGTGTTGAGCGCCTTCTGCGTGAGGTCGATCACGCGGTCGGCCGTTGCCGCGCGGTTCGGTACAAGGTCGAGTTCGGCGCCCGTTGCGGGCCGTCCATCGCCGCCACCGGGATAGTCGCTATAGGTAATGTCGAAGCGATCAATCATGGTGCGTGTGCCGAGCGAGACGAAATAGACGACTTCGAATGCGCCGCCCTGCGCCTGCCGCACCGATGTCGTGACACGGCCACTGTAGTAGGCCTCCGATTTCAGAACCTCTTGGAGCCGCTTCTCGTCTTCCTGCGCGCGGCGGCGAAGCTGGGCGAGCGTGGCGGGCGGCGGCGGGCCGTCTTCCGCATCGGGCCTGAGCTCGCGCGCGTTCTCCAGCAGGTCGCGCAGATAGTCGGGGATGCGGCGCCCGGTAACGCGGCTGGAAAAATCGAGCCCGTTCGCCGGCCGCTCCCAGGAAAAGCCGTTCGCGCCATTCGCCTCCGCTTCCGCCGCGCGCACGGGCACCGCCAGCATGAGCGCGGGCAGGGCAAGCGCAGCGAGGAAGATGGCGGTCCGCGGCGATGGGCTTTTCATGCGTCTCCCGCGGTTTCTCACGCGAACGGGTGGGGCTTTCTCGAGCCTCGTCTCAAGTGCCAGTCAGGGCCGGGAGCGTCAAGTTTCCCCGGGCCCTTGACCTTCCAGTTGCTGGAAGCCCCATATTCACCTGATCGGCCCTCAAGGGAAAGAGATAGCGAGAATGATCACGAAGGAAACCGCGCGCGATCCCGTTTGCGGCATGGAGGTTGTGCCCGGCGAAACGCCGCATACCCACCTGCGTGAGGGCGAGACCTTCCATTTCTGCTCGGCGGGCTGCGCGCGGAAATTCGCTGCCGATCCTCAGAGGTATCTTGCTCCCTCCTGCTACCACGGCCACGGCGCCCATGCACCGGCGGATCATGGGCCCGTCGCGCCCGGCACGAAATTCACCTGCCCCATGCATCCGGAGATCGTGCGAGACGGACCCGGCGCCTGCCCGATCTGCGGCATGGCGCTGGAGCCGATGGGCATTTCCCGCGACAAGCCGGAGAATGATGAACTGAAGGACATGACGCGGCGCTTCCTCGTGGCGCTTGTTTTCGCCCTGCCGCTTTTCGCGCTGGAAATGGGCGCACATATGTTTGGTCTCCATGTTCCGCTGTCTCCCCCGGCGATGGCTTTCACGCAGCTTGCGCTGGCAACGCCCGTGGTGCTCTGGGCGGGCCTGCCCTTCTTTCAGCGCGGCTGGGCCTCTCTCGTCACGCGCAATCTCAATATGTTCACGCTGATCGCGATCGGCACCGGCGCGGCCTATCTCTATTCGCTGGTGGCGGTGCTCGCGCCCGGCATTTTTCCCGAAGCGTTTCGCGATGCGCATGGCGCGGTGCCGCTCTATTTCGAGGCCGCTGCCGTCATCATCGCGCTGGTGCTACTCGGCCAGGTGCTGGAACTGATGGCGCGCGACCGCACGGGCGACGCGCTGCGCGCGCTGCTCGATCTCGCGCCCCGCACCGCCCGGCGCCTCACGCCCGGCGGCGATGAGGATGTGCCGCTGGAAGAAGTGCGCAAGGGAGATCTCCTGCGCGTCCGCCCCGGCGAACGCGTGCCGGTGGACGGCACGGTCACGGAGGGCCGCAGTGCCGTGGACGAATCCATGGTGACGGGCGAGAGCCTGGCGGTCGAGAAAATCGAAGGCGCAAAGGTGATCGGCGGCACGCTGAACGGGCAGGGCTCCTTCGTCATGCGCGCCGAAGGCGTCGGCGAGGAAACCATGCTCGCGCGCATCGTCGCCCTCGTCGCCGAAGCCTCGCGGAGCCGCGCGCCCATCCAGTCGCTGGCGGACAAGGTCTCCGGCATCTTCATCCCGGCGGTGCTCGCCGTCGCCATTGTCGCCTTCATCCTCTGGTCCTTCCTCGGGCCGGAGCCCGCTTTCTCTTATGCGCTCATCGCCGCCGTATCGGTCCTCATCATCGCCTGCCCCTGTGCGCTGGGGCTTGCGACCCCCATGTCGATCATGGTGGCGATGGGCCGTGGCGCCTCGATGGGCGTCCTCATCCGCGATGCCGAGGCGCTGGAGCGCTTCGAAAAGGTGGACACGCTCGTCATCGACAAGACCGGTACGCTGACCGAAGGCCACCCGGTGCTGCGGGTTGCCGAACCTCATGGAGACATGACCCGCGAAAACCTCCTTTCGCTCGCCGCAAGCCTCGAAAGCGGCAGTGAACACCCCTTGGCTACGGCCATTATCGCCGCCGCGAGAGGGGAGGGGATAAGTTTTGCGGAAGCGCAGGATTTCGATGCGCCCTCCGGCAAGGGCGTCACGGGCCGGGTGGGCCGCAAGGCGGTTGCACTCGGCAATGAGACGCTGATGAAGGAACTGGGCGTCGATGTTGCGCCGATGGCCCCGCGCGTGGCCGCGCTGAGGGGCGAGGGCGCAAGCGTGGTCTTCGTCGCGGTGGAGGGCCGCTTGGCGGGTCTCATCGCCGTGGCGGACCCGGTGAAGGAGACGAGCGCCGAGGCGATCCGCCATTTGCGGGAAGCGGGCCTCCACATCGTCATGCTGACGGGCGATGCGCGCGCCACGGCGGAGGCGGTCGCGAAGGAACTCGGTATCGAAGATGTGGAAGCCGAAGTGCTGCCCGAGCGGAAGGCGGAGGTCGTGAAGCGGTTGCGTGGCGAAGGCCGGATCGTCGCCATGGCAGGCGACGGCGTGAACGACGCCCCGGCGCTCGCGGCGGCCGATGTCGGCATCGCCATGGGCACGGGCACCGATGTCGCAATGGAGGCGGCGGGCGTGACGCTCGTGAAAGGCGACCTGATGGGCCTCGTCCGCGCCCGCGCGCTTTCCCGCGCCGCCATGCGCAATATAAGGCAGAACCTCTTCTTCGCCTTCGTCTACAACGCCGCCGGCGTGCCGCTCGCCGCCGGCATCCTCTACCCCGTCTTCGGCCTGCTGCTCAGCCCCATCTTCGCCGCGGCGGCCATGTCGCTATCTTCCGTGTCGGTCATCGGGAATGCATTGAGGCTGAGGCGGGTGAGGTTGGGGTAGGAGAAAACTTGCCTCCCCTAATGCGCTTCATTACGCTGCCGGTATGAGCGACACGGTTGATGAGCAGAAGACGGGCGAGAAGCCGGGCAGGCGCGGGGATACGCGGCGGCGGCTGATGCTGGCCGCCGAGCAGCTTTTCGGCGAGCGCGGGCTTCATGCCGTGACGCTGAAGGAGATCAACGCCGCGGCCGGGCAGCGGAACGAATCCGCGCTTCATTATCATTTCGGCTCAAAGCAGCGTCTCGTCGAGGCGATCTTCGCCGATCGCGCAAGCGCCATTGACCGGGTGCGCGTCCAGCGCGTCGAGGCGCTGATCGGCTCGGGCCGCGAGCACGACATCAACGCGATCCTGCGTGCGACTTTCGAGCCCTTGACGGAGCTTCTGAACACGGAAGAGGGCGTGCGCTTCGTGCGCTTCGCGGCGCAGGCGCTGAACGATCCCGATTTCGACCTGCCCATCGTCGCGATCCGCAGCGGCTTCGAGGGCATCAACCGCGCGAACGGGCTCATCATCGCCGCACTCGGCGACCTGCCGCCCGATATCGCCATTCAGCGTCAGCGCATGATGATCGAAATGGCGCTGACCTCGCTCGCGCTCTGGACGCGGCGCAAGGACGCCGCCCATGACGAAGCGGGCCGCGCGCTTTTCGTCTCCTCGCTTTTCGATGCCCTCGCCGGCGCCATGCGCGCGCCGGTCTCGGCCGAGACGCTTGCGGCGCTCAAGGCGCGCGGCTGAACGGGTGGTCCCGTTATTTCTCTGACATTGCCGAAAAATAGAAGTGTCATCCCGGCGAAAGCCGGGACCCACTCGCAGCGCCGCTTGCCGCGGCAAACGATTGTTGCGCGGAAATGGCGGCTGCTTCCCCACTCAATAATTCTTGCTGAGAGAACCAATGGGTCCCGGCTTTCGCCGGGATGACACTTGTGGGCGGGGTAACGTGCGGAGCCCCTACTTCCCCTTCAGCAAATCCGGCCAGGTGTCGAATACCGGCATGTCGCCCTTGAGGTCGTACCAGTCCGCGCGCTCGGACCAGAAGGCATGGGCGCGGGGCTTGTCGCCGACAGGTGTGTCGAGAATGCCGAGCCGGATGCGGACCATGCCCGGCAGCTCCGCCGCCTCTTTATAGATGGGCGAACCGCAATTCGGGCAGAAGCAGCGGAACTTGCCGGGACTCGATTCGTAGCGGCGGATCGTCTCTTCGCCGGAGAGAAAGCGCAGCTTGTCGCGCGGCACGGAGGCGTTCGCCGTGAAGGCCGTGCCGCTCGCCTTGCGGCAGGTGTTGCAATGGCAGAAGCCGAAGGGCCCGAGCGGCGCCTCGATCTCGAAACGGATAGTGCCGCACAGGCAGGAACCGCGATGCAGGACGTCGCTCATTCAATCACTCCACTTCCCTTCCCTTCCGTGTCATTGCCGGGCCGGACGAAGTCCGTGACCCGGCAATCCAGTAGCCGCGAAGCGGCGTCAATCAAACGACTCTTTAATTGCGGGGAGGCAGAGTTCGGCGTCCCTGGATGCCCGGGTCAAGCCCGGGAATGACGGCTTGTGGTTGGAGAAAACCACGCCCCCCCATTCACTCCGCAAGAAAATCATTCACCAGCGCGAGGAATTCCTCGAGCTTGTCATGCTGCACCCAGTGGCCGGCGCCTTCGACATTCACGACTTTCGCATTCCTGAAATGCTGTGCCCGGCCATCCTTCACCGGATCGCTCGCCCAGCTTTCCGTGCCGCGAATGAGAAGCGTCGGGCAGGTGATGCGCGCCCAGAGCTTCGTCGTCGCTTCCTCGTCGAACCCCATCGGCGGGAAGGCGCGGACGTAATTGTCGAACTTCCAGCTATAGGTGCCGTCCTCGTTCTGGTTCACGCCATGCACGGTAAGGTGACGCGCGCGCTCGGGCGAGAGATGCGGGTTCTCGCCCTGCATGCGCTTGTAGGCCTCCTCGATCGAGTCATAGCGGCGCGGCAGGCGCGAGGAGAGCTTGCGCACCTCGTCGATCCAGTTGCGGACGCGCTGGTCATCGCTGATCTGGTTGCGCTCGGCGATCATCTTGGGCGAGGGGCCGAGCCCTTCGATCACGACGAGCGTCTTCACCGTTTCGGGATAGAGCCCGGTATAGCGCAGCGCAATTGCGCCGCCCATCGAATGGGCGATGATGGTGAGCGGCGCGAGGCCCTTCTGGTGGATGAGCTGCGCAATGTCGCAGACATAGTCGTTGATGTCGTAGGAGCTGCCGACAACCCACTGGCTGTCGCCATGCCCGCGCAGGTCCGGCGCGACGATGTGATAGCGGTCGCGCATGGCTTCCGCCGTCCAGTCCCAGTTGCGGCAATGGTCGCGCCCGCCATGGATGAGGAGCAGCGGCTCCGCGCCCTCGTTGCCCCAGTCCACATAATGGAGCCGCAATCGCTGCGAGATATAGAATTGCGAGGCGGGGCCGATGAGCGAGCTGGCGCTGTCTGACATTCTGCGTCTTCCGTTTCTATGCGTCGATTATGCGACGGAGATTAGCCGGAAGCGCTCGCCGCGCCAAACGAGCCACAACAACGAAAAAGCCGCCCCCTGAAGGACGGCTTCCTGCGGTAGCGCGGATCGGGTTCAGGAACGTACATCCGGTTCCTGATCCCTCGGGGACCTGCTCTCGCCGACCCTCGCGCTTGGAGACTATGTAGGCACGAATAGTGGTGAGACAAGGGCGGAAGTGTGAATTGTTTGCTACGCGCCGTCTATTCGTTGCTGTCCCCGTTTCCCGGTTGCCCGTTCAGCACGCCCGCCTCGCGGCGGAAGAGGAGCTTGCCATAGGAGGCCGGCATCAGCCGCTGCAGCCAGTCGATGGCTTTTGCATCGGCGCCGATCAGGATGCGCGGTTTGTTCCGCTCGATGCCGCGCACGATGACTTCGCCCGCGCGTTCCGGCGTGGTGCGGGCAAGCCGGTCGAAGCCCGATGCCGCCTCCTCGCGCACGGTTGCCTGCGTGCTTTGCAGGAAGCGCGCATTGCGCACGATATTGGTTTTGATGCCGCCCGGATGGACGCAGGAGACGGCAATGCCGGTTCCCTTCATCTCGTGGCGAAGCGCCTCGGTGAAGCCGCGGATCGCAAACTTGGCCGAGTTGTAGGCCGCCTGGGAGGGAACGGCGATGAGCCCGAACAGGCTCGACACATTGACGATATGGCCGGCGCCCTTCGCCTGAAGCTGCGGCAGGAAGGCTTTGGTGCCATAGACCATGCCCCAGAAATCGATCTTCATCACCCATTCGAAATCGTCATAGGTCAGCTCTTCCACGCGCGCGATCTGCGCCACACCGGCATTGTTGATGACGATGTCGGCGCCGCCATGCGAGGTTTCGATGTCCTGTGCGAAGGCATAGACGGCGTCCCGGTCGGCGACATCGAGGAGATAGGTCGTCACCGACCCGCCAATGGCCTCGATGCGCTTGGCCGTTTCGGCAAGGCCGCCCCGGTCGAGATCGGAGATGGCGAGGCGCGCACCGCGCTTTGCAAGTTCGATGGCGGTGGCGCGGCCAATGCCGCTTGCCGCGCCTGTAACGATGGCGAGTTTGCCGTTGATCTCGGTCATGAATGTCCTGCGTCCGGGCCGGGAAAGGAATTGGCGCTAGCCTAGGCAAATTCACGCGAATGTCACGTGGAGTCGGCGTTGTGTGCGGTGGTGTTGAGTCAGGATTAGGGTGGAGGGGCGGCCGGATTGTCGTCGCGAAATCTGCGCTCAAATGCTACCACGATGGCATGAACCGGGGCTTTGGAGACTGACGGAAGAAAATGGCGGTGGCGGACGGCGACGGCAGGCTGGCAAGGGGCAGGATCTGGCTCCGGGAATTGGCATCCCGCTGGACGGGCACCCGCACCTTTGTCGTCAGTGCCGCGCTTCTCTTTCTCCTGCTCGCCTGGCTCGGCGCGCTGCATCCGTTTGTTGCCCTTGTCTCATTTGCCGTGCTGGCTGGCATTGCGGCCTTGCGCGTCGTTGTGACGGGCGAAACCGCGCCCTTGCGCATCAGCGCCCGCGGCGAGGACGCCGGTGCCAGCATACTCGGCGCCGGCCGTACCATGATGGCGCTGCTGCAGCGGCTGCCCGATCCCCTCATCGTCGTCGACGGAACGGGCCGTTTGGCTTTCGCCAATGAGGCGGCGGAAGGACTGGTCGGAAAGGTCGCTGCCGGCCGTCATGTCGCGACCGTGCTGCGCAGCGCGCCGCTGATCGCCGCGATCGAAAGTGTCACGCGCGACGGCACGCCCCGTTCGATCGAATATGCCGTGCCGGTGCCCGTCCAGCACAATTACAGCGCCTATGTCGCACCGATCAGCAGTGAAGCGGAGGCGGCGCGTAAGCTCGTTCTGGTGCTGCTGCGCGACGTCACCGAGGCGCGCCGGGTGGAATCCATGCGCGCCGACTTCGTCGCCTTTGCGAGCCATGAGCTGAAGACGCCGCTTGCCTCTCTCTCTGGTTTCATCGACACGCTGCGCGGCCACGCGAAGGACGATCCGGAAGCGCGCAACAAGTTCCTCTCTATCATGGCCGATCAGGCGCTGCGTATGCGCCGCCTGATCGAGGATCTTCTGTCGCTCTCGCGGATCGAGCTGCGCGAGCATGTGCGGCCTTCCGATACGGTCGATCTGCTCGGCGTCGTCAACGACGTGACGGACGGGCTTTCACCGGTGGCGGAACAGTGTGGCGTGGAGATCGGCGTGACGGCGCCTGCCGGGCTTCCGAAAGTGCCGGGTGACCGCGAGGAACTAGCCCAGGTGGTGCAGAATCTCGCCGATAATGCGCTGCGCTATGGCCGCTCCGGCAAGCGTATCGACATCTCGCTCGAGCGTGCGGAAAAGGGGGGGCGTCCCTATATCCGCCTTGCGGTTCGTGACTATGGGCCCGGAATCGCAAAAGAGCATCTGCCGCGCCTGACCGAGCGATTCTACAGGGTCGATGCGGCGGCGAGCCGCGCAAGGGGCGGCACGGGGCTCGGTCTGGCGATCGTGAAGCACATCGTGAACCGCCATCAGGGCACGCTGCAGATCGAGAGCGAAATCGGCGAAGGCTCTACCTTTGCGGTGCTTCTGCCTCTGGCTTCCCAATAGAAAAACGTTAATTTTCTCTGTCTGTCTCAAAACTGTCATTGAAGCGTCGTAAAGATTTTGCGACGGCCCGCTAGCGTCCGCTCGCCTGAAGGTTAAGCCACCTCGAATTCATCACCGAATTCACACCAAGGCTCGGGCGCATAGGGGGGCTCTCTTGTGGTTGCCCTGTGCCCGGCATTCACATGACTGGAGAATGAACGTGAAACTCACCACTCTCAAGACGGCGGCCGTGGTCGCGGTCGCGACTTCACTGATGTTCGGGACGTCCGCGCAGAGCGCTGGCATCGACCCGGCTCTGGGCGACTACAAGCCGGTGTCCGGTGTTTCGGGCACATTGAAGTCGATCGGCTCCGACACGCTCAACAACCTGATGACGCTCTGGGCAGAAGGCTTCAACGCCATGTACCCGAACGTCAAGATCGAGATCGAAGGCAAGGGCTCGAGCACTGCGCCGCCCGCGCTGATCGCCGGCACCTCGCAGTTCGGCCCGATGTCGCGCCCGATGAAGTCGGCCGAGATCGAAGAGTTCGAAAAGAAGTTCGGCTACAAGCCGCTCGCCATCCGTGGCGCGCTCGACTCGCTCGCCGTCTACGTCCACAAGGACAACCCGATCGAATGCCTCTCCATGCAGCAGGTCGATGCCATCTTCTCGAAGACCCGCAATGGCGGCCTCGACAAGAACATCACCACCTGGGGCGATGTTGGCATGACCGGCGAATGGGCCTCGCGCCCGATTTCGCTCTATGGCCGCAACTCGGCCTCGGGCACCTATGGCTACTTCAAGGAAGTCGCGCTCTTCAATGGCGACTACAAGGATGAAGTGAAGGAACAGCCGGGTTCCTCGACCGTCGTTCAGGGCGTTGCCTCGGACATCGCGGGCATCGGTTACTCGGGCGTGGGCTACAAGACCGCCGACGTGCGCTCGGTCCCGCTCAAACTGACGGCCGAAGGCTCCTGCTTTGACGCGACCGCCGACAATGCCGCGACTGGTGACTATCCGATCGCGCGCTTCCTCTACATCTACGTCAACAAGAATCCGAACCAGGCGCTTGAGCCGCTGCGTGCGGAGTTCATCCGCTTCGTTTACTCCATTCAGGGTCAGGAAGCCGTCGTGAAGGACGGTTACTTCCCGCTGACGAAGTTCGTTGCGGAAGAAGACCTCAAGGCGTTCGGCCTCTGATACCGGCATGACACCGGGGGCGGCTTGGCCGCCCCCGGCTCTTTCGGCACTGATATTCGTTATGTGTATTTCCGGCGGGCACGCAACGGCCCGCGTCTGATGGGGGCGACACGAAGATGAGCGAGACTGCACCGGCCCAAAGCGATGCCAAATCCTTTCTCGCTCACAGACGGTCCAAGGTTACAAGCGCCAGCGTTCTGATCGGCGACAAGGTCGCGAACTGGGTCATTACTGTCGGCGGCCTGCTCGTCATCTTCGCCGTTGTCGGCATTCTGGTGTTTCTTGTCCGGGTTGTGATGCCGCTTGCCGGTTCCGGCGAAATTGCCGATCCCATTACATACAGGCTTGATAAAAAAGACGCCGTCTGGCTCAACGCCGACGAATACAGCACGATCGGCGCCAGAGCGGCAGCCGACGGCAAGATCAGCGCCTTCCATGTTCCGACAGGCCGGCAAATACCTGCGCCGGATTTTGAATTCGACGGTAAGGATGCGACGGCGGTTGGCGGCGTTGTTCGCCGCGACCAGATCGCCTTCGGTTTCGAAGACGGCACGGTTCGATTTGCCAGTTTCGGCTTCGATATTTCGGTGGTGATCCCGCGGAACTTGCCTAGCAATCTCGTCAAGCTTGACGAGACGTCGCGCCTTGCTGCCGATGGTGCGGTGTTCACGCAGCTCCCCCGCGACCAGTACCGCCGTGTCGCGCTGAGCGCCAGCCTCGACGAACCGCAGCAAATTTCCGAGTTCCCGATCGTCGCCGTCGACTATCGCGTCGGCGGCACTGTCGAGCGTCCGACGCGTTCCTTCGTGACCTTCGATACTGCAGGCGTCGGCCGTCTGAGCCGCGCGGAAACGCAGCGCAATCTTCTGACCGGCACCGAGCAGGTGCGCGTGTCGACGACAACGCTTCCTGCGCTTCCTTCCGGTGTTGGCGTCAATTCCGTTGTCATGACCAGCACGGCCGACGCGGTCTACGTGGCGGCGACGGACGGCAACATGTATCGCTACGATACGCGCGACTTCCGCGCGCCTGTGCTCGCCGAGACTCGCCGTGTCTTCGGTGAAGGCGACGAGGTGACACGCATGGCATTCCTGACCGGCGAGCAGGCGCTCGTGGTCGGTGGCTCGAATGGCGCGGTTGACGTTTTCTTCCGCCTCCAGCAGGAAGGCGCCAGAACGGCGGACGGCTATGCCATGGAGCGCGCGCGCGTTCACGAACCGAACCCGGCCGCGATCGTCGATATCGCCGTCAGCCCAAGGTCGAAGGCCCTTGTGACGCAGGACGCCGACGGCAATGTCTGGGTGCGCCATTCCACAAGCGATCAGGTGTTGGCGCGCTTTACGCGTCCGGTATCGGGAGACATCCCGTCGATCGCCATGATGATGGCCCGTGTCGACGGTGCGCTGGTCCTCGCGGATGACGGTTCGGTCGACTATTTCCGCTTCAAGTTCCCGCACTACGAAACCACGCTGCAGACGATTTTCGGCAAGGTCTGGTACGAGGGTTATTCCGAGCCGACCTATACGTGGCAGTCCTCCTCGGGCACCGACGTTTTCGAGCCGAAATTCTCGCTGATCCCGCTGATCTTCGGCACGCTCAAGGCGACCGTCTATGCGCTCCTGTTCGCGGTGCCGATCGCGCTCATGGGTGCGATTTACACCTCCGAATTCGTGCATCGCCGCGTCCGCGCCACGGTGAAGCCGGTCATGGAGATGATGGAGTCGCTCCCGACGGTGGTGCTCGGTTTCGTGGCTGCGCTCATTCTCGCCCCCATCGTCGAGACATGGATTGGCGCGGTACTGCTCGCCTTCATTGCCCTGCCGCTCGGCCTGATGCTGAGTGCCTTCATCTGGCAGTCACTGCCTGTGAATATCGCGCTCCGGCTCGACGGCATCCCGAAATTCATCTGCATGTTTCTGGTCGTCTTTCTGACAACCTATATCGCCTACAGGGCGGGCCCTCTCTTTGAAACAGTGCTTTTCCACGGTGATTTCAAGGCCTGGGTGAACGGCGATATCGGCACCGGCTTCCCGATGCTCTTCATCGTTCTGCTGCCGCTCTCCTATGTTTTTGTTTCCTGGCTGTTCAACCGGCTTGCCGGCCACACTTACCGCGCTCGTGAACGCGGCCTCGACCGCGCCTCGGCGGGGCGCCTCGATTTCATGCGTTGGGCCGCCCTGCTGCTTGTGGCGGTGGTGGTGAGCTTTGTCGTTTCCACGGTGCTGGCGGCAACCGGCTTCGACCTTCGTGGAGGTGTCGTCGACACCTATGTTCAGCGCAATGCGCTGGTGGTCGGCTTCGTCATGGGCTTTGCCGTCATCCCGAACATCTACACGCTGGCGGAAGACGCGATGAACTCAGTTCCCTCGCATCTTCGCGCGGCAAGCCTCGCCACGGGAGCGACGCCCTGGCAGACGGCAATGTGGGTCATCATCCCGACGGCAATGTCGGGGATTTTCGCGGCGGTCATGATCGGCATGGGCCGTGCGGTCGGCGAAACCATGATCGTGGTCATGGCGGCCGGCAACACGCCGGTGCTCGACTGGAACATCTTCAACGGTCTGCGCACGCTGTCGGCAAACATCGCCGTCGAGCTGCCGGAAGCCGTGATCGGCGGGTCGCTCTACCGGATGCTGTTCCTTGCCGCTCTGACACTCTTCGTGATGACCTTCGTGATCAACACGCTCGCTGAAATCATCCGCCAGCGCTTCCGCAAGCGCGCCTTCCAACTTTGACCGTGCAGCCTTTGGAGCTTGACAGATGAGTGTTACTGCGATGGATGACAAGCAGGCCGGAGCGACGACGAAGGCGCGCGCGGTGCGAAAATATACGGCAGACGTTTCGGCCGTCGGCGAGCCGTGGCTCTGGGCGCTGGGCGGCGCGCTGGCAATCGGCATCATTCTGATCGCCGGCTTCCTTTTCATGATCTTCTGGAATGGTGTCGTCACCTTCTGGCCGCAGCCCATACAGGTCGTGACGCTGGCGAACGGAAACCTGGTGGCGGGTGAGCCGTCGCGCAGAAGCACCTACCGCGTCGGCCCCGAAATTCTGGCAACCATGTCGCCGGAAGCGCGCGAAATGGTCGAACTCAGCGATGGATATGCCGACCGTGCGCTCTATCGCATCGGCAACTACGATCTCTACAACGAGGATTTCCGCTGGGTGAGCGACTTTGAAGTCGCGTCGATCGCGGAGCCCAGCGGATTTTATCTCTTCGAGCGTCAGGAGTGGGGCCGGTTTGTCGGCAAGATTGCCGGTCTGACACTGAAAGACGTGCCGCAGGACGCCGGTTCCCTGACCTATGCCGAGATTGCGCGGCACCAGGCGGAGGCCCGCGACCGCTGGGACGCGATCCGCTACATCGAAAAGTCGGAAATCGGCCGCGTCAACTATCGCATCGAAGAACAGCGTCTCAAGTTGCGCCGGGCCGAAATTCGATATGGCGTGGACTCGCCGCTGTATGAAAAGGCAGCCGCCGAAGCAGAACCCCTCATCGCCCAGTACCAGTCGGAATTTGCCGCATTGTCCGAACGGGCAGCAGCGCTCAAGGCCGAGGACGCGCGCTATCGCATCGTGCTGGAGGAAGTTGGCGGGCGGACGAAAGAATCGAACCTGTCCCAGATCGTGCGCCTCTATCCGGCGAACGACATTTCGGCGTTCCAGAAAGT
Source organism: Parvibaculum sp. (assembly GCF_046297875.1). GTDB lineage: Bacteria > Pseudomonadota > Alphaproteobacteria > Parvibaculales > Parvibaculaceae > Parvibaculum. The sequence goes on along the minus strand of NZ_JBKBHD010000001.1, from coordinate 492,395 downwards.
CGGCATCTATTTCTCGCGCTGGGGTGAGTTTCTCGGCAGCGAACCGCGCGAAGCGAACACCGAAGGCGGCGTTCTTCCTGCCATCTTCGGCACGGTCGTCATGACGCTGATCATGGTGGTCGTCGTCGCTCCCTTCGGCGTCATCACCGCGCTTTATCTTCGCGAATATGCGAAGCAGGGCCGGCTTGTGGCGGCGGTGCGCATCGCGGTGAACAATCTCGCCGGCGTTCCATCGATTGTCTATGGCGTGTTCGGCGTGGGCTTCTTCGCTTACACAATGGGCGCGTCGATCGACCAGCTCTTCTTCCCGGAACGGCTGCCAAGCCCGACATTCGGTACGGGCGGCATTCTCTGGTCGGCCCTGACGCTCGCCTTGCTCACCGTGCCTGTGGTTATCGTGGCGTCGGAAGAAGCCCTTTCGGCGGTGCCGCGTTCGATGCGCGAAGGCTCGCTCGCCTGTGGCGCCTCCAAGTGGCAGACCATCCGCTATGTGGTGCTGCCCCGCGCCCTGCCGGGCATCATGACGGGTCTCATTCTCGCCATGGCGCGCGGCGCTGGCGAGGTGGCGCCGCTGATGCTGATCGGTGTGGTGAAACTCGCGCCGGAACTGCCGGTAGACGGTTTCTTCCCCTTCATCCATCTCGAGCGCAGCTTCATGCATCTCGGCTTCCACATCTTCGACGTTGGCTTCCAGTCGAGAAATTCGGAAGCGGGCAAGCCGATGGTGTTCGTCACCACGCTGCTGCTGCTTTTCCTCATCGTGGCGATGAATTCCACCGCCATCTATATCCGCAACAGGCTGAAGCGCAAGTTCGCTGTCGGTCAGTTCTGATCCCGAAACCGGAGTGCAATTCATGAGTGCCGCTCTCGCCAAGAAGAAAGACCAGGCTCCGGCGTTCGAGCCGACGGCTTATCACATCGTTGAAGCGCCGGATGGCGCCGCCCTGTCCATCGAGAACTTCAATCTCTGGTATGGAGAAGCCCAGGCTCTCTACGGCATCGATATGAAGATCCAGAAGGGTCTCGTAACGGCGCTAATCGGTCCGTCGGGCTGCGGCAAGTCGACCCTGCTGCGCTGCCTCAACCGGATGAACGATCTTATCGACGACTTGAAGATCACGGGTAAGGTCAAGGTCGGCGACGAAGATATCTACCGGACCGGCGTCGACGTGATTGCCCTGCGCAAGCGGATGGGCATGGTGTTCCAGAAGCCCAATCCCTTCGCTATGTCGATCTACGACAATGTGATCTATCCGCTGCGGGTGGACGGCGTCAGTAACCGCAAGATTCTCGACGAGACCTGTGAGCGCGCATTGCGCGGCGCGGCCCTCTGGGACGAAGCGAAGGATCGCCTGAAGGAGAGCGCTCTCGGCCTTTCCGGCGGTCAGCAGCAGCGCCTCTGCATCGCGCGCGCTATTGCCTCCGATCCCGAAGTGCTGCTGATGGACGAGCCCTGCTCGGCGCTCGACCCGATCGCGACGGCCAAGATCGAAGAGCTGATCGACGAATTGAAGGGGCACTACACGATCGTGATCGTGACCCACAACATGCAGCAGGCAGCGCGCGTCTCGCAGAACACGGCCTTCATGTATCTCGGCCGGCTCATTGAATATGGCGCGACCGAAACGATCTTCCAGAATCCGAAGCAGAAGCGCACCAGTGACTACGTGACGGGACGCTTCGGCTGAGCGGCAGTCCGCAGCGGCACAAATCAGAGCGGGCTGGCCGTGGCGGCGGCCCCCAGAACAAGGAGAGCGGCAAGTGACCGAACACACTCTGAAAGCGTTCGAAGAGGAGCTGCAGGCCCTTTCGGTCAGCATCGCGCAGATGGGCGGCTTGACCGAGGCGCAACTCGGTACGGCGCTTGACGCAATTTTGCGGCGCGACACGCAGTTGGCCGAACGCGCGATCGCCAGCGACGCCGCGATCGACGAACTCGAGCGCACGATCGAGACATCGACGGTGCGTCTGATCGCTTTGCATCAACCGATGGCGGTCGATCTGCGCGAAGCCATCGCGGCGATCAAGATTTCGATCGACCTCGAGCGTATCGGCGATCTTGCAAAGAATATTGCGAAGCGCGCGCTCGTACTGCAGAACGATTTTGAGGGTGCGAACAAGCTCATCCAAGGCATCTCGCGCATGGGCCGGCTAGCGCAGCGCCAGCTCAAGCAGGTGCTTGACGCCTATTCGAACCGCGAGGCGCAGGCGGCAATGGAAGTCTGGCGGGACGATGAAGAGATCGACGCCATGTATAACTCCGTCTTCCGCGAGCTTCTGACCTACATGATGGAAGACCCGCGCACGATCGGCGTTTCCACGCATCTGCTTTTCGTTGCCAAGAACATCGAACGCATCGGCGACCATGCCACCAATATCGCTGAAACGGTGAGCTATCTCGTTACAGGCGAGTGGGTTGCCGATGAGCGCCCGAAAGGCGACACCACCAGCATGACGGCGGTGAAGGCCGGCAGCTAGAGGAGGCACAGGCACCATGGGAATATCGCTTGCCCGTCGCGGCGAACAGGGTCAGGCTTCTATGGACAGTATTGAAAAAATTCAGGCCATCTCCGGCAATATAGGCCAGGAGCAACCGGAACGCAGTCAGTTTGAACGCAGAATGAAACCAACCGTCATGATCGTCGAGGATGAAGAAGCGCTTTCAACGCTGCTTCAGTACAATCTCGACAAGGAAGGCTACAAGGTCGTGGTAGCCTCCGACGGCGAGGAAGCTGTTCTTCTCGTCAAGGAAGTCACGCCCGATCTCATCCTGCTCGACTGGATGTTGCCGGGCCTGTCTGGCATTGAGATTTGCCGCCGTTTGCGTGGGCGACCGGAAACGCGCAACGTGCCGATCATCATGATCACGGCGCGCGGCGAGGAGACGGATCGCATTCGCGGCCTCGATACCGGTGCCGACGATTATGTGACCAAGCCCTTTTCGATGACGGAGCTTCTGGCGCGGATCCGCGCCGTGATGCGCCGCATTCGTCCGGCGCTGACGGAAGACCTCGTCACCTTCGGCGACATCGTGATCGACCGTGCGGCGCATCGCGTCCGCCGGGGCGACCGCGAGGTGCATCTGGGGCCGACGGAATATCGTCTGCTCGATCATCTGATCCAGCATCCCGGCCGAGTCTTCAGCCGCGAGCAGCTGCTTGATGCTGTCTGGGGTTCGGATGTCTATGTCGAGGCGCGCACGGTGGACGTGCATGTCGGCCGCTTGCGTAAGGCGCTGAACAACAAGGGCGAGAAGGATCCGATCCGCACCGTCCGCTCCGCCGGCTATTCGCTCGACGAGCAGTTCCATAGCTGAGGCCTGAAATTCAGAACAGGCGCCTGCATTTCTGCAAGCGCCGGTTCCCTCGTCCCCTCTTGTCCCCCGACAAGCCCGCAGGCCTATGCGTCTAGCTGACGAGGCGATCCTTGCGGATGCCCGCATTGCGGTCGCGATTGCGCCGCGCCTGCACCGGCTGATAAGCCATGCGCGCATGGTCGGTGCAGTAGGGCGAGCCGTGATCGGCGCCACGGCCGCAGAAATGGAAACCCGGACGGCCCGGATCGCCGATCGGCCATTTGCAGGTATGTTCGGTCAGCGTGAGCACGGTCGCGCGTTCGGCGGGCTCGAGGCCGCGCTCCTCCGCGCGGGCGGGCTCGCGCCGCTCGCCGCCCGTATCGCGCTCGATTTCCTCATGACGAGTCTCTGCCGTCAGCGGGTCGGGCCGGCCCCGGACGAGCGTCCGCGGCGCCTGCGGCCGGGCTCGGGCAGGGCGGCTCGGTGTGGCGCGGCCCGAAAGGCCTAGCCGGTGTACCTTGCCGATCACCGCATTGCGGGTGACGCCGCCGAGCTGCTTGGCGACCTGGCTGGCGCTCAGGCCTTCGCCCCACAGCTTCTTCAGCAGTTCGACGCGTTCATCGGTCCACATGATGTTCCCTTCCCCTTCAGGGCCGCTCAAAGCCCGTTTGGATGCATGAGCCGGTTCCCCGCCGGCAGGCCCCGAAATCCCTGCAGGGCGCTCCGCGAGGCGGAGACAAGACCCTGAAGCATCCCACTAGATTTCGTGGTCATTAATCTAAAATATACAATATAGGGGAGCGAAATCGCAACCGGCCTTCCGGGCCACACCGCCCTTATCCACAGAAAAGAGCGGATTTGCAGGGGTTTTACCGGCTTTTGGTCCTGTTCGGCCTTGCCGGGACAGAAGGCCCGTCCCACATGGGCCTCAACTTCCCGCATTGCGGGTAGCGCGGGCCTCGTCTATGCCTGCCATCAGGCCCCAATCCGACAGAACAAGAGGACGCCCATGAGCCAGAGCCCCTATCCGCTGGAAGGCGCGCGCCGTTTCGGCGCCGTGAACTGGCTCGGCGTCTGGACGCTCTATCTGAAGGAGGTCCGCCGCTTCTGGAAGGTGATGACGCAGACCATCGCCGCCCCTGTCATCACCACGCTTCTTTATCTGGCGATCTTCGCGCTCGCCATCGGCAAGTTCCGGCCCGATGTGCATGGTGTGCCCTTCATCGAGTTCCTGGCGCCCGGTCTCGTCATGATGACCATGATCCAGAACGCCTTTGCCAACACGTCTTCCTCGATCCTGATCTCGAAGATACAGGGCAATATCGTCGATATATTGATGCCGCCCCTGTCGGCGGGCGAGCTCAATGTCGGTATCGCACTGGCGGGCGTCACGCGCGGCCTTGTCTGTGGGCTCGTGACGGCGGTGGCCATGCTGCCTTTCGTGGATATGGGCGTCGCCCATCTCTGGGCCGTGCTCTTCTATGCGGTGGGCGCCTCGCTGATGCTGGCGCTGCTTGGCATTCTGGGCGGCGTCTGGTCGGAGAAATTCGATCATCTGCAGGCGGTGACGAATTTCATCGTCCTGCCGCTGACCTTCCTGTCCGGCACCTTCTATTCGGTGACCCAGCTCCCCGATTTCGCCCATGAGGCGACCAGGTGGAACCCCGTCTTCTACCTGATTGACGGCTTCCGCTACGGCGTCACCGGCCATGCCGACGGTTCCATCGCAACCGGCATCGCCATCGTGATCGGCATGAATCTGGTACTCTGGACCGTCTGCCACGTACTCTTCAGGACCGGGTATCGGCTCAAGGCCTGAAGCCGGCCAAAAATCGTTAAGCGGAGGATAGGTCCGCGAGATTGACAGGTCAGGGTCCGCGCCCTAATACTCCATTGCTTCTCGGACTGCCGCCCCGCGCGGGGCGGCTTTTTCTATTGGCGGCCCCCGGCGGGGCCGGTGAGGAGCCCCCGAAAGGGGTATCAGGGTGTGATCGGCATGATCCTCTACGGGAAACGACGAGGCTGACAGCGAGAAGGAGGCGGGCGAGAGCCTGAAGCCTCCGCAGGAAACTGCTGTCTCGCCGGATCGCCCGGAGCCCCTTTCAGCCGCAACAGAACCCTCGGCATTTCTCCCGGCATTCGCGAACGGCGTCGTCAAAAGATTTGTGAGAAGGACCGACTTCCGTGATTACGCCTGTTTTGCCGACCTATGCGCGGGCCGACCTTGAATTCGAACGGGGCGAAGGCCCCTGGCTCATCACCGCGAAGGGCGAACGCTATCTCGACTTCGGTGCGGGCATCGCCGTCAATGTCGTGGGCCACGCCCATCCGCACTTGATCGCCGCGCTCAGCGAGCAGGCCTCGAAGGTCTGGCATACCTCGAATATCTACCGCATTCCCGGTCAGGAAAAGCTTGCGCGGCGTCTCGTCGAGGCGACTTTCGCGGACACCGTCTTCTTCACCAATTCGGGCGCCGAAGCCCTCGAATGCGCGATCAAGATGGCGCGGAAATATCATGCGGCGGGCGGCGCGCCCGAACGCTACGAACTCATCACGATGGAAAGCGCCTTCCACGGCCGCACGCTCGCGACGATCGCGGCCGGCGGCCAGAAGAAATATCTCGAAGGCTTCGGCCCGGCCATGCCCGGTTTCCCGCAAGTGCCCTTCGGCGACCTGAAGGCACTTGAAGCCGCGATCGGCCCGGCAACGGCCGGTATCCTGATGGAGCCCATTCAGGGTGAGGGCGGTATCCGCGTCATTCCGAACGAGGATCTGAGGCGCATTCGTGCGCTGTGCGACGAGAAAGGCATTCTTCTCGTGCTCGACGAAGTGCAGACCGGCGTCGGCCGCACGGGCAAGCTCTTCGCGCATGAACTGGCGGGCATCACGCCCGATATCATGGCGGTTGCGAAGGCGCTGGGCGGCGGCTTCCCTGTCGGCGCCTGTCTTGCAACGGAAGAGGCGGCGCGTGGCATGACGGCGGGCACGCATGGCTCGACCTTCGGCGGCAATCCGCTGGCGATGGCGGTTGCGAACGCGGTGATGGATCTCGCACTGGACGAGAAGTTCCTGCCGCATGTGCAGATGATCGGCCTCAAGCTCCGGCAAAAGCTCGCCATGCTTGCAGACCGCTATCCGCGGATCGTGGAAGGCGTGCGCGGCGAGGGGCTGATGCTTGGCCTCAAATGCCGGGTGACGAACACCGATCTCGTGGCGGCGCTGCGCGATGAAAAGATGCTCGCCGTCGGTGCGGGCGACAATGTGGTGCGGCTCCTGCCGCCGCTCAATATCGAGGAAGCGCATCTCAACGAGGCGATCGAAAAGCTGATGGCCGCATGCGGCAAGCTCGATGCCGCGCTCGACACGGATGCGAAAGCCGCGGGAGCAAAGTCATGAGAGCCATGGCGACGAAGAGACATTTTCTCGACCTCGACGCGGTGGCTGCATCCGACATCCGCGCCATTCTCGACAATTCTGCCGAACGCAAGAAGGCCCGGACCGGCCTCGGCCAGGCGGAACCCGATTCCGACAAGCCGCTCAAGGGGCGGCTGCTCGCCATGCTGTTCGAAAAGCCCTCGACGCGGACACGCGTGTCCTTTGATGTTGCCATGCGCCAGCTGGGCGGCGAGACGCTCCTGCTGAATGGCGGCGACACGCAGCTTGGCCGCGGCGAAACCATTGCCGATACGGCGCGCGTTCTCTCGCGCTATGTCGATGCGATCATGATCCGCACGACCGATCACGCGAAGCTGCTCGAGCTTGCGGAACATGCGACCGTGCCAGTCATCAACGGGCTGACCGATCGCTCGCATCCCTGCCAGATCATGGCGGATGTGATGACCTTCGAGGAACACAAGGGTCCGATCAGGGGGCGCCGCGTCGCCTGGGTCGGCGATGGCAACAATGTCGCGACCTCGTGGATCCATGCCGCGACCCAGCTCGAATTCGAATTGCGGATTGCCTGCCCGCCGGAACTTGCGCCATCGCCGGAGGCGCTGGGCTGGGCAAAGGCGAGGGGCGCGAAAGTCTCGCTCACGACCGACCCCTATCAAGCAGTGGACGGCGTCGACTGCATCAATACGGATACCTGGGTGTCGATGGGCTATAGCGAAGAGGAAGCGACGCATCGCCACAATCTTCTCGCGCCCTATCAGGTGAACCCGCGCCTGATGGCAGCAGCCGGCAAGGACGCGATCTTCATGCATTGCCTGCCTGCCCATCGCGGTGAGGAAATGACGGCGGATGTGATCGACGGTCCGGCCTCCGTCGTCTTCGACGAGGCGGAGAACCGGCTTCATGCGCAAAAGGGTGTGCTGGCCTGGTGCTTCCGGTGAGTGACGGCAACACGATGCTCGTGGACGATCTCGTGCAGCCCTTCCAGATCGAGGGGCTCGGTATTCGAGGCCGCATCGTGCGCCTCGGGCCTCTGGTCGACCGTGTGCTGAAGGCCCATGCCTATCCCGAACCTGTGTCGCGCCTGCTTGGCGAGGCGCTGGCGCTCACCGTCATGATCGGCTCGGCACTGAAATTCGACGGGCGCTTCATCCTGCAGACGCAGAGCAAGGGGCCGGTCAGCATGCTGGTCGCCGATTTCCAGTCGCCGGGCGGCATTCGCGGCTATGCGCAGATGGATGAGGCGCGTGTCGCCGAGGCGCTGGAAAGCGGCCGGACCACGCCCGCGGATCTGCTGGGCGAGGGCTATCTTGCGCTGACGATCGATCAGGGCCCGGACATGGATCGCTATCAGGGCATCGTCTCGCTGCATGGCGAGGGCCTGAGCCACAGTGCGCATGAATATTTCGCAAGCTCCGAACAGGTCGCGACCCGCATCCGCCTTGCCGCCGGTCCCTACTATCACCGTGAAGCGGGCGGGACGGAAAAGAACTGGCGGGCAGGCGCCATCATGATCCAGCACATTGCGCGGGATGGCGGCCTGACGGGTTATCGCGAGGCGGAGGACGAAAGTCCCTATACCGAAGAAGAGGAAAACTGGAATCGCGCCTCGATCCTGCTCGGTACGGTGGAGGATCACGAGCTCCTCGACCCGGCGCTTGAACCGAACCGGCTGCTCTTCCGCCTGTTTCACGAGGACGGCGTGCGTGCGTATGAGCCCTCACCGGTCGAATTTTCCTGCCGTTGCTCGCGCGACAGAATGACGTCGGTGCTTCGCTCATTCGGCGGTCATGAAATCGACGAAATGGTGCAGGATGGTGTCATCACCGCCACCTGCGAATTCTGCAGCGAGGTCTATGTCTTCGAACCCGCCGAACTGAAGGACGGGCTCAACTGAGAGGGATTGACGTGAAGCGCATTGCCGGTCTGAACCTTGCCTCCCTTCGCATCGCCGGAGCCGTCCTTGCGGCACTGATGCTGACCTCTGCCTGCACGACCGAACCCTCGGCACCGGCCGGGCCGAAGCCCGTGAGCTTCGAGGCGCAGACGCCGCTCCGACTCGACATTGCCTCCATTTCGGTTGAAAGCCGGTATCAGCCGCCCGGACGTGCGCCCAATGTCGAACATCTCTACAGCGTGACGCCGGTGAGCGCCGCACGCGCTTGGGCGCAGGCCCGCCTTGTCGGCGTTGGCCCGCGCGGCACGGCGGTCTTGACCGTGCTTGATGGCAGCGTGATTTCCGAAGATCTGCCGAAAAAGGGCGGTCTGACGGCCGTTTTCGGCGACCAGCAGGATGTTCGCCTGACGGCCCGGCTGCGGGCCCGCCTCGATGTCGACCGGCCGGGCGAGCGGCCCGGCGAACTCAGCCAGTGGTCGGTCAATGTCGAGGCAAGCGCCAATCGCACGGTGCTTGAAAGCGCGAGCCTGAACGAGCGGGATGCCGCCTATGGCCAGCTGATGCAGCAACTCGCCCGCGAATTCGACGCGGCGCTGACCGCCGAAGTACGCCGCAGCATGGGTGCCACGCTGCGCTGAAGGCTGCCGACGGTTGCCCGTCAGCTATTAACCACCCTTAAACCCGGCGGACAATATTCTGGATGGTGAAACCGTCGGAAACTGACCGTCACCATGATCTACCAGATTGCCTATATGAGCGCCGCGAGACCCGGCATGAGCGATGCCGAGGTGCATGACATTCTGCGGGCTTCGACGGCCAACAACAGACGCGACGGGCTTTCCGGCATGTTGCTGCTTGTCGACGGCACATTCTTTCAGGTGCTGGAAGGCGAGCGGGAAATGGTCGAACAGACCTATCGCCGGATTTTGACGGACGCGCGGCACAGCGCCCTGCTCCGCGTCCTCGAGCGGAACCGCGAGGAACGCAGCTTTCCCGACTGGACGATGGGCTTCGAGAAAGTGTTTCATGGCGATCCCGGCGGCGAATTTCTGCCGGTCGATGCGGGCGATTTGACGCAGAACCCGAACGTGGAACTGCTGCGCAAGCAGGCGCCGGAGATCATCTCCTTCATGCGCTCGCTCTATGCCAGCCGCAACATGCGCGGGGCGCCGGACCTAGAGCGGCGCGCCTGAGACATAGTCGGCGAGGCGGCGCATGAAAGCCTCGCATTCCTTCACCTGAGAAATTTCGATGAACTCATCGGGCTTGTGCGCCTGGGCGATATCGCCCGGCCCGCAGACGACGGTGGGGATGTCGGCAAGCTGGAAGAGCCCCGCTTCCGTATTGTAGGAAACGGCTTCCGCGGAATTGCATTGCGCGAGCTTCATCACAAGCGTTTCACCGGGATCGCCATCGAGTGCCGCGAGGCCGGGTGACTGCGCGCGGACTTTCGTTTCGATCTTCGCACCGGGAAAGACGGCGCGCATCCGCGGCAGAACGTCATTTTCCGCATGGTGATTGAAGCGCGTGATGATCTCCTCCGTATCGGCCCCTGGCAGCATCCGGTATTCCCAGAGGAACGAGCAGGTCTTCGGAATGATGTTGAGCGCCGTGCCGCCGCGGATCGTGCCGATATTGATGGTCGTATAGGGCGGGCTGAAGCGGCCCGACGGGTCTCCTCGGCGGCGCATCTCCTCCGCAAGCCCCATCAGGAAGGAGATCAGTTCCATCGCATGCTGAATGGCGCTGACGCCGAGATGGGTCTGGCTCGAGTGATATTCGAGGCCCGTCACCGTGGTGTGATAGGACTGGATGCCCTTGTGTGCATTGACGACCTTCATCGAGGAAGGTTCACCGACGATCACGACCTGCGGCTTCGGCAGGGTGCGGATGATGTTCTCGATCATGGGGCGGACGCCGAGGCAGCCCACTTCCTCGTCATAGGACAATGCAAAATGGACGGGAATTTTCGGCCCGTCCTTGAGGAAGGCTGGCAGATGCGCGAGCGCCACGGCGATGAAGCTCTTCATGTCGGACGTGCCGCGGCCATAAAGCCTGCCGTCGCGCTCTTCGATGCGGAAGGGATCGCTCGACCAGTCCTGCCCCTCGACAGGCACGACATCGGTATGGCCCGAAAGTACGATGCCGCCTGCCTGCGTCTCGTCGCCCAGTGTTGCAAACAGATTGGCCTTGCTGCCGTCCTCGTTCATCACCCGACGCGAGGCAACGCCGTGGCTTGTAAGATAGTCCTCCACGAATTCGATCAACTCGAGATTTGAGAGATGGCTCGTCGTGTCGAATGAGACGAGCTTCTCGATCATTTCGCGGGAGGTGAAACGGCGTGACGCGGGCATGGAGAGCGATCTTCCGGCAGTCAGGGATGGTGTGATGGCATCCTAGTCCGCCGCGCGCGAGGAAGCGAGGGCGCTTGCCCCGTTAGTGCAGCATCCGCTTTGCGTGGGGGCTGTCGAGCGAGAAGGCGGGAATGTCGACCTCGAAGGTCTCGCCGCGATCCGTCTCCATCTCGTAATTGCCGAACATGATGCCGGAAGGTGCGCCGAGCGGCGTACCGCTCGTATATTCGAACTTCTCGCCGGGATGGAGAAGCGGCTGCTCGCCAACGACACCGGGCCCGCGCACTTCATGCACACAGCCTGCCGCATCCGTTATCTTCCAGTAGCGCGCGCGCAGGCGCACTGTCTCCTGCCCGCGATTCTCGATCGTGACGTGATAGGCCCAGACATAATAATCCTGATCGGGCTCCGACTGGTCCTCGAGATAAGTCGGTTCGACCAGAATATTTATGGAGCGGGTCATGGCGCTATACATCGGGCGGTCCTTGCACGAGGCGTCTGGGTTTGCGGAACCGGAGCCCTTCTGGCTGCGATCCGGCGGGGAAAAAATATGTGCCGCGCGGGACGTTGCGGCAAGTGCCGCGAAGCCCCTTCCCCCGCCACATTCGCACCATATGGGCGAGCCGCTAACTTCACCTTAACAGGCGCGGCTTCGTGTGAGTTTGGTTAACTCTTTGCTGCGAAAGCGCGCTCCATATCCTCTATCAGGTCGGCGGCATCCTCAAGCCCGACCGAAAGCCGCAGCAGTCCCTCATTGATGCCGAGCTCCTCACGGGCTTCCTGTGTGAGCCGTTGATGGGTGGTCGTGGCAGGGTGGGTGATGAGGCTTTTGGCATCGCCCAGATTGTTGGAGATTTTCACGACCTGCAGCGCATTTGCGAAGCGGAAGGCGCCTTCCTTGCCGCCCTTCACCTCGAAGGCAACGATATTGCCGCCTGCCGACATCTGGCTCATCGCGAGATTGTGTTGCGGGTGGCTCGGCAGGCCCGGATAGAAGACCCGCTCGATACCCTTGTGGCCTTCGAGGAAATGGGCGACGGCCTCGGCGCCGCGCGCATGTTCGCGCACGCGCAGGTCGAGCGTCTCAAGGCTTTTCAGCATGACCCATGCATTGAACGGGCTGAGGCTCGGGCCCGTCTGGCGCATGAAGTTCGCCAGATGGTCGGTGATGAACTGCTGGTCGGCAAGCACGATGCCGCCAAGGCAGCGGCCCTGACCGTCGATATGCTTGGTGGCCGAATAGATGACGACATCGGCTCCGAGTTCGAGCGGGCGCTGCAGTACCGGCGTTGCGAACACATTGTCGACGAAGAGCTTTGCGCCCGCCGCATGGGCGATCTCCGCCACCCCCTTGATGTCGATGATCTCGAGCGTGGGGTTCGACGGCGTTTCGAGAAAGAGGACTTTCGTGTTCGGCTGCACAGCATTCTTCCAGGCATCGAGATCGCGCCCGTCGATCAGCGTTGCGGTAACGCCGAAGCGCGGCAGCAAGTCTTCCACGATGTAGCGGCAGGAGCCGAACAGCGCCCGCGACGAGACGACATGATCGCCTGCGTTCAGATAGCAGAGCATGGCCGCCGTCACCGCCGCCATGCCGGTGGCGGTGGCGCGCGCATCTTCAGCACCTTCGAGCGCGATCATCCGCTCCTCGAACATGCGAACCGTCGGGTTCGAGAAGCGGCTGTAGATGAAGCCCGGTTCCTCGTTCTTGAAGCGGCGCTCTGCGGCCTCCATCGTGTCATAGACATAGCCCGAGGTGAGGAACATGGCTTCGCTCGTCTCGCCGAAGGGCGTACGGTTCGTGCCGCCGTGAACGGCCTCGGTGCGGGCGCTCAGCTTCCGTCCATCGCGTGTCGTCTTGCTCATCGGGCTACCCCAAATAAAAAACCCCGACCGTGAAAGGGATCGGGGCTCGCGTCCCGACCTTTTTAGCGAGTTGTTTAACGTGGCCGCAAGCCGGTCGGCTCAAATCACCACGGGATTGGCGGGCATTTAAGGGGCGGCGGGCCCTGCCGTCAAGGCTTGAGGGGGCGAGGCCGGGCTTTCCCCCGCGCCCCGAGCCAATTATAACCGTCGCTTATCACCGGGGCGGCTGACACGCCCGTGGCGGCAAGGCCCTGAAATCAATGACCAAAGCGGCGGACGATCTTTTCCCGAACCACAATGACGAGCCCCGCCGCGTGGGCCCGGGCCAGCTCCACACGACCGGCATTTTGCCCTCGCATGGCATCGCCACGCTGATCCGCGAGAAGGAAATCTGGGGCGGGCTCGAGATCGACAAGAGCCAGATCCAGCCGGCAAGCCTCGACCTCCGGCTCGGGACCACGGCCTATCGCCTGCGGGCCTCCTTCCTGCCGGGGCCGGAGCGCGGCGTGATGGAATGTGTCGAGGAGCTGATGCTCCACAAGATCGACCTGACCGAAGGGGCAGTACTCGAAACGGGCTGCGTATATCTGGTGCCGCTGGTCGAGGCGCTGGCCCTGTCGGAGAAGACATCGGCCTCCGCCAACCCCAAAAGCTCGACCGGACGCCTCGACGTTTTCACCCGGCTGATTGCGGATTTCTCCGCCGAGTTCGATCAGGTGGCGGCCGGCTACAAGGGCCACCTCTATCTGGAAATCAGCCCGCGGACCTTCCCCATTCTCGTGCGGCCGGGGTCGCGGCTTGCGCAGATCCGCTTCCGCCGCGGCACGCATACCTGCACCGATGCCGAGATGAAGCGGCTCCATGAGGAGCTTCGCCTTGTCGATGGTGAGGCGGATATCGATGGCGGCATCGCACTCACGGTCAATCTCGACGCGGAGAGCGAGGACGAGATCGTCGGCTACCGCGCCAAGCGTCATTCAGGCGTGATCGATATCGACAAGGTGAATGCCTACGACGTGCGGGACTTCTGGGACCCGGTGCATGTGCGGCCCGGCAAGGGGCTTATTCTGGACCCGGATGAATTCTACATTCTGGCGACCGCCGAGGCGCTCCACATCCCGGCGACCCATGCCGCCGAGATGGTGCCCTACAATCCGCTGGTCGGCGAATTCCGCGTGCATTACGCGGGCTTCTTCGATCCGGGCTTCGGTGCGCGAGAGGCCGGCGGCTCCGGCAGCCGCATCGTCCTTGAGGTCCGATCGCATGATGTGCCCTTCATCCTCGAGCACGGACAGGTCGTCGGCCGCTTCGTGCTGGAGCGGCTGACGGATCGTCCTTCCGTGCTCTACGGCTCGGGCCTCGGCTCGAACTACCAGAAGCAGGGCCTCAAGCTCTCCAAGCACTTCCGCGTGAAGTGATCAGCCGAGCACTTCCTCGAAGAAGTTTTCCATCGCCTGCCATGAGCGGCGGTCGGCATCGGCGTCATATTTGATGCCGCGCTCGGGCGCATGGGCGCCAATGGCGGTGAAGGCATGAAGCGCATGGCCATAGGCATGAAGCTGCCAGTCGGCGCCGGCATCCGTCAGCTCCTTCGCCACGCCAGCAACGCTGTCGGGCGTCGCCATCGGATCGTCCCAGCCATGCAGGATGAGAACCTTGGCGCCGATCTTGCCCTGCGGGCCGATATTTGGCGGCATGAAAATGCCGTGGAAGCTCGCAACGCCCTTGAGGCCGGGCGCTGCGGCGCGCGCCATGTCGAGAACGCAGAGCCCGCCGAAGCAATAGCCCATCGCGGCGATGCGGGAGGCATCCACCGCCTCATGCCCCTTCGCCGCTTCGAGCCCCGCGAGCAGCCGCTTCTTCAGCAGCGCACGGTCGGCGAGAAGCGGGCCCATCAGATGGGAATTGTCGCCCTCCATGTTACCGCGCACGCCCTTGCCGTATACGTCGAGCGCATAGGCCGTGTAGCCGAGCCCGGCCACCTGGTCCGCACGGGCGCGCACGCCTTCATGGAGCCCGGCCCAGTCATGGACGACGAGAATAGTGGCATGTTTGCCGCCACCCGCCGGCTCGGCGAGATAGCCCTCGAAAGTCGTTTCTCCATCGCTGTACTCGACAAAACCGGTCTTGATGCTGGCGGACATGAATGGCTCCCTGAAGCGGAAATTGATTCTTGCCCGAAAGACTAAGGGCCTCCGCGCTCGCGATCCAGCACGACGAGCGACAGATCGGACGAACTCGGCTATGAAGTTTTTGTCACAGCGGATACCTTTCACGGATTGTCACAAGCCATGCGCCTTGCCGGCCAGCTCTTCATCGCCTTTCTCGTTCTCGTTGCCTGCGACACGGCGGGGCGGCTCGTCTCCTGGTGGCTTGGTCTGCCTGTGCCGGGTACGGTGATCGGCATTCTGTTACTGCTGGGCGGTCTCATCGTGCTGCGCTGCGTACCCGAACCGGTCGGCCGCGTCGCAGATTTCCTGCTCGCGCATCTGAACTTTCTCTACATTCCGGCGGGCGTCGGCGTGATGACCTATGCCGCGCTGCTGGCCGACGACATCTGGCCCATTCTGGTAGCGCTTTTCGCAAGCACCTTTCTCGCCATGCTGGCGGCGGGCTATGCCTTCATGGCTGTGGCGCGGTTCACGGAAAAGCAGGGTCAGGACGAATGAGCGATATCGGCATCAAGCTCATCTATTGGGACCGCGTTTTCGAGGCGGGCTTCTGGATTCTCGTTACGCTTTTCTTCTATTACCTCGCGCTGCGCATCCAGCGAGCGCTGGGCGGCACCCCGCTTGCGAACCCGGTGCTGCTTGCCGCCGCGCCGATCATCGGCCTGCTGGCGGCGGCGGATATCTGGGTCGGCGACTATATGGGCGGCGGACAAGCGCTGCTCTGGCTGCTCGGGCCTGCGACGGTCGGCATCGCCGTGCCGCTCTATCGCAATTTCGCGCGGGTGCGCTCGGCGCTTTTGCCGATGGCGGCCGCACTCGTCATCGGCTCTACGGTCGCCGTTATCTCCGCCGTGCTGACCGGCGAGATGATGGGCGCAAGCGTCGAGACGATCCGCTCGCTCGCGCCGAAATCCGTGACGACGCCGATCGCCATGGGTATTGCGGGCGAGATCGGTGGCTATCCTTCGCTTGCCGCCGCCTTTGTGATCCTGACGGGGATTGTCGGCGCGGTGTTCGGCGCCGCGTTCTTCCGGCTTCTGCACATTCGCGACGAGCGTGCGAAGGGCTTTGCCATGGGCATTGCTGCGCATGGCATTGGCACGGCGCGGGCCTTTCAGGAAAATGAAGTGCAGGGCACTTTCTCGGGCGTCGCCATGGCGCTCAACGGCATCGTGACGGCGCTGGTGCTGCCGCTGCTCTGGCTGGCCTTTTCCTAGGCGGAGCAACTTGCGCCGCCCAGCACGCAGAACTTTGCGCAGTGGCGGTGATTGAGCTTCACGGGGGCAAGACTTTCGGCGAGCGTCGCGCCCATCTCGAATTGTGGATCGTCGGGCAGCAGCGTGCATGAGATGACGGCAGGCGATGCTGCGCCGCGGCGCTTCACCACCATGCGGCTCGTCGCGCACATCATCGTGGCGGGGTCGACGTGAAGAACGCCCCAGCAGGCAGTGGTGATTTCCGGCACTTCGGCCTTCTCGTCCATCTCGGGGAAGAGGATGAGCGAGGCGGGGTTCAGCGCATCGAGAGCAAGCCCCTCGCGCGCGAAGAGCGCGACAAAGCCTGCGCGCGCTTCATCTTCCGTCTCGCCCGATATGGTGCGGCCCGCAATGGCAAGCGTGAAATTTTCCGACGCAAGCCAGCGAAGCCCCTCCATCGTTCTTGCGAAGCTGCCCGCGCCGCGTTCCGCGTCATGCAGCGCTTCGGTGTAGTGATCGAGGCTGACGCGGAGCTTGATCGAAGGCCCGAAAATTTCATGAAGCGCGATGAGACCGGCCTTCACGTGCGGGCGCTGCATCGGCTGCATGGCATTGGTGAGGATGAGTACCTCATGGCCGCGCGTCAGCGCATCTTCCAGCATCTCGATCATGCCGGGATTCATGAAGGGCTCGCCGCCCGTGAAACCGATTTCCGGCAGCGGCGTACCGTCCCGCGCCGCAATTGCCGCTGCCTCGTCGAAAAAGCGCACGGCCTCTTCCGGCGAGATATAGGCGAGGCGGTCGTCCGTGGGGCTCGAATGGATGTAGCAGTTCGCGCATTCGATATTGCAGAGCGTGCCCGTGTTGATCCAGAGCGTGTCGAGCCGGTGAAAGGATACGGCGGCGCGCATCTCGCCCTTGGCGGTGACGTCCGGATGACTGAATTTCTGCATGGCGATTTCGTTCATGGACGAAACCTAACATCGCGGCCGGGCTTCGCCATTCACAATTCCGGGAGGACTGCTACTCTCCGGACCGGCGGACAGGGGGCATGAGGATGCAGCGGAAACTGACAAAGGGCGAGCTTCTCGACGGGCAGGGGCGCCTTGTCGAGGCAGGCTGGGCGACGGAGGAGGCAAGGCGCTACCGCCGCGCCGCCGTCAAGGCCGGCTGGCACCGCATCAAGGAATGGGACTATTACGCCGTATTGAACGATCGCTACGGCTTTGCCTGTGTCGTGGCCGACAATGGCTATATGGGGCTTTTGAACGCCGTCTGGCTCGATTTCGGGAAGCCGGACTTCATCGAGGAAGGCATCATCATTCCTTTCCCGCGCGGGCGGATGAAACTGCCCGAAAGCGCGGATGAGGGCGACATCGTCCAGCATCATCCGAAATTGGATATCGCCTTCCGCCATGCGCCGGGCGGACGCAGGATCACGCTCTCCTATCCGGGCTTCGGCAAGGGCCGGGGCATGGAGGCCGACCTATTTCTCGCGCAACCGGCAATGGACCGCATGGTGATCGCAACGCCATTCCCGGACGCGCCGCGGGCCTTTTACTACAACCAGAAGATCAACTGCATGGCGGCGGAGGGCAGGGTGACGGTGGGCGGCGAGACATTCGCCTTCGAACCTCAGGCGTCCTTCGGCGTGCTCGACTGGGGCCGGGGCGTCTGGACTTACGACAATGTCTGGTACTGGGGCTCGGCCTCCGGCATGGCGGAGGGAAAGAGCTTCGGCTTCAATATCGGCTATGGCTTCGGCGACACCTCGGCAGCGTCCGAAAACATGATCTTCTTCGATGGCCGCGCACATAAATTCGATGAGGTGCGGTTCCACCTACCCGAAGGCAGCTTCACCGGCGGACCCTGGCGCTTCACCAGCAATGACGGCCGCTTCGAGATGACGTTCGAGCCTGTTGTCGACCGCCACAGTGCGGTGGACCTGAAGCTCATCCGCTCGATCCAGCATCAGGTCTTCGGGCGTTTTTCGGGCGTCGCCGTACTCGATGACGGGCGGCGGATAGAGGTGAAGGATCTCATCGGCTTTGCCGAGGAAGTGCAGAACCGCTGGTGACGCCTCTTGCGGAAAACGCGCCGAAACCTTAACTAGAAGGTCCGGCGCGGGTGTAGCTCAATGGTAGAGCAGAAGCTTCCCAAGCTTACGACGAGGGTTCGATTCCCTTCACCCGCTCCAATCCATCCGCTCAGCGAACCGGTTTCCGCGCGGTGATCGCCTGGATGCGATCGGCGAGCCATTCGGCATATGTCTCGATCGACAAGGCGCCCCGCATTTCCGGCGTGACTTCAACCTGTCGATCGTGCCGGGCCGCGTTCTCGATGGCCGCGGCCGCAACGGCGCGATCGGGAAATTCCGGCAGGGCAAAGGCGTACTCCTCGCCATTTTTCAGGCTGATGGTGAGCACCGCCCCCGTGAGCTGGGCGCGGATCCACATATGCTGCAAGTTGATGGCAGAGAAGATGAGAGAGGCAAGCTTTCTGGCAATGCGATCTACTTCGCGCTCCCCGTCAAGAACGGCCTTGTCGACATAGTCGACATAGATGTTGGCAATTGAGCTGAAAGGAATGAAAGGCTCAAGCGGTGTGCCGTCGATGCGCAGGCGCCCGCGATGCCGCGCCAGGCCATTGTGATGCGTGATGCCGAAGCCTCGGGGAGTGACCACAAGCAGGCAGGAAAAGCGGCCGGCCTCAAGGTCGATACCGTTTTGCAGGGACATGGGAGCGCCGAGGGGAAGGCACTCGCCGGTCAGGTCCGGCCATGTTGCGAGGATGCGCCGCGCGCGCTTCCGCCGTGCGACATAGACGAGGTAGTACCAGATCAATCCAAGATGGAGCGGCACTGCAACGCCTATGCCGAGCGCCAGCCACAAGAGGATCAGGTCCGGCGAGGATTGGCGAAGCGCATCGAAGGCAAAGACATTCAGAACGAGCCCGGCCGGCAGCGCGAGAAAAGCGATCAGGATGTGAACGATCCAGGGGATATAGGCCGCGATGCCGGCCCGCGGCAGGCCGTATACTCGCGCCGCGGGATCGGTGAAAGAAGCACCAGCCATGAATTGCCTCTTGAAACCATTTTCCGGGGGAACGGCCCAAGAAAATGGCCCGCAAGCAAATTCTGACGACCAAAACTGAATCGCCCCTTTGCTTGAAGGTAACATGCAAGGACGGCAAATGCGATTTCGGCGTTGTATCTCCGATATATTGACGCATGATGTGTCAATATATTATCGAGTGTAGCGCGGGCGGCGACTGGGAGGAGAAACGATGTTGAAGGCGGCAATCAGCAGGCGGGTATCCTCGTTCATCACGAGCCGGGGCTTGCGGAATTTCCGGCGCGGGGTCCATGCGCTTCGCCGCAGGCTCTCGGGCCGTGCGCCGACGGTGTATTACTTCCATCAGCCGGACGATCCCTACAGCCACCTCGCCGCCCAAATGCTGAAGCCGCTCGCTGCGCGCTACAGGGTGAAGATCGTGACATGGGTGGTGCCCGCGCCGGAAAAGGCGGCGGCACCGGAGTATGAACTCCTCGCCGCCTATGGCCGCCGCGACGCCGCGCGCGTCGCCCGCGAATACGGGCTCGACTTCCCGGACGATGCAGGCGCGCCCGATCCGGAGCTTGTGCGCAGCGTGACGGCTCTTCTGGCAAAAGCAGCGGGTACGGACCGATTTGCGGAAATCGCAGTCGCGGCAGGCCATGCGGTCTGGATGGGTGACAGTGCCGCGCTCGGGTGGCTGCAGGAAAAACATGGCGTGGCGGACGAGAAGGACACGGCGGCGGCGCTGACGCATGGAGATCGGATGCGCCGGAAGCTCGGCCACTATCTGAGCGGCATGTTCTCTTTCGAGGGCGAGTGGTACTGGGGCGTCGACCGGCTCAATTATCTCGAGGAACGGCTGATGGAAGCGGGCCTCGACAATGAGCCCGGCAAGCCGATGCTCGCACCCTGGCGCGATCTCACGCTCGGGCCCGTACCGCCCTCGACGCGCCGCCCGGTGATCGACTACTGGTTTTCCTTCCGCAGTCCCTATTCATGGATTTCCGTGCCGCGCATGCTGAAGCTCGCGCGGCATTACAACGCGGATCTGCGTCTGCGCTTCGTGTTGCCCATGGTGATGCGCGGGCTGCCCGTGCCGCTGACGAAGCGCATGTATATCGTGCGCGACACGAAGCGCGAGGCGGAGCGCGCCGGACTTCCCTTCGGCAAGGTGGTGGATTCGGTGGGCGCCGGTGCGGCGCGCGCCCTCGCCGTGCTGCATCACGCGATACCGCTCGGCAAGGGCGAGGCCTTTGCCGAACTCGGCTGCAAAGCCGTCTTCGCCGATGGCATCGACATTGCAAGCGACAGCGGCTTGAAGGATGTCGCGAAGCGCGCGGGCCTCACCGAAGAAACTGTGCGCAAGGCGCTCGCCGATCCGACATGGGAAGCGGCGGTCGAGGAAAACCGCCAGGCGCTCTTCGAGGCGGGGCTCTGGGGTGTGCCGTCCTTCCGCGTCGACGGCAAGCCCGCCCATTGGGGGCAGGACCGGTTCTGGGCGCTGGAGCAGGACATCATCGCCTCGCTCAAGGAAAACCCTTGAGTTTCCGGCGCTTGCCGCATGGTCCAAATGGATCATGCGGCGCTCCCTGAAAGCACGGCATTCTTCCTCCGGACCGGACAGACCGGAGGGCTTCAATGGACCTCGTCAGACATATCGCTGCAGGCGCGCTTGGCACGATGATTGGCGTCGTCCTCTTCTTCGCGATCGCGGCAGTTACGCTTATCGTGTGAACCGCGTTTCACCGCAGCGGCATGCCGGGGATTGCAGGCATGCCCATCGGCATTTGCATCGGCGTGACGCCGGCAGGCAGCCGGAACAGCGACGCATCCTGATCGCCGCGCTTCAGATCCTTCAGCAGCATGGTGAAATCGCCATCAGGCGAGGAGCCAGCCATCTTGATCGGGATGTCATCCGCCGTCATCCAGACTCGCATTTCCGACACATCGCCATCCGGCACCGAGACGCGATAGCGCGTTGTCGTCTCGCCTTCGATCACCTCGCTGCCTTCCTCGACTGCCTCCACCTCGTCGCGCAACGGCTCGAAACCATATTGCTGCCCGGCGCTGTCCGCGTTCATTTCCATCGCCATGTTCATGTCAGGCATATAGATCAGGAACCGGCCCTCTTTCGGCAACAGGATCGATATGCTGCGCATACCTTCGGCCACCGTTTCCCAGCGTTCCTTTCCGTCCTGCGCATGAACCGTGCCGGACATTTGCATACCAGACGCATTGACGGTCCGCGTTGCACTGTATCCCGTCTCCGGCAGGCCGAGCGTTGTGGCATTGGCGTGTACGGCAATGAACAGGATGGGAAGGATCAGCAAGAGCCGGTGGATTTTCATCGGATCTCCATGGTCTTGGAAGTGCATTTGCGATCACGAAAGGATAGCGGTCATCGGCGCTCGATGAAACGTATTTTGCCACCGGGTTGGCCTTTGGGGCTCACTGTGCCATGCTGATCGCGAAATCACATAATTCATCCCCTTCCGGGCGGCGATCTCCTGCGCCGCTACAATCATTTTTACTGCTGCTGCCGAGAGGAGAACGGTCATGTCTGCCGCCGAAACCGGCCCGAAACGGTCTCGTTATTTCCAGGCAAATGCGCCCGTCTTTTTCGGATCGGCGGCGCTGATCGTTGCAGCCATCGCCTTCGCGGTGCGTGATCCCGATAATGCGGCTTCCGTCTTCGCGGCGATCCAAGGTTGGATCGTGCATGAAATGGGCTGGTTCTACGTCGCCTGCGTTGCGACCTTTCTCATCTTCTCGATCGCCATTGCGCTGAGTTCCATGGGTGCGATCAAGCTGGGCCCCGACGAAGCGGAGCCGGATTTTTCGACACGTTCATGGTTTGCCATGCTGTTCAGTGCGGGCATGGGCATCGGCATCATGTTCTACGGTGTGGCCGAGCCGGTATTGCATTTCGCCTCACCGCCGACAGGCGAAGGCGGGACGATCGAGGCGGCGCGCAATGCGATGCAGCTTTCCTTCTTTCATTGGGGGCTTCACGCCTGGGCGATCTATGCGGTGATGGGGCTTGCGCTCGCCTATTTTTCGTTCCGCCGCGGTCTGCCGCTTTCCGTCCGCTCCGCGCTCTATCCGCTGATCGGAGAACGCATTCACGGCTGGCCCGGCCATCTCGTCGATATCTTCGCCGTCTTCGGCACCATGTTCGGCGTCGCGACTTCGCTCGGTCTCGGTGTCATGCAGGTCAATGCGGGTCTGAACTATCTATTCGGTGTCGAGGTGAGCGTGAGCGTGCAGCTGGTGCTGATCGCCGTCATCACGCTGATTGCAACAGGCTCCGTCGCTTCCGGTATCAATGCCGGCATCCGCCGTCTGTCGGAACTCAATCTGACGCTTGCAATTCTCCTGCTCGTCTTCGTCATTGTGGCGGGACCGACGGTCTTTCTGCTGCAAGCCGTGATGCAGAACACCGGTGCCTATCTCAGCGAAATCGTGAGCAAGACATTCCTGCTCTACGCCTATCAGCCGAATGACTGGATCGGCGGCTGGACGCTGTTCTACTGGGGTTGGTGGATTTCCTGGTCGCCCTTTGTCGGCATGTTCATCGCGCGCATTTCGCGCGGGCGCACGATCCGCGAATTCATCATTGGCGTGCTGCTGGTGCCGTCCGGCTTCACCTTTCTCTGGTTCACCGCCTTCGGCAATACCGCACTCGCAATGGAAATGTCGGGCGCAGCCGAAATGGTCGATGCCGTGCAGGCGGATGTGGCGGTTGCCCTTTTCCAGTTTCTCGGAAACCTGCCGCTTGCCAGCATCTCGATGACGATTGCGACGCTTCTCATCGTCACCTTTTTCGTGACGTCGGCCGATTCCGGAAGCCTCGTCATAGACATCATAACGTCGGGCGGAGAAAACGACCCGCCAGTCTGGCAGCGCATATTCTGGGCGCTCATGGCAGGAACGGTTGCCGCCGTGCTGCTCGTCGCGGGTGGCCTCGCCGCGCTCCAGACCGGGGCGATTGCGGGCGGCTTTCCGCTCGCCGCGATCATGCTCATCGTCTGCTACGGCCTCTTCAAGGCGCTGCGGAGCGAAGTTCACCGGCAGGAAAGCCTGGAGGCGATATCGCCGCTCGTGGCCGGCAGCACCGCCATGCCGTGGAAACAGCGGCTCGGCGTATTGCTGCATCAGCCGACACGCGCCAGCGCCTTCACGTTCATGAAGGAAACGGTCGTGCCTGCGCTGAAAGAGGTTGCCGCCGAAATCCGGGCACGCGGTCTCCCGGCCGAGGTCGAGGAAGGGGAAAGTCAGGCACATATCACCATTGCCCACGGCACGGAGGACGAGTTCGTCTTCGGCGTGTCGCTGCTCAGCGTGCCCGTGCCGAGCTTTGCCGTGACCGCGCTCGAGGGTGATCGCCAGGGGCCGGACAAGACATGGCGGGCGGAAGTGTCGCTCCGCGAGGGCAGCCAGCGCTATGACATTCTCGGCTATACGAAGGACCAGGTGATCGCGGACCTGCTCGGCCAGTATGAGCGGCACATGCATTACCTGCATATGCGCTCGGGCGGCTAGTTCTGGCGCGGCCGGGTCCGGATCGTCTATAACCACAGGCAGCCGGGCAGGACCGGCGATAGACCTTGCCGGACCGCCATGAGCCCATCACTTTTCTCGCTGATCGAAGTCTCGCTTCCCGACGATCGCACACGCATCGTGCTTGAAGCGCCGGACCGGACACGCGGCCCACGCGAATGGAGCGCGGAGCGGCTGCTGACGGCAGCGGCACAATTCGCCTCGCTCTTCTCGCAGCTTGGTCTCGCGAAGGGCGACAGGGTGGCGCTGCAGGTGGAGAAATCGCCGGAGGCGCTTGCAATCTATCTCGCCTGTCTGCGGGGCGGCTTCGTCTTCCTGCCGATGAACACTGCCTATCGCCTCGATGAAGTGGATTATCTCGTCGGCAATGCCGAACCGGCACTCTTCATCTGCGATCCGGCGGCCGAAGAAGGCGTGAAGGAAATAGCCACCCGCTACGCCACGCCGCATGTGCTGACGCTCGATACGGAAGCGCGAGGCAGCCTGACCGAGGCATCGCGCAGGGTCCGCAATATCGTGCCGCCTGCGCACCTTGGTGCGAACGATCTCGCTGCGATCCTCTACACGTCGGGAACAACCGGAAAACCCAAAGGCGCCATGTTAAGCCAGGGCAATCTCGCCTCGAACGGGCTCGCGCTTCGCGACGCCTGGCGTTTCACCGAGAACGACGTGTTGCTCCACGCGCTGCCGATCTTCCATGCGCATGGGCTCTTCGTTGCCTGTCATTGCGCGTTGCTGGCGGGCGCCAGAATGATCTGGCTCGGCAAGTTCGACCGCGATCTGGTGCTGCAGCATCTGCCGCGCGCAACCACGTTCATGGGTGTGCCGACCTTCTACACACGACTGCTCGCAGGCGATGAATTCAATGCCGGGCTCGTGAAGCATATGCGGCTCTTTACGTCGGGCTCGGCGCCTCTCCTTGCCGAAACCTTCGAGGAATTCCGCGCCCGCACCGGCCATGCGATTCTCGAGCGCTACGGCATGACCGAAACCGGCATGAACACGTCGAACCCCTATGACGGCAAGCGCCGCGCGGGCACGGTGGGCTTCCCGCTGCCCGGAACGGAAGTGCGCGTCATGTCGGATGACGGGGCGCTCATGGGCGCGGGCGAAGTCGGCGGACTACAGGTGCGCGGGCCAAACGTCTTCAGCGGCTACTGGCGCATGCCGGAGAAATCCGCCGAGGAGTTCGAGGAGGGCGGCTGGTTCAAGACCGGCGACATCGCCATGATAGATGCCGAGGGCTATGTCCATCTCGTCGGACGCGCGAAGGATCTCATCATTTCGGGCGGCTTCAATGTCTATCCGAAGGAGATCGAGGAACTCATCGACGACATGCCGGAAGTGCTGGAGTCGGCAATCGTCGGTGTGCCGCATGCCGATTTCGGTGAGGCGGGCGTGGCCGTCGTCGTACTCCGGCCCGGCAAGGCGCTCGACGAGGCCGAGCTCATTTCGCGCGTCAAGGCGAAGCTCGCGAACTACAAGGTGCCGAAGCGGGCCTTCTTCGTGGAAAGCCTGCCGCGCAATGCAATGGGCAAGGTGCAGAAGAACCTGCTGCGCGACGAATATCGCGACGCCTGCAAATCCTGAGCTTTACGATGAGCGGTCGCTGTCGCGCCGCTTGACCGGCGCCTTGCCGTCGCGGCGGCGGCGGTCGGGCCCGGTGAAAACGGCAGAACGCACGATGGCGCGCGGCCGCGTCAGCACGGTTTCAATCCGCTCGATCAATTGCTGGGCCGAGAAGGGCTTCGACAGGATTTCGGTAACGCCCGCATCGCGCGCTTCGATGATCGCACTGCGCTCGCGCTTGCTCGTGACATAGATGACGGGGATACCGACCAGATCGTCTTCTTCGGCGGTGCGGAGGGCGCGCACGACGGAAATCCCGTCGAGCGGCGGCTCGAGATCGTCCATGATCGCGAGGTCGATCTTGCCCCGCACCAGCGCTGCCAGTGCATCTTCGCCGGAGCGTGCGCTGACGATGTTGCGGATGCCGAGATTTGTGAGAATGCCGCGAAGCATGTTCGCCATGAAGACCGTGTCTTCGACGATCAGCACACCGAGCTGGGCATAGGTTTCGGGGCTGATGGTCTTGCGGCTGGCTTCGGCTTCTTGGGCCATTCGGGTCACCTTCTGGGGCTGGACGATCGCAGGTGTCAACAATATGGCCAAAACTCTTTAGCGATTGGTTAGTGCCGCCGCGCGGAATGCCTGTTTTCCGGGGCCCGGTCAGGCCCGCCCCGGAAGCATCCGGCTAAGCCCGTGCTCGGTTTTCTCCCAGTGAAACGGCCGTGTCAGCAATTGCCATATGGCCTTGTAGGCCGCCAGCGAGATCAGCAGCCAATAGGCGGGCATCATCACGGCTTGATTGAGCAGGGCGGGCATGCCCCTCACGGCGACAGCCGCAATTCCCGCCGCCACCGCCACCGAGTAGCCGGAAACCAGCACCAGCATGTTGAAGAGTGCGAGGCCGGCGCCGTCCTTGAAATCGGCAGGAACGCCGGTCACAGCAATGGAGATCGCCATTGAAACGTAGAAGAGCGGATGAACGAGATTGGCCAGCGTGAAGCCTCCAATCAGAAGCTGGAAGCTGATAAATCCCCTCGGCCCGAGCTGGCGGGAGAGTCGGACAGGGTGACGCATGCGCACAAGCCATGTCTGCAACCAGCCCTTTATCCAGCGCGAGCGCTGGCGGATCCAGTTCGGCAGGCGGCAATTGGCTTCTTCCTGCGTTGTCGACTGGATCATGCCGCAGCGATATCCGAGCAAGGCGAGGCGGATGCCGAGATCGGCATCCTCGGTCACATTGTTGGGATCCCAGGCACCTGCCTCGCGAAGGACTTTCGTGCGGAAATGCGTCGAAGTGCCGCCAAGCGGAATAGGCAGGCCAAGCCGGACCATCATCGGCAAAAGCAGATCGAAAAAGGCCGAATATTCGATGGTGAACTGCCGCGTCAGCCAGTTCTCGTTCCAGTTGTAATAGTTGAGCTGCGCCTGAACGCAGGCAAGCTTCTCGTCGCCGAGATTGAACGCGGCAACCGCCTTCTTGAGCTGCTTCGGCTCCGGGCAATCCTCGGCGTCGTAAATGACGAGATAGTCGCCCTTCGCGAATGGCAGCGCGAAATTGCACGCTTTCGGCTTTGTCTGCGGCAGGCTTGTGGGAACGATGATGAATTCGAAATGATCGGGAAGTTTGAGCGCTTTCGCCGCGTCGAGCGTGTCGCGGTCGCTCTCCTCAAGGATAAGCTTGATGTCGAGTTTGGAGGCGGGGTAGTCGAGTTCGCTCAGTGCGCGCGCGAGTATGGGAAGAACGCTCGCCTCGCGAAATAGCGGCACCATGATCGTGTAGACGGGAAGGTCGCTGTCCGGCGGGACACCATGATTTGTATAGGCGCGCTCTTCCGCCGTTCGGGGTACGAGCAGTCCGACGAATATCGACGCATAACGCATGACCGCGACGCCGAGAAAGACAATGCCGAAGGCAATGTTCAGCGCCGCGAATACGTGCCACGGCGCGAGAATGAGGCCGATCGTCAAGGCGAGACAGAGGCCCGCGAACCAGAAAACCTGTGCGCGGGATAGTCTTGCGGCTGCGGAACTTTCCGGCATCCTGCGCTGCAGATCGAAGATTGCCCGGTCTGTCAGTACGCTCGCGAAGTCGCGCGTCAGCGTGCGGGAAATATCGCGGTGCGAGGCGACGAAAACGGGCCTTGCACGGCCGTCATGTTCGGCAATGGCGCCTCGCGCGCTGTCCGGGTCGCTAGCTACATAGATCGTCTCACCCGCTCGCCGCCGCCACGGCAGGCAGGCGGTGCGCAGATAGAAGTCGATATCGGCCTCGGCGGCGAGCGCCTGATCGCGCGGTTCCGACGCGAGGTCGACAACCGGCACGCCGCGCTGGGCGCCATAGAGCCGCGCCAGGTCGGCAAAGCGCAGGGCGCCGGTGCTGACGAGGATCTCGCCGAGACGGTCGCCCCATTGATTCTGCCGTTCGAGAGCGTGAGCAAGCATGTCTGGCGGAACGAGACCGGCCGCGAGCGCCAGTTCTCCGATCAGCGGGCGGGAGCCGCTCCGGCGGCCGGCCGGGCGCGGACGGGTGGCAGACGCACGTTCCGGCGCCGGCCTTTTCTGACCGGATCCGGCAGCTTTGCGCTTTTCCAATGTTCTCCCCCGCGAGTTCCAGACTTGATTTGTAATCGCAACGCCAGAACCGACCTCTTCCAGTATTCCATGATAGCGAGAAAATTAACCTTGATAAACCCGGCGACGAACAAGGGCACAAGCCTTGCTTTTCTGCAGGGCAGGAGGCAGCGGCAGGCCCATGCGGGGCGGTTTGCAGCCTCTGTCTGTGTCACAATGGGACATGACGCGCCGTGGTACTTTCCATGGCGGGACGTTGGGCGGGCGATATGCGGTTTCTTCTCTATCTGAACACGATAGCCATCGTTTGGCTGGCCGGTGCGCTGGTGCAGCTCTATGAAGGCGCGCCGCTGCCCGGGCACAAGCCGCCTGCCGTCGTGGTGGCGGAGGCCCCGGCTATCGTGGAGCCTGCCGCCCCGGAACCGGTTGCTCCGGCGCTGACGCCCGAAGAAATGGCGGCGCTGAGCCTGCCCTTTCCCAACCCGGCGCGCCTATCGGGGGCGGCGGCGGAAACAGCGCCCGCCGAAGCGGCTGCCGCGCCGCTTGTCATTTTGACCGAAGGCGACTACCCGCCTTTCAACTACCGTGACGAGACCGGCGAACTGCGTGGCTTCGACATGGAAATTGCCGCTGAACTTTGCGAAAGGCTCGGCACCGTATGCCGCTACGAAACGCGCAGCTGGGATGAGCTTCTGCCGGCGCTCAGGCGTGGCGAGGGTGATGCGGTGATCGCTTCCATGCGGATCCCGTCGCAAGGACGCGAAAGCGCGGCGGGCGAGGGGGTCATCTTCAGTCACGGTTATTATTCGACGCCGGGCCGCTTCGCGGCGAGGCGCAACAATGTGCCGCCCGCCGCGACGCCTGCCGCCCTTGCCGGCCGGCGCATCGGCGTTCAGGCAGGCTCCGCGCATCAGGCCTTCGCGCAGAAGCGCTTTCCTGCCGCCGAACTGGTTGTCTTTGCGAACCCCGCCGAAGCAAAAATGGCGCTCGACAAGGGCGAGATCGATCTCGTCTTTGCCGACCGCAACGCACTCTTGCGCTGGATACTGGCAAAGGAGGGCGCCTGCTGCCGTCTTGTCGGTCCCGACTATGCCGATCCGGCCTATTTCGGAGAAGGGGCAGGGATCGTTTTGCGGGCCGGCAATGAGGCGTTGCGCGACCGCATCAATGCGGCCCTCGCTTCGCTGGTGAGCGACGGCACCTATGCCCGCATTAGCGCGCGGCACTTCTCCGCAAATATCTTCTGAAGATACTTATCGCTTCTCGCCCGATACGTCCGCCATCAGATCGCGCGGCCGCCCGAAGAAAACCGTACGTCCCTTGGCATTGGCAACCTGTTCCCAGCGGTCGGCATCGAATTCGAAAACGATGAAGCCGCCGGTCGGTACGCCATAGGCGACGCGCAGCGCCGTTTCATCATCCGGGTCTTCGGCAAGCGCCATCGCCAGAAGCACAAGCCCCGGATTATGCGCGACGACGAGCAGCGTCTTCGCATCGTCCGGTGCGTTGCGGATTTCCTCCAGCATTTCGTCCGGCATCGCGTGATAAAGCTCGTCGCGATAGATGACGGGAACGGAATCGCCGAGGGCGTCGCGAAGCGGCGCGCATGTCGCCAGCGCCCGCACCGCCGTCGAGCAGAGAATGAGATCGGGCCTGTAAGGCGAGCGCGCGATCCAGCCTGCCATGAAGGCGGCAGCCTTCTCGCCCCGCGTATTGAGCGGCCTGTCGAAATCGTCCTTCGAGGGATCGCCCCAGTCCGATTTTGCGTGGCGGAGCAGGCAAAGCCGTTTCATGTCGTGCGCTCCCGGCGCTGCGATGCATCGGGAAAGGCTCTTCCCGAAAATGGGTTGACGAGGCTCCAGCCGAACCGTTCCGGCGCGGGCGAAGGATATTCGGCCAGTCCGAGCCGCATGGCAATGTGCCCCTCGCGCGGCGCCGCCCGGTATGTGCCGAACAGACGATCCCACACGGAAATGCTGAAGCCGAAATTCATGTCGTGCTCGTCGCGATGGACCGAATGATGCACCCGGTGCATGTCCGGCGTCACGATGAAAAGACGCAGGATGCGATCCGCTTTCTCGCCGATCCGCAGGTTCGAATGATTGAACATCGCAGCGGCATTGAGAAGCACCTCGAACAGGATGACAGCGGCGACCGGTGCGCCGAGCAGCGCAACCGCCGCCATCTTGACGCACATGCTTATGAGGATTTCGACGGGATGAAAGCGGATGCCGGTTGTCGCATCGACATGCGGGTCCGCATGATGGACGCGGTGCAGCCGCCACAGAAATCCGGCCTTGTGAAACAGGACATGCTGTCCATAGACAAGAAGGTCGAGCGCGAGCAGCGAGAGGAGGAAGGCGGCGATATAGGGCGTACCCGTCCAGTGGAAGAGCCCGAAGCCCAGGCGCTCCGCTTCCAGCGCAACACCCGTCGCAAGGAGCGGTACGGCAAGGCGCAGGACGAGCGTACCCGTGGCGGCCAGAGCGAGGTTCGTCGTCCAGCGGCGGACCCGCGTGACGCCGGCCGTGCGCCGGGGCAGCGCCGCCTCAAGTGCCGCCATCAGTGCCAGCACACCGGCAAAGACGGCGAGACGGACCGGCGCTTCATGGGCTGAAATGAATTCGAGCATCTGATGCGCGCGAGGCGCGCCTCCGGATAGTGGAACCCCGACTATAATGCGGCTTGCATCCGAAGAAAAAGCCTTCCCGGGCGGTGCTTCGCGCTAATATATGACGTATGTTTTCTCGGAAACCGGCAGGGGTTCGCCATGCTGACCTGGATGAAAAGGGGATCGCTGCTTGCATGCCTCGCGCTGCCGCTTCCGGTGCTGGCCGAAACGGCCGCCATGCCGGTGGATGGCGACGAGACCTTCCTCCCCGGCTTCACTTGCCTTGCCCCGGCAGCAGGTACGGACGGCCCAATCATCTGCGAAGCCCTGATCAGCCAGGTCATGCCGCCCTTCTATTTCGAACTCTTCTGGCAAATGGATGAAGCGGCCGGTGAGCGCGCGATTGCCCGCATCGCGATCCGTCAGCAAGGCACCGCCGAGTCCTTTCAGGTAATCGAGAATGTCGACTCGCAAACCTTTCCTGACATCGAGAATAACGGCTTTGAGGTGATCGATCTCAATTTCGACGGCTATCTCGATTTTCGGCTGCTGGCGCAGACAACGGCAGGACCGAATGTACTCTACCGGAACTGGCTCTGGTCGCCGCGCGATCAACGCTTCGATGGTAATCAGGCGCTTGACGAGATCGTCTCACCGGAATTCGACCCGGATACGCAGGAAATTACCAGCCGCTGGCGGTCAAGCGCGACAGAGGGTGGCGTCGACATTCACATGTGGGAGGCGGGTGCGCCCGTCGTCATCCATCGTGAAACGGATCGTTATGGCGAGCGGGGATGCACGCGCACCTTCTACGACCGGATTGACGGCAAGCTCGAACAGACCGGCGAAGGCCGTTGCGGCTGAGCATCAGGCCGGCATGTGCCGGGCGCGGACGCCGCGCTCGATCGCGGCGGCGACGAGCTTGTCGATGTCGAGAACATCCCTGAGAAGCTGCAGCAGACGCATTTCCTCGGCGCCGACCGAAAGATCCGCCGCCGCGATTTCGACGGCAAGCGCATAGCCGGTCTCGCGCAGATGCGGCGGCAGCGCATCCCTGACAAGGCCGAACACCGCGTCGAGGCCGCCATCTTCCTGCAGGATCGCCGCACATTCCTTCGCAACCGGAATGAGCCGCTCGGGGTTGAAGTCGCGAAAGGCGGGCAGCGTTTGCACGATATTGCCGATGTCGCGCAGTTCCGTGTCGCTCATGGCGCGGTCGACCGCGCTCATCGTCACCATGATGTAAATCAGGGCGTTTTCGTGGGAAATTGTCGACATGGACCTGCCTTGGAAAAAACATCGCTATGGTGGCCGCGACTTTAGGGGGTGCCTTCCGGACCCGCAAGCGCGGCTTCACCCCCGAGAAAGCGGCGCGATTCGGCGATCGCCTCGGCAAGCCCGATCCGGTGAATTTCGGCACCCGGCGGAAAGGCGCTGGTCAGCCGCGTCGGCAGCCGGGAATCGAGCATGACGAAAACGCCCCGGTCGCTTGCCCGGCGGATCAGCCGGCCAAAGGCTTGCTTCAGCCGGAGCCGGGTCAGCATGTCGTCATAGCGCGCCTTGCCGAACTGCTCGCTCCGCGCCTTGTGCAGGATGTCCCGCCGCGGCCAGGGCACACGGTCGAAGACAATCATGCGCAGGGAATCGCCCGGCACGTCGACGCCATCGCGCACGGCATCCGTGCCGAGCAGGCAGGCATGGCGCTCGGCGCGGAAAATATCGACCAGCGTGCTGGTGTCGAGCTGATCGACATGCTGTGCATAAAGTGTCAGCCCCGCTTCCTCGAGCGGTGAGACGATCCGCTCATGCACGGCGCGCAGGCGATGGATTGCAGTGAAGAGGCCAAGCGCACCGCCATCCGCCGCGCGGAACAGTTCGCGATAGGCGGCGGCGATGGCATCCTTATCGCGCCCTACATCGCGCACAACGAAAATGCGAACCTGCTCGGCATAGTTGAACGGCGATCCCATGAAGGCGCGTTTCGCGGGCAGGGCGAGGTGTGACACGCCGGTTCTGATTTCCGCACTTTCCCAGCCGCCTTCGGCAATGTCCTCATCCGGCAACTGGTCGCGCAGCGTCGCCGATGTAATGAGAACGCCATGCGCCGGCTCAAGAACGGCGCCTGCGAAGGGTATGGTCGGGTCGCGCCAATGACGATGCATCCCGACATCGATCTCGCGCCCGGAAAGCCGCTCCACTGAAAACCAGTCGACGAAAATCTCCGGCGTCGCACCGCCGAGACTTTTCAGCATCGATTGCCAGGCCGGAATGAGAACCCCCGCACGCCGCTCGATGCCCCGCGCGGCAGCATCCATGCGGATGCGAGTTGCCGTGTCGAGGTCCTCTGCTTCCTCGTCGAGGCGCGCGCGCAGCCTGTCCGCGATGACGCGCAGCGCGCGAACGAGATGTGACAGCGCCTCGTCCAGCGTGTGCGCCGCTTCCGCAAGCCCGCTCACGGCGGGCGCCGTTTCCGTTTCGAGGGAAAAGACATTGCCCGATTCCTCCGCGCGGGCATGAACCTGCTGGCGCACCAGCGCGAGAAACTTCTCTGCCGCGCCGCGTGGCTGGCCGTCATTGAGGCGCGTGGACCAGCCGGGTGCGGGCAGCGCCGATGCGGCGGATAGGGCAGCCGTTAGCGCCTCCTCGGCAAGCTTGTCGTCTGCAATGAGATCGCCCGCACGTTCTTCGATGCCGCGCCCGCGCCTCCCGCGCTGTCCTTCCGCGCCGCGTATCCAACGCCGGAGTTCGGCCGCTTCAAGCGCCGAAAGCGATGTCGAGAAGGCGCCGTCTGCCGCATCGAAAATGTGATGGCCTTCATCGAAGACAAAGCGCGTCCTCGCCTCGCGCCCGCTCGGTATTTCCTCTTCCGCGCCACCGGAGGCGTCATCGGCCGGTTGCGCCGGTTTCGTCAGTACGCCCATGGTCTGGTCAAGCGCGGCCTGCCGCATGACAAGGGCATGGTTTGCCACTACTATTTCGGCGCGCCGCGCCTTGCGGATTGCGCGTTCGATAAAGCATTTCTTGTAGTGCGGGCAGGCGGTGTAGACGCACTCGCCGCGCCTGTCGGTCAGGCCGGTGCGTCCGGCGGCGCCGCTGAGCCGAGCGGCCAGCCAGGCCGGAAAGTCGCCGCCCACCATGTCGCCGTCTCGGCTTGCCATTGCCCAGCGCGCGACAAGACCGACGGCTACCGCATTGCCGCCAAGCGCGGCGCGATCCGCCATCTCGGCGAAATTGAGCAGGCAGAGATAATTTTCGCGGCCCTTGCGGATCACGGCCTTCTCCGCCTTCTCGGCGGTATCGGGATAGAGGCGCGTGAGTTCCTGATCGAGCTGGCGCTGAAGGTTCTTCGTATAGGTGGAAATCCAGACCGTGCCCCTGTTGCGCTCGGCCCAGAGGCTTGCAGGCGCGACATAGCCGATCGTCTTGCCGATGCCGGTTCCGGCTTCGGCAAGGACAACATTGGGTTCTCCTGCCCGCTCGCGCGGCGCGAAGGCGGCACTCGCCAGCCCGGCAAAGGCGACCTGCCCCGGCCGCGCTTCCGCGTCGTCGCCTGCCAGTTCGGCAAGCCGCACTTGCGCCTCCGCCGCGCTGACCGGCAGCGATCCTGCAGGCGGAAGCGGCGGGCGCTCCTCCCAGTCGGGAAGTTCGTTCCAGATGTCGAAGCCGCGCGAGGCAGGGAGCTTGCTCTCGCGCCCGGCCGCGCCGCGCAAGGCATCGCGAAGTGCGGCCATGACGCCCGGCCCCCAGGCCCAGCCCGCTTCCGCCATGCGGAAGGCGGTGCGCGCCGCAAAGGGACGTCCCGGCAGGCGCGGGTTCTGAAGCTCGCGGAGGAGGACGGCGGCGGCCTCGCGCAAGATCATCGCCAGATCTTCCGGCGTTTCGCCGGGATCGAGGCCAAGCGCGCGGGCGACTCCCTCGGCGGTCGGCAGGCAGGGCTCGGCAGGGCGGACAAAGGCGAAAAGTTCGAGAAGGTCGAGAACATGAGGGCCCGCCTCGCGGAAGGCCATGCCTCTTGCGATGCGCCGTGCGATAAAGCCGGCATGGACCAGCATCACGGGCTCGCGCTCGATCAGCCGCAGCGCCTCATCCGGCGAAAGCTCGCTGATCTCGCCATCCGGCGAAACCGCAACCGCGCTGCGGCCGGGGCCGCGCGCGGGCACCAGTGCCACGGCATCGGGCAGCATCGGCCCATCGGTGGAGGCGGGCGAATCGGGAGGAGGAGTGTCGGCCATCGCGGCGCAGTATAGCGGGACGCCGCGTGAAGCCCATGGCCGGGAATGGTGCCTCAGGCGGCGAGGCTCGGATAGGCCTTGGCAAGCGCGCGCCAGGTCGCCGTGATCTTCTGTTGCAGCCGGGGCACTGAATGCATGGCGGCATCGGCCTCGCCTTGCGCAAGCGCCGAACCGATATCGCCTGCGACAAGCGCAACTGCCGTCAGGCCAATGTCCGCCGCTGCCATCCGCAGCTCGCGGGCGTGGTTCGAAAGGGCCTCGCCGTCGCGCATCACACGCGCCTTTTCGATCTGGCGGTGAATGGCAAGTACGCGCTCAAGTCCGGCCACGAGATGATCGGTGATATGAGCGCCACCGAGACGCTGCTCAAGTTCATAGAGGTGATCGAGATCGATCAGGCGTTCCGGCTCATGTTGGCGCACCGGCTTGTCGCCATCGCGAAGCGAGGCGATATAGGCTTCTGCGCTGCCCGGTTCCGCCGGTAGCAGGAACCAGAACGTGCTGCCCTGGCCGGGCGTGCTGTCGACGCCGATATGGCCGCCCATCATCCGCACCAGCCTTTCGCTGATCGGAAGTCCGAGCCCGGCGCCCGCCGCCTTTCCGGCGAAGCGGAAGTCGCGTGCATCCGCACCCTGCGCAAAGGCATCGAAAATTCGCCGCCGGGCGTCATCCGTGAGGCCGGGGCCGGTATCGGTGACAGAAAAGCGGAACAGCGTTTCGTTGTCGGGCGTCTTCAGTGTTGAAACGCGCACCACGACACCGCCCTGATAGGTGAACTTGATCGCATTGCCCACAAGGTTTGCGAGAACCTGTTTCACGCGGTCCGGGTCGGCGACCATGCTGGGTGGAACATCCATGCCCTTGTCGAGCTCGAGCGAGAGCCCGCGCGCCACGGCTTGATGGCGCGTCAGGCGAACAATGCCTGCGGCAAGTTCGGCCGGGTCGAAACTGCGCGGCTTCAGTTCGAGCGAGCGCGCCTCGATTTCCGAGAAGTCGATCATGTCGTCGATGAGGCGGCGGAGAAGCTGGCTCGTTTCCTCGACAGAGGCGGCGATCTTCATTTGCGTATCGTTCACCGCTTCGTCGGCGAGATACATCGCCATGTTGCGAAGCCCGTCGAGTGGCGTACGCACCTCATGGCTGATGATGTCGAGAAATTCCTGCTTTGCCTGCATTGCCGCCTTGGCGCGCGCTTCGGATTCCTCGGCATCGCGGCGGCGCTGCTCGCCCGCCGCATGGGCGCGGTTCATCCGCTCCACAAGATCGGCATTCTCGAAGCGCAGCCGGAAGGCTTCGCGGTAGCCTTCATTGATGCGCCTCGTCCAGCCTGCGGCGGTGACGAAGAACATGGCCGAGAGAACGACCGTTGCGATGGAAAGGGGCTCCGCCCGCCAGAGCAGCATGATGGTAACGGGCGTACAGGAGGCGATCGCGTAATAGGCGACAGCAGGCGGATAGTTGGCGCGCGATACCGCGGTCGCCATGACGAGTGTAGCAAGCACGAGGATGTAGAAGATTTCATGCGCGAAGCTTGACCCCGGCAGCCAGAACAGCGATCCGACGCCCCATGTCGCGCCGCTGATCAGCGTGACCAGCGCATATCGGTGCGCCCATTTCATGGCATTGGGAACGGCGTCCGGGTCGGCGCGGAAGCCGCCGCGCACCCGGTCGAAGGCGAACTGGGCGACAAGCTGGATCGCAAGGACCACAGGCAGGCTCCAGACCGGCGCCGTTTCGAAGAAGGCAAGGCCGACGATCACAATGCCGCCGAAAATGGTCCAGCGGCTCGCCTCGCCAAGCGAGAGCAGCAGCCGCACCTGCTCGGCATCGATTCGCGTCTCTATCGGAAGGGTGCGGCGCATGGGCCCAAGCTCGGGAGTGGCATCCTCTTCCGCAGGAACGGCCATTTCAGGAAGGTCTGCCTCGTTTGGCCTGTTCACTGATTCATGCTCCGGGCGCGGTGCCACATGGCGCTGCATCATGGCTTCCCGGGAGAGGGCCGGGTCCGCCCGCACCGCATTGACTGGGGGGTGCCCAAAGCATAGGGTCCGCGCGCTTGACAAAGCCTTAAATATTCATTGCCGGGTAGATTAGATGTCCGCCGACGCAACCGCCATAGCCACGTCCGAACTTCTTGAAGCCGCCAGGGTCAGCAACGCCTGGCCCTTCCAGGAAGCGCGGAAAATCGTGGAGCGGATCGAGAAGCGCGGCGATGCGAATCCGACGGTCCTCTTCGAGACGGGCTATGGCCCGTCGGGCCTGCCCCATATCGGCACGTTCGGCGAGGTGGCGCGCACGACCATGGTGCGCCGCGCCTTCGAAATCCTCATGCCGGGGGTCAGGACGCGGCTTCTCTGCTTTTCGGACGACATGGACGGGATGCGCAAGATTCCGGACAACGTGCCGGACCGCGCCTTCCTCGAACCCTATCTGCACAAGCCGCTCACCTCGGTGCCCAATCCCTTCAGCGGCGATTACGAGAGCTTCGGCCACCACAACAACGCGATGCTGCGGCGCTTTCTCGACACGTTCGGCTTCGAATACGAATTCGCAAGCGCGACCGACTATTACAAGTCCGGCCGTTTCGACGCGATCCTGAAGCGCGTCGCCGAACGCTATGACGACATCATGGCAATCATGCTGCCCTCGCTCGGGCCGGAGCGCCGCGCGACCTATTCGCCCTTTTTGCCGATCTCGCCGAAGACCGGCCGTGTGCTCTATGTGCCGTTGAAGAAGGTGAATGCGGCAGACGCAACCATTACCTTCGACGACGAGGACGGTGAGGAAACGACGATCCCCGTTACAGGCGGCCGTGTGAAGCTGCAATGGAAGCCCGATTTCGGCGCGCGCTGGGCGGCGCTCGGCGTCGATTTCGAAATGTTCGGCAAGGATCACGGGCCGAACATGGGCATCTATGACCGCATCTGTCAGGCGCTCGGCGGCCGTCCGCCTGAACACTTTGTCTACGAACTTTTCCTCGATGAAAAGGGTGAGAAGATTTCGAAGTCGAAGGGCAATGGTCTCACCATCGATGAATGGCTGACCTATGCGCCGACCGAGAGCCTTGCGCTCTACATGTTTCAGCGCCCGCGCCAGGCGAAGAAGCTCTATTTCGACGTCATCCCGCGTGCGGTCGACGAATATTACCAGCATCTCGCCGCCTATCCGCGTCAGGACTGGAAGGAACGCCTCGGCAATCCAGTCTGGCACATTCATGACGGCAATCCGCCTGCGATCGAACTGCCTGTCTCCTTCGCGTTGCTGCTCAATCTCGTCAGCGCCTCGCATGCGCATGACAAGGCTGTGCTCTGGGGCTTCATCTCGCGCCATGTGCCGGGCGTGACGCCGGAAAGCCACCCGGAACTCGACCGCCTGACCGCTTACGCGATCCGCTATTTCGACGATTTCGTGAAGCCCACCAAGGTATTCCGTGCGCCGGACGAAGTAGAGGCGGTGGCGCTCGCTGCTCTGTCCGAAAAGCTTTCCGATTTGAAGGCCGGTGCGGATGGCGAGACGATCCAGAACGAGATGCTGAATGTTGCGCGCAGCATTGAACGCTTTCAGGACCATACGAAGAAGAGCCCCGAAGGTGGCCCCGGCGTATCCATCGCTTTCTTCCAGATGATCTATCAGGTGCTGCTCGGGCAGGAGCGGGGACCACGCTTCGGTTCCTTCGTCGCGCTTTACGGCATCGACAATACGCGCGAACTCATCCGCCGTGTGCTGGCGGGCGAAGATCTCTCGAAAGAGTGAGGCGGGCTACTGGCTTG
Organism: Parvibaculum sp.; assembly: GCF_046297875.1. Lineage (GTDB taxonomy): Bacteria > Pseudomonadota > Alphaproteobacteria > Parvibaculales > Parvibaculaceae > Parvibaculum. The sequence goes on along the minus strand of NZ_JBKBHD010000001.1, from coordinate 453,854 downwards.
CCCAGATGATCCGCGCCATCCAGAGAATCTCCGGCGGCTTGAGGATGCGCGGATCATGCGCCGGGTTGAAGGAGTGAAGCTCGACGCGCTCGCGCGTGCGCCGCATGAGCACCTTCGCCATGACCTCGCCCGCAACCGTCTTCACCACCACGCGGTCGCCGCGCCGCACTTCCGCGGCGGGCGAGACGACGATGACATCGCCCTCGCGATAGAAGGGCTCCATGCTGTCGCCGGTGACTTCCAGCGCATAGGCATGTTCATCCTTGATCTCGGGAAAGGCGGTCTCTTCCCAGCCGCCGCCAATCGGAAAGCCTGCATCGTCGAAATAGCCGCCGCCGCCCGCCTGCGCGAAACCGATCAGCGGCACACGGTTGGTGCGGGAGTTGCCGTCGCCGGCAAGAAATTCCTCTGGGTCCGTGCCCGTGGCTTCGAGAATGCGCGAAAGGCTTTCGGTGTTGGGCCAGCGCGGCCGGCCTTCAGCCGTCATCCGTTTGGATTTACTGAATGTTGTAGGGTCGAGACCTGCCGTCCGCGCGAGCGCGGAAGCCGTCATGCCGTGGCGCGCGGCCAGTGCGTCGATCGCAGCCCAGATGCGGCCATGCGAAAGCAGGCGGGGCATGGGTTGGTCCTTTTGTCAGATTGAAGGGGAGTATGGCACAGGATTTAATTCCCATCCATAGTCTTGTCGCTCCCGCCGGGCCCCGCTAGAGTGCGCCCCGCATCCGGAGACCTGCCCCGTGCCTTCAAGTACCAGCCTCATCTACAAGATCGTCAGCGAACATGAATGGATCGCCGCCGAGGCGGAGGGCCATTTCATCGGCTCCGCCGTCGATATCGACGACGGCTTCATCCATTTCTCGACGGCCACACAGGCGGCGGAAACGGCGTCGCGCCATTTTGCAGGCCGCGAGGGCCTGCTGCTCGTCGCGGTCGAGGCGGCCGCGCTCGGCGAGGCCCTGAAATGGGAGCCTTCTCGCGGCGGCGCGCTTTTCCCCCATCTCTATGATGTGCTGCGCATCGAAACCGTGCGCGGCGTCGACCCGCTGCCGCTCGATGAGGACGGCGTGCATATCTTCCCCGGTCACATGATGGCGGAGGGCTGAGGAGATGGATCTCTATCCGCTTGCCCGGCCTTTCATGAGCCTGATCGACCCCGAGACGGCGCACCGGCTCACCATCCGCGCGCTCCGCATGGGCCTCGGCCCCCGGCAGAAGCAGCCCGATCCGGTGTCGCTCGCAATCGATCTCTTCGGGCTTCACTTCGAGAATCCGCTCGGCATCGCTGCCGGCTTCGACAAGAACGGCGAGGTGCCGGACGCGATTCTGGCGATGGGCATGGGCTTTGCCGAAGTCGGCACGGTGACGCCGCGCCCGCAAGCCGGCAATCCGCGTCCGCGCGTCTTCCGCCTGCCGCTACACCGCGCGGTCATCAACCGGCTCGGCTTCAACAATGAGGGTCATGAGGCGCTGAAGAAGCGGCTCATCGCGCGGCGCAGCAGGCGCGGCATCGTCGGCGTCAATATCGGCGCGAACAAGGACTCGGCGGACCGCATTGCCGATTACGAGGCAGGCATCCGCGCCTTTGACGGGCTTGCCTCCTATTTCACGGTGAACATCTCCTCGCCCAACACGCCGGGCCTGCGCGCGCTGCAGAACAAGGAGGAACTCGAAACGTTGATCGTGCGCGTACTCGCCGCGCGCCACACCGGCACGGCGCGCATGACGCCGGTGCTGCTGAAAATCGCGCCGGACCTCGGCGCCGAAGAGCTTGCAGACATTGCCGATGTGGCGCTGCGTCTCGGCCTCGACGGCATCATCGTCTCCAATACGACCATTGTGCGCGAGGGCCTCGTCTCGGGCGTGAATGCGGACGAGACGGGCGGCCTTTCCGGCGCGCCGCTCTTCGCCATGTCGACAAGGGTTCTGGCGGATATCTACCGGCTGACGCAGGGCCGCATTCCGCTGGTCGGCGTCGGCGGCATCTCGTCGGGCGACGATGCTTACGGGAAAATTCGCGCCGGTGCCTCGTTGCTCCAACTCTATTCCGCACTCACCTATGACGGCCCGGCACTTGTTGGCCGCATCAAGGCCGATCTTGCGGCGCAGCTTGCGGCCGATGGCTTCGCGAATCTGAAGGATGCCGTCGGCGCGGATGTAAAACTCTAGACGGAAACTCAAGGGAGGGAAGGCATGGCGCGCCCCACCATCTATCACAATCCGCGCTGTTCGAAATCGCGGCAGACGCTGGCGCTGCTTGAAGAGCGCGGGCTCGATCCGCTGATCGTCGATTACCTGAAGGCGCCGCCAAGCGCGGTGGAGCTTCAGGCGATCCTCAAGAAGCTGAAGATGAAGCCCCGCGATCTTATGCGGAAGGGCGAAGCTGTCTACAAGGAGCTCCGACTCGACAATGAAAAGCTGACGGATGAGAAGCTCGTCCGTGCGATGGAGGAAAATCCGATTCTGATCGAGCGTCCCATCGTCGTCATGGGGGCAAAGGCGCGGATCGGCCGCCCGCCCGAGAGCGTGCTCGAAATTCTGTGATCCGTACTTTTTCTACCTTTCCCAAGACGGTCATTGCCGGGCTTGACCCGGCAATGACCGTCTTGGGGGGAGGTGAAATGGGGGCAGTCCTGCTCAGGCGATGCCCCGGCGCATCCGCGGGTAGTAGAAGCCGAGCGACAGCGCGCGCATCAGGTTGAACCCGGTCAGCGCCGCCCATAACCCGTGATTGCCGTAAGGCAGGAAGAACCACCAGAGCGCGAGGAAGAGAAGACTTGAGGCAAGGGCCGCATTGCGCATTTCGGCGCTCCGCGTGGCGCCTATGAAGATGCCGTCGAGCTGGTAGCACCAGACCGAAAGGACTGGCAGCAGCGCCGCCCAGACAAGATAGAGGCGGGCCGTCTCACGCACTTCCGCATCAAGCGAAAGGAAATCGATCGCCGCACCGCCAATGGCAAACATCGATAATGTCAGCAGCGCCGATATGCCAGCAGCCCAGAGCGTCGAGAGCCTTGCCGCCCGGTCGAAGCCGCGCAGATCGCGCGCGCCCGCGGCCTTGCCGGTGAGCGTTTCCGCAGCAAGCGCGAAACCATCGAGGAAAAAGGCGCAGGCGGTCACGAATTGCAGCAGGATCGAATTGACCGCGAGGATGACAGTGCCTGCCTCCGCGCTTTTTGCGGTGAACCAGGCGAAGGAGAGCAGCAGCACAATCGTGCGGATCATGATGTCGCGATTGATGGCGATGGTGCGCCTGATCCGCGCCGCATCGAGGAGCCGCGGCCGGGTCCAGATGCCCGGATAGAGCTTAAGCGCATGAGCGGCAAGCGCGAGTCCGAGCATCGCCGCCGAGACTTCCGCAATCAGCGTACCGGCCGCGATGCCCGCCACACCCCAGCCGAGACCGAGCGCCAGCCAGATATTGAAGAAGAGATTGACGAGATTGAGGAAGACCTGCAGCACCAGCGCGGTTTTTGCGCGGCCAAGGCCGATGAACCAGCCGGCAATAGCATAGTTCGCTAGCGCCGCCGGCGCGCTCCAGATGCGGATATCGAAATAGAGCCGGGCAAGCTCTTCCACCTCGTCGCCGCCATCGAGAAGCGCGAAAGCGGCAAGCGCGATCGGCCATTGCAGCAGAATGAGCGCGAAGCCGATCCCGCCTGCAATGATGAGTGCGCGGCCGAGTGCTGCGCGGATTTCCTCGCCATCGCCTGCACCTTCTGCTTGCGCGGTCAAGCCCGTCGTGCCCATGCGAAGAAAGCCGAAGGTCCAGTAGACCATGGTAAAGATAAGCGCACCGAGCGCCACTGCGCCGATATATTTCGGATCGCCCATCCGGCCCATGACGGCTGTGTCCGCAAGGCCGAGCAACGGTGTCGAAAGATTGGAAATGACGATGGGAACGGCAATCGCCAGCACCATATGGTGTGTGACGCGAGGCCTTGCCGCCGCCGCTTCGCTCATGATCCGGCAGGTTCGTCCGCGGGCTTCAGCAGGAAATGGCCATGCGCTGCCGCTATCGGCCGCGAACGGTCGTCCTGCCAGGCCTCGGCGTGAACCGTGGCGACGCGGCGGCCCTGCTTGGTGATCACGGCACGGCCATACGTATCGACGGGGCGTCCCGAGCGCAGATAGTCGATGGTAAGGCCGATGGGTTTCGGCAGTTCATCGCCGTTGATCTCGAAGGCAAGTTGCGCGATGGCCGTCGTCTCCAGAAAGGCGCCGATTGTGCCGCCATGAAGCGCGGGCAGCACTGGATTGCCGATCAGCTTTTCCGAGAAATGCATGACGGTGGTGATCTCGTTGCCGCGCTGGTCGACCGTGATGCCGAGAAAGCGGGCATAGGGAATTGCCTGCATGAGCGCATTGATGTCGCGGGCCACTTTCTCGCTCATGCCTTGCTTTCCTTGTTTTTCTGCAGGAACTTCGCCGCTTCTTCCGCCACCTCCGGTGTGATCGGCATGGGCGTTGCGCGGTTCGCCGCCAGCATGAAGGTGCCGACGCAGGTGGCGATCGGATCGTTCTCGTCTGTGTGATAGGCGGTGCCGCGTACAAAGGCGATATTCGTCGTCACCTTGTAGCAATGCGTATGCGCCATGAGGTCGAGCTTCGGCGTCGCAGGCTTCATGTAGTCGATCCGGAGATCGAGCGTCGCAATCGACATGCGCTCGGGCAGCGCAAGCTGCACCGCGATGCCACAGGCATTGTCGAGCAATGAGGTTATGACGCCACCGTGGATGACGCCGGTCTGCGGATTGCCGATCAGGTCTTCGCGGTAGGGAACGGAGAGCCAGCCTTCGCCCCGCTTCGCATGAACGACATTCATGCCGAGCGCGCGCGCATGCGGAACATGCTGGATCAGCACATCCTTCATCAGGGCGATATGTTCTTCGGTGATGTCGTCCGCCGCCATTTTTGTCTCCCTGCTAGCGCCTCTAATTGCGCCCCGCCGCGCGCCCAAGTCAACCGCGATTTGAAGGCATCGGCGGCGAGGCACAGCGGTCACCTGCCGCAGCGTCCGTCTTTGTCTGCGGCCCCGTGCCCGCTCGTTTCTGGACCCGCGCGCGAGAATTCCTGTAGCCTGTTCGCATCGATATTCACATTCCGGGAGCACTGCCTCATGTCCGCACAATCGAGAGCGGCGGCGCCAGCCGCCATGCCCAAAGTCTGTATCGTCGGTGCAGGCTGCAGCGGCTTTTCCACCGCCAAGGCGCTGAAGGACCGCGGCATTCCATTCGACATTTTTGAAATGTCGGACACGATCGGCGGCAACTGGGCCTACAAGAACAAGAACGGCATGTCGGCCTGCTATGAGTCGCTCCATATCGATACGTCGAAATACCGGATGCAGTTCGAGGACTTCCCGATCCCCGGCGACTTTCCCGATTTTCCGCATCACTCGCAGGTGCTGCAGTATTTCAACGAGTATGTGGACCACTTCGGCCTGCGCGAGAAGATCGAGTTCAACACCGCGGTGACGCATTGCGAGCGTATGGCCGACGGTCTCTGGCGCGTGACGATCGACCGCTCCGCCGCGGGCGGGCCGTCGTCGGAGACGCGCATTTATGATGCGCTCTTCGTCTGCAACGGACATCACTGGGACCCGCGCTGGCCGGCGCCCGCCTTCCCCGGCGAGTTCGACGGCGTGCAGATGCATGCCCATTCCTATCTGACGCCTTTCGAGCCGGTGGAGATGCGCGGCAAGAACATCGTCGTTGTCGGCATGGGCAACAGCGCGATGGATATTGCCTCCGAACTGTCACAGAAGCCGATTGCGAAGCAGCTCTGGGTATCGGCGCGGCGCGGCGTCTACATCTTCCCGAAATATATCGGCGGCCGCGTCGCCGACAAGGCGTCGCTCCCGCATTGGGTGCCGCTGCGCCTGCAGCGCTGGCTTGCCGCTCGTGCGCTGAAGCGCGCCGTGGGCAATATGGAGGATTACGGCCTGCCGAAGCCGGACCACAAGCCGCTTGAGGCTCATCCCTCCGTGTCGGGTGAATTTCTCACCCGAGTCGGCTGTGGCGATATCAAGGTAAAGCCGAATATCGAACGCTTCGAGGGAAAGAAGATCCGCTTTACCGATGACTCGGCGGAAGATGTCGATGTCGTCATCTATGCGACGGGCTACAACGTGTCATTCCCCTTCCTCGACAAGTCGGTCGTCGAGGTGAAGGACAACCACATTCCGCTTTTCAAGCGTGTGATGAAACCCGGAATCCCCAATCTCTTCTTCATGGCGCTGGCGCAGCCGCTGCCGACGCTGACGAATTTCGCCGAGCAGCAGGCGCGCTGGCTCGCTGCCTATCTTGCCGGCGAATATGCACTGCCGTCCGGGGAAGAAATGGAGCGCATCATCGTGGCGGATGAGCGCCGCTTCATCGGCCATTTCTACGACAGCCCGCGCCACAAGATGCAGGTCGATTTCAACATCTACTGCCACGACCTGAAGCGCGAATGGAAGCAGGGCGAGAAGCGCGCAAAGGCGGCCGGCAACCCACTCCCGGTGCCGCCCCGCGCGGCAGCAGCAGGGGCGCGGGCGGCGGAGTGAGAGCGGCCCCTCAAATCTAGCCTTATGAAAAACAAGGTCTTTCGGCGACGGCACAGGCCGCCCCCGAAAGTTGACGATTGTCGTCATGAGAGTAGAGTCGGCAAAAACCGGCTGTCGAGTCGGCTGCGTCGCGGGCGGGGAGGGGAAGCCCCGGCCCGGCGCTCAGGAGGGATGATGAAGAGAGACATGACTTCATGCGGGGCCGGGGCGCGCGCATGAGCACCGATATCGACGATGCGGCTGCTGCAGACGTAAAGAAGAAGCCGGGCAAGCGCGAGCTTACCAAGCTGAACAATCGCGAAGCGATATTGAGCGCGGCACGCAGCGTCTTTGCCGATCTCGGCTATGGCGCAACCTCGGTGCGTGACATCATCCGCAAGACCGGCCTCGCGTCCGGCACTTTCTACAACTACTTCCGCAGCAAGGAAGAAGTCTTCGAAGCGTTGATGGACGAAGGTATGCGCCGCATCCGTCCTCGCCTGCGCGCCGAGCGTATTCGCTCGCGCACCTTCGAGGATTTCATCCGCAATGCCTATCGCACCTATTTCGACTATCTCGCCTCCGATCGCGACTCGTTTCAGCTCATGCGGCGCAACCCGAATACGATCCGCGTTCGCATGGACACGCCGGAGCTGATCGCGGGCTTCGAGGAGATCCGGGAATATCTTGAAGAGGACATTCGCAATGGCACATTGCCGGAAGTGGATGCCGAGTATCTGATGGCCTCGGTCGTCGGCATCGCCATGGAAATGGGCGACAGGATGCTGCTGCGGCCGGAGATCGACGCGGAAAAAGCATCCGCCTTCGCCACCGCGCTCGTTCTCGGCGGCGTCCGCGCGCTGCCGCACAAGGGAAAGCAGGAGCAGAAATGAGCCTCCAGAAATTCATCGTCCGCAGTCTGCTGAAGTTTCCCGACAGCATTCTTGTCAGGATGTCGGGCGGCAAGCCGCTCGCGATCGACGGACGCATTCTCGATGCGCGCGCGCAATTTCTCGCCGTGCAGGGCGCGCGCCAGCCATCCATCACCACGCTCGATCCTGTGACGGCACGCAGCGCGACATCGGCAGGCCTCGCGCTTCTCGACGATGCGCCGCGCGCATCCGTAGAGGTGCGCGACCTGAAGGTGCCGGGCCCCGGCGGCCCGCTCGATGCGCGGCTCTATCGCCCGCGCGGCAGCACGGAGGCGCTTCCCGGCCTCGTCTTCTTTCATTTCGGCGGCTGCGTCATAGGAGATCTCGACACCTGCCATGTCTTCTGCAGCATGATTTCCGACATAGCGAACTGCGCCGTGCTGAACGTCGCCTATCGCCTTGCGCCTGAGCACAAGTTTCCCGCACCGGCCGACGATGCCGTTGCGGCCTACCGCTGGGCGGCGGACAATGCAGGCGAGCTTGGCATGATCGCAAGCCGCATCGGCGTCGGCGGCGACAGCGCGGGCGGCAATCTCTCCGCCGTCGTCGCGCAGGAAGCAAAACGAAAGGGCTTTCAGCCGCCTGCCGTTCAGCTACTGATCTATCCCGTGACGGATTGGGCGGCGAAGGGCGGCTCGATGGAAAGCTGCGGCAATGTCTATCCGCTGACGGCGGAAATAATGGACTGGTTCGCCAGTCATTATCTGAACGGTCCCGCCGATTTTGCCAATCTCCGTGTCTCGCCGATGCGCGAGGCGGACCTCTCCGGCCTTGCGCCCGTCATCGTCGTCACCGCGGGCTTCGACCCGCTGCGAGACCAGGGTGCCGAATATGCCGAGCGGCTGAAAACCGCAGGCGTTACCGTCAGCTATCGCTGTGAGGACAGCCTGCCGCACGCCTTCACCGCGATGACCGGCGCCATTCCCGCCGCAAAAGCCGCCTGCGAGAAGATCGCGAGCGATGTGGGAAGAGCATTGCGAGGCGCGGCCTGAGCCATGCTCTATGCGATTGTCAAGGCGGCAGTCTCCGGCATCCTCGTGATGATCGTCTCGGAAACTGCGAAGCGAAGCCCGGCCTTTGGCGCGCTCGTTGCGTCGCTGCCGCTCGTGTCGCTGCTCGCGATCGTGTGGCTCTGGCGGGAGACGGGCGACACGCTGCGCATAGCAGACCATGCCGAAGCGACCTTCTGGTATGTGCTGCCATCGCTGCCGATGTTTCTCATCTTTCCGGCGATGCTGCGCCACGGCGTGGGGTTCTGGATTGCGCTCGGTGTCGGCTGTGCGATCACCGTGCTGTTCTACCTGGCGACAATATGGATTGCTTCGCGCTTCGGCATCGCGCTGTGATGTTTGCGAACGATTCTTATGCCTCAACGCCCTTGTGTGGCACGAGGGCACATGTTATTTCGACGCCGTCCTTAGGGGAGTAGCCGCCCTCCGCCACATGGCAGAGAGGGGCGGGCGTCAACAGACTTGAAGCTCCGGCTTCATGGCGTCCGCAATCAGCCCGCTGATCTGGCGAGACCTTTGGCTCAACGCGCTGCCTTTGCCGGGCAGGCGCGATGGGTCATTGGTGTCGTGCCCGGCAGCGGAGAACTCTCTTGGAAGCTTTCCTCGTATCGCTCGGTGCCGTCGCCATCGCCGAAATCGGCGACAAGACACAATTGCTCGCGCTCATTCTCGCCGTGCGCTTCCGCGCGCCGCTTTCCGTCATCGCCGGCATTTTCGCCGCAACCATCGCAAACCACGCGCTTGCCGCCTTCGCCGGCACGCTGGTGGCGGCCTGGCTCACGCCGGAAATTCTCGCCTGGGTGCTGGCCGTCTCCTTCATCCTGATGGGGCTCTGGGCGCTCATTCCCGACGATCCGCCCTCGGAAGAGGAAACGAAGGCGGCATTGCGCTTTGGCCCTTTCATCGCAACCACGGTCGCCTTCTTCTTCGTCGAGATGGGCGACAAGACCCAGCTTGCAACAGTGGCGCTCGGCGCGCGTTATGAAGCGCTGGTGGCGGTCGCCTTCGGCACCACGCTTGGCATGATGGTAGCGAATGTCCCCGTCGTGCTGTTCGGCGAGGCGCTGGCAAGGCGCATACCGGCGAAGACCATGCGCCTTGCGGCGGCGCTGGTGTTCATCGGCCTCGGCATTGCGGGGGGTGTGACGGCGCTTGCCTATGCGTCCTGATCGGAGCGGAAGAAGGTAATGAGCATGGGGTTGATGCTCGCCGCCTCCTCGCGGAGCACCCAATGCGTGCCCTCCGCGAAGAAAAGCGTGCCGCCCCGCTCGCAAAGTTCGATGCTGCGTCGGGCAAGGGAAGGATCGGCAAACTGGTCCTTCTCGCCCCAGACGAGAAGCACCGGCACGTCGATACGCGCCACGGGCTTTGAAAGGTCCTTTCTCAGCAACGCGCGGTACCAGTGGATCATGGAGGTCAAAGCCTTGGGCTCGCTCCAGGCCTTGCGATACCGCTCCCATTCGCCGGCTTCGAAGGCACCGGGCCGCGCCGAGGATTCGAGCGCTTCCACAAGCGCCGAATAATTCTTCCGCCGCATCATCCATTCAGGCAGCCAGCGCAGGCGGAACATCTTGACGTAGCGGCTCTTCTTCCGCTGTTCCTTGTCCGCATACATGGCCTGCTTCCAGATCGCGGGATGCGGCGCATTGATCATCGCCGCTTTCTCCATAGCCTCCGGCCGCGTCGAGCACAGCCACCAGGCAACACTCGCGCCCCAGTCATGGCCGATGACGCGAAGCCGCTCTTCGCCGAAATGCCGGCCCAGCGCGATCACGTCTTCAGTGAGCTCTTCGAGATCATAGGCCTTCACGCCTCGGGGCTTTCCGCTCACGCCGTAGCCGCGCTGGTCCGGCGCGATCACCCGGAAGCCCGCTGCGGCAAGCGCCGGCATCTGGTGCCCCCAGCCGAAGCAGTTGTCGGGAAAGCCGTGCAGGAGAATGAGCAGGGGGCCGTCTTCCGGCCCCATCTCGGCATAGTGCAAAACGATCCTGTCGAGATGCGCGACGCCGAAGCGCGCATCTTCCATTCCTGAAGCCATTCTGGTCCCTCTCTTTCCCCCGGGGCCGGATTGTCCGGCGGCACCATGGCGAAGTTTAGGCCATGGTTCTATGCTCGCGAGATAGGAATTCGCCATAAATTCTCAAGGGAGTGAAGCATGCGGGCCATGCGTGTGCATGAGTTGTCTGACGATATTTCCGTCCTGCGGATGGAAGAGTTGGAGCTGCCGCCGCCGGGCAAGGGCGAGGTGAGGCTCGATCTCAAGGCATGTTCGGTGAATTTCCCGGACATTCTGATGGTACAGGGGAAGTATCAGTTCAAGCCCGACCTTCCCTTCTCGCCCGGCATGGAAGGCGCGGGCGTTGTCGCCGCATTCGGCGAGGGCGTGACGAAGCTGAAAATGGGCGACCGCGTGGTGGCGGGCCTGCGCATCGGCGGCTTCGCCGAGGCGGTGAACGTGCCCGAAGCGGCCTGCCGCCCCATCCCTGGCAAAATGGATTTCGCGAAGGCCGCTGCCTATCCGGCTGCTTACCTCACGGCCTATGTGGCGCTGGTCTGCCGCGGTCATCTGCAGAAGGGCGAGACGCTTCTCGTGCATGGGTCGACGGGCGGCGTTGGCCTCGCCGCGGTCGAGATGGGAAAGCTCCTCGGCGCAACGGTGATTGCGACATCCGCCTCTGACGAGAAGCTGAAAGTCGTGAAGCAGCGTGGCGCCGATCACGTCATAAATGTAAATGACGGCTTCCGCGAAAAAGTGAAGGAGCTGACGGACGGGCGCGGCGCGGATGTGATCTACGATCCGGTGGGCGGCGATGTCTTCGATGAAAGCGTGCGCTGCATCGCCTGGAACGGACGGCTGCTCATCATCGGCTTCACGAGCGGCCGCATCCCGACCGTCTCCGTCAACATGCCGCTCATCAAGGGCTTCTCGGTAGTTGGTGTTCGCGCCGGTGAGTATGGCCGCCGCGATCCGGAAGCGGGCAAGGCGAATATCGAGGCGGTGGATCGTCTCGCCGCCGAAGGCAAGATCGACCCCTATATCTGCGCCCGCTTTCCGCTCGAGCGCGCCGTCGATGCGATGCGCATGCTTCAGGAGCGGAAGGTGGTCGGCAAGGTCGTGATCGAAATGTAGAAAAACAAGATGTCATTGCCGGGCCCTCCTTTAATTCCAAGGAGGCCGGCAATCTAGGGGCGGCGAGCTCAGAGTTTGAGGCTCTGGCCCCCCGGGTCAAGCCCGGGGTGACGAGAACGGTGGTTGAAGAGAGCCTTTCTCAAACGCTCCGCTGCGCCTTGTCCTTGTCGTTTGCGCCGCGGATCATCTCGCGCATCTTGTCCCACTCTTCGTCGGAGAGCTTCGAGAGCCGCGAGAAATTACCGCCGCTGGCCGAGAAGCCCGCGCCGTCGATCGCGATGCACTGGCCGGTGAGATAGTCGCAGCCATCGGCCATCAGGAAGGTGGCAAGATTCTTCAGCTCATGCATCTGCCCGACGCGGCCCATCGGAATACCGTCGCGCGAACTGTCACCATCGGTCGATTGGCCGGGCGAGAGCCGCGCCCATGCGCCTTCGGTCGGGAAGGGGCCCGGCGCGATGGCATTGAGGCGAATGCCGTAAGGGCCCCATTCGGCGGCGAGCGACTTCGTCATGATATTCACGCCCGCCTTCGACATGGCCGACGGCACGGTGAACGGACCGCCGTTCCAGACCCAGGTGGTGAGGATCGAGATGACGCTGCCCGGCACCTTGTCCTTGATCCAGCGCGTACCGATCGAATGCGTCACATAAAAGGAACCATGGAAGACGATGCCGGCGATGGCATCGAAGCCGCGCGTCGAAAGATCTTTCGTCGGCGAGATGAAATTGCCTGCCGCATTGTTGACGAGGCCGGTGAGCGGCCCGCCATCGGCCCAGATTTCGGAGACCATGTCATCCACCGCCGCCGCCACGCGAATGTCGACGCTATGCGTCTTCACGGAACCGCCATGGCGGTCCATCAGTTCCTTCGCCGTGTCGTCGAGCACACTCTTGCGGCGGCCGCAGATATAGACTTCAGCGCCGAGGCGCAGATAGTCCTCGGCCATTTCCTTGCCGAGGCCGGTGCCACCGCCGGTCACGAGAATGCGCTTGCCCTTGAGCAGATCGTTGCGAAACATCGAATGCATCTTGTCCTCCGCGGATATGTTTTGCCGGGGAGATTAGCTTCTCGTTTGCGCGCCGTCTCGCTTTTCGGTGTGACGTAGCGGAAGGCTCAGTCGCGCCCGCGCGTCAGCAACACGTTCCAGATGCGCACCGCAATGAAGATCGGGATGACGACGACCGCGCCGAGCAGCAGATATTGCAGCGACCAGTCGATCGCCTCGAAACCCATTTCCCAGATGCGGGCGATGGTCTCGATGAAATCGCGCCAGAGGTCGATCGGCTTGATGCCGAACAGTGCGAGCACGACGCCCACCGCAATGGAGGCAATGGCGAGTTTGAAGAGCGTGGGCAGGACAGGCCCGCCGAAGAAACGGTTCATGTGACTTGTCTTCCCTTGCTTTCGGGCCTTGTTCCCGCGCCGCCCGCTTTGCCTCCGGGGGTCACTCCGCCTTGGCAGTATAGATCGTCCGCACCGGGAAGGGGATAGTGATTCCGCCCTGGTCGAAGGCCTCCTTGATGCGGCGCGTCATGTCGAAGCGCAGCGGCCAGAAATTCGCCGTTTGCGTCCAGACGCGGGTGGTGATGTTCACCGAACTGTCGCCAAGGCTCGCCACGCCGATAAAGGGTTCCGGATCGGCAAGGCAGCGTTCATCCGCTTCCAGCACCCCGCGGATGATCTGCATGGCCTTGCCTATATCGTCGCCATAGGAAATGCCGATGATGATCTCGATACGGCGGATCGGGTGGAAGCTGAAATTGGTGATCGGCTTTCCCCAGACATCGCTGTTTGGCACGATGATCTGCGTATTGTCGGGCGTTGCGAGTTCCGTGGTGAAGAGCGTCAGCGCCTTGACGGTTCCGGCAATGCCGCCCGCCTCGACATAGTGCCCCGTCCGGAACGGACGGAAGATGAGCAGCATCACGCCGGCCGCCACATTGGAAAGCGTTCCCTGAATCGCAAGGCCGACAGCAAGGCCCGCTGCGCCGAGAACGGCGATCAGGCTCGCCGTCTGCACCCCGAACTTCGCCAGCACCGCAAGGATGGTGAAGATGAGAATGAGGTAGCGCACCAGCGTGCCGAAGAAATTCTTCAGCATGTCGTCGAAGGCCGGCACACGGTCGAGCGCCTGGATCATCCAGGTCCGGCACCGCCCCGCAAACCAGAAGCCCAGGATCAGAATCGAGATGGCGATAACGAGGTTTACACCCCCCTCCACGATCTGCGGCAGGAGAACATCGAGCTGATCGCGGATCACGGGCGGCAACTGGTCGAGCATAAGTGCGGGTCCTCGCTGGTCGTTGGGTGGGACCAAGTGTCCCACGGAGAGCGGCAGATTTGAACCTGTTGAAATAGGGTATTTTCAGGCAAGCGCGGGCTGGTAGGCTCTGCCCATGACAGCCCCGCTTACCGCCTCTCTGGGAGCCGATCTTCTGCCGCCCGTCTTCACCCGCTGGTTCGAACGCCGGGGTTGGCAGCCGCGCGGGCATCAGCTCGCTCTGGTGGGACTCGCAAGAGCAGGGGAATCGGCGCTCCTCATAGCGCCGACAGGGGCGGGCAAGACCTTGGCGGGATTCCTGCCAAGCCTTGTGGATATCGCCACGCGACAAGGCGAACGAAAGCCTGCGCTTCACACGCTTTACATTTCGCCCCTGAAGGCGCTTGCCGTCGACGTGAAGCGCAATCTCGAATCGCCGGTCGAGGAAATGGGCCTCGCGATCTCCATCGAGACGCGCACCGGCGACACCCCTCAGAACCGCCGCCAGCGCCAGCGCCGCGAACCGCCGGATATTTTGCTGACGACGCCGGAGCAGCTCGCGCTTCTCCTGTCCTACCCGGATGCGAGCGCCTTTTTTGGCTCGCTCACTTGCGTGGTGCTGGACGAGCTTCATGCGCTGGCGAATTCCAAGCGCGGCGACTTGTTGGCACTCGGTCTTGCGCGGCTCGCAAAACTCACGCCGGGGCTCCGCCGCACCGGCCTTTCGGCAACGGTGACCGAGCCCGATGCGCTGCGCCGTTATCTCATGCCGCAGCCGAAAACGGGTGATGCCCTGAGCGAGATCGTCGTCGCGCCGCCGGGTGCCGTGCCGGAGATTGCGGTGCTGACACCCGTCGATGAAGGTTCGGAGGAAGTGCGCATCCCCTGGTCCGGCCATTCGGCGCGCCACGCGCTCCCCGCGGTTTACGAGGCGATCCGCGTGAACAGGACCGTTCTCGTTTTTGTGAATACGCGCAGCCAGGCGGAGGTGGTCTTTCAGGAGCTCTGGCGGCTCAATGAGGACGCGTTGCCGATTGCGCTGCATCATGGCTCGCTGTCGTCGGAAGCGCGCCGCAAGGTGGAAGCGGCAATGGCGGCCGGTACGCTACGCGCCGTCGTCTGCACCTCGACACTCGATCTCGGCATCGACTGGGGCGAGGTCGATCTCGTGGTGAATATGGGCGCTCCGAAGGGCGCAAGCCGCCTGCTGCAGCGGATCGGCCGCGCGAACCACCGGCTCGATGAGCCCTCGCGCGCATTGCTCGTGCCCGCCAATCGCTTCGAGGTGCTGGAATGCGTGGCCGCCCGCGCGGCTGCACTTGAAGGCGCGCAGGATGGCATGGTCTCGCGGCAGGGTGCGCTCGACGTTCTGGCACAGCATGTGCTGGGTTGCGCCTGCGCCGAACCATTCGATGCCGAAGAACTCTACGCCGAAGTGCGATCCGCCGCGCCTTACCGCGCGCTGACGCGCGAGGACTTCGGCAAGGTGGTCGATTTCGTATCGACCGGCGGCTATGCGCTGAAGACTTACGATCGTTTCGCAAGGCTCCGCCCCAATGCGAAAGCGGAAGGCGATATGCGGCTGCGCGCCGCCTCGCCCGCCGTCATCCAGCAATACCGGATGAATGTCGGCACCATTGTCGAGGCGCCGATGCTGAAGGTGCGCATGGTAAAGCGTGGCGGCAGGCGCCCGCTCGGCGGCATGGGCGGGCGCTATCTCGGCGAGATCGAGGAATATTTCATCGACCAGCTCGCGCCGGGCGACACGTTCCTTTTCGCGGGCCATGTGCTCCGCTTCGAAGGACTGGCCGAGACGGAGGCGCTCGTCACAAAATCATCGAGCGCCGAGCCGAAAGTCCCATCCTATTATGGCGGCAAGTTTCCGCTCTCGACCTATCTCGCCGCGCGCGTGCGGCGCATGGTTGCACATCGCGAGGAGTGGACGGCGCTACCTCCACCTGTGCGCGAATGGCTGGAGATTCAGGCCTGGCGCTCCGTGCTGCCGGGCGAGAAGGATCTTCTCGTCGAGAGTTTCCCGCGCAGCGACCGCTTCTATCTCGTCTGCTATCCGTTTGAGGGCCGCCTTGCCCATCAGACGCTCGGCATGTTGCTGACGCGGCGGCTCGACCGCGCGGGCGCGAGGCCGATGGGCTTCATCGCGTCGGAATATGCGCTCGCCATCTGGTGCCTGCGCGATCCGGGCCTCATGCATGAGCGCCACGAACTGCCTTTGGGCGAACTCTTCGCCGAAGACATGCTGGGCGATGATCTCGACGCATGGCTTGCGGAATCGAGCCTGCTGAAACGCACTTTCCGCGACTGCGCCATCATCGCCGGGTTGATCGAGCGCCGCTTTCCGGGGCAGGAAAAGACGGGCCGTCAGGTCACTTTCTCTTCCGACCTCATCTACAATGTGCTTCGCGAGCATGAGCCGGACCACATCCTGCTCCGCGCCACTTTCAACGATGCCGCGACCGGCCTGCTCGATGTGGGGCGTGTGGCGGAGATGCTGAAGCGGATCAAGAGCCATATCCGCCTGAAGCGGCTCGACCGCGTCTCCCCGCTCGCCGTGCCCGTGCTCCTCGATATCGGCAAGGTCTCCGTTGGCGGCGAGACGGACGAGGCGCTACTCTCCGAAGCGGCGGACGAGCTGATCGCCGAAGCGACACGGTTGGTTTGAGGAAATGATGAAGGCAAACGCGCGTCCGGCGGCGGAAGAAGGAACCAGCGAAGGTATCCGCCCCGTCGCGCACCCGTCACCCACCGTTTGTGGCGTCGCGTTCGGCCTCCTGCCCGAAGGTGCGGCGTGGCTGGCGGAAGAGCGGCTGCTTGTCGTTGCCGATCTTCATTTTGAAAAGGGGTCGGCCTTTGCCGCGCGCGGCGTGGCGCTCCCGCCTTACGACACACGCGCGACCATCGCCCGGCTCGAGGCACTCGTGGAAAGGCTCAAGCCGCAATCTGTCGTCGCATTGGGTGACAGTTTCCATGACGGCGAGGCGGAAACGCGGATGGATGCGGATGATGCGGCGCGGATCGCCCGTCTTTCGCGCTCGCTCGACTGGGTCTGGATCACGGGCAATCACGATCCCGAGCCGCCGCAGGGCTTCGGCGGCGTGGTGATGGAGGAGCTCCGCCTCGGCCCGCTCACCTTCCGGCATGAGCCGCAGGCAGCGCCCGATACCGGCGAGATTGCAGGCCATCTCCATCCCTGCGCGGCGGTGCGCGTGCGCGGCAGGCGTCTGCGCCGCCGCTGTTTTGCGACGGACGGCACGCGCATGATCATGCCGGCCTTCGGCGCCTATGCAGGCGGGCTCAATGTGCTGGATGAAGCCTATGACGCGCTGCTGCCGGGCCTCGACTTTCATGCCTGGATGATGGGCGGCCGCACGGTCGTGCCCGTCGCCGCGCATCGCCTCGAAGCCGATTGAAGATCAGCCGAAGGTCGCGAGGATGGGGAATGTCTCGAGCAGGAAAATCGCAATCCGCTCGAAAGTGCCGGTGAGCATCATGAGCCCCGTGCCTGCGAGCAGCAGTCCTGCCGCAATCTCCACCTTGCGCATATGCTTGCGGAACTTCGCCGCAAAGCTGAGGAAGCCGCGCACGGCAAAAGCCGCGGCAAGGAAGGGAATACCGAGCCCGAGCGAATAGACGATGAGGAGCGACACGCCCGCCGAAAGGCTTTCCTGCGCAGCGGCAAGGGTGAGGATCGTCGCGAGGATCGGCCCGATGCAGGGCGTCCAGCCGAAGGCAAAGGCAAGACCGAGCAGATAGGGGCTCGCAAACTGCATCGGCAGGCTCCGCTCGCCTTCGCCATTTCCCGGCAGGTGAAAGCGCGTATCGCGGTTGAGCAGCGCGATGCGGAAGAGGCCCATATAGTGCAGGCCGAAGACGATGATGACCGCGCCTGCAATCTGCGTGAGGATGATCTTGTTCTGCAGGATGAACGGATTGATGGCCGACGCGCTCGCGCCAAGCGCGACGAAGACCGTGGTAAATCCGAGCACGAAGCCGCTGGCGCCAAGTGCCACGCGCAGCGTCAGCCCTTCTGAGCCGAGTGGCTTTCCTTCCTCGTCCTCATGCGTCAATTCTTCCAGCGAGGTGCCCGCAATGAAGCAGAGGTAGGCAGGCACCAGCGGCAGCACGCAGGGCGAGAGAAAGCTGATCAGGCCGCCCAGTGCGGCTGCGACATATCCGACATCCATCACGACAATCCGTCTATTGCCGGTTCATCACCGCCGAAGCGAGCCAGCCGGCGAAAGCCGCCACCAGCACCGCGAGCAGCCCGTAAAGAAACGGGTCTTCATGCGCCATGCGGTAGATTTCCCGCTCGACGCCCCTCTTGTCGATATAGAGCGGCGAGGAGATCGTGTCGACAATTTCCCCGTTCTGAAGCAGGTGGACCTTTGCGGTATATAGTCCCACCGGCACATTCGCCGGAATGTCGACCGTCGCACGGAAAAGCGTTTGCCCGAGGAAAGTCACGCCGCCGGGCAGGTTGATGTATAGCCCGTCGCGCCGCTGATTGCGGATAAGCGCCTTCCAGAAGGCATTTTCCACTTCCGGTTGAAGGTTCTGCACCGCGCCTTCGATAGAGCGCGCGACGGGTATGCCGGGGTTGATGTTTTCGATGCCTATCCTGAGCGCTTTCAGCACCTCGGGTTCCGTCGTCACTTCGAGTGGCCTGGTGCTCGCAATGGCGTAGTAGCCGGGCACGGCGGGATAGGTGACGGAGTCATGATTGATCCAGAGCCCTGCCACCCGCTCCTTCTTGCGCACCGTCATGGGCCGCACCGGACCTTGCACGACGACGACGATGTCTCGGTCCGCCGCGCGTGAGCCGGGTGTGCGGGCCTCGACGGCGCCGAAGAGCAGAATCTGAGTTCCAGTGAAATTGGAACGAATGGCGATCTGGTGTTCGGAAAGATCGGTAACGAGCACATCCGCACGCGCCGCCCCGGCGAGCAAGATGGCGGCAAGCATGGCCAATGCTGAGGCGATCCGCTTCATCGCGTCACCTGCGTCTCGATGACGGAATAGAGATCGTCCGGCGTCACCACAAGATCATAGCCGAGCCGCAATCCGATGAAGAGCAGGATCGCGGCAAGAAGCGCGCGCAATTGTTCGGCGGGCATCTTCTCCGCCATGCGCACGCCATATTGTGCGCCGATCACGCCGCCGACAACGAGCAGGAAGCCAAGAACGATGTCGACGGCCTGGTTTTCGACAGAGTGAAGAATGCCCGTCACGGCTGCGACGAAAACGATCTGGAAGAACGACGTTCCGATCACGACATTGGTCGGCATCCTGAGGAGGTAGATCATTGCCGGGATCAGGATGAAGCCGCCGCCTACGCCCATGATCGCGGACAGCACACCGACGAAGAAGCCAACGAGAACGGGCGGGATCACGCTGATATAGAGTTTCGAGCGGCGGAACCGAACCTTGAAGGGCAGGCCGTGGATCCAGCTATGGTGCCCGCCGCGGCGTACCGCGACGGCGCCGCCCCGCGCCGCGCGAATGGCCCGCACGCTTTCCACCATCATCATGGCGCCGATAACGGAAAGAAAACCGACATAGACGACCGAAATTGCAAGGTCGATCTGCCCGATCGCAGTCAGCAGCTTGAAGATATATATGCCGGTGAACGAGCCGAAGATGCCTCCGGCAAGCAGCACGGTGCCCATCTTGAAGTCGATGGACTTGCGCGCAAAATGGGCGAGCGCTCCCGTCACCGATGAGGCGACGATCTGCGTTGCCTGCGTGCCGACCGCGACGGCAGGCGGAATGCCGAGAAAGATGAGAAGCGGCGTCATCAGGAAGCCGCCGCCGATACCGAACATGCCCGAGAGAAACCCGACAACCGCGCCCATGGCCAGAATGGTCAGGATACTGACCGGCAACTCGGCGATCGGGAGATAGATCTGCATGTTGCGTGTGGCTCCGGCTTCCGGAGACCTTCAGGCAAAAACGCCGCCTCGTGGGAGGAAAAAGGTCGGAATTCTGGGTAGCACGTCCCTTTGCCGATTCCCAGTAGAACCGGACGATTTGTGCGGTCAGCTCAGGCGCGCTTCGAGGGATGAGAGCGTTTCGCGCGTGACCGTGCCGGTGATCGCGAGGCCCTCGGTCATCTGATATTCGAGAATGGCGTCGCGCGTCCTCGGGCCCATCAGCCCGTCCGGAGAGCCGGCGTCATAGCCGAGCCGGTTCAGAAGCTCCTGCACACGCGCAATATCGGCCCTGCTTGCGGCGGAGCCGCTGCCGGTCAGCGAGGAGACGTCCCATTGCTTCAACGACGACAGGTCGCCATTGGCGACCGGGTCGGGCGTTTTCGCGCGCCAGGTGCCGGATGCGACTTTCGCCCGGGCGAGGTCTTCGGCGCTGAGTTCGGTGGCGATCGCATCTCGCTTTGCGGCCGCGCCCTGATCGCCGCCCTTCGCGGCAATGTCGAGCCACTTGTAGGCCTCGATCGGGTTCTTCGGGATGCCAAGCCCGCGTTCATTCAGGATCGCCAGATTGTACTGACTGTCGCCAAGTCCGTAATCGGCGGCCTGCGTGAACCAGCCGGATGCCGTCTTGAAATCCTGTGCCGTGCCGCGCCCTTCAGCATGGATCACGGCGAGATTGTGCATGGCCTTCACATTGCCGCCCTGAGCGGCCTTTTCATACCACTCGCGGGCGAGGCGGTCGTCCTGCGCCACGCCACGGCCTTTCTCATATTGTGTGGCAAGCCGGTACTGCGCGGCGGCAAGGCCCTGATTGGCCGAACGCTCGAACCATTTGGCCGCTTCGGCCATGTCCTGAGTGACGCCATCTCCATTCGCATAGCGCTCACCGACTTCATACTGCGCGGCCGCATCGCCGCGATTGGCGGTGTCCATCAGCGTCACCTGCACCGGCTGAACCTCGACTGGCGTCGAAGGCGCGGGCGTCAGCGGCGCGGCCGGCGTCAATGTGGCGGTGCCGGCAGGCGTTGCAGTCGCTGGCGCGGGCACCAGCGCTTCGTTCGGTGCGGCGGGTGTTTCGCCGGGAGAGGCGGATGCCGGCGCTGTCGCATCGCCTGCCGCGGCGTTGCTGGCGCCGGCATCCTCCGGATTGGCCTCCGGATCGGTTTGGGTTTGCGGCGTGTCGAGTACGACCGGGCGCTCGCCCGTGGGCTCGATGCGTTGCGCCGCAGGCACTACAGGCGTGGTCCCGCTCTGCTGCATCACATAGATAGCTGCGAGAATGGCAAGCACCACGAAGCTGGCTGCCACGCCGAATACGAGCTTGCGGCGCCGGCCATTGCCGTCTTCCTGCGCCGAATAGCGGGCAGGCGACGGAGTAAAGCCCGCGGACGAGCCATATTGCGGTTCCTGCCGTGCATGGCTGCCGCCTTGGGCGGCGGCCTGCGCTGCACGGCGTGCAGCGGCAAGGAAATCGTTAGCGGCGCGCTCGCCTGCATTCTGCACAGGCTCATCAGGATCGGGCGGAATGATGCCATCGTCGATGTCGCCGCGCATTTCCGCGTCATCATCATAGATGCCGTCGGCCGGCTCCACGAAGGGCGGCGGCGGCACGTCGTCAAAGCGGTCGCCGCGGCGTTCGCTCACGAACGGCGGCGCCTCGAAGCGGCCGGCATCGTTCGTTTCGCCGCGCGTCGGGCGCATCTCGCTGCGATAAGGGGCGTCCCAGTCGCCGGGGCCGAAGGCCGGACCGAGGTTGCCGCCGATTGCGGGCGACATCATCGGCGGCGCGTCGAAGCCAGGCAGGCCGAAACCGGCGCCCTGCGGCGGAAAGCCCGCCACACCGCCGGCGTTCAGTTGCGGCGAAAGCGAAGCCTGCGCCTTTGCCACTCTCGTTTCCTTTTCAAGCGAGTTGAGGCGGCTCGTCATGCGCTCGATCATCGCCTGCAGCGATGTCAGCGCCTCGCGTTCGCGGCCTTCCGTCGCCGAAAGATTTTCTCCGATACCTGCAATCGCGCGCTCGACGGTTTGCGCGGCTTCCATCGTCAACCGCTCGTTGTGCTCAAGGCGCTGAGCCATCTGCTCGAAGCGCGTCGCCAGAGCCTCCGGCACTTCCGTGCGGTGTGCCCGGTCGAGGTCTTCGAGCTTGCGCGCAATATTCGTCACCGAGCTTTCGACCGTCTTGACGGTCTGGTCGGTGCGGCTCTCCGTCCGCTCGAGGCGTTCGGCAATCTTGTCGAGATTGCTCTGCAGCTTTTCGATCGCGGCGCGCTGGCTTTCGGCCTGCGACTTTTCCTCGATCGCCTTCAGCGCCGCTTCAACGGCCTGCGGGCCAATGCCCGTCACGCCATGTTCCATTTTTTCGAGGCGCGTTGCGAGCTGCAGCAACGTGGTTTCGAGAACCTGTTCGCGGCGCTTTGCTTCCTCGCGCGCAGCTTCCTGTTCCGCGCTTTCAACGCGATGCGAGAGCGAGGCAAGCGACTCTCGAATTTCGGCCAGCGTGTTGTCGGTGCGCTGCTCGGCGGTTTCGAGATGGTCGACCACCGCGCTCACGGCTTTCTCTAGCGTCTGAATCGTGCGCTGGTCTTCGGGGCGCAAGCCGCCACGGCCGCGCTCGGCGCGTTCCATCCGCTCGCCCAGCATCTGCAGCTTCCGCTCCAGCGGATCGTGCGCCCGCGCTTCCGAATATCTTTCCTCCATCTCGTGCTCCGACTGATCGAGGCGATGGGCAATCTGGCCCACCGTTGCTTCGAGCTTGCGCGTCATTTCCGCCGTGCGTCGTTCGCTGCTGTCGACGCGCTGCACCAGTTCGCGGACCGCTTCGCCGAGCGGGCCGAGATCGATCGCCGGTTTGGGTTGCGGTGCCTGGGGTGCCGCCTGCTGAGGCTCCGAATATCTGCTCTGCATGGCAGAAGGCTCCTGTCGGCCTACTTCGTCGGTGCCGGTGTCCATGATCACCTGGTTCAACCAGGCACCAAGCGTCACGCCCGCCCTGCGGGCAGCCTGCTTGGCCGCTTCTCGCGCCTCGGGCTCAATGCCCTTGACGCTCCATGGAACCCCCGATCGCATCCGAATCACTATGCCCGTTTACCCTTCGGGCCAGTATAAACCGCGCTATCTGGTATTTCTCAACGCTGACTGGCCCTAAATCTTGCTGCGATACGCTGGGACGCCGCCGGCGCACAAATATGCTGCGGGACGTGCTGTTTCAGCACACCAATAAAACGGCAAGGTAGGTAAATACCGGGTTAACCGGAGCCCGTCTGGCTTGCGATTGCGGGTGCGGCCAAATGTTCTTTCGTAAAGCGCGGCCTAGTCGAGCGGATGCCGGTTTCTAAGGCCGAGCATCGCCGCATCGGACCATTGCGACCATTGCCGCGCCTTGGCGAGATAGGCATCATGCGAGGCCGCAACCCGGCCCGCCAGCTCGCTGGAAGCCGCAAGTTCGGCCAGAACTTCGCTCGAAACACGGGCCAGTTCGGCCGCGACGGGCTCCGGCCATTCGCGCAGCTCCGGGCCGCCTTCCGCCGTCAGCCGGGCAAAGGCCTCGATATTGTGGAAGGTGAAATCGGCCAGCGCCTCTGCCGCGCTTGCCAAGGCCGCACCGCGAACAATGTTCTGGAGATCGGCCGGCAGGGCATTGAATTTCTCTTTGTTTACAATGAGTTCGAGCGCAGGCCCCGCCTCGTGGAAGGCAGGCAGGTAGTAATATTTTGCCACCCGGTCGAGGCCGAAGGCCATGTCGTTCCAGGGGCCTACCCATTCGGCGGCGTCGATGGTGCGGTTCTGCATGGCACTGAAGATTTCGCCGGGTGGCGTCAGTATGACGCTCACGCCGAGACGGCGCATCACTTCGCCGCCGAGCCCGGCGATGCGGAAGCGCAGACCCTTGAGATCGTCCAAGGTGTTGATTTCGCGATTGAGCCAGCCGCCGGCCTGAACCCCGCTCGACCCGGCATAGAAGGGCAGGACGCCAAAGGGCGCATAGGCTTCGTCCCAGAGTGCCTGCCCGCCGCCGAATTGCAGCCAGCCCGCCATCTCCGGCGCCATCAGCCCGAAGGGCACGCCCGTGAAATAATGGAAGACCGGGTTCTTGCCCTGCCAATAGTAAGGCGAACCATGCCCCATTTCGCAGACTTGGCCCTGCGACACGGCATCGAACACCTCGAAGGGCGGCACGAGTTCGCCCGCGCCGTAAAGTTTCACGGTGAGCCGCCCGCCTGACATGGCGCCGATCCGGTCTGCCAGCCGCTGCGCATTGACGCCGACGCCCGGCGCGCCCTTCGGCCAGGCCGTCGCCATGCGCCATTCGATGCGGTCCGCGGCGCGCCCCCCCGCTGCACTTGCCGGCGTGACAAGCGCGGGCATGGCGATTGCGCCTGCCGCCGCGCCGAGAAATTCCCTGCGTTTCATCTTTGTGAGCCCCCGGAGATTCGACCGCGCGAGCATGTCACTGCAAAGCCTGCGCCTGCAATGACTTTGCGGGGCCTGCGCTCAGGGCGCGGAAAAGACCTGCACCGCAATAATTTTCTGGCCGCTGCGTGCAATGCCGATACCGCTGCGCGTGAAATCCGGTGACTGCATGTTGCGGCGGTGCTGCGGGCTCGCCGCCCATTTGCCGACAAGCTCGGCAGCTAGCTGCGCATCGCTCATGGCTGCATAGCTTGCACCTTCGACCACCTGAATATTCTCCGCCACGCTGCCCTTGAAATCGGGCGAGACCGCAAGCACCCGTTCGCGCGGGCCTTGCCCGTCCGGATTGTGATGGCCGTAGAAGTTGCGTAGCTGCATATCGGCGGCATGAACCGCTGCCGCGCGCTGCAATGCCGCATCTGTCGAAAGCGGCGCCGTGCCGCGCGTGGCCCGCGAGGTGTTCACGGCTTTCAGCACTTCCGCAGCCAGCGGGCTATCCGCTTGCGTAGCCGCACTCGCTCCTTGCGGCAGGCTTCGCGTGTTCACTTCGCGCGGCTTGTCTGCGGAAGGACCGGTGGCACAGGCGACGAGCAAGCCGGCGGAAAATACGAGCAGGGCACGCACGGCAAGGCGCATCATCTTCTTCCTCTCCCGGGTTTCTTCCGGCGCCAATAGAGCACCGGGCATGGCGGCGGGCAAAATTTTTCGACTCCGGCTTGACGCTTACGTCAACGTCAAATAGATTCCGGTCTACTTTTAGAAAATCGGCTGAAAACAGCCAAAAACTAGAGCTTGAAACGCCATCGGTCCTGTCCGCGCGGCTAGATGCCGCTGGACCGGCAGTCAGGGAGAGAGTTCATGGAACAGCAGCTTCATACGGACGCCGCCAGCGCCCCGAAGCGCAACGGCGCAGCCCATTGCGAGATGTCCGGCGTCACCTACTCAATCACGGAGCTGGCCGATGAGTTCGGCCTCACCACCCGCGCCATCCGCTTCTATGAGGACAAGGGCTTGCTGAAGCCCGAGCGCAGGGGCCAGACCCGTATCTATCATCCGCGCGACCGCGCCCGTCTCACGCTGATCGTGCGCGGCAAAAATGTCGGTCTCGCGCTTTCCGAGATCAAGGAAATCCTGAGCCTCTATGATCTTCAGGACGGCTGCGAGACGCAGAACCGCGTTGCCGTGGACAAGTTCCGCAAGCGCATCGCCCAGCTTCACGAGCAGCGCAGCGAAATCGACCTGCAGATACGCACGCTGGAGGATAGCTGCGCCCGTCTGGAAGCCCAGATCGAGGTGCAGGTGAAGGAGGCACGAAAATCCGGTGCCCCGGCCGCCGCCGTCGCGAAACCGGCAAAGACGAAAAAGTTCGAAAAGGTTATCGTCTGAGGTAACGGCGCCCCCGCTCGAAAGGGGCGCTCCTTACCTACCTGCCGGAGGAATCCCATGCCGAGCTACAAGGCGCCCTTGCGCGAATACCGTTTTCTGCTGAACGAGTTGCTGGACTTCTCGCAATACTCGGACTTGCCTGGCTTTGCGGATGCGCCTGCCGATCTCGTTGACGCGATCCTGGAAGAAGCGGCAAAGCTGACGGAAGAAGTGCTGCAGCCTCTGAACCAGATCGGCGACCGCGAAGGCTGCAAGCTCGAAAACGGCGTGGTGACGACCCCCACCGGCTTCAAGGATGCCTACAAGCTGCTCGTCGATGGCGGCTGGCCGGCGCTCGTCGCCGACACGGCCTATGGCGGGCAGGGCCTCCCCAATGCGCTCGGCGTCATCTTCAACGAGATGGTGTCGTCGGCGAATATGGCCTTCGGCATGTATCCGGGGCTCAGCCACGGCGCCTATTCCGCGCTTTCACAACATGGCACCGACGAGCAGAAGAAGAAATATCTGCCGAAGCTCGTGACCGGCGAATGGACCGGCACGATGAACCTGACGGAGCCGCATTGCGGCACCGATCTCGGTCTCCTGCGCACCAAGGCGGTGCCGGTGGGCGACGGTTCCTACAAGATAAGCGGCCAGAAGATTTTCATTTCCGCAGGCGACCACGATCTTGCGGAGAATATTCTCCATCTTGTGCTGGCCCGTATCGAAGGCGCCCCCCAGGGCGTGAAGGGCATTTCACTCTTCCTCGTGCCGAAGTTCATGGTCAATGATGACGGTTCGCTTGGAGCGCGCAATGGCGTTTCATGCGGTGCGCTCGAAGAGAAGATGGGCATTCACGGCAACGCGACTTGCGTTCTCAATTACGACGAAGCGATCGGCTGGCTTGTCGGCGAGGAGCACAAGGGGCTGCGCGCCATGTTCACCATGATGAACGAGGCGCGCCTCGGCGTCGGCCTGCAGGGCCTCTCGCAATCCGAAGTCGCCTATCAGAACGCGCTGACCTATGCGCAGGAGCGCCTGCAAGGCCGATCGCTCACCGGTACGAAGGCAGAAGACAAGCCCGCCGATCCGCTGATCGTGCACCCGGATGTCCGCCGCATGCTGCTCGACATCAAGTCGTTCAACGAAGGCGCCCGTGCGCTGCTCGTCTGGACGGCGCTGCATGGTGACCTCTCGCATCGCTCCGACGACGAGAAGACGCGCGAATTCGGCGACGACATGATGGCGCTGCTGACGCCGGTGCTGAAAGGCTACTTCACCGATCGCGGCTTCATGAACGCGGTCGATGCGCAGCAGATTTTCGGCGGGCATGGCTACATCGCCGAATGGGGCATGGAACAGTTCGTGCGCGATTCGCGCATCGCCATGATCTATGAAGGCGCGAACGGCGTGCAGGCGCTCGATCTCGTGGGGCGCAAGCTCGCGCAGAATGGTGGCCGCGGCGTCTTCGCCTTCTTCAAGATGGTGGATGATTTCGCCGCAGCGAATGAAAGTGACGACAAGATGAAACCTTTCGTCGAGCCGCTGAAGCGCGCCCGCAAGGATCTCGAGGCCGGCACCATGTGGTTCATGGAAAACGCACTCGAAAACCCGGATCATGCCGGTGCGGGCTCGACGCCCTATATGCATCTTTTCGGTGTGACGGGTCTCGCCTTCATGTGGGCGAAGATGGCGAAAGCCGCGAATGATCGCCTTGCCACCGCTCAGGGTGGGGACAAGGCTTGGTACGAAACGAAAATAAAAACCGGCCGCTACTACATGGACCATGTGGTGCCCGAGACGGCGACGCATCTTGCGCGTATCCGTCACGGCGCAGCACCAATCATGTCGATGGCGGCAGAAGAGTTCTGATTATCAAGTCTTCAGGGAGTGCGAAGAATGAACGCCGAATACAAGTCGCCTTGGCTCAACGAGGAACTGCAGATCCTTCAGGGCGCTGTCCGCAAATTCTATGAAAAGGAATTCCAGCCCCATGTGGACCGCTGGGAAGACCAGGGCCATGTCGATCGCGACGCATGGCTGAAAGCGGGCGAGGCGGGCATTCTCTGCGCCTCCATCAAGGAGGAATATGGCGGCGGCGGCGGCA
Organism: Parvibaculum sp.; assembly: GCF_046297875.1. Taxonomy (GTDB): domain Bacteria; phylum Pseudomonadota; class Alphaproteobacteria; order Parvibaculales; family Parvibaculaceae; genus Parvibaculum. Next base: position 426,169 of record NZ_JBKBHD010000001.1, on the reverse strand, counting down.
ATTTCGGCCATGAAATGGTGATCGCCGAAGAGCAGGGCCGCGCCGGCATTTCCGGTTTCGGCAACTCGGTTCATTCGGGCATCGTCGCACATTACATCCAGTCCTACGGCACCGAAGAGCAGAAGATGAAGTGGCTGCCCAAGATGGCATCCGGCGAAATCGTCGGCGCCATCGCCATGACCGAGCCGGGCACGGGCTCCGATCTTCAGGGCGTGAAGACGACCGCGAAGAAGGAAGGCAACCAGTATGTGGTGAACGGCCAGAAAACCTTCATCACCAATGGCCAGCAGGCGAACCTGATCTGCGTCGTTGCAAAGACCGACCCGGCCGGCGGCGCCAAGGGCACATCGCTCATCATGGTCGAGACGGATGAGGTGGAAGGCTTCCGCCGCGGCCGCAACCTGAAGAAGATGGGCCAGAAGGCGCAGGACACGTCGGAGCTCTTTTTCGACGAGGTGAAGGTGCCGACCTCCAACCTGCTCGGCACGGAAGAGGGCAAGGGCTTCTTCCAGCTCATGCAGCAGCTTCCGCAGGAACGCCTCATCATCGCGGTCAATGCCGTCATCGCGATGGAAATGGCGCTGAAATACACGACAGACTATGTGAAGGAGCGCACGGCTTTCGGTCAGCGCATCCTCGATTTCCAGAACACGCAGTTCAAGCTTGCCGAATGCAAGACCGAAGCGACCATCGCCCGCGTCTTCGTGGACGATTGCGCTGTGAAGCTGCTCGACGGCAAGCTCGATGCGACGACGGCCGCCATGGCCAAGTGGTGGACCACGCAGAAGGAAAACGAAATCATCGACACCTGTCTGCAGTTCTTCGGCGGCTATGGCTACATGATGGAATATCCCATCGCGAAGCTCTACACGAATGCCCGCATCCAGAAGATCTACGGCGGCACGAACGAAATCATGAAAATGCTGGTCGCCCGCACGCTCTGAGCGTACCCGCACCGGCGCAACAAGAACCAGTCCCCCAGGGAGACGAACATGACAGATTGTTTCATCTACGACACCGTGCGCACCCCGCGCGGCAAGGGCAAGAAGGACGGCGCGCTGCACGAAGTGACCGCGCTCGAACTTTCCACCCAGACGCTGAAGGCGATCCGCGATCGCAACGGCCTCGATACATCGAAGGTCGATGACGTCGTCCTCGGCTGCGTCGACCCTGTTGGCGAGCAGGGCGGCGACATCGCCCGCATCGCGGTGCTGAATGCCGACTACGCGCAGACCACGGCCGGCGTGCAGATCAACCGCTTCTGCGCCTCCGGCCTCGAAGCGACCAACATGGCGGCGGCGAAGGTCATGTCCGGCGAAGCCGACATGACGATCGGCGGCGGCGTCGAGTCCATGTCGCGCGTCGGCATGGGCGCGTCGGGCGGCTCCTGGTCGTCCGACCCGAACATCGCCTTCAAGTCCTATTTCACGCCGCAGGGCATTGGCGCGGATTTGATCTGCTCCAAATACGGCTTCACGCGCACCGATGTCGACGCCTATGCCGTCGAGAGCCAGAAGCGCGCGAAAAATGCTTGGGACAAGGGCTATTTCGCGAAGTCGGTCATTCCGGTGAGGGATATCAACGGCCTCACCATTCTCGACCATGACGAGCATATGCGGCCCGACGCGACCATGCAGTCGCTCGCCGCGCTCCAGCCCTCCTTCGCGTCGCTTGGCGAATTCGCCTTCGACGGCGTCGCGCTCGACCGCTACCCGGAAGTGGAAGAGATCAACCACGTCCACCATGCTGGCAATTCGTCGGGCATCGTGGACGGCGCTTCCGCCGTGCTGCTCGGCAACCTCGAAACCGGCAAGGCAATGGGGCTGAAGCCCCGCGCGCGCATCCGCGCCATGGCCTCCATCGGCTCCGAGCCTTGCATCATGCTGACGGGCCCTGCCGATGTATCGCGCAAGGCGCTCGCCAAGGCTGGCATGAAGCCGGAAGACATCGACCTCTATGAACTGAACGAAGCCTTCGCCTCCGTCGTGCTGCGCATGATGCAGGCGCTCGACATCCCGCATGAGAAGATGAATGTGAATGGCGGCGCGATCGCGATGGGCCATCCGCTCGGCGCGACCGGCGGCATGATCCTCGGCACCGTACTCGACGAACTCGAACGGCGCGATCTCAACACCGCGCTGGTCACGCTCTGCGTCGGCGCGGGCATGGGCACCGCCACCATCATCGAACGCGTGTGAGGTAGAGACATGACCACTTACGAAAACTTCAAGTTCGAAGTCGATGGCGACGGTATCGCCCTCGTCACCTGGGACATGCCGAACCGCACGATGAACGTGCTGTCGCAAAGTTCGATGGCCGACATGGCCTCGATCATCGAAAAGATCATGGGCGATGACGCAATCAAGGGCGCCATCCTCACCTCCGGCAAGGATGCCTTCTGCGCCGGCGCCGACCTGTCCATGATGGGCGGTCAGGCCGGTGGCGGCGAAGGTGGCGGTTCGCAGGAAGACCGCGTCCGCGCCATGTATGAGGGCAACCTCAAGTTCAACATGCTGCTGCGCTCGCTAGAGACCTGCGGCAAGCCCGTCGCGGCCGCGATCAACGGCACCGCGCTTGGCGGCGGCCTTGAGGTCACGCTCGCCTGTCACTATCGCGTCGTCGGCAACAACCCGAAGACGCAGATCGGCCTGCCCGAAGCGAAAGTCGGTCTCCTTCCCGGCGGCGGCGGCACGCAGCGTCTGCCCCGTCTCATCGGCGCACAGGCCGCTCTCCCGCTGATCCTGCAGGGCACCTCGCTCTCGCCGGAAAAGGCCGTGAAGGCCGGCGTCTGCAACGCGATCGCCGAACCCGGCCAGGAAGTCGCCACGGCGCGCGCCTGGCTCAAGGAAGGCCTCGCCCAGCCGAAGGTGAAGCTCGGCAAGAAGGGACCGGATGTTCATGCTATCGCCATCCAGCCCTGGGACCGCGAAGGCTATCGCATCCCCGGCGGCGGCCCGCATGATCCGAAGGGCGGCTCCGTCTTCACCATCGGCAATGCCACGCTGCACAAGACCACGCATGGCAACTTCCCGGCGCAGAAGTACATCATGTCCTGCATCTATGAAGGACTGCAGGTGCCGATCGAGGCGGGACTCCGCATCGAGACGCGCTACTTCACGAAGCTGCTGATGGACCCGCGCTCCAAGGCGATGATCCGTTCGCTCTTCCTGTCGATGCAGGAACTCGGCAAGGGTGCCCGCCGCCCGGCAGGCATCGCGCCTTTCCAGGTGAAGAAGCTCGGCATTCTCGGCGCCGGCATGATGGGTGCGGGCATTGCCTTCGTGTCGGCGCAGGCCGGCATGGAGGTCATGCTTCTCGACACCGATCAGGCAAATGCGGAAAAGGGCAAGGCCTATTCCGAAAAACTGCTGGCGAAAGCGCTTGAGCGCGGCAAGACCACGCAGGAAAAGGCCGACAAGCTGCTCGGCCTCATCAAGCCGACGACGAATTACGACGACCTCAAGGGCGCCGATCTCGTCATCGAGGCGGTCTTCGAAAACCGCGAGATCAAGGCGGATGTGACGAAGAAGTCCGAACCGCAGCTTGGCGAGGGCGGCATCTACGGCTCGAACACTTCCACCCTGCCGATCACCGGCCTCGCAGAAGCCTCGGCGAAGCCCGAGAACTTCATCGGCATCCATTTCTTCTCCCCCGTCGACAAGATGCAGCTTGTCGAAATCATTATGGGCAAGAAGACGAGCGACGAAACGCTTGCCAAGGCGATGGATTACGTGAAGCAGATCCGCAAGACGCCTATCGTGGTGAACGACAGCCGCGGCTTCTACACCTCACGCTGCTTCGGCACCTATGTCGGCGAAGGCCTTGCCATGCTCGGCGAGGGCGTACCTCCGGCCATGATCGAGAATGTCGGCCGCATGACCGGTATGCCCATGCCGCCGCTCGCGCTCAATGACGAAGTCTCGCTCGACCTCGCCTACAAGGTGCGCGAACAGACGAAAAAGGACCTCGGCGACAAATATGTCGGCTCGCCGGCGGACGATCTCGTCAGGAAGATGGTTGTGGATCTCGGCCGCGTCGGAAAGAAGGCGGGCAAGGGCTTCTACGACTATCCGGCGGACGGCAAGAAGAAGCTCTGGCCGGGTCTCGCCGAATTGGCCGGCAAATCCCAGAACCCGGACGACCTCGATGTGCAGGAGCTGAAAAACCGCTTCCTTTATATTCAGGCGCTGGAAGCGGCCCGCTGCTTCGAGGAAGGCGTAGTGACGGACGTGCGCGACGCCGATGTCGGTGCGATCCTCGGCTGGGGCTTCGCGCCCTGGGCCGGCGGTCCGCTCTCGCTGATCGACATGGTCGGTACGGCGGCCTTCGTGGAGCAGTGCGACAAGCTCGCCCAGAAATACGGGCCGCGCTTCACGCCGAACAAGCTGCTGCGCGACATGGCCTCGAAGGGCGAAACCTTCTACGGCCGCTTCGCGCCAGGCAAGGAAAAGGCCGCGGCCTGACCCTGCCCAGCATCTGACAACCGTAACGCCCCGTCGATAGACGGGGCGTTTTCTTTTGCCTGGTTTGGCGGAAAATGCTTGTTCTTTGTCATTTCCGCCAAGCTGATGCGGGCCTAGGCTGTTCGCATGTCCAGAGCCGCCAAATCGCCCCCCGGAAAGACTGCGCAAGCCCGGTCCCGCCGGGTGCTGATGCTGATCTATGAGGATGCGCAGATCCTCGATATTGCGGGCCCGGTTCAGCTTCTCTCGGCGGCGGTCGACGCCGCGACCGGCGATCCCGCCTATGAGGTCGAACTGGTGGCGGAGCGGCGTGGGCCCGTCGGCACGACGAGCGGTCTCACCCTGGCAGCGCACAAGGGTTTCGACGACCTCACTCCGGATGATCTCGCCCAAGTCGACACGTTCATCGTCTCGGGCGGCAATGGTTCGCGGGTCGAGATGGAGAACGAGGCATTGCTCGCCTTCGTGCGCAAGGCGGCAGCGCCCGCCCGCCGTGTCGTCTCGATCTGTACCGGCGCCGTCATCCTCGCAGCGGCAGGGCTTCTCGCCGGGCGCCGCGCGGCGACCCACTGGGCCTATGCGCCGACGATGCGGCAGCGTTTCCCGGATGTGGTGGTGGATGACGATGCGATCTACGTCCGCGACGGCAAGATCTGGACGAGCGCTGGAGTCACCGCGGGCATGGACCTCGCGCTTGCGCTCATCGAGGAAGATCTCGGCCGCGACATGGCGCTCACGCTTGCGCGCCATCATGTCATGTATCTGATGCGTCCCGGCGGCCAGTCGCAATTCTCCGCGCAGCTCGCCGCCCAGCATGTCGGCAATGAGCGTCTTGCACGCATCTGCACCTATATCGTCGAGAATCCGCGCGCCGATCTGACCGTGCCCGCACTTGCGGCGCGCGCCGCCATGAGCGAGCGGAGCTTCGCCCGTCACTTCGCCTCCGAAACCGGCTTCACCCCGGCGCAATTCGTCGAACGCGCACGCCTCGACGAGGCCTGCCGCCGGCTTGCAAGCGGCGACACATCGCTTGATGCCGTGTCGGCCGATGCAGGTTTCGGCGCTGCCGAGCGCATGCGCCGGGCCTTCATCCGCCATCTCGGCGTCACGCCCGGCCGTTACCGCGAAAGATTCCGCACAGCGCAACGCGATCTCGCGCCGATGGCCACCATGATGGAAGCCGCGCGCTCACACCACAAACAGCAGTCGCATTGAGGAGCATTGAATGACCCGCAACCGCAATATCGGCATTCTGATTTTCGACGGCGTCGAGGAGCTTGATTTCGTCGGCCCCTATGAAGTCTTCACCATGTCGAACGAGGTATATGGCCATGAAGGCCGAGAGCGGCCGGACCGCGTGATCCTGATTTCGGAAAAGGGCGGTACGATCACCGGCGCAAAGGGCATGACGGTGGAGGCTCATGTCTCGATCGCGGATGCACCTGCGCTCGATCTGATCCTTGTGCCCGGCGGCATCGGTACGCGCCGCGAGGCGAAGAACGAGGCGCTGCTCGCCTGGCTCGCCAGGGTTTCGGCCGGCTGCGAATGGGTGACGAGCGTCTGCACGGGTGCGCTGCTGCTCTGCGTGGCGGGGCCCGCGAAAGGCAAGCGCGTCACGACCCATTGGGCCTTCATCCCTGCATTGCGCGAGACGGATGGGAGCGCCACCGTGCTTGAGGAAGTGCGCTATGTGCGCGACGGCAATGTCGTGACCGCGGCGGGCGTGTCGGCCGGCATTGACATGGCGCTATGGCTTGTCGGCCAGATGCACGGAGAGGATCACGCTCGCAACACGCAGCGTGCCATGCAGTACGATCCCGCGCCGCCCTACGCCGCCGCCGTCTGAGGGTGGGGCTGGCGCATCGCCCGCTCATCCGGTCTAATCCCCTCAAAGAACAAGATTCTTTGAGGGGACCATGTCAGGCAGCAATCCGTTCGACCCGAAGCTTTTCACCGCAGACGCCATCTCCGCCGAAACGAAGGGCATCAACGATTTCATCATTGCGGGCATGAAGGAATTGCCCGAATGGTGGGAAATCGGCGTGCAGACCTTCCGCGACCAGCGCGCAAGGGGTGAGGGCGCCTTTCCGCTGGCGCCGAAATCGCCGCGCGCCCGCGAAATCGAGATCGATGGCAAGCTGGGCAAGGTGAAACTCCGCATCGTCGCGCCGGAGGTAAGCCCGAAAGGCGCCTATCTCCATATTCATGGCGGCGGCTGGGTGCTCGGCGGCGCCGACCAGCAAGACCCGATGCTTGAGCGGATCGCGGACAACACGGGTTTCGCCTGTGTCAGCGTCGAGTACCGCCTTGCACCGGAAAACCCCTATCCCGCCGGACCGGATGATTGCGAGGCGGCGGCGATCTGGCTCGCCAAGAACGCGAAAACCGAATTCGGCACCGGGCTCCTTGCGATTGGCGGCGAGTCCGCGGGCGGGCATCTATCCGCCGTCACGCTGCTCCGCATGCGCGACCGCCACGGCTTCACTGGCTTCGCGGGCGCGAACCTCGTTTTCGGTGCCTTCGACATGTCGATGACGCCGAGCCAGAAGGCCTTTGGCGACGAGCGGCTGATCCTGCGTACCATCGACATCGAGAAGTTCGGCGATGCCTTCATGCCGCCTCATATCGACCGGCGCGATCCCGATGTCTCGCCGCTATATGCGAGGCTCCACGACATGCCGCCTGCGCTTTTCACCATCGGCACGCGCGATGCGCTATTGGACGATTCGCTCTTCATGTATGGCCGCTGGATCGCGGCGGGCAACGAGGCGGAGCTTGCCGTCTTCCCGGGCGGCGCGCATGGCTTCATCGCCTTCCCCGGCGCCTTGGCGGCGGCGGCCAACAAGCGGATGGATGATTTCCTGAAGGGGCTCACAGCCTGACGGCTTTTCGGCCCGGTTGATCGGGGCGGCGGCGCGGAATGCCCGCCGCCTCTTTCGGATCAATAAATTGAACATTGTTCAAATTATTGATATATGTTCAATAACAGGGAAAAGTGGGAGAAAGCCTATGCCCTTCGAACATATTCTCTATGAACGGCAGGGCCGTGTGGCCACCATCACGTTGAACCGGCCGGACCGGCTCAACGCCATCGCCTCCGGCATGCCGCGCGAGATTGCCGCCGCCGTCGAGCGCGCGAACGAGGATGATGGCGTCCATGTGATCGTGCTGACAGGTGCGGGCCGGGCCTTCTGCGCGGGCTACGACCTCAAGGATTTTGCCGAGGCACCGGCCGGCAACCGGGCAACCGGTGTCGCGGCAGGCGATGCGCGGCCCTGGGACCCGATGGTCGATTTCAACATGATGTTCGCGAACACGAGGGACTTCATGTCGCTCTGGCGCTCCCACAAGCCGACCATCGCCAAGGTGCGCGGCTTTGCCGTTGCGGGCGGCTCCGACATTGCGCTCTGCTGCGACATGGTGGTGATGGCCGAGGATGCGAAGATCGGCTATCCGCCCGCCCGCGTCTGGGGTTGCCCCACCACGGCCATGTGGGTCTACCGCCTGGGGCCGGAGCGCGCCAAGCGCATGCTCTTCACCGGCGATCTCGTGACGGGAACCGAAGCCGCCGACATGGGTCTAGTGCTCGAGGCGGCGCCGGAAGCCGAACTCGATGCGCGGGTGGAGGCACTTGCCGCGCGGATGGCTGGCGTGCCGCGCAATCAGCTCATGATGCAGAAGCTCATGGTCAATCAGGCCTATGAGAATATGGGCCTGCAAACGACGCAGATGTTTGCGACGCTGTTCGACGGCATAACGCGCCATTCACCTGAAGGCGTCTGGTTCAAAAACCGCGCGGAGGCGGTCGGCTTCCAGCAGGCCGTGAAGGAGCGTGACAGCGGTGCGCCGATAGCCGAAGGCGTTTCCCGCTCGACTTACAAGTTCTGATGCGAAATGCAGCCGAAAAGCGCCGCGAGGATATTCGCGATCTGAAGCGCAAAGCGATCCTCGCTGCCGCGCGCCGCGTCTGCGATGCGGGCGGGCCGGAGGCACTCACCATGCGGGCTGTGGCCGCCGAAGCGGGCTATGCGCCGGGCGCTGTCTATACCTATTTCGCGGGGATAGATGAGCTTGCGATCGCGCTCACGGCGGAAGAACTCGGCCATCTGGCAAGGCGAATGCGCGAGGCGGCGGAACGGGCGGCCGGTCCTGCCGCCGCTCTGGCAGCGGCGGCGAAAGAGGCATTGAAGGCAACGGCGGGCAATGCGCCCCATGTCCGCCTTGCGGGCAGGCTCATGTCAGCGGAGGTGCTTCCCGCCGATCTCGACCGCGCGGTGACGGGCCGAGTTATCGCCATTCTGGAAGTGCTGGGCGGTCCTCTCCGCGCCGCAACTGGCCTCGAAGGAGAGGCCGCCCACCGCGAAATCCTCTGCCTGGCGGCGCTCCTCATCGGCCTTCGCGTGCTTGAAGGCTCGGGGAGGCTTCGCCCCCTCGGCTTCACCGCCGAAGGCCTCCTCACGCACAGGCTCGCCGCTTTGCCGCAGGCATGACAAGCGGCATCCCCACCCCTATGCTGCGGCACCCGCCATTCAGTCCTTTAATATGACCCGATGACAGAATTTCTCGATACGTTTCGCGGCACCGTGAATACATGGGAGTGCGATGAGGTCGGCCATATGAACGTGCAGTTCTATGTCGCCCGTGCCTCCGACGCCGCTTTCTATCTGCGCCATGCGCTTGGCCTCGCGCCCTCGCAGGTGCGCGGCGAGCGCCGTGCCATGGTGGCGCTGGAGGAGCATATCCGTTTCCACCGTGAGCTTCGCGCCGGCGACATCATGCATATGCGCTCGCGCCCCGTTGAAATCCGCGAGCGTACGCTGGTGAGCTTCCAGGAATTGTTCAATTCATCGACGGGCGAGGTCTCGGCGACGATCACCGCTGTCTCCGGCCATTTCGATCTCGATGCGCGAAAGCTCATTCCTTGGCCGGACGAGGCAAGGGGGCGCGCGGCGCCTTTCCTCGGGCCCCTGCCGCCTCACGCGGAGGCGCGCGGCGTCGAACGCGAGAAACGTCTGCCCGATATCAAACTCGAAGACGTCATGGATTTCATCGAAATCTATCGCGGCGCCGTCATGCCATGGGAGTGCGACGATTTCGGCCACATGAATTCGCGCTTCTACATGGCGCGCTTCTCGGATGGCGCCGGCCATCTCTGGCAGGCGCTCGGCTTCGGCAAGCGCAACATGCTGGACAAGCGGCGCGGCACGGTCGTTCTCGAAATGCGCCTCAACTATCATCGTGAGGTCGGCTCCGGCGCCATGCTCGTCGTGCGCAGCACGCTCACCCGCGTCGAACGGAAGACGCTGACCTTCACCCATTTCATGTTCGATGCGGAAACGGGCCTTCTCGCCGCAACGGGCGAGGCGATTGCCGTCATGCTCGATCTCGACGCGCGCAAGACGGTCGCCTTCACGGATGAGGAACGCGCCGCCGTTCTCCCGCATGTGAGGACGCTTGCATGAGCGGCATGATCGGCACCTACAAGGGCTATGTCTCGTTGCAGGAATGCGACGAGATGGGCCATATGAACATTCAGCACTACATCTCGAAAAGCTCCGACAGCTCCTACAATCTGCGCGTGGCGCTCGGCCATGCCGCGCTCGATCAGGCGGCATCGGGCCTTGGCTATGTCGCGCTCGAACATCACATCCGTTTTCACCGCGAACTCCGCGCGAGCGACCTCGTCACCATCCGCTCCGGCATCTTGGAAATCCGCGACAAGACAATGCGCATCTATCAGGAGATGCGCGAGGCGCTGGATGATCGCCTTGCAGCGACCTATGTGGTCGATACGGGTTGTCTCGATCTCGGAACGCGCCGCCTCGCGCCCTGGCCCGATCGCGTGCGCGCCAATGCGGAACAGATGCGCGTCTCGCTGCCGCCGGTGGCCGAAGCCCGCTCGCTGCCGCGCGAGGCCGTGGAGCGCGATGTCTCGCTCGTCCGTGCCGACGCGGAAGGCATGACAGAGACGAACCGCTCTGTCGTCAACACCTGGGAATGCGATACGAACGGCCACATGAATGCGCGCTTCTTCATGGCACGCTTTTCCGATGCGCAGGGCCATATGTGGGCCCATGCCGGACTCGGCCGCCATGAACAGGCCGCCCGCGGCCTTGCAACGGCAACGGTCGAGACGCGCCTGACCTATCTGCGGGAGCTGCGCGCGGGCGAAACGCTTTTTGTGCGCACCGCGATCCTGAAAACGGAGGGCAAGACGCTACGCTACCGGCATTGGCTCTTCAGCGGCGACACGGGCGAGCCTGCCTGTGCGGCGGAAGGCGCGGCGCTGCTGTTCGACAAGGCGACGCGCAAGGCCGTTCCCTTGCCGGAGCCGATCCGTCAACGCCTCTGAACAATTCGCAATCAAGAAACGGAAGAAAAGCATGAGCGAGATGATCGAAGTCGCAAGGTCGAGCGTCCAGACGTGGGAATGCGACCAGATGGGGCACATGAATGTGCAGTTCTATGTCGAGAAGGCGGGGCAGGGACTTGCCGCGCTTGGCCTCGCGCTCGGTCTTGGGCCCCGCTTCGCGCGCAATGAAGGTGCCCGGCTGCAGGTGAGCGATCATCATGTCTGTTTCCTGCGCGAACAGCGCCCCGGCGCGCCCTTCTTCCTCCGTGCGGGCATTCTCGAAGTGCGCGACTACGGTCTCAGCGTCTATGAGGAGATGGTGAACACGGCGTCGGGCGAACCCGCCGCCACCTTCAATGCCGAAGTGCAATGGGTGGATGACGAAACCCGCGAGGTGAAGCCGCTTCCCGCCAAGGCCAAGGCGGCGGCAAAGGCCCTCATTGTGGAGCGCCCGGCGCATGGCGCCCCGCGCGGCCTCGAACTCTACGATCCTCGCCCGGCGCCGAAACTGAAAGAAGCGGACGCCATGGGCATGGTTCGCGTCTGGCAGGGCGAGATCATGCCCGCGCTCTGCGATGCGCAGGGCTTCCTCACCGTGCGCAATTTCATGGGCATCGTCTCCGACGGCATTCCGAACCTGCTCGTGCAGACGAACGGCACGGATCGCTCGAAAACGCCGACCATTGGCGGCGCCGCGCTTGAATATCGCTTCGTCTATCGCCGCTATCCACGCGTCGGCGACATCGTCACGCTCAGAAGCGGGCTGAAACAGGTGGGACCGAAAACCTATACATGGTGCCACTGGCTGTTCGACCTTGAAACCGGCGAGGCAATCGCAACCGCCGAAGCCGTCGCCATCGCGCTGGATCTCACCACGCGCAAGGCGATCCCGATACCGGAAGAAATGCGCACGCACCTTGAATCTCTAGTAATCGAAGGCCTCGGCGTCTGACATAAGGAGAGGGGGGATATGGGAGGATTTCTTCGTCACCTGCTGACGCCGGATGAAGCGGCGCTGCTCGACCGCGCAGCCGCGTTCACCGAAAGCACTGTCCGCCCGAATGCGGCGGCATGGGAGCGCGAGCGGCGCCAGCCCGTTGAGGCGCTGCACGAGGCGGCTGCGCTCGGCCTCCTCCGTCTCGAAACGCCAAAGGCGCAAGGCGGGCTCGGCCAGCGCTATCTCGTCAAACTCGCGCTTTGCGAGGAAATGTCCGGCGCCGACATGGCCTTCACTTTCTCGATGGTGAATACGCAGAATGTGGCGGCGCGGCTTGCTTTCTCGCCCAATGCTCATCACCGCGACACCCATATCCCGGCCCTCATGTCGGGCGGGATATTCGGCGCAACGGCGCTGAGCGAGCCGGGCGCCGGCAGCGACTTCTCCTCGATCCGCACCAGCGCCCGGAAAGTGGATGGCGGCTGGCGTCTCGACGGTGAAAAGGCCTGGATCACCAACGTGACGATCGCCGATCTCTTCATCACCTATGTGCAGACCGATGCTTCCGCCGGCTGGCGCGGCATTGCCTGCTTCCTCGTCGATGCGAGGCGGCCGGGTTTCACCCGCGGCCCCGGCTATGACCTCATGGGCGGCCATGCGATCGGTGCGGGCGGCTTCACGCTCGAAAACTACATCGCGAGCGAAGACGACATGCTCGCCCCGCCTGGCGAGGCCTTCAAGCTCGCCATGAAGGGCGTGAATGGCGCGCGCGTCTATGTCGCCGCCATGTGCGCGGGCATGCTGGCTGATGCGCTTGACAGGGCGCTCCGCTATGGCGCCTCGCGCGAAACCTTCGGCAAGAAGCTTCTCGCCCATCAGGGGCTCAACTGGTCGCTCGGCAATGTCGCAAACGACCTCGAGGCATTGCGTGCGCTCACCGCTCATGCCGGTCAGCTGATCGACGCCGATGGAGATGCGGTAATGGCGGCCGCCCATGCGAAGAAATTTTCGGGCCGCGTGACCCTGCCGCGCATTGCCGATTGCATTCAGGCCATGGGCGCAAACGGGCTCAGGGAGGAGCACGGCCTGGGCCGCCACCTCGCATGCGCGAAGATTGCCGCCTATACCGATGGCAGCACGGAAATCATGAACGAGCGCATTGGTGCCGGACTGACAGCGCGCTAGCGTTCTTCCGCTTCCAGCCTGTCCGTGAAGGCGCGGATTTCCTGCGCCACCACATCGGGAAATTCCATCGGCAAGAAATGCGTCGCGCCTTTCACCTGCATCACATGCGCCTTCGGGTCGCGGCGCTTCAGGAGTTCGGGGAAGGGCGGGCGGCAGGTCGTTCCATGTTCGGCATAGAGCAGGGCGAAAGGCACATGCAGTACGCGCACGGACTTGCCGATATTGTGGCCCTGCGCGCGGAAGTTCGCCGCTTCCCAGGCGGGCGCGCATGAAAGCTCGATCTGTCCGTCATCGCGTGCCCGCGTCCCGCCCGCGATGTAGTCTTCGATGAAGCCGCGCGGCCATGTCCTGAAGGCGCCGCGCCCTTCATAACGCGACACGGCGCTCTCCTTGTCCGGGAAGCGCGCGCGCCGCTTTTCCGCGCCAAGCGCGAGCGGGTTGCCGTCGAACCCGAGCCGCTGCGAGAGCAGCATGATGTAGCGCGCACCGGACGGGATCATCACCGGATCGGCGAGCACAAGCCCGCGCACGAGATCGGGCCGCGCCGCCGCCGCCATGACGCTCGCCGCCCCGCCCATCGAATGACCGGCGAGAATGATCTTCCGCCCCGTCGCCTTCACGAAGGGTTCGATCATCGAAATGAGATCGTCGCGATAGACATACCAGTTGCGGTGGCGCGAGGGATCGGCCGGCAGCGTCGTCGCGCCGTGCCCGCGCGCATCCCAGGCGCGAATGTGAAAGCGGTCGGAAAGCCCGGAAAGAATCCGCGAATAGGTCTGTCCGTTGAAGCCATTGGCATGCGCGAAATGAAGCGGCGTCTTGTGAGGATCGTCCGCGCCCCATTCGAGATAGGAAATCTTGCCCTGCGGCAGCGGCAGTTCGCGCCGCACCGGCGTCTCGCACACAACGGAGTTCATTGAGTTCAATCCAGCAGTTTTTTCTTCTTGAGCCATCCGGCCACAATGCCGACGGCTTCGGCCACCTTGTCCGGCTGGCCTATATAATAGTGTGTCGCGCCTTTGACGACATGAAGTTCCTTGTCGTCATGTTGAACGCCCGCGAATATCCGCGCCGCATGGGAGGGCGTGCAGCCGTCATCGGCGCTGTTCTCGATCACGAGCACGGGCACCGATATGTCGCCCGCACATTTCGGCCCGTTCGCCCGGCTTTCCCGGTAGGACCATTGCGACAGCCAGGAGCGGAGCGAGGAATAGCGCGCAAGCCCCGCCGGCATCATGTTGACGGTCTTCGGTTCGCCCATGAAGCACCAGTTCGGCCCCTTGCGGTCGTTCGGGTCGATAGAGAGATCGAGCCAGCGCGGATCGGCCATCGTGCCATGCACAACGAAGCTGCGTTCCTCACCGCCGCGCCCTTCACGCTTCAGCCGTTCGAGCGTACCGCGAACCCAGGCATCGATCCGCCCCGAACGCGCCATCTGTGCCGCGCGGAAGCGCTCGAGATAGGCGTCGGTGTAGGGCGGCTGGTTTGGATTGCGCGGATCGTAGAGATCGAGCTCCACATCGCGGTCTTCCGGGTCGAGTTCGTTGCGGATCGAAGGGTCGAGCCATTCGGTCAGCGTGATCGCGCGGCTCACATGCGCCGCGAGCTGCAGCACGGCATCGGCGGGAATGAGCCCGGCGCCCGCGACATCCACAGGGTCGCCCCAGGGCGTTGCGGTGATCGTCGGCTTCTCGGCCTGGCTTTGATAGAACATAGACAGCGAGCCGCCGCCCGACCATCCTGCGAGGACGACTTTTTCGAAGCTGAGCTTCTCCTTGGCGTAGCGGACATAGTGCCCGAGATCGAGCAGCACCTTCTCCATGATGAGCGCGCTGTCATTGTGCGGATAGCGGCTGCCGCAGGTGAGGCAGGGAATGCCCGCCGCGGCAGCGGCGTTCGGCATCGGCAGCAGGTTCATCGTGCCGGACGGATGCATGAAGATCAGCACAGTCTTCGAAGTAGAGCCTTTCGGCTTCAGGTATTGGCCTTCGACGACGATGGTGTCGAGCGCGCCTGCATAGGTCTCCTTGAAAAGGGACTTCTCCTGCCAGTGCAGATGAAAGGGAATGCGCTCGACCTCGTATCGCCCGCTCATGGCGCTATTCCGCCGCCTGCTGCGCGGCCTTCCGGAAGTCGGGTTTTCGCTTGTTGAGGAAGGCGTCCACCGCTTCCTTGTGCTCGGCCGATGTGTAGCAGACCTTGAGCGCCTCGACTTCGCGCTTCTGCGCTGCCTTCATGTCGGTCTCGCAGGCATTCTGCGAAATGAGCTGCTTCGTCATGCGCAGCTGGCGCGATGGGTTCTCGGCAATGAGGCTTGCGATCTCGAGCGCCTTGTCGAGAAGCTGCGTACCGGGAACCACATATTCGCAGAGCCCCTTTTCCTTAGCCTCCGCTGCGGGATAGAGCCTGCCGGTCAGCATCATCTCGTTCGCCTGGCCCCAGCCCATGCGGCTGACGAGAAAATGCGATGAGGCGAGCTCCGGCACTATGCCCATTTTCACGAAGACCATGCCGAACTTCGCTTCTTCCGCCGCCACGATCACATCGAAGGGAAGGATCATGGTGACGCCGATGCCGACCGCCGGTCCGTTCACGGCGGCGATCATCGGCTTCGAGGAGCGCACGAGCTCGATCCAGTCCACATCGCTCGGCATGCCGCCATTGTCGTTGTTGCGGTCCTGGCCGTCGATCCGCGACTGGAATGTGTCGGAAATGTCCGCCCCCGCACAGAAGCCGCGCCCTTCGCCTGTCATCACGATGGCGCCGATATCGGGATCGTCATTTGCCCGTTTGATGGCGTCCGCCTGCTCGGCGGCCATGCGCCCGGTCCATGCGTTCAGCCGGTCCGGCCGGTTCATCGTCAGAATAAGGATGTTGCCGCGCTTCTCGGTCTTGATTTGTGTGTAGTCCATTCCCTATTTACTCCCGTATTCTTTTGCATGAAGTCTAGCAGCGCCGGGGGCCGCCACAAGGGAGCCCCCACTTCGCCTGCCTGACGCAGCGTCGGGGCCGATCCTTCCGGGAGGTGATCTTGTCGATACTCGATCTGGCGGTACAAAACCTTGTCTCGCCGATGGTGCTCTTCTTCGCGCTCGGTGTTGCCGCGGCGCTGGTCCGCTCGGACCTTTCGGTGCCTGAAGCGGCAGCCAAGTTCCTCGCGCTTTATCTGATGCTTGCCATCGGCTTCAAGGGCGGTACCGAGGTTGCGAAATCCGGCCTCGATGCGTCGATGGGCCTGACGATCCTGGCCGGTATCGGGCTCTCATTTGCCATCCCCGTCATCGGCTACACACTTTTAAGGCTCACCACTCGCCTCGGCGCCATCGATGCCGCCGCCGTCTCCGCCCATTACGGCTCCATCTCCATCGTCACCTTCGTCGCCGCGACCGAGATCGTCAAAAGCCTCGGCCTCGCCTTCGAGGGCTATCTGATTGCCGTTGCCGCCGTCATGGAAACCCCGGCCATCGTTGCGGCCCTTCTCCTCGCCCGCCGCGCCGCACCGAAAGAGGCAGGCGGGCAGGGCGAGGGCATGGGAACGCTGCTTCGTGAAGTCGGCACCAACGGCTCCATCGTCATTCTCGTCGGCGCCTTCCTGATCGGCTGGGCGACAGGTGAGCGCGGCATGGACATGATCGCACCCTTCATCGTCGATCCCTTCCGGGGCATCCTCTGCCTCTTCCTGCTCGACATGGGCCTCGTCGCGGGCCGGGGCCTGCGTCAGGGCGGGCGCGAGTTGTCGCCGGCACTCATCGCCTTCGGCATCTATTTTCCGCTCATCTCTGCTGCGCTCGCCGCCGCTTTCGCGGCCATGCTCGGGCTCTCGGTGGGCGGCGCCGCCCTCTTCATCACGCTGGCGGCCTCGGCCTCCTATATCGCGGTACCTGCCGCCATGCGGCTTGCATTGCCGGAAGCAAACCCCGCCATCTATCTCACGCTGTCACTCGGCGTGACCTTCCCCTTCAACCTCGCGCTCGGCATCCCGCTTTATGCAGCGGTGGCAGAGCGAATTGCCGGATGAGGTGACGCAATGGACATGCACAGAAAGAAGCGCATTGAGATCCTGCTCGAAGCACCGGCGCAGAAGCGTCTGACCGATCTCCTCGACCGGCTGGACGTGAACGGCTACACGGTGTTGCCGGTCATCGGCGGCAAGGGGCATCACGGTGTGTGGAGCCGGGAGGGCCTGCCTTCCGCGGCGGGCACGATGGTCTCTGTCAGCATCATCGCCTCGGAGGAAAGGCTGAATGAAGTGCTGGAGCCGGTCTTCGAACTGGTGCGCCGCCATATCGGCATCGTCACGGTCTCAGAAGTCATGGTGATCCGGGGCGACAGATTCTAGAGTTTGCAAAGGAGGGGACATGAAACTCGAACTGGAAGGCAAGCATGTCTTCATCGCCGGTGCGAGCCGCGGCATTGGCCTCGGCATGGCGCGCGCCTTTGCTGCCGAAGGCGCACAAGTGGCACTCGCCGCGCGCGGCGAAGCATCGCTCGATGCAGCACATAAGGCGCTGATTGCGGAAGGTATTAAGCCCGAAAATCTTTTCACCGTCGCAGGCGACATGACGGCCTCGGCGGAAATCGCCGCGGCGCTCGATGCGGCGGAAGCGGCGTTGGGCCCGCTTCACTGCGCGGTCGCGAATGTCGGCCTGTCGCGCGCGCCATTGGGCTTCGATGTGTCGGACGAGGATTGGGACGCCGACATGAAGCAGAACCTCTTCGGTTCCGTCTATCTCGCGCGCGAGGCCGCACGCCGCATCCTTATGCGCCCGCGCGAGACGCGCGAACATGCAAGCCTCATCCTGATCTCATCCATCGCAGGCGTCGATGCACTGGGCACCTCGCTCACCTATGCCGCCTCGAAGGCCGGCATCAATCATCTGACGCGCCAGCTCGCTAAGTTCACTGGCAAGGAAGGATTGCGCGTCAACGCCATCGCCCCCGGCAACATTCTCTTTGAAGGCGGTGTCTGGGACCGCAACACGAAGGAGCGGCCCGAAGCCTGGGACCGCTGGATCAAGCGCGAAGTGGCGCTCCGCCGCTTCGGCACGGTCGAGGACATCGCGGATGCTGCCCTCTTCCTCGCCAGCCCCCGCGCGAGCTTCATCACCGGCGAGGTGCTCGTCGTTGATGGCGGTCAGGTGCGGTGAGGTTCAGTCCTTCCCGATGGGTCCGTCCTTGAACAGCCGCTCGCGCATCTCCTTGTCGAAGCGCGGATTGTTGCGGCGGAGCCATTCCAGCACCATCACCGCATGCTCGATTTCCTCGTCGCGATTGTGCTCGAGGATTTTCGTGAGCTCCGGATCGGTGCAGGCTTCGGCGCGCTGGTTGTACCAATCGACGGCCTCGAGCTCCTCCATCAGCGACACGATGGCGCGGTGCAGGTTGAGCGCTTCGGGCGACAGATTGGTTTCGTGCAGGCCTTCGCTGGACATGGGGACTCCTGTGGGCTTCGGAAATTCCGGCGGTTCGTATGTCGCCGCCGGTTCGGGTTGCGCCGCGCGGCGCCGGCCGAATAGACGTGAGAGAAAGCCGCTATCGCTCATTCAAGAACCAGACGGAACTGGCGCCTCGTCAGGCGCGGGAAGGCGGGGAAGGAAAGTAGCTCGCCGCCACCCGCCATTTCTAGCATGGAAATCGCCTTCTCGCGCTGTTCCCCCTGCAACGTCGCAAGGAAATCGAGTCCACGCTGAAGCATCCAGAGCTCGAAGGTGAAGATTGCCCGCGTACCTGTCGCGCCTTCCAGCGCGAATTCATGCTGGCCGAGTGCGCGCGGTACGGGCTCTTTGCCCGCGATGAGCTGCGGGTTCGCCTCCACATGCTCTTTCAGGGCAATTGCCGTTTTTTTGAGCACGGGCAGAAATTCCTGCATCATCCGTGCAAGGATGGGAAGGATGGTCTCCGGCACTTCATCATGCGCGAGGAAGGCGCCGCCCTTGGGAGCGGGCGGCTTCGTCATCCGCTGCACCCATTTCACAACATTCGGCGCGAGCTTCTTCATGATCTCGCCCGATGCCGGATCGCGGAACTGGTGCGCATAGAGCGGCCCGTAAAGTCCGAAATCGCCGATCGAGGGCCGCGTACCGAACAGGAAGCCGTGCTTGGCAAAATGCGCATCGAGTTCGGCAAGCAATCCCTCGTAGGATTTCTCGATGGCCGCCCCCGTCGCCTCCGACACGCCGAGAAAGGGGAGGGCGCCCGCAAAGGGCTTCGCCGTTTCCTCGCCCGTAGCACGCTGTCCTGCCTTGTCGAGATCGGGCCGCGACAGCCGCCCGAATTCCGAGATCGCGAAGTCGCGGTTCTTCGTCCAGCGGTAATGCATGGCCGGCAGCTTCAGCCATTCATCCGCATAGGCTTCGATGAGCAGCGCCGCGAGCTTCTGCCGCGCGCCTTCGGGATAGACCGGCGCCTCGGGAAACCGCGCCTCGAAATTGTCGATGATCTCGGATGAGTCCTGCCAGGTCTCGTCCTCCGGCGTCACCACCACGGGGATCACCGGCCAGCCGACACGGGCAAGGATCACATTGCGGTAGATGTCGCGCGTTGGTGTGATTTCGGAAAAGGGGATGCGCTTGTAGCGCAGATAGGCGCGCACCTTGCCCGAGAAGTAGCTCACTTCCGCGCCGTAGAACTCATATCCTCTGGTCATCGCATTTTGTCCCGTCTGTGCGGCTTCCCGCGTCTGCCGGCGGATTGTTCTATATATCGGCACAGTTTGTGTCAATTTATGCGGGCCATCAGCGCCCGAGAACTTCTTTCGCTTCGGCGCCGCTCAGCACGTCGACATGAAGCGCCTTCATGCAGCGGTCGAGACAGACGATGAGGCGCGTCGGCCGCTCACCTGTCCTGTAGAAGAAGACATTGTACCGCGTCCCACCAACATTGGAGAGGGCGTCGAGTTGCCAGATGTCCCGAAAGTCCGGCAAGGCTTCATTCTGGTTTGTTGCCAGCCGGAGCAGGCTGGTGGCGCGCTCTCTGCGTTCGCCGGTCGCCTCGCCACCGCTTATTTCCTCGAAGCGGATATCGTAGCGTGCATCGAAACCGGCGCCCTGCTTCGGAGCCTCCGCGCCGGGCGGCAGCGCGAAAAGCGACACGATATCGGCCGAGCCGCGCACCACCCAGGCTTCCCCCTCGACCGGCACCAGCACCTGCCCATCCTGTGTGCAAACGAGCACAAGCCACTGGTCGAAAGGCGGTGGCACCGGAGCTGCCTTGCCCGCCGGCGCCCGCAGGCAGAGGAAATCTTCAGGGTCGTCTTCGGTGCTCGGGGCGGATGGCATTGGAACCGCCGGGACGCTTGTGGTTTCGTCCAGCGATGCATCGGGCACCGGCCTTTGCGGCGGCGGATAGATAACGCGCGGTTCGGGTTTGCGCGTCGCGGGCAGAGAAAGCACGGACTCGTCCTCGGGAATGTCGAGCCCGTCTTCGCGATTGCTCATCGGGCCGGGCAACGGGTCGCCGGGTTCCCAGACCTGTGCGACAAGCGGCAAGGCGAGCAGAAACGCCACCGCCACAACGGCAATGGAGCGCTTTTGTGGACCGAGATTCCGCATGCCCGCTTTTGCCGCGCTTACGGTACGCGCGCCCATCTCCCGCAGCAATTCCAACCCCCGCTCGCGCATGCCTTCCCGAAAATCGCTCCGCCCTGCAATCAGTCGGCACAGATCGCCAGGGCCAGCCTCTCGCCAACACTATCGGGCTTTCGTTGAGCCGCAAAGCCGGTCACCGACGGCGCAAGACGCAAACGAAACTTTCTACAGGCTGACGCTTCTCCATCCGCAGCACGCAGCTGCCGAAGGAAACAACATCGAAGCCATGCGCACTGGTACGTTCGCGAATATAGGTTTCGGTATGCCGGAAGCGCCGTGACGGGCCGATCTCGAAGCCGCGCGCCGCGGCCTCATCGGATTTGCCGTCCGATTTTTCCGTCGAGAAGACGAACCACCCATTCGGTGAAACCGATCTTTCAACCGCGCCGAAAAGCGGATCGAGGTCGCCGAGATAGATCAGTGTGTCGCAGGCAATGGCGAGGCCGAACGGTCGTGATGCGGTGTTGAGTGCCGGGATGATGTCGCCTGTAACGACGTCCGAATAAAAGCCGGAGGCTTCTGCCGCCGCGCACATGCGCGGACTGAGATCGACACCCAGGAGCGAGCGGCAAAAGGGAGCAAAGACCTTTCCCGAAAGCCCGGTGCCGCTGCCAAGATCGATTGCGTCATAAGGCGCGGCTGCCGCAAACCCCTCAGCCGCTTCCGCCGCCGCACGCAGAAGCTCGGGCCCGCGATAGGCTAGCGTCTCGACCATGTGCCCCTCATAGCGAGGCGCATAGCCGTCGAAGAGTGCACGCACATAGGCCGCACTCGCGCGGGCAGGCGCGGGCTGCGCCTCAAGCTCGGCAAGGCGGATACCTGCGCCGCGCCGGTCCGCCGGGTCTTCTGCCTGCGCCGAACGGAAATTCCGCGCCGCGCGCTCGCGTTCGTCGAGCAGCGCCCAGGTCTCGCCGAGCCGGAAATGCGCCTCTGCGCGCAGGCCGGAGTCGCGCTCGCCATCATCTGTCGCAACTCGCAACACACGCTCGAAATCGGCAATGGCGCGCGCGGTGTCCTCCGCGGCCAGCCGTGCTGCGCCGAGCGCAAGAAGCACTTCCGCCGACTGGCCGTCGAGGAAACTCGCTTCGCTGAGCGCATCGAGCGCTTCCTGATGCCGCCCGGCCAGGCTAAGGGCGCGGGCAAGCACCATGAGACTGCGTGGATTGGCCTCGCCGGACTGCATCAGGGGAACGATCAGCGCAGCCGCGCGCTCGGGTTCACCGAGATCGATCACGCAATGGGCGAGCGAAGCGATGAGCCCTGCCGGCCATCCTTCCCGCTGCCGCTCCGCAGCGATGTGTTCTGCATGGGTAAGCGCTGCTTCGCGGTCGCCTGCCGCTATCAGGCGTTCCATGATCGAAAGCGGATCATCGCCTTCTGTCTCGCCGGGATGCGTTTTATCCGCAAACGGATGAGTGACGGTCAGTCCGGGAGGGATTGCGTCGTCGCTGGTCATGCAGTGTTCACATGAAAAAAGCCGGGCGGATGTCTCGCCCGGCTCGATTTATCTCTTTCCTGCGTCCCTGTGCAAGGGGCTCGCGAAGGTGGGGTGAGTTAGGCCTTCAGCGTGCACTTGCCGTTGTTGATGACGACCGCGTCGCGTTCCTTCACGCGGGCACGGAAAGAGATCACGCCCTTGTCCTTCCAGAGATCGACCGTCACTGTGTCGCCAGGGAAGACGGGCGCCGAGAAGCGCACATCGAAGCCCGTGATCTGCGTCGGGTCATGGTCGAGCGCGCCCGTGATGATTGCGCGGCAGCAGGTGCCATAGGTGCAGAGCCCGTGCAGGATCGGCTTGGGAAAGCCGACCGCCTTGGCGAACTCGGGGTCGGAGTGGAGCGGGTTCCGGTCGCCCGAAAGCCGGTAGAGCAGGGCCTGGTCCGGCCGCGTCTCGGCATCCACGCTCATGTCCGGCGCGCGGTCCGGCAGCTTGTGGGGTTCGGGCGCGCCCTCGCGCGGGCCGCCAAAGCCGCCGTCGCCGCGCGCGAAAATGGTCGAAGTCAGCGTGCAGAGCTTGTCGCCGCCCTTTTCGGTGAGGTCCGTTTCGGTGACGATGATCGCACCCTTGCCTTCGCCCTTGTCCCAAGCGCCCACCACGCGGCTGTCGGCCGTGAGTTTCGCTGCCACCGGCAGCGGGCGGTAGAGCTTCAGCTTCTGCTCGCCATGCACCACCATCGCGTAGTTGATGCCGCTGTCGCCGATGGCGCCCGCGCCCCAGGCCACCACGGTCGCAAGCGTCGGCACCGTCTTCAGGTTCTTCTCATAGACGAAGGGTAGCTCCTTTGCGTCCAGCGGATCGCGCCCGAAGCCGATGCCAAGCGCGTAGAGCATGGTTTCGCGGTCGCCATAGCTGAACTCCTGGCCGGTCGCCTTCAGGCTCATGAGTTTGTCGTAGTTGATCGCCATTTCGGCCTCCCCTTGGGCTGTTGAATAGGTTTCTTGGCCATAAGAAAGCGGTTCCGCACGGCCCGCGCAAGCATGCTTGTCCACAATCTCGAATGGCGGATGCCCATTGCGCACCCGACCCTCCTTTGCGCATCCGCCCGGCATGGTAAGGTCCCGGCAAAACCTGGGTTCAGCGGAGAACACACATGAAGGATTCGGCCTGTTTCAAAGTCGAGATCAAGGACCATATCGCGCATATCGTTCTGAACCGTCCGGAAAAGATGAACGCGATGAACCGCGATTTCTGGCATGACCTGCCCGCAATCGTGCGCGAGATCGACGAAGGCGCGCTTGCTCGCGTGATCGTCATTTCATCGACGGGCAAGCATTTCACTTCGGGCATGGACTTGTCCGTCTTCACCTCCGGCCCGGACATGGCGGGCAAGGAGACGGGTCGCATCCGCGCAAACCTGATGCAGACCGTGCTGAAACTTCAGAAGACCTTTTCCTGTCTCGATGAGGCGCGCATGCCGGTGCTGATGGCGGTGCAGGGGGGCTGCATCGGCGGTGGCGTCGATTTCGCATCTGCCTGCGACATGCGCTATTGCACGAAGGACGCCTTCTTCTGCATCCAGGAAATCAATATCGGCATGACGGCGGATGTCGGCACCTTCCCGCGCCTGCCGCATCTGATGCCGCAGGGCCTCGTGCGCGAACTTGCCTATACGGGCCGGCGCCTCTTCGCCGAGGAGGCAAAGTCCAGCGGCTTCGTCAACGCCGTGTTCGACACGCAGGAAGAGATGCTCGCCGCCGTCATGGGCATCGCGAAGGACATCGCCGCCCGCTCGCCGCTTGCCGTCTACGGCTCGAAGGAAATGATCAATTATGCGCGCGATCACTCGATCGCCGATGGCCTGAAACATATCGCCGTCTGGCAGACCGGCATGTTCCAGCCGCATGACATGATGGAAAGCTTCGCGGCCAAGTCAGAGAAGCGCGAGCCGGAGTTCGACGACCTTCTCCCCGTGCAGAGCATTCTCTGACGGCGGAAGTCAGCGTTCGCCAAGCACTTTCCAGAGGCTCGTCACTGTCACCATGTCTTCGTCTCCGACGCTGAGCCGCCCGGAGACGAAGATGATGGTGCGCGTCCTCCGCTCGAGCCGCGTGTGGCACTCGACGAGATCGCCGGCGCGCGCCGCCTTCAGGAAACTCGCCTGCATGCTGAGCGTCACGCAGCCCTTGCCGTCTGCGCCGCGATTGGCGGCGCTGCCGAGAAAGGCATCGGCAAAAGTCAGCATCATGCCTTCATGCACATCGCCCGCCGCATTCACATGGCGGTCATCCACGATGAAGCCGAAAATGCGCGTGCCGTCCCCGCCGTCGCGCTCGAAGAGCGGTCCCACATGCGCCTCGAAAGGGTCGTGAAGCGCGCTCACCCGCCAGCCTTCGGGCGCGGCCACGTCACGGGGCGAGGGAAGCGGCGTTCTCACTTGTCCTCCGGTGCCTTGATCGAATAGACGCCCGTTGCCGTCATCAGGATGCGGCTGCCGGCGCGCAGTTCGCCCGAGATGAAGAGCACGGTCCGCGTCGCGCGCGTCACTTCTGCGCGCCCTTCGATCGTTTCGCCCTTCTCGCCTGCGCTCACGAAGTCGCAATTGAGCGATAGCGGGCTCACGCGCGCGCCGGGATGCTTTTCGCCGGCCGTTTCGCGCGCCACATCGCCGAGCACGATGGACGCGAGCGTCATCATCATGCCGCCATGAAGCCGCTCATCTGCATTGAGGTGATGCGCCGCGATCTCGAGTGTGAATTTGTTGCCGTCTCGGAGAACCGGCCCGGCAAAAGCGCCAAAGCCGCTTGTGTCGACCTGTCTTGTACTCATGGGGGAACTTCCAGCGGAGGAGGATACAGCGACGCCTTATCTAGACGTTCGCGCCGCCGGAGACAAGAAAAGGGCCCGCCGGGGAAGGCGGGCCTCAAGTGATGCGAGGATTGTCGAGTGAAGGACCCGGCGTCATCCCTGGGGGTGGGGGACCTATGAGGGGCGGGATAACGCCGGGTCTTTCGAGGATCGCAGCGGCGCTGAGGGGGCGTCGCCGCAAGACTTCAGGAATTAAACGTCCGAACCGGCAATCGGTTGCACGGCGATCCACTTTTCCGGCACGCCGAATTTTTCGAGCGACGTCGCGACGGCCTCGACGCGCGCCACGGTATCGCGTTCCACAGCGAGTTCCGGCGTCGTCAGCGCCGCCTCGGAGGCTGAAACGCGGATATCGGTGAGCCCGCGATAGGTGATTTCCTCGGCGACCGCCCGCAGCATGGTTTCCGCCTCGTCGGACGGCGTCGTCCAGCCGGACGGGAAATAGACCGGGAAAACCACTCGAGCGCTGTCGTTCACGCCATAGCCCTGCGAATAAGGCGCCTCGGGGTCGGCCGCGCTGACATAGACGGTGCGCTCGGCAAGGCCCGGTGCCGGGTGATCGAATGAGATTTCGCTCGCCGCGGGGCGCGGCAAGGGAAGCGGATCGGACGCAGATGCAGTCTGCGCGGTCAGCGCCGCGCCGATGGCGGTAGTCAGGCTGAGACCCGCAACGATCGCAAGCTGTTTCATCTCGTTCCCCTTTCGCGTTCTGCCGGCACAGGGCCGGTCTTCCATGTTGGCAATATGGGGGGTGAATGTGACCCCATGCGGGTGAGGGGCAGGCGGTTACGGGGAAATTTCGGGGCAAGAATGAGGCACTCCACAGCCCCGCTTCTGGGCGGCCCCCTGTTCAAATCCGAACAGAACATCCGGCTCTCCGCTGCGGAAATGGACGGAGATTCCGCTTTGTCCGGGCAGGGCCTGCGTTTAAGGTGCGCCTCAAAGTGCCGGGGCCCGTTGGGTAAAGGCGGCGAAAGCCGGACCGGACACGAACCAACCGGCATTAAAAGCCAGTTTCAACCCGTCGGGAGACCGTCCATGTCCAGAGAAGCAGTCATCGTCTCGACCGCCCGTACCGGCCTTGCCAAGGCTGGCCGCGGCGGCTTCAACAACACCCACGGCGCGGCCATGGCCGGCCACGCGATCAAGCATGCCATCGAGCGCGCGAAGATCGACCCGGCCCAGGTCGAAGACGTCATCATGGGCTGCGGCGCCCCGGAAGGTGCGACCGGCATGAATATCGGCCGTCTCTCGGCCATCTGGGCGGGCTGCCCCGTCACCACGTCGGGCACCACGGTCAACCGCTTCTGCTCCTCGGGCCTGCAGACGATCGCCATGGCCGCCGGCCGCATCGTCAATGAAGGCGTGCCGGTCGCAATCGGCGCCGGCGTCGAATCGATCTCGCTCGTCCAGATGGGCGGTCAGAACTACAATCGTCTGACCGAAGAAAAGCTCATGCAGGAAAAGCCCGAGCTGTGGATGGCGATGATCGAGACCGCCGAGATCGTTGCCGAGCGTTACAACGTCTCGCGCGAATATCAGGACGAGTACTCGCTCCGCAGCCAGCAGCGCATCGCCGCCGCGCAGCAGAACGGCATCTTCAAGGACGAAATCGTCCCGATGAAGACCAAGATGAAGGTCGTGAACAAGGAAACCGGCGAAGAGTCGCTGGTCGACTATGTCGTCGAGAAGGACGAGTGCAACCGCCCGGAAACGACGCTCGAGTCGCTTCTTTCGCTGAAGCCCGTTTTCAAGAACGGCCAGAAGGTGAAGGAAGGCAAGTACGTCACCGCCGGTAACGCCTCGCAGCTGTCGGACGGCGCCGCCGCCGTCGTGCTGATGGAGCGCAAGGAAGCCGAAAAGAACGGCTCCGACATTCTCGGCGTCTTCCGCGGCTTCGCCGTCGCCGGTTGCGAGCCCGACGAAATGGGCATTGGCCCTGTCTTCGCCGTGCCGCGCCTTCTTGAGCGCCACGGTCTCAAGGTCGACGACATCGACCTCTGGGAACTCAATGAAGCCTTCGCGAGCCAGTGCCTCTACAGCCGCGACCGCCTCGGCATCGACCCGGAGAAGTACAACGTCAATGGCGGCTCCATCGCCATCGGCCACCCCTTCGGCATGACCGGCGCGCGCTGCACCGGCCACATCCTGCTCGAAGGCCGCCGCCGCAAGCAGGCCGGCCAGAACGTGAAATACGGCGTCGTCACCATGTGCATCGGTGGCGGCATGGGTGCTGCGGGTCTCTTCGAATTCGCGTAATTCGATTGGCCGTTGAAATGACGAAGGCCCGTGGATCAATCCACGGGCCTTTTTCTTTTCCACTTCAATTCGTCATGACCCGGCTTGACCGGGCCATCCACGTCTTGCTTTCTTCCGACTATCTGCTCAGCCTCTATGACGGGAAAAGAGGGAGAACCCGCATGCGCCATTTCGACGACTTTGTGCTCGGCGAGCGACACGACATTCCCGCGCGCTATGAGTTAACGAAGGACGAAATCGTCTCCTTCGCATTGAAGTGGGACCCGCAGTCCTTCCATGTCGATGAAGCGGCCGCCGCGAAATCCGTCTACGGCACATTGACCGCTTGCGGCACGCATGTGCAGGCGATCGTCCTCTGGCTCGCCTCGCGCCTGCCGGAAGAAACCGCCGTCATCGGCGCGCTCGGCTATGACGAAGTGCGGTTTCACAAGGCGGCGAAAATGGGCGACACGCTCCGCCTCGTCATCGAGTGCATCGAGACAAAACCGTCATCGTCGAAGCCCGATCGAGGCGTCGTGAAGAACCGCCACATCCTGATGAACCAGAACGACGAGACGGTCTTCACCCAGACCACGACGCTGCTGATTGCGCGGAAGGCCTAAAGCCCCAGCACCAGCTTTGCCATGATGCCGCGCTGAACCTCGTTCGAGCCGCCATAGATGGAGGCCGCGCGATTGTTGAGATAGGTCGGCATGAAGACCATGCCTTCCTTCGGCCCGATAGGCTCGACATTGGAGCCCGGCGTGCGCGCATCGTGCTGGTCGGCGCTGGCATAGAAGCCGATGGTCTCGACGGCGATTTCGTCGAGCCGCTGCCGCATTTCCGTGCCGCGCGTCTTGAGCATGGAGGAGGCGGGGCCGGGATTCTTGCCGCCCGCAAGCTCCGCCATCACGCGATGCTCGGTCATCTCCATCGCCTTCACATCAATGGCGGCCTCCGCGATCTTGAGCGCGAAACTCTCATCGTCGATCAGCCGCTTGCCGTCGCCCGCGCGTTCGCCCGCCGCAACCTCGCGGATTTTCTCGATCCCCACTTCGAGCGAGGCCGCGAAGGCGCCACCCCGTTCGAATTCGAGAAGATATTTGGCGACCGTCCAGCCGTCATTTTCTTCGCCCACGCGGTTCTTCTTCGGCACGCGCACATCGTCGAAGAAAACCTGGTTCACTTCGTGTTCGCCTGCGAGCGTGATGATCGGCTCCACCTTTATGCCGGGCGTCGTCATGTCGAGCAGCACGAAGGTGATGCCCTGCTGCGGCTTGCCCGAATTGTCGGTGCGCACGAGGCAGAACATCATGTTCGCGAAGTGGGCATGCGTGGTCCAGATCTTGGTGCCGTTCAGCACATAATGGTCGCCATCGCTCACCGCCTTCAGCTGCAGCGAGGCAAGGTCCGATCCCGCGCCCGGCTCCGAATAGCCTTGGCACCAATAGTCCTCGCCGGAAAGAATCCGCGGCAGGTAATAGTCCTTCTGCTCCTTCGTGCCGAACTTCATCAGCATTGGCCCGCACATGCGAAGCCCCATCGGCGAAAGGCCCGGCGTGCCATAGCGTGTGCATTCGGAGGCCCAGATATATTTCTGCATCTCGGTCCAGCCCGTGCCGCCATATTCCACCGGCCAGCTCGGCGCCACCCAGCCCTTCTTGTAGAGGATCTTCTGCCAGGCAAGGTTCCACTGCTTGTCCGTGAAAACGGAAGTAGTGAGCTTTCCTGCTTCCGCGAGTTCCGGCGTCAGATTTTCGTCGAGAAAGGCGCGTACTTCGTCGCGGAAGGCGGCATCGGCTGCCGAGAAATGAAGATCCATTTTCCTGCCCTGTGTTTCTTGTCAGGCGGACGTTGCGTCAGCCGCCGTCCCGCCTCGTCAGTTCGGATAGAGGCAGTCTGTCGAAACGCTCATGCGGCGGCAAGCCTGTTCGGCGGGGCCGTTCCCCTTGCGCCGCGCCACAAAACGCGCCGCTGCGGCAAGCGCCTTCACCGTCGCGCGCACGCCGGTGACGCCAAGCGGATGCGTCACGCGCACGCCGCAGGCCTTCTGCATATCTTCCGTCAACAGATCAATACCGGCTTGCGCGAGCAGCCGCTGCAGCGGACGCGCCGCCTTGCCGAGCGGCGTCGCGTCGCCCACGATCTGGATGAATTCCTGCACCGTGTCGTTGACGTAAAGTCCTTTCAGCTTTTCCGCCATATAGGTGTCCACCTCGTCGACGCTTAGCGGCACCCATTTCGCACCGAAGCTGTATCCTTTTGCCGCGCCCTCGCGGTAATAGCGGTCCTGCTCCTCGCGGCTCATCCTCGGCTCGGCATAGCGGATATAGGTCTGCAGAAAGCCCCATGCCGCCGTTACATGCACCCAGGTCAGAAGCTCCGGGTCCATCGCCTCATAGGGCTGGCCCTCATGCGTCGTGCCTGTCACGCGCTCATGCATCCGCGTCACCCGGTCGAAGGTCATCTGCGCGGCCTTCTTCGAGCCATAGGTGACCGCCTGCGCCGCCGCGCCGGTGTTTATCATGCGCTGGATCGGGTCGGTCTTGAATGTCGAATGATCCCACACGCCCGCCCGAACCGCCGGTTCGGCAAGTTCGAGGATCACCGCCGCAATGCCGCCCGCGGCAATCGCCAGCGGATTGTGAAACACCTTCCATGCCGGCGAGCCGGGGCCGCTCAGGCCCGGATCGCCCTTGGGCTCCAGAAAGTTCACCTGCGGACCGCGCGCCACGGGCTTTCCCGCTCGGGGTGGTTGGGTCTGCATGTTCATCGGCTTCTACCTTGCTTCGGGTTCCGGCTGTGGCTCATTCTAATCGAGGCACCTCACCGGGAAAGCCGGATTCGATGCCTTGTCCGCCCGCCGCACAAGAAAAAGCGCGCCTGACTCACAAAGGAGCTGGCGCGCCTGATTTGCCGCAAGCGACTCCGATACCGACTAAAGCCCCAGCACCGCTTTCGCCATGATATTGCGCTGAACCTCGTTCGAGCCGCCGAAAATCGTCTGCGCGCGGGTGTTGAGATATTTCGGCATCACCATCAGCGTGTGGTCCGGCCCCACCGGCTTCGTGTTCGAGCCCCAGGTCCGCGCCTCGATCACGTCGGGCTGCGCGTAATAGGCGATCGCCTCCACGCCAAGCTCGGTGATCTTCTGGTTGGTGTCGGCGCCTTTCAGCTTGATGATCGATGCGGCAGCGCCGGGGTTCTGACCGTTCGACAGCCGCGACATGATGCGATGTTCGGTGAACTCCACCGAGGTTACTTCCACTTCCACCTCGTCCACCTTGCGGCGGAAGGCCGGATCGTCGATGAGCTTCTGCCCGTCGCCGTCGCGTTCCTGGGCGGCCATCGCGCGCAGCTTGTTCAGCGCATTCTTCAGCGCCGCGCCATGCGCCGCGCCGCCGCGCTCGAACTCGAGCAGATACTTGGCAACCGTCCAGCCATTGTTCTCCGCGCCCACGCGGTTCTTCTTCGGTACGCGCACATCGTCGAAGAACACCTGGTTCACTTCATGGTCGCCCGCCAGCGTGATGATAGGGTCGATCTTGATACCCTTGGCCGGGAAGTCGTCGATCAGGATGAAGGAAATGCCTTCCTGTGGCTTCGCGCTCGTGTCTGTCCGCACGAGGCAGAACATCTTGTTCGACTGGTGCGCGCCCGTCGTCCAGAGCTTGGTGCCGTTGATGATGTAGTCATCGCCATCCGAGACCGCGCGGCATTGCAGCGAGGCAAGGTCCGAGCCCGAGCCCGGCTCCGAATAGCCCTGGCACCACCAGTCCGTGCCATCGAGAATGCGCGGCAAGTAATGCGCCTTCTGCTCATCCGTGCCATGCCCCATCAGTGTCGGGCCCACCATGGAGAGGCCCATGTTGGAACCGGCAGGCGCGCCCGCGGCGGCGCATTCGGATGCCCAGATGAAACGCTGCATCACGGTGAAGCCCGCGCCGCCATATTCCTTCGGCCAGCTCGGCGCCGCCCAGCCGCGCTTGTAGAGCCGCCTCAGCCATTCGGCGCGCAGATCCTGATCCGCCAGAATGCCCGGCGTCAGCCGCGCATGGGCCCTCAGGTCTTCGATCAGGTTTTCCTTCAGAAAGGCCCGCACCTCGTCGCGAAAGGCAACGTCTTCGGGCTTCATGGCGAGGTCCATCCCCATACTCCTTCTTGTTCTGTCTCCGGCTGCGCCGGTTGTTGAGAGAAGAATAGGGGCTTTGCGGGCGGCGCCATAGACAAACTTGTCAGCGGCAACTGCACAGAAGCGAACAGGCGCCCTCCCGGCCACACACCCCCGGCAATGCCGGAACGGGACGGAAATCCGCCATTTCCCGGAGGTTTTGGCGCCAGCCTGCGGAAATCTTGTTGTAGACTGTGACGGACATATTTTCCGCGATTCGAGGGATATCTGTTCCGACTGGCCGCAATGCGCATGCGCCGGCCGCCTGACGGCGACAGACCCGCATGAGCATTGGGCGCGCCAATGGATTTCGCCAACCAGATCATTCTGGTTTCCGCAGGACTGATCACCTTCGCGATCTTCGCGGGTGTGCTTTCCTCGCGCATCGGCGCCCCGCTGCTGCTCGTCTTCCTCGCCTTCGGCATGCTTGCGGGCCAGGACGGGCCGGGCGGCATCGTGTTCAACGATTTCGGCGTTGCCTATTTCGTCGGCTCCTTCGCGCTCGCCCTCATCCTGTTTGATGGCGGCCTGCGGACAAGCCGCCAGACGATCAACCGCGCCTTCGGCCCGAGCGTCATTCTCGCCACGCTCGGCGTGGTGCTGACAGCGGCGCTTGTCGGCCTCGCGGCAAAGCTAATCTTCGGTTTCGGCTGGACCGAAGCCTTCCTGCTCGGCGCGATCGTCGGTTCCACCGATGCGGCGGCAGTATTTTTTCTGCTCCATCTCCACGGCCTTCGCCTGAAGCCCCGCGTCGCCGCAACGCTCGAGCTTGAATCCGGCATCAACGACCCGATGGCGATCTTTCTCACGCTGGCGCTGGTGGGCGTGGCCGTGCATGGCCAGAACGTCGCCGATATTGGCGGCGCGCTCGATCTGGTCTGGGATTTCCTCTGGCAGATGCTGGGCGGTCTCATCTTCGGTGTGATCGGCGGCTATGCCGTTCTGAGCGCGATCAACCGGCTGCAGCTTTCCTCGGGTCTCTATCCCATTCTCGCAGGCGCGCTCGGCCTCGTCGTCTTCGCCTTCACGCAGACGGCTGGCGCGAGCGGATTTCTGGCGATCTTCATTGCCGGCTTCATTCTCGGCAACAACCCGCATCGCGCAACGACGGAAATCTCGCGCTTCTCGGACGGCTTCGCCTGGCTCGCCCAGATCATCATGTTCCTGATGATGGGCCTGCTGGTCACACCCTCCGCGCTGCTGCCGATCCTGCTGCCTGCGCTGGGTGTCGCCTTCTTCCTCATTTTCATTGCCCGCCCGTTCGCCATTCTCGCGTGCATCTGGCCGTTCAAGTTCACCCTGCGCGAAACGGCTTTCGTTTCATGGGTAGGCCTGCGCGGCGCGGTGCCGATCTTCCTCGGCACCATCCCCGTTCTCTCCGGCGTCGAGGGCGCGGAGACATTGTTCAGCGTCGCCTATGTGATCGTGCTTGCCTCGCTCGTGCTCCAGGGCTGGACTGTGCCCTATGCCGCGCGCCTGGCCGAAGTCGAGCTGCCGCCACGCCCGGCGCCGAGCCGCCGCGTGGAACTTGATCTTCCCGCCGGCAAGGGCAAGAGCGTCGTCGCCTATACGGTCGATCCGATGAGCCTCCTGCTTCGCCGCGGCGTGAACCGTCTGCCGCTTCCCGCCGGTACGACGGTGATCTCGGTCATGCGCGATGGCGTCGTCCGCACCGAGGGGTTCGATCAGGGTGTGGAGCCCGGCGACGTCGTGATGATGCTGACAAGCGCCGAAATGATCCCGACGCTCGATCGCCTGTTCGGTGCCCGCCGCGTGCGCGGACAGACAAAAGAAGCCGGCACGGTCGACTTCCTGCTCGACAGCACCGCACGGGCGGCGCTCGTCGCGGACATGTACGGCCTTGCCTTCGAGCCGGAGGAGCGCGAACTCACGCTTGAGGAATTCATGCGCTCGCGCCTCGGCAAGAACATCAAGGAAGGTGCGCGAACCCGCGTCGGCGAAGTGGAGCTCATCGCCCTGCAGGTCAGCGACGGCGCGGTGCGTCAGGTCGGCCTCGATCTCGATCCGCCGCCGCGGGAATCCTCCCTGTCGCAGGTGAGGGCGCGCGCGAAGGGTGGCCTGCGCTCGCTGAAGGAGCTTTTCATTGCCGATCCGAGCGGCCCCTTCTGACATGCGGCCTGTTTCGCCCGGCGCCCTGCCGGGCTAGAGTGCCGCCAACGAAATCGTTTCAAGGGAAGGCGGCGCGCATGGATCTCGGTCTCAAGGGCAAGAAGGCAATCGTCACCGGCGGCACGCGCGGCATCGGCCGCGCCATTGCCGAAACGCTGGCAAGGGAAGGCTGCGACGTCGCCATCTGCGCCCGCAATCAGGGCCAGGTCGATGAGGCGGTTGCCGCCTTGTCGAAGCTCGGCGTGAAGGCCCATGGCGGCATCGCCGACATCGCCGATGGCGCGGGTCTGAAGAAATGGATCGCAGACAGCGCCACGGCGATGGGCGGCCTCGACATTCTGGTCGCCAATGCCTCCGCGCTCGCAAATGGCAATGACGAGAAATCCTGGCGGGCCTGTTTCGAGATCGACGTGCTCGGCGCCGTCAACGCTTTCGAGGCGGCACTCCCCTTCCTCACCGAAGCCGCGAAGAAGTCAGGCGACGCGTCGGCCACTTTCATCTCCTCGATTTCCGCCGCCGAAAACGACAATGCGAATGCCTATGGCGCGCAGAAGGCGGCGCAGATCCATCTCGCCAAAGGCTATGCCCGCCAGCACGCACCGGCTCATATCCGCGTCAACACTGTCTCTCCCGGCACGGTCTATTTCAAGGGCGGCGTCTGGAACATGATCGAGGATCACATGCCCGACATGTTCAAGCAGGCCATGTCGCGCAACCCGACCGGCCGCATGGCGACGCCGCAGGACATTGCGAACGCGACCGTTTTCCTCGCAAGCCCCGCCTCGTCCTTCACCACCGGCACGAACCTCGTGGTCGACGGCGCAATCTCGCGGCGCGTGAATTTCTAGGCGAGCGCCATCCACCGCCGCATCGTTCGCCGTGCAAAATCTTCCTGCGCGGCGAGCGATGCCTCGATCTGCGGTTCGATGAGCTTTTCGATCTCCGCCCGCGGCAGGTCGAGCGCCTTGGCGCGCAAGTTGGTCCAGCCATCGAGAATCTCGCGTGTCACCTCAAGGTGAAACTGGAAGGCATAGGTCCGCTCGCCGAGGCGGAACGCCTGATTGGGGCAGATGTCTCGCGTCGCAAGCCGCGTCACGCCATCCGGGAGATCGAACGTATCGCCATGCCAATGCATGGTGCGAAGCCCCGGCGCCGCGTCATGCAGCAGCTTGTCGCTCGCCGCAGCCGCTTCCCATGTCTGCGGCACGAAGCCCCATTCCTCATCCGCCTCGAGCTTCTCGCTCATCTTGTAGACCGGCGCCCCGAAGGCGCTCGCCACGATCTGCGAGCCGAGACAGACGCCCATCACGGGCTTCTCCGTCTCATGAAAGCGTCGCACCAGTCGCTTGCTCTCCTCGATGAAGGAATAGCGATCAGCCTCGTAAACACCCATGACGCCGCCAAGCACCACCAGCGCATCGAAGCCATCCGCCGCCTCCGGCACACCGCGCGCATCGCCGCTCCCCATGTCGCGGCCATTCACCGTATCGATCTGCGTCGCACTCGCGCCCGTCCGCGCCGCTTCGTCGAGCAGCACGCCGGGCGGCGAGTCGAGCGCATTCACGAGATAAAGGATGTGCATATTCTGCCTCTAGTTGCCCTCTCCCCATGGGGGAGAGGGGAGGGGCCCGCCGCCGCGAAGCGGTGGTGGGAAGGGTGAGGGGGAAGCGTCAGGCGCTGGCGTATCTGTCGCTCGCGCGCACCATCACATCGACAATGCCGGGCTCCGTCGCCGTGTGGCCGGCATCGGGCACGATGTTGAGTTCGGCGTCCGGCCAGGCTTTCGCAAGTTCCCATGCAGTGAACATCGGCGTCACCACGTCATAGCGCCCTTGGGCGATGACGCCGGGAATGCCCGCGAGCTTCCCCGCATTGCGGATCAGCTGGTCCTGCGGCTCGAAAAACCCCTTGTTCATGAAGTAGTGGCATTCGATCCGCGCGAAGGCGAGGGCGAAATGCCCGTCCGCAAAGCGTTTCACGCGCTCGGGGTCGGAATGGAGCGAAAGCGTCGTCCCCTCCCAGATGCTCCAGGCCTTGGCGCAGGCGATCTTCTCGGCCTCGTTCGTGCCTGTGAGCCGCTTGTAATAGGCCGCCATCAGGTTGCCGCGCTCTGCCTCCGGAATCGGCGCAATGAAGTCCTCCCAGGCATCCGGGAAAAGCGCGTCCGTGCCCTCCTGATAGAACCAGTGGAGCTCCCGCTCCCGAAGCGTGAAAATGCCGCGCAGGATGATCTCGCTGACGCGGTCTGGATGCGTCTCGGCATAGGCAAGCGCCAGCGTCGAGCCCCATGAGCCGCCGCAGAGCTGCCATTTATCGATGCCGAGATGGTCGCGGATGCGCTCCATGTCGGCCACGAGGTCCCAGGTCGTGTTCTCTTTCAGTTCGGCGTGCGGCGTGGATTTCCCGCAGCCCCGCTGGTCGAACAGGATGATGCGATAGGCGTCCGGGTTGTGCGTCCGCCGCATGGTCGGGTTCGAGCCGCCGCCCGGCCCCCCGTGCACGATGATGACGGGCTTGCCCTTGGGGTTGCCGCACTCCTCGAAATAGATCGTGTGCAAATCGGAAACCTTCAGCGTCCCCGTCCGGTAGGGCTCGATTTCGGGGTAAAGGGGGCGCCGGTCGGCGGTCGTGTCGGGCATGTCCGGTCCTTGCGTGTCCTGGGCGCGCCTGGCGCGTCGGAATCAACTCATTGAATAATCATCGAAAATCGGCGCAGCCACCAGCCGGGCGTCAGGCCGTTTACCATTTTTTTGTCTTTCGTCTCACACTACTGATTGACCTCGGGAAACAGAAAGCTACTATATCTGGACGCGCGCTGCTTCGCGGGGGGGATCTTCTCAGAGCGGTGCGCAATCACTGAAAATAGCGAGTTCTGCCCGGTGTGTGGGGCAGGAAGACGGCGGGAGACTATCTGCCCGCCGGATGGGGATCTTTTGCCCGCTTCCGATGCGGCGAAGCAGGGCAAACCGGGGGCCAGAACATGCTGAACGACACGTCGAAAGCGGTAGATATGAGTGAGGTAGAGGCCAGCCTGTCGGCAATCATCACGGGCGAGCGGGCCGTGCCCCGCGCGCGCAAGGAGGCGCGCCCTCTGGCCGAGCCTGAAATGCCCTTTGGCGAGCAGGATCAGGCCGTCCAGACGAAGGGCCGCCATCGCGTGAAAGTCGATCACGGCCGCGATGCGCTTCTGACCGAATTCGGCAAGGCGACGCTGCGCGACCGCTATCTGATGCCGGGCGAGTCCTATCAGGACATGTTCGCCCGCGTGGCCTCCTACTACGCGGATGACGCGGCCCATGCCCAGCGTCTCTACGACTATATTTCCCGCCTCTGGTTCATGCCGGCGACGCCCGTGCTGTCGAATGGCGGCACGCAGCGCGGCCTGCCCATTTCCTGCTTCCTCAATGAAGCCAATGACAGCCTCGAAGGCATTGTCGGCCTCTGGAACGAGAATGTCTGGCTCGCGGCCAAGGGCGGCGGCATCGGCTCCTATTGGGGCAATCTGCGCTCCATCGGCGAAACCGTCGGCGGCAATGGCAAGACCAGCGGAATCATTCCCTTCATCCGCGTCATGGATTCGCTCACGCTCGCCATTTCGCAGGGCTCGCTCCGTCGCGGCTCGGCGGCGGTCTATCTCCCGGTCGACCATCCCGAGATCGAGGAATTCATGGAAATGCGCCGCCCCACTGGCGGCGACCCGAACCGCAAGGCGCTGAACCTGCATCACGGCGTCCTCGTCTCCGACGCCTTCATGCGCGCCGTCGAGGCCGGTGACGACTGGGCGCTGCTTTCGCCGAAGGACAAGTCGGTCCAGAAGACGGTCTCCGCCCGCTCGCTCTGGATCAGGCTTCTCACCTCGCGCATCGAAACCGGCGAGCCCTACATCATCTACAAGGACACGGTGAACAACGCCCGTCCCGAGCATCACAAGCTGGCGGGCCTCGAGGTCAAGACCTCGAACCTCTGCGCCGAAATCACCCTGCCGACAGGCAAGGATCATCTCGGTCAGGAGCGCACGGCCGTTTGCTGTCTCTCCTCGCTCAATCTCGAAACCTATCTCGAGTGGCAGGACAATCCGGACATCATCGAGGATGTGATGCGCTTCCTCGACAATGTGCTGCAGGACTTCATCGACCGAGCGCCGGACGATATGGCGCGGGCGAAATATGCCGCCATGCGCGAGCGGTCGGTTGGCCTCGGCGTCATGGGCTATCACTCTTTCCTGCAGGCCAACATGATCCCCTTCGAGGGTGTCATGGCGAAGGTCTGGAACAAGCGCATGTTCAAGGCGATCAAGGATGGCGTCGACGCCGCCTCGAGGAAACTCGCCGAAGAGCGCGGCGCCTGCCCGGATGCGGCGGACTACGGTTTCAACGAGCGCTTCTCCAACAAGACGGCGATCGCGCCCACCGCCTCCATCTCGATCATCACCGGCGGCACCTCGCCGGGCATCGAGCCGATCGCGGCCAACTCCTTCACGCACAAGACGCTGTCGGGCTCCTTCAACGTCCGCAACCGTCACCTGACGAAACTGCTGGAACAGAAGGGCCGCAACGACGACGACACATGGTCCTCCATCGTCACCTGCGGCGGCTCGGTCCAGCATCTAGATTTCCTGAGCGACGAGGAAAAGGACGTCTTCAAGACCGCCTTCGAACTCGACCAGCGCTGGGTCATCGAACATGCGGGCGACCGCGCCCCGATGATCGATCAGGCGCAGTCGGTGAACCTCTTCCTGCCGGCCGACGTCCACAAGCGCGACCTCCACGGCCTCCACATGATGGCCTGGAAGCATGGCGTGAAGAGCCTCTATTACTGCCGCTCGCTCTCGATCCAGCGCGCGGAAAAGGCCGAAGTCGTCTCGCTCGTGCCCGCGAAGAAGCTCGACGTGCTGACGCTCGATCAGGTCGCGGCGAGCGCCCAGGAAGAAAACAAATACGAGGAATGCCTCGCCTGCCAGTGAGGAGAAGTCTTCAGATGACACCGATGTTTGATCGGCGGTCTAGATTGGTCGGATGGCTGCACAACGACATCAATATCTTTGATACAAGAATGCATTGGGTAGGCTTTTTGAGAAACGGACATGTATTTGGAACCCGAGCGCATTGGCTAGGGTCATTTCGAGATATGACGTTTCAAGACAGGCGAGGGAATGCGTTAGCTTGGCTAAGGGGCATCAACCGAGGTCGGGAGCGACATCATCGACACCCGCAACGTCGGCCATCCCGGCAACTCCAGCGACCCCGGCGACACCAGCGACACCTGCAATCCCGGCAACGCCTGCGGGCGGATGGTCGGGCCTAGAATTTGAACAGTGGATAGTCCAATAGCTTTTGGCAGCAGGAATTAGGTTCATGTCCCTTCTCGAAGAACGCCACGTCTACAAGCCCTTCCGCTATCCCTGGGCCTATGAAGCCTGGCTCACCCAGCAGCGCATTCACTGGCTGCCGGAGGAAGTGCCGCTGGCCGACGATGTGAAGGACTGGTCGAAAAATCTCACCGACAGCGAACGCAACCTGCTGACGCAGATTTTCCGCTTCTTCGTGCAGGCCGACGTCGAGGTGAATAATTGCTACATGAAGCATTATTCGCGCGTCTTCAAGCCGACCGAAGTGCAGATGATGCTGGCCGCCTTCTCCAATATCGAGACGGTCCATATCTCGGCCTATAGCCATCTCCTCGACACGATCGGTATGCCCGAAGCCGAATACGAAGCCTTCCTCAAATATGATGAGATGAAGGCGAAGTTCGACTACATGCAGGAATGGGGCGTCGAGACGAAGGAAGATATCGCGAAGACGCTTGCCGTCTTTGGCGGCTTCACTGAGGGCGTCCAGCTTTTCGCCTCCTTCGCGATCCTGATGAACTTCCCGCGTTTCAACAAGATGAAGGGCATGGGCCAAATCGTGACATGGTCGGCCCGCGACGAGTCTCTTCACACCGTCTCCGCCATGAAGCTCTTCCGGACCTTCATCGACGAAAACCCGGAAATCTGGACGGAGCAGCTCCGCAACGACATCTACAAGGCCTGCGAAACCATCATCCATCACGAGGATGCCTTTATCGACCTCGCCTTTGAAATGGGCGGCGTCGAGGGGCTTTCGGCGCAGGAAGTGAAGGATTACATCCGCTACATCGCCGACCGCCGCCTCGTGCAGCTCAATCTCCAGCCCATC
This sequence comes from Parvibaculum sp., assembly GCF_046297875.1. Lineage (GTDB taxonomy): Bacteria > Pseudomonadota > Alphaproteobacteria > Parvibaculales > Parvibaculaceae > Parvibaculum. Next base: position 386,625 of record NZ_JBKBHD010000001.1, on the reverse strand, counting down.
TACCGCACGGAACGGAACCCGTTGCCCTGGATGGACGAGATGCTGAACGGCATCGAGCACACCAATTTCTTCGAGAATCGCGCCACCGAATATTCCAAGGCCTCCACGCGCGGCACATGGGATGAAGCCTTCGATTGAGCGTTCGTGACGGGTGCATCTGCGAAAAGGCCTGTCCCGCAGGCACTTTTCAACAGTTTTTCGCGCCGATGCCCGTCAGATATGCACTTATCGCTTGGACGAATCGCGCGACTCAGTGAAACTCCACTCGAACATATCCGAGGGGATTCAAATCATGGCCACTAAACCCGCTGCCAAGAAGCCTGCTGCAAAGGCGCCTGCCGCCGCAAAGAAGACCGCGACGGCTCCGACGATTCCGATGTCGAAGCTCATCGCGGAACTTGCCGAAAAGCACGGCATGTCCAAGAAGGCGGCGACCGAACTCTTCGGCGACTTCGTCGAACTGACGGTGAAGAACCTGAAGAAGGGCAACAAGGTCCGTCTGACGGGTCTCGGCATCCTTCAGGTCCGCAAGCGCGCTGCCCGCATGGGCCGCAACCCGGCGACCGGCGAAGCCATCAAGATCAAGGCCTCCAAGAAGGTTGCCTTCCGCGTCGCGAAGGACCTCAAGGAAGCCATCTAAGGCTGCCTTAGGCTTTTCGAAGTCTCGAAAGCCCGGCTCCGGGAGGTGCTGGGCTTTTGTTTTTCCGTCTTTTCGGCGAAAAAGGGTCGCAATTCGGGTGTTACAATCGCCCTATGCGCATCGCTCTCGCCCTTCTTGCCGCAGCCCTCTTCGCCGCCCCCGCGCTCGCCGCCCCCCAATGCGCCGAGCGCAAGGAGGCCGCCACCGCGCTTGCCCGCCTGCAGGACGCAATGGCGGAAGGCCGCTTCGTCGCCTATCAGCCGACAGAACTCAGGGTCTGGGACGGCGTGCCCACCCGCGCCAGCGAAGCCTCGATCCGCGACGATCTGAAGGCGCTCCGCCCCTGGTTCGACAGCCTCATCACCTATGGCGCCCATAGCGGCGGCGAGCGGATCCCCGCCATCGCTGAGGAACTCGGCTACCGCGCCATTGTCATCGGTATCTGGAACCCCTCGGACGAAGCGGAAGTGGCAGCCGCGCTCGCCGCCTGGAAGGCGCATCCCCGCCTTGTCGTCGGCGTGTCGATTGGCAACGAGATGATCTTCGGCCGCCGCGGCACATGGGACGATTATGCGAAAGCCATTGCCGCGATGCGCGCGCGGGCGCCGGGCCTTCCCCTCACCGTGACGGAGCCTTTCGCCGTCTTCCTCGACGATCCGGCCGCCGCTCCCGTCCTCGCGGAGCTCGATTTTCTTGCCGCGAACATCCATCCGGTCTTCGAGCCGTGGTTTGCCGATGCGCCGCCCTTCAACTGGGCGGATTTCGTCGTGAAGGCCGGCGCCCGCCTCGGCGCGGAAGCCTTTTGCGGCCCGGTTCTCGTCAAGGAGACGGGCGTTCCCACCGCGCCGGAGGCGGAAGGATTTTCGAAGGAATATCAGGCCGCCTTCTACAGGGAGCTGATGGTGCAGTTCCCGCCCTCCCGCAAACTCGCCTTCGCCTGGTTCTCCGCCTTTGATGCACCCTGGCGCGCCTATGACGAAACGCCCGTGCCCGGCACCCACCCGGAAGAAGCCCATTGGGGTCTCTTCAAGGAGAACCGCAAGCCGAAGCCGGTGATGGATGTGGTACCGAAACTCTAGGCCTGCTCGTCGAGCGGAACGCTCGCCGCCGCCTTTTTGAAGGCAGGCCGCGTCGAAATCCGCTCGTAATATTTCACGACGTTCGCAAACGGATCGAGGCTCACAAAGCCCTTGGCGAGATGCACGCTGTAGCCGACATTCGTGTCCACCGTGCTGAAGCCGCTTTTCAGCAGATAGTCGCGGCCGGCGAGATGCCGGTCCACCACTTCGAGCGCCTTTTCGAGCCGGCGGGATTCGAGCTTCTGCACCACTGGCGAGCGCTCCTCGCGCGCGATGAATACTTTCTGCTGCACGAGGCTCGCGCCGTGGACCGCCATCGTCTCGGCATAGTGCAGCCAGATGAGCCATTCTGTACGCTCGGGATGCCCCACCGGCCGGTGCAGCTTTCCATCCGGGTCGTAATGCTCGCCGAGATACTGGGCGATCGCGCCGGACTCGAACACGGAAACGCCATTGTCGACAAGGCAGGGCACGCGGCCCAAAGGCGAGATCGACAGATATTCCGGCGTCCGCAAGCCTTCCATGCTGAAGGTCAGTTCCTTCAGCTCGAAATCGATTCCCATTTCGTGCAGCAGCCACAGCGAGCGCATCGAGCGCGAACCGTTGCAATGATAGAGTGTGAGCATTCTTGCTTCCTCGTTTTCTTGTTTTCTTACAATCCCAATTCGCTCATGAGGACCGGTCGCCCCTCCTCGATGGAGCGATGGGCCGCAAGCCCCATGGCCACCGCGCGCAGTCCGTCCTCCGCGCTGACCTGCGGTGCGCTTCCTTCACGGATCGCCCGCTGGAAGGCCTGATGCTGGAAATAGGATGCGCCATGGTGGAAGCCTGCCTTCAGCACTTCCTCACGCACCGGCACATGCACCGTCTCCACCGATTTCGGCTGTCGCTTGCCGATCACCACATTTCCTTCTGGTATCAGGCACTCGATCTTGCCCGTGTCACCAACGGCGGACATCTCCTCCTGATTGCGCGACCCCTCCGCAAACATGCACAGGTCGTGCATGGCGCGCACGCCATTGGCGAAATCGACCACCACGAAGGCGTTGTCGAGTATATCGGGCGTCTCGCCGTCATAGCTCTCGTCGAGATGGTTCACGTCCTGTCCGCCGCTCGCATAGACGCGCACGGGTTCCGCCTGCACGACATGCCGCATCATGTCGAAGTAGTGGCAGCTTTTCTCCACCAGCGTGCCGCCGGTATTGCGGCTGAAGCGGTTCCAGTCGCCGACCTTCTGCAGAAAGGGATAGCGGTGCTCGCGGATGGCGAACATTCGGAGTTTTCCCGCCGTCCCGCCATGCACTTCCTCCACGAAGCGCGTGACCGGCGGCATGTAGCGATATTCCATGCCCACCCAGAACACACCCTTGTGTTCCTTCGCCTTCGCCGCCGCCGTGCGGGCATCCTCCAGCGTCGTGCAGAGCGGCTTCTCGCAAAGCACATGGAGCGGCGTCTCGAATATGTCGTCGAGAATTCGGGCGTGGATATGGTTGGGCGTTGCGACAATCACGGCATCCACGGCACCGCTCCCCAGCAGATCGCGATGGTCGGAAAACTCCTCGATCTTGCCTTCCGCCGTCGCGCGCGCCCATTCCCGCGATCCCTCGTTCGGATCGGCAATTGCCGTCACCCGCGCCCCGGGGATGATGTTGATGTTCATGATGTGCTCGATGCCCATCATGCCGGACCCGACGATCCCGTAACGAATGACGTCTTCCAATCCCTGGCTCCCTGACCCGGTGGCCCTCGTCTCCCGTCCTTCTTGCCGCTAGACTGGCCTCGAACAACAGGAAACGGCCCATTCCCATGACCGCTCTCTCCATATCGCCTGACCCGCGCCCTCTCGGCAAGAGCGGCTTGCACGTCTTTCCCCTCGCTTGGGGCATGTGGCGTTTTGCGGGTGTCGATGTAAGGACCGCCCGTGCGCGGATCGACGCCGCGCTCGAAGCTGGCATCACCCTTTTCGACACGGCGGATGTCTACGGCCTCGACAATAATTGCCCCTTCGGCGCGGCCGAGGCGCTGCTTGGCGATGTGCTGAAGGAGTCTCCGGGCTTGCGCAGCAAATTCCTCCTCGCCACCAAATGCGGCATCGAGCCCGGTACGCCCTATGACTCGAGCGAAACATATCTTCGCAAGGCGCTCGGTGCCTCTCTCGCCCGCATGAATGTCGAAAGCGTCGATCTCTTCCAGATCCACCGCCCCGACCTGGCAGCTCATCCGGCCGATCTGGCGGCGGCGCTGACCAGGCTGCGCGCCGAAGGCAAGTTCGCCCATATCGGCGTTTCGAACCACACCCCGTCTCAGGTCGCCGCGCTTCAGGCCCACCTCGATTTCCCGATCGCAACACAGCAGCCCGAATTTTCCTGCTGGGCGACCGCGCCTTTCTTCGACGGCACGCTCGATCAATGCATGGAAAGGGGGATTGGCGTCCTCGCCTGGTCCCCCCTCGCAGGCGGCCGCCTTGGCATGACCGCCGCGCAGGCAGCGCGCGAAGCCGATGGCGCCCGCCTCGTCGCCCTTATTGCGAAGCTCGACGAGATTGCCGCGCGCGAAGGCGTCACGCGCGAAGCTGTTGCCGTCGCCTTCATCCTCGCTCATCCGGCAAAAATCGTTCCTATCATTGGTTCGCAGCAGCCCGCCCGTATCGCCCGGGCCGCCGACGCATTGAAAGTCAATCTCTCCCGCGGCGACTGGTACGGCATATTGCAGGCCTCCATGGGAGCGCGTCTGCCATGACCGGCGCTGCGGAAATTTCCTGGTTCTCGGCGCTCTGCGACGATGACTACGATTTTCTCGGTGTGTCAGATCCCGCGCTCGCCAGCTCGCTCGATCATTGCCGCAACATCGTCGAGCACGCCGAGCGAAACGGCTTCGACAATATTCTCCTGCCATCCGGCTATGCGCTCGGCATTGACAGCATTGCCTTCGCGGGCGCCGTGGCGCCGCTCCTCCACCATATGCAACTTCTCGTCGCCGTCCGCTGCGGCGAGATGTGGCCGCCGCAGCTCGCCCGCCAGCTCGCGACGCTGGACCATATGCTGCATGGCCGCCTCACCGTGAACATCATTTCATCCGACCTGCCCGGCGAGACGCTTGAAAGCGGCCCGCGCTATCGCCGCACGCTTGAAGCAATGGAAATTCTGCGGACGCTATTGTCGGGCCGGCACCTGTCTCACAAGGGTGAGTTCTATCAGTTCGATCTCGACCCGCCGCGCATTGCTTGTACCAATGGCGCGCCCCCGCCGTTCTATTTCGGCGGTCTGTCGGATGATGCGCGCGACGTCGCCGCAAGAGCTGCCGACGTCTTTCTCATGTGGCCGGACAAGGTCGAAAACATCCGCGCGGTGCTGGACGACATGCGCCGCCGCGCCGCTACCTTTGGCCGCACACTCCGTTTCGGCTACCGCGTTCACGTCATCGTTCGGGAGACGGAGGCGGAAGCTCGCGCCGCCGCCCGCCGCCTCATGTCAAAGCTCGACGACACGGCAGGCGAGGAGATCAGAAAGAAGTCGCTGGACGCCGCGTCCTTCGGCGTGCGCCGTCAGGCCGAAATGCGCGGCGAGGCGGATGATGAGGGGTTCGTCGAGGACAATCTGTGGACGGGCATCGGCCGCGCCCGTTCGGGCTGCGGTGCCGCCATCGTCGGCGATCCGGATCAGGTGCTGAGGAAGATCGAGGGCTATCGCGCTCTTGGCCTCGATGCCTTCATCTTCTCGGGTTACCCGCATCTGGAAGAATGCGGGCGGTTTGCCCGCTATGTCCTGCCGAAACTCGAACATGCGCCGCTCTTTCCCCGCGGGGATTGAGAGTCTAGACTGCCGCCCGCTCACGGTGCCCCGGCAGCAAGGCCGGGGTTAAAAGGGAACGCAGAAGCGCCGTTGCAAACCGGCGTAGAAAGCGGCTGCCCCCGCAACTGTCTGTGGTGAGTCTCTTTCATTGTCGCCACTGGCCCGAATGGCCGGGAAGGTGGAAAGAGGCATAGACCCGCAAAGCCAGGAAACCTGCCGCGAGCTGTCGTCCCCTTCTGGCCGGGGTGTGCCGGGAGGAGCGGGTGTCCCGCGAGACGACATCTTTTTGATGCGTTGCGCGGAGCCTTGGGATGAAACTTTTGTTGATCGGCATGGTGGCATTGTTCGCCGTCGCGCTTGCGCAGGCAGCGCGCGCCGATGCGCCTGCCAGAATCGTCTCGATCAATCTCTGCTCGGATATCATCGCCGCCGACATCGCAGCCCCGGGCACGCTCAAATCTGTCTTCCGCCTCGGCCGCGACCCGGCGGATTCGCCCGTCGCCGAAAAACTCGCTTCCATCCCGCCGAATGACGGGCGCATCGAGGATGTGCTGCCCTTCGCGCCGGATCTCGTTCTCGCGCATGAATGGTCATCGCCCTTCACGCTCGAACTTCTCGACCGCATGGGCATCCCGGTTGCAATGGTGAAGGATGCGCGGAGATTCGATGATATTCGCGCGAATATCCGCGTGGTCGCATCGGCGCTTCGGCGCGATGCGGCAGGCGAGGCACTCATCGCCGAGTTCGATGCGGACATGGAGGCCGCGCGCCGCCCGCCGGGCGGCGGCGCCCGCACCATTCTCTATCAGGATCTCGGCAGCGCGGCGACGCCGGGCTCCATCCTCGGGCACATCCTTGGCCATACCGGCTTCCGGAATGTCATCAGGGGCGACAATGCGGTCGGCCTCATCTATCCCGGCATCGAAGATGTGATCGCGCTCCGCCCGGAGCTGATCGCGCTCGGTATCTACCGGCCGGATGCACCGTCGCAGGCCAGCGCACTTCTCGCTCATCCGGCGCTGCGCCTCTATCGCACACGCCATGCTGAGGAAGTCCATCTCACCGCCCGCGACTGGACCTGCAGCACGCGCTATGTCGCCCGCACCGCCGCGCAACTTGCCGCTGCCTATGATGAGATGAAGCAAAATCGGGACAACGAGGCATATGTCACTTCCACCCTCCCCTTGAGGGAGGGTCAAACCGCCAAAGGCGGTTTGGGGAGGGGGCTCTGATGCAAATTCAAATGAAATCGTGGATGGTGAACGCCATTCTCGCCGCGCTCGCCGCACTCCTCTTCATCGCCTCCATCTATGTCGGCCGCGGCGGCGAATTGCTGGCGCAGAAATTCGCACTCATCGCCGAAACCGATCCGGAGATTGCCCGTCTCGTGCTGATGGAGGTGCGCCTGCCGCGCGCGCTGCTCGGCCTTCTCGTCGGCGCAACGCTCGGCCTCTCCGGCGCGGCGCTGCAGGGGCTCCTGCGCAATCCGTTGGCGGAGCCCGGCCTCGTCGGCGCATCGAGCGGTGCAGCCCTCGGCGCCGTTCTCGTTTTCTATTCCGGTCTTGCCGCGGGCACGGCGATGTTCGTCCCCGTCGGCGGCGTCCTCGGCGCGATCGCGGCGCTTGGCCTTCTCTATCTGCTTGCCGGCCGCAATCCCGCCATCGTCACCATCATTCTCGCAGGCGTCGCCATCTCCGCCTTTTCCAGCGCGCTCACTTCGCTTGCGCTAAACCTCTCGCCAAGCCCCTATGCCGCGCTCGAAATCGTATTCTGGATGCTGGGATCACTGACGGATCGCAGCATGGCGCAGGTCTGGTTCGTCCTGCCATTCATGATTGTGGGCTGGTTCCTCGTCGCTTCCACATGGCGCGCGCTCGATGCGCTGGCGCTCGGCGAGGACACGGCGGCAACGCTCGGCTTCTCCATGCGCTCGGTCATGCTTCGCGCCGTTCTCGGCACCGGCCTTGCGGTCGGCGCCGCCGTATCCGTCACCGGCGTCATCGGCTTTGTCGGCCTCGTCGTGCCCCATCTCATGCGCCCGCTCGTCGGCCAGCGCCCGGCCTCGCTCCTGCTGCCATCCGCCCTTGGCGGCGCGGCGCTCGTACTCGCCGCCGATCTCATGGTGCGTCTGCCGGTCGACGGGCCGGAGCTGAAGCTCGGCGTGGTGACGGCGCTTCTCGGCGCCCCCTTCTTCCTCTGGCTCATCATGCGCACACGAAGCGAGGCTCCCTGATGCGTCTCGCGGTCGAAAACATTCATGCCTCTCTCGGCGGTGCCCGCGTCATTCGCGGTGCCTCCTTCGCCGCCGAAGGCGCGGCCTTTATCGGCCTGATCGGCCCGAACGGCGTCGGCAAGACGACGCTTGTCCGCGCCATTGCCGGCCTTATCCCCTTTGAAGGGTCGGTCACGCTCGATGGCAGGCCGATTGCCGCGCTGCCGCCACGCGCCCGCGCTTGCGCCATCGCCTATCTCGCGCAAGGGGCAGGCAGCCATTGGCCGCTCGAGGTCTCGCGCCTCGTCGCGCTTGGCCGCCTCCCGCATCTGCCGCCTTTCGCGCGTGCAAGCGCCGGGGACGAAGCCGCCATCGCCCGCGCCATGCATCTTGCAGGTGTGGAAGAATTCATCGGCCGCGATGTGCTGACGCTATCGGGCGGCGAGCGCGCCCGTGTGCTGCTCGCCCGCGCGCTCGCGGTCGAGGCGCCGCTCCTGCTGGTGGACGAGCCCGTCGCCGCGCTCGATCCCTATCACCAGCTCCGCATCATGGAAGTGCTGCGCGCTTATGCAGATGAAGGCCGCATCATCATCGCCGTGCTGCACGATCTGACGCTCGCCGCGCGCCATTGCGACCGGCTGATCCTGCTCGATGATGGCAGGGTGAAGGCCGACGGCACACCCGCCGAAGTCCTTACGCCCGCGAACCTGCGCGAAACCTATCGAATCGAGGCGAAAATAGGCGAGGGCGGCGAGCCCTTCGTGCTGCCGCTCCGGCGCGCGGAGTAGCCTTACTCCGCCGCGCTCACCGCCGCGCCGCGCCCGGAAAAATTCACGCGCTTGAGATATTCGATCCCGTCCTCGGCAATCGCATCGCCCACCATCTCGTCGCCTTCCTTGCGAAGCTCGTCCATGTCAACATAGGTCGCATAGAAGCCCTTGGTGCGGTCGGTGATGATGCCGGCCTTAAGCAGCGTCTTGGTCAGCACACGGAAAATATTGCTCTGGTTCGACATGGCCTTGCGGCGCTTGTCGTCCGTCCGGCTCTTCAGAACCTCGGAGAGCACTTCCTCCCAGTCGAGGCCGAACTGCGCATAGATGACCTTCTTCTGTTCCGGGTTCGCAAGATTGAAGAGCAGCGTCTGGAAACACTCGGCGGCCCAGTCCTCGATGACGTGCCGCTCCTGCTGCGTCAGGTGCGGCACCGTGCGGTCCGCCCAGATCTTGCCGAACTTGTGGTGGAAGGCCTCGTCCGTCATCACGAGCTGGCAGAGATGGCGAAGCAGCGGATCGTTCGAATAGGTGTAGAGCGAGGCAAAGGCGCCCATCGCAAGCCCCTCCACCAGCATCTGCATGCCGACGACCTTCTTGTAGACTTCCGGTGCGTTCACGATATCGGTGAGAAGATTGCCAAGCGTCGGCCCCACAGGCAGCGGCTTCTTCCAGCGTGCCTCGATATATTTCGAAAAGCCGGTCACGTGCCGAGCTTCTTCGCGCGTCTGGTTCGCGGCATATTCCTGTGCGCCGGGGTCTTTCAATATGTGGCAGAGGCTTGCCGAAAGGGCGAGCGCGCCCGCCTCGCCATGCAGGATGGAGGAAAGCATCCAGCGCGCGCTTTCGTTTGACAGCGCGATCTTTGCTTCCGGCGACAGCCGGTCGGCAATCGGCGTCTGCAGCTCCAGCACAAAATCCATCGGAATGACGGTCGTACTCTTCATGTCGAAGGGCTGGTCGAAATCGATATATTTCTTGTCGAGCGGGTCCCAGAAATGGTCATGCGTCGCCGAGATGATCTTGTCGAAGGCGGTCGAGCGTGCGCCATAGCGGTCCACTTCCATCATCGCGGGAAAATCGTCCGGCGCGACGGCGTTATAGGCGCTGTCCTTGGTGATGTCGCTCGATGTCCGGGTCGTCATGGGGTTCCTCCTCCGCCGATCCTCTCCGCTCCTTGCAAACAATACCGTAAGTAGCCCTTCGATCAAATGAACCAGATGGACCATGCATTTTGCGCCTGCGAACTATTGCGCCGCCGCCTTGAGCGCACGCCTGAGGCGCCTGTGCTGCGGGTCATTGTCTAGATGGCGTGGCCAGGCTTGATGGAGCAGCAGATCCGGCATGTCGAAAGGCAGCGCCGCCACGGCGAGCCCGTGGCTTGCGGCAATCGCTTCGGCGAGCCGTTTCGGAAGCACCGCCGCAAACCCGCACCCGCCGACGAGCCCCGGAAGTGCCCCGCAATGGCAGTCGCCAATGACGATGTCGCGGCGGCGCCCGCCCCGGTCGAGTTCTCGTTCATAGAGTGTGCCGCGCATCACCGCATGCTGCAGCCCGAAATAGAGTTCAGGCGTCAGCGTCCGCCCGGCCAGAGGCGGCGGCAACAGGCAGACAAGCTCATCCTTCATCACCGGCTCAATGGCGACGTCGCGCGAGCGCATGGCGAGCGGTGTCCAGACAAGATCGAGGCTGCCCTCCAGCAAGGCGATCTCGAGATTGGGCCTTTCCTGCGGCCGTTCGAGCACGAGCCGGAACGGCATGTCGCGGTCGAGTGCCGAAATGGCGGCGGGCAGCGCGATCGCCTCGCCGATTTCGCCGAGCGCGATCGTGTAGCGCCTCTTTCCCGTGCCGGGGGGCAGATCCGGCATCGCCGCGAAGGCCTGCCTGGCAATATCTAGCGCCTGCCTCACCGGCCCTGCCATGAGCATCGCCCGTTCGGTCGGCTCCATGCCTTCGACCGTGCGTACGAACAGCGGATCGTCCATCTGGCGGCGCAGCCGCGTCAATGCATTGGAGAGAGCGGGCTGCGTCATGCCGAGCCGCATCGCGGCCCTCGTAATGCTTCCCTCGGCCATGATGGCGTCGAACACGGTCAGCAGGTTGAGGTCGATGCGTCTTAAATTCATTTTATGAATACTTGACCATTCCAAATTTCAATTGGAAAAAGGCAAAGTCCCGTGACATTGATTTAGTGAAGGGAAATAGACGGAAAAACGAGACGGCTCATCGGGGGAAACATGACTTTGAAGCCGGTAATCGTTCGCCCCTTGGGCGGCATTCTGGGGGGCGAGGTGCTCGGCATCGATCTCTCCGCCCCTGCGGCCGGCGTCGGGCGCGCCTTGGCCTGTGCCTTGTCGGAATATGGTGTGCTGGTCTGCCGCGAAGGCAATATCCCGCTCGAGGAAGAGCAATTTCTCGGCCGGCTGTTCTCGCAGGACGCGCGGTTTCATTGCGCCGCATCGGGCGGTCTGCCGCCTGCCCGTTTCTCCGAGGCGATGGACCCCGCCTGGCATGACGAAAGACCCGCTGCCATTCTCGTGCGTGCCGAGCAGGTGCCTGCACAGGGTGGAGAAAGCATCTGGTCTTCCCTTCACGCCGCATATCGCAGTCTCTCCGCGCCCATGCGCCGCTATCTGGCGACGCTCAATGCAGCGCATGTCTGCCCCGAAGGCCAAATGGAGATCTGGCGCCCGCTTGTTGCCCCTCATCCCGTCACCTGCGAAGCCTGCCTTGATTTCAGCCCCGACTTCACGTCGCAGATCGGCGGCGTACCGGAAGAGGAAAGCCGCCTGATCCTCAAGTTGCTCCGCAACCATGTCTACACGCCGGAAAACCAGATAAGAATTCCGTGGTGCGAAGGGATGCTCGTGCTTTGGGACTGCCGCATCGCGCATCATTATCCGGTTGGCGGATTTGCGGCGCCCGGCTGGCGGCTGACAGGCTTTTCCTCACGCCGCATCCACGCCGCTGATCCACCCGCCGGCGAAAACCGTACCGGATAGAAAGCAACATCGCCGCCACGGGATAGAAATGCCGCGGGAAAAACCCACCGACCGGAACGCACCTCCCGCCATCGTCTGGTTCCGCCGCGATCTGCGGATCGATGACAATCCGGCGCTCGATGCGGCAGCCCGTTCCGGCGCGCCGCTGCTTCCCGTCTTCATCCTCGACCCGGATGAAATGCCCGGCGCCGCTTCGCTCTGGTGGCTGCATCACAGCCTTACATCGCTGTCGGACGCGCTGCGAAGGCGCGGCGCGCCGCTCATCCTCCGTCGCGGCCGTCCGGCGGACATCCTGCCGCGCCTTGCAGCCGAGACAGGTGCAAAAGCGATCTTCTGGAACCGGTGTTACGAGCCGCACGCGGTTGCCCGCGACAAGGCACTGAAATCCGTGCTGGCAGAAGAGGGTGTCGAAGTGTCGAGCTTCAACGGCTCGCTACTGGCCGAGCCCTGGCAGGTGAAAACGGGAAATGGCGACCCCTACAAGGTCTTCACGCCATTCTGGCGCTCGCTCTCGCAGCAGGTTTTCGATGCACCGCTCGCCGCACCGGAGAAATTCACAGGCGCCACGCCGGCAGCCTCCGACGCACTCAATGACTGGAATCTCCTGCCCGTAAAGCCGGACTGGGCGGGCGGCCTGCGCGAAACATGGCAGCCGGGCGAGCAGGGCGCGCAGGATCGCCTCGCTGCATTTGTGGACGAACGCATGTCCGCTTATCGCGATGCGCGCGACCTGCCGGACCGCGAAGGCACCTCGCGCCTCTCGCCGCATCTCCATTGGGGCGAGGTCTCGCCGCGCCGCATCTGGCATGTTGCGCGCGCCGCTGCCGAGGCACAAACCGGAAGTGCCGCGGCGGCGGAATCTTTCCTGCGCGAAGTCGGCTGGCGCGACTTTGCCTTTCATCTCGTCTTCCACTGGCCGGGCATGGTCAGCGAAAACTGGAAAAGCGAATTCGATGCCTTCCCCTGGGCATCGGACGATGCCGCCTTCCTCGCTTGGACCAAGGGGAAGACCGGCTATCCGCTTGTCGATGCGGGCATGCGCGAACTCTGGCAGACAGGCTGGATGCACAATCGCGTGCGCATGGTCGCCGCCTCCTTCCTCATCAAGCATCTCATGATCGACTGGCGGCGCGGCGCGGAATGGTTCGAGGATACGCTGGTCGATGCCGATCTCGCGGTGAACCGTGCAAGCTGGCAATGGGTGGCGGGCTCCGGCGCCGACGCCGCGCCCTATTTCCGCATCTTCAATCCTGTGCTGCAGGGCGAGAAATTCGATCCCGCTGGCGAATATGTCCGCAGCTATGTGCCTGAACTAGCAATGCTCGATGCGCGCCACATCCACCGCCCCTGGGAGGCGCCGTCCGACGTGCTCGCAAAAGCGGGCGTGACGCTCGGCAAGTCCTATCCGAAGCCGATTGTCGATCATGGCGTTGCCCGCGCCCGTGCGCTCGCGGCCTATGAGGAATTCAGGAAGTGAGTTTTGCCTGCTTCGGCATCGTCTTCGCGGTCAGCGCAAGCGACAGCCGGTAGGGCAGCATCTGCACCAGCCGCAGGATCAGCGAAAAGCGCCGCGGAAAGGTGATCTCGAACCGGTCCGACTGAAGTCCGCGATAGAGGGCATCCACCGCATCGTCCACTTCCATGAGGAAGGGCATCGGAAATTCGTTCTTGTCCGTCAGTGGCGTCTTCACGAAACCGGGATTGACGATCTGCAGCTTGATGCCGTCCAGCGCGAGATCGGGCCTGAGCGCTTCCGCCATGTTGATGAGCGCTGCCTTGCTGCCGCCATAGATCGCCGAAGTCGGCAATCCGAAATAGCCGGCGAGTGACGCCACCACCGCAATGCGCCCCGCCTTCTGCGCGCGCATCGGTGCGATCAGCGCCTCAAGGCAATTCACCGTGCCCATGAAATTCAGTTCGAAGACGGGCCGCGCCTTCTCGGCCGTCAGCTCGCGCGCCAGCACCGGCTCATAGGTGCCCGCGCAGAGCACAGCGGTCGCAATCGGCCCCATCTCGCTCTCGATTTTCGCCACGACGTTTTTCACATCGTCCGGCTTCGTCGTGTCGAGCGGATAGACGGCAATCTCGCCCGCCGCCTCCTGGCGCAGCTTTTCGAGCTCTTCCGCCCGCCGCGCCGATGCAGCCACGCGCCAGCCTTCGCTGGCCATGCGCAGCGCCAGCGCCCGCCCAATGCCGGAGCTTGCGCCCGTGATCCAGACGATATTGCTCATTGGAGTGCCAGCCTCTGCACGCGCTCGCGGTCGAAGCGTTCCACGTGATAATCGACATCCGCGCCGCGCGCCCGGAAGATCACGTTCAGCCATTCCATCTGCGGCGAATACCAGAGCTTCAGCTTCAGATCGCCCGTCATCTCATATTCCCGCACCGCCACGCGCGCACCGTCGACAAGCGCCTCGCGCTTCGCCGTCTCGTTCACCTCAACATTGATGATGCGGCCGCGCTGCGTATCGAGAAGCTGCGTCTGATCGATCGTTGCCGGGTTCCAGTAGCTTGTCGGAATGATGTTTTCGGGCGCAATGAAGGTGCCGTTCTCCGAGCTCGTCACTTCAAGCCCCTCATCGGTCATCTTCGCGCTGACGCTGAATTGCCGTCCGTCATCGTTCGTTTCCGTCTCGATGGCGACGAGCTTGCCGTTGCGCCAGGTCTCGCGGTTCGTATGCGCATAGCGGAACACGGTGATCGGCCCGAAGCTCACGGCAAGGTTGATGTCGATGGCGACATGAAGTTCGTCGTCCACTTGCGTGAACTGGATGGTGTGTGTGCCGATGGGGGTGCCGCCGCGCTCGACACGGAAAGACAGCGCCGGCTCGGGGGAGGAAGCCGGCGCTGTCGCATCCGCGCCGACAGTCAGGGCGGGCATCACGATTGCGAAAGCTGCAACGATCTTGAGTAGCGAATTCACGGTCAGGGGGCCTTCTCCGGGGGGAGTTGAACCGCTGGCTCACATTCCAGCTCTCACCCCCTTGCTACGCACCCCCGCGCCGGGTGGATCACCTGTCTCCGAGATCCCGGAACCGGGCCGCAAGCGCAAGGCTCGCCGCCACCGTTGCATTGAGGGATTCGACAGCGCCGGTCGTGCGGATCGCAAGCCGCTCCGCCTTGAGGCCTTGGGGCAGCCCCTGTCCCTCTTCCCCCAGCACCAGCCGCAGATTTGCAGGCCAGCCATAGGCCTCGATATCGGTTCCCTCGCCATCGAGCGCCGCCACCGGCCCACGGGCCGCCGCCAGCGCCTCCCAGCTCCCGCCCTTGAGGAAGGTGAGGGCGAATTGCGCATTGGCTCCGCCTCTCAGCGCCTTGGGGTGAAAGGGATGTGCCGCCCCCTCCATCAGCACGATGCGGCTCGCGCCAAAGGCCGCCGCACTCCGCAACACGGCGCCGAGATTGGCCGGGTCGCCCAGCGCCAGTACGAGTTCGAGGCCCTTCGGCGCCACCGCGAAATCCAGAGCCGCAAATTCCGGCACCTCGCCCAGCAGCAGCGGAAATCCCGTCCCGTTCGTGTCCAGCGCCTCGAAAAGCGGCTTCGCCAGCACATAGCGTTCCACATGGGCGGGCAGCGACAGCCGGTTGAGCTCGCTCTCCGTCCGCGCCAGCGCCGCCGTAAAGCGTTCCCCATGCGCCTTGAGCGCCTCCGGCACGGTTTTCCGCCCCGACAGCAGGAATGCCCCATGCTTGCGAATGCCGCGCGCTTCCGTCAGCGACAGCCATGTCTTCGCCCGCGGATTTTGCGGGCTGTCGATGGCGCGTGCGCCGCTGTTCATATTTGGTCCTTTTGTGTCTGCCGTTCTTCGCCGATCATGGTGGCAGAAAAGCAATAACACAAAGAACTCCACCCTCCCCTTGAGGGAAGGTCGAAAATTCGAGCCTGCGAAGAATTTTTCGGGGAGGGGTGGGAAGAAGAAAAGGGAAGGGGCGGAAAATGATCGCAAATATATTCATGGTGGGCGATGGGCTCGACTGGCTCCGCATCGCGCTGGCACTCGCCTCTCTCGCCGCCGCCATTGCCTATCAGCTGATCGAGCGCCAGCCGCCTTCGGCCCTTCGCACCGGCCTGAAAACGGCCTCGATCGGCCTTCTCGTGCCGCTGCCGCTTCTGGTCTTGGGGCAGGGCCCCGCATTGCCGCTCCTGCTGCTCGCCGCAGCTTTCCTCTTTTCCAGCGCGGGCGATCTCTTCCTCGCCATGAAGGGCGACAAGCGCAACTTCATGCGCGGCCTCGGCGCATTTCTCGTCAGCCACCTCTTCTATATCGCGGTCATGGCGCCCATCGCCACAGGGCCGGACACGCTCGCCCTGAAATCCGTCTCGCTTGCCGTCGGCCTTGCCGCGCTCGCCGTCTATTGGTCGCTCGCATCCCGCCTCGGCTCGATGAAACTTCCCGTCGGCGCCTATCTCGCGGTCATCCTCGTCATGGTGCTCACCGCACTGGCGATCCCGGAAGCCGCCCCCATCCTCGGCCTCGGCGCGATCCTCTTCATGTTTTCCGACAGCATCATCGCCCTCGACAAGTTTCGTGGGCCGATCCCTTATCGCGGCATCCTTGTCTGGACGACCTATTACGGCGGTCAGGTGCTGATGGCCCTGCCGCTTCTCATGCTGCTGACGAAATGAGCGCCATTCCGATCAACGGCACCTGCGACCCGCGCTTCGCGCGGCTCCGCGAGGCCTTCACCGAGAATTTCACGCAGCGCGGCGAGCCCGGCGGCGCGGTGGCGCTCATGGTCGATGGCCGCCTCGTCTGCGATCTCTGGGGCGGCTTCTGCGATGCCGCGCGCGAGCGGCCCTGGGCGCGCGACACGCTGGTGAATTTCTTTTCCGTCGGCAAGGCCTTCACCGCCCTTGTCGCCCTGCGGCTGGTGGAGCGGGGTGTGCTCGATCTCGATGCGCCGGCCCACCGCCTCTGGCCGGAATTCGGTATGGGCGGCAAGGAGACGATCACGCTCCGCCACATGCTGTCGCATCAAGCTGGCCTCCCTGCCATCCGCGATGAACTGCCGGATGGCGCCGCGCTCGACTGGAAGCGGATGACGGAAGCACTCGCCGCCGAAACGCCCTGGTGGCAGCCGGGCACAGCGCATGGCTATCACGTCAACACCTTCGGCTATCTCGTGGGCGAGCTTGTGCGCCGCGCTTCCGGGCGCACAGTCGGGCAGATCCTGCGCGACGAGGTGGCGGGCCCGCTCGGTGCCGATGTCCATATCGGCCTTCCGCCCGCGGAGCATCACCGCGCCGCCGAGTTCCTCTGGCCGCCCATCCTGCCCGAGCGCCCGCCGGGCCCGCTCGATGACGACACGCTGATGAAATGGAACACCTACTGGAACCCGCCGGGCATTTCCGGTTCCGGCTGGGTCAACCGCCCTGAATGGCGCGAGGCCGAAATCCCCTCGACCAATGGCCACGGCACTGCGCGCGGCATCGCCCGAGTCTATTCGGCCTTCGCCGCGGGCGGCCGCATCGATGGTGTGGACATTCTCTCTCCCGCAATGCTCGTCGCCGCCACCGAGGAGCAATCCTTCGGCCCCGACCGGATTCTCGAGCGCGAGTCGCGCTTCGCCCTCGGCTTCCAGCTCCCCCAGGCCGAACGCCCCCTCGGGCCGAACGCGCAAGCCTTCGGCCATTTCGGCGCCGGCGGCTCCCTCGGCTTCTGCGACCCGGTCGCCCGCATCGCCTTCGGCTACGTCACCAACGACATGGGCCCCCGTTGGCAAAACCACCGCAACAGGGCGCTGCTCGCGGCGATATATGAGTGTCTTTGAGGAGAAAATGGTGCTGTTGGAGAGGATTGAACTCTCGACCTCTCCCTTACCAAGGGAGTGCTCTACCACTGAGCTACAACAGCATGCCGGGAAGCGGTGAAACCCGCCGCCGAACCGCGCCTTGAAGGCGCTGGAAGTCTCGCTCCGAATGGTAAATGAACCCTTGGGGCTCAGCGCGGGGGCCGGTCTTTCCGAAGCGCGCGGAAAGTGCCATAGCAACCCCCCTCGCGCAAGATGCCGCAACGCACTATCTTCCCCCCGAACGTGAATCCCCAATCCGAGTGAAATTGATGAAAAAGACAGGCACAGGCTTCGATTCCCGCACCCCCGGCGGCAAGGGCACAGACCGCGCGGCCCAGACCAAGGAGGCCAAGGCCAAGCAGGCCCGCCTCGCCGAGGCGCTCCGCGACAACCTCAAGAAGCGGAAATCCCAGACCCGCGCCCGCAAGGACGCGAAATAGCCGGATTGGCCCCTCGAAAACGCCTGGATCCGGCGCGAGAAGGGGCCGCCCCGCGCCCCCCGTCGTGACTCGGGGGCGCCGGGCCCCTATAAACCGCCAAACGCCTGATCGGACGTATTCATGGACAGTATCCACATTCGCGGCGGCCGCCGCCTCAAGGGCTCGATCCCTGTAAGCGGCGCGAAAAACGCGGCCCTGCCGTTGATGACGGCTGCCCTGCTGACGGATGAGCCGGTCAAGCTCACCAACATGCCGCGCCTTGCCGATGTCCGCACGCTCTCGAAACTCCTCGGCGTCATAGGCGCCGATATTTCGGTCGAGAGCGGCACGGATTCGGATGTGATGACGCTCCATGCGAAGGACATCAAGTCCACCACCGCGCCCTATGAGATCGTCTCGCAGATCCGCGCGAGCTTCTGGGTGCTCGGGCCCCTCATGGCGCGCTGCCGCGAGGCGAAGGTGTCGCTGCCCGGCGGCTGCGCCATCGGTGCCCGCCCCGTCGATCTCTATATCAAGGGGCTCCAGAAGATGGGCGCCGAGATCGACCTCGTCGAAGGCTATGTCCATGCTTCCGCGCCGAAGGGCCTGAAAGGTGCGGTCATCCGCTCGCCCATCGTCTCTGTCGGCGCCACGCACACGCTCCTGATGGCGGCAACGCTCGCCGAAGGCGAAACCGTGCTTGAAAACGCCGCCCGCGAGCCCGAGATCGGCGATGTCGCTCGCTGCCTTGTCAGCATGGGCGCGAAGATCGAAGGCATCGGCACCTCAACGCTCCGCATCGAAGGTGTGGAAAAGCTGCACAGCGCCACGCACCGCGTCATCGCGGATCGCATCGAGGCCGGAACCTACGCCATCGCCGCCGCCATGACGGGCGGCGAGGTGACGCTTGAAGGCGCGAACGCCGAGGATTTCGAGGCAGCCCTTTCCGTCCTTCGTGCCGCCGGTGCGGAAGTCGAGAGCGAGCAGGGCGCGGTCCGCATCGCGCGCAATGGCGAGCGGCTGCAGGCGGTCGATGTGGTGACGCAGGTCTTCCCCGGTTTCCCCACCGATCTTCAGGCGCAGTTCATGGCGCTGATGACGGTCGCCGAAGGCGAATCCGAAATCACCGAAACGATCTTCGAAAACCGTTTCATGCATGTGCAGGAGCTGGCCCGCTTCGGCGCCAATATTTCGCTGCATGGCGACAAGGCGCTGGTGCATGGCGTGGACAAGCTGAAGGCCGCCCCCGTCATGGCGAGCGATCTTCGGGCCTCCGCCGCGCTCATCATCGCAGGTCTCGCCGCCGAGGGCGAAACCACCGTCAATCGCGTCTATCATCTCGATCGCGGCTTCGAGCGCATCGAGGCGAAGCTCAGTGCCTGCGGCGCCGATATCTGGCGCGAAAAGGCAAAGCAGTAGATAAAGAGCACCATGAAGAAAGAGCTTCGCCTTCTGGCCGAAGATGCCGCCGATCTCGAAGTGATCTCCGCCGCGCTTCAGGATGCGGTCCTTCAGGTGCGCGATCTCGCCTTCCTGCCGTCGACGCGCCGCTTCGCCTGCGTGGTGAACCGCTTTCGCTGGGACGCTGCCCGGCGCGCGCCCCATGAGCGCGTGCGCGCCGGCCTCCATTTCGAGAATGTGCTCGCCGCCCGCGCGCGCAACATCGCTCAAGATCGCCCGGAAGGCGTGCTGAACCTGCTTGCCATCCGCTTCGACGAGCTGAACGCGCCCTCCGGCCTCGTCACGCTGGTCTTTTCCGGCGGCGCCGAACTCCGCCTTGAGGTCGAGGCGCTCGAAGCCCATCTCTCCGATCTCGGCCTCGTCTGGGAAACCCCCAACAGACCCGAGCACGATCTGGACTGATTGAAATGCCCATTCGCCTGAACGCAAGAGACGCAAATTTCGAGGACGCTTTCGCCGCGCTGCTCACCGGCAAGCGCGAGGCCTCCGTCGATGTCAACGACACCGTCGCGAAGATCGTGGCGGATGTGCGCACGCGCGGCGATGAGGCGCTGGTCGAGTACACCCGCCGCTTCGACCGCCTTCCCGATCTGACGGCGGCAACGCTCGCCATCCCGCAAAGGGATCTCGATGCCGCCGCCGCGTCCTGCGCGCCGAAAACGCTCGATGCGCTGAAGCTCGCCGCCGCCCGCATAGAGGCTTATCACATCCGCCAGCGCCCCGAAGATGCGCGCTTCACCGATGCGCAAGGCGTCGAGCTTGGCCATCGCTGGACGGCGGTCGGCGCCGTCGGCCTTTATGTGCCGGGCGGCACCGCGAATTATCCAAGCTCCGTGCTGATGAACGCGATCCCGGCAAAGGTCGCGGGCGTGAAGCGCATCGTCATGGTGGTGCCGACGCCCGACGGCATTGTGAACCCGCTGGTGCTTGCCGCCGCGAAACTTGCCGGTGTCAGCGAGGTCTATCGCGTCGGTGGCGCGCAGGCCGTCGCCGCGCTCGCCTACGGCACGAAGACGATTGCGCCCGTCGACAAGATCGTCGGCCCCGGCAATGCATATGTTGCCGCCGCCAAGCGCCAGGTCTTCGGTCAGGTCGGCATCGATATGATCGCGGGCCCGTCGGAAATTCTCGTCGTCGCCGATGGCAAGAACGATCCCGAATGGATCGCCGCCGATCTCCTGTCGCAGGCCGAGCATGATGAAAGCTCGCAATCGATCCTGATAACGGACGATGCCGCATTCGCTACCCGCGTCGAAGAGGCAGTTGCGCGCCAGTTGCAGGCCCTGCCGCGCGAGACGACCGCCACGAAAAGCTGGGCCGATTTCGGCGCCGTCATCGTCGTGGACAGGCTCAACGATGCCGCGCCGCTCGTCGACCGTCTCGCACCCGAACATCTCGAACTCGCGGTCGATGATGCGGAAGCCCTGCTTGCGAAAGTCGCGAATGCGGGTGCCGTCTTTCTCGGCCGCTACACGCCCGAAGCGATCGGCGATTATGTGGCGGGCTCTAACCACGTTCTCCCCACCGCCCGCTCGGCGCGCTTCTCCTCCGGCCTCAATGTGCTCGACTTCATGAAGCGAACCTCCATCGTCCGCTGCGACGCCGATGCGCTCCGCGCCATCGGCCCCGCCGCCATCGCGCTTGCCGAAGCCGAAGGCCTCGACGCCCATCTCCGCTCGGTGGCGATCAGACTGAATCTCTAATCAAAAATGTCATTGCCGGGCTTGATCCGGCAATCCGGAAGCCGCGCAAGCGGCGTCTCGTCTCACAGAATCTTCTGGATGTGCTGTCGCTCCGGGCTTCCCGCTCTGGACCCCCGGGGTCAAGCCCGGGGGTGACATGTCGGGGGATGAAGGGAAAAGCTGTCGAGAACGCGTGCCGTCTCAGCTTTTCAAGCGCTCGCTTCCTTCGCCCAAATCGGCTTAAACTGCGCCACCATGTCAGACCGTGCAGCAGATGATGAAGCAAGCGGCGCCCCGGCGATGCCGGAAGGCGAGCATTACCGCATTGCCGATCTCGTGCTGGACGAGCATTCCGTCGTTCGCCGCAGCCCCGATGTCGAGCATGAGCGGAAAGTGGCGATCTTCGATCTCCTGGAAGAAAACCGATTCGCCCCGGTCGGCAGCGACGGCGGTCCCTATGTCCTTCATCTCGCCATCGAGGAAAACCGCCTCGTCTTCGACATCCGCCTCGAAGGCGATGTACCGCATGGCAAGGTGCTGCTTTCGCTGACGCCCTTCCGCAAGATCATCAAGGACTACTTCCTGATCTGCGAAAGTTACTACGACGCAATCAAGACGGCTGCCCCCGCCCAGATCGAGGCGATCGACATGGGCCGCCGCGGCCTCCACAACGAAGGCTCGCAAACGCTCAAGGACCGCCTCGCGGGCAAGATCGAAATGGATTTCGACACGGCGCGGCGTCTGTTCACGCTGATCTGCGTATTGCATATCAAGGGATGAGCGACGTGACGAAGCCGGGCGCCAACGCGGAGCGAAAGCCGGTACTGCCGGGCTCCGTTCTCTTTGCCTGCAATCTCAATACGGTTCGCTCGTCTATGGCCGAGGCGATCCTGAAGAAACTCCACGGCCATCGCATCTATGTCGATTCGGCGGGCGTCGCCCCCGCCGAAGAGCCCGATCCCTTCACGGCCGAAGTACTGCGCGAGGAAGGCTTCACACCGTCCGCAAGCGGCCCCAAGGGCTTCGACGATCTCGACGAAACGAGCTTCGATCTCATCGTGGCGCTGACGCCCGAAGCCCGCGCCAAGGCCGAGGTGCTGACCCGTTCTTCCGCTACCGATGTCGAATATTGGGAGGTCGAAGACCCGCTCGCCGCCCCCACTGGCGGCAATCGTGATCGCCGTCTCGCCGCCTACCGGGAGCTCAGGAATACCCTGCGCCGCTATATTGAAGCCCGGTTCGGCCGCGCGGGCGCCGCCACCGGCTGATCTTCCGTGCGGGGACGGATCGTCCATCAATCTGCCGCAATCTGGATGATATAAGAGTGCCGCAACATTTGACGGGGAGGGCATTGCCCATGAAATCCATATTCGCACTGGCCGCTGCGCTGGTTCTCGGCCTCGGCATCGCGCTTGGCGGCTATCTCGCGGGCGACGGGCTCGTAAAGTCCCGTCTCGGCGACCGTTCCATTTCCGTGAAGGGCTTGTCGGAACGCGAGGTGAAAGCCGATCTCGCGCTCTGGGCGCTCCGCTTCGTCGTCACCGGCAACGATCTCGCCACTACCCAGGCCGATGTGAAGCGCAACGCCGATATCGTCAACGGCTTCTTGAAGAGCCACGGTTTCGCCGATGAGGAGATCGAGTTGCAGGCGCCGCAGGTAACAGACCGCCTCGCCCAGATGTATTCGAGCGGCGAGTTCAATACCCGCTTCATCATCGCCCAGCAGATCGTGCTGCGCACCACAGATGTGGACAAGGTCGCCGTCGCCAATCGCGGCACCAGTACGCTGGTGGAGCAGGGCGTGGTCCTCTCCAATGAATATGGCCCGGTCCGCCCCTCCTATCTCTTCACCGGTATTGCGGACATCAAGCCCGAAATGCTCGAGGAGGCCACGCTGCGCGCCCGTGAGGCGGCGGAAACTTTCGCCGCCGATTCCGGCTCCCGCCTGGGCGGCATCCGCCGCGCCTGGCAGGGCCAGTTCTCGATCCTGCCGCGCGACGACACGCCGGGCGCCCAGGAGAGCGAGCAGATCATGAAAACCGTCCGCGTCGTCTCGACCGTGGATTACTTGCTGGTCGACTGAGCCAAAAAGGCCGGAAAATCAAACATTTGGGCCCGGTCCGCGTGTCTTTTCGCGGGCCGGGCTCTTGATTTCCCGGCGCTTTCTGACCATTCTTCCGGCCAAATTTCCAAAGGATAGTGAATGGCCAAGGAAGAAATGCTCGAGTTTCCGGGCGTGGTGACGGAACTGCTGCCCAACGCCACGTTCCGCGTGAAGCTCGAGAACGAACACGAGATCATCGCCCACACCGCCGGCAAGATGCGCAAGAACCGCATCCGTGTGCTTGCGGGTGACAAGGTGCTTGTGGAAATGACGCCCTATGACCTGACAAAGGGCCGGATCACCTACCGGTTCAAGTGACGCCCCGGTGCCGGTAAAGGGCGCGAAACCCCGCCTCATTCTCGCCAGCGCCTCGCCGCGCCGGCTCTCCCTGCTCCGCCAGATCGGCGTCGAGCCGGACGAGGTCATCGCAAGCGAAATCGACGAAACGGCACTCAAGGGCGAGCTGCCGCGCCTCCATGCCGCGCGCCTCGCCCGCGAAAAGGCGGAGGCGGTCGCCACGCTGCATCCCGGCGCGCTCGTCCTCGGCGCCGATACGGTGGTCGCCTGCGGCCGCCGCATCTTGCCGAAAACGGAAACGGAGGCCGAGGCCCGCGCCTGCCTCGCGCTGCTCTCGGGCCGCGCGCACCGCGTCTTCACCGCCATTCATCTTGTCGCGCCCGGCCGCGCCATCTCGCGCATCAGCGAAACTCGCGTCACCTTCAAGCGCCTCTCGGACGCTGAAATCGCCGCCTATCTCGCAAGTGGCGAATGGCAGGGCAAGGCCGGCGGCTATGCCATTCAGGGCCGCGCCGCGCTTTTCGTCCGCGCGCTCTCCGGCTCCCACTCCGCCGTGGTCGGCCTGCCGCTCTTTGAGGTGGGCCAGCTACTCGCAGGCGCGGGATATAGCCTCGCCTCGGCGGGCTGACGCGCCTATCATCATCGCTTACAACAGTGTTAGGATCGCTCATCAACAAGGTGATCCGGAGCGATCGAGGGTGAAAAGGGAGCATTCGTCTGCGTGGGGGCGCGGCGATTGCGAGCCAGGGGTTCTATGTCCGAAGAAGTGCTTATCAATGTAGGCCCCGGCGAAACGCGGGTGGCCATCGTCGAGGATGGGCGTCCCGTGGAACTGTTCCTTGAACGGACCATGGAAGACGACCTGAAGGCGAAGACGGGCCGCGCCGGCCATTCGCTCATCGGCAATATCTTTCTCGGCCGCGTGCAGCGCGTGCTGCCGGGCATGCAGGCCGCCTTCGTCGAAGTGGGGCTCGAGCGCGCGGGCTTCCTCGGCGCGCGCGAGGCGCGCTGCCTCTGCGAGTTGACGGGCCTCGATGAAGGCACGCTGCCGCCTATCAGCGCCTGCGTCCATGAAGGTCAGGCCATTCTCGTGCAGGCCGTGAAGGATCCGATCGGCGACAAGGGCGCGCGCCTGTCCGCGAATGTCACCATCCCCGGCCGCCTGCTCGTGCTGGTGCCGAACCAGTCCGGCGTCGCGCTGTCGCGCCGCATCGAGGATGAGGATGAGCGCGCAAGGCTCACCGCCCTTGTCGAGGAAATGGTCGCGCGCTTCAATCCCATGGGCGTCACCGGCGAGCCCGCAGGCTTCATCGTCCGCACCGCCGCCATCGGCGCAACGTCGGAAGACATCGCCGCCGATGCGCGCCAGCTTGCCGAGGAATGGCGGAAGGTCCGCGAGATCGAAAAGAAATCCGTGCCGCCCAGCGTCGTCTTCCACGACCTCGACCCCGTCTCGAAAACGCTGCGCGATTGCGTCAGCTCGCAGACCTCCCGCGTATTGATCGATTGCGCCGATGCCTTCGGCGAAGCGCAGAATTATTGCCGCCGCGCCATGCCGGAAATGCTGGACCGTGTGCAATTGTTCAACGGCCCCGGCGATCTCTTCTCGCTTTACGATGTGGACGGCGAGATCGAGGCTGCGCTCGAGCCCCGCGCCGAGCTTCCCTCGGGCGGCTGGATCACTATCGAAACAACGGAGGCCTTGACCGCGATCGACGTGAACTCCGGCCGCTACACGGCGGCAACCGGCCTTGAGGAAACAAGTGTCAAGATCAACCTCGAAGCCGTGGAAGAGATCGTCTATCAGCTTCGCCTGCGCGGCACCGGCGGCCTCATCGTCATCGACTTCATCCATCTGAACAATCCTGAGAACATCCAGAAGGTGCTGGATGCGCTCAACACCGGCTTCGCGAAGGACCGCGTGCCGACGCAGATCTCCGCCATGTCGGAATTCGGCCTTGTCGAGATGACGCGAAAGCGCGTGCGCGAGCCGCTCGACAAGTTGCTCACCGAGCCCGCCTTCCCGCATGGCCGCCCGCGGCGGAAAACCTGCGCCACCGTGGCGAACGATCTCCTGCGCAAGATCGCGCGCGAGGCCGCCGCCGCGCCCGGCCGCGCTCTTGTCGGCCGCGCCTCGCCCGAAGTGGTGGACTGGCTTGAGCGCGGCAATCCCTATCTCGTGGAGCGCCTGCGCCGCCGCGTGCCGGCGGAGGTGAGCCTCATCGGTGAGCCCGCCTATTCGCGCGAGAAGATCGATGTCGGCGCGCTGCAATAGCGTCGAGGCCGCATCATGAGCGACGATGCCGCAAAGGTCGTGACGCTGAAGCCGCCGCGCCCCTGTCCCATCTGCGGTCAGCGCTCGCAGCAGAAGTTCCACCCCTTCTGCTCGAAGCACTGCGCCGATGTGGACCTCAACCGCTGGCTGAAAGGCACCTACGCCATCCCCGCCGTTGAGCCACCGGACGAATGGGACGAAGCCTCCCAGTCCCGCCCCCCGGATGACGACGGCGAGCGTTAGAGCCACGCTCTCCCCAAAAGCACGTCATGGTCGGGCTTGACCCGGCCATCCAGAAGCGGCCACACGGGTCGCAAGACATCCATCACACAAAACCCGTCATGGCCCGGCTGAACCGGGCCATGACGATCAGGGGATACGGGAGTTTTCCCACCAGCCGTTCCCGCCTAACCCACGGTCAGAATTGATCTTTACCGCAAGGCCCAGCCCCTCTGGACAGGCCGGACTCTATTGCCTATAAACCGCGGGCCTCGCCGGAACGGCGCCTCTTTCGCCCGTCCCGGAGCTTCCGCCCAGGTAGCTCAGTTGGTAGAGCATGCGACTGAAAATCGCAGTGTCGGTGGTTCGATCCCGCCCCTGGGCACCATTCCCTTTTTCGGCATTTGAATTCATTGGGCGTTTCGGCCCGATGTTGTCACCGAACCTGAATCACCATTTGAGGTGATAAAGTCCGTCGAGCATTCGCACGCGTGACGACCGCGCGATGCATTAACGCCTAAAGCGTCGGATACATAGTCTTTTCATTCTCGTCCGAGAAATCATAAGCCTGAACCGTATGATCGAGGCTTCTTCGATAGGCCAAGCACTGGCTTCTGGATTGGCAGAAAACCGACCTTTTTTGCGTATTTTCGGGCAACTTATCCCCGCCCCCCTGTAGCGGGGTGATGCTCTCCCTCCGTAACCGGACAAAGGGAGATTTCCATGAGCAGGTTTTTCGATGAGGCCGCCGAAAGCGGCAGTTCCGCCCCCGTCGAGTGGCAGGGCGGCACGGGCACCTTCTGGGCCTGGGGCGATTTCGGCGGCGCCAGCGTCGCGCTCGAGGCAAGCCCCGATGGCGACACATGGTTCGCCGTCGGCGAGGCTGTCCACTTCACGGAGAAGGGCGTTGCCGCCTTCGCGCTCGGCCCCTGCCGCCTCCGCGCAACGATTGCGGGAGCGGGCGAGGGCACGAGCATTTCGGCGCGTATCTGATGGCGGGCTTACCGGCGCCCGGCGAAGGGATGCGTGCTCGACAGCCCGCCATCCACGGCAATCGCCTGGCCGTTCACATAGGACGCATCGTCGCTTGCGAGAAAAAGTGCCGCCTGAGCGATTTCCGGCGGCAGCCCGTATCGCTTCAGCGGGTTCAACTGGCCGATCTTGTCGTCGCTCCCGCGCGCCCGCGCCCCGTCGAAAATGGGCTTCGTCATGCCGGTCTCGATGAGGCCGGGGCAGATGGCGTTCACGCGCACGCCGGTGCCGTAGAGTTCGTTGGCAACGGTCTGCACGAGGCTGATGACGCCGGCCTTGCTCGCGCTATAGGGCGTCCCGCCAGCATTGGCGCGCAGCCCGGCGACCGATGCCGTGCAGATGATCGAGCCCTTGCCTTGGGCGATCATGTGCGGGCTCGCCGCCTTGATGGCGAGGAACGGCCCGATCAGGTTGACGGCGAGGATTTCCTGCCAATAGGCGACGGTCTGCTCCTGCAGCGGCACCATCCCGCCGCTGATGCCTGCATTGGCATAGACGACATCGAGCCCGCCGAATTCCTTGATGCAGTGATCGACAAAGCCCTTCACGGCCGCCTCGTCGCTCACATCGGCAGCGACGGAGGAAACCTTGCCCCCCGCCTCGCGGATCATCGCGGCCGTCTCGTCCACCGCGTCCTCCACGCGGTCGACGGCGACGACGCTCGCCCCCTCCCGCGCAAAGAGAAGGGCGCTGGCCCGGCCAATGCCGCTGCCAGCGCCCGTAACGATTGCCCGCTTTCCAGAAAGCCGTCCCATGCCGCATCTCCCGCTTCGCGTTTCAGTTGCGCGATCTTAGGAAGGGAAATGCGCCGGGAACAGATGAAAAGCGGCGTTGCGGCCGGATCAGAAACCCTTACCTTCGCTCACCGCCCACTGCACGGCACCCTGTTCGCCTTCGATCGTGCCCGAGGCGCCCACCGTCGGCGCTTCGTCCACGGCGTCGGTGCAGTTTTCGGGGTTGCTGCCGACCGTCGTGCAGATCTTGTTGCCGTCGACGCGCCAGGTGCCGGCGACTTCCGCGCCATCGGCGCCCTTCACCACGATGTTGGACGCATCGGGGTAATAGATCTTCATCACGCCACCATCGGCGCCGGTCAGCGTCACCGTGTTGCCGACAAGGCCCGCGCCCACATTGGCGTATGCGGCACCGGCAAAGGTCGAAACGGCGAAAGCGACAGCAATTGCGAGTTTTTTCATTGATACCTCCCCAGGGAAAAACAGAACGGCGAAAGAGTCATCCCGTCGCCGTTAACCATAACTCTATGGGGCGGATGGGCCTTCCGCAAGGGCAGGGTGGCGGTGTGCCGTCAGCGGCGGAATCCCGGCGGCTTCAGCAGGAAGATCACCAGCCATATGGGAATGAGCACCAGCGCGCCGAGCAGAAAATGCGGCAGCGCCCAGCCGATCCCCTCGCGCACAAAGGCGAGGATCGCTTCGGGCGTGAACCCGATATCCCTCAGCACTTCTTCGGCTGTGATGTCGAACGCGCTGAGCAACGCCCCCACGGCGACTGCCCCGATGAAGAATTTCAGCAGCGTCGACAAGGCGTTCAGGATCATGAAGGCGCCCGTCCGGTCCCCGGCGAATCAGTTGCCGCCAGTCTAGACGGGACGGGGGCCCGGCACAAAGGCCGGGCCGAAGTCTCAGCGGCCGAATATCTGCCGCAGCGCGTCTTCCGGCCGGGGCTTCGTTTCGGCGGGCGGCGATTCCGCAGGTGCCGTTTCGCCCTCGGTGGTGGTCTCGCCGTCCGTGCCGGTTCCGCTTTCCGCCGGCTGGCCCATCAGCCCGCGAATGAGGCCCCTGCCGCCATCCTCCCGGATCGACTTGATGGTGCTCTCGATATTGTCGCGGTTCTGGATCATCGAGGCGAGGTCCGGCGCAAAGCGGGGGGTCGACCACGAGCCGGTAATCAGGATCGGCACTTCGATGCCCTGTGCCGCGCCGCTCGCGCCCTGTCCCTCCAGCGAGGCGACGAGCTTCGGCTCCACGCGGTAGTTGAGCGTCTTCGGCGGCATGTTCACTGTGCCCGCGCCGGTCACGCGGATCAGCGGCGAGAGAAGCCGGAGGTCGTCATTCTTCAACACGCCATTGGTGATGGTGAAGGTGCCGCCCATTTCCGAGAAGTCGGTGTCCTGCGCGCCGCCCGACTGCCAGCCCGTGGTCGCCGCGCTGAACACATTGCGCGCAAGCTGCGCAATGTTGATGCCCTTGATCTTGCCATCGGTGAACTTGACGCTGCCATTGCCGTTGAGCGCCGATACCATGTCGCGCTGCGAGCGGCCGGCCGCCGTCACCGCGAGGTCGAGCGCCGTCGCCCCCTGAAGCCGCTTGAAATCGGCCGCATCGGTCAGGAAGGGTTCCGCGGCCAGCCCCGCCAGCTTGAAGTTCGCCGCGATCTGCGGCGTCGCGCCCGCCCCGTTCACGGTCAGCGTGCCCGCGCCCGCACCCTGATAGAGATTGAGCCTGGAGAGATTGGCGTTCAGAACACCGTTCGCGAGCCTGAGCTTCAGCGCGCTCTCGCCGATCTTGATCTGCTGGAAAAGGATTTCCTTCGTCGAGAAATCGAAATCCATGTCTACGGCCTTGAGCCCCGAAAGGTCGATCGGCTCCGTGCTCCAGCCTTCATCGCCGCCGCCGCTTCCGCCGCCCGAGCCGCCGCCGGCGCTTTCGCCGAGATAGGTGTTCACATTTATCCGGTCGACATCGAGATTGCCCCTGAGGTTCGGTCGCGCACCGCCCGTGTCGACGGTCAGATTGCCCGTCGCGTTCATTCCGTCAAAGGCGATCCTCGCATCCGTGAATCGGTAGGTATTGCCGCTGCCGCTCGCCTTGCCGGCAAGCGAAAGCGGGCCGAAGCCGTCACCGGCTGGCATCGGGTTGCCCGCCCAGGCCGCAAGCTCCCGCACCGACGTCACATCCAGTTTCACATCGCCCGCGAAAGCGAGCCCGCCCAGTGCCTTCAGCGCGCCGGCATAGTTGGATTTGAGCTTCGGCGTCTGGACGGCGAGAACCACCGGCGTCTCGCCGCCTTCGGTCAACGCGCGCGGCCGGTCGGCCTTGAGATCGATGGCGATCCGGTCGCCGTTCCAGACCAGCGACCCGTCGGCGAGGAATGGCTGGTCGAGCCCCGGCAAGGCGAGATCGACATTGACCTCGCTGGCCTCAAAGGCGGAGCCCGTCTGCGCATTGGTATAGCTCGCCCTGCCGTTCTTGATGGACACTTCGCCGAGGCTGAAGCCGCTCACGCCCGCACCGCTGCTGCCGCTTCCGCCGCCAGCGGCAGGCTCGGCGGGCGCGGCTGCCGCCGTGGCCGTCTCGAACTGCCAGTTCGGCGTCCCGTCGCGCCGCACCTCCAGACGGATCACCGGATCGATCAGCACGAAACTGTCGATCTCCACATTGCCGCTGAACAGCGGCAGCAGCTTCAGCGCCGCCCGCATTTCCTTCATCGCGGCCATTTCCTTTTCCTTCGCCCAGCTGGCGTTGGAAAGGCCCACATCCTCGATGGAGATCGCGATGTTCGGAAAGAAGGAAAGGCCGATATCGCCTTCGATGCGCAGGTCGCGCCCGGTCTGCTCCTTCACGATGCTGGCGACCTGATTCTTGTAGGTCTCCATCGGAATGAGAAATGGCACCGCGACGATAATTGCGACGATCAGGATGAGAAGACCGGCAAGAATGGCAATCAGGCGGGACATGGGCGCGCTCCGGCAGTTTTGTGTGTCTCGAAACTGAACTTGAATTATGGCCGCAGCATGATAAATGCGCGAGACGGACAGGCCGCCGGGCCGGTACGCGCCGGGGCTTTCGGCAACAGGACAGGCTGAAATCTTCGCCTTCGGCTGCCGCAGCGTCAACCGGGGGTTTTCAGCTCCGAAAAACCGATGTATCAATAGTGCCGGTCGCGGGCCGCATGAGTCGGCGCGCGTCCGTTTCAGGACTTCATTTTAGTCTCAGGCACAAAGGCAACCAGGGAGAGCGGAATGCATATCGTAGCAATGCCTTCATATCCGCACCTTCTCCCGGACCGCTGTTAAGCCGAACGCCGCGCCCGGGTAACCCGCCGGGCAATATTTCATCCGAAAAGACGCCGTCATGCCGCGCCCCGTGCGCCGCCCTGACGTCATTTCGATGGTCCCGGTTCCTCGAACAACCGGTTGCGGCGCATTGCGCCTGTTTCCAGCACTTTTCAGGGATACCGCGACGGGCGCGCCCGCGCGGTCATAGTCAGATGAACGAACAAATCACCGCGCGGCGCACGGCTGCGTTCCTTTGGACCCATTGGCGGCGCTTTCCCGGCCTTGTGGCGCTGCTGATATTTCTCATGCTTCTGTCGGTGGCCTTCGACGTCGCCTTCCCGATCGTCTCGGGCAGGCTGGTCGATGCGGTGGCCAATGCCGGCTTCCCGCCTGCCCCGGAAGACGTGAATCTCGCCGTTCTCGCTCTGCTCCTGTTTCTCGGTCAGGGCGTTGGCTTTCACGTCTCCCGCCGCGCCGCCATGCTTGTCTGGGCGGGTTTTGCCTCGCGCGTCATGCGCAATATCGTGACGGAGGCCTTCCATCGCGTGCAGCGCTATTCGGCGGAATGGCACTCGAACAGCTTTGCAGGCGCGACGGTGCGGCGCATAACGCGCGGCATGTGGGCCTATGACACACTCGCCGATACGCTTTTCATCGGCATCTTCCCGACGGTCTTCGTGCTCATTGGCGTGGTCATTTCCATCGCCTTCCACTGGCCGCTGGTAGGGCTCTATGTCTTCGCCGACATCGTTCTCTATTTCACGCTCACCGTCCTGCTCGTGAAATATTACGTTGCGCCGAAGAACCGGCTGAACGTCGCCGCCGACAGCGCCATGGGCGGCGCCATCGCTGATGCCATCACCTGCAACCCGGTGGTGAAGTCATTTGGCGCCGAAGCGCGGGAGGATATCCGCCTCTCGCACCTCACGCTCGACTGGGCGCGGAAAGCGCGCCGCGCCTGGCGGGCCATGGACCTCTCCATGCTCGCGCAGGTCGGCGTGCTGCTCGCGATGCAGGCGGGTCTTATCGGCCTCGTCATCCTGTTCTGGACGCGGGGCGAGGCGACGGCGGGCGATGTCGCCTATGCCATGACGAGCTATCTGCTCATCAATGGCTATCTGCGCGACATCGGTTTCCACATGCAGAACCTGCAACAGGGCATGAACGAGATCGAGGACGTGATCCGCTATGCCGACACCGAACCCGAGGAACGTGCCGATGCCGGGCTTCCCGCCCTCCGCGTCTCGGGCGGCGCCGTACGTTTCGAAGATGTGGATTTCCGCTATCCGAACGGCAATGGGGCCTTCTATCGCGGACTCTCGCTCGACATACCGGCGGGCGCCCGCTTCGCGCTGGTCGGCCAGTCGGGCAGCGGCAAGTCGACCTTCGTGAAGCTGCTGCAGCGGCTCTACGAAGCGGATGGCGGCCGCATCCTGATCGACGGTCAGGATATCGGAGGCGTCACGCAGGCAAGCCTGCGCCGGGCCATAGCACTCGTCCCGCAGGAGCCGGTGCTCTTCCATCGCTCCATCGGCGAGAATATCGCCTATGCGAAGCCCGATGCGACGGAGGCGGAAATCGTCGAGGCCGCGCGCCTTGCCCATGCGGATGAGTTCATCGCCCGCCTGCCGCAAGGCTTCGACACGCTGGTCGGCGAGCGGGGCGTGAAGCTCTCGGGCGGCGAGCGCCAGCGCATCGCCATCGCGCGGGCCTTCCTCGCCGATGCCCCGATCCTCGTGCTGGACGAGGCAACCTCGAGCCTCGACTCCGTCACCGAGGCGCATATCCAGGATGCCATCGAAAGGCTGATGGAGGGCCGCACGACGCTTGTCATCGCGCATCGCCTTTCCACCATCCGCCGCATGGACAGCATTCTGGTGTTCGAGCGCGGCCGGATCGTGGAGCAGGGCAGCCATGCAGAACTGATGGCACGGAAGGAAGGCGTCTTCCGCCGGCTGCAGGCGACGCAGCTCTCCACCGCCCGCAATGTGCTGGCCGACAGGGCATAGCCCGATCGGGCACTTGAACCGCTGCCGGGCCGCTCCTAAGGTTCCGCCGTTTCCGGCGGAGGAGGAGCGGCCCCATGCAGCATGACGACAAGAACGAGAAGCCGCTCTGGGCGCCGTCGCCGGAGGCCGTTGCCGCCTCCGGCATGGCGGCCTTCGCGGCGCTCGCGAGGGAGCGCCACGGCGTCGCGCTCGACACCTATGACGCGCTGCATGGCTGGTCCGTCGCCCATCCAGAACTTTTCTGGGACGCGGTCTGGGATTTCACGGGCGTTATCGGCGAGAAGGGCACCCGCATCCTCGCCGATAGCGGCAAGATGCCGGGCGCCAAATTCTTCCCCGATGCGCGGCTGAATTTCGCGGAAAACCTGCTGCGCGGCGAAGGCAGCGATATCGCACTCCATTTCAACAATGAAGGCGAGATGCGCGAACCCGTAACGCGCGCCGCACTCCGCCGCGATGTCGCACGTTTTGCCGCCGTACTGAAATCATGGGGCGTGGGCGAGGGCGACCGCGTTGCCGCCTTCATGCCGAATTGTCCGGAGACGATCGTCGTCATGCTCGCCACGGCCAGCATCGGCGCGGTCTTCTCCTCCTGCTCGCCCGATTTTGGCGCCAAGGGCGTACTCGACCGCTTCGGTCAGATCGAGCCGAAGGTCCTCGTCGCCTGCGACGGTTACCATTACGCGGGGAAAGTACTCCCGGCGCATGACAAGCTTGCGGAGATCATTGAGGGACTCCCCGGTCTCGAACATGTGGCAGTCGTGCCGTTCATCGGCGAAGGTCTAAAAGGACTCGCAAAAGCAGAAGACTGGACCTCTCTTCTCGCCACCGCACCGGATGCGGAGCTTTCCTTCGCGCGGCTACCCTTCGCCCATCCGCTCTACATCAT
Source organism: Parvibaculum sp. (assembly GCF_046297875.1). GTDB lineage: Bacteria > Pseudomonadota > Alphaproteobacteria > Parvibaculales > Parvibaculaceae > Parvibaculum. Next base: position 352,933 of record NZ_JBKBHD010000001.1, on the reverse strand, counting down.
GTATTCGTCCGGCACGACCGGCATTCCGAAATGCATCGTCCATTCGGCGGGCGGCACGCTGCTCCAGCAGTTGAAGGAACACCGGCTCCACTGCAATCTGAAGCGGGGCGAAACGCTCTTCTACTTCACGACCTGCGGCTGGATGATGTGGAACTGGCTCGTTTCAGGTCTCGCCGCAGGCGCCACGCTCGCGCTCTATGACGGCTCGCCCTTCCATCCTTCGGAGCGCGTTCTCTTCGACTATATCGACGCTGTGAAGATCGATGTCTTCGGCACATCGGCGAAATTCATCGACGCGGTGAAGAAGGCTGGCCTCAAGCCCCGCGAGACGCATTCTCTCGCTTCCATGCGCATGATCCTCTCCACAGGCTCGCCGCTCGTGCCGGAGAGTTTCGATTTCGTCTACGACGATCTGAAGCGCGCCGCTGCCCTCTGTTCGATTTCCGGCGGCACGGACATCCTGTCCTGCTTCGTGCTCGGCTCGCCAATGCTTCCCGTCTGGCGCGGCGAAATACAGGCGAAGGGTCTCGGCATGGCGGTCGAGGTCTGGGACGAGGAGGGCCGCCCCGTCACCGGTGAGAAGGGCGAACTCGTCTGTACCCGCCCTTTCCCCTCCATGCCCATCGGCTTCTGGAACGATGCGGACGGCGCAAAATATCGCGGTGCCTATTTCGAGCGTTTCCCCGGCGTCTGGTGCCACGGCGATTTCGCGGAAATCACGCCGCATGGCGGCATCGTCATTCATGGCCGCTCCGACGCCACGCTCAATCCCGGCGGCGTGCGTATCGGCACGGCGGAAATCTATGCGCAGGTGGAGCATCTGCCGGAAGTGCAGGAGGCGCTCGCCATCGGCCAGGACTGGCAGGGCGATGTCCGCGTGGTGCTCTTCGTGGTGATGCGCGCAGGCCATACGCTCGACGAGACAATGGAAAAGCGCATCCGCGACAGGATCCGCTCAGGTGCCTCGCCCCGCCATGTGCCTGCGAAGATCGTCGCCGTGGCGGACATTCCACGCACCAAATCAGGCAAGATCACCGAACTTGCCGTGCGCGACATCGTGCATGGCCGCGAAGTCAAGAACCGGGAGGCGCTGGCAAACCCGGAGGCGCTGGCGCTTTACCGCGATCTGCCGGAATTGCAGTCCTAGTCGGCGTCGGGCAGCAGCAGCCGTCCGCCAAGCCCGGCCATCGGCACATGCCGCCCTTCGATCCAGGCGCGGATCATGGCGTTCACGGTCTCCGGCGCTTCCTGCTGCACCCAGTGGGAAACCTGCGGCAGATAGCGCAGCGTGAAATCGTCCACCAGTTCTTCCGTGCCATAGGTGAGTTCCTTGCCGAGTGCGGCGTCTTCCTCGCCCCAGATCATCAGCGTCGGCGTGTCGAGCTGCGGCGGCTCGTCCCATTCCTTCGGCCGCTCGCCGCGCATCAGCGCACGGTAATAGTTTATCATCGCCGTCATGGCGCCGGGCAGCTGCGCATTCTTGCTGTAATGGTCGAGCACATCTTTCGGGAAGCGGCTCTTGTCCACCGCCATGTTGTAGAAGGCACGGGCAATCGCCTCGGCATTGCGCGCGAGGAACAGCTTTTCGGGCAGCCACGGGATCTGGAAGAAGAATACATACCAACTCTTCTTCAGCTGCGCCCATGTGCGTCCGCGCTTCGCAAAGCAGGCCGGATGCGGCAGGTTCATCACGATGAAGCGTTCGAGCGGGCGGACTTTCTTCAGCGCGAATGTCCAGGCGATGACGCCGCCCCAGTCATGCGCAACAAGCGTCACGGGCCCCGTCACGCCACGCGCGCGAGCCGCGTCGATCAGTGCCGCCACGTCGTCGAGCAGCAGGTCGAGCCTGTAGGCGTCGCGCCCCTGGGGCCGCGAGGTGCCGCCATAGCCGCGCAGGTTCGGTGCCCAGGCCGTATAGCCGAGCCGGGCGAAAAGCGGCAGCTGGAAGCGCCAGGAAAACTTGCTCTCCGGGAAGCCATGCAGAAGCAGGGCGAGCTTTTCGCCCTCGCCGCACATATCGACTTCAAAGGCGAGGCCGTTCGCCTCGACATAAGCCGTGCTGATTTCATTGCCGCTCATGGGGAACCCCGTTTTTGTTCTTGCGCGCGACTATAGGCGATTCCGGCGCATAGTGAGCCCCGGATCGGCGGATTTCCGCCAGCCGGGCCTGACAGAAGCTGACGATTTCCGTATTGTCTCAGCACAATCCGGGGCAGGCGGCCGACAGGGCGGGGGTCCGGGCCGTTCCGTGACAGGGGGAAAAGCCGAATGACTACTCCGTTTGCGCCGCGTCACTGGTCGTCGCGCTTCGCTTTTCTGATGGCCGCCGTGGGCAGCGCCGTCGGCTTGGGTAATGTCTGGCGATTTCCCTATCTCGCGGGCGAAAATGGCGGCGGCGCCTTCATCCTGATCTATGCCGCGACCACGCTCGCCATCGCGCTCCCCATCCTCATCTCGGAAATCATGCTAGGCCGCATGGGCAAGCAAAGCCCGATCAATGCCATGAAGGCGCTGGTCAGGGAAAACAAGGCCGCGCGCTTCTGGCTGCTGATCGGCTGGGGCGGCATCGTCGGCGCCTTCATCGTGCTCTCCTACTACAGTGTGATCGGCGGCTGGGCGCTGAAATATATCGAGCTGGCTGTAACGGGCGCCTTCGCGGGCGACACGGAAGCGGCTGCGGCCGAACATTTCACGGCGGTGGTGAGCAATCCCGGTACGCTGATCCTCTGGCAGACGATCTTCCTCGCCCTCACTATCTTCATCGTCGCGGCAGGCGTCACCGGCGGTATCGAGCGCGCGGTCGTGATGCTGATGCCGCTCCTCTTTGTCCTGCTTGCGGCGATGGCCGCCTATGCCGTCACCATGCCGGGCTTCGGCGACGCAATGCGCTTCATGTTCGCTTTCGATTTTTCCGAAGTGAAACCGGATACGGTTCTCGCCGCCATCGGCCAGGGCTTCTTTTCCGTGTCGATCGCGCTCGGCGCCATGATGACCTATGGCGCCTATCTCGATGAGGATGTCTCCATCGGCCAGTCCGCCGTCTTCATCGCCGTGCTGGACACGGTGGTGGCGCTGCTCGCGGGCATCGCGATTTTCCCGCTCGTCTTCTCCTACGGGCTCGAACCGTCTTCCGGCCCCGGCCTCACCTTCATCACGCTTCCCATTGCCTTCGGCACTATCGGCAGCGGCATATTGATCGGCGGCGCCTTCTTCGTGCTGCTCTCGGTGGCCGCCGTCACCTCCGCCATCTCGCTGCTGGAGCCCATTGTCGCCTGGGTGGAGGAGGGAGTGAATATCTCGCGCAAATGGCTTGCCGTCATCATCGGCGCGCTCGCCTGGGTCGCGGGCCTCGGCACCGTTTTCTCCTTCAACCTCTGGTCGGAGTTCCACCCGCTCGCCCGTTTCGGCGTGATGGAGAACATGACGCTCTTCGATGTGCTGGATTTCACCACCGCGAACCTCATCATGCCGACGGTCGGCCTGATGATCGCGCTCTTTGCCGGCTGGGTGCTTTCGGGGCCGCAGGTCGCGCAAGCGCTTCATGCCGGGGACAAGCCCTGGTTCCGCCTCTGGCGCTTTGCGCTCCGCTACATCGCCCCCTTCGGCGTGGTCTCGATCTTCGTGGCTAACGTCTTGATGTAACGCGGATTTGGGAGCCTCCCGGAAATTTGCCGGGGGTGCTTTCGCGGGCTTGTCATTCGCCCGGCGCTGCACTAGGTTCCCGGCCATCGCGGGTGGTTTTCCTCGCCGCGGTCCCCGTGCAGCCGTAGCTCAGCTGGTTAGAGCGCTAGATTGTGGATCTAGAGGTCCCCCGTTCGATCCGGGGCGGCTGTACCATTTTCCCCTTTTCTCCGGTCCTTCCTTTCGCCCTTGCCCCTGCGCGGGCGGCGGTGTTTTCTTGCGCCATTGAAAACGGGTTCCCCCAAGAAACCGGCAAGACTGCCCGGAAGGAAACGACGATGACGCTCACGGTCTATGGTGCAAGCCTTTCCCCCTTCGTGCGCAAGGTGCGCGTCTTCCTCGCCGAAAAGGGCGAGGCCTACAAGCTCGAGCAGGTGAACATCTTTCCCGCGCCGGACTGGTTCGTCGAAATCTCGCCGCTGAAGCGCATCCCCGTGCTGCGCGACGAGAGCGTCGGCGCGGATGCAACACTCCCCGATTCCTCCGCCATTTGCGGCTATCTCGAAAAGAAGTTTCCCTCGCCCGCGCTTTATCCGGCCGAGGCCTTCGCCAATGGCAAGGCGCTCTGGTACGAGGAATATGCCGATTCCGACCTCGCCGGCGCCGTCGGCATGGGCGTCTTCCGGCCGATGGTCGTGAGCCGGCTGATGGGCAAGGAGGCCGACAAGGCCACCGCCGACAAGACCTTCACCGAAAAGCTCTCCGGCAATTTCGCCTGGCTCGAAAAGGAAATCGGCGAGAAGGAGTTCCTAGCGGGCCACGCCTTCTCGATTGCCGATATTTCGGTCGCGACCCATTTCGTGAACCTCAACCATGCGGGCTACCGGCCAGACGCCGGGGCCTACCCGAACCTCACCCGCTATCTCGCCGCGATCCATGCGCGCCCCTCCTTCGCCGCCTGCATCGAGGAAGAGACCGGGCTCCTCAAGAAATTCGGCCTCTGAGCCTCCCGCTTCCCGTCCGCCCGGAAAAGGGCTATGTGTCGGAAAACGCGACGGCAAGCGCCGTCCATAATGATATTCAGGGAGACGAAAAATGGCCGAGAACGCCAGCAAATGGCCCGCCATGACCATCGAGGAGGCACATGCCTTCCTCACTGCGCCGGGCACGCCCTTCGAGATGGAGACTGTGAATATCCGCGGTGTTCCCATCCGCACCTACAAGGGAACGCCGCCTTCGCTCCGTGCGATTTTCGACCTCGGCCGCGCCCACGGTGAAAAGGAATTCATCGTCTATGAGGGCGAGCGCCTCACTTACGAAAATCATTATCGCGCCGCCACAGCGTTCGGCCGCGTGCTGAAGGAGAAATATGGCGTGAAGAAGGGCGACCGCGTCGCCCTCATCATGCGCAACTTCCCCGAATGGTCGGTCGTCTTCTGGGCGATTGCGGCCATCGGCGGCGTCATCGTGCCGCTCAATGCCTGGGGCACGGGCCTGGAACTCGAATATGGCATCACGGATTCGGGCTCGAAGGTCGTCATCGTTGACCATGATCGGCTTGATCGCATCCGTCCGCATCTGGCGGCGCTGGGTCTCAATGGCCTCGTCGCGGTGCGCACCCCCGATGCCGAACTCGGCGTTGCAGAAGCCTTTGAAACGCTGGTCGGCAAGCCGGGTGACTATGCAAATCTCCCCGCCGATGCGTTGCCCGATCCGGGTCTCCAGCCGGAAGACGATGCCACGATCTTTTATACGTCGGGCACGACGGGCAAGCCGAAAGGCGCGCTCGGCACGCAGCGCAACATCTGCACCAACCTGATGAACGCGCTGCTTGGCGGCGCGCGATCCTTTCTGCGCCGGGGCGAAGTGCCGCCCGCGGCCGATCCCAATGCGCCGCAGCGCGTGACGCTTCTTTCCGTGCCGCTCTTCCATGCGACAGGCTGCCACTCGATCCTCGTCGGCACCTATGCGAGCGGCGGCAAGCTCGTCATCATCCACAAATGGAATCCCGAACAGGCGCTCGAACTCATTGAGCGCGAAAAGGTCACGAGCTTTGGCGGCGTGCCGGCGATGGTCTGGCAGGTGCTGGAATCGCCCGACTTCGCCACGCGCGACACATCGAGCGTCGAGTCGATCGGCTATGGCGGTGCGCCGTCCGCGCCCGATCTCGTCGCGCGCATCAAGAAGCAGTTTCCGAAGTGTCAGCCTTCGAACGGCTATGGCCTCACAGAAACGTCGGCCATCACCACGCAAAACCTCGCCGAAGATTATGTGGCAAGGCCCGATAGTGCCGGTGTCGCCGTGCCGGTCTGCGATATCAAGGTCGTGGACGAGAAGGGCAACGAGCTGCCGCGCGGCCAGGTGGGTGAACTCTGGATCAGGGGCCCGAATGTCGTAAAGGGCTACTGGAACAAGCCAGAAGCAACCGCCGCCGCCATTACCGAAGGCGCCTGGTTCCATTCGGGCGACCTCGTGCGCATGGACGATGAAGGCTTCGTCTATATTCTCGACCGCGCCAAGGACATGCTGATCCGCGGCGGCGAGAACATCTACTGCGTCGAAGTCGAAGACGCGCTTTATGCGCATCCCGCCGTGATGGACGCTGCCGTTGTCGCCATTCCGCACAAGGTGCTGGGCGAGGAAGTCGGCGCCATCGTGCAGGTTGCACCCGGCAAACAGGTGAGCGAGGAAGAGTTGAAGGCCCATGTCGGCAAGCTGCTGGCCGCCTTCAAGGTGCCGGTCAAGATCGAGCTGCGCCACGAGCCGCTGCCGCGCAATCCGAACGGCAAGATCCTGAAAACCGTACTCCGCGAGGACATGAAGAAATACTCGAAAGACGCGGCCTGATTTAGCCTTGATCTGCCGCAGCGTCAGCGTGGCCGAAACTGAAAAAGCCGTCCGGGCATGGAAATCCCGGACGGCTTCTTTATGCTCGGCGTCACAAAAACACTCCATAGAACGACCGAGGAGACGCCCCATGATGATTTCACTGGAAGGCCGCGTGGCGCTTGTCACCGGCGCAAGCCGCGGCATCGGCCGCGCCATTGCGATTGCACTCGCCGAAGCCGGCGCGGACATCGCCGTCAACTACCGCCGCGACGAAGACGCCGCGCAGGAAACCGTTGCCGCCATCGAGAAGCTCGGCCGCAAGGCGCGCGCCTATTCGGCATCGGTCGAAAATTTCGAGGAAGACCAGAAAATGGTTGCGGACGTGCTGAAGGATTTCGGCTCCATCGGTATCCTCGTCAACAATGCGGGCATCGCCTCGCGCGGCCAGACCGTGGCGGACACCGACCCGCTGGAGCTTGAGCGAGTGCTGCGCGTCCATGCCATGGCGCCGCATTTCATGTCGAAGCTCGTCCTGCCGCATATGCGCAAGGAAAAGCGCGGCGACATCATCATCATCTCGTCGGTTGCAACGCTTACCCACTCGGCGAATGGCGGTCCCTACAATATGGGCAAGGCGGCGGCGGAAGCCCTCGCCCTCACGCTCGCCAAGGAAGAGCGGCAGCATGGCATCCGCACGAATATCGTCGCGCCGGGCCTCACCGCCACCGACATGGGCTCCCGCCTCGCCGCCGCCCGAGCCGGCAAGAAGGGCATGGATATCCACGAGCTCGACGCGCGCCAGCCCTTCGGCCATGTCTGCGAACCGGAGGAGGTGGCGGCAGCCGTCGTCTATCTCGTGTCGGATGCAAACCCTTACGCGAACGGCCAGAAGATCAACATCGACGGCGGCGGCCCGATGTAACACGGCTTTCCCCGGTTCAGGCGCTGCCGGACCGGGGCTTGACCTTCCACCCGCTGGAAGGTGCATACTTCACCCATGCGTTGGCTCAGGCTACAGCTGCCGGTCCTCTATCTTGCAAGCATCCTGCTTGCGGGCGCCTTGCCCTGTGCGAGCCACGCCGCCACGCATGAGGCTGCCGCCCCTGCGCATCAGGGCCACCTGCTTCACAGTGAACATGACGCGCATGTCACTCCGGCGACCCCCTGTAATTCGGGCGAAGCCCTGTGCGGCTGCGAAGGCGCTGCAGGCAAGTTGCAGTCGGCAGTAGCAAAGCCGCGCGATGAATCGGCAGGCGCTGCGCTTGCAGCCGATAGCGCGGGACCGCTCGCGGGTCTTGCCCAATTCCAGATTGCCCAACGGAGCCAACCGCCGGAGCGGCAATCGCTTTTCACTACATTCTATGACGGCATCCACGGGCGTTCCGCGCGTCTGCTGATCTAGATCGCTCTTCCTCCGAAGTCTGGTGCCTTTGTGCGCTTTTATTCCGGCAAAGAGGAAAGAGAGATCATGTCTGATTGCTTCTATCTGGCTGCCGCCGCTGGCGCGCTGCTGACCGCCGCTATCACCATCGCACCCGCCGATGCGGGCGAGTATCACCTCACCGTGTCGACCGCGGCTGTCGAAGTGGATGGCCGCACCGCCGACAAAATGACGATCAATGGAACTATCCCCGGCCCGGTGCTGCGTTTCACCGAGGGCGAACAGGCAACGATCACCGTCACCAACGAAACAAGCGAAAAGACATCCGTGCATTGGCACGGGTTGCTGTTGCCCGGCATGATGGACGGTTCTCCGGGTTTCAATGGCTTCATGGGCATCGCTCCCGGCGAATCCTACACCTACACCTTCGACATAAGGCAGAGCGGCACCTACTGGTATCACAGCCATTCCGGTACGCAGGACCAGAGCGTCCTCGGCGCACTCGTCATCGATCCGATTGTGCCGTCACCCGTCGCGGCAGACCGTGACTATGTTGTGCTGATGAGCGATATCACGCCGGAAGATTCGGATCAGGTGCTGCGCAATCTGAAGGCCGATCCCGGTTTCTACAACTACAGCAAGCGTACGCTTGGCGATCTGTTCCGGGATGCGCGCCGCGACGGTCTGGGCTCCGCCCTGCGGGACCGCGCCGATTGGGGCGAAATGCGCATGGACCCGACCGATCTTGCCGACGTCACCGGCTATTCATTTCTGATGAACGGCAAGACGCCGCAGGAAAACGAGACCTTCCTCTACTCGGCGGACGAAAAGGTGAGGCTGCGTTTCATCAACGGCTCCGCCATGACGATCTTCGATCTGAGGATTCCCGGCGCGAAGATGAAAGTCGTCGCGGCCGATGGAAACGACGTCCATCCCGTCACGGTCGATGAACTGCGCATCGGCGTCGCCGAACGATATGATGTGATCGTGGAACCGGCGGACGGCCAGCCGCTGACGGTGTTTGCGGAAGCCATCGACCGTTCGGGCTATGCGCGCGCGACGCTCGCCACGGCGCCCGGTATGGAAGCGGCGATCCCGTCTCTCCGCCCGCGTGCTCTCCTCAGCATGGCCGATATGGGGATGGTGCATGGCGATGATCACGGCTCCCACGGCGATCATGGGAAGCCGAAGAGCGATCCTCATGAAGGCCACATGAATCATGATACGGGTGGGCATGGTCATCAAGACCATGACGGGCACCACATGGATCATGGCGATGGTCACAGGATGGAGGATCACGATGGCCACGATGGCCACGACATGGACCACGGCCCCGGAGAGCATCCCGGTCACGATCATCACCAGCACAAGGGACATGAAGGGCAGGGCGATCACCGCAGCCACATGCATGACGGAGCGAAAGGCGTCACCGCCCCGGAAACGGTTCGTCCCATCGGCTGGGCGTCCGGCTTTCCGACCGGCGCGAAAGTTCTCGCCTATGAGGACTTGCGCCGCCATCACGCCCATGCCGACAACCGCGCACCGGACCGCACCGTCGAGCTTCGCCTGACGGGCAACATGGAACGCTATGTCTGGACACTGAACGAGCGGCATTTTCAGGAAGCATCGCCGATCCGCGTGCGCTATGGCGAGCGCGTACGGATCAACTTTGTGAACGAAACCATGATGGCGCATCCGATGCATCTTCACGGCATGTTCTTCGAACTGGAAAACGGGTCGGGCGCACATCGCCCGTTGAAGGACACGGTGATCGTGCCGCCTGGCAAAACCGTCTCCGTGATCCTGACGGCGCGCGAAGTGGGCGCCTGGCCGCTTCACTGCCATCTCCTCTATCACATGGTCTCCGGCATGATGACCGCTTTGATCGTCGAGCCGCCGGAAACGGCCGAAGCCGCTGTCACGCGCAATGGCGCTATCGTGCCACTCGCTGTTTCGCATGAAGGCGGCGCGGCGCATCATGGCGGCCATGCCGGGCATGGGGGCATCTGATGAAGCGAGCCCTGTTTCTTTCGATTCCCTTGCTTCTGGCCTCGCTCGTCGCCGCGAGTGCAGAGCCCGGCACGGTCGTTGCGATGGATCATGGTCCCGGTATCTTCCACAAGGTCGTGACCGAGGTTGATTACGCGGCGCGCGATGGTGACCAGTGGCGCTGGCATGTTGACGGCTGGATCGGCAGCGATGTGGAGCGCGTCTGGATTCGCTCCGCCGGCAAGATCGAGGATGGAGATGTGGAGAAGGCGGAGCTGCAGCTTCTCTATGGGCGCAATGTGCATCCCTTCTGGGATGTGCTCGTCGGTGTCCGGCAGGATCTGGAGCCCGACAGCAAGACATGGGCGGCGGCGGGCGTCACCGGCCTTGCGCCCTATTTCTTCGAGTCGGACGTAACGGCATTCCTGTCAACGGATGGCGATGCCGCGCTGCGCATTGAGCAGAGCGTCGATATTCCCCTGACGCAAAAGCTCATCGCCGAACCTTACATCGAGGTGAACGCCTATGCGCAGGACATGCCCGAACGCGGCATCGGCGCCGGCTTCTCCGACGTGGAGCTTGGCCTGAAGCTTCGCTACGAGATCACGCGCAAGTTCGCGCCCTATGCGGCGCTCACATGGGAGCGCGCCCTTGGCGAAACGGCGTCGCAGGCGCGCGCCGCAGGCGAAAGCACCGACGAGGCCGCCTTACGCATCGGCATCCGCTTCTGGTTCTGACGGGCCTTACTCGGCGGGCGAAAGGGCGCCCGCCGGTCCGGGTTTGCGGTCGCGGCGGAAGAGCGACGGCAGCACGTTGATGAGCGAGAGCAGCACCGCCGAGGCGTAGGGCACGGACTGCACCAGCAGCACGCCCACCCAGAGCCGCGAATGGCTGTCGGCGAAATGATCGCTCATCAGGAAGCCGGCAGTGAGACCCCAGAGCAGCACCAGCATCACCGTCTCCTCGCGCACCTGAATGAAGGCGGCGGCAAGCGGCGGCTTGTCCTCGCATTTCGGCGTGCGGATGAAGGGCTTGCTCGTCGTGATCATGCCGTTGAGCATCGCCTTCGCAACGGTGTGCGTGAGCCCGAGCGCGGCGACGCCCGCACCAAGGCTTTCGATGAAACTGCAGTCGCGCACGCGCACGGCATAAAGCCAGAGCGAGCGGATGAACTTGAAGGCGAAGCTGCCGATGGTCGGGATGAGGAAGGCCGCGACAGGCAAGGCCACCGCGTGAGGCTGATAAAGCGCCCAGGCGGAAAGCAGGATGCTCGCGGTGGTGAAGAGCAGCGCCAGCCCGTCCGCGAACCAGGGCAGCCAGCCCGCAAGGAAGTAATAGCGCTGCGCGCCTGAAAGGCCGCGCTTCGACGAGGCCCAGGGCGCCAGCGCATCCCAGTGATGCTTGACGATCTGCACCGCGCCATAGGCCCAGCGGAACCGCTGGCTGATATAACCCGACAGCGTGTCCGGCGTAAGGCCGCGGCCGAAGGAGTGGTTCACATAGACGCTGTCATAGCCCGCGCGATAGAGCTTGATGCCGAGTTCCGCATCCTCGCAGATGCACCACTCCGCCCAGCCGCCCACGCGCTTCAGCGCCGTCTTGCGCACCATCGTCATGGTGCCGTGCTGGATAACGGCATTGAAATTGTTCCGCTGCACCATGCCGATATGGAAGAAGCCGGCATATTCCCAATAGGTCATATTCTTGAACATGCTCTCGTGCCGGTCGCGATAATCCTGCGGCGCCTGCACGAAGCCGACATCTTCCTTGTCGAAATAGGGGATGAGCGTGCGCAACCAGTTCGCCGCCACCTGATAGTCGCTGTCTATGACGGCGATGATCTCGGCATCTTCCGCCGTCTTTTCCAGGCCGAAATTGAGTGCGCCCGCCTTGAAGCCAGGCCAGTTTTCGAGATGGAAGAAACGGAACTTCGGTCCTAGCTGCGCGCAGGCATCGCGCACTGGCTCCCAAACGGCAGGATCGGTCGTGTTGTTGTCGAGCACGAGAACCTCGAAGTTCTCGTAGTCGAGCTTTGCGAGCGCGGCCAGCGTTTCGCGCACCATTTCCGGCGGCTCGTTATGGATCGGCACATGGATCGAGACCTTGCGGCCCGGCATGACGGCATGTTCGTCGAACGGCTCGAAATGGCGTTCGCCACGCCGCGTCCAGATCACCTCGACGAATTCCACTGCCTCGGCCAATAGCACGATGAGCAGCAGCCCTTGCGCGAAGAAGAGGAAACTCCAGATCGTGATGCCGACCCAGGTGAAATAGAGCCCGGTGACCGAGAGCCCTGCCCAGGCGATGGCAGAACCCGCAACCTGCGTCAGCACCGCAAATATGATGACGCCCATCGGTCGCACATGGCGCTGCCTGAGCATGAAGAGCATGGCCGGCACGAGCGCAAGGCCCGCCGCAAGGGACGCCCAGAAGCGCCATTCCGGCGCCTCGTTGATACTGCCCGCCATCGGGAATTTCGGTTGCCGGTCGGCATTGTAGAGCCCCCAGAAGGCGCCTGCGGCACCCTCCTCGGACGCCTTCCACGGCTGGTCGAAGGCTTCCATCACGTAATAGGTGAGGTCTTCGGCCTTGGCGCGGTTGAGGAAACCGCGCATGAAGGTCGCCTGATTGACGAGCGAGGCGACGGCTTCGGTCCTGAGTTCCGCTTCGGCAATACCGGGATAGGGGCGGCGCGGGATCACCTTGCCGCGGCTCGGCCAGCCGACTTCGGTGACGACGATGGGTTTGCCCGGAAAAGCGGCTTCCAGTTCCGCGAGCCGCTCGAACACGGCGTTCACCGCTTCGTTGATCGGAATGCCTTCCCAATAGGGAAGCAGGTGGACGGCGATATAGTCCACTTCCTTGGCGAGCTCAGGATTATTGAGCCAGATATGCGGCGGTTCCGCCGTCGAGACCGGCTTCCAGATCTTCTGCTTGGCGCGGCGGATATAGGAGATGAGTTCATCCACCGGCATGTCGTCGCGCAGGATCGTTTCATTGCCAACCAGCACACGCACGACATTGCGCCGCGGCGCGGCCTGAATGAGCCGCTCGAGTTCCACCTCGTTGCGTTCAAGATTGGGGCCGATCCATGCGCCCGCTGCCACAGACAGCCCGTATTTCGCGGCAAGTTCGGGAATCTGCTGCTGGCCATAGACCATGCTGTAGGTACGGATTGCCTGCACCGTGCCTGAGAGGAGTTTCATGTCCTCCTCGATCTGCTCGGCGGAGGGGTGCCGGTTCATGCGCGGGTCCTGCCCCTGCCGGTAGGGACTGTAGGAAAGGCCGACGATTTCGCCGGTCCAGGCCTCGGGTTCATAAGGGCGGTTCAGCGCCGCCCAGACCGCCAGATTGGCCGCAATGACGATCGGCAGCACGATGAAGAGAAAGATCGCCTGGCGCACAAAGGTGGAGTTCTGCCAGGACCGGGGGTTTTTCTTCGCCTCGGAACCATTGGTCTCGGGTTCGGGTGTCGGGCTCTCGCTATTGTCCATTTACCGGTCCGTCGGGAAGAAACTGGGAATACGGCGCGACAATGCGTTGTGCAGGCGGCCCAGCCCCGCCCGTCCCGCATCGGGAGCCCGGCGGAACGCTGCCCTTCTCGTCTCGCACCATGACAAAATTAGGGCAATGTTCCGGAATGCCGGGACCGGCCGCAAATATTTCCGGGATGGAACCCGGGCGTCAGTCCGCCGCCGCGGAAATCCGCACGCCGTCCGGCCGCTTCTGCGCGCCGCGCACCAGCTTGCCGTTAAGCGCACCCGTCGGCTCGCCATTGCGGAAGGCGACGGCGCCCGAAACGATGCTTGCCGTATAGCCATCCGTCTTCTGGATGAGCCGCTTTCCGCCCGCCGGCAGGTCGTTGACGATATGGGGCGAATAGAGCGTGAGGTGGTCGAAGTCGATCACGTTGAGATCGGCCTTCATGCCGAGCGCGATCACGCCCCGGTCCTGAAGCCCGACCAGCGCGGCGTTGCGGCCCGTAAGCCCATGCACCAGCCATTCGAGCGGGAGCTTTCGGCCCCTCGTCCGGTCGCGGCCCCAATGGGTCAAGAGCGTCGTCGGGAAGCTCGCATCGCAGATGATGCCGCAATGCGCGCCGCCATCCGACAGGCCGAACGCCGTATTCGGATGGGTGAGCATGGTCTCGACATCGGCGAGGCTGCCGTGAGTGTAGTTCATCAGCGGGAAATAGATGAGCGCCTTGCCGTTGCGCTCCATCATCCAGTCGAGCACCACTTCGCGCGGATGCTTGCCGGTGCGCTCCGCCACCGCCTTCGCGCTTTCTTCCGGCGACGGCTCGTAGTTCGGCCGCTCGCCGAGCGAAAACATCTTGTGATAGGCGACGCAGAGCATCTCGATGATCTCGCCCGCCGGGTAGGCGGGCTCCTCGGCGAGGAGATTCGCGCGGAATTCGGGATCGCGGAGCGCCTTCATTTGACTCTCAAGCGGCGCTCCCCAGATCTGGCGGAAGGTCTGGTGCATGATGAACGGGTTGAGCGAGGCCGTGAGCCCGAGCAGCAGCCCAGTCGCGCGCGGCGGCACCTGGCCGCGGATCGGCAGCCCGTCCGCATTGGCGGCGGCGATATTGTCGAGCACGCGTTTCCAGACAGTCGGCCAGCGGTCGTCCTGTTCGATGGTGATCGACATGGGCCTACCCGAAAGCTCCACCATGCCGCGCAGCATGGCGAATTCCTCATCCGTCTGCTTGAAATCGGCAATGAGCTGCAGCACGCCCTTTCCGGCCTTGCCCATTGCGCGGGCAATGCCGTGGAGTTCCATCGCTTCGGCTTTGAGCGTCGGTGTGGAGCCGCCCTTCACGTCCTTGTGCTTCACCGTGCGCGAGGTGGAAAAGCCGAGCGCACCGGCCTCGAGCGCCTCGACCACGAGCTTCGCCATTTCGGCGGTCTCCGCTTCGGTGGCAGGCTCGAGCGCGGGCGCCCGCTCGCCCATCACATAGGCGCGCACGGCGGCATGTGGCACCTGCAGGCCGACATCGAGCGCGAGCGGCGATGCCTCCACCGCATCCATATATTCGGCGAAGCTCTCCCAGTTCCACTTGATGCCTTCGGCAAGCGCCGTACCCGGAATATCTTCCACGCCTTCCATCAGGCCGAGCAGCCATTCGCGTTGCTCCGGCTTGCAGGGCGCAAAGCCCACGCCGCAATTGCCCATGATGGCGGTGGTGACGCCGTGGAAGGTCGAGGGCTGGAGATAGGGGTCCCAGGTGACCTGGCCGTCATAATGCGTGTGAACGTCGACGAAGCCCGGCGTCACGATCTGACCCTTCGCGTCGATCTCCTCGGCGCCCGCGCCCGCGACCTTGCCGACTTCCACGATCCGCCCGCCCGAAATGGCGACATCCGCTTCTTGCGGCTTCGCCCCCGTCCCGTCGAACACGGTCCCGCCGCGGATCACGATGTCATGGCTCATGGGTCTCCCTCCCGGAAATGCTCTGAATGGCTTTGGGAGGGAGGATAGCGGAAAAGGGGCAGGCGGGGGAGGGGCATCAAAGAAAGAACGAACCTTAAGAGGCTTTGGGGCCCCTTGTCCGGTTGCATTGCCAAACGAAAACGTGCCCTTCGACTTTGTTGCCAATGCTTGCTTGCGCCGCAGCAAGAAGTGTTGCCGTCAATTTGCCCTTAATATTGGATCTCATAGCGACTGGAACGCGATCAGCGGCACACCATGTCGTTGACGACCAGATGTCGTAAGGCATCTCACCGGTTTCATCAATTTTATTGCGGACCAGAAGGTTTGAAAAATCTGACCTTCCGGCTTCCAATTCTTTCTTTTTGTGCGGCTTGTCGAAAAGTCGGTATAGCGATTCAGATGATCCTCCTAACACCAGAAAATGGGCGTTCGTCCCATTGGTAGGCACCAATGCAACCCTCATGGCATCTTGAACGATCTGAGTACGTGTCTGCGCCACGTCAAACGCTCTACCCGGCCACTTTATTTCAATTGCCCCGTACCATGTCGATGCATTTTCCGACCTAGCTTTGAGAGCAATATCGACACGCTTTTTGCTGTCGCTTCCCCAATTTGCAGGTGCCTGACTAATTTCAGGTCGAAATTGTCCTTGTGCATTGACGATCTGGGCGGCAACGAGCCGGGCCGAATCTTCGCCGGATAAATCACCGAGCTTTTGCGCTACTTGTAGCTGCAACCATCCGCTCAAGCCAAAGGCAAGATCATTTGCGAACTGTGATCGATGATTCATCTAGAGCCTCACCCCGCCTGCTGCTTCCCGCGTTCCTGAATGCCCTTGCGGCGCTCGGCGACGGCGTCGGGCGTCACCGCCTCGTTGGCGGCGCTTGAGGTGCGGCGTTCGGTCTTGAGCGCGGTGCCGAAATCTTCGGCGAAGCCGTCATCGATGAGTTTCTTGTAGGCGGGCAGGCATTCCGGCACGACGGAGAGCATGTCGTCGGCGAGTTTGCGGGCCGTGGGGAGCAGTTCGTCTGCCGGCACCACGCGGTTGACGAGGCCCCAGTCGGCGGCCTGCTGCGCGGAGAGGAAATTGCCGGTGAGCGAGAGTTCCTTTGCGCGGTAGATGCCGATGGCACGCGAGAGCTTCTGGCTGAGGCCCCAGCCCGGCAGGATGCCGACGCGGGCATGCGTGTCGGCAAAGCGCGCATTCTCCGAACAGATCAGCACGTCGCAGGCAATGGCGAGTTCGAAGCCGCCGGTGATGGCAACGCCATTGATCGCGCCGATGACGGGGCCTGAGAATTGCCCGATCGAGGTCACGGGATCCTTGTCGCCGATTGTCGCATTGATGCCGCCCGTGTCGGAGCCGAGTTCCTTGAGGTCGAGCCCGGCGCAAAAGGCCTTGCCCGCGCCGGTGAGGATCGCCACGCGAATATCCTTGTCGGCTTCCAGCGCCTCGAACATCTCGGCAATGGCGGTGCGCAGTTCCCGCGACAGCGCGTTCATGGCGGTCGGGCGGTTCAGCGTGACGGTCGCAACGGCGCCGGACTTCTCGACATGGATCACAGGTTCGGACATGGGGCTTCCTCCCGGAAATGAAATTTCTTTTGCGATTGTTCTAGCCGGTCGCGGGTAGGGGGGCAAACGGGCCTACCCCAAGAGCCCCGCAAGCCCCACGCCGATGAAATTCGCCACCGCATAACCGAACACACCGAGCAGGATGCCGGGCGTGACGAGGAGGCGCCAGCGCTGGCTCGCCGCCATCGCCGCCGCCGTCGCCGGGCCGACCGCCACCGCGTTCGACGCGATCAGGGCTTCGGCAAGATCGATGCGGAAAATCTTGGCGCCCGCCAGCACGACGCAGAGATGCACCGTCGCCATCACCACGACGAAGAAGAAGATCGGCATGGCCGTCTGCACCATCAGCACGATGTCGGCGCCGGCGCCGATCACGCCGAAGAAGACATACATGAAGAACATGCCGAGATCGAAACCGCCACGGAGCTTCGCAAGCCAGGCGGGGAAGATATTGGCGAGCGCGAGGGCCAGCAGCGTGATGAACAGCACCGAATAGCCTTGCATGCCGAGCACCTCGCCGATGAGCCGCCCGCCAAAGGCGCACCCCGCCGCAAGGAAAAGCAGCGTTGCGAGCGCGCCCATGTCGAGCACCGGCTTTTCCTCTTCCTTGTGTTCGACGCCGTCATCGCCCGCCGCGATGATCTTCGACGGGATGAAGCGCAGCAGCGCGCGCGAACCCGCCATCAAGAGGATCGCCGCCATGAAGATCACCATGACGACCGCATCCGTCGCCGCCATCGTCGCGATCAGCGAGCCGTTCTCGTTGAGGCCGAGCGCCTGGGAGACGGCGGCGAAATTCATCGAACCGCCGATCCAGCTTGCGCCGAGCGTCGCGACGATGCGGTTGGCGTCCGGTCCGAGGTCGATGAGCCAGAAGCCCGCCAGCACGCCCGCCACCGTGCCGGCGACTGCGATCGCGAAGGCAGCAATCATCATGCCGGCCTCGCTGACGAGCTTGCGAATATCGGCATGGAAGAGCAGCAGCGGAATGGCGAGGCTCACCGCATAGACCCAGACCATGTCATGGAAGGGTGAGGCGAAAGGCACGATGCGCAGATTGGCAAGCGCCGTGCCCGCAAGGATCGTCAGCACCACGCCCGAAAGCCATTGCCCGAGCTTCGTCCGTTCCGACCAGAAGCCGAAAGCGGCAAGGCCGAGAAAGACGAAGATCAGGCCGAACATGTTGTCGGCGGAGATGAGCGGCAGGGTCATGTTTTTCTTGTTCCGCAATGAAGGGCTGTCCGGCCCATCATGCGGCCTGCCGCCGCAAAGACAAGATGATTCCTGCGCCGCCCTAGAGTGCGAAATTGACCGAGACCGCGCCGAACTGGTCTGCCTTCGGCTGGGCCTTGTATTCCTTGCTGCGGAAGACATGCGTGAAGGAAACGCGGGCATTCCAGAGAACGAACACGGTGCCGAGTTTCAGGTCATGCACAAAGTGATTCTTGCCGATGCTCACGCTGTCGCGGAACGTATTGCCGTCGAGGAATATGTCGCGCGCAATGGCCCGCCCCTCGAAGCCCGCAAAGATGTAGCAGTTGCAGCCGGCCGACTTGGGTTCGAACCATTCCGAGCCGCCGACGCCCGGATAGATGCGCGTCGGGCCGAAATCGTCCGGCAGCGAAAAGCCGAGGCGGAACGTGCCGCCGATCCCCGCATAGGTCTGCACATTGCCGAGCGAGACGATTGTGTAGGGAATGAAGTCAGTCTGCAGACCGCGTTCGGGCGCGGCATCGAGGGTGGAGCTCCGCCATGCGCGCTCGAAACTTAGATTGACGCCCACCTCGTCCTTGATCTGGTTGTCCCAGCCATTCGCCTTGTTCGCGCCGATCACCTTGTGCCATTCGTTCTGCACGAATTCGCCCTGCGCCGAGGGGCCGACGACGCCGAGATCGAGCTTCCACTGATCCTGCCACGCCTCGCCCGTGACGCTGCTCGAGCGCACGCTCTGCAGCGAAAAGGTCATGTGGAGCCAAGCGGCATAGGGCCGCTCGTCCGGCAGATAGGCCGTGGTCGCCGTATTATCCGGCGTGAAGATCGCATGGCCGATGGCGATGCCGGTGCGGTGGCTTTTCCGGTCGAAATTTCCGGTCGGGAAGAGCAGCGAATAGAACGGAGGCGAGGACAAATCGGCAAGCCATGGCGGCAGGTCGCGCCGCGGCCGTGACAGCCACGCCGCCTGCAGCCCATTCGTGTAATGCCGGTCGGTATTCGCGAAATTGGCGAAGAGGTCGTTCTCGACCTGAAAGGTGATGAAGGCGCGGTCGCCGCCCGCATCGCCCAGCGCCTGGGCGGGCAGGGTGCCAGCGCCCAGCGCCAGCAGGACAGTGAGAGCCGACGCCCCGGTTCTCTTCAGTGCCATGCCGGATTTCCCCAATTTACGGATGAAAGCTCCGCAAACCAGCTTGACGCTGGGGAGCCCACACCTGTCCAATATCGATGCGCGGAATGTAGCGAACAAAAAGGCGCCAGCAAGGCGACCGGCAACAACAATAAGGGAGAGCGGCATGGCACTGGCGGAAGCGGCGAAGGGGTGGACCCGCGAAGAGGCGGCGGCAGCCGGCATGGTTCTCGCCTGGCATGCGGCTCAGGCGCCGGACAGGCCCGCCATTGTCTCCGAACACGGCAATCGTACATTCGGCGAACTGAATGAGCGGACGAACAGGCTGGTCCGCGCGCTCCGCCGCCGCGGTCTCAAGGCGGGCGATGCGGTGGCGCTCATGTGTTCCAACCGGCCGGAATTTGCCGAGGCTATCGCCGCCTGCCAGCGCGCGGGCTTCCGCATAACGCCGATCAACTGGCATCTGAAGGGCTCGGAAGTCGGTTACATCGTCGATAATTGCGAGGCGAAGGCGTTTCTCACGGATGCGCGCTTCCCGGCCTCATCCATCGAGGCGGCGAAACTCGCGCCCGGCCTTGCCGCAAAGCTCGCCATCGGCGGCGCAATCGAAGGCTTCGAGGATTGCGAAGCAGCCGTCGCGGCAGAGGAGGGGAGCGATATCGCAGATCCCGTCCTCGGCACGCAGATGATGTACACCTCCGGCACCACCGGCCACCCGAAGGGTGTTTACCGCAAGCAGGCCGCGCCCGTTTCGCCGCTGCTGGTGAAACTCACCGAGACGGCGGCCTTCCGCGAAGGCGATCTTGCGCTCGTCACCGGCCCGCTCTATCACGCGGCGCCGCTCGCGCTCAATTTCTCCTTCCCGCTCAATGCCGGTGTCGGCTGCGTGCTGATGGACAAATGGGATGCGGAAGAAACGCTCCGCCTCATTGCCGAATATCGCATCACGCATACCCATGTCGTGCCGACCATGCTGCACCGGATGCTGCAATTGCCCAATGCGACGAAGGCGAAATACGATACGTCGAGCCTGCGCTGGATCCTGCATGGCGCCGCGCCCTGTCCCGTCCATGTGAAGGAAGGCGCTATCGCCTGGTTCGGCCCCGTGGTCTTTGAATATTATGCGGCGACGGAAGGCGGCGGCATCTTCATCGACAGCCACGAATTCCCCACGAAGAAGGGCAGCGTCGGCAAGCCGCTTCCCGGCGTCATCTTGGAAATCCGCGACGAGGAAGGCCGCGAGCTGAAGCCCCGCGAAGTCGGCACCGTCTATTTCAAGGCGCCGGAAGTGGGCCGCTTCGAATATTTCAAGGCGCCGGAAAAAACCGAAGGCGCCTATCGAGGCGACTTCTACACGATGGGGGATATGGGCTTCATCGACGAGGATGGATTCCTCTTTCTCACGGGCCGGAGCGCCGAAGTCATCATCTCGGGCGGCGTGAATATCTACCCGGCGGAGATCGACCAGGAAGTGCTGAAGCATCCCGCCGTTGCCGATGCCGCAGCCGTCGGCGTGCCGAATGAGGAATGGGGCGAGGAGGTGAAGCTCGTCGTGGAACTGAACGAGGGCTACAGTCCCGACAGCGACATGGCGAAGGAACTTCTCGATTTCGCCGCCGCCAATCTACCCGGCTATCAGCGCCCGCGTTCAGTCGATTTCGTGCCCGAACTGCCGCGCATGCCATCCGGCAAGGTGCTCCGCCGCGTCATCCGCGATGCCTATTGGCAGGGCGAGAAGAAGATCTGAGACGCAATAGAGCGTCAATGCAGAAGGGCCGCCCTGTTGGACGGCCCTTCGCTCCTATCCGCGTCTGTTCTTGTTGTTGGACGCCGATATCAAGTCTCAGCCGAGCTTCGCGAGCGCCTTCGCTACATGATCGGGTTTCTCGAGCGTCATCAAATGCCCCGCTTCCGGGATCGAGACGAGCTCCGCGCCCTTGATCGCCTTTTTCCAGGCATGGGCATAGGCCGGCGCGATCAGCTTGTCGCCATCGCCCCAGACGAGAACCGTCTTCGCCTTCACACGGTAAAGACGTTGCGACAGGCCGCGGTCGGGAATGGGGAAGAGGATCTTCCCCGCCATGCCAAGCTGGCGTGCATTCTGCACGAGGAAGCCCTTGAGCCATTCGGGATCGTCGATGCGGACACCCGCCGTCATCAGCGCCGTGCCCGCCTCCACATCATGGAACAGAATCGCCGGAAGCTCGTAAGGCAGCATCGCGAAAATATCCGGGATCGGATGATCGTCGAGCCAGAGCCCCGCCGGACAGATGAGCCCCAGCCGTGACACATCGTTCGGGGCTACCGCCGCCATCTCGGCGGCAATCATGCCGCCCATCGAATGACCAACAAGGATCGGGTCGTTCAGTCCCAGCGCCTCCACCACGTCCCAAGTGTGGAGCGTGACGTCGAGCATGTCGCGCAGCTCGCCACATTCCTGCGAGTCGCCATAGCCCGGAAGCAGCGGCGCATAGACGTGATACCGCTCCGCGAGTTTTGCAAGGAACGGGTCATCGGCTGTCACACCACCGGCGCCGTGGAGATAGACGAGCGGCTCTCCCTTTCCGCCTTCGAAATAGCGGACGGGGACGTGCTGTGTGTCGATCGTTTTCGATTCCATCAGTCTTTCCCTCCCACCAGTGCTGCAACCTGCTGCTCAGCGGGCAGGCTGCCGGGCTTCGCCTGCTTCTTCAGCGGTTTGCACCAGAAGCGGTTGTCGTCCTTGTAGTCGGGGAATATGTCACGCAGATGCGGCATGACCTTTTCCGCAAAGAGCTTCGTCGAATACATGCACTTGTCCATCGGCATGTTGCCCACATGCAGCAGGCAGAAGATGTTGCCGACATTGAGGCTCTTGATGAGTTCCTCCATCCGCTGGCGCACCGTTTCCGGGCTTCCCGCGATCACGTGGCCCTGTTCGGTAAGGTCTTTCCAGGTGAGCGAGGAATAGCCGTCGATGGGCGGCGCATACTGTGAGAGCGCGCCGGTCTGGATCGTCTTGATGGTCCGGTAGCCCGGCGCATCGGCGAAGCCGCCATAGACATGGAGGCAGCGGTTGTAGAAATAGCTGACATGCTCCGAGTAGAGGCGTTCTGCTTCCTCGTCCGTCTCGGCGACGCAGATCGTCTGCGCAAAGCCCGCACGATAGGGGCTTTCGTCGGGCGCATTGCGCTCGGCCACGCGGTCCCAATAGCCCTGCATCAGCGCCTTCGCCCGGATGTAACCGGAGAAGGAGAGGTAGGAATAGGAATAGGTATTGTCGATGCAGAAGTCGTAGGTCTCAACCGAACCCCCGCCCGGAATATGGATCGGCGGCGGGTCCTGGATCGGCCGCGGCCAGATGTTGACGTGGCGCAGCTTGTTGTAGCGCCCGTTCCAGGCGAAGGGGTCAGGATCGGACCATGCACGGCGGATCAGGTCATGCGCCTCCTGATATTTCTCGCGCGTCAGCGCAGGTATCTGGCCATAGCAGTAGTTGGTGTCCATCGACGTGCCGACAGGGAAGCCGGCGACGAGCCGACCGCCCGAAATGCAGTCGAGCATCGCGAATTCTTCCGCCACGCGGACCGGCGGGTTGTAGAGCGCGATCGAATTGCCGAGCACGACGAGGCCGACATCCGATGTGCGCCGCGCCAGCCCCGCCGCAATGATGTTGGGCGACGGCATGATGCCATAGCCGTTCTGGTGATGCTCGTTGACGCCGATGCCGTCGAAGCCGAGCGTGCCGGCATATTCGAGCATGTCCATGTAGGAGTTGTAGACTTCGTGGCTCTTCGCAGGATCGAAAAGCCGCGAGTCGATATCGACCCAGACGGAGCGATGCTTCTCCCGGAAATCGTCCGGCAGATAGGGCCATGGCATCAGGTTGAACCATGTGAACTTCATGTGCCGTTTCCTCTCCTCCCGAGGGCATTTTTTCGCGCTCGAACGGCGCGGCCCTCATGTCCCGTTTAGGGTGAACACCCTAGGTGCGGAGTCTATTCCCTGATGCCCCCGCGCGCAACGAAACTTGGCGCAGCGTCAACCGGCCGATTTCGCTTGGGCGAAGGGACGGCGTCCCTATAATCGCGCATCGAAAAAATGACGAAAATGAAGCGGTGCCGCGCCGCAGGGGGAGCGGCACGCGAAGGGAGATTGACTGCATGACTGCGCCGCTTTCGCGCTCCAGCATCTACATTCACGGTTCCATCGGCCTGCCCATCGCCATGTTCGGCTATCCGGTGGCCGTCTGGCTGCCGCCTTTCTATGCGGGGGAACTCGGCGTTTCGCTCGCCGCCGTCGGCACCATGATCATGCTGGCCCGCCTCACCGACGTCGTCACCGACCCGCTGATCGGCTATTTCTCCGACCACACGCATACGCGCATCGGCCGCCGCAAGCCTTTCATGCTGCTTGGCCTGCCGATCCTGATGACCGGCGTGCTTTTCCTGTTCATGCCCTACATGTTCGGCTTCACGTCGGTGGGCAGCGTCTATCTGCTTGCCTGGCTCGGGATCATGTTCATCGGCTCCACCCTGGTCTACATCCCCTATTTCGCCTGGGGCGCGGAACTGTCACCGGATTATCACGAGCGTTCGCGCATCACCGCCTCGCGGGAATTCTATGTGCTGGTGGGGCTCATGCTCTCGGCGCTCATCCCGGCGCTGCTGCCCTATTTCATGGGCGTTCCGGCCACGCCGAAGCCCGTGCTCATGGCAATGGGCTGGACGATCGTCATATTGACGCCGCTCACCGTCTTCCTCGTCTGCTGGCGCGTTGCGGAGCCAGCCCATGTGAAGGTCTCGCGCCAGGTGCCGCTCATTGAAGGTTTGCGCCATGTCGGCAAGAACGGTCCGATGGTGCGCGTGCTTGCCATCGTGCTGATCGTCACGGGCGGCGAGGCCTTCCGCAACGCGCTCTCGCTCTTCTTCATGCGCGACTATATCGGCGTCACCGGCATCGGCATGCTCTACCTCTATTATTTTGCTGCCGGCCTCCTCGCCATTCCGGGCTGGCTCTGGCTCGGCCGCCAGATGGGCAAGCACAAGGCCTTCGCAATCTGCATGACGGCGGCGGCGGGGCTTTCCACCATCGCTTTCTTCCTCGTGCCCGGCCAGACGCAGATCTTCACCGCGATGTTCATTGCCAAGGGTCTATGCTTCGGCGGATTGCAGTTCCTGCCGCTCGCCATGCTCGCCGATGTGGTGGATGTCGATACCGCCCGCTCCAAGGGCAAGCGCGCCGGCACCTTCTTCGCCATTTCCGGCATGACGACCAAGCTCGCCACCGCTTTCGGCACCGGCATCTCGCTCAATGTCGTCGCCTTCTTCGGCTTCAATCCGGTGCCGGGCGTCGTGAACGGCCCGGACGAGATGTGGTGGCTCGCCTTCGCCTATGCGGTGATCCCCTCGCTCTTCTTCCTCGCTGCGCTCTACCTCACCTGGACCTACCCGCTGACGGCCGAGCGCCAGAAGCGCCTGCAGGGCTTGATCGAGCGCCGCAACACCCGCCTCGCACAGGAGGCCGCGATCAATCGTTCGGCGGATTGAAAAACAGGCAATTTGCGCCTTTCCTGAGGCCCTCCTTTGGGTTTCGGAAAGGCACCCGCCCGCGCTATCATGCCCTCAACAAGAAATCGGAATGTCGAGGAGGAAATCATGAGCGAAATGGATCTCGTCATCCGCGGCGGCACGGTGGTGGACGGCACGGGCGGTGCGCCGCGCGTCGCCGATGTGGCGGTCGACAAGGGCGTCATCGTCGAAGTTGGCACGGTCATGGCCAGGGGCCGCGAGGAAATCGACGCGAAAGGCCTTCTCGTCACGCCGGGCTGGGTCGACATTCACACCCACTATGACGGCCAGGTGACATGGGACAGCCGCATGACGCCGTCCTCCATTCACGGGTCCACCACAGTCGTCATGGGAAATTGCGGCGTCGGCTTCGCTCCGGTTCGCAAGGCCGATCACGACCGTCTCATCCGCCTTATGGAAGGTGTGGAGGATATTCCGGGCGCCGCGCTCCATGAGGGCCTCTCATGGCAGTGGGAGAGCTTCGCCGATTATCTCGACGCCATCGAAAAACTGCCTCATGACGTCGATGTCGCCATGCAGGTGCCGCATGGCGCGGTCCGCGTTTATGTGATGGGCGAGCGCGGTGCGAAGCGCGAAGCGGCAACCGATGCCGAGGTCGCCGAAATGCGCGCCATCGTCCGCGATGCCATCAAGGCGGGCGCCATCGGCTTTTCCACCTCGCGCACCGTGGCGCATCGCACGAGCGACGGCGATCTGACGCCAACCATCGGCGCCGCCGACAAGGAAATGATCGCGATTGCCGAAGGCCTGAAGGAAGCAGGCGCGGGTGTCTTGCAATGGGTGTCGGACTTCCGCGAGATCGACCACGAGTTTTCGCTCGTCGAAAAACTCGTCGAGGTCTCGGACCGTCCCTTGAGCTTCTCGCTCGTGCAGGCGGATGTGATGCCCGACCAGTGGCGCGATCTTCTCTCCCGTCTCGACAATGCGGCCACGAAGGGCCTGCCCATCAAGGCGCAGGTTCAGGGCCGTCCCGTCGGCCTCATGCTCGGCCTGCAGGGCTCGGTCCACCCTTTCCTCACGCGGCCGAGCTACCGCGCCATCGCCGACAAAGCGCTCGAGGAGCGGGTCGCCATCATGCGCGATCCCGCCTTCCGCGAACAGCTTCTGTCGGAAAGCCTCGAGCCCGGCCACCCTTTCCTCAATTCGCTGGCCGGCGCCTATCACAAGATGTTCGAGCTTGGCGACCCGCCGAACTATGAGCCCGCCCCGGAAGAAAGCATCGGCGCGCGTGCAAAGCGCGACGGCGTGAACCCCGATGCCATCGTCTATGACATTCTGACGGCGAATGGCGGACGCAACTTCCTCTTCTTCCCGCTCCATAACTACTACGAATTCAGCCTCGACAATGCGCTGACTATGATCCGCAATCCGAACACGCTGTTCGGCCTGTCGGATGGCGGTGCGCATGTCGGCGTCATCTGCGATGTCAGCGTGCCGACCTACATGCTCACCCATTGGTGCCGCGACCGTTCGCGCGGCGAGCATCTCGACATTCCCTTCGTCGTGAAGAGCCAGACGCGCGATACGGCCGAAGCCGTCGGCCTTCTCGACCGCGGGCTGATTGCGCCGGGCATGAAAGGCGATCTCAATGTGATCGATTTCGAGCGGTTGCGTCTCTTGCCGCCGCACATGGTCTATGACCTGCCGTCCGGGGCGCGCCGTCTGATGCAGGAAGCGGAAGGCTATGTCGCCACCATCGTCAGCGGCGAAGTGATCTACCGCGATGGCAAGCCGACAGGCGCGCTGCCGGGCAAGCTCGTGCGCGGCCACCGGCCCTCGCCACTGCGCGCCGCAGCCGAATAATATCCGGGAGGTCTAGCCCGCGGGCGCGAGTTCGCCTGCGGGCAGGCCGCCCTGCCGCCAGCAGAGATTCCGCGCCATCGCGGCGGCTTCCTTCTCGAAGAAATACACCGCGCGCTCCGCGATCCTCTCCCAGCCGGGTTCGGCGGGCAGCCAATGCGCATGGCCCTTCAGCACCTCGACCTTCAATCGCCCGCCATAGGGCTCCGCATCCCGTGCCGTGCGCCAGTGCGGGGTTGACCGGTCCTCCTTTCCTGTGATGAAGAGCATCGGGCAGGCAACATCCGCTGGATTGATCCAGGTCGTGCGGCGGCGGTCAAGAAACCAGTAGGCGATCTCGCAGACGGCGCGGCCGGATTCAGGCTGGAAGCCCGAATAGAGTTCTTCCTGCTCGCGCATTGGCACCCGGTTCAGCACGCCATAGCGCATGGCGTCGAGCGATGGGAGCTGCGGCCGCCGCCCGTCCCACCACGGCCCTGACCAGGCCGCGCGCCGCGAGCATATGTGCCGGAAGGCCGCCCATCGAATGGCCGATGACAAATGGTTTTTCGCCGTGCTTGTCCGTTTCCTGAACAGGGTCGGCGAAATAGTCGGCAATGCTGCTGCGGCCGAGCGCGGGGTGGACGCCGCCGGATGTGCCGTCGTGATGGCGCAGCGCCGGTACGATCACGCGATAGCCACGCGTCTCAAGGAATGACTGGAAGTTCCGCCAAGCAATCCACCGTGAACGGCATTCATTACGCCTCATATTCCGAAGGGAACGATGGCCCGGCATGCACGGACGCCAGCCGGTTCTCCGTGCGAGTAGACGGCGAAACCGGTTGCGAATTCGCAAATGACATGTCGTCACGGCGCCCGCTCGTCGCGCTGTCACCCCTTGAAACGGAAGGGCAATCGGGTCACTGTGATTTGCCGGTCAGGAAGAAGGCGGCCGGAACATCACATCGAGGCATTCGATCATGAGCGACACTCGCAGGAAGCGCGGAGCAGCGAAGGCAGCGCAAAGCAAGACGGCGTCTCGCCGGGCCGGAACGGTGGTAGCGGCCGAAGCAACCGGCACCCCGGCAGCGGCAGCCCCGACGAAGGCGGCTGCAAAAAAGTCCGCGGCGAAGAAGCCGGCGGCCAAAAAGGCGGCTCCCAAGAAAGCTGTCACCAAAAAGGCAGGCGCGAAAAAGCCTGCTGCAAAGAAAAAGTCATCGAAGCTTTCGCCCGAAAAGGCGAAGTTGAAGAAGCAGCTTGAAAAGCAGGTGGCAAAGCTTTCGAAGGAGGTCGACAAGGCCGAGAAGGAAGCGAAAAAGGCACTGAAGGCGACCGAAAAGCGCTATGCGGGTCTCCTGAAGCAGCTCAAGTCCGATCGTGCCAAGCTGCGCTCGCGCCTCGGCGAACTTGCAAAGCAGGGTGAAGGCGCATTCGACGAGATCAGGACCGGCGTCGAGGGAGCCTACAAGGAACTCTCCGATGCGGTCGTCAGGGCCTATGGCCATTTCCGCTGACCGGCGGAAGCTGAGTTGAAGCAAGGCGCGGGCAGCCATCGGCACCCGCGCCTTTTTTCTGTCCGCCGCTTGCGCCGTCGGTGCGGCTGTGGCCTGCTTCCCCCATCGCGACATTCATATGACTATCGGGGGAAAATCCATGAACCGTGTCCTCGCGCATACCGGCGCAAAATATCCGATCGTCCAGGCACCGATGGGCTGGATCGCGCGCTCGCAGCTTGCCAGCGCCGTCTCGAAGGCCGGCGGCCTCGGTATCATCGAAACTTCATCCGGCGAAACCGAAGCCTGCAAGGCCGAGATCCTGAAGATGCGGGAACTCACAGATGCACCCTTCGGCGTCAATCTGCCGATCCGCTTTCTGAAGGACGATGCGATGCTTCGCTTCGTTTGTGACGCTGGTGTGAAATTCGTGACGACGTCTGCCGGCAGCCCCGCGAAGTTCATCGCGCCGCTTCACGATGCGGGCATCACCGTCTATCACGCCGTGCCGACGGTCGATGCGGCCATGAAGTGCGTTGAAGCCGGGATCGACGGTCTCGTGGTGGAGGGCACGGAAGGCGGCGGCTTCAAGAATCCGGAGGAGGTCGGAACGTTCGTGCTTCTTCAGGCGATCCGAGCGAAAACCGACATTCCGATGATTGCGGCCGGCGGTATCTGCGACGGCAAGGGCATGGCGGCGGCCTTTGCGCTCGGCGCGGAAGCCGTGCAGATGGGAACACGCTTTGTGAGCTGTGCCGAAAGCCCGGTTCATCACAACTACAAGCAGGCGATTATCGATGCGAAGGAAACCGGCACCTATGTGCTGAACAAGAAATCGACGCCTTGCATCCGTGCGCTGAAAACGAACCGCACGGCGGCCATCCATGAAGAAGGCCTCATGCCGCCGGACACCTTCGCCCGCATCCTCGACCTCTATTTCGGCGGCGACATGGAGGCGGCTGTCGGCCTCGCCGGTGAAACGGCAGGTCTCATCAACGAAGTGAAGAGTGCCAAGGACATCATCGACGATACGGTCGCGGAGTTTTTCGAGATTACCGCGCGCATGGGGTCGCTGGCCGGTTCGCGCAGCTTCGGCTGAATGCCTGGCCGGCAGGCGGCGGCAAGTCAGGGCTTTGCCTCGGGTTTTTCATTGACAGCGGGGCCCCCTGCCGCTACACACCGCCCGAACGCAATCGCACGTGCCACTGGCCAGTCTGGGTTATGTAACGGCGTACGCGTCTCTTTGGACAATTTCGGCGGCATGCCCTTTGGCATCGTTTCGTTACCTCCGCCGGGTTTCGAGGGAGATTGCATATGTCCGGTTCCAGTCTGAGGGGCTGACGCCCGGGATCAATCCGAGCACGCCTGTTGCATTTTCCCGCAACTGAAGACGTGCAAGCCGGGCGAGCGATCGCAGCCCGGCATCGGAAAATCGGCAAGGTTCCGTGAGGAGCCGCAAAGCGTTTATCCACGCGAATAGTTTCACCGGCCCCGTGCGGACCGCGATATCGCGCATCCCGCAGGGCTTCGTCCATCTACTGGTTGGGGAGTGGCAAATATGTCCGAATCCAATGCCCTCTTCCAATTGGGGATCGACTTGAACAGCGTTTCAAGCAAGACCCAGGCGGAAGTTCTCGAGTTTCCCGTTCACGCCGTTGCCGACAAGGCTGCGGATCGATGCACCACGTCCGATGAAAGAAAGGATTTCTTCATCGAGCGCGACGGCAAGCGCTTTGCCGGCACGCATCTCATCATCGATCTGATCGGCGCGAGCCGCCTGGATGACCTTGCCCATATCGAGGCGGCGCTGCGCCGCTGCGTCGAGGTGTCGAAGGCGACGCTCCTGCACATCCATCTCCATCACTTCACGCCCAATGGTGGCGTGTCGGGCGTGGCCGTGCTGTCGGAAAGCCATATCTCGATCCATAGCTGGCCGGAAGCCGACTATGCCGCGCTTGACGTTTTCATGTGCGGTGAGGCCGAGCCCCACAATTCGATCGAAGTGCTGCGCGAAGCCTTCAGGCCGTCCGAAATCCGCGTCGGCGAGCACTTCCGCGGCGAGGGCATGGTCTGATGGCCGAGGCGCCGAAGGAACGCTGGGTGGTTGAAACCCTCTATGAAAAAGAGGGTTTCACCTGCTCCTTCCGCGCGGATGAAGTGCGCTACGAGGAAGAGACCGGGCAGCAGCATCTGGTGATTTTCGACAATGCGCTTTTCGGCCGCATGATGGCGCTCGACGGCATCACCCAAGTGACCGAGCGCGACGAGTTCATCTATCACGAGATGATGACCCATGTGCCCATCCTCGCGCATGGCCGCGTGAAGAACGTGCTCATCATCGGCGGCGGCGATGGCGGTATCCTGCGCGAGGTCGTGCGCCACAAATCGGTCGGGCATGTCACGATGGTCGAAATCGACCCTGCCGTGACGGATTTCTGCAAGAAGCATCTGCCGGGAATTTCCGCCGGCGCCTTCGACGATCCGCGCCTCGATCTCGTCTTTGCTGATGGCGCGAAATTCGTCGAGGAAACGGATCGCAAGTTCGACGTCATCATCGTCGACTCGACCGACCCCGTCGGCCCCGGCGAAGTGCTCTTCCGCGAAGAGTTCTATCGCGCGGCCGCGAGCTGCCTCACGCCCGGCGGCGTGATCGTCACGCAGAACGGCGTTCCCTTCATGCAGGGCGCCGAGCTTGCAGGCACGATCGAAAAGTTCCGTCGCATCTTCAAGGTCGCAAGCTGCTACCTCGCAACCATCCCGACCTATGTCGGCGGGCCGATGGCGATGGGCTGGGGCACGGATGACGAGACGCTGAAATCGGTGCCGCTGGCCGAGCTTGAAAGCCGCTTCGCCGCGGCAGGCTTTTCCACGCGTTACTACACGCCGGAAGTTCACAAGGCCGCCTTCGCGCTGCCGCGCTATGTGCTCGATATCGTCGAGGTGTAACCGTCGGCGGGCCGGATCGGTTTCGGTCTCAGCCGAGCTTTTCGGCTGAGACGACAATCCCGTCTTCATCGGCGTACAGCCACTCGCCAGGCGCTATGGTCACGCCGGCAAGGCGCAGTACCACATCGCTCTCACCGAAGCCGCGCTTGTCGCTGCGCTTCGGGTGCGTCGCCAGCGCCTTCACGCCGATCTGGCATTGGCGAAGTTCCGCTGCGTCCCTCACACAGCCATGAACGACAACACCCGCCCAGCCATTCTCCTCCGCAAGCTTGCCGAGATTGCCGCCGAAGAGCGCATATTCCATCGCCCCGCCGCCATCGACCACGAGAACGTGGCCATTGCCCGGCCTCTCGACGGCCGCGCGCACCAGACTGTTGTCGTCCGGCACGCGCAGCGTCGCCACAGGCCCGCAAAATGAACCATGTCCGCCATAGTCGCGGAACAGCGGCTGGGCATGCCGGACCAGGGCCGGAAACTCGTCGGAGAGGTCGGCTGTGGCGGGTGTCTTGGTCTGTGTCATGTCAGGTTTCCCCAGCGGCGCTGCGCTTCCTTTAGCGTGTTACAGTCCTTCTGTCTCCCCCTTGCGATGATTGCGAGCGGACCACTCCTTGGGGCGGTTTCGTACCCAAAAAAAAGGGTTTAGGCTTTCGCCATCGGAATCCGGATTTCAAAAATGCCGGAAGCCGGTCTTGAGGGAGGCCGGTCAACGGATGGGAGGAGAAACATAATGGCACTGGCTCACGATGTGTCGGCACGGGCAGCCGCGGCCTCGAGCCCGAGCGTCGCCATTCTTGGCGCGGGCGTTGCGGGCATCTGCACCGCGATCAAGCTCAAGGAAAAGGGCTTCACGAATTTCACGATCTACGAGAAGGCGAGCGAGATAGGCGGCACCTGGCGGGACAACACATATCCGGGCTGCTCCTGCGACGTGCCGCTGCACATGTATCAGTTCTCCTTTGATATGCGCCCGGAATGGACGAAGAAGTTTGTTTTCGCGCAGGACATCAAGGCCTATCTGGAATCCGTCGTCGACAAATATGGCCTTCGCGGCCATATCGTCTTCAATACCGAAATCGACGAGGCGCGCTTTGATGAGCAGTCGGGCGTCTGGACGTTAAAATCGGGCAGCCGGTCCTTCGAGGCAAATGTCCTCGCCGCCGGCACCGGCCAGCTTCATCGTCCGATCTGGCCGAATATTCCCGGCCGCGAAAGCTTCAAGGGCGATCACTGGCACTCCGCACAGTGGAACCATGCCGTCAGCCTGAAAGGCAAGCGCGTCGCCGTGATCGGCAATGGCGCGAGCGCCATCCAGTTCGTGCCGGAGGTTGCGAAGGAAGCGGCAAGCGTCACCATCTTCCAGCGTTCCGCAAGCTGGGTGCTGCCGCGCCCGCAGCGCGAATTCTACGGCTGGGAAAAGGCGATCTACAAGGCGCTGCCCTGGACCATGAAGATCCAGCGCTGGAAGATCTACTGGTTCGGCGAGCTTCTGTTCCGCGCCTTCCATACGTCGGGCGACAAGATGAAACAGATGGCGCTCGACGAGATGAACCTTTACGTCACCGATCCCGTGAAGAAACAGAAGCTCACGCCGGATTACGAACCGGGCTGCAAGCGTGTCCTCTTTGCCAATGACTGGTGGCCCGCCATGGGCATGGAGCATGTCGATGTGGTGACCGAAGGCGTCGAGGCGATCAACGAGACCGGCATCCACACGCAGGACGGCAAGCAGCGCGACTTCGACATCATCGTCTATGGCACGGGCTTCGACACGACCCACTTCCTCGGGCCGATGGCGATGAAGGGCCTTGCCGGCCGCGACCTCAAGGACGCATGGGCGACGGGCGCCGAAGCCCATCACGGCATGACGGTGTCGGGCTTCCCCAATTTCTTCATGCTCTACGGGCCGAACACCAATCTCGGCCACAACTCGATCATCTTCATGATCGAGTGCCAGGCGAACTACATCGCCCAATGTGTGGAGAAGCTGAAAAGCGACAATCTTCTCTACATGGACGTGAAGCCCGAAGCCCAGCGCGCCTCGAACGAGGCGGTGCAGGCCGACAATGCGAACTCCGTTTTCGCAAGCGGCTGCACGAGCTGGTACAAGACCGAGAGCGGCAAGGTCACGAACAACTGGGCGAACTACACCTTCAAATACTGGTGGCGGACGCGCCGGCCGGATTTTGCGGAATTCAACCTGCGTGCCCGCACGGCCTCCTCGCAGGGTGCAGGCGCAGGCGCCGGCGCAAAGGTCGCCGCCGCGGAATAGGTAAGGGCGTCTTTCCGTGCAACGAGACAAAAAGGGCGGTTCCCGACGGAGCTGCCCTTTTCGTCGATGCGGCCGGCGAAGAGGCGGGACCTGTCCCCGCCCTCTGCCATTCATGCCATGATCGCCCTGACCGTCGCGGCGGTGAATTCATCGCCCGGCATGAAGGTCTCGATCACCAGCTCTGAAAAGGTGATATCGACCGCCGTGCCGAATACCGTGGTGGTTGTGAAAAAGGATAGCTTGCCCGCATCCGTCCTGAGGCGCAGCGGAATGATGATGCCGCCATATTCGGGATTGATCGGCTCGAGCGCCTGCGCCGCCGCCGGATAGGCTTTCAGTTCGGCCAGAAGCGCCGTCAAACTTTCATCATTGGTGAGGTCGATCTGGCGCTGCAGCCGCTCGAAAACATGCGCGCACCATTCGCCGAGATTCTCGATGCGGCTGCCAAGCCCCTGCGGATGAAGGCTGAGGCGCAGCACGTTGACGGGCGGCGCGAGAAGTTCCTCCGGGATTCCGGCAAGGAAAAGTGGCAGCGCCGCATTGCCCGCCACAAGATTCCAGTGCCGGTCGACGGCAATGGCAGGGAAAGGCTCATGCGCTGCCAGCACCAGGTCGACTGCGCGCCGCGCAGCCGCCGCATCCGGATTGTCGAGCCCGGTTTCCGAATAGACCGGTGCAAAGCCCGCCGCGAGCATCAGCGCGTTCCGCTCGCGATAGGGCATGTCGAGCCGCTCGGCGAGATGGAGCAGCATGTCGCGGCTCGGCCGTGAACGCCCGGTTTCTAGGAAACTCAGATGGCGCGCCGAAATTTCCGCCTCGCAGGCAAAGGCAAGCTGGCTCAACCGGCGGCGCTGGCGCCACTCGCGGATCATCTCGCCCACAGGCTGTGTGTGCATGTTCATGGAAAGACGCTAGCGCCGCCCGGGAAGCGCCGCAATTACCTCCCGCGTAATCGACCTGGGGTAGCCCGATCTCCAATTCTGCTGGCAAGGGCCGGAAAGCGGCCAAACAGCACAAGGAAAATGCACATGACACTTGCGGGACTCACCAATTCAATCTCGCTTCGTCACGCGGTCTTGGCCGACGGCATCATCAGCGGCGCAATGGGCGTTCTGCTCTTCGCCGCTTCGGGCCCGCTTTCGGGCCTGCTCGGCCTTCCCGCCGCCTTCCTCTTCTGGGCGGGGATCGCGCTCATGCCCTGGATGGCGGCACTCGTCCTCATCGCCCGCAAGGACCGAATGGCGGGCGGCGCGGTCGAAACCGTGATCGCCCTCAACGCGCTCTGGGTGCTTGCCAGCATCGCAGTCATCGTCCTCGATCCCTTCGGTCTGACGGTCCTAGGCATCGCTTTCGTGGCGGCACAGGCACTCGCCGTCACCATCTTCGCCGATCTGCAGTTCTTCGGGTTGAAGCGGGAAGGTTGAGACGCCGCGAAAGAAAAAGCCGCCGGGCTTCCCCGGCGGCTTTGCATTTGAGGCAGTTCCGGTAAGGCTTAGTGGAACTGGTCGGCTTCGGTCGAGTCGCCGAGAGCGGTTGTCGAGCTTTCGCCGCCGCCCGCCGCAAGCGCGACGAGGTCGAAATAGCCCGTGCCGACTTCGCGCTGGTGGCGCGTACCGGTGTAGCCGTCCTTCTCAGCGGCGAACTCGGCCTGCTGCAGCTCCGAATAAGCGCCCATGCCGCGGTCGCGGTAACCGGAAGCGAGCTGGAACATGCCGTAGTTGAGCTGGTGGAAGCCAGCCAGCGTGACGAACTGGTACTTGTAGCCCATCGCCGCGATTTCCTTCTGGAACTTCGCGATGGTCGCCTTGTCCAGATTGGCTTCCCAGTTGAAGCTCGGCGAGCAGTTATAGGCGAGCATCTGATCCGGATATTCCTTCTTCACCGCTTCGGCGAAACGCTTGGCGTCGTCGAGGTTCGGCTTCGAGGTTTCCCACCAGAGCAGGTCCGCATAAGGCGCGAAGGAGAGGCCGCGCTTGATGCAATGGTCGACGCCCATACCCGGCTTCAGGCGGTAGAAGCCTTCGACCGTGCGGCCCGCGTCGAAATCGATGAACTCGTGGTCGCGCTCGTCGATGTCGGACGTGATGAGGTTCGCGGATTCCGCGTCGGTGCGCGCCATGATGAGGGTCGGCACGCCCATGACGTCGGCACCGAGGCGCGCGGCGTTCAGGTTGCGCTCATGCGCACGGGTCGGGATCAGCACCTTGCCGCCGAGATGGCCGCACTTCTTTTCCGAAGCAAGCTGGTCTTCGTAGTGAACGCCTGCGGCGCCCGCTTCGATATAGGCCTTCATGATTTCGAAGCAGTTGAGCGGGCCGCCGAAGCCGGCTTCCGCGTCAGCAACGATCGGCAGGAACCAGTCGCGCTTCGCGCCGCCTTCCGAATGCTCGATCTCGTCCGCGCGCTTCAGCGTGCGGTTGATCTTCTTGGCAAGTTCCGGGCCTGAGTTCGCCGGATAGAGCGACTGGTCGGGATAGGTCGTTCCGGCGGTGTTGTTGTCGGCGGCAACCTGCCAGCCCGACAGATAGATCGCCTTCAGGCCGGCGCGCGCCATCTGCATCGCCTGGTTGCCCGAGAGAGCGCCGAGCGAGTGCACATAGTCGGTCGTGTGCAGCAGGTCCCAGAGCTTGTTCGCGCCGCGCGTGGCAAGCGTGTGCTCGATCGGGAAGGAGCCGCGCAGCTTCTCAACGTCCTCGACGCTGTAATTGCGCTTCACATTGTCGAAACGGCCCTTCGGCGCGCTCGGGATCAGATCGTAGAAGGTCTTCTTGCTCATGGAACAGTCCTCGGGTTCGGAGGGTGGTTTCGGTTCAGGCTTCGTTTTCGAGAATGAGGCGATAGGCCGGCAGCGTCAGGAACTCCTCGCATTCCCGGGCCGTGGTCATTTCGGAGAAGAGGCTGACCGCCTGTTCGAAGTGACCGGAAGTCCAGCGCTCCTCGCCAAGCGTTTCGCGCAAGGTCTTCATTTCGTCGGCGAGCACTTCCTCGAAGAGCTCCGGCGTCACCTTGCGGCCGTCGCTGAGTGATGCACCGTGATAGATCCACTGCCAGATCTGCGTGCGGCTGATTTCCGCCGTGGCAGCGTCTTCCATCAGATTGTAGAGCGGCACTGCGCCGCGGCCGCCGATCCAGGCTTCGATATACTGCACGCCGACGCGGCAGCATTCGCGTATGCCTTCCTCGGTGCGCTCGCCCGTATGCGGCTCCAGCAGCTCCTTCTGACCGACATTCACATCCTGGCGCTGCCGGGCGAGCTGGTTCGGGCCTTCGAGCTTGCCGAAGATTTCCATCGCGACCTTCACGAGATCGGGATGGGCGACCCAGGTGCCGTCATGGCCGTTATTGGCTTCGCGTTCCTTGTCGGCGCGCACCTTGTTGAAGGCAGCCTCGTTCGCGGCCTCGTCGCCTTTCACGGGGATCTGCGCCGCCATGCCGCCCATCGCAAAGGCACCGCGCTCATGGCATGTCTTCACAAGAAGAAGCGAATAGGCGTTGAGGAAACCCTTGCCCATCACGACCTGCGCGCGATCCGGCAGGATGAAGTTCGGGTTCTTTCCGAGCCGCTTGATATAGCTGAAGATATAGTCCCAGCGGCCGCAATTGAGGCCGACAATGTGGTCCTTCAGCTCGTAAAGGATTTCGTGCATCTCGAAGGCGGCAGGCAGCGTCTCGATGAGGACGGTGACCTTGATCGTGCCGTTCGAAATGCCGAGCGCCTTCTGCGCATCGACGAAGATATCGTTCCAGAGCCGCGCTTCCTTGTGGCTCTCCATCTTCGGCAGATAGAAATAGGGGCCGGAGCCGGAAGCGATCTGCTTCTTCGCATTGTGGAAGAAATAAAGCGCGAAATCGAAAATGCCGCCGGACATCGGCTTGCCGTCAATCTCGACATGGGCTTCTTCGAGGTGCCAGCCACGCGGACGGACGATCAGCGTCGCAGGTTTCGCGACGACGTCGTAGCGCTTGCCATTGGACTCGTCGGTGAAGCCGATGGACTTGTTCCAGTAGTCCATCATGTTGATCTGGCCGCCGATCATGTTGTCCCATGTCGGGGAGGCGGCGTCTTCGAAGTCGGTCATGTAGGACTGCGCGCCGGAATTGAGCGCATTGATGACCATCTTGCGGTTGTCGACAGGGCCGGTGATTTCCGTGCGGCGGTCGAGCAGATCCTTCGGGATCGGCGCAACCTTCCAGTCGCCCTCGCGGATATGCTGCGTCTCGGGCAGGAAGTCGGGCAGCGCGCCGGCATCGAACTTCGCCTGGCGTTCGGCGCGGGCGGCCAGAAGCTCGCGCCGCCGCGCGCCGTGCTTGCGCTCCAGCGTGGCAGCAAAGGCAAGCGCCTCCGGCGTCAGCACGCGCTCATAGCCCGGCTTGATGGTGCCTTTGACGATGATGCCGTCGGCAATGGTCGTGGCTGCTGCCTTGCTCATGCTCG
This sequence comes from Parvibaculum sp., assembly GCF_046297875.1. Taxonomy (GTDB): domain Bacteria; phylum Pseudomonadota; class Alphaproteobacteria; order Parvibaculales; family Parvibaculaceae; genus Parvibaculum. Next base: position 315,272 of record NZ_JBKBHD010000001.1, on the reverse strand, counting down.
CTCGCCTCCTTCGGATCGCTTTCGGGGTTCGCTTGCGCGCGGTCATACAACCGCGACAGGCGCTTGTCCAATATTTCCTAAGTCATTGAAAATATTGAAGTAAAGAACTTAACAAGAATCCTGTGCGATTCTGTTGAAAATGTAAATCTTGTAAATTAAAGTGACGTGTACTGCCTCATTTGGCGGCAGTAGCGAGGGAGCTGCCGCATGGCCACGGAGAAAAAAGTCTTTGCAGGTCAGAGGATTAGACGGCTCCGCCGCGAGCGCGGGCTCACCCAGGCGCGCATGGCCGCCGATCTCGGCATTTCCGCGAGTTACCTTAATCTGATCGAGCGCGACCAGCGCCCCGTCTCCGTTCAGGTGCTGCTGAAGCTCGCCGATGTCTATGACGTGGAGCTGAGAACGCTCGGGGGCGACGATGAGGCGCAGGCGCTGACCGTGCTGCGCGAGGTCTTTTCCGATCCGCTGTTCCGCGATGCAGGCCTCGGCATTCAGGATCTGCGCGAGATTGCCTCGGCAAGCCCTGCCGTGGCGGATGCGATATCGAGCCTCTACCGCGCCTATCAGGAAAGCGTCACCAGCGGTTCCATGCTTGCCGAGCAATTGGCCGGCCGCGACATGCTGGACGGGGCGGAAGCGCCGGGCCTGCCGCTCGAAGAGGTGCGCGACTTCATCAACAGCCGCAACAACCACTTCCCCGATCTCGACGATGCCGCCGAGCGGCTCTATGCGAGCGCCGGCATCGGCGCGGAAGAACCCTATGTCGCGCTCCGCACGGCGTTGCGCGACATGCATGGCGTCTCGACCCGCATCGCGCCTGCCGATCTCATGCCGCATGAGCTCAGGCGTTACGACCGGCACCGCCAGACGATCTTCCTCTCCGAACTTCTCGACCAGCCGGGCCGGTCCTTCCAGCTTGCCTATCAGCTCGGCTATTTCGAACAGTCCCGGGCGATCGAGGACATTGTGGAATCCTCCGGCCTCGACAGCGAGGAGGCACAGCGCCTCTGCCGCGTGGCGCTCGCCAATTATTTCGCGGCTGCGCTGCTGATGCCCTATGGCGCCTTCCACAAGACCGCGGAAGCGACGCGCTACGATCTGCGCCTGCTCGGGCGCCGTTTCGGCACGAGCTTCGAGCAGGTTTGCCACCGGCTGACGACGCTGCAACGGCCCGGCGCGCGCGGTATCCCCTTCTTCCTCATCCGCGTGGACAATGCCGGCAATGTCTCGAAGCGCTTTTCGGCGGCAGGCTTCCATTTCGCGCGCTTCGGCGGCACATGCCCGCGCTGGAACGTGCATGATGCTTTTCGTGTGCCCGGCCAGGTCTATAGCCAGGTGATCCAGATGGAGGATGGCACGCGCTATTTCTCCATCGCGCGGACGGTGAGCCGCGCGGGCTCCGGCATCGGCGTACCGGGCGACCAATATGTGGTGGGGCTTGGCTGCGACATCGCGCATGCGCGCCGCATCGTCTACAGCCAGGGCTACGACCTCGACGACGAACGCGCGGCAACGCCCATCGGCGTCAATTGCAGGCTCTGCGAAAGGCTCGATTGCTCACAACGCGCCTTCCCGCCGCTGAAGCATCGGCTGACGGTCGAGGACCATGTGCGCGGCATCTCGCCATTCGGCGTACCGGTAAGGGAACGCTAGCCTCCCTGATATCAGCGGATCACGCGCTCGGCCGGAAAATGCAGGCCGATCTTCATGCCTGCGTCGCGGGCGATGCCGGGGCGGCTGCGGTCGGCGCCCGTCACATCGAGCGAACCGCCATGCAGTTCCATCACCTTGCGCGTGAGCGACAGGGCGAGGCTTTCCTCGCGCGGCGCGCTGCTGTCCTCGGCGCTGACGAAAGGATCTTCCATGCCGTCGAACCAGGGCAGGGCATCCTGCTCGGCAGCGAGCGAGGCCGGATCGCGTTCTTCGGTGAGCGTGATCGAAATGCCGCCCTTGGCTGCCTTGTCTTCGGCAACAATGAGGTGGATCACCGAGCCGCGATGCGCGGTGTGAACCGCCTCGGCGAGAAGGCGGAAAAGCCCCTGGCGCAGCCGCCTTGCATCGCCGCGTAGGCCCGGCAGGTGTTCGGGGCAGGAAACCTTGATCGTCACGCCTTCCTGCGCTGCGCTCTGGCGCTGGCTTGCCACCGCGATTTCCGCAAGCTGGCCGAGATTGACGATCTCGTCGGTCAGGTCGATATGGTCCATCTCCGCTTCGGCGATACCGAGCAGATCCTCGATCATGTCGAGCAGCATCGTGCCGCTCGAATAGATGTCGTTCGCATATTCCTTGTAGCGGTCGGTGCCCATCGGACCGAGCCGCTCATTCTTCATCATTTCCGAAAAGCCGATGATATGCGTCAGCGGCGTGCGGAGATCGTGATTGACGTTGGAAAAGAAGCTCTGGCTTCGCTTGCGCGTTTCGCGGCTGCGCGCCTCGGCGTCATGCATCGTCTGCTCGAGCTTGCGCCGCACGGTCACGTCGTTGAGCGCGGCGACGCGGGCAGGCACGCCGCCCCAGCGCGTGTCGACGATGCGCATTTCGGCAAGGCGGTTGTCGCCATCGGGCCGGTTGATCGTGACATCGTGCTCGCCCGGATCGACCGGCAGGCCGAAATTATGTCCGACGAGTTCTTCCGAACTGCGGCCGAGAATTTCCTGCGCGGCGCCGTTGACGAAGCGGACGATGCCCTGGCTGTCGAGAATGACGATGGCTTCGGGTGTTTCCTGAATGAGCGTGACCTGCGGCTTTTCTTCGGCCTGTGCGGCGGCAGGTGCGGCCCCCTGTCCCTCGCGGGCGCGGCGGCGCGCAACCGCGCGGCGAATGGCAAGGGCAAGCGCGCGGTGGGAGTTGGTCTCGAAGCCAAGGCAGTCTTCGGCGCCGGCCCCGATCGCATCCGACTGCAATGCAGGGTCGTCTGCGCCGATCGCAACGACGGGCGCATCGGGCCCGAGAGCCACCACGCGGCGCAGGAAATCGAAGGCCGCGGGCTCTCCGGCGCCAATGTCGATGATGATGGCGTCGATCCCCGGCGCGAGCAGGGGATCGATGCCTTCATGAATGCTGGAAAAGCCGAACTGGAAAAGGCCGGCCTCGCCGGTTGCCGACAATCGGGCGAGGCCGCTGCAAAGCGCCGCCGAATTGCTCACGACATGGGCCGTCAGAGGCGCAGACTGCCCGGCGGCTGGACCAGTAAAACGGTTCATTGCGATGCCTGGATACGCCAAGGTTTCCACCTGTCTTCCGGCCCCCACACGGCCCCGCAACTCAATACATATATGCCGAGCAAGGCGGCATTTCGTCCTTCCGGTTAACGATGCGATTCTTTCGTAAACAGAAGGTAAACGCCGAGCCTATCTAGTGGCTGCCGGTGTTATGGGCCACAAGCGAACGCGCCGAATTTCACTCCAAAATGGGCAGATTAACGCCGTTTTTACTGATTTGCGCCTCGGTGTCATTAACCTGTGATTTTTTACCGATTCCGGCGTCACCGGGCTGTTTTGGGGGTCGCGTTGTCGCAATCCTGCCGTTTCCTTAGCCTTGATTCGTTAATGGGCTCTATTTAGCGGGCGCTTGTGACACTGCGGCCTATGGGCTAGGTATGCGCCCGCGCCGGAAAAGCGCGGATTGCGGCCACCATCGGGCCCCCCCCGAAGGGTAGACCATGAGCAAGAAAGAAAAGACCTTCCGCCCCAAGGCGCGTGTGCCGAAGGGGCTTCGCGACATGCCTGCCGCGCTGGTGCGTGCGGAAGCGGGCATGCTTGCGCGCATTCGCGAGGTCTATGAACGCTATGGTTTCGACCCGCTGGAGACCTCCGCTTTCGAATATGCCGACGCGCTCGGCAAGTTCCTGCCCGACGAAGACCGGCCGAACGAAGGCGTCTTTTCCTTTCAGGACGACGACGAACAGTGGCTCTCTCTGCGCTACGACCTGACGGCGCCGCTCGCCCGCTATGTGGCGGAGAATTACGACGCGCTGCCAAAGCCCTTCCGCCGATATCAGACAGGCCCCGTCTGGCGGAACGAGAAGCCGGGTCCGGGCCGCTACCGCCAGTTCACGCAGTTCGATGCGGACACGGTGGCCGCGCCCGGCGTCGCCGCCGATGCCGAGATGTGCATGATGGGTGCGGACTGCCTCGAGGCGCTCGGCATCCCGCGCGGCAGCTATCGCATTCGCGCGAATAATCGCAAGGTGCTTGATGGCCTTCTGGAAACCATCGGCCTCGACGGCGAGCCGGGCAGCGCGACCTATATGACCGTGCTGCGCGCCATCGACAAATATGACCGCCTCGGGCGGCAGGGCGTCGAGCTGCTGCTCGGGCCGGGCCGCAAGGACGAGTCGGGCGACTTTACCAAAGGTGCGGGCTTGTCCCCCTCGCAGATCACTGCCGTTCTCGACTATGTGGAGTCGGGCGTCGGCGAAGGCGCGACGGACCGAAAGCTCGTGCTCGAAGGCTGGCGCAAGGTTGTCGGAGACAGTGTCATCGGCCGCGAAGGCATCGACGAACTTGCCGAGATGGGTGCGCTTTTCACCGCGGCGGGCTACGGCACCGACCGGATCGAGTTCAATTCCTGGATCGTGCGCGGCCTCGGCTATTACACCGGTCCCGTCTTCGAATCCGACCTGCTCTTTGAGGTAAAGGATGAGAAGGGCAATCCCGTGCGCTTCGGCTCCGTCGGCTCCGGCGGGCGCTATGACGGGCTTGTCGAGCGCTTCAAGGGTGTGAAGGTACCGGCGACCGGCTTTTCCATCGGCGTGAGCCGCCTGCAGACTGCACTCGAACTGCTCGGCAAGCTCGATATCGAAACCGTAGAGGCGCCCGTCGTGGTACTGACGCTCGATGCGGCCAATATGGCGGGCTATCAGGCGATGGTCTCCGAACTTCGTGCCGCGGGCATCCGCGCCGAAATGTATCTCGGCGGCTCGGGCATGAAGGCGCAGATGAAATATGCCGACAAGCGAGGCGCCCCGATCGCCGTCATCGAGGGCGAAGATGAACGCGCGAAGGGCGAAGTGACGCTGAAAGACCTCATCCTCGGCGCCGAAATGTCGAAGGAAATCGAGGACAATACGGCCTGGCGCGAAGGCCAGCCCGCCCAGATTTCCGTGCCCCGCGCCCGGCTGATGGAAGAAGTTCGCGCCATGCTGGCCCGCCATCGCCCGCATCACGGCTGAAAAGCCATTATTCCCCTTTCTTCAAATTTACCATTTCCATGCTAGATAAGGCCCGGACCGGGGAGGCCCCGGCGGGCCGGGAAGTATTCGATATGTCTCTGACATCCATGGCGGCAATGGACGGCAATAGGCTGCGCGCCCGCGAGGCGCTGGCGGCTTCCGTGCGCGGCGGCTTCGAGCGGGCGGGCTACGAGCCAGTCTCTGCGCCCGCGCTCCAGCCCGCCGACATCTTTCTCGACATGTCCGGCGAGGATATTCGCCGCCGCATGTATGTCTTCGCCGATCCGGCGGGCGATGAGCTATGCCTGCGTCCGGAACTCACCATCCCCGTCTGCCGCCTCTATCTCGAAGCAGGCGGCGGCGCGAAGAAGCTCTGTTCCATCGGCCCCGTCTACCGCTTTCAGCAGAAGGGCTCGGCGAAGCTGCGCGAATTCACGCAAGCGGGTCTCGAATGCCTCGGTGCTATGGATGCAGAGGCCGCAGACGCCGAAGTGATGGCGCTTGCATGTGCGGCGCTCGCGGAAGCGGGTCTCAAGACCTACGATATCGAGATGGGCGACCTCGCACTATTCGATGCGCTTGTCGATGCGCTCGATCTCCCGCCCGGCTGGCGCGCGCGGCTGAAGCGCCACTTCTGGCGGCCCGATTATTTCCGCGAATTGCTCGACCGTCTCGCCGCCGGCGATGCCGGGGAAGATGGTGGTGAGCGGCAGGCGCTGATCTCGGCGCTCGCGGGCCTCGATGAAACTCAGGCAAAGGACGTGATCGAGGATGTGCTGAAGCTCGCGGGCATTGCGCCTGTCGGCGGCCGCACGGTGGAGGAAGTCGCCGAACGATTGATCGAGCAGGCGGAGCTTGCAGCCTCCGGCGTGCCGAAAGCGGCGGCGACGCTCATTTCCGATTTCCTCGCAGTCTCCGGCGCGCCGAAGGATTGCATCGCGGAGATCAAGAAGCTCGCAAAGGCTGCGGACATCTCGCTCGACGCGGCGATCGCGCGTTTCGAGCGGCGAATGGAACTCGCCGCGAAATCGGGCGTCGATCTTTCCCGCGCGCACTTCGCCACCGGCTTTGGCCGCAACATGGCTTATTACACGGGTCTCGTTTTCGAGTTTCGCGTGCCCGCCCTCGGACCCGACGCGATGATCTGCGGCGGCGGGCGCTATGACGATCTGCTCTCGGCGCTCGGTTCGGAAAAGCCGGTCCCTGCCGTCGGTTGCGCTGTCGGGATCGAACGGCTCCTTGCCGCAGTCGCAAGGGAGAAGGGCCAATGAGCGATAAACTCATCATCGGCCTTCCCTCGAAGGGCAGGCTTCAGGAAAACGCGAATGCCTTTTTCGCGCGGGCGGGCCTGCGCGTGAAGCAGGATGGCGGCCGTGGTTACACGGGCCGCCTCGACGGCATCGCCAATGTCGAAATTGCCTTTCTCTCTGCGTCCGAAATCGCAGGCCAGCTCGAGCAGGGCATCATTCACCTCGGCGTGACGGGCGAAGACCTGATCCGCGAGAAACTTTCCGCGCCCGAGCGCGATGTGGAACTGCTGCTGCCATTAGGCTTCGGCCATGCAGATGTCGTGGTTGCCGTGCCGCAAAGCTGGATCGACGTCGCCACCATGGCGGATCTCGACGATGTCGCGCTTGCATTCCACACGAAGCGCGGGCGCAGGCTCCGTGTCGCCACAAAATACTTCAACCTGACGCGCAACTTCTTCGCCGCGCATGGCCTGACCGACTATCGCATCGTGGAAAGCCTCGGCGCGACTGAAGGTGCGCCTGCATCCGGCACGGCGGAGGTGATCGTGGACATCACCTCCACAGGCGCGACGCTTGCCGCGAACAATCTGAAAGTGCTGGACGACGGCACGATGCTGAAAAGCCAGGCGAACCTCGTTGCGAGTCTCGGCGCGGAGTGGAACGACAAGGCAATGGCGGCGGTGGGAGAAATTCTCGATCGCGTCTCTGCGCAGGCGCGCGCCGCGAAGACCGTGGAGGTCCGCTTCGCAAGCGGTTCCGACGACGCGGCGCTGATCGGCGAAATCGCTAGCCGCTTCGGCGTGACGCTGCCCTTCGGCTCCAATGCGGGCGGGCCGGTGCGCATCGCCCACTGCCCGGAGGCCCGCCTCTACGATCTCGTCTCCTTCCTCTATGCGAAGGGACGCGAAACGGTGACGGCTGCCCGTGCGGACTACGTCTTCGAAGCAAAGAACCCGCTCCGCGAGCGCCTGCTCGAAAAGCTCAACAGCCGGAACTGAAATCATGACGCCCATGCTCGCCGTCGCGACAGCCATTGTGGTTCTCGTGACGGCGATATTGTCCGGCATCTTCGGCATGGCGGGCGGCATGATCCTCATGGCCTTCCTTGCCTTCGCCTTTCCGGTTGGCGCGGCGATGATGCTGCATGGCGTGACGCAGGCCGTCTCGAACGGCTATCGCGCCGTCATCAACCGCAGCGACATCGTCTGGCCCATCGTCGCAACGAACATGGTGGGTGCGGCACTCGCCCTCGCTCTCTTTCTCCTGATGAGTTTTGTACCGGACAAGGCGACAGTGCTGTTGCTGCTCGGCGCCATCCCCTTTATCGCCTTCTCGATCCCGAAAAGCTGGGGCCTCGATATAACCCGGCCCTTCATTTCGCCGATCTGCGGTTTCGTGGTGACGGCACTCACGCTGACGGCGGGCGTCGCGGGGCCAATCCTCGATGTCTTCTTCGTGCGAAGCCACCTCACGCGGCATCAGATCGTTGCCACCAAGGCCGTGACGCAGACGCTGCAGCATCTGACGAAGCTGCTCTATTTCGGGTTGCTTGCAGCCCATCTCCTGCCCGAGGCGGGGCTTCCCTGGTGGGTCTATGTCATGGTCGCACCGCTTGCCATGCTCGGTACGACGCTCGGCAAGATGGTGCTCGACCGGATGAATGACGGTCAGTTCAAAAGCTGGAGCCGCAACATCCTCTTCGTACTGGGCGCTATCCTCATCTGGCAGGGCCTCGAGCTGCTTCTGAAGCAGGAATTCTAGGCGGCAATCAGGCTCCTGTCTGTGCGCAACGCATCGAAACATCCGGGCATGAGGTCTTCCCAGCAGAAACGCTTGCGCAGCCGCTTCATATGCTTGCGATAGGCGTCGATCTCGACATAGGTCGCATGCCGCGCCGAACCGACAAACTTGATGCCGCCGGAAAGATCGGGCCGATCCGTGGCGATCAGCTCGTTCAGCGCACCGGCGGTGCCGGCCGCGCGGGCGAGGATGGTGCGGGCGATGAGATCGGCCATCTCGTCGAAGAGTTTGTAGGCGCCGCCATTCGTTTCCATGAAGCCGAGCGCGTAGAGCGTCGGATTCCTGCGGCTGAAGAGGTTCATGTAGAGATCGGGCCTCCCTTCCTTCCAGTCGAAAAGGCCGGGGTCCACATATGGCACGCGCCAGGTATAGCCGGTGGCGCAGAGCACGAGGTCGATCTCCTCCGACGTGCCATCCTTGAAGTGAACCTTGTTGCCTTCGAAACGCGCGACATCGGGCTTTGCCTTGATATCGCCGTGACCGAGATAGTGGAGGAGCTGCGTATTGAGAATGGGATGGCTCTCGAACAGGCGGTGATCCGGCTTCTGCAGCCCGAGCCGCGTGATATCGCCATTCAGGATGCGCAGGATGACGCCGAAGATGCGCTGCGTCAGCCACATCGGCAGATGCGGACCTTCATGCGCAAAGACATCCGCCGGAATGCCGAAAAGATGTTTTGGCAGGAAGTGATAGCCGCGCCGGAGGCTTATGAAAGCGGCATCCGCGGCCTTTGCCGCATCGCAGGCAATGTCGCAGCCGGAGTTCCCAGCGCCAATGACGAGCACGCGCTTGCCCTTGAATTCGTCCATGGAACGAAAGCTGACCGCATGGCGCATCTCGCCGGTGAATGTGCCGGGATATTCCGGCATCACCGGATGCCAGTTGGTGCCATTCGCACAGACAAGCGCCGCATAGGGCTTCGTCTCGCCGGTGGAGAGCGTCACTTGCCAGCTTCCGTCCTTCTGCATTTCAGTCTTCTCGGCTGACGTGTTGAATCGGATATGGCTCTTCAGTCCGTAAGCGTCCGCGAAGCCCTGCATATAGCGATGGATCTGCTTGCCCGAAGGGTAGTCGGGGTAGTCATCCGGCATCGGGAAGTCGTGATAATGCGACTGGGTCTTGGACGAGATGAAATGCGCCGAGTCGTAAACCGGCGAGCCGGGATTGGACCGGTCCCAGAGCCCGCCCACATCCGAATGCCGCTCATGGACATCGAAGGGAATGCCGTGGCGCAGGAATGTCCGCGCAAGGCTGAGCCCCGCCGGTCCGCCACCCACCACACATACGCGCCCGATCCCGCTCATCCGAAGCTCCATCAATAAAGTGAACAATCCTCACATTTGTAATAAGTGATAAACCCTCATATTTTCCGGCGCAAGAGGAAAGACAGGGAAACCCATGAGCGATCCGGCATTCCAGCGCCGCAAACCGACCCAGGCTCGCGCCCGCGAGCGGGTGGAGCGCATTCTCGCAACGGCAACGGAAATGATCGCTGAGACGGGGAGCGACGCCATGCGCATGACAGAGCTCGCCGAGCGGGCAGGCGTGCCCATCGGTTCGCTCTACCAGTATTTCCCGGACAAGCCTGCGATCCTGCGCACCCTTGCTCTCGCCGTGATGGAGCGTGTGCGCGGCGGGCTCGCCGCGAGCCTGAAAGATGTGACGGGCCGCGACGATGCGCTTGCTCGCGTGGATCAGCTGCTCAAGGGCTATTACGACCTGTTTCTCGATGAGCCGGTCACGCGCGATATCTGGTCGGGAACGCAGTCGGACAAGGCCCTGCAGGCGCTCGACATCGAGGACAGCCGCGAGAACGCAGGGCTCTTTTTCGATGCGCTGAAACATCTCGTGCCGAAGCGCGATCATGCACGGCTCGAAGCGGCCTCCTTCCTGTTGATGCAGCTCTCCGGCGCTGCGGTGCGCCTTGCCATCGCCGTGGAGCGAAAGCAGGGCGACCGCCTCATCGCCGAATATCGCGGCATGATGCGCCGCGAACTGGAAAGTCTGCTCGCGCGCTGAACTGCCTCAAAGCCCCGGCACGGGGAAGCGCGATGTCAGCGCGCGGGTGCGGGCGGCAAGGCTCTCTTCTGCTGCGTGGTCGCCATTGGCGGCCAGTGCCTCGGCAATGATCGCGCCAATCTCCGCCATCTCCGCTTCGCCCATGCCGCGCGCCGTAGGAGCGGGCGTACCAAGGCGAATGCCGGAAGGACGCATGGGCGGGTTCGGATCGTCAGGGATCACCTGCTTGTTGGTGGTGAGGCCAACCCGGTCGAGCACCTCCTGTGCCACCGCGCCATCGATGCCGAAACTCTGAACCGTGTCGATCACGAGAAGATGATTGTCGGTGCCGCCAGTGACGAGCCGCACCCGCCGCGCGAGCAGCGCCTCGGCCAGCGCTTTGGCATTGCCAAGCACCGCCTCCGCATAGGCCCGGAAGGCGGGCAGGGCGGCAAGCCGGAAAGTGACAGCCGCCGCCGCTACCTGGTTCATGTGCGGACCGCCCTGAAGGCCAGGAAAGACCGACGCGTCGATCTTCTTCGCGAATTTCTCCTTGCAGAGAATGAGTCCGCCACGCGGGCCCCTGAGCGACTTGTGCGTTGTCGTCGTCATGAAGTCGAAGCCCGCATCGAGCGGATTGCGCATGACATTTGCCGCGATCAGCCCGCCAATATGCGAGACGTCAGCCATCGTCAGCGCGCCCACTTCATCGGCGACGCGCCTGAAATCCGCATAGTCGTAGTCGCGTGGATAGGAGGAATAGCCGCATACAACAAGCTTCGGCCTGGTCTGCCGTGCAACGGCGCGAAGCTGGTCGAAATCGATCGCGCCAGTCGACGGATCGGTCTTGTAGCGCACGAAGTTGAAAAGCCGGCCCATATGGGAGACCGGCGCGCCATGCGTGAGGTGTCCACCATGGCTGAGGTCCATCGCAAGGATCGTGTCGCCGGGCTCAAGCAGGCCGAGATAGACAGCCTGGTTCATCGGCGAGCCGGATAGCGGCTGCACATTGGCGTGTTCCGCGCGGAACAGAGCCTTGGCCCTGTCGCGGGCCAGCGTCTCGATACGGTCTGTATGTTCCTGCCCGCCGTAATAGCGCCTCCCCGGATAGCCCTCCGAATATTTGTTGGTGAAGGCCGAGCCGAGCAGCGTCAGCACTTCGGGAAAGGCATAGTTTTCGGACGGGATGAGTTCGAGTCCCGCGCGCTGGCGGGCTTCCTCGCCCTTCAGCGCGAGGAAGATTTCATGGTCGCTCTGCGCAAGTTGCGCCCGTTGATCTGATGTCGGCATCTGAGCCTCCTTCGAGCCAAAACAAAAACGCCCGGCCAGCATCTTGAATTGCTGCCCAGGCGATCGGCTCGAAAGACCAGTCTCCGCGCTCCCCGATGGTGACCCATCTGATTTCGCCAGTCGCGCGGAGGATATGTGCGACCGGAAACAGGGGGAGTAGAGACCCGTTTCCGGCCGCGAGTCAATTCCCCCGTCAGAGACCCAGTATCCGCTTGGCGATGATGTTCTTCTGGATTTCGTTCGATCCGCCATAGATCGATTGCGCGCGGGCGCCGAGATAGGCGGCGACGGAAGGGGCTGCTCCTGCGGGAAGTGCCGTATTTCCGGTCCATGCAGGCGCAACCGAGTCCGGGAAAGCCGGCTGCATATAGGGCCCGAAGGCCTCCATGCCGAGTTCGGTGATGTCCTGCGCGAGTTCGGTTGCGATGATCTTCAGGATCGAGGATTCGATCCCCGGCGCGCCGCCCTCGGCGACCGAAGAAAGCGTTCGGAGCACCGTGATTTCGAGCGCGTCGAGCCGCGCCTCGAGCGAGGAGAGCTTTTCCACGAAGGCAGGATCTTCGAGGAGACCGCGCTTGCGCGCTGCGGCGCGCGTATTCGCAAGCTGCTTCCTCTTGCCCGCGACATGCGCATAAGAGGTGCGCTCATGGCCTAGGAGGTAATTGGCATAGGTCCAGCCCTTGCCCTCCTCGCCGATGCGGTTCTCCTTCGGCACACGCACATTGTCGAAGGTGACGCTGTTCAGCGAGTGCTTGCCGTCGATGGTGATGATCGGATTGACGGTGATGCCGGGCGTTTTCATGTCGATCAGCAGGAAGGTGATGCCCTCCTGTTTCTTCTCCTCCTGGCTCGTCCGCAGCAGGCAGAAGATCCAGTCCGCATGCTGGCCAAGGCTCGTCCAGATCTTCGTCCCGTTGACGATATAGTCGTCGCCATCTGACACGGCGGAACATTGCAGCGAGGCAAGGTCGGAGCCAGAGCCCGGTTCCGAATAGCCCTGCGCCCAGAATGTCGTGCTGTTGAGGATGCCCGGCAGAAAACGCTTCTTCTGCTCTTCCGTGCCGAAGGTATAGATCACCGGGCCGACATAGAGGAGGCCCATCGGTACGACATTGAGCGCGCCCGCCCGCTCCAGTTCTTCGTCGAAGATGTATTTCTCGTTGGCGCTCCAGCCCGTGCCGCCATCGGCCTTCGGCCAGTTGACGGCAAGCCAGCCCTTTGCCGCCATCGCGCGCTCGGAGCGCTGATAATCTTCCTTCGAGGGCGAGGCGCCGCTCGCCGTCTTCTCGATGATGTCGCGCGGATATTCATGCTCGAAGAAATCCCGCACCTTCATGCGGAACTGCTCGTCCTTTTCGGAGAATGTGAAATCCATCTGCCGTCCTCCCGAATGTCGTTTGAGGGGAGTGTAGCGGCTGCCCCGCCCTTCGTCAGGCAGGGGAAGTGAGGTGCCGCAACGTAACATCGCAGAAATGTGACAAAGCAAAAGGGCCGATGTTTTCACCGGCCCTTCGCTTGTCTCTCGGTGAGAGGCAGGACTTAGAAGTCCATGCCGCCCATACCGCCCATGCCGCCCATACCGCCAGGCATGCCGGCCGGTGCGCCGCCGTCTTTTTTTGGCGCGTCGGCAATCATGGCTTCAGTGGTGATGAGGAGGCCGGCAACGGAAGCAGCGTCCTGCAGCGCCGTGCGCACTACCTTGGTCGGGTCGATGATGCCGGCGGCAACGAGATCGCAATATTCTTCCTTCTGCGCGTCGAAGCCGAAATTCGGCTGCTTCGACTCGAGCACCTTCTGCACGACGATCGAACCTTCGACGCCGGCATTCTCGACGATCTGACGGATCGGTGCTTCGAGGGCCTTGCGGATGATGTTGATACCCGCCTGAATGTCGCGGTTGTCGTCGACGAGCTTGCCGACGGCTTTGGACGCCATCAGAAGCGCCGTGCCGCCGCCCGGAACGATGCCTTCTTCAACGGCAGCGCGGGTCGCGTTCAGCGCGTCGTCGACGCGGTCCTTGCGCTCCTTCACTTCCACTTCGGTGGCACCACCGACCTTGATCACCGCAACGCCGCCCGCGAGCTTCGCGAGGCGTTCCTGCAGCTTCTCCTTGTCGTAGTCGGAGGTCGTTTCCTCGATCTGCCGCTTGATCTGGCCGACGCGGGATTCGATGTCCTTCTTCTTGCCGGAGCCATCGACGATCGTCGTGTCTTCCTTCGTGATCGACACGCGCTTGGCCTTGCCGAGCATGTCGAGCGTGACCGACTCAAGCTTGATGCCGAGGTCTTCGGAGATGACCTGACCGCCCGTGAGGATCGCGATGTCCTCGAGCATGGCCTTGCGGCGGTCGCCGAAGCCCGGCGCCTTGACGGCCGCGACCTTGAGGCCGCCACGGAGCTTGTTGACGACGAGCGTGGCAAGCGCCTCGCCTTCGATGTCTTCCGCGATGATGAGGAGCGGACGGCCCGACTGCACAACGGCTTCGAGAACCGGCAGCATCGGCTGCAGGCTGGTCAGCTTCTTCTCGTGGAGCAGGATGAGCGGCTCGTCGAGTTCGGCAACCATCTTGTCTGCATTGGTGATGAAGTAGGGCGAGAGGTAGCCACGGTCGAACTGCATGCCTTCGACGACATCGAGTTCGGTGTCGAGCGACTTGGCTTCCTCGACGGTGATCACGCCTTCATTGCCGACCTTCGCCATCGCCTGGGCGATCATGGCGCCGATTTCGGATTCGCCGTTGGCGGAGATTGTGCCGACCTGCGCAACTTCGTCGTTCGACTTCACCTTCTTGGAGCGCTTGGTGATGTCTTCGACGGCAGCCCGGACCGCGATTTCGATACCGCGCTTCAGGTCCATCGGGTTCATGCCGGCGGCAACCGACTTCGCGCCTTCGCGCACGATCGCCTGGGTGAGAACCGTCGCCGTCGTCGTGCCATCGCCCGCCGTGTCGTTGGTCTTGGAAGCAACTTCCTTGACCATCTGGGCGCCCATGTTCTCGAACTTGTCTTCGAGTTCGATTTCCTTGGCAACCGTCACGCCGTCCTTCGTGGTGCGGGGCGCACCGAAGGCCTTGTCGATCACGACGTTGCGGCCCTTCGGACCGAGCGTCACCTTCACCGCATCGGCGAGAATGTCGACACCCCTGAGCATACGCTCACGGGCACTGCGACCGAATTTGACTTCCTTAGCCATTTTTCCTTGATCCTTCTGAATTCTTGAATCGGATGGTCCGGCCGGGCCAGCGAAAAGGCCCGCCGCCGGGTTTGTCCGGTTGTGAGCCTTACTCGGCGGCTGCCTTTTTCTTCGCGGCGCCTTCAAGCACACCCATGATGTCGCTCTCTTTCATGATGAGCAGGTCCTGGCCGTCGATCTTGACCTCGGTGCCCGACCATTTGCCGAAGATCACCCGGTCGCCGACCTTGACGTCGGGCGCGATGATCTTGCCGTCGTCGCCACGGGCGCCGGGGCCTACTGCGATAACTTCGCCCTGCGAGGGCTTTTCCTGCGCCGTATCCGGAATGATAATGCCGCCGGCTGTCTTGGCTTCTTCCTCGACCCGGCGTACCACGACGCGGTCATGCAGAGGACGGAACTTCATCTCTGGCTTCTCCTGTGTCCCAACCGCTAAGATGCGGAAAGTTTTGAGTATTTTTTGGTTTGTTAGCACTCGACCGATATGAGTGCCAACGCCAGCCGGACAGATAGGCGCTCCCCCCGGCCCTGTCAAGGAGGCGGCCGGGATTCAGGCGCCGATTCTTCGGAGCCGGAAATAGTTAACGGACGGGGGAATCAGGGCCTCAGGCCGCGCAGGGTCAATCTGACGGTCGCCTTGAGCTGCTTGCGGAAGCTTTCTTCGTCAGGGGCCTTTTCGGCGCCGGCAACGGCCGAAATGAGGGTTTCGGCCGCTTCCTTTTCGGTGAGACCGGCCTTCTTCGGGTCGAGTTCGCCGCTTTTCACTCCCCGCCTTACGAGCTTGAGAATGGCGTCATGGAACTCCGCCGTGACGTCCTCGAAAGGCGCGCTCGGGAGCTGGTGGCTCGACTCGATGAGTTCCGCAGCATGGGGGCTCGAAAGGATCAGACTGTAGACAAAGCCGAATTTCGCTTCCATCAGCGCCAGCAGCTTCTCTTCCAGCGGCAGGCCGCGGGCCTCCACTTCGGCCAGATTTTCAGAAACCTGCTCGGCCAGCGAGCGGCATATCGCGTCGAAAAGCCGGTCCTTGCTCTCGAAATAGAGGTAGAGCGTGCCCTTGGCGACCGACGCCGCCCGCGCGATGTCCTCCATCGAGGTGCGGCGGTAGCCATAGTGGCGAAACAGGTCGAGCGCAGCCGTGGTGATGACTTCGCGCTTGTCCGGCCCGCCTGCTTTCTGTGCGGCAACAGTATTTCTGACCGTCGACATGCCGATTATCGCCTGATCGTGTGCGCGCAAACCTTTGCCGACGGGATCGCCACGCTGCGCGTGAAGCCGCCGCAGTCGTAATAGCAGATTTTGCGGGCACCTGCGCGCGCCTGCCCGGAGAGCGAGCATGTCGCCGAGGCATATTGTTGTCCGGCCAGCTCCGGCTTGCTGACATTTGCGTCGCCGCCACCCGTGGCCAGCGCGGCCAGGAGCATCATGCCCGGTAGCGTGATCGAATCCATGTTCCAACCCCTTGTGTCCCCTGAGGACAATGTCCTGCCCCGCCTTTTATAGCGTCGCGCTCCGGCCAGGGAAATTCAATCGCCATTTCGGCGGCCATTTGTCCCGCCCGGCTGAGCATGTAGGATGCGCGGCGCAAACCGGACCGGGGGGAAAAGTGATGACCAGCGAAGCATTGGCGGCGGCACGGGCGATGATCGGGGAGCCGGGCTCAAGGGCGCGGATTCCGACGCCGGCACTGGTGCTCGATCTGGATGCCTTCGAGCGAAACGTCGCGCGCATGGCCGAACACTGCAAGGTGAACGGTCTGGGCCTCCGTCCTCACGCCAAGACGCACAAATCGGTGACGGTTGCGAAAGCGCAGATCGCGGCAGGAGCACTCGGCGTATGCTGTGCCAAGCTCGGCGAGGCAGAGGCGATGGCGGCCGGCGGCATCGAGAGCATCCTCATCACCTCGCCCGTCGTGACGGCGCAGGGCATCGAACGCCTGATGGCGCTCAATGCGAAGCTGCCCGATCTCATGGTCGTGGTCGACAATCCTGAAAACGGCCGCGCGCTCGCCGCCGCGGCCGCGGAAAAAAAGCGCGTGCTGAAGGTTCTTGTCGATCTCGACATCGGCCTTCATCGCACAGGCATCCGCCCCGGCGATGACGCGACCGAACTCGCCGAACTGCTCGACGCCGCAGAATTTCTCGAACTGCGCGGGCTGCAGGCCTATGGCGGCCATCTCATGCATATCCATGATTTTGCCGAGCGCCGCGAGAAGTCGCTTGCCGCAATGAAGGTGCTGGGCGATCAGCGCGATGCGCTGAAGTCGGCGGGGCTATGCTGCGACATCGTCACGGGTGGCGGCACTGGCACATATAATATCGATCCCGAAGCGAGCGTGCTGACGGAGCTGCAAGGCGGCTCCTATGTCTTCATGGACAAGCAGTATCACGATGTCGCGCTGGGCAATGGCGCGAGCTTCCCCTTCGAAACCTCGCTCTTCGTGCAGATGTCTGTCGTGTCGAACAACACGAAGAACCTCGCAACGACGGATGCCGGCTTCAAATCCTTCTCGACCGACGCCGAGCCGCCGAAACTTCTCTCCGGTGCGCCGGAAGGGGCGGGCTATTTCTTCTTCGGCGACGAGCAGGGCGGCATTCTGTTGCCGGATGGCGCGTGCCTCGCGCTCGGCGCGACGCTGACCGCCATGACCCCGCACTGCGACCCGACCGTGAACCTCTATGACGCCTATCACGTGGTCCGCAGCGACGTGCTGGTCGATATCTGGCCGATCGAGGCACGCGGGCGCAGCGCCTGAGGATCATCCTCGTCCAAGTTCCTCATCGAGCCGCGCCCAGAGAGGGCGGCAATCGACGACGGTTCCCTCGCGCATCGCCCGGTCGGCGGCCATCACGGTCAGACCCGCGACCATTGCGTCGTGAACGCGGACGGGAAACGGCGCACCATCGAGAAGATGCGCGGCGAGGTCGCGGCCCATCTGTTCGTCTGAGCCGTAATGGCCTTCGACGCTCGCCGGAAATTCCTGCACCTCCGGCGGATGGACGCCGATAGCATCGCGGAAGGTGAGGCGGTTCGTCACGAGATCGGCCTCTAGCGCGCCATTGAGCCCCGCGAAATACCAGCGCCGCTGAAGGATGCCGGCGTGGCTGTTCGCGTGAAATGAAAGCCGCACGCCATTTTCATATTCGATGAGCACGACCTGGTTGTCCGCAACATCCGCGTCGGAGCGGAATGTGCTCTCCCCCGCGTTCCAGCCGCCGCGCCAGAGCGTATAGGCCGGCTTGCCGCCATCATGCTGGCGATCTGCCAGTGCTTCATTCTCCGGCGTGAATATGCTGCGCCCACCGAAACTTGCGACGCGCGAGGGCAGGGCGCCGGCGAAAAGCCGGTAGAGGTCGAAGTCATGGCAGCATTTATCGAGCAGGAACGATCCGCCATGCATCTCATGCCGACGCCAGTCCCGCATCAGAAAGGCCCCATGTTCCGGGTGGAGGTGCTCGTTGCCCTCGAAGCTGACAAGCGTGCCAAGCTTGTCCTGCAAGGCTTTCGACACAGCAGCAACAAGCGGCGCGGAACGGAGCACAAGGCCGACGAGCACGGCATTCTGGCCATGCTTGCGGAGGAGCCGGGCAAGTTCCCAGGTCTCGTCCTCGGTACGCACGACAGGCTTTTCCGTGAAGACGCGCACGCCCGCCTCAAGGCCCGCCTTGATATGTTCGAGATGGAGGTGGTTCGGCGAGCCGACCATCAGAAGGTCAGGCCCCGTCTTCCGCAGCATGGCGGCGACATCGCCAAAGGCCCGGCCTGCATCGATGCCACGCTTTTCGAGCATGGAAAGACCGGTGGGCGCCGGGTCCGCATGGGCGACGATTCGCATGTTCGGCGCTGCGGCGGTGAGATTGCGGATCACGGTGGCAATCCGGCGCCCGAGGCCCGCGACGGCGATGGTGTAGGTGCCGCTTGTTGTCATGTGAGGCGGTTCTTGCTGTTAGAATGTGCTGCAATGACAAGGATGCGCGGGCGGAAGGGACGTGTGAAGCACTTTCCGTCGGTCAACCGCGGGTGCAGTGCATAAACAGGGGAGCGGCGGCATGCGACTAGGAATCCTGACTGGCGGCGGAGACGTGCCCGGCCTCAATCCCTGCATCAAGGCAGTGACGCGCCGCGCAGGCGAACTCGGCTGGGAGGTGATCGGCTTCCGGCGTGGCTGGTCCGGCCCCCTTTACTACAATCCCGATGACCCGGATGGGAGCGAGCAACATCTGATGCGCCTCGACCGCGAGGTCGTGCGCACCATCGACCGCGAGGGCGGCACGGTGCTGCACACAACGCGCATCGATCCCTACTGGATGTTAGAAGAGAATCTGCCGGATTTCCTGAAGGGCAGGTTCAAACCCTCGGAAAAGGGGACGGTAGATGCAACGCCCCATATCCTGCGCGTGATCGAGCATCTCGGCATCGACGTCATGGTCTGCATCGGCGGCGACGGCACGCTCGCCTATGCCGCGCATTTGGGCGAACAGGGCGTGAAGACCGTATCCATCCCGAAGACAATGGACAATGACGTCCATGGCACGGACTACTGCATCGGCTTCTCGACTGCGGTTTCCCGCTCCGTTGAATACATCAATGCGCTGCGCACATCGACGGGCAGTCATGAGCGGATCGCGGTCGTGGAACTCTTCGGCCGCCATTCCGGCGAGACGGCGCTCATCGCGAGTTATCTCGCCGATGTCGACCGGGCGATCATCGCCGAAGTGCCCTTCGATCCGGCCCGGCTCGCGGATCTCGTCGCCGCAGACCGGATGGAAAACCCCGCCCGGTACGCGATGGTGGTGGTTTCGGAGGGCGCAAGGATGGAAGGCGGTGAGCGGCAGCATTACGGAGAGGCCGACGAATATGGCCGCAAGCGGCTTGGCGGCATCGGCCAGATTCTTGGCGCCGAACTTACGCGCCTCACCGGCATCGACACAATCAACCAGTCGCTCGCCTATCTCATGCGCGCGGGCGCCCCCGATGCGCTCGACCGCATGGTGGCGAAAAGTTTCGGCACCATGGCCGTGCAGGAAATCGCCGAAGGCCGCTCGGGTTTCATGACGGCTCTGCGCGACGGCCAGTATGCGACAGTGCCCGCAAGCCTATGCACCGAAGGCAAGAAGCGCGTCGACGTTGCCGCATTCTATGATGCAGAATCCTATCGCCCGCGCATCGCGAAAGTGCTCGGCAATCCGATGTTCTTCTACTGAGTTCTACCGCTTGAGCTGCATCAATTGCCGGGCTTCGCCATCTTCACCAATGGTCACAAAGCCGAGACGCTCATAAAGCGAGTGAGCATCGGTCGTCGAAAGCATGATGCGGTGAACGGAGGCCAGCGCCGGATCGTTCACCATGGTCTCGACGATCCATTTGCCGAGGCCCGCATCGCGGTGGACAGGCAGGATGTAGACATCGCTCATCCAGGCAAAGCGCGTCATGTCGGTGACCATACGGCCAAAGCCCGCCTGCTCGCCCTGCGGCGAATAGAGCCCGTAGGCGCGTGAATTCTGGATGCTGGTCCAGAGGTTTTCCGGCGAAACATCGCGCGCCCAGTAGGTCGCACCAAGCATCTTCAGGATCGAATCCCTGTCGAGTTTCGACTTGTCGGTGTTGATTTCGAAGCCGTGTCTGGCCCAGGAAGAAATGCCGGCAGAACTCATACGCTACTCACTCTCTTGTTCTTGTTATTGTGCACCAGCTCGCTGGGCATAGAGCCATGCTTCCTGAGCCAGCGGACGCACATTCGCCGCCATCTGTTTTGCATGCTCACTGGAAGCTGTCCCGTCCCTCACCCGCCCCGCGATTCCCTGAAGGATACCGGCTAGACGGAAGAAATTATACGAAAAATAGAAATCAAGATTTTCGATACCGGAACGATTCGTCCGCTCGCAATACATGGCGATGTATTCCTCAAGCGTCGGGATGCCGAGTTCCTTCAGATTGGCAGTTCGAATCGAACCCGTGCCGCCGCCCGTGCCCTGGCCGGGCATCACCCATTGCATCAGACTGTAGGTGAAATCGCCAAGCGGGTGTCCGAGCGTCGAAAGTTCCCAGTCGAGAACCGCAATCACCTTTGGCTGAGAGGGATGGAGGATGGTGTTGTCGAGCCGGTAGTCGCCGTGGACGATCGAATTGGACTCATCCTGCGGCACATTCGCAGGCAGCCATTCCATGAGCTTGTTCATCTCCGGAATGGATTCCGTTTCGGAGGCAACATACTGCTTTGTCCAGCGCGAAATCTGGCGCGCGAAGTAATTGCCCGGCTTGCCGAAATCGCCAAGGCCGACCTTTTCGTAGTCGACCATGTGCAGCTGCGCCATTGTTTCGTTGAGCGAATCGTAGATCTTCCAGCGCGTTTCCTTGTCCTGTCCCGGAAGCAGCGGCTCCCAGAGCACCCGGCCATCCACCATCTCCATGATGTAGAACATGGTGCCGATGACGCTGTCGTCTTCGCAGAGGCAGAAGGTGCGCGGCGCCGGAAAGCCGATGCTGTGGAGCGCGGTGATTACCTTGTACTCGCGGTCGACTGCATGAGCGGAAGGCAGGAGCTTCCCTGGCGGCTTGCGGCGCAGCACATATTTCTGCTTCGGCGTCACGAGCTGATAGGTCGGGTTCGACTGGCCGCCCTTGAACTGCTGGACGGTGAGCGGACCTTCATAACCTTCGACATGCGCCTGCATATATTTCTCGAGGCGCTTCTCGTCGAACTTGTGGCTGTCGGCAACGTCCTTTGTGCCGGAAAACTGTTCCTGGCGGCTTGGCTCTGCTGCGCTCATGGTCATGTCACTCCCCGGTTATTTTCTATGCTTGTTTCGTTCAGGCGTTCAGCTTTTCGCGCTCTATCGCGCGGTAGCCGATGTCCCGGCGGCAGAAGCCTTCCGGCCATTCGATCCGCTCGACAGCGCGATAGGCGCGCGCCTGAGCTTCGGCCGTTGTCTTGCCCGTTGCAGTCACGTTCAGCACGCGCCCGCCTGTCGCGATGATGCGCCCGCCATCGGCCTTCGTGCCCGCGTGGAAGATTTGCACGCCTGCTTCCGCGCCCGCCTCCGCGAGACCCTTGATTTCCGTGTTCTTCCTGTAGTCGCCCGGATAGCCTTCCGCCGCCATGACGACGGTCAGCGCCACTTCGTCTTTCCAGCGCAGCGCCGCCTTGTCGAGCGTACCCGCGTGGCAGGCCATCAGCAGCGGCAGCACATCGCAGTCGAGCCGCATCATAAGCACCTGACATTCGGGATCGCCGAAGCGGGCGTTGTATTCGATGAGCTTCGGTCCATCCTTCGTGATCATGAGCCCCGCATAGAGTACGCCCTTGAAGGGCATGCCCTTGTCGCGCATGGCTCGTACCGTCGGCTCCACGATCTCGCGCATCACGCGCACCGAAAGGCCCGGCGTCATGACGGGCGCGGGCGAATAGGCGCCCATGCCGCCCGTATTCGGGCCCTGGTCGTTGTCGAAGACGCGCTTGTGATCCTGCGCCGTGGCGAGCGGCAGCACGTTCGTGCCGTCGCACAGGGCGAAGAAACTCGCTTCCTCGCCTTCGAGAAATTCCTCCACCACGACTTCCGCGCCGGCCACGCCGAAGCGCCCGCCCAGAATATCGTCGATGGCGTCGTTCGCCTGTTCCACGGATTCCGCAATGATGACGCCCTTGCCGGCGGCAAGCCCGTCTGCCTTTACGACAATGGGGGCGCCCTTCTTCGCGATGAAGGTCTTGGCGCTGGCGGCGTCCGAGAAGCGGCCATAGGCGGCGGTCGGGATGTCCCACTCGGCG
Source organism: Parvibaculum sp. (assembly GCF_046297875.1). Lineage (GTDB taxonomy): Bacteria > Pseudomonadota > Alphaproteobacteria > Parvibaculales > Parvibaculaceae > Parvibaculum. The sequence continues at coordinate 292,804 of NZ_JBKBHD010000001.1, read as the reverse complement.
CAGAGATCCTTGGTGAAGCCCTTCGAGCCTTCAAGCTGTGCCGCCTTGGCCGAGGGACCGAAGCTTGCAATGCCCTCCGCGTCGAGCCTGTCGGCAAGGCCCTTCACCAGCGGGTCTTCCGGCCCGATCACGACGAAACCGATCTCCTTTTCGCGGATAAAGGCGATAATGGCGTCGAAATCGGTGGGGGAAAGGGACACGCATTCGGCGACCTGACGGATGCCGCCATTTCCCGGCGCGCAGTAGAGCTGTTGGCAAAGCGGGCTTTTCGCGATTGCCCAGCAAAGTGCATGTTCCCGGCCGCCTGAGCCGATGACGAGAATATTCATGGGTGCCGTCCCCTGGAATTCGCTCAGGCCCGCCCGGCAAGGGGTTGGGGCGCGAAGGGCACCCTTGTAACATGGGGCTCCGCTCCGGCAAACCGGCGCGGGCAGGTCCAAAGCAGAGCCAGAAAAGAGCCAGATGACCCCTCCGGAAAGTGCCGCCAACAATGCTCACGAATTCTCGGTGAGCGAGATTTCCTTCGCGCTGAAGCGCACCGTGGAGGAAACCTTCGGCCATATCCGGGTGCGCGGCGAAATCACCGGTTATCGCGGTCCCCATTCCTCCGGCCATTGCTATTTCGGCCTGAAGGACGACAAGGCGCGGATGGACGCTGTGATCTGGAAAGGGAATTTCGGCAAGCTCCGCTTCAAGCCCGAAGAAGGCATGGAAGTGATCGCGACCGGCAAACTCACCACCTATCCGGGCAGTTCGAAATACCAGATCGTGATCGAACATCTGGAGCCCGCCGGCGTCGGCGCGCTGATGGCGCTGCTCGAGGAGCGGCGGAAGAAACTCGCCGCCGAAGGCCTCTTTGCACCGGAGCGCAAGCGCGCATTGCCCTATCTGCCGGAGGTAATCGGCGTGGTGACGAGCCCGACCGGCGCCGTGATCCGGGACATTCTGCACCGGCTGGAAGACCGCTTTCCTCGTCATGTTCTCGTCTGGCCGGTGCGTGTTCAGGGCGAGACCAGTGCGGCGGAAGTCGCCGCCGCGATTCGCGGTTTCAACGCGATGGAGAGGGGCGGGCCGGTCCCTCGGCCGGACGTGCTGATCGTCGCGCGCGGTGGCGGGTCTATCGAAGACCTTTGGTCGTTCAACGAGGAAGTGGTAGTGCGCGCGGCGGCGGAAAGCACGATCCCGCTCATCTCCGCTGTCGGCCACGAGACCGATACGACGCTGATCGACTTTGCCTCCGACCGCCGTGCACCGACTCCGACCGCCGCCGCAGAAATGGCGGTGCCTGTGCGCGCCGAACTCATCGCCGATATTCGCGATCGCGCGACGCGGCTGATGCGCGCCGAAGCGCGGCTAATCGACAATGCACGGACTCAGCTTCGCGGCCTTGCCAGAGGGTTGCCGCGCATTCAGGACATTGTGTCATTGCCACGCCAGCGCTTCGACAATGCAGCCGAGCGGCTGACCCGAGCGCTGACGCGTGCGGCGGAGGTGAAACGCGCGAAGCTGGACAATGCCGCCGGGCGACTTTCGCCCCAGCCGATCCGCATGAAGATTGCAAATGAGAGAAAGGCCTTGCCGCAACTCGCCGAAAGGTTGGGCCGCGCGGAGCGGCGGCAGCTCACCGATCTGGGCCGCAGGCTCGATGGTGCGGGCAAGCTCCTTGAAAGTTACTCCTATCATGGCGTTCTGAAGCGGGGATATGCAGTCGTCCGCGACGCAGCCGGCAAACCGGTTCGCGCGGGGGCAGGGCAGGCACCGGGTGCTTCTCTCGAAATCGAATTCGCGTCCGATCGCCTCTGCGTCACCGTGGCAGGCGCTGCGCCCGCCACAGAGCCGAAAAAGCCCGCACCTGAACGGACCGGCGCTATACAGGGGACGCTGCTTTGATCGGCGGGGCTCGAAAGGCTAGAGTGCCGGAAAAGAGGGTTTGCGTATGAACAGGATCGACAAGATCGGTGGCGGCGAAGCAGAGCTCGTCTATGGCGACGGCGAATATCACGTGGTGAATCCGGGCGCCTATGTCACTTGCGCGGTGACGGGCGTGCATATTCCTCTGGACGAGTTGCGCTACTGGAATGTCGATCTGCAGGAACCATATGCAACACCGGAGGCATCGTTGAAGCGGATGCAGGAAATCCGGGGCAAGGCATGAAGACGTTCGCCGCCCTGCTTTTTTCTCTTGTGCTGGCGATGCCTGCAGCCGCGCTGGAACTCGAGGGCAATCTCGAACAGGGTGGCCTTGTAGTCGGAAAGGCGGTGCCGGGGGCAAAGATTGTTCTCGACGGCACAGCGCTCGATACGGACGAGGAGGGCGTTTTTGCCTTCGGTTTCGACCGCGATCACGGCGCTACAGCGAAACTCGTCGTAACTCTTCCCGATGGCGGCACCATCGAGCGCGACCTTGCCGTTGCGCCGCGCGAATGGAAAATTCAGCGTGTCGAAGGCGTGCCGCAGCAATTCGTGACGCCGCCGCCGGAGGCCATGGAAGCGATCGCGCGCAGCACCCGCGTGAAGAATGAGGCGCGCAAGACGCGCGCGGAAGGGAGCTGGTTCCGCGACGGATTCATCTGGCCCGCCACCGGGCCGATCTCGGGCGTCTTCGGATCGCAGCGCTACTACAACGGCGAACCGCGCCGCCCTCATTATGGCGTCGATGTCGCCGCGCCCACCGGCACACCCATCGTCGCGCCAGCCGGCGGCGTGGTTACGCTTGCCGACATGGACATGTATTTCGAGGGTGGACTTGTCTTTCTCGATCACGGCCAGGGCGTCACCAGCCTGATGATGCATATGAGCCGGATCGATGTGAAGACGGGCGACCGCGTGGAGCAGGGAGATCTGCTCGGAGCCGTCGGCGGCACGGGCCGTGCCACGGGCCCGCACCTTCATTGGGGGCTCTATTGGCGCGGTGCCTGGCTTGATCCCGAGCGGCTTGTGGGGCCCATGCCTTCGGCTGCCGCGGCAACAGGCGGCAACTGACCAGTCTCAGCCGCGCTGTGCCAGCTTCTTCATCTGCGTCCAGCGCTTTTCGGACCAGCGGGCGTGCAGCCAGAGCCATTGCTCGGGACGTTCGCGGATACGCGCCTCGAGAAAATCGTTGATCTCCTGCGTGATGCGTAGCACCTCCGCTGCGGGGTCCGCATCCGGCCGGGACACGATCGGGTCATAGACGGTGACGCGGAAATGAGCGCCTTCGAGACGCTCGATGAATGTGGGGAAAATCGGATCGCCATATCGTGTCGCAAGTCCGGCTGGCGCTCCTGCGGTCATGGCACGCAGATTGAAAAAACGCGCTTCGATCCCGTCATTCAGTTTCTGATCCGTCAGCATGGCGATGAATTTCTTTTCCATCATCAATCGAACGATGACGCGCGCGCCCGCACCACCTTTCGGGATCTGCACTGCCTGCGTAACCTTCTGCCGCAGGCGGATCAGCCAGTCATTGACATAAGGGTTGTTGGCATGACGGTAGACTTCGCCACCATGAAGCCCCTCGAACTGCATGACAGCGGGGAGCATTTCCCAGTTTGCGAAATGCCCGGAGACAATGACACCGCCATTGCCCGAGGCCGCAAGAGACCGCAGCAGCTCCGCGTGAACGACTTCAAGGCGATGCCGTTCTTCGGGCTTCGCAAAAACCGGCAGATGCGCATATTCCGCGACAGTGCGGCCCAGATTGTCCCACATGCCGGAGATGATGCGTTCGATCTCGGCCGGGCCGAGTTCAGGCATGGCAAGCCCGATATTGCGTCGAGCCTTCTTGGAGACGCCCATCTTCGGCCCGATGGTGCGGCCGAGCCAGCCGCCAACAGCGGATGCACGATCGACTGGCATGGAGCCGAAAAAGGCCAGCGCGAGCCGCAGTGCCACAAACTCAGCCAGATGTTTGGTTTTGCCCTTGAAGGCCATGCCGGTTGATTCTTCTTGTTCGTGCCGGGAATGGGTTATAGCAGCTTCAGCGCCGTCTTGCGCGGGAGACGGCATCGGAAAGAAGTTCCATCAACCGGTCCATATCGGCGATCAGCGCACGCACGGGCAGCGTTTCCGATGCCTCGGCGAGGCGCGCCCGAGGGCTTGCGGTGGCCGCATGAATGAGACGTGCCGCATCCTTTTCGGTCGTGACCAGCCGGGCGCCGAGTTCGCGCGCCCGAACCAGGAGCGCCCGCGCATCCCGGTCGCTAAAGGGGTGATGATCGGGAAATGAAATCGCGTCGGCGAGTTCCACGCCAATATCGCGAAGCGTACGAAAGAATTTCTCCGGCCTGCCGATACCGGCAAAGGCGACATAAGGACCGTCGCCCAATTGGATGGATACCGGCGGTCGAACGATCGAATTGAATACCGGCAGACCGCGCGCCCTTGCACGCGCTGCAATTCCGTCTGCGGCATGGCCGCGCCCGGTAATGACAAGCGCATTTGTTCGGGCAAGCGCGTCGTCCACCCGCTCGCGAAGCGGCCCGGCCGGCATCAGCCTGCCATTGCCGAGACCCGCCGCCGCATCGACGACGAGGATCGAAAAATCCTTGGTCAGCGACGGGTTCTGAAATCCGTCATCCATGACGATAAGGCGCGCACCGCCGCGCACCGCCGCCGCAGCGCCCTCGGGCCGGTTCGCGGCAACCCATGTCGGCGCAATCTGCGAAAGCAGGAGCGGTTCGTCGCCGACATCTTCTGCGCCATGATGCGCAGGATCGACGCGGATCGGGCCGATTTCGCGCCCGCCATAGCCGCGTGTGAGGAAGTGGACCTGCTCGCCCTTCCCGACGAGATGGGAGGCGATGGTCATGGCGACCGGCGTCTTGCCTGCGCCGCCGGTTGTTACATTGCCGATGCAGATCACGGGGACGGCCGCACGTTCCGGCGTTCCTGAACCTCGCCTGATGCGGCCAGCGAGGCCATAAAGATAGCCAGCCGGTGCGAGCAGGCGCGAAGCGAGCGGCACGGAGTCGCGGTTCTCTGGATACCAGAAGCGAGGTTCACGCATTGCCGGCGCTCCTCTGTGCCGTTGCGGGCAAAAGCGCGATCAACGCTTCTGCCGTGCGTCCGGTCGCACCGCTGCCGGCGCTGGCAAGCGTCAGGGCTGCGCTGGACATGCGGCGGCGTTCGCCTGCATCCGTCAGCAGCATGCCGATTGCATCGCCAAGGCTGGCTGCGTTGCGAACGCGGCACATGGCCCCGTTCGCAATGAAGTCTGCATAGGTCTCCGCGAAGTTGAAATCGGAGGGACCGGTCACGATGGCGCAGCCGAGACGCGCCGCTTCGAACGGATTGTGTCCGCCGGTATTGTTGAGCGTACCGCCGATGAACACGGTATCGCAGAGCGAATAGAAGAGCCCCATTTCGCCAAGCGTATCGCCGATATAGATGCCGGTTTCCGCCGATATGGTATCTCCGGCTGTGCGGCGCGCAACGGTGAGCCCAAGCGCGCGAAGTTCGCGCGCAATTGCCTCACCGCGCACGGGATGGCGCGGGACGATTACCGTGAGAAGGCCCGGATGGCGCGACGCAAGAATTCTGTGAACTTCCGCTGCGGTGCGTTCCTCGCCCTCATGCGTATTGCTGGCGAGCCATAGCGGCCGCGTGCCCGTCATCTTCCGCAGCCGCGTGAGTTCGGCGGGGTCGTAAGTCAGCGGCGATGCATCGTGCTTGAGGTTTCCCGGTTCGGCCACCGTATCGGCACCCAGTTCGCGCAGGCGCTGCGCGCTTGCTCCATCTTGTGCCAGCAAGAGCCTGAAGCGGGAGAGCAGGTCGCCGATGAAGCCTGGCGCTCGCTGCCAGTTGCGGAACGAACGTTCGGTAATCCTTGCATTCACCAGGGCAAGCGGAATGCCGCGCTTGCTCGCCTCGACGATGAGGTTTGGCCAGAACTCGGATTCGACCCAGATGCCGAGATCCGGTTTCCAGTGATCCAGAAAACGTCCGCAATATTCAGGATGGTCGAGCGGCACGAATTGGTGGATCGCCGTATCGGGCAACTGCTCCTGCATGAGTTTCGCCGAAGTGACCGTGCCCGTCGTGACGAGAATGCAAGGCGAGGCCGGTCCCGCGATCAGATTGTCGATCAGCGGCAGAACGGAAAGAGATTCGCCGACGCTTGCCGCATGGATCCAGATGAGAGTACCGCCGGGGCGCTGCGCCGATGCAAAACCGAAGCGTTCGCCGCGGCGCATCGGGTCTTCCTTGCCGCGAGCCTCACGCCGGGAAAGCAGCAAGGGTACAATCGGCGCCAGCGCGCGCGTCATCAAGCGGTACACGGGCAGCGCGAGAGACGATGACCTGTTTTCCATCCCGGCCCGGCGGCTCAATGCGCTGCCGCTCCTTGACCGCGCGAGGCAGGCGCGCGGCCACATATCTCCTCCGCTTCGACAGCGACGGCATTCAGCCCGTCTTCCACGCGCTGGCGCGCTACTTCGATCTCTTCCGGCGTTGCGTCGCGCGCCACATAGATGGGTTCGCCCCAGACAAGCGCACCTTTGGAAAAGGGCAGGTTGATCGTGAAGCTGTCCCAGTTGTTGAGGCGGATACGCGCACGCGTCGTCGCGGCAACGGGTACGATAGGCCGGCCCGAGAGCCGCGCCAGCATGACAATGCCCTCTCCCGCCTGCCGGGCCGGACCGGGCGGCAAATCGGCCGTGAGGCCGATAGAGACATTTTCGCCGAGCGCCCGCACCATCGCCCGCAAGGCGCCCGCGCCGCCCTTGCCCTTCTGCTTGTGGAGCCGCTCTTCGCCCTTGGGCACGCCCGCGCCGCGAATGGTTCCGACGCCAAGAAAATGCATAACACCTGCAACGATCTCGCCATCGCCATGCCGCGAAACGAGAATGCGCATCTCGCGCCAGTTGTGCCAGAAGGTTGGCAGGATCATGTTCTGGCCATGCCATGTGGCGGCAACGAAAGGTTTGTCATCGGTCCAGAAACTGGCGGCAATCTCGCCGCGCCGGATTTCGAAACGTCCGGTCCGGCGCACCAGCTTGATGAACAATGCGATCAGCCAGGCCACAAATGTCGTGAAGGCATCGCTTTTCAGAAGTTTCTTCGCAACCGACATTGAAACCTATTCTCCGGCAACGGCAATGGCGGGATCGGCATCTGCCGGCCCAGGTGCGGGTTCGGCGATGAACTGCGAACGCGAAAGTTCGGCATAGAGCCCTCCCATTGCGACCAGCTCGTCATGCGAGCCGCGTTCGACCACCCGGCCCTCGTCTATGACGCAGATCATGTTCGCGTGCTTGATTGTCGACAGCCGGTGCGCAATGACGAGAGTGGTACGCCCCTGCATGAGGCGGGTGAGGGCGCTTTGCACCTGCAGCTCCGACGCCGTGTCGAGAGCCGATGTCGCCTCATCGAGAAGCAGGATCGCTGCATCCTTCAGCATGGCGCGGGCGATGGCAATGCGTTGACGCTGGCCGCCGGATAGCTTGAATCCCGCTTCGCCGACCATCGTGTCGTAGCCGTTCGGCAATGCTGCAATGAACTCATGCGCTGCTGCGTTGCGCGCTGCAGCCTCGATTTCGGCGTCGCTCGCATGCGACGTGCCGTAGGTGATATTCGCGCGGATCGTATCGTCGAAGAGGAAGGGCTCCTGCGTCACGAGCGAGCTTGCAGCCCTGAGCGAAGACAAGGTGACGTTCCGCACATCCTGCCCGTCGATCAGAATCCGGCCTTGGGTCGGATCGTAGAAGCGCGGCACGAGGTTGAGGATCGTGCTCTTGCCGGCGCCGGACGGGCCGACAAGTGCCAGCGTGTGCCCCTTGGGAATCTCGATGTCTATGCCGTTCAGCGCCGGTGTGCCGTCTCCATAGTGGAAATGCACGTTCTCGAAGCGGATCGATCCGTCGTTCACCGTGAGAGGCTTCGCATCCGCGGGCACGGTGATGGACGGTTCGATATCGAGAATGGGGAAGATGCGCGACGCGGCGGCCGCGCCTTCATGCATCAGCGTCTGCGTATTGGCGAGTTTCTTCAATGGTTCATAGGCGAGCAGCATGGCGGAGAGAAAGCCACCAAGATCGCCAATGGTGAGGAATCCCGTCTGGACACTCCGCCCGCCGAAATAGATGACGGCAGCGATACCGATACCGGACAGCATCCCCGTAATCGGGCTCGCCATGTTGCGGCTCTTGATTGCCTTCAGCGCGGTGGCGCACACCATATCGACGACGTTGGCGGCGCGTGAAATTTCCGTCGTTTCCTGATCATAGGCCTTGACGATGCGAATGCCCTTGAGCGCTTCGGAGATGACGGCTGTCAGGTCGCCCGATCCCTCGAGATTGCGTTTTGTCGCCTTGCGGGTGCGCTTTCCCAGCTTGCGAATCACGAAGGCCACGAAGGGAATGACCGTGCAGCCGATCAGTGCCAGCTTCCAGTTCAGCCAGAACATGGCGCCGATCAATGCGATGACCGTCAGGAGGTTCTGGCCGAGATCGATTACCGTGACGGTGATGCTGTCGCGAACGCGATTGGCATCGTAGAGGAAGCTCGAAAGGAAGCGCCCGGAATGGGTTCGAGAGACCCAGGCGAGGTCGGCATGCATGATGCGGGCGAACATGCGTTTTTGAACGGCGGCCACAATGAGTTGGCCGATCGTGGCCATGTTGGAGCGCGCGACATAGGTGCCGATCGCCTGAACCGTGGTGGCAACAATGGCGCCGCCCGCGACCAGAAGCAGCATCCAGGAATCTGTACCGACGATATTGTCGAGCGCATGCTTGATGAGAAGCGGGACAGCGCCCGTCGCGCTGGCCACGACTATGCTCGCAAGCAGTGCGACGGCGGCGAGCCTCCAGTGCGGCTTCAGATATTCGCGCGCCATCCGTGCGATCACCTCGCCCAGTGTGATATCCACGGTCGGAAGCGCTGTGTTCCCGGAATCGGTCCCGGCGCCCTGTCCGTTTGGGCGGGGGGAGGTATCGCTTGTCGCTTTCGGCATTCTGGCCTGTCTCTGGCGGGCGCGCCTGCGCTGCCCGTTATGCGGGTTGCGCGGACAATATCATGGCCTGCCAAACACCGCCATAAAGGCCGAAATATAGTAAATACATCAACCGATTGGCTTTTTCCGCCGGATCAACTGTTGAGAATGGCAATTGCCACGGTGAGATAGGTGGCAAAAAGCGTCCAGGCGAGATAGGGCACCAGCAGCAGCGCGGCCAGGCGGCTATGGGCGGCAAACGCCAATATGGTCCCCACAATGGCGGCATCGAGTGTCACGATGACGGCCACACCGAGCCAGGGGCTTTGCAGGCCGAAGAACACGATGCTCCAGGCAAGATTGAGAGACAGCTGCCCGCCGAAAAGGGCGAGCGCAAAACCGGCCCGGTCGAAACTGCCCGCCGCCCGCCAGACAAGCCAGGCGGAAATCGCCATCATGAAGTAGAGCAGGTTCCAGACGATCGGGAAGACCCAGGGTGCCGGCGTGAGCGCGGGCTTTTGCAGCGTCTGATACCAGCCGTCCACGCTTGTTGCAGTGATGGCCCCACCGGCTGCCGCGGCCAGGAATACAGCGATCAGGAAGACAAAGAGATAGAGGAGGGATACGAGGGCGCTTGGCTGCGCCTGCGTTGAGGGTTCAGTGCTCATGCTGACCTTCTTCTTTTTTGTCGGGGTCCATCAGCCGGTGCAGGTGGACAATGAAATATCGCATATGCGCATTGTCTACGGTGCGCTGCGCGGCTGCTTTCCATGCCCGATGCGCTTCGGCATAGCTTGGGTATATGCCCACGATGTCGAGCTTGGACGTGTCTTTGAAGTCATGGGCGTCCAGATGGGTGAGCTCGCCGCCAAAAACGAGGTGGAGCAATTGCTGCTGCGGCATGAAGGTCCTCCGGTCGAACGTCTCGCACCGAAGGGGGCCTTCGGCAGCGCCATATGCGATGATGATAGCACGGCCTTCCGCGCCCGCGCGATGCCTAGCGCGAGGAAGGAATGCGTATCGCCCCCACTTTGGCGAAAATCGCTTCATATAACGCAGGGCCCGCCGCGAGCAGACTTGGATGACGGGTAGAATTGCGATTGTAGAAGAATGTGGATCCGTCATGCGCGGTGATCCGGCCGCCTGCCTCACGCAGAATGATGTCGGCGGCGGCGATATCCCAGTCGCTCTTGCTGTTGAGTGCAAGGGCCGCATCCGCTGCGCCGCAGGCAACAAGGGCAATGCGATAGGCAACCGAATTCCGTTCAAGAATTTCCATCTCGGGCCAGGGTGCGGGCCATGCCGGATGTTTGAACATCGGAGCAAAGGCCGCCATTCTGCAACCTTCGATTCTGCTGACCCCACTCACATGGATGGGTTTGCCGTTGAGGAAGGCACCGCCACCTTCCGAGGCTTCGAAAAATTCGTCCGTCGCAGGGTTGAACAAAACGCCAAGCACGGGCCGTCCCTCTTCGACAAGGGCAACCGAAATCACGAAATGCGGCTTGCCCTTGGCAAAGGCGCGTGTGCCGTCGATGGGGTCCACCACCCATACATGCGGCTGCGTGAGGCGCGAACTGTCGTCTTCGGTTTCTTCGGAGAGCCAGCCATAGCTTGGCCGCGCGCCGCCGAGCCGGCGATGCAGCAGCTCGTTGACCTCGATATCGGCCTCAGTGACGGGCGTATTGTCATGCGCCTTCGACCATTGCTTGTGGTCGGTCAGGAAGAAGCGCATGGCGAGCGCGCCGGCCTCCTGCACTGCGTCCTTCATCAGCGCGAAATCTTCCTCGCGCGTGTCAGGTGCCGGCAATGGTCATCCCCTCGACGCGAACGGTCGGCGCATTGGTGCCATAGCGGAACTCGAGATCGTCGGCCGGCGTCATGTTGAGGAACATGTCTTTCAGGTTGCCCGCCACCGTGATCTCGCTCACCGGGAAGGCAATATCGCCATTCTCGATCCAGAAGCCCGATGCGCCGCGGCTGTAATCGCCGGTCACGCCATTGACGCCCATGCCGATCATTTCGGTAACGTAGAGTCCCTGCCTGATATCCGCGATGAGCTCACGGACGGTCAGGCAACCGGCTTCCATGTAGAGGTTGGTCGTGGAAGGTGAGGGCGGTCCGCCTGTGCCGCGCGCGGCATGACCTGTCGTTTCGAGTCCAAGCTGACGCGCCGTCGCGGTGTCGAGGAGCCATGTGGTCAGCCTGCCTTCCTCGATCAGCATCGTCCGCCTGTTCTTCACGCCTTCGCCATCGAACGGCTTGGAGCGCAGGCCCCGCTTCATGTGCGGGTCATCGACGATGGAAATGCTCTTTGAGAAGACCCCGGCACCCATCGCCTTCTTGAGAAAGCTCGTGCCGCGCGCGATCGCCGCGCCGGAAATCGCGCCGGAGAAATGCCCCACCAATCCACCCGAAACACGCGGGTCGTAGACCACGGGCACCGATTGCGAATTCACCTTTCGCGGGTTGAGCCGCCGCACGGCCTTCTCTCCCGCCCTGCGGCCGATATCGGCAGCCTTGTCGAGATCGGCGGCATGGCGCCTGCTCGAAAATTCATAGTCGCGCTCCATGCCCGTGCCTTCCCCCGCGAGCGCCGAGCAGGAAAAAGAACTCGACGTGCCGGCATAGGCGCCGGCAAAACCGGCACTGGTGACGAGCGTCACGCCCGAGCGGCCATAGCTTGCACCCGCGCCGCTGGAATTCGTGACACCCTTGACGGCGAGCGCCGCTTCCTCCGCCTCCGCCGCCACGGCGGCAAGGTCTTCGGCGGAAGGCGGGTCCGATCTGTCGTCGATGTCGAGATCGGGCCAGTCGCGGGCAAGCAGATGCGGCTCGGCAAGGCCGCAATAAGGATCTTCCGGTGCAACGCGCGCCATAGCCACCGCGCGCTCGATCATCGGGCCGAGCGCGGCTTCGGTCAGGTCGGTCGAGGAAACGCTCGCCTGCCGCTTGCCGATAAAGACGCGCAGCCCGAGATCGCGGCCTTCCGATCGTTCCACATCCTCAAGCTTGCCGAGTCGCCATGAAACGCCAAGCGACGTTCCTTCGACGACAAGCGCCTCCGCCGCTTCCGCTCCCGCCCGCTTTGCCCGCTCGACCAGCATGGAAGCTATGTCGAGCGCGGTGTCGGCGGGAAGGGTGGTGGAAGAACGCATGGGAAAGACCGGAAAGTTGCAGGATCAGAGAAGGACGTACCACAGGCAGGCAACGCCAGCGACAAGCTGTGAAAGCCAGGTGAGCAGCGTACCGACAAGGCGCGGCGGCGTGGACTCGCCCGTGCGCGACACGCCAATGGCATGGAGGACGCGGCCCATCGTAAGCGCAAGGCCGACGACATGTATCACATAGATCGACGCGGCAAGGAGATGCAGCACCACAAGGCCGATCAGCCCGATCGGCGTGTATTCGACATTGGTGACATGCGCGCGTGACGCATTGTAGAGCGGATCGTCATTGCCCGTTCCGGTCATGACCTTGGAGCGGACGCGGTTCGCCGACACGCGATAGGCGAGGAACAGATTGATGAGGATGTTGAGGCCGGCATAGATGCCGACAAGGCCGAGCGACGTCGAATAAAAGCCCATGGGGTCCTCCGATGGTGAGCCACGTGATTGCGGATATGCAGCGCATTTGCCCGCCGCGCCGTGGCGTGATTCGATGCCGGGCCTGGAGACGCTAGCACGGGAAAACCGGCATGGCACTCGCCCTGATCGGCCGAAAGATGGCGGCTAGTCGTCTGTCCGCGCGCGCCGGAGTTTCTTCACCGTGCCGCGCTTCACCTTCTCCTCGACCCGTTTGGCCTTGGCGGCCTTGCTCGGCTTCGTGGGCACGCGGAACTTGGGCTGATGGGCCGCCTCGGCGATCATCTCGACAAGCCGCTCCACGGCGTCTCGCTTGTTCGCCTCCTGCGTGCGGAAGCGGTTTGCCGTGATGACGATGACACCATCCTTGGTGAGCTTCGTGCCCGCGATCCGCTCGAGCCTTGCCCGCACCCGCTCCGGCAGCGAAGGCGAATGCCGAGCATCGAAGCGGAGCTGCGCCGCGCTCGACACCTTGTTCACATTCTGCCCGCCCGGCCCGCCCGCGCGGATGAAGCTGATCGAGATTTCGTCCTCTTCGATGGCGAGCCTGTCGGTGACGGGGATCATGAAACTATTTCCAGATCGGCTTGCCTGTGCCCGGCAATCCGAGCTTCGACCATTTCTTCGTCACAGCCTCGATCACTTCGTCATCCATTCGGATTTCGCGGCCCCATTCGCGCTTCGTTTCGGGCGGCAGCTTGTTCGTTGCGTCGAGGCCGATCTTGCCGCCGAGCCCGCTTTCCGGCGAGGCGAAGTCGAGATAGTCGATCGGCGTGTTCTCGATCAGCGTCACATCGCGCACCGGGTCCATGCGGGTCGAGATCGCCCACATAACATCCTTCCAGTCGCGCGCATCGATATCGTCATCCACCACGATCAGCCATTTCGTGTACATGAACTGGCGGAGATAGGACCACGCGCCCATCATCACGCGCTTCGCGTGACCCGGATAGGCCTTCTTCATCGAGATGACGGCGATACGATAGGAGCAGCCCTCGGGCGGCAGCCAGAAATCCACGATCTCCGGGAATTGCTGCTGCAGCAGCGGAATGAACACTTCGTTGAGCGCCTCACCCAGCACCGAAGGTTCGTCCGGCGGCCGTCCCGTGAAGGTCGACAGATAGATCGGCTCGCGCCGCATGGTGATCGCCGTCACGGTGAAAACCGGGAACTGCTCCACCGAATTGTAATAGCCGGTATGGTCGCCATAAGGCCCTTCATCGGCATATTCGTCGAGCGAGACATAGCCCTCGATCACGATCTCCGCTTCCGCCGGCACTTTCAGCGGCACCGTCTTGCAGTCGGCAAGCTCGACCTTCTTGCCGCGCAGGAGGCCGGCGAACTGATATTCGGAAAGCGTGTCGGGCACGGGCGTCACCGCGGCGAGGATCGTGCCGGGGTCCGCGCCGATTACGCAGGCCGCCGGCAGCGGCTCGCGCCTCTCCTTCTTCCAGCGCGCATGATGCTGCGCGCCGCCGCGATGGGCGAGCCAGCGCATGATCGTCTTGTCGCGGCCGAGCACCTGCATCCGGTAGATGCCGAGGTTGAAGTCGTCTTCCTTCGTGCCCTTCGGCCCCTTGGTCACGACAAGCGGCCAGGTGATGAGCGGCGCGGGCTCCCCCGGCCAGCAGGTCTGGACGGGAAGGGCGGTGAGGTCGATATCGTCTCCCGTCAGCACAACTTCCTGGCAGGGCGCGGAGGAGACCGTCTTCGGCTTCATCGCCATCACGGTCTTGAGGATCGGCAGCATCGACACCGCCTCGCGGAAGCCGCCCGGCGGCTCCGGCTGGCGCAAAAAGGCGAGCGCCTCGCCAACTTCACGCAGATCCCGCGCTCGCGTCCGCTCGACCGGGCTGCCGCCCGCAAAATTCGCTGTCACGCCCCGCGCCACCCGCTCCACCGTGCCGAACAGATTGACGAGAACCGGCATCGAGGCCGGGCTCCCGTCCGGCATTAGCGGCGCCTCGAACAGCACGGCAGGGCCCTCCTCGGCGAGAAGCCGCGTCTGGATCTCCGTCATCTCCAGAACGGTCGAAACAGGCTCCTTCACACGGATGAGGTCGCCCGTCGCTTCGAGCTTGTCGAGGAATTCGCGCAGGGAGGCATAGGACATTGGCTTGCTTGGCTTTCGGCGGATTTTCAGGGCTGCTTGCGGGCCTGAGAATGCCGCAAAGCCCGGCCAAAGCCAAAGGTGCGTCTCTCCTGCCCCTAAAATAATGTGCCGAAATGGGCGGTTCCGTTAAGGAGCCGCCAACCCTTACCGGAATATTCTCGTTGAAGTGTCATGAGTTTTACCGGGAGCTGCCCTTGTCAGGCGAAGAAGCGGTTCAGCAGAAGCGGCGCAAGCGCATCTGGCGGGGTGGCGAGTTTGACGCCGATCCGTTCGCCCTGCCGTGCCATGTTGCCGTCAAGGCAACCGGCCCGGTCGAGCGCGCCTTCGGCTTCATCCGCTTTGCCACCATCTATCGCGATGCCATCACGGCCTATGACAGCTCGCCCATTCTTGGCCGGTTTGAGTGGTCGGAGCCCATGTCGGCTTATGACGGCGTGGCGCTCCGTATCCTGCCCTGCGACCGGCAGTCGAAGTCCTTCGTTGCCATCGTGGAACTCAGCCATCGCAGCCATGAGTCCCGCAGCCTTGTTGTCTATGCCGGTGAGGATGGGGTCGACGCCTCGGCTCGCTGGCGCGCTTGGGGCCGTGTGCTGAACCTGCCGCTTCTTGTCGAGGACCGCGAAGGTACGCTCCACCCCGCCGAACGCCGGCTCGGGGCCATCCAGATTGCCAATCCGCAGCCCCATGCCGGTGCGAGCCCGCTTTCCGCCCGCCGCCCGCTTGCCTTTGGCCAGTCCGGACAGCCGCGGCTCTGGGGCAGCCGCCTTGCCGTTGGCGGCCGCCCGCACGCCTACTGATCCCTATTCCGCTGCCTGCATTGACTGCGGCCCGTGATAGGGCGCGCGGTTTGCCTTCTCCGGATAGCGTCCCTCCGCCCGCGCGGCCAGATAGCGCTGGATGAGCCAGACAGGTTCTTCCAGATGGCTGAGCCGCCCGCGCACCGCGCGCGACGATTTCAGCCCGCGCTGTACGGCGGCATTCACCACCATGTCTTCCGAATGGAAAGTGCGCAGCATCTCGCCTTCGCTTGCGAGCGCCATCTCATAGTCCGGGTCTTCCTTCGCCGATGGCGCAACAAGTGTCGTCGTGAGAAGCTTGCAGCGCCCGGCCGAGACCGGCAGCAGGCGGTACCAGATGGCGCGGTCATGCGTCGTCAGGAACATGAAGCAGGGAAAGCCGAGATAAAGGCCCCATTCATTTGCCTGATTGTCGTCGATTCCTGCAATCGGCTTGAAGCCCGGCACTTTCGGCCCTTCGCCTGTGGCCGAAGCCTTCAGTTCGGCGCGGAGTTTATTCGTATAGGGAAGATGTGCGCGGATGAAATAGGGCCGCTCTGCATCCGCCCATGTGAGTTCGCCCGGCATGCTCGGGTTGAGCGTCGTCGCATGCGTGCCGATGTGGTGATATGACTCCATCCAGTTCTCGACCATCACCTTCCAGTTGAAGTCGCATTCCCATTCGAAATCGATGGCGATTTCCATCTCGGCCACGTTCCACGGCGCAGTCAGGCGGCCGAATTCCTCATACTGATCTGCAAGCGGCATTGCCTCGCCGTCGAAATTGACGAAGACAAATCCGTTCCACACTTCGCTGCGGAACTCGGAAAGCTGCCAGTCTTTCTTCTCGAAGCCTTCGGCCTTGTGCATCTGGGAGCAGCCGCGAAGCGAACCGTCGAGATCGTAGGACCACTTGTGGTAGGGACAGACGAGAAGCCGCGTCTCGCCCTCGCGCGGGAAGGAGGGGTCCTCCGGCATGATGTCCATGGCGCGATGCGCGCAGACGCGCGACAGCACACGAATCTTGTCGTCATGGCCGCGCACCACGACAAGCGGCTCGTCGAAAAGGTCAATCGCGACGAAGCTGCCTTGTGTCTTCAATTGGGAGACATGGGCAAGGCACATCCAGTCCTTCTTGAAGATGTTGTCGCGCTCGAAGGCAAAGAACTCCTCGTCGATATAGGTTTCGCGCGGCAGCGTCGTGGCGCGTTCGAGCGGCAGTGAGGCCACCGTCGCAACATCTTTCAGGATCGCATCGAGTTTCGCAGAAGCGGTCATGGCAATACCTCCATCAGAGATCGAATTCCTTGAGAAGTGCGGCGGTGATGCCGTCGATATGGTCGGTCGCCAGCCATTCGCCCTTTTCGGCGCTTGCGCCTGCCGCGCGGGCGAGCACGCCAGTCGCGGGCACAAGGCCGGGGCGCACCGGATAGCGGTCATAGGTTGGAAATTCGGCATGGCCATGAGTCGGCGTCTTCGGCACGTCCACGAGATCGGGCCGGATCAGCAGCATCAGCGATGTTTCGATGAGCGCGGCATGCTCGAGATCGATGCCGGGATAACCATCGGGGAACAGCCGGTCGAGCGTCTCCGGCTTGATGAAGTCCCAATATTCGAGCCGCACCACTTCGGCGTCGCTAATCCCGTCGCGCCGCATTTCGCGCAGCGCAAGGTCGATCCCTTCGATGATCGGCCAGGCATTTTCCACATGCCCGTTCACGACCACAAAGCGCCGTGCGCCATGAAGTGCCAGATCGTGCAGCACATCGCGCACGACGAGGGTGAGCGTGTTCGCGGCAAGGCTCGTCGTGCCGGGAAAGGCCTGTCCGCCGCCCGAGCGCGGTTGTGACTTGTAGCCATAGGGAATGGTCGGCGCGACCACGCCGCCGACCCGCTTGGCGACTTCCTTCGCCATATGCGTTGGCAGGAACACATCCGTGCCGAGCGGCAGGTGCGGCCCGTGCTGCTCCGTTGCACCGACGGGCAGGAAGAAGGGCGCGCGCGCCTTCGTCTTCGCCTCGAAGTCGGGCCAGGTGATTTCCTGCATCAGAACGGATTGACTCATGACTACCTCATCGCGGCGCCGCCATCGACGCCGATACATTGTCCGGTGATGAAGCCCGCCTCCGGGCTTGCAAGGAAAAGCACCGCGCCTGCGATTTCTTCGGGGCGGCCGATGCGGCGAAGGGGGTTCGATGTTTCGAGCGCCTTCAACGCCGGGTCCATGTTCACGAAATCGAGGAGCGGCGTGTCGACGGGACCGGGCGCAACCGCATTGACGAGAATGCCGGGCGCAAATTCGCGCGCCCAAGAGCGCGTGAGCGAAAGCATCGCGCCCTTCGTCGCCGCATAGACGGACGATCCTGCGCGACCGAGAAAGGCAAGCTCGGACGCAATGTTGATAATGCGCGCATCGGGCGCGAGATGCGGCAGTGCCGCCCGCATCATGAGGATAGGCCCGCGCAGATTGACGGCGAGCATCCGGTCGAGAGCGTAAGTTTCGAGCGCGTCGATGGCCGACTGGATCTCGATGCCGGCGCAATTGACGAGCACGTCTATCCTGCCGAGCCGGGCCGCCGCTTCGGCAACACCTGCGTTCACCGCGGCTTCATCCGTGACATCGGCGGCGAGAATGTCGAAGCCGTCGCCGGATTGAGGCGCAAGATCGAGCCCGATCGTCATCGCGCCTTCTTTCGCAAATGCCTCGGCGATGGCCTTGCCGATACCGCTTGCCGCGCCTGTCACGACAACCCGCCGATTCCCGAACCGTCTCACCTGCAGGCTCCTTTCCGCTGCAGGTGAGACTGCCAAGAGGGTTTGGGCCGTCGAAGACGGAAACGGTCAATGCCGGGCATTGATCGAATTTATGAGACGGCGCAGGATGGGACCGGACGCCTTGAAAGGATGGCACGTTGCGTAAGAAGGACATCCGCATCGACCCGGCGCTGTTTCACCGGATCGACCTCAATCTCTTCAAGATTTTGCTCGAAATCGCCCGTTCAGGCGGTATCGGCGCGGCTGCGCGCCGCCTCAACCTGCAGCAGCCGGCAGTCAGCCTTGCGCTGAAGCGGCTGGAGGGTCACCTCGATGCGGAACTCTGCATCCGCTCCGCGCGCGGCGTGACGCTTACGCCGGAAGGGCGCATCGTCGCGGCCTTTGCCGAGCATTTGTTTCAGCAGGTGCAGGCATTGCCCCGGGAAATGGCCCAGGTGGCAGGCGAGGTGGAAGGCCTTCTCACCATCCGCTCGGTTTCGGCCGTACACTCGCCGGAGCTTGACGCCACGCTCGATACGATGCGCCGCCGCCACCCGCGGATCAGGCTGCGGATCGATATCGCGCCTTGCGGCATCGTGGTGGATGCCCTGCTGAAGGACGAGGCCGAAGTCTGCATCGCCTTCGACAGCGCCCCGCGCAGCGACCTTCTCTACGAGCCATTGATGCGCGAATACCAGCAGCTCTATTGCGGCCGTTCCCATCCGCTATACGGCTCCTGCATCCAGAACCCCGAAATGCTTGGCAGCGAGCGGTTCATCGTCACCGGCACCGACGAACCGGACGATGTCCGCCATTTCCGCATGCGTTACAGGCTTGGGCTTGAGCCCGCGGGCGAGGCGGAAAACCTCGAGGAAGCCAAACGTCTCATCGGCATAGGCGTCGGGATCGGTTTCCTGCCGACATCGGTGGCAGAGACGGCGCGGCGCGATACGCTCTGGCCGCTCCTCCCGGCGCCGATGTTGCCGAGCTACCTGCTCTACCTCGTCACCCGGCCCGAAGCCGACCAGACCCTGCCGACCCAGCTTTTCCTGGCCGAAATCCGCCGCCGCCTCGCCGCCCTGGGCGGGCCGCTATAGGCCTCATCAGCTTGCCTTGGAAAAATCCGGTGCCCGCTTCTCGAAAAAGGCGCTGATCGCCTCTTTCACTTCCGCCGAGCGGAGCTGGGCCGCGAAATGCGCACCTTCCTCTGACATCCGCTTGGCAACGTCGGGCCGCGAGGCGCCCCGCAGGAGCTGCTTGGTGAGCTTCACGGCCGTCGGTGCCTTGGCGGCAAGTTCCTGAGCGATGGCGGTCGTGCGGGCGAGAAGTTCGGCGTCCGGCAGCACATCCGCCACCAGCCCGATCCGTTCGGCCTTCTCTGCTCCGATCTTTTTGCCAAGAAGGAAAAGTTCGGCCGCCTTCTGGTTGCCGACAAGGCTGGGCATCAGCAGCGTGGACCCCGCTTCCGGCACAAGGCCCAGATTAACGAAGGGCGTCTGGAAACTGGCGCTTTGGGCTGCATAGACCAGATCGCAATGCAGAAGCATGGTAACGCCGACTCCGACGGCAAGGCCGTTCACAGCGGCGATCAGTGGCTTTTCCGCTGTGGCAAT
The DNA here is from genome assembly GCF_046297875.1 of Parvibaculum sp. Lineage (GTDB taxonomy): Bacteria > Pseudomonadota > Alphaproteobacteria > Parvibaculales > Parvibaculaceae > Parvibaculum. The sequence goes on along the minus strand of NZ_JBKBHD010000001.1, from coordinate 273,053 downwards.
AAGACGGAGGAAGCGGCCCACCGGGCGCTCACCCTCATTGGCGTCCACGGGCTTCGAGCCAGCGGCAGCAAAATCGCCAAGGTCGTTACCCGCCGTGAAGCTGTCGCCGCTGCCCGTGAACAGGACAACCTTGACCGAAGCGTCCTTCGCCGCCGCCTCCAGCGCATCGCCAAGCGCCGCATACATGGCTTCTGTCAGAGCATTCTTCTTGTCGGCGCGGTTCAGCGTGACAGTCATCACGCCCTTGTCGATCGCCCTCAGCACATGCTCGGTCATTCCGTCCTCCTGTCGGCAGATATAGATGCCGCAATAAGTTCTGTTTCGGAATTATCACCTGACCTTGGGTCAGGGAAGCAGGAATCCGCGCAAGGCCCTGTGCAGGGAAATAACCTCAGCCGTCGAAATCTGAACACTCAGCCGGGCAGGACACGCCAGACGCTTGTATTTCGGACATCCGTATCCTCAAGCTCCCGCGTCGTCATCACGGCATAGGAGACAAGTTTTTCGAGACCCGTCTTGGGTAGATAGGTCCGCCCCGGATCGCCGATCAGAACCGTGACGCCTTCGCCTGCAAGGCGCCGCAACCAGGTCTCGATCCGCTCCGCAAGCGGCCGCTCATAGCACATGTCGCCCACCAGAATGACTTCCCAACCCATGTTCGCCACACCGACAAGATCCTCAGCGGTACCTTGAATACTCACATTGTTGGCGGCGGCATTGAGATGGATTGCCGCGACGGCAAATACGTCAATATCCGCAGAAAGAACTCTCGTTGCGCCAGCCTTGGCCGCGGCAATGCCGATCAGTCCCGAACCGGCCCCAAAATCCAGAACGCTCTTGCCGACAACAATCTCGGGATTGTCCAGGATGTAGCGGGAAAGCGCCTGACCTCCGGCCCAGGCAAAGGCCCAGAAGGGAGGGGGTAGACCGGATTTCTCCAGCTCCTCCTCGGTCATTTGCCATATGGGCACAATTTCGGTGGCAAGGTGGAGCTTCACCTCGGGCACAAGCGGCGGCTCGTGCAGCGCTGTATTGCGGCGGATAAAGCTGGCGGGATCGGCACAGGCGGCGCTCATGCGTCCTTTGGCAGCGCGGCGAGGATTTCGCGCGCCTTCTCGCTGTCCTTCGCGATTTGCGCCTTCAGGCTGTCGAGCCCGTCAAACTTCCGCTCGGGCCGGATGAATTCGATGAAGGACACGGCAGCATGGACGCCATAAATGTCGCCCGCGAACTCGAAGATATGGGCCTCAAGCAGCACATCCTGCTTGTCGAAGGTCGGACGGCGGCCGACATTCGCCACCCCGTCATATGTGCCCTTGTGCGGCCCGTCCTCGATCTCGACCCTCACCGCGTAGACGCCGAGGGCAGGTTCGACATGATCTTCGAGCGGCAGGTTTGCGGTCGGGAATCCGATGGTGCGCCCGCGCTGGTCACCCTGCTGGATATGCGTTTCGACGGTCCACCAATGGCCGAGCAATTCGGCCGCGCCGCGCGGATCGCCCTTGCCGAGCAGTTCGCGGATGCGTGTCGATGAGAAGGTGACACCGCCATTCTTCACTTCATCGACGATGTCGACTCCAAACCCTTCCACGTGGCCGAGATAGCCGAGTGCCGCCGCATCGCCTCCGCGCCCCTTGCCGAAGCGGAAATCGTAGCCCGCCACGACATGCACGGCCTGAAGCCCGTTTACCAGCACGTCCATGACGAATTCCGGCGCCAGCATTTTCGACATGCGGTCGTCGAATGGCAGCGCCGCCAGAACGTCGACCCCAATGCGCTCGAGGAGCCGCGCCTTGGCGCGGAATGGCGTCAGCCGGAAGAAGGGCCGTTCGGGAAAGAAGAATTGCTGCGGATGCGGCTCGAAGACGAGGACGCCGAGCGGTACGCCAAGCTCCCGCGCGATCTCGGCCGCCCGCCCGATAACTTCCTGATGACCGCGATGTACGCCGTCGAAATTGCCGAGCGCATAGACCGCGCCCCGGAGACCGGGCGGTATCTGCTCGTAATGACGGATGATCTTCATGGACGGGGTGGAGGCTCCGGGAGGAATGTCAGGCCACAGGTCATGGCGGATCGGCCGAGGAGCGTCAAGTATGCGGGGCAGCCCCGCAAATCGCCTTGCATCACCAGACGAGGCGCGGCATGGCGCCGACAGCGCGCACGCCGGCGCGGGTCAGGACATGCGAAACCCTGTCTTCCTCCGGATTTTCGGGGGATTGCCCGCAATCCGCCGCCGCAATGCCCCCGGTGATGAAGAGGGCGTCGATCCCGGCATCGTTAGCGCCCTTGATGTCGGTCAGGGGCCCGTCACCCACGGCCAGAATGCGGCTGTCCTCTATTGCCGCTCCCGCAAAAGCAGCAAGCCTTTGCCTCGCAATGCCATAGACCGGGCCATGCGGCTTGCCGAAATAGATGACCTTGCCGCCCATTTCGCCATAGAGCTTTGCCAGCGCCCCGGCGCAATAGATGTGGCGGTCGCCGCGTTCCACCACGATGTCCGGGTTTGCGCAGATCAGCGGCAGCCGCCGCGCCGTCAGTTGCTCGAAGCTCGCCCTGTAATCCTCCGGTACTTCCACTTCATCGTCGAACGGGCCGGTGACGAGAATGAACCCCGCCGATGCCTCGCCGACGCGCTCCACATTGGTGCTCTCGAAAAGCGGCAGATCGCGCTCGGGCCCGATGTGATAGCAGCATGTCCCGAGTTCATGCGAGGCGAGGAAGGCTTTCGTGGCATCGCCTGAGGTCAGGATGCCGTCATAGACATCTTCGGGAATGCCCATCTGGCGGAACATGACCGGCAGCGCATCGGAAGGCCGCGGTGCATTTGAAAGCAGCAGCACATGCCCGCCCTTGGCGCGGAAGCGCGCCAAGGCATCGGCCACACCCGGATAGGCCACGCGCCCATTGTGCAGCACGCCCCAGACATCGCAGAGCAGCGCATCATAGTCGTCGGCAAGGGCGGAAAGGCCGGAAAGCAGGGTCACTTGAATTTCCTCAGGCAGCGGGGCGGCGATCAGCGGAGCCGCATGAATATGATTTCGGTGTCGCGATAGCGCCGCCGGTCGACTTCCTCGAAGCCATCGGGCGCCTCGAAATCGGCAAGCGCGCTTTCCTCGACAACGCAAAGCGCATCCCCGGTGAGCCAGCCGCCCTCGCGCGCGGAAAGGAGCGCCGCGCCGCCAAGCCCCTTTCCATAGGGAGGGTCGGCGAAAAGCAGCATGAAAGCAGGACCGACGCTGCCGGGCCGGGGGCCGAGCTTCGTTGCATCGCGCTTGTAGATTTTTGCGTTCCCGTTCAGGCCGAGCGTTTCGAGGTTCTCGCGAATGGCGGCGCGGCTCTCCGCATGCTCCTCCACGAAGAGCGCGAAAGAAGCGCCGCGCGAAATGGCTTCGATACCAAGTGCGCCGGAACCGGAAAAGAGATCGAGCACCCGCGCGCCTTCGAGCGCGAAGCCGTCGAAATCCGCATGAGCGAGAATGTTGAACAGCGCCTCGCGCGTGCGGTCGCCGGTCGGCCGCACGAGATCGCCCTTCGGCGCTGCGATGGCGCGGCCTCTAAGGGCGCCGCCTACGATCCGCATGGGGCTTTCCATTGTTCATCGGGCATTTGCTCGTCGGCCCTTTGTTTGCCAGGCCCTTTTGCGCCGGGCCTCTCTTGTCACCACCCCTGTTTCCGGACGCAGCATTCCTGTCCGGTCCGCCCTTTTTGTCGGGCGCACCGGCGCGATGCGGGCGTGGCGGTTTGCCTGTGGGCTTGCCGCCACCGGACTTCGGACCCGAGGGCTTTGCGCCCGCGTGACCCGCCTTCTGCATTGGGCGCGGCGCCGGAGCGTCAGCCTGCTGCTCGAACTGCGCCGCATGGGCGCCGAGCTGATCCATCAGCACACGGTTCGGCACTTGCTTTACCTCGCCAGGCTGCATGTCGCCGATCTGGAAGGGGCCGAAGGAAAGCCGGATAAGCCGGTTCACGCGAAGCCCGAGGGCCCCGAGCACGCGCTTCACTTCGCGGTTCTTGCCTTCCTTGAGGCCGAGCGTCAGCCAGACATTCGATCCCTGCACCTTGTCGAGCGTTGCCTCGATCGGGCCATAGCGCACACCTTCGACCGTGATGCCGTCCTTCAGGCGAGCGAGGTCGGCCTGGGTCACGACGCCATAGGCGCGCACACGGTAGCGCCTCGTCCAGCCGGTCGACGGCAATTCGAGCAGCCTTGCGAGTTCGCCATCATTGGTGAGGAGCAGCAGGCCTTCCGTATTCACGTCTAGCCTTCCCACAGACACCACACGGGGCATGTTGGCGGGCAGCTTGTCGAAAACGGTCGGCCGGCCCTCCGGATCGCGCGCCGTGGTGACGAGGCCGGGCTCCTTGTAATAGCGCCAGAGCCGCGCCGGCTCCTGCGCGGGGAGCTCCTTGCCGTCGACGGTGATCTTCTCCCGCCCCGTCACATTGAGCGCGGGGCTGGAGATGACCTTGCCGTTCACGGTGACGCGGCCATCGGCGATGAGCTTTTCCGCCTCGCGGCGCGAGCAGATGCCGGCGCGCGCAATCACTTTCGCAATGCGGTCGCCGTCCGGCGCCTCGACTGATTTGGCTGGCAAGCGGGTGGGAGCAGGTGTCATGGCCCATCTTTATCAGGCAGAAGGGCGAACCGGAAGGTGCCGCTTGCCATGGCCGGACCGGCGGGGCAGGGTCCGGCCATGACAAAGGAACCCGCAGCCGCCTTGCGACCGATGGACCTCGCGCTCGCCGAAGCAGAAGCCGCGGCCGCGCGCGGCGAGGTGCCGGTGGGCGCCGTCATTACCGGCCCGGAAGGGGAGGTTATTGCCCAGGCGGGCAACCGGACAATCGAACTGAAGGACCCGACGGCTCATGCCGAATTGCTGGCGATCCGCGAGGCCTGCCAGGTGCTTGGCTCGGAACGCCTGACCGGCTGCGACCTCTATGTAACCCTTGAGCCATGCCCCATGTGCGCAGGGGCCATCTCCTTTGCCCGGCTGCGGCGGCTCTATTATGGCGCGGCAGATGAAAAGGGCGGCGGCGTCGACCACGGGCCGCGCATCTTTGAACAACCGACCTGCCACCATCGCCCCGAGGTCTATGGCGGCATCGGCGAGACGGCCGCAGCGTCGCTGCTGCGTGATTTTTTCGCAGTGCGGCGAAGCTGAGCCCCGCGATCTTCCGTCGCGGCTTTCTGCGTGATTTGCTCCCCCCAACCCGATAGAGTGCCGCCATTCGACATTGCGACGGGAGGCACAGATCCTCCCGCCCAGAAAAACTGCCAAGGGGAGAACAATGAATTTCGAACACAACGACAAAACCAAGGAACTGCTCGCTCGCCTCGAGAAGTTCATGGACGAGTACATCTACCCGAACGAAAAGACCTATGCCGACCAGATGGATGCCTTCCGCAAGGCGGGCAATCCCTGGCAGGTGCCTCAGATCCTCGAGGATCTGAAGCCGAAGGCAAAGGAAGCCGGCCTCTGGAACCTGTTCCTGCCCGAATCGGAACGCGGTGGCGGCCTCACCAATCTCGAATATGCCTCGCTGTGCGAGATCATGGGCCGCGTCGGCTGGTCGTCGGAAGTCTTCAACTGCGCCGCGCCCGACACCGGCAACATGGAAGTGATCGAGCGCTACGGCAATGAGCGCCAGAAGAAGGAATATCTGGAGCCGCTGCTCGAAGGAAAGATGCGCTCCGCCTTCCTGATGACCGAACCGGATGTGGCCTCGTCCGACGCGACGAACATTTCGACCCGAATCGAGCGCGACGGCAACGAATACGTCATCAATGGCCGCAAGTGGTGGTCGTCGGGCGTGGGCGATCCGCGCTGCAAGATCGCGATCCTGATGGGCAAGACCGATCCGAAGGCCGACACCTATCGTCAGCAGTCGCAGATCCTCGTGCCGATGGATGCGCCGGGCATCGAGATCGTGCGCATGCTTCCCGTCTTCGGCTATGACGATGCGCCGCATGGCCATGCGGAAGTGATCCTGAAGGATGTTCGCGTGCCGGCCGAGAACCTGCTTCTCGGCGAAGGCCGCGGCTTCGAGATCAGCCAGGGCCGTCTCGGGCCGGGCCGCATCCATCACTGCATGCGCACGATCGGCGTTGCCGAGCGCGCGCTTGAGATCATGGTGAAGCGCCTCCTCACCCGCGAAGCCTTCGGCAAGAAGATCGCCGAACATTCGGTCTGGGAAGAGCGTGTTGCCCGCGCCCGCATCGACATCGAAATGGCGCGCCTGCTGACGCTGAAGGCCGCCTACATGATGGACACGGTGGGCAACAAGGTCGCCCGCGCCGAAATCGCCATGATCAAGGTGGCTGCGCCCAATATCGCGCTCAAGGTCATCGACGACGCGATCCAGGCCCATGGCGGCGGCGGCGTGACCACGGATTTCGGCCTCGCGAAGATGTATGCCGGCATGCGGACGCTCCGCCTTGCGGACGGCCCGGACGAAGTGCATGCGCGCACCATTGCGAAGCTCGAGTTCAAGAAGCATCAGTCGAAGCTTCGCGCGGCGGCCGAGTAATCATGGCGCCGCGCCGTGACTTTCGCGGGCAAACTGCCTGCGGCTGACTGAGAGTTAAGACGGCCGGTCCCGCAAGGGCCGGCCGTTTCAGTGACGATTTGCGACAGGCAGGTAGCGCAGATGAGCATTCAGACCGGCATGAAGATGTACAATTCGCAGCTCTCGCCGTTTGCGGCCCGATGCCGCATGGTGATCTATGCGAAGGATCTCGATGTCTGGCTGATCGACCTGCCGGACCCTGCGCACGAAGCCGAATTCACAAGCCTCGCGCCGATGGGAAAGATTCCCCTGCTTGTCGATGGCGGCACCGTGGTGCCGGAGTCGGATACGATCTGCGAATATCTTGAGGACAAGGGGCTCGGTGTGTCGCTGCGCCCCGACGCGCCGGCGGACCGGGCGAAGATGCGCCTGATCGGCCGCATCGGCGATCTCTATGTCATGGGTCCGATGGGGAAACTGTTTGGCCAGATCAATCCGGCTGGACGCGACCAGCAGCTCGTCGCGAAAGAACTCGTCGAACTGCGCAAGGCAATGGGATGGCTTGAGCACTATATTGAAGGGCCGGACTTCGCCGTCGCAGGGCAGTTGACGCTGGCCGATTGCGCGCTTGTTCCGGTTCTCTTTTTCTTCCGGGAAATCGGTCCGATGTTCGGACAGGAGCAGCCGTTCAACGGCCTGCCGCGCACCGAGGCCTATTATGCGGCGATCGGCAAGAACCCGGTCGTTGCAAAGGTGGTTGCCGAGCTGGACGAAGCCCTTCGGCGCATGATGGCGGGCTAAGTTTCAGCCTGCGGCGCGCCGCAGGCCTCCGTTTCCGTCCGGTGCTTCCGCTGGGGCCGTATCGCCGCCAATCCGGCAGGAGGGCACTTTCGGAAGATCGATCGTGACCGAGGTGCCGGCGCCGGCTTCGCTTTCGATCTTCATGCTTCCGCCGTGCAGTTCCGCAAGCGAACGCACCAGCGCCAGTCCGAGGCCCGTTCCCTGCTTGGCAAGGGCGGCGTCAGTGACGATCTGCTCGAAGGGCTGCCCGAGGCGCGTAATCTGATCCTCCGGTATGCCGCGCCCCGTGTCGCGCACGACGAACCGGATCGAATGTTCGGATGCGATGGCTTCGATCGTCACGACGCCATGCGACGGTGTGAACTTGATCGAGTTAGACAGCAGATTGAGCAGGATCTGCTTCACGGCGCGCTCATCCGCGGTGATCGCGCCGCCTGCCGAGCAATCGATCCTCTTCACGAGCTGAATGGTATTTTCCTCGGCGCGCCCGCGAACGAGGCGGACGCAGGAATCGATCAACGCGGCGGCATCGAGCTCCTCGGCATGAAGCTCATACTTGCCTGCCTCGATTTTCGACATGTCGAGAATGTCGCTGATCAGGTCGAGCAGCAGCGCGCCGCTTTCATTGATGAGCTGCGCATATTCGTTGTACCGGGGGTGGCCGAGTTCCCCGAACATCTGCATCCGCAATATTTCCGAGAAGCCGATAATGGCATTGAGCGGTGTGCGAAGCTCGTGGCTCATATTTGCAAGGAATCGGGACTTTGTTCGGTTGGCCGCTTCCGCGCGCTCGCGTGCATCGAGAAGGTCGATCTCGTATCTTTTGCGTTCGCTGATGTCGCGGGTGACACCAACGACTTCCGCCATGCGCTTGCCCTCGGCATTCACTGCGCGGCGCATTGTCGTCTCAAGCCAGATATAGTGGCCTTGGTTGTGCAGAAACCGGTAGTCGAAATGGACCGGATCGCCCGTCGTGACGCATTGTACGAAGGCGTCGCGCGCGCGGGCGAAGTCGTCAGGATGGATCATTTCCTCGGAGACCGGCTTGCCGATGAATTCCTCCGGCTTGCGTCCCAGAATGTTCTCGACGGCGGGCGAGATGAACATCATCCGCGATTCGGCATCGTAGTGTGCGACGACGTCCGATGCCTGCTCCGTCATCAAGCGGTACTTGGCCTCGCTCGCCTTGAGAGCTTCGGCTGCTTCAATTTCCTCGTGCACGTCTTCCGCAAGACCCACCAGTGCCCCGATCTCGTTGAAGGCATCCACTTCCGCATAGGCATAGGTCTTGATATGGCGATAGTCGCCATTGCCCGAGCGGAGGCGCGTGATGCAGGTGACGGGCTCATGCGTCTCGAAGGCATCGAGAAACTTCGACAGCAATTCGTCGCAATCCTCCGGATGCACCAGCTGTTCGTACCAGTCGCCGCCGGCGGGCAGCCTGTCTTCCTCGAGCCCGAGAATGCGCGCCACGCCTTTCGACCATTGCGGCGCAGGTGCGCCCTTGATCCAGCGCCAATGCCCGAAGCGGGCAAGCTGTTCGGCTTCGCGCAACTGATGTTCGAGCTGATGCGCCTCGGTGACGTCGCGAGAGACGCAGAGAATGCCTGCGACATTCGGATCGTCGAGCAGATTGCGGCCGCGCGTCTCGACCCGGCGCCAACTCCCGTGCTTGTGCGACAGGCGCAAGACCTCGACGAATTCCGAACCCGGTGAGCCCGCACAGTCCAGTATCCGCTTCTGAATACGTTCGCGATCGTCGGGGTGAATGAAATCGCGCGCCAGCTTGCCGGTGAACGATTCTTCCGTCATGGCGAGCAGATGACGCACGGCGGGATTCTGGAAGATGACCCTGCCATTCCGATCGAGAATGGTCAGAATATCGCCGGTGTTCTCGACCAGCGCGCGGTAGAAGCGCTCGCCGGAAGCCGGACATGACGCTGCCGCATCGCATTCGGCGCGCTGGTCTTGCGGCCCTTTGCCCACGGCACGTTTCATCACTCTTCCCCAATCCGGCATTCTGCCGGCCTTCACGACACGGACGAATTCTGTCCTCGATTGGGGAATCCTAGAGCGACTTCTTTAAATTTCCCTTGAGCGCAGGGCCAAATTAACCCGTTGCTAACCCTGTTTATGGCGCAAAACGATATTAGCCGGGCCGCTGGGCAATTTGCCAAGCGTGATCGGCGAGATTCCGGCAGGCATCGCCAAGCGTCATAGCGCGCTCCGAGCTCGCATTGCCGTCAAGCCCGCGCTTGTAGACGCCCTGGCTGATTGAGGCGAGACGGAACATCGAGAAGGCAAGGTAAAAGTTCCAGTGCGGAATACCGCCGCGTTCTGCATGGCGGCAATATTCGGCAACGAATTCCTGTTCTGTCGGAACGCCCGGCGTTTTCGTGCGGTCGATCTCCGTGGCGCCGCCTGCAACGCCCAGCAGGTCGTACATGCAGCAATAGGCGACATCGGCAAGCGGATGACCGATGGTGCAGAGTTCCCAATCGAGCACGGCGATCATGCGCGGCTCGGTCGGATGAAACATCGTGTTGCCGAGCCGGTAGTCGCCATGTGCGATCGTGACCGACGGCTCGTCGGGTATGTGCTCCGGCAGATATTTGATGAGTTCTTCCATTGATGGCACATCGGCCGTCTGCGCGCCGCGATACTGCTTGATCCAGCGGCCGATCTGCCGTTCGAAATAGTTGCCGGGCTTGCCGAAGTCGCCAAGACCCACTTTCTCGTAATCGACCTTGTGAAGTTTCGCGAGATTTTCGGCAAGATTGGCATAGACCGCACGGCGTTCCCCTTCGGTGGAGTCCGGCATCGCGGACTCGCGGAAAACCCGGCCTTCGAGATAGTCCATCACATAGAAGGAGGTGCCGATGACGCTTTCGTCCTCGCACAGCGCATACATATGCGGCACCGGAACGTCGGTATCGGCAAGCGCCTTCATCACGCGATACTCGCGGTCGACTTGATGTGCGCTGGCGAGAAGCTGCCCGGGCGGTTTCTTGCGCATGACATAGCGCTTGTTGCCGCCGGCACCAGTCGTCGTGAGCAGGAAGGTCGGATTGGACTGTCCGCCCTCGAACTGGCGTACCTCGAGGTCGCCACGAAAGCCGTCCACCGCGTCCCTGCAATAGGCTTCAAGCCGCTTCACATCGAAGCGGTGCGCCTCGCGAATAGGTGTTGTTTCCAGTGCGGCGGCTCCGGCCTCGGCCATATCTCTCTCCCCGAATGACAATTCCTTGTTGGTGAGAGATTTAGCATGGCGAGACTGGCCCGCAAAGGCGGCCCCGCCGGATGCAGCGCCGGCTTGGCGCTGCTCAGGCGGCGTTCTGATCCTCGGTGAAACCTTCCGACGTGATGCCCGAAACACGGCGCTTTCGTGCATTGTGGATCACTTCCCCCCGCTGATCCTGATCGTCGGGCCGTGACGTTGCCATGCGGATCACTTGCGCATAGCTGTCTTTGGTTTCCATCCGTCCGCCATAGCCATTGGCAATGAGGAAGCGCCTCGCCATCGGCAGGTTGTAGCAGGGCACCCACATCATCAGATGGTGCTCGACGTGATAATTGACCCAGTAGGGAGCGATCAGCGCCCGCTCGACCAGATTGGCGAGCGTCGTCCGCGCATGGCGGAACGGATCGTCATTGTCCGGCACCATGGCATGTTCCGCGATGTTGCGGATGCGCGTGATCGCCTGATGCCAGGTGAGGAACGGTGTGAGCCAGAGAATGAAATAGAGATACCAGTGTCCGCTTGCAGCAAGTACCGCAAAGACGGCGATCTGGGCGAGCGTCGCGCGGCCGAGCTTCTGCCAGTAGTGCGAGAGGCGTTGAGCGAGCGGCCAGTCTGCGGGCCCAAGCGCATTGAGGATCTGCGCCTTCCGCTGCTGGTATCCGGTCTGGCCGGTAATGTCGCGGATCATCTTGCGCCGGAAGCTCTTGCGCGTGATCGGGAAGGGTGCCGAGAGAATGAGGTCGGGGTCTTCCTTTTGCTGCGTGTTCGCGTGGTGCTTCAGGTGATAGCGGCGATAGGCGCCGGTCTCCGCCATCATCGGATAGGCGCAGAACCACTGGCTCAGGAAATTGTTGAGCTTCTGGTTCTCGGTGAGAATGCCATGTGCGCCGTCATGCATCAGGATTGCGAGGCCAAGCTGCCGCGCCCCGATCACCATGACCGCAAGAACGAAAGTCAGCGGATTGGGGAAGGCGACGAAAACCGCCATCGCGCCGAAAATGACGGCCCAGGCATGAAAGACAAGCCAGGTGCCGCGCAGGTCCGAGCGCTTGCGCACATGGGCAATCTGTTCCGGGCTCAAGAGATCCTTTGCCAGAACTCTCATGCGACTGTTCTCCGTTCTCTGGTATTCACCGCACCTGCCGCAAGGGTGATGCCCACGCCAGCGAGGCAGAATTTGACGATTTGCTCGACCACGCGATCGGCGTTCCGGTCGAGCTCATGCGATTGCGGCGCCAGCGGCCCGATCAGCGCGGTGGGAATGGCGCCTGCAATGCAGGCCGCCGCGATCTTCACGTCGATTTCGGGCAACTCACCATTCTCGATTCCATCTTCGAGGATGCGCGCGAATATGTCGGCATGAGTGCGGCGGAAGAAGGCGCGCTCCTCGGCCAGATTCACATCGACCGGCTCGGCCAGCAACGCATAGGCGAGGCGGCGGCCTCTGACTGCACGGCCGGCAAATGTGCGGAGGACTTCAACAAGCCGCTCGCTCGCCGGTTCATCGCTCAAGGCGATTTCCGCGAGCTTGCCCATCTCGCGCGAGGACACTTCGCGGAACACTTCGCGGCAGAGCGCTTCCTTGGATGAGAAATAGCGGTAGAGAGTGCCCGTCGCGACGCCTGCCTTGCGGGCGACTTCCGACATTTGCACCGCAGCAAAACCGCCCTCGGCCACGAGCCCGCGCGCGGCATCGAGAATACCGGCCCGCGTTTCCGCGAGCCGCGCCGCCACCTTGTCTGTCTGCCGGTAAGCCAAGCTATGAACCTCCGTTCACTCTCCAAGAAATGAACCATGGTTCAGGGATGGACGTCAAGCGGTGCGCAAATCCCGGAATCCGGCGCAAGACAAAGCCCCGGTTCCGTGTCTTCAAGAAGGGCACGGAAACCCGGGGCTTATGCCGATAGTCGAAGTTTAGTCGGCGGCGCGAAGAACCGGCACAAAATCGGCCTCGTCACGGGTCTTTGCCGCCTCGCAGCGGGCCGGTGCGGCCTTGGCCTGCTCGGCCTCATACCACTGCGCCTGACCCGTGAAGGTCTCGGCGGCGAGCGCCGCATAGTGGAGCCACTGTTTGACGAACTTGTTCATATTTTCCTCCTTACGGAGAATTGTTGCGATGCAACATGTCTAACACTGCATTCGCCGAATTCAACGTCTCGGCCCTGCGGCAAAACGACTTGCGAGGATGAGGCACGACTTCCGCCGATGCTTCGGGCATAAGGGGCAAAACTTGGCCCGCCCGCGACTGACATGAACGACCTCCCCGAAAACCAAACGACCACCGCCGCGTTATTCCGCCTGCGCGACTTCCGGCTCTACATCTCGGCGCGCTTCCTCGGCACGCTCGGCATGCTCATCATGTCGGTAGCGGTCGGCTGGCAGGTCTACGACATAACGGAAAGTGCGCTGGCGCTTGGCTATGTCGGCCTTGCACAGTTCCTGCCGATGCTGCTCTTGACGCTGCCAGCGGGGGACATTGCCGACCGCATCGACCGGCGGTTCATTGTCGCGGCAGCGGGGATTCTGGAAGCGGTGTCTGCCGGCTGGCTCATTCTCCTGACGATCACGCATTCGGGCGACGTCACCTGGTTCTATGCCGCACTGGCGCTGTTCGGTACCGCGCGGGCGATCATGGCGCCTGCCTCGCGCTCCTTCGTGCCGCTGCTTGTGCCGAAGGCGCAGCTCCCGCGCGCGATTGCGGTGAGTTCTTCCACTTTCCAGATGTCGGTGATCCTCGGACCGGCGATCGGCGGCTTCCTATATCTCTGGGGACCGGTCACTGTCTACGCGACGTGCTGTGCGCTTTTCCTCTGCGTGTCGGTTGCCTTCCTCGCCATCCGCACGCGAACGAAGGTGGAGCCGCAGGAACCGGGTGTCGGCGCCATGTCGCGCGCGATTGCCGGCATCCTCTATATGCGCCGTTCGCCCATCGTCCTCGGCGCGATCTCGCTTGATCTCTTCGCGGTGCTGCTCGGTGGCGCGGTTGCGCTGCTGCCGATTTATGCGCGCGACATTCTCGATGTCGGACCGACGGGGCTCGGCTTCATGCGCGCAGCGCCGGCCGTTGGCGCCATTGTGGTGAGCCTCATGCTTGTCTGGCGTCCGCTTGGCCGCCGCACAGGCCACATCATGTTCGCCTGTGTCGCGATCTTCGGGGCTGCCACCATTGTCTTCGGCCTGTCGGAAAATTTCATCCTCACGCTCATTGCGCTCACAATCATGGGCGCTTCCGACATGGTGAGTGTGAATATCCGCTCGACGCTGATCCCGCTTGCAACGCCGCAGCAGATGCTGGGCCGCGTTACGGCGGTGGAAATGCTTTTCATCGGTGCTTCGAACGAGCTTGGCGATTTCCGTGCCGGCGTCTCTGCGGCCCTTTTTGGCACCGTGCCGGCCGTGTTGATCGGCGGCGTCGGCACGCTTGGCGTTGTCGGGATCTGGATGTGGCTCTTCCCGGACCTGAGGAAAGTCGACAGGCTGTCGGATGTGAAACCCGTCGCTTGAACCGCGCCTATGCCACCTGGCCCGCGACAATCGCAACGAAAAGCAGCAGGCCGAAATCGCGGTTGGAGCGGAAGAGCCGGAGGCACCGCGCCGGGTCGTCGATGTCGAGCGTGACGATCTGCCAGACAAGAAGCGCCGCACCGACGGCAAGCACCGGATAGAAGAAGGGCCCGAGCCCTGCCGCCGCGCCTGCACCCGCAAAGGCGATGAGCGCAATGCCATAGAAGAACCAGAGCCACTTCTGGGTCGTCTCGCCGAATTTCAGCGCCGTCGATTTCACGCCGATCAGCGCATCGTCTTCCTTGTCCTGATGCGCATAGATCGTGTCATAGCCGATGGTCCAGGCGACGGCGCCGAGATAGAGCAGCAGCGGCGCTGCCGAAAGCGAGCCGTGCACGGCCGCCCAACCCAATAGCGCCCCCCAGTTGAAGGCAAGGCCGAGCACGAATTGCGGCCAATAGGTGATGCGCTTCATGAAGGGATAGATCGCAACGAGGATCAGCGACGAAAAGCCGAGAAGAATGGCGAAGCTGTTGAAGGAGAGCAGAACGCCCAGCCCGATCAGGCATTGCAGGACGAGGAAGGCAAGCGCGCCCCTGAGCGTCACCGCGCCGGAGGGCAGCGGGCGCGACCGCGTGCGCGCCACGGCAGCGTCGATATCTCGGTCGACGATGTCGTTCCATGTGCAGCCCGAGCCGCGCATGGCGACAGCGCCGATGAAAAAGAGGAGGAGAAGCACGAGCGAAGGCCAGCCCTCGCTTGCAAGCGCGACGGACCACCAGCAGGGCAGCAGCAGCAGCCACCAGCCGATCGGCCGGTCGAGCCGCGCAAGGCGCGCAAAAGGCCGCACCCAGGCTGGTGCGTGCGTGTCCACCCAGTTTTCGGGCTGCGCATCGGCCACGCGGGCCTGATCCTGCTTCATCTCGTTCATGGTGAAAGTTCTGCCCCCGATTCGCTTTCGATTCCAGCCCTGCTCAGGGCGCGATGGCGATGGGGGAGGCGGGCAAATCCCCTGCGATCAGGCCGGGGAGGTGCTGCACGAGCGAAGCCGGGAAGATCATCTCGGACGTTGCCTGCAGCTCGTCAAGGCGCCACCAGCGCATCTCATGGATGACATGCCACTCGAGTTCGGTCCACCCGTCCCGGTTGAGGGTGGTTGTATCGGTGTGGGCCAGGATGAAAGTCTCCTGCATCAGCCGATTCTTGCCATGGACGCAAAGTACATGCTCGGTGGTCCAGACGGGAGGCCCGAGCCGGACATCCGTCAGACCGGTTTCCTCCAGAATCTCGCGCCTTGCCGTTGTGGCAATATCCTCTCCCGGCTCGCATTCACCGCCTATCGTCACCCAATAGGCATGCGGGAGCACCCGCCCCGACGCATCGGAGACATTCGGATCGTGCATCCGGATGAGGAGGAGCCGATCCGCCGGATCGAGCAGTAGGACGCGGACGGTCTTGCGAGGGTGCATGGGGCGCTCGAATGGCTGTATGGGACCGGAAAAGAATGGATACTCCGCCCATGAAGAATCGCGAAGATGAAGATGGCCTGGATGGGAACGCGCGCTGCGCAAGCGGCAAGGCGCGCCTATATGTGGTGGAGAGCCTTGGCGCCGGGGCGAGCCTGACGCTCGACAAGGACCAGTCGCATTATCTTGTGAATGTGCTGCGCATGGGCGAGGGCGAGCGCGTGTTGCTGTTCAACGGGCGCGACGGCGAATGGGCGGCGCGGATTGCCGAAGCCCACAAGAAGAATTGCGTCCTGGAGCTGGAAGGCCGGGCGCGGGCGCAGGAGCCGCTGCCCGATATATGGCTCCTCTTCGCGCCGGTGAAGCGCGCCCGCCTCGACTTCATCGCCCAGAAGGCGACGGAGATGGGCGCCGCCGTAATCCAGCCTGTCATAACGGAACGGACCGTGGTCACGCGGCTGAAAGATGAGCGGCTGCAGGCCAATGCCGTGGAAGCGGCGGAGCAATGCGGCCTCGTCGCCGTACCGGAAGTGCGCGAGTCCGAAAAGCTTTCGAACATCCTGGCGAAATGGAACGAGACGGCGCCGGGCCGGCTCATTCTATTTTGCGACGAGAACGAAGGCCCCGGCGCCACGCGCGCGACGCTGGAGCGGCTCGCAGCCGAAGGCAAGAGAGGCGCCCCGCTTGCCGTGCTTATCGGACCGGAGGGCGGCTTCTCACCTGCCGAACGCGACATGCTCCGCAAGCGGAGCGATACGCTCTCGATCTCCCTTGGTCCCCGCATCATGCGTGCCGATACGGCTGCCATCGCCGCGCTGGCGGCGGTGGGGCTGGTGCTGGGGGACTGGTGAGGGGGCGAGGCGGCCCCGCGCAGATGGCACCCTCGAACAATTCTCAATTGCATTGGGCCTGTTCCGGTGGCCAGTTCCGCTGTTACTTTTTGAACTGAGATTGGCGCTTGCCATGAGGCATGGGCGCTCCTACATCTGGGCGATGCCGGAGCCTTCAGTGACCGGCGCGTAAGAGGACCGTCGTCGGGCAGGTGGCTGGCCCCGCGAGCAACAAGGTCCGCGGAGGAAAGGGGCTCGCATGAGCATTCTCGTTGCCGGGCCCGAGCCCATCACCGACCGTCGCGATCTCGTGGCTGCGCTGGAGCGCGGCAACAAGCCGAAAAGCGACTGGCGTATCGGCACCGAGCACGAGAAGTTCCCGTTCTGCACGAAGAACCTGACGCCCATCCCCTATGGCGGCGATCATGGCATCCGCGCCATGCTGGAAGGGCTGCAACGCTTCGGCTGGCGTCCTGTCCTCGAAGGCGAAACGCTGATCGGCCTCGAAAGCGACAAGAGCGGGAACATCTCGCTGGAGCCCGGCGGCCAGTTCGAACTTTCGGGCGCGCCGCTCGAAACGCTGCACCAGACCTGCGCCGAGCTGCACGACCATCTGGCGCAGGTGAAGGAAGTGGGCGCCGAACACGGCATCGGCTTTCTCGGCCTCGGCTTCACGCCGAACTGGCGGCGCGACGAAATCCCCGTCATGCCCAAGGGCCGCTACAAGATCATGACGGAATACATGAAGAAGGTCGGGACGATGGGTCTCGACATGATGTACCGCTCATGCACGGTGCAGGTGAACCTCGATTTTTCGTCCGAAGCGGACATGGTGAAGAAGCTGCGCGTAGGCATCGCGCTGCAGCCGGTCGCGACTGCGATCTTTGCGAACTCTCCGTTCACGGAGGGAAAGCCGAACGGCTATCTCTCCTACCGTTCCCATGTCTGGACCGATACGGACAACCAGCGCGCGGGTATGGTGCCTTTCGTCTTCGAGGATGGCTTCAGCTTCGAACGCTGGGTCGATTATGCGCTCGATGTGCCGATGTATTTCGTTTATCGCGACGGCAGATATATCGATGCGACGGGCCAGAGCTTCCGCGACTTCCTTGAAGGCCGCCTCCCGGCGCTGCCCGGCGAGGTGCCGACACGGGGCGACTGGAACAATCACCTGACGACGATTTTCCCGGAAGCGCGAATCAAGAATTATATGGAAATGCGCGGCGCAGACGGCGGCCCTTGGGCGCGTATCTGCGCGCTGCCGGCTTTCTGGGTGGGGCTGCTCTACGATCAGTCCTCGCTCGATGCGGCGTGGGATCTCGTGAAGGACTGGACGGCGGAAGAGCGGCAGGCGCTGCGCGACAAGGTGGCGAAGCACGGGCTCCACACACCGTTCCGGGGCTGCACGATGCTTGATGTGGCGCGCAAGGCCGTGGCGATTTCCCGCGCCGGGCTCGATGCGCGCGCGAATGGCGACGGCGTCGGCGCAAGCGAGGCAATCCATCTCCGCGCCGTGGAAGAGATCGTCGAGAAGGGCAAGTCGCCCGCCGAAGAGATGCTCGACCTCTATCACGGTCGCTGGGGCGGCTCGGTCGATCCGGTGTTCAAGGAATACGCGTTCTGAGGTCATTCAAAACTGCCAACAACAGGATGTCATGCCCGGGCTTGACCCGGGCATCCAGGGCGGCAAGTGAAGCTGCAACCACTTTTTTTTTTAAGTTGGACGCCGCCAGTGGCGGCTTCTGGACCCCCGGGGGTAACATGATTGGAGAGGGAGCTTGCCAATGTTCAGTCACGTCACCATCGGTGCGGATGAGCCGGAAAAGTTGGAAGCCTTCTATGACACGGTGCTGGCGACGCTCGGCATCGTCCCCTTCTTCAAGCTGCCGGGCACTTTGAGCTACGGTACGGCGGCGGGCCCCAAGGTCTTCGTGCTGAAGCCCTTCAACGGCGAGGCGCATGTTCCGGGCAATGGCGGCCATGTCGCCTTTCTCGCGCCCGACCGTGCGTCGGTGGATGCCTTCCATGCCAGGGCGCTGGAACTTGGCGGCACAAGCGAAGGCGCACCGGGGCTCCGCCCGCACTACCATCCGAATTATTACGGCGCCTATGTGCGCGATCCCGCAGGCAACAAGCTGCAGGCGGTCTGCCACAGCAAGAAGGGGTGAGGCGCATCCTCGTCATAGGCTGCTCGGGCGGCGGCAAGTCGACACTTGCGCGAAAGCTCGGCGAGAAACTTTCCCTGCCCGTGGTGCATCTGGACGTCTTGTTCTGGAAGCCGGGCTGGGTCGAAAGCAGTTACGAGGAGTTCCGGCCGAAGATCGCTGCAGCCGTGGCGGAAGACCGCTGGATCATCGACGGCAATTTCAGCCGTACCTTCGACATTCGCCTGCCGCGCGCGGACACGGTGATCTGGGTGGATCAGCCGCGCCGTGTCTGCCTGTGGCGTGCCTTCCGCCGGACGCTGATGCAATTCGGCAGAAACCGTGCCGACCTCGCGCCGGGCTGCCCGGAGAAATTCGATCCGGGCTTCTACCGATTCATCTGGCACTTCAAACGTACGCATGACGCGACGATGGAAGAGACGCTGGCCAGCGACGCCGCCCATGCACAAGTGTTCCGCCTGCGGAGCGATGCGGAGATTACGAATTTTCTTGATGCGCTCTAGGCCGCCCGCGCCGTGCCGCCCACGGTAAGCCCCTTCACAAGCAGCGTCGGCTGGCCGACGCCGACGGGGACGCCCTGTCCTGCCTTGCCGCATGTACCGATGCCGGGATCGAGCGCCATGTCGTTGCCGATCATGGTGACGCGGGTGAGAACGTCCGGCCCGTTGCCGATCAGCGTTGCGCCTTTGACGGGCCGCGTCACGCGGCCATCCTCGATCATATAGGCTTCGGTGCAGGTAAAGACGAACTTGCCCGACGTGATGTCCACCTGCCCGCCGCCGAACGAAACGGCATAAAGGCCCTTTTTCACTGAGGCCAGAATTTCGCCGGGCTCGTGATTGCCAGAGAGCATGTAGGTGTTGGTCATGCGCGGCATGGGCTGATGTGCGTAGGATTCGCGCCGTCCGTTGCCTGTCGGCGCCATGCCCATGAGGCGGGCATTGAGCCGGTCCTGCATATAGCCCTTAAGAATACCGTCCTCGATCAGCACGGTCCGCGATGTCGGCGTGCCTTCATCGTCGATGGTGAGCGACCCGCGGCGGTCGGCCAGCGTGCCGTCATCGACGACCGTGATGCCGGGCGCGGCGACG
Source organism: Parvibaculum sp. (assembly GCF_046297875.1). Taxonomy (GTDB): domain Bacteria; phylum Pseudomonadota; class Alphaproteobacteria; order Parvibaculales; family Parvibaculaceae; genus Parvibaculum. The sequence continues at coordinate 253,448 of NZ_JBKBHD010000001.1, read as the reverse complement.
CGCTCACCCATCAGCCCTGCAAAGGCCGAGGTCTTCTTGCGGTTGAAATCGCCTTCGAGCCCGTGGCCGATCGCTTCGTGGAGCAGGATGCCGGGCCAGCCGGGCCCGAGCACCACATCCATTTCACCGGCAGGCGCCGGCACGCTTTCAAGGTTCACCAGCGCCTGGCGCAGCGCCTCGTCCACCTGTCCCTGCCAGCGCGCGGGATCGATGAAAACGTCATAGCCCATGCGGCCGCCGACGCCGAAGGAGCCCGTTTCCTGACGGTCGCCTTCGCCCGCCACGATGGCGACGTTGAGGCGCACCAGCGGGCGGATGTCCCGGAGCGATGTGCCGTCGGCGCGGATGATCTCGACCGCCTGCCACTCGCCCGCAAGCGAGGCGGAAACCTGCTGCACGCGCTTGTCCTTCGCGCGGGCATAGGCGTCGATCTCGGCGAGAAGCTTCACCTTCTCCTCGAAGCTCTGTGCGCCCAGCGGATTTTCATCCGAATAGAGATGCGTATTGGTGCGGGCGGGCGCCTCCGCGGCAACGCCGGTGTGACCCGTCTTCACCGCCTGCACGGCATCGCTGGCCCGCTTCAGCGCCGCTTTGGAAAATTCAGACGCATGGGCATATCCGGTCGCCTCGCCAGCGACGCAGCGAAGCCCGAAACCCTGATTGGTGTCGAAGCTCGCGGTCTTCAGGCGGCCATCGTCGAAGCCGAGGGCTTCCGACTGGCGGAACTCCATGAAGATCTCGCCATCATCGGCGCCTTTGAGCGTATCGCCGACAAGCGAGGAGACGCGGGCACGGTCGAGCCCGGTGCGGCTGAAGAAAAGATCGTCGGAGGAAGCGGTCATTATCGGTCCATCTGAGAGAAGCGTCAGCGCGCGAGCCATTCCTCGACCGGCACGAGCCTTCGCGGCAGGCTGGAAAGGTCGCAGGGCACGATATGCGGCGAGCAGCTGTAAAGCGGGTACTGCGTCACCTTGAGCGAGGCAAGGTCGACCAGAAACACACCGTTGATCCGGCCGAACCAGTCGTCCCATTCAACAAAGCGCCAGTTTTCCCAGCCGGGCGGGGGCGGGGCGATGACATCGCCGACAAGGTCGGGATGGGCGGCGCAGAAGCCGACCACGCAGCGGCCGGGATCGCGCGGATCGAGCCAGGGGGCCGCCTCGGACAAGAGCTCGGGTGCCGCGCCGCCATTTTGCGGCAGCAGCAGTCCCGCCGAGATCCGGCGGCCAAGATGGAAATGGATCAGCGCCTCGTCGCGCATGGCTAAACGATTCTCCCAGCGAAATATCCAACCGTAATTCTAGGACTTTTCGGCCCCGTATAAAGGCCGGAACCCGAATTTCACCGGCCGGGGCAGTTCCAGGGCGGGATTCGCCCGGTTGTTGTGGCAAAACGTCGCAAAACCGGGCCGCGCCTGTGGTTTGATGCCGCGCGTCGACTATACTCCTCGCCACGAGTCGCCTTCCCGCAGGATGGCAGGAAAACCGTCGCCCGGGGAAAAGAATAAGCAAGCCCGCGTCGGAACTTGCGGGCAGCGGCGCTTTATGGTTTCTGACGGCCAAATCCCGCCGCCTGCCTTTCGGGGCCGTGCGCGGATCTGGGTCCGGACGTTGATTTGACTAGCTGGGGACAAGCATGCGGTTTCTGAACGGAATTGGCCTTTACGCCGTCGCATTCATGGCGACGCTTTTCAGTGGCGCCGTGGCGCATGCGGAACCGGTCGAGCGCGGCATCGGGCTCCAGGCGCCGGTGACGGAAGTAGCGCGCGACATCATCGCCTTCCACAATCTCCTGCTCTGGATCATCACCGCGATCGTGCTCTTCGTGCTGGCGCTGCTCATCATCGTCATGGTGCGCTTCAACGCCAGGGCGAACCCGGTGCCGTCCAAGACGACACACAACACGCTTATCGAGATTGCCTGGACGGTCATCCCCGTCATCATTCTCGTTATCATCGCGATCCCCTCTTTCCGCCTGCTCTACAAGCAGGTCGTCGTGCCCGAGGCGGAGCTGACTGTGAAGGCGATCGGCTACCAGTGGTACTGGGGCTACGAATATCCCGATCACGGCGACATTTCGATCATCTCGAACATGATCGAGGATGCAGACCTTCAGCCCGGCCAGCCGCGCCTTCTCGCGGCCGACGAAGCAATGGTCGTTCCCGTCGACACCACGGTCCGCGTGATCGTGACGGCCGCCGACGTTATCCACGCCTTCGCGGTGCCGCCCTTCGGCGTCAAGATCGACGCCATTCCGGGCCGCCTGAACGAAACCTGGTTCCGCGCCGAGAAGACCGGCGTGTATTACGGCCAGTGCTCGGAACTCTGCGGCACACGTCACGCCTTCATGCCGATCAACGTGCTCGTCGTGACGAAGGAAGAATTCGAGGAATGGACGCAGCAGCAGCAGGCTGCCGTCTCCAACGATAATGTGAAGGTCGCCGAGATCGCCGGGACGGAACTGCGCTGAGGCGCTGTCTTCCACCTGCGATAGTGAAGCAAGAACGAAGGGTTTAGAGAGATGGCAGGTCAAGCTGCAGGGGCGCACGCCGATCACGCCGACCACCCCACGGGCTGGAAGCGGTACGTCTATTCGACGAACCACAAGGACATCGGCACGATGTATCTGATCTTCGCGATCATCGCGGGGGTCATCGGTGCCGGCATGTCGGTCGTCATGCGCATGGAGCTTCAGCTCCCGGGCGATCAGGTTCTCGGCGGCGACTACAACCTCTTCAATATGCTGGTGACGGCGCACGGCCTCATCATGATCTTCTTCATGGTGATGCCCGCGATGATCGGCGGCTTCGGCAACTGGTTCGTGCCGCTGATGATCGGCGCGCCGGACATGGCCTTTCCGCGCATGAACAACATCTCGTTCTGGCTGCTGCCTCCGGCGCTCGGCCTGCTCGTGATCTCGATGTTTGTTCCCGGCGTTCCCGGCGGCCACGGCGTCGCCGGCGGCTGGACGATCTACGCGCCGCTCTCGACGACCGGCACCCCCGGCCCGGCGATGGACTTCGCGATCCTCTCGCTCCATATCGCCGGCGCCTCGTCGATCCTCGGCGCGATCAACTTCATCACGACGATCTTCAACATGCGCGCACCGGGCATGACGCTGCACAAGATGCCGCTCTTCGTCTGGTCGATTCTCGTGACGGTGTTCCTGCTGCTGCTCTCGCTCCCGGTTCTCGCCGGCGCGATCACCATGCTGCTTACCGACCGCAACTTCGGCACCACCTTCTTCTCGCCTGAAGGCGGCGGCGACCCGATCCTGTTCCAGCATCTGTTCTGGTTCTTCGGTCACCCGGAAGTGTACATCCTGATCCTGCCCGGCTTCGGCATGATCTCGCACATCATCTCGACCTTCTCGAAGAAGCCGGTCTTCGGCTATCTCGGCATGGCCTACGCCATGGTCGCGATCGGCGTTGTCGGCTTCATCGTGTGGGCGCACCACATGTACACGGTCGGCATGTCCGTCAACACGCAGGCCTATTTCGTTGCGGCCACCATGGTCATCGCGGTTCCGACGGGCGTCAAGATCTTCTCCTGGATTGCCACCATGTGGGGCGGCTCCATCGAGTTCAAGACGCCGATGGTCTGGGCGATCGGCTTCATCTTCCTGTTCACGGTCGGCGGCGTGACGGGCGTCGTGCTCGCCAATGCCGGTGTCGACCGCGCGCTCCACGACACCTATTACGTGGTGGCTCACTTCCACTACGTGCTGTCGCTCGGCGCCGTCTTCGCGATCTTCGCGGGCTGGTACTACTGGTTCCCGAAGATGTTCGGCTATATGTACTCCGAGTTCATTGGCAAGCTGCACTTCTGGGTCACGTTCATTGGCGTGAACATGATCTTCTTCCCGCAGCACTTCCTCGGCCTGCAGGGCATGCCGCGCCGCTATGCGGACTACCCGGACGCCTATGCCTACTGGAACTACATCTCGTCGATCGGTTCCTACATCTCGGCCTTCGGCGTGCTGATCTTCCTGGCGGGCGTCGCACACGCCTTCATGAAGAAGGAAAAGGCCGCGAACAATCCCTGGGGCGAAGGCGCAACCACGCTCGAGTGGACGCTCTCCTCGCCGCCGCCGTTCCACCAGTTCTCGGAACTGCCGCGGATCAAGTGACAAGCCGCTCCGGCCGGGTCATTCCCGGCCGGAGCCTCTTTCAAGACCAGTGCGCGCGTAGAAGGTTCAAAGCGAAGTCATGTCGGATACGGCCTACAGCAACGATCGTGCGGATGTCCTGCGCCAGGGCGGCGAAGGCAGCGCGAGCGATTTCTTCGAGCTGCTGAAGCCGCGCGTCATGTCGCTGGTGATCTTCACCGCGCTTGTCGGCATTGCGCTGGCGCCGGGCGGCATTCACCCGGTGATCGGCTTCACGGCGTTGCTCTGTATTGCGGTCGGCGCGGGTGCGTCCGGCGCGCTCAACATGTGGTATGACGCCGATATCGACGCGAAGATGGTGCGCACGGCGAACCGGCCGATCCCGTCAGGCCGCGTGGCGCCGCAGGAAGCCGCCGTCTTCGGTTCCGTCCTCTCCGTTTTCTCCGTGATGACGATGGGCGTTCTGGTGAACTGGGTGGCGGCTGTGCTCCTTGCCTTCACCATCTTTTTCTATGTCGCCATCTACACCATGTGGCTGAAGCGCCGCACACCGCAGAACATCGTGATTGGCGGCGCCGCCGGTGCATTCCCGCCCGTGATTGGCTGGGCCGCCGTGACGGGCTCGGTATCGCTCGAAAGTATCGTCCTCTTCGCGATCATATTCATGTGGACGCCGCCGCATTTCTGGGCGCTCGCTCTTTTCCGGTCCGGCGACTATGAAAAGGTCGGCGTGCCCATGATGCCGGTGGTGGCCGGCGAACGCAAAACGCGTCGCCAGATCATGATCTATTCGGCGCTGCTCGTGCCGGTCACGCTGCTGCCGGGCCTGATGGGCTTTGCCGGTGCGCTTTATACCGCGGCGACGGCGGGTCTGGGCGCGGTCTTCCTCGCCTTCGCCATCCGCGTCTGGCGCACGGCGCCGGGCGCCGCGCAGGACAAGGCCGCAAAGGGCCTCTTCGCCTATTCCATTCTCTATCTCTTCCTCGTTTTCTCGCTGCTCCTCGTCGAGCGGCTGATCGGAATGTGAGGGCGGGATGCAAGACGACGATCTCGGACGCCACAAGATCGAGGCGCCCATCTGGACCGAAGAACTGATCGAGCGCCGCCGCCAGCGCAACCGCGCAATCGCGTGGACGCTGGTTGCGTTTATCGTTCTGTTCTTCGTTGTGACGATTGTGAAACTTGGAGGCAATGTCGCGAACCGGCCGTTCTGAAACCGGGCGCGAATTGGCTCAAAAGGGATTTGATTGGTGGCGCGGCCCCGGGGCAGCGCACTGAAGCGGAGAAGAGGGGACATGGCTGACGCCCACGCCAAACATCACGACTACCACCTCGTAGACCCGAGCCCTTGGCCGTTCGTCGGCTCGGTCGGCGCATTCATCCTGGCCATCGGCGCCGTGCAGTGGATGCATGGCTCGTCGTCATGGATCATGCTGCTCGGCTTCGCGATCGTGTTCTACACCATGTTCGGCTGGTGGCGGGATGTGATCCGCGAGGGCCGCAAGGGCGATCACACACCGGTCGTGCAGCTTCACCTGCGCTACGGCATGATCCTGTTCATCGCTTCCGAAGTGATGTTCTTCGCCGCCTGGTTCTGGGCCTTCTTCGATGCGAGCCTCTTCCCCGATGAAGTGCATCAGGTTGCACGCGCCGAGTTCACCGGCGGCAAGTGGCCGCCGGAAGGTGTGGAGGTCTTTGACCCCTGGCACCTGCCGCTCATCAATACGCTGATCCTGCTGACCTCAGGCACCACGGTGACATGGGCGCATCACGCGCTGCTGCATAACGACCGCAAGGGCCTCGTGCAGGGCCTTGCGTGGACCGTTGCGCTCGGCCTTGTCTTCACCGGCGTGCAGGCCTATGAATATGCGCATGCGGCCTTCTCCTTCGGCGGCAGCATCTATGGCGCGACCTTCTTCATGGCGACCGGCTTCCACGGTTTCCACGTGATCGTCGGCACGATCTTCCTGATTGTCTGCCTGTTGCGCGCGATGAAGGGCGACTTCACGCCGAAGGCTCACTTCGGTTTCGAGGCGGCTGCCTGGTACTGGCACTTCGTCGACGTGGTGTGGATCTTCCTGTTCTTCGCCATCTATGTGTGGGGCGGCCACGGCGCGCCGATCGCACCGCACTGAGGACAGCCGTCTGCAAAAGACGCAATATGGGGCGGGCCGCTGCAAGCGGTCCGCCCTTGTGATTTCAGGAGCATGCAGATGACGCAAGTGCGGCCCATGCCGTCTTCGCTCGAAGTAGGACTTCGCGGCTGCTGCCCGCGCTGCGGCGAAGGAAAGCTGTTCGGGAGCTTCATCGACCTCGCGCCGAAATGCGGGAACTGCGGTCTCGATTACAGCTTTGCCGATTCAGGCGATGGCCCGGCCGTGTTCATTATGATGATCGCGGGCTTTGTCATCGTCGGCCTCGTGCTCTGGGTGGAGTTCACCTGGTCGCCGCCCTACTGGGTTCACGCGCTGCTCTGGATTCCGCTGACGCTTGCGCTGACCATCGGCCTCATCCGCCCGCTCAAGGGCTGGCTTGTCGCGCAGCAATACCGGCACAAGGCAGCGGAGGGCAAACTCGAGCCATGAACAACCGCTTCTTCCGTCCGCTTTTCTGGCCGACGCTTTTCACGATTCTGGCCTTGCCGGTGCTGATCGGCCTGTCGTTGTGGCAGGTGGAGCGCCTCGAATGGAAAGAGGGCTTGCTGGCAAAGATCGCCGCGCGCATGGACGCGGAAGCGGTGCCACTGCCCGCGAGCGCAGACTGGGCGGATTACGACGCGCGGGAAGAGGAATATACGCGCGTTGTTGTCGAGGGCCGGTTTCTCTCCGTCGAGTTCCACTATTTCACGCAAGGTGAAAGGGGCGCGCCCGGCTATGCCGTGATCTCGCCGCTCGAACTTGCCGATGGCGCACTTGTCCTGGTCGATCGCGGCTTCGTACCCGTTGCCCTGAAAGAGGCGGCTTTGCGCGGTGGCGTACCGGAAGGCGAACTGAACTTCACCGGCATCATCCGCGCGCCATCCGAGCGCGGCATGTTCGACGGCGTGGACGACCCGGAAAAGAATGTCTGGATGGTGCGCGATCCGGCGATCATGGGGTCGGGGCTTGGCGAGGCGCGTATCGCGCCCTTTATCGTCGAAGCTGAGGCTGGCGCCTTCCCCGGCGAATGGCCGAAGGCCGGGCGCACACGCATCGACATCCCGAACAATCATCTCGACTATGCGCTGACATGGGGCGGTCTCGCCCTCGTGCTCATCGTGATCTATGTGCTTTATCACCGCGCCAACGGGCGCATCGGCAGACCGTCATGACGTCGCGCAATTCAACCGCCGCCTATGAGGCGCTGAAAGACCGGTTCGCCAGACTGTCCGCCCTTGGCGGCGCGCAGGCCGTGCTTCATTGGGATCGCGCCACCATGATGCCGGAAGGCGGTGCGGAAGCGCGCGCCGAACAGCAGGCGGTGCTCTCGCTGATCGCACATGAAACGCTGACCGCGCCCGAAACCGGCGAGCTTCTTTCGGGCGCAGCGGAAGCCGGCGACGGGCTCGCCGAATGGGACCGCGCGAACCTTCGCGAGATGCAACGCATCCACGCCCATGCGACAGCGACGCCGGCCGATCTCGTGACGCGGCTGTCGCGCCAGAAGTCGCAGACCGAGATGATCTGGCGGAAAGCGCGGGCGGCAAACGACTATGAGGGCCTTGCACCGGCACTCGACAAGCTCCTCGCGCTGACGTGCGAACAGGCGGCCGCCAAGGCCGATGCTCTGGGTCTCGATCCCTATGATGCGCTGCTCGACAGCTACGACCCCGGCCGCCGCGCCGCCGATATCGACCGGCTGTTTGCGGAGCTTGAGGGCTTCCTTCCTGGCCTGCTGCAGGAGGTGATGGCGCATCAGGCAAAGGGCGAACCGGCGCTTGTGCCCGAAGGCCCGTTCCCTATCTCGCTGCAGGAGAAGATTGGCCGCGACATCATGGACCGGATGGGCTTCGACTTCGCTCATGGCCGCCTCGATGTGAGCCATCATCCCTTTACCGGCGGCGTGCCGGACGATAGCCGCATCACCACGCGCTATGACGAGCGCGACTTCACCGAAAGCCTGATGGCGGTGATCCACGAGACCGGCCATTCCCTCTATGAGCGCGGTCTGCCGCGCGACTGGCGGGGCCAGCCCGTCGGCCGGGCGCGCGGCATGACGATCCATGAAAGCCAGTCGCTGCTTTACGAAATGCAGGCGGCGCGCACAGAAGCCTTCATAGCCTTTCTTGCGCCGCGCCTGAAGGCGGCCTTCGGCGGCGAGGGCCCGGCCTGGGCGCCGGACAATATTCTCCGACACTATCGCCGCGTGCGGCCGAGCCTCATTCGCGTGCAGGCGGACGAGGTGACCTATCCGCTGCATGTGATGCTGCGCTACCGGCTCGAGCGCGCGATGATCTCGGGCGATCTCGGCGCGGCGGACCTGCCCGCCGCGTGGAATGAGGGCATGGAGAAGCTGCTCGGCATCCGTCCGGCGGACGATGCGCAGGGCTGCATGCAGGATATTCACTGGCCGTCCGGTTCCTTCGGCTACTTCCCGACCTATACGCTCGGCGCGCTCGCCGCCGCGCAGCTCTTCGCTGCGGCGAAAGATGTGGAACCCGCGCTTGAAGAGGCGCTCGGCGAAGGCGATTTCGCGCCGCTGACGCGCTTCGTGCGTGAAAAGGTGCACGGTCAGGGCTCCCGCCTGACGCCCGATGGCATCATCGAGGAGGCCACCGGCCAGCCCCTCGGCACTGCCGCCTTCCGCCGCCATATCGAGGCCCGATACCTCGGTAAATAATTGAAAATGTTGGACTTATCCGCGTAGTGCCGAAGGGGTTTGCAAGCCTCAGCGGCCCCGGCTAGGTTACGCCCGTTCGGCCCCGGTCTCTTCCGGCGGCAGGCCATCCTGGAGATTATGGTGAAATACGTCAGCACGCGGGGCGTGGCCCCGGAGCTTGAATTCGAGGACGCATTGCTCACGGGCCTCGCCCGCGATGGCGGCCTCTATGTGCCGGCGGAATGGCCGCAGATGAGCGACCGCAAGATCCGGGCGCTGGCGGGCCTCTCCTACGAGGAGACGGCGTTCCGCGTCATGCAGCCGTATATCGGCGCAAGCATCGCCGAGGCCGACCTCCATGAGATGATCGCCGCCGCTTACGCGACGTTCCGCCACCGCACGATTGTGCCGCTGCGGCAAACGGGCGCGAATGACTGGCTGCTCGAACTCTTCCACGGGCCGACGCTCGCCTTCAAGGACGTGGCGATGCATATTCTTGCGCGCCTCTTCGACCATGTGCTGGCCAAGCGCGGCCGCCGCATCACGGTCGTCGGCGCGACCTCTGGCGATACGGGTTCGGCCGCGATCGAGGCGTTTCGCGGCCGCGACACGACCGACATTTTCATCCTGCACCCGAAGGGCCGTGTCTCCGAAGTGCAGCGCCGCCAGATGACGACGGTGCTGGACGCCAATGTCCACAACATCGCCATCGAAGGCTCGTTCGACGATTGCCAGGCGCTGGTGAAGGCAATGTTCAACGACCATGCCTTCCGCGACGAGGTGAGCCTGGCCGGCGTCAACTCGATCAACTGGGGCCGTGTCATGGCCCAGATCGTCTATTTCTTTACAAGCGCCGTGGCGCTCGGCGCGCCCGCGCGGCCCGTGGCCTTCTCCGTGCCGACGGGAAATTTCGGCGACATTTTCGCAGGCTACGCTGCGGCGCGCATGGGGCTCCCGGTCGCGAAGCTCATCGTTGCGACCAATGTGAACGACATTCTCGCCCGCACCATCGAGACTGGCCGCTACGAGGTGGGAAAAGTTATCCCCACCATCAGCCCGAGCATGGATATTCAGGTCTCGTCCAATTTCGAGCGGCTGCTGTTCGATGCCTATGGGCGTGACGGCGCGGCGGTGACGCGGCTCATGCAGAGCCTCGGCCAGTCCGGCGGCTTTGAAATCGACGCTGTCCGCCTCGGCGCCATCCGCGCCCAGTTCGGCGCCGCGCGCGTCGACGAGAAGGAGACGGCGGCGATGATTGCGAGGATGCGCGATGAGACGGGCGAGCTCGTCGATCCTCATTCGGCGGTCGGCCTTGCCGCTGCGGCAAGGCTGCGCGGCGATGTGACCGTGCCGATGGTGACGCTGGCGACAGCGCATCCGGCGAAGTTCCCGGATGCGGTGAAGGCGGCGACGGGCATCCATCCCGATCTACCGCCCGCCATGCACGATCTGTTCGCGCGCAAGGAGCGGCTTGTCGCCCTGCCGAACGACCTTGGCGCCGTCGAAGCCTTTATCCGCGAACGCGCGCGGTCCGTCGCCGCCTGAGTTCGCCGTCCGTTTCTAAGAAGTGCGCGTAAATGAAGGAGTGTGCCCATGTCCGTTGAAGTGACCCGCCTCGATAACGGCCTCACTGTCGTGACCGACAGCATGTCCCATCTGCAGACCGCTTCAGTGGGCGTCTGGGTGAACACCGGCGCGCGCCACGAAACCGCACATGAGCATGGCGTGTCGCACATGCTCGAACACATGGCTTTCAAGGGTACGGAGCGCCGCTCGGCGCTCGCCATCGCCGAGGAAATCGAGACTGTGGGCGGGCACCTGAATGCGCATACGACCCATGAAGCGACCGCCTACTACGCCCGTGTGCTGAAGCAGGATACGGGGCTTGCGGTCGATATTCTTGCCGACATCCTGCAGAACTCCGTCTTCGATCCGGAAGAGGTCGAGCGCGAGCGCGGCGTCATCATTTCCGAAATCGGGCAGGCGCATGACACGCCGGACGATGTGGTGTTCGACGATCTGCTGGAAGCGGCCTATCAGGACCAGCCGCTTGGCCGCTCGATCCTCGGCACGGTGGACACGGTGTCGGGCTTCAGCCGCGACGAGCTGCAGGGCTATATGGGTCAGCGCTATCTCGCGCCCGGCATGGTGCTCGCTGCCGCAGGCGGGGTCGGCCATGAGGAAATGGTGAAGCTCGCAAGCGAACGCTTCGGCGCGCTGCCGAACCGCAAGACGAATGGCGCCGAGACGGCGATCTTCCGCGCCGGCGAACGGCGCAAGGGGCGCGATCTCGAACAGGTGCATCTCGCTCTCGCCTTCGAAGGCCCGACCTATGGCGACCCGGACTATTACACTGCGCAGGTCTTCTCCGGCGTGCTGGGTGGGGGCATGTCGTCCCGCCTCTTTCAGGAAGTTCGCGAGAAGCGGGGCCTTTGCTATTCCGTCTTTGCCTTTTCCTGGTCCTTCGCCGATACCGGCGTCTTCGGCATCTATGCCGGCACCTCGCCTGACGATGTGGCCGAACTGATGCCGGTTCTCTCGGGCGAGCTTGGCCGCCTCGGCCATGATACGACAGAGGAAGAAGTTGCCCGCGCCCGCGCACAGATCAAGGCCGGGCTGATGATGGGGCTTGAAAGCTCCTCCTCGCGCTCGGAGCAGATCGCGCGGCAATACATGATCCATGGCCGCGTCCTGCCGATCGAGGAACTGATCGAGAAGGTCGACGCCGTCGACGCCGCAGCTGTCCGCCGCTATGCCGGCCGCCTGTTGAAGGGCCCCGGACTTGCCCTTTCCGCCATCGGCCCGCTTCATGGCCGGGATGGCGGACTTGAATCCTACGACCGTATCGCGGCAAGATTCGCACATTAGAGTCGCGGCGGCCGCGATTTCAGGGGAGGGGGCAGTCCTGATGGCGCCCCCCGCGCAGGCGAGGCGCTCCGGTTCATGGCATTTCTCCGCTCGATATCGAAGCCCGATGTAGCGCCGGTAATCCTCGGTCACGGGGTCTATCTGCGAAATCCGCAGATTGGCGACTTCGCGCAATGGGCGGCGCTGCGGGAGAGCAGCCGGGACTTCCTGACACCCTGGGAGCCGACCTGGACTCCTGACGACCTGACGAAACCGTCCTTCCGCCGCCGTCTGCGCCGCTATCAGCGCGAAATCCGCCAAGACCACGCGCACCCCTTCTTCATCTTTCGTGAGGAAGATGATGTTTTGCTGGGTGGGTGCACGCTTTCGGGCGTGCAAAGAGGTGTGCAGCAAAGCTGCACACTGGGCTATTGGGCGGGTGAGAGCCATGCCGGCCGCGGCTATGTCACTGCGGCGGTGAGGGCGCTCATTCCCTTTGTGTTCGAGGAGTTGAAACTGCACAGGCTTCAGGCGGCCTGTCTGCCGGAGAATGATCGATCCCGAGCCGTGTTGCGCAAATGCGGATTCACGGAAGAGGGGATTGCACGGGGCTATCTCCGGATCAACGGCGCCTGGCGCGATCATGTCGTCTACGCAATCTTGCGCGACGATCCGCGGCGCTGACAAGTTGAAGAGGAGTTCTGAGGGGATGCGGCAAGGGGGCCAGAGAGCGGCGCGCATGAAAGGCGCGCTTGCAGCTTTGCTGCTGACGGTCGGGCTCGGCAGCGGCACGGCGCTCGCGCTCGATGCCATCGCCATGGACGACCCGCATCCCGTCATCGACATTTCACCCTTCGCCGAAAGCTACGAGGCCGATGGACGGCGCCTCACCATCGAACCGCCGGTCAATGGCGAAGCGGCCATCGGCAGCGAAGATGCAGCCGATGCAGGCGACATGGAAGAAGGCGCGCTCGACGACGGCACTATCATTCTCGAGGATGGCGAAGGCACGGGCACGGGCGTCTGGCATGTCTTTGCGCTGCGCAATCGCGCTGAAGATCCGGTGATCCGTTTTCTCGTCGCAGACAGGCGCGGCGAAGGGCTTGCCGGTTTTTTCTGGCCGAGGCCATACAGGAGCTTCGACAAGGCGATGACGGCGGGCGGCGAGGACCCGATGCCGCTGCCAGATCGCGAACGCTCAGGCTTTGCGGTCTATGGTCTTTACGGCGACCCGCAAAACAGCATGACGATCGCGCTACATGCGGACCGCGCGGGCGAGCCGGGTCTCTATCTCTGGCACGAAGAGGCATGGACCGGCTACACGCAGCGCCTCGCGCTCGTCGAAGGCGGCATGCTTGCCGTGATCGCCGCCTTCGCGATCTACATGACGGCGCTTGGCATACTCACCCGCGTTGCCGCCGCACGCGCCACGGCGGCGCTGCTTGGCGCGGGCTTCCTCGTGCTGCTAGCGGAATTTGGCTATTTCGCCGCCATCTTCTCGATGTCGCCCTGGTGGGATCTCGTCACACGGACCGCCGTTCTGTCGTTGTTCGCGTCCACCGTCTTCTCGCTGGAGCGTTTCTTCCTCGAAAGCGAGCGCCATTCGGTGCGTCTGTCGCAGGCCGCGCGCCTTCTTTCCTATGCCGTTCTCGCCGCCATTCCGCTGGCCTTCCTTTCGGTCTCCGCCGCGGCGCTTTATGTGCGGCTTTTCCTTGCTGTTGCGCTTGTTGCCGGTGCGCCGCTTGTCGTCATGGCGGCGCTGCGTGGTATTCGCCCGGCACAACTGCTCATCCCCGGCGCGGCGCTCTTCTCGCTGGCGGGCTTCCTGTCGGCGCTTCACGCGGCGGGCTGGATGCCCACATTCGTTGCGACTGCGTTCAACGCCGGCGTGTTTACCACCGCGCTGACGCTCTTTGCCTTTGCGGCCGCCTATCACGCGCAGGGCGGACGCCGCCGCGCCGATATCGGCACACTTCGCAGCGAGCAGCGCCACGCCTTCGCGCTGACCGGCGCCCGCATGGGCGTCTGGGATTGGGATATTGCAAACGACAAGCTCTATGTGTCGCCCTCCGTCGAGGCGATGCTGGGTCTCGATGCGGGGACGCTGGAAGGGAACGAAGTATCGTGGCGGGAGCATATGCACCCGGCCGACCGCGAAACCTATCGCAATGCGCTCAATGCCTATATCGAACGCGGCAATGTCTCCTTCTCGCTTGAGTTTCGCATGCGTCACTCAGATGGCGTCTTTCGCTGGGTGGCGTTGACGGCAAGCTGCGTTGCCGGACCGGAGAAATTTGCAACGCGCTGCATCGGCACGGTACGCGACGTCTCTGCACAGAAGCTCGCCGAAGAACGGCTGATGCATGACAGTGTACATGACAGTCTGACCGGCCTTCCGAACCGCGCGCTCTTCATGGATCGTATGGCACGCGCGATCCGCCGCCGGGGGTTTCTTGAGCGCCCGCGCGCCGCGTTGCTGCTGATCGATCTCGACCGCTTCAAGACCGTGAACGACAGCCTGGGCCACTCGGGCGGCGACGCGCTTCTGATCGCGATTGCGCGCAGGCTTGAATCGCTCGTGACGATCGACGACACGGTGGCGCGGATCGACGGCGATGCCTTTGCCGTGCTGCTGACGACACGCACGGAGCGCGAGGACGCGCTCGCCTTTGCCGAGCAGGCGAGCGAATTTCTGCGTCAGCCGATCGAGGTTGCGGGTCACGATGTCTATCCGACCAGTTCGGTCGGCGTAGCGGTCTGCGAGGATGCGCATGAACATCCCGAAGAGCTGCTTACCGAAGCTGAAATCGCTATGTATCGCGCGAAACGTTCCGGCAAGGCGCGGATCGAGCTCTTCGAGCCGGGCATGCGCAAGGAGGCGGACGATCATCTCTCGCTCGAAACCGATCTGCGAATGGCGATCGAGCGAAAAGAGCTGGAGGTTTATTACCAGCCCATCATGTCGCTCACCGATGGTGCGGTGCGCGGCTTCGAGGCACTGATCCGCTGGAACCATCCAAGACTTGGTCTGCTGACGCCGGACAGTTTCGTGCCGCTTGCCGAGGAGATCGGTGTCATCACCGATATCGGCCGTTTCGCATTGCGTGCCGCAAGCGAAGAACTGGCGACCTGGCAAAAGCTGTTTCCAATGGATCAGCCGCTTTTTGCGAGCGTCAATGTGTCGAGCCGGCAGTTGCTCCGCCACGATCTCATCGAGGATGTGAAGCGCGTGCTCAACCGCATCGACATTGAGCGCGGATCGCTGAAGCTCGAAGTGACGGAATCGCTCGTCATGGAGAACCCGGAATTTGCAGCCACCATGCTAAAACGCCTCAAGGACCTCGGCGCCGGTCTCTCGCTCGATGATTTCGGCACTGGCTATTCAAGCCTGTCTTATCTGCAACGCTTCCCCTTCGACACGCTGAAAGTGGATCGCTCCTTCGTCGCCGGCATGTCGGCCGACCGCGAAACGCCGCTCATCATCCGCTCCATGGTGACGCTCGCCCACGATCTTGGCATGGAAGTGGTCGCGGAAGGAACGGAAAGCGAGAGTCAGGCAGCCGATCTCGCAGCGATGGGCTGCGACTATGGGCAGGGATATTATTTCGGCCAGCCCATGCGCGCCTCGGAGGCACTGGACTTTATCGCCCATTACTGGAAGCGCTGATGCCGCAGCCTCAGGCGTGTCCTGCTTCCGGGGAAAGCAGCGAGATGTTCACGCCGAGCTTCTCCAGCGCGTCGTGATATTTCGCTTCGAGGTTGAGGCCGAACAGCAGCTCAGGGTCCGGGTCGCAATGAAGCCAGCCATTCGCCTGCATTTCAGCATCGAGCTGGCCAGGCGCCCAGCCGGCATAGCCGAGCGCGAGAAGCGCGCGGCTTGGTCCACGGCCCGTTACCATGTCGCGCAGAATGTCGACGCTCGCGGTCAGGCCGACATTCTCATCGACCGGCAGCGTCGACTCCTCCGAGAAGTAGTCCTGTGTATGAAGCACGAAGCCGCGCCCCATCTCGACGGGCCCGCCAGCGAGCACGGGGCACTGGATGTCCTTCGGTGGACGCGCACCCGGCGCACTGATCGACAGCCGGTTGAGGAGATCGGGAAAGGTGATGTTGTCTGCCGGTTTGTTGACGACGATGCCCATGGCGCCGTCGGGATTGTGAACGCACATATAGATGACCGTGCGTTCGAACCGCGGATCGCCGATGCCGGGCATGGCGATCAGCATCTTGCCCTCAAGGAAGCCATCCTCGCCGGGGCGGCAACTCAGATCGGACGACATAAGGCTCATGACTTGCGTTGCCTCCGCGTCGATGGGGCGCAACAGGCGCCTGCCGGAAAATTCTGCACCCTTGGGCGTCCGATGTCACGCCTTGTTGGCAGGCAGGGCGCAGGCAGATCATGCTAGAAACATACATGGCACAATGACGCGCCCGGGTGCGCGCGCCAAACATGACGGATCGGTAATGACGATATTGGCAAGGTTCGCCGCATTTTTTGCAATAGCGGCATTCCTGTTTCACCCCGCGCCGGCGGCGGCGTTCGACCCGGTGACACATCTGCGCCTCGTCGCGGCTGTGGAGCGGCATGACGGCGCTTTCCTTGCCGGGATAGATATGGCGCTTGCACCCGGCTGGAAAACCTATTGGCGCAGGCCCGGTGATTCGGGCATCGCGCCGGAATTCGACTGGTCGGGATCGGAAAATGTCGCCTCGGTCGAGTTGCGCTGGCCGGCACCGGAACGCTTCGACGATCCGGGCGACACGACATTCGGATACAGGCAAGGCGTAGGCTGGCCGCTGCACGTTGTGCCGGAAGATGCCGGTGCGCCGGTGGTGCTGAACCTTTCCATGCACTACGGTGTCTGCGCCGATCTTTGTATCCCGCGCGACAGCGCCCTGTCGCTCATCGTGGCTGCAGGCGGAGAGGGCATCGCGCTCGCAGAAACGGGCGATGCGGAAATGCTGCGCGCCGCCCTTGCCCGCGTGCCCTTGCCGCTTGAAGAGCCGGAGCGAGTGACGGTGAGCTGGAGGGAAAATTCTGCGCCGGTCCTCGAAGTGCGGCTGGCGGGATGCGGGAAGGGCTGCGTGCCGCCCGCACTCATCGTCGATGGCCCGCGCAATGTCTGGTTCGGCGTGCCGCGCATGGTGCGCGAGGGCGATGCGCTGCGCTATGCGATGGAGGTCGAGACGCTCTCGCCCGCCATGATCGAGGGCGAGGATGTGGAACTCCTGTTTCTGAGCCCCGCCGGGGCCTTCACCGTCCACAAGAAATTGTGACCTGAAACAGCCGCCTGCCGGGCTGGCATGGGCTGCCGATTGGGGCTTTAATGCCGCCAACATCGCGCGCCAATGGGCACGCGTCGGCAACAGATGAGGAGGCGCATATGGCCATCAATGTCGGTGACAGGATTCCCGAAGCTACCCTGATGCAGTTGACGGACAAGGGCCCCGCGCCCGTGAAGACCGGCGAGTTCTTCAAGGGCCGCAAGGTCGCGGTCTTCGCGCTGCCCGGCGCCTTCACGCCCACCTGCTCGAACCAGCACCTGCCGGGCTTCATCAAGAGCGCGGATGATTTCAAGGCGAAGGGCGTGGACGAGATCGTCTGTCTCTCCGTCAACGACGCCTTCGTTATGGGCGCCTGGGGCAAGCAGCAGGGCGCGGACGGCAAGGTGACGATGCTCGGCGATGGCAATGGCGACTTCACCAAGGCGCTCGGACTGGATTTCGACGGCTCGGGCTTCGGCATGGGCCGGCGCTCGCTGCGCTATTCGATGATTGTCGAGGATGGTGTGGTGAAAAGCCTCAACAAGGAAGCAAATCCCGGCGAGGCGAAAATCTCCGGCGCGGAAAACCTGTTGAGCCAGCTCTGATCTGCTGCGGACTATTCACGGAAAGGGCCTCGCTTGCGGGGCCCTTTTCATTTGTCTGCGAGATAGGGTGCCATGCCCTGCCGCGCCAGCGCGTCGGCGCGGTCGTTTTCCGGGTGGTCGGAATGGCCCTTCACCCAATGCCATGACACGTCATGCCGCTCGATCGCCGTTTCGAGCCGCTGCCAGAGCTCGGCATTCTTGACGGGCTTTTTCGCAGATGTCTTCCAGCCGTTTTTCTTCCAGCCGTGAATCCATTTGGTGATGCCATCCTTAACATAGGTCGAGTCCGTGTGGATGCGCACCTTTACGCCGCGCTTCAGCGCTTCGAGCCCCTGAATGGCGGCCATCAGTTCCATGCGGTTGTTGGTGGTGGCCGGTTCGCCGCCGCAAAGCTCTTTCTCATTGTCCTTGTAGAGCATGAGAACGCCCCAGCCGCCGGGGCCGGGATTGCCCGAACAGGCACCATCCGTATAGAGATCGACGGCACCACTCATGCGTCGAGCCCATAGCCCGCCGGCGAGGTCACGCCGCGGTGGAAGCGAAGCCGGGTGAGATATTCCTTGGGGTTCTTCGGCCGAACGAAGGCTCCAGGGGGATGGTTGATCCAGTCATAAAGCCGCGTCAGCAAGAAGCGCATGGCCGATCCGCGCGCGAGAAGCGGCAGCGCCGCAAGCTCCGCCGCGCTGAGGGGGCGCACTTGCGCATAAGCCTGAAGAAGTCCGCGCGCCTTGGTGATGTTGAAAGAGCCGTCGATCTCGAAGCACCAAGCGTTGAGACAGATGGCGAGATCATAGGCGAAAGCGTCGTTGCAGGCGAAATAGAAGTCGATGAGGCCGGACAGCCGGTCGCCGATAAAGAACACATTGTCGGGAAAGAGATCGGCGTGAATGACGCCGGCGGGAAGATCGCGCGGCCATTCGCGCGCCATCACCGCAAGTTCACGGTCGAGTTCCTGCGCCAGACCCGGCATATAGCCATCGATACCCGCGCGACAGGAATCGAACAGCGGCCCCCAACCATCCACATTGAGCGCATTGGGCCGCGTGAGCTTGAAGTCCTTGCCTGCGAGATGCATCCGCGCCAGCGCCGCGCCCACCTCGACACAATGGCGCGGCTGCGGCCGGCGCACATGCACGCCTTCAAGGAAACTGATGATGGCGGCAGGCCGTCCGGCAAGCTCGCCCAGCATCTCGCCCGCGCGATTGCGGATCGGCGTCGGGCAATTGATGCCGTTTTCCGCGAGATGGTTCATGAGCCCCAGAAAGAAGGGAAGATCGCCCGCCGCCACGCGCTTTTCATAGAGCGTCAGGAAAAAGACCCCCTTGTCGGTGTGCAGCATGTAGTTCGAGTTCTCGACGCCTTCGGCTATCCCCTTGTAGGAGAGAAGGCTGCCGATCCCGTAATTGGCGAGGAAGGCTTCGAGTTCCTCGTCGGGCACTTCCGTGTAGACAGCCATCTGTCCCCCGTCAGCCTGCGAGCGCGCGCGGCAGCTTGAACTGCACGGATTCGCGGGCGGCGGCGGTTTCTTCCACCGTCACGTCGAAACGCTCGCCGAAGGCGGCGATGACTTCCTCGACCAGCACATCGGGTGCGCTTGCGCCGGCGGTGAGGCCGACGCTTTTCACATCGCCAAGTGCCGCCCAGTCGATATCGCTTGCGCGCTGCACCAGCGCCGAATAGCGGCAGCCCGCGCGCTCAGCGACTTCGACAAGCCGCATCGAGTTTGACGAGTTCGGCGCACCGATGACGAGCACGGCCTCGGCGCGGGGCGCGATGGCCTTCACCGCTTCCTGCCGGTTCGTCGTCGCATAGCAGATGTCTTCCTTGTGCGGGCCTGCGATGGAGGGGAAGCGGCGCCGCAGCGCCGAAACGATTTCCGCCGTGTCGTCAACCGATAGCGTGGTCTGCGTCACGAAGGCGAGTTTTTCCGGGTCGGCGGGCCGGAAACGCTCCGCATCGGCCACGGTTTCGATCAGCTTCACCGCGCGCTCGGGCAATTGTCCCATCGTGCCGATCACCTCCGGGTGCCCGGCATGGCCGATCAGCAGGATCTCGAGACCACGCGCATGGAGCCGTTCCGCCTCGACATGAACCTTGGAGACGAGCGGGCAGGTGGCGTCGAGATAGAAGAGGTCGCGCGCCTTCGCGTCCTCGGGCACGGATTTCGGAACGCCATGCGCGGAGAAGATTACCTTCGCGCCGGCCGGCACCTCGTCCAGTTCCTCGACAAAGACGGCACCCTTGCGCTCGAGCTCTTCCACGACATAGCGGTTATGCACGATCTCATGGCGCACATAGACGGGCGGCCCGAATTTCTCGATGGCAAGCTCGACAATCTGGATGGCCCGGTCCACGCCCGCGCAAAAGCCGCGAGGGCTTGCCAGCAGCAGCGTGAGAGGGGGCTTTGCCAGAGTCTCGTTCATGTCTTTCGCTCGCGGGCGCCGGCGAGGCGCTTGTCCAGCTTGTGAGTCCGGTCCCGCTCCGTTAGAGTTTCGGCGCCGCCGGGGGCTTTCCTGCCTTGCCTAACCCTATGAAATGCAAGGCTTTAGGGGCCATCCACGCCCGGTAATAGAGGGGTCTGCCGAAGGAAAGTCAAGAAAGCCTGCCGCCGCCGGGAGGCCCCGCCCAGCCAACAGATCGAGTGACCCACATGCCGCTTCCGACCGAGCTTCGCCGCCTGCCGATTTTCCGCTCCCGTCTCCGGGGAGGTCTAGCGCCCGTTGTCGCGACCGTTGCTGCGCTCGCGCTTGCGGGCTGCAGCTCCATCGGCGGCATATTCGGCGGCAGCACGCAAACCGGCGGCACGACGCAATATCCGTGTCCTGCTGTCGGTGTGCTTCAGGGCGCGGACCACATCACGCTGGTGCGCGGTGCTGGCACGGACCTGACGGATGTGATGGCAAAGGCGGAGTTGGGCCGTGTGGTTTCGAAATGCGAATACAACACGAGCGACTCGACCATTACGGTCGATATCGCCTTTGAAGGCATTGCCGAACTCGGGCCGGCCGCGACTTCCCGCTCGCTGGTGCTCGACACCTTCGTTGCCGTGACACGCCGCTTCGATGCCTTCGACAACAAGAAGGTCTATCAGGTGCCGGTGACTTTCGAGCCGGGCCAGAACCGGATGCGGTTCGTGCAGAATATCGACGGAACCGTGATTCCCTATGGCGGGCAGGCCGATGGCCGCATCTACCAGATCCTGATCGGTTTCCAACTCACCGCGCAGCAGCTCGAATATAACCGGACAGTGCCCTATACACCGATCCGATAGGCAATTTATCCCCGGAAATCGGCGGTTTTCCGGCCTTTCAGGGGGTATCTCGTTTGACTCTTGCGGGGCGGTCCATATTATCGCCCCTACACAGACGAACTCTGCGGGAGAGACCGGGACCCGGCCCTTTGGGCCATATCCGGCGCCGAAGGAGCAACCGCCCCGGAAACTCTCAGGCAAAAGGACCGCAGGGGGATGAATCTCTGGAAAGCAGGCCGGACCCAAATGTCCGTCCTCACCGACGGGCGTAAGTGACGGGCTCTGCCCGGCGCGAAATCTCTCAGGTTTAAGCGACAGAGTGGGGCGCTGCAGGTGGAGCAATCCGCTGGGCAGCCGCCATCTCGATTCGCAAAGTCCCAACGGGACGGAACCTGGAAGCCCGATGACGGAATCCCTCAAGACCACGCCGCTTCATGCCCTCCATGTGGAGCTTGGCGCGAAGATGGTTCCCTTCGCGGGCTATGACATGCCGGTGCAATATCCGGCGGGCGTACTTGCCGAGCATCTCCATACGCGGGATGCGGCGGGGCTTTTCGACGTATCGCATATGGGCCAGGCCTTCCTGAAGGGGCCGGACCATGCCGCCGTTTCCGCCGCCATCGAGGCGCTGGTGCCGGGCGATATTCGCGACCTCGCCCTCGGTGCCATCCGCTACACGCTGCTTCTAAACGAGAAGGGCGGCATTCTCGACGACCTGATGGTAACGCGGACAGCGAAGGACGGCGTGTTGTTCCTCGTCGTGAACGCGGCCTGCAAGGATGCCGATTTCGCCCATATCGAAAAGCACCTGCCCGCCGGCGTGGCGCTTCAGCGCCTGCCCGAACGCGCGCTGATCGCGCTGCAGGGACCGAAGGCGGCGGATGTCTTCGCCCGCTTCGCGCCGGAGGCCGCCACGCAGGCCTTCATGACCGGCATGGACATGAATGTCGCGGGCATTCCCTGCATGGTGAGCCGCTCGGGCTACACCGGCGAAGACGGCTACGAAATTTCGGTGCCGGAAGCGGACGCCGTGGCGCTGACGAAAAAGCTGCTCGCGGAAGCTGAGGTGAAGCCGATCGGCCTCGGCGCGCGCGACTCGCTCCGCCTCGAAGCCGGGCTCTGCCTTTACGGCCATGACATCGACGAGACGACGACGCCGGTCGAAGGCGCGCTGACCTGGACGATCGGCAAGCGCCGCCGCGAGGAAGCGAACTTCCCCGGCGCGAAGATCATTCTAGGCCAGATCGCAAATGGCGCTGCGCGCAAGCGCGTGGGGCTGCTGCCCGAAGGCAAGGCACCTGCCCGCGAAGGCACGGAAATCACCGATGCCAAGGGCCGCGTCATCGGCGTTGTGACGAGCGGCGGCTATGGGCCGAGCCTCGGCGGGCCGATCGCCATGGGCTATGTCGAGGCGGGTTCCGCCAGGGTCGATACCGCCGTCGAACTGATGGTGCGCGGCAAGGGCCGCCCGGCGAAGGTGGCATCCATGCCCTTCGTCAAGAAGCGTTTTCACAAGCCTGCCAATTAGCAATTACGGCGGATCAAAGAGGATCAGGGGAAAGTCATGAGCGATATTCGTTTTACGGATCAGCATGAATGGGTGCGTGTCGATGGCGACATCGCGACCATCGGCATCACCGACTATGCGCAGGAACAGCTCGGCGACGTCGTCTTCGTCGAGCTGCCGGAAGTCGGCAAGGAACTGGCAGCGGGCGATGAAGCCGCCGTTGTCGAAAGCGTCAAGGCGGCGAGCGAGGTCTATTCGCCCGTCAGCGGCGAGGTAATCGACGTGAATGGCGAGATCGAGGCAGCGCCTGCCGGCGTCAACGAAGACGCGATGGGCGACGGCTGGTTCGTGAAGCTCCGCCTCGCCGACCCTTCCGAACTCGACAAGCTCATGGACGAAGCGGCCTATGCCGAATTCGTCGCCAGCCTCGAATAATCGGTAACCGGAAACCGCCTGACGGGCGAAAGGACAACGGGAAATGCGTTATCTGCCTCTGACCGAAACCGACCGGCGCGAAATGCTCGGCGTGATCGGCGTGAAAAGCGTCGACGAACTGTTCCGCGACGTGCCCGAAAGCGCGCGGCGCGACGGGCTTGTCGATCTGCCGCGCCGGAAAGGCGAGCTGGAGGTTGAGCGCATTCTCGGCCGTATGGCTGGAAAGAATGTCTCCGCAGGGTCCGTGCCGTTCTTTGTGGGCGCGGGCGCCTATCGTCATCATGTGCCGGCATCTGTCGACCATCTGATCCAGCGTTCGGAATTTCTCACTTCCTACACGCCCTACCAGCCCGAGATCACGCAGGGTACGCTGCAATATCTCTTCGAGTTCCAGACCATGGTGGCGATGATCACCGGCATGGACGTGGCCAATGCTTCCATGTATGACGGCTCGACGGGCTGCGGCGAGGCGGTGCTGATGGCGCATCGCGTGACGAAGCGCCGCAAGGCGGTGCTTTCGGGCGCGCTTCACCCGCAATATGCCGAAGTCGTGAAGAACCTGTCCGATTTCGCCGACCACGAACTCGAGATCATGCCGCCCGTGCTGCCGGGCACGGCCGAGGATATTGCCTCGCGTATCTGCGACAAGACGAGCTGCGTCGTCGTGCAGACGCCGGACTTTTTCGGCGAGCTGCATGATTTGCGCGCGCTTGCCGATGCGGCGCATGCGAAGGGCGCGCTGCTTATAGCTGTGGTGCCGGAAATTCTCTCGCTCGGCGCGGTGACGCCGCCCGGCGAAATGGGCGCCGACATCGTGGTGGGCGAGGGCCAGTCGATCGGCAATGGCCTCAATTTCGGCGGGCCCTATGTCGGCCTCTTTGCGACGCGTGAAAAATATGTCCGTCAGATGCCGGGCCGCCTCTGCGGCGAGACGGTGGACGCGGACGGCAATCGCGGCTTCGTGCTGACGCTCTCGACGCGCGAGCAGCATATTCGCCGCGAGAAGGCGACCTCGAATATCTGCACGAATTCCGGCCTTTGCTGTCTTGCCTTCACGATCCATATGTCGCTGCTGGGCGAAGAGGGTTACAAGCGGCTGGCGCGCATCAACCACGCCGCCGCTTCGAAACTTGCCGACAGGCTGGCGAAAGTGCCGGGCGTCGAAATTCTCAATCGCAATTTCTTCAACGAGTTCACGCTGCGCACGCCGAAGCCGGCTGTGGAAGTCGTGGATGCGCTGGCGGACAAGGGTGTGATCGGCGGCGTGCGCGCCTCGCGCTTGCTGCCGGGGGTGAAGGAGGTGGAGGATCTGCTGATCGTCGCCTCGACAGAAATCAATACGGAAGAAGACCGCGCCGCCTACGAAGCCGCGCTGCGGGAGGTGCTGTGATGTCTGGCATGAACAAGCAAGGCCGCCCGACCTCCATTGCGAATACCGCGCATGGCGGCACTCACAACACCTTCACAGGCAACAAGGCGCTGGAGCTGGAAGAGGCGCTGCTCTTCGAGATCGACAATCCGGGCGCCTGCGGCGTCGATCTCGATGAACCGGAAGACTACACATCGCGCCTCGGCAATCTGGCGCGGCAGGGCCGCATCGGCCTGCCAAGCGTGTCGGAGCCTGAAGTGGTGCGCCACTTCGTGCGGCTCTCCTCGAAGAATTACTCGATCGATGCGGGGCTCTATCCGCTCGGCTCCTGCACGATGAAGCACAATCCGCGCCTTAACGAAAAGATGGCTCGGCTGCCGGGCTTCGGCGACGTGCACCCGCTGCAGCCGCAAAAGACGGTGCAGGGCGCGCTGGAACTCATGTATGAGCTTGGCCACTGGCTGAAGGAACTCACCGGCATGCCGGGCGTAACGCTTTCGCCCAAGGCAGGCGCTCATGGCGAACTTTGCGGGATGATGGCGATCCGCGCGGCGCTCATTGCGCGCGGGGAAGACGAGAGCCGCTCGCGCGTGCTGGTGCCGGAATCGGCTCATGGCACGAACCCGGCAACCGCTGCGCTTCTTGGCTACAAGGTGGATGCGATCCCGGCCAATGCCGAAGGCCGCGTCGATCTCGAAGCCTTCAAGGCGAAGCTCGGGCCGGATGTGGCGGCGATCATGCTGACCAATCCGAATACCTGCGGCCTTTTCGAGCGCGACATCGTGGAAATCGCCAAGGCAGTGCATGAAGTGGGCGCCTATTTCTACTGCGACGGCGCAAACTTCAATGCAATCGTCGGCCGTGTGCGGCCGGGCGATCTCGGCATCGATGCCATGCATATCAATCTCCACAAGACCTTCTCGACGCCGCATGGCGGCGGTGGACCGGGCTCAGGCCCGGTGGTCTTCTCAGAGGCACTCGCGCCTTTCGCGCCGCTGCCTTATGTGGTGAAGGAAAAGGATGGCAGCTTCCGTCTCGTCGAATCGGAAGCCGATGCGGAAGCGGACGGCACCTCGCCCTTTGGCCGCATGACCGCTTTCCACGGCCAGATGGGCATGTTCACCCGCGCGCTCTCCTACATGCTGAGTCACGGCTCGGACGGCCTGCGCCAGGTGGCGGAAGATGCCGTACTCAATGCGAACTACGTGCTGGCCTCGCTGAAGGACGACCTTACGCCGTCCTTCGAGGGCCCCTGCATGCATGAGGCGCTGTTCGACGACCGCTTCCTGAAGGGCACGGGCGTCGAGACGCTCGACTTCGCCAAGGCGATGATCGACGAGGGCTACCACCCGATGACCATGTATTTCCCGCTGGTTGTCCACGGCGCGCTGCTCATCGAGCCGACGGAAACGGAATCGAAGCAATCGGTCGATCTCTTCATCGCGACGCTGAAGGATCTCGCCCGCGCGGCGAAATCGAACGACAAGGCCCGCTTCACCGGCGCGCCCTATATGTCGCCGCGCCGCCGTCTCGACGAGACGGCCGCCGCCCGCAAGCCGGTGCTGCGCTGGGCGCCGCCCTCGCCGGCACAGGCCGCGGAGTAATGGACGAGGCGCGGTTCCTCTCTCTGGCGCTCGCCAATGAGAGGAACCGCGCGATCCTCGCGCGCCTGCCCGAACTCGGCCTTGGGGATTGCTGGCTCGTTTCGGGCTCGCTCTTTCAGTCCGTCTGGAACGGGCTCACGGGCCGCGGCCCCGGCTATGGCATCAAGGATTACGACGTATTCTATTTCGATGCGGATACGAGTTTCGAGGCGGAGGACTGTGCGATTGCGCAGGCACGCAGCCTCTTCGCGCCGCTCGGCCTTGAAGTGGAGCTGCGCAATCAGGCCCGCGTCCATCTCTGGTATGAGACGAAATTCGGCACGGACTATCCGCTGCTCCGCTCATCCTGCGAGGGCATCGACCGCTTTCTTGCACCGGCCTGCATGGTGGGGATCGCGCCCAATGGCCGCGTCTACGCACCACACGGCTTTGGCGACATAGAGACCATGACCATCCGCCCGAACCGGGCAGCGAATTTCAGCGCCGCACGTTATGCGGAAAAGGCCGGACGCTGGAAGGCGATTTGGCCGGAGCTGACGGTGATCCCGGCCTGAGGGGCAACAAAAAACCCGCCCTGGCTTTCGCCGGGCGGGTTCTTTGCGGAGCGTTGCCCTTAGTGGAGCTTCGTCGCGAGATCGGAAATCGACTTCTCGATCAGCTTCGCGTCGGCTCCGGCATCGACCTTTTCGGCGATGACGCGCTGCGCCGCGCCGATGGCCACATCGGCGGCAACCGAACGGACATCGGCAACCGCCTGGGCTTCCGCCTGGGCGATCTTGTCCTGGGCGATCTTCGTGCGGCGCTCGACCTGCGCTTCCATATTGGCGCGGGTTTCCTTCGCAAGATTTTCGGCCTCGGTCTTCGCCTGGGCGACGATGTCCTCGGCTTCCCTCATCGCTTCGCGCTGCTTGCGCTGGTAGGAGGCGAGCAGCTGCTGCGCTTCTTCGCGGAGCCGGCGTGCTTCATCGAGTTCCGCCGCAATGTCGGCCGCGCGCTTGTCGAGCGAGGACGCCACGGTGCGGTGGACCTTGAAATAGCCAAGGATGCCGAAAAAGGCGACGAGGCAAAGAAAGATCCAGAACTCAGCAGACGCGAACATGTGTCTTTCTCCTTGGCTCAGGCCAGTTCGCGATCGACGGCGCGTTCGGCAGCGCTGCGGTCGGATTCCCCGAGAAGCCGGGTAACGATCGTGTCCGCCACATCGACGGCAACGGCGCGGACATTCTGCAGGGCCGCATCGCGCGTCGCCGCAATCTGCTTCTCCGCATCCGCAATCTTTTCCGCGAGGCGGGCTTCGATGGAAACGCGCTGGCGCTCCGTCTCTTCCTGCAGGCGGTCCCGCGTTTCCTGCGCGATGCCCTGCGCCTTGGCGCGGGCTTCGGCAAGCGCGGTCTCATAGGCCTCGATCGCCTCTTCCGTCTGCCGCTTGTACTGGGCGGCCTGGTCGAGATCGTCCGCGATACGGTCGCGGCGTTCCTCGAGCACCGTGGCGATGCGGGGCAGCGCCACACGGGACATCAGCAGGTAGAGAGCGACAAAGCTCAGAACCAGCCAGACGATCTGGGACTCGAAGGACGAGGAGTCGAAAGGCGGGAAGCTGCTGGAATGCGCATCGGCCGGAACTTCCGTTCCGGCGACGAGTTCTCCACCCGCTTCCTGAGCCACTGCTTCGTCGATCATTGGAAACTCCGGTCGGTCAGGCGGCCTGCCGCCGGCTGCCCCTGAAGGAACAGCCGGCCGGCCGAACCGCGATCAATCAGACGAAGAGCAGGATCAGCGCAACGAGCAGCGAGAAGATGCCGAGCGCTTCCGTCACGGCGAAGCCGAAGATGAGACGGGCGAACTGGCCGTCGGCGGCCGAGGGGTTGCGGAGGGCGCCGGCGAGGTAGTTGCCGAAGATGTTGCCCACGCCGATGGCTGCGCCACCCATGCCGAGACAGGCGATACCGGCGCCGATGAACTTTGCTGCTTCTGCTTCCATGATCAGGTGCTCCTGTTAGGACGTTTGGAAGGTTAGGGAACGGCCAAGGAGCCGCAACCATTTCGTTGTTTAACTTGGCGCCCCGCGCCCGTGCCTTAGTGGCCCGGATGCAATGCGTCGTGAAGGTACATGCAGGTCAGAATGGTGAAGACATAGGCTTGCAGGGCGGCGACGAGGAACTCGAGCGCCGTCAGAGCGACAATCATGAAGAGCGGCAGGATCATGCCGACAAAGCCGACCGCGCCCATTGCCATGAAGGTCAGAACGAAACCCGCAAACACCTTCAGCATGATGTGGCCCGCCAGCATGTTGGCGAAGAGACGGACCGAGTGGCTGATGGGACGGGAGAAATAGGAGATCACCTCGATTGCGACGACGAGCGGCAGAAGCGCGATGGGAACGCCGCTCGGCACGAAGACCTTGAGGAAGCGCGGACCGTGCAGGACGAAGCCGGTC
Organism: Parvibaculum sp.; assembly: GCF_046297875.1. GTDB lineage: Bacteria > Pseudomonadota > Alphaproteobacteria > Parvibaculales > Parvibaculaceae > Parvibaculum. Next base: position 225,225 of record NZ_JBKBHD010000001.1, on the reverse strand, counting down.
AGCGTCACGCCGATGAAAACCGTGATCGCGAGTACGAAGGTGACGACGATATGGCTCGTCACCGTGAAGGCGATGGGGATCATGCCCAGCATGTTCGCGAAAAAGATGAACATGAAGAGCGAGAAGATGAAGGGGAAGAAGCGCATCGCATCATGGCCGGCATTGTCGCGCACCATGTCGGCGAGGAAGGTGTAGAAGCCCTCGACCACCGACTGCATCCGCCCCGGCACCATCGAGCCTTTGCCCATACCGAGCGTTGTGAACAGGGTAATGACGACGACCGTCAGCACCATCCAGAGGCTGGCATTGGTAAAGGAGGCATCGAGGCCGCCAATATTGAGGGGGATGTATTTCTGCACAACGAATTGGTGCAGGGGATCGACGGGAAAACCGCCAGCTTGTTCGGCGCCTGTTGCCACGGTATTGCCTCAGCCTCAGTTCGTATCGCCGGGTTTTCGTCCGGCCGTTGCGTCGCCGGGCGCTTGCCCGGATGATTCCGTTGTCGTCTTCGCCGCCGTCGCATTCATCGCCTGCGTCGAGCGAAGCACGTTCTTTACGCCAGCCACCGTTCCAAGCCCGGTGAAGATCACCAGGAAGATCGGCAACGTGCCGACTAGCCAGTCCAGGAACCAACCGATGCCGGCTCCGAGCAGCACCCCGGCCACGAGTTCCGAGGAGAGCCTCATGGCAACGCCCATATCGGACATCTTGCCTGTCGGCGCCGGCCTCGTTCCGCCCGTCGGCTCGTCGCCTCGCGTCTTGCGCGCGGCCGCGATACGGGCCTCCAGGAGATCGAGTTCTCTCTTCTGGGCGGCCTTCTCGCCATCCGTGGGAGAGCCGGAGTCTTCGTTCCGTTTCAAAGCGAAGCCCCGCCGTCAGAAATGCCCTTTCGGAGCCCCGCTCCGGACCGAAGCCGCGCGCACCCTACTGTCAGGGTCATACGCTGTCAAGGACCGCTGGAGGGGGTTTAAGTCATTGATATGAATGCGATTTCAGACGCCTTTCGCGCATGCGTCATTCGGCCTCGCCAATGGCGGCACGCGAGTCTCTTTTGTGCTCTCCCGAGGGCATGAAAAAGGCCCCCGGAAGCGGAGGCCTTTCCCTTGCGTAAGCTTGTGCTACGGGGCCGTCAGGACGCCTCGCGCATCGTCTCGGCGAGGTCGAGATCGACCGAGACCAGCGTGGAGACGCCGCGTTCCTGCATCGTGACACCATAGAGGCGGTTCATGCGGGCCATTGTCAGCGCGTGGTGGGTGATGATGAGGAAACGGGTGTCCGTCGTCCGCGTCATCTCGTCCATCAGGTCGCAGAAGCGTTCCACGTTGGAATCGTCGAGCGGCGCGTCCACTTCGTCCAGAACGCAGATGGGCGAGGGGTTGGTGAGGAACACCGCGAAGATGAGCGACATGGCGGTGAGCGCCTGTTCGCCGCCCGAAAGCAGCGACATCACCTGGAGCCGCTTGCCCGGCGGCCGCGCCATGATTTCGAGGCCGGCTTCCAGCGGATCGTCGGACTCGGTGAGCTTCAGATGCGCTTCGCCGCCGCCGAAGAGATGGGTGAAGAGACGCGAGAAATTCGCATTCACCTTCTCGAAGGCTTCGAGCATGCGCTCGCGGCCTTCGCGGTTGAGGCTACCGATGCCCTGACGCAGTTTTGCGATAGCGCTGACAAGGTCTTCGCGCTCGCTTGTCATGGTTTCGAGCTGTTCGGTCAGCTCGCGCGATTCTTCCTCGGCGCGCAGATTGACGCCGCCAAGGCTCTCGCGCTCGCGCTTGAGCCTTTCAAGCTTGGAGTCGATCTGTTCGAGATCGGGCAAGGTCGCGCCGTCCTCGAGATTGGCCTGAGCAAGGGCCGCTTCCGGTTCGCATTCGAGCACTTCGCGGATGCGCTCCTCGGCTTCTGCGCGGCGCTCGCGCCCGCCGGTGACGAGCCCGTCGATACGCGCGCGTTCCTCGCGCGTATCGCCAAGCTGGTGCTGCACGTCCTTTGCGTGTTTCACCGCTTCCGCCAGCGTCTTTTCTGCAGTGGCAAGATCGTCCGCCGCCTGACCGCGCGCCGTTTCCGCTTCCGAAATCAGCGTCAGAAGCGCCCGGCGCTTTTCCTCGATTGCTGCAGGCACGCCTTCAAGCGCCCTGAGTTCGGTCTCGGCTTCCGCCTTGCGTTCATCCAGCGTACCGATCTGGCGTTCGGCATTGGTGGCGCGAAGCTGCCAAGCATCGCGCTCCTGCGCGATGGCGGAGAGACGCCTGGTGCGCTGCTCGGCCTCGCGGCGCAGCCCCTCATGCTCGGCGCGGGCTTCCGACAGCTCGAGACGGAGCGCGGCCACGCGGTCGCGGAGTTCGGCAGCCTTTGCGCGGGGCTCCTCGTCGGGCTTCAGGTTCTGCAGCGCAATTTCGGCCTCCTCCAGCGCGCGCGACGCTTCCACCTTGTCGCCCGAAAGCCGCTCGCCGGATTCGGCGAGGGCGGCAAGCCGCGAAAGCTGCGCGGAGGCTGCGCGCTCGGCAGCGGCCAGCGCATCGCGGATGCGGTTCTGTGCAACCTGCGCCTCGCGGAGAGCGGCGCGCCGGGCCTGCTCCTGCTGCATCGCCTCTTCGGCTGCAACACGAGCTGCATCGAATGCGCCGCGCGCTTCGGCCGCAATGGCGCGCGCTGACGCGAGTTCCTTCTCGAGATCGGCAAGGCGGTTGCGCTGTTCGAGGCGGCGGGCAGACGCCGTCGGTGCATCGGCGGCAGCGGTATAGCCGTCCCAGCGCCAGAGCGCGCCCGTCTGCGTGACGAGGCGCTGGCCGGGCATGAGCTGCGTCTGCAGGCGCCGGCCTTCTTCCACCGACACCACAATGCCGATCTGCGACAGGCGCCGCGCAAGCGAGGCGGGTGCCTTCACGAAATAGGAAAGCGGCGTTGCGCCGTCGGGAAGGGCAGGCGCTGAGTCGAAAGGCGCAAGCGTTCCCCAGTGGATGGGCGCAGCCTGATCTTCCGGCACGGCAAGATCGTCGCCAAGCGCGGCGCCAAGCGCCGTTTCATAGCCATGCTCGACAGTGATCGCGTCGATCACCGGTGGCCAGAGATCGCTCTCGCCGACGGCGAGAAGGTCGGCTAAGGTCTTCGCTTCGGCGGCAAGGTCGCCCGCGGCGCGCTCTGCCGCCTGCATCGGTTCGCGCGAGACTTTCTCATCGTCTTGCGCCTTGCGCCGCGCTTCTTCCGCTTCGAGCGCAAGCCGCTCGGCTTCGGCAACGTGCGCCGCCGCCTCATCGAGCTCGGCCGATTGCAGCGCGATCTGCGCCTTCTTTTCTTCTGCGTCCGACAGGGTTTCGCGTTCGCGCGCGATTTCGGCGAGCTGCCGCTCCAGTTTTTCGATCCGCTGGCGGCCCTGCTCGACGCTGCGCACAAGGCTCGTGCGCTCCGCATTGAGCGCAGCGATTTCCTGATTGATGCGGTCGAGTTCGCTTTCGGCCGCTTCCAGTGTGACGCGTGTTTCCTCGACGCGGGTCTCTGCCTTCTGCTGGGCCTGCGCCTGGCCTTCTTCGGCCGCGCGCAGTTCCCCGGCTTCCGTATCGAGACGCGCCATCGCGCCCTGCGTGTCCTCGATCAGATGCCGCTCGCGCGCGAGGTCCTGGCCGATCTGGTCGAGCCGTGCGGTGAGCCGCGTCGCCTGTTCCTTCGCGCGCGCTTCCTCGGCATCGAGGTTTTCGCGCTCGACCGTGAGGCGGTGGAGGCGCGCAGCTTCTTCCGCTTCCTTTTCGCGGAGCGGCGGCAGACGGTCTGCGGCTTCCGCCTCGATCGTCGTTGCGGCGGCGGCTTCGCGCGTCAGTTCCGTCACGCGCTGGTCGGTCTCGGCGAGTTTTTCTTCCGACTGCTTCAGTGTGCCAACGGCATGTTCCCAGCGCAGATGAAGGAGGATCGCCTCAGTCTCGCGGATCTGGCCCGAAAGGTTCCGGTAGCGCACGGCCTGTCGCGCCTGACGCTTCAGGCTCGCAAGCTGGGATTCGACCTGCGCTACGACGTCGTCGAGGCGCGTCAGGTTCGTTTCCGCGGCCTTGAGGCGGAGTTCAGCCTCGTGGCGGCGGGTATAAAGACCGGTAATGCCCGCCGCTTCTTCGAGAATGCGGCGGCGGTTGATCGGCTTCGAGGAGATGAGCTGGGCAATCTGTCCCTGCCGCACAAGGGCGGGCGAATGCGCGCCGGTCGAGGCATCGGCGAAGAGAAGCTGTACGTCGCGTGCGCGCACTTCGCGCCCGTTGATGCGATAGGTCGAGCCCTGATCGCGCTCGATCTTGCGCGATACCTCGATCATGTCGAACTCGTTATAGGCAGCAGGCGCAGAACGGTCCGAATTGTCGATATAAAGCACGACTTCGGCATGATTGCGCGCAGGCCGTCCCGTCGTACCGGCGAAGATCACGTCTTCCATGCCCGAGCCGCGCATGTTCTTGAACGAGTTTTCGCCCATCACCCAGCGCATGGCTTCAAGCAGGTTCGACTTGCCGCAGCCATTCGGCCCAACAACGCCCGTAAGGCCCGGCTCGATGATGAGATCGGTCGGGTCGACGAAGGATTTGAAGCCGGAAAGGCGGAGGCGGTTGAACTTCACTGTCTGTCTCGATCTTCTGTTGTTGCGCGGCGGGGCAGAGCGCCTCGCCGGTCTTCTGTCCGTATTATTTGCCGCGTGCCGCGAGCGCCTTCTTGATGATCGGTTCGAATTCGCTCCAGGGCAGCGCGCCCTCGACCTTTTCGCCATTGATGAAGAAGGTCGGCGTGGAGGCGACGGCGAACTTGTCGCGGCCGCGTGTCGCCACTTCCTTCACGTGGTTGAAGATCGCTTCATCCTTCATGCACTGGTCGAACCGCTCTTCCGAGAAGCCGCCCTGCCGGGCAATTGCCTTCAGATCCTCAATCGGCGTCTGCGTGAAGGCCCATTGCGTCTGCCGCTCGAACAGCGTGTCGACAAAGCCGAAATAGCGCTCGTCGCCCGCGCAGCGCGCCAGCATGAAACCCGCGGTCGCGACCGGGTCATAGGGGAACTCCCGCAGGATGTAATGGACCTGACCTGTCTCGACATAATTCTCGACGAGATGCGGCAGCGTGTTGACCGAGAAATTCGCGCAATGATTGCAGGTGAGCGAGGCATATTCGATCACCGTCACCGGCGCATCCGGGTCGCCCTTGACCATATCGCCAAGGGGGCCGGCCACCAGAAGCTCGCGCTCAAGGGCTGTGTCGCCCGCGCGGCCGGGCGCCCCGGCGCCTCCATTGGAGCCGATGAAGAAATAGGCGAGGACGCCGAGAACAAGCACAAGAACGGCGGCGGCGCCTGCGATGATTGCTTTATTTTGATTCACGGGAACACGTTCCTACCAGATGTTGGGGCATTATGGCGGCGAGGGACGGACCCCTCAACCAAACCTTTCTGTTGCCATGGCGCGAGAATCGGGACTCGCGAAGGCTAGGTCTTGCGGCTTGCGCCAATCACGCGCTCGCCCAGTTTTTCCAGCGCCTGTTTGAGCGCCGGTTCCTCAATCGATTCAAGGTCTTGCGTGAGCGCCTGACGCTCCTCCGGCTTCAGCGACCGGATTTTCCGGTAGCGCGGCCGTGGTTTCGGCGGCAGCGGCCCCTGCACGAGCTTCAGCCGCTGGACCGCGCTATAGCCGTAATAGCCATTGATCCGGTCGATGATCTGCGGCTCGAGATGCCGGATTTCCACCGCCACCGGCCCGTCGACCCGCAGGACAAGCGTGGCCCCCTGCCGCCGCGCCTTGGCCTCCTCGCCGGAAACCCTCGGAAAGACGAGCTTTTCCGGCGAAGAAAACTCGGCAAGCCCGCTGCCCACGATTTCTGGCCAATGGGCAAGGATATGGGCTTCGGCAAAGCCGCGTTTTGCAAAGGCCGAACGGGCAACGCCAAGCACCCGCGCGCCGATGGGCGCGGGGCGGTAGCGCATGGATGCGACAGGACGGCCATATTGGGTCATGGCGCGCATTCTGACTCGAAATCGGCCCAAGCGCGAATTGCCAGGGTGAATTGACTGGCCGGGGCGCGGCAGGCGACAAGGGAGCCATGCCAAGGACGCCCGGAAATGCCCCGAAAATTGTAGCGGACACCGCAGCGAAGGCCGCCGCCGCGCCCTTGCTCGGCTGGTATGACCGCCATGCCCGCGTGCTGCCGTGGCGGGCGCGGAAAGGCGAGCGGGCGGACCCCTACGCCGTCTGGCTCTCCGAAATCATGCTGCAGCAGACGACGGTTGCGACTGTCGGGCCTTATTTCATGCGTTTTCTCGCCCGCTGGCCGAAGGTGGAGGCGCTTGCCGCCGCGCCGGTGGAAGAGGTGATGAAGGAATGGGCGGGGCTCGGCTATTACAGCCGGGCGCGGAACCTCCATGCTTGCGCGAAGACCATTTCATCCGGCTACGGAGGGAAGTTCCCAGAGGATGTGGATGGCCTCTCGAAGCTGCCCGGCATCGGGCCCTACACGGCGGCCGCTATCGCAGCCATCGCCTTCGGCAAACAGGCGACCGTGGTAGATGGCAATGTCGAGCGCGTGGTGGCGCGGCTCTTTGCGCTGCGTGACCCCCTGCCGCAGGTGAAGCCCCAAATTCGCGCCAGGGCCGCGACGCTGACGCCGGCAAATCGCGCCGGCGACTTCGCGCAGGCGATGATGGATCTCGGCGCGACCATCTGCACGCCGAAAAACCCGGCCTGCAACCGCTGCCCGCTGGAAGCAATGTGCGATGCAAAGGCGGAAGATATCGCCGCGCGTCTGCCTGCCCGCGCGCCGAAGAAGGAAAGGCCCGTGCGGCACGGCGCGTGCTTCTGGCTGATGAAGGGCGAACATGTCTGGCTCCGCCGCCGCCCGGAAATGGGGCTGCTGGGCGGCATGATGGAAGTGCCGGGTTCGCCCTGGGACAGCCGCGCGGCGGAAGGCGCGCAGCCCGGCCTCGATCACGCTCCGCTCAAGGCGGAGTGGAAGCGCGTGCCGGGCTCGGTCGAACACACCTTCACCCATTTCCATCTGGTGCTCGACGTCTACACCGCGACGACGCGAAAGAAGCATGTGCCGGGCGGCGGGGAATGGGTGCCGCTTGGCATGCTGGCCGGCGAGGCGCTGCCGACCGTCATGCGGAAAGTCGCCGCCCACGCCATGCCCGATGTGGGGCCGCTCTTCGCGAAGCGTTGATTACGCCTCGCCCATTTCGGCCCTGACCTTCTGGCGCAGGATGTCGATGGGCTTGAGTTTCCCGTCGGTCTTGAAGTGCCAGAAGGTCCAGCCATTGCAGGCATCGAGCCCCTGCACATGGGCGCCGATCTTGTGGATCGAGCCCGTGGCGTCGCGGCAGACGATGGAACCATCGGCGCGGACGCGCGCGGCGTGGCGGCGCTGCGGATCGGTCAGAACGGTACCGGGCTCCAGCAGCCCGCGCTCGACGATGGTGCCGAAGGGCACGCGCGGCTCGGCCTTTTTCGAGGTCGTGACTTTCAGGTCTTCTGCGTCACCCGTCTTCACCTGACGGATGCGCTCGCGCGCGACCTTGATGTAGCGCTGCTCGCGCTCGATGCCGATGAACTTGCGGCCGAGCTTCTTGGCGACGGCGCCCGTGGTGCCGGTTCCGAAGAAGGGATCAAGGACGACATCGCCCGGGTTGGTTGTCGCGAGCAATACGCGGTGGAGCAGGGCTTCGGGCTTCTGCGTCGGATGCGCCTTGCCGCCTTCATCGTCTTTCAGCCGCTCGCCGCCGGTGCAGATCGGCAGCATCCAGTCGGAACGCATCTGCAGATCGTCATTGAGCGCCTTCATGGCGTCGTAGTTGAAGGTGTATTTTTTCTGGGCTGCGTCGCGCGTCGCCCAGATCAGCGTTTCATGCGCATTGGTGAAGCGGGTGCCGCGGAAATTCGGCATCGGGTTCGACTTGCGCCAGACCACGTCGTTCATGATCCAGTAGCCCAGATCCTGCATCGTCGCGCCGACGCGGAAGATGTTGTGATAGGAGCCGATCACCCAGATTGCGCCTGTGTCCTTCAGCACGCGGCGCGCGGCCTGCATCCAGTTGCGGGTGAAGGTGTCATAATCCGCGAAGCTCGCAAACTTGTCCCAATCGTCATCGACGGCATCGACCTTGGACTGGTCGGGCCGGGTCAGCTCGCCGCCAAGCTGGAGGTTGTAGGGCGGGTCCGCGAAAATGAGATCGACCGACTTCTCGGGCAATGCGTTCATCGCCTCGATGCAGTCGCCCTGAATGATGATTTCTGCCGGATTTTCTTTCTTCGCCCCGGACTTCTCGCTGACGCGCCCCACTCGAACTACCCCTTGGAAATGACAAGGCGGCGATCATGAGTCAGCGCGGATTCGCGGTCAATAATCTTTTTGAATCAATAAGTTAACGGATTCGAGGAACACAAGATCGAGTCCCCGTCAGGGCGTCGGACTCAAGATGTTGCGTATCGGCGCGAAGCTGCGGCGATGGGCGGGCGTCGGTCCGAGCCGCGAAATCGCCTCAAGATGCGCCGCCGTGCCATAGCCCATATGCCGCTCGAAGCCATAACCGGGATGGGATTGGGCAAGGACGAGCATAAGCCGGTCGCGCGTGACCTTGGCGGCGATGGAGGCCGCCGCGATCGAAAGCGAGGTGGCATCGCCCCTGACGATGCTGCGCGCCGGGCAGGGGAGTTGCTTCGGCGCACGGTTGCCGTCGATCAGCGCGAATTGCGGCGCGCGCGGCAGCGCGGCGATGGCGCGCGTCATGGCGAGCATGGTCGCCTGCAATATGTTGAGCCGGTCGATCTCCTCGACGCTCGCAATGCCGATACCGATTTCGGCAACGGGCTGAAGCGCGGCAAAGAGCGCCTCGCGCCGCGCAGTATCGAGCTTCTTCGAGTCGTTGAGGCCCGGAGGGATATTTGCCGGATCGAGAAGGACGGCGCCCGCCACTACCGGCCCCGCCAGCGGCCCGCGCCCGGCTTCGTCCACACCGCAGACAAGACGCGCCGGCGCCCCCGCTTCAGTTTCGAGCGCATAATCGGGCAGCGCGGATTTTGTCGTCCTGCGAGGCATGCGCCCGAGTGTGCCGCGAGTCAGCGGCGGGGGCCAGCGCCTCTGCGTGCAAAATCTAAAGCAATGCGAGTTGCTTGCCTCTCCCCGGCACACGGAATTGCGTGCAGTCGAGGGAGCGGATTTCGCGGCGGCCGTAGCCGATGCCAAGTTTCTTCGTTGCGATCTCGAAGCGCCGCGCAATCTGCCAGGCATAGGGCCCGGTGCCGGATTGGCGCTCGCCCCATGTCGCGTCGTACTCCTTGCCGCCGCGCATCTGGCGGATGAGGGAGAGCACATGCGCGGCGCGGTCCGGCACATGCTCGTGCAGCCATTCGACGAAAATGTCGCGGATTTCGAGCGGCAGACGGAGAATGACGAAATTCGCTTCCCTGGCGCCCGCATAGGAAAGCCCGGTCAGGATTTTCTCGATTTCCATGTCGTTGAGCGCAGGGATAATCGGCGCGATCATCGCACTTGTGGGAATGCCCGCCTCCGACAGGAGCCTGATCGCCTCCATCCGCCGCGAGGGCGTGGAGGCGCGCGGCTCGAGCGCACGGGCAAGTTTCGGATCGAGAGTGGTGACGGATAGTGCCACGCGCACGAGATTGCGCTCAGCGAGCGATGAAAGAATGTCGATGTCGCGCACGATTCGCGCCGACTTGGTGAGGATCGTGACCGGGTGGTTATAGGCCGACAGCACTTCCAGCAGGCTCCGCGTGATGCGGTATCGCTGCTCGATCGGCTGATAGGGGTCGGTATTCGTGCCCATGGCGATGGGCGCAACTTCATAGCCGGGCTTGGCCAGCTCCTTTTCCAGAAGCTGTGCCGCATTCGGCTTGGCGAAAAGCTTGCTCTCGAAATCAAGGCCGGGTGACAGACCCATATAGGCGTGGGTCGGCCGCGCGAAGCAATAGACGCAGCCATGTTCGCAGCCGCGATAGGCATTGATCGAACGGTCGAAGGGAATGTCCGGCGAGGAATTGCGCGTGATGATGTGGCGTGCGGCTTCTTCCGTCACCTGCGTCTTCAGCGCGGGCAATTCTTCCAGACTGTCCCAGCCGTCATCGGCGAGTTCGCGCGATTGCGGCTCGTAGCGGCCGCTCCGGTTGGTCAGCGCGCCCCGGCCACGGCGGCCGCTCTCGGGCAAATGAGGCTCGCGGACGCTCGGGGGTACGAGGGGCGCCCTGCGGGGGACAGGGCGATGGTCCGTGAGCCCGTGGGGCCGCTTGGCCGCGCGGGTGCCGACCGGGGAATCGGCATGGGGCGCGGGGTGGCCGGGGGGCGCTGTTTCGCGACTCGTCGTCATGTGCTGAGTATAGCCAAACACAAGAACATAACAAGAACATTGTTTCCCGTGCCGAGGGCCGCTACCCTCCGGCGAAAGAGGCTTGGACGACGGGAGGAGACGGCTGTGAGCACATTCGAACTGGAGAAAAACCCGGTCCATCTGGGCCCTGGCGGCAGGGCGTTGGTGCAGCCCGAATTCACCGGCAGCATGGACTGGTACATGGCCTATGGCGACCGCCATGACGATGACGGCGTGGAGGGCCGTCTGGTCTCGATGTTCACATTCACGGCGCCCTGGGAAATCTGGGAAATGCATCCGGCGGGCGAGGAGATCGTGCTCTGCGTCGCGGGGCGCATGGTGCTGCATCAGGAATTGCCGGAAGGCACGCGGACGGTCGCGCTTGCGCCCGGCCAATATGCGGTCAATCCGCCGGGCGTCTGGCACACGGCGGATATTGAAGGCATGGCGACCGCCGTCTTCATCACCACCGGCCTTGGCACGGAGCATCGCCAGCGCTAGACGCGAATTTTGAAATTCGGCCTGCGGCAGCTATCTTGCGCGCCATGCTGACCGTCATCATTCCGACCCTGAACGCAGAAGAGACCTTGACCCGCACGCTGGCGCCGCTGGTCACGGCGGCTGTGCGCGGCCTCGTGCAGGAAGTGATCGTGGCCGATGGCGGCTCGAGCGACGAAACGCTGGAGATCGTCGAGGCGGCCGGCGCAAAGCTTGTCCGCTCGCCAAAGGGCCGCGGTCAGCAGCTTGCTGCGGGCGCCCGTGCGGCGAAAGGCAACTGGCTGCTATTCCTTCATGCCGACACGGTGCTGGAACCCGGCTGGATTTCCGAGGTTGAAAAGTTCTTCGAGCAGATCGAGAAAGGCCGCTTCCGCGATAGTGAGATGGCGGCGGCCTTCCGCTTCGCGCTGGATGATTTTTCGGGCTGGGCGCGGCTTCTGGAGCGCATGGTGGCGCTGCGCTGCGCGCTCTTCCGCCTGCCTTATGGCGATCAAGGCCTTCTCGTGAACCGCAGGCTCTATGATCGCGTCGGCGGCTTCCGCGACATTCCGCTGATGGAGGACGTGGACCTCGTGCGCCGCATTCCGCGCCGCCGCCTCGTTATGCTGCGCACGGCGGCCCTCACGAGCCCGCAACGCTATATCCGCGACGGTTTCCTCATGCGCACGCTGCGCAATCTCTTCTGCCTCGCACTTTACTATCTGCGCGTGCCGCCCCGCGTCATCGCGCGGGTCTATCAATAGCACCCGGCGCCGCCCCGCGTGTCGCTCGACCCCCAGCTTATCATCATGGCGAAGAGGCCGCAGATCGGCCGAGTGAAAACGCGCCTTGCCCGCGATATAGGCGCCGCGGAGGCGCTGCGCTTTTTCAGGGGCGCCAGCGCATCTCTCATCCGCCGCGTGGCGCGCGATCCGCGCTGGCAGACGGTGATTGCGGTGGCGCCTGACTTGGCGGTTCATGAACGCGGCATCTGGCCGGCAGATATTCCGCGCGTGACGCAAGGTGACGGCGATCTCGGCGCGCGCATGGGCCGCCTGTTCCACGAATTGCCGCCGGGCCCGGTTATCATCATCGGCGCCGATATTCCCGGCATAACGCGCACACATGTCGCATCCGCCTTTGCCGCGCTCGGCCAGCACGATGCAGTGCTTGGCCCGGCTGACGATGGCGGTTATTGGCTGGTGGGTTTGCGCCGCCGCCCGCGCGTCGCAGAGATATTCGCTGATGTGCGCTGGTCGAGCGAAGACACATTCAATGACACAGCGAAGAATATCCGCGGGCAGGGATTGAGCCTTGCGGTCATCGGCACACTCGCCGATATCGATACGGGCGACGATTTCAGGAAATGGCGGCAGGCAAGATGAGCGATCTCGACCCTTTCAAGATCTTTCTCGATCTGCAGCTCGGCCTGCCGCGCAATGGGCCGGGCAGCCGCCGCGCGACGGAAGCGGCCTTCTCGCTTCTGCCCCCGCTATCCGACAACGCAAGAGTTCTGGATGTTGGCTGCGGGCAGGGCGCTTCCACCTTCGAACTGCTGCGGCTGACGAAAGCGCCCGTAACGGCCGTCGATCTTTACGAGCCCTTCCTTGAAAAGCTCAATGCCCGCGCCTCGCGCGAAGGCATCGGCGACGAGCGCCTCGTCATCAGGCGTGCCGACATGGAGGCCCTGCCTTTCCATGAAGGCGAGTTCGATCTTATCTGGTCTGAAGGCGCCATTTATCTCGTCGGCTTTGCAAAAGGACTGAAGCTCTGGCGGCGCTTTCTGAAACCGGGTGGCCATGTCGCCGTCACGGAATGCACCTGGCTCACGGACAACCCTTCGGAAGAGGCGCGCAGCTTCTGGGATGCGGCCTATCCGGCCATGGGCACCATCGCGTCGAATGCCGCGGCGGCGGAGCGCGCAGGTTATGAGGTGATGGCGACGCAGGTGCTGCCGCCGGAAGACTGGTGGGACGAGTATTACACGCCGATGCGCAAGCGGATCGTGGAGATGCGCGGCATATACGGTGAGGATGCCGAAAGCGTGCTTGCGAATGAAGAGGCCGAGATTGCCATCTTCGAGAACAATCCCGGCCAGTATTCCTATGTCTTCTATGTGATGCGTCGGAAGGACTAGCCGCGCGCCTTGATCGCGTCGCGGATCTCTTCCAGCAGCACTTCCTGGCGCGGCGGCGCTGAAGGGGCAGGCTCCTCGCCCTTTGCGATGCGCGCCTTCAGCGCATTCATCTGCTTGATCACGAGGAAGAGTGCGAAGGCGACAATCGAGAACTGGATGATCGCATTGATGAAGCGGCCATAGGCGAGCACCGGCACCCCGGCTGCCTTTGCTGCATCGACGGTGGTGGGGCCGTTTTCGGCAAGCGTCAGCGCGATGAAATAGTCGCTGAAGTCGACCCCGCCCACGAGCGCCCCGATCGGCGGCATGATGATGTCATCAACCAGTGACCGGACAATGGTGGTGAAAGCCGCGCCGATAATGATACCGACCGCCATGTCGAGCACATTGCCCTTCAGGGCAAATTCGCGAAATTCCTTGAGCATGATGAATGGCCTCCCGCCGTGATGATTCCCGCTCGAGCGGAAATCGTGCGCCGTGACGGGCGGAGTGACAACGGGAAAAACCTGCGGCTCACTTGCGCTGCTTGTGTTCTTCGAGGCGGGGCATGATTTCGACGAAATTGCAGGGCCGGAAGCGAAAGTCGAGCTGGTGGACGAGGATCTCGTCCCAGCCGTCCTTGCAGGCGCCGGGCGAGCCGGGCAGGGCGAAGAGGAAGGTGCCGCCCGCAACGCCGGCCGTCGCCCGCGACTGGATGGTCGATGTGCCGATCTTGTCGTAGGAGATGCGGTGGAAGAGGGCAGAGAAGCCGTCGATCTCCTTGTCATAGACCGATTTGAAAGCCTCCGGTGTTACGTCGCGCCCGGTGAGGCCGGTGCCTCCGGTCGAAATCACGACGTCGATCGTCTCATCCGCAATCCATGATTTGAGCGCGGCACGGATGAGCGGCTCGTCGTCCAGCACGATCCGCCGCGCGGTCACGCGATGCCCTGCCTTGGTAATGCGGTCAGCGAGCGTGTCGCCCGACTTGTCGTCCTCGGGCGTACGGGTGTCGGAGACCGTCAGCACGGCAATATTCAGGGAAATGAAGTCGCGTGTCTCGTCTATGCCGGGCATGGGCGTGCCTTTCGCGAAGGGAAGGCCGCATCATATAGCCGAAACGGGCAAGGGTGTCGCGGCAGGCGTAAATCAGCGCCCGATGCTGTCATAGACCGGCCAAGTGCCGGAGGCCGTCGCATCGAGCGAGCCGACGGGCTGGCCGAGCCGCTCGCGATAGATCCAGTAATTGGTAACGACGCGCTCGATATAGCCGCGCGTTTCGGCAGCGGGGATCGACTCGATGAAAAGGAAGGGATCGCCCCGGAAATCGATGCTCGAAAGCCAGCGCGACAGATTGCCGGGCCCGCCATTATAGGCGGTCGTCAGCATGAAGAGATTGCCGTTGGGTTCGCCCGAGCCCATCAGTTCGGAAATATATTCCTGACCGAGCGTCACATTGAAGGACGGATCGTAGAGCCGGTCGCGGTTGCTGCCGGCAAGCGAACTGTCCTGCGTGATGTGGCTCGCTGTTGCCGGCATGATCTGCATCAGCCCGCGCGCGCCTGCCCATGACGTCACATCCGGCCGAAACCCGCTTTCCTGCCGCATGAAGGCGAGCAGCAAGGCGCGATCCACCTTGTAGCCATTGCTTGGCTGATAGTCGGCAAGCGGAAAGAGCCCCGAATTCAGCATGATGCGGCCATCGCGCGTGCCCATCGCAGGCAGATGCGCGGCATTTGCGACCTGCAGCTGAATGGCGGGCAGGGCGAAGGTGGTCGCAAGTGCGATGAGCGCCTGATCGAGCGAGGGGTCGATCAACGCATGGGCGCGCATCAGTTCCTCGCGCGCCAGATCGCGCTTGCCGGTTTGCATCAGCGCGACGGCGCGGGCGATGGCCGGTGTCTCGGTCAGGGCACGGAAGGATGCCTGGTCGAGCCTGGGTTCGACCCAGTCGATCGCGAGATCGCGGCCAAGCTGCCGCGTCGCCAGAATGCCGTAGAAGGTCGCGCCGGTATCTGCCGCAGCTTCGAGCATGGGCGCGACTTTCTCGGGCTTTCCTTCCGCGAGATAGGCCCGCGCCGCCCAGAAGCCGCCGGCCGCCCTTGTCCAGAGCGATACGCGCTGGCTTTTCGTCAGCCGTTCGAAATGCCGCGCTGCGCTTGCGTGATTTTCCATCCGCCATGCGGCAAGTCCGGCATACCAGTCGGCAAGCGGAACCTCGCGCCAATGCGATGTCAGGATTTCAGTCGCAAGCTTGTAGGCGCGCTCGTCCTGGCCCTCGAGAAAATAGGAGGCGACGATTCGCTCGCGCACCTTGTCAAATTCCGCGCCTGTCAGCGTGTTGCGGGCATTTTTCCGCCGCAGATAGGCTTCCGCCTGAACCGCGCTCTCACGGCGCAGCATATCGCGCACTTCCTTGTCGATCTCGCGGAAGCGCGGCGACGTCGGCTCGATAATGCCGTCATCGACGGCATAGGTCGCGTGAACGGGCTGGCGCCAGCGCCGCGGCAGCGGCCGCTCGGGCGCGGCCGCGGAAGCCGGGCGGCGCATCAGCGCAAGTTTGTGGATGTCGGCGGCGCCGGGATGATCGTTGTATTTCGCGAGCCAATCCCGCAGTTCCGCATAGCTCGTGCGGTAATGCGGCCCCATATATTTGACATGGAGGACATGGCCCATCAGGCGCTTGTCGCGGATCTGCGCGGCGAGCTTGTCGGCTTCCTTGAAATTGCCGCGCTCGGTGGCCGCGAAGAGCTTGCGATAGGTCTCGCGGTCCGCGCCGTCGAGGATTTCCGGGCTCCAGATGCCTGATGCCTGCTTCGCTTGCGTTTCGCTGGCGAGTGCGCCCGCGCCGATAGACAATGTCGGCAAAACAAGCATTGCGGCCCCTGTCGCGGCCGCAACAAGCATTCGGCCCGCTGCGCGCGCAGCGGCAAGATGAAAAGCCCCCCGTTTCATGGGCGTCATCTTAGCGGGCGAGACCTGTCCGGCAAGCCCGCCTGGGTTGAATCGCGTCGAAATGGGGCAAATTAAGAAAGGATTGGTTAACCCTGCAGCCGCGCCTTGAGCGACAGGAGGTCCCGCCAGGCAAGCTGCTTCTGGGCGGGCTGGCGCAGCAGATAGGCCGGATGGAGCGTCGGCAGGGCAGGCACGTCCCGATCACTCAGTTTCACGCTCGCCCATTTCCCCCGGAGCCGCATGATGCCCGTATCGGTCCCGAGCATCTGTTTTGTGGCAACGCCGCCCAGAAGCACGAGGATGTCCGGGTTCACAAGTTCGACATGCCGCTCCACGAAAGGCGTGCAAACGGCATGTTCGGCCGGTGTCGGTGTGCGGTTGCCGGGCGGCCGCCAAGGCAATGTGTTGATGATATAGACGCTTGTGCGGTCGAGGCCGATTGCAGTCAGCATCCGGTCGAGCAATTGCCCGGCGCGGCCGACAAAGGGTAGCCCCTGCAGATCTTCGTCGCGCCCCGGCGCCTCGCCGATCAGCATGATGCGCGCCTGCGGGTTTCCGTCTGCGAAGACGAGGTTCTTCGCCGTGTAGCGCAGCGGGCAGCCCTCGAAATCGGCCAGCGCCTCTCTCAACGCATCAAGCGTCTTGCAGCGCGCCGCGACCTCGCGCGCGCTTTCGGTGGCCTGTGTATCCTCAAGCGGAATGGAGGAAGGTGCCGCAGCGCGGGGCGCCGGCGCGGCAGTCCCACGCGGGTCGGGCCTCGTTCCGCGCGCTGGCTCACCGCGCGGCGGCGCCTCGCGCGAGGGCGCGGCGGCTGTTGCATCGGCAAGCTCGTAGCGGTTCACAGGCTCGTCGCCCAGCGCCTCGCTCACCCCCGCCTCGACATAGAAGGCGAGAAGCGCGGCCGCCTGTTCGCGCGACAATTCCTGCTGTTCGTTGCCTGACGGGCTCATGGCTGGCCGGACGGTTCCTGTTCCTGTTCGGATTTTTCTGCTGCGCAGTTTGACGCCGCGTCGACGAGACTTACAGTCATTTCGCGGCTCTGTCCGGTGTTTGTTGAGAATTACACGCAACTGGCGGTCTTAACGCACAGGACGCCCCAATATATTGACCATGAAGGTCATTCGCACCATAACGGAGCCCGGTTTTTTCCGGCGGTCCGGCGCGTTGACACGCGCCCGGTGAGCTGGCCAAGGGAGATACAAAATGAGCGAGGCGGCGGTCGGACGCGAATTTATGGAGTATGACGTCGTAATCGTTGGCGGCGGTCCTGCGGGCCTGTCTGCCGCGATCCGCCTGCGCCAGCTCGCGGCGGAGCAGGATTTCGACATTTCGGTCTGCCTGATCGAGAAAGGTTCCGAAGTCGGTGCGCATATTCTGTCGGGCGCGGTGATCGATCCGATCGGCCTCGACACGCTGATCCCGGACTGGCGCGAAAAAGGCGCCCCGCTCGACACCGAAGTCACAGCCGACCATTTCCTCTATCTCGGCCCGGCTGGCAGCCTGCGCGTTCCCAATTTCCTGTTCCCGCCGCTGATGAACAATCACGGCAACTACATCGCAAGTCTTGGCAATGTCTGCCGCTGGCTCGCCGAACAGGCCGAAGCGCTGGGCGTCGAAATCTATCCGGGCTTTGCGGGCGCCGAAGTGCTCTATGGCGAGGACGGCTCGGTGCGCGGCGTCGTCACCGGCGATCTCGGCGTCGGCAAGGATGGCAGCCAGAAGGACAGCTACACGCCCGGCATGGAGCTGCGCGGCAAATACACGCTTTTCGCAGAAGGCGTGCGCGGGTCGCTGTCGAAGGAGCTGATCCGCAAGTTCAAGCTCGACGAGGGCCGCGAGCCGCAGAAGTTCGGCATCGGTCTGAAGGAACTCTGGGAAGTCGACCCCTCGAAGCATCGCAAGGGCCTCGTGCAGCATACGATGGGCTGGCCGCTCGACAATTCGACCGGCGGCGGCTCCTTCCTCTACCACTTCGGCGACAATCTCGTTTCCGTCGGCTTCGTGGTTCACCTGAACTACAAGAACCCCTATCTCTCGCCCTTCGACGAGTTCCAGCGATTCAAGCATCACCCGGCAGTGGCGGACACGTTCGCCGGCGGCAAGCGCATCGCCTATGGCGCGCGCGCCATCACCGAAGGCGGCTTCCAGTCGGTGCCGAAGCTCATCTTTCCGGGCGGCGCGCTGATCGGCTGCTCGGCCGGTTTCGTCAATGTGCCGCGCATCAAGGGCAGTCACAATGCGATGCTCACCGGCATCATGGGCGCGGAAGCGGCCTTCGAGGCGGTGAAGGATGGCCGGCAGGGTGACGAACTCTCTGCTTACCCGGAAGCTTATGAAAAGAGCCCGGTCTACAAGGACCTGAAGCGCGTTCGCAATGTGAAGCCGCTCTGGTCGAAGCTCGGCACCTTCCTCGGTATCGGCCTTGGCGGTATCGATATGTGGATGAACAACCTCGGTATCGGCCTGCCTTTCACACTCCGTCACAAGAAGGCCGATTACGAGTCGCTAAAGGAAGCGAAGGACTGCAAGCCGATCGACTATCCGAAGCCCGACGGCAAGATTTCCTTCGACAAACTCTCCTCCGTGTTCATCTCCGCGACGAACCACGAAGAAGACCAGCCCGTTCATCTGAAGCTGAAGGACCCGGCCATTCCGATCGGCTACAACCTGCCGAAATTCGCCGAGCCCGCGCAGCGCTATTGCCCGGCCGGCGTCTATGAGGTGGTGCGTGACGACGACGGCTCGAATCCGCGCTTCCAGATCAACGCGCAGAACTGCGTCCACTGCAAGACCTGCGATATCAAGGACCCGGCCCAGAACATCAACTGGACGGTGCCGGAAGGCGGCGGCGGGCCGAATTACCCGAATATGTAAAACCAACCCGAAAACGGGGGCTGTATCCGGCCCCCGTTTTTTTTGCTTTTATGTCAGGATGTTGTGCCGCCCGCGAGCGGCTGATTCCGAAGGCGCGAAGGCAGGCCCCCTTATGATGAGTTCCGATGCGGCGCGATTTGGTGGAGCGCCGTTGCTGCGTATGGCGAGGGCGATGGCGATGGCAGGCCTCGTCGCGGTGCTCGGCGGCTGCGCCGGAACAGATGGGTTTTCTGTCTTCTCGAAGGAAAAGGCGGAATCGCCTTTCGGCGCCTATCTCGCGGCCCGTCATGCCACCAATGTGAATGACAGCGGCAAGGCCGCCCTCTTTTACGAACGCGCACTCAGCGACCAGCCGGACGACCCGGCTATTCTGGAGCGGGCCTTCATGGCGGCGCTGACCGCAGGCGACATGACGCGTGCAGTCCCGCTCGCCCGGCGCCTTGCTGTCATCGACCCCGATGAGCGCATGGCGCGGCTGACGCTGGCATTGGCGGCGCTGCGCGACGGGCGCTTTGGCGACGCATCGGCCGAAATGGACGCGGCGGCACCCGGCCCCTTCACGGCTCTTGTCGGAACGCTGACCCATGCCTGGGCTGCTGTCGGCGCGGGCGATAAGGAGCGGGCGCTTGAAAAGATTTCCGCCTTCGAAGGCCGCGCCGCTTTCGCTCTGTTCCGCTCCTACCATGAAGCGCTGATGCTCGATGTGCTTGGCGATCGTGAAGGCGCGGCAAAGGCCTATAAAAAGTCGATGGAAACAAGTGGCGGCGGGTCGATCCGCGTGGTGCAGGCCTATGCAAGCTTCGCCGCGCGCGAAGGGCGGCGCGATGAGGCCCGCTCCGCGCTCACGAGTTTCCTCGAAATGTCCGGCGAGCATCCGCTGGCCGAACATGAACTCAAGCGCCTTGAAGCAGGCGAAGCGCTGCCGCCGCTCGTCGCCAATGCGCGCGAAGGTGTGGCCGAGGCGCTGTACGGCCTAGGCAGCGCCCTTGCCGGCGACACGTCGAGCAATCTGGCCGAACTATATCTCAATCTCGCGCTGTTCATGCGGCCGGATTTCGACATTGCGCGCTCGCTGCTGGGCGGCGCCTATGAAGCGCAGAAGCGGTGGGCGGATGCGGTTGCCGCCTATGACAAGATCGGCAAGACGTCGCCGCTTTATCTCAATGCGCGCATCCAGACCGCCATGGCGCTCGACAAGCTCGACCGCAATAAAGAGGCAGTCAGCGTGCTGCAGCGTGTCGCGCGGGAAAACCCAGATCGTATCGAACCGCTTGTCGCGCTTGGCGACATTCATCGTACCAAGGAAAAATATGCGGAGGCTGCGGCCGAGTATGAACGCGCCATCGCGATTGCGGGCGAGCCCACGGATCGCGACTGGACGCTCTATTACGCGCGCGGTATCTGCTTCGAGCGGCTCGGTGAATGGGAGAAGGCGGAAAAGGATCTGAAGCTCGCGCTGGAACTATCCGGCGAACATCCGCTGGTGCTGAACTATCTCGGCTATTCCTGGATCGAGCAGCACCACCGCCTCGACGAGGCGCTTGCCATGATCGAGAAGGCGGTCGAACGCCGCCCGAATGACGGCTTTATCGTCGACAGCCTCGGCTGGGCGCGCTACCGCCTCGGCGAATACGATCTCGCCGTGAAATATCTCGAACGCGCGGTCGAATTGCAGCCCGGTGATCCGACGATCAACGAGCATCTGGGCGATGCCTTCTGGAAGGTCGGCCGCCGCATCGAGGCACGCTATCAATGGAGCCATGCCTTGTCGCTCGAACCCGAGGCGGGACGTGAGAAAATCCTGCGCACCAAACTCGATTTCGGCCTTGAGGCCGGCGAAAAGGCCGAGCAGGAAGCCAAGGCGCAATCGCAAGCGGGCTCGTGATGTCCGCGCCGAAGCGGGAACTCGCCTTCGCCAAGATCAATCTGAGCCTGCGCGTGCTCGGCCGCCGGAACGACCTCTATCATGAGCTGCAAAGTCTTGTCGTCTTCGCCGGCATTTCCGACAGGATCGAGGCGCGCACCGCCACTGATCTGGCGCTCGATATAGAAGGCCCATTCGCCGCGGCGCTCTCGTCCGGGCGGGACAATCTGGTTATGCGCGCTGCGCGCGACTTGAGCGATCTCTGCGGCGTCAACGCAGGCGCACACATCACGCTCGAAAAGAACCTGCCGGTGGCATCGGGCATTGGCGGTGGCTCGGCGGATGCGGCAGCAACGCTGCGCGCGCTGTTGCGCCTCTGGAAAGTTGCGCCCGAGGGGACAGCGCTGACGCGACTTGCCGCCTCGCTCGGCGCCGATGTGCCGGTCTGTCTCGATCCATCGCCTGCGCTGATGAGCGGCGTCGGCGAGAAGATCGTGCGACTGCCGCGCCTGCCGGAATTCTGGCTGCTGCTGGTCAATCCCGGCGCGGCCCTATCGACAGCCGATGTCTTTCGCGCGCTCGCCGCGCCGCCACTCGCCTCTGCGCCCGAGGACGTTTCCTTGCCGGACTTCGTAATGCTCGATGGACTCGTTTCGTGGCTCGAGAACGAGCCGAACGATCTCGAACGGCCTGCGCGCGCGCTGCTGCCGGTGGTCGGCAATGTGATCGGTCAGATCGCCGCAACGCCGGGCTGCCGCCTTGCGCGCATGTCCGGCTCGGGCGCGACCTGCTTCGGCATATATGCAAAGGAAGCAGAGGCACTTGCCGCCGCAAGCGCATTCGCCACGGCCCATCCCGGCTGGTGGGCCGTTGCGGCGCCTGTCGTCAGTGGTTCCGGTTGATGCAGAATTCGACGAGTTTCGTCAGTGCGTCGCGGTAGGGGCTTTCCGGGAAGATCGCCAGCGCGTCGATGGCGATGGCGCCATAATGCTTCGCTCGTGCAATCGTGTCTTCCAGCGCTGAATGGCGGTGCATCAGCTCAACGGCGCGTTCGAAGTCGCCGTCCTGCCGGTTGCCTTCCTGCAGCGTGCGCTGCCAGAAGGCACGCTCTTCCGCATTGCCGCGCCGGTAGGCAAGGACGACGGGAAGCGTGATCTTGCCTTCGCGGAAATCGTCGCCCGTATTCTTGCCGAGTGCCGTCGCGCGGCCGCCATAGTCGAGCGCATCGTCGACAAGCTGGAAGGCGATGCCAAGATTGCGGCCATAGGAGTGAAGGGCCGCCGCTTCCGTGCCTTCGCGCTGCGCGATCACTGCGCCGATTTCCGAGGCCGCGGCAAACAGCGCCGCCGTCTTGGCCGAAATCACACGCATATAGGCGTCTTCCGTCGTGCCCGTGTCCTTGGCGGCGGCAAGCTGCATCACTTCGCCTTCCGCGATGATCGAGGCCGCATCCGCGATGATCTCGAGCGCGCGAAGCGACTTCGTCTCGACCATCAGCTTGAAGGCGCGTCCGAGCAGGAAATCGCCGACGAGAACGCTCGCCTGGTTGCCCCAGACCATCCGCGCCGTTTCCTTGCCGCGGCGGAGATCGCTTTCATCCACCACATCGTCATGGAGAAGCGTTGCCGTGTGGAGGAATTCGACGGTCGCCGCGAGCTTGATGTGATGCTTGCCGGTATAGCCGCACATCTTGGAGGCGGCGATGGTGAGCATGGGGCGCAGCCGCTTGCCGCCCGAATTGATGAGATAACTCGCAAGCTCGGGGATCATCGGCACGTCGGATGCCATCCGTTCACGGATGAAATCGTCTACCGCTTCCATCTCGCCGCGAACCAGCGCCTGCAATTCCGCGATCGCGTTCTGCCCGCGCCCGCGATCTTCATCAAGAGGAACAACAACGCCCACGCGCCACTCCTGCTTCGGGACAGGCCGCCTCGCAGCCCGAATTATCCACAACCGGCTTGTGTTATCTTGCCGTCATGAGGGAGCATAGGTTGACACCCCCTGTGCGGCAAGGCCCGCAGGACCTAGATAACTCGTGAAACGCGGCGCAATTCGCCGCACATCTCGCGGAGGGAAAGGGCAAATCGGCTTGAAAGAGTTGATTCGAACCAACGACCCGGTGCTCGTCTCCTTTCTCATGCACAGGCTGCGCGAGGAGGGTATTGAGCCCTTCGAAATGGATGTCCATATGAGCCTGACGGAAGGCTCGCTCGGCATCCTGCCAAAGCGTATCATGGTGGTGGATGACGATTACGGGCGCGCACGGAACATTCTCGACGAGGTTCAGAGGAGCGGCTGATGAGCGCAACACGGGCAGATGAAAAGCCGGCCAATGACGTTACCGATGACGGCTTTCTCGGCGGCAGGCTGAAGATCCTGCAGCCCGCGAAAGGCTATCGCGCAGGGCTCGACGCGGTGCTGCTTGCAGCCTCCGTGCCCGCGCGCGAAGGCGAGCGCGTGCTGGAGGCGGGCGCGGGCGTTGGTGTTGCAAGCCTCTGCCTCGCCTCGCGTGTGAGCGGGCTTGAAGTCGCGGGCCTCGAGTTGCAGCCGGAGCTCGTCCGCCTCGCCGGCGAAAACATCACGCGCAACGGCTTTGCGGACCGTGTTTCGATCGCCGAGGGCGATATCGGCCTGCCCGTGCGCGATCTCGCAGCGGCGGGCTTCGCGCCCAATAGCTGGCACCATGTTTTCGCCAATCCGCCGTTTCACGATCCGGCGGCGAGCCCCGCGCCGCCCGATGCCAGCAAGGCGCAATCGCATCACCTGACGCTCGGCTCCGATCTCGACGACTGGGTGCGTTTCTGCTGCGTCATGGCGCGGCCCAAGGGCACGGTGACATTCGTCCACCGGGCGGATGCGCTTGCGGCGCTGCTCGGCGTCATGTCGGGCCATCTCGGCGGCATCGAGGTCTTTCCGCTCTGGCCGGCGGCAGGCAAGCCCGCCTCGCGCGTGATCGTGCGCGGTCAGCGCGATTCCAGGGCGCCGCTGACGCTTCGCCCCGGCCTCCTGCTGCATGGGGCGGATGGCCGCTTCACGCCGCATGCCGAAGGCCTGCTGCGCGAGGGTGCTCCCCTCCGTCTTGATCAGCCGGGCTGAACACCGGAGGGCGCGGCTTGCCGCATCCGCCGCGCCACCCTATCTATGGTGGCATGAGAAACCGAATTGCGCCTTTCCTTCCCGGCCCGCTCCGCCGCCGTGTCGCCCCTGGCTGGTCCCCGAAACCCGTGGTCGCCGTGGTGCGGCTATCGGGCATCATCGGCCCGTCCCAGCCGTTGCGCGGCGGGCTCAATCTCGCCGCCGTCGCCGCCGCGCTTGAAGCTGCCTTTTCCATGCGCGGCGTGAAGGCGGTTGCACTCCTCATCAATTCGCCGGGAGGCTCGCCCGTCCAGTCCTCTCTGATCTACAAGCGTATCCGGTCGCTTGCGGAAGAGAAGGGTGTGCCGGTCTATGCCTTTGCCGAAGATGTGGCGGCCTCAGGCGGCTACATGATCGCCTGCGCGGCTGACGAGATTTACGCCGATCAAAGCTCGGTCCTCGGTTCCATCGGCGTCGTTTCTGCGGGTTTCGGTTTCACCGGCCTGATCGAGAAACTGGGCGTCGAGCGCCGCGTGCACACGGCCGGCGAGAGCGAGGCCATGCTCGATCCCTTCCAGCCGGAAAAGCCCGAAGAGGTTGCCCGTCTGAAGGCGCTGCAGGGCGACGTGCATGACTACTTCAAGAAGCTAGTTTCGGACGCGCGCGGCGAGCGGCTAAAAAAGGACGACCCGGAAATCTTCTCTGGCGCCTTCTGGGCGGGCGAGGGCGCGGTGGCCCGGGGCCTCGCCGACGGCATTGGCGATGTCCGCGGCAAGATGCGCGAGCTTTTCGGCAAGGAAGTGCGTTTGAAGCTCGTCTCCTCGCGGGGGCCCTGGTGGCGGCCATCGGCGGGCGGTGGCGTCGATTCGAGCCGCGGCGAGGGGCTTTTCGCCCGGCTTGGGGCGGGATTTGCCGCCGAACTCGGCGATGGGCTCATTGCCGCAGCCGAGAGGCGTTCCCTTTGGAGCCGTTTTGGCCTTTAATGGCTCAAGTGGGCCCGGCACCTGGCCACAGGCCTGCCAGTACTGAGAGGACGATGACATGACGAAGATCGTCTTTGCCGCCATTTTCCTGGTGGCATTCTACGCCGCTTATCAGGCGATCCAGCGCGCCGCGATGCGCCAGCGGGAAGCCTTTGCCCGCGCCCGGCCGCAGAACCGCATGGAACCGCGCGATCTCGGCACGCTGCGCGATGGCGGCGACGGCATCTACGTGCCGGACCACAGCCGCCGCGACTGAGCCTTCGCCCTCCGGCCTTGCGTCCGGCGGGGAGACCCCGCACGGGCGCAAATCCCTTTTCCTGCCATGAACTTGACCCTTACCGGGGCGGCGGCTAGTTTGCGCCCGCCCGAGGCAGCGCGGTCGCGGGCCTTGATTCCGCTGGCCGATCCCGCTTGAAAGCGCCTCCCGACATGACGGCGAAGCCCGACAATTCATTCCAGTCCCTGATCCTGAAACTGCAGGCGTTCTGGGCCGCGCAGGGCTGCGTCATCCTCCAGCCATATGACATGGCGATGGGCGCGGGCACCTTCCATCCGGCGACGACGCTCCGCGCACTGGGCCCGAAGCCCTGGAAGGCCGCTTACGTGCAGCCCTCGCGCCGGCCGACCGACGGGCGCTATGGCGAGAACCCGAACCGCTTCCAGCACTATTACCAGTTTCAGGTGATCCTGAAGCCGAGCCCGGAAAACATTCAGGAGCTTTATCTCGAAAGCCTGAAGGTGCTCGGCATCGACGCCGCGAACCACGACATCCGCTTCGTCGAGGACGACTGGGAGAGCCCGACGCTCGGCGCCTGGGGGCTTGGCTGGGAAGTCTGGTGCGACGGCATGGAAGTCTCGCAATTCACCTATTTCCAGCAGGTGGGCGGCATCGACTGCAACCCCGTTTCCGGCGAGCTCACCTACGGCCTCGAGCGCCTTGCCATGTATATCCAGGGCATCGACAACGGCTATGAACTCGACTTCAACGGCGCGATGGGCGAAGACCGCGTGACCTATGGCGATGTGTTCCATCAGGCGGAAGTCGAATTCTCCGCGCATAATTTCGAGCATGCGAACACGGAAATGCTCTTCCGTCATTTCGAGGATGCCGAAAAGGAATGCGCCTCGCTTCTCGAAAAGGGGCTGGCGCTGCCGGCCTATGACCAGGTCATCAAGGCAAGCCACAATTTCAACCTGCTCGATGCGCGCGGCGTGATCTCCGTCACCGAGCGGCAGGCCTATATCGGCCGCGTCCGCACCCTCGCCAAGGGCTGCGCCGAAGCCTGGGTGAAGTCGCAGGAGGCACGCGCATGAGCGAGCTTCTTCTCGAACTCTTCTCCGAGGAAATTCCCGCGCGGATGCAGAAGCGTGGCGGAGAGGATCTCGTGCGCCTTGTCGGCGAGGCGCTGAAGGAAGCGGGCGTCGATGGAAAGAATGCGCGCGCCTATGCGACGCCGCGCCGCCTCGCGCTCGTCATCGACGGCCTGCCCGAGCGCACGCCCGATGTGAAGGAAGAACGGAAGGGCCCGAAAGTCGGCGCGCCGCAACAGGCGATCGACGGTTTTCTCCGCGCGGCGGGCCTCGCCTCCATCGATCAGGCGACGGTGCAGGAAGACAAGAAGGGCGCCTTCTATGTCGCGGTGACGGAAAAGAAGGGCAGGGCGACGGCGGATTTGATCGCCGAGATCGTGCCCGGCGTGATCCGCGCCTTCCCCTGGCCGAAATCGATGCGCTGGGGCGGCGGCACGTTGCGCTGGGTGCGCCCGCTTCATTCGATCCTCTGCCTGCTCGGCGGCAAGGTCGTGCCCTTTGAGGTCGACGGCATCAGGTCGGGCGACACGACGCGCGGCCACCGCTTCATGGCCCCTGCCGCCTTCGCGGTGAAGGATTTTGCCGATTACGAAATGAAGCTCACGGAAGCGAAGGTCGTTCTCGACCCGGCGAAGCGCGCCCATTTCATCCATGCGGGAGCGAAGGCGCTGGCCGAAGCCGAAGGCCTGACGCTCGTCGAGGACGAGGCGCTGCTCCATGAAGTGGCCGGGCTTGTCGAATATCCCGTGCCGCTGATCGGCAGGATCGATGATGAATTCATGTCCGTGCCGCAGGAAGTGCTGACAAGCACCATGCGCGCAAACCAGAAATATTTCGCGCTGCACGACGCGAAAGGGAAACTCAGCAACCGCTTCATCGTGGTGGCGAACATCGAGGCGGAAGATGGCGGCAAGGCCATCGTGAACGGCAATGAACGCGTGCTGCGCGCCCGCTTCGCCGATGCGCGCTTCCTCTGGGATCAGGACCGCAAGCAGACGCTGACAAGCCGCCTGCCGAAACTGGCAGAGGTCGTCTTCCATGCGAAGCTGGGCACGGTGCATGACAAGGCCATCCGCATCGGCAAGCTCGCCGAGGCGCTTGCGCCCTTCGTGCCCGGTGCGGATTCTGCGAAGGCGCGTGTCGCGGGCGAACTTGCCAAGGCCGACCTCACCACAGGCATGGTCGGCGAATTTCCTGAATTGCAGGGCCTGATGGGCGCGTACTACGCGCGAAACGACGGGCTCGGCGACGAGATCGCGAACGCGATTGCAGAACACTACTCGCCGCTCGGCCCGACCGACGATGTTCCCGCAACACCGCTCGGCAAGGTCGTTGCGCTCGCCGATAAGATCGACACGCTGGCCGGTTTCTGGACAATTTACGAGAGGCCGACAGGCTCGAAAGACCCTTATGCGCTGAGACGCGCTGCACTAGGCGTAACGCGAATTTTTGTTGAGAATTTGGTGAGAGTCCGTCTTGTCGATATTCTCGAAGTTAGCCGCGATGAAATCGACTTGACATTAGCTAGCGTAGCCCGAGCGAAAGGTGGAACATTTGGCATAGGCGGCGGTAGGAAAAATTGGTCGGGGCGGAGCGTCTCAACAACATCGATCGATCTCCTCTCCTTCTTCGCAGACCGCCTGAAGGTCTATCTGCGAGACCGTGGTGCCCGTCACGATCTGGTCGATGCCGTTTTCGCACTCGAAGGTCAGGACGATCTCGTGCTGATCGTGAAGCGCGTGGAAGCCCTGTCGGAATTTCTTGGCACCGAAGACGGCGCTAACCTGCTGGCCGGTTACAAGCGTGCGGTGAATATCCTCCGCATCGAGGAGAAGAAGGACGGCGCGGGCTATGACGCCACGCCGGATGCCGCGCTCTTCGCTCAGGATGAGGAAAAGGCGCTCGCCGCCGCCATCGCCGCCGCCACGAGCCGCGCGAAGGATGCCGTGGCACAGGAAGATTTCGCCGCTGCCATGTCGGCGCTCGCCACGCTCCGCGCGCCGGTCGATGCCTTCTTCGACAAGGTGACGGTCAATGCCGATGATCCGAAGGTTCGCGCAAACCGCCTGAAGCTGCTGGCTCAAATTCGCGCCGCGCTTCACGAGGTCGCCGATTTTTCGAAGGTCGAGGGCTGACCCGCGACCCAAAGCAGTTGTCATTGCCGGGCTTGACCCGGCAATCCAGAGCTACAAGGCTCTGAGCAAGCGGCCCCTGGATGCCCGGATCAAGTCCGGGCATGACATTTTGTTGTGTTGGGTACTTCACCCAAACCAAAGGCAAGTGCGATGGCTGAGAAGAAGTGGGTCTATTCCTTCGGTGACGGCAAGGCGGAAGGCGCGGCGTCGATGCGCGATCTCTTGGGCGGCAAGGGCGCGAACCTTGCCGAAATGTCGAATATCGGCCTGCCCGTGCCGCCGGGCTTCACCATCACCACGGAAGTCTGCACCGCCTTTTACGACAATGACCGGAACTACCCCGAAGGCCTCCGCGCCCAGGTGGAAGAGGCGCTCGCCGCCATAGGCAAGGCGGTCGGCATGGCCTTCGGCGATCCGGCGAACCCGCTTCTCGTTTCGGTCCGCTCCGGCGGGCGCGCCTCCATGCCCGGCATGATGGACACGGTGCTGAACCTCGGCCTCAACGACGAGACGGCGGCGGGGCTTGCGAAGCGTGCGGGCGACGAACGCTTCGCCTTCGACAGTTATCGCCGCTTCATTTCCATGTATTCCGATGTGGTGCTCGGCGTCGATCATCACAATTTCGAGGAAATCCTCGAATACTACAAGGAAGAGCAGGAATATAATCTTGACACGGAGCTTTCCGCCGCCGACTGGCAGGATGTGATCGTCCGCTACAAGGCGCGCGTACAGGAAGATCTCGGCAAGCCTTTCCCGCAGGATGTGAATGAACAGATCTGGGGCGCGATCGGCGCCGTTTTCGGCTCGTGGCGGAACCGCCGCGCGGAGACCTATCGCCGGTTGCACAATATTCCCGACAGCTGGGGCACCGCCGTCAATGTGCAGGCGATGGTCTTCGGCAATATGGGCAATTCGAGCGCGACAGGCGTTGCCTTCACGCGCAATCCATCCACCGGCGAGCGCGCCTATTACGGCGAGTTCCTTGTGAACGCGCAGGGCGAAGATGTGGTGGCCGGCATCCGCACGCCGCAAAGCCTGACGAAAAAGGCGCGCATCGAGGGCAACGACAAGCTGCCTTCGATGGAAGAGGCGATGCCGGAAGCCTTCGCCGAACTTGCGGCAAATTTCGACCGGCTGGAGCGGCATTACCGCGACATGCAGGACGTCGAATTCACCGTGCAGGAAGGCAAGCTCTGGATGCTCCAGACGCGCGCCGGCAAGCGCACGGCAAAGGCCGCGCTGAAGATTGCGGTGGAAATGGTTGCCGAAGGCCTGATCGACGAGCAGACGGCGATCTCCCGCGTCGATCCTGCCTCGCTCGACCAGTTGCTGCATCCGACACTCGACCCGGAAGCGCCGCGCGACGTTCTGGCGACGGGCCTTCCCGCCTCGCCGGGCGCGGCATCGGGCGAAGTCGTCTTCAGTTCGGACGAGGCCGCGGCGCTCCGCCAGTCGGGCCGCAATGTCATTCTGGTGCGCGTCGAAACGAGCCCGGAAGACATCAATGGCATGCATTCTGCGGTCGCGATCCTCACCTCCCGCGGCGGCATGACGAGCCATGCGGCGGTTGTCGCGCGCGGCATGGGCCGGCCCTGCGTGTCCGGCGCAGGCTCGATCCGCATCGACTACCGTTCGGAAACATTCACCGCCTCCGGAGTCACCGTGAAGAAGGGCGATATCATCACGGTTGACGGCTCGACGGGGCAGGTGCTGAAAGGCGAAATCCCGACGCTGCAGCCGGAACTCTCCGGCGATTTTGCCACGCTCATGACCTGGGCCGACAGGCACCGCCGCATGGAAGTGCGCACCAATGCGGAAACGCCGCATGATGCCGAGACGGCCCGCAAGTTCGGTGCCGAAGGCATCGGCCTTTGCCGCACCGAACACATGTTCTTCGAGGAAGACCGCATCGTCGCCGTGCGCCAGATGATCCTGGCCGATGACGCGAAGGGCCGCCGCGCCGCACTCGATAAGATATTGCCCATGCAGCGCGACGATTTCCGCCAGCTCTTCGAGATCATGCACGGGCTTCCCGTCACGATCCGTCTGCTCGATCCGCCGCTGCATGAGTTCCTGCCGAAAGGCGAGGCGGAGATTGCGGACTTCGCGAAGGAAACGGGTGCGGATGCGGACAAGCTCGCCCGCCGCCTTGCTGATCTCGCGGAAACGAACCCGATGCTCGGCCATCGCGGCTGCCGCCTCGGTATTTCCTATCCCGAAATCTACGAAATGCAGGCCCGCGCCATTTTCGAGGGCGCGCTGCTCGCGGCCGAAAAGGCGGGTGCCGCCGTTATCCCGGAAATCATGATTCCGCTGGTCGGCATGAAGGCCGAACTCGACTTCCTGAAAGAGCGGATCGTTGCCGTTGCGGCCGAAGTCGAAAAGGAAAAAGGCCAGAAGCTCGAATACATCATCGGCACCATGATCGAGCTGCCGCGCGCCGCGCTCATGGCGCGCGAAATTGCGCAGTCGGCGGAGTTCTTCTCCTTCGGCACCAACGATCTCACCCAGACGACCTATGGCATCAGCCGCGACGATGCCGCCCATTTCATGAACGACTATATGGGCAAGAAAATCCTCTCGCAGGATCCCTTCGTCTCGCTGGATCGCGAGGGCGTGGGCGAGCTTGTGCGCATTGCGGTGGAGCGCGGCAGGGAGACGAGGCCGGATATCAAGCTCGGCATCTGCGGCGAACATGGCGGCGACCCCGCTTCCATCGCCTTTTGCGAGGAAGTAGGCCTCACCTACGTTTCCTGCTCGCCCTACCGGGTACCGATCGCGCGGCTGGCGACGGCACAATCTGCGCTTGCAGGCGGTGGTAATCCGGTTTCCGGCGGCGCCACGGCCTGAACTGCTGCTTGATCGTCCGGATACGGATTGTCCCGTTTCGAGATGGTGTGTATACGGATGATTAAGAAATTGGGCAAAATTGAGTCATGTTTGTTAACGCTTTGAGTCGCTGTAAAATGCGTGGGCGGCGTATATTACGTTGCGTCACATGCGTTGCATTTTTGCTGCGATGCGATTTGCCGCACCTTGAAAAGCGTTTCATTTCAATTACATAAGTCGTGTCATTCACTAAGACGCAATTATGACATTGTTGCGCCTGAATCGCCGTGTTACCTCCCGCGCTGATTAACGAGTGATATTTGCCCAGGTGTCGAAGAGGCATCGGGCTCTGGCACGTTTATAGCGGTGCTGTCCGACAGGCTTGAAAGAGGTTCCCGAAAGGGGCCGGACCGGAAACCCCGGAGAGGGTGGTCGTCGGGTCTGCAAGAACAACAAAGCAGAGACGGTTTAGAGAACGATGCGTAGATTGTTTCAATGGCTCGACCTGGGCCACCTTGTCTCCGGCGCTGCGCAGACGGCTGCGGCAGCCCTGTGCCTGGGATTTGTGTCGTTCAACATCGTCTCGGCCATGACGACGCCCGACCCCGTGGTCGCCGTCCGCTCCTCCGACCTGCCGATGACCGCGCTCGCCCCTTCGCATGGCCGCGACCTTGCGGGTGCCTTTGCAGGCGACAATTCCTTCCTCGACGCCCAGCTTGAACATGCGAGCATCATCCTGCCGGCGCCGGGCTCGCCCATGGATGTCGATACGCCGCTGGTTCGCCTGCGCGCGCAGCTGATCGAGGCGGAGCGCCGCTGCCTTGCCGTGGGCATCTATTTCGAGGCGCGCGGCGAATCCGTGGAAGGCCAGCTTGCGGTTGCCCGTGTCATTCTCAATCGCGTGAGCGCGCCGAACTATCCTGACAGTATTTGCGGCGTGGTCTATCAGGGCGCGAGCCGCAAGACCGGCTGCCAATTTTCCTTCACCTGCGATGCAACGCTCAACAAGCGGCCGAACGAGCGCCGCGCCTGGGCGAAGGCCCGCCGCACGGCGGAATATGTGACGCTCGGCCGCATCGATGCGCAGGAGCTTGCACCCGCCATGTATTACCATGCGGACTATGTGCAGCCCTATTGGGCGTCGAGCATGGTCGAAGTGGCGAAGATTGGCCGCCACATCTTCTATCGTCCGGCACGCGAAGGCCGCTCCTGAAGCATTTCCAGGTGAAGTGGAATCCGGTTCACCGTCCGGAAACGCGACAAATCAAATGTCGCTAGGATTTCATTGTTTCATGGAAACAATGAAATCCTAGCGAGCGGCCCTCTCGGCCATAATCACGCTGAAATTCAGCCCTTGTTCTTCGCAGCTTCTGCGGCCTGCGCCAGCAGCCCCGCGAGCGGACCGGTCGTTGCGAATTGTTCCCGCGTCGCTTCCGGCGCATTGGTCGCCATCTTGTCGAGTTCGACGAGTTCCGGCGGCACATACCAGTGCAGCTTGTCCGAGCCATAGGCTTTCCAGACAACCTTCGCGACTTCGACCGGCGGAATGGCGCGGAACATGCCTTCCTTCGGCGCATTGGCAGCAGCGCCTTCCGGCAGGATCGGCGTGTCGATCAGCCCCGGCAGCACATCCGCCGCGCGCACACCTATCAGCTTGAACTCCACGGAGAGCGCCTCGGTGAGGCCCTTCACCGCATGTTTTGTTGCCGAATAGACCGCAATGCCCGGCATGCCGAAAGTGGCTGACGATGAAGATGTGGTGAAGCAGAGCGAATTGCCGGTCGCTTTCAGCAGCGGCAGCGCGGCATGAATACCGTTCAGTACACCGATGAAATTCACCTGAACCACGCGCAGATTGTCGGCAAAGTCCATGTCGGCGAAAAGCCCGCCTGCGCCGATGCCCGCATTGTTGAAGAGCAGGTCCATCTTGCCGCCCGTCGCATCGCCGAAATCGGCGACAGCCGCTTCATAGGCGTCCTTGTCGGTCACGTCGAGCTTGCGCACGATGCAATTGTCCGGCCCAAGCTCCTTTTCGAGCGCGGCGAGCCCCGCGCCGTTCACGTCATAGCCGCCGACGAACCAGCCCTTGCTCGCAAAGAGCCGCGCCGTCTCGAGGCCCATGCCCGACGCTGCACCTGTGATGAAAATGGACTTCCGTCCGTTTGCCTGTCCCATGAGGGAGTCTCCCGTGCTTGCTGTTCTGATTTTATGGACCGTAGTCCAGTTTCAGCCGCCGGGAAAGCGGGAAGCGCGGTCAGGAGGCGGTCAGCGAGTCGAAGTCGAGCCCGATATCGAGGCAGGGTGCGGAATGGGTGATCCAGCCGCAGGAAATGAGGTCGACGCCGGCGGCCGCTATGGCCGGCGCTGTGGCTGCCGTGATGCGGCCGGACGCTTCGGCGATGGCGCGTCCCCCGATGCGGCGCACGGCCTCGGCAAGCTGCTCCGGCGTCATATTGTCGAGCAGCACCGCATCGACCCCTGCGGTAAGCGCCTCGTCGAGCTGATCGAGCGTGTCAACCTCCACCTCGATCTTCACCATATGCCCGCTCGCTTCCCTGGCTCGGGCAATGGCGGCCGCGATGCCGCCCGATACGGCGATATGGTTGTCCTTGATGAGGACGGCATCGTCGAGGCCGAAGCGGTGGTTCATGCCGCCACCGGCCTTCACGGCGTACTTCTCGAATATGCGCAGTCCCGGCGTCGTCTTCCGTGTGCAGCATACATGCGCCTTCGTGCCTTCGATGGCGCGCGCAATTTCGCGCGTTGCGGTCGCTATGCCGGACATGTGCCCGAGGAAATTGAGCGCCACGCGCTCACCCGTGAGGATGCCACGCGCCGGGCCTTCGATGGCGGCAATGGTGTCGCCGGGCTCCACATCGCAGCCGTCGCCCTTCACCACGGCGACCTTGAGCGACGGATCGATGAGGCGAAATGCCATGCGCGCGCAATCGAGCCCTGCAATGCGGCCCGGCTGGCGCGCATTGATGAGCACGCGTGCCTTCGCTTCCGCCGGTACCGTCGCCTGCGTGGTGATGTCGCCCGCGCGGCCAAGGTCTTCGAGAAGCGCGGCGCGCACCGCCGGCTCGATCATCAGCGGGGGCAGCGGCGTCAGTATCATGCGGTAACCTGTGCTTCCTCGGCGCCCGATCGGGCGAATTCTTCCGTCGCCGCGTCGGCGATGCGCGTTGCTTCCTTCAGCGTGATGAAGCTGCGATGCCGCCAGGCGGCGCGCGGCTCGGCGAAATCGGTGCGGTAGTGGCCACCGCGGCTTTCCTCGCGGGCAAAGGCGGCAGCCGCTATGAGTTTCGCCGTCGTCGCAATATTGCCGAATAGGCTCGCCGCACCTGCCGCGCGCTCAAGGCGCTGAATTTCCGTCAGCGCATGGGCAAGCCCCGCGCCGTCGCGCTCGACGCCCACATGTGCCGACATGATCTGCCGGAGCTGCTGCACGAAAGGCGCATCCGCCACTTCTCGCCTACCTATGACCGGCGGTGCGATGTCGTGGCCCGCTCTTGCGCCGGGCACAGAACCATCGATATCGGAGGCGATACGGGCACCGAAAACAATGGCCTCGAGCAGTGAGTTGCTGGCGAGCCTGTTCGCGCCATGCATGCCGGTGGATGCGACTTCGCCACAGGCCCACAGACCTTCGATGGTGCTGCGCCCGCGCGCATTCACCAGAATGCCGCCCATGTGATAATGCGCCGCCGGTGCAACCGGAATTGCAGACTGAGCCGGGTCGATGCCGAGCGAGCGGCAGGTCTCGTAAACGGTCGGGAAGGCCTCTGCGAAGCGTGCGCCGAGGGCCGCCCGCGCATCGAGGAAGGCGCCACGCCCGGCCGCGATCTCGCGGTGGATCGCGCGGGCCACGATGTCGCGCGGGGCAAGCTCCGCATCCTCATGGATCGTGAGCATGAAGCGCTGGCCGGTCTTGTTGATGAGCACGGCGCCTTCGCCGCGCAGGGCCTCCGTGACAAGCGGTGCAGGATCGTGGGTCGAGGCGATGGATGTCGGGTGGAACTGCACGAATTCGGGATCGGCGATCACCGCGCCAGCGCGCGCCGCCATGGCGACGCCTTCTCCCCGTGCCTCGCGTGGATTTGTCGTCACGGCGAAAAGCTGGCCGACGCCGCCAGACGCAAGCACGACAGCCCGCGCCTTTATGAGCAGCGGCTGCGGTGCCGTCGCGGCATGGGCTGGCCGTGCAAAAACGCCGGCAGCGCGCCCGTTCTCGATAGCAAGTTCATAGGCAGACAGTCCTTCCATCACGCGGATGGAGGGGCAGGCGCGCACGGCAGCCACAAGCGCTTGCATGATCGCCTTGCCGGCCTGGTCGCCCTTCACATGCACGATGCGCCGGTGGCTATGCGCGGCCTCGCGGCCGACCGTGAGCTTGCCTTCGATGTCGCGGTCGAAGGGCACGCCAAGGCGCAGCAGATCTTCTATGCGGATGGCTGCGTCGCGTGCAATCGACAGCGCGGCTTCCTCGTCCACCGTGCCTGCACCCGCTGCAATCGTGTCGGCGGCATGGGATTCTGCCGTGTCGCCCGGTTCGATGGCAGCGGCTATGCCGCCCTGCGCCCAGGAACTCGACGCGCCATCACCAATCGGTGCGCCCGCGAGAACGGTCACCGGACGGGGCGCGAGCTTCAGAGCCGTGAAAAGCCCCGCGAGACCTGCGCCGACGATCAGAACGTCGCCTGCATCGACGATGTTGCCTTGTGCCATGACGGCACCTCCCGAATGAGCGGCCTAGAAAGGACGGGCTCAGTTGCCGAGATTGATCATCCGTTCCACGGCCTGCCGCGCACGCACGGCCACCGCCGGATCGACCGTCACTTCCTCGCGCATATAGACGAGGCTCTCGAGAATATTCTTCAGCGAGATGCGCTTCATATGCGGGCAGAGATTGCAGGGACGGACGAACTCGACATTCGGGTTCTCGACCGCCACATTGTCGCTCATGGAACATTCCGTCACCATGACGACACGCTTGGGCTGGTTTTCCTTCACCCAGTTGATCATGCCGGAAGTGGAGCCGGAGAAATCGGCTTCCGCCACGACTTCGGGCGGGCATTCGGGATGCGCGATGATGACGATGTTCGGATCGTCGCGGCGATACTGGCGCAGTTCCTCCGCCGTGAAGCGCTCATGCACTTCGCAATGACCCTTCCAGGTGAGGATATTCACCCTGGTCTGCTTGGCGATGTTCTGCGCCAGATATTCGTCAGGAATGCAGAGCACCCGGTCCGTGCCGAAGCTTTCGACAACCTTCAATGCGTTGGAGGAAGTGCAGCAGATATCGCTCTCCGCCTTCACTTCGGCAGATGTGTTCACATAGGTCACGACCGGCACGCCGGGGAATTTTTCGCGGAGCAGCCGCACATCGGCGCCGGTGATGGAATCGGCAAGCGAGCAGCCGGCCTTTGAGTCCGGGATCAGCACAGTCTTGTGCGGATTGAGCAGCTTCGACGTCTCGGCCATGAAGTGAACGCCGCACTGGACGATCACATCGGCATCGACCTTCGCCGCTTCCTTGGCAAGCTGCAGGCTGTCGCCCGCAATGTCGCTGACGCAGTGGAAGATTTCCGGCGTCTGGTAGTTATGCGCGAGCACGACGGCGCCGCGCTCTTTCTTGAGCCGGTTGATCGCGTGGATATAGGGCGCGAAGAAGGGCCACTCGACCGAGGGGATGACATGTTTCACCTTCTCGTAGAGAGGTGCCATCTCCTTTGCGAGGCCGGGCGTATATTCGAGCTCGGGCATCTCCAGCGGCTTGAACGCGCGCGCCGCGGGCTTCGTGCCCGTCTTCTGCAGCATGTCACCTGCGAGGGCCATATCGACCTCCTGTCGCTGTCCCTGATATACTCATTTTGAGCATATATAGGGTATCAAAAACACCGGCACCCATCTTCATGTTCCCGTGGAACCGGAAAGGGGCCGGGTTCTCCAATAGGGCTTATGCTACGTCTGAGCATTACACCCGTCAACGCCAAAAATAATGGGGCGGCGGCCACCCGTTTCAAGCGCCTTCCCGTGCAAAAAAGCGCGGGGAAAATATTTCGTGAAATCTCAGCTGTTCGCCCGGCTGCGCGAAGGGGCGAGGCGGAGGCCGGGCGCGGGGCGCTCGTTCAGCACTTCGCGGCGGAAGCGGAACTGTTCGGCGGGCCGGCCGCCTGTCCGGGTGGACATGCGCCCCGTCCGTTCCACAAGCCCCGCATTTTCGACCAGTCGGCGGAAATTCTGCTTGTGGACGTGCAGGCCGAGCAGCGCCTCCACCGTCTTCTGCAGTTCGTAAAGCGTGAAGGCGGGCGGCATCAGCTCGAAGGCCACCGGGCGGTATTTGATCTTGGCGCGCAGCCGGCTCATGGCGGTTGCGAGAATGCGGCGATGGTCGAATTGCATCGGCCGTCCAAGCTGGGGCACGCCCCGGTCTGCCAGCGTCAGCGCATTTGGCCGCCCGTCGCGCGCCGCTTCCTGCAGGAGACCGGCGCTGTAGAGAAGCTCGTAGCGTTCAAGTGCCTTCTCATCGTCCCACGCCACGCCATCGACGCCGAAGCAAAGCCGCATCCGGTCGCGCCGCTTGCCGCGCGAAAGCTCGTCGGGCGTTGCTTCCGCCTGCCGCGACACCCAATCGCGCAAGAGCGGCACAATTGCCTGTTCGATGATGGCGGGCTTTCCGTCGCGCCAGTCTTCCCAGGGGAAATGGCGATACCAGTCGCTCCATGCCGCGCCCTGCAATTCCGCGTCGTGCCCGCGCGTCAATGCGAGATAGCCGACGGAAACGACATGCTCCCCCGGTGTATCGGCCTCGAGCGAATGGCGCCCGCGATCGCCGAATGTGTAGAGCTGTTCGACATAACCGAGTTCGAGATGCGTCTGTTCCTGCACCCAGGAGCGCAGGCCGATTTCAAGCGTGCGGTGCTGCATCGGATTGAACGGACCGAAGGGCAGCGCGTCCCAGCCGCCGGAATCTTCCGACTCGTCATGCGGCACGATCAGGATTTTCGGCTCGTTCTCGGAAACAGTCACGATCGCGGCATTGAGGCCGATGACGACGGCCTTGTCGGCGCGCATCGCCGCTTCGGCAGCGGACTGGACGGACGTTTTTGGCGGTTTCGCCGTCATGCTGCTTCAGCGTTGTTCGAGGCGAAGCGGCAGCGAAAAAAGTTCGCCTTCCCAGCAGGAGCGGCCGGGCCCGAGTGCCTCGACCGCGGCCAGCATGCGGCCGCCACGATCGAGCAACGCATCGGCATGGCGCACCATAAGCTTGTTCGGATGGGCATGGGAGCCGCGCGCCCGCACAAGCCGCGCGAGTTCTTCTTCGGGATGTTCCTCATTGAGTGCGCAAAGCGTGATGAAGGCCGCCGCCGTCGAGCGGCTTATCCCCGCCCAGCAATGGACGAGCAGCGGGCTCGACTGGTCCCAACCCTGCACAAAGCGGATGAGCTCGGCGACATGGGCCGCGCCCGGCGGCACCAGCGTGTCGATCTCTTCCGAAATGTCGTTCACGCCAAGGCGCAGATGCCGCTCCCGCGCGATGCCCTCTGGCGTGTCGATCATGGTTTCGGGGTCGAGCAGGCTCACGAGATGCGAAGGGCGAACCTCGCGGATCGCATCTTCAATCGCACTGAGGGGACTTACATAGATCATCATGCTGTTATCGGACCCGCATCTACGCCTGAATCGACTTTACCACCTGAATAACACAGACTTGTGCAAAGGGGGCCGTAAGTCGAGCGAAAACGGTCACTTATCGTCGCTGAGGGCGTCTGAAAGCTGGTGAAAACGGGCGAGAAAGCGCGCTTGGGCCTGCTTTGTCGAAAGCGGCTCAAGCTGGAAAGGCGTGAGCTCGCGCGGCCGGCCGAAAATCTCTGCCGCTTCTGCATCCGAAAACCCAGCAATCTGCGTCGCCTCGAAAAAGGCGGACGCCCGGTCCGCCCGCTTGATGAGATCCTCGACTGCCTGGGGGATCTCTGCGGGCAGGCCGAAGCGCATATGGATGGCGGCGGCAAGCCTGTGTTCAAACGCCTTGTAGTCGATGCCGAGCGCCGCCTTGAAGGGGCTGATCATGTCGCCGATCACATATTCCGGCGCATCATGGAGCAGCGCCGCAAGCCGCCACTTCGCGGGCCAGCCCGGCCGCAGTCGCGCGCATATATCGTCCACCAGCACGCAATGTTCGG
The DNA here is from genome assembly GCF_046297875.1 of Parvibaculum sp. Taxonomy (GTDB): domain Bacteria; phylum Pseudomonadota; class Alphaproteobacteria; order Parvibaculales; family Parvibaculaceae; genus Parvibaculum. The sequence continues at coordinate 186,090 of NZ_JBKBHD010000001.1, read as the reverse complement.
CAACCGTGAAGGCATGGTCGCCCTCCGTCTGCCCGTTCCAGCGGGCAACGCGGGCAAGCCCGTGGGCAATATCGTCGATCTCCACATCGAGCGGCGAGGGATCGAGCAGATCGAGCCTGCGCCCGCTGAGCATGCGCTGCCATGCGCGGGGCTGCCCCTGCGATCGGGACGGACGGGATGGTTTGTTCTTCTGCGCGCTCATGGGTGCCGCAACTTACGCAGCTTTGTCATTTATGTCGATTGCGCGAATGGCAAATGCCTGCGCGGAACTGTCCGATTGCGGCGGAACCCCTGTTTTGACCATGATGGTACTAGGGATATGCTGCACACTCGCCCGGCCCGAGAACCAGAATAAGCGCAAAGAGGCAAACACAGCGAATGGCGGTCGACCCCGTACCTTCAGAACTCCTCTATCGCGCCTGCGACACGAGCCAGTTCGATTTCGAGACCACGGCTGAACTCGACGATCATGCGGGCCTTGTCGGTCAGGAGCGTGTCCTCGATGCACTGCGCTTCGGCACCGGCATCCGCCGCCAAGGCTACAATATTTTCGTGCTGGGGCCGGACGGCGCGGGCAAGCATGAAGCGGTGCTTCGCTTTCTCGCGGGCGTCGCAATGCGCGAGCGCGCGCCGTCCGACTGGGTTTACGTCAACAATTTCGCAACGCCGCACAAGCCGGCCGCGTTGGAACTTGGCGCCGGCACGGGCCGGCAGCTCAAGGAGGGCATGGCCCGCGTCGTCGACGATCTGCGCGTGACGATCCCCTCCATCCTCGAAAGCGAGGAATACCAGAACCGCCGCCAGTCGATTGACGAGGAGTTTCAGGAGAAGCAGGAGCAGGCCTTCGAGGAACTGCGCGTCAAGGCGGAAGCCGAGAACATTGCGCTGCTGCGCACGCCTGCGGGCTTCGCGCTCGCGCCAGTGCGCGATGGCAATGTACTGAAGCCGGAAGAATTCAACCACCTGCCGGAAGCCGAGCGCAAGGCAATCGAAACGACCATCCAGTCGCTGCAGAAGGAGCTTGCCGAAACGCTGGAGCATGTGCCCGGCTGGCAGAAGGAACATCATCAGCGTGTGCGCGAGCTGAACCGTGAAGTTGCGGAACGCTCCGTCGAACGCGCCATGCGCGATCTTCGCGCGCTGTTCGCTGGCTTGCCGCAGGTCATCAAATGGCTGGATGCGGTGATGGCCGATCTCGTGGAGAATATCGGGACATTCGCAAGCGGCGGCAATGATGAGGCGCCGGAGCAGGTGCGCGTCATGGCGGCCATGCAGGCCCTGATGCAGGGCAGGGGTGGCGGCTTTGCGGCCGCCGATCCCTTCCGCCGTTACGAGGTGAATGTCGCCGTCGACAATGGCAGGGAAGCCCGCGCCACGCTGACGACGAGCCGTCGCCCGCAGGATATTGCTGATGCCGGCGGCTATATCGGCGGCGGCGCGCCGATCCTCTACGAGGATCATCCGACCATGGCGAACCTGCTCGGCCGCATTGAGCACATGCCGCAGATGGGCGCCCTCGTCACCGATTTCATGCTCATCAAGCCCGGCGCGTTGCACCGCGCCAATGGCGGTTATCTGCTGATCGACGCGCTGAAGCTGCTGCGCGAGCCGCTCGCCTGGGATGCACTGAAGCGCGCCATCCGCCGCCGCAAGATCCTCATCGAAAGCGCGGGCGAATATCTGAGCCTTGTCAGCACCGTGACGCTGGAGCCCGATCCCATCCCCCTCGATGTGAAGATCATCCTGCTCGGCGATCGCTATCTTTATTACATGCTGAGCGAACTCGATCCCGATTTCGGTGAACTCTTCAAGGTCGCCGCCGATTTCGAGGATGAGATCGACCGCGAAACGGAGAATGATGTTCTCTATGCACGTCTCGTCGCGGGCACCTGCCGCGAGGAGAATCTTCTTCCCTTCGATCGCTCCGGCGTCGGCCGCATCATCGAGCGGTCGTCGCGCCAGGCGGAAGACGCGGAGAAGCTCTCGACGGTCATGCGTCCCCTCGTTGATCTCATGTGCGAGGCGGACCATATCGCCCGCAGCGCCGGCGCGATTGCGATTACCGCGCAGCATGTCGATGAAGCCGTGGAGGCGCAGATCGGCCGCGCCGACCGTTTGCGCGAACGCAGCCTTGAGATGATTACCCGCGACATCGTCATCATCGAAACGGAAGGGGAGCGCATCGGCCAGGTGAACGGCCTCTCCGTTCTTTCCATGGGCGCCGTCTCCTTCGGCCGTCCAAGCCGCATAACGGCGCGCGTGCGTATGGGGCTCGGCAGCACCCGCGTCATAGACATCGAACGCGAGGTCATGCTCGGCGGTCCTATCCACACCAAGGGCGTGCTCATTCTGTCCGGATACATTTCAGGCCAGTTCCTGCCCGAGATCCCGCTGTCCATGAATGCGAGCCTGGTATTCGAACAATCCTATGGCGGTATCGACGGCGACAGCGCTTCGTCGGCAGAGCTTTACGCGCTGATTTCGGCCCTCGCCGAAGCACCGATTTCGCAAGGCCTTGCTGTCACGGGCTCGGTGAACCAGCTTGGCGAAGTACAGGCCATTGGCGGCGTCAACGACAAGATCGAAGGATTTTTCGACATCTGCATGCGGCGCGGCCTCACTGGCGACCAGGGCGTCATCATCCCGGCCGCGAATGTGAAGCATCTCATGCTCCGTCAGGATGTCGTCGATGCGGTGGAACGCGGCATGTTTGCGATCTATCCTGTGGAGCATGTCGAAGAGGGCGTCGAACTGCTGATGGGGGCGCCTGCCGGTGTTCGTGGTGCCGACGGGCATTTCCCGGCGGGCACGATCTATGCGCGCGCCGAAGAGCGCCTTGCTGCCTTCGCCGACAATCAGCGCCGCTTTGCGCAGCGTTCCGACGACAATCCGGGAAAGAAAGGGTCGTGATGGCGGCAGCCCCGAAAGAGTCAGAGCAGAATGGCGATGCGCCAGAGGCGCGGATCGTTGTCGGCCTCGACACATCGCTTGTTACGCGCGATGCGTTGGCGCTTGCCGCGCGGCTTGCAGCCTCGGTCGATGCGCGGCTGAAGGGTATTTTCGTCGAGGATGAAAATCTGCTGCATCTAGCGAGCCTCCCATTCGCGCGCGAGATTTCCTTTTCGGGCGAAATCCGCGAACTCGATGCCGAGCGTATGCTCCGCGCCATGAAGGCGCAGGCCGAAAGTGCGCGCCGCATGCTCGCTCGCATCGCCTCCGAAGCGCATATCGACTGGAGCTTCGACGTGCGCCGCGGCCGTCCGCTTGCCGCACTCGCCGAACATGCCGTGGAAGACGACACACTGGTCATCCGTGCGGCCGGCACCGGCTCACGCGAAGTGGGCAGGACCGTTCGGGCCGCCACTCGCGAGGCGCATGCCGATGTGTTGCTGGTCGCGCGCGGCGCAGGCATGAAAAGTGCGCTGGTCCCGCCCGCACCCTCGATGCGCGGAACGCTGCAATCGCCCCTGCCGGGCAGACCGGTGGCAGCGATCGATGATGGGTCGAGCCCCGGCGAGGCCTGCAGCGCCTTTGCCGAAACGCTAGCCGCGCGCATCGGCGCCCCGTTCATGCGCCTTGCTGCGCGGGGCCTTTCGCCTGCCGATCTTGCCACGGCCTCGCGGCAAGGCGGCGTTGGAATTCTGGTCGTCGATGCCGGCTGGCTCGGCAATGATGACGATGCTGCACGTCTTTCGGCAGCTGCCGGCTGTCCGGTGCTGCTGCTCGGAAAGGAACGCGGTCCCGTCGAAGGTCCGCAGAAAAGAGGAGGCTGACACATGTCCGTTCGTAAAATTCTCGTGCCGCTTGCTGGAAGGCCGGCAGATGACGAAGTGCTTGCGACGGCGCTCTCCGTTGCCAAGGCTTTCGAGGCACAGCTTGTGGCGCTATTTGCCCGCGCCGACCCGACTGAGGCGTTGCCCTATCTCGGTGATGGTGTGTCGGGTCAGGTCATCGAGGATCTGATGCAGGCCGCCCGCGAAGGGGCGAACGAGGCAGCCTCGCGCGTGAAGGCGTCGCTTGCAAAGGCCGCCGCCGCGGCTGGCATTCCGATGGCGGACAAGGGCGGCGAGGCAGAATTGCCTTCCGTCCGCTTTGTCGATGTCACGGGCCGCCGCGACGAAGTGGTGGCAAAGCATAGCCGCCTCTCGGATCTGATCGTTTTCGGCGAGAGCACGACCGGTGTTGCCGGCGGCACCGCGCTTGAAGCGGCGATGATGACGGCCGATCGCCCTGTGCTTATCGCGCCGAAAAAGGCGATGGCGCCGGCGGGCGGCTCGGTCTGCATCGGCTGGGACGACAGTCCCGAAGCCTCCAGTGCGGTTCACGCCGCCATGCCCTTTCTCGAACGCGCGAAGAAGGTCACCATTCTCTCCATTGGCGGCAAGGAGCTCGATCCGGGCCCCGGCTCCACGCTCGCCGATTTTCTCGCGCTGCATGGCGTCGTGGCCGATGTGCATATTCTCGATGCGGCGGGCCGCGCCGTCGGTGAGGTGCTCCTCGAACAGGCCGAGAAGTCGAAGGCCGATCTTCTCGTCATGGGCGGCTACGGCCAGAGCCGCCTCATCGAATTCCTCTTTGGCGGCACGACGCAGCACATCCGCTCGCATGCCACCATCCCTGTGCTCATGGCGCACTAAGTAAGCAAAGGTTGAATTGAATGACCCTCTATCACGTCCATATGACCCTTGCCCGCAACGAGGTGCATCCGAACGGCTCTTCCGCGCATGGCTATGACATTGTCCTGCCGCTCGACGGCGAGATGAAACTCGATCCGGAAGCCTGGAAGGCTCATTCGAAGGAATGCACGGTGCGCCGTTTCTGGCAGGGCGAGCCGGACCAGAAGGGCCTGCTGCGCCATATCGGCCGGGGCTGGGTGATCGACTACGACATCACCACGCCGGAAGGCGACGAACCCTTCTTCAAGCTCGACCGCCACGAATTCAAGGCCGGCGAATATCTGTCGGTGCTGGAACAGGATGGCGAGATGCAGACTTTCCGCATCGTCACCGTCGAGCCGCTGAAGAAATAGGAAGACGCCACCCGAAATGCGATGGCCGGGCAAAAGCCCGGCCATTTGCGTTCTTGCAACGTGTGAAGCGCGCCGTCAGGCCCGTTTCCGTACCAGCACGTTGCCGGCCGAATAGCCCGCGCCGAAGCTGCAGATCAGGCCAAGATCGCCTTCCTTCAGGTCTTCGTTGAACTTGCTGAAGGCGATGATCGAACCGGCCGAACTCGTATTCGCATATTCCTGCAGGATGTTCGGCTGCTCGCCCGGCTCCGGGTCGCGGCCCAGCACCTTGCGGCCGATGAAGTCGTTCATGCTTTTGTTGGCCTGATGCAGCCACATTCGCTTCAGGTCTTTCGGATCGAGCCCTTCATCGGCCATGTGGTCGAGAATGAGCTGCGACACCATCGGCACCACTTCCTTGAAGACCTTGCGGCCTTCCTGCACGAACAGCTTGTCCTTCGCACCGATGCCTTCCGGCGTCGCACGGTTCAGGAAGCCGAAATTGTTCCGGATATTGTTCGAGAACTTGGTGATGAGCCGCGTGCCGATGATTTCCCACGCGCCTTTCGCCGTGCAGGTTTCCTCCCGCTCGAGAATGATCGCCGTGCACACATCACCGAAGATGAAATGGCTGTCGCGGTCGCGGAAGTTGAGATGGCCCGAGCAGATTTCAGGGTCGACAATCAGCACGCAATCGACCGAACCCGACCGCAGCATGTCGTAAGCCGTCTGGATGCCGAAGGTCGCCGAAGAGCAGGCGACATTCATGTCGAAACCGAAGCCCTCGATGCCGAGCAGCTCCTGCACTTCAACGGCAATCGCCGGATAGGGCCGCTCGAGATTTGAGCAGGCGACGAGCACCGCGTCGATATCGGCTGGCGTCTTGTTCGCGCGCGCCATCGCCTTCCTCGCCGCATCGACCGACATTTCCGCAAGGATCGACGGCTCGTCGTTGGAGCGCTGCCGCAGCCGCGGCGCCATGATCTCGGGATCGACGATGCCGGACTTGTCCATCACATAGCGCGCTTCGATGCCGGACGCCTTGACGATGAACTCGACGCTCGACTCCTGAAGTGCCTCCACCTCGCCCCGTTCGATCGCGGCGGCATTATCGGCGTTGAACTTCCGCACATAGGTGTTGAAGGTTTCGACGAGTTCGGTATTGCTGACGGAGTTGGGCGGCGTAAAAACGCCCGTCCCGCTGATGACGACTTTGGTCACTGTTCACCTGACGGTTCTTGATCTCGCCGCCCGCCCGCGTCCCGTGCTTGATTATCGTTCTGCACGGAAGGGCGAAGCGGCTTCCCCTAGGCCACTGCAGGTAAAATAGAACAGCCCTCCCGCCGATGCTACAGCGGAGCGGCAGGCAGGTTGGAAGGGAAGCCAGATGGACGAGAGGCACGGAAGCGGCTCTGAGCTGCCGGCGGCGCCGCTGGAAGACGCGGAACTGAGGGCGCTGACGCTGGACGGTATGGTGGCATTGGCCGCCGCCATGCTGCGCCGGGGCCTGGAAAACCCCAGTTCTCCCTTGCGTAAACCGGCGCTTGCGACGGTGAAAGCCTCGGGCGCCCCGGCGGTTCGAACTGTGATTTTGCGGTCCGTGGACCTCGCCACACGCAAGCTGGGCCTCTTCACGGATGCCCGCTCGCGCAAGGCAGCCGAACTCGGGGCGGAACCGCGCGCGGAACTCCTCTTCTACGATCCGGCCTGCGATATTCAGCTTCGCCTTTCGGGCCGGGCGGAGATCAGGGTCGGCGACGAAGCGGCCTGGGCGAGCGCGGCCCCTCCGTCCCGCCGTGCCTATCTCGTCACCGCGCCGCCGGGTACGCCGTCGGCGGAGCCGGTCTCGGGCCTGCCGGCGGATGTTGCCGGCATCATCCCTTCGCTCGAAAGAATGGAGGAGGGCCGCGCAAACTTTGCCTATGTCGAGATCAGCCTGACCGAGGCAGATATCGTCGTGCTGTCGCGCGCAGGCCACCGCCGCGCCCGCATCCGCTTTCAGGCGGATGGCGAACACGCCGAATGGCTTGTGCCTTGAACGGTTCTCAGACCATGGAGGCCGAGCGGCTCTGATTGGCCGCCGACTCTTCCTCGGCCTTCTTTTCTTCCCGTCCGGAGCTTGCGGCAAGGCGCGGCGTTTCCGGCTTCTCGTCCTGCTCGGCGGCGCGGATTTCACCGCTCACCTGGCCGCCTTGCTCGACTTTCAGTTCGCCATAACGAACATTGCCCGTCACGCGGCCGGACGAATTGATGGTGAGGCACTTCTTCACGGTCAGCGTGCCGTCGAACTTGCCGTTCACTTCGGCTTCCTCGACGGTTGCTTCGCCGCGCACCTCGCCGCTTTCCGTAATCGTCAGCGTGCCGCTTTCGATTGTCGCCTGCACATCGCCTTCGATCACGAGCGAATCGCAGGACTGTATCTTGCCTTCGAGCTTCAGCCCGCGTCCAACATGCAGATTTGCGGCAGGCGCGGCGCTGGACGACGTGTTGATTGGAGATGGCTGGAGAGTTCGCACGGGCGGCTTCCTTGCTTGATAGGATGGAGTGATGGCGCGCGTGCCCGCGATATCGGGTGCAGTGCTGCGGGCGTCCGCGGGCCGCGGGTCTTCGGGTGTGGGCGACGGCGGCTCGCTATCGCTGCGCGTTGATGACGGCGCAGGCGGCGATGCGATGTCGGAAACACCCTTGGGGCGCTTGAACATGTCTTGAATCCCCTCCGCTGACTGGAACGGACGTGAAGCTACGCGCGCAACGTGGCTCGCATGTGCCGACAATGTGGCGGAACATTGATTGCGCCTGCATAGCAGCGCATAACCGCGCTTAATTATTGGTTTTGAATTCGCGCCATTGCGGAGCAAGTCTTGTGGCGCGGGCACGTCACAAGATGGTCGTTGACGATGCCGACCGCCTGCGCGAAAGCATAAACGATGGTCGGTCCGCAGAATTTGAAGCCGCGCTTCTTCAGTTCCTTCGACATCGCGACGCTCATCGGCGTTTCGGCAGGAACCTGTTTGATGCTGGTCCACTTGTTCTGGATCGGCACACCATCCGTGAAACTCCAGAGGAAATCCGCGAAGCCTTCGCCCCTGTCCATCATGGCGAGGTAGGCTTTCGCGTTGCCGATCGTCGCCTCGACCTTGCCGCGATGACGGATGATGCCGGGGTTCTGGAGAAGTTTCTCGACCTTTGCAGGCTTGTATCGCGCGATCGTCTCCGGCTCGAAGCCATCGAACGCCTCGCGGAAGGACTCCCGCTTCCGCAGGATCGTGATCCAGGAAAGCCCCGCCTGAAACCCGTCTAGGATCAGCTTCTCGAACAGCGCCCGGTCGTCATATTCCGGCACGCCCCATTCCTCGTCGTGATAGGCGGCATAAAGCGGGTCTTCGCCCGGCCATGGGCAGCGTTTGGTTTCAGTCGCCATCGCCGCCACTATCTTCGCTATGCCCGCTCTCGATGCTTGCCTCGAGCCAGCCGGGAATTTCGGGCCGGATTTCGGCCTGACCGGCTTCCAGAATGGCGCTGCCGATAAGATCGAGCCGCAGCAGCGCCAGCGCGCGTTCCGACTCCGCATCCGTCGAATGGATCGTGCCGACTTCGCGCACGCCGCCCTTCACCGGCGTTCCGGGCTCGGGCATGTCTCCTTCCACATGGACGGGCAGGAGCCGTTTGCGCACGCTGCCGCGCCGCTTCGTGCGCGATGTCACTTCCTGTCCGATGAAGCAGCCCTTGTGAAAATCGATACCGTTAAGTTCGGCAAAATTCACCTCGAGCGGAAACGTCCGATCCGGTTCAAAATCTTCCGCCGCCTCGCCAATTCCAAGCGAAATCCGGTGCCTGTGCCATTCTTGTTCGGGAGCTTCCTCTGCTTTCGCGGCGGCGACAGCGGCATTGGCGTCCTTTTCCGGCAGGATTGCGCGCCGCCCCATTTGCGGATGGCGCGGGTCGGGCAGGCCCGGCCCGTCCGGCATCGGGCTTCCATCTTCGTTCCAGAACGCGATGACGGCAAAGCCGTCGCTCTTGTCCTCGATCTCGACCTTTGCCCGGAGCTTGTACATGGAGAGACGCTTGATGAATTCGCCCGCCCGCGCGCCGTCGCAGTCGAGCATCACGGCTTCCTTGTCCGCCGGATCGCTCGTCATGAAGAAGTCGAAGAGGAATTTGCCCTGCGGCGTGAGGAGGGCGGAATAGACGAGCTGCGTCCCGCCGGCCTTGTCCACATTGTTGGTCACGAGCCCCTGCAGGAAGCTCCGCGCCTCCGGCCCGCCGATCCGCACTATGCCGCGCCCCGAAAGCCGCGAGGCCCTTGCCCCAGTCATCTGGTTCCCGCCTTGTTTGACACCAAGATTTAGGCTTCGCCCGGCCGATCCGCAAGCCGTCCGGTGGGGCAGGTGCAAACTTGGCTTTGACTGCCTCTCCACCTATAAACCGGGCTGAGAGCCAGAACGGTCATGCCGTTCCATCGCGTCCCCTCATGCCTGCCGCCGCCGGAACCCGAATGCGCATCCTTTTCATCGCTTCCAATCGAATCGGCGACGCCGTGCTTTCGACCGGCATTCTCGCCGGGCTGATGGAGCGCTATCCCGGCGCTGAATTCTGGATCGCCTGTGGACCGCTGGCAAAGCCCGTCTTCGTTCATGCGCCGGGCGTGACGCGCATCATCGAAATGCCGAAGGAAAAGCGCGGCGGCCATTGGGTGAAACTGCTGAAGGCAGTTGCCTTCCGACGCTTCATCGCGGTGGTGGATCTGCGAGGCTCGGCCACCGCATGGCTGACCTTCGCCCGGAAGCGTCACATCCTCAAACCGGATCATGAACTCCACCGCGTCGAGCACAATGCGGGCGTTGTCGGCATGTCCCCGCCGCCCGACCCGCGTGTCTGGCCCGGCGATCAGGCCCGCCGCCATGCGCGCGAAATCATACCGGAGGGCATGCGCGTTCTGGCCATTGGTCCCACAGCGGCATGGCTCTACAAGATGTGGCCGGTCGGCCGCTTCGCCGAACTTGCAAGCCGCCTGCTTGCGCCAGGTGCGCCGCTTGAAGGCGCATACCTTCTCGTTACCGGTGGCCCCGGCGAACAGGAACTCTGTCAGCCGGTTCTGGACGTTGTGCCGCCCGAGCGCCGTATCGATCTCGTCGGCGCCGGCATCGACGAAACGGCAGCCGCTTTCGAGCGCATTTCGCTCTACGTCGGAAATGATTCCGGCCTCATGCACCTCGCCGCCGCCGCAGGCGCGCCCACCATCGGCCTTTTTGGACCGACGGCGGATGCTATCTATTCCCCCTGGGGCCCGAAATCCGTCACCGTCCGCGTGCCACGCTCGCTGGATCAGCTCAGGCAGGACGAGGGCGAAAACTTCGTGTTTTCGGGCAAGAATTTCATGGAAGACCTTGACGTCGAGACCGTCGAAAAGGCCGCGCGCGATCTGTTGGCGAAACTCGGACGCTAGAACCGGCGCGAACCGCTAGTGAATCGCCCCCACGAAATCCGCATGCCGGAATTCGCTTGGATGGATCAGCCGCTTCGTGCCCACGCGCACGGAGTGGATCGGTCCTTCGAGTTCCCGGGTCCAGAAATCGAGGAATTTGGAGAGCGCCGGATATTTCGGCTCGAGATCATAGTCCTGCCAGATATAGCTTTGCAGGAGCTTGGGATGATCCGGCATCCGGTAGAGAATTTCGGCCGTCACCAGCCGGTAGCCATCGAGGAGCTTCTTGAGTTCCGAAACCTGTCTCACGCTTCATCCTCCAGATCGAACAATCCAGACGGCAACGCCGCACTCAAATGGGCTTCGCAGTGCGAGAATCGTAGTCGCGAAAAATTCACGCGTCGATATTGACAATTCTGTTTCGGCGATGATTCGTTCAATGAAATCAAAGCATTAGCACTCGATACCAAAGGCGAGTGCCAGCGTCTTGCCGTCCCGCCTTCCGCTCGCTTGACCGAAGGGCGGATTTGGGTTCGTTTGTCGGCCAATAGGCATCCAAAAAAGCCATCAAGGCATCAAACAGAAGTCAGGACGGGAAATGACAGGGACGTTCCGCGCCATCCGCGCGTCGAAGGGCGAAAAGGCCCCGCTGGTCGAATTCGTGAACATCACCGAAGCGGACCTCATGGAAGGCGATGTCACTGTCGCCGTCGACTATTCCACCGTGAACTACAAGGACGGCCTCGCGCTCACCGGTGCCGCACCCATCATCCGCCATTGGCCGCTTATCCCCGGCATCGACTTCTCGGGTAAGGTCGAGAAATCCGACAATCCGAACTTCAAGCCCGGCGAGCGCGTCGTGCTGAACGGCTGGGGGGTCGGCGAGGGCCAAAATGGCGGCTATGCGCAAAAGGCGCGTGTGAAAGGCGACTGGCTGGTGAAACTCCCCGATGCGATTTCCAATGAACAGGCCATGGCAATCGGCACGGCGGGCTACACGTCGATGCTCTCTGTCCTCGCGCTGGAAAAGAACGGCGTGAAGCCCGGCTCCGACGTGCTTGTCACGGGCGCGGCCGGCGGCGTCGGCTCCGTCGCCATCGCCATTCTCGCGAAGCTAGGCTACCGCGTCATTGCTTCCACGGGCCGCACCTCGGAAACGGAATACCTGAAAGGCCTTGGCGCCGATGAAGTGATCGACCGCAATGAATTGTCGAACCCGGCAAAGCCGCTTGGCAAGGAACGCTGGGCAGGTGCCGTGGATGCGGTGGGCAGCCACACGCTCGCAAATGTTCTCTCGATGACGAAATATGGCGGCGCCGTCGCCGCCTGCGGCTTGGCGCAGGGGCTCGACCTGCCCGCCTCCGTCGCGCCCTTCATCCTGCGCGGCATCACGCTTGCCGGCATCGACAGCGTCATGGCGCCGAAGGAAAAGCGTGAGGAAGCCTATCGCCGCCTCGCCACCGATCTCGACATGAAGAAGCTCGAAGCCATGAGCTTCCGCGCGAAGCTCGATGACGTGCCGAAGCTCGGTCAGGATATTCTGGCGGGCAAGGTGCGCGGCCGCGCCATTGTCGATGTGAACGCCTGACGGGAGCGCGACGATCTTGGACCTGAATCTGCCGCCCTTCCGCGATCCGAAATATGTCGAACGCAAGGTGGAAGTGGAGCGCCGCGCCGACGGCTCCATCCTGCTGCGCAATCCGCATCCGTTGCGCGAAACGCCTGCCAACCTGATCGCGCCGATCCGCAAATGGGCGGCGGAAGCGCCGGACCGCGTCTGGCTCGGCAAGCGGCTTCCGGCAAGGGAAGGCTTCGGCGAGTGGGACTTGCTGACCTACGCGCAGGCAAATGCGAAGGTGAACGCCATCGCGCAGGCGCTGCTCAACCGTGGCCTGGATCAGACCACGCCAGTCATGATCCTCTCCGGCAATTCGATCGAACATGCGCTGATGACATATGGTGCGATCCTCGCAGGCGTGCCCGTTGCGCCGGTTTCGCCGTCCTACAGCACCATGAGTTCGGATTTCGACAAGCTGCGTTACGTCTTCGATCTCGTTGAGCCCAAGATCATCTTCATGCAGGAATCGGCGCCCTTCGCGCGCGGCCTTGCGGCGCTGCCGCTCGATGGCGTCGAACTCGTCTCGGTCGACGCTTCGATGGGAACGCCCTTCTCGGCACTGCTGGAAACAAAGCCGGGTGTGGCTGTTGAGGAGAGTTATGCCCGCCTCGACTACGACATGGTGGCGAAATATCTCTTCACCTCCGGCTCCACCGGCATGCCCAAGGCCGTCATCACGACGCAGCGCATGATGTGCGTGAACTCGGTGATGCCGCGCAGCGTCAATGTGGAAGAGGAGGGCGACGAGCCGCCCGTACTGCTGAACTGGCTCCCCTGGAACCACTGCTTCGGCGGCAACGCGATCCTGAACAATCTGCTGGTCTCCGGCGGCACGCTTTATATCGATGGCGGCCGCCCGGTGCCGGGCGGTTTCGCCGAAACGGTGCAGAACCTCCGTGAGATCGCGCCCACCGCCTATTCCAACGTCCCCGCCGCCTACACCATGCTGGTGGATGAACTTGAAAATGACGAGGCGCTGGCGAGAAACTTCTTCTCGCGCATTCGTACGCTTGCCTATGGCGGCGCGGCACTGAGCCAGGACCTCTATGAACGCATCCAGCAGGTTGCGATCCGCGTCGCGGGCGAGCGCATCGTCTTCTCGTCGGGCTATGGCGCGACCGAAACCGCGCCCACCATCTGCAATGTACATTGGCCGACAGAGCGAATGGGTCTTCTCGGCCTGCCATTGCCGGGCGTCGAGCTGAAACTTGCACCCGTCGGCGAAAAGCTCGAAGTGCGCGTCCGCGGCGACTGCATCACGAAGGGCTATCACAAGAACCCGGCAAAGACCGCTGAAGCCTACGACGAAGAAGGCTTCTACCGGCTGGGCGACGGCGCACGCTTCGTCGATCCCGATCACCCGGAAGAAGGCCTCGTCTTCGATGGCCGCGTTGCCGAAGACTTCAAGCTCTCGACCGGCACCTGGGTGAGCGCGGGCAAGCTGCGTGTCGACGTCGTGGCAAGCTCGAATGGCGTGCTTGCTGATGCGTTGGTCGCCGGGCTCGACCGCTCCTTCATCGGCATTCTCGGGTTCCCGAACGTTCCCGCTTGCCGCAACATTGCGGGCGACCAGTCGCTTGCGGTGGAAGATCTCGTTCATCATCCGGCGGTGCTCGCGCGCCTCGCGGCGGGGCTCGCCACGCATAACAAGGGCAATCCTGGTTCGAGCACTCGCGTTGTCCGCGCGCTGTTGATGGTTGAGCCGCCAAGCGTCGATGCGGGCGAACTTACCGACAAGGGCTACATCAATCAGGCGGTTGCGCTTGGCCGGCGCGCGGCGCTTGTCGAAAAACTCTATGCGGAACCGCCGGGTAATGATGTCGTGGTCGTCTGACGGGAAGGGCGGCTTACGGCATGGTTGATATCGGTCTGGCGGCGAACGGGGTTGCAATCGGTCTGGCGGTTGCGGCGCCCATTGGCCCCGTCAATCTCATCGTCATCCGGCGCACATTGCGCTACGGGCAGCTGAACGGTTTTCTCTCTGGCGGCGGCGCTGCCTTCGGCGATGCGATTTTCGCCGCCATCGCGGCCTTCGGCATCACGGCGGCAATGGAATTCGTGATTCGCATCGAGACGCTGCTGCAGATCGCCGGCGGCTGTTTCCTCCTCTTCCTCGGGCTTCGTACCTGGTTTGCGCGGCCGCATTTCAGCGAAGCGCCACCCGAAGTGCATACCGGCGCCATGGCGGCGGTATTCGTGACGACGTTCGTCCTCACGATCACAAATCCGGCCACCATGCTCGGCTTTATCGCCATTTTCGGCGGCGTCGCGGGCCTTGCCGGCGCCGGCGACGATTACGGCCATGCGGCCACTGTGGTTCTCGCCGTCATGGCGGGCTCGGCGCTCTGGTGGGCAGGCCTGTCGGGCTTTGTCAGCCTGTTCCGTCACCGCATGAGCGACGATCTCCTGCGGATCGTGAACAAGGTGTCGGGCGTGCTCATCGCCGTCTTCGGTGCCGTCGTGCTAGCGCGTGTCGTCATCAGGTTTTTGTTCTAAGCTGTGTCAAACGGCAAAATAAGATCAGGGAGATCGGGAAAATGAACGGTGCGGAAAGCCTTGTGCGCACGCTGGTAAACGCCGGTGTGGAAGTCTGTTTCTCCAATCCCGGCACATCGGAAATGCATTTCGTCGCGGCCCTCGACAAGGTCGATGGTATGCGCGCAATCCTCGGACTGTTCGAGGGTGCAGTGACGGGCATGGCGGATGGCTATGGCCGCATCGCCGAAAAGCCCGCCGCCACGCTGCTCCATCTCGGACCGGGCCTCGCAAACGGCCTCGCCAATCTGCACAATGCCCGCCGCGCGCAGACGCCGATCGTGAATATCGTCGGCGATCACGCGACCTATCACGCGCAATATGACGCGCCGCTCGCCTCCGACCTTGCAGGCTTCGCGCGCCCCGTCTCCGGCTGGATCCATTCTTCCACCTCGCCGAAAACCGTTGCCGCCGATGGCGCTCGCGCCGTTCAGGCCGCGATGCAGCCGCCCGGCCAGATCGCGACCTTGATCCTTCCGGCCGACACTGCCTGGCTGGATGCCGAACAGGCAGCGCCCGCGCTGCCGCGCATAGCGCCTGCCACTGTCTCGCCCGAAGCGGTGGACCGCGCGGCCAAGGCGCTGAAGAACGGCAAGAAGACGGCGATCCTCGTGCGTGGGCACGCGCTGAAGGAACAGGGGCTTGTTGCTGCAGGACGCATCGCCGCAAAGTCCGGCGCGCGCATCATGTGCGACACCTTCGCTCCGCGCCTGCAGCGCGGCGCCGGGTGTGTCGTCATCGAGCGTATTCCCTATTTTGCGGAACAGATCGTCGAGACGCTCGAAAGCGTCGAGCAGCTGATCCTTGTGGGCTCGAAACCGCCTGTCTCATTCTTCGCCTATCCGGGCAAGCCGAGCTGGTGTACGCCGGAGAGCGCCGACATCATCTATCTTGCGCATCCCCATGAAGACGGCACCGCCGCGCTTGAAGCCGTTGCCGATGCGATTGCCGCGCCGAAAGAGCCGGCAAGCGTTGCGCCACTGCAGAAGCCCGATCTGCCGAAAGCCGGCGCCTCCTTCGACCAGTTCACCATCGGACAGGTCGTCGGCCATTTCCTGCCGGAAAACGCCATCATTTCCGATGAGGCGGCAACATCCGGTATCGGCTCCATGATCGCGACGGTGAATGCCGCGCCTCACGATCATCTCTCGCTCACCGGCGGCTCCATCGGTCAGGGCCTGCCGCTCGCAACGGGTGCGGCCGTCGCCGCGCCGAACCGCAAGGTCGTCTGCCTTCATGGCGATGGCGGCGCCATGTACACACTGCAGGCGCTCTGGACGCAGGCGCGCGAGAAGCTCGACGTCGTGAACGTGATCTTCGCAAACCGCTCCTACGCCATTCTGAACATCGAGCTGATGCGCGTCGGCGCGGAAAATCCGGGCCCGAAGGCGCTATCCATGCTCGATCTGCACAATCCCGAACTGAACTGGGCGTCGCTTGGCAACGGCATGGGTGTCGAGTCGACGCGCGTGGAGACCATCGAGGATTTCATCGACGCATTCTCTTCCGCCGTAAAGCAGAAGGGCCCGCGACTTATCGAAGTGCTGATCTGACAGTCCGTGTCATCGTAGTGCCGCGCGTGGCGGCACCCGAAAAGGAAAGGCCCGCCGCTCCGGTCAGGAGGGCGGGCCTTTTCGTTGGCGCAGGCACGTCTCAGTTCAGCGTGCGGTTCAGCGTGAATTCGCCCTGGCGCACCCGGTCGGCAAGACCATTTGCCATTTCGGCAACGGCTTCCTCGCCATAGGCTTCCACCATGTCCGAAAGGGCGGCGAAGATCGCCGTGGTCGCGAGAATGTCGGCATCGACACCTTCGCCGAGCGAGTCGTCCCAGGCATCGAGAATATTCTGGAGCGCCATGCGCCGCTGTTCTTCTTCGGTCAGCGGCGACGCATCGTGTCCGTCCTCATCAAGCGGACCAAGACCGGCATCTCTCGTAAAGTTTCCGGCCATGTTGTCCTCTCTTCCGGCGATCTCACGCGATTTTGCGGGGCCCGAAAACACGGACCTCTTTCCTTCCTTGTAACACAATGGCCCGGAAAGTCTCTCCTTTCATGAAAGAGAGGTTAACGCCCGTCACAAAGGGGCACGCGTGGCGAGGCATGTCACCTGTCATTCGCGGCGGCGAGTGGGGAAATGGCCGGTTTCAGCGTCCGTAGCCGCTGGCGGCGAGTTCCTCGGCGATTTTCTGCCCATCCTGCATCAGCTTGTCGGACTGGCGGGCCGCCGTGGCGGTGCAGGCAGGATAGGAATTCTTGTAGCGGTAGTAGGAGTCGTTGAAATTCTTGACGAGCTTTTGCCGATCCGCCTCGGAAGGCCCGAGTACGCCGATCATCTCGATCATCTTGTTCCGCCAGAGCTGGCCTTCGTTCGTGCCGCACACATCGCGCAAATGATGCACGGCGCCCAGAATTTCCGCGAGCTGAGCGGCCTTGGCGGGCAGGGCGGCGTTCGCCGCGGAAGCTGGAACCGGCAGGGCGAGCGCCAGCGTGATCAGCGCCGCCATGACATGGCGGCGGCCGCAATACGTCCCGAATCTGGACAGAAATCGTCCCATTCCGCCCCGAAGGCCCTCCTGTGACCTGAAGCCCTGCTGTTCAGGGCTGCAGGTGCAGGATTCGGGCCTTCGCTGGCGTCAGGCGCTTCAGCCGAATTTCTTGAGCCGCTCGAGAACGGCCTCGGCCTCCTCCATCGTCTTTTCGACGATTTGGGCTGCCGTCAGCACCTCATGGATGCCGCCCGCGCCCTGGCCCATGGCAAAGCAGGAACGGTCGCGGTCGAGGCCTTCGATCTGGCCGCCGATACCGCCCATGACATTGGCTTTGGTCGAGATAATCGCCTGCTGCGGGAAGGGCTGGATGTCCTGTGGGCGGCTTTCCCAGTCCTGCACATAGGGGTTGTTGAACACGCGCATCGTCTTGCCGGAATAGCAGCGCGTCACGATCGTGTCCGTATCCTTCGCTTCCACAATGACCTGCCGGTACATGTCGCCCGCGTGGCTCTCCTTCGCTGCGATGAAGCGCGTACCCATCCAGACGCCCTGTGCGCCGAAGGCGAGAGCGGCAGCGAGGCCGCGACCGTCGATGATGGAACCTGCGGCGATCACCGGGATCGTCTTGACTGCATCGACCACCTGCGGAATGAGCGCCATGCCGGCAACCTTACCCGTGTGGCCGCCGCCTTCCGTGCCCTGCGCGATGACTGCATCGAGACCTGCCTTTTCACCGGCAACGGCATGTTTCACCGTGCCGCAGACATTCATCACCTTCATGCCGGCCTTGTGCAGCTTGTCGAGAATGTTGGTCGGAACGCCAAGGCCCGAAATGAACGCCGCAGCGCCTTCCTCGATCATGATATCGGCCGTGCGCTCGAGCGATTCCGGCACCGCGGCGAGAAGGTCGACGCCGAACGGCTTGTCGGTCAGGTCTTTCACCTTCTTCATCTGCACACGGATTTCTTCCGGCTGGAGCCCCGCCATGCCGAGCGTGCCGAAGCCGCCCGCATTGGATACGGCAGCGGCAAGTTCGGCGTAGGACACGCCGCCCATGCCGGCCAGCATGATCGGATATTTGATGCCGAGAAGGTCGCAAAGCGGTGTGCGGATCGCCATGAATAGTCTCCCTGCGCGGAAGCGCGGCACCTGCCGGCTCCGTCAATTAGTTCGGTTACCTAACTAAAGCGCCTGCACGCCGCGCCTGTCAAGCCGCGGACTCGCCTTCGGCCCCCGCCGCCATATTTTGGTCTATCGGGGCCGCAACAATGACCCATCCAGCCATCGAAATAGGGTGTTTCATGACCTTTCCGCTACGTTTCGCCGTCTCCCTTCTCGCTCTTTCGTTGGCCCCCCCGGCGGCCGCCCAGATCGTCGAGACGGAGAAGACGAACATCCGCGTCGAGGCGGTCGCCTCGGGCCTCAAACATCCCTGGGGCGTCGCTTTCCTGCCGGATGGCAATTTTCTCGTCACCGAGCGGCCGGGCTTCCTGCGCATCGTCACACCCGAAGGCAAGGTTAGCAGCGCGCTTTATGGTGTGCCGGAAGTCGTCGCGCGCGGGCAGGGCGGGTTGCTGGATGTCGCGCTTGATCCCGATTTCGAGAAAAACCGACTCGTCTATCTCACCTATGCGGAGAAAGGCGAGGGCAACACGAACGGCACTGCCGTGGCGCGCGGACATCTCACCGAGAGTCTCTCGCCCCAGCTTCGCAATGTGGAAGTGATCTTCCGTCAGGAGCCGAAGAAGGACAGCCACCTCCATTTCGGCTCGCGACTTGTCTTCGACAATGAAGGTCACCTCTTCGTCGCGCTGGGCGAGCGCTCGCGCGTCGGCATGCGCGAGGAAGCACAGGAACTGAACTCCCATCTCGGCAAGGTGGTACGCATCATGCCGGACGGTTCGGTGCCTGAGGACAATCCCTTTGCCGGCGTCGAGGGCGCGCGTCCGGAAATCTGGTCCTATGGCCATCGCAACCAGCAGGGCGCCGCTCTTCACCCCGAAACTGGTAAGCTCTGGACGAATGAGCACGGGCCGCGCGGCGGCGACGAGATCAACATTCCCGAAGCCGGCAAGAATTACGGCTGGCCGGTCGTCACGCATGGCCGCGAATATAGCGGCCTCGCCGTCGGCTCCGGCAAAAGCTCGGCACCCGGCATGGAAGACCCGATCCATCACTGGACGCCCTCTATCGGCGTCTCCGGCATGGCCTTCTACACCGGCGATGCGATCCCCGAATGGCAGGGCTCGCTCCTTGTCGGCGGCCTCGCGCGGCCCGGCATCTATCGCCTCACCCTCAATGGTGAGCGAGTGACGGGCGAGGAAAGGCTCCTCGCCGATCTGGGCTCGCGCATCCGCGATGTCCGGCAGGGCCCCGACGGCGCCATCTACATCCTCACCGATGAGGAAGACGGCAAGCTGCTCCGCATCGTGAAGGCGGAGTAATGCGCAGGTTCAAGCAATCGCGCTTCCGTCTATTTCGCCGGTTTTGGTGAATCCCGTCAGCGCCATGGCGACATTCATTTCGCTGCGCATCGTGCCGAGCATCGCGGAGACGCCCTGCTCGCCGCGTGCCGCCAGGGCAAATGCCCAAGCCCGGCCAAGCAGGCAGGCATCGGCGCCCCGCGCCAATGCCTTCACCACATCGAGCCCGCTGCGAACGCCGCCATCGAGGAATAGCACCGTCCGGTCGCCCACTTCCTCGCGGATTGCGGGCAAGGCTTCGATGGTCGCCGGTGTCGAGTCGAGCTGCCGCCCGCCATGATTGGACACCACGATCCCGTCCGGCGACAGCGTCTGCATCGCCATCTTCGCGTCTTCCGCGTCCATCACGCCCTTGATGATGATCTTGCCGGGCCAGTTCTCGCGCACCCATTCGAGATCCTGCCAGGTCATCGACGGATCGAGGTTTTTGGCGACCCATGCGCCGAACTCGGCAAAGCCCTTTGCGTTGGGCACCGCCTCGCGCAGATTGCCGAAATCGAGCGGGCGGCCTCCCAGCGCCACATGGCGTATCCAGTGGACGCGCCGCGCGAAATCGGCGGCCACCTTCAGCCGCTTGCCGAGCGACATGGCGGTGTTCATCCCGTTGCGAACATCGCGGTAGCGCGAACCGAGCACGGCAAGATCGACCGTGAAGACAAGCGCAGTGCAGCCGGCCTTGTGTGCGCGTTGCATCAGTTCGCGCGCATAGCCGCGGTCCTTGATGACATAAAGCTGGAACCAGAAGGGCTTTGTCGTTGCGGCGGCCACCTCCTCGATGGAGCAGATACCGACAGTCGAGAGCGTGAAGGGCACGCCGAACGCCTCCGCCGCCTTCGCCGCCTGCACCTCGCCGCGCTGCGCGAACATGCCCGCAAAGCCGACCGGCGCAAGCGCGGCGGGGATCGTCCATGTCTCTCCGAAAATCTCCGCCCGCGTGTCGATATTGCCGACATCGCGCAGCACGCGCTGGCGCAGTTTCAGCCGCGCGAACGCATCCACATTGTCGGCCAGCGTCTTTTCCGCATAGGAGCCGCCATCGAGATAGTCGAAGAGCTGCGTCGGCAGCCTCCGCCGTGCGAATTCGCGGTAGTCGGACACCGACACAGGATTGAGATCGAGACTCATGACGTTTCTCCCCTCCGCATGCGCCGAGTTTCAACCCCGGCCCGCATCCTCCATCAGATCGTCCACGGCGACCGGGCCGGCATTTTCGCGCCTGCTGTCGATGATATAGGCGAGTTCGGAAAAAGCCTCCAGCATCCGCTCCGGGTCGCCCTGATCGATGAGCGAAGGCAAATAACGCGCAAGCGCCTCTTCGAACTCGCGGTGCTTCTGGAGCCCCTTCGGCGTCAGGCTGAGTTTGACGCTGCGCCCGTCATCCTTGTCGGGCGCCCGCGCAATGAGCCCGCGCTTCTCCATATCGGCAATGAGGCCGGACGCTGTCGGCTTGCGGATCGCAGCTTCCACGGCAAGCTCGCCCGCGCGCTTCGGTCCCCGTTTCAGGAACAGGAGAAAGCGGTATTGCGGGATGGTGATGTCGAGTTCCCGCGCGATCTTCTCGAACTCGCGGAACAGCACGACGATGGTGCGCGCCATGAGAATGAGGCGCCTGTCGATATCGGCAGTCTCGCCGCCGCCGCTCGTGCCGTTCCGCTTGTCGCTCATTCGTCCTCAGAAAATCGCGTAGCCGCCATCGATCACGAAAGTGTCGCCCGAATGATAGGCCGAAGCGTCGGACGCAAGATAGACCGCGATGCCACCGAAATCGGCCGGCTCACCCCAGCGCCGGGCGGGCACCCGCGGGATCACCTTTTCGGCGAAGGCCGGTGCGGCCTGCGCCTGCGCCGTCATGTCGGTTGCGATCCAGCCCGGCAGGATCGAATTCGCGCGAACGCCGTAGCGCGCATGTTCGACCGCGATGCTTTTCATCATCGAGATCACGCCGCCCTTGGTCGCCGCATAGGCTTCATTGCGCGCCGCGCCCTCAATCGCTGCAAGGCTTGCAATACCGACCAGCGAGCCGCCGGTGTCGCCGCCGCGCGCGCGTTCGACCATGTGTCGCGCCGTTTCGCGCAGCGTCCAGAACACGCCGTCGAGGTTCACGGCAAGCGTTTTGCGATAGACTTCCGTCGACATTTCGACGAAGGACGGCGCGCCGAAGCCGACACCCGCATTGGCAAAGCAGGAATCGATGCGGCCAAGCTCCTTCACCGTCGCGCCGATGCCGTCGACGACTTGGCTTTCGTCCGACACGTCCACTTTGCGCGTATAGACCTTCACGCCATGCGCGCGGAGCTGGCCGGCGGCCTTCTTGTTCTTCTCTTCATTGGTGCCCCAGATCGCAACATCGGCGCCCGCCTGTGCAATCGCATCCGCCATGCCGAGGCCGATGCCGCCATTGCCGCCCGTCACAAGGGCCACCTTCCCCGAAAGGTCGAAAGGCTTGTAGCTCATCTTTCCGTCTCCCTGATTTGCGTTCCCGTTTCTTGGTATTCCGGTTTCAAGGGGCGCAGCTTCCGCGCCATCGCTGTCGCGGTCAATTCCCTCTGAGCGGCGTCTCATCCGCTGCCGTCGCGTCGCGCTTCTCTTCGCGCAGCTCCGCGCAGACGAAATAGGGTTTGAAGCCGAGCGCCTCGGGGTCAGGCGGGATCTGGCAGGAATAGACCGACACGCCCTTCTGCAGAATGAGTGACGTGCCGAGATTGCCGCGAATCTCGTAGCCGTCGCCCGTGAGGTCGGTAAGCGACTTGTCCGTGGCGACGAAAGGCCCAGCCCGTGAGCCCGATTCGAATCGGCCGGGTTTCGGCCCGTCCTGCGCCGCAAGCGGCCCTGTGGCGAGCACGGTCAGCGCCGCCGATAGGAGAACTGTCCTGAACAACATGAAAAAGCGGGCTCCGCTGCGGGAAACTCAAGAAACACAATCTTAGATCATCGCGCGCACCGATCAAAACGGTGGCGTGACCTGCCCGATGGCCCTATGCGGCGCAATGGGCGCAGAGGCCGGAAATCTCGACGACCTGCCTTTCGGCGCGGAAACGGGCGCGTTTCGCCGCCTGGTCGAGTGCCGCCTCGAGCTTTGGATCGACGATTTCCTCCGTCGCGCCGCATTTCCGGCAGATCAGGAAATGGCCGGCATGGGGCGCGCCTGCCTCTACGCAGCCGAGATAGGCATTGAGCGACTCGATCTTGTGAATAAGCCCTTCGCCGATCAGGAAATCGAGCGCCCGGTAGACCGTCGGCGGCCGCGCCGATTTGTGGCTGCGGCTCAGCTCGTCCAGCACGTCGTAGGCACCCACCGGCTTGTGGCTCTTCCAGACAATCTGCAGCACCTTTTCGCGCAAGGGTGTGAGCTGCACGCCCCGCTCGGCGCAGAGTTCGCGCGCCGTCGCCAGCGCATCCTCAATGCAGGCCTTGTGATTATGCGTATGTGCCTGAACCGCGCCGCGCGCTGCCATGCCGTCTCCTTTCGGTCTTTGCCGATGGTACAACATAACAATCGCCGCTGTCGCCCCCGCGCACGATTCGTCCTATTCTCGCGCCCATGTGCGGACGATATGCAATCACCTTGCCCCCGAAAGCGATGCGCGAACTATTCGGTTTTCTCGATGAGCCGGATTTCCCGCCGCGCTACAACATTGCGCCGACGCAGCCTGTGCCCGTGGTGATCCGCGAGGCCGGGCAGCGGCGCTTCATGCTGGTGCGCTGGGGCCTCGTTCCGTCCTGGGCGAAGGAAATGCCGCAATCGCTCCTGATCAATGCAAGGGCGGAGACAATCGCCGAAAAACCGTCCTTCCGCGGCGCCTTCCGCCATCGCCGCGCGCTCATGCCTGCCGATGGCTTCTATGAATGGAAGGCGGAAGGGAAGGGGCCGAAGCAGCCCTGGTTCATCCGCCGCCGCGATGGCGCGTCCTTTGCGATGGCGGCACTCTGGGAAAACTGGATGGACCCGCATGGTAGCGAACTCGATACCTGTGCCGTCGTGACGACCGAGGCGAACGCGACCCTGGCGCCGATCCATCACCGGATGCCGGTGATCCTTGCCGAAAAGGACTGGGACATCTGGCTCGACCCGGCGGCCAGCGAAAAGGAACTTCTTGCGCTTCTCCGGCCCGCGCCGGACGATCTTCTGGAAGCAATCTCCGTCAGTACACGGATCAACCGCGCCGCGAATGACGACCCCTCGCTGATCGAGCGGGCCGAGCCTGTTGCCGTTGCGCCGGAAAAGCCCCGGTCGCGCAAATCGCCCGACAAGCGGCAGATGGGTCTCTTCTAGAGCGGCGGCAGGGCCGGATCGGCGGAAGAATTCCACCTTCTTTTTCGGGGTTTTTACCCCGTCGCCAACCCCTGCGCTTCCCCCTATACTCGGTTCCCAGCCCCCGGGGACACCATGCTTTCGAACATCATCATCCTGCTCGTTCTGATCCTGTTGAACGGGTTTTTTGCGATGTCGGAAATGTCCGTCGTCTCCTCCCGCCGTCAGCGGTTGCAGGCCCTTGTCGCCCGCCGCAAGCAGGCCGGTGCTCCGCACACCGGCGCCGAAACGGCTCTCCACCTCAACCGGGAACCTGGCCGCTTCCTCTCCGTTGTCCAGATCGGCATCACCATGGTCGGCGTCTTTGCCGGCGCCTTTGGCGGTACGATGCTGGCAGGGCCCCTGGGCGAGGTAATGTCGGACTGGCCCTTCATCGGCCCCTGGGCAGAACCCGTCGCTTTCGGTGTCATCGTCGTCTCCATTACTTATCTTTCGCTGATCCTTGGCGAACTTGTGCCGAAGCGCATCGCGCTCTCGAACCCGGAAGCGATCGCTGCCGCCATCGCATGGCCCATGAGCCGTCTCGCGCGCATGTTGTCGCCTGCAGTCACTTTCCTCTCCTGGTCCACCGAGGCAGTGCTGAAAGTCTATGGATTTGCCAGCCGCGAAGTGCCGCAGGTCACGGAAGACGAAATCCGCCATCTGATCGAGGAAGGCGCCGCCGCCGGCGCCATCGAGAATGTCGAGCGCGATATCGTGAACCGGGTCTTCCATCTCGGCGATACGCGCGTCGCCGAGATCATGACACCCCGTGTGCAGCTCGTCTGGCTCGATGCAGCGGAGCCGGTGGAACACAACCTGTCTCTCATCCGCCAGAACCAGAAGATGCGCTATCCCGTGCGCCGCGGCGCGAACGGGCCATTCATCGGCATGGTGCGGCTTGAGGACCTGTTCCTTGACCCGGCCACGAATGAAGAACTCCTCGCCCGCATGTCGCCGCCGCTTTACATCCCGCGCACGGCGAGCGTATTGCGCGCCCTGAGCATCCTTCAGTCCGAAAACATGTTCATGGGCTTCGTCATCGACGAATATGGCGATGTCGTCGGCACCATCACCATGTCGGAAATCTTCTTCGCCATGATCGGCGATCTGTCCGACCATGCCGCCAACAACAACAATGCCGTTGCCATTCGCGAGGACGGCTCCTTCATCATCGATGGTGTTGTCTCGGTCGATGAAGTGCGCCGCCTGCTCAAGCTCCAAAAATTGCCCGGCGACGAAAGCCCAGAGGTGAACACGCTGGCCGGCGTCATGTTCAACTGGTTCGGCCGCCTGCCCACGGAAGGCGACTATTTCGCCTGGAACGGCTACCGCTTCGAGATCGTCGATATGGATGGGCCCCGCATCGACAAGATCCTGATTGTGCCAGCGCAGAACCTGCCCATCGGCAGCGCGCTGGCGCGGAGCGCGGACTGATCTCAAACGACCTTGCCCGGATTGAGGATGCCCTTGGGATCGAGCGCGCGCTTCAGGCTGCGCATCAGCTCCATTTCGACGGGCGATTTCGTCGCTGCGATCTCGTCGCGCTTCAACTGACCGACGCCATGTTCGGCGCTGATCGAACCGCCCATTTCGCGGACGATGCCGTGAACGATCCCGTTCATCTCGCCCCAGAGATCGAGGAACGCCGCCTTGTCCATCGTCACGGGCTGACTCAGATTGAAATGCACATTCCCGTCGCCGATATGGCCGAATGGCACGGGGCGGATGCCGGGCAGGCGCTCTTCGACGGCCTTCGTCGCCATGGTGATGAAATTCGCCATGCGGGACACCGGCACAGATACATCATGCTTGATGCTGCCGCCTTCGAGGCGTTGCACATCGGATAGGCTTTCGCGCAAACGCCAGAAATCCGCATGCTGCGTCCCCGATTGTGCGATGGCGGCATCCGTCACCAGCCCTTGTTCGAGCCCTTCCTTGAGCGAGGCTTCCATCGCCTCGTCGAGATGGGCGCGCGTTCCAGCCGTCATCTCGATCAGCGCATACCAGGGCGAGCGGTCGGCAAGCGGGTCCGCCATGCCTTCAAGATGCGTCGTCACGAAATCGAGGCCGATGCGCGGCACGAGTTCGAAGGTCGAAACCTGCCCGCCGGAAACTGTGTCGGCGATGCGGAGCAGGCTCACCGCCGCATCGACGCTCGGCACGGCGGCGAAAGCGGTCGAGACGGCTTCCGGCCGCGGAAAGAGTTTCAGCACGGCGGCGGTGATGATGCCGAGCGTGCCTTCCGAACCGAGAAAGAGATGGCGGAGGTCATAGCCCGTATTGTCTTTCCGGAGGCCCGTCAGCCCGTTCCAGATATCGCCATTGGCGAGCACCACTTCGAGCCCAAGCACGAGATCGCGCGCATTGCCATAGCGCAGCACCTGCGTGCCGCCCGCATTGGAGGCGAGATTGCCGCCGATCTGGCATGTGCCTTCGGAGGCGAGGCTGAGTGGAAACAGCCGGCCAGCCTTTTCCGCTTCCGCTTGCACCCCGGCGAGCGTCACGCCAGCTTCGACGGTGAGCGTGTTGTTCGCGGTGTCGATGGCGCGGATGCGGTTCATGCGGGAGAGCGAGAGGATAATTGCCTCGCCGCTCTGATCCGGTATCTGCCCGCCGACAAGTCCGGTATTGCCGCCCTGCGGCACGACCGGGATGCCCGCTTCATGCGCGATGCGCATGATGGCGGAGACTTCTTCCGTCGAGGCAGGCTTCAGCACCGCCGCCGCCCGCCCGTGAAACAGCTCCCGCCGCTCCTCGAGATAGGACGCCATGTCGCGTTCATCGGCGATGAAGCCTTTGTCGCCGGTGACGGCTTTCAGGCGGGCGAGGATTTCTGGTGTGGGTTTCATGTGGTTTCTCTTATCACACCCGCTTGTGCGCGCGGACGCCGGAATGAAGCCAGCGGGCGCGGCCGGTGCCGTCGTCGCCGAGGAAGTGCCAGCTTTGCGGCAGCGTCATGCCGGGCGGGACGCCGAGGAAGAGTTCGGCACTCGCCGGCTCAAGGGAGATGCGTTTCGGCCCGCCGGACATGACGGCATAGTCCGGCGCGGGCGTGACGGTGACGACGAGTTTGCCGTCTTCCTCGCTCACCTCGATTTCCTCCATCGTGTTTGCATAGCGGCCGAGATAGCGCGCCGGGGCGATGGCCAGAGCGGCGTACGGTTTCGGCAATTCGGGCGGCGCAATCCCGGCGGCATCAGAAAAAATCTCGCGGATCAGCCGGTCGGCAAGCGCCTTGCCATTGCCGCCATTGGTGAGCAGGCAGAAAGCCGTGCTGCTTGCCGGGTGATAGCGCGCCCAGGCCGCCTGGCCGATGGTCGAGCCGTCATGGCCGAACACTTCATAGGTTCCGTCGCCATCCCAGTCCCACATGAAGGTGGCAAGCCCGATGGCGTCGATATTCATGCCCTTGGGGCAAACGATATTCATGCTGTGCATCGCTTCAACGCTTCCGGCGGAGAGAACGCGATTGCCGTTCGCCGCCACGCCGAGCGCCATCATCATCCGCATGAAGGTGACGACATCTCGCGCCTTTGCCATCGGCGTCGCGCCCGCAGGCCCGTTCGATGCGGCGAGATAGGCGATGGGTGTCACCATCATCCGGCCGGGCTGGCCCAGGTGTCCGATCGCCGTCTGGTAGCGCATCGCCTGTTCCGGCAGCGTCGAGAAGGACGGCGTGTCGAGCGGTTTGGCGAGCCGCTGGCGGATTGCCTTGTCCCATGTCGTACCGTTTGCCACTTCGATCATGCGGCCCGCGGCGACGAAGCCCGTATTGCAATAGGAAAACATCTCGCCGGGCTCATGCACCTGGTCGAGCGCGGCCATCATGGCGGTGAACCTCGCCACCCGGTCCTCGCCGCGGCCGGCATCCTTGAAATAATCGCCCATGATGCCGCTGGTATGCGACAGCAAATGGCGGAGCGTCACCCGCGCGGCGACGCTCTCATCCTTTACCTTGAAATCCGGCAGCAGGGTGCGCACCGGCACATCGAGCGCGAGTTTTCCTTCCTCGACAAGCTGCATGGCGAGCGCCGCCGTGTAGAGCTTGGTGATGGAGCCGATCTGGAAAAGCGTCTCGGGCGTCACCGGCACTTTCGTCTCGATATTGCAGACGCCGGCCGCCGCTTCTGAAAGCGTGTCGCCCGTCCATACGCCAAGCGACGCCCCCGGCACGCAAAATTGGCGTGTGCCTTCGTCGAGCATCTCTTTCAGGCGGGCAGGGGAATGGGGCATGGGTGCGAATTTCCTTTGATCCGATTTAGATGGATCATACCCCCACTCGTCCTACCCGGGGATAAGTGCAAATTGCCTTGCAGATTCAGGCCGCTGGCGGGCCGCCCGGTTTGCTCCTAGAGTGCCGCGCGTTTTCCGAGCCGGAGTTTGCCCCATGAGCGAAGTCACCTGTGTCGACCACATCATCATCGCCGTCCGCGACCTGAAGGAAGCGGAGAAAACCTATACGGCGATCTTCGGCCGCGAGCCCTCATGGAAGGGCGTCCATCCCGGCGTCGGCACGGGTAACGTGTTGTACCGGTTGAAGAATACCTATGTGGAACTCTATGCCCCCATCGCCGAGGGCGCCAATGCCGATGCGCTGAAGGCCCATCTCGATGCGCATGGCGAAGGGCTCTACGGCATCGTGCTCGGCGTTGCCGATGCGGCAGCCGCCACCGAAGCCTTCAATGCGCGGGGGCTTAAATCCGGCGCGCCCGTCGATGGCAAGGGCCGCGACGAGGTGACGGGCGCGATCCGCGAATGGCGCACCATCGCCATGCCGAAGGACGAAATGCTCGGCCTTTTCATGCTGGGTATCCAGCATCTGAGCCCGGAAGACGCGCTGCCGCCTGCGCCGCTCTCGGCCGGCGTGCCGGAAGGTGAGGCGGTTTCCGCCTGCGACCACGTCGTCATCATGACGCCCGATGCCGAACGCTGCAAAGCGCTCTTCGGCGGCAAGCTCGGCATCCGCCTCGCGCTCGACCAGACGAAGCCCGAATGGGGCGTCCGCCAGCTTTTCTTCCGTGCGGGTGGCCTCACCATCGAAGTGGTGGAAATGCTCGACAAGGCGAAGGCGCCCAAGGCCGAAGGGTTCTGGGGCATCGCCTGGAAGGTGGATTCCGTCGCAGCCGCCACGGCGCGTATCGGCAAGGCCGGGCTCGATGTGTCGGAGGTCCGTGTCGGCCGCAAGCCCGGCACCGAAGTCTCGACCATCCGCAAGCCGACCTGCGGTGTGCCGACGCTCCTGATCGGCGAAACTGCCTAGCCTCTCGGCGCAGCCGCGCGCTTCAGCCGGTCATTGATCGCCTCGCCGAGCCCCGTCATGGGGATGGGCGAGACGGCGATCGTGCGGCCTGATGCCTGTTTGTCCAGCGCCCGCAGCATGGCGAAGAGATGGGCGGCGGCTTCCGTGAGATCGCCGGAAGGCGAGAGGTTCATCGAGATCGCGCCGCGCGGCGCGTTTGGCCCGAAGGCGAGCAGCGCCTCGTCATCTCCAACTGTCGTCGCATCGAGCCGGAGCGGCGAGCCCGGCGCGTAGTGGCTTTCGAGCTGGCCGGGCGAGGCGCGGCCTTCCTCGCCGGAACCGGCATCGGCATCCGCAAGCTTTCGCCCGAGAACCTTCTCGATCTCCTCCCGCGCCACGGCGCCGGGGCGGAACAGCGTTGGGACGCCGTCCGGAAAGCCGATCACGGTGGATTCGAGGCCGAGCGGACATGGGCCGCCATCGATCACGAAGGCAAGTTCCGGCGCGGCACCGAGCCCTTCCATGACATGCGCGGCGCTTGTGGGGCTCACCTTGCCGGAGGGGTTCGCGGAAGGCGCGGCGATGGGCCGGCCTGCCGCCTTCAAGAGCGCCTGCGCCACCTCATGGGCAGGCACGCGCAGCGCCACCGTGTCGAGCCCGGCACTGACGAGCAGCGAAAGTGGCGAACCTGCGCGGCGCGGCAGCACCAGCGTCAGCCCGCCGGGCCAGAAGGCGCGGGCGAGCAACTCCGCCTCGACGTTGAAAATGCAGTGCTTTTCCGCCTCCGCGATGCCCGTCAGATGGACGATCAGCGGGTTGAAGCGCGGCCGGCCCTTGGCCTCGAAAATCCGCGCGACCGCCCTATCATTGGTCGCATCGGCCCCGAGCCCGTAGACGGTCTCGGTCGGAAAGGCGACAAGCCGCCCCTCGCGAAGCGCGACGCCTGCCTTTTCGATCGCTTCTGCCGTCGCGCTGAGGCAATCCGCCACGTAACCCATTCCTTCAACCGGTACACAGGGGCCGGAGAATACAGTAAAAGGCCGGAAACAAGCCTTTTCCCGCGCTTTCCCGTGTTTGAGGAGCCCTTCATGACATATCGCCCGCCGGTTCGCGACATGGCTTTTACGCTGAACGAGGTCGCAGGGCTTTCCGGCCTCATGGGGCAGGGCGCCTTCGAGGATGTTTCGCCCGATCTCGTCGCGTCGGTCATGGAAGAGGGTGCGAAGCTCGCCGCCGATGTGCTGGCACCCCTCAACCGCGCGGTGGACGGACACGGCATCGAACTGGGCGAGGGCGGCGTCTCCGTCTATCCGGCGCTGGCCGATGCCTACCGCAAATGGGTGGAAGGCGGCTGGGGCAGCCTCGCCGCGACGCCGGAATTTGGCGGGCAGGGCCTGCCGACCGCGCTCGCCGTCGCCATGCAGGAAATGTGGAATGCGGCCTGCATGTCCTTCGGCCTCTGCCCGATCCTCTCGCAAGGCGCCATCGAGGCGCTGACGGCGCATGGGACCGAGGAGCAGAAACGCCGATACCTGCCGAAGCTCATCTCCGGTGAGTGGACCGGCACGATGAACCTGACCGAGCCGCAGGCAGGCTCCGACCTCAATGCGCTGAAGGCGAAGGCCGCGCCGCAGGGCGACGGCAGCTATCTCATCACCGGTACCAAGATCTTCATCACCTATGGCGACCACGACATGGCCGAGAACATCGTCCATCTCGTGCTGGCGCGCCTGCCCGATGCACCGGCGGGCACAAAAGGCATCTCGCTATTCCTCGTGCCGAAATTCCTCGTCAATGAGGACGGTTCGCTGGGTGCGCGCAACGATGCGCATTGCATCGGGCTGGAAGAAAAGCTCGGCATTCATGGCAGCCCCACCTGCGTCATGTCCTATGGCGAGAAGGGCGGCGCCAAAGGCTGGCTGATCGGCGAGGAGAACCGCGGCCTCGCCTGCATGTTCACCATGATGAACAATGCACGCCTTCTCGTCGGCACGCAGGGCGTCGCCATTGCCGAAGCCGCCTATCAGCATGCGCTTTCATACGCGAAGGAGCGCAAGCAGGGCCGCCCGCTCGGCTCCACCCTCGCGCCGGGTGAAATGGCGCCGATCATCGAGCATCCCGATATCCGCCGCATGCTGCTCACCATGAAGTCGATGACGGATGCGGCGCGCGCGATCTGCTACGCGACGGCAGTCGCGATCGACGGCGCGCATGGCGGCAGCAGCGAGGAAACGCGCCGAGCGGCGCAGGCCCGCGCCGACCTGCTGACGCCGATTGCGAAATCCTTTTCGACCGATATAGGCGTCGAGGCGGCCTCCATCGGCGTGCAGATCCATGGCGGCATGGGCTTCATCGAGGAAACGGGCGCGGCGCAGTTCTATCGCGATGCGCGCATCCTGCCGATCTATGAAGGCACGAACGGCATTCAGGCGATCGACCTCGTGACGCGGAAACTGCCGCTCGGCAAAGGCGAGGTCGCGCGCGGCTTTATCGCCGAAATGCGCGAGACGGCGAAGGAGGCGCGCTCGTCGAACGACAAGGTGCTGACGGGCGTGGGCGCGGCGCTCGACGAGGCACTCGATACGCTCGACAAGGCGACGGACTACATGCTCGCCAATCTGAAATCCGCACCGAATGATTGCCTCGCAGGCGCGACGCCCTATCTGCGCCTCTTCGGGACGGCGGCAGGCGGCCACTATCTCGCGCGCGCCGCGCTGATCGACAGGGCGGCAACGGCGCGCCGCGCCATCGCGCAGTTCTACGCCGCGAATATCCTGCCCAATGTGCATGGGCTGCTTGCCCCCGCGACCGCGGGCGATGAAAGCCTCTTTGCCCTCGCAGTTGACGAGCTCGGCTGATGATGACGGATTTCGGCACGATATCGCTCGCGCTCGCCATCATCTGGGTGATGCTGATCGTCTCGAAATATCTGCGCTGGCGTCTTGCCGTGCTTGCGAGGCTCTTTATTCCCGGTTCGGTGGTTGCAGGCTTCATTCTTCTCTTTGCCGGCCCGGAAGTCGGCCGCTCGATCATTCCCGAAGGGGTGCTCGACATCTGGCGCCAGCTTCCCGCGCTTCTCATCAATGTCGTTTTCGCCGGTCTATTTCTCGGCAAGATCATTCCGGGCCCCGGCCAGATCTGGCGCCGCGCAGGCCCCGTCATCGCCTACGGGCAGGCAATCGCCTGGGGCCAATATGTCGTCGGCCTCGGCCTCGTCATTGCAGTACTGACGCCCTTCTATGCGACGCCGCCGGTTGCGGGCGCACTGATCGAGATTTCCTTCGAGGGTGGCCACGGCACGGCGGCGGGCCTCGGGCCGACATTCGAGGCGGTGGGCTTTGCGGCGGGAACGGACCTCGCGCTCGGCCTTGCGACCATCGGCCTGGTCGGCTCGGTGCTGATCGGCCTTGTTCTCATCAACTGGGCGGCGCGGCGCGGGCTCGTCGATCCTTCCGGCGTGCGGGAGCCGACGCCGGAACTTCATCCCGATCCGCCGGCCGACACGACCGCGCAGCTTGCCGCCCGGCCGCAGACCAGCGATGCCGCCCAGCCGATCGACCCCATGTCGCTCCATCTCGGCCTGTTCGCCGTTGCCATCGCCATCGGCTGGGGCCTGCACCAATTGCTGATCCTGCTCGAAGCGAACACATGGGGCCGCGACGGCACACGGATTCTCGCCTATCTGCCGCTCTTTCCGCTGGCCATGCTCGGCGGTGTCATCGTGCAGGTGATCGTGAGCCGATATGTCGGCATGAGCCTTGTGGACCGTGCGCTGGTGAACCGCATCTCGGGCGCTGCACTCGACATTCTGATCGTTGCGGCGCTGGCAACCCTCTCGCTCTCCGCGATCCATGAAAATCTCGGCCCCTTCGTCTGGCTCGCTATCGGAGGCATTGTCTGGAATATCGTGGCGCTGCTCGTTCTCGCGCCGCGCATGCTCGGGCCCGACTGGTTCGCGCAGGGTATTCCGCATTTCGGCCAGGCCATGGGCATGACGGTGAGCGGCCTCATGCTCTTCCGCATCGCAGACCCGGAGAACCGTTCCGGCGGGCTCGAGAATTTCGGCTACAAGCAGCTCTTCTTTGCGCCCATTGTCGGCGGCGGCCTTTTCACGGCGGCTGCCATGCCGCTCATCCTCGCCTTCGGCCCCTGGCCCATGCTGATCGCAACGAGTCTGCTGCTGGCCATCTGGATCTATGTCGGCGAGCGGCTGGCGCGGAAGATGCCGTAGCGTCGGGCAGGCATCACGCGGCGCCGGTTTGACGTCTCGGGCCCATGCGCCTATCACGAAAGGGTGATCCGCCTTGTCCGGCGGCCCCGTTTCGAGAGTTCAGATGTCCGATATTTCGCAAGCCCCGATTGAAAGCACCGGTCTCACCTATCCCTTCGACCGGGTGCCGGGGCCTGCGGAAATGATCGAAGTGGTGCCCGGCATTCACTGGGTACGGATGCCGCTGCCCTTCCAGCTCGACCATATCAATCTCTGGCTGCTGGAAGACGGCGAAGGCTGGACGGTTGTCGATACCGGCGTCGCTTCCGACGAGGTAAAGGCGCTCTGGCGCGAGATTTTTCAGACCGGACTCCGTGGCAAGCCGGTGACGCGCGTCATCGTCACACATCTCCATCCCGATCATGTCGGCCTTGCCGGCTGGTTCACGCGCAAGTGGGGCATCGAACTTTCGATGTCGCGGACCGACTTTTTGATGTGCCGCAACCTCGTGCTCGATACGGGCCGCGAGGCGCCGAAGGAAGCACTCGATTTCTACCGCGCGGCGGGCTTCAGCGAGCGCGGCATCGAAAGCTACCGCAAGCGCTTCGGCGGTTTCGGCGAACGCGTCTCGCGGCTGCCTGACATTTTCCGCCGTCTGCGCGAAGGCGACGACATTACCATCGGCGGTCGCACGTGGCGCGTCGTCGTCGGCTCGGGCCATGCACCGGAACATGTCTGCCTTTTCTGCGAGGAAGACCGCATTCTGATTTCCGGCGATCAGGTGCTGCCGCGCATCTCGTCCAATGTCAGCCTTCATCCGACCGAGGCCTACGAGAATCCGCTGGAAGACTGGATCGAAAGCTGCAAGCGGCTCCGTGCCACGCTGCCCGACGATGCGCTGGTGCTGCCGGCGCATAACGAGCCCTTCTACGGGCTCCACCAGCGCCTGACGCAATTGATCGACGGACATGAGGACGGGCTTGCGAAACTCCACGCCATGCTCGGCGAGCCGAAACGCGCCATCGACGTCTTCCCCGCGCTCTTCAGGCGCAAGATCGGCCCGGAAGTCTTCTTCATGGCGACGGGCGAAAGCCTCGCCCATCTCAACTGCCTCCTCGGCCGCGGCCTCGCGACGGTAAGCCGCGACGAAAAAGGCGTGAACTGGTATCGCCGCGCGTGAAGGCCGCGCCCTGCCCATGCTAGGCTGAAGCCATGCCCACCCTTCTCGTTACCCATGCCGCCTGCTTTGCCCATGAAACGCCGCCCGGCCACCCGGAATGCGTGGACCGGCTGCGGGCTGTCCTCGGCGCGCTCGAAGCCGAGGAGTTCATGCTGCTGGAGCGGGTGGAGGCGCCGCGCGCGACGCGCGAGCAGATCGCCCGCGTCCATCCCGAGAGCCACATAGCGCGGCTTGAGGAGATCGCGCCGCAGGAAGGCTTCCGCCGGATCGATGCCGATACGTCGATGTCGCCCGGTTCGCTCGAAGCGGCCTGGCGCGCGGCAGGCGCGGTGGTCCATGCCGTGGACGAGGTGATGGCGGGGAGGGCGCGCAACGGCTTCTGCGCCGTGCGCCCGCCGGGGCATCATGCGGAACCGCAAACGGCGATGGGCTTCTGCCTGTTCAACAATATTGCCATCGGCGCGCTCCACGCCCGCAAGGCGCATGGCTGCGAACGCGTGGCGGTGGTGGATTTCGACGTCCATCACGGCAATGGCACGCAGGCCGCCTTCGAGTGCGACCCCTCGCTTCTCTATATTTCGACGCATCAATGGCCGCTTTATCCGGGCACGGGGCGCGCGAGCGAGCATGGGCTTGGCAATATATACAATCGCTGCCTGCCGCCTGGCGCGGGCTCGGAGGAATTCCGCGCCGCGATGTCCGATGCGGTGATCCCTGCTATCGAGCAATTCCGCCCCGATTTCATCTTCATTTCGGCGGGTTTCGATGCGCATATGGCGGACCCGCTCGCGAATCTCCGGCTCACCGAGGCGGATTTCGGCTGGGCGACGGCGGAACTCGTGAAGGCGGCGGACCGCCTTTGCCATGGTCGCGTTGTCTCGGCGCTTGAGGGGGGCTATGACTTGGAGGCGCTGGCGGCCAGCGCGCGGGCCCATGTCCGCGCCCTGATGCTGACCGCCTGAACCGATGCCCGAAGCTGCGAGGAGAACGACATGGCCGCCGCGAAAGCCGATGCTCACAAGGATATCGAGAAACTGAGCTTCGAAGAGGCGCTGGCGCAGCTCGAGAAGATCGTCTCCCAGCTTGAATCCGGCAATGCGGAACTCGAAAATTCCATCGAACTCTACGAGCGCGGCACGGCGCTGAAGGCTCATTGCGAGGCACGGCTGAAAGCGGCCGAAGCCAAGGTCGAAAAAATCCGCCTGTCGGCCTCGGGCGAGGCGGCCGGCACCGAACCGCTCGACGTCGAGTAATCCCGCATGACCTCACCCGCAGATGACGGGAAGTTCGAAGCGGCACTCGGTGAGTGCGCGCGCGATGTCGAGACGATGCTCGACCGGCTGCTGCCGCGGCCCGACGGTCCCGAGGCGCCGCTTGCCGAAGCCATGCGCTATGCGGCGCTGGGCGGCGGCAAGAGGTTCCGTCCCTTTCTCGTCTGCCAGAGCGCGGCGCTTTTCGGTGTGAACAGGGAGGCCGCCTTGCGCGCCGCCGCCGCGGCCGAATGCGTGCATATCTATTCCCTCGTCCATGACGATCTGCCCTGCATGGACGATGACGACATGCGCCACGGCGCGCCGACCGTTCACCGCAAGTTCGACGAGGCGACGGCGGTTCTCGCGGGCGATGCGCTGCTGACGCTTGCCTTCGATATTCTCGGCGATACGGACACGCATGAACGCGCGCGGGTGCGGATCGAACTTGTGCGGCGCCTCGCCGCCGCCGCCGGTGCGCGCGGCATGGTGGGCGGGCAGATGATCGACCTTTCAAGCGAGGGCAAGGCACTCGATATGAACGGTGTGACCCGGCTTCACCAGTTGAAGACGGGTGCCCTCATTTCCTTCTGCTGCGAGGCGGGCGCTGTGCTCGGCCGTGCTTCGCCCGAGGCGCTGCAGGCCATCCATGCCTATGCCCATGATCTCGGGCTTGCCTACCAGATTGCCGACGACCTGTTGGATGTGGAGGGCGATGCCGCCACGCTGGGCAAGACAGCGGGCAAGGATTTGGCTGCGGGGAAAGCGACCTTCGTCTCGATCCTCGGTGTCGAACGGGCCCGCGCCCAGGCCCGGATGCTCGCCGATCAGGCAGTCCAACACCTTGATTTGTTTGATGAAAGAGCCGATCTTTTGCGTCTGGCGCCGCATTTCGTTATAACGCGCCGCAACTGAGGGCGGTCCCTTCCGGGCGCCCGCTACGGGCCTTGTGCCCTGTCTGGCCCCTGACGGCCGAGGTGAGTGTTGAGCAGCGATAATCCGACCCCTTTGCTTGACCGGGTGACATCACCCGCGGAGCTTCGCGCGCTGCCGGAATCCGATTTGCGGCAGGTGGCGGACGAATTGCGTGCCGAAGTGATCGACGCCGTGTCGCAGACAGGCGGGCATCTCGGCGCGGGGCTTGGCGTGGTCGAACTTACCGTCGCACTCCACTATGTTTTCAATACGCCCGAAGATCGGATCATCTGGGATGTCGGCCATCAGGCCTATCCGCACAAGGTGCTGACGGGGCGGCGGGATCGCATCCGCACGCTTCGTCAGGGCGGTGGCCTGTCGGGCTTCACCAAGCGCGCCGAAAGCGAATACGACCCCTTCGGTGCCGCCCATTCCTCGACCTCGATTTCGGCCGGCCTCGGCATGGCGGTCGCACGCGACCTCAAGGGCGGCACAAACAATGTCGTCGCCGTGATCGGCGATGGCGCGATGTCGGCGGGCATGGCCTATGAGGCGATGAACAATGCCGGCTCGATGGACAGCCGCCTCATCATCATCCTGAACGACAACGACATGTCGATTGCGCCGCCGGTGGGCGCGATGAGTGCCTACCTCGCGCGGCTTCTGTCGGGCGGCACCTACCGCTCGATGCGCCATCTCGCCAAGCAGCTTGCGCAGCTTCTGCCGAAGCGGCTGGAAGAAAGCGCGCGCCGGGCGGAGGAGTATGCGCGCGGCATGGCAACCGGCGGCACGCTGTTCGAGGAACTGGGGCTCTATTATGTCGGTCCCATCGACGGACATAATTTCGATCATCTTCTGCCGGTGCTGAAAAATGTGCGTGATGCGGGCGAAGGGCCGATCCTCGTCCATGTCGTGACGCAGAAGGGCAAGGGCTATGCGCCCGCCGAAGCCTCCGCCGACAAGTATCATGGCGTCTCGAAATTCGACGTGGTGACGGGCACGCAGGCGAAGGCGAAAGCCAATGCGCCGAGCTACACCAAGGTCTTTGCCGAGAGCCTGATCGCCCATGCCGAACAGGACGACAAGATCGTCGCGGTGACGGCGGCGATGCCTTCGGGCACCGGGCTCGATCTCTTCGGCGAGCGTTTCCCCGCGCGCACTTTCGATGTCGGCATTGCCGAGCAGCATGGCGTGACCTTCGCCGCGGGCCTTGCGGCAGAAGGCTACAAGCCCTTCACGGCGATCTATTCGACCTTCCTGCAGCGCGCTTATGACCAGGTCGTGCATGACGTGGCGATCCAGCGCCTGCCTGTGCGTTTCGCAATCGACCGCGCAGGTCTTGTCGGCGCCGACGGGCCGACCCATGCGGGCTCGTTCGATGTGACCTATCTCGCCTGTCTGCCGGATTTCGTCGTCATGGCGGCAGCCGACGAAGTGGAACTGAAGCACATGGTCGCGACGTCGGTTGCCATCGACGATCGTCCTTCATCCTTCCGTTATCCGCGCGGCGAGGGCATTGGCCTCGATATGCCTGCAATCGGTGCGCCGCTTGAAATCGGCAAGGGCCGTATCATGCGCGAAGGCACCAAGGTTGCGATCCTTTCGCTCGGTACGCGCCTCGCGGAAGCTCTGAAGGCGGCGGAGCAGCTTGGCGCACTCGGTCTTTCGACCACGGTTGCCGATGCGCGTTTCGTGAAGCCTCTCGACACGGATCTCGTGGCGCGGCTTGCCCGCGAACACGAAGTGCTGGTGACGGTGGAAGAAGGCTCCATCGGCGGCTTCGGCAGCCATGTACTCGATTTCCTTGCCCGCTCCGGCGCACTCGACCGCGGGCTGAAAGTGCGGCCCATGGCGCTGCCCGATATCTTCATCGATCACGACAAGCCCGAAGTGATGTACGACATTGCCGGGCTCAATGCGGCGCAGATCGTGGAAACGGTGCTGGCGGCGCTGGGCGGGCAGGAAACGGCGATTGCGAGCCTCCACGAGATCGCGCCGCAGCCGAAACTCGTCTGAGAAATTTCATGTCCGGGGAAAAGCAGCGTCTCGACCTCGCGCTGGTCGAACGCGGCCTCGCACCGACCCGCGCCCGCGCGCAAGGCGCGATCAAGGCAGGCCATGTCCGCGTCGGCGGAAAAGTGGCGGCGAAACCTTCCGACACGGTAAGCGATACCGACGACGTTGAAATTGACGGTCTGGAACATCCCTACGTCTCGCGAGGGGCGCTGAAACTCATCCATGCGCTCGATACGTTCGGCCTCGATCCGTCAGGCGCGACATGCCTCGATCTCGGCGCCTCGACCGGCGGCTTCACGCAAGCGCTGCTTGAGCGCGGTGCGGCGAGCGTCATCGCTATCGATGTCGGCCACGGCCAGCTTGCGAAGGAAGTCGCCGCCGATCCGCGTGTGCGGTCCATCGAGGGTTTGAACGCGAAGGATGTCACGCGCGATGCGGTGCCCGAACGCATCTCCTTCATTGTCGCCGATCTGAGTTTCATCGGCCTTCGCAAGGCGCTGCCGCCATCGCTTGCGCTCGCCGAACCAGGCGCAACGCTCGTTGCCCTTATCAAACCGCAATTCGAGGCGGGGCCGGAGAATGTCGGCCGGGGCGGGATTGTCCGCGATGATGCCCTGCGGCAGCGGATTTGCAGCGAATTCGCACAGTGGCTTGAAGGCGAGGCCGGTTGGCGCGTGCTTGGGCTGACGGAAAGCCCTATAGAGGGCGGTGACGGCAATGTGGAATTCCTGATCGCGGCGCGCCATGACAAATGACATCGATGTCGAAATAGTCGCACTCGGTGCGCAAGGAGACGGCGTGGCGGAAACGCCGGACGGGCCGCTCTATGCGCCCTATGTCCTGCCCGGCGAAACTGTGCGCGCCCGGCCGCTGGGCGAGGGCAGGGCGGAACTTCTGAAGATCATCACGCCATCGCCGAAGCGGATTGCCGCTGCGTGCCGCCACTTCACACGCTGCGGCGGTTGTGCCATGCAGCATGCCGCGCCTGACTTCTATGCGGAATGGAAGCACGGCCTTGTGAGCGCCGCGCTGAAGGCGCGCGGCATCGAGACGGAAATTGCGCCGCTTATCGGCGCGAATCTGAAAAGCCGCCGCCGCGCCACCTTCGCCGCGACGCGCACGAAGAGCGGCGCAACGCTCGGCTACTACATGCAGGGCACGCACAATATCGTGCCGCTGGTGGAGTGTCCGCTTGTCGTGCCGGAGATCGAGGCGGTGCTTCCCGCTCTTGCTTCGATCGCCACATGCGGCCTGTCGCGCCGCTCGCGCGCGTCTCTCCTGGTGACCTCCACGATCAACGGGCTCGATGTCTATGTGACGGGCGGCAAGCCGCTCGACGGGCCGCTGCGCGCCGATCTTGGGCGAGAGGCAAGCGCCGCCGGTCTCGCGCGTCTCTCATGGAACGGTGAGATCGTTGCCGAGCGTCTGCCGCCGGAGATCAATCTTTCGGGTCTTCGCGTGGCACTGCCGCCCGGCGGATTTCTTCAACCGACGGCGGAAGGCGAAGCGGCGCTGACGGGGCTTGTCCGCAATGCGATCGGCAAGGCGAAGCGCATCGCCGATCTCTATGCCGGTTGCGGTACATTCGCGGCCGCTTTCGCACGTGACGCCACCGTCCACGCCGTGGAGGGCGAGAAGTGTGCGCTCGCCGCCCTTGACCGCGCCATCCGCGCACAGGGGCCCGCTCTCGGCCTGAAGCCCGTGACCACCGAAACGCGCGATCTGGCGCGGCGGCCCTTGCTCGCATCGGAGCTTGAAAAATTCGACGCCATCGTCATCGATCCGCCGCGCTCCGGCGCTCTGCCGCAAGCGGAGGAGATCGCGAAATCGCCGGTGCCTGTTGTGGCGTCCGTTTCTTGCAATCCGGCAACCTTCGCGCGCGATGCCCGCGCGCTCATCGATGGCGGCTACAGGCTCGAGCGCATAACGCCTGTCGACCAGTTTCTCTGGTCGCCGCATCTCGAAGTGGTGGGCGTTTTCAGGCGCGATTGAAGCGTCAGACGGGCCGGTGCAGGTGCTGGCGGACAGCGGCTTCCACCGCTTCCGGCTTTGCGTCGAGCGTCGACAGCTTGATCGCGACTTCCTGCGGCGAAATCACGGTCCAGCAGCGATACATGTAGCGCCGAAGCAGATTGATCTCCGGGCGGCTCTCGATGGCGCTGTCGAACGGGCGGCGGAGCGCGATGCGCAGTTCCGCATTGCGGATCATGCGGACATAACGCTCGAAAAGATGCACATCGGAAATCGCGTTCCAGGGCAGGAGCCCGAGTCTGTCGACCATGATGCCTGCAGGCGTGATGGCGATGGCGCGGCGCTCGCGCGCGACATAGGGCCAGTGATAGAGGGCAACGGCGACGGCGGCGAGCGCAAGGATGAGCGAAATCACCGGCGCGCGCGGC
Source organism: Parvibaculum sp. (assembly GCF_046297875.1). Lineage (GTDB taxonomy): Bacteria > Pseudomonadota > Alphaproteobacteria > Parvibaculales > Parvibaculaceae > Parvibaculum. The sequence goes on along the minus strand of NZ_JBKBHD010000001.1, from coordinate 145,030 downwards.
ACACCGAAGATGACCAATGCGCCTGCGGCGAGAACGGCGCTGTAGACGACGCTCTCACCCTTGTCCTTGGAATAGGACGCGGTGAGGTAGTCGCCCGTCTTGCCGGCGTCACTCATTGCCGCTCTCTCCCATCTGGCCGCGATGGCGGAGCAGATGGTCGGCGAGCACGCATGCCATCATTGCCTCACCAACAGGTACGGCGCGGATGCCGACGCAGGGGTCGTGGCGGCCCTTTGTGACGATCTCGGTGTTTTCGCCCGCCTTGGTCACGGTCTTGCGCGGCGAGAGAATGGAGGAGGTCGGCTTGACGGCGAAACGGACAACGACATCCTGTCCCGTCGAAATGCCGCCGAGAATCCCGCCTGCATGGTTCGACGAGAAACCGAGCCCATGATTGGTGGACTGCATCTCGTCGGCATTCTCCTCGCCGGAAAGCGCAGCGGCAGCGAAACCGTCGCCGATCTCGACGCCCTTGACCGCATTGATGCTCATCATCGCGGCGGCAAGATCGGCATCGAGCTTGCCATAGATCGGTGCACCAAGCCCGGCGGGAACGCCCGAGGCGACGACCTCGATCACTGCTCCGCAGGACGACCCGCTCTTGCGCACGCCGTCGAGATAGGTTTCCCACTCGGCGGCCGCCTTCGCGTCGGGGCACCAGAAGGGATTGTTTTCCGTCTCGTTCCAGTCCCAGTTCGCGCGGTCGATCCTGTGCGGACCCATCTGCACCAGCGCGCCGCGAATGGTGATGCCGCTGCCAAGAACCGCGCGCGCAACCGCGCCCGCGGCGACACGTGCCGCCGTTTCGCGCGCAGACGAGCGCCCGCCGCCGCGATGATCGCGGATGCCGTATTTCGAGAAATAGGTGAAGTCCGCATGGCCCGGCCGGAACTTCTCGATAATGTCGCCATAGTCCTTCGAGCGCTGATCGACATTCTCGATCATCAGCGAGATCGGCGTACCTGTGGTCAGCTCGGCACCATCCTCGACAAAAGTGCCCGACAGGATTTTCACCTCGTCCGGCTCGCGGCGCTGCGTCGTGAAGCGCGACTGGCCGGGGCGGCGGCGGTCGAGCCAGTGCTGGATGTCTTCCGCCTTGAGCGCGAGGCGCGGCGGTGCGCCGTCGACCACGCAGCCGAGCGCCGGCCCGTGGCTTTCGCCCCAGGTCGTGACACGGAAGAGATGGCCGAACGTGTTGTGCGACATCCTGTTTGACCGATCCCGGGGGATCTTCCTTACGCGGTGAACCGGCGGGTGGAAAAGGCGCGGGAGCCCGTCAGACGATACTCATGTCCGGCGCGTCCTCGGCCTTCATGCCGACGACATGATAGCCCGCATCGACGTGGTGTACTTCGCCCGTGACGCCCGAGCCGAGATCGGAGAGAAGATAAAGCGCGGTGTTGCCCACTTCCTCGATCGTAACGGTGCGCTTCAGCGGCGAATTGAGTTCGTTCCACTTCAGGATGTAGCGGAAATCGCCGATGCCCGAAGCGGCAAGAGTCTTGATCGGTCCGGCCGACACGGCATTGACGCGGATATTGTTGCGGCCGAGATCCACCGCAAGATAGCGCACACTCGCCTCAAGCGCGGCCTTGGCGACCCCCATGACGTTGTAGTGCGGGATGACCTTTTCCGACCCGTAGTAGGTCAGCGTCACCACCGAGCCGCCATTTGTCATCAGCTTCTCGGCGCGCTGGCAAAGCGCGGCAAGCGAGTAGCAGGAAATGGCCATCGAGGCGGTGAAATTGCCGAGCGTCGTATCGACATAGCGCCCGTCGAGTTCTTCCTTGTTGGCATAGGCGATCGCGTGAACGAGGAAGTCGAGCTGGCCCCATTCCTTCTGGAGCCGCTCGAAGACGGCGTCCATGCTTGCCGCGTCCGTCACATCGCAGGGCATGACGAGCGAGGAACCGACCGATTCTGCCAGCGGCACGACCCGCTTTTGCAGAGCCTCGCCCTGGAACGTGAAGGCAAGTTCGGCACCCTGGTTGGCGCAGGCCTTGGCAATCCCCCAGGCGATCGACCGGTTGTTGGCGACACCCATGACGAGGCCACGCTTGCCCTTCATCAGATTGCCCTTGAGCTCAGGGCCCGTGCTGGTGATGGCTTCGCTCATCTAGTCCCCGTCTATTTGTACTTGCTGAAATCGAGCCGCATCCTACACAAAAGCCTTGGAGCGTCTAACAAAAAAGCCCCTCATTTTCAGAGGGTTGGGATCACGTTTCACGACAGTTTGAGACAGGTCAGGAACCGGAAAAACCCTTTCGGGGATTATGCTTGAGCCCTTGCCCCCAGCTTGCGGCGAAATCCCTGAGCGCCCGATCCGGCGCCTCGGGCAGGGCAATCGAAAGGGTCACATACTGGTCCCCTTTGGCGCCAGATTCCCCGCCAATGCCCTTGCCGCGGAGGCGAAGCCGTGTGCCGCTGCTGGAGCCTGCCGGGATGGCAAGCGACACCATGCCGGTGATGGTCGGCACCTCGACCCTGGCCCCGAGAACGGCCTCTGCAAGCGTTACAGGCAGGGTCAGGTGGATGTCCTGCCCCCGGCGCTCAAACCATGGATGGGGCTCCACCTCGATGGTGACAAGCGCATCGCCCGCTTCCGCCCCGCCATGACCCTCGCCGCCTTGTCCCTTGAGCCTGATCTGCTTGCCGCTCTCGATGCCGGCAGGCACGGCGGCATCGAGCATCCTGTCGCCTGCAAGCCGCACACGCTTCGTGGCACCTTTCGCCGCTTCGAGGAAGCTCACGGAAAGGCGATAGATTCGATCCTCGCCGCGGGCGCGGAAGACGCGCTTGCCGGCCGTTCGAATACCTTCGAAAAGTTCGGTGAAGAGATCGTCGCCTTGAGGTTCGGCGCTTTCGGCAGCGGCATGAAACGCCCTTTGCCGCGCAGCAGCGGCCTCCGCAAGCCGCTCGGCCTCGAAGCGGCGGCGGCTTGCCTCGTCCTTGAGCTGATTGTAGGCGGCTGTGACTTCCTGGAAGCGCGCATGCTGCGCGGCTGAAGAGTGCTGCGCATCGGGGTGAAGCTGCTTCGCAAGCCTCCGATAGGCAGCCTTCACCTCGGCATTGTTCGCGCCGGGATGCAAACCGAGAATGTCATAAGGGTCGCGCAAGCGCTGTCACTCCAGAACCGGACCGGCGGCCAGTCTAGGCGCGGGCGCATACGAATTGGTTAAGGCGCGGGGTTCTTCATTGTGTCGATTCGGGCTTCCGCGGGCGGCGGCGCCGTTATTGAAGCGGCCCGGTCCTCCTCTTTCTGCGGCTCGGGGCCGGGCAGGCTCGGCACCAGTTCCGTTAATCTTTTCAGCGCAAGCTCATGGCCCGTTTGTGCCGCAAGCGCATACCAGGCGAGGGCGCGCGCCGGATCCTGCTCGACGCCGAGGCCCCGTTCATAAAGCACACCGAGATTGTAGCGGGCGGCAGGCACGCCGGCGACGGCGGCCGCATGGAACCAGAAGGACGCCGTCTTGTAGTCCTGCGCCGTTCCTTCGCCATTGAGATACATGAAAGCGGTGTTGACCTGCGCGGAAACGAGGCCTGCTCTTCCGGCACGTTCGAAGAAATAGAGCGCACGCTGCGCGTCTTTTTCGACTCCTTTTCCCTCACGCAGAAGGATGGCGACGTTCCGCATGGCGGCGAGATCGTTTTCCTGTGCGATGGGGAGCCAGACATTGAAGGCGCGAGTGAAATCGCCCGCATCGTAGGCTGCGACACCCTCGTTGAAGCGGGCTGCATTTTCGGCGGAAGACGGCCGTTCCTGCTCCAGCAGATCGCGGACGGATGCGCCTTGCGCGGCAGCCGTGTCGATGCCCGGAAGTGCAATGCCAAGCCCCACGAAAAGGCTCGCGGCAAAAAGGGTGGACCGAACGAATCTCATGCCTGCCGGTCCACCCCTCGATTATTGAATTCAGTTTCTGATCTGCCAGGAACCATCCGGCTGACGGCAGGCCGTGCCATAGGCTTGCTGGCTGCGGCCATCGATATAAACCGTCTGCGTGTATTCACGGCAAGTCAGATTGCCCTGCTGATAGGCCGGCTGCGGCGTCACCGTGCCGTAATGGCCGGAATCCGGATTGCGCCACTGTGTAGACTGGCCGGTTTCCAGCGCATTATAGGTGGTCTGGCCCATATACTGGCGGTCGGCGCGATCGAGCGATTTGCCGATTTCGCCGCCGACAATGGCGCCAAGCAACACGCCGGCGCCCGTGGCCCAGAGACGGCCGGAGCCGCCGCCGACCTGCGAACCGGCAAGTCCGCCCAGGACGGCGCCGCCAACGGTGCCCATCGTCTGCTTGTCGATTCCACCGCCGCCGCCATAGCCGCTCTGGTTACAGGCGGCGAGCGCGAGCGCTACGGCGCCAATGGCAATTCCCTTAACCAATTTCATTGTGTCGATCCTGTGCTTTGTCGCCCCCTAGCGATAAGACTGGCCTATATAAGTGCTGAATTGTGGCAAGATTGGAGCGGGGAGCCGCGCCGGATGCCGCAGAGAACCGGGCTTTTCTGCCGATCCGCAAGCCGGAAGGATGACATGAGCGAGACCAAGGACAGCGCGGACGAGGCCGGAATCTTCACCAGCGAAGACCCGATCGCCCTTTTCCATGAATGGATGGAACTCGCCCGCGACAAGGAACAGGAAGACCCGAACGCCATGGCGCTTGCCACGGCGGATGCGAAAGGATTCCCCGATGTCCGCATGGTGCTGCTGAAGGGCGCAAATGCCGAAGGCTTCGTCTTCTACACCAATCTCGAAAGCGCCAAGGGACTGGAACTGAAGGAAAACCCGGCTGCTGCGCTCTGTTTCCACTGGAAGAGCCTGCGCCGCCAGATCCGCGTGCGCGGCCACGTGGCACCCGTCAGCGAAGAGGAGGCCGATTCCTATTTCGCTTCGCGCGCAAGGGATAGCCAGATCGGCGCCTGGGCCTCGAAGCAGTCGCGGCCGCTCGAAAGCCGCTTCGCGCTTGAAAAGCAGGTGGCTGTTTTTGCAGCGAAATTCGGGTTCGGCAAGGTGCCCCGGCCACCGCATTGGTCAGGCTTCCGCATTGCCCCGGTGCGAATCGAATTCTGGCGCGACCGGCCCTTCCGGCTGCATGACCGCCTTGTCTTCAAACGCGACTCCGCTACGGCGCCGTGGCGGACGGAAAGGCTCTTTCCGTGACGGCTGTCGCGCCCGCGGATCGCAATGGCGCTGCTGACCGGCTGATGCGCCGGGCAGCCCTTGCCGCGGTCGCCGTCGCGGTGACGCTGGTGACGCTCAAGACGGCGGTTTACTGGACGACGGATTCGGTCGCCATGCTCGGCACCTTGATGGACTCGCTCCTTGATGGCGCCGCCTCGCTTCTCAATCTCGTTGCCGTGCGCGCCTCGCTGATGCCGCCGGACAAGGAACACCGCTTCGGTCACGGCAAGGCGGAGGCGCTGGCTGGGCTCGGCCAGTCGATCTTCATTTTCGGGTCAGCCGGCTATCTCATCTATGAGGGCATCTCGCGGCTGATCGAGCCGAAGCCCGTCGCATCGACGGAAGCGGGCATCGCGGTCGTCATCATTGCCATCCTGCTGACGCTCGGGCTCGTCGCCTATCAGCGCCATGTGGTAAAGCAGACGGGCTCGCTCGCGATCGAGGCGGACTCGATCCATTATCGCGGCGACCTTTTCATGAACCTCTCGGTGATTGCCGCGCTGGTGCTGTCCGGCTATTTCGGTCTGCATCGCGCGGATGCGGTATTCGGTCTTGTCATTGCAGGTCTGATCGGCTGGAGCGCAGGCAAGATCGTCATGAACTCGCTCGACCAGCTTATGGACCACGAATTCTCCGAAGAGGAACGCGAGCGCATCAAGCAGATTGCCCATGCTCACAAGGAAGTGCTGAACCTGCACGACCTGAAGACACGGCGCTCCGGCATCTACAGCTTCATCCAGTTCCATATCGAACTCGATGGCGCGATGTCGCTGCATGACGCGCATGAAATAACCGACGTGGTGGAACGCGACGTGCATGCTGCCTTTCCGGGGGCTGAAGTCATCATCCATCAGGATCCGGCGGGCGCCGAGAAGCTGACGAAGTTCCAGATGAGCTGAAGGCGGGCAGTGTGACCGGAGACGAGGAACAGCAGAATATCGTCGCTTTCCTGTTGCTGCCTGAGGCCTATGGTTTGGCGGCGGACGAGAAGGTGGGACATATCGAAACCCACGCCTCACATGTCTTTCTGGCCGGCGACCGCGCATGGAAGCTGAAGAAGCGGGTCAAATTCACTTTCCTCGATTTTTCGACGCTTGAACGGCGGAAGGCCGCCTGCGAAAGCGAGATTGAGCTGAACCGCCGCACGGCGCCTGAAATCTATCTGCGCGTGGTGCCGGTCCGGCGCGAGGGTGGCTGCTTCCGGCTTGGCGGGGACGAGGGCGAGATCGCCGACTGGCTCGTCGAGATGAGGCGCTTCGGCAATGACGGGTTGCTGGCAACGAAGGCGGATCGTGGCGAACTTTCCATGGGCATGGTGGAGGAGCTGGCGCGCGGCATTGCCGATTTTCACCGCAAGGCGGAGGTGCGGCGCGACTTCGGTGGCGCGGAAAACTTTCTGAAGATCGTCGAAGGCAGTGTGGAGGACATGAAGCCCGTGCTTGGCACGGTGCTGGACGCAAAGCGCGCTGCGCGCGTAACGGCAAGCAGCCGGGCGCTGATCGAAACGCATCATGCGCTGCTTGACAGACGGCGCGCGGAAGGTCTGGTCCGTCACTGTCATGGCGACCTTCATCTTGGCAATGTGACGGAGATCGGCGGGCACCCGGTCATCTTCGACTGCATCGAATTCAGCGATCACATCGCGCGGATCGACATGCTTTACGATCTCGCTTTCCTGTTGATGGATATCGCTTTCCGCGCGGAAAGCGATAGGCGGCTCGAAGGCTTTGCGAGCCGGGCGCTCAATGTATATCTCGATCATCTGACGCAGGATGAAATCGGCAGGGCGCTTGATGGGCTCGCGCTCCTGCCGCTCTTCGCGGCGACGCGCGCCGTGGTGCGCGCCAAGGTGACGGCGGTGCAGGCGAAGGACGAGGGGGCAAGGCAGCTCGCAAACGCCTATCTCGAATTCGCGGAGAGACTGCTTGAACCCGCTTCGCCACGCCTTGTTGCCATTGGCGGATTGTCAGGCACGGGGAAGTCGACGGTTGCGAAAGGGATCGCCGCGCGGATCGGTGCGCCGCTCGGCGCGCTGCATTTGAGGAGCGACATCATCCGCAAACGGATTTTCGGTGTGGCGCCGCTGGACCGGTTGCCGAATGACGCCTATGCGCCGGGTGCGGGTGCCCGCGTCTATGGGGAAATGCTGCGCCTTGCAGGCGCGGCGCTGGCGGCGGGTGCGAGCGTCGTACTCGACGCCGTTTTCGCGCGGGAAGAGGAACGCGCCATGATCGGCCGTCTGGCGGCGGAGCGGAGGCTTCCATTTGCAGGGCTCTGGCTTGAAGCGCCGGCGGATGTGCTGGAGGCGCGGGTTGCGGCGCGCGAAAGGCGCGGTGACGACCCGTCCGATGCCGGTGTGGATGTGCTGCGGCGCCAGCTTTCCTATAATCTGGGAGCAATGGACTGGACCTGCGTGGACGCCGCCGACACGCCGGACGAAGTGCTGAAGGCGGCGCTGGCGCCACTGACCGCCTTCCTCTAGATTGCGCCCATGACACAGATTGACAATGCAGATCGGAAAACGCTGATCCTGACCGGCGCAAGCAGGGGCATCGGCCATGCCACGGTGAAACGTTTTTCGAGCGCGGGATGGCGCGTCATCACCTGTTCGCGGCACCCCTTCCCGGAAGACTGCCCCTGGGAAGCCGGACCGGAAGACCATATCCAGGTCGATCTGGCCGATGTAAAAAACACCGAAACCGCCATCGCCGAAATGCGCGAGCGGCTGAAGGATCAGGGCGGGCGGCTTCATGCGCTGGTCAACAATGCGGCGATTTCGCCCAAGGGGCCCGGCGGTTCGCGGCTCGGCGTCTTCGATACGGATGTCGCAACCTGGGCGAAGGTTTTTCAGGTGAATTTCTTTGCCTCCGTGATGCTTGCGCGCGGGCTCGTCGAAGAGCTGAAAGCGGCGCAAGGATCGGTTGTGAACGTGACCTCGATTGCGGGCGAGCGGGTGCACCCCTTTGCGGGGAGCGCCTATGCGACGTCGAAGGCGGCGCTCGCGGCGCTGACGCGCGAAATGGCATCGGAATTCGGCCGCCTCGGCGTCCGCGTGAACGCCATCGCGCCGGGCGAGATCGACACGGCGATCCTCTCGCCGGGAACGGACAAGATCGTCGCCGAAATCCCCATGCGCCGCCTCGGCACGCCGGAAGAAGTCGCCCGCACGATCTATTTTCTGTGTACGGATCAGTCGAGCTATGTGAACGGCGCCGAAATCCAGATCAATGGCGGCCAGCACGTTTGAGGGCTGCGCCCCTCACATCGTGAAGATCACCGCGCTCTGGCTGTCGCGGATGATGGCATTGGTGCTGACCGTGAAGGTCGAGACGATATAGCCCGTCGCATTCTCGAAAATACCGCTGCCGCCTTCGACCCGGCGGATGACGCAGCCCTGCTGGATGTCGTCTTCATCCGTGTCCTCGATGAAGCCTTCGCCGCGCGTTACATACCGGATGGTGCCCGCGCCGAAACTGATTTCACCCGTCTCGGTGAAGCCGCCATATTCGTCGGTCTCGACCACGGCATTGAGATAGGCGCTGTGGCCGTTCTGCGCGAGTACGGGGTTGAGCGCCGCCGGTATGGCAGCGACGGATGAGATCGTCATCCGCTCGCCCATCTCGTCTTCGGGTGCAACCGTGCCTTCAAAGGTAAGCTGATAGCGAAGTTCGGGCATCAGGCGGCGCGCAAGCCTTCCTTCGTCACATGGGCTTCCACTTCGTCGAGCGCCTTTTCCACCGCGTCGAACATCTCGTTCACCTGTTCATTGGTGATGATGAGCGGCGGGCAGAAGGCGACGATGTCGCCTGCCAGCGCGCGGAGGATGAGCCCGTTGCGCTGCGCGGCGGCGACAACGGCAGCGCCGATACCGGCGGCGGGATCGAATGCCCGCTTGTCGGACTTGTTTGCGACGAGTTCGATGGCGCCGATGAGCCCGCAGGCGCGGGTGTGTCCCACCAGCGGATGATCGGCAAGCCGGGCGACGCGCGCCTCGAATGTGGGCTGCACCGAGCGGACATGGCCGACAATGTTGCGCTTCTCGTAGATTTCGAGCGTCTTCGCGGCAATGGCGGCGCCGACCGGATGCGCCGTATAGGTGAAGCCGTGGCCGAAGATGCCGATCTTTCTGCTCTCCTCGATCATCGCCTGATACATCTCCTCGCCGACCGTGACGGCGGCGATGGGAAAGTAAGCGGATGAGAGAGCCTTCGCGACCGAGATCGAGTCCGGCTTCATGTTGAAGGTTTCCGACCCGAACATGTTGCCCGTACGGCCGAAACCGCAGATCACTTCATCGGCGATGAAATAGACGTCGTATTTTTTCAGCACCGCCTGGATCTTCTCGAAATAGCCGGCAGGCGGCACGACGACACCGCCCGCGCCCATGATCGGCTCGGCGATGAAGGCGGCGACTGTGTCCGGGTCTTCGCGGATGATCGTCTCTTCGAGGTTCTTCGCAAGCCGCGTCGTGAACTCGTCTTCCGTTTCGCCCGGTTCCGCATAGCGGTAGTAATGCGGGCAGTCGGTATGGATGACGCCCGCCATCGGCAGGTCGAAATCGCGATGGTTCGCGGGCAGGCCCGTCAGCGAGGCGGACGCCACGGTGACGCCGTGATAGCCGCGAATGCGCGAGATGAATTTCTTCTTTTTCGTGCGGCCGAGCGCATTGTTGTAATACCAGACGAGCTTCACCTGCTGGTCGTTCGCTTCCGAGCCCGAGCCGCAGAAGAGAACCTTGGAAGCCGCATGGGGCGCGATGGCCTTGAGCCGCTCGGCAGCTTCCGCCGCGCGCTCATGGCTCTTGCCGCCGAAGGTGTGCGTGAAGGGGATCTGGCGATATTGCTCCGCCGCCGCCTCCATCAGCTCCTTCTCGTTATAGCCGAGCGAGGTGCACCAGAGCCCGGCAAGCCCCTCGATATATTTGTTGCCGCCATTGTCGAACACATAGATGCCCTCGCCGCGCTCGATGATCATCGGGCCCGTTGTGCGAAACGTGTCGAGGTTGGTGTAGGGATGGATCACGGTCTCGATGTCGCGAACGGCGGCGTTGGACAGGCTCATGGGAGAGCTCCTCAGGTTATTTTGTGTGGCTTTGCGGGCATCATGGGAGGGGAAGCGGGAGGTGTCAAAGGGCGAGGTTGGTCACCCCTATTTCTCTAATTCGTCATGACCCGCATTATGCGGGTCATCCACGTCTTCCTTACTGAATCGTCAAAAGAAAGACGTGGATGGCCCGGACAAGCCGGGCCATGACGGTATGGGGTTAGCGGGGCAGAGAGTCGGAAAGAGCTGAATCGCATTTATTGAGCACGAAAAGGGTCATGTTGTGTTCAATGCGCCTAGCGCATCTCTGGAAAACTGCTTCGAAGTTCCAGTCGTGCAGACTAGTCAATATGTCGATGCCATCGTCTGCTGTGATTTGCACTTGATTGCCGCCGTCATCAAGAAAATGGACATCCCACTCCGGTATGTGGATTTGGATTTTGGGTCCGAGGTTCAACGGGAGAGTTCCCGATGAATGTAGAGGGTGTATTGTCCACCAGTTGTTCAAAACATCCAAAATTTGAGTTTGGCTATCAGCGGATATGTCCACCCAAATATCGAGGTCTCTGGGGCAGTGTTCCGAATAGAGCATTCGCGCCTGACCGCCGATCACAATGAAGCGCGCATTTGCTCTCACCAGCATTTGCAAGAATTTGATATGATAAACATTCAAATTCACCCTTACCTCCTCACCACCCCTTCGGCGGTGTGAACCCGCCGAGGATTTCCTCGAGCATCCCGGCCACCGCAATCGTCGTCATGTCCTCGAGATGCGGACCGATGATCTGGATGCCGACGGGCTTGCCTTCGCTGGTGATGCCGACCGGCGCGACGGAGGCGGGGAGGTAGGAGACGACGGCGGGGCCCGCCCAGATCAGCACGTCCATGTAAGGGCGCGTGATGCCGTTCACATCGAGCACGCGCTTGTGCCAGTTCGACTGGTGGTCATGCTTGAAGGCGGTGCGCATCAGCACCGGGGCGAGCACCACGTCGTATGACTTGAAGAAGTCCTGCCACTTCCAGCGCAACTGCGCCTGACGCTCCTTCCAGATGAATTGCTCGGCAATATTCATCGTACCGCCGATGGCCTGCAGCACCTGATGGCTCTTGTCGCCGGGCGCGGCGTTCTTGCGGATCTCCGCCCAGCGCGCCCGCACGCTGTCCGGCATGCCGGCGCCGGTCTGCGAATGCAGCATCACGAGATAGGTCTCGGTGATCTCGGCCAGCGTGAAATCTGGCCGCGCGTTCCAGTCGACATTCGCGCCCGCATCCTGAAGTGCCTTCGCGGCATTGGTAAGAAGCTCGGCGCTTTCGCGGTCGATGTCGCAGAACTCATCGTCGATCCAGACGGCGGCGCGAAGCTCGCGCGGATGTTTCGCGCGGGGCGCCGGCAGATCGAGCTTCCAGCCCGCGGCATCTTTCCAGTCGGGCCCGGCCGTGAGCGAGAGCAACAGCGCGAGGTCTTCGGCGCTGCGGGCAAGCGGACCGGCGACCGAAAGGTCGCTTTCATGGAGCGAGCCGGGGGCAGGGCCCAGATGGCCGCGCTTCGGCACGATGCCATAGGTGGGCTTGTGGCCGAAGACGCCGCAGAGATGAGCGGGCGTGCGGATCGAGCCGCCGATATCGGAGCCGAATTCGGCCGCGGTGAAGCCCGCCGCGAGCGAGGCCGCCGAACCGCCCGACGAGCCGCCGGGCCCGCAATCGAGGGCGTAAGGGTTGTTGGTCGTGCCGTAAATATCGTTGAAGCTCTGCAGGTCGCCGGAAAGATAGGGCACGTTTGTCTTGCCCATGACGATGGCACCGGCGCGCTGCAGCCGCTCGACGGCGGTCGCGCTCTTCGCAGGCACATGATCCTTCCAGACGGGCGCGCCGCCGGTGGAGACGATGCCCTCCACCTCATAGGCATCCTTGATGGTCATGGGGAGCCCGTGCAGCGCGCCGAGGCCCTGGCCCCTGGCGAGCGCCGCATCGGCCTCGCGGGCAAGCTGCCGGGCGCGCCCGAAATCCCGCGCCACCACGGCATTGGTCTTGCCGTCCAGCGCCTCGATCCTCGCAATAAAGTGATCGGTGAGTTCGAGACTCGAAATCTCGCCCCGGCGCATCATGCGGCCAAGCTCGGATGCGGAGCGGAAATGAAGCTCTTTCATGGGTGGCCCCCTGCCTTTTTGCTGTTCTTTGCCCCCATTAGAGGGGGTGCCGCTGCCCGAGGCAAGGATTCCGACTGCGGCCCAGAAGCGAGCGTTGTCCGCCCCCGGCTTCGCCGCTAGACTGCCCGCAAAACGGGAAAAAGCCGGGAAACCCCGGCGTCAGACACAAGGGGAAGGATGCCCATGAAGGGATTGATGCAGGACTGGCCGCTGCGCGTGACGACGATCATCGACCACGCCGCGCGCTTCCATGGCGACCGCGAAATCGTGACGCGGACGGTCGAAGGGCCGATTGCACGGACGACCTATAAAGAGGTGCATTTGCGCTCTCGGAAGGTCGCCCAGGCGCTGACGAAGCTCGGCGTGAAGGAAGGCGACATCGTCGCCACCATGGCCTGGAACACGGCCCGCCATCTCGAAGCCTGGTACGGCATCATGGGGATGGGCGCTGTCTGCCACACGCTGAACCCGCGCCTCTTTGCCGAACAGCTCGTCTACATCGTCAATCACGCGGAAGACAAGATCATCTTCCTCGACCTCACCTTCGTGCCGATCCTCGAAGGCATTGCCGACAAGCTGCCCAAGGTGAAGGCCTATGTCATCATGACGGACAAGGCCCATATGCCGCAGACGAAACTCCCGAACGCGCTCTGCTTCGAGGAGATCGTGGAAGCCGAAGACGGCAACTTCAAATGGGCGGAAGTGGACGAGAACGCCGCCTGCGGCCTCTGCTACACCTCCGGCACGACGGGCAACCCGAAGGGCGTGCTCTATTCGCACCGCTCCAACGTGATCCATTCCATGGCCGCCAATATGGGCGATGCGCTCGGCATGAAATCGTCCGACGCGATCCTTCCCGTGGTGCCGATGTTCCATGCCAATGCCTGGGGCATCGCCTTCGCTGCGCCCGCCGTCGGCGCGAAGATCGTCATGCCCGGCGCGAACATGGACGGGCAGAGCATCTTCGAGCTTCTCGACAAGGAAAAGGTTTCGGTGACGGCGGCCGTGCCGACCGTCTGGCTGATGCTGCTGCAGCATCTCGAAAAGACCAATGCGGAACTGCCTGCGCTCAACCGCGTGGTGATCGGCGGCTCGGCCGCGCCGCGCTCCATGATCGAGATCTTCGAAGAGAAATACGATGTGAAGGTGTTCCACGCCTGGGGCATGACGGAAATGTCGCCCATGGGCACGCTCGGCGCCTTGAAGGCCGGCATGGACGAACTGCCGCTCGAAAAGCAGATCGACGTGAAGGTGAAGCAGGGCCGCGCCATCTATACCGTCGAAATGAAGATCACCGACGATGACGGCAACGAGCTGCCATCGGACGGCAAGGCCTTTGGCCACCTGATGGTGCGCGGGCCCGCGATTGCCGGCGCTTACCTCAAGGGCGAGGGCGGCAACATCCTCGACAAGGACGGCTGGTTCGACACGGGCGACGTCGCAACCATCGACCCGCAGGGCTACATGCAGATCACGGACCGCGCCAAGGACGTCATCAAGTCCGGCGGCGAGTGGATTTCCTCGATCGAGATCGAGAACCTCGCAGTCGGCCATCCGAAGGTTGCTGAAGCCGCCGTTATCGGCGTGGTGCACCCCAAATGGGACGAGCGCCCGCTGCTCATCGTCATCGCGAAGGAAGGCGAGGAGCCGACCAAGGACGAAATCCTCCGTTACATGGAAGGCAAGATCGCCAAGTGGTGGATGCCGGACGATGTGGTCTTCGTGAAGGAAATTCCGCACACGGCGACGGGCAAGATCCAGAAGCTCGCACTGCGCGAGCAGTTCAAGGACTACAAGCTGCCGACGGCAAACGCCGCCGAATAATCGCATGAGTGCGAGGCTCCGCCGCCATTGCGGCGGCAGAGACCAACAGGGGGACGATTTCGATGAGTGATGGCAAATCGCGCTTCGCGAGCGCCGGATTGTGGCTGGGTGTCGTTGCGCTGGCGGTGCTGGTGCTTTCCATTCTCGGCAACCGGCTGGAGCTTGTGCATTTCGGCATTGCCGTGCGTGGTATGGCGCTGGCGGCGCTGATCGGCATCATTGCCGTCGTCGTGTCGGCGGCGGGTGTGATCCTGACTTTCGTGACCAGCCGCACCGGCCTCAGGACGGCGATTGCCGGTCTTGTGCTCGGCGTACTCGTTGCAGCGCCCGTGGTACAGGCGATCATGGTGGGCGCAAAGGTGCCGCGCATCCACGACATCACGACCGATCTCGACAGTCCTCCAGCCTTCGAGGCGGCGGTTGCGGCGCGCGGTGAAAGCTCGAACCCGCTCGACCGTACATCGCCCGATCTCGCCGAGTTGCAGCGGCAGGCCTATCCCGATCTCGCCACACTCAATGTGAGCGGACATCCGGGCAAGATCTTCGAGACGGCGCTCGAAACGGCAAAGGCGCAGGGCTGGGAGATACTTGCGGCCGATCCGGCGCGCGGCACGATCGAGGCCGTGGCAGTGACGCGCGTGATGAACTTCAGGGACGACGTGGCAATCCGCATAACCGAAACGGCGGAAGGCGCGGCTGTCGATGTGCGCTCCGTCTCGCGTGTCGGCGAAAGTGACCTCGGCGCCAATGCCAACCGCATCCGCACCTATCTCCATGCGCTGAAAGTGAAGCTCGGGGAAGCGGGGTAGGGGGCTATCTCATCCATCGTTCTTTACTGTCACCCCCGGCTTGACCCGGAGGTCCAGAGTTACATGCGCGATGCACGCGAACAGAAGATTCATGCGAAGAGAGACGGCGCGTTCCGCACCTGCTGGATTGCCGGGTCAAGCCCGGCAATGACAATTTCTTTTTCGTCTATGCCAGCCTGTAATCGCTCGAAAGCGTGGGGCGCCCATCCGTGCGCACCACGCCGCGGGCGACCAGATGCTCCATATGGGCGAGTACCGAGCGCGCCGCCGCCGGATAGAGCTTCTTGTCCACCGCCGCATACATGAGGGGCACCATCTCCTCGATGCGCGTGCGGCCGGTGGCAAGCTGCTCCATGATCTGGCGCTCGCGGTCTTCGCGGTGCGCGATGAAGGAGCGCACGAAGGGCTTCGGGTCGGTGATCGCGGGGCCATGCGTCGGCCAGTAGATTTCATCGTCGCGTGTCAGCAGCAGATGGAGCGAGGCCATGTACTGCTCCATATTGCCGTCGGGCGGGCTGACGATGCTTGTCGACCAGCCCATGACGTGATCGCCGGTGAAGAGCGCCTTCTCTTCCTGTAGCGCGAAGCACATATGGTTCGAAGTGTGGCCGGGCGTGTAGACGCATTCGATCGTCCAGCCATCGCCCTCGATGATGTCGCCGTGCCCGACTTCCACGTCGGGCACGAAATCCATGTCGCCGTCTTCCTCGACCTGCACATCGTCGCTTCCCTGCTGGCCGGAACCATGCGGCCCGAAGCCGTAGGTCTCGGCGCCGGTGAGCGCCTTGAGCGGCTTTGCGGCCGGCGAGTGATCGCTATGCGTATGCGTAATGAGGATATGGCTGACGGTTTCGCCCTCGAGCGCGCGCAGCAGCGCCTCGACATGCCCGTTGAGGAGCGGGCCCGGATCGATCACCGCCACGTCGCCATGGCCGATGATATAGGTGCCGGTGCCCTTGTAGGTGAAGGCCGAAGGGTTTTTCGCGACGACGCGCCGGATCAGCGGCGAGACTTCGTCGCAATCGCCATATTCGAACTCGATCTCACGCACATAAGGAATCTGAACTGCCATGGGGGCCTCCCGTTTGGGCGCAGATTGGACCCTTCGGGCGGCCGCTGCAACAGGCGGCGGGTCAGCTTGCCTTTTGCAGCTGTGCGAGACGGCTGCGGGTGCCGCCTTGCGCCAGGCGCGCGAGATTGTTGCGCATCCGCACCAGCATTTCGACGCACTGCATGCGCTCTTCCTCGGTGAAGCCGGCATAGGCGTGATCGAGGATTTCGTCGCCCGCTTCCCACATCTGATCGAGCAGGGGCTGGGCCTTGCCGGTGAGGAAGAGCTGCTGGGCGCGGCGGTCATTCGGGTCCGGCCGGCGCTCCACTACGCCAAGTGCCACCAGCTTGTCGATGAGGCGGGCAACGGTGATCGGCTGCACTTCGAGAAGATCGGCAAGGCCGACCTGATTGAGCCCTTGATGGCGGGACAGGTGGGCGAGCGCGCCCCATTGCGCCTGGGTGAGACCGCTGACGCGTTCGTTGAAGGCGGCTTTCATGAAGCGGGAATTGTCGCGCAGCAGGAATCCCGTGCTGCGTTCAGGGTTCTGATTGGTGGACATTTGAAACCGTTTCAAAACTGAAGTGTCACACACTTAATAAGGGTTACTCATTATATGGAATCGCCTTTACGCAGCGCAAGCAGAGGCTGAGTGCAAAAAGAGGCGCGGCGGCCGGGCCGCTGCGCCTCGAAAAGCCGGGAAATTGGCCGTTCAGTAGCTGGTCGCGATATGGACGACGAGGCCCGCCGCATAAAGCGAGATGACCGTATAGCTAGCCGCGGCGAAGGCATCGTCGGCGTGGAAAGTGGCGGCGCCACGCGCAATCAGCGCGCGGAAAGCGGCCGGAACCCGGCGGAGGAGTGCGGGGATATCGGCGCCAAGAGACCTCGTATGCGCCGCGACATGGGAGGCGAGATGCTGAGCGGAAGTCATGGGGCTACCTCAAATACTACGAGTGACTGAGAGCCCGGCCCGTCCGTTTCCACCCCTTTCGGGGATGCCGCCTGAAGGCGGTTCTTGCATCTGGTGAGAATAGAGTATGCTGCGTTGCACAAACTGACAAGATGTCAGTTTAAAAATATTTTGCGACGCAGCATAAATTTGGGATGGGAAGGCCTCAGATTTGCCGCCCGGCCGCCTCCCAATAGGGCTCGCGGAGCTTCCGCTTGAAGATCTTGCCGGAATCCTCTCGCGGCAGATCGGTCTTGAACTCCACCTTTTTCGGCACCTTGTAGCCGGCCACCTTGCCCCGCAGGAAGGCTTTGACGTCTGTCTCCGACAGGCTCGCCCCCGGTTGCGGCTGAACGATGGCGCAGAGGGATTCGCCGAATTCCTCATCCGGGATGCCGAACACAGCGCAGTCGCCGACGCCCGGCATCTTGTGAAGCTCGGCCTCGATCTCGGCCGGATAGATGTTCACGCCGCCAGAGATCACCATGTCCTTGGCGCGGTCGCAGAGATAGAGAAAGCCGTCCTCGTCGAGATAGCCGATATCGCCGAGCGAGATCAGGCCCGCCTTTTCGGCGCGGCGGCGTTTTTCGTCGTCGCCATGATAGGTGAAGTCGGGAATGGTCGAGGTGCGGCAGACGACTTCGCCCGTCGCGCCGCGCGAGAGCTCCTTGCCGTTCCCGTCGATCACCATGACCTTCGCGCCGTCGACTGCCTTGCCGACGGTGCCGGGATGGGCGAGATATTCCTGCGAGTTGCAGAAGACGACGGCGCCGGTTTCCGTCCCGCCGTAATATTCGTTGATGACGGGCCCCCACCACTCGATCATTGCCTGCTTGACGTGAACCGGGCAGGGTGCCGCCGCGTGAACGACGAAGCGGAGCGAGGAGAGATCGTATTTCTTCTTCACCTCCTCCGGCAGCTTCAAAAGCCGCACGAACATGGTCGGCACCATGTGAAGATGCGTGACCTTGTGCTTCTCGATCATCTGCAGAAGTTCTTCCGGATCGAAACGCGGCTGCAGGATCACATTGGCGCCGACGCGGAAGCCGAACAGGCCATAGGCATTGGGTGCGGAGTGATACATCGGCCCGGTGACGACAGTGACCATTTCATGCGGTTCGCCATGCTCGGCATTGAAGCCCATTACCTTGCCGATGATGCTTGCCCAGGCAACTGCCTGCTCCGCCGTCGGCGCGGCGCGGCGAACGCCCTTCGGATGGCCGGTCGTGCCCGACGTATAGATCATCGAGCCGGGGGGCTCGGCGGGGCCTGCCTTGATGGGCTGGAACTTCGAGATCCATTCGCTCCAGTCCACCGTGCCCGCGGGCGCCCTGGCCGCTTCCGCAGATATTCCGTAGGCAGACATGATTTCCGGCGGCGTCGGCACCATGAAGACCGGTACATCCTTCGGGATCGCCTGTTCGATGCCGCGCAGGAGATCGGCATGGATGACGATGGCCTTGGCACCGGAATTCTCGAAGATGTAGCGCGCTTCATCCGGCGAATTGTGCCAGTTGACGGGCGTCGAATAGGCACCGACGAGACCGGCGGCGACGGACGCTTCGAAGAATGGAAAGTCGTTCCTGAGATAGACGGCGACGACATCGCCCGCGCCGATGCCGAGCGACTTGAAACCGCTCGCCGCCCGCGCCGCCCGCAAACCGATTGCCGTGATTTCCTCGGCGCGCGCGCCGGACCTGATCATCGCTCCAGACATCGTCTCCTCCCCAGGTGACAGTTGTTTTGCGGGCGAGTGTAGCAGGCGCCGGGCAACCGCAAACCGGATTCACGGAGGGGCGCTCCGTATTCGATGCTTTCCGCTGCGGCATGGCTGCACCTGCGTATGGAACCGGGCCCGGAGCCGCGCGTTCAACATGGCAACCGGCCGGGCGGCAATAAACCCGGCATTCAGTCACCACAGACGGAGACAGCTGATGTTGCGCAAGACACTCTTCGGTATCGCTCTCATTCTGCCGCTGGCGGGCGGCCTTGCCGCCTGCGACGAGCCCGGCCCTGCCGAACAGGCGGGCGAGGCAATCGACGATGCGGCGGAGTCGATCCGGGATGCCTTCGACGAGCCGGGCCCGGCGGAAGAAGCGGGCCGCGAAATCGACGACGCGTTCGGCAACTGACAGCGTCTCGCGCTGGTAAATGAAACGCCTGCCTCGAGAAGGGGCAGGCGTTTCATTCATCCGGATCAGCTATACCGCGCCTCGCGCTTCTTGCCTTCGTTTCCGGCCTTCACTTCGCCTAGCGCCCATTCGAGATCGGCGAGATAGGTGCCGGTGACGGAATTGTGGAAGGGCGAGAGCATGAGGTGGAGGCCCTTGGGCTCGGTGGTGAGACTTGTGAACCAGCCGCGCTCGAAAAGCTTGCCCCAGATGGCGAAGGGGTCCACCTCGTCATGGGTGAAGGAGACGATGCCGAGCTGAGGACGCCCGAGGACGCGGAAGCCGAGCTTCGCCACGCCCGCCTCGATCGTCTCGCGGGCATCGGTCACTTGGCGGTGCTTCGCGCGGTAGCCTTCCTCGCCAAGAAAATTCATCACCGCCCAGGCTGCGGCGATGGCGCCGCCCGGCCGCGTGCCGGCAAGTGTCGGCGTGACCATGCGCCCCCCCGGCCAGTCCGCGCAGTCGAAGATCATGTGGGCGCGCAGTTCCTCCGAGCGGAAGAGAACGGTTGAGGCGCCCTTGGCGCAATAGCCGTATTTGTGGAGGTCCGCCGACATCGACATGACGCCCGGCACCTCGAAATCGAAAGGCGGCACGTCGCCGCCATTCATCCGCACGAAGGGTGCGATATAGCCGCCGACACAGGCATCGACATGGAGCCAGAGCCCGCGCTTCGCAGCCATCTCGCCGAGCGCCCCGATCGGATCGATGAGGCCATAGGGAAAGCAGGGTGCGGAGCCCACGATCATGATGGTGTTGGCGTCCGCCGCCTTTTCCATCGCAGCCACATCGGCAAGGAGATCGGCGCAGGCGACGCGGCGCATCTCGACTTCCATGACCTTCGCCGCCTTGTCGAAAGCGGGGTGCGCCGACCAGGGCGCGACGATGTTGCAGGTCCCGGTCACGCCCTTCACCTTGCGCGCATAATCGCGCGCCGTCTTGACGGCCATGGTGATGGAGTCGGTGCCGCCGGAAGTGATGTTACCCACCGAGCCTTCGGGTCCGTGAAGCAGGCCGAGGCCCATCGACACGACCTCGTCCTCCATCTGCTTCAGGCTCGGAAAGGCCATCGGTCCAAGGCCATTTTCCGACATGAACATCGTGTAGGCCTCTTTCTGGACCTCTGCGACATCTGGCCCGGCATTGAAGACATAGACGGCGGTCTTGCCTTCGCGCCATTTGACGTCAAGGGCGCCGCGCGCCTCCATCTCGCCTTTCAGCTTGCCCCATTCGGTGCCTTTTTTCGGCAGCGTCGTGCCCATGCCGTCCCTCCTGTCATTCGTTCAGGAGAGACTAGCAGGGCGGCGCGGCGCATCAATGGTGATGATGCCCGCCATCCTCGCCGCCATGCGTGAGATGCAGCATGGGTGCGGGGCGGGGCAGGCGCTCGCCGGAGCCGGGAACGGGAAGCTGGTCCCAGGCGATGGAACCCTCTTCGCAGCTCTGCACCACGGGGAAGAAGATCATCATGATCTCCGGGTCGTCCGGCAGCTTCGTCATGAAGGCAAATTCGTCGAACATGTCGTCGGCGAGCGGGCCGCCTTCCCATGTGACGCGGACGACGCCCTCCGTCACGGTCTTGCCGTGGAGCATGTAGCTCTTCTTGTAGGCCGCTTTCTCGGTCTTCACCGTCCAGCCATGCTTGGGCTGCGGCTTCACGGCGATCACGCCTTCGGGAATGGCGATCGAGATGGACGTGGTGGGCGACCCGTCGCAGCCATGCGGCACGCGGAAAGTCGCCTTGAAATAGCTGCCCGCCGGGGCCTGCTCCTGATCGAGCACGACATGGGCGGAGGCGGGGAGGGCGGCCGCCGCGAAAATCGCGGCAGCGCCGATGACGGCAAGAAGATGTTTCATCGTTTCATGTCCTCAGAATGAAATTCGCACCCCGGCAAAGACGCTGCGGCCCTCGCCCGGATAGAAGATGTTGGTGGCGACCGCCGTGGCATCGGTGATCGCGGTGTAGGTGGAGATGTAGTTCCTGTCCGTCAGGTTGCGCGCATCGACGAAGAGACGCACGCCCTTCGTCAGATCGACGCCGCCGTCGATGCCGATGATCGTGTAGCCCGGCACCTTGAGCCTGTTCGCATAGTCGGCATAGCCGCCATCCTTCACCCATTCGATTTTCGGCGCGATGTCCCAGCCAAGACCGTTCGGCGCGGGCGATCTGTAGCGGATCGCCGCGACATAGACATGGGGCGGCATACCGGCGAGCTTGTTGCCGCCATAGACCGCATCGCCCTCGAAATGGAAATCGCTGTAGGTATAGGCCTGCTCGAGCAGCAGGCGGCTCCCTTCAGGCAAGGCGGCCGAGAGACCGACGGCGCCGAGATCGAGCGTCAGCGATGCCTCGATGCCCTGATGGACGGTCCTGTCCGCATTGAAGGTGGAAGCGGGGATGCCGCCGCCGACGGTGAAGTTCACCAGCTCGCCTTTCACCCGCGCATGATAGAGCGCGACATCCCAGGCGAGCCTGTCCGTTGCGCCGCGCGTGCCAACTTCATAGGTGACGGCGCGCTGCGGATCGAGCGGCACGAACTGGAAAACGGTGGCCTGCACAAGCTCGGAGAAGGTCGGCGGCTCATAGCTGCGGGTGACATTCGCATAGAGCTGCGCATTGTCCGTCACGTCCCACAATATGCCGGCCTTGGGGCTCATGGAGGAGTAGTCCGTCGCGTCGCTCTGCGCCGGCACGAGATCGTTCGTGAACTTGCGATAGGAATGGATCGCTTGCAGACCGCCAACCAGCGCCACATCGTCAAGCGCATAGAACTGATTTTCTGCATAGAGGCGGGCATTGGTGGAGCTTTGCACGCTGCTCGCCGTGAGCGCGCCGCGCGAGCCTGCAATGTTCACGAAACGCTTTGCATCGACCTCGCCCCAGGAGAGATCGCCGCCCACCGTCAGAATATTGCGGTGCCCGGCAATCGTGCTCTCGTCCCGGTAGCGCGTGAAAAGGCCGGCGAGAGGGCCGCGCTGGTCGATTACCTGAAAGATCGGATGATAGAGCCGCTTGTAGCCCGCATAGCCGCCAAATTCGACAAGCCCGCCATTGTCGAGCTTGACTGCCGTTCTGTTGGCAAAGCGGATCGAGCGGACATTGCGCTGCTGATGCTGGATGACATTGATGGGCGCCGCCATCTCCGGCGTATCGAGCGCCTGTTGCAGCGTGAGCGTGCCCGGCAATTCCTGATCGACGATATTGGACAGGACATAGAAGCGCGTTTCCGCCCGCTCGTTGAAGCGGTGGCCGATATTGCCGGAAAAGCGGATGCTCTCCTCCTTCTCATGGTCGCGGAACCCGTCCACCTGATTGGCGCTCAGCGCAGCGAAGGCATCGGTCTTGTCGTAGATGCGCGCCGCCTGCATGTGGACGCGGTAGGTATCGAAGCTGCCGCCTTCGAGCCGGACAAGATTGGGCGCATCCGCCGAATAGGCTGTCGGCATGACGAAGTTGATCGCGCCGCCAAGCGAGGACGAACCAAAGCGCAGGCCATTGCCGCCCTTGTAAACCTCGATGTGCTGGGCGATCAGCGGATCGACTTCCTGAAAATCGGCAGAGCCGTCGGCGAGATTGAAGGGAACGCCGTCCTGCATCAGTTCGAGGCCGCGCATATGGAAGCCGCGTGAAAGCCCCGAGCCGCGCACCGAGAGACGAACCTCCGCGCCATACCGCTTGCGCGCGAATACGCCCGGCGTGAAATCCATCACATCTTCGATGTTGTGGGCGTATGTGTCCTGGTACTTCGCGGCCGGAACGACGCTGACGGCGCCGGGTGTGCGGGCCATCTCGCGCTGCGTCTGAACGACGCTCGGCACGGTGAGCGTGCCCGGCCGTTCGGGCAGGGCGGGAAGGCCCGAAAGCGGGTTCGTCTCGCGCTCGAATTTCTTCGGGTAGATGTCGATTTCAAGCATATTGCCTTCGGTCTCGTTCTCCGCCGCATGGGCCATGAAGGACAAGGGAAGGACGAAGCACAACGCGGCCGCGCTGCGCATCAGGGATGCACGGAAACTCATATTGCTGCTCCAGACAGGGATGTACCCACTCGCGGCGCGCGCGGCGGGCATCGTTATCGATCGACGAAAGTCAGGTCTGCTGGATCAGGCTGGCGGGCCGCGGGGATGCGTGCTGCCCGTATGGGCTTCGATGAGTGCCGTCTGACCGGCAACAACAGGCAGCGGCAATGTCCAATGCAGGACGGGCAGCGCAGCAAGCGCCGACAGAATGGCACCGCCGCAATGATGGATGCAGGAGGTGCAGTCATGGACCGCCTTGGCCGGTGCATGTTCGACCGGCTTGCCATCGGCATCGATATAGACCGTCTTCCACTCGCCGCCCGAACAGATGACGGTTTCGAACAGGCCATCGGCGGCGGCGGAGGAAAGCTGCGCCGAAAGCGGCGTGGCGAGGTGAAGGAAGATCGCCAGAAAGGCAAGAAGCTGCGCCGCACCGATGCGCTGCCGGGCCCCAAAGCCATATGTCGAGATCGTCCCCATGATTTGCAGTCTACGCCTGGACGGGGCGGGGCGCCATTGCCATGTGAAGCGGGCCAGGCGCAGTTTGTCGCAGAGGTCTTCCCTTTCTGCCTATACTGGCCCCAAAGGGAACCTGAAAAGGGAGGATGAAATGGCCGGATATGAAGACCTGCTGTACGAAGTGAAGGGCCGGGTGGCCGTGCTGACGCTGAACCGGCCGGACAAGCTCAATGCCTGGACGGCGGCCATGGAGCGCAGCGTCAAAAAGGCGATGGCTGCCGCCGTCGCGGACGACAAGGTACGCGCGATCGTGGTGACGGGGGCCGGGCGCGGCTTCTGCGCCGGGGCGGATATGGGGCTCCTGCAGCAGATCAAGCCTGAGACATGGGAAGACCGCGAGTTGGCCGCCGCCGCGCGCGAGGAAAAGTTCGATTTCCAAAGCGGCCTTGGCCCCGATGTGAGCCCGCATTATGGCGGCCGCTTCGGCTATCTGATGCAGGTGAAGAAACCAATCATCGCCGCGATCAACGGTCCGGCGGCGGGCCTGGGCCTTGTTTTCGCACTTTATGCCGATATCCGTTTCGCAGGCTCGGAGGCAAAGTTCACGACCGCCTTTGCGAGCCGCGGTCTCATTGCCGAACATGGCATTTCCTGGCTGCTGCCGCAGCTGGTCGGCCCCGCCCATGCGCTCGATCTCCTGATGTCGGCGCGCAAGGTGATGGCGGATGAGGCGGAGCGCATGGGCCTCGTCAACAAGACCTTCCCGCAGGAAAACTTCATGGCGAATGTCATGGATTATGCGTCGATGCTGGCCGAAACCGTCTCGCCGCGCTCCATGGCGGTTATGAAGGCGCAGGTCTGGAAGGCGGCCTTCCAGAGTTTCGACGAGGCGCTGGCCATCGGCGACAGTGAAATGCAGAAGAGCTTTGCGAGCGAAGACTTCAAGGAAGGCGTCGCCCATTTCGTCGAAAAGCGGACGGCGAATTTCACCGGCCGGTAGTCGCATCGGCTGCAGAAACGAAAAGGCGCGGGATTGCTCCCGCGCCTTTCTTTTTTGCACTGCTTTTCAGAAGGAGAAGGTCACACCCGCCAGCGCCTCGATGCCAGGCGCCTCGAAGCCGTGGATCGGCTCATACCGCTTGTCGAGCATGTTGTTCACCGCCGCCGTGAGCTTGACGCTGTCGCTGAGCTTGTGCGACGCGGCGATGTTCACGACCGTATAGGGCGCGGGGTAGATATAGAATCCGAAGCCGTCGCGCGGGATGTCACGGTACGGGTCGATCCACTGCGCATTGGCAGAGAAGACCGTTCCAGCCCACGGCTCGTAGCTCGTGGTGAGGCCGATCTTGTGCCGCGGGCGTCGCGTCATGGTGTTGGTGAAGACATCGGCATCCACGATCGTCCATGTGTAGTCGATGCGCGCCGTCAGCCGGTCGAGGGGATTGATCTCGACAAAGGCTTCGATACCTTTCGCCTTGAACTCCTCGATATTGACCGCCGTCGAGTCGAAGCCGATGAATACGATGGCAACGGCGTCTTTCAATTCCGTCTCGAACCATGTGGCGCCGGCAAGCGCCTTTCCGCTGAAGAGGCCCTGTTCGATGCCCGCTTCCCAGCCCTTGCTCTTCTCGGGCCGGAGGTTCGGATTGCCGATATAGAAATTGCCGAAATTGTTGGGATCGAAACCGAACCGCTGATAGAGCGAGGGAACCTTGAAGCCTGTGCCGTAGGAAACGGTGAGGCGCGTATCCGTTTCCGGGTGGTAGTAGCCCGGCGCGATCGTAAAGGAGAAGCGGTTATCGTGATCCTCCGGAACGTCGTAGCGTGTGCTTACCGTGGCGAAGAAGCGCTCGCCGAACGTCATGTGATCGGCAAGATAGACAGCGGTGTTTTTGGTGTCTGCCTCGGAATTGAGCGTGATGATGAAACCGTTGAAATCGCGGAATCCGTTCGACTCGAATTTGTCGATCATATGCGACACGCCGAAGGTGAGGCGATGCGACGGATGAATGTCGAGCGCATTGTCGAAACTTGCCGTCAGCGTCTTGCCGACATTCTCGGTGATGATCAGATTGACCGAGCCGCCCGCATCCGGGAAGTCGGATGAATCCGTTCCCTGCCGCGTATAACCGAGCGAAATCTTCGGCCGCCACTTGTTGCCGTAGAAGCTGCCGGAAATGTCGCCCGAGACAAAAAGGCGCTTCATCTCGAAAATGCTGTCGTAGTTCTGATAGGTGTCGACGAAGGCGGCAGTGGAACCGTTATCATCGGTATCCGTTTCCGAATTCGAGTATTGAACGAAGAACGATGCGGCCAGATTTTCGTTCAGCTTTTTTCCAAGGCTGCCGGATGCGGAAACGAGTTCGCTGCCGTCCTTTTCACCGCCCATGCCGCCATGAAGGCGTGACGGCGTGATATCGTTGCCATTCGTCGCCTCGCGGCCAAGCGACAGGAAATAATCGGTATCGCCGAAGCTGCCGCCCGTGCTCGCATAGGTGTTGAGCGTGCCAAGCGTGCCGCCTTCGACGCGCAGCGTGGAGCGCGGATCGCCGCCGCCGCGCTTCGTGATGATGTTGATGACGCCGCCGACAGCCTGGCTGCCGTAAAGCGCAGATTGCGGCCCGCGCACCACCTCGATGCGATCGATATTGTCGAGTGGGACGCTAGCGAGATTGGCCGCCCCGCCCGGCGAGGATGGATCGTTCACCGCAAGCCCGTTCACCGTCACCAGCGTCTGGTTTGAATTCGCGCCGCGCGTGAAGACGGAGGTGAGCGTGCCGCGTGCGCCCGATTCCACGATGTGAAGGCCCGGCACGGAGCGCAGCGCGTCGGTCACGTCGCGATACTGGAACTTCTCGATCTCCTTAGCTGTGATGATCGTGTAGCTCGACGCCGCTTCCTTGGTCGGGATTGGTTCGACGCCTGCGGAAATCAGAAGTTCCGGTGTTGTGATTTCAGTCTCTTCCGCCTGCGCGGGTGCGGAGGCATATGCCGCCAATGTAAGGGCCGCAATCGCGCCCCAGCCTGTCCTGTTCATTGAAATTCAGGTCCTGTCTCTCATGCGCGGCCACCCCGGCCGCATGGCGCCGGACGCGGGAGAAACGGACATGGAAACGGATCGCCCGAGGCGCACGTAGCCCAGAGGCAGGCCGTCCCCCTGGCAGACCCCGGCCACGGCAGATGACGTACCCGGTGGCAGGTCTCCTGGCTTGCGGGTCATCGGCTTCGTTCCGTCTTCCCGGGATGCCAGCCCTTGGGGGACCTGTGCAGCCAGTGACGTATGTGGAACGGAGCCTCGCCGCTTACAGTTGCGGGGGCAGCCAGGGAATCGGCGTCAGACGCCTCACCCTGTTCCCTCTTGCCTCCTGACGCGGCCTAGCGGCAACGCCCGGAACCATCGAGTGGCGCGCATCATAGGAACAATGACGCCCCTGTCAAATTCGCCGTTTTACGCTTTGGCGCTCGACCGGGCCGACATGGCGGAGTGCCAGCGCAGCAGATCGGCATGTTCGGGCTTCGGCTCATGCTTCACCCATTTCGCAAAATCGATGCAGACGAGTGCCGTGATGTCGGCCAGCGAGAAACGGTCGATGGCGATGAAATCGCGGCCTTTGAGGCGCCCGTTCAGCATCTCGAAGAATTGCTTGAGGCGGACCGAGCCGCGCTCGGCAAGGGCGGGGATCTGTTCGAAATCGAGCGGACCCGGCAGCGCGCGCCCGGCCATGCCCTTCGAGGTGTTCCGCAGAATTTCTGCAATCGGCATGAAGCCCTCGAATTCGATGCGCGCGTTCCAGGACAGCACGAGACCTTTTTCTTCCGGTGTCGAACCGAGAAGCGCAGGCTCCGGCTTCACGGCATCCGCCCAGGCGGCGATGCCGATATTCTCGGTGAGGATCGTGCCGCTGTCGAGTTTCAGCGCCGGCACGGTACAAGCGGGATTGATCGAACGGTAGGCCTCGCTCAGCTGCTCGCCGCGCGCCAGATCGATCTGCACGGTCTCATGCGCGATGCCCTTTTCCGCGAGCAGGATGCGCGCGCGGCGCGGGCTCGGCGCAAGGGCGAAGTCGTAGAGAATGGGAGCCATGACGCTTCCTCGGTCATTTGTAACGGGGCTGGTCCGCCTTTTGCGGGTTTTGGCGGGATCGTAGCCAAAAGAGGCCGGGCATGTCCAAGCGCCGGAAAAGAGGAAGGCTCCCGCGCCATGAAGCGCCGGGAGCCTTTTTCCGTTTTCGAACCTGGTCGGAGTGGCAGGATTCGAACCTGCGACCCCCTCGTCCCGAACGAGGTGCGCTACCAGACTGCGCCACACTCCGTGCCGGTTCGAAGGCGGCGTTATAGCCGCCAAACCCACAGCCCGCAAGCGCGATCCCGAACGATTCCGGGCCTTTCGGGCGGCTTTCCGTGAGGGTAGCGCCGGTTGCGCCCCCCGGTCGATGCCGGTATGTTCCGCCCCGCTTCGCGAGCCCTGCCGAAAGGGCCATTGCGCCTGCTGGGGCGTAGCCAAGTGGTAAGGCAGCGGATTTTGATTCCGCCATTCGGAGGTTCGAACCCTCCCGCCCCAGCCAGATATCACACCTGCCGGACAAGCGAACGCCGCCGAACCCGAAGTCCGGCGGCGGCTCGATTTGCCGGTCGGTTCCGGCGTTCAGAATTCGCAACGATAGGGGCCAGAGGCGCTGTTGATCGTCATGACGGCGCTGTAGCGGTCGCGGGGACCGCGGTTCACTTCCGTGACCGAGACGACGGCATCGCCGTCCGGGCCGATTTCATAGTCGCCGCCCTGCGAAACATTCGATGTGCCGCCGGGGCCGGAGCGCACCATCGACACCTGATAGCTGCCATAAGCCCCCGGTGCGCCATAGACGACGCTTTCGAGACGCAGCACGCCGCCCGGCAAGTCGAAGGCCCGGATTTCACATTCCTCGTAAGGCGCCGCCGGCAGGGGCGGGGAAGCGATCGCTGCCGCGCAGCCGAAGAGAAGGGGTACGCACACCAGCGATGTAAGTTTCATGCTCATGGGTCTGCTCCCGTTTCGAGGCGCGGGAGGCAGCGGGATGCTGCCTCCCGTCGATGACCTGTTAGTAGCCGCCCTGGATGACGACCGAGGTATTGCCGTGGCCGGTCTGGACGGTGTTGGCCTTCTGGCCATTGCCGACCTGAATGGTCGCGGCGGTGTTGTTCGTGCCGAGCTGATCGGTCGTCGCCGTGTGGTTGGAGCCGATCTGCGCGATGCCCGACGTGTTGTTGCGGCCGGTCTGGATCGTCGTCGCCGTGTGATTGCGGCCTTCCTGACCCGTCACCGCGTAGTTGTTGCGGCCATACTGGTCGGTCAGCGCCGAGTTCCGGTTGCCGATCTGCTGCTGATAGAGGTAGTTCCACTGGCCCTGCTGCACGGCCTTGGAGCTGTTGCGGTTGCCGGCCGTGTCGATCACGCCCTTGTTGTTGTAGCCGTTCTGCGTGTAGACGCCGGTGTTGAACTTGCCGCTCTGATAGACCGAAGCCGAGTTGCCGGCATTGGCGCCGGTGATACCGGCGGCGAGCAGGGCTGCGATGGCGCTCGAGGCGATAAGGAACTTCTTCATGGTGCAATCTCCTGGTTGGGACCGTCCGGTATGGCGCGTCCTGTTGACGATGCCTTTTTATCGGGGGGTGCCTGAGTGCAGCCTGAAGCGCGTATTCATTTTTCGTTCACCAGAGAATTTTTTGAAAAATTCCGGCGCTGTATGAACAGAGATGAATCACGCGCGCGATTATCAGGCGAAGCTGAACGCATGATGAATGGCGGCTTCAGCGGGCGGTCAATGGAAACGGCATAAAAAGACATCCAATGCGTTCGCCTGAGAACGCCGACATCGCAGGAGAAGGACGATGAAAAAGCCGATAGCAGCCATTGCCGCGACGATGCTCTCCCTCGTGCTCGCAGCGCCTTCATGGGCGGGCAGCAGCGCCACCGTCGACCAGGTGGGCGACGGGAGCTATACGCTCGTCGTGCAGAACCGGCACGGCACCAAGGTGACGACCGCACAGGTCGGCACGGTGCAGCACTATCAGGCCAAGCAGGCCGAAAAGGTTGCCGTGCTGAGCACGACTCGGGCGCCGCAGCCGGTTGGCGTCAAGTTCAGCGGATCGCGCAGCGGCTGCCCGGTCGGAAGCTTCGTCTATCCAGCGCTCGGCGGCGGCCTGCTGCGGGGTGCAAACAGCGCCAGCGTTGTTCAGGCCGGTATGAACAACACCGCGATCGCCAATCAATCCGGCGACAACAATCGCTCGCGCATCATCCAGCAGGGCAACAACCACTACGCCGCGACCAACCAGACCGGAAACAACAACAGCGCCACCGTCATCCAGAAGTGCTGAAGCCGCGGCGGCGCATCAATGCGCCGCCGTATCCTGTACCTGCAGTTCATAGAGCGTCTTGTAGAGACCGCCTGCTGTGATGAGTTCTATGTGCGAGCCCACTTCCCGCACCTCGCCGCCGGACAGCACGACGATGCGATTTGCCTCGCGGATCGTCTGAAGCCGGTGAGCAATGATGATCGAGGTGCGGCCCGCCGTCACTTTCGCCAGGGCGTCCTGAATGATGAGTTCGGTTTCCGTGTCGATGCTTGCCGTTGCCTCGTCGAGAATGAGAATATCAGGGTTCATGGCCAGCACACGCGCAAAGGCGAGAAGCTGGCGCTGGCCGTGGCTCAGATTGCGTCCGCGCTCGGTCAGCACCGTGTCATAACCCTGCGGCAGCATGCGAATGAAGGGATCGGCATGAACGAGGCGGGCGGCTTCCCGCGCCGCCTCGCGCGAGATTGCCGGATTTCCGAGAATGATGTTGTCGTAGACCGTGCCCGAAAATATGTGGAAATCCTGCAGCACCACGCCGATGCGCTGGCGAATCTCGGACGGCGCCACATCCATGATGTCCACACCGTCGATCAGGATTGAATTGCGAGGCACATCATAGAAGCGGCAGAGAAGGCGGATGAGGCTTGTTTTGCCCGAGCCGGTAGGGCCGACGATCGCAACCTTCTCTCCGGGCTTTATATCGAAGCTCACATCCTTGAGGATCACTGTCTCCGGTGTATAGCCGAAGGTGAGATGGTTGAAGACGACATGGCCCGCGCCGGACTTCGGCAGGGGCTTCGGCTCGGCAGGAATTTCGAGTTTTTCGTCCCAGTCGAGCGCCTGGAATATGCGCTCGCAGCTCGCCATTGCGCGGAAGACGACGTTCCATTGTTCGCCCATTGCCACGATGGGGCGGAACATCATGTCGGCGAATTGCGCAAAGAGGATCACGCTGCCAAGCGTTGCCGCGCCTTCGAAGACATGCTGGCCGCCGAACCAGACGATGGCGGCAAGGGCGAGGAAGGCCATGCTGTCCATTGCAGGGCCGTAATAGGATTCGATGCGGACGGCCTTGTTTTCCTCGACCCGGTTTTCCTCGTTGATGCCGGTATACCGCTGATAGTTGATCTCCTCGCGGCCATAAAGCTGCACCACCTCGATACCGGAAAGATTTTCCTGCAGGTTCTCGTTGAGCCGCGACATGGTGGAGCGGATATTGCGGTAGACCTGTCGCGAGACCATGCGAAATACCCATGTCGCCAGCGCTGCGACCGGCAGCAGCACCATGAGTTCGAGCGTCAGCGCCGGGTTGAGCGCGAACATGACCGTGACGGCGACGAAGAAGGGCACGAATTCGCCGAGCAGAACGCCGAAACCCGCCAGCAATTCGAACAGCGTCTCGATGTCGTTGGTAAGCCGCGTCATCACGCGGCCGACGGCGACCCGGTCATAGAAGCTCGACGGCAGTTTCTCGAGATGCGCGAAAAGATCGCGGCGCAGGTCGCGCAAGCCGTTGAGCACCGTGCGCGCCAGCATGATGCGGAACCCATGCCCGAAGATGGCCCAGAGCACGGTCCAGAGCGCGAACAGCATGCAGGCCGAAAGAATCGGATGGATTTCGAGTGAGGTGGCGAGAGCGTAGTTGAGCGCCTTCTGGCCGAAATCGGGCGCCTCCTCGCCAGAGGCGGGCAGCAGGATGCCGTCCACCACCACGCGGCTGATGACGACCGGCGCAAGCACGGCAAAGCTCGCCGCCAGTAGAACGAAACCGAGCGCAATGAGGCCTTGCCGCCTGTAGGGCCGCATCCATGCGAGCAGGCGGACGAGCAGCCCGAAATCGAAGCCGCGCGTTTCGATGTCGGCATCGAAAACGGCGTAGTCGCGCTTCCCTCTTTTTCCGGGTGTCGGCTCGCTCATGCGCCACCCCCGCTTTCCTGCTCAAGCGCCTGTTGCAATTCGTTGCGACGCCCTTGCTGGCGTTCCAGCGTGGCGTATAGTCCGTCGCGCTCGATCAGCTCCTTGTGCGTACCGGTCTCGGCGATGCGGCCTTCGTCCAGCACGATGATCCGGTCGGCATGGCGCGCTGTCGAGACGCGATGCGACACCATGATTGTGGTGCGGCCGCCGCGAAGCTCCTTCAGGCGAGAGAGGATGAACTCTTCCGTCTCCGTGTCCACGGAGGAGAAGCAATCGTCGAGCAGCAGCACGGGCGTCTCGCGGATAAGGCCGCGGGCCAGGCTGGCGCGCTGCTTCTGGCCGCCGGAGAGCGTCACGCCGCGCTCGCCCACCAGCGTTTCAAGCCGGTCCGGCAGGCGGCGGATCGTGGTTTCGAGATCGGCGCTTTCCGCCGCGCGCCAGACTTCATCGGTCGCGCGGTCGGGATTGTCGTAGGAAATATTCTGCGCGATATGGGTCGCAAAGAGGAACGGATCCTGCGGCACCATTGCGATCTGTCCGCGCACCTGCGCCACCGGCAGCATGCGGATGTCGCGCCCGTCGAGATAGATGGAGCCGGGCGGCGGATCAAGCAGACGCACGATGAGGCGGAGCAGGGTCGACTTGCCGGAGCCGACACGGCCTAGCAGGGCGATCATCTCGCCTTTCCTTATTTCCAGCGACACATCCTTGAGCGCCGGCCAGCCTTCGCCTTTCTGCGCGGGATGGGTGTAGGAGAGATGGTGAACGGTGAGCGCGCCGCCGATCGTATCGAGCGGGGCGGCGTCCGGCGCGTCGCGGATTTCCGGCTCGTGATCGAGAATTTCGTAGATTCGCGCCGCCGCCGAGCCGCCGCGCTGGAACAGCGTTACCATAATGCCGCCTTCGCGGATCGGCGCGAGCATCATGCTGAGATAGAAGAGGAAGGCCGTGAAGGTGCCGAGCGTCATCGAGCCTTCAAGCACCTGCATGCCGCCATAGCCGACCACGACCAGCGTGGTGAAGCCGGTGGCGACCAGCATGGCCGAGGTAAGGCCCGAATTGAGCGACATCAGCCGGTAGTAGTCCTTGGCATAGCGGTCGGACGCCTGTTCGAAGCGCGCCGTCTCGCGGTCTTCCTGCGCATGGGTCTGGATGGTGCGGATGCCGTTCAGGTTTTCCTGCACCTGCGAGGAAAGATTGGAGAAGCCCTCCTGCACCAGCGTCGACTGATCGAAGATGCGCTTGGCGATGACCCAGCCGATGACCGCAAAGACGGGCAACGCCGGGACCAGCAGCAGCGTCAGCATGGGCGACTGGGTGAACATGAAGATGAAGGCGATGATCCCGGAAAAGCCCAGCACGAAGAGAAGCCGGGTGCCCATGCCGATAAGCTGGCGGATCAGCATGATGTCGTTGATCGCCCGCGCCATCAGGTCGCCGGTCGTGAATTTCGAGAAGAATGCCGGGCCTTGCAGTTCGAGGTGCCAGTAGAGCCGTTGGCGAAGCTCGAAGGCGGCATCGACGCCGACCTCGCGCACGAAGCGGCGCCCCGCATTGAAGGCGGCATAGCGCAGTACCATCAGCCCGAGAATCGCAAGCGCAGGCATTGCCAGCCGCATGTCGCCCGCCGCGATTCGATCGATGCCGAGTTTCAGGAAAAGCGGCATGAAGGCTTCGAGGAGGCGTCCCGCATTGATGAGCGACATGCCGCCCCAGAAACGCCATTTGTGCTTCTGGACAAGCGGCACCAGCCGCCAAAGCGGGTGTCCATGGACTTGTCGATCCACTGGCGGCCTGCGCGATTCCACGGGGGAACATCCGCTATTCGGCGAGGGGCGGTCCCGCGCCACGATGATGCCGGCGCCCCGCTCGCCACCCGAAGATGGGAAAGGGGCTGTGCTTCCTTGGGAGTTTGACGTCGTTTTTCCAACTATACGCGGGCCCGCGCGATTCGGAAGCCGCGTTCCCTGCAATCGTCGTACAGCCGTCATGGAACTGAGGTAGCAGCAGGTGAGAAGCGGGCCATGCCGCCCGCGATCCTTATCGAGCGGAGTTCTGCCTTGCCGGACAGTTATGCCGAAGCCACGACCGAAACGCTCAGGCCCGCCGCCCGCCACGATGTGAAGAAAAGGCTCGGTGAAGCAGTTCACCGCCACAAGCCAGTGTCGCGCGCGGGGCTCACCGAGCGGCTATTCACCTGGCTCTTTACCGGCCTCGTCTATCCGCAAATCTGGGAAGACCCGGAGGTGGACATCGAGGCGATGGCGCTGTCGCCGGACATGAACCCCGATACGCGGGTCGTCGCCATTGCGTCGGGTGGCTGCAACGCGCTCTCCTATGTCACGGCAGCACCTGTGCGCGTGACCGCGATAGACCTCAATCCGGCCCATGTGGCGCTTGTCCGTCTGAAGCGGGAAGGCGCGCGAAGCCTTCCCTCGCATGACCACTTCTACCGCTTCTTCGGCGAAGCCGATGCGCGCGAGAACCTTGCCGACTATCGACGCTTCCTGCGCCCGAAGCTCGACGAGACGACGCGCGCCTATTGGGACAAGCGGCCGATGGGGCTCCGCCGCCGCATCTCGCTTTTCGCGCGCGGCTTCTACCGCCACGGACTGCTCGGCTATTTCATCGGCTGGGCGCATCTCGCGGCGCGTCTCTATGGCGTGTCTTTCCGCGAATTGCTGGAGGCACCGACTCTTGACAGTCAGCGCCGGTTCTTTGACCAGAAGCTTGCGCCGCTTTTCGAGCGCAAGACGATCAAATGGCTGACGACGCGCCATTCGACGCTTTACGGCCTCGGCATTCCGCCGGCGCAATATGAGGCGCTGGCCGGCGGGCGCGAAATGCGCGTGGTTCTCCGCGAACGGCTGGAGCGCCTTACCTGCGCATTCCCGCTTTCGGAAAATTACTTCGCCTGGCAGGCCTTCGCCCGCCAATACGCACCGGGCGGCAAGGGTCCGCTGCCGCCATATCTCAAGCGCGAGAATTTCGCCGCGCTGCAGGCGCATGCCGGAAATGTCGAGGTGCTGAACGCCTCCTATACTGACCATCTGCGCGAGGCGCCGGAGGCGAACTTCGACCGTTATGTGCTGCTCGATGCGCAGGACTGGATGACGGATGCACAGCTGAACGATCTCTGGTCGCAGATCACCCGCACCGCGAGGAAGGGCGCCCGCGTGATCTTCCGCACCGCCGCCGAGCCGACGCTGCTGCCGGGCCGCGTGGACGATGCGATCCTCGCGCGCTGGGACTACCGGGCGGAAGAATCGCTCGCCTTCACCGCGCGAGACCGCTCCTCCATCTATGGCGGCTTCCACCTCTATGTGCTGAAGGATTGACGGCGATGAGCGCGGTGGAAAAGGGCGAGGACGGCCATGCAAGGCTGATGGATCGCGTCTACCGCACCCAGCGCCACTTCTACGACATCACGCGGCGCTACTACCTGCTTGGCCGCGACCGGCTGATCGAGGGGCTGGAGCCTGCGCCGGACATGAACGTACTCGAAGTTGGTTGCGGCACTGGCCGCAATCTCGTGCTGGCGGCACGGCGTTACCCGGAGGCTGCCTTCTACGGCATGGATATTTCGCGCGAGATGCTGGCCACTGCGCATCGCGCGGCAAAACGCGCCAGCGTTGAGGTGACGCTCGGCTATGGCGATGCGACGCGCTTCAACCCCTATGCGACATTCGGCGTCAGCCGCTTCGAGCGCATCTACCTCTCCTACACGCTCTCCATGATCCCCGACTGGCAGACGACGCTTGCACAGTCGATATGCAATCTCGCGCCGGGCGGCAGCCTTCACATCGTCGATTTCGGCCAGCAGGAACGATTGCCGCGCTGGTTCCGCGCGCTGCTGCGCGGCTGGCTCGCAAAATTCCATGTCAGCCCGCGCGGCGATCTTGAGCGCGTACTGCGCGCCATCGCCGAAAAGCTTGGGGCGGAACTTTCGTTCCACCCCCTCTATCGCGGCTATGCCTGGTATGCGGTGCTGACGCTGCCCGCCAATCAGAAGAACGCCTGAATACCCGTCTGCTCGCGGCCGAGGATCAGCGCATGAACGTCATGCGTGCCCTCATAGGTGTTCACGGCTTCCAGATTCATGACATGGCGGATGACGTGATACTCGTCGGAAACGCCATTGCCGCCATGCATGTCGCGCGCGATGCGGGCGATGTCGAGCGCCTTGCCGCAATTGTTGCGCTTCATGAGAGAGATCGCGGCAGGCGCGGCCTTGCCCTCGTCGAACATGCGGCCAAGCTGCAGGCAGCCCTGCAGGCCGAGCGTGATTTCCGTCTGCATGTCGGCGAGCTTCTTCTGAATGAGCTGGTTTGCGGCAAGCGGCCGGCCAAACTGCTTGCGGTCGAGCGTATATTGTCTCGCCGCATGCCAGCAGAATTCGGCGGCGCCCATCGCGCCCCAGGCAATGCCGTAGCGCGCGCGGTTGAGGCAGCCGAAGGGCCCCGCAAGGCCGCGCACATTCGGCAGCAGGTTTTCTTCCGGCACGAAAACATCCTGCAGTGAAATTTCGCCGGTGATGGAGGCACGCAGAGAGAACTTGCCTTCGATCTTCGGCGTCTCGAAACCCTTGAAGCCGCGCTCCACGACGAAGCCGCGGATCGTGCCGTCTTCGGTCTTCGCCCAGACGACTGCGAGGTCGGCAATCGGCGCATTGGTGATCCACATTTTCGCGCCGTTGAGCAGATAGCCGCCATCGACGGATTTTGCCCGCGTCACCATCGAGCCCGGATCGGAGCCGTGGTCCGGTTCGGTGAGGCCGAAACAGCCGACCCATTCGCCGGTCGCGAGCTTCGGCAGATATTTTTCGCGCTGCGCTTCCGTGCCATAGGCATAGATCGGGTGCATGACGAGCGAGGATTGGACGCTCATCGCCGAGCGGTAGCCGCTGTCGATGCGCTCGACTTCGCGAGCCGCAAGGCCGTAGCTGACATAGGAAAGACCGGCGCAACCATATTTCTCCGGCAGGGTCAGCCCGAGCATGCCCTGAGCGCCCATCTCGTTCATGATTTCGCGATGGAAGATCTCGTTGCGGTTCGCGTCCTTCACGCGCGGGAAAAGTTTTTCCTCGCAATAGGCGCGTGTGCTGTCGCGCACCAGCCGCTCTTCTTCCGTCAGTTGTTCGTCGAGCAGCAGTGGGTCGGCCCAGTTGAAGGGCGCGAGCGGTGGGTTCGGCTTTTCTCCGGTGGCGGAATTGGCGGCGGCCTGGGACATGCGGTTCCTCGTAACGCAGGGGAAGGCTTGGTTGCCGCTTCATATAGCAGGCAAGGCGCGGGGCTGCATCCGGCTTGTTAGGGGCATGTCAGGCGGAAGGGCGCCCGGCCTCGCGCGCATAGGCGGTCATTTCGGCGGCCAGGTGGTCGAACATGAGGCGCATCCGGCGGCTGGTCTTGAGATCCTCATGCATGGCGATCCAGACATCGAGCTCGAACTCGATGGCCCCGGGCAGAACCGGCACGAGATCGGGATACCGTTTCGCCAGCGGATACTGGCACATGCCGAAGCCGACGCCCGCCTTGATTGCCGCGAACTGGCCGAAATCGCTGTCGCAGCGGAAGCTGAATATCTCGCGCGAGAGCGGGAAGCCGGCGAGGTCTTTCAGGCGCCGGATCGAGGATTCGCGGTCGAAGCCGACGATCGGACATTTCATGGCGTCTTCGATCGTTTGCGGCATGCCGTGGCGCTGGATCAGGTTCTTGTGGGCGTGAAGGCCAAGCCCGATCACGCCGCATTTCTTCGCGACGAGGGAAGATTGCGTCGGCCGGATCATGCGGATGGCGATGTCGGCATCGCGGCGGATGAGGTCGTCCGTCCGGTTCGAAAGCACAAGCTCAATGGCTATGCGCGGGTGCTCCTCGTGAAAGCGCGCAAGGATCGGCGGCAGCACTTCCGTTGCGATCATTTCGCTCGCCGTGAGGCGCACCGTGCCGCGGTCCTCCTCCGCTTCGCCTGAGGCAGCGCGCTGCAAGGCTTCCGCCGCCATCGACATGGCTTCGGCGTGAGGCACAAGGGCGAGCGCCAGCTCGGTCGGCGCGAGGCCGCCCTGCGAGCGGGTGAAGAGGGCAGTACCGAGCGATTGCTCAAGCGCATCTATATGGCGGCCGACTGTGGGCTGCGTCAGGCCGAGCAGCCGCGCGCCGCCCGAAAGGCTGCCCTCCCGGACGACCGCGAGGAAGGAGCGATAGAGTTCCCAGCCGGGCGAAACGTCAGTCATACGAAAATGTATAAAGGTTCGTCAAATTTAGGCAATTCATATTCGAATATGAATACCTCATTCTCCCTTCATCGAAACGCTGAACGGGAGACGGAAACATGGCGTCGACGGCACTCATTCTGGGGATTACGGGCGGCTTCGGCTGCGAAATGGCCCGCGCTCTCCGCCAGCATGGCTGGCAGGTCCGGGCCATGCACAGGAAGCCAAAGGCCGCTGCCCGCGCCCTTGGCGACATGGGCTATATCGACTGGGTGAAGGGCGATGCGATGAACGCGGGCGATGTCCGCGAGGCGGCGGAAGGTGCCAGCCTCATCGTCCATGCCGTGAACCCGCCCGGCTATCGCAACTGGGCCGGAACCGTGGTGCCGATGCTCGACAACACGATTGCCGCCGCCCGCGAAACCGGCGCCCGCATCCTCTTTCCCGGCACGGTCTATAATTTCGGACCCGATGCCTTTCCGCCGATCGCCGAGGACGCGCCGCAGAACCCGAAGACGCGCAAGGGCAAGCTTCGCGTCGAGATGGAGAAGCGTCTGGAAGCCGCGTCCCGTGCAGGCGTGCCGGTTCTCATTCTTCGTGCCGGAGATTTCTTCGGCGGCACCCGGCCCGGCAACAACTGGTTCGCGCAAGGGCTCGTCACGCCCGGCAAGACGCTCCGCTCGATCAGCTATCCCGGCCCCCATCGTGTTGGCCATCAATGGGCCTATCTGCCCGACATGGCGGAAACGGCGGCGCGGCTGCTGATGCGCTGCGATGAGTTCAGGCCCTTCGAGGTTTTCCATTTCGGCGGCCACTGGCTCGAACAGGGCATCGAAATGGCGGATGCGATCCGCTACGCGAGCCGCAATCCCGATCTCAAGGTGAAGCGCCTTCCCTGGCTCGCGCTGACGCTTCTCTCGCCCTTCGTCGAGACGTTCCGGGAGATGCGTGAGATGCGCTACCTCTGGCAGACACCCGTCTGCCTCGACAATACCAAGCTCACGAATTTTCTGGGCCGCGAGCCCCATACGCCGCTCGATATCGCGGTGACGGCATCGCTCGCCGGACTCGACTGCCTCCCGGATGGAACCACCCGGCAAACCCCTGTCCTCGCGTAACGCTCTCCTCGAAACAAACCCTCATCGAAAGGAAAACATCATGTCCAGCAGCAACCGTATCGAACAGTTCTTCTCCTTCGCCGCTTTCGCCGCGCTTTCCATCTATGCGATCCAGCTTCTGCAGGTGACGGCACAGAACTATCTCATCTGACCTCGAAATAACGGGCCAGATCTTCCGGTATGGGCATCGGCTTGATGGCGCTGACATTTGCCCGCCCCGTATTGCCAAGGGGCACGGCGCCGACAAGCGATCCGGCCGAGCCGATGATACGGACGATCTGGCCCAGAACTTCCCGCACGTCGCTCTTGCGCCAGCCGGCCTTCAGCATCCACCAGTGATTGACGACATGCGGGATATAGTTGCGTTGGCCGAGAATATGGGCGCGTTCGAGGTGAACGAAGCATCGCTCATAGTCCCGCTCATGATAGAGCGCCCTGGCGATGCTCATTTCGGCGTCATAGGCGGCACGAAGTTTCGAATTCATGTGAGGGCTCCTCCGGGATTTCATGGAAATTTAGGGGCCGCCCCCGTTTCCCGCTTGAACGAAACGGCTATGCCGCGCCACGGCCTGCGGATTGATGCCGAACATATCCCGGCATGTGCGGCTGAGGTGGGCCGAGTCCGAGAAGCCTGCGGTATGTGCGGCTTCTGTGAGCGAGGTGCCCGACAGCGCCCGCGCCATCGCATCGCTGAGCCGAAGCCAGAGCAGATAGCGGCGGAAGGATACGCCGGTCTCCCGCTTGAAGAGATGCGTCAGCCGGCTTTCGGAAAGCCCAAGCTCTGCCGCAAGCTCGCCAAGGGCGGCGCGCTTTTCCGGAAGGGCGCGGAGCTTTTCCTGAAGCGCGGCGATGCGCGGATCGAGCGCGCGGGGCGAGGATGCGCCGGGTGCCAGAAGGCCGAGCACCGCGGCAGGAGAGGGCAGTTCTTCCCGCTGGCAAAGGGTGCGGAACCGTTCCGCTTCGTCCGCGGGCAGAGGCGCCAAGGATTTTCCGCCGAGGAGCCGTGTGCTCACCGCGCGCGAGGCGGTGAGTTCCGGCTCGGCTAGCAGCACGGCAACCTCGCCTCCCAGACTGTCGAGCCGATGCTCCGCCCCCGGCGCGACGATGACGCCTTCATACATATCCACCGTCCCGCCGCATTCGAAACGGAAGGGGCCGGCAAGCCCCACCGCGATCTGCAACGCATGATGGCGATGCGGCGCAACATCGATCGCCGCGCCGCGGACGAGGAGCGACATGTCTTCTCGCGAAATGCGAAGGCCCGAAATATGTGGCGTGTCTGTCATGCGCCTATTCACATCGAGGCGAGGCGGCATGGCAAGAGCATAAAAAACGGCGGGAGTGATCCCGCCGCTTTCATTTTGTCTCGATGTAACGGCGCTTATTCTGCCGCGGCCTTGGCGGCGCTCAAGGCTTCCGGCGGCATGCGTTCCGCGAATTCGCGGCAGGCCTGCACATATTCGCGCTTCATCCGCTCGACGAGTTCGGCGACGGGCGGCGCGTCCTTGATCTGGCCGATGCCCTGGCCCGAACCCCAGATATCCTTCCAGGCCTTCTGCTTCATGTTGCCGCCCGAGCCGAAATTCATCTTCGACTTGTCGGCTTCCGGCAGGTTGTTCGGGTCGAGCCCCGCCGCCGCGATCGACGGCGCGAGATAGTTGCCGTGAACGCCGGTGAAGAGATTGGTGTAGACGATATCGTCGGCGGCATGATCGATCAGGTTCTGCTTGTAGCCCTGCTCGGCATTTGCCTCCGCCGTCGCGACGAAGCGCGTGCCGAGATAGGCGAGATCGGCGCCCATGGCGAGCGCGCCTGCAATGCTCCAGCCGTCGGACATGGCGCCCGACAGGATCACCGTGCCGTTGAACCACTGCTTCACCTCGCGCACCAGCGCGAAGGGCGAGAGCGTGCCGGCATGACCGCCCGCACCGGCGCAGACGAGAATGAGACCGTCAACGCCCTGTTCCGCCGCCTTCTTCGCGTGCTTCACATTGATGACGTCGTGGAACACCTTGCCGCCATAGGAGTGCGCATTGTCGACGACTTCGGCCGGCGGGCGGAGCGAGGTGATGATGATCGGCACTTCGAGCTTCGTGCAGACATCGATGTCATGCGACAGGCGGTCGTTCGAGGCGTGGCAGATCTGGTTGACGGCGAAGGGCGCGACCTTCTTTTCCGGGTGCTTCGCCTGATATTCGCCAAGCTCGCCCTTGATCCGCCTGATCCATTCCTCAAGCACATGCGCGGGCCGCGCATTGAGCGCAGGGAAGGAGCCGACGATGCCGGCCTTGCACTGGGCGATGACGAGTTCGGGGCCGGAAACGATGAAGAGCGGCGAGCCGATCACCGGCAGCTCGAGCCGGTTCTTCAGAATGTCGGGTAGGGCCATTTGCGAATTCCTCCTGCTGTTGCAGAGGATAATGGCCCGCATGCGCCCCCGCGGGAATGTTCAAGCCTGAACATAACACTGTTTGAAAGCGATCAGGTGGTGACGCTGCGTCCCGCTAGCCTGTCACGGTCGGCCTTGGCCTTTTCGCCGAGAAAATCGATAACCGCGCGGACAGGCGCCGTGTCGCGGAGGTCAGGATGGGCAAGGAGCCACATCTCCGTGCCATTGGCGAGCTTCTGCGGCGCGATGCGGACGAGATCGGGATAGGCCTCGGCGACGATGCAGACAAGGGTGGAAATACCGACGCCTGCGCGCACCGCCTGTACGAGATCGGCGTCGGAGAAGCAGCGCAGCGCCACGCGCGCGCCCTGCGTCACATGGGCAAGCCAGTCCGCCAGTTCGACCTCCGCCGCGCGGCCGCCAAAGCCGATGATGCGATGGTCTTTCCACTCTTCGCGCTTTGACGGGAGACCATGTGCATCAGCATAGGAATGCGAGGCATAGAAGCCGACGCCGATGCGGCCGATCTTGCGCCCGACGACATTCTCGCGGCCCGGCCCATAGGGGCGGATCACGATGTCGGCGTCGCGCCGCTTCACCGAAACCTGCGTCACCTCGTTGACGATCTCGATTTCGATTCCGGGATGGCGTTCTTCGAATTCGCCGAGACAGGGCATGAACCAGTAAGCCGCGAGGCTGTGCGGAATGGCGACGCGGACGAGGCCCTGCGCCTCGCCATCGGCGCTGAGGGCGGCATGCAGCGCGCGCTCGGCGGCAAGCGACATGGGCTCGACTTCCGCGCGCAGGCGCTCGCCCGCGCCTGTCAGCGCATAGCCGGTCGGCTCGCGCACGAAGAGCTTGGCGCCCAGTCGCTTCTCGAGTGTGGCAATATGGCGGCCGACAGTCGCATGGCTGAGCTTGAGCCTGCGGCCCGCGCCGGAAAGGCTCTGCGTGTCGACCACGGCGAGGAAGATGCGGTACGCGTCCCAGTTGGAATCGTTGTTCATGGCTGAACATTCACATGTTTGATCTTGGGAGGGGAGACTGCGCCGGTTTTCCCGCCGTTTCAAGCGTTTGGGAAGCCAAGGAGAACGCTGCGGCAATGTATTTTTCGCACGCGGCCGCGCCATTCCCTTCGTGCAAAGCGCCGAAACCTTCTGCTAAAACTGCCTCATCCAGATATTCACGAGAGGCTCAAGCCACAAGAAGGGTGGCCTCCGGCGAGGGAGAGAAAAAGTGATCAAAACCAGATTCACCGAACTGTTCGGGGTCGAACACCCCATCGTGCAGGGCGGCATGCAATGGGTCGGCCGGGCGGAACTCGTCGCGGCCGTGTCCAATGCCGGTGCGCTCGGCTTCATCACGGCGCTGACGCAGCCGACGCCGGACGACCTCCGCAAGGAGATCGAGAAGTGCAAGGGCCTCACCGACAAGCCCTTCGGCGTGAACCTCACCATCCTGCCGGCGCTGAAGCCCCCGCCCTATGCCGAATATCGTCAGGCGATCATCGAGTCGGGCGTGAAGATCGTCGAAACCGCGGGCTACAAGCCGCAGGAACATGTCGATGACTTCAAGAAGCACGGCATCAAGGTCATCCACAAGTGCACCGCCGTCCGTCACGCGCTCTCTGCGGAGCGCATGGGCGTCGATGCGATCTCGATCGACGGCTTTGAATGCGCGGGCCATCCGGGCGAGGACGACATTCCGGGTCTGATCCTCATTCCGGCCGCGGCCGACAAGGTGAAGATCCCGATGATCGCATCCGGCGGCTTCGGCGATGCGCGCGGCCTCGTTGCAGCCCTCGCGCTCGGCGCGGAAGGCGTCAACATGGGCACGCGCTTCATGTGCACCAAGGAAAGCGCCATCCACCAGAAGGTCAAGGAACAGATCGTCGCCAACGACGAACGTTCGACCGACCTCATCTTCCGCACGCTGCACAACACGGCGCGCGTGGCAAAGAACGCGGTGAGCCAGGAAGTCGTCGCCATCGAGAAGAAGGGCGGCGCGAAAATCGAGGACATCGCACATCTCGTCTCCGGCGCGCGTGGGCGCGTCGTCTATGAAGCGGGCGACCCCGATCACGGCATCTGGTCGGCCGGCATGGTGCAGGGCTTGATCCACGACATTCCCTCGTGCCAGGAACTCGTCACGCGGATGGTTTCGGAAGCCGAAGCCATCATCAAGACGCGCCTCAACCGCATGGCGGGCCTTTCGGTGGCGCAGGCCGCCGAATAAGCCTGACGGCAAGGCAAGTTGCGAAGCCCGCGCTGGAAACGGCGCGGGTTTTTCATTGCCCGGCTTCCATCGCGATCCGGTGGAGCCCCGCCGGATCGAGAACCCTGATACTGCGATAGCCTCTTTCGATGAGCTTCTGCTTCTCGAAGTCCCGCAGCACGAGATTGACCGTCTTGCGCGACATACCCATCAGTTCGGCAAGCTCCTCTTGCCGGATGGGGACGGTGGCCGCACCGCCGCCGCCCCAGGGAAAGGTGTAGCCGTGCAGACGGCTTGCGATCCGCGCGCGTGGGGAAAGGCGGACCAGTTCCGCGTAGCCGCGCACTGCCCAGACAAGCTGCTCCGTCGCAAGCTCCGCGAAGTGGAGCCAGAGCGAGGGCATCTCCTGCACAATCGCGGAAATCGCATGTTGCGGTACGAAGATGATCTCGGAGCGTTCGCGCGCGATCACCGTCGTCACACGCCGCCCACCCAGCACCTGCGCCGCATAGCCGAAAATCGAGCCCGGTCCCGAGATGCTGATCGGCACGCTATCGCCGTTGTCGAGCACGACATGACTGGTGACGGAGCCGGAGAGCACGCCGTAGAGCCCTTCCGCCTCGTCGCCCGTGTCATAGAGCCAGTGCCCGGCTTCGGCGGTCGAGACCTGCGCCAGCGCGATCAGCCGGACCTTGAGTGCGGAAGGGCGCTTCGCAAACCAGCCATTACGGGCAAGCGTTTCGGCAAGGCGGTCATGGAGCGGTTTCGGCGGCATGAATTTTCCTAAAATGTTACGCAAG
Organism: Parvibaculum sp.; assembly: GCF_046297875.1. GTDB lineage: Bacteria > Pseudomonadota > Alphaproteobacteria > Parvibaculales > Parvibaculaceae > Parvibaculum. The sequence goes on along the minus strand of NZ_JBKBHD010000001.1, from coordinate 100,393 downwards.
TAACAATCTAGTCCTCCGGGCCTCTTATCCTCAAGGGCAGGAAAACCCGCCGGGAGGAAAATCATGGGTCTCGAAACCGTGATCATCAGGAAGGTGACGCCGGGCTGCGGCGCCGAAGTGCTGGGCGTGAACCTGGCCGACCCCACGAACAGCGGCATGGAGGCGATCCGCGCCGCCTATCGCGACTATGGCGTGATCTTCTTCCGTGACCAGAAGCTGACGCCGGAAGAACACATCGCATTCGCGCGGCGCTGGGGCGAAATTGACATCAACAAGTTCTTCCCCGCGAATGGCGGCCATCCCGAGATCGCCGAAGTGCGCAAGGAGAAGAACCAGTTCGTCAATGTCGGCGGCGGCTGGCACACCGATCATTCCTACGATCAGGAACCGGCGATGGGCTCGATACTCGTTGCGCGCGAGCTTCCCGATGCCGGTGGCGATACGATGTTCGCCGATATGTACAAGGCATATGAGGCGCTGTCGCCGGGCCTGAAGAAGACGCTCGAAGGCCTGCGCGCGGTGCACTCCAACGCGCATGTCTTCGGCGCTGCCGGCGCCTACAAGTCGTCGGATCAGGCGGCAGGCTTCAAGGGCGAAAACCTGGTCGGCGAGGCGGTGCATCCCGTTGTCATCACGCATCCGCTGAGCGGCCGGAAGGCGCTCTATGTGAACCCCGCCTTCACCACGCATTTCGAAGGCTGGACCGCCTTCGAAAGCAAGCCGCTGCTCGACTATCTCTATACCCATGCGGTGCGGCCCGAATTCACCTGCCGCTTCGAATGGAAGCCGGGCTCGGTCGCCTTCTGGGATAACCGCGCGACCTGGCATTTCGCCGTGAACGATTATCACGGAGAAAAGCGTTTGATGCACCGCATCACGATTGCCGGCGGCCCGCTCCAGTAAGCGGGGTTCTGCCCGAGGCGGTGATATGGCACTCTCTCCCCAGGGAAAAGCAATAAGGGGAGTGAGACCCATGTCGCAGGCAAGGGCGCAGGCCACGCCGATCCATGTACGGCCGAATGAAAGCGGGTTTGGTGCAGAGATCACCGGCCTCGATATTTCAAAGCCGCTGCCGCCGGAAACGCTGGCGGAGGTGAAGCAGGCCTGGGCGCGCCATGCGGTTATCTGGTTTCCCGGTCAGCCGCTCACACACGATCAGCTCGAAGCCTTCACGCTGCAGATCGGTCCCTTCGGCCACGATCCCTTCATCGCACCGATGGAAGACCATCCGCATATTCTGGAACTGCGCCGCGAGCCGGACGAGAAGGCGCGCAATTTCGGCGCGGGCTGGCATTCGGACTGGAGCTTTCAGGAGGAGCCTCCTGCCGCGACGCTGCTCCACTCGAAAGTCATACCGCCCGTTGGCGGCGATACGCTCTATGCGGATTGCACCCGAGCTTACGACGCGCTCTCGGATGAAATGAAGAAGGTGCTCTCCGGGCTAACCGCCGTGCATTCAGCCGCATTGCCCTATGGACCGAACGGCGTCTTCGCGCAGGAAACAGAAAAGCGCACTATGAAGATTCTTGTCAGTAAGGATGCGGAGAAAACCTGGCCGCATCCGCTTGTCCGTACGCATCCCGTCACAGGCCGCAAGGCGCTCTTCGTGAGCCCCGTCTATACGGTTGGCATTGAAGGAATGACTCATGCGGAATCCGCTGCCATTCTTGGCTTTCTTTACACGCATATGACGCAGGACCAGTTCGTCTATCGCCACAAATGGCGCGAGAACATGCTGACCATGTGGGACAACAGGTGCACTCTCCATTTTGCCGATGGCGGTTATGACGGTCATCTGCGTGTGATGCATCGTACAACCGTCGCCGGTGATGTCCCTCATTAAGTGAGGCGGTTTTGCTGCCCAATTATTGAGCACTTGTGCCGCGCTGATACATCGTTTCGGATGCGATGGTAGAATCATGCGTCCACGGATGAATCTTCTTTGATCGCGGGTCCGGCTGATCTACTGTCATTGCATCGGGAGTTGTCCGGTGCCAATGCCCCCAGACCCTGTCCGGGCAAATTCCGACAGTTGTTCCAGACTGAAGATTGCCGCGTGTTCAGTGCCCCCAGGCGTGGCGACGACGCTTCGCTCTCGGTCTGACGCAAGGCACCCTCTCCGCCGGCATGCCACCCGAGCATGTCCGCGCGGCGGACGCGGAAGAGTTGCCGGCGACCCCTTGCCCCCCCACGCCGCGGCAGCCCGTTATTCCACGATCCGCCAGCCCCCGGGGCCGGCATTCCGCCGCGCCCCGGGGAAGCGGGGCTACCGCCAGATAACAAGCATCACAATGCCGCCCACGACGAGCACGATGCCCGCAAGCTCGAGCGCGCTCGTCTTTTCGCGAAACATGAAGCGCGAGGAGATGAAGGCGAAGACAAGTTCGATCTGCCCGAGCGCGCGCACATAGGCCGCGTTCTGGATCGTCATGGCGGTGAACCAGCCGATCGAGGCGAGCGCGCCCGCAAGGCCGACAAGCGCACTCACGCGCCATGTGCGAAGCGCCATACGCAGCTCCGTGCGATGGCGCATGGAGAGCCATGAGGTCATCACCGCCGTCTGGATCGTGAGCACGGCCACAAGCGTATAGCCCGCCGAAACAAGGAAATCCGGGTGATCGAGCGAGAGCGAGGCCGCACGGTAGCAGACGGCGGCAATGCCATAGCAGGCGCCGGAGCCAATGCCCATCAGCGTCGGCTTGTCGCCAAGTGAGCGCCAGAAGGCGCCGAGCGTCAGCCGCGATTGCGCCATCGAAATGGCAATCACGCCTGCGAGGCTGATGAGAATGGCAAGAAAGGCGCCGAGGCTAAGATGATCGCCCAGCACGATGATGCCGAACAGCGCGGTCTGGATCGTCTCGGTTTTCGAGTAGGTCGTGCCGACGGCGAAATTGCGATAGGCAAAAAGCGCGACCAGCAGAACCGTGCCCCAGATCTGCGCGAGCCCGCCCGCCACCGCATATAGGAAAAACGTGCCATGCGCCTGCGGCATGCCCGCGCCCGTCACCCCCATCACGATGGCAAAGTAGAGCGCGGCGACTGGCACGCCATAGAGAAAGCGCACATAGGTGGCGCCCGTCGCCGACATGTCCCCCGTTAGCCGCTTCTGCAGCGCGGAGCGCAAATTCTGCAAAAAGGCGGCCGCGACGGTGAGCGCGATCCAGAGCGGCATGATGCAGTTTGGACTTTCGCGCTATTCGGTGATCGCGCCGTAGACGAGCTGCTGATACTGCGGGCGGAACGGATAGGTGGAGGAGGGATAGAGCTGTGTCATGAAAATGGCGATCAGGTCTTCCTCCGGGTCGATCCAGAAATAGGTGGAGGCCGCACCGCCCCAGGAGAAATTGCCGGGCGAGCCGATATGCTGCGCCTCTGCCGGGTCGAGCGTGACCTGAAAGCCGAGACCGAAGCCGGCACCTTCCGCCGCAAGTTCGCTGAAGGCCGAGCGCGACATCTTCTTAATGGTCTGCCCGCCGGGCAGATGGTTCATGGTCATGAACTCGATGGTCTTGGGCGAACAGATGCGCACGCCGTCGAGTTCGCCGCCATTCAGCAGCATCTGACAGAAGCGGTAATAGTCCGTCATGGTGGAGGTCAGGCCGCCACCGCCGGAAAGGAAGCGAGGCGGCTGCGCATAGGCGCTTGTCTCGTCGCCCATATCCATGATGCCGGATTTTTTCGTCACCGGATTGCGGAAATAATTGGTCGCGAAGCGGCCGAGCTTTTCCTCAGGCACGAAGAAGCCCGTGTCCACCATGCCGAGCGGCGCGAAGATGCGCGCGGCAAGAAATTCATCGAGCGTACGGCCCGACAGCACTTCCACGAGATAACCGCAGACATCGGTCGAGACGGAATAGTTCCAATACTGGCCGGGCGAAAAGAGAAGCGGCAGCTCTGCAATCGCCTCCACCGTTTCCTTGAGCGTGAGCTTCACCGTGTTCGCGCCCTCGATGCCGGCCTTGCGGTAGAGCGCATCGACGGGATGTTCCTGCATGAAGCCATAGGTGAGGCCGGATGTATGCGTGAGAAGATCGCGGATCGTCATTTCCCGCTCGCATTCCACTGTCTCGTATTTCTCCGCCGTGCCGCCCGCCCAGACGCGCAGCTTCTTGAAGGAAGGGATGTAGCGCGACACCGGATGGTTGAGCTGGAAGTGGCCTTCCTCGTAGAGCATCATCAGCGCAAGGCTGGTGATCGGTTTCGTCATCGAATAGATGCGGAAAATGGTGTCGCGCTCCATCGGCAATCCGCGTTCGCGGTCGCGGTTGCCGCGCACCTCGAAATGGGCGATCTCGCCATGCCGTGCGACGAGTGTCTGGAAGCCGGCAATCTTGCCGCGATCGACATAGGACGAGAAATATTCGGGGATGAGCGCCAGCCGTCCGCCATCGAGGCCCACATCTTCGGGTTTCGTCATGCGCGCCATGATGTTCATTGCCGTCTCCCCTCTATCCTGCCGCTTCGGGCTGTTTGTCCGAGCCTACACCATTTGCCCCGCGAATTGGCTCCCATGAAATTCAGGCGCCGGTCCTGTCGCCTCCGCGCCGCCGCGCCTAGCCTCGTGGCATGGAACAATGCCTTTTCCGCCTTTCCTGCGCCTTGCTTGCCCGCCTTCCGGCCTGCACAGGGCTTCGGCGGGCTGCTTGTCGCAGCGATCTTCATGGGCGGCCATGGCATTGGCCATCTCGCGGACATTGCGGGCGGATGCGCTGCCCGTCCGGGCGGCACTCCGCTCGACTGATCCGGCGTGATCCTGCCCGGGCCGATCACCGCCGGGCTTTGCCTCTGGAGCTTCCGCTTCAGGCCGTCCTGAAGCAATCGGCTATATCGGCGATCCACTTTTTCGGATTTTGCTTCATTTCGAGCGAGGTCTTGCCGTTCCTGACGATCACCATGTCGAGATCGGGAATGACGACCGTGTATTGCCCCTCAAAACCATTCGCCGAAAAGCTGCCGGGGCCCGCAATCCCGAGCCACCAATGCGCGCCATAGGGCTCTTCCGCGCCTGCCTGCTGCCAGGTGGGTGTGCGGGCGTAATCCACCCAGCCTTCGGGCAGCAGGCGCTTTCCGTCCCACACACCGTCCCGGAGATAAAGGAGCCCGAAGCGCGCAAAGTCGCGCGGCGTGCAATAGCAGAAGGACGAGCCGATGAAGGTGCCCGCCCGGTCGAATTTCGGGATGGGCGAGGCCATGCCAAGCGGGCCGAAAAGCCGCTCCCGCATGAAGGCTTCAAAGTCCGGCCCGAAGGCATTGGCAGCCCGCGCCGCCGCACGGGCGACGATATTCGTCGTGCCGCTCGCATAGGACCAGAAGCTGCCCGGCTCATGCTCGAGCGGAAATGACGCGGCGAAATGAGCCACATCCTCCTTGCCCGCGCCCCATAGCATCTCGATCACGTCGGAGGGATGCTCCGGCACGTAATCCTCGCGGAAGGCAAGGCCGCTCGACATGCGCAGCAATTGATCGAGGGTGATGGCGCGGCGTGGATCGTCCCGCTGCCGCCATTCGGGCACATCTGCCGGGGCGTGAATATCGATCCTGCCGTCCTTCACCAGCATTCCGACAAGCGCATGGGTGATGCTTTTCGCCTTCGACCATGAGGGGCAGGTCGCATCCGGCCCGTGGCTCGCCGCGTATTGCTCGTGGATCAGCCGTCCGCCCTTGATGACGACCACGCAAAATGTCTCGCCGAGATCGGCGGGCGGCGTCGCCGCAAAGGCATGGTCCATCAGCCGCTGGAAGCGCGCCCGGTCCATATTTGTGGGCAGATCGCTCCTCGGCCAGTCGCCGGTCGGCCAGGGCGTGTCCTCGGGCTGCGCAGGCAGCGGCGGCAATGCGGTCATGATCGTCCCCCGGTTTGTGCGCGCCGATGGTGCCCGCTATCCTCAATTACAACAAGGGAGAAGGGGAGGACGTGATGGCGCTGCCAAGGCTCGAGATCGATGGGGAGTGGTTCCGCGACAGGGAAGGGCGGTGGCGCATCCTGCGCGGCGTCAATCTCGGCGGCGACTGCAAGGTGCCCTTCACGCCGAACGGGCATACCAGCATCCCGACCGATTTTTCCGATCACCGCACTGTGTCCTTTGTCGGCAGGCCCTTTCCGCTCGCCGAAGCCGACGAGCATTTCTCGCGGCTGAAGGCCTGGGGCTTCAATTGCTTGCGCCTGCTGACGACATGGGAAGCGGTGGAGCATGAAGGGCCTGGCCGCTACGACGAAGCGTATCTCGATTATTTCGCCTCGCTCTGCCGCATGGCCGGCGACTACGGCATGTATGTCTTTGTCGACTTCCATCAGGACGTCTGGAGCCGCATGACGGGCGGCGACGGCGCGCCGGGCTGGCTTTTCGACGCGGTGGGGCTCGACTTCACGAAGTTCCACGCCTCGGGCGCGGCGCATGTCATGCAGTACAAATATGACTTCGCGCGCGGCGGAAGGCAGGAAGAGAACTACCCGACCATGACATGGTCGCAGAACTACAAATATCCGGCGAACGCGATCATGTGGACGCTGTTCTTCTCCGGCAACACCTTCTGCCCCGATTTCCTCGTCGAAGGCCGCCCGGCGCAGGACTATCTGCAGGAGCATTATCTCGGCGCGATGGAAGCGATCGCGGCGCGCGTGAAGGATCTCACGAATGTCATCGGCTTCGACTCGCTGAACGAGCCGGGCTCCGGCTATGTCGGGCAATATCTGAGCTATCGCCATCTCGGCCCGAGCGATAAAAACCCGTTCCCCGCGAGGCCGGGCCTTGCCTGGTCACCGCTGGACGGCTTCGCCGCCGCGCGCGGTCTCGCCCGCGAAATCCCGGAAATGGGAATCGACTGGGACGCGCGCGCCGTGGTGAAAAAGCGCGATGTGCTTGTGAACGGCGATGGCGTTTCGATCTGGCGCGAGGGCCGCGCCTGCCCCTTCGAGCGGGCCGGCGTCTACCGCATCGAGGGCGGGCAGATTGAGGCGCTCGACGAAGAGTTCTTCATTCGCCGCGGCAATGGCGACCGCTATGACATGGAACATGATTTCATGGGACCGTTCTTCGCCCGCGTGGCCGAGCGGATGCGCGCGATCAATGATGACTGGCTGCTTTTTGCAGAACTCGATCCCGGCGCAGGGCTCGGCCGCGGCTTCCCGCAGGACACACCGCTGCGCACCGTGAATGCGAGCCACTGGTACGATATCGTGACGCTTTCGACCAAACGCTTCGACTTTCCCGTCAAGATCAATCCCTATACCGGCCGCACGACCGAGGGCGCGCAGGCAATCGAAGCCTCCTATGTGCGTCAGCTCGGGCATTTGAAAAATGCCTCGCATGGCCTCAACCTTGGCACGGGTGCACCGACTCTGCTCGGTGAATTCGGTATTCCCTTCGATCTCGACGATGCCGCCGCCTACCGGGAATGGAACAAGGGCGACCGCACGGACGGCCCCTGGGAAAAGCACATCATTGCGCTTGATCTCATGTACAACGCGCTCGACCAGCTTCTGATGAATTCGACGCAATGGAATTACACCGCGTCGAACCGCAACGACCAGGCGGTCGGCGATGGCTGGAACCAGGAAGATCTGTCGATCTACAGCATCGACCAGCGCGAAGACCCGTCCGACATCAACAGCGGAGGCCGCGCGCTTAAGGGCTTCGTCCGGCCCTATGCACGGGTGGTCGCGGGCCGCCCGCTCAAGATGAAGTTCAAGCGCGAAACCGGCGCCTTCCGTTTCGTCTATGAAGTGGATGGCGATGGCGAGACGGAGATCTTCGTACCCGCAATCCAGTATCCGAACGGGTATGACGTGGAAGTCGAAGGTGGAGAGATGCGGCGCGACGACGAAAACCAGCGCCTCTTTGTCCATGCGGTCGGTTCGGGCAAGGTCGGCGTTTCAATCACGCGGCGCTGACGAGCCTTTCATGTGCGGTTGCGATGCCCTGCGCCGCGCGCTGCATTGGCGCGAGATAGCGCTCCACGGCCTGCGCTTCGCTCATGGTCGAGCCGAGGTAACGCATGGTGATACAGGCGGCGACTTTTTCGCCCTCCATGATCGGTATGGCGATGCCCATCGCGGGATCGCCACGCATCGGCGCGGTGTTCGCATAGCCTTGACGGCGGATGCCGGAAAGAAGCGCGGACACATATTTCTCGTCGCGAGCCGTTGTATTCATCGCCGCCTTGGACGATCTCAGCACGGCGAGGGTCAATTCGCGCTCTTCATCGGGGCAGAAGGCAAGATAGGCGCGGCCGAGCGCGGAAAGCATCATCGCAAGCCGCTTGTTGAGCCAGTCGGGATCTGTGCTGAACGGGCTTTCATGCCGCGTCGAAATCCGCACCAGCATCGCGTCCCGGTCGAAGGTCGCAAGCGCTACCGGCCATTTATAGGCGGCAGTGAGAGCGGAGAGAAACGGCCGCGCCGCTTCGACCACGAGATCGGTATGCCGGAAGCCGCTCGATAGCCGGAGCACGCGCTCGGTGAGTTCATAGCCCGCCACGCGCGACACGCGGCGCACATAGCCCGCCGCAATGAGCGTATCGAGCAGGCGCACGATGGTCGGCTTCGGCAGGCCGGTCGCTTCGTGCAGGCGCGCGAGCGTGGAGCGGCCCGCGCCATTCAGCGCTTCCAGCAGTGTGAAGCTCCTCTGTACGGGCTGCACACCTTCCGCATTTCCGGCTGGCTTCGGCATTGTCGTCCTCGAAGTGGCAATCGGGTAATTATAATTCCGCCAGACGGAATCGCAAAACTTTCAGGGCGCGGCGCCCGCCGCATCGGCGCTAGGCTTTCTCCCAGAGCACGGGAAATGGTCATTCCGGGAGAAAGTCATGAGCCAGGCAGCCAGAGCGGCGGAAGCCGCCCCCTTTTCCATTGCACCGCTGACGCCAACGATCGGTGCGGAAATTTCCGGCATCGATCTGTCGAAGCCAATGACGGCGGGCCTGCTTGCCGTGCTCCGCCAGGCGCTACTCGACTGGAAGGTGATCTTCTTCCGCGATCAGGACATCACCACGGACGAGCATCTCGCATTCGCGCGCCAGTTCGGCGAGCTTGAGGTGCATCCTTTCGCGCCGCAGAAGCCCGGCTACCCGGAAGTGCTGGCGATCACCCATGACCGCGACAGCAAGGGCCGCGAGAATGTCTGGCACAGCGATGTGACCTGGCGGCTCTGCCCCTCGCTCGGCTCGGTGCTGCGCGCGCTTGAAGTACCCGAAGTCGGTGGCGACACGCTCTTCTCCGATATGTATGCCGCCTATGACGGCCTTTCGGACGACGTGAAAGAGCGGATCGACGGCGCCATTGCGATCCACGACTTTGCGCATTTCCGGAAGATGATGCGCAATCGCGGCATGTCGGAAGCGGAAATCGAGGAAATGAACAAGATGTACCCGATGGCCGAACATCCGGTCGTGCGCACGCATCCCGAAACAGGCCGCAAGGGTATCTATGTGAACACCGCCTTCACGCAATATATCGTGGGCATGGAGCGCGCGGAATCCGATGCGCTGCTCGCCCATCTCTATGCGCAGGCGGCGATCCCGGAATACCAGTGCCGCTTCCGCTGGCAGAAGAATTCCATCGCCTTCTGGGACAATCGCGCCTGTCAGCACTATGCAGTCTCGGACTACTGGCCGGCCGTGCGGCGCATGGAGCGCGTGACGATCATCGGCGACCGGCCGCGCTGACGGCTTCTATTCGATGTCGAGAAGTTCGGCGATCGTTGCATCCGCCGGATGCGCGAGAACATCCGCCGTCTTCCCGGCCTGCAGGATGCGGCCCATGTGCATGACGCAAAGCCGGTCGGCGAGGCGGCGCACATCGTCGAGATCATGCGTGACGAGAACGACGGGCATGGGCAGCTCGCGGCGCAGCTCTTCCAGTTCCTGACGAAGCTTGCGCCTCGTCATCCGGTCGACGGCGGAAAAGGGTTCGTCCATCAACAACACGTCCGGCCGCCGCGCCAGCGCACGCGCCACGGCGACGCGCTGCTGCTCGCCGCCGGAAAGTTCGGCCGGGCGCCGCCCGCCATGTGTATCTAGATGAACGCGGGCGAGAAGTGCGCGCGCAGCTTCTTCGCGTTCTCCATGCGGCCTGTCGCCAAATGCTTCCATGACATTCTGAAGCGCCGTCATATGCGGAAACAGCGCATAGGACTGGAAGACGAAGCCCGCCCGCCGCTCGCGCGACGCGAGCGAAACATGTGCCGCGCTGTCGAACCATGAGGCGCCATTGCAGATAATGAGCCCATCCTGCGGCTTGTGGAAACCGGCAATGCTCCTGAGCACCGTCGTCTTGCCGCTGCCGGACGGGCCGACAAGCGCCATCACCTCGCCGGGCGCCACATCAAACGCCGCTTCGAGCGGGAAGGGCGCCGCCTGCGCCACGCGAACGGAGAGACCCCTATCCATGTCGCCGCCCGATGCGCTGCGTGAGGAAGAAGGTGAGTGCGATGGTGGCAAGCGATATCGCAAGCAGCACGGCGGCCATTTCGCCTGCCGCCGCCTCGTCGAATGCCTGCACGCGGTCATAGATCGCGATGGAAACGGTGCGCGTCTCGCCGGGAATGGAGCCGCCCACCATCAGCACCACGCCGAATTCGCCAAGCGTATGCGCGAAGGTGAGCGCCATGCCGGTGAGAATGCCTGGCCAGGCAAGCGGCAGTTCGATGCGCCAGAGGCTCCGCCACCAGCCATTGCCGCAACTTGCGGACGCTTCGCGCAGTTCCGGCCCCACCGCCTCGAAAGCGCGCTGGATCGGCTGCATCGCGAAGGGAATGTTGACGATGAGCGAGGCGAGCAACAGCCCCTCGAAGGTGAAGACGAGTGATGTGCCGAAAACTGCCTCGAACGCCCGGCCGAAAGAATTTCCTGTGCCGAAGCCCGACAGAAGATAGAAGCCGAGCACGGTGGGCGGCAGTACCAGCGGCAGCGTCACGAGCGCCTCGATGGCGGGCTTACCCCGGAAGCGCGATACGGCAAGCGCGCGCCCTGCAAGGATCGCAAGCGGGACAAGCAGCAGCACCGTGAGTGCGCCAAGCCGCAGGCTGAGGGTGAAGGCTTCCCAGTCCATCTTGCGCCTATGCCTCTTCGCCCGGCAGCACGAAGCCATAGCGCCGCATGATGCTGCGCGCTTCTTCGCCTTGCACGAAAGTCAGGAATGCCCGCGCCGTCGCGCCCGCGCCCTTGATCGCGGCGGCGCGCTGCAGCAACGGCTGGTGCATGTGATCGGGAATGAGCACGTGATCGGCTCTCGCGGCAAGCTCCGGTGCGAGTGCCAGCGACCAGGCAACGATGCCGCCCTGCGCATTGCCCGACAGCGCGAATTGCGCTGCCTGCGACACGTTTTCGCCGAGCACCAGCCTGTCCCTGATTGTTTCCCATACGTCCGCCTCGCGCAGCGCTTCTTCGGCGCGCATGCCATATGGTGCATGTTCCGGGTTTGCGATAGCGAACCGTTTGAGCCGCCCGTCATCGAGTGCCTCGCGAACATCGCCGAGCGACGGGTCCGCCTTCAGCGGCGAGCCATGCGGCAGCAAGAGCGCGATCCGCCCCACGGCATAAAGCACGCCATCATCTTCCGTTAGTCCGTCTTTCGCGAGGTCTGACACGAAATCCTCATCCGCCGAGAAGAACAGCTCGAACGGTGCGCCCTGTTTGATCTGGCGGAAAAAATTGCCCGAAGAGCCGAAGGAAAGCCGAACCTCTTTCCCCGTCGTTTCCGTGAAGGCGGCGGCAACTTCGGTCAGCGCGAATTGCAGGTCCGATGCTGCTGCCACAAGAGGCTTTTCATCCGCAGCCGCAGGTGCCGCGAATAGCGCGGCGGCGAGAAGCAGGCCCGGCCAGAGGGATGTCATGCGAAGGCTCCCGGTGACGGCCCGGCGGAAGCCGGGCGGCGCCACTATATCCGCTCAACCGAGAAAGCGCGCGAGCACATTTTTCGTGATCTGCTCCACGAAGGGATTGCGCGCCTGAAGCCCATAGGCCCATTCGGTCGTGCCGGAATTGAAAACCTCGCCCTTGCCGCGCCTGAAGCTCGCCATCACCGCATGGCCGCGCATCATCCGTGCGCGGTTGGCGGGCGAGTCGAAGCTTGCAAAGGCGCGGGTCAGCGGCCCCCAGGCTTCAGGCGGCACGACGCCGCCATAAGGCGATTCAGGCTCGCTGAGCGTTGCGGGCGCCGTCGCGATGATTTCGAGATTCTCCGGCACGCCGAGCCGCGCCACGGGCCGGGGCAACCCGTCCTCGCCAAAGGTCAGCGGGCAGCCGTCATTCTCATACCCGACAAGACGGCACTCGTCGCCGAAGACATCGCCCCAGTAAAGGTCCGCATCCTTAAGCGCCCAATGGTCCTCGCGCCAGACCGTATAGCCGCCAATGCCCCGCGCGGTGCAGAGCCCGAAGCGGTGATAGCCGCCGAAAAGAAACGAGAGGCCGGTAAGCTGCGCTTCCGGTGCGCCCGTCCAGGGCGCGGACCAGAGGCCGGAGGTGAGATGGCGTTTCGCGGGATCGGTCATATAGGGGTCTTCTTCCTCCGCGCGGCCCTTGAAGGCGACGAAGGTCCGGCCGCCATCCTCGAAGCGGCACTGCCAGTAGCAGGTATTGCCGGAAAGAATAATCGCCCTGCCGCCCGCATCGACGAAGCGTTCGGCTTCCTCGCGCTCGCCACGGGACCAGTATTCGCTGTGGCCCACAAAGAGCGCCGCCTTGTAGCCGTCAAGCGCGTCGCGCTCGGCTTCAAGGTCGTAATCGGTGAGGTAGTCGAGTTCGACGCCGTTCTCTTCCGCCCATTGAACGAAGGCATGTTCCCATTTGTCGGTGAAGCCGGACGGGCAGTCCCAGCCATTGCCGCCCGCCTTGGCTTCATGGGCGACTTCGCCTGCCAGTGCACGCTCGCGAAAGCCGCGGCGCCTTTCATTCACGAGCCGGTGTCGTGGCGAAACGGGCTGCATCAGCCCGGCCGAGAAAGGCCGCTCGAGCGAAAGCCGCGCGGCGATGGCATGCTCTGCCGGATCGGTGGGCAAGGGGGCGGGGTGGGGCCCGCCCACCCAGGCATAGGTGTTCGCGCCGCCCCAAGAATTATAGGCGTGATAGGTGTTGGTCGAGAGTACGACAACGGCCTTTGCGGCAGGCTTTGCGGCTTTCACGCAAAGCATGTGGCGGCAAATCGCGCCATCCGCCGCTTTCAGCAGGATTTCATAATAGCCGCTCTTCCAGTCTCCGGTAGTGATGCGATGCGTCTGCGGCCAGCCGCATCCGTGAACATGCGCATTCACCGGCACATCATGCTGCCCGGTCTTGATGCCGCTTTCGGTGAACACCACGTCGCGCTTTTTGCCGAGCCGCGCGATCTCGATGTCGCATGTGCCGCCCGTCGCCGAGATGTGAAGGGTAACGCTCTCGCCGGGCCGGGCGCTCAGCCGGTCCGAATAACACCAGATCCACTCGCTCAACGCCTTGCCCTCTGCCTGTCAGATTTTCTCATATGAGAGCGGCTTGGCGCGCGGAGCGCAACAGGCGGTCAGGCTTTTTCCGTGACGGCCAGCGCAAAGGCATAGACGCGGGCGACTTCCTTCAGCCGCTCGAAGCGGCCGGACGCGCCGCCATGACCCGCATCCATGTTGATATGGAGGAGCGTCACGCCGTCATTCGTGCGCGCCTCGCGGAGCTTCGCCACCCATTTCGCGGGCTCCCAATAGGTCACGCGCGGATCGGTGAGGCCGCCCAGCGCGAAGATATGCGGATAGGCCTGAGGCCGCACATTGTCGTAAGGCGAGTAGGAGGCCATGTATTCATAGGCCGCGCGGGATTCGATCGGATTGCCCCACTCGTTCCATTCTGGCGGCGTCAGTGGCAGCGATGCATCGAGGATCGTCGCCAGCACATCCACAAAGGGCACTTCGGCGATGATACCCTTGAACAGGTCCGGCGCCATATTGGCGGCGGCGCCCATCAGCATGCCGCCTGCGCTGCCGCCCTGCGCCACAATGTTCCCGTGCGAGGTAAATCCCTGTTTTGCGAGATGTTCTCCCGCGGCAATGAAGTCGGTGAAGGTGTTGCGCTTCTTGAGCCGCTTGCCATCCGTGTACCAGCGATAGCCCTTCTCCTTGCCGCCGCGAATATGCGCGATCGCATAGACGAAGCCGCGATCGACGAGCGAAAGGCATGTCGTGGAGAAGGACGCGGGAATACTGATGCCGTAGGAGCCATAGCCATAAAGCAGGCAGGGCGCGCTGCCATCCATTGCTAGGCCCTTGCGGTGGACGAGCGACACCGGCACTTCTTCGCCATCCGCCGCCGTTGCGAAGATGCGCCGCGTCACATAGTCCGCCGGGTTGTGCCCTGACGGCACTTCCTGCCGCTTGCGCAGCACGCGCTCGCGCGTTTCGAGGTCATAGTCGTAAACCTCCGCCGGCGTCGTCATCGAGCTGTAGGAGAAGCGCATCCGCGCCGTCTCATATTCATAGCCCGCGCCCATGTTGAGGTCATAGGCCTCTTCGGCGAAGGCGATTTCGTGTTCCACTCCATCCGAAAGACGCCGCACGACGATGCGCGGCAATCCGCCCTGCCGTTCGAGCCGGATGTGATGATCGCGGAAGGCGACATGATTGAGGATCAGTATGCCCGGCCTGTGCGGAATTACGTCGCGCCAGTTCTCGCGCCTTGGCGCATCTTCCGGCGCTTCCACAATCCTGAAATCCTCGGCACCATCCGCATTCGTAAGGATGAGGAAGCGGTTGCGCGCGGCGTCATGTTCGAGATCGTATTCGGCGCCATCCTCGCGCGGTGCAACGAGACACGGCGGCGTCTCCGGCGCGACCGCCGGAATCAACCAGCATTCGCTCGTCTGGTGGTCATGCGAGGAAATGACGAGCCACTTGCCGCTCTGCGTCTTTCCCACGCCAACGAAAAAGCCTTCGTCCCTTTCCTCATAGACGAGCATGTCGTCCGATGCGGGCGTGCCGACGACATGCCGAAAGACTTTCAGCGGGCGGTGTTCGTCATCGACCTGCGTGTAGAGAAAGCTCTTGCCCGCCGCATCCCAGGCAATGCCGGGCGATGTGTCCGGCACCTCGTCCGCGAGATCCTTCCCCGTATCCAGATCGCGGATGCGGACGGAGAAATATTCGGAGCCCTTGCGGTCAGACGACCAGGCAAGCAGCCGGTGGTCCGGTGAATGGTCCACATCGCCGATCTTGAAATAGGCCTCGCCCTCGGCCTCCTTGTTGGCGTCGAGAAGCACCGTCTCGCCGCTTTCCGCGTCGCGCGGGCGGCGGCAGAAAAGCGGATGCTGTGCGCCTTCGAGAAAGCGCGTGAAATAGGCGAATGGGCCATCCGGCGATGGAACGGAACTATCGTCTTCCTTGATCCGGCCCTTCATCTCCTTGAACAGCGTCTCGCGGAGTTGGGCGAGCGGCGTAAGGGCTTCTTCCGTATAGGCATTCTCGGCTTCGAGATAGGCGCGGATGTCACGGTCGAGCGCATCGGGATTGCGCATCACCTCGCGCCAGTTTTCGTCGCGCAGCCACGCATAGTCGTCCACGCGCGTGATGCCGTGATGCGTGTCCGGCTGCGGCCTCTTTTCGGCGCGCGGCGCGGAAGCGGGGGGCGTGAGTTTCATGGAGGGGGCTGTCAGCCGGCGTCGGGCTTGAAGTCGAGCGCGTGGCCATTGGTGCAGTAGCGCAGCCCCGTCGGCTTCGGCCCGTCCGGGAAGACATGGCCGAGATGGGCGTCGCATTTCGCGCAGAGGATTTCGATGCGCCGCATGCCGTGGCTCGTGTCTTCCTTCGTGGCGATGACACCGGGGCCGATCGCATCGAAGAAGCTTGGCCAGCCGGAGCCGCTCTCATATTTCGTGTCGGAGCGGAAAAGCTCGGAGCCGCAGCAGACGCAGACGAACGTGCCCTCCCGCTTCTCGTCGAGCCAGGGGCCGGTGAAGGGCCGCTCCGTCGCCGAGCAGCGCGTAATCGCATATTGCTCCGGCGTCAGGTTGCTGCGCCACTCATTATCGTCTTTCACGATCTTGTGGTCGGCCATTGTCGTCTTCCGTATCGGTGTCCGTTGCGAAAGATATGGGAAGGGCGCACCGCACAGGCAAGCCGCGCGGCGCGCCCTGTCGCCTTATTCGAAGATCAGGCTGATCGTTTCGGCGATCATGGCCGGGCGTTCCTGGCCTTCGATCTCCATCGTCACTTCATTGATGACCTGCATGCCGCCAGCCTTCGGCGCCGCATCCTTCAGCTTCACGCGGCAGCGAACGCGGCTGCCCACGGGCACCATGTTGGTGAAGCGTACCGAATTCGAGCCGTAATTGATGCCGCGCGTCGCGCTCTTCACACCGCTGATCTTGCCCATGAGATAGGGCAGCAGCGACAGCGTGAGGTAGCCATGGGCGATCGTACCGATGCCGAGTTCCTTCTTGGTGCGCTCGGGGTCGATATGGATCCACTGATGGTCGCCCGTCGCATCGGCGAACTTGTTAACGCGGTCCTGGTCGATCAGAACCCACTCGCTGACGCCGATCTCATTGCCTTTTTCGGCAACGTAGTCTGCAACCGTATCGAATACACGCATTCGGCTCTCCCCTTGGGTGATTGTCGTCTGGTCCGGCCCCGTGGGAGCCTGTTCGGACGGCACGTTAGCGGGCGATCAAGCGCCCGCCAAGCCCGGAAGAGCCCCGGGACCCCGCCTCAGCGCGAAAGCCGGATGCGGACCCGGCGGTCTTCCTTCGCATCCCAGGTCAGCGTTTCCTGCAGCCAGCCCCAGGCCTCGCCCTCGGCCACGATGACGATCTTGGAGCGCGGCCAGCCGGCAGCCACGAATTCATCCGCCACATTCTGGGCGCGGCGGTGGGAAAGGCGGATATTCCCCTGCTGGTCGCCGATCTTGCTGGCCTTGCCGAACAGGCAGATCTGGCCTGCCTTCTGGCCCTCGGCGAGCCGTACGATGCGTTTGAAGTCGCTCTTGTATTTGGCGTCGACGACGCTCGAATTGCTGTCGAAATAGATATAGTAATTGCGGTCGAAGACCTTGTTCGACTTGCCGAGATTGCGGCAGCCATGCCCCTGCATGTGCATTTCGGAGGTCTGGGCGAGCGCGATCTCGCCGCCTGCGAAAATCGCCGCGAACATGCCCGCCGCCACCACGAAAGCCCATTTCAGGCCGCGCGTCTTCCTGCCCATCTCTGCCTCCTGTGAGTGAATCACCCTAAACTATCACAAGTGCGGCAGCTCTCCCCGAAAACCGGCACAAAACGAAACGGGCGCCCTGCGGGACGCCCGTTCCTGTCGCCATGCCGGACACGCCCTCAGACGATCTTGCTGTCCTTGTTGCCCCAGTAGCGGTCGCGGATGAGGCGCTTATAGAGCTTGCCGGTCGGATGGCGCGGCAGTTCCTCCTCGAAGTCGATCGAGCGCGGGCATTTGATCGCAGAGAGCTGGCTCTTGCAGAACTCCATCAGCTCCGCCTCGAGCGCGGGGCCGGCATCCGCCCAGTTCGCGGGCTGCACCACCGCCTTCACTTCCTCGCCGAAATCCTCGTTCGGCACGCCGATCACCGCGACGTCGGCGACCGCCGGATGCATCACGAGAATGTTCTCGGCTTCCTGCGGATAGATGTTCACGCCGCCCGAAATGATCATGAAGGCCTTGCGGTCGGTGAGGTAGAGATAGCCGTCCTCGTCCACCTTGCCGATATCGCCGAGCGTCGACCAGTGCTTGTGCTTCGGGTGCCGGCTTTCCTGGGTCTTCTTCGGGTCGTTGTAATACTGGAACTGCGGTGCGTTCGGGTCTTCCGCCTCGAAATAGATCGTGCCCGCTTCGCCGACGGGAAGCTCGTTGCCTTCCTCGTCGCAGATATGGAGCTTGCCGAGCAGCGGCTTGCCGACAGAACCCTTGTGCGCCAGCCACTCTTCGGAGTTGAGCGCGCAGAAGCCATTGCCTTCCGAGCCTGCGTAATATTCGAAGATCACCGGGCCCCACCAGTCGATCATCTGCTCCTTCACGGGGATGGGGCAGGGCGCGGCGGCATGGATCGCGACCTTGAGCGACGACACATCGTATTTCCTGCGCACGTCTTCCGGCATTTTCAGCATGCGCACGAACATGGTCGGCACCCACTGGCTATGGGTGATCTTGTGCTTCTCGATCGCCTTCAGCGCCTCTTCGGGATCGAAATGCTCCATCACGATCACCGTGCCGCCGAGCCGGTTCACCGTCATGCAATAGCGCAGCGGCGCAGCGTGATAGAGCGGCGCGGGGGAGAGATAGCGCATGTTCTCGTCCATGCCGTAGAGGAACTGCGCCAGCATGGTGAGGCTCGCCACCTCGTCGATGGCGCCGCCCGACAGCGGAATGCGGATGCCCTTCGGCCGGCCCGTCGTGCCCGACGAATAAAGCATGTCCATGCCAGCCGTCTCGTCGGCAATGCGCGTCTTCGGCATGGCGTCACGCGCCGCCTCGTAGTCCTCATAGCCTTCGACGCTGCCGCCGATCGCGAACTTGCGCTGGACGCCGGGCAGGTGATTGCCGGTCACAAGTTCGCGCGCCGTCTTTTCGAGCGCCTTAGAGGTGAAGAACATCTTCGCCCCGCAATCGGCAGCGATATATTCGATCTCGCCTGCCGTCAGCCGCGAGGAAATGCAGGTGAAATAGAGGCCCGAACGCTGCGCCGCCCAGCAGATTTCGAAGTAGCGCGCATTGTTTTCCATGAAGATGGCGATGGCATCGCCCGGCTTCAGGCCGCCAGCGCGGAAAAGCTGCGCCACCTGGTTCGAGCGTTCGTCGAGCTCCTTGTAGCTCACCGTCTCGCCCGTCGCGGCCATGATATAGGCCGGCTTGTCGGGGTTGGTTTGCGCATGTGTGGAAGGATGCATGTCTGGTCGTCTCCCGGCATCGGCTGAAAGGCGGCGCTTGCGCTCCACCCGGATTTCGCTTTTCTGCGAGTCCATTGTTATATCTGGGCCCGGGATTTTCGGGCCGCTTGGCGCAAAGACACCGCAAGATGACGGTTACGTCAACTTACTTTGGCGCGAAAGGAAAGTTGACGCAGCGGCAAAGGCAAAGGCCCGGCAAAGAGGCAGAAGAATTCAGCTGAATGCCATCAACAGGGAGAATAATGAATGGCCTACGAGACGATCAAATATGAGGTGAAGGACAATATCCTGACCCTCACGCTGCACCGCCCGGACAAGCTCAATGCCTTCACCGGCCAGATGATGTTCGAAATGATCGACGCCTTCGACAAGGCGGATGCGGATGACAATGTCCGCGCGATCATCGTCACGGGCGAAGGCCGCGCCTTCTGCGCCGGCGCGGACCTCTCGGCCGGCGCCAAGACATTCGACTATGCCGAACGCGAGGACCGTCCCGAAAAGGCGAACACGCCGGTCATGGCAAATGGCGAGATCGACTGGAGCCATGAAAGCGTGCGCGATGGCGGCGGCCGCCTGACGCTGCGCATCTTCGAAAGCCTGAAGCCCGTCATCGGCGCCATCAACGGTGCGGCCGTTGGCGTCGGCGTCACCATGCAACTGCCGATGGATATTCGCCTCGCCTCCGAGAATGCGAAGTTCGGCTTCGTCTTCGCGCGGCGCGGAATCGTGCCGGAAGCCTGCTCGAGCTACTTCCTGCCGCGTGTCGTCGGTATCAGCCAGGCGCTGGAATGGACCTATTCGGGCCGCGTCTTCGGTGCGGAAGAGGCGCTGAAGGGCGGTCTCGTCCGCTCGATCCACAAGGCGGAAGACCTGCTTCCCGCCGCGCGCGAACTGGCGAGGGAAATCGCCGACCACACGGCCGCGGTGTCGGTCTCGCTCACGCGCCAGATGCTCTGGCGCATGCTCGGCGCGGACCATCCGATGGAAGCGCACAAGATCGACAGCCGCGCCATCTATGCGCGCGGCGCCAGCGCCGACGCGAAGGAAGGCGTCATGTCCTTCCTCGAAAAGCGCCCGGCGACCTATCCCTGCAAGGTGTCGCAGGACATGCCGTCCTTCTACCCCTGGTGGGAAGAACGCAAATACAGCTGAGGCCGGAAGGCTTTGGAGAAACGGAAGCCTCGCCCTCAGGGCGAGGCTTTTTTCTGTGGTGCTTCGAGCCGCCAGAGCGGCGTGAAGAAATAGATCGCCGCCCAGAGGAAGATCATCAGCCCGCAGGGCACGAGCACCGCGTCGATCGGGCCGATGGCGGCGATGACAAAGCCGATCAGCACGGCGCCGATCGGCCCGCCGCCCATCGTGCCGAGATTGAAGCCCGCCAGCATCCGTGCGCGAAGCGCGTCCGACGCGCTTTCCTGCACGATGGCGCGCGACTGGCTCATGGAAACGCCGGCGGCCAGCCCCCAGCCATGCGCGAGCAGGAACAGGCCCCAGATCGGCGGATGGAAATGGACGAGCACCATTACGACGGAGCCTGTGCACATGGCGAGCATGATGGCGCGGCCCTGCCGCCGGATCGGCTTCATGCGCGACTGCACGAAGGATGAAATCCCGATCCCGCCGAAGAAGGACATGAAGATGAAGCTGATCTCGCGCGATCCGCCCTGATAGACGTCGCGGATGAGCAGCGGGAAGAGCACCATGAAGACACCCATGAAAAGGATGCCGGAAAAGAACATCAAGAGCAGCACGGGGCGGATACGATCGTGCTGCCAGACGGCGGCAAGCCCTTCCTTTACATCGCGCAGCGGCGATTTCTTCTGGCTGGCGCGGGGCTGCGGCGGCGCAGGCGCAAGCCGCGATGTCGCAAAGGCGCCGAAGGCAAGAAGCGAACTCTGCAGAATGAGAAGCGGCCAGGCGCCGATATATTCCGCCGGGCTGCCCAGCGCATAGCCGCCGACCTGGCCGAGAAACTGCCCGCTCATGGCAAGCGCCACCGCGCGCTGGAAATTGCCGCCAAGGCTGTTCATCGCAACGCGCGACAGCATGGAGTCGCGCGCGGGCATGATGTAACCGGCAAGTGTCGACAGCGTCACGGCATATAGCAGCATGATCCAGTAGCTGACGATGCCGTTATAGACCAGCATGGCGAGGATGAGCGGCGGCAACACGCCAATTGACTGTAGCCGCATCAGATGGCCGCGAAGCTCCGCCCGGTCCGCTGCCGCGCCGCCGAACATGCCGATGAGCAGCATGGGCAGCATCGAAAACATCTGCGCAATGCCGACGCGTTCCGAGCTTTCATGCAGCACGAAGGCAATGATCCAGGGAAACAGCACCCCCTGGATGCCGCCGGCAAGGAAATAGCCCCACAAGCCGGCCATGTACCAGCGGTGGTCGGCGCGGTGATCGCGGACCGGCGATGTCATTCACGAATCCCTGAAAACGCGAATATTGGTTCGGGAACCTTACTACACCCACCCTGCCAAAACCAAAAATGGCAGGTTCCGGGCCGGGCCTGTTGGAGGGAACCGCTACTTACCAACTTGTAAATAAAAAAGAGTGCATTCCGGCCCGCAAGCGGCTAGAGAAGGGTCAGAGAAATTCCATTATCCCCTGCGTCACGCTGGAGCTTTGTTGGCCCATGACGAATGAACATTTCGACGTGCTGATCGTCGGCGCCGGTCTGTCCGGCATTGGCGCTGCCTTTCATCTTCAGAAGAACTGCCCCGGCAAGACATATGCGATCCTGGAAGGCCGGGACAGCATCGGCGGCACCTGGGATCTTTTCCGTTATCCCGGCATCCGCTCGGACTCCGACATGTACACGCTCGGCTATTCCTTCAAACCCTGGACGGAGGCGAAGGCGATCGCCGACGGGCCTTCGATCCTGAAATATGTCCGCGAGACGGCAGCCGACAACGGTATCGACCGCCATATCCGCTTCGGCCATATGGTGAAGCATGCAAGCTGGTCGAGCGAGGATGCTGTCTGGACCGTGGATACAGAGCGCGGCGCGGCAAAGGAGCCCGTGCGCCTCACCGCGAATTTCATCTTCATGTGCAGCGGCTACTACGATTACGAGAAGGGCTACACACCTGACTTCGCAGGTGTGGAGAGCTTCATGGGCAGTCTCGTTCACCCGCAGAAGTGGCCGGAAGACCTCGACTATGCCGGCAAGCGCGTTGTGGTGATCGGCTCCGGCGCAACGGCGGTCACGCTGGTGCCGGAAATGGCGGCGGACGCCGCCCATGTCACCATGCTACAGCGGACGCCGACTTATGTCGTCTCGCGCCCGGCGGAAGACGGCGTCGCGAACTGGCTGCGCCGCAATCTGCCCGCAAAAGTCGCTTACGGCATCACGCGCTGGAAGAACGTGCTTCTCGGCATGTTCTTCTACAATCTGAGCCGCCGGAAACCTGAAAAGGTGAAGCAGATGATCCTGCGCGGCGTGCGCGAGCAGCTCGGGCCGGACTATGACGTGAAGACGCATTTCACGCCGCCCTACAATCCCTGGGACCAGCGCCTCTGCCTCGTACCGAATGGCGACCTTTTCGATGCGATCAAGCAGGGCCGTGCATCGGTCGTCACTGATCATATAGAGCGCTTCACCGAAAAGGGCATCCTGCTCAAGTCCGGCCAGGAACTCGAAGCCGATATCGTGGTAACGGCGACCGGCCTCAACCTGAAGGTGCTTGGCGGTATCGAACTCCATGTCGACGGCAAGCACATCAATTTTGCCGACACGATGAGCTACAAGGGCATGATGTATAGCGGTGTGCCGAACTTTGCTTCGGCCTTCGGCTACACCAATGCTTCCTGGACGCTGAAATGCGATCTCACCTGCGAATATGTCTGCCGTCTTCTCAACCACATGGATGAGACGGGCACGAAGCAGGCGACGCCGCGTCTCAACGACCCGGACGTGAAGGAAGAACCCTGGCTCGATTTCTCGTCCGGCTATGTGCAGCGTTCGGTCGACAAATTCCCGAAGCAGGGCTCGAAAAAGCCTTGGAAGCTCTATCAGAATTACGCGCTCGACATCATGGCGCTGAAATTCGGCGAGGTCGAAGACGGCGCGATGGAGTTCTCGAAGCCCGCGAAGAAGGCGGAGAGCCGCGAGCCGGAGCGGCTGGCAAGCTGATTGCTCCTGCGGAAGAATTGAACGGACCGGCGGTCGAACGCCGGCCCGTTTTTCATTCCGCTTCCGCGCGATAGCTCCAGATCGGTGTGAAAAGATAGAGCAGCCCCAGCACACCGATCATGATGGTGGCGGGCACCAGCACGGCGTCGAAAATGCCGAGCCAGCCGACAAGCAATCCCATCATCAGCGCGCCAAGCGGCGCACCGCCCGAGAAACCGAGCTGATAGGCGGCAAGCACACGGCCGAGATGATTGCCCGAGGCGGCGGTCTGCACGATGGTGCGGCCCATGGTCATCGTGGTGCCGGCGCCGATGCCCCACCAGAAAACGAGCAGGCAGATCGCCCAGAACGGCACCGGAAAATGGAACAGCGCCAGAATGATGAGGCCGCTTGTAAGCGATCCCATCATCACCCGTCCGCGATGATGGATATGGCCGATCCGCAAGAGCGCGATATTCGCGACGATTGTGCCGCCCCAGAAGCAGATATTGATGATCGAGAAGAACAGGGTGAACTGTCCGTCGCTCGTCGCATAGATTTCGCGGATCATCAGAGGCAGCACGACAAGAAAGCTGCCGACATAAAAGAGGCCGACCGCGAAATTGAGAACGATGACGGTGGCGACGATAGGTTGTGCGGCAGCCGTCTTGATGCCGTCGACGATTTGCGCGTAGCGGCTGGCGGTCGCGACATTGGTGGGCGGAAGCGGCGTGAGTTTTGCCGAGGCCCAGAGCCCCGTCAGCATGACGAATGCCTGAAACAGCAGCAGCGCGGGCGTGCCGGTGATCGCGGCCATCGCGGCAAACAGCATGCCGACAAGCTGCGAGCCCATCTGCACGCCCATCGCCATGGTGACGGCCTGCTGGATGCCCGTTTCTGCAACGCGCGTGAGCGCGCTGTCGCGGGCCGGAATGGCGAAGGCGCCGAGTGTGCCCATCACCAGCGCGTAGACGATGAGGACCGGATAGGTCAGCCCGTCATAAAGGAAGATGCCGGCCAGCACGAGCGGCGGCAGCGTCGCGATCATGTGAACGCGGATGAGGATGCGCCGTGCATCGCCATGATCGGCGACTGTGCCGCCAAGCAGCATGAAGAAGAGAGCGGGCGCCATCAGCGACATCTGCGCAATGCCGACGCGCGACGGCGACTCGTTCAGCACCTGCGTCACGAGATAGGGGAAAATGACGAACTGGATACCAAGGCTGATGAACCAGCTTGCCTGTCCGCCGAGATAGAGGTTGAGCCGCTGCCGCCGGGCCGCAGCGATTTCGGCCGGTTCCGGCGTTGCCGCCGCTTCTGCGGTCATTGGGGGGTGCCTCCGGGATATCAATTCTTTTTTGGAACTCTATCACAGGAGATCGAAATCAAACCCCTGCAAATCGCATCATCGCATCATGGGTGTGGATATGGGCGCCCGCTCCCCCGGAAAGCGCGGCGCCTTTCATGGCGCGCGCCACCGTCTCTCCCTTTATCGAGCGGTAGGCGCGAAGCGGCCCGAGCATCAACGGGTTGAGGAAGGGCGTCAGCGCCGCGCCGATCTCCTCGCCCCTGCGCTTTTCCTTGCGCTCTCCGAGAAGCAGACCGGGCCGGAAGATATGCATGGATTCGAAGCCGATGGAGCGGATGGCGCGCTCGGTCTCGCCCTTCACCTGCGCATAGAAGATCGGGGAATTCGCATCCGCCCCCATCGACGAGACGAGGAGGAAGCGTTTGGCGCCAGCCGCCTTCGCTGCACGCGCGAAGGCGGCAATGTAGTCGTGATCGACCTTGCGGAATGCTTCCTGGCTGCCCGCCGCCTTGATCGTGGTGCCGAGCGCACAAAAGGCGTCATCGGCGGCAATACCTGAAAGGGCTGAATCCAGCGCATCGAAATCCGAAATGATCGTCTGAAGTTTTGCCGAGGCGATGCCTTGCAATGGGCGGCGCGAGAGTGCCACCACTTTCTCATAGGCCGGATCTGCGAGAAGCAGCGGTACGAGATGTCCGCCGATCAATCCCGTCGCGCCTGCAACAAGTGCCGTTCTTCCGCTCATGATGCCCTCCCCGAAACCTGTGGTGCGAAGACTAGCATGCGCGTCAGCGCGGCGCCTCGCCGGTATAGCGCGCACGCGGGCGGATCATCAGCCCCGTGCGATATTGTTCCATTGCATGGCCGATCCATCCGGCGGTGCGCCCCAGCACGAAGATGCTGAGGCCCGCGCCGCGCGGCAGATGCAGCACCGCGCCCACTGTTGCAATGGCAAAATCGATATTGGGCTTGAGCCCGCCCGCTTCGGCCATCACACGGATGACGCGCTCGGCACGCGCAAAATTCGCATCGTCTCCGTACTTTTCCTTTGTCATGGCGAGCAGCGCCTTCGCGCGCGGATCTCCATCCGGATAGAGCGGATGGCCGAAGCCCGGCACCGGATCATTGTCCTTCAGCCGCTGCACCACGGCGTCTTCCACATCGAGCCGGTTCGCCATGTCGAGCAACAAACCTTCCACGCGGCCCGAAAGCCCGCCATGCCTAGGGCCTTGCGCCGCGCATATTCCCGCTTGCACGGCGGCATAAAGCGTCGCCCCCGTGCCTGCCACGCAGCGCACGGTGAAGGCCGACGCATTCAGCTCGTGATCGGCGGAGAGAACAAGCGCCGTGCGGATGAGTTCGGCGGCCGGCCGCTCACCCTGCGTCAGCGCGCGGGTGAGAACCTCATGCACCGGCTTGTCGCTCGGGGCTTCACCCGCGATCACGGCGGCCACATAGCGCAGCAGCCGCGCGCCCGTCGCGGCAAGCCCGCGATCCGTCATGTTGTAGACGGCCGCATCTTCGAGCGCCGCCTGCGGCAGGAGCGACAGGCACCGCTCGATCCGCGGCACACGAGACAGCGAGGCGGCAAGCTCGGCCAGCCGCTCGGACGGGTGGAAAACCGCATCCTTTGTGAAGGGCTGCACATCGCGGCAGCCCCAGAGCAGCGCCGCCACCTGCTCAAGGCTCGAATTCTTCGCAAGCGCTGTCGCATCCGAGCCGCGATAGTGGAGCCGCCCGTCGGCAATCAGTGTGATCGCTGAATCGAGCACCGGCTGTCCGAAGCTCAGCGTCCCCGGCGCCGCGCCCGCCTCCTGCGCCTCCGCCGAGCGCCGCCGCTTCAACGCCCGCACATCCTCTGCCCGGTATCGCTTCGCCCGGCTGTCCGGCACAGGCTCGGAGCGGATCAGGTCGCGGCTGACATAGGCGTAGAGCGTCGGCAGCGAGATGCCGAGCTCCGCTGCGGCCTCGCGAGCGGTCAGGTAGAGGCTTTCGGGCGCGTCGGGCATGAGCGGTCTTTCTATATATTGATTATCTTAATCAAGATTGACCAGCAATCAACCCATCTCCAGCTTTGAGGTCAAGGGCCCGCCTTCCGGGCCGAAGCGAGCAAAGGAGTGAGATGATGAGTGCCAATCCCCGTCCCGCCAGCGCCAGCGGCCTCGACAATGTGGTGGCTGCCGAAACCCGCCTGAGCCATGTCGATGGCGAGGCCGGCCGCTTGATCGTCGCGGGCCATGAAGTGGAGGAACTCGCCGCGAGCCACGATTTCGAGGGCGCGGCATCGGCCCTCTGGGCGGCGGCGGGGCTCGACCCGGCGCCCTCGGCGGATGAGGTCCGATCGCGTCTCGGCCGGGCGCGAGGCGCGGCCTTCGCGCTCGTGCCTGGTCTTCTGTCGCTCGGCGGCAGCCGCAGCATCATCGAAGGGCTCCGCACCGGCCTGTCGCTTCTGGGCGATGAGGCGGGCGAGGGCGCCGAACCCGACCACATCCGCCTTGCGGGCGCGGCCGCAGTCTTCACGGCAGCCCTCTGCCGCGCGGCGGAGGGCAAGGCCCCCGTCGCACCGGATGCGAAGGCGGGTCACGCCGAAGATTTCCTCCATATGTTGAGAGGCGCGCCCGCCAGCGCCGCCGAAGTGGAAGCGCTCAACGCCTATATGGTCACGGTCGCCGACCACGGCATGAATGCCTCCACCTTCACCGCCCGAGTCATTGCCGCCACGCGCGCAGGCGCCGTCTCGGCCATCGTCGGCGCGCTCTGCGCGCTCAAGGGCCCGCTTCATGGCGGCGCGCCCGGCCCCGTGCTCGACATGCTGGACGAGATCGGCACCAGCGAGAATATCGGACCCTGGCTTGAAAAGGCGCTCGCATCCGGCGAAAGGCTGATGGGCTTCGGTCATCGCGTCTACAAGGTGCGCGACCCTCGCGCCAATGTCTTCAACAAGGCGGTGACGATCCTGACCAATGGCAATCATCGCGTCCGCTTCGCGCGCGAGGTGGAAGTGGCGGCACTTGCCGCGCTCCGAAAGGCAAAGCCCGGCCAGCGCCTCGACACCAATATGGAGTATTACACCGCCGTGCTGCTCGAGGCGCTCGGCATCCCGCGCGATGCCGTCACCAGCGTCTTCGCCATGGCGCGCATCGCCGGCTGGACCGCGCATGTGATGGAGCAGGAACGCGTCGGCCGCCTCATCCGCCCGCAGTCGGTCTATGTCGGCGATTGGCCGGAAGAGCACGCGGCGGCATAATCCGCCTTGTACCCCTTGCCCGTACCCCCGATAGTCCTCTGACGGAGGAATATCGGGGGAGGAGCCTGTGACCATTCGTGCGTGGATCGCGGCGGCTGCGGTGCTGCTGGCAGGCTATGGCACGCCGCCGCCCGTCGAGGCACCGCCCGGCATCGAACTGACGCCGCTCAAGACCTATTCCCGCATCGAAAGCTGGATATTGCTGAGGCTCGCGGGGCTCGGCGGCGTGCCCGTCGCCCATGCGGTGGACACCTACCGCATCGCCTATCCGGTCGAACTGGAAAATGGCGATCATGTCATGGCAAGCGGACTTCTCGCCCTGCCGCGCGGCACGACGCCGAAGCGCATCGTGAGTTTCCATCACGGCACGTCGACCAGCCGCGAGGCCGTTCCCTCCCGCCTCGATGTGACGGGCGCCGCCGCTTCGATCCTCTTCGCGGGCAATGGCTACATGTTGCTCGCGCCGGATTATCTCGGCCTTGGCGACAGCATGCGCATCCACGGCTATTACGTGACGCCGGAGCATGTTGCAGCGGTAACGGCGCTCATAGCCGCCGCGCGGCAATTGCCGGACGCGCCGGGCACACCTGTCTTTCTAAGCGGCTTCTCGCAAGGCGGCCACGTCACGCTCGCCGCCCAGCGCGACATGGAGGCGAGGGGAGAAGCGGTGCTAGCCGCCGCGCCCGTCGCCGCTGCACTCGACATACGCAACGTTTCGCTCGCCGCCGCGATGAAGGGCGGCGCGCCTTCGCACTCGCTTTATCTCTCGTATCTCGCCTGGAGCCACGCGCATCACTATGCCCATCCGCTCGAGACGGCGCTGACAGCGGACCATGCAGCCCTTGTCGAAAGGCTCTTTGGCACACCGCATGAGCCGGACGAGATCGTCGCCGCGCTGCCCGAGAACCCGCGCGAGATGTTCACGCCGGAATTTCTCGCGGCCTTCGATGAAGGCGGCTCGCACTGGCTGCTCGATACGATTGCGGCGGCGGGCCTCACCGGCTGGACGCCGCAAGCGCCGGTGCGACTCTACTACGGCGCAGCGGATGCCGACGTCGTGCCGGAAGAGGCCACCCATGCGAAGGAAGATTTCCGCTCGCGCGGCGCGGATGCGACAGCGGTCAATGTCGGCGATGCCGGCCACGAGGAGTCGATGCTCCGCGCGGCGCCGCTGATTTTCGCATGGTTGAAGGAGCTGGAGGCCACGGCGCGTTGAAGCATGCCAAAGCCATATCTAGCCAACATCGTCATTGCCGGGCTTGACCCCGCAATCCAGGGCGGCAAGGCAGGGAGCAAATATCCCTGGATGCCCGGATCAAGTCCGGGCATGACACAATTGGGTTTGACGAGCGTCGTCTGAAACGTGACGAAACCTCACACCTTCAGCCGATACCCCGTCCTGAAGATGTACCAGATGATCGCCGTGCAGAGCGCGAGGAAGCCCAGAATGGCGATCACGCTCAGTTCCACGCCGACATCGGACGAGCCGTAGAAGCTCCAGCGGAAGCCCGACACGAGATAGACCACCGGATTGAACAGCGTCACCGTCTGCCAGAAGGGCGGCAGCATGGTGATCGAATAGAAGCTGCCGCCGAGAAAGGTAAGCGGCATGACGATCAGCAGCGGCACCACCTGCAGCCGCTCGAAACTGTCCGCCCAGATGCCCAGAATGAACCCGAACATCGAGAAGGTGAGTGCGGTCAGCACGAGAAACGCCGCCATCCAGAACGGATGCTGTATTTCGTAGTCCACGAAGAAGCGCGCGGTGATGAGAATGAGTACGCCAAGGATGAGCGACTTCGTCGCCGCCGCGCCGACATAGGCGATCACGGTTTCGACGGCGGAAATCGGCGCCGAGAGGATTTCGTAGATCGTACCGGAGTATTTCGGCATGTAGATACCGAAGGACGCATTGGAAATGCTCTCGGTCAGAAGCGAAAGCATGATAAGGCCCGGAATGATGAAGGCGCCATAGGAAATGCCGTCCACTTCCTGGATACGCGAGCCGATTGCCGCGCCGAACACCACGAAATAGAGCGATGTCGAGATCACCGGCGAGATGATGCTCTGCATCAGCGTGCGGAAGGTGCGCGCCATCTCGAAAACATAGATTGCGCGAATGGCGTGAAAGTTGAGCGTCATGCGCGCGCCCTCACCAGATTGACGAAGATTTCCTCGAGCGAGCTTTCCCGCGTCCGCAGGTCGCGGAAGTCGATGCCGTTTTCACCGAGCGCTTTCAGGAGTTCGGGAATGCCGCTCTCTTCCGCCCGCGCGTCGAAACTGTAGACGAGCGTATGCCCGCCATCGGCGAGTTCGAGCGGCCGCCCGGCAAGCGCTGTGGGAATAGCCTCAAGCGGCGATTGGAGATGAACCGAAAGTTCCTTGCGCCCCAGCTGCTTCATCAGCCGGTTCTTTTCCTCCACCAGCACCAGCTCGCCATGATTGATGACGCCGATCCGGTCCGCCATCTCCTCGGCTTCTTCGATGTAATGCGTGGTCAGGATGATGGTGACGCCGCTTTCGCGCAGCCGCCGCACCATCTCCCACATGTCGCGGCGAAGCTCCACATCGACCCCCGCCGTCGGCTCGTCGAGAAACAGGATCTTCGGCTCATGCGCCAGCGCCTTGGCGATCATCACCCGGCGCTTCATGCCGCCCGAAAGTTCCATCACGCGGTTGTCGCGCTTTTCCCAGAGCGACAGATCGCGCAGCACCTTTTCGATATGCGCGTCGTCGCGCTTCCTGCCGAACAGCCCGCGGCTGAACTTCACGGTCGCCATCACGCTTTCGAAGGATTCGACGGTGAGTTCCTGCGGTACGAGACCGATCAGCGAACGCGCCGCTCGGAAGTCGCGGATGATGTCGTGGCCGGACACGCGGACACTCCCCGCGCTCGGATTGACGATGCCGCAGACGATGCTGATGAGCGTCGTCTTGCCGGCGCCGTTCGGCCCGAGCAGCGCGAAGATTTCGCCGGAATGAATATCAAGATCGACGCCTTTCAGCGCCTGGAAGCCGTCGGGATAGGTTTTGGCGAGGCCACGAACCTCGATCGCGGGAACAGGTACATGCATCGGAATTATGGGTCCGGCGGGGAAGCGGAAATGCGGGTCACGACCATATGGGGATGGTTGGTTTGAATTAAACCCTTTTTGGGGGCGGGAAAATGATTCTTTTCGCAAGGGCGGGGCGGCAGGGCGCCGGGTCTGGTGCCAGAAATTAACATTACCGGCAACAAGTCGCGCCGGGCGGCGCTTCGGCGCCCGCTTTGCGTTGCGGCTGGCGCTTCCTCTCCGTAACAATAATACGACGACGGGAGCGGAGCAGCCCGTTCAGGGGCGGGAAAATGAAATCGCGCATAATGATCTACGGCGTCGACAGTTTCATGGGCGCGCTCGCCTCGCGCGCCGCCATGCGCCGTGGCATTTCCCATGTCGCCGCCGGGCGGAACATCGCCGGCGTCGCGCAGCATGCGGCGGCGGTCGCAAAGGAAGCGGATAACGCGCTTGCTGAGCCGCGCACCTTCACGCTTGGCGACAAGGCGCGCATCGCGGCACAGCTCGACGATGTCGGCGTCGTCGTGAATTGCGGCCCGCTCGAAGGCGGCGACCTCCTGTCGCTGATCGACGCCTGCCTTGCGACCAGCACCCATTATATCGACATGACGAGCGAGCGGACGCAGATCGCCGCCATTGCCGCGCATGACGAAGTGGCCAAGCGCGCCAATGTCATGGTGATGGCGGGCGCGGGCTTCGATTATGCGGCGATCGACACGGTGGCCGAACGTCTGGCCCAAATCCTGCGCGGCGCGCGCGCCGTCACTATTGCGGTGAAGCGCGGCGCGCCGACACTGCCCGAGGCACGGCGCCTCGTGGCCGCCCTGACGGCCGATGGCGAAACGATGAAGAACGGCCAGTTCGCACCGGCGCGGGCGGGGGAGCGCAGCATCGAGGTCGATTTCGGCGATGGCCCGGAAACGGCATGGCTTGCGCCCTGGCGCGGCGAGGCGACAGGCATGCGCCATCGCGGCACCTATTCCACGATGGAGAGTTACGAGGTGCTGCCGGAGCGCGCCGCCCGCGTTTTCGCCAAGGGCCGCATAGCCATGCGTCTGTTCCGGCGCGGCTGGGGCGTGAAACGGCTCGAGCGCAGAGTGTCGAAAGGCCGGCTCTCGCCGACATCGGCTGAACTGAAAAACGGCCGTGCCGTGGTCTGGGGCGAGGCGCGCACGCCGGAGGGGATTCGCTTCTGCGCGCGGCTCGAGACACCCGAGGCTCATATCTATTCGGCGGAGGCAGCGGTGCTGCTTGCGCGCCGTGCGGTGCAGGCGGCAGCCAAGCCCGGCTTCCAGCTCCCCTTCGCCATCGCGGGCGCAGCGCTGATCGAGGAAATTCCCGGCACCCATTGGCGCGAGATCGCCGATCCATCGGATCCGGTCAAGCCGGAGCCCGTGCCGGCCGCCCTTGCCGAAAAGGCGAGGAAGAGCGCCTAGCGTTCCCTTGATTTCGTCCACCGCTCCCAAAGGGAATCGGCGCATTCGCGGCCTGTCATCTGGCTCGTCACCAGACGCATGGAACTTTCCATGCTGGCCGGCACGTCGTCGGGGTCGTTGCCGACGAGTTCCGCAAGCGGCCCATAGGCTTCATGTGCCATGTCCTTGGCGAGCATCCGGCAGGGGTCGACCTCGCCGTAATAGGCCACCGGCACGGCGATGACGGCGATCAGGGCGAGAACGATCAATCCGAGAATGAGGCGCATGAAGGCTCCTGTCTGATTATCGGGGGCCGGTGCCGCGGCCGCTCGTGTCGGGCATGTCCATCGAGCCGCCGCTCTCGCGGATGCGGCAGGCGGAATAGCCCGACCGCCAGCCCGCATTATAGGCCTTGTCGGCTTTCCAGGCTTCCTCGTTGCGGGTGATGGTCGAAGGGTCGCCCGGCACCTGGGAAGTCGCCGTCCAGCAGCCATCGGAATAGCCGGCCTTGTAGTTCGGCTCATCGGCATATTCGCTCTTGCCCATGCCGCAGCCCGCGAGCAGTACGGCGAGGAAAAGCGGCATGGATAGGCGGAAAAGGCGCGGCATGAAAGGCAGGCTCCGTCTGAAGGCGGTCCCGGCGAGGATAGGGCTACGGCCTCCAACCGCAAAGGAGAACCTCGATCTGCCTCATGCTTTACGGAGCGTTAAGACCGGGATGGTGAGATAGCCCTTCCGGCAGGCAGCCGGAATTTACGGGATCTGCGTAATGGCGCTTGAAAGCTACAGCATGGCGGCCAGGGCCGAGGATGGGCAACGCACAAGGGAAGCGGCACTGCGCCGCCTCACCGATGTTGCGCTGCTTCCTGCCTCGCTCACCTCGCCGCAGGAACGCAGTGTCCTCGACAGCGTGCTCGCCTATGCTGCGACGCGGCTCGACGACACCGCGCGTCTTCGTCTCGCCGAGCGCCTCGCGCCGCAGGTCGAGGGGCCGCGCGAACTCGCGCTCGCGCTCGCATTCGACAAGACGGAAATCGCCCGCCCGATCCTCACCGAAAGTCTGCTGCTGAAGGATGGCGACCTCGTGCATGTCGCGCGCGAAGGTATGGACGAACATCGAGCCCTGCTTGCCGCGCGCCGCGATCTTTCCAGCGCCGTCGCCGATGTATTGATCGAACTGGGCGATACGCCGCTCATCGTTTCGCTGCTTGAGAACCGCACCTCGCAACTCTCTCACCGTGCCGTCGAAACGCTGGCCCGCCGCAGCGCCGCCGAGCCGGAGCTGCAGGCTCCGCTGCTCGCGCGTTCCGAACTCACGCTCCGCCTCGCGCAGCTCATGTTCTGGTGGGTGCCATCGTCAATGCGTCTCGAAATCCTCAACCGCTTCACCGTCGAGCGGCAGAATATTCATGAGGCGATGGAAGATCTTCTGGCGGCTACCTTCGCCGACACTCCGCTCGATATCGCCCTGTCGGTCGTCCGCCGCCCGGCGCCGGTCCCAAAGGCCCGTCTCGCGCGGCTCTTCGGTCCCGGTATCGACGATTTCTCGGGCAGCCTCGCGATGGAAGCGAATATTCGCCCCGAGACCATGTTCCGCATTCTGAGCGATCACGGCGGCGAACCTCTCGCGGTCTTCGCGAAGGCGGTCGGCATGAACCGCAAGGAATTCGGCGATCTGATCGTGATGGCGGTCGACATGCGAAAAGGCGGCGGCCTGCCCGCCAAGGGCGATCTGGAACGGATCGGCGAATTGTACGACGCGATTTCGACCGACCGTGCCGATCTTGCGCTGCATTGCTGGGATACGGCGCTCGCGAACGAAGTTCTGCCGTCCGGTGTGGCAGAAACCTGACGCCTATTCCGCCGCGCTTGATGGCGCAAAGCTCACGACCGAACCACCTTCAAATGCGGTGTCGTCGCTCACGTTTGGCATCGGTCTGAAATCCGGCCCCGAGACGATCTCCTCCAGCTCGCGCCGCGCCTGCCGCGCCGTGCCGATAATGTCGCCTTCCGCCCGGTCGACGAGATCGAGAATGGCGCGCACACCATCCAGAATGCCGTCGAGCCAGTCCTGCGACCCGAGACCGTCGGCCTTGAGCGATACGGCATCGGCGGCAAGCGTTGTCACCGCGCGGCGCACCGCAGCCGTGTTGAAATCCGATGGGCCGGTAACGAGCGCAACGATCTTTCTGATCTGCGCATGGATGCCGTCAAGCATCGCTGCCCTTTCGCGGGCGCGCCGGTCTTCCTCGTCGGCCGGCGGCGCAAGATCGTCGAGCGACACGGACAGCACACGCGCAATCGCCGCCATGGTGCGGAAGGTGCCATCCTTCTTGCCGGTTTCGATTTCGGACAGATAGGGCGCGCTCATGGCTGCGGCGCGCGCCAGTTCGATTGCCTTCATGCCGCGATATTCCCGCCAGACCCGGACAGGGTTCTCGCCATCGGCGATCCGGTGCGCAACGATGGCGGGCACTGGCGCCGGACCTTCCGATCCGAGCGCAAGAGTCGCCCCGGCGGCGCGCAGATCCTCAATGTCGTCGGCCGCCCGGCAAAGCGCCTCGTAGTCGCCCGCAGGCACTACCACGAACATCGTCTCGCCGTCGGCGCCGGTTATCTTCTGATGGTCTTTTCGTGTGCTGCTCATGCCGCGCTCCTGCCGGTCAGCGCAAGGACCGACGTTCGTCCTGCATCGCGGATGAAGACGACGCGCAATCCCGGTCCTGCATCGCTGCTGAAAAGACCCGGTGCGATCTCGCGTTTTGCTTCCGCGGACGCCGCCAGCCGGACAAGCGCACGGCGCTCCGCATCGAGGCGCAGGAAAATATCGTAAGCGGCGCGCGAATAGGTGACATCGCCTTGCGCCGCACCATCCTGTGCCTGCATCGTCACGGCCATGTCCGGCATGTCCAAATTCCGGTCCCCGAATTCGGCAGCCGCCGCTTCATATTGATTTTCCGGCTGCACTATCTTCGCCGCCTGCTACGATCCCTGCAACCCACGGCTCGCCACGCGCGAATCGACAAGAGAATCCGAACACAGGGAGAGGCGAATGTCCAATCGGCAGGAAGGAAAGGGCGGCATGAGCATCGAGCGCCTCAAGAGCCTGGTGCGCGAGCGCTCGAAGCGCGGCGACCTGCCTCTTGCCGAGCGCCGCAAGGTGATGGACGGAAATGCGCAGCAATTTCCGATGCCAGGGGGCGTATCGGTCGAGCCGGTCGATCTGGGCGGGCTTCATGCCGAGTGGCATGTGCCGGCGGCGCTTTCCGGCGCGCCGGAAACGCAGCGCACGATTCTCTATTTTCATGGCGGCGGCTATGTCATCGGCTCGCCCGTTTCGCATCGCCACATCACCGGCCGCCTCGCGCTCGACGCCAGGGCGCGCATTCTCAGCGTCGATTACGCGCTCGCGCCTGAGCACCCGTTTCCGGCGGCCGTCAATGACGGGTTGAAAGCCTATCGCTGGCTTCTCGGCCAAGGCCATGCGCCGCAGCGCATCGCGATCGCGGGCGACAGCGCGGGCGGCGGCCTCACGCTGGCAACGCTTCTTGCCGCGCGGGATGCGGGCCTGCCCATGCCGGCCGCTGCATCGCTCATCAGCCCCTGGTCCGACCTCACCTGCGCCACCGGCTCCTATGAATCGCGTGCCGAGGCAGACCCGATGATTACGCCGGCGGGCATCAGGGAGCTTGCCGCGACTTATCTCGCGGGGGCCGATGCGCGCAATCCGCTTGCCTCGCCGAACCTTGCCGATCTTCGCGGCCTGCCGCCCCTGCTGATCCAGGTGGGCGACGATGAGGTGCTGCTCGATGATTCGCGCGATCTCGCGGCGCGTGCAAGGGCGGCCGGCGTCGAGGTGGAACTCGAAGTCGCGCCCGGCATGATTCACGTCTGGCACGCCTTTTACCAGATGCTTGCAGAAGGCGAGCAGGCGATTGCCGCGATGGGCGACTATTTGTCATCCCGCTGGAATAGTGCGGAGCGAAACTCCGCTATTTGATCTTCAGTCTGAAATGACGAAAGTACACCGCGCGATTGACGCAACGGGAGCCCGCGAACATTTCCCTTCGTGAATTATATTGTATCGAATGAGATGAAATCGCTTGTCTTTTTCAGGCATCTACTAATTCGGCTATAATGCGGCAAAATAGGTCGCGTATGCTGCAAAAGAAGTCCGTCTTTCACTGAGTGCTTGATTGCTAATCGAGCAAAGAGTTATAGAATCTGCGAATATTGTTTCGATAAGCGGCGTGAATTCCCTGAAGCGGAGAAGGGGCGCGCGCCGAATATGACGAGGCTCTGGTGGCGGAAAAGGCGGAACTTATCGATATGACGGCCGAAATCGTTTCGGCCTATGTCGGACACAATTCAATTGCCCCGGAAGAGCTGCCCGGTCTGATCCACAAAGTATTCGCCGCCCTGAATGGTGCATCCGCAGGTAGCGCGGTGCCGGTTCAGACGCAGTCTGAACCTGCCGTATCGATCCGCAAGTCGATCACGCCGGACTATCTGATCTGTCTGGAGGACGGCAAGAAGTTCAAGTCGCTCAAGCGACATCTCCATACCCACTACAATCTGACGCCGGACGAATATCGCAAGAAATGGGGCCTGCCGCGCGACTACCCGATGGTCGCCCCCAATTATGCACAGGCCCGCTCCCGCCTTGCG
Source organism: Parvibaculum sp. (assembly GCF_046297875.1). Taxonomy (GTDB): domain Bacteria; phylum Pseudomonadota; class Alphaproteobacteria; order Parvibaculales; family Parvibaculaceae; genus Parvibaculum. The sequence goes on along the minus strand of NZ_JBKBHD010000001.1, from coordinate 63,728 downwards.
AAGAAGATGGGACTCGGCCAGGCCGGACAGAACGCGCGGCGAAGTTCGAAATAGCATGCCGCTATCCGGCTCCGGCAATCTCCTTGCGCTGCGCCGCATAGCGGACCAGACTCAGGCTTGATGATTCGGCACTTTGGCGGCTTGCCGCCATTTCTCGGGGGACAGGCCGCTGACCGGCACGGGGCAGGCAATCAGGGCGCAATTGATTGTGCCGGAGCAGCAGGAACTGTTCGATTATTGGCGCTCCAAGGCGAATGATGGCCGCTATCCGACGCGCGCCGACATTCAGCCTGCGGAGTTGAGGCGCCTTCTGCCATCCCTCAGCATTCTCGAAGTGGTGGAGGGCGATGCGCCGCGTCTCAAGGTGCGCCTCGCCGGAACCCGTCTTCGCGATTATCTGGGTGTCGAAATCACCGGCCATCACCTCGATGAATATGATCTAGGCGATCAGACCGAATATTGGGATGCCGCCTATCGTGAAGTCATTCTGGGTGGCCGTCCGGCACAGGGCGTCGTGCCGCTCACGCCGTGGCAGCAACCGAACATCTTTCAGTTCTGGCTGCGTCTGCCGCTGGTGAACGGCGAAGGCCGCATCGTCATGGTGCTGGGGCACGATGCGTTCATGCAGTCCGAAAAGGCGCACGCGCTTGCCGGCAGGGCCAATCTTCACATCGCCTGATCGTCCGGTACGGGATTGATTGCCTCCCCGCGCCCGGTGCAGACTGAACCGGGGGACTAGCCGGGAGTTCGTTTTCGTCATGGCGTATTCAGTTTCGCTTCGCGGTCTGGCCTTGGCTGCCGCGTCTTTCGCCGTTTTGGCGCTCGCGCCTGCAGCCGCGCAGGCGAATGCCGTGTTACAGGGCGGCAAGGCAAAGCTCGCCGAAGGCGAAAGCGCCATCTTCATGATCACCGGTGCGGAAAAAGGCCCCGCCGATCTCCATGCCCAATGCGACATCGGCGATGTCGGTGGCACGGCAAGCATCACTTTCGACGGTGAAAATTACGTGCCGCTGTCCGACCCTTCGGTCGGCACGGTGTTGACGCTCTCGCGCGGCGAGACCCGAACCTATCATCTCGCCGGCGTTGTCGATGCGTCGCGCGGCAATGATGCCTATATCGCTTTCCACTTCGCCGGCGCCCCTGCGCCGATGTGCTTTCCGGGCATGGATTGCGGCGGCACTGAAGACAAGGCCGCCAGCGTGACCGTCACCTGCCGGAACGGCGCGGGCTGACTGGCGGAAAGCGCCGCAGCAGCGCCACCACCGGCGCAACCCAGTCCGTCTCATTGAGAATGATCGCCGCCGCACCTGCCTCCGGCGGCACGATCGCGCATCGCCTGCCCGCGGTTTCCACCAGCCGTCCGAAATGCCGCGCCGTTTCCATGTCCGCGGCGATGCAGTCGCGGCCGAGCAGGGCTCCCGCTTCCTCCGCCTGTACCCGGTCGGCAACCAGCATGTCGCCCGCCATGTAGAGGCCCATCTCTTCCGCGACGAGAAAGGCAAGCGGCTCCCGCGCACCCTCCGCCATTGACGGCGAAAGCGGGATGCCCGTGGCAAGTGTGACGACGCGCCCGCCGCGCCGCAGTTCCGCCTGACAGGCTAGAACCCCGCTCTCCCCGCCGATCAGCTCCCTGACATCGACGCCAAGCGCCCCCGCCAGCCGCTCCAGCCAGTCGGTCGAAACCGTCATGTCGGCGGTTTCGAGCCGCGACACGGTTGCCGCCGTCGTGCCCAGCGCCGCCGCCAGTTCGGTCTGGGTCAGGCCACGTGCCTTGCGGAATTGTCGAATCCTCGTGCGCACCGGGCGGCCTCCCAATGTGATGGTTCGAAAATATTACACAACTTATCCCCGCTTTGTACAGAATAAGTAAAATTCTCCTGCGAGGCCGGTAGCCCGGCTCAAGGACGGCATCGAGGCAGGGAGGAAAAGGATGGATAGGCGGCGTTACGGCAAAACGGACGGGAAGCTATGCATAGAGCAGACGCAGGAGGCCGTCGCGCGGGCATGGAACGTGCCCGTCGCGGAACTGCGCTCGCCCACACGGCGTAGCGCCTCGGTGGCGCAGGCAAGGCAGGTCGCCATGTATCTGAGCCATGTGATTTACGGCGTCAGCCTCGCCTTGGTCGGCCAGCATTTCGGCCGCGACCGGACCACCGCCGCCCATGCCTGCCGGCGGATCGAGGACAGGCGTGACGACGCGAGCTTCGACCGGTTGCTCGACGAACTGTCGGATCGCCTCCGCGGCACGCCAGAACACCGGAGCCCGCAATGACGGATGCCGAAATGAAAACCGGCGAGAGTGCGGATCGCTTCCTCGATCAGCACAGGATCATGGCCCGCCGCGCCATCCGGATGGGCACGGAAAATATCGAGGTCGACATCAATGAAGGTGAGTCGCCGCTCGGCTGGCTTCGCCATCGGAAAGGGCGCGACGGCAAGCCCCTGCTGACCGAAACGCAGTTCGAGGTTGGCGAGCGCCTGCGGCGCGACTTCACATTCGGTCTGATGATGCCGCGCGTGACCGCCGACTGGGCAAGCCCCGTGCGCCGCGGCCGCGCCGCCCCGCGCGATCCCGGCGATCTGACCGTTCAGGCGCTTGCCGCGCGTGAGCGCGTTGCCCATGCGCTGAAGGCCGTGGGGCCGGGCCTTTCGGACATATTGATCGGCGTTTGCTGCCACTTGCAGGGTCTGGAAGAAGCGGAGCGCGATCTCGGCTGGCCGAAGCGCGCGGGCAAGCTCGTGCTGCAGATTGCGCTCGACCGCCTGGCGGATCATTACGGCATGGCGGAGGGGGCTCAGGCCGTGGCGGTGCCGAGTGCGGCGCGCGCATCCGCCTGAATCCGCGCCACCATCGAATAAAGTCCGTTCGAGCGTTGCGGCGTCAGATGCTCATTGAGCCCGAGCTTCGCAAAAACGTCGCGCGCATCGGTCTCGATTATCTCGGCCGGCGCCTTGTCCGAATAGAGCCGCATCAGGATGGCGATGAGACCGCGCACGATATGCGCATCGCTGTCGCCGCGAAAATGAAGCACGGTCTTTCCGGCTTTGTCCTTGCGCGTCTCGTTCACGAGCCAGACCTGGCTGACGCAGCCCTCGACCTTGTTCGCGGGCGAGTGTTCCTCATCGCTCAGGGGTTCGAGCCCCTTGCCGAGCTCGATCACATAGCGATAGCGCTCTTCCCATTCTTCGAGGAAGGCGAAATCGTCGATGAGATCCTGAATGCCCATTCCGTCCTGACCGTCAGTGTCAACATGCTCAGGACATAGCGGCCCCTGTCTCAAAGAACAAGCGCCCCGCGGTGCCTGAACCGCGGGGCGCTGTTGGCCGCCGGGACGCCCTAGGAGACGCCGGGAAGCCGACGGGCAACCTGATGGGTGAGGTCAGGCGCCGGTCGTGAAGTCGGGGGCAGCCATGGGCCGGGCAACCGAGCGCGTGCCGATTGCTTCCGCAGGGCCTTCCTGCTGGTAGTCCTTTGCCTTCTCTGTCAGCCAGACAATGGCAAGGCTGCCGTAATGCGTGGTCTGCCGCATGACGTGACCGGCGATCGCGTGACTTTTCTCGCAGACCTCGGGATTGCGACCGCAAAATCCCATGACGTCCTGCGCGGACCGGGCGGCAAGCGCGAGCGCTTCGCCTGCACCGATTTCGTTTTCGGCCGCCGCGGCTTCATAGCCCGCCGGAACGATGCCGCCATTGCGGGCGGCGATCTGCGCCGTGCCTTCGCCGTCAGGTGCGGGCAGCAGAAAGGCAAGAACCGTGAGCCAGAACGCGGCTCTGAGTACAAAAGACATGACGATGATCCCTTCCCAAAGATGTCGTCCGTGAACCTGAGGCGAGCCTAGGAAGGAGCGCACTGCTGCCCGGTTAAAGAGATCAGTAAAATTGAAGAAGAACGAGATTTTATACTGTAGAAAGATTGCATTGGTTTATTTGAGTACTACAAAAAGCAAGTATTTATAGTCTAATTAAAATAAAAAACAAAAAAAATACGCCTCAAATTTGAGGCGTATTTCCTTCAAATGTTTCCGGCATTCGATTCAAATTGTTCGTGCCGCTGAACGCCCGCAGCGCGGCGCGGTTTTCCGGCTTGTGCCTTTACTGCGCGGCGAGCACAGAGGCGGGAACCGCCTGCGCCCAGCAGCCCCGCACCTCTTCGACGCCGTGCTTGCCTGCGCAATAGGCTTCTTCCGAGGGGAAGCGCGCTGCGGCCACGCACTGGTCGAGATTGAGGCGGGCCCAGTTCAGGCAGCGCCCGGTCGGATTGCGGGTTGAACTGGCGCCGGTTTCCATCGAGCCGTCGATCACCTGATAGGCGGCAAGCGTCAGCACGCGGTTCATCACGCTCGGCGAATAGGCCTGGGCGGGCTTGACCGGCGACAGGGCGGCAAGCATTGCGCTGGCGCGTTCCGTGACGCTGGTGGCCGCGTTGCTGGCATCGGCCGTCTTGGTGGTGCCATGCAGCGGCTCTGTCATGCCCCAGCGCTGCTTCTGGAAGGCATAGGAGGTTTCCTTGAAGCGGGCCGAAAGCGCGGCAAGCCGCGCATTCTCGCTGCGAAGTGCGGCGGCGACAGCATCGGTCGCATTACGGGCGCCACGCACCTGAAGAATGTAATTGTCGTCGCTGCGCAGTGCCTCGAGAACGGCTGTCTTGCCGCGCATCCGGACTTCATCGCGAATGCCCTGAGCGAAGGATGCTTCATTGGCTGCAATCAGCGCATGCGCCGCATACCAGCCTTCCGCCAGAGCGTCCGGCTGCGAGAAGCGGAGCGCCGCCAGCGCGCGGCGCACATCGGCCGGCGTGTTGAGGCGGCTTTCGCCGACAGCGGCAATGGCCGAACCGAATTTCGCATAGACGCCCGCAAGCTGCTCAAGCTGCGGCTTGGCCGACAGGGAGGCGATACCGGCCGAAGGATCGGCCGATGCAACCTGCACCGGCACCTGCTGGCGCGGCGATGGCAGCGGGATCGGAATATTGGCCGAGGCGATATTCGAAATGCCGCCGGTCGCAATGCCGTCATTGGCAAGTGCCGCCACTTCCGCAGCGACGGGCGCCGCCACCGGCGCAGGCGCGCTGGCTGCGTCCTTGCCGCCTTCGACCACCGTGCAGCCGCCGATTGCAATCGCCGCTGCAACCGAGAGACCGAGAGTGCGAAGTGAAGCCCCGAAAATCCCGAATGATTGAGTCACGCTGATACCCCTGGTCACGGCAGCCCCCAACCCCTGAGACGGAGGACATTTACCGGCAAGATCGCGCCCCCGGCCGCTTGCCTTAATGAGATACTAATGAGTCTAGTCCCGCTCGTCGCCTGCCGCAAACAGGAAACGTGTTAAGGATGAATGACATAAAGCCGCTGGGGTGCTGAATTGGCCATAAGCGGCGGAAATTCGCACCTTTCGGCCGGAAGTGGATGGGATGATGGAGCGGGCGCCGCGGCTGAAGGCGGAAATCTGGGTGAAGGCGCTGATCCGCCGCTGCGAGGTGGCTGGCGTCGCCGCCATGGTGGTTCGCCGGGGCGACACAAGTTCGGGGTCGGTCCTTGTGAAGCTCAATACGCTCGATGGCGAGGCGCAGGTCTTGAGCCCCGCCCGGGACGGGGAGGGCGAACTCATCTGGATTGCCCGGCCAAAGGCACCCGAAGCCGAAGCGGATGCCTGGATCGAAAAGCAGCGCAGCTTCGATCCCGACATATGGGTGGTCGAGATCGAAGACCGCGAAGGCCGCCACTTCCTTCAGGAAAAAGTGGCCTGAGCCCTGCTCAGGGACGCATGCCCCCTTCAAGGCCGCATGAACATGAAGTCTTCATCCGGGTCCAGATGGTCCGCCGCTTCGAGAAGTTCGGCGCGGATGTCTTCCGGCGAGCGGCTTTCCTTCCAGATGCGCAGCGCCTGCTCGAACAGGATGCGGGCGACGGCATCGCTGGACATCTTCTTTTCGTTCGCTTCGGCAAGCCCCGCATCGATATGCGGCATCAGAATGTCTCTGGCTGTGGTCATGGGGCGGACTTTCGACAGGTGAAATGACGATGAACCATAATCGCACGGGCCCAGCCTGACGCGGATTTGGCCATTTGTCGCGGGGACGCGGCCCAATTGTCGCGGGTGGCGATTTCCGGGGCTTTGGGTTAGGGTCCGCCGCAAATCCAACCGGAGACTTCAGAATTGAGTACGACCGAAGCCGCCGCCCGGCCGGGAGGCGAGGTGGAAACGCAGGTCCGGAACCGCCGGACCTTCGCCATCATCTCCCATCCCGACGCGGGCAAGACCACGCTGACCGAAAACCTGCTCCTGAAGGGTGGGGCGATCCGCCTCGCCGGTCAGGTCAAGGCGCGCGGCGACAACCGGCGGGCGCGTTCGGACTGGATGAAGATCGAGCAGGACCGCGGCATCTCGGTAACGTCCGCCGTCATGACCTTCGAATACAAGGGCATCACCTGCAACCTGCTGGATACGCCGGGCCACGAGGATTTCAGCGAAGACACCTACCGCACGCTGACAGCCGCCGACAGCGCCATCATGGTGATCGACGCCGCGAAAGGCATCGAGGCGCAGACGCTGAAGCTCTTTGAAGTCTGCCGCCTGCGCGACGTACCGATCATCACCTTCATCAACAAGATCGACCGCGAAGGCCAGGACCCCTTCGAGCTGATGGACGAGATCGCCTCGAAACTCGCGCTCGACACCGTGCCGATGATCTGGCCGGCCGGCATGGGCGGCCTCCTGCGCGGCATCTTCGATCCCGAGAACGACCGCTTCATCCCCTATATAAAGCCCGGTGCCGAAGGTAGCGACGAGGAACCCGAATGCCTGAGCGGAGACAAGATCGCCGAATATCTGGGTGAGGATGAGCTGGCGAAGTTCCGCGAGGAAATGGAACTCGCGCGCGAAGGCAGCACGACCTTCGACATCGAGCAATATCGCGCCGGCCACATGACGCCGGTCTATTTCGGCAGCGCGCTGCGCAAACTCGGTGTGCGCGAGCTGCTCGATGCGGTCGTGCGCCTTGCCCCGCCGCCCCGCGCGCAGCCCGCCGCGAACCGCATGGTGGAGCCGACCGAGCAAAAAGTAACTGGCTTTGTCTTCAAGGTGCAGGCGAACATGGACGCGAACCACCGCGACCGTATCGCCTTCATGCGCATCTGCTCGGGCAAGTTCAGGCGCGGCATGCGGCTCAAGCTTTCCAGCAGCGGCAAGACCATCGGCGTCCACAATCCGATCCTCTTTTTCGCGCAGGACCGCGAATTGCTGGACGAGGCATATGCGGGCGACATTATCGGCATCCCGAACCACGGCACCATCCGCGTCGGCGATACGCTGAGCGAGACGGAAGACCTGACATTCACCGGCATCCCGAACTTCGCGCCGGAAATCCTCCGCCGCATCCGCCTCGACGATCCGATGAAGGCAAAGCATATGCGCCGTGCGCTTGAAAGCCTCGCCGAGGAAGGCGTGACGCAGGTCTTCAAGCCCGAGATCGGCGCGAACTGGGTGGTCGGCGTCGTCGGCCAGCTCCAGCTTGAAGTGCTCGCCTCGCGCATCGCCAGCGAATACGACATCAAGGTGCATTTCGAGCCGTCGCCCTACGAAACCGCGCGCTGGGTCGCGGCGGAAGACCCCGCCGAGCTCAAGCGTTTCATGGAAGCCCATCGCGGCAACATGGCGACGGACCGCGACGGCGCTCCCGTCTTCATGGGCAAGAGCGCCTGGGAGCTTGGCTACACGCTCGAGAAGTGGCCGAAGATCCGCTTTTCCGCCACGCGCGAGCGCGCGCCGGCCGCTGCATAACTCTGCCTCAACTTCCGCCCTGGATAAATTCCGATTGCCATGCAGACCACGCTGACCAATCTCGAAAACTACTGGGAACTTGTCGTCGATGTCTGGCGCACAGGCGTCCTCGGCCACAATGTCGGCGACATACTGGTCGCGATCGCCATATTCGGCGCCTTCTACGTGCTGCGCGGGCTCTTCACCCGCTTCGTGATAAGGGTCGCCGACCGCTGGGTCGAGCGGACGGAGACGAAGATCGACGATTACATCCGCGATGCGATCAAGAGCCCGCTGCGCTTCCTCTTTCTTGCGCTCGGTTTTTTCTTCGCCACCGAATATCTCGATTTCGAGGATACGACCGGCCAGATCGCCGAACACCTGAACCGTTCGCTCATCATTGTTGCGATCTTCTGGGCGATCTATAATTGCATCGGCCCGGTCAGCCGGGGTCTGCGCCTACTGGAGCGTGTGCTAACACCCGAAATCCTGGATTGGCTTATCGCCGGCGGGAAGACCGCTGTCGTTCTGGTCGCGGGTGCGACGATCCTCCAGACATGGGGAATTCAGGTGGCGCCGATCATCGCCGGCCTCGGCCTGTTCGGCGTGGCGGTCGCCCTCGGCGCGCAGGATCTTTTCAAGAACCTGATCGGCGGCATGTCGATCCTGATCGAACGGCGGTTCGGTCTGGGCGACTGGATCAAGGTCGATGGCGTGGTTGAAGGCTTTGTTGAAAAGATTGGCTTCCGTTCGACGCTGGTCCGGCAATTCGACCGCGCGCCGGTCTATGTGCCGAACCAGAAGCTCTCCGACAATTCGGTCGTCAACTACAGCGCCATGACCGCGCGGCGCATCTCCTGGAAGATCGGCGTCGAATACCGCACCACGCACGATCAGCTTCGCCGCATCGTGGCCGACATCGAAAACTATCTGACATCGACCGAGGATTTCGTGCAGCCGCCGCTGGCACCGCTTTTCGTGAAGGTCGACAGCTTCAACGACTCCTCCATCGACATCATGGTCTACTGCTTCACGAAATCCACCGTCTGGGGCGAATGGCTTGCAGTGAAAGAGGCGCTCGCTTTTCGCATCAAGCAGATCGTAGAGGGTGCAGGCGCCGGCTTCGCCTTCCCGAGCCAGTCCCTCTATGTCGAGACGCTGCCGCTTCCTGCGGATGAAGTCGCGCCGCTGCTGAAAGCATAAAGGCGCGCTTCAGCCCGCCTCGCTCACTTGCTCCACATTCCGCCTTGCACTTGCCATCGCCTCGCGCGTCGGATAGCCGCCACGGAAGGCGAAGGTCGGTTGCCATTGAGGATCGCCGACGATGCTGACGAGCCGTGCATCCCACGCTGCATCGCGCGCAAGCTGGCGGTCGCGGTCCGCCATCTCCACCGGCTGGTTGAGCGGATGCATGGCGATGCCCGCTGCACTTGCTTCGAGATGGATGCGCTGCCAGATGCGCCCGGCGGCAAGCGTCTGCGGCCGGTCGAAGCGGTCGCGCAGCGAGATCGTGCCAAGGAGCGCCGCCGTCGGAATATGCGTGTCGCGCGTCTGGTCCGCCCAGGCGCCGTGGCTTTGTTTGGCGGGAAGCGCGGGCAGGAACTTTGCTGCGGCGAGCAGCGCCGGCGCAAGCCCCGCCGTGTCGAGCTCGAGCCCGCTGCGCTCACGCGCCATCTCGCGCGGCCCGTCGCGGAACCAGTGGTGGCTGTCCTCGATCATCTCGTCATCGGCGACGATCGCATCCGTGGCCTCGATGATCGTCCGGCCGAGGGCCTCGAACGTCTCGCCCTCGGTGAAGAGCGACACCGCCACGCCGTTCTCCACTGGCATGGTGGCTATGCGGCGCAGCAGGTCTTCCGGGAAGCCGCGCGCGCGGTCATAGGCATAGCGGTTCGTGTGACGGTGAGGGATCGCGTCGTAAAGCGGGTCGCTTGCGCCATTGCCCGGTGCGAGGCGGATCACCGCCGCGCGCACCATACCGCCGCGTTCGATGTCGCGGAGCGAGCCCGGCGCGGCCTCCACTGTCGCCGCATATCCATTGGCAGGCGCCGCCAGCACCATATTCTCGATGGCGCAGCCAAGCCCGATATGCATTTCCCGCAAATAGGGGTCGAACGTGCCGAGATGGCGTGTCGTGTCCGCAAGCACCTCGATGCGGTCCTCGCTCACGCGGAATATCCAGGGCTGCGTGTTGTGCGGGTTGGAGGCGAGAATGCCCGCCGCGACAAGCGCAATCGGCGTTCCCGCATGGTCGGGCGATTGCCACATGACCCAGGGGTCGTAGGGTGCGCCCGATGGCGTGGCAAACACCTCGCGGTCGTGCGCGCGCCAGATGGCGCCGCCAACGGCAACAAGCGTGATGGCGCCCGCGCCCTGCAGCAGCCGCCGCCGCGTCGTCGAAACTGTCATGGCCGTTTCCTCCCTTTGGGACGCGCAGACGCCAGAGCGCCGTCGATCATCGCGTCGATGGTTGCGAAAATTCTCTCCCAGTCCTTTTCCGTCTTGATCTCGACACCGCCATAGACGCGGATCGTCCGCGCCCGGGCGAGGAGATAGTCGATCGCGGCGGCAAGAAGTCCGGTCAGCGCCGCAATGTCGGCGCCTTCGGGCATGCCGTAGCGCGCGGCGATTGCCTCCATCGTTTCGATGGCCCGCCGCTCGCGCACCTCTTCCAGTGCGACGACAAGCGCATTGCGGTTGGCGGGTTCGGCGGCGATCACGGCAAGCGTCACCGGCCGCTTGCGCATTTCCGCTGCGTGGTGACGCAGCCCCGCCTTCAGCGCTTCGCCAAGCGTCGCCGCGCCTTCTGCGGCGGCCAGCATGTCCTCCACCGTCCACCAGAAATCGCCGTTCTCGGCATAGGCGCTGTAGAGCCCGTCGAGATCCCCGAAATAGCGGTAGATCAGAACCTTGTCCGCGCCCGCCTCGCGGGCGATGGCGTTGATGCCGACGCCGGAAAGCCCGTCGCGCAGGATCAGCCGGCCCACCGCATCGAGAATGGCCTGCCCGGTCTTTTCCCGGTCGCGCGGCTTTGCCTGTGTCTTGCCTTTTGTCACCATACGGTGACATATATCGCGCTTCCTCTTCGCCGTCAAGGGAGCGCGCCGCGTCGTCTTTGCCGTCGCAAAAGCGGCGCGGCTTTGCTAGGCCTATCGGCATGAGCCGCGCTGCGGCGGAAGTCCTCAAGGTGTTGTCCCGGTGAAAGTCCCCTGTTCTGCCATCGTCATCGGCGCCGGCATTGTCGGCGCCTCGACCGCCTATGAACTGGCGCTGCGCGGCTTGAAGGTCACGCTCATCGAGGCGCGCGAAGGGGCGGGGCTCGGCACCTCCTACGCAAATGGCGGCCAGCTCTCGGCTTGTGAGGTTGCGCCCTGGGCCGGGCCGGAAATCCCGGCTCTGATCCTGCGCTGGCTCGGCCGCGACGATGCGCCGTTCCGCCTTCGCCCGAAAATGGACCCCGAGCAATGGCTCTGGCTTTTGAAGTTCCTGCTCCGCTGCCGCGCCTCGGCGCGGGCGGAGCGCATTCCGCCCAATCTCGAAATTGCGCTGCTCACCCGCGCGCGCCTCGCGGCCTATGAGCGTGCGTTTGCCGAAGCCGGTACACCGCTCGATTTCCAGCGCAAGGAGAAGGGCATTCTCCGCATCTTCCGCGACGTTCATGCGATGAAGGAAGCGGAAAGGGAATCCGCGATCATCACGCGCATGGGCCTCGAGCAGAAATTGCTGACGCCGGCCGAATGCGCCGCGCTCGAACCCGCACTCGGCTCCGCCATGCAGCGCGGCGACATTGCAGGCGGTCTCTACGCGGCGTCCGACAGCAGCGGCGATGCGCATCTCTTCTCGCGCGGTATCGCCGATGGCGCGGCGCGCCTTGGCGTCAAATTTCTGAGCAATACCAGCGTCACGCGCATTCTGACCGATGGTTCAAAGGTCCGTGGCGTGAAAACCACGCAGGACGCGGTAGCGGCGGACGCCGTGGTGATCGCCGCCGGCACGGAGACACGCGCGCTCCTCGGCCCCTTCGGCATCCGCTCCTACATCTATCCGCTGAAAGGCTATTCGGTGACGCTCCCCGCGCCCGAGGGCAATGCGCCCGAAGTCAGCATCACGGATGAGGAACGCAAGATCGTCATCAGCCGCCTGGGGGATCGCATCCGCGCCGCCGGACAGGCCGAAGTCGGCGGCTATGATCTGACGCTGGAGCCCGCCCGTGCCCGCTCGGTTCTCGATGCGCTGGAAGGCGTGCTGCCGCAGGTCGGGCCGCGGCGGGAGGAGGCCGGGTTCTGGTGTGGGCTGCGCCCCATGACGCCCGATGGCAGCCCGGTGATCGGTGAGGTGCCGGGAATCAGCGGGCTTTTCGTCAACAGCGGCCACGGCACGCTGGGCTGGACGCTCGGTCCCGGCAGCGCCGCGGCGCTCGCTTCCCTGATCTGCGACCCTGCGCCGCAACCCACCCTAAGTCCTTTCTCCATAAGCCGATTTTGAGCACAAGCACCCTGGGCGGGGCCGGTTATTGTGCATCGCACAAATTTCTCTTGACGCTGGGGCAGGGGGTCATTATCTCATTGTGCAGCGCACAAATCCGGCGCGCCGGTATGTGCGGGGAAACGCTCCCAACCAATGGGAGCGGCCACGCGATACAGGAGATTTGAAATGACTGAAGCGACCCCCAAGGCCACGAAGGCAAAGACGACCAAAGCAAAGCCGCGCGCCAGGAAGGCATCGGCCAAGACCACGACCGCCAAGGCCGCGCCGATGGCCGAAGCGAAGAACGCGATCGAAGCTGCTTCCGGTATCATCGCCACGCTCGCCCGCACCAATTTCGAGGAAGGCGTCGAAACCGCCCGCGCCGTGCTCAAGTCGGGCAGCCTCAAGTCGGCGGTCGAACTCCAGAATGAGTATGTCCGCGCCACGCTGAAGCGCAACATCGACGCCGCGCGCGAGCTGAACGAGCTCACCGTGTCGACCGTGCGCGATGCCGTGAATCCCTATGCGGCGAAGTTCACCGAAGCCTTCGAAAAGCTCCGCGCTGCGTAATAGCGCGAGTCCGCGGCAACAGCCCCCCGAGTTGCGTATCATTGCCGCGGGAAAGTAAGGTTGCGTAAGAAAGCCCGGCGCCTCGAAAGAGGGCCGGGCTTTTTGTGTGCCGTACCGCCCTGCGGTCAGCTTGCCGCCTGTGCCCGTGCGGCAAGGCGTTGGCGAAGCGAAAGAACAGTCTCCTTGCCGTCGGCCGCCGGCTGATAGAAGGCGGTGAAGAACCCCGCGCATTCCGCGAAGATTTCCGGCGTGATGTTGTCGGCAACTTCCAGCGCATCGAAGCCGCAGCGGATCATGAACTGGAACTGGTCGCGCAGCACATTACCGACCGCCCTGAGCTCGCCCTTGTAGCCATGGCGCTCGCGCAGGAGCCGCGCATAGGAATAGGCACGGCCATTGCGATAGGCCGGAAATTCGAGTGCGACGACCGCGAGCTTGTCTAGATCGCCTGCGATCACTGAAGGTTCCTGACCGCTTTTCAGGCGCACGCCGACGGGCGCATTGCGCGCGCGAAGCGTCTCGCGCTCGGCCTGCCAGCGTTCGAGCGATACGATAGCGGCGCCCTCAGGCAGCGCCTCGTCGTCGCCGACGGTCACGAACTGATCCTCGACAAACGCGCCGTTCTTAATGAGCTGCATAGAGGTTCTCCTTGAACGGATCGATGCCGACGCGGCGATAGGTGTCGATGAAGCGTTCGCCGTTCTTGCGGATGCCGAGATAGGTGTTCACGATCTTCTCGATCGCGTCCACGATCTCGCCTTCGGTGAAGGCCGGGCCGACAATATCGCCGATCGCCGTCTTCTCGTCCGCCGCGCCGCCCAGCGTCACCTGGTAATATTCGACGCCCTTCTTGTCGACGCCGAGAATGCCGATATGGCCGACATGATGGTGGCCGCAGGCATTGATGCAGCCCGAATTGTTGATCTTGAGTTCGCCGATCTCGTGCTGCCGCGCGATGTCGGCAAAGCGTTCGGAAATGCGCTGCGCGATCGGGATCGACCGCGCATTGGCAAGCGCGCAATAGTCGAGGCCGGGGCAGGCGATCTGGTCGGTGATGAGATTGATATTCGCCGTTGCGAGATCGTGTTTCTTCAGTGCCTCGTAAACGGCGTAGAGATCCTTCTTGCGCACATGGGCAAGCGTCAGGTTCTGTTCATGCGTCACGCGCAGCTCGTCGAAGCTGTATTTTTCCGCAATGTCGGCCACCGCGTCCATCTGGTCCGACGAGCAGTCGCCCGGCGTGCCGCCGATCGGCTTCAGCGAGATATTGACGATGGCATATCCCGGCACCTTGTGTTCGGCGATATTCGACTTCACCCAATTGGCGAATCCGGGATCGGCGAGCACCGCCTTGTTGAGTTCCGTGCTTTCGTTCGGCAGCTCATCGAAGGCCGGCGGGCGGAAATAGGCTTCGATCCGCGCCACTTCTTCCAGCGGCAGATGCAGCGTCCCCGCCTTCCTCAGCTCGGCGAACTCCGCATCGACCTGGCGCTTCATTTCTTCCGCGCCGATCTCATGCACGAGGATCTTGATGCGCGACTTGTACATGTTGTCGCGCCGTCCATACATGTTGTAGACGCGCATGACGGCTTCGAGATAGGCGAGCAGGTCTTCCTTCGGTACGAAATCGGCGAGCTTCTTGCCGATCATCGGTGTGCGGCCAAGCCCGCCGCCGACATAGACCTCATAGCCGATATTGCCCTTTGCATCCTGCACGATCTGGATGCCGATATCGTGCACGCGGATCGCGGCGCGGTCGTCCGGTGTGCCGGACACGGCGATCTTGAACTTGCGCGGCAGGAACGAGAATTCAGGGTGGAAGGTCGACCACTGCCGGATAATTTCCGAAACGATGCGCGGATCTTCGATCTCCGTCTTCGCCGCGCCCGCATACTGGTCGGACGTCACGTTGCGGATGCAGTTGCCCGATGTCTGGATCGCGTGCATCTCGACGGTCGCAAGCTCCGCGAGCAGGTCCGGCATGTCTTTCAGCGCGGGCCAGTTGTATTGCAGGTTCTGGCGCGTGGTGAAGTGGCCATAGCCCCGGTCATATTTGCGGCCGAGATGCGCGAGCATCCGGAGCTGGCGCGAGGAGAGCGTGCCATAGGGAATGGCGACGCGAAGCATATAGGCATGAAGCTGCAGATAGACGCCGTTCATCAGGCGCAGCGGCTTGAACTCATCTTCCGTGATCTCGCCCGAAAGGCGCCGCGCGACCTGGCCGCGAAACTGCGCCACGCGCTCATTGACTATCTGCTGGTCGAATTCGTCGTAACGATACATGTACTTCTGCCTCTGCCTTGCGGCTCAACGTGTCGGTCAACTATGAACGCCGGAAAGTTCCGCCTGCTTGCCGAGATCGAGCCGCACCGTCGGGCCAGCCTGCCGGATCGTTTCGCGCACGCTTGCAGCGCGGATGCCGGCATCCTCCTGGATGACTTCGAAGAGATAGGGCTCGACCACGATGTTGTTCTCGACGGTGGGGGCGGCCCTGGCGAGCAGCGCTTCCGCTGCCTCCTTGCCTTCGGCCACGGCGGCCTCCTGTAGCGACTCCGACCATTCAGCATTTTCCGTGAGATAGACCACGATGCCGTCTGCGAGGCGGTTTGCCGTCACTGCCTGAAATTGTGCGCCCTTGCGGGTGTGTTGAGCCATGTAAGCGTCCCTGATGCCGGAAATGCGCGCCGCGATTTGTCCGGCGAAGGAATATGGGCGCGCGCGCCCGGACGCAAGGGGACCGGGCTATTTCCCGCCTAAGATGGGTTTTTTCTCAATAAACGTCAATGATCGTGTGAATATTTATATATTACATAAAAAAAGAGTATATTAAGAATCCGGCGGATTTCCGCCGATGCGATTGGACGGCCTAATTTTCCCGCCGCACCGCGCTTTCATGCCAGCGCCGCAGCAACCGGTTTTCGAGCAGGCTCAGGCTGAAAAAGATCGTGATGCCGAGCGCCGATAGCAGGAAGAGCGCCGCGAACATGCGCGGAATGTCGAGCCGGTTCCCTGCCTCCACGATCCGCCAGGCAAGCCCGTTGCCCGAGCCCGAACCCGCCACGAACTCCGCCACCACCGCTCCGATCAGCGCCAGCCCGCCGGATATCTTGAGGCCCGCAAGGATGTAGGGCAGGGCGGAAGGAAGCTGCAGCTCCGTCAGCACCTGCAGCCGCGAGGCACCATAAAGCCGGAAGAGATCGCGCAGATTGTGGTCCGCCGAGCGCAGGCCCAGCGTCGTGTTGGACAGGATCGGAAAGAAGGCGACGATCCAGGCAAGGATCAGCACGGCGATTTCGACCCGGTCATATCCGACCCAGATGATGATGAGCGGCGCAATGGAAACCACCGGCGTCACCTGCAGCGCAACGGCATAGGGGAAGAGCACGGTTTCGACAGCGCGGCTCTGCGAGAACACGATGGCGAGCCCGACACCGCCGACAATGGCGAGCAGGAAGGCCGCAATGGTCACGCGCAGCGTCACCCAGAGCGATGCCATCAGCGAACCGAAATTCTGGACAAGGCTCTCGAAGATCACCGAAGGCGCCGGCAGCACGAAGCGCGGTATCTCGCGGATCGTCACGAAGGCTTCCCAGACGAGCAGGAAGACGATGCCGGCCGTCACCGGCACGGCAATGCGAATGAACCGCGCGGAAAGCGTGTCGGCGCGCTTCATATCGCCGCCCCCTCGCGCAGCGCCGCGCTCACCCGTGCGCAGATTTCCACATAGCGCGGGGACTCGCGGAAATCGCGCCCGCGCGGATAGGGCTCGCCGATCTCGATTTCCGCAAGAATGCGCCCCGGCCGCGCGCCCATCACCAGCACGCGCTCCGAAAGGAACACGGACTCATATATACTGTGCGTCACGAAGATCGTGGTGAAGCCCTGTGCCTGCCACAGCGCCAGAAGATCGCCGTCGAGCTTCTCCCGCGTGAATTCGTCGAGCGCCGCAAAGGGCTCGTCCATCAGCAGCACCGGCGGCTCCGTCACCAGCGCCCGCGCGATGGAGACGCGCATCTTCATGCCGCCGGAAAGCTCGCGCGGGAACGCGGATGCGAAATCGGAAAGCCCGACGCGCGAAAGCGCCTCCGCAATGCGCGGCCCCGCTTCCGTCCGGCCCACGCCTTTCAGCTTCAGCGGCAGATAGACATTGTCGGCAACGCTTGCCCAGGGCATCAGCGTCGCATCCTGAAAGACGAAACCGATGTCGTGCGGCCGCGCGCCGGACGCCGGCCAGTCGAGCTTGCCGTGATCCTCCGCGATCAGCCCCGCAATGATCCGAAGCAGCGTGCTCTTGCCGCAGCCCGAAGGCCCGACAAGCGACACGAATCCGCCCTCGCGCACGGCGGCATCCACCCCCGTCAGCGCAGCCGTGCCATTCGCATAGGTCTTGCCGATGCCGCTGAGTTCGATGAGAGAGGACGTTGCTTCCGCCCCGGCCGCCGTCATTCGCCCGTCAGTTCCTTCTTCAGCTCGAGACCCGCGCCGCGATTGACGAACTCGAGCGTATAGGCGCTGTGAAGGTCGAGGTTCGCGTCATAGACGCCCGCTTCCACCATCTCGTTATAGAAGCGCTGCCAGCGTGCATCGGTCATTGCGCCCACGCCGAGTTCGCCCGTCTCGCCGGAATCGACGATGCCGTTTTCCTTCATCAGTGCGATCGCATTGGCGATCGCCTCATCGCTCATTTCCGGGTTGTCGCGCTTGATGAGCGCATTGGCGGGCGAAGGGTCGCCATAGAGATAGCTGACCCAGCCCTTGATGCTCGCATCGACGAAAGCCTGCACCGTCTCCGGGTCGTCGGCGATCATCCGGTCGCTCGCAAGAATGAAGGCGGCATAGCCCGGATAGCCATAGTCGGACAAAAGGAAGACCTGCGGCTCCACGCCTTCCTGACGGATCATGTAGGGCTCGGAGGAAAGATAGCCCTGCTGGATCGCGCTCGTGTCGGTGAGGAAGGGCGCGAGGTTGAACGTGTATTTCCTGATCTGACCGTCCTCGAAACCGTATTTCGATTTCAGCCACAGCCAGAAGGCGCTCACCGTCGCATCCGACACCATGATCGGCTTGCCCTTCATGTCGGCAATGCTTTTCACGTCGTCGCGCGGATGGGTGATGAAGACCTGCGGGTCTTTCTGGAACGAGGCCATCACCGCCTTCGCGCCTGCTTCCGCCGCGGCGATGTTGAGCGGAATGAAATTGTTGGAGCCGAGTCCGAACTCCACGGTATGTGCCGCCAGAAGCTGCGGCACGTTCACGCCGGGCCCGCCCTGAAGGATGCGCACATTGAGGCCCGCCTCCTCGTAATAGCCATTGGCGAGCGCCTGATAGAAGCCGCCATGTTCCGCCTGCGCCTTCCAGTCGGTAGCGAAGGTGACGGTCTTGAGGCCGCCCGAGGCATCGCCCCCCGGCCGCACCACCAGGATGATGGCCAGGGCAACGGCCACGGCGGCGGCAATGCAGCCGATGATGAAATTGCGGTTCATGGAAGTCTCCCCGGGGAAGGCGCGTCGTCTCTCGTTGGGAAGAATGGTAACAGTGCCCGTGCCCAAGGGCTACAGCGGGCCGCGACTCAAACTAGCCTCAAAGCGGCTCGCAATTGGCCTGCCGGCGCAGCGTGTCGATCTCGACCACCGCTTCCTCCGAAGGGACCAGCGAACGGAAAAGCACGATGCCGCGCGTGCTCGGCGCGACGATGACGGGCTGACCGCCCTCGACAATAAGTCCTTCATCCCCCGTCAGGATGATCTCGATGCGCTTGTTGCGGACCTGCCGGTCGTTCACCACGAAGAAATTGTCGGTATTGGACGCGAAGGCCGAAAGCGACCAGTAGGTGTCCGGCACGGGCGAGGTCAACCGCAGCGGCCGGTCCGATACGTCATAGACGCAGGCCGTATAGAGCAGGTCCGGGCTCGGCCGCACGATGCCGCGCGAGTCCGATGTCGCCCGGTCGGGATAGACCGCCTGGTTCACGCCGCCCGCCTGCGAGGAAATGCCGGCCATGGCGCGGTTCATGATGCCATAGGGCAGGGCAAACACAGTGAGGATGTGGAACACGGCGGCAAGCGCAACGGTGCCTGCGATCCAGAGTGGCCAGGTTTTCATGACGCGCATGCCTCCTTGGCAATCTGCGGCAGCACGATCCCGGAAGGTTTGCGCGCCGCATTTTCGTCCGGGTTGTAGAGCCGGAGAGTGAGGGTGAATGTGGCATCGCTATGGCCTTGGCCCGTCGGAATCCAGTTTCCGTCCGTTTCCTCGGGCCCGACCATGATGGTGAAGCTGCCATCCTCGTTCCGCGCCACCGTCTCGCCGCCATAGGAATAGCGTTGCAGCGGATTCGAAACGAGATAGTGATCCTCGCCATAAAGCGTGATGCTCCACCAGCGTGCCGGCGGGTCGTATCCTTCGACCTTGTAGCTGCAGTCGCTACGCAGGCGATTGCCGTCTCCGTCGCGCGCGGCGGTGAAGTAGATCGTTTCGTTCCGGTTGAGCGCGAGGAGCCCCGCCACCGCCACCTGCGCCCGTATATAGGGATCGGCGTCGGCGCTGCCGATGGTGAGGTCGGTTTCCCAGGGGCCGGAGGAGACAGCTTTGCCCAGTCCGCCCGAGCGGACAGCAAGCAGCGCAGATCCCACGCCAAACGCGAGCGCCACGAGCACCGTAGCCAAAAGCTTCAGGGCCAGCTTCAACAATCCCCCCTGTGGGTCCTTCTGGACCCAAGGTCATTTGGTCTGCTGTCCCGCTACACCCCCATGAGCGAATCAGCACGAACATCATCCAATCGTGCCGTCATGAAACAGTCAAAGGGATTATCGCGGTCTGGTTAACGGGTGCCGGATCGGCCGTCAGTCGCCAGCCAGTTCCTCGCGTTTCATCTCCAGCTCGAGCCACCGCTCTTCCGCCGCCGAAAGCTCCGCTTTCAGCCTGTCGAGCGCGGTACTGAGCTTATGGAAAGCGTCGGCATCCCGCGTGTAGAGGTCGGGATCGGCCAGCTTTTTCTCCGCCGCCAGAATCTCGCTTTCAAGTTGCGGCATCCGCTTCTGCAGATCTTCCAGCGCGCGGGTATCCTTGTAGCTGAGCTTGGTCTGCGCCTTCGCGCGCTCCGCCTTCGGTGCCGCAGCCGCCTGCTTCTGCTCCGGCTTTGTGCGCTCCCTGTGCTGGCGCTGCCAGTCGGTATAGCCGCCCGGATATTCTTCCGCATTGCCCTCGCCATCGAGCGCCACAACGGACGTGACCACCCGGTCGAGAAAATCGCGATCATGGCTCACCAGCAGCACAGTGCCATCGTAATCGGACAGCATTTCCTGCAAGAGATCGAGCGTCTCCATGTCGAGATCGTTTGTCGGTTCGTCGAGCACGAGAAGGTTCGACGGTTTGGCGAGCGCCCGCGCCAGCAGCAAGCGGCATTGTTCGCCGCCCGAAAGCGCCTTCACGGGCTGGCGCGCCTGCGACTCGCGAAACAGGAAATCGCGCAGATAGGAAACGACATGCCTCGGCCGCCCGCGCACCATCACCTGGTCGCCGCCGCCTTCGCACAGCGTATCCCAGAGGCTCGCCTCAGGGTTCAGAGAGGCGCGTGACTGGTCGATATAGACAGGCGTGAGATTGGTGCCGAGCCGCACATGGCCGCTGTCAGGCTTGAGCGCGCCGGTGAGAATTTTCAGAAGCGTCGTCTTGCCCGCGCCGTTCGGGCCGATAAAGCCCAGCTTGTCGCCCCGCATGATGCGCGTCGAGTAGTCGCGCACGGCCACACGCTCGCTGCCATCGGGCTGCGGCCAGACCTTGGTGATGTTCTTCGCCTCGACGACAAGCGAGCCGGATGCCTGTCCCGCCTCGGCTGCAAGCTCCACACGGCCCGTCTGCTGCACCTGCGCCGCGCGCTCCCGGCGCATCGCGTGGAGCCGCCTGAGACGTCCCTGGTTGCGCGTCCGCCGCGCGGAAATGCCTTCGCGCGACCATTGCGTTTCCTGCTCGATCAGCTTGTCGAGCTTGCGCTGTGTCACTTCCTCTTCGGCGAGTATCTGTTCCACCCATTCCTCGAACGCGGCAAAGCCCTTGTCGAGACGGCGGATGATGCCGCGGTCGAGCCAGAGGCAGCCCGCCGCGAGCCGCCGGAGGAAGGCGCGGTCATGGCTGATGAGGATGAAGGCGCCACGGAACTGCGAGAGCCGCGTCTCGAGCCATTCGATGGAGGGCAGATCGAGATGGTTTGTCGGTTCGTCGAGCAGCAGAATGTCCGGCTCTTCGGCAAGTACGCGGGCAAGCGCCGCCTTGCGCCCTTCGCCGCCTGAAAGCGTGGCCGGGCTTGCCGATGGCGAAAGTTTCAGCTCGTCCAGCGCGGCGGCGGCCTTGTGTTCTTCCGCGCCGCCCGACATCGCATAATCGAGAACGCTCTCCGCCCCGCCGAAGTCGGGCGCCTGTTCGAGATAGGCGATGCGCGTGCCGGGCTGGCGGAAAACCTCGCCGCCATCGGGCTCGGTAAGCCCTGCCGCAATCCGCAGCAGCGTCGACTTGCCGCTGCCGTTCCGCCCGACAAGGCACAGCCGGTCGCCCGCGGCGAGCGCAAAGCTCGCGCCCGCGATCAGAACCTGATCGGCAAAAACGGTGCGGATATCGCGAAGGGCAAGGAGAGGCGCGGCCAAAATCTGGATTTCCGGTTGTTCGACGCCGCCTGTATGGCGTATCGCGCGCAGCGGCGCAATTGCCTGTGCGGTTCAGCGCCCGCCGACGCGGAAATCCGGCCTGCCGCGGTCGCTCCTGTCGCGCCCTTCGAGTTTCGGTGCCGCATTGAAGAGATCGGCGAGTTCGGCAAAGAAGCCGCTTCGGGGCGTCGTCGCCGCCACGAAAGAGGCATCCCGGTAGCGCACGGCGCCGGGCAGGGGGGCCGGCGCCATGTTGCGCTCGGCGGCGTTCATGTAGTTGCGCCAGGCGATGGCCGCGAAATTGCCGCCGCCCGCACCCTCGGTCGGCGAGTTGTTGTCATTGCCGAACCAGACGCCTGCCGTTTCGTGGCCCGTATAGCCGATGAACCAGGCATCGCGATTGTCCTGGCTGGTGCCGGTCTTGCCGGCGGCGAGACGGCCGCTGAGTGCGGCCGAGCGGCCCGTGCCTTCCGTCATGACCTGATAAAGCATGTACGTCATGTCATGCGCTTGCGTCGAGGTGATTGCCGGTTTCACGGCGGATTGATGCGCAAAGAGTACATCGCCGTTCTCCGCCTCAATGGCGCGGATGCCGTAGGGCGCGGCGCGGCGGCCCTCGTTTCCAAAGGCCGTATAGGCGGAGGTGAGTTCGAGCAGCGTTACTTCGCCGCTGCCGAGCGCGATGGAAAGGTTGCGCGGCAGCGGGCTTTCGATGCCGAGCTTGCGGGCCGCGCCGAGAATCCGGTCCATGCCGATCCTGTCGCCAACCTGCACCGTGATCGTGTTGACCGAATTGGCAAGCGCGGTCGAGAGCGTCACCGTTCCCCAGTTGCGGTCCGCGACATTGCGCGGCGTCCAGCCGCCCAGCGAAACGGGTTCGTCCGTTACCGGGCTGTCCGGCGTGAACCCGGCTTCGAGCGCGGCGAGATAGACGATGGGTTTGAAGGCCGAGCCCGGTTGGCGCTTTGCCTGCGTCACCCGGTTGAACTGGCTTTCGACATAGGATTTGCCGCCGACAAGCGCCAGCACCGCGCCGTCCGGCGCCAGCGCGACAAGTGCGCCTTGCGAGACATTGCGCTGGCCGCCCATTTCCTCGATCGCCTTGCGCACCGCATCTTCGGCCGCACTCTGGCGCTTGGGGTCGAGTGTCGTCCGCACGGTGATGCGGCCCGTCATGCCGGGAAAGAGCTGCCGCGTCTGCTCGGCCACCCAGTCGACGAAATATTCCCGTCCCGCTTCCTTCGTGCGCGGCAGAACCTCGGCCGGATAGGCGCGGGCGCCCGAAACTTCCTGCTCGGTCAGGCTGCCGGCGCTGACAAGCCGGTCGAGAACCTGATTGGCGCGAGACCGCGCGCGTTCGAGATCGTTCGTCGGCGCAAAGTGGCTCGGCGCCTTGGGAAGTCCGGCAAGAATGGCTGCCTCGGCAAGCGAGACATCGCGCACCGATTTGCCGAAATAGTAATGTGCCGCCGCATCGACGCCGTAATTGCCGGCACCCATATAGATGCGGTTCAGATAGAGCGTGAGGATTTCGTCCTTCGTCAGATTGTTCTCGAGCCAGATGGCAATCAGCGCTTCCTGCGCCTTGCGCCAGATGGTGCGGCTGTTGTCGAGATAGAGATTCTTCGCAACCTGCTGCGTGATCGTCGATCCGCCTTCGACAAAGGAGAATGCCTTGATATTGCTCCACATGGCGCGCGCGATGCCACGCTTGTCGAAACCGCCATGCTCGTAGAAGCGGCGGTCCTCCGTCGCAAGCACGGCCTTGACGAGATAGGGCGGCATTTCGCCGAGCGGCACTGTCGGCGTCGTGCGCCGTCCGCGCATGCCGATTTCCTCATCCGCCGCGTTCAGTACGCGAATGGAAAGCGTTTCCGTATACCCGCGCTCGATGGCGCGCTGAAGTTCGGGAAGCGTCAGAAAGACGAGCGCGGCAAAGCCGACGCAGACCGCCGTGAAGGCAAACGAGAACCAGGCGAGCATTCGCATGGGCAGGCTCGCCTTTTTCCGGCCGCGCGGTTTGTCGTCTTCCGGCGGCAGCTCGCGATTCTCCTGCGCGCGCTTCACGGCAGCGCGCATGGGATAATGCGGATCTGTTTCGTCGTCTTCGGACAAGGTTAACCGCCTCGATGGTCCTGTTGCGGGCGTCTTCTGGAACGCTGTCTCATGCGAGTGTCATGCCAGCCCCCGGAAGCAGAACCGTGGATCAAAACGAGACTGGCCGAACTTTGTGCATGAAAAAGGGCGGGATGGGGGCAATCAGGGGGCGGCGGAGCCCTTTGACAAATCGCGCTTGGCGGGGTTCTGTCCCGAAATGAAAGACACACCCGAATCCTTCTGGCGCGTGAAGCGCCTCCATGAGATGAACCGCGAGGAGTGGGAGAGCCTGTGCGACGGCTGCGCGAAGTGCTGCCTCATCAAGCTGGAGGACGAAGACACGGGCGAAATCGAATATACCGACATCGCCTGCCGCCTGCTCGATGCCGAGACCTGCCGCTGCAAGGACTACGCGAACCGCTCGACCCTCGTGCCCGACTGCGTGACCCTCACGCCGAAGAACCTGGAGGACATCGACTGGATGCCGCCCTCCTGCGCCTACCGGCTCCTGAAGGAAGGCAAGGATCTGCCCTGGTGGCATCCGCTGCGGTCCGGCGAGTATGAGGCGGTGCGCCTTGCCGGCATGTCCGTTCACGGACGGTTTCTCTATGAAGACGAGGCCGATATGGAGGATCTGGAATCCCGGATTGTCGATTGGCCCCTGATGGCGCCGGAATAGGTGGCTGATCCGTTTCCCGCCGCACCGCGTATACTCTGAAATCCCGCGGAGGAGCGCCCCATGACCTATGCGATCGCCTATCTGGCCACAGCTTTCGTGTTTCTGGCCATCGACTATGTCTGGCTCGCCTATATCGCAAAGGACTTCTACGCCCGCTCCATCGGCCATCTGATGCGCGATGTGCCGGATTTCGGCGCCGCGGCGGGCTTTTACCTTTTCTATGTGGCGGGTGTGGTCTTCTTCGCGGTGCTTCCTGCCGAAAGCTGGAAAGGCGCGGTTCTGCGCGGCGCGCTGCTCGGCCTTCTGGCCTATGGCACCTATGACATGACCAATCTGGCGACACTCAAGGGCTGGCCCTGGAAGATGGCGGCGGTGGACATGGCCTGGGGCATGTTCCTGACGGCCACGGCGGCTCTGGCTGGCTATCTGGCCATCCGCAACCTCTGACCGTCATCAAACTGTCAAAAAAATGTCACACCGGCTAGGCGGACGCTGCCCGGAATGATAAAGGCTCCTCCCGGCGAAACGGTCTCGAAAACCGCGGGTTTGGGGGGCAGGTGGCAAAGAGTACGCTCGACAAGGATCTGAAGAAGGTCGGCAGTCTGGAAGAGGCGACACTGGCCCTGTCGCGATCAATCGCGGCACCGGGCCTTGCCATTGTCTTCCTGATCGCAGTCTTCCTTTTCATGCTGGGCCTTGTCCCTGCCGGCCCCTTGAGCCTCTTCGTCATCGCGGGCGGCGTCATCGCCGGCTACATGGCGCTCAATATCGGCGCGAACGACGTCGCCAACAATATGGGCCCCGCCGTCGGCAGCCGCGCCTTGCCGCTGGGCGCCGCGCTCGTCATCGCCGCGACCTGCGAGGCGGCGGGCGCCATCCTTGCGGGCGGCGACGTGGTGAACACGATCTCCCGCAACATCATCGTGCCGCAAGCCGAATTCCCGGTCCGCGATTTCGTGATGCTGATGATGGCATCCTTCCTCGCCGCAGGCATGTGGCTGCACCTCGCAACATTCCTCAACGCACCTGTATCGACCACACATTCGATTGTCGGCGGCGTTCTCGGTGCGGGCATCGCCGCGGCGGGTTTCGGCATCGTCAACTGGGGCACGATGGGCGCTATAGCAGCGAGCTGGGTCATCTCGCCGGTGATGGGCGGCCTCATCGCCGCGGGGCTGCTTGCCTTCATCAAGTGGCGAGTTCTTTTCCGCGAGGACAGGCTTGCAGCCGCGCAGACCTGGGTGCCGGTAATGATCGGTCTCATGGCGGGCGTCTTCGCCATGTATCTCTCGCTGAAGGGCCTGTCGAAAATCTGGAAGCCCTCCACGGAAACCGTGTGGCTGCTCGGCATCATAGCCTTCATCGTCGCAACGCTTGCCACCCGTCCCTGGGTGAAGCGCCATGCACCGAAACTCGAAAACCGCCGCAAGCATGTGGCGACGCTTTTCACCCTGCCGCTCATCTTTGCTGCCGCGTTGCTCTCCTTCGCACATGGCGCAAACGATGTGGCGAATGCGGTGGGACCGCTTGCCGCGATCGTCGCCGCCGCCGAAAGCGGGCACGCCGCCACGGGCGATGTCGCCTTGCCGCTCTGGGTGCTCTTGATCGGTGCTATGGGCATATCGCTCGGCCTTGCACTGTTCGGCCCGCGCCTCATCCGCACCGTCGGCGCGAAGATCACGAAGATGGATGCGCCGCGCGCCTATTGCGTTGCGCTCGCCGCCGCCATCACCGTGCTGATCGCCTCCGCGCTCGGTCTGCCTGTTTCCTCGACGCATATCGCCATTGGCGGCGTGTTCGGCGTCGGCTTCCTGCGCGAGATGCTTGCCAATCTCGGCCTGAACGCCGATGGCGTGAAGGCGCCGAAGCCAAAGGCAAGCGAACCGTCATCGCTGTCGAAAACGCCGGAAGATGCAATCAGGAAACAGGCCAAGCGCGAAAAGCGCCGCCTTGTCCGCCGCCGCCATGTCATCACCATCGCGGCTGCATGGGTCATCACGGTGCCGGCTGCCGGTTTCCTCGCCGGTGTCATCTACTGGCTGATGAAAATGGCTTCGAGCCTCTAGCGCAACTCGCGCAGCCTCATTGCAAGATCGGCAAGATAGGGGTCGCGGAGAAGCTGCTGCGCTTCGCGCAGGCTTGCCCAGTGGCGGCGGCGTTGCGACTGTTCCTGCCAATTGTCGAGTTGCCGTGTCACGCGCAGCGGGAACATGTCGACTTCGATCGGCGTCACATGAACACCGCGCCGCTTGATGGAGCGCCATGTGCCAAGCGGTGTGGCCAGCACATCGCCTTCCACGCCCGCTTCCTCCAGCGCCTCGCGCGCCGCGGATTCGTGCGCCGTCAGCCCTTCCATCAGCCCGCCTTTGGGAAACAGCCACCGCCCCGTCCGCCGCGATGTCACCAGCAGCACCGCCACCTGTCCGTCGACAATCGAATAGGGGATGGCGCCTGCCTGCCGTTCGATTTCGGACTGACGGGCGACGAAGTAGAAGCGAAGCGATGTGGCGAGCCGTTGCAGCATGGTTCCCCCGGTTTGGCCGGTGGCCGCAGTTTGCCGTGACTCGGGGAGAAAGGGGAGTCGCTTGACGGGTTCAGGTGTCGGCGCGGCGCGCATCGAGCGTGCGGCGCGGCGACGGCCCGCGATAGCCGGGCGTCTCGACGAAATGGATCGGCCGCGAGACGGCGGCGACGATGGCTTCATAGAGCATTTCCGCCGAGAGCGGCTTCACCAGATAGTCGGTCACGCCCTGATCGCGCGCATAGGCCACGTTTTCGCGGCCGGCATGGCCGGAAATCATCAGGATCGGCACATCGGGATTGGCCGCCTGGCCCGCGCCGCTCGCGCGGATGCGGCGCGTCATCTCAAAGCCATCCATCGGCGTCATCGCGCCATCGGTGATGATGATGTCGGGACATTCCGCGGCAAAGGCGGCAAGCCCGCGCTCGCCATCCAGCGCCACGACGACATGGCCAATGCCCATCGAAGCCAGAAGCGCCGTCAGCAGCCGCTGCATTTCGGCACTGTCTTCGACGACCAGCACTTTCAGGCGGCGAAGGAAATCCGGGTCCGCTTTGGTCGGCTCGCCGTTCATCCGGCCATTTTCCGGTTGCCGCGCGTCGTCTTGATCAGCCGCTCAAGCGCATTGAGCGTTTCCATCGTGATGGCGGGGTCGGTGCCCGGATTGTCGACGGCATCGCGGATCGCATCGACATGGTATCGGATGACCGATCCATCGCGCCAGTCTTCCTCGTGGCAATTCTCGACAAAGCGGCAGAGCGAGTCGGCAAAGCGGCCGGCAATCGGAAATCCGAACGTGCCGGCAAGGCCGCGCATGTCGTGCGAGAGCGAATAGAGGCGCCTGCGCGCGTCCGAATCGCCTTTCACCGCCGGTTCGACAAGGAGCTGCAGCATGGCAACCTGCGCCGACAAGGCTTCGGCATATTTCGTTTCCAGCGTACGGATCGTCGACTGCATCTGGTTGAGAACGCGCGGATCGAGGCGCATCGGCGCGACATAGTCGGCGCCGAGCTTGCGTTCGGCGATGGACGGCACACGGATGAAGCGGACATCGGGCGGCGTTTCGCCCGTGGCGGCGTCGTGGCCTGCAAGATGGCGTGCAAGACGCGATGTGATGCTGCGTTCTTCCATGATGCTTCTCCTCAAAGCAGCGCGACGGAGCCGCGGCGTTCCTTGCCGTCGAATGGCGTATCGCGGCGGCGCCGGTCGGGTCCGCGATAGGTCGGCGTTTCGACGAAGGTGCGCGGGCGGTCGATCACCTGAATGAGACGTTCGTAAAGGCCGCGCGCCGAAATCGGCTTCGACAGAAATTCCGTGATGCCGATATCGCGCGCCCGTTCCACGGATTCGAGATCGGTATGGCCGGACACCATGATGATGGGGATCATGCCGAGCGCGAGCCCGCGAAGGCTGCGCAACCGCTTGGCGAACATGAACCCGTCGCCGGGAACCATCGCCGCATCGGTAATGACGATGTCCGGTTCCTTCGAGTTCAGAAGTTCCCAGGCTTCTTCGCCGTTGATCGCCAGATGAATTTCGCCGACGCCGAGCGCCTGAAGCAGCGTCATCAGCAGATGGCGCATATAGGCGCTGTCATCGACGACAAGAACGCTGATCTTGCCGAAAACGGATTCCGTCATGCCCCAATATCCCCAGCTCGCCAGGCGCGCCTCAAAAGAGCACGGTCCCGGCGCCAAGTCGCTTCCATGCGTCAACCCTAATGGCAAGGTCTTAACAAAGAGGAACCGGAATAAGGGAACGATTCCAATGTGTTCGGGGTGCAGAGTGTTGAGGGATGGTTAATGGGGAACCGGAAACATCTTACGCCTTCGCCGAGACGAGCCAGACCGCGCCGGGCAGGCGCACCTCGCCATCATTCACATTGGCGGCAAGCGCCTTGCGCACGGCATCGCTCACCGTATCGCGCATGGCGTCCGGCATGGTCTTCATCGCGCGCGCCAGCGGCCCGATCTCGAGCGATTGGTTGAGCGCTGTTTCGATGGCGTCTGCGCCTGCGCCCAGCGTCAGCTCCGCATCGAAAGGCTGAATGTCGATCGCGCTGTAACCGGCTTGCGACAGCACATCGTGGAACCGGCTTGCATCGTCGAAGGCAAAGGGGCCCGGCGCGCCGGGCACCGGCGGCTCCTGTGGCGGCAGATGCGGCAGCGCCGCCATCATCGGAAGTGCAGCCCAGGGATTTTCGCGGAAGGGCCGCCAGCAGACGAACCCCGTCCGGCCACCCGGCGCAAGCGTCTTGCGCATATGCCCGAAGGCGGGAGCCGGATTGTCGAAAAACATGATGCCGAAGCGCGAGGCAAGCACGTCGAATTGCCTTGTGCCGAAATCATGCGTCGCCGCATCGGCGAGCAGGAACTCCGCCTTGCTGCGAAGTGCGGCGGCGCGTTCCTTCGCCCGCGCGATCATCGGCCCGGAAATATCGACGCCGAGCGTGCTTCCCCCGTCTCCCGCCGCATTTGCAAGGTCGAATGTGGTCGCGCCGCAGCCGCAGCCGATATCCATGACGCGCTCGCCGGGTTCCACGGCAGCAAGCAACTGCAGCGCCTTTGAAAATGGCGCGAGCATGGCGTCGAGCCTGTCCTGGTGCCGCGCCCATTTCTCGCCCGCATCGCCGTTCCAGTATTCGATCTGGTCGGCATTCGGGCCTTTGGCTTCGTTTTTCTGTTCTGGCGATGACATGAGCGGCTTCCCTTGCTGGAGGCCATTGATAGCACGGAAAACGGGGTGCGTATCAGGCCTTGCGGACCAGGGGTTCGCGGTCGTTGAGCCGCTCCGAAAGCGCCCGCAATTTTTCTTCCACTTCCGCCATGGCGGGGTCTATGGCCGGTGCGGCTTCTTCCGGCGGGTCGGCGCCCGTCGGCAGCCGCGTTCCGATTTCGCGCGGGCCCGCCATTTCCATGAGGCGCGCAAGCCGCTCGGAGATGAGCGCCGCATGGTCGACAAGGCGGTCGCTGACGCGGGCGGCCGTTGCGCGGGCGGCTTCGATCTCGGCGGCGATCGCCGCCACTTCCTCGTCCGGCGCAAAGGCATCGCGCGGCGGCGACAGGGACAGACCCGCTTCGCCGGTCGTGAGATTGACGATCGGAATGGCGACGCCGGAGCGCGCCTCATCATCGAAAGCGATGTCGAATGTCGTTTGCTTGCCGCCGATGCGCCTGCCGGCAATCAGGTTGACGCGGTTATGCGTCGCCGAACCGGCAATGGCGTCGATTTCTTCGCGGAGTTCGTCATAGCGCCCGGCCAGCAGCGCGCGCCTGCCGTCATCTGCGCTCGTGCCCGCATCGGCAACGAGATCCGCCGCCTCGCGCAGCCGGTCCATGATCGCGTCGATCGCAAGTACCGAAGTCTCGATGGTCGAAAGCGCCGTTGCAATCCGCTCGCCGAGTTCGGCGGCGTTGTAGGAACCTTTGGTGATGGAAGTCGCGCGCAGCGCACGCTGCATGGCAGCGGGCGTCACCGGCGGCGCATCCTCCGCAGGCGGCGGTTCGAGCTTCTTGTTGCCCTTGAACAGCGAAAAAAGACCCATGACCCGGTATTGCCCAAACGTCTTGCCCCGGCGGCTGAAGCGCGCCGCCCTGCGCCAGACAGTAAGGCCATAGGGTTGACGACATCTAAAGGCCCCTGCGGCATAAGTGAAACGGACATGCTAGTCTGCCGCCCATGCCGAACCCGAAAATACTGATCTGGCACCTGGCCCGCCTGCTTCTCCGCCTGTACTGGCGGGTGCGCCGTCCTTTGACGGCGGGCGTCCGCGGCCTCGTACTTGATGCCGAAGGCCGCGTTCTCCTCGTCCGCCATACCTATATTCATGGCTGGTATCTGCCGGGCGGCGGGGTGGAACGCGGCGAAACCATGCTGACCTCGCTTCGCCGCGAGCTGGAAGAGGAAGTGGGCGTGACGCTCACAGGCGAGGCGCGGCTGGCCGGCCTCTACGCGAATTTCCGCGAGTTCAAGTCGGATCACGTGGCGCTTTATGTCGTGCCGCATGGCGCCTATTCGCATGAACCGCGCCGCTCTCTGGAGATCGCGGAAAGCGGCTTCTTCCCTCCCGATGCGCTGCCCGAAGGCGTCACGCCATCGACAGCGCGGCGCATCGCCGAAGCCATGCTGGGTCACACGCCGGACGAGTTGTGGTAGGCGGGAAAGGAATTGGAAATTCCTTCCCCAGTCCGTCATGGCCGGGCTTGACCCGGCCATCCAGACTTTTTTTGCCACATTTCGGTTCTATCGGTTGATCTGCGGGGGCGATGAATGATGGGAGCGATGGATGAAGAGCCTTTTTCTTTCCGGTCTCGCTGCGGCCTTTCTGTTCGTCGCGCCAGCGGCGTCAAGCGCGCAGGAACAGGTGAACTGGGCGGCGCTGCCCGCCGAGCGCGAGGCGCTTGCCGCGCTCGACTATCAACAGCATCGCGCGCTTCGCAATTCGGTGCGCCATTGCATTTCCATCGGTCAGGCGCGCGGCCGGAATTCGGCTTGCGTGCTTCTCGATCTCGACCGCGCGATGCGGCAGAGCGGCGAGGCGCTGGAGGCCTATCACTTCGCGCTGCCGCGGCCCATGCGCTATGACGAGAACCGCCACCGCGAAGCGGCGGTGGATCGCGTCGCCGAGGCGCGCAATAAGGCGCTGCAGTGACGTCAGCCGAGCCGTGCCCCGAAACGCGCCCTGTCATGCGGCGCGGTGAAATCCTCGTTGGGCCCCGCGGGTACGATGCCCGTGGGGTTTATCGTTTTGTGGCTGCCGTAATAGTGCTGCTTGATGTGATCCATGTTCGCCGTCTCTGCAATGCCCGGCACCTGATATAGTTCGCGCATATGGTTCGAGAGGTTCGGATAGTCCGCGATGCGGCGCAGATTGCACTTGAAGTGGCCGTGATAGACGGCATCGAAGCGGAT
Source organism: Parvibaculum sp. (assembly GCF_046297875.1). Classification (GTDB taxonomy): domain Bacteria; phylum Pseudomonadota; class Alphaproteobacteria; order Parvibaculales; family Parvibaculaceae; genus Parvibaculum. The sequence goes on along the minus strand of NZ_JBKBHD010000001.1, from coordinate 32,083 downwards.
CAGCGTCGTGAAGAGCCGCCAGTCGGCCTCGGTGATCCTGTCGCCCGCGAGATAGCGTTGCTTGCCGAGCCGCGCTTCCAGCCGGTCGAGTTCCTCGAAGAGCACCGTCACTTCCTTCTCGTAAACGGATTGCTCGGTGGCAAAGCCCGCCTTGTAGACACCGTTGTTCACATGGTCGTAGACAGCTGAATTCACCGCATCGATCGTGCTGCGCAGTTCTTCCGGGTAGAAGTCGAGCGCCGCATTCACGCCTTCGATCCCGTCGAATGCGGAGTTGAACATGCGGATGATCTCGGCGGATTCATTCGTCACGATGGTCTGGCGATGCTTGTCCCACAGCACCGGCACGGTGACGCGGCCGGTATAATCCTTGTCGGCCAGCAGATAGACTTCATAGAGCCGCGTCTTGCGGTTCACGAAATCGGGCACCGCCGCATCGTCCGCGCCTTTCAGCGTCCAGCCCTCGTCCAGCATCAAGGGATCGACGACGCTCACGCTGATCTTGTCCTCGAGCCCTTTCAGCTTGCGGAAGATGAGCGTGCGATGCGCCCAGGGGCAGGCGAGCGAGACATAGAGGTGATAGCGCCCCGCCTCCGCCTTGAAGCCCGCTTCGCCCGTGGGCCCCGCGCTTCCATCCGCCGTCACCCAGTTGCGGAACGAGGACTCCTGCCGCTTGAAAGCGCCGCTGGTCGACTTCGTGTCGTACCATTTGTCGGTCCATTTTCCTTCGACCAGAAGTCCCATCGTTCCGTCCTTTCATCCGTGTTGATTATTCTTCCGGCGGCAGATCGGCGAGCACGATCTCCGCATCGTCGAGTGCGCGGATGGTGAGCAGATCCACATCGCGGATCGCCGCGCCGGAACGCTCGCCGACTTCGACGCCGTTCACCTCGATCCGGCCCCTTGCCGGCACGAGATAGGCGAGCCGGCCCTTCTCCATGACATGGGTCACACTCGTGCCCGCGTCCAGTGTCGCGCCGAGCACTTCGGCATCCTGCGCGATCCAGAGCGCTTCGGCCGGCGCATCCTTCTTGCCGCTTGCGAGCGGCACGAGCACGCCCTTGCGGCCATCCTTCGGAAAGCGCGCCGTCTCCCAGCGGGGCGTGATGCCCTCGCGGTTAGGCTCGATCCAGATCTGGAAGATGCGGGCGTCCTCGTCCTCGAGGTTCCATTCCTCGTGCTGGATGCCGCGTCCCGCCGACATCACCTGAACATCGCCCGCCACCGTTCGGCCTTCATTGTTGAGGTGATCGCGATGCGTGATCGCGCCTTCGCGCACATAGGTGATGATTTCCATGTCGCGGTGCGGATGCGGCGGAAAGCCGGTCTTCGCGCGGATGAGATCGTCGTTCCAGACGCGCAGCGCCCCCCAGCCCATGCGCTTGGGGTCGTAATAGCGCGCAAAGGAAAAGTGATGCTTCGCGTCGAGCCAGCCGTGATTGGCGCCGCCGAGAGAATTGAAATCGCGAACTTCGATCATGGTGGTCCTGCCTTTCTTCAGGAAAGGTGCCCGGCCGGCCCCCACACTCGGGGGAGGGAGGGGAGCGGAAAGCGGCCGGCCGGGCCCGAGGCTCCGTTACGCGGTACTGCCCATACGGAGCCTCTGGAGTTTGTATTCGTACCTAGGCCGCGAGCTTCGCCGCGATCGCGGCCACATGCGCGCCCTGCTTCTTCGCAAGGCTGAGTTCTTTCTCCGTGGGCTGGCGGCTGCCATCGCCGCCCGCCAGCGTCGAGGCGCCATAGGGCGAGCCGCCGCGCACCTCGGAAATATCGAAAAGTTCCGTGCCGACCGGATAGGGAAGGCCGACGATCACCATGCCGTGGTGAAGCAGCGTCGAGTGGAACGAGGTGATGGTCGTCTCGTTGCCCGCGCCCGTGCCGGTCGAGGTGAAGACGGAGCCCGCCTTACCCGCCAGCGCGCCCTTGGCCCAGAGCCCGCCGGTCTGGTCGAGGAAGGTCCGCATCTGCCCGGTCATGTTGCCGAAGCGGGTCGGCGTGCCGAAGATGATCGCATCGTAATCGGCAAGCTCCTGCGGGGTGGCGACGGGCGCATCCTGCTCGACCTTCATGCCCGCATTCTTCATCGCCTCTTCGGGCATGGTCTCGGGCACGCGCTTCAGCGTCACTTCCGCGCCGGCAACCGAGCCCGCGCCTTCCGCGACAGCCTTCGCCAGCGTTTCGATATGGCCATAGGCGCTGTGATAGAGCACCAGGATCTTCGTTTTTCCGCTCATTCTTCCCTCCATCGGAAGACCCCGTCCATCAGGGAAGGGGCATTGCTGAATTCGATGGATCGGATGTAATTGATTTGCTGGAGAATATAATTCCCATATGATGAAACATATTGTTGCATATATAGGAACAATGAAGCCGGAACATGGCGCTCGATCTCAATGGCTTCGCGGTCTTCGTGAAAGTGGCGGAAACGGGCGGCTTCACCGCGGCGGCGGATGCGCTCGGCCTGTCGAAGTCGATGGTGAGCCGCCAGGTCTCGCAGCTTGAGGACGAGCTTGGCGTCCGCCTGCTGAACCGCACCACGCGGCGCATCAGCCTAACCGAAGCGGGCGCCGTCGTCTTCGAGCGCGCAAGCCGCATCGTGTCGGAGGCCGCCGAAGCGGTGGAGGAGGCAAACTGCGTCGAGGGCGCGGTGCGGGGCACGCTGCGCGTCAACGCGCCCATGACCTTCGGCATCCGCCAGCTCGGCCCCGTGCTGCCGGAATTTCTCGCCCGCCACCCGGAGCTGACGGTGGACCTCGCGCTGAACGACCGCCGCGTCGATCTCATCGAGGAAGGCTTCGACGTTTCCCTTCGCATTTCCGCGCTCACGGATTCAAGCCTGATCGCGCGCCAGCTCGCCCCCGTCGAGCGCCACATCGTCGGTGCGCCGTCCTGGTTTGAAAAGCACGGGGTGCCGAAACGCCCGGCCGATCTCGCAGGCCATCCCTTCCTGCTCTACACGCTGCTCGCGCGCCCCACCCATCTCGAAATGGAAAATGAGAAAGGCGAGCGCGAACAGGTGGAGCTGAAGGCCCGTCTCCTCTGCAACAATGCGGATGCGATGCTCGATGCCATCGCCGCCGGCACGGGCCTCGCCCTCCTGCCGGATTTCATCGGCTGCGACCACCTGAAAAGCGGCACTCTCACCCGCGTTCTCGAAGACTGGTCCGTGCCCTCGCTCACCCTCCACGCCATCTACCCCCACTCCCGCCACCTCTCCGCCAAAACCCGCGCCTTCGTGGATTTCACAGTAGAGAAATTCGGCCCGGGGAAGGCGCCATGGGGTGCGGGGCATGAGGCGACGGAAGCTTCTTGAAGAGGTCGCCTGATGCTATCCTGTGTCGTGGGAGTACATGTCATGGCGAACACGAAAAAGTACCAGAGCGACATTTCAGGCGCACTGCATTCGGCAGCCTCAGCGCTGCACAAGGCGGGCGCGCTCGACAAGACGACGATGCGCGGCTTCGATGCGCGTCATCTTGAAGTGCCGGCGGAAATTGCACCCGCCGAGATCAAGCGCATCCGCGAGCGGAACAAGGTAAGCCAGCCGGTCTTCGCCCGTTATCTCAATACGAGCGAGAGTACAGTCGAGAAGTGGGAGACTGGCGCAAAGAAACCGAGCGGCATGGCGCTCAAACTGCTCACTGTCGTCCGCAAGCATGGACTTCAAGTGTTAAACTAAAACACGAACAAAAAAGGCGGGCCCTGAAGCCCGCCTTTTCCGCATTCAATCCAGCGTGTAACGCCTACACAGGCTCCCACGTAAACACGGCGCCGGTTGCGCCGAGGTCGGTATAGCCGCCTTCCATCGCCGGGAAGGCATGGGAGAGGATCGTTTCCGGCGTCCAGCCGTCGATCCGCGCGACTGACTTCACGGGCCGGGGCTGCGAGAAGAGCACCAGCTCATTGCCGCGCACCGCAAAGATCTGCCCGTTTGCCGTGCAGCCGGGCGAGGCGAGCGCGACCGCGAAATTGCCGACCTGTTCCGCCCGCATCGCATTCTTCATGCGCTCGACGCGCTTCGCAGACGCTTCGTCCTTCACCGGAATGGTGGCGATCATGCGCGTCCAGGCGAAAGGCGCGATGATGTTGGAGCGCACATTCTTCGCCGCCCCTTCCATTGCGATGATGCGCGAGAGACCTGCAATGCCCATCTTCGCCGCGGCATAGTTCGCCTGGCCGATATTGCCGATGAGGCCGCTCGTCGAGGTGAAGAGGACGAAATTGCCTTCTTCCTTCTCGCGGAAATGATTGATCGCCGCGCGCGTGATGTTGTAGCTGCCCTTCAGATGCACTTCGAGAACGGCGTCCCAGTCCTCGTCCGGCATCTTGTGGAACATGCCGTCGCGCAGGATGCCCGCCGGGCTGATGATCGAATGCAGCGCGCCATAGGTGTCGAGCGCCTGCGCGATCATGTTTTCCGCGCCCGATTTCAGCGACACGCTGTCCGAATTGGCAACCGCTTCGCCGCCCGCCGCCTTGATCTCGTTCACCGTCTTCTGCGCCGCGCTCGCATCGCCCGCATCGCCGCCCTTCACGCTGCCGCCGAGATCGTTCACGACGACCTTCGCGCCCTGCTTCGCCGCGATCATCGCGCATTCCTTGCCGATGCCGCCCGCGGCACCCGTGACGAGCACCACCTTGCCTTCCAGAATTCCCATGACGTTTCCCTCTCGGTTGTCATTGATTGCGGGCAAGCTAGCGAAGCGCCGGGCGCCATTCCAGCCTTTTTAGCCCTGCCGCAGCGGCGGTCCGCCGCGCCAAAGCCGCTTTACGGGAAACCCGCCCCGTGCTATCCGCCTGATCTTCCGGGGTCTCGCGCCCCGGCACCAGGGGACCGCATCATGGCGCTGAGGCTCGCAGAGCAGCGACGACGAGAGAGGGAAGGGGCGCATCGCCGCCCCCGCCGCCTTTCCGCGCGCGCCATTCCGGTCCTTGCCTCCGCCTGAGCGGCGGCCAGGCCCGCGAGGGGTGAGCGCCTTGACCTCCATGACCCTTCGCTGAGCCCCGTGAGACACCCATGTTCGAGATAGAAGCCGAGCGGCCGGAGCACCGGCCTGCCATTGAAGCCCTGCTGGACCTCTCCTTCGGCCCCGGCCGCTACGCGAAAACCGCGCAGCGCCTGCGCGAAGGCAATCATCCCGTGCCCGAGCTTTGCTATGTCGCCTTTGCGGGCGAGGGGGCGGAGCGGCGCATGGTCGGCAGTTTGAGCTTCTGGCCGGTCGTCATCGGCGGCGTGCCGGGCCTCATGCTCGGTCCGCTCGCGGTCGATCCCGTGCTGCGCGGCAAGGGCTGCGGCATCAAGCTGATGGAAAAGGGCCTCGCCGACGCGAAGAAGCTTGGGCACAGGCTGGTGATCCTGGTGGGCGACGCACCATACTACGCCAAGGTCGGCTTCGGCCCCGTGCCGTCCGGCCGCCTCACCATGCCGGGTCCGGTCGATCCCGCGCGGCTGCTCTACCGCGAGCTCGACATCGGCGCCTTCACCCGCGCCAAGGGCCCGATCGCGAAGCCAGACCGCTGATTGCAAAGGCGCCGCTATGGATATCCCCCGCATCTTCAACATCATGGAAAGCGCGCACCGCATCCATAATCCGTTCACGCCGGAAAAACTCGCCACGCTGGGCGCGGTCCTGCGGCTCGCGCCCGGCACGCATGTGCTCGATCTCGGCAGCGGCTCGGGCGAGATGCTCTGCACCTGGGCGCGCGATCATGGCGTCACCGGCCTGGGCGTCGATTTAAGCAGGCTCTTCTCGGAACAAGCGAAACGCCGCGCGGAAGAACTCGGCGTTGCCGATCGTGTCGCCTTCGTTCATGGCAATGCAGCGGGCTATGTCGCAAGCGAAAAGGCGGACGTTGCCGCCTGCGTCGGTGCCACATGGATCGGCGGCGGCGTCGCGGGCACGATCGCGCTCCTCGCACAGAGCCTCAAGCCCGGCGGCATCATCCTGATAGGCGAGCCCTATTGGCTCGAGCTGCCGCCCACCGAAGACGTTGCAAGGGGCTGCCTCGCGGGTTCGATTGCCGACTTTCATTTCCTGCCGGGGTTGCTCGACTCGTTCCGCGATCTCGGCTATGACGTCGTGGAAATGGTGCTGGCAGACCGTGAAGGCTGGGATAGATACGAAGCCGCGAAATGGCTCACCATGCGCCGCTGGCTCGATGAAAATCCCCGCGACGAACTCACAGGTGAAATCCGCGCCAAACTCGCATCCGAGCCCGTCCGCTACGCTACCTGTACGCGCGCATATCTCGGCTGGGGCACCTTCGCCCTGATGGCGCGCTGATCCGCCCTCAATTCTTCTGCATCGCCTCGATCAGCACCGGCACATTGTGCCGGAACATCGCGACATAGGTCGGTGCCGGCCCGCCCGGCGCCGACAGCGCGTCGGAATAGAGCGTGCCGCCATTCTCGATGCCCGTTTCCCGCGCGATGGTTTCCATCATGCGCGGATTGCCCATGTTCTCCATGAAGAGCGCGCGGATATTCTCGCGCCGCATCTGGTCGACGAGCCGCGCCAGCGCCTCGGCGCTCGGGTCCGAAGCCGTGCCGGCGCCGGCCGGCGAAAGGAACTCGACGCCATAGGCTTTCGAGAAATAGGCGAAGGCATCATGCGTGGTAATGACCTTGCGCTTCTCCTTCGGCAGCCTTCCGATTTCCGCGCGCGCCCATTCATGAAGCTTCTTGAGTTCCGTGATGTAGCTTTCCGCATTCGCAAGATAGAGCGTTGCGTTCGCCGGGTCTTTCTCGGCCAGCGCATCCGCTATATTGCGGACATAGATGATGCCGTTGCGCAGATCCTGCCAGGCATGCGGATCGAAATCCTGCGGTACTGCCGGATGGCCGTCCTTGTCATGGCTGTGCCCGTGCCCGTGATGATGGTGATGGCCTTCTTCGAGGTCGATCGGGTTCACGCCGAAACTCGCCGTCACGAATTTCGCCTTGCTCTTGGCAGAGGCTGCAAGCCTGACCAGCCAGGGCTCGAAGCCGAGTCCGTTGATGATGAGAACATCGGCTTCCGCGAGCATCGCCACATCGGCAGGCCCCGGCTCGAAGACATGCGCATCCGCATCGGGCCCGACAAGCGAGGTGATGGTGGCGCGCGCACCCGCAACATTCTTCGCCATGTCCGCAAGAATGCTGAAACTCGTGACGATCTTGAGCGGCGCGGGTTCTTCCGCGCGCGCGGGCAGGGCCGTAAAGCCGAGCGCAAGCGTGAGGCAGAGCGCAAGCAGATGTTTCATCGCTTTCTCCTTACTCGTGGAAATGGGCCCGCGGGAAATAGCGCGTACGCAGGCTGTCCCGCGTGCCGAGCATGATGGAGCCGACATAGAAGAGGCCGGCGGTCAGCACGATCGACGGCCCCGACGGCAGGTTGAAATTGTAGGAGAGGAGGAGCCCCGCAAAGCCCGAAAGAAAGGCAAGCGCCGAGGACAGCGCCGCCAGCGACCAGACCGCTCCCGCCCAGAAACGCGCGGCAGCGGCGGGCAATATCATCAGCCCCAGCGCCATCAGCGTGCCGAGCGCCTGAAACCCCGCAACGAGGTTCACCACCACCAGCGACAGGAACATGAAATGCCAGATCGTGCCGCCGCCCGTCGTCGCGCGAAGGTATGCGGGGTCGAAACATTCGATGACGAGCGGCCGGTAGATCACCGCAAGCGTCACCACGGTGAGCGTGGCGATGGAGGCAATGAGGAGCAGCGCATCGTCCGTCACCGACAGAATGGTGCCGAACAGCACATGCAGAAGGTCGATATTCGAACCGCGCAACGAGACGAGCAATACGCCAAGCGCCAGGCTGATGAGATAGAATCCCGCAAGGCTTGCGTCCTCGCGCAGCGCCGTCGTCCGGCTGATGAGCGCCGCCAGCAGCACGATGGCAAGACCCGCAAGAAGTCCGCCGAGACTCATCCACCAGATCGAAAGCCCGGCGGCAAGAAAGCCGATGGCGGCGCCCGGCAGGATGGCATGGCTCATCGCATCGCCCATCAGGCTCATGCGCCGCAGAATGAGAAACGTGCCGATGGGCCCGCCGCCAATGGCAAGCGCCATGCAGGCCACAAGCGCCCGGCGCATGAAGCCGTAATCGGCAAAGGGGGCGATCAGCGCATCATAGATCATGCCGCATCGCTCCAGCCGTCGGAGATGTAGCGCGCGCGGCGCAGATTGTCCGGCGTGAGAACCTCATCTGTCGGCCCCCAGGCCACCGGCTCGCGCGCGATCAGCAGCGCCTCGGGAAATGCCTCGCGCACGCGCTGAAGATCGTGCAGCACGGCAATCACGGTGCGGCCCTCGCGGTGCCAGACGCCGACGAGATCGAGCAGCTCGCCCGCCGTGCGCTCATCCACCGCCGCGAACGGCTCGTCGAGCAGCACCACGCCTGCATCCTGCAGCATCAGCCGCGCGAAAAGCACGCGCTGCAATTGCCCCGCCGACAGCGTGCCCACCTGCCGCGCATCGAAGCCTTCGAGGCCGACAGCGGCAAGCGCGGCCCGCGCCCGCGTCACATGCGCCCCCGTGATCGCGCGGAACATGCCCATGTCGCGCCAGAGGCCGAGCGACACCGCGTCGATCACGCTGATCGGAAAGCTGCGGTCGATTTCGGCAAGCTGCGGCAAATAGGCGATCCGCTCGCGCGCGCCGACTTCGATGGCGATGCCGCCTTCGCTTGGGCTGACGAGCCCGGCGATGGATTTGAGCAACGTCGATTTCCCCGCGCCGTTCGGGCCGACAATGGCGGTGAGGCTGCCGGGCTCGAAACGGCCGGTCAGGTGATGCACCGCCGGCTCGCGGTCATAGGCGACGGTGAGATCGGCAAGCTCGATGGCGGGAACGGCATGTCGATAGGCGTTCATCTTGCGAGCGCCCACAAAACGGCAAGCCAGAGAAGCGCCGCGGCGCCGAGCGCCACGGCGAGCCTGAGCCCGATCCCCGCCGCAAAGGCGGAGATACGCGGCGCGCGCTGCCGCGCATGGCCGGGCGCATGGCTAAGTCCGGTGTCGCGATGGCCCACGAAATCCGCTCCGGCTGCTGATCTGTAATATTATAACATCGCGAAACTAGGCATCTTTCCGCCGAAACGCAAGCCGCACAGATGGGTGGGTCACCGCCCCTCGCGCCACCAGGCGAGAGCAAGCGTGCCGAGAAGCAGAAGCAGCGCCAGCGGTCCGGCAAGTATCGGCGCCTGATGCACGGCATGAACATGGAACTGCTCGTTGCGGCGAAGCCCCATCCAGCCGCTGCCCGCGGCATCCTGTCCCGCCCTGACCGCGCGGATCGAGGGCACGCCGCCGGCGTCGTCGCCCGTCCACCAGATGCCCCCGCCCGTCTGCGCCACAAGCGGGCGGAGAAGGGCGTCGGTCGCGCGCATATCGGCGATCTCGCGCGGGTTGAGCGGCCCGGCGGCGGCGACCGCCGACAACTCGCCTTGCCGCACGCGGTAGAGCCCGAGTTCGCTCGCCTCCATCACGCCCTCGAAGCGCCCCGGCGCCACTTCCTGCATCTCGATCTCGCGTGTCCCGCCGGAAGGCAGCGTCACGCGCGCGGGCGCCGCCTCGTCCTGCATGGTGCGGCGCTGCACGGTCAGCATCCCTGCCTGCATGGCGGCGGAGAGGTTTTCTTCCTCGAGGTCCGGTTCCTTCATCAGCCAGTGCGCCAGGCGGCGCAGAAGCTCAGCTTGCGGCCCGCCGCCTTCATAGCCGCGCGACCAGAGCCAGATGTGATCGGAAAGAATTTGCGCCACGCGGCCTTCGCCCGCGCGCGCCAGCACCATCAGCGGTTTGCCGTCCGGCGTTTCCATCACGATGTCGCCGGTCTCGGTCGTAACGTCGATGGTGCGGAACCAGCGGCCCCAGCTCGGCGTCTCGCTCTCACTGCCCGGCAGACCGGCGGTCACGGGGTGGCGTGCGCCCTTCGGCGTGATCCCCGGCCTGAAGCCGCCCTCGCTCGTCTCGCCGGTCGGCAGCGCCGGCAGAATGGCGGCAAGCGGCGTGCGCGCAATAGAAAAGGGCGTGGCATAAGCCGGTCCGTCCGCCGCCAGAAACGCGCCGCCACCTTCCACGTAATCGACGATATTCAGGAAATACGCCATCGACAGCACACCGCGCCGCTTGTAGCGGTCGAAGATGATGAGGTCGAACTGGTCGAGCTTCTCGTCGAACAGCTCATGCGTCGGAAAGGCGATCAGCGAAAGCTCGTTGACGGGCGTCCCGTCATGCTTGTCCTGCGGCCTGAGAATGGTGAAGTGAACGAGATCGACCGACGGATCGGATTTCAGAAGATTGCGCCATGTCCGCTCGCCCGGATGCGGCTCGCCCGAAACGAGCAGCACGCGCAAGCGGTCCCGCACGCCATTGGCAACGACGACGGCACGGTTGTTGAGCAGCGTCAGCTCGTTTGGCCCTTCCTCCACCTCGATCTCGATCACGTTGGGTCCGCCGCGCTCAAGCGACAGCGTCACGGTCTCGGTGGCGCCGATCGTGGCAATCTTCTCCGCCACGCGCTCGCCATCGATGGAAATTGTCACGCGCGCCGTCTCGCCGGTCGCGCCGTCGCTGGCCGAGGTTTCCTCCACGCGGAACGAAAGTGCCACCGGCTCGCCGACAATGCCGAAGCGCGGCGCTTCGAGCACATGCAGCCGCCGGTCGCGTTCGCCCGGCCGCCCGGTGATGAGCCCGTGCACCGGCGCATCGAAGCCGAGTTCGGCGGCGCTCTTCGGCACGTCATGCACCTGCCCGTCGGTGATGAGGATGGCGCCTGCCACACGCTCGCGCGGCACATCGGCCAGCGCCTCTTCCAGCGCGCGGAAAAGCGCCGTGCCGTTTGCATCGTTCGGGTCGCTGCGCGCTTCCACCACGCGCGTTTCGATGCCGTCTTCCTCGGCAAGCCGCGATGTGATGCGTTCGAGCGCCGCTTGCGTCTGTTCCGGCCTGGTGGCGATGTCCTGGCTCTGGCTGCGGTCGACGATGATCGCCGCGACATCGGCCACCGCCTCGCGTTCCTCGCTGCGGATCGTCGGGTTGAGCAGCGCGATCACAAGCACGGCGAGCGCCACGGTGCGCAGCGGCGCGCCGCGCGCACGGCGGAATGCCGAATAGACGAGCAGCAGAACGCCGGGCAGCGCCAGCGTCAGAATGAGCGCGACGGGTGCAAGCGGTTCGAAAACGATGTGCCAGGCCATGCGCGCTCCTACTGGCCAAGCCGTTCGAGAAGCGCGGGCACGTGAACCTGGTCCGCCTTGTAGTTGCCGGTCAGTGCGTAGATCACGAGATTGATGCCGAAGCGATAGGCCATCTCGCGCTGCCTCTCGCCGCCCGGCGTCACCGCATAGAGCGCACGGCCGCTCGCATCGCGCGCCCATGCGGCCGCAAAATCGTTCGAGCCGACGACGATGGTGGTAACGCCGTCATTGACGAGAAGTTCGTCGTCGCCCGTCCGCGCCTCGACCCATAATTCGCCGCCGTCGAAGCGTCCGGGAAAATTCTGCATCAGATAGAAGGATTTCGTCAGCACGTGATCGGCAGGCACGGGCTCCAGCGGCGGCAGGTCGAGCTGCCCGAGCAGCCGCCTGAGCGCCGCCATGCCCGGCGGCACATCGCCACCCGCCGCGCGGTCGCCGTCGCGCGTATCGAAGAGAATGGTGCCGCCATTCTTCATGTAGGTGTTGATCTTGCCGAGCGCCTGCGGCGTCAGATCGGGCTGCATCCCCGACATCGGCCAGTAGAGCAGGGGGAAGAAGGCAAGTTCGTCCTGTTCGATATTGACGCCCATCGGCTCTGCCGCATCGAAGGCGGTGCGGGCACGAAGCGCCTGGCTCAGCGCGAACAGCCCCGCCTCGCTCACCGCGTCGAGTTCGCTGTCTCCGGTGATGACATAGGCAAGCCGCGTGTCGAGCGTCGCCTTGAGCGCGAAAGCGTCGTTCTCCTGCGCCAGGGCATCGCTTGCCGGAAGCACCAGCAGAACGGCCAGCAGCACAGGTGCCGCCCGCGATGCAAAGCGTACCCGGCGGATTTTCTCGGTCTCGAAAAGCCCGGTCACCCAGAGCGCGGCAAGCGTGTCCAGTACCACAAGGAAGAGCGCGAGCACGAGCAGCACTGCGGCAAGGCGAAGCTCCGGGCCGCCTTCGAAGGAGCGGCGTTCGCTGATGCCCGGCACCTCGCCAAGCGGCGTCAGTTCATGGTCGGCCGTTGCAAGGTTCAGCGCGCGCGGCGCACCCGCCAGCCCGTAAAAGCCGGGCGGATGGCGGGGGCTGCGTTCCGCGCTTGTGAGGCGCTCCGCCGCGATCGGCGTTGCCGTTGCGGGCGGCGTCCCGAGCCTGCCAAAACCGTTGAGCGTCGTCAGCGGGCTCAGCAATTGCCGCTCCCGCGCGCTGCCCGTATCGCCATCGCCGCCTTGCGCGACCACGCCCTGCGAAAGTTCGACCGCGCGCCTGAGCATCTCCACGAAGAGGCCGGAGATCGGCAGGCTCGACCAGTCGCGATTGGCGGTCACATGAAAGAGAACGATCGCTCCCTTGCCGCGCTGTGCGGCGGTCACGAGCGGCGTTCCGTCGGCAAGCCGTGCCCATGTATGGCGCGCAAGGTCGGGCACCGGCTCCGCCAGCACCTGCCGCGAAACGCTCACATCCTCCGGCACGTCGATGCCGAAGAAGGGACTGTCCTCCTCGAACGGCGAAAGGCTCTGCGGCGTGCTCCATGACAGCGCGCCGCCCAGCGCGCGGCCGCCGGTCCGCAGCGGCACCGGCACAAGCTCGTCGCCATGCTCGGCAAGGCGGGGCCCCGCAAAGCGGATCAGCATGCCCCCGCTTGCGACCCATGCGTCGATGCGTTCGCGCGTGGGCTGGGTGAGATTGCCGATATCGGCAAGGATCAGCACGGAAAGCGGCGCGGAAAGAAGTTCGTCGATGGCAGCTTCCGCATCGCGCTCATTCGCCGTCTCTCGCAGCTCTACGTAAGGCGCGAGCGCGCGCCGTACATAATAGACGTCGGAGAGCAGCGGCTGCGCCTCTTCCGCGCTTGCGCCCGAGACGATGCCGGCATTGCGCCGCCGCCAGCTTTCATCGGCAAGAATGACCGCGCCCGCCGACGCCTCACCCGCAATTTCGAGGCGCGAGATCCGGTTCCGGAGTTCGAGCGGCAGGTCGAAGGGAACCGGCGCCAGAACCTCGCCCTCAGAAAGCGCGAACCGCGCCTCGCCAAGCACATTGCCGTCGCTGTCGAGTGCGCGAACCGCGCCTTCGCGCAAGCTTGTTCCCTCCGCGCGCAGAACGCGCGGCACGATCCCGCCCGCGTCGCGCTCCGGCGGCAGCAGCGCCAGCGCGCGTTGGCCCGGCGCGGGTTCGATCAGCGTCAGCCTGCCATCGCCCGCCAGGGCGGAAAGACGCCGGGCGAATTGCGCCGCCGCGCCATAGTCGAGCCCGTCGCCGATCCAGACGATCTCGGCGCCGCGCGTCAGCACCGCCGCGCCTTCGAGACGTTCGATGAGTGCGATGCGGTCCGGTTCGATCGGCTGCGGCTCAATGGCGCGCGCGCGTGCATTGGCGTCCCCGGCGGATTCGAAATTGAGCGTCGGCGCGTTGATCTCCGGCGCCGTTCCCGCGACGAGGACGGAGCGGTCGGCGCGCCGCGCATCGGCGATGAGCCCATCCATCGTGAAGCGCCGGTCGCTCCAGCGCGCGGCGGATGCCCAGCCATTGTCGACGATGATGACAAGCGGTCCCGAACCCGCGGCCGGCCTTGCCGGGTTCAGCACGGGCTCCGCCAGCGCCAGCACGATCAGCGCCGCAATCGTCATGCGCAGGATCAGCAGCCAGAGCGGCGTATGCGCCGGCGTGTCCTCCTCGCGCACAAGGCCGACAAGAAGGCGGATCGCGGGAAAGCGCACGCGCTTGGGTAGCGGCGGGCTGATGCGCAGCAGCCACCAGATCGCGGGCAGCGCGGCAAGGCCGAGCAGCATCCAAGGTGCGGCAAAGGAGAGGAGACCGAGCGCAAGCATGATCTAGCAGCCAGCCATCTATTGACCTGCCCGGGGCGCCTTGCGCGCCAGAAGTGCGCCGGATAGCGCCGAGTAAAGCGCGAGCAGCGCCGTTTGCGGGCCACGGTCGGTGCGATGTGTCGCGAAGGTGAAGTCCACGCGCCGCGCCATCTCGATGATACGGTTGCGATGGATTTCGAGCCTCTGGTGATAGGCCTCGCGCAGATTTTGCGCACGCCCCACCATCAGGCGGAGGTCTTCCTCGACGCCTTCGAATTCGGTGCGGCCCGAAAAGGGCAGGTCTTCTTCCGCCGGATCGAGCACCTGGATCATGTGGCCGCGAATGCCGTCCGCCGCATAGGCTTTCATGCGCGCGATGATCTCGTCGGCAGGCGACAGGAAATCGCTGATGAGCACAAGCTGCGCATATCGCGGAACGCGCTCTGCCGGCGGCAGGCTGCCGCGCTTCGCCGCGTCGTCGTCGCCATCGGCATGGTCGATCAGCGCATGGGCCATGCGGCGGAGTGCGGCGCGCCCCGGCGCCGGCGCAAAACCGTGTCCGAGTGCCGCAACGCTTTCGCCGCCCTGCACAAGAAGCGAGGAAAGCGCGAGCGCGAGAACGGTGGCCCGGTCCTTCTTGCTGCAAGGCGCAAAGTCGGATGCGTAATCCATCGAGGCCGAACCGTCGCGCCAGATCCAGATGCTTTCGGCTGCCTCGCGCTCCGTCTCGCGCACAAAGAGATGGTTCGAGCGCGCCGAGTGGCGCCAGTCGACCGATGACGCGGCGTCGCCCTCGCGGTAGCGGCGAAACTGCCAGAAGGTTTCGCCCATGCCGGTGCGCCGCCTTCCGTGAACGCCCTGCGCGATGGTGGAGGCGACATGCTCGGCTTCCGTCACCAGCGGCGGCATGGCCTCGCTCAGCGCCTCGGCCTGTTCGCGCAGGCCGATCGCACCGGGAGACGCCGCGTGTGACGGTGTGGCAGTCATGTCGATCTTTCGTTCAGCCGATAGTGCGGCACAGCCTGTCGATGACGCCGCTCACCGTGACGCCTTCGGCGCGCGCCGAAAAATTGAGCGCCATGCGATGGCGAAGCACGGGGGCTGCAAGCGTCTTCACATCTTCGATCGAAGGCGAAAAACGCCCGTCGATAAGTGCGCGGGCGCGGACCGCCAGCATCAGCGCCTGACTCGCGCGCGGGCCGGGGCCCCAGGCGACATGGCGTTCGACTTCTTCCGACGCGCCTTCTTCCGGCCGCGCTGCGCGCACGAGGTCGAGAATGGCGTTCACCACCTTCTCGCCCACGGGCACGCGCCGCACGAGGCGCTGCGCTGCCATCAGGTCCGCCGCCGACATCGCATTGCGCGCGCTGGCGACCGTCTCGCCCGTGGTCGAGAGCAGCATCCGCCGTTCGCTTTCGAGATCGGGATACATCACGTCGATCTGCATGAGGAAGCGGTCGAGCTGCGCCTCCGGCAGCGGGTAGGTGCCTTCCTGCTCCAGCGGGTTCTGCGTCGCAAGCACATGGAAGGGGGCGGGCAGTTCGTAGCGCACACCCGCCACCGTCACCTGCTTTTCCTGCATCGCCTGCAAAAGCGCGGATTGCGTACGAGGGCTCGCGCGGTTGATTTCGTCCGCCATCAGGAGCTGGCAGAACACCGGCCCCTTGATGAAGCGGAAGCTCCGCGTGCCCTTGTCGCTTTCCTCCAGCACTTCGGAACCGAGAATATCGGCGGGCATCAGGTCCGGCGTGAACTGCACGCGCTTGTCGTCGAGCCCGAGTACCTGTCCCATAGTGTGAACGAGCAGCGTTTTGGCAAGCCCCGGCACGCCGACCAGCAGCGCATGGCCGCCCGCCAGCACCGTCACCAGCGTCTGGTCGATGACCTGTTCCTGCCCGTAGATAACCTCGCCGATGGCCTCGCGGGCGGCGGCGATCTTCGCGCCCGTTTCCTCGATTTCCCGGACGGCAGCGGATTCGGTTCCCGTGTCGGCTTCACTCAGTGTCTGCATTGACCTACATATTGGTGACGGGCGGGTTCGCACCCGCCGTCATGCCACATCCCTGTTTTGTTGCGCGCCGCCATTGGCGCGGGCCTTCGTGACGATAATATGGCCGGATTCCGGGGCGTGGGGCACGAAATCGAAGATCAATATCGCGCGAGGAGAGGAAATATGGCCGCCGTGACCGGAAAGACAGCCGCAAACGGCGAAAAGCCAAGTGCCCAGGGCCGCGCTTCCGGCAGCGCGCCGGGCGGGCTGAAGGGCCTCGCCGCCGCCGAGGAGGCCGGAAAGAAAGCAAAGGGCCTGCCGCCGGTTCACCTCTGGAATCCCGAATTCTGCGGCGATCTCGACATGCGCATCGCCCGCGACGGCACTTGGTACTATCTGGGAACGCCGATCGGCCGCGAGCGGCTGGTGCGCCTTTTCTCCACCGTTCTGCGCCATGACGAGGACGGGAAATACTATCTCGTCACGCCGGTCGAGAAGGTCGGCATCAAGGTGGACGACGCGCCCTTCGTTGCCGTCGCCATGAAGGTGGAAGGAAAGGGCCGCGATCAGGTGCTCACTTTCACCACCAATGTCGGCGATGAAACCGTGGCCGGACCCGATCACCCCATGCGATTCGAAATCGGCGAGGAGACCGGCGAGCCCGCACCTTACGTCCATGTCCGCGCCCGCCTCGACGCGCTCATCAACCGCGCGGTGTTCTACGACCTCGTCGAACTGGGCGTGGAAGAGGAGCATGAGGGCAGGAGATGGTTCGGCATCTGGTCCGGCGGCACCTTCTTCCCCATCCAGCCGGCGGAAGAAGTGACGCTCTGACATGAACGCCCATCGTCATCTCATTCTCTCCCGCACCGACCGGGAGCCCCCGGCTCTGGCCGCGCTTCTGGCGGCAGACGGCCTGCCGGGCCTCAGGGGCGACCATGACCTCAATCCGCCCGAAAGGCAGCCGCCCGAGGGCAATGTCTGGGTCGAGCCGGAGGAGCGCGCCTCGCTGCGGCCCGCCGCCGTTCTCGTGCCCATCATCGAACATGCGCATGGCCCCCATGTGCTGCTGACGCGCCGCGCCGATCATCTCGGCACCCATTCGGGCCAGGTCGCCTTTCCGGGCGGCAAGATCGACCCCGGCGAAACGCCCGCCGAAGCCGCGCTCCGCGAGGCCGAGGAAGAGGTCGGCCTCCACCGCTCATATGTAGAGGTGGCGGGCTATCTCGATGCCTATGAGACAGGCACCGGCTTCCGCATCCTGCCCGTCGTCGCCTTCGTGCGGCCGGGCTTCAGCCTCACCATTTCCCCCCATGAGGTCGCGGAAGCCTTCGAGGTGCCCTTGTCCTTCCTGATGAACCCCGCCAATCACGAGCGCCACAGCGCGGTCTGGCGCGGCAGGCGTCGCGAATATTATGCGATGCCCTATAATGGTCATTATATCTGGGGGGCCACCGCCGGCATGTTGAAGAACATGTATGACCGGCTTTATGGCGACTGAATGCCTCAGAGGCCCCGCGACCCCTCTTCAATAATGTGGGGGCAACGATCAAGAACAGTGAGTGAGGAAAGTCACCGATGAGCGCCGACAAGGAACTGGCCCGTGCGGCCTGGCTGAACGAAGCCGACACCAGGGCGGTTATGGATGCGCTCCATGCGGGCGGCGGCTCGGCGCGTTTTGCGGGCGGCTGCGTCCGCAACGCGCTGATCGGCGAAAAGGTGAGCGACATCGACATCGCCACGACAGAAACGCCGGAAAAGGCGAAGGCGCTGCTCGAGGCGAAGGGCATCAAGGTCGTCCCCACCGGTATCGAGCATGGCACCATCACGGCGGTCACGCCCACGCGCCATATCGAAATCACCACGCTCCGCGTCGATGTGGCGACCGATGGCCGCCGCGCCGATGTCGCCTTCACCGGCGACTGGCTGGAAGATGCGAAGCGCCGCGACTTCACCATCAACGCGCTTTATTGCGATGCCGATGGCACGGTGCACGATCCGCTTGGCGGCCGCGAAGACTTGAAGGCGCGCCGTGTGCGCTTCATCGGCGACGCGCATCAGCGCATCCGCGAGGACTATCTGCGCATCCTGCGTTTCTTCCGCTTCCATGCCTGGTATGGCAAGGGCGAGCCCGACGTCGCGAGCCTGCGCGCCTGCGCCGAGGAGCGCGAGGGCCTGCGTCAGCTTTCGGGCGAGCGCGTCCGCGACGAACTGCTGAAAATCGCCAGGGCCGATGAAGCCGGCGCCGCCTTCCGCCAGATGGCGGCATCGGGCATCCTCGCCGTGGTGCTGCCCGAGGCGAGCCGCCTCGACCGCTTTGAAAAACTCGTCGGCATCGAGGTGCAACAGCTATTTGTACTCGACGCCGATCCGATCCCGCGCCTCGGCGCCATGCTCGATCTCGACGAGGCGGGCGTGAAGGCGCTCGCCGCGCGTCTCAAACTCTCCAACAAGGATCGCGACCGCCTCACCGCGATGCTCACCGACAAGACGAAGATCGTCTGCTACCTCTCCATGCGCGAGGTGCGCCGCGCGCTCTATCTCATGGGCCGCGATCTCTTCAAGGACCGCGTGCTGCTCGGCTGGGCCGAAGACCGCCCCGGCCACAACACCTTTCAGTGGCGCGCCCTTCTTGCCATGGCCGATAGCTGGCAGAAGCCCGAACTGCCGCTCACCGGAGACATGATAAAGGCCGCCGGCGTCCCCGAAGGCCCGGAAATCGGCCGCGTACGGAGGGAAGTCGAGGAATGGTGGATTGACAGCGACTTCATCGACGATGAATTCTCCATCATCGAACGCCTGAAAGCAGTGGTGCAGGCCACTGTTTACTGAATGGCAAAAGGGAGGGGAGCCCATGATCCGTAAGGCTATTCTCGCGCTTTGCGTTGCAGCATCGCTTGCCGCCTGCAGCGAGACGGAGCAGGAGGCGGATGCGACGCGCGCCGCCGCCACGTTCTACGACATCGTGTTGAGCGAGCGTTCCGGCGGTGTGCCGGAGGCGGATATGCGCGCAAGGCTCCGCCCCGTCATCTCGCCCGATCTCGACAGCCTGCTCGCCCAGGCCGCCGAGGCCGAGCGCCGCCACACCGCACGCACCAACAATGAAGAACCACCCTATCTGCAAGGCGACATCTTCTCCTCGCTGTTCGAGGGCGCGACCGGCTACGAGATTTCCGATTGCGACGAAAAGAGCGAACGCCTCATCGAGTGTGAGGTGCAGCTCGTGCACGACGCGGAAGAGCCGGTGCAGTGGAAGGATCGCGTCATGCTTGTCGCAGGCGCCGGCAATGCCTGGCTCGTCGACGACATCGCCTATGGCGGCGGCTGGGACTTCGCCCCCAAAGGCAATCTGAAAGACATGCTCCGCTCCGTCATCGAAGCGGAGGAGTGAGAGGCGGTTCGCGACAGCGAAGGTTGCGTTAGCCAAAGGCATTGCCTTTGCCATCTGCCCAACCCTCCCCCTGAGGAAGGGTCGAAATTTGCATCGCAAATTTTGGGGAGGGGTAGGCGGGGGAAACGGAAGGCGAGTCAGGCGCTGACAGCGGAGTCCCCCTTCCCGGAAAATTCTGCGCTTCGCTTGAATTCTCCGACCCTCCCTCAAGGGGAGGGTGGAGCACAAGCAGGCGACTGCGACAAATTTCCCTGCGGCAATTGTGGCCATAGGCGGGTCCCCGCGCGCGCCTTACGCTTCCCTCATGCGCGAGGATCTCATCAGGCGGTACGACTTGGCCGTGCCGCGCTACACATCCTATCCGACGGCGCCGCATTTCTCTCCTGCGGTGAACGGCGATACTTATGCGCGCTGGCTCGCCGCGCTCGATCCGGCATCGCCTCTCTCGCTCTATCTTCACATCGCTTATTGCGCCGAGATGTGCTGGTTCTGCGGCTGCCACACAAAGGCAACGCGGAAATACGCGCCGGTCGCCGATTATCTCGATGCGCTGCTCGCCGAAGCCCGCCTCGTGTCCCGCGCGCTCCCCGCGCGCATGCGGATCGACCACATCCATTTCGGCGGCGGCAGCCCGACGCTGCTGACGCCCGGCGATTTCGGCCGCACGCTCGCCCATCTCCGCGAAAGTTATAATGTGACGCTCGATGCCGAGATCGCCGTCGAGCTCGATCCGCGCACGGCGGACGAGGCTTACGTGGCGGCGATGGCGCGGGCCGGCGTCACCCGCGCCTCTATCGGAGTGCAGGATTTCGACGCCCGCGTGCAGAAGGCGATCAACCGCATCCAGCCGCATGACGTGACGGCGCGCGTGATCCACTGGCTGCGCGCGCATGGCGTCTCCGCGATCAACATGGACCTCTGCTACGGCCTGCCCTATCAGACTGTGGCAAGCCTACTCGGCACGGTGGACAAGGCAGCCGCCCTCCGTCCCTCGCGCATCGCGCTTTTCGGCTATGCGCATGTCCCTTGGATGAAGCCGCATCAAAAGCTCATCCCCAAAGAGGCGCTGCCGGGCATCGAGGAACGCTGGGAGCAATATGAGGCGGCGGCGGAGCGCCTCGCCGCGCATGGCTATGTCATGATCGGCCTCGATCATTTCGCCCTGCCGGATGACGCGATGGCGAAGGCGCAGGCCGCCCGCGCGCTCCACCGCAATTTCCAGGGCTATACGACGGACGAAGCCCCGGTGCTGATCGGCCTCGGCGCTTCCTCCATCGGCGCGCTGCCGCAAGGCTATGCCGCAAATGAAATCGCGATCGACCGCTACAAGGAAACGGTGCGCGAGGGGCGCCTGCCCGTCACGCGCGGCATCGCCGTCAGCGGCGAGGACAAGCTCCGCCGCGCCATCATCGAGCGCCTCATGTGCGATATGTCCGTCGACCTCGAGGAAATCGCGCTGATGCATGCCGTGGAGGCCGAAAGCTTCGATGCCGACCTCTCCCGCCTCGCGTCGCTCGAAGCAGACGGCATCGTCACGCGCACCGGCCGCCGCCTCGAAATCACCGACGAAGGCCGCCCCCTTGTCCGCGCCGTCTGCGCCGTCTTCGACGAATATCTGGGCAAGGGCGCGGCAAGGCATTCGAAGGCGGTGTGAGGCACGCGCCAATCAAACAGGCGTCATCCCGGCACTTGTTGCCGGGACCCATTGGCATTTGATCTTGCGGAGATGTGGATTGGGTCCCGGGAATGAATCCCGGAATGACAGATTTAACTTCTCTACGGCCATTTCACCATCGGCGGCATCGACGACAATATCGAATTCACATTCCCGCCCGTCTTGAGGCCAAACACCGTGCCGCGGTCGTAGAGCAGGTTGAACTCGACATAGCGCCCCCGCCGCACGAGCTGTTCCTCGCGCTCCGCTTCCGTCCACGCCTCGTTCATGTGGCGGCGGACGAGCTTCGGATAGACGCTGAGAAACGCCCGGCCAACATCCTGCGTGAAGGCGAAGTCCTTGTCCCAGTCGCCCGTGTTGAGGTGGTCGTAGAAGATCCCGCCCGTGCCGCGCGGTTCGTTGCGGTGGGCCAAGAAGAAATATTCGTCGCACCACTTCTTGAAGCGCGGATAATAGTCCGCATCATGCCTGTCGCAGGCTGCCTTGTAGGCCGCGTGAAATTCCACCGTATCGGGATGATCCTCGCGCCGCTGCACATCGAGCACGGGTGTCAGGTCGCCGCCGCCGCCGAACCAGCTCTTGGTCGTATAGACATGCCGCGTGTTCATGTGGACGGCGGGCACACGCGGGTTCTGCATATGCGCGATGAGCGAAATGCCGCTCGCCCAGAAGCGCGGATCGTCCTCCGCGCCCTGCATCTGCTTGCGGAACTCTTCGGAGAACTCGCCATGCACGGTCGAGATGTGAACGCCCACCTTCTCGAAGATGCGGCCATGCATCACCGACATCTCGCCGCCGCCTTCATCCTTGCTCCCGTCGCCGCGCTTCCACGGCGTCCGCTCGAAGCGCCCGGCAGGCCGCTCCGCGAAAGTCCCGGTCAGCTCGTCTTCGAGCCGCTCGAACTCGGCGCAGATCATGTCGCGCAGTTCGCGGAACCAGGCCTCGGCCCGCGCCTTGCGCGCGGCAATCATCGTCTCGTCGGTCATCTCGTCTTCTTCTTGTCTTGCGGAACCAGGCCCCTACTTACCCGCCCGCAAAGCCGCCGGGAAAGCCATTTGTCTGCCTGAGCGCCTCGGAAAGAACCATCGCCGCCGCAAGCGCCACATTGAGCGAGCGGGCAGGGGGCCGCATCGGCACGAGAATGCGCGCATCCGCCGCTTCATGCACCGCGTCCGGCACGCCGGCACTCTCCCGCCCCAGAAGAAGAATGTCGGATGGCCGGAAGGCAAAGCGCGTGAAGGGTTCGGCCGCTTTCGTCGTCAGCAGCACGATCCGCGCCCCCGCCGGCCGGCTTGTTGCGAACGACTCCCAACAACTATGCCGCGTCACCTCGCCCAGCGCGCCATAGTCCATCGCCGCGCGTTTCAGGTCGCGGTCGTCCCAGGGGAAGCCGCATGGCTCGATCACATCGAGCGCCACGCCGAGGCATGCGCCCAGCCGGATCAGTGTCCCCAGATTGGGTGGAATATCGGGTTCATAAAGGGCAAGACGCATGGGCTTCTTCCGGCGGAGGGGACTGCGGCGATGCGTCATCCTGCCACAGGCGCGGCGGGGCTGGACAACATGCCGATTGGATGCCACAAAACCACGCAATGCATGGGGCGAAAGCAGGGGATTCGCCGGTCTTTCGTGCCATGTAACGGTATGTTCGGCGCCGTGCCTGACTCCTCCGTCCAAGGGGGGAGGCCCCGTCCGGGGACATCGTTTCCAAAAGGCGATGATTGCGGCGTTCGGCCAATTCAACGAGGAGACCTGAACCGTGGCAGATACCCACGCGGACGAGCCCACACGGCGCGATTTCCTGTATGTGGCAACCGGATCCATGGCCGCCGTCGGCGCGGCCTTTGCCGTTTGGCCTCTCATCGACCAGATGAATCCCGACGCCTCGGTTCTGGCGCTCGCCTCCGCCGAATTCGATCTCGGCGGCATTCCCGTCGGTCAGGAGATCACGGTGAAATGGCGCGGCAAGCCGATCTTCATCCGTCACCGCACGGAAGAGGAAATCGCCGCGGCCGACGCCGTGGACATCAAGTCGCTACCCGATCCCGAGGCCGACGATGCCCGTGTCCGCCCCGGTCCGTCCGGCGAGCTGGAGCGCCAGTGGCTGGTGCTGATCGGCGTCTGCACCCATCTCGGTTGTGTGCCGCTGAAATATCAAGGCGAGTACAACGGCTACTTCTGCCCCTGCCACGGCTCGGTCTTCGATACGTCGGGGCGCATTCGCCGCGGACCGGCTCCTCTCAATCTCGAGGTGCCGCCGTATGAATTCCTGTCCGACACGCGAATCCTGATCGGCTGAGGGGGCACATAATAATGAGCGGTCAAAGCACCTACACGCCGTCAAACGGCTTCACCCGCTGGCTCGATGCGCGACTTCCGGTCCTGCGCCTGGTCAACGACAGCTTCGTCGATTACCCGACGCCGCGGAACCTGAACTACTGGTGGACCTTCGGCGGCATTCTCACCCTCTGCCTCGCGATCCAGATCGTCACCGGCGTCGTGCTTGCGATGCATTACGTGCCGACCACCGAACTCGCCTTCGCCAGCGTCGAGCACATCATGCGAGACGTGAATTACGGCTGGCTCATCCGCTACGTTCATGCGAACGGCGCGTCGATGTTCTTCATCGCCGTCTATATCCACATGTTCCGCGGCCTCTATTACGGTTCGTACAAGGCCCCGCGGGAAGTGCTGTGGATTCTCGGTGTGCTGCTTTACGTGCTGATGATGGCCACTGCCTTCTTCGGTTACGTGCTTCCCTGGGGCCAGATGAGCTTCTGGGGCGCCACCGTCATCACCAACCTGTTCGGCGCCATCCCGCTTGTCGGCGAAAGCCTGCGCACCTGGCTCTGGGGCGATTTCGCGGTCGGCGATCCGACGCTCAACCGCTTCTTCTCGCTGCACTACCTCTTCCCCTTCCTCATCGCCGGCGTCGTGATCCTTCACGTCTGGGCGCTGCATGTGACGGGGCAGAACAATCCGGCGGGTATCGAGGTCAAGGACCCGAAGAAGGACACACTGCCCTTCACGCCCTATGCGACGATGAAAGACGCCTTCGGCATGGCGATCTTCATGATCCTCTTTGCCTATTTCGTGTTCTTCAATCCGAACTCGCTCGGCGAACCGGACAACTACATCGTGGCGAACCCGCTCTCGACGCCCGCGCATAT
Organism: Parvibaculum sp.; assembly: GCF_046297875.1. Lineage (GTDB taxonomy): Bacteria > Pseudomonadota > Alphaproteobacteria > Parvibaculales > Parvibaculaceae > Parvibaculum. Next base: position 7,885 of record NZ_JBKBHD010000001.1, on the reverse strand, counting down.
CGTGCCCGAATGGTACCTGCTGCCGTTCTACGCGATCCTGCGTGCCGTCACCTTCGACATCGGCCCGATCGACTCGAAGCTCGGCGGCGTCATCGCCATGTTCGGCGCCATCGCCATCCTCTTCGTTCTGCCCTGGCTCGACACGTCGAAGGTGCGCTCGGCGCGGTTCCGTCCGCTCTATCGCCAGTTCTTCTGGATCTTCGTGCTGGTCTGCCTCGGCCTCGGCTATTGCGGCGGCGCCATGCCGGACGACATCCTGATCCCGGTGGGCGATGGCGGCTTCACGGTCACGCATCTCTCGCAGGTGCTGACGGCCTACTACTTCCTGCATTTCCTTGTGGTCTTCCCCGTGCTGGGGCTGATCGAGAAACCGGAACCCCTGCCCGAGAGCATCGCCGCGTCGGTGCTGCCGGCGGAAAAGTCCGCGAGCTGAGGGGGTAGAAGAAAGTGAAAAAGACAATGAACACCTTCTTCCGTGCCGTATCGCTCGCCGCTGTTGCTGCGCTCGGCCTCTCGCTCTTCTCCGCCGAGCCTGCAAAGGCCGCGGCTGCAGCCGAGAAGCCGATCGACATGCAGTGGTCGTTCGAAGGCCTCTTCGGCACCTACGACCGCGATGCGCTGCGCCGCGGCTACAAGGTCTACAAGGAAGTCTGCGCCGTCTGCCATGCGATGGAATTCGTCCGCTTCCGCAACCTGATGGAACCGGGCGGGCCGGAGTTCACCGAAGGCCAGGTCAAGGCGCTTGCCGCCGAGATCACCGTCATCGACGGTCCGAACTCGGAAGGCGAAATGTATGAGCGTCCGGGCGAACCCAAGGACCGCTTCCCGAAGCCCTACCCGAACCGCGAAGCCTCTGCCGCCGCGCTCGGCGCCTATGCGCCGGACCTGTCGCTGATGAACAAGGCGCGTTTCGGCGGCCCGGATTACGTCTACTCGCTGCTCGTCGGCTACGAAGAGGCGCCGGAAGGCTTCGAGGTCACGACCGGCACCTACAACAAGTACTTCCCCGGCCACCTCATCGCCATGCCGAACCCGCTCTCGGACGGTCTGGTCGACTATGAAGACGGCACGCCCAACACCGTCGAGCAGATGGCGGCGGACGTCACCCACTTCATGATGTGGACCGCCGAGCCCAAGCTCGAGCAGCGCCACCGCATGGGCTTCCAGGTGCTGATCTATCTGATCGCGCTGACCGGCGTTCTCTACTTCGCCATGCGCAAGGTCTGGGCCGACGCCCACTGATCGCCGCGCGGCATGACTTGCGGAAAAGGGCTCCTTCGGGAGCCCTTTTTCATGGCGCCGTCGCCGTGGTTTGTTATACCGGACCGGCATTGCAGTTCCTGAGGAGACAAGCGTGACCAAAACCGTACTCGGCGTCATCGGCGGCAGCGGCGTCTATGAGTTTCCGGGCCTTCGCAACGATCGCTGGGAGCATGTGGCAAGCCCGTGGGGCGAGCCCTCCGATGCGCTCCACTTCGGCGAGTTGCCGCTTGGCGACGGCCGCGCGGTGGAAATGGTCTTCCTGCCGCGCCACGGCCGCGGCCATCCCCATTCGCCCTCCAGCATCAACTACCGCGCCAATATCGACGCGATGAAGCGCGCGGGCGTCACCGACATCATTTCCGTCTCCGCCGTCGGCTCGCTCAAGGAAGAGCTGCCGCCCGGCACCTTCGTCATCGTCGACCAGTTCATCGACAGGAGCTTCGCGCGCGAAAAGAGCTTCTTCGGCGAAGGCTTCGTCGCCCATGTCTCGATGGCACATCCCGTCTGCGCCCGGCTCGGCAACCATATCGAGGCCGCCTGCAGGAAGTACGATATCCGCCACCGGCGCGGCGGCACCTATCTCGTCATGGAAGGCCCGCAATTCTCGACGCTCGCCGAGAGCAATCTCTACCGTTCATGGGGCTGCTCCGTCATCGGCATGACCAACATGCCGGAAGCGAAGCTCGCCCGCGAAGCCGAGATCTGCTACGCGACCGTCGCGATGGTCACGGACTACGATTGCTGGCACCCGGACCACGCCCATGTGGAAGTGTCCGATGTCGTGCGCGTGCTTGAGGAAAATGCCGGCCATGCCCGCGCGCTGATCCGCTCCGTCGCCGAGAGCTTCGGGCCCGAGCGCACGCCCTCGCCCGAAGGCCATGACCGCGTCCTCGATACCGCCCTCATCACCGCGCCCGCGCAGCGCGACCCCGACCTCGTGAAGAAACTCGACGCCGTCGCCGGCCGCGTGCTGCACGGCGCGTGAGGAGGTTTGATTGGCCACGGCGCATCTCGAAATAAAGAGTGTCATCCCGGCGAAAGCCGATTGGCAGCTCAATCGAAGGACTAAGATAAAATTCCCACCCTCCCCAAAATTCGCGAAGTGAATTTTGGGGAGGGGTAAGCGAGGAAATCGGAAGGCGAGTCACCCGCCAGCACCGCAGGAAACGGACAGCGACGAAAATGAACATCAAGACCTTCATCCGCACCATCCCGGACTACCCGAAAGCAGGCATCCAGTTCCGCGACATCACCACGCTGCTGTCGGACCCGGAGGGCTTTCGCGGCGCGGTCGATGCGCTGGTGGCGCTGCACAGCAAGGGCACCTTCGATGCGGTGGCCGGCATCGAGGCGCGCGGCTTCATTCTCGGCGGCGCGGTCGCGCATCAGCTTGGCCTCGGCTTCATTCCCGTGCGCAAGAAGGGCAAGCTCCCCTGGAAGACGATCGGCCAGGACTACGATCTCGAATACGGCACCGATACGGTTGAAATCCATGCCGATGCCGTCGCGCCGAATGCCCGCATCCTGCTGATCGACGATCTGATTGCGACGGGCGGAACGGCGGAAGCCGCGGTGAAGCTCTTTTCGCGTGCAGGCGGTTCCGTCGCCGCGGCGAGCTTCGTGATCGAGCTGCCGGAGCTTGGCGGCCGTCAGCGTCTCGAGGCGCTCGACATCGAAGTGCTCTCGCTCTGCGCCTTTGAAGGCCACTGAACCCGTCCCCGAAAGGACGAGACCATGAAGATCGACGGCATCCACTACCGCACCATCTGGCTCGCCGATGACGGCTGGTCCGTCGAGATCATCGACCAGACGCGCCTGCCGCATGAATTTGCGGTCGTCCGCCTCGAAACCCCGGATGATGCCGCCCGCGCCATCAAGGACATGCTGGTGCGCGGTGCACCCCTGATCGGCGCCACCGCCGCTTACGGTCTCTGTCTCGCGCTCCGCATTGATGCGTCGGACGATGCGCTCGCCAGCACTTACGACACGCTGCTCGCCACGCGCCCCACGGCGGTGAATTTGAAATATTCGCTCGATGCGATGCGCGAGGCGCTTCAGCCCCTCTCCGGCGCGGCCCGCGTCGAAGCCGCCTATGCGACCGCCGCCCGCCTCTGCGACGAGGATGTGGAGATCTGCCGCCAGATCGGTGAGAACGGGTTGCGCATCATTCGCGGCCTGTCGGAAGCAAAAAAGGGCGCCACGGTCAATATCCTCACCCATTGCAATGCGGGCTGGCTCGCCTGCGTCGATTGGGGCACAGCGCTTGCGCCCATCTACATGGCGCATGATGCGGGTATTGCCGTCCATGTCTGGGTCGACGAGACGCGCCCGCGCAATCAGGGCGCATCGCTCACCGCCTTCGAGCTTGGCCGCCACGGCGTGGCCCACACCATCCTGCCCGATAACGCAGGCGGCCATCTGATGCAGCATGGTCTTGTCGATATGTGCATCGTCGGCACCGACCGCACCACCGCCACAGGCGATGTCGCCAACAAGATCGGCACCTATCTGAAGGCGCTCGCCGCGGATGAGAACGGCGTTCCCTTCTATGTCGCGCTGCCGCACACCACCGTCGACTGGACCCTGTCGGACGGCGTGCGCGAAATCGAGATCGAGCAGAGAAGCCCGCGCGAGGTCACGCATATGACGGGGCGGACGGACAAGGGCGAGATCGTCACCGTCGAAATCTCCGCGCCCGGCAGCCCGGCGGCGAATTACGGCTTCGACGTCACCCCCGCGCGATATGTCACCGGCCTCATCACCGAGCGCGGCGTCTGCGCCGCCAGCCGCGAAGGCCTCCTCACGCTTTACCCCGAGCGCCGCAATGGCGGACAAGCCTAGCTCGCTTCGCAGTCGCGTCATCGCCGCCGCGCGCGACCTCGCGGCGACGGGCCTCTCGCCGCAAATGTCCGGCAATGTCTCCGCGCGCCATGGCGATACCATCCTCATCACACCATCCGGCATTCCCTATACGGAGCTTTCCCCGGACGATATTTCCGAAATCGCGATGGACGGAGAGGTGCTCGCCGGCCCCCACGCGCCATCTTCCGAATGGCAGATGCATGCGGCGATCTACGAAGCTTTCCCGGAAGCGGGCGGCATCGTCCACGCCCATTCCGGTTTCGCGACCGTGCTCGCCGTCATGAAACGCGAAATCCCGCCCTTCCACTACATGGTGGCGGTGGCCGGCGGACGAAACATCCGCGTCGCGGACTACGCCACCTTCGGCACAGCGGAGCTCGCGCAAAATGCCGTCGCCGCGCTTCAGGGCCGACGCGCCTCACTCCTCGCCCATCACGGCCAGATCGCCTTCGGGCCGACCGTCGAAGCCGCCCTCCACCTCGCCCATGAAGTCGAAACCCTAGCCACCCAATATTTCCACGCCCTCCAGCTCGGTGAGCCGGATCTTCTTTCCGATGAAGAGATGGCGCTGAATGTCGAGAAGTTCAGGACTTACGGGCGGAGGCCGTAGCCCCTCACCCCTCCGCCGTCTGACGACGGCCCCCTCCCTCTCGCCGGAGGGGAGAGGGATTAAGTGCGTCCTTTCTCTCCCTCGCCCCCTTTAGGGGGAGAGGGAAGGCGCCCGCTACCGCGCAGCGGTAGTGGGAAGGGTGAGGGGGCTCCTACTTCCCCAGCGCCTTCTTTATAGCCTTCTCGACCTTCGCCGAGCCCGGCGCCGTCGTGCTCGCAAACCAGTCGACAAGCTTCCCGTCCCGCCCGATCACATATTTGTAGAAGTTCCAGCGGGGCTTCGAGAGAATGCCGCCCTGGGCGCCCAGCCACTTGAACAGTGGATGCGCGTCCGCGCCCGTCACATGCACCTTTTCGGTGAGCGGAAAATCGACGCCGAAATTGATCTCGCAGAACTGCTCGATCTCCTCCGCGTTCCCCGGCTCCTGGCCCGCGAAATCGTTGGACGGCACGCCGATAACGAGCAGCCCCTCATCGCGGTATTTCTGCCAGATCGCCTCCAGCTCCTTGTATTGCGGCGTGAACCCGCATTTCGACGCCGTGTTGACGACAAGCACCGCCTTCCCCTTGTGCTCGGCAAGCGGCAGCGGCTCACCCCGGAGCGTCTTCAGCTCAAAATCATGGATCGTCTTCCCGGCGTCGCTCATGGCGATGTCCTGTTCATCCGAATGATCCCTCTCCCCAGCGGGGAGAGGGAAGGAGCGGGCGTAAGCCCGCGGAAGGGTGAGGGGGCGCGGCGGAAGATAGATATGAAGGCTCCCCCTCACACCCCGTCGAACAGCGCAAGCGTCCGCTTCAGCGCCAGTTCCGCCGCCGCCTTGTCGTAATTGTTGCGCCGGTCGGAATTGAAGCCGTGGTCGGCATCATAGACATAGACCTTCACGTCCGGATGCGCCGCCTCGATTGCGCGCACATCCTCCATCGGAATGCCGTGATCCTTCTCGCCGAAATGGCAGATGGTCGGACATTTCGGGCTCTCGCCGATGAACTGCTTGATCGCCCCGCCATAATAGCACGATGCCGCATCGAGCCCCGTCGCGCGGCACGCCGCCACCCAGCTCACCGAGCCGCCATAGCAATAGCCGGTGATGAACACCTTTTCGTTGCCGTCGGCGCGCAACCGGTCGATGCACATCTGCGCATCGAGCACCGTGTTCTCGTATGTGTTCGCCGCGCGCAGCTCAAGCGAGCGCTGGATGTCTTCCTGGCTGTATGTCGCCTGAAAATCCGTCACCTGCCGGTCGTAGAGCTGCGGCGACAGCACGTCATAGCCGCGTTGCGCATAGCCGTCGCAGAGATCCTTGATATGCGCGGTCACGCCGAAAATTTCCATGATGAGCACGAGCCCGCCCTTGCGCGCGCCCTCCGCCTTCACGTGATAGCAGAGGATATCCGCGCCATCGCCGCTCGTCAGCGTCACCATCTTGCCTTTATGTGCCATGTCCTCTCCTCCCTTTTATTTTCCTCGCGGTGTGCGCCTCTGCACGAGCCCTTGTCCGATGAAACTGAGCACGGGCTCGCCCCGCTGGTTCACGCCCGTATTGAGGCTTCTGACGATGCCCCATTCGGGTCTCGTTTTCATGTCGATCTTGTCCACGACTTCCGAAGCATAGGTGATCGTATCGCCGGGGCGAACGGGGTTCGGCCATTTCATCTCGAGAAAGCCGGGCGAGGGCCCGCCCGCGGGCGGCACGCGCCCATCAGCATCCGGCGGCTCCTTCGCGCCTTGCCTCGCGCGGATCATCAGCTTCATCCATGTCGCCGATGTGTGCCAGCCGCTGGCGGTGAGCCCGCCGAAGGGCCCCGCCTTCGCCGCTTCCTCATCCACATGGAAATATTGCGGATCGTATTTCCGCGCAAAACCGATGATCTCCTCCGCCGTGAATACATGGCTGCCAAGCTCCAGCCTGCTGCCGATCTTGGTGTCCTCGAACCAGGGCATGACCTTACGCCTCCACCGGCGCGCCGGGGTGCCGCCGCCCATACATCGCCCAGCCCTCGGAGGAGAGCGCCACTTCGCCCTTCTGGTTCACGAGTTCGAGGCGGAACCGCGTCAGCCCCATTTCCGGCCGGCTTTTCGATGCCCGCCGTTCGAGGCAGGTGCGCCTGAGCCTGATCGTATCCCCCGCATAGACCGGCTTCTTCCACCGCACCTCGTCCACGCCCGGCGCGCCCATCGAGGCGCTCTCCAGCACATAGGCATCGCACATCATCCGCATCATCATCGCGCATGAGTGCCAGCCGCTCGCGCAAAGCCCGCCGAGAATGGATTGCCGCCCCGCCTCTTCATCCAGATGAAAGGGCTGCGGGTCGAACTCGCTCGCGAACTCGATAATCTCTTCCTTGCTGACGGTCTTCCCGCCGAATTCCGCCACTTCGCCGGGGCGGAAATCCTCCCAGTAATATTTCGGTTGCCGCATGTCGCCTGCCTGCCAATTTCTGTGGCCGGAAGCTTCCCTGTTTGTGCGGGCCCGCGCAAGTCCGCCGTTTTTCGCGAGCGACACAAAAAATCTGCACGCGGCGAGATATCCCCCCTTGTCAGCGTCACGCTCAATTCCCACCTTCTGTTTATCTCCAGAATTGTGTGGATCGAAATGACGACGGCAGAAAAACCGGCGAAGGGCACCTCCATGTCCGCAGAGCAGGAAGAGGCAGGCGCGCTTGCCGCGCGGCTGCGAACCGTGATCGCCCGCGAAATCGCGGATCTTGAGCAGCAGCGCATGATGGCGCGCGACGAATCCGAAGGTGAAAAACAGGCAAGACGCATAGCAACGCTGGCCCGCTCCATCGACCAGCTTCATGAAATAGAACAGGCGGCAAGGCGTGCAAAAATAGATGAACATACAACGGACAGAGAACGAAGCAGGGCCGAAGACGAGGCTCTGCGCGCCTCGCTTGCAGGCCGCATCTCTCGCCTCGCTGCCGTCATGGCTGAGACAGAGCTTTCTCGTCTCGCTGACGCCGAGGGAGGTGGCGCTTCTCGCGCATGACTGGCGCTTCTGGGCGCGCGACGATCAGTTGGCGCCCGAAGGCGAGTGGACCACATGGCTCGTGCTTGGCGGCCGCGGCGCGGGGAAAACCCGCGCCGGCGCCGAATGGGTGCAGGCCGAAGTCATGGCCCGCCGTGCTGGCCGCATCGCGCTTATCGGCG